>CAVQAZ010000001.1:0-661184 GCA_963710595.1 uncultured Gammaproteobacteria bacterium
TATCGAAACGGCCCGGCTCGCCTCCAGTAACGCAACTGCGGGCTTGTGCCCCATCACGGAGGCGAACCTGGGTGACGGCGTGTTCCCGGCGCGTCCGTACTTGAACCAGCAAGGCCGCTTCGGCATCGGGACCGATTCGAACGTGCACATCAATCTGGCGGAGGAGCTGCGGCTGCTGGAGTATGGGCAGCGACTGATCCATCGGGAACGCAATGTGCTGCGCTCGACTGATGACTACTCCACCGGGCGCACACTGTTTAGCGCGGCTCTGACCGGCGGCGCAGCGGCGCTGGGCGCCAATACAGGTCGGCTCGAACGCGGCAACATCGCCGATATCGTCGCGTTGCGGGGCGATCACGAAGCGATGCAAGCGCGCACAGGAGATGCGTGGCTCGACACTTGGATCTTTGCCGGCGCGAACGTCGTCGATTGCGTTTGGAGCGGTGGCCGCAAAGTCGTTGCGGAGGGCCGTCACCATGCGCGCGAAGCCATCGCGGCTCGATTTGCCGGCGCACTCTCCGAGCTACTACTCTGAGCCGACATTGCGCAACCGTTGATCAGGCTGGCATCAACAACAACGGCTGCCACTCTTGCCACCGTAGCGTGCCTGCTGGCGGTCGCGGAAGAACGATCGATAATCCATGGGTCTTCGCTCGGGGTGTTGACGCGCCATATGCTGCAGGTAGGCGTCGTAGCTGGGCAGCCCGACCAGCGCCTGAGCCAGGTGCCGAGTGTACCGAAGGGGACGCAGTAGCAGGTTAGCCATCAGTGTCACTCACGCTACGATCGCAGCCTCACGCGCGCTGGGCGCGCGCTGCCTGAAACCCTCTCGGCACGCCTTCACTGCCAGCACTAGCATGCTGAGCACGACCAGCAAGAAAAACAGGCACAACCCGGCATCGACCAAGTCGTTGAAGATGATTCGTTGCATCTCGCCGAGAGACTTCGCCGGAGCAAGTACTTCCCCCTTCTCCACGGCAGTTTGAAATCGAAGCGCATGCGCAATGAATCCCACCTTGGGATCGGGCGAGAACACCTTCAGCAAGCCCGCTGTGCCGGTGCACAGTACCAGCCATGCCGCCGGCACCAGCGCCACCCAGGCCATCCGCTCACGTTTCATGCGGAATAGCACGACTGTCCCCAGCATCAACGCCACCGCCGCCAGCATCTGATTAGAGATCCCGAACAGCGGCCATAGCGTGTTTACGCCGCCGAGCGGATCGGTGACACCTTGATGAAGAAAGAAGCCCCAGGCAGCAACGCACAAGACGGTTGCGAGTGCATTCGCAGGCAGCGATTGCGTGTTCTTCAGCCGTGGGGAAAACTGCCCAAGCAGGTCTTGCAGCATGAAGCGGCCGGCACGCGTCCCCGCATCCACCGCCGTCAAAATAAACAACGCCTCGAACAGAATCGCAAAGTGGTACCAGAAGGCCATCATCGACTGGCCGCCGATCATGTGACTGAAAATCTGCGCCATGGCGACAGCCAGCGTCGGTGCGCCGCCGGCGCGCGAGATGATGCTGTGTTCGCCCATGTCCCGCGCCGTTTGAGCAATGCTGTCGGCACTGATCGGGAATCCCATCGCGCTCACTGCGGCAGCGGCGCTCTCCGGCGTCACGCCGATAAGCGCGGCCGGGGAGTTCATGGTGAAGTAAATACCAGGATCGAGAATAGACGCGGCCACCAGCGCCATGATTGCCACGAAGCTTTCAACCAGCATGGCACCGTAGCCGATGAAGCGCGCATCCGCTTCGGAGGCGATCAGCTTCGGTGTGGTGCCGCTCGCGATCAGCGCATGAAAGCCGGAGACCGCACCGCATGCGATGGTGATGAACAAAAACGGAAATAGCCCACCTGCCCAAACCGGACCGGTGCCGTCGATAAATCGCGTGACCGGCGGCATGCGCAATTCCGGCTGCATGATCGCAATGCCGATCGCGAGCGCGACAATCGCCCCGATCTTGAGAAACGTCGACAGATAATCGCGTGGCGCGAGCAGCAGCCACACGGGCAACATCGCTGCGACCGCGCCATAAGCAATCAGAATCCAGCACAGCTGCAGCGGCGAAAAGGTGAAAAACTCGGCCGCTGTCGGCGATGCCGCAATGGCTTGGCCATACACGATGGCGAGGATCAGGCCGATCAATCCCAGCATCGAGACTTCGCCGACCCGCCCAGGCCGCAGCCAACGCGAATAGACGCCCATCAGGATCGCCAACGGCACCGTCGCCGCGACGGTGAACATGCCCCAGGGGCTGTCTGCCAGCGCGCGCACGACGATCAATGACAATACCGCGAGGATGATGACCATGATCATGAAGGCGCCGATCAGCGCGATCGTGCCTGCGGTCGGCCCCATCTCCAGGCGTACGAGTTCGCCGAAAGAGCGGCCATCGCGGCGCATGGAGATGAACAAGACGAGAAAATCCTGAACGGCACCGGCAAGCACGACGCCGACGACCAGCCACAACGTGCCGGGCAAATAGCCCATCTGCGCCGCGAGGACCGGACCGACCAGCGGACCCGCCCCGGCGATCGCTGCGAAATGATGTCCGAAGAGTACGTAACGGTCGGTTGGAACGTAGTCCAGACCATCCGCGTGTCGTACCGCCGGCGTCGGCCGGGAAGGATCGAGTCGAAGGACGCTGCGCGCGATGTATAAACTGTAGTAGCGATAACCAATCAAGTAGATCGACACGGCAGCGACGACCAGCCACAGCGCGTTGACGTGCTCGCCTCGCTGCAATGCTATCGCCCCCGCGGCCGCCGCGCCCAACACTGCAACAACCAACCACGGCAGATGAGGCGCCGCCTTGCTTATCTCTTTCACTCGACCACCAATGGCAATGGATTGCGCTGCCCTTCGCACCAGCCGTGAATGCAGCGCGCGTCGCGTTACGAAAGCCGCCAGGCAAGAAACGTTTGGTACGCAGCAGGCAGCTGGGAGAGAGAGCGAGCACCGCCCGCTCTCTCTCCCCCGAGCAGATCTAGAAGCTCTTCTGCAGCGACACGCCGATGGTGCGAGGACGCGTCGACAACACCGAAAGATCCGACTGGCCCCCCACCAGTTCGCGCGGGAACCCCGTGTCGTAGCCGTAGTTCGGGCTCTCGTCGGTCAAATTGCGGCCGAACAGGCCGACCTCCCAGTTTTCATCGGAGAGCAGACTCAGGCTCGCGTTGACAAGTGAATAGTCCGACCGTCGATCAGGAAGAGGGCCGGTGCTGGTGCCGCTGGCAGTACGCATGTCAGAAACATGATTGAAATCCCCGCGCACCCGCATTGAGAACGAGCCGGCGACGGGAAATACATACTCGGCGAGCGCGCCGTACGTCCATTCCGGAACGTCCGGGAGCGCCTCCCCCTTGGCATATCCCAGGATTGGATTGGGGGCCATGAACTCGGCATTGATATAGGCAACGTTGCCACTCAAGGTCAGCCCATCAATCGGACTGATAGTGATCTCCGCTTCGCTGCCACGGCTGCGTACCTTGCCGGCGTTGAGTGTATAGGTGAACGAGGAGATGCCGCACGAGCGTTCATCCGCCTGCTGGTAATCGTCCCAGTCGATTTGATACACGGCACCGCTGAAGTGCACCATCCCTGCCCTGAATTTAGCGCCTGCCTCGTAGTTGGTGGTGGTGTCGCTCTTGAATGGCCCCGGGTTGTCCGGGATGCCCAGTTGCTGGCGCAGTGCCGCAGGACATTGATCCTCCGTGACGGGTGCATTGCTGCCGCCCGTGCGAAAGCCCTGCGAATAGGTGACATAGAGATTCTGGTTCGGACTTGGCTTGTAAGCCGCAGTCAAATGTGGCGTGAAGCCGCTTTCATCGGAACTGACCGAGAAATCGTAGTCCACCGGCTGCGTTCGGAACGGCCGTACTTGCCGGCGGCTGTCTACCTGATCGTAGCTGAAGTAGCGGCCGCCGGCGCCCAACTCGAAATCGCCGACTTCGAATGTCAACTCACCGTACAAAGCCTTTTCCTCCTGCTCGAATCTGAAATCACGCACACGCTGCACCGGCGATGCGCCCGCGCCGAAGTCATTGATGATGCGATTGACGATGACCGTCGGCGCCTTCGTGTCGTTATAAAAAGCGCCGACTACGAAGCTCAGCGGCCCGCCGTTCTTCGAGATGATGCGCAGGTCCTGCGTCCACTGCTCGACCTGGGCGAGCGAATCAAAAGCGATCGTGATGCGGCGGCCGTCGGGCGGGGTAAGGCCGGGCTGGCTGGGCCCATAGCCGGTTATATCAACGAGACGATCGAGCTCGCCGTCAAGATAAGAGCTCGAAGAAAGCAGTGTGAGTCCGCCCAGGAACTCCACATCTTTTTCCACCAAGAGGTTGCCGTTGAACACAGTGGTGTCAAGCGGCTCGTCGATCCAACGCGCCTCGCGCCGGTTCTCCACACCCAGCACCTCGTCCTGCAGAGGCTTGACCGCGCCGCCACGAACATTTGAATAGTAAAGCGTGGGCGTGATGCGCAGCGTGTCGTTCGGGGTAAAGCCGATCATCACACGCGCCGCTCTGGTACGCAGCCAGTTGACGTCCCTATCCCACGCCTCCGGACGATCCAGATTCTCGAAAATATCGTCGCCGAGCGGACGAATATTGTCGATCCAACCGGCGTCGTAGGCTTGCACGCCGACAATCCGGACTGCGAGCTTGTCTTGGACGATCGGTGCGTTCAGCATGCCCTTGACGTTGTAACTGTCGCCACCGTCTTCGGTCGTCGCTGCCTCACCATAGAAGTTGCCTTCGAACCTGCTGGTATCCGGCTTGTTGCTGATGAAGCGAATGCTGCCGCCCATGGCCGAGGAACCAAACAGCGTTCCCTGCGGCCCGCGCAGCACCTCGATGCGGGCCAGGTCATAAATGATCGGATCGGGCGAAAACAGACCGGTGCTGGTACGGGTTTGCAACGGCGTCTCATCGAAATACAAACCGGTGGTCGGCGACTGGTTGGCCGCATAGGAGCCGATGCCGCGGACGAAGAAACGATTGGCGTTCGGTCCCAGCGTGGTGAACGTCAAACCAGGGACGCGGTCGGCGATCTGCGTGACGCTGGTCGCGCCCGTCTTGGTTAATTCCTGACTGCCGATCGCCGTGAGACTCAGTGGCGCCGCAATCGCCGTGCTTTCGCGACGGGTTGCCGTTACCACAACTTCGTGGAGCACGGCGGCCGGATCGGCATCGGTGGCCGGCGAATTGCTCTCTACACTCTGCGCCCAGACAGGCGCGCTTGAAACCCACAACGCAGCTATCGACGCGCCGCAAGACAAGTAGGTGCGATTCATTATCTTCCCCGTGATCATTTTTTAGCCCTCCCCGTGGTTCACTCGGTCACTTTGCCGGATCTTTTTTGCAGCATGCTCCTGTCTATACATTGTCGTCAAGCGCAAATAACCGGGCTTTTTCGAACTTATCACGTCATAGAAAACTTGATTGACAGGGTTGCCTGTACATCCGTTACCAGAGATCCAGGACCCGATCCATAACAGCGGGAAAATACCTGAGGGAGCAATACTTGGCGTGTGCCGGCGTGCTCTTCGGCAGCCTCGCCTTTTCGGCGCACCGACTTCAGCGCTCGCAGGCGGCGCGGCCTGCGGTTCCCTTAGCGGCGCTCAGCCTTCGTTGCAATCACAGAGATCTCGATGCGCGCATCACGAGGCAGGCGGGCAACCTGCACCACCGCGCGCGCCGGCAGACGCTGGAAAACCTCGCCATATAATTTGTTGACGAGTGCATAGTCGGCAAGGTCGATCAAATAGATCTGTGCCATCACTACATCATCGAACACCATTCCGCCGGCCAGGAGTATTGCCGCAAGATTCTTGAGGATCTGTTGAGCCTGCGCGCCGGTGTCAGCGCCCGCGAGCTCGCCCGTCTTCACGTCCAGCCCGAGCTGCCCCGATACATAAAGTGTTCCATTGGCCAGGATGGCCTGAGAATATGGGCCGATCGCCGCCGGCGCAGACGCCGAGGCCACAACGCCATCGCTGGCATCGCCGGCCGCAGCGGATAAAGAGAAACAGAGACTCATCGCACCAACGACCGCGCTCGCTGTTGCCAACGTTGTTTGATTCATGAGCTGCCCCGCTTTGACCTTTTCGATGAATGGAAACTGCCTGATGCTCCTGCCGGCTTTGCTGCATCCACGGCCGGCCTCCCTCCGCATTACTACCGCACCACTGCTGGACCGAGCTCCCTTTGTTTCATCGCACGCTCCGCTTTGCGGCGACGCTTGCCGAACCATGCCCACACGCCGGTGACGTAGAGCGTCGGTAGCGACAGACCGAGCAGCATCACGAGAATTCGCCCTGGCACACCGCCGAGCGCGCCGCTGTGAAAGTCGAAGCTGCCATCGAAGATCTTGTTACTTACTGGTGCATGCAACGCATCGAATACCCCAGTGACCTGCCCACTCATGGCGTTAACAACTACCTCAGTCGTACCGAGCCATGCGCGGATCTCACCGGGCTGATAGAGACGTACGATATAGCTCGGCATGTCGGCGTTCGGCATGAAGACCCGCACCCAGTGCGCCTGCGGGAATCGTTGCAGAGCCGTCTCCAGCGCCTGTTGCGGAGAAACCTGGGCCTCAAGGGCCGGCAACGGACCGTGATTGTGATGCATCATCACGCCCGAGAAGGTCTGCTCGTAAGGCATGAACTTGGCGGCGAACTGCCGTACCGGTTCTTCGGGAAAGGCCATGAACGCACCCGTCAGCGCCATGCCGATGAACAGAAAGCCGCCCATGAGCCCGATGGCCCGGTGCCAGCCGAACAACTGATGCTCAAGCTTGCGCCAACGCCGCCATTCGAACACGCTGCGCCAGGCCCCGCGCCTGGGCCATGCGATCCACAGACCGGTGATTGCAGCCGTCACCAAAAACAATCCAGAAATGCCGACCAGTGTCTGCCCGCGATCGCCCCCCATGAGGCTCAGGTGCGTTGTATAAAGCCACCGCGACGCAGACCCGGTGAACGGTGTCCAGGGCTCCATTTCCCGCCTCGCGATGACTTTGCCGCTGGCGCCATCGACGACCACGGCGCGCTTCACACCGTCAGGATCGTTGTAGAGAACGTTGACCGTATCCTGATGCTTGTCGGCGACTGACAGCCGAGTGATCACAGCGCCCGGCGCCGTTTTCTCGGCCGCAGCAACCATTGTATCCAAGCTCACCATTGGACCGCCCGACACGGTGGGCAGGAAGAGGCGATCTGCCTCGCGCGAAAATACGAAGAGCGCCCCGGTAAGTCCTTGAATTGCCCACAGCAGACCGATAATCAACCCGAGCCATAGATGGACCGTGACGATGGCTTTGCGCATTTTCTTCACCCCGGATGGTGCGGTGAATGTATGCCAACTTGCGCCACATGTATATACAAGAGGATACAACGGCGCTGAGGGTGGCCCGGCGGCCAGCTGGCCGCGGCAATACTTCAAGCCATCGCGTTTCCGGCCCACTTTACACGGCGTCGACTGCAAGGAATCGCCAAGCTGAATCCTGGTCTCACCGGCGTCGGTCGTACTGTCGGTACTGCGGGGTGCTTCAATCTCGGGCTGATTGTCTATACAATCGCTGCCAGAAACGAAACTAACGTTTAACCCTGTCGTCTGGGTGGCCCACGTGATGGCCCGTCGACAAGGCAAGGAGATTACGTTGATACGGCGATCTGGAGCGAAGGATTTGCCCCTTTATCAAAAGGTTAAGGCGCACGTCCTGCAGAAGATGGCGTCCGGCGAATTGTCGGCCAACAGCCGCGTCCCCTCGGAACACGAGTTGGTGCGCAAGCTCGGCGTGTCGAGAATGACTGTCAACCGCGCCCTCAATGATCTCAGTCAGGAAGGGGTGTTGGTAAGGATGCCGGGGGTCGGGACATTTGTCGCCGAACGCGGCCCCCAGGCGCATCCGCTGCAGATCCACAACATTGCAGATGAGATCCGTGGGCGTGGCCATGAGTATCGAGCGACGCAGACGCTTAAAGAAGCGATAGTGGCCGACGCCCGGCTGGCGCGCGATTTCAACGTCCCCGTCCGGGCACGGCTCTTCCATAGCATCGTCGTCCATCATGAGAATGATGTTCCGATCCAGGTCGAAGACCGCTATGTGAATCCCGCCGTCGCACCCGGTTATATCGATGTCGACTTCACCCAGAAGACGCCGAACGAGTATCTGAGAGCTGTCGCACCACTGCAGAGAGCTGAGCACATACTGCGCGCCGCGATCCCGGAACCCAACATCGCTGCGCTGCTGGAGATGAAACCCAGCGAGCCGTGCCTCCTGCTCATGCGCCGCACCTGGACCCACGATACCGTCGCAACGACGGCCAACCTCTACTATCCGGGCTCGAAGTACGAGTTCGCTGGCGACGCGACGATGTAACCGCCCTGATACCAGATCGCTCCATATCAGGCGGTCTCACGGCGTATTCCGCTGCGCTGCCAGCGCTTGCTGCTCTCCGGGCGATGCGAAAGATGCGACGAGCTCGTGCAAATCTGCCGGGTAAGCCAGTCTCACGAAGGTGATTGCGGTCGACTGCGCAGAGCGGGTGGTCCGCTCGATGGTCAGCACCGCTGCCTGCGGACGAATTTTGAGCGCGCTCGCCGTCTCGGCGTCCGCCTCCGATGCCCGGATCCTGTGCTCGGCAAGCAGCCACGGGACCCGATGCAACAGCCACGCTCCTGGGGCCACTTCGTCAAAGGTTTCCTTTGCCGCTTCGGGTACGGACTGGAGATTGATCAGGCGCTGCTCGAAACAAAATGGTCGCGAACCGGCACGATGGCTGCAGACGATCTCCAGCACCGGCACCGATCGCTCCGCGCCGAGGAGGGTACGCTCGTCACTGGTGCTCCGTCGCCGCAGCTTGCGAAGGATTTCAAAGCTGTAAGGCAAGCCCAGTGCCGCCACTTCGGCCTTGATATCGGGAATTGTGAGGACCGCCGATTGTGAGTGCGGCCGACTGACGAAGCTGCCGCTCTTGCGCCGTCGTTCAATCATTCGCGCGTTCGCGAGCTGTGTCAGCACCTTGCTCACCGTCATCCGCGAGCACTGGTACTGCTTCATCAACTCGTGTTCGACAGGGATCTTGCGCCCAGCCTGCCACGCGCCGGTGAGAATCAGATTTTCGATATCCGAAAGTATTCGCTGATGCAGCGACATCGAGCGTTTGCCGCTGGCTGAGGATCTTGCCACGCTCATTGCCGCACCCGGGATGAGGCCACGGGCCTAAACTGCATCGATCGCATCACACTCCACGCATCTTTTATTGCCGACTGGAACTTGGGCACGAACGCAGTTGCGGGCGTGGTGCCGATCTTCTCCGACCATCTTGGCGCAGCGAGCACTTTAGCAGACGCGGCTCCATGCCAAGCTGATATGCACGCTGCAGTCCATGCTTACGCCACAGCGCGTCACCAGGTCAGCATGGCTCTCCCGTCACGCAATCATTGCCGCTGCAGTTGCATCCGCCATCAATATGCCTATACATTAACAGCACGCCTGCCAAGCTATCAGCTGCCCTCACCTTGTCCATGAACTCCGACCATTCGCCGGGAATCCGCATCTTTCGCAACGCGCGGCTGGCGACCTTGGCAGCGCGTGCCGCGGGGCTGGGCCTAGTCGAGAACGGTGTCGTTGCGATCCGCGCGGACCACATCATCTATGCGGGGCCCGCAGCTGAGCTTCCCCGCGCGTTCACCATCAACGCCCACATCACCGACTGCGACGGACGATGGATCACACCCGGGCTTGTCGATTGCCACACCCACTTGGTGTTTGCAGGTAATCGCGCCAGGGACTTCGAGCTGCGCCTGCAAGGTGTCAGTTATGAGCAGATTGCGCGTGCCGGCGGTGGCATTCTCTCCACGGTCCAAGCCACACGTGCCGCGACCGCGGACGAGTTGATGGCACAAGCCTTACCGCGACTGGACGCCTTGCTTGCGGAAGGCGTGACCACGATCGAAATCAAATCCGGATATGGCCTCGATCTGCAAAACGAGCGCAAGATGCTGCAAGTGGCCCGTCGACTGATGCAACGACGAAACATTTCCGTGTCGACCACATTCCTGGGCGCACATGCATTGCCGCCGGAGGCGGTGCACGGCAAGGATGACTATATCGACAATGTAGTGCTGCGCATGTTGCCGACACTTGCGGCCGAAGGGCTTGTCGATGCCGTCGACGCGTTCTGCGAAACGATTGCGTTCTCGCCCGCGCAAGTAGCGCGCCTGTTCACAGCTGCCTCGGCGCTGGCGTTACCGGTGAAGCTGCACGCTGACCAGTTATCCAACCTGGAAGGGGCGGCACTGGCCGCAAGGTATCGAGCATTGTCTGCCGATCACCTGGAGCATGCGGATGAGATGAGTGTATCGGCCATGGCCTCAGCGGGGACGGTGGCCGTACTGCTGCCTGGAGCCTTCTACTTCTTGCGAGAACAAACTCGCCCGCCCATCGATCTACTCAGGCGCCATCGTGTGCACATGGCCGTAGCTACCGATTGCAATCCCGGCACCTCGCCACTCACCTCACTGCTGCTGGCGATGAACATGGCGGCGACGCAGTTCGGCATGACTGCCGAAGAATGCATTGCCGGCGTCACACGCGAGGCGGCACGGGCACTGGGTGTCGACGCACAGACCGGCACGCTTGAGGCAGGCAAATATGCAGACCTGGCCATCTGGAACGTCGCCAGCCTGTCCGAGCTCGTCTATCGAATTGGATTCAACCCGCTGTTCGCCCGCATTTGGAGAGGCCAATGATCGCGATTGTCTTGCAACCAGGATTTTCGACGCTGGCCGATTGGAGAGCCATTTACCGGGGCGCGGTGCCGCAGCTCGACGAGGCATGCAGCGGGGCCGTCGCACGCAGCGCTCAAGTGATTTCCCGAATCGTAGCGGAAGGCAAGCCTGTCTACGGTATCAATACTGGATTCGGCAAGCTCGCGAGCGTGCGCATCGACAACGCCGACTTGGCACGGCTGCAACGTAACATCGTGCTGTCCCACGCCGCGGGCGTAGGCGAACCGTTACCCGTGAGCATCACGAGACTCATGATGGCTTTGAAGCTGGCGAGCCTCGGTCAGGGCGCATCTGGCGTCCGCACTGAAACGCTCGCGTTCCTGCAAACGATGCTTACGCGCGAAATAATTCCTGTCGTTCCGTGTCAAGGGTCCGTGGGTGCGTCGGGCGATCTGGCCCCACTGGCGCAGATGACCGCGACCATGATCGGAGTCGGCGAGGTATTCACCAAGCAGGGTCGACTGCCTGCTGCCGAAGGCTTGGCACTAGCAGGGCTCGAACCGCTGGTGCTTGGTCCCAAGGAAGGGCTCGCCCTTCTCAATGGCACGCAGTTCTCGACCGCCGTCGCGCTGTCAGCGCTGTTCGAAGCCGAAATCGTTTTGCAGACCTCACTGGTGGTCGGCGCGCTGACGACGGACGCTGCCTTGGGCTCCGACACGCCCTTCGATGCGCGAATCCACCTGCTTCGCAAACACCGTGGCCAGATGGAAGCAGCAGGCACCTTGCGCGACTTGATGGCCGGAAGCGCACTGCGCGCATCGCATTTGGTGAATGACGAGCGGGTGCAAGATCCCTACTGCCTGCGATGCCAGCCCCAGGTCATGGGTGCTTGCCTGGACTTGCTGCGCCAGGCAGCTTCATTTCTCGACACGGAGGCCAACGGCGTTTCTGACAATCCTTTGGTGTTCGCGGAACAAGGCGAAGCGCTGTCGGGGGGCAATTTTCACGCCGAACCGGTCGCGTTTGCCGCCGATATGATTGCGATCGCGTTATGCGAGATCGGCTCCATCGCCGAGCGGCGGATCGCCATGCTCATCGATCCGGCGCTGTCCGGCCTGCCCGCTTTTCTGACACCCAAGCCCGGTCTCAATTCCGGCTTCATGATTCCCCAGGTCACTGCGGCGGCCCTGGTTGCCGAGAACAAGCAAAAAGCTTTCCCGGCCAGCGTGGATTCCATTCCCACGTCGGCCAATCAAGAAGATCACGTCTCGATGGCGGCGCACGCCGCACGCCGATTGCTACCGATGGTCGACAACGCTGCCGCGGTCATCGCCATCGAACTGCTGGCGGCCGCTCAGGCTTGTGACTTTCACTCGCCGCTTGCCTCCAGCCCGCCCCTGGAAGCGGTCCGAGCGACCCTGCGGCAGCACGTCAGCAAACTAGAAGATGATCGCTACATGCATCCGGATCTCGAGGCCGCCATATCGCTGGTTCGGAGTGGCTCGATCGCGGCAGCGACACGCATGCGGCTGCCGGAGCTCTGCAGAGCAAACGCGTGAGCTGTCCCGTGAACGGCGAGGCGATGGAGTACGGGTCAGCGGCCAAAGGAAGGTTCTGATGCCGCCTCGGGCACCTCCACGGGGAGCAATGCATAGATTATTGAACCAAGTGGGCTGATGCGCCGGGCTCCGCTCGCTTTAGTACACGCTGTGCCAGTGCAGTATCGAGCAGGGGAATCATGGCAGCGTAGCCGGCCGCGTTGGGATGAATCCCATCGCCCGAGTATTCGCTCTTCAGGAATCCTTCGCCGTCGCTCAGCACACGGGTGTAATCAACGAACTGGTAGCCGCGCTCCAGAGCAAACGCCGTCAGCCAGCGATTGGCTTGGGCGATCCCGGCCGGATCCCGGGCGATGCGCTCAATGTCACGACCCACCGGGGGGATCGAGCACAACACCATGGCGATGTGTCGCGCATCGGCAATGTCGGACATGGCGGTGATGTTGCGACGGATGCGCTCGACGGCACCGTCCACAATGGATGCTGGCGAGCCGACATACGCACGAAAGTCGTTGGTACCCCCCAGAACCACGACTGCGATCGGACGCAGATTCACGACATCATCGCCGAAACGCAGCAGCATCTGCGTCGTGTTTGAACCGCCGATGCCCCGATTCACCCAGCGCTTTGCGCTATCGCTGCGCGCTTCCAGCCCGGCCCACATCTCAGTGATCGAGTCGCCCAGAAATACGACGCGAGGCCGGACATCGCGCTCGGCGAGCAGCACTCGATTGGCTTCGCTATATCGCCCGATCTCGGCGATATCGTCCTGCTGCATCATCAGCTTCGCCGCGAAATCGTGCAGCGTGTAGTCACCAACGCCTTTGCCCCCGCTGGGCGGACGAATCTGCGCACTCGCACTCGCGGCCACGAACAGCGCCAACAAACAAAGCGAGGCGCGCGCGATCTTCATTCGCCTCCCGCGGCACTCAGGATCTGGCCTTCCTTCAGCAATCGATCGCGCAATTTCCGGTAAGAGACCTGCTGGACAGGCTGACGATTTCGTATGGCAATTGCGGCGGCTGTAGCCGAGGACTGGCCCAGGATCATGAAGACTGGCTCCATCCGAATCGATCCGTAGGCGATGTGAGATGCGGAGAGCGCCACTGGCACGAGCAGATTCTCGGCCTCCGTGCGCTTCGGCACGATGGCTCCGTAGCCAATCTCATATGAGCGGCCTGGACTCACTTGAATGTCGCCCTCGTTGCGCGCGAATCCGCGGGCATCCACATAGCGGCGTACGTTGTGTGAGTCCATCTTGTAAGAGCCCAGACCGATCGAAGCCGGCGTGGCCTTCGTGCCCCGCAGGTGGCTCTCGGTCATTACGAAATCGGACACCATCCGACGCGCTTCACGGATATACATCTCGCGCGGCCAGTGCCCGTTGTCGACGAATTCGTCGCGACACAGCCCCCAACCACGCATGCTGGCGCGAACGTCCGCGGGGGTACGCGGATCGTTCTGCATGAACCAAAGCAGGCCCTGCTGATATTCGCGATGCTCGGCGGCGATGCGGGCCCGCTGCTGGTCCGAGCCGGTCGGATACTCGTAGTTCATGCCGATGTTGTCGAACGAGAACGCGCCGTGATTGTTCGTGTCAGTCTTGCCGTTCGGGATCGGGTCATACTTGGCGAACAGATCCCGCCAGCCCGCATCCAGATAGCGGGCGAGCAACTCGTACTGGCGCGGGTCGTAACTTGCAGGCTTGGGGAACGGTGCCGCCCGCTCGGGCACCTGCGTCATGCACAACCGATAGGTGTACGCCTGAATGCGCTGGTCGCCGTCACCGTCACGCCCCGCGGGACCGGGCTCGATTCGCGGCACCAATCCGCTGGAGCGATCGCCTGGCTTCACGTAAGGATCGACATCCCGATCGAACTGATGATGGCTCGCATGAGCGGTCTGGATACCGTTCAGCGTCTCACCATACGTTGCGTTCGATTCGCGGCCGAGGGTGAAGGTGACGCCCGCTTCAGCCATGAGATCGCCTTCATAGCTGGCATCGATGAACACGCGGCCGGCGAAGCGGCGCCCGTCCACAGTCGTGAGTGCAATGAGGCGTGCGCCGCGCTTCTCCACGCCTTTCCCATCCCGGCGCAGCGGTGCGCTACGCACCGGAACGATGCCCGCTCGTGACAACCACTCCTCATAGATCGCCTCGGCGACGTGCGGCTCGAAAACCCACATCGCATCGAGATCGTCGCCGTTCGCTGCGGTCTGCGCTTTCGTCCGAGTCGGTACGCCGCGCGCCTCATAGTAGGCCTTCACGTCGCGGTAGAACTGTCGGGCCAAGCCACCGATTGCATCGTGATTGCCAGTATCCGCCCAACCGAGTCCGTTGGTGGTCATGCCGCCGACGTAAGCATCGCGACAGATGAGATTCACGTTTTGATCGAGGCGCCGTGCCTCGATCGCAGCTGTAATCCCTGCCGGGGAGCACCCATAGATGACAATGTCCGCAGCCGGCGCTTCGGTTGCACTCGCGGAGACGGCAGCGGCAATTGCACAAGTTGCGATGGCCGCCGCGACCAGGACGAGACGAACCACTCCGAACCTAAAGAAGCTCTGATTAATCGACTTCCCTGCCGTCAGCAAGCTTGCAACTGCCTGAAATGCAGCGATGAACGCAGCCACTGCGGTGGAGCAATGGCAATAAATCAGAGATTCTCTGGAGTGCACCATGGGTCCATCAGAGGGTCAGCGCAAACCCGAAGTACAAGCGCTGTTCTTCCAGCGCCGAATTGCTGAGACGCGTTGCCACGCCGTCGTATTGTCGATTCACGGACTTGGTCAAGTTCTGTGCTTCAAGGGTCAAGCGCGCGTGGTCCGTGAGGTTCAGCGATGCGGAAGCGTCCAACTGCCCGAACTCGTCGTTGAAGCGACTGCCGGCGTTCTCGGCTTGCTGGACCTGAGCCAGATACTTGCTGCGATGAGTGTATGCGAGGCGCACGCTGAAACGCGCATCTTCGTAATATCCAACGAGGCTGTAGCTATCCTCGGACAGGCCCGGCAAGGGCAGCCGCGACCCCGTGAGCGGATCGATCAGCGGCGTGTCGCTATCGGCATAGGTGTAGTTCGCTTGCACACCGAGATTGGCGAGAAAGCTCGGCAGCGAACGGAAGGCCTGCTGATAATTGAGCTCGAAACCCTGGACCGAGCCGTCCGATCCGTTCTGCGGCTGGCTGACATTGAACAGACCGAAGCGCTCCGAGAACCCCGGGACGAACTCCTGCGTCACCGTCACGACGGTGAAGGAGCCGACATCCTTGCGGAACAGCGCGCCGGAGAGAATGCTGGCCTCGCCGAAATACCATTCCAGCGTCGCATCGTATTGCGTGGCCTGGAACGGCTGCAGTCCCGGATTGCCGCGCCTGCCGGTATTGTTCGTCGTGTTGGGCGAGAAGCCGGGGCCGACGTCGACCAGGCTCGGTCGCGCCACCACTTTCGCGGCAGCGAGCCGCATGACGAGGTCCGGTGTCAGGTCGAGCGCGAAATTACCGCTCGGCAGCCAATGCGTGAACCTCGCTTCGGACTGCGTAGGCTGCGTAGCCGACGGATCGCCACTCGCCAAACGATCGGTGCGTACATATCTCACACCGACGTTGCCACGAAACGGCCGCTCACCCAGCTCACCCCGCAGATTCGCCTTGCCGTAGGCGGCATAGTTGTCTTCTTCCACCGCCTTCACCGAAACGGGCCCTTGCGTGATCGGCGCGAACAGCGACAGCGCCGGCAGGTTGAAACCCGCACGCGCCGCTTCCTTGTCGACCGTCCCGGTCAGGAAGTCACGCGGGAATGCGCCCGCCAACCCCGAGTAGTAACCGCCGGTTTGCTGATTGCCATAGTTCAGGCCAGGCAACTCATCGACGGTCAGGATGCCGTCGCCGTTCGTGTCGCGCCCGGACAGCAGCGATGTGGCCAACGGCAGGTTCTGCAGCGTGGCGGTATAGAGCTCGACGTTCTCGTAACGCACACCCGTTTCCAGCATCGACAGAATGCCTTTGTCGATCCGGTAGTCGATATCGAAGCGGCCGTCATGTCCCTTGTTATCGCGTGGCCCCTCACCATCGAAGATCGACAGCAGTTGGTACTGCATCGGATCGTTGATGTCGTAGTTGGCCGTGTAGTTGATATCCGGCACATCGCGCCTGCCATTGCGAACGTCATAGCCGACATTCACTATGCGCCCAGCGCGCGGCACGACGACATACGTGAATGGCGCGCCGGGTGTTCCGTCATTCCCCTCGCCTTTGCTGTATGAGAGATCAGCGGACAGAGTCAGGCGGTCGTTGGCGGTGCTCACTTTGCCAGACGCGCCTACCGTGAAGGTCTCGAAGCTGGTCGGCACGTCGTAGGCCAGCGGCCGCAGCGTGATGCCGTTGAACGTCGCCGACGTGATCGTGCCGTCGGCATCGGCTCGCGCGCCCACCGCGTTGTTGTTGAGCAAGCCCTGGTATTGGCTCAGCCGGCGCTGCCGATCGAGATCCGAATACGTGCTCTCGAGGATCAGCTCGGAACGCTCCGTGGGCTGCCACTGCAGCGCCGCGTTGATAGTCAACCGCTTGTCGTTGCGATCGACGGTGGTCTGCATCAGGCGGTTCGGGCGGAACTGGTTGGCGTCGGCAACGCCGTCGCCGGTGACATCGATCGCGCTAGTGCGCGTCCAGCCGACGGTATCGAACAGATACCCGCGCGTGTCTGCATCTGTGTATGCGCCGCTTACCAGCACGCCCAGCGAATTGCCGAGAAATGCATTCGAGAACAGTGCCGAAGCGCGATAGCCCAGGTCGTCCGCCTGATTGGCATAGACGCCCTCGATGCGCGCTGCAGCCAGACCGTCGGGGAAATCCAATGGGCGTTTGGTCTTCAAGTTGACGATCGCGCCGAGCGCGCCCTCGGTCATATCGGCCGATGGCGACTTGATGACTTCCATGCCCGAGAGGATCTCGGGGTTCAGGGACTTGAGTGCCGGCTGCCCGCTGTCGGACGGACCGATGAAGCTGCGGCCGTTGATCTCCAGCCGGTTCTGCGAAATGCCGCGCACGGCGAACGTCGAGCCGTCGCCGTCGCGCCGCGTGATCTGCACTCCCGGAATGCGGCTGAGGGATTCGGCGACGTTGTTGTCCGGCAGCTTGCCGATGTCTTCGGCCGTGATGATGTCGGCAACGGTGTCCGCGTCACGCTTGTCGTCCAGGGATTTCTGCACTGACTGGCGAATGCCGGTCACCACGACTTCCTCGAGGGAGGTCGTGCCCGGCGGCTCCGCCGGTCCGCCCGCGATGTTTGCCTGATCCACCTGAGCCAGCCGAAATCGATCCCAGAAGGACCTGCGTGTTTCATTGGTGCCGCGGGTCGATAGATCTGCAGCCGGCGAGTCGACCGTGCCCGTCTCGGCCGCCGTCGCCAGCAGGGCGACAGCGCGATTGCCAATGTACTCGTGCTTGAGTCCGGTGCCCGCAAGGAGCAGCTTCAGCCCCTCGTCGGTCGAGTGTTCCCCCGAGACGGCATTCAGGCGCTGGCCGCTCAGGACATCGGCGGCCGCGAGGATCTGCACGCCCGATTGCGCCGCGAAATCGTGAATCGCGGCGGTATTGTCGGCGGACGCGACTGCGAAGCTGTGCACTTCCGCGGCGAAGGTCGGCAGACCGCCGTACACACCGACAGACACAGTCAGAATCAGCCCGAACACTTTGGCTCGCGCTCGCGCGCCCGTGATGATCTTCATGCTTCCCCCTGTTTGCCGCGTTTGATGAAACGCGGTCGTTTCAGAAAGAGATGAATGAGAGCGCGCGATGACCTACTGCGTAACCGGAGAATTCAACGGGCGCGGCGCGCCTGTTCGTATTTCAAGACGGATCACATCTCCCTCCTCGATCACCTGCGCACCCATGACGGCGGCGGCCGTCTGGGCGAATGTTTCAATATGGTTGGCGCGGAACATGCCGACGACTGGGCGCCCCGCCAGGGCAGCGTCCGCGACGACGATGCGCCGGCGATTGTGGCGATTCACTTCCGCCACCGCTTCGGCCAGCGGCTCGCCGTTGAATGCCACCATGCCCGCGCGCCACGCGAGACGGCGCTCGGCCTCCTGGTACTCGATCGGCCGGACTTCGATCGAGCTTGCTGTCGTGACGACGGCGCGCTGATTCGCACTGACGCGTCGCGGAGTCCCGGTGGACGTCGCATCCGACTGCGAAAGCTCGACGACACCTTCAGTGACAGTGACATCCACGCGCCCCCCCTCCCGCCGTACCACGAACGCAGTGCCGACGGCCGTGACAGTGAGGCTGCCGGAGCGCACGACGAACGGACGTGCTCGATCCTTCGCGACTTCGAATAGCGCTTCGCCCCGCGCGAGCTGCACTTCACGCGCGGCTTCACTGAAATGCACACGCGTCTCGGTGGCGGTGTTCAGACTCATGTTCGAGCCATCCGGGAGCGACACCGCACGCAGCTCTCCGACTCCGCTGATATATTTTTCGCCGCGCGACTGCCATGTCAGCCACGCGCCGCCACCAACGGCAAGCGACGCGACACTCGCCGCGAGTGCCCACCGCCTGGTGATTCGAGCAGCGTGGAAAGCCCCGGACATCCGCTCCGCTTCCTCTCTTCTGCCCGCCGACAACGCCATCAGCCGCCGAAGATCGGTTTGCACGGCATTGAGCCGAACGAATGCGCCGCGGTGACGTGGATCAGCGACGACCCACGCGTCGAACTCACGCCGCTCCTCGTCGGTCAGCGCTGCGCTTCGATGGCGGACGACCCAGAGAGCGGCGGCCGCGTCGATACTGTTACTGTCGGTCATGTTCGATCGCCCCGGGAGTATCCTGGGTCCTTCCTTCCGGCATCGCCGGATCCTCCGCCATTGCCAGCGCAACACGCAGCAGCGCCTTTGCAAGGTGCTTCTCGACGGTCCGCTCCGAGATTCCAAGCTCGCGTGCGATCTCACGCCGCGAGCGGTCCTCGAAATTCTGCAACTGGAAGGCCCGGCGGCACTGCCGCGGCAATGCGCCGATCGCCCGCCAGAGCCGCTCGAACTCCTGTCGCGCGGCGGCATGCCGCTCGGGCCCCGGCTCCTCGCTACTGATGCGCAGCGCGTCGATCTCACCGAGTCGTTCCATTGGCACGATACGTGCGCGGCGAGCGTGTTCGAGGAGGACGTTGCGAACCGTCGTGTGGAAATACGCACGCGCATTCGTGATGCGCGCGAAGTCGGCGACCCACAGCCGTGCGTAACCCTCTTGAATCAGGTCGTCGACATCCGCGGGTCGCAAAGTATGGACTTTACGGCGCAGCCAGGCCCGGACCTCCCCTTCCCAGGGGAGGACGTTCATGGCAATCCATCGATATCGGGCTTGGTCGTCCACGCAGCAGCTGCCGTCGGCAAGGCCTTCCTAAGGGTATAGATGAATGGGCCCACGAAACGACCTACTTGCCGGCATTGATGGCTTTGATGAAGATCGCGGCACCCTGGTGCTAGGACATAGCACGTGAACGCCGCAATTGCACCCGATCGTTACTTGCCTTCGTTCTGATCGGCCAAGCTCGACAAGCGATCGAACACCCGCACGGCTGTACTTTGCCCTCGAGCGCACGATGCCGGACGCAAAGCGCTGGCGGCATCGATCGATCTGCGCTTGTTCGCCATCACCGCCAGCGATAAACCGGCGGTGCGGTGACCTCTCGAACAGGGGCAGTCAGCGACGCGCCTCTGCGGGGATTTGTCGTGGCTGGCGGATCTACGAATCCATACAGAACGCCTCGCGACATCGACGCACCGCGCTGTTCCACGTCTCCGATGTTGTGCGCCGTACCGGAAAGAACGATGTTTCGTTCAAAAGCACCGAGCGGCATGAACACCGTCGCGGCGCGCGCTTGATCTCTCAACACGGTGTTGTCCGTGACGATGGTGAGAGCCGACACGACGGCGTTATCCCGCACCTCGCCGCTGACGACAACCGAGTGGTCCTCTATGCGCGCATTGCCTCGCACAGCGCCGCCGAGCACTCAAGCATTTGGCCCAACGAATGCACTCGGATCCACCACTGCATTTGTAGCGATCCAGCCGCCCCCATTGGGGTGCTGGCGCCCACCTGGGACCGGCGGTTGTGCGTTGGGCTGGAAGCCCAACGGCAGCGCGCCGGCGAACTGCACCATCCATGGGTAGCGATAAATCGTGTAGTACGGCTGGTCCCATCGGATGTGGTGCATTTGTGTGGGTGCAGCCATCACCACCAGCCACACTGATCGATCACCGGATACCAGCGGGAATGTCAGCGCACCGTCTGACCCACGCTGCAGTGAGCTGTAACGTGCTCTGCCACTGGCATCAATTGCGACCACGCCCCATCGCCATCCTGATGCGGGAGGTGGCACTGTCGATGGCTCGTCTTGTAGACCGGCAAATGTTGTTGCGTTCGGCGCGGACTGCAGCACGCCGCGGAATGTCGCGGAGATCTGGGTAGCACCGGAATCTGGTACGAGCCGCACGATGTTGTATCCCCAACGCTGTGGTGCCCATGCCGCGGGAAGATTGAAGCGCCGGTTGCCGAGATCGAGGGACTCAAGACGCGTGGTTCGTAGCAGGCGATTGCCGCCCTGAGGGTCGTAGCTGCCATAGGCGGAACGGTAGACCGCTCCCTGATCGCTGCCATCAGGATTTCTGTAATCCCAGTTCACATTGCGCATCGCCCAGTCGCCGAAGACATCATTGAGCTGCTCAATGTTCCAGCCTTGATTGCTCATCAGAACGTTGAACGGATCAGCGGTGGTCTGCCCGGGCTGGCCGGGTTTCGGCGCACGCGCCCAAATGTCGTTCACAGCTGCATAGCCGAAGCGGTTTTTCAGGTATTCCCAGAATTGCCAGTTGCAGTACCGCACCCGGGTGGAGCCGTAATACAGGTGCGGAAAATTGACGGACAGCTCGGAACAGTGGACGTTGTCGCGCATTTCGGGCAGCTGCACCGCCATCCAGTTCGCGTGGCTCTCCCACATCCAACCCACATAAGGAGAGTCGCGCAATCCGCCCGTCGAGCCTTGCAGCCCGTGAGTGAGCTCATGGGCAAGGCCGAAGCGATCGGCGAGAGCCCCCGGTCCGATCCACATGCCCATGAAGCCTGCGCCGTCAACGCCGCCACTCAAACCAAAAGAAGCATCCACGTGAATGTTGACCTTGAATTTGCTTGCCGTCTGGCAATAGGGCTCCGGGAATGCCCTGTTGAGCATGAAGTCCTGCCACACGGACTCCAGGTACGTGCCCGCATTGACAGCGGCGCCGGTTGCAACCAAGGAGCCATTCCAACGAAATGCAAAATGAGTCGTTTCATAGCGCACCGCCGGCATGCCGCTCGACTGACCCACTTGCCAGGTCCCAACAACACACGTAGCGGCTGCAGCTATCGCTGTCGATACCGAGGCCGGTGTTGCAGAGAGCGACGCCGGAGGTGCCGCTGCCACGCCGAGAATGACGCATCCTGCGAGCGCGGCCATGCCTGACCGCAAGATCTGAGGCACTCGCTTTGACATACAAATTCCTCCGTGAATGAACAGTGCGGATCCATGCCTGAGGCAACGCTCGAACACCCTCTATTTGTACGACAATATGGGTATTTTATATACCATTCAAGACGGTCTGTGAACCTTGGATTCGCTCCAGGCCGGCCATTTCTTCCGGATCAGCGCCATGCCTAAAGAAGTGATCGATCCAATACATGATTATCTGTATCGATGCCGAACTGCTGCTCAGCTTGCTCTTGCCGAAGCATTGCAAGTACAACGTTCCGCAAACTTTACCGAAATGACACTCCAGCAATTCACTGCCCATCAGGTCGTGCAGTTTCATTAGCAAGTACCCCGAGTGGATATGGCTACATGTTCGGCACTCGGCTTTTTTTTCGGCATCTGGTTGCCTGCACGGTGTCGACCAGCTCGTGCAAACATTCGCTACACGCACTTTGCTCGCTCAGGCAATAAGGCAACCCATCGAGTAGAAACAAGGAGCGCTCGGTATGAGCTGCACGAAGCTCACTTGACACGGATTCGCGTCACCAATTAGATTTACCCGCCGGTAAGACAATCGCACCGGACCCTGAAGGGACTCGCACGCGAATGCACTTTGCACACTCGAGGCCTTCGCATTCAGGGTTTGGTAGGAGCCGTGCCGGTCGCCCATAGCGTGGCGCCGTACAAGATGAACGGTGCTGAATTACAGGAGTTTCGAGAAGCAAAAGGAGTTGCTCATGTACTTCCATACTTCGCTTAAACGTGGTCTTGGTCTCTATGCACTGATCGTTGCGCTCGTGTTCGCTCTACCCGCGGCGGCAGCCGATGGGGCATTGCAAACCGAGTTGTCCCCTGTCGATGATGGCCAGCGTGTCACGGTACGTTTGACTTTTAAGAACACCTCCGACAAGGATCTTTACTTCCTGGCCTACGAAACCGCGCTTCGCGGCATTGAGCGGGATATCTTCGTTGTGGAGTTGGACGGAGAGCGCATGCCTTACACCGGCATCGTCGCGTTCCGGGCAGGTCCCACCAAGGAAGACTGGGTACAACTTGCGCCGGGCACTGAAATATCTGAAGTGATAGACATCTCGGGTGCGTACGACACACGCCGCAGCGGCACTTATACGGTCCGCTATAACTCTGTTCAGCAAATCCACCAAGGCGTAGTGCCTACGGTCGCCACGCAGAGCTTGGCGGCCGATTCGCAGTACGTGGGTAAAGGAGTGTCATCGCAGTCCATTGCGGTAACGATTTCCGGAACGCCCGAAGTCGCGACCGATGCGGATCCGTTTTCGACACCCGGTATTGCGCCTGATTCAGTATCGACGGATAAGTTGATAGGGCCCTTCGCGACGTACGACTGCCAAAACCCGTCTGTCATCAATTCGGCGCAGTCCACTGCGCGTAGCCGAGCACTTCGAGCGTATAACGCAGCCACCAGCTTCAATTCCTGGTATCAAAGCTGGTTCGGAAACTCATCTTCATCTGTCCCTACTGTTCGCTCACGGTTCTCGAACGCATATAACCGACTCGGCCAGAATGTGGACTATTACTGTGGCTCGTACGCTCCCTATTGCTCCTCCGGAATCGTCGCCTACACGTACAAAACAACGAGCAACCGGATGTACCTGTGCTCAGCCTTCTGGAGCTATTCGGATAAAGGTCACGTTGTCGGTCACGAGGCGTATCATTGGAACACCGTCGCCGGCGCGGACGACGTAACCTACGGTTACAGTCAGTGCCAGAACCTGGCCCGATCACGGCCGAACGATGCGCTTCGTAATTCAGATAACTATGCGTATGCAGCCGACACCGCTCCCTGAATGCGCGTGTTAGGCACGCTGTAGTTGTAAAGCCGTAGCAAATATCGGCGGGGTGAGACCGATGGACTCACCCCGCCGCCGCTGTGAGATCTGTCTTAAGCAGATTGCTCATGGTCGGGCCAAAAAAATGCGCTCGTAAAGTGGCAGCCGCCTGATTTTTCCCGCCTCTACGTTTCCAGTGCTGCGTCAAATGTTCGCTTGGCAATGACCCGGTGGGGCTCATCGGCTACCGGAGGAAATCCGGTTTGCGAAACGATTGAGGACTCTCCCGATTTGTCAACTGCGTCATGGCTCGCCACGCTAGGGACGCTACAATTCGCACGCGGGAATAACGATAGATCGTGGAAATCTCATGCCTCGAACCCTAGCGGCTCTGTTCGGCTGCCTTTGTCTTTGCGTGTCGACCCTGCCGTGGGCGGCACCGCCGCCGCTGGCAGCGTTTGGCCAGACACCGGCGATCGGATTCGTGGCTCTCAGCCCAAGCGGAAATCTGCTCGCGTGGCTCGATAACAGGGGCGCGCTGCCGCTGCTCCACATATTCGACCTGACGAAAGGTGCTATCCGCAAGAGCATCGGCGCGCCGCCCAAGACGACAGTGCGCAATCTGTCGTGGTTCGACGAGGAAACGCTTTTCGTCGGCGCCAGCGTGGCCTATCGACCGGATGTGAGCGGGCCGACCTACGAGTGGTATCGCACGATATCGCTGGACATAACCTCCGGCGCGTCACGCATCCTCCTGCACGGCAGTGGCACGTTCCAGAATGTGACGGGCAGCACGTTGCTGTCCATGCGCACATCCAAGCCGAAGAAAGTGATCATGTCCTCCTGGAACTGGTCGGCCACCAAATACCGGCAATCCACCGGCTCGCACATCGCCGGCGGTCGCAAGGACGACGGCTGGACCTACAACTTGTATGAGGTCGACACCATCAGCGGCGAGCCACGACTGGTCGAAATGGGCACGCCGTTCACCAACGCCTGGGTCGTCGATGCCGACGGGCAGCCAATCGCTCGCAGCGAGTGGCGAGCGGACCGTGCCTCATTCCAGCTGCTGCATCGTCGTGACAGGACCTGGAGCGAGATCTTCAGTAGCGACTCTGGCGAGTCACCAGTCGTCCTGGGGATGGCGGGCGATGGCTCGGGCGTGTTGATACGCGCGGCGTTGAATCGGCCCTATAACTCGATCTGGCGCGTTCCCTTCGACGGGAGCGCGCCGCAGATGGTTATCAGCGACGAGAAGAGCGACATCGGAGGGTTGATTCGCGATCCGTACTCGCAGGCCGTCGTGGCCGCCTGGAGCACTGGCGCTGATCCACGGATCTTCTGGCTCGACGACAAGGCGCGTACCCGAGCAGCCTCCCTGAAAAAATCCTTCGGTGGCAAGGAAACCGATCTGCTCGGCCGCTCCACGGACGGCACCCGGGCACTGGTGTCCGTGGCCACGCACGCAACGCCAGCCGTTTACTATTTGATCGACTACAACAAGGGCACCGCCGATATCGTCGGCGAGGAATATCCATCGTTGGTGAACGCGACGCTCGGCGAGGTTCGAGAGCTGGCTTACAAGGCCCGCGATGGCTACGAGATCCCTGCCTTCGTTACCTTGCCCGCCGGCTCTGGAGACAAACAATTGCCGCTGGTGGTGCTGCCGCATGGCGGCCCCGAATCCCGCGATGTGCGCACTTTCGATTGGCTTGCGCAGTTCCTCGCATCGCGCGGTTACGCCGTGTTGCAGCCTCAGTTTCGCGGTTCCACCGGTTACGGCGAGGCGCATCGCAAAGCCGGCTATCGCCAGTGGGGGCGACTCATGCAGGACGATGTCACCGATGGCGTGAAGGCACTCATCGAGCAAGGCAGAGTCGACCCCAAGCGCGTTTGTATCGTAGGCGCGAGCTATGGCGGTTACGCGGCACTCGCGGGTGCGGCGTTCACTCCGGAGCTATATGCGTGCGCGGTGAGCATCAATGGCGTGTCCAACTTACCGGCCATGCTCGCTTTTGAAGAGACCTATGCGGGCGAGGAATCCGACTCGCTGTCGTATTGGAAAGATCACATCGGTCCCAAGACAAGCCCCGAAGTCATATCCAAGTCGCCTTCCCGCGCCGCCGCTGATGTGCGCGCTCCCGTTCTACTGTTACACGGCGTGAACGACTCCGTTGTGCCTGTCACGCAGTCGCGCGAGATGGCGAAGGCGCTCAAGTCCCTCGACAAGCCGCACACTCTGATCGAGCTTCCCGGCGAGGATCACTGGCTGTCCCGCAGCGACTCCCGCACTCGCGTGCTCACGGAAATGGAAACGTTCCTTGCCACATATCTGCAGGGCAGCTGAGCTCGAAGTCGCCATGAGCCCTCCAGATGCGACTGCGCCTCCATCCATTTCGGCGTGCTTACATGACATCTCGGCGCAGATGAAGTTCTAGCGGCGTGCCGCGCGCTATCGTCATTCGCCCGTGCGTTCCGGCCCCGGCCGCTTGGCGAGTTTTCGTTGCAATGAGCGTCGATGCGTGCCGAGCAGGCGTGCGGCCGCGGAGATATTTCCTTGGGTTTCGGCGAGTGCCTGCTGGATGTGCTCCCACTCGACGCGCGCCAGCGGCACCATGGTGTTTTCCGGCGTCGGGTCGCTCTCGATCTCATCGTTCAGCGCACGCACGATGGCCTGGGCCGTCACCGGCTTCATCAGATAGTTGTCGGCGCCGCGCTTGATCGCCTCGACGGCGGTGGCGATGCTCGCATAGCCGGTCACGAGCAAAATTCGCATGTCATCACGTACTGCTCGCAACGGCTCGATGAGCGCCAAACCGGAGGTACTGCCCAACTTCAGATCGATAAGCGCGAACGACGGGCGATGCTCATTCGCAGCGACAAGCGCGTCGCTGCTGTTGTTCGCCATCACGGTCCTGAAGCCGCGCTTCTGTAACGATCGCTGCAAGGTTCGCAGATACAGCTCGTCGTCGTCGACCAGCAGGCCCGTGCCTTGCGGTGCGGTCGCCTCGCCCGTCATGCCTTCACCACCGCCGGCAATTCGAACGACACTTGCACGCCCGGGCCGTCCGCCGCCGCGTGCATGGACACAGATCCTCCCAATCGTTCGACCGTGGCGTGCGACAGCGCGAGCCCGATGCCCATGCCGCCAGGCTTGTTCGTTCGGAACAATTTCGCCGGCAACACCGGATGTGCGTGCTCGAAGCCGACGCCGTAGTCTCGAATCGATACTCGCAGTCCCTGCTCGTCGGCCTCGATGTGCAGGTCGACCCGCGTCGAGCCGGCTTGATCGCCAGCATCGGCAGCATTGTTGAGCAGTGCCAGCAGCAGATGCCCGACCGCAGGATCGACCTTCTCGAGCCCGGCCGTGACGCCGGATCGATGCAGATCGATTGCCGGCCGCACCAATTGCCAGCGCTCGATCACGCGTCCGAGATCGACGCTGCCCCTGCGACCACCCGGTTGACTTGCCTCGGCTGGCGCCGCGAGTTCGCGTACTCGATCACGACACACCTCCAGCAACGATTTCATCGTTGCATAGTCCTCGCGACTCGCGTCGTTGCCGGTCTCTGCTGCCAAATCCTCCACCATCAAGGTCAATGTACCTAGCGGTGTGTTGAGCTCATGCGCCACCGATGCGGCGTGCGTGGCCAGTGCGATGATGCCCTCGTTTCTTGCGAATTGCTCGCGCAGGCGTGCCACCTCGCGTTCGCTCTGCCGCCACGCAGCCGCCATGCGCGTGAAAAAGATCAGGACCACTGCCGCCGACACTGCGAAGTTCGCGAGCATGCCCGCCTTGTGAATGCTGAAAGTATCGCCGAACACGCCATGCACATGCGGCAACTCACGTGCGAGCAACGCCGACACGAAATACCCCGCTATGCTCGCAAGCGCCGTGGCCCATACCCAGCGTCCCGGCAGCGCCAGGATCGACAGCGCAATCGGCAGCAGAAACAACGAAGAGAACGGATTCTCGATGCCGCCGCTCCAGGCCACCATCCACGCCAGCGTGATCACGTCGACCAGGATGTGCGCGAACACCCCCGGCACACTCACATCGCCACCTGTACGTGCGCGCCAGGTGGCGTACACATTGAATAAGGCGAGCACGCCTACGCCTGCCCACAGCGGGGTTCCAGGCAGCGCCACACCCAGCGGCCCGGTGACGATGAGGATGGTCAGCGCCTGGCCGACGATCGCCAGCCAGCGCAGGTTGGCCAGCAGCCGGATGAAGGGAAGTGAGGCGGAGTGATTCACCGGCGGACTGTAATGGCGGCGGCCACAAAGATCACCTGCCGCTCATATTCCACAACACTTTCAGCCACGCCGTGCGCCCCGGCTCGTGGATGCGCACCGGGTCGGCCGGATAGCCGAAATCTGCGCTGCCGGCGAGATTCAGATGTTCGGGGTAGTCGCGGTCGAGCAGATTATCGATGCCGGCGGCCAAGCTCAGCTGCGGCGAAAACCGATAAGCGCCATTCAATGACAACACTACGAACCCGGCGGTCTTGCCCAGGTCGCGCCCGACGACATTACCCTGCTCCGGCGCGACGCGATCCTGACCGTCGACCGCGCGCAGCAGCGCCCCGGCCGACCAGCGAGTGTTGTCGTAAGTCAGAGCGAATCGAGCATCGAGCGGCGGAATCTGTGGCAACGCCGTGCCTAGGTCACGATTCTCTGCCCACGCATACGCGAGCGTTGTGCCCACTTTCCAATGCGGCAGCGGCCGGAACTCGATGCCCGCTTCGCCTCCACGCACTTCGGCGTCCACCTGAGCCACGCTGCTCATCAGTCCCATCATGCCGCCGCTGCTGTAGGCGAACAGGATGAAGTCGTCGATCCGACCGGCATAGGCGGACGCCCAGACGTTCAGTCGCGCGGTTCGATATTGCAAGCCCACGTCGAGTTGCATCGTCTGTTCGGGATCGAGCGCGGCAAACGCGTTCACCGTGCCCATCGGCCCCCTGTCCGGCGAGAACAGTTCCCAATAGTCCGGCATGCGCTCAACACGACCGACGCCGGCGAACCACGAGATAGGTGTGTCGCGGGCGTCGTGCTCGTAACGAACGAAGCCGCTCGCGAGCGTTTCGCGACGAGTATCGTCGGCCGTTGGATTCGGCATCGGCATCATGCCGCCGGCGGTTTGGCGCTTGTCGGCCACCTCGGCGCGATCGGCACGGCCGCCAACGACGGCACGCCCTGCTTCGTTGAGACGCCATCCCAGTTCGGCGAAGATGCCGGTGTTTGCTATCTCGGCATCGGTTTGCCATGGCTGGCGAGCATAAGCGGCACGCCCCATGGCGCTACGCTCACGATGACGGCTGTCCTGCGTGTCCGCACCGGCAGTGAGTTCGATACTCGCCAGCTGCCACGTCGCCGCCACGCGGCCGCCCGTCGTGCGCCGATCCACATTCGCCGCCATGGGCATCGGCATCGAACTCATGGGGTTGGGTTCGCGCAGCGTGTAGTTGTCCATGACGTGATCGGCGTAGTTGTAGAACACATTCGCCTTCACATCTTTCAGCGCGCCGGTAAGCCCAGTCTTCTCGAACCGCAAGCCATAGCTGAAGCGCTCGAACTGCGAGCCATCCATGCCGCGACCTGCATAGCGCGCCTCGCCATCGCCCGTCCCGGCGGAAAACTCCAGCAAGGTGCCGGCCGACGGCGTCCAGCCCAGCGCGGCATCGGCGTTCCATTTTTCCCAGCTCGATGGGACAGCGCGCCCCTCGCCGTCTTCATAGTCATCTGCTTCGGAACGACTTGCGCTCAGGCGCGCGTAACCCGGGCTCGCGCCGCCAACGATGTCGAGCACTTGATCGTTGCGCCCGAAGGAACCGCCCAACGCGTTGGCGTTGACGCGCAACCCGGCTTCCTCGAATCGGTCCGCGTTGGCATCCCGTTCAAAACGGATCGTGCCCGCCGACGCTCCCGGTCCCCACAACACTGTCTGCGGCCCCTTGATGACGACCAGCCGGTCATATGTTTCCGGCGATACATACGACAGCGGATTGTCCATGCGCGCAGGACACGCGCCGGGCATAGACCCGTCGTTGGTGAGAATATTCAGACGAGAACCAAACATTCCTCGCAACACCGGATCGCCATTCGTGCCGCCGTTGCGAACCGCGCTGAAACCCGGAATCGTCTTGAGATAGTCCGCACCGTCGCTCGCCGGCACGGGTTGCCTGGGCAGCTGCGGGTCGGTCACGAACGTAAGCGGCGATTGCGGCGCCACCGCAGTGACGACGACCGTCGCCAGCGGATCGTCCTGTGAAGCCCCCTCCTGCGCAGAATCCGCTGCAAACGACTGCGTAGCGACCATGGACCCGCCGGCCAGTAACAGGCCGGCGATCGATGCGGGGAAGTCGCGCATCCTTCTCTACCTCGCTGGACAACGAAGCGCGAATTGTCGCCCGCCTGGAGTGGAAAGGGGTGCGACGGAATGTCGCATGCGCGCCGCCGGCGCGACATTTTGTCGCAGGCGGCGGATGAGCAGATTTTCCGATAATCGCGGCTTTCCTCAACCCGCGCCGGTGAACGCCCTGGTGTTCGCTACTGGCGCTCGTACGCCGCAACTCATGACCCATACCAAACATCACCTGTTCCTGACCGCCACCGCCCTTGCGCTGGCACCCGCTGTCACCTTCGCCGCGGACTCGGACGACACCGTCGTCGTCACGGGTCAGCGCATTCTCGATGAGCACGCTGACGTGGGCGGCCACCTGGGTCTGAGCAATCGCGAGATTCCGGCGATCGTCGACGTTGTCACGCAGCAGGAGTTCCAAGTCCAGGGCGTGCGCACCGCGCTCGAAGCGATGAACGCCGCGCCCGGACTCAACGCGGGCAACCTGCCCGGCTCGGTGGGCGCCGCGTCGATGCGCGGCTTTCATGGCGCGATGAACTATCTCTACGACGGCGTGCGCATGGCGACCTCCGATGTCGGCGTGCGCAATTGGGATTCCTGGAGCTTCGAACGCATCGAAGTGATCAAGGGGCCAGCGTCGGTGACTTCCGGCGAAGGTGCGCTCGCGGGCGCGATCAACTTCGTTCCTCGCCGGCCACATTTCGACGGCGGCAGCGGCGAGCTGTTCGCCAGCTATGGGAGCCAGGACACGGGACGTATCGCCGGCGATCTCAACCTGGCGGTGAGCGAGCACGTCGCCCTGCGCGGCGATCTTTCTCTGTCGCGCTCCACAGGCTGGGTGGACGACACCGACTCTGAAACCGTCGCGGGCACGCTTGCCACGCTGATCCAACCCAGCGACGATCTTTCCATCACGCTGTCGCTCGACCGGTTCGAGGACGACTTCGACACCGCTTACTACGGCACGCCGCTCGTGTCGGCGGCCGTTGCACGCGATCCATCCGGTCTCGTCTCCGGCAGCAGCGGTCTGGTGCTGGACAAGTCGATGCGCGATCTAAATTTCAACGTCGACGATGGCGACATGGGATCGCAGACGACCTGGCTGCGCGCGCGGGCGGAATATCGCCTCACGAATTCCTGGCGCATCCTCAGCGATTCCAGCTGGTATGAATCGGACCGCCGCTGGCGCGACGCCGACGAGTACACCTTCAACAGCGCCACTGGCCTGATCGACCGCGGCGCCACTGTGATCACACACGATCATCAATACTGGAACCAGCGAGTGCACGCCGTGTTCGACGGCACGCTCGGCGGTCATCGAAATCGCTTCACCGCGGGCGCCGAAATCGGCGATACCGATTTCTTCACCGTGCGCCGCTTCGGCTCGGCGGGCCCCGTCGATCCATTCGCACCAGCGCGCGGCCGATTCCTTGCCGACACACCAGCTAACTTCGCGACGCGACAGGATGTGACTGCCGACGTCAAAGCACGCTCGCTGTTCGTCGAGAACGCCTACAACGTCACGACTGACTGGCTGCTCGTCGGCGGCGCGCGGCTCGACGACTTCGAGCTGGATCGCCGCGTGCTCGATGTCACCTCCGACGCCGTGTCAACTTACGGCCAGGACTACGACCCGGTCACCTGGCGCGTTGGCACCGTCTACAGCGTGGGTGCGGAAACACAGCTGTTCGCGCAGCTCACTCGCGCGGCACTGCCCGTCAGCGGCCTGCTGTTCATGAGCGCCACCAACGCCTCGTTCGAGGTGTCCACCGGTGAATCCTACGAGGCCGGCATCAAAACCTCGCTCGGCAGCGGCCTCCTGCAGCTGACGGCCTCGTTGTTTCATATCGAGCAGGACGACATCCTGACGCGCGATCCGGTCGACCCGGCGGTCACCGTACAGGGCGGCACGCAGACTGCCGAAGGCGGCGAACTTTCGCTGACGTTCCTGGCAACTGACGAGTTGAGCGTGCAGCTGAGCGCGTCACTGTTGCAAGCCAAGTTCGAGCGCCTGATCGAAGCCGGCGGCGCGAACCGCTCCGGCAATCGCCCGCAAAACACGCCGGAAAAGCTGGCGGACCTGGTGGTGATTTATGCACCGCGCACGCTGCCACTCTCACTCACCGGCATCGTGCGCCATAACGGCGGTTTCTATACATCCAACGCCAACACCGTGAAGGTCGACGGCTTCACCGTGCTCGACGCCGCGATCGCTTGGCGCGCTCCCATCGGCACCGTGACATTGCGCGGCCGGAATCTCACCGATGAGCTGTATGCGGACTGGTCGGGCTACGCCTCGGGGCTGATCTTCCTCGGCGAGCCACGCAGCGTCGAAGTTTCACTGGCCAAGTCGTTCTGATCCATTTATCCGATCCGGCGCGTTCGGCTTCACGCCTTATGGGTACAATGCGCCGGTCGGAACACCAAGGAGTGCGCGTCATGGCTCACCGGTTCGCAAAGCAGATCGCGGCCTCGCTCTTGCTCGGCTGGCTAGTCACGCAGGCCAGCGCGCACACCACCGTGGTCGGCACATCGCCCAAGAATGGCTCGATCCTCGAGCAATCGCCGCCATCGATCGAGATCAGCTTTCGCGATCCCGTGCGGCTCACCTCGGTGGTGGCGGTCGAGTCCGGCAAACCCGGGCGCAAGCTCAAGTTCACCCCGACCGACAGCGCGGTGAAGTTCACAGTGGGCGATCCCAAACTCGGCCCCGGCCGCGCCGAGATCCAGTGGAAGGCGCTGTCCAAGGACGGCCACGTCATCAGCGGCTCATTCACATTTGCCATCAAGCCCCCGGTCGCCAAGACGAATTGAAGTGCTCGACGCTCTCGCCGCGCTGCTGAAGGCTTTGCTGTACACGGGAGTTCTTGCCTGCGCCGGCGCGGTGCTCGCTCAGGCGACGCTTCGTCCCTCATCCGACAGTGCACCCATTCTGGCGCAACTCGTGCGAAGAGGAGCAGTGCTGGCGATCTTCGCTGTTCTGACCAGCGCTGGATGTCTATTCGTCCGACTCGGTGCGGAATTCGATACGGCGACGCTGTCAGCCGTGTTCCTCTCGGGGGTCGGAGCCGCGATGTGCCTGCAGATCGCTGGCGCAGGACTACTGCTGTTCGGGACCAACGGCGATGATTCCGCCGGTGCGACCCAGCTCGCAAATGCATTGGTCGTGACGGCATCTTTCGCATTCAACGGCCACGCCGCGGCGAATGGCCTCACCGCAGGAATCGTCGCATTCCTGCATGTATCGCTTGCCGCCTGGTGGGTCGGCTCGTTGTGGGTGCTGAGAGATGCTTGCACCCGCACGGAATCGATGACGGTCGCCGCGCTCATATCCCGTTTCAGCGCGATCGCATTCGGCCTGGTCGGAGGGCTCGTCATCGCCGGACTGCTGCTGGTCGGCACGCTGGTCGATTTCGACCGCGACCCCTGGCTTTCCGGCTATGGGCAGCTGCTGGCCGTCAAGATCGGCATTGCCATCGTCGCGCTGGCGCTGGCGAGCTATAACAAGTTTCGGCTCACGCCGCGATTGGCAGCGGGAGACTTGCCGGCACTGAACACGTTGCGCGGGATGATCGGCGCCGAGCTCGTCTGTATCGGCATAGTCCTCGTGACAACGGCGATTCTGACCACCTATTTCTCGCCTCACGACTAGCTACATGGCGAGGCTCAATGCTTCGAGTGGTCCATCGGCTGCGCCGCCGCGTCGCGGCGGTTGGGAAAATTGACCAGACAACCAACGCCCTCGGCGCTCGCGACTTTCACCGGCTGACCGGCCAGGAGCGCGTCGAGCGCGTCGGTCAGGTAATGTTTCTCCGCCGGCTTCTGTTTCTCATACGACAACCGGTCGTCCATCGGGCCGCGATAAACCAGCTTCCCGGTGCGTGGCTCAATCACGAACACCTCCGCGGTGCGAACCACATGCAGCGCCTCGCCGATGTGCTGGTCGTTGTCGATCAGGATGGGAAAATCGATGCGGAACGCCTTTGCTTCCTTCGCCACCGCCTCTGCGGTGTCCTGCAGATTCGAATTCAGCATCAGGAACTCGACGCCCCGCGCCTGATAGCGCTGCCGTATCTCGGCCAGGCCGGGCGCAGTCAGGCGCACGATCGGACAGCCGTTGCCGTGGATCATCAGAACGATCGCTTTCCTGTCGGCCAAGGCACGCAACTCGTGCGCCTTCCCGGTGTGGTCGACGGCTTGGAAGTTTTGAACCAGGGTTCCAGGTGTCACGGCGAACGCACACAAACTGGCCAGGACCAGCGACGCAACAGCAACGATTCGCGCACGCATGCAACCGCACTCCATATGACAACAGCCGGATCGCCAAAGAGGCGGCTACTAGTTTCATATGCAGCGACGCCCCACTACGACAAGAATTGTCAGCCCAGCGGACGTTACTCCCGCCTCGCGAATCCGCGCCAACCCAGCCGCCATCGGTGTCCGCTTGGGCGCGCGCTTCGCCATCATGCGATCGTTCATCGGCGCACTGCCGGTGAGCGTCAATACTCATGCCGCGTGAGGCGCGGAGGAATTTCTCCGCCCGCGACATACTGTCGCATGGAAGTCGAGCAGTCGCGGCACTACCATGCACCCCGCTCCAAGGCGAGAAGAAGTGGTCATGTTGCGTGTCATATCGTCGGCTGTCCTTTGCCTCGTCATCAGCGGCGTCCTTGCAACCGACGACTCCGTGGCGCGACGGGCCAGCGTGAACATCGAACGCGCCTGGGCTCGAGGCCACACCGCCGGGCGTCCAGGTCGGCGCGGCTTACGCGGTCATCAGAAGCGAAGGTCGGGCGGACCGCTTGCTCGCGGTCGAGACCACCGCCAGCAAGCGCGTGGAAATTCACAACACAATGCATGCCGAGGGACGCATGCAGATGCGGCAACTCACCGCACTCGATCTGCCTGCAGGCGGCAGCGTGAGGCTCGAGCCTGGGGGCCTGCATCTGATGCTGGTGGATTTGCAGCAACCATTGCGGGCCGGCGCGCAGCTGCCGCTGACCTTCGTATTCGAAAAGGCCGGACGAATTGCGATCCAGGCGCCCATCGCGCCCATTGGCGCGACTCAGCCGCCAGAGCAGGACGCCTCGCATCATGCCCATCACTGATCGCCGCCGCGTCTGGGGCTGGACGTACGCAATAAAACCGCGCTCCTGGCCGTGGATTTAATCGAATCGCTGTTCGCTGATGCGACGTCCCGTAAGTGCCTAGAATCCTGATGAGCAGGATCAGAAACCCAGGTCGCTGAGGCTCGGGTGATCCTCCGGGCGTCGACCCAAGGGCCAGTGAAAACGGCGCTCGGCCTGGAGAATGGGTGAATCGTTGCTGCACGCCAAGCGGCGGCGCATGAGGCCGTGCTCGTCGAACTCCCAGTTTTCGTTGCCGTAGGAACGAAACCAGTTGGCCTGCAGTCATCATGCCATTCGTAGGCAAAGCGCACGGCCATGCGGTTGCTCGCGGAAGCCCCACAGTTCCTTGATGAGACGGTAATCCAGTTCGCGTGACCATTTGCGGCTGAGAAAGGCAATGATCGCTTCCCTGCCCTGCACAAACTCGGCACGGTTACGCCAGTAGCTGTCGATGCAGATCAGCGACAAGACGCTCGCGAATCCGACACGCATCATCAATAGCACTGGGCACGAGCGAAGAAGTCGCTGAGCGATCGCGCCACACCGTCGATGCCGCGCAGGTCGTATTCCCCTGCTCTGACGCTGTCGTGAGCGGCTCGAACCAACGCGGGGTCGTCATCATTAGAGCGCAGATCTAAGAAATACGGATCGCCCGAGCCCTGCAGACATTCGGCGACTGGCAAATAGCCCAGCGGCAACAGCAACTTTCCCGGCAGCAACTGCGTGCTCTCCTCCACAATCGCAGGCAGGGCGAGCCACTTCAAATCAGCGTCCTCAAAACAGAACTGCGCCTCGGACAGCGCGAGGTCACGCATTGCATCGAGCAACCAAGCCGGAATTTTCCCGCCGAGCGCAGCCTGCGCAGTTGCCAGCTCAGCTTCGGTCGCGACACGTCCAGTCAGTTGCGTTGCATTCCCACCAAGTGCGCTGCGCGGATCCATCAGGTCAATACCTTCGCGAGGGGACCGTCCTGCAACGCGCCCGCGCTCCAGCCAGGTTTGGCACCCTCGCGCAGTACAGCGTAACGCCCACCATCGACGAATATCGAGGCGCGCACGCCATCTTCCTTGTCCCATTGCACGGACACGTCCTCGCTGCGCCGAATGCGCGTCGGTGGAGACTCGCGCACATACCGCCGGGCATTCAAAAAAGGCGGCGAACCCTGTGGATCTTGCCACTCTGGCTGTTCAGGGGAATCCGCCACATTGTACAGCCACACGTCACCGACGATACGGCGCTGCTGATCGCGCAGATAACCGTAAGCTACGCGTCCATCATCATCGATGACCACCGCGTAAGCGGTCTGCGGATCCACAATCTCAATCATTACCCCCGGTGTTGTTGAACCGACCACGATCCCACTCCTGTTGCCAGTATTCCCGCGCATCTTTCCGGAACTGTTCGCGATCAATATTAGAGGGTTGTTGCCCAGTATTGGAATGATTCTCTTTGTAATTGTCCCCAAGCCGGTGATCGGTGCGCGTCATCTCATCGACCGGGCTGCCGGACGTTTGATCGCGATGATGCAGTTCTACCGGATGTCCGTCCTGACCAATCGGTGCATTGCCGCGCTTGGACGGGGGTGCTTTTAGATCCGAATCTGGAATGCGGTTGCCGATATTGAGCTTGCAGCTGCAATTATGGACCAGCGCCTGCTGCTGACCGACGAAATACGTCGAGTTGTCCGCGACCGAGATATTGTAGGTGTTCTCGTTGCGTTCGGTCATCTCCACATGGCGCACCACCAGGTCGCCCGCGCTGCCATGCTGCACGGGCATGCCAGGCTTGAGCAGCCGAACCGGTGTCCAGTCTCCGTCAACGACCCGATAGGGATGGTCGGCGCTGACGAAGGTCTGCTCGGACTTGCCGGCGTGATCCTCGAGCGTGACGCGATACAGCGTCTTGCCTTCCGTCAGGAACAGCTGGTTGACGGTCTTGTACTCGAGCTCCTGGCGCTCCTGATTCCATGAAGCGACCTGGTCGCCGCGCTCGATGTATTCGATGGGCTTCATGCCCTTGTCCGTGCGCACCAGCGTGCCTTCGCCAAAGCAACAGCAGCCCTTGATGGCCGCTTTGCCCACATCATCCGCCGCGCTGTAACCACCGCCGGGCAATAAAGCCCCGGCCACAAACAATCCGCCCGCTAGCGCCTTCTCCCATCCGCTCGTACACGGATCCAAGAGGGTCGATGCAGTGTCATACGCATCGTAGATCGCCAGTCCAATTTCAATGCCTGCCCACACCAGCGCAATGGCCGGCAGGATTTGCCCCGAGGGGTCGGTGAGATTGACGGGATTGTTGCCGACGTAGCGATAAAGATTGGTGTCACCGCCTCGGAAACCGATCGTGTCGGGACTTAGGTAGCGGCCAATGGTCGGGTCGTAGTAGCGACTACGATAGAAGTACAGGTCGTCTGCATCCGCTTCGCGCCCCGTGTAGCGAAACGCGTTCGCGGTGCCGCTCGCCTGCAGCGTTTCACCAAACGGTGAGTAGCGGTAGGCGCCGACGATGGCACCCGCCGCATTGGATAGCGCCATCGCGCTGCCCTGATGATCCTTGTGGAAATAAGTCGCGCCCGCACCGGTCGATACACCCAAAACCTCGTCGATCGCAGGGCCAAAGGTAATGTTGGCGAGCACATTGCCGCTGCCATCCAAGGCAACAATGGGATCCTGCGCACTGAACAGATAACGCTCCACGACGCCATCGGTCGTCTTGCGAAAGCGGCGGCCGAGCGCATCGTACGCATAAGCAGTGGTGCTGACCGGTATGGTGCCGGTCGGCGAGTCAAAACGTTGCACCTGCACCAGTTGGTTGAGGGCGTTCCACTGATAAGCCGTGCGCTCGCCCGTAACCTTGTGTTGTTTGCTCTGGAGGTTACCAAGTGCGTCATAGTTGAAGAGGAAGTTTTGATCCTCCATCAACCGGTTCGCCTCGTATCGGTGAGCCGCCCCGGTGCGGTTGCCGCCAGCGTCGTAGGCATACGTGAACGAGTTCGTACCACTCACCGCACTGGTCAGTTGCTGATCGGCGGTGTACTGGTATTGCCAATCAAAATCGCTGCCAGAGAACCGCGACAGCAGCCCTTGGGTGTTGTATTCATAGCCAAACTGCGCATTGAAGGCGCCGGAGTGGACGATGCGGGTCAGCTGATTGCCGGTGCTGTAGAAATATTCCGCGCTCGAACCATTCGGAAGCGTGAGCAGATGTCGGCGCCCGAGCGCGTCGTACTCGATCTCATAGCGACCGCTGTTGGAATTGATCGCAGTGATGAGTCCCAGTGCATTGCGTTCAAAGCTTGCGGTGTAGCCGGTGCTGGTGGACACGCCGGTGCGTTCGCCCTCCGCATTGCGCGCATAGGTGACCGTTTGACCATTGAGCGTTTCGGTCTGAAGCAGTCCCGCCTCGTCATACGTGAACGAAATTGTGCTGACCGCATTGGTCGCCGCGAGGATCTGATCTCGCGCGTTGTACGTGTAGGACGTGGTGAGTGAGCCCGTCGTCTGCGATGACATGCGCTTTGCTGCGTCGTACTCATAGCTGACGGTAGTGCCATTGGCGAGCGTCACCGACTGGACGCGGTTGTCGAGCCGATAGGTGTACTGCTCGCGCCGACCATCGGCACCCACTCGCTCACGCAATCTGCCATAGGTGTCGTAGAGATACCCCGTAACGCTGCCGCTTGCGTCCGTGACACTCTCCACGCGACCGGCGGCATCGTAGTCCCATCGCGTCGTCACGCCGCCCGGGTCAGTACGACGGATAATTCGCCCGAGAGCGTCGTACTCATAGTCGACGAGCTGCGCGCTGGCATTGGCGATGGACTGCAGATTGCCGGCCGCATCAAAGGTGAAACGTGTCTCCCGCCCCTGCGGATCGGTGACGACACTGGGGCGACCGAAACTATCGCTCACCACGGTCGTAGTATTGCCCGCGGCATCGATCGCGTTCGAAGGTGCACCGCTTGCCGACCACTGGATCTGCGTAGCAGCGCCGCTCGGATCGGTGACCCGTTGCAGGTTGCCGCGGGCATCGTAAGCAAGCGTGGTGGTACGACCGGTGGGCGACAGCACACCGGTCGGCTGCGGCCGTGTTCCTTCATAGGACCACGTCGTGATATTGCCGAGCGGATCGGCTTCGGTGCGTTTGCGGCCGTTCGCGTCATACGTGATCGGCCAGATGCGGTTCAGTTCATCCGTGACCTGTGTCATCAGCCCGTTGACGTCGTAACTGAAACGCCGGGTGGCATTGAGCGGATCGCGTTCTTCCACCAGCTGACCATTGACGTCGTAGATATAAGTCCAGCGGCTGTTGAGCTGATCCGTCTTGGTAGTAGTCCGCGCACTCGGGTTATAGGAATAGGTATAGCGATTGGCGCCGACCGTGTAGCTCTGAACGCGCTCACCGGAGTACACGACATCGGAGACGATGACGGCGGTCGGGTTGGTGATCCGAGTCAGGTGGTAGTACGTGTGGCCATCGCCGGGCGGTATATACACCTGATAGGTGTATTGCGTCGTCGCGCCGCCCGGATCGGTAACGCCGCTCAGATTGCCGTTGGTGTCGTAGTCGTACGACCAGCTGCGACCCGCATGATCCGTGATACTGGAGATGCGCCCCGAGGCGTTGTACGCAAAACTGATGAACCGTCCTGCATCGTCACTGATACGCTCGGGCGTCGGTGAGTTGGCAGCGTAGATATAGTTCACGCCGATGCCGTTCGCATCGACTTTGCGCACCAGCCGCCCCCGTGAGTCGAAGGACATGTAGCTGCCATCAGGATTGGCCAGTTGCAAGTCGCCAGTCGTGCCAACGCGAATCGTGTCGAAACGTCCCGCGGGGGCGACCACCGTGCCATCGCTGGCGCGCGTATACGTGTAGCGCTTGCCGTTCGACATGCGCAGCACAAAGCGTCGCTGCGTCCCGCTGGTGGTTTCGAACAGACCCACGTCACCATCGATCGTCCAGCCATTGCCCAGCAGTCCCGAACGCGCGTCATGGGAGTTGTAGGTTCGCGAGAACTGCAAGGTCTGCCGCCCGGGCATCGCGATATCCGTCTCGCCCCAGACGAAATGACCGGTCGGGAAGTACACCGGCGAGCTGGTGCTATTGCACGGATCACAGTTCGGCCCTTCGCACGGTCCGGGATCATTGGGATCATCCCAGTCCGTGGTGTCGTGGCCCTGATCCCACGGAAAGTGGAAGGCATAGGAGGTGCCCGGCAGCGCGACGCACACAGCGAGGAGCAGTGCGCCTAGCCAATGGCGCATCGTGGCGCCGAGAACAGAATGGATTGGGTTGATCATTGCACTCGCCTCGACGCACTCAGTTGGTCGGACAGAGAACGGAACTGCGAATTAAACGTCGCGAAGCGACTCCTCCACGTGGGGTTTTGATCGAGCCAAGCCTCGATCGCTTGCGCATGTTGGGTGCCATAGGCCACGTGCGCACCAGCAGTGGTTTTGAATTGCGCGTAGACATCGGCGATGCGAACGCGAGTCTGCGCATCCACGGCGTTGTCGACCTCAAGCGTATAGTCACTTCGTTGTAACAAGGCGAGACGCTGCCGCATGCCTTCAAGCGTGGCTTCGCGGACCGACACCTCGACGTAGACATACGTATCGGGACCGTCGATCTCCGCCTGCGCCGTCATGCACAGCATCCATAGGCCGAGGCATAGGGCGAGCGAGTGTAAGAACTTGCTTGGCATCGCGTTGTCCTCCGCTTAGTAGTAGACACGCTGCAGGCTGTAGACAACGGTGCTGCGCGCACCGGTCTCATCCATACCGGCCACGCCGAGTCGATAGCGGCCGGGAGCGACCAGGACGCCCTCGGCATTGCGTCCGTCCCACTGGACGGATTGCACGCCGCTGGCGAGGCCATTCACCGTACGCCGCAGGACGAGTTCGCCGGTTTCCGCGTCGTAAATCGACAGCTCCACGGCACCGGCGCGGTTGAGTGTGAAATTGACCGTGCTCAGTGCGCTGGAACCATCATCAGCCAGACCCGTCGGATCGTAGATGGACGGCGCCGAAGACACGGCGCTGATATGCACGCCGCTGCGCACGTAGATCGCGTTGTTCGGCAAGGTGTACGCGAAGATGCCGAATAGGAACGAATCGCCGGCGGGTGGATGGATGAGCTGTCCGTCCGTGTTCTCGCCGTTCCATACGATCGTGTGGGTGCCCCGGCCCTTCACTTCGCGCTGATCAAAGGTGATCAAGCGAGTGTTGACATTGAAGCGTCCCATGAACGATGTGACTTCGGAGGCACGGCCCAACGTGTAATTGATGACCAGGGGCCGACCGGCGAACGGTGCAAAACGCGCAGGGATCGAACTGCGCGGCGGATTCGACTGCGCACCGCCCGTGGTCAATCCCAAATCGAAGCGTCGCGTCTCGGTATCAAATCGATAGAGCAGGATCGCGCGGTATTGCCCTTCAGGCACAGCATCGCCTTCGGAGTCGCGTCCATCCCAAAGGTCTGTGTATGGCCCGGCGAGGCGGTCCGTGAATGGCACGAGTGTTCTCACCACCGCACCGTTCATATCCTCGATCACGAGGCTCACCTGCGTATCCCCGCCGAGGGTGGTGTTGATCGACGCCGCGCCCGGGAGCGACGCATCGATCGTATCGGTGGATAGCGTCAGAGTCAGCGACAGATTGACCAGCACACGCACCACGTCGTAGCCCATCCCACCGTCTGCGGTGGTGGCGCGCACGCGTGCGTAGTACGTGCCGGGTGCCGTGTAGCGGTAACTCGTGGATGCCGTAGTCGCTGAGGTGTACTCCTCGATGCCATCGCCGTTGAAATCCCAACCCCACTGCGTCACCGCCTGACCATCCGGATCGACAACGGTCGCTGTGAAGTTGGCATTGAGCGGCGCATTGCCCGTTGCCGGTGTGACGCTGCCAGTCACCGTGGGAGCACCGGCCACCACGCGCACTTCGATCGAGGGGACCGCGAGCGTCGTCGAGGCCCCGAGCGTGTCCGTAACCCGCAAACGCGGTTGAAACGTCCCGGACGCCGCGTACGTGAAGCTGACCGTATTGGTCGCGCTGCTCACATCGAAGCTGCCATCACCCTGGAAATCCCACTCGTAGGTCGCGATACCATTGCTATCCGTCGCGGTCGCGGCAAAGTTCACGACTAAGGGCGGCGCGCCGTTCGATGGCGAGGCCTCTGCCACGACGTCTGGCGGACGATTTCCCACGTTAATCTGCACCGTTCCCGTCGCCGTCTCACCGCCGGTATCGGTGATGCGCAGCCGTGCCACGTACTCGCCGGGAGTGGTGTATGTGAAGGTCTGATTACCCCCCACCGTTTCGGTGATGTCGAAGGTCCCATCGCCCTGGAAATCCCATTCGTATCGTTCGATAGCCGTCGTGGTGGTGACATTCGGCGTGAACACCACGCGCAACGGCGCCTCGCCGGTGCTGGGCACGGCACGTGGGTACGCTGCCAACGCAACCCCCGGAGAGACCGTGTAAGCGAACGGTGTGGTGGCACGATTGCCCACCGCATCGTCGATCACAATCTGCAGCCCGAGCGAACCTTGCAGCCATCCACCGGCGGGTGGCGCCACGGTGAGCGCGTCACCCGCAAGTGACGGCGTACCTGCCCCCGCCTCGCCCGCAAATGTGACTGCAAGCGTCGCCGGATTGAGGCCGGCGCCTGTATCGACAATTCGGAACGTAAGTGAGGTGTTCACATCGGTGATCACCTCGCCCGGGGCCGGCGACACCGCAGTGATGCTCGGCGCTGTCGTATCGGTGACGAATTGCGAGGTTGCCTGCGCACGGTTGCCAGCGCGATCTGAGATCGCAAACGTGAAGGACACCGGTCCTTCCGGTAGCGGCGCCGCCGTGGTGGGCTGGTAGATAATCGTCGCGGTACGTGGCGGAATGAGCCAGGGAAACCAGCGTGCCAGCCCTTCGGCCAGCACGGTCACGTTCGCGCTGCGATCGACTCCATTGATCGTGAACGACAGGCTCGGCACATACAGCCGGCTCGTGTCGCGCAGGAATACGATGGGATCGGCGACGTGCAACTGGATTCGGGTGGTCCGATCAGCCGTCACCGAGTCGGCAGACGGTTTGACGATTTTGATAACGGGCGGCGCAATGTCGGGTCGCAAGAGTCTCGGCGGTCGATACGTCGGATCGCCGGTGGACTGCGCCGCGGCTGCGAACGATCCCAGCGCACACGCCGCTGCCATGAGGAGCGACAGGCATTGACGTGCAGCGCGAGCGGCTCGGCGCGGCGATTCATCCCGTAGTTGACTCATACACCAGCTCCCCCATGCGCAGCGGATGACGATCAAACCGTCACCTCAGCCCGTGTGAATGACGCCCGCAGCAAACGCGAACACAGCCCAGCCGCGAGCGCACGCCGCTACTTGCTTAAGACCACTCGCAAGCTCGCGACGCCGACCTGTCCCCAGAAACCCGAAATATTCACGGTCATCGTGTGTTCACCCGAGGCGGTACCCGCGGGATCCCAACGCCAGGAGATCGGTGTGAAGCCCGTTTCCTCTTCCGAGACAAACTGGGCGTCGAGAAAGAACCCGACCTCATACAAGCTCTGCTGAACGAGCCATTTGTCCTCATCCGGCATATCGACGCGGAACGTGACCGGACCCTGGATTTGATAGGCGCCACCGGCGTCCTGAGTGACGGACTCGATGATGCGAATGGAGACGCGGGGGTCTTGCATGAGACTGCGTGGCAGGCTGGCTTGGCGCGCAAGCCGCTTACCGTCACGTTCGAGTTTGGCACTGGAGCCATCCACGACGGGCACGCTCCAGCCGCGCGCTTTGCGATACGCGAAGTAATTCAGCCGCGTGTTGCCGCTGGCAATCAGCGAGTGATCCGGCAGGGTGAATGCCGTGACGAGCACGGCAAGCCCTGGCTGACCGAGCAATCGAGTGGCATGGCTTTGATCGTATCCGTCCCACGCCACACGCACACGACCCGCAGCGCGCGGCGACCAGGTGTCGATGGCCCTCATCATCGCGCCGCCCTTGATGCCGACGCGAACCAGCGTGCGAGACGGATGTGGCAGATCAAACGCGATGGTCCCATCGCTCGACAATTCGGGCCGGATCTTCTCGATCACCGCGCCGCCGGTGACGCCACGACTATCAGCCACCGCCGGCGACTCGCCGCAAGTACATCGCAAGACGGGGTGATATGCCTCGTCCGGCACGACTTCACCTTTATCGTCGCGACCGTCCCACTCCAAGCTGTGGCGTCCTGGCTTGAATGCCGCCGTTGAGGCGATCGAGCGCACCAAGTCACCATCGGGTGAATACAGTTCGAGCGTGACTATCCCCGGAGCACCGAGTGCAAAATCAATTTTGACCCTCTCGCCTGCGGCCGGCTGAAATTCGCCGGCCGACGTCGTCACGAATGACAGCGTCGCTGCGCCACTCGCATTCACCGGCGACAGCCCGCCGGCGAACAGGATCAACGCAAGGGCAACCTGAGTCACTTTACGCATTGCCTAGTTCCCACCCCAGCGCAGGTCGCGCACGTCCGAGATCTCCACAGGCAACGCGACTGGGTGTGAGGTGCCCGCCTTCACTGTCATGATGTGGCCACCTGCGGCTGTGCGCCGGATGAAAAGGATCTCGCCGGTGTCCGTCACGACCGGCGACTCCACGATCGCCATTTCATCCGTAACGCGTTGCGCGACGCCGATCGACTCAGAACGCCAGAAGTTGATAGGTGCCGCGCGTGTTCGAGGCAAACAGAACACTTCCATCTGCCGCACTCACCGGCTGACGTGACACGGCATTCAACAACGTGTGTTGCTGCACGCGGCCACCCACGACGTCCATACCCCAGATCTCTTGCACGATGTTCTGACATTCAGACGCACAGGCCACGTTGCTGTAGAACAAGTGCATGCCGTCTGCTGAGAACGTCGGTTCAAATTGTGCCGAGCGTTGAGACAACACCGTGGTTGTGCGTTTCATCGCCCGATCGACGCGCACAATATCGGTTTCGATGCTCGTGCCATCTCGCAGCGCGACCACATACAGCTCATCGGTGCGAGGGCGATACGCAGGTTGCGTGAATGCCATCTTGCTGGAAGGCATGAGCAACACCTGCTCCGCGCCGCTCTTGATATCAATTTCGTGCAATTCGCCTGCGGAGGAGACATAGGCCACTCGTCCAAGGCGAGCCGCATAGGCCGGCGTACGCGGCTCAGTCTGCGTGTGCACGGTACGGAGCTGTCCGCTGGCTTCTACAACAAACAGCCGCCATTCCTCGCCCACCAAGCCGACGAAAGCCGCACCCTTGGGTAGGCTCGCGGTGTCGGATGCGCGATTAGTAGGCGCATCATTCAACGGCGTGGCCCACCCGTGCGCCGTGAGCAGACTGGCGACAAGCGCGCTGATACCAAACCCTGCTGAGCGGTGTGAACTCACGGACAGTCCGATCCAGGCGTCGCCGTGAATACAGCTCCGCTCGGCGCAGCCAGGGTGCGCTTGGGACGGCGCAGCAGATGCCAGCCCCAGGACAGCATGGCTGCCCCGAGACTCAAGGCGATGAACGCATACACATATTTCATCAAGCCGAAGCGCGTCTCGCTTCCGACCGTCAACCCATGCACGAAGGCGAACGTGAAGACGAGGAACACCAGCCGATGTAGCCAGTGCGCGAACCGCCCTCCACGCAGGCGTCGCCACCCTGCAAACACCGCCAGTGCCAATGCCCAGAACGCGATAGCGCCGATACCGACCATGGTGCGGTAGTAGCCATGCGAAAACGTGGGCAGCAGCAGGTCGAGTGCGGCGTGCTGGGTACGGATAGTTGAGGCCGCTACAAACAGCGCCAAGTGCACCACAATGATGACGAACGTTGCCACACCGAACAGCACATGCAGGCGACCTCGGAGGATGGGAAAGCCGCGCAACACCGGCGTCACCTTGGCTAGTGCGGCCATCGCCTGAAACCACAGCATCACGATGCCAAGCAGCGCAGCTAACTTAGAGAAGACGTATAACGTCTGCCCGGGCGGCACCGTGGCCGAAAAATACGCGGTCGGGTTGCCTGTGGAGTCAACCCACACCGCGACAGCCATCGCAATGGTAATGGCACACACCAGCGGAGCGAGTACCCGTCGCAACCCTGCAATCGAGTCATTATCATTAGCAGTCATGTGGATGCCCGCTTCGCCCGTTGCATCAGGCATTCACCGTGCGCAGCAAGACACTTCTCCAAGTCTTCACGCGCTGCGTCTTCGGACAGGGCCCGCGCACCGGTGATGGGCAAGCCCATCGCCGCCCAGCCCTTAATCCCATACGGCCGCATGATCACAGAGTTGTCCACGCCAGCATCGGCAAGCGCCTTGGCCATCTCGAAGCCGCGGAAATCCTTGACGCAATAGCTCACTACATAGTCCGCGCCATTAAGCTGATCGACGAGATGCGGTCCCGCGTCGCGCAACGGAATGTTAAGCGCACCCGGAATGTGGCCTTCCGCGAACTCATCGGTCTCGCGCACATCGATGAACAGCACGCGCCGACCGGCAGCCATCGCGCTCAAAACATCCGAAATTGGCACCTCGGGGATGATCTCATTGCGAAGGTCGGCAGCCTGCACCAACTCCTCGCAACTCAGATGGAGGCGATCTGCATCAAACGCGACACCGCGACCCTGACTATCACGCAGCACGTTGTAAACACGATCAAAAAATGCCACGTAACACTTCGCTGCGACTTGATCGCGCCCATACCGACGCTGCAAATCCCGGTAGGCGTTCTCAACGATGTCTGCTTCGGCGGGGCCATCGTTCGTCCAGAAGTTCACCTCGATCTGATGAACAATCTGCGCCATGTACTGAAGGACCGGGTCAACCGTACTGAGTGAGGCGAGTGCCACTTCGAAGGCGGCACGATCACCGATTCTGCGAATCGGCGCGGTTGGGATGTCAAAGGCGACGCCCGCAGGCAAGGACGCACCGGGTGCCGACACCTCCAGTGTTGCCGGCGATTGCATATCGCGCGTCAGCAACCAGGCCGTGGCCCACTTGTCGGGTCCCAAGCCATACTCAGTCGCATAGATGCGAGACGGAACCTGCTGATCGGAATGCGAGCAAGCGGTCAATGTCGTCACGCCCAAGAGAAGTGCAATGGCGTATCGAGCCGACGTGCTCAAGCTTCCGCCCTTCGGGCCGGCGTCCATACAAACATCCCCACTCGGATCGATGATTCGATCACTTGTTGGAGTCGATAATTAACTCACAGAATTTCTTTTGCAAGATGCGGCTTCCTCGCATGGCTCGTCACGAACATGTAATCAACCGCGAACAGCTAGACGAAAACACCGCGTTGATCGATTTATCATCCAAATTGGCGACCACTGAAAACCGCTCTACATATAGATGCTCTTCGTTTTTTAAAAGAGCACAACCCTGAGCGGGGTTCATCCGAAGGGGATCGAATGTGACGGGACGTTAGGCTGGGCTCGCCCGCCGCTAGAGCGATGTCAATGCGCAGTGCTGCGTTCGAAATATATCGGCAATGGAAGCGAGTGCAGTGCAACGTGACATCTCCAGCAGACCAACGTTCAGCTTCAGCATGACCGGCTTCCCAGGTGTGACATTCGCCCGGATCAGCCCCTTACGTTGTCACGCAGTCCTTCGCAGACCTTCAGGACGGCGAAGCAGAATGCACTCTGCGTCATGGAGGAGCGATGCCGATCGATCTGCTGTCGTTGACTGCGCGCGCTTGCAGCGCGCGACACGATCCTTCAATATTCGCGTCTTCGCTCGCCTTCTTCGGTCATTCAACACCAACGCACACTCACAGTGAAGTCGATCACCTCCTACCGCGAAGTCGATGCGAACCTCGCTCGCGATCCGGACGGCGCCCCGTTCAACATCTTCTTCGAGCCAGGACGCGGTTGCGCAGGAGCACGGCCTGCGTTTGAACGCCGCCGCATTCTGGAGCAACTACGATGACATCCAGCTCGACGGTGTCATTCCCGGTACCTTTGGCACGGTGACGTTCAATGGCGGCGACGCCGAGCTCACAGGACTCGAAGCGGAGTTGAATTGGATTCCGACCGCGAGCCTGCAGGTGTTGGCTTCCGTCGGCTACCTCGATTCGAAGTACACGCGCATCAACCAAGGATCAGTCGTGCGACTGGGCGACGAATTGATCCGTGCGCCGCAGTGGACTGCATCCGCCGGGCTTTCGTATCTCGTGAACCTGAGCGCGTACGGCTCCATCGCGCCGCGCTTGGACGCTACGTACAAAAGCGAGACACAGTTCGAAGCCGTCAATACACCGTTCGCGCGCGAGGACGGCTACGTAGCGTTCAATTTGAGTATTCCGTACGTCTCGCTGGGCGAGGACTGGCGCGTCGAGCTGCGTATGGAAAACCTGACCGATGAGCGTTACCTGGTCGCGGCGGACACGAATATTGCCATCGGCTACGAGGTCGGCGTGTACGCACGGCCCAGGAACTGGTCGCTGACGGTGGAACGCCGCTTCTAGCTGAATCGCTGCTTGTGTCTTGGAAAGCGGACACGCTTGCGCGAAGCGCAGCCGCTCACTTCCGGTGCTCCTCGGCCTCACCCTTGAACGGCGACTCCCAGCTACGTTGGGTCGTCGGAGCTTTCGGCACGGCGGCCTGCCCGACCTGCGCGCCCTTGGCAACCGGCAATTCCAGTGCGCCTGACCAGGGTCGGCGTGGAGAAAGCTGATCGCGAGGTGTATCGGGTTGCTGGATCGCAAACTCCGCAACCCTATCCTTCCGCCAGAACGCGACGCCGGCTCGGCGCCGCGCATAGTCCAGGAACTCTCCTAATGCCTTCGAAAGCAGCGGATTGCCGCTGATTCGGTCATGTGTTGCGATCGACATCATGCGCCGGCGATATGCACTCTCCGCATAGAGCACGTCGAACTCGTCGCGCAGATCCTGTGCGAACTGACGCGCCGTCATTCCGGGACTGCCAAAGCGCACGAGATCGTTGTTCCGGAGCGTGTATGGCACGACGCCGAACGGTCGTCCGTTGACCGATACGATGAGTGGTTCGTCGCGCGAGAGATCGTCGACGTGATATGAAAATCCGAGCTCCTGCAGAATGCCCAGCGTGGCCGCCGCCTGGCGCATCCCGGAGGCGTTGAAGCCAACAGGCCGCACACCCGTAGCCTTCTCGATCGAGGCGATGTTGCTCCAGTACGAGAGTCTCTCCTCATTAGGTGTCATCGCAACCGGCGGAGCGGTCGTTTGCCCGTGTGCCGCCGCCTCGTGCCCGCGCTCAACGATCTCCCTGGCGAGTGCCGGGTGTCGCTCGACAGCCGTGCCGATCATGTGACACGTGACTTTGACCCGATGACGATCCCACAGGTCGAGCAGCCGCGGTATGCCTTCATTGACACCGTACGCATACCAGGTCGGTGTGATCGTGTCGGCAAACTTGGGATCAAGGGGCGGAAACGGGAAAGGAGGCTCCGCGCCTTCGCCCTGTCCACCTGATTCGAACTGCATCGAGATCGAAATGACGAGACGCACGCCGTCCGGCCAGAATGTCTTGCGAATCGCACGTGAGCTGGCAAGCAAGAGGCCATTGGAACCGAGTGCGTTGGGTCCGATCATGCCCACGCCACTAGCGGCCGCAAGCAGTGACCGCCGCTGTATGTCGACACCCGATCTGCGCTCCGAGCGACTCACGGCGGCGCCGTCGTCATGAGCAGCTCCTGCAGGTGGCCGCGCCAGATTGCCGCCGAGGTATGCGTCAGATGTCCGCGGGTTTCTGGCATCACCGGCGCCAGGACAAACCGTCCCCGCTTCACTTGCCTGATGGCAGCCTCGGCGATGCCGAGCTCAGGTGGATTGATGAAGTCGTCAGCGAAATTCACATGCGTGACTCGGGCGGCGATGGACCCCAGCTTGCCCGAAGGGTCGTAGTTCCACGAAGCATTGAGTGCGTAGAGCAGATCGTTTGCATCCAGACTCGCGGCGCGACGCCGCGTGTATTCATCGAGGTAACGGTCCGCAGAGTCACGGTCGGGAAACTGGCGTTGCAGATCAAACGCACCGCTCCCAGCCACGAGCATGATGCCCGCTGCGGTGAGGAGCGCGCGCTGCGGATTGTCTGCATAATCGCCGTCTTTCCAATCCGGGTCTTGCCGAATGGCTTGCATCACAATGTCTCTCCACATGCGGTTTCGGCCTGCAACCGGTGCCGGCAGACAGGCAAGTGGCATGACAGTGTCCATGAAGCCGGGGAAAGCCTCTGCCCAGACCCAGGAGTGCATGCACCCCATGGACGTACCCAGGACCAGGCGCAAATGGCCGATGCCAAGCCCTTCCTTAACCAACGCATGCTGGGCCATGACCATGTCGTCATAGTCGTACCGAGGGAATCGTGCGCGCAGGCCATCACTGGGCTTGCTCGATTTTCCGTGGCCGATCGCATCGGGCAGGATGATGAAATACCGGCGTGCATCCAGTACTTGCCCAGGGCCAAAGAGCTCACCTGCAAAGTTCGGCACGAGGAACTGCTGTGAGGTGCTTGCCGTGCTGTGCAGAATGAGCACGGCATTCGTGACGTTGCCCGCAGAGTCGCGTGCAGGCGAACCGAGTGTCAGGTAATGCAAACGCAACTCTGGCAGCGCGTCTTTCGACTTGAATTGGAAGTTACGAATGACGAACTCCCCTTCCGTGGGAGTCACGATCTGCTGTGCCTGCGAGGACCAGCAGCCAACGAGCGCGAGCATGGTAAGAGTCCGCAGGCTCCATCCGCGAGCCCAGCTCGCCAGCGCGGTCTTTCTTTCTGGTGGGATCATTTTGCCGTTCTCTCTACGCTATGTCAGAGGCATCGCGACGCGCATAGCATTTAGCGCGCGAGCGGATTCGGTCTGTACTGAAAGTGAACGACTTTCGTCGTTGTCCCTTTGCCACCCTCGATATGAGATGGAGCTCGGGTTGCATACGTCGACCACAGCCCCCTGCCCTTCCAGCCACCCTCGGGATCATCGATGCGTCCATCCATCCCTTTGGCGAAGAATCCCATTGGATAGGGAACACGCAGTACAACGAAGCTACCGTCGACCAGCGCCAGCAACGAATCAGAGTTGTTGCCGGTGGCGATCGGCACATCTTTCCCCAGGCCCAGCGTGTCGAACTGGTCCACCCATGTGTAGTAACTCGACTCCGCGCTCCCCGCATCGCTCACGCCCGCAAACTGCGGTCCGGGCAAGCGATACAGCATCCATCCTTCCGGACACTGTCGGCCTGTGGCGTTCGGCCCGTTCAACCGGCCGGCGCACTTGCGCCGATCGAAGCTGGCAAGGTGTCCGCTGGCCAGGCTGACCCAGACGACTCCATGACTGTCGATATCCATGCCGCGAGGTGAGAAACCCTGAACTGCCGCTTTCGGATCGTTCCATGGCGGCTCGAACACTTCCGTCAGCGCAGTTGCGGGTGGGTCGCTTCCCGGATCCAGCCGGATGACGGCGCCCGGAAATCCCACGACGGATGCCCAGATGGAACCGTCGAGCGGACTCGGCGCAATGCCGTACGCATTCATCGCGATACGTCGATCCTTGTTCGGATCAGGTGGCTGATCCGGCTCGGTGTACGCGTCCCGCTTACCGTTGCCGTTCGTGTCGAGCACCAACGCGGTCCACCCTTGCGAGCGCGCCTCATCGCCCGTCTGCTCGAACTGCTTCCGATCGAGCCAACCAATGACGGGATCGATACCCGCCGCGTTGGCGGTGCTGAGCCACAGGGTGTTGTTTGCGTCGCGTGCAAATTGCAGGTGATGCGTCGGGAAACAGGTGTCGATGAGCGTGAAGTCCTGCGACTTCGGGTCATACATCGCGAGCTGGCGCCCGGAGGACTGCAAGGGAAAGAGCTTCGCCGAGGGATGATCCGAACCGGCTTGGCAGAAAGCGGGCGTCTCATCCGGCCGGATGCGCGCGGTGAACCACACGCGTCCGAGCTCGTCGAACATCGGATTGTGCGCGTCGGTCCGGCTGCTCCAGATCGCTTCGCGGCCCCAGTAGATCGAGGGCGCGATGATCGGATTCTGCGCCGTCGAAGGCGTCTTCGGATCGCGTACCGGAATCTGCACGGCACCCTTGATGTGACGTACCGGATCGAGCGTGGGAGCGAAGTCGGTGCTCTGTTCCGGCGCGCCATACAGCAGGCCATACGCGTTGACCGTCGGGTTGCGACGATCGGTAGCGATCTCATCGTGAACGTAATCCGTCGGTCTCGCCCAGTCCCAGAGGGTGATGACGATGTTGCGCTCGACTCCTGCAGGGCGCGGCGGCTGCGACTCGGGGAGCGCGCCCGCAGCGATCCGGTCAGTCCAATCGCCGAACAAGGCCAGTGCGTGCGGGCCCATTGCACCGATGCGGGCGACCATCAGGCTGCTCGCCTGTCCGCTGAGGATCCGTCGCGACCACGCGTCAGCGGACGAGTTGAAATGCCCCAGGTCGCTCGAAAGTGTTCGAGTAGCCAGGTTCCCGAGCTGATGACACTCGTTGCAGCCGTCGGTCTTGACGATCTCGAGCCATTGCTCCTGCGTCTTGAGCCCCTCGGGAATACCGTTGCCGGGCATGCCTGGGAACTCAGACTTCTGAGGAATCTTCAGCAGCGCGTACCAATACAACGCCGGATAGTAACGCGCGGCGCTCGCCGCATCGGGCGCCGGCACCGCGGTCAGGTCCAGTCTCTTCCCGGGCGAGACGCGCTGCTTGGGCGAATCCACGAGACCGTAGCCACGGACCCACACTTCGTAGCTGGCTTTGGGGAGATTCGGCAGCAGATACCGGCCCTGATCGTCAGTGACGACGATCCGCACAAACCGCGTTGGCAGATCCGAGGTTTCTGCAATCACCCAGACGCCCGCTTCAACGCCCTTCGCACTTGTGACGACACCGCCAAGCTCGTCGGAACCGACCCGTTGCGTGACCTGCGTTGCGCCTCTGCCGGATTGCCCTAAGCTGCAGACGACGAGTATCAGCAAGCTGACGCCCGCTACACCCGCAGCGATCAATGCGAAACGTGTACGACTCATGAACGGCTCGTTGGACTTGTTAGAAGTTCCGCCTGAGAGAAGCGCCATACCATCGCGGCTGTCCATAGCCGATCTGAGAACAGCCGCAGAGGGCCGACAGATCGAATCCGACCGTCCCATAGCGTTTATCAGTCAGGTTCTTCCCGAAGACACTGGCTTCCCATGCGCCATTGCCGCTGATCCAGCTGAGGCGCGCGTTCGCCAATGTGTATCCCTTCACGCGCGTCGCATCGTAGTTGCTGAGAGAGAACCAGAAGGGTCCCGTGTTCTGCAGATCGCCCTGGACGCTGAGCGTGCCGTCGGCGACTGCGAAGTCATATTTGGCGAGCGCGGTCCACTTCCAATCTGAGGTGTAGGGCGCCACTCGTGTTACGAGCTCTGGATTGCCTAGAAACACGTCATAAACGCGATCGTGCGTGTAGCTTGCCGTTGCGCGCAGTGTCAGCGCGCGGACGGGACGCGCGACAAGGTCCACTTCGCCTCCGTACACTTCGGCGCGATTGTTGGAGATTTGGGTGGACAGGCCGATCAGCCTGAACGCCTGATAGTCCTGGTAGTCGTAATAAAACAGTGCGCCATTGAGTTGCACCAACCCGTCGAGAAACGTCGACTTCGCGCCGATTTCGAAGGCATCCAGCGTCTCAGGATCGTAAGGAATCGCGCTGTCCGGATACGCGGTGCCGCCTGCGAAAGGAGCGTTGAAGCTGCCCGCCTTCGCGCCGCGATTCCATCCTGCGTAGAGTAGAACGTCCGTCATGGGACGAAACTCGAACTGGAGCTTGGCGCTCACCATGGTGTCTTGGGAGTCGCCGTGAAACGGCGTTCGCGCCGGCCCGCTATCCAATCCCGTCAGAGTGAAGGCCTCGGAGCGATAGTCATACACCTTATCTTCCTGTGTAACGCGCAGCCCGCCGATCAGTGTCGCGCGCGGTCCGACGTCGTACTCCAGCTGGCCGAAGGCCGAATAGGAGTCGGTCTGCAGTTTGAGCCAGTCCTCGACCATGACGCCGGCCGGGAAGATCCAGTTGCGGTTGGGATCCATGCCAGAGCGAACGCGCAGATAGTACAGACCCGTGTACCACCTCGCGGCCTGCTGCGCGCCGTACAGGCGCAGCTCCTGCGTGAAACTATTGGAGAAATTATTGTTGTTCGAGTCGATGAAAGGAACCGGTGAGGCATCGTTGTCCACAAACGTGCCATCGGCCGATCGCTTGAGATCCGTGATGGATGTGAGCAGCGGACCGAAGTCCCAGCTGATCTTTACTGTTCCGCCCTTGAGGTGAGCGCGACCGCCCGAGTCGCGCGCATTGTCCGCGTCGATGGTCAGCCCGCGCGCATCGCTTGGCTCGGTGCCGAGGAGAGTGGGTTGATCAACCACGATCGAGTTGACGATCTGTCCGCCCGGGTTCTGTACGGTGCGCGTGGACAGCGAGAAGTACGGCCCCCACGACCAGTTTGAGCGGCTGTAGTAGCCGGTGAGCAGGATCTTGAGCGCTTCATGCGGATCGACGGCGAGGTGCGAGCGTACCGACACATCGTCACTTGCGCCGAGATCCTCCCCGACGGCGTTGATGTTGCGGACGTAAGCGCCATTCTCGTGATAGGCGCCGGCAACGCGTAGTTTGACAGTCTCGCTGATGGGTGCACCGAATGCCCCTTCGGCCTTCACGTCATCGTATGACCCATAGGTCAGCTCGCCGTAGCCCTCCGGCGTGTCGGTCGGAAGTTTGCTGAAGATATTGACGATGCCGCCAGTGGCATTCCGCCCGAACAGCGTGCCCTGCGGACCTTTCAGCACCTCCACCCGGTCGATGTCGAACAGCTTCACGCCCACGACCGTGTTGGTTGCGATGTAGCCGTCATCGACGTAAACGGCTACCGGCGACTCTGCGTGACCAGAGAAGTCCTGCTGGACGACGCCGCGGATGCCGAAAAGCAGCGTCTGGCCCGCATTCGCGCCAGCCGCATTCAGGCCTGGCGTGAACTTCACGAGATCCGGCGCTGCGACCACGCCCAGATCCTGCAGCTGATTCGCAGAATAGGCCTGCATCGTGAGTGCCACGTCCTGCGCACGCTGCGCGCGCTTCTGCGCCGTGACGATCACTTCCTCGAGCCGGTTCGACTCCTGTTCCTGCGCGAGCAGCATTCGGCTCGCGCAACCGCAGATCAGCGCAAGCGCTGCGCTCCACGCGAGCTTATGCGAAGCACCGCGGCGGAATTGAATAGTCATACGAAGCCCTCCCCAGGTTCCGATGTAATTATTCGCTTGCGAGCTAGTGACCGTTGCTGGAGGGGGGCCCTTCCTGCAGTCCACTTCGCACGCGAGTCGTCTTGCCCCTGCCCGCCCGCACGTCTGCCCCTGCAGCTCGTAACGGGGTCGAGGTGTTTCTGATTCCCCCAGTCGCGCGTTGCCGGCAATGTAGTCGCGTACAACGACACGGTCAACAAAAATCTTACTCTTGAGTAATGTTACTCATAGTTCACTTTTTAACTGATGGTGAAGCACCGCGCGACGGGCCAAGCGGCGAAGCTAGGAATTAAGGCCGCGTGACAGGCATAATTGCGCTTTTTCGGGTCACCAGATGCGTAAGAAGAAGGCGCCCACCACAGCGCGATCCCCGGCACGAAGTCGTCGTTCCAGCAGCCCGACCAAGGGCGAGCAAACACAGGCCCGGCTGGTTGATGCCGCCATTGACGTGTTTGCGCGGCAGGGGTTTCACGGCACGAAGATCAGCGACATCGTCGTCCGCGCCGACGTCAGCCAGCCCGCTTTCTATCTATATTTCTCAAGCAAACAGCAGATCTACAACCACGTTGTCGGGCGAGTACGCAACGATCTCATCGACATCATCAAGCATGTCCGCGTGCCGGCGCACCTCGACACAGCGACCGCGACCAACAAGGTGATCGCTGCCGTCAAGGCATTTCTGGAGTATTTCGAGGCGAATCCCAAGCTCGCCGTAATCGGCTATTTCAAGGCCGAGCAGGCCTCGGCTGTTCACAAGGAAATCATCGCGTTCGTCTCTCGCAACGTCGCCGCGGAACAGTCCGCTGGATATTTTCGAGACGACTTCGACCCCGCCTTCCTGGCCGAGAGCTACATCGGCACGCTCGATCGGCTGATCAATCGTTATCTTCTCACCGGCAAGATGACGGCCGCAGAGCTCGCTGACAAGGTGGCCGACATTTATCTGCGCGGCATTCTTCTCAAGTAGCGGGCGTTCCGCGAACGTCTTCCCAGTCCGCATTCAAGGGTTGGTGACGGGCACTGCCACCGCACGGCCATCGGTCTTATAGATGACGCCCCCTTTCATGACGAATCGCACGCGCTCCAGCTCAGTGATGTCCTGAAGCGGCCCGCCTCGATGGTTCCGATCCGATCTGATCCGATCAGAGCGGCCGAGTTGCGCGTTCCGGCGAATATCGCATCAATGGGTCTGAGGCCCGCCCTCACCAGCAACGTGAATTCGCGAGGGTTGAGGCCGAGCCTGGTTCCCGCCAGACCAGCAGCACCAGCGCCACCAGCACTGCCAGCAGCCAAAACAGGCTCCACCCCAGCGGCTTTAGGAAGTCGACAACGACAGCCACCGAGGTCACGGCGCCGCAAAAACCCGTAATGCCGCCCCAGCCCAGGAGGGCCTTGTCTTGAGTTTTCAACACTTTGCCCATCCCCGCCCCTGCTTGCTCTCACATTCTATTGCACGGACGAGCGCTACTGAATCGGAGGCCTGCCGGAACCGCACTCCTCTCTACAGTTGCATTCAATGATCGAAGCACTGTGGGCTTTCTGCAGCAAACGGTCTGCGGGTATGGCCCCAGGCGGCTGCGAAAGCCCTTTCGAAGGGAACGACACAAACTGCGGCCGTTAGGCCAGATCTGTTTGGCCCATGCTAACTCCCGACCGATCTTATCCATAGAAGTGCGCGGGGAGGATCGTGTCGGGGCGCAAGAACCCGCCCCCGACGATCAAAAACGCGGGCGAAATCGCGCCGGGAATTTTCTACGACCTCGCGCCCAGCATGGTCCCCATTCCCCAACGAGCCAAGATTCCTCCCAATGAGTTGCTCAGCGTGGGCTCGAGACACAACCTGGTCGCCCGCGACAAAGACGACGTCGAACGTGTGCTGGAGATCTTCGGAAAACGACGTGTTGGCGTCGCCATCCAGAACGCCAAGGCGATTCGGCGTCAGCTTCCTGCGGTGAAGCCTTCCAATCGAACTTTTCCACAGAATTTCCCCGGAAGCATACATTTGTACGCCAATGACGACCGTCCTCAGCAAACACCCCGAAGGCGACAATGCCTCGGTGACGGGTTATGCTTGTAAAATCAATTACGCCTCCATTGACGGATACGCGATGTACACACCCGCTCACTTCGAAGAGACCGATCTTGAGCAACTTGATGCACTAGCGAAAAGAGACGCGTTCTGCACGCTGGTCTCAGTAATCGAGGGTGTACCTTTTGCGACCCACTTACCTGTTGCATACAGGCGCCAAGCGAATGCGATCTCGATCAAAGGTCATTGGGCTAAACCCAATCCTCAGTGGCAAACCATTGAGCAACAACAGGCGCTGCTGATTTTTCACGGCCCTCACGCATACGTATCGCCCCGGTGGTACAAGGAACCCGCGCTCAATGTTCCAACATGGAATTACGCGACAGCTCATTTGTACGGTCAGATTCGCACGATCCAAGACCCCATAGAACTCGGTTCGCTTTTAAAGGAATTCTCTGAGGAATTCGAAGGTACAGGTCCGGATGCGTGGCGATTCAACCCGTCTCAGGAGCAACGCCGGCTCCGCGGTATTGTCGGATTTGCTTTCACGGCAGATCGGGTCGAAATCAAGTTGAAGATGAGCCAGAACCACAGTCTGGAGAACGTCGATGGCGTGGTGCGCGGATTGCTTGGCCGCGATGAAAACGAAGCAACCGAAGTCGCTACCCTAATGAAGAATGTTCGGCTCCGTCGCGCAACTCGCTAATCCCGCTGCGTTTCGAATTCCGCTGGTGTGATGAGGCTAGCCGCAGAATGCGGCCACCCCGCCGCCTGAGGCGACGTGCTCCTCCAGTACCGATAGGAATGGAGACCTCAGCGATTTGAATCGATCGTAGTCGTATAGGAACAATAGCAGCGGTGCTTGCGGTCCCACCCAGGAATCGACATAGTTATCGCCGACTCGGTCAAACCCCCAACGAGTAAAGAAATTGACCAACCCCGGCACGCAATTCACTTGGCAGTAGCGTGAGCCCCGCTGTAGGGCGATTTGGAATCCGGATTTAAACAGCAGCAGTGTCGTATTCGCGCCCCGGCGCTTGGGTTCGACCATCAAGCGACTTGCAAACGAACACTCCGAAGGCAGACATCGTGCAAGTCGGTCGCGTACCGACTCTGGCCACTGTGCAATAACTACGGCCTTGCCATGAGTCAGTCGCAGGCTGCCGGATATTTCTCCATCGTTCCCCCGAACAAAGAGGATGTCGGATGTCGCGTCGATAGGCTCGATAAGCAGCCTCGCTCGGTGGTCCGCGTGGATTGCGGTCTTGCCCAGCTCTTCCACGTAGACTCGATATCGAAATCCTCCAATCTCCTCGAGCACTGCCTGGCTCTCGCACATTTCAACGCAACTCATGAACCCAACTCCGTTTGCGGGCTACCTAATCGCGAGCAATCCTTCAAAGCACAAGTACTTCATGATCGGCGTAACGCTAACGAAGCCTGCACGCCGCAGCGACCGTACGTTTTCCTCGCTCGTGAACGGTTCTAGAACACGCTTGAGGCTGCGCGCCTTCGCCAGAATCTCCTCCGCGGAGTAACCGTGCTCCAGCTTATGATCTATGAAAAGCTGCGAGAGAATGTCTTGAAATCGCGCATCTGGCGCCCGTGTTTTGTCGAAGACGACCAGCGCCCCGCCGCGGTTGAGCTTATTGAAAATACGATTGACGACGACTTGCCTCGATTTCGGCGGAATGAATTGAAGCGTGTAGTATGCAACGATAAAATCCGCGCGCTGGAAGTCAAAAGCAAGCGCATCTGCCGAGTGTATGGAAACGTTTACGAGCCGCTCACATTTCTCTGTCGCGATCTTTACCATGTCCTGCTCAATTTCCACGCCGATGAACCGTGCGGACTTATGCGCATGCCGCCGTGCCAGCTGACTGAGCAGCGTCGCCGTTGAACAGCCAATTTCATAGCAGATCGATTCGCCACCCACAAAGAAGTCCGAAAGTCCGCAAATCAATGTGTGGCCTTCATGATAGAAGGGTATGGACTTGGCAACATGCTCATCGAAATGTGTTGCGACGGATCCGTTGAATCGCCACATTCCCTCAGCGGCGAGGATGCCATCGCCCGCAGACTGTCCAGCCCGCCCCACCATGTCCGAAATGGCGACCATCGACATGCCCCCCGCCTTCACAGCGAAACTCGAGATCCAGGCAGCTCGTTGCTAATCAAGCTTGCACCGATGCGCTGACGATCGAGCTTCAGATTTCGTGTGCGGAATCCGTTGCCGAAAGCGAAGACCGTCGCTGTCGCGTGCAATGTTCGCACCCGCATGTATGACGGCAGCTCCCGGTTGAGCCTTCGCACCCGTTCGGCTAGCTCGGAAATAGGCTCCAGAGTTACACCCGCGGTTGCCGGCGATACGATAAGTGTGTTCTCACACAGTTGTGCGCCTCCGAGCATTACGGCACAGAGCGCGGGAAACTGGTCCATCAAGCGCTTCTCGACCTGCTCCGGGTGGAATTTCCTGCCTTCCGGCGTGACGATAGCATTCTTTCGTCTGCCAATCAGCCGCAGAAATCCCTCCTGATCGAATTCACCGATATCTCCTGTCGCAACGCTTCCATCCGATAGGAATGTTTCCTCCACCTCATCCTGCGGCACATCGAAGTAGCCGAGAGAAACCGGGTGTGCGCGCCGAACGAGCACTTCTCCCTGACTGCTCAATCTGATATCCCCATCCGTCGCCGGCCGTCCCACCGTTCCCACCTTAAAGCGGTGCGGAGTGTTCCACGCGACCATGCCGGTCTCTGTCACCGCGTACGTCTCGAACAACCGAATGCCGGCGCTCCAAAAGAAGTCCAGTACGCTGCGGCTGATCGGCGCCATCGCGGTGATCATCCAGCGGATCTGCCCCCCGAGGGTGGCCCGCAAATGCTCCGAATGGTTCGTTGGCCATCGTGTCACAACGTACTTATGAATCAGCTCATAGAATACGGGCGGATTGATGGTGTAGGTTGGGCGCGCCACATTGAAGCCAGCTAGAAACTGCTCCGCGCTTGCGACATATGTATCAATGCCGAGGCTGAGCGAGGCGAAATAGAGCGCTCGCTGTTGGAAATAGCTAAAGGGCAGAAACGAGTAATACCGATCTGCATCTGTCAATCCGAAGGCCGTTGCGACGTCACTCAGCACGTGGTTAGTTCCTTCGCGGCTGATGCGAAGGCCCTTCATCCGTCCCGTCGTCCCGGAGGAGAACACGAGCGTGAGGACGTCATCGTCTTCCACGACCACATCCGACAATGCAGGCCGCTTAGGTAGATCGACTGCATTCATGTCTAGAACTCGATCGTCGATCCCATCGGCATGATCAGTAATCATAATTGCACATTGATATCGTTCGGCGAGGCCGACCGGCGCTTCACTGAAGTGCTGCTCGCAAAACACGACCGGCACAAGCCCCGAATTAATCGCGGCCAGATCCCACGCCAAGAAGTTAAGCGAATTTTGCGCGAGCAACCCCACCCGTGCGCCACGCGGTACCCTCATCCACTCGAGAAGCTCTTGATTCTTCCGCACGAGCTTCGCAAGCTGCAGGAAAGAACATTCCTCTATCGCCCCGGTTCTGCCGATGAAGACGACCTTGGCTTCTGCGAAACGCGCCAAGTTGCAAACGATGTCTTTAACTTCGACGTTTACCGTCACGGCTCACCCCTTCTCCTGCGGTCGCCAGTTTCAATGCACTCTCATGCCGCCGCACCGGCAGCGCGGTTGGACTCGTGCTCCTCGCGCTCGTACCGATACAGCACTTCTTCCATAATTTTACCTGTCAGATACAGAGTCGTTGTTGCCACCTTCCGCACAGCCTCAAGATCTTGCTCGTTCCGAATCCAGCGGCCGATGCCTTCTTGCACTTCAACGGCGTGGCGCTGATCGATCTGTGCATGAGCCACGAAGAACGTCATACTTTCGTCCGATAGGCCGAGGCAACGTCTTGCCGATTCCAGGATCGGTTGTATGTGCTCGTATGCCCTCTCAGCCCAGAAGCTGTACCCAAGGCGCGCCAACGCACCTTGCCGAAGAGCGACCGAATACAAGTATCCATTCAACGCCTCAGTCGCCGCTCCTGGCGAGGTTGCTAGGATCTCGGATTCTCCGATACCTATCGAGGCGAGATCCCGAACGACCATGTTCTCGTGCCCCAGCTCCTCGAGCGCGTGCTTATAGGCAAATCTCAACAATCCAGCGCTCTGCGGGCTTGTGGCGAATGCAGCAACCGCCTGGTTGATCGAGTTATGTCGCGTGTAGTGATAGATCTCGATGAGCATTCCAATGTATAGGCCACGCTCGAAGTTTCGGGAAGCACGTTGATAGAACCGACCAGCTTTGATCCGATCCCACTCGGCATCTACGGCATTCGACAGTTCATTTAGGAATGACGACATACTGCGCACCTCTTCGAGTTCCTAAAATCATCCGCATGGTGATCCTTTCTTTGATTCCCCATCGCGAGGATGTCGCCAACAGGTCCAAATCTTGGTCGTTCAAGGGGCGGGCACGCCAGCGATCCGCACGCCTGAAGTCGATGAGTTCGTACAGATCGAGACCGGATTCCTTCAGTATCCTGACAGTGTCAGAGTGGGACCCATGAGTTAGCATTCCGTCTGTATGCAGCTCGAGAAATAGCACGTCCAACGATCTGCGGAGGTATTCGCTCATCCCTGACAGCACGCTGACTTCTGCGCCGTGAACGTCGATCTTCACGACGGTGGGATGGCGAAAATGCTGTTGGTGGTGCGAATCGAAGCGCACGCTTTTGACCCACTCCAGCCGATGCCACCCGCTGGCCAGACGACCGGCGTGATGCATGACGCTTCCCAACCATCCAATCCACGTAGGTGACTGCTCAATGCGGGCAGCGGTGGCGGATACATTCTTTGTTCGAACTTCTGTCGGCTGCTCGCCTTGGCGACGTGCCTCGGCAGGTTTGATCCATGCACTCTTGCCGCGGAAAGCCTGAACACCGTCCTCGTGAGCGAGAGCCACTTGCTCGACTGTTACCTTCCGGTATCCGTTGATCCTGACGTTCTCGCGCAGAAATGCGGCACTCCTCGCATTGGGTTCGAATGCGACAATATCCACATCGGGAAAGAGGGACGCCACATAACAGGAAAAGTAGCCGTAGAGCGCGCCTACATCGAGGAACGTTCCTGTCCTCGCAGTCTCGAATATCTCCTTTATCAACCCTGCGACCGCAGGCTCATAGCCGCACCCCGGCAATGATTCCCGCAGTGTCGATTGATCCGGATCGATGAGCTTAAACGACGATCCATTTGGCGCGAACTGCGTTGCGCAGTAGTCAACCATGTCGACAACGCGACCCATATCTTCACCGACCTCCCTGTCGTCCAGATAATGCTCCATCCCGTCAACCTATATCTAATCTCACATCAAACCGCCGTCAAATGTATCTTACATTGCAGTATTTCGGTTTTGTTACATACAACTTTCGCCATACTTTTCGATGGCGGCAGCCAGCATTTCACCCGGTGCCGCTCCCGTCTATTCCAACGAATATTTATTTTGTTACTTGATATTATCAGTGGTATTAGCTCAGGACCACTCTGGTTCGGTGATTGGTATGAAGACAATAGACATCGCTGCCCCCAGCGGATCAACGGCGAGCATTGAGAGAGTCATTACCGAGCTACTTGTGCGGTCGTTTGGAGTACCGCCGGATCACCCTCCGGAGTCGGTGTTCGCGATCCAGGGCGACTCTCTATCCATTTTCATGCTGATGTCTCTCATTCAGAACGATCTTTCCGTCGAACTCGATCCAACGCGGTTTATGGATGTCTATTCGGCGGGTCCGACTGTTCGTGGCATAGCCAATCTTGTGACATCAGCAACCACGCCTTAGTCCTCGCACGAACACGATCGCTGCCAGGGTATTTCGTCATGCCTGCGACCCGAATTGTTGCCACCACGCTTGAAACCGTCTTGCCTTTACGTGCGACGCTTAGCATCCCTCCGCGCAGTACAGAGATGACGCTAACACCGGGTGACACATTGGAAGGGAGTGCCCACGTTGCAGCTTACGTCGACGACCAACTCGTTGGTGTCGGATCCGTAGTCCCCGAACCGCTTCCCGTGCTTGATCATCGAGGCGGTTGGCGCATACGTGGCACCATGGTGCTGCCAGCGTTCCGGCATCGGGGAGTCGGCCTCATCATTATCGTCCATCTGTTGAGACATGTTGAGCAGCACCCGAATCCGTACGCTTGGAGCTACGCAAAGCCAGCCGTCGTACCACGTTATCCAGGATTACAGTATCGACCGACGGGGTTCACTCATTGGCATCCGCTCGGCGGTCTTACATTGCTGATGGGCAATAGGCACACCCTTGAGCTCATCAGCGCTGCAACTGGTGCATCTTACGAGGCAGACTCGACGCCTGATCTGGGCGCCATCTGATCGCCTTGATCGATACGCTGCTAAGTTGACACCCGCATGATCATCGAAGAAGCACGCCTTGAGGACATCAACGCCATGCGGTGGCTGATTGAATTCGACGACTTGCCTTCATGGCATTTGTACGAAGAGACTCTTGATCAGTTCATCGTAGCCCGCGATGCAAGGGGGATCGTCGCGGTCGGCGCCATCGTTTATCTGCCCGACTCGGCGCTTCTGCACTCCTTCGCAGTCAGTCATGAAAGCCGCAACACCGGCATTGGCCATGCGATGCTGTGTGCGGTGGAGACCAGGGCGCGAGCCAACAAGATAAACGATTTTTACTTACCATCTCCGGCATCCCGGATGTTCTTCCGAGATCATGGCTACAGGGATTTTCCTTTATCTCTTATATCCCGACGCGTCGCCTCGACGGCTGCGTTCAGGGACCACATCAGGCCGGGACATATGCCCATGTTGAAACGAAACGGATGTTCAGTGCAGCTGAATCCGCTCCGGCGAGTAACGTGATCGCTATGGGGATGACGGCTAACTCTGCGCGCATGGCCACGCCTGCGAGCAGTTTGAAGGTCGCTTCGAATGCAGGGACGCGAGAAGTTCGTCGTAGTCTTGGTTTGCGATCACCCGCCCGCTGACGAATACCACTCTCCTTTTAGCATGGCCTATCCACAAAACATCGCTGAACTCTGGGCGACGCTTAAACTCGGCGTGGAAGGCATGGACCCAGGCATTGATTGCAAGAGCATACTGGCCGCGTTGCGAGCCGTGCCATTGATTATCTTCCTTGATCTCTCTAGCAGAGACTGATAGTCATCGGCGGCAATAAACGTCTATGATGTGCCGGATGAGAATAACCCCGACGCCGCGTTGAACAGCCAGCTGTAGATATCACGCAAATCACGAGACGAGCATAGTGTCAGTCAACGATGAGTGCGGCCATCCCAGCGATCGTTTCATGGCCCATGATCCAATCAAAGGGCGCCGGTGCGGCCGGCCCATGTCGCAATGTAGCTCTTCAGGAATGAAGCGAACTCCTCCGCTCCCTTCGGCAATTCCTTGCCGCGGTTGCTGATGAGGTGAAAGTCGAACCGTGCCGCCGGATTGATCAACTGGCTCACGGCCACCTTGCGGTTACGACAGGCCGGAATTCCGAATGATGGAATGATGGCGATGCCTTCCTCCGCTTCGACCAGGGCGATCTGCGTGTCGAGGAGGTTCACGACGGATCCGATCTGCGCTTTCACGCCGGCCTGCGCCAGGTGCTTGTCGATGAGTTGCTGATGCGGATGGCCTGGCGACAAGGAAATCAGCGTCTCGCCACTGAGTGTCGACCACTGAGTGGTCGCTCGCGGCGGCAGGTCGCCCCTGGCCGGGCGAGCGACCATCAGGGAGAAACGGAAGAAGGGCTCGCGACGCACGCCGGCCATGGCCTTGAATATCCCCAAGCTCATGTCAAGCCGGCCGGCCTCGACCATCTTGATCAGCGTCGGCAGATCGGCATCGAACAACTGAATCCTCAAATTTGGCTGTAGCCGATGGAACTCGCGCATCGCCGGCGGCAGGATGTTCGCGGCCACCAGCGGCGTCGTGCGGTCGAACAGGCGAAATCCGACGCGACTTTCCAGCTCCCTGATCAGCACACTCAAACCCGAGGGCGTGATGAACAACGCCTCAGCGGCCCGCGTGAAGCTGCGATGCTGAGCGACGAGACGGAATGCGCGCAGTTGCCGGGTACTGACTTCCATTGTTGAGGTTCTATCAAAAATCGTTGACCACTCCGAACTTCTGCTTGATAGCGACCCGGCGTACAAAATCACCATGAGGTGACGGACGGCGTCGGCTCGGATAACGACACACATCACACGAAGGAGATCGTCATGAATAGCGTGAACAAGGCTTCGAGCGCGATCGTGCTGGTCCACGGCGGATTCGTCGATGGTTCCGGCTGGGAAGATGTCTATCGGCTGCTGAGAACGGATGGCTACGACGTCAGCATCGTGCAGAACCCCACGACTTCGCTGGCCGACGACGTGGCAGCGACCAAGCGCGTCCTTGCCGAGCACAACAAGCCCGTGATTCTGGTGGGACACTCGTACGGCGGCGTCGTGATCACCGAAGCGGGCAATGATCCGAAGGTGGCTGGTCTTGTCTATATCGCAGCGTTCGCTCCCGACCGCGGTGAGTCAGTTGCCAGCCTGATCAAGGATCCTCCGCCGGGCGCACCGGTTCCGCCGATCCTGCCACCCGAGCACGGTTTCCTGGCGCTCGACAAGGCCCGGTTCGCCGAAAGCTTCGCGGCCGACGTGAGGCCGGAGAAGGCCGAGTTCATGGCGAACTCACAGGTGCCCTGGGGGCTCGAAGCACTCAACGGCGCGGTCACGCAGCCTGCGTGGCAGGGCAAGCCGAGCTGGTATCTCGTCGCGACGGACGATCGGATGATCCCTCCCCCCGCGCAACGTCTGATGTCCAAACGCGCGGGTTCAAGTGTCGTCGAGGTGAAGGGCAGCCACGCGGTTTACGTTTCGCAACCCGAAGCAGTCGCTGAACTCATCAAGAAGGCAGCGACGAGCGTTTCGGCGAAGTAGTAACGTCAGTGCCGTCGCCGGCAGAACGCTGCATGCGGACTGCCGGCGGCTACGGCGCACCTGCAGACGATTCGTTGCAACAGAACTCGCCGGAGGACCGCTCTTTCTCGGCCATCGACTTACCGCAGCCGACGTGCAGATGACAATGATGCTTAAATTCGCGCGCCACAGCGATCTGCGGGTCTCGTTCGAGGCCCTGCTGGAGTATCTGCGTAAGCGGTTCATTAACCTTTCAATTACCCACAACTTTGTGATTGTTTCTAATAGATTGAAAGTACTTCTTGTAATCAATTCTTGATGATGAGATACAAACGTTCCGTGTGCCACTTTCACACGGTGCTCTATGCAGAACGGCAAAGAGAAAGCGCCGGCAATCTCGTATTACCGATGTAAAGTCACCAGCCTCATGGGTTGATCGCGAAGTGGCCGACTGTGAGTTCAGAGATGAGCGGCTGGGTAGGCGATTCCGATCGCTGCTAGAGTAGCTGTCCTCAAGTCCAGGCGATAGCATTCCGTTGGTATGCCAGGATTGGGCGAATACCAAGGCGGCATATCGATTCCTCGATAACGACCGAGTCAGCGAAGCGCAGATTCTCGCGGGGCATTTCGAGGCAACACGCGAGCGTTGTGACGCGACCGACGGTACGGTTCTCATTCTCCACGACACGACCGAGTTCTCTTACAAGCGTGAGGACATCCAGGCTGTGGGCCAGACTCGTATTGGCATCGCCGGTGCGGATTTCGATGGACGCCCACGCCACTACACCGCCTGCGGCATCCTGATGCATTCGAGTCTCGCCGTGACACCGGAAGGATTGCCGCTTGGCCTCACGGCCATCAAGTTCTGGAGTCGCGAGAAGTTCAAGGGAACGAACGCATTGAAGAGCAGGATCAATCCGACCCGCGTGCCGATCGAGGAGAAGGAGATCATTCGCTGGCTTCGACAATCTACGGCAGTCCACCGCCCTGCTAGGGGATCCGGCGCGATGCGTGCACATCGTCGCCAGGTACACTCAGCACAAGAAGACTTACAACAACGTCGTCGGTGCGCTGCGTTGCGCGTTCGACTTTGGTTACAAAGATCATCCGGAGACGCACAATCCGGCCAAGGGACTCAGCACGCTGCGGATCACGAAGAAGGATCGCCCACCGATCGATCCCTTCACGATCCAGGAGGGCGAACTGATCATCGCTGGCTCGCATGAGGAGTTTGGCGAGTCGCACGGCAACTATGAGGAGTTTCGTTTCTTTACGGGCTTGCGGCCATCTGAGCAGATCGCACGTAAGCGCTCAAACAATCACGTCCTTGCGCTGACGAGGTCAGCGTGAGCCTGCTTACGCCAGTTCGACCTTCACGTTCCAGGGCAGCATAGCCTCGAAGTCATCGAGCGTCTTCGCGTGCGGGAGCCGCTCGAACAACAGCGACAGATACGCATGCGGCTCCACTGAATTGGCCTTGGCGGTCTCGACGATGGAATACAGGTTCGCGCTCGCGATGGCGCCCTTCACGGTGTCACTAAATAACCATCCTTTGCGACCGACGACGAAGGGGCGGATCGCATTTTCACAACGGTTGTTGTCCAGCGGCACCTCACCGTGCGTTAGAAACGTCGTGAGCTTCGGCCACTGCCCCAGCGTGTAGTGCACGGCCTTGCCGAGCAAACTCTGCGGTAGTACTTGCGGTGCGAGCGCGGTCGAGCCACGCATGGAACCTCGCCATGATCGGCGCCGACAGTTCGGTACGTGCACGCCGCGATGCTCTGCGACTGCGGGCTGTTCCTTGTCCCAGAGTGCTTTCTCGATCAGATAGAGATCGCGGATGAACTCCAGGGCGACCTGGCTTGACTCTCGGCGACACCGCTCGTCTGTGCCTTGCGCGCCTCATCGAACTTGCGTCGCACGTGAGCCAGACAGCCTGCATGCACCAGGCCGGAGCACGCGCAGCGACCTCGTACGCTTCATAGCCATCGGTCAGCAGAATGCCGTGATAGCCCTGCAGCAAGCGTTTCGGCACGCTGCCGGCGCGCGAGGGCATCGTAGTCAAACAGAATGATCCGCCGACCAGGTGGTCCGCTGGCGCGAACCCACATCCAGTGGCTGGCCGTCGGCGCTTTGTCACTCTTGAGAACTTGCAGGCGCGTCTCATCGCAGTGAATCAGCGGATCCGACAGCATCAACTCGTGCAGCAGGTTGATGATCGGCACGACGTGCACGCCGCCGAGCTGGATCATCCAGCCGGCCATGGTCGCGCGGCCTAGCGGCACACCGATGCGGGCGAACTGGGGCTCCTGACGATACAGCGGGATGCCGTCGACGAACTTCGCCGTGGTGATCTGCGCCAGCAGGGAAGGCGTTGCCAAGCTCTTGGGCAGCAACTGCGCCGGCACGGGCGCGATCGCCACGCCAATCTGGCAGCAAGGGCAGGCGTACTTCGGGCGAATGTTACGAATCACCCGCACCTGAGCGGGCTTGTAATCCAGCTGCTCGGAAATCTCTTCACCGATGCGCTCAAGCCTTGCGCCATCGCTGGCACAGACCTTCTGTTCTTCGGGCGATGTCATGAACGACATCGACTCGCGGCAAGGCAGCGGACAGCTTCTTGCGCCCACCCTTGCCGCGCTCATGCGCAGGGATCGTGACGCTGACGGGCGAACTCTCGCCGACTTCGCCAGCGCTTCAGCTTCGTTGAACAACCACGCCTGATCGGGGCTGCGCTCCTCGAGCCGAGGTCTTCTCGGAGGAGCGGCCGAACAACTGTGACTTCAACCAGCGGTTCTCTTCCTCCAGTAGCCCGATGCGCTCTTCGCGCACTTGGCCGCGCACCTCCAACGCTGCAAGTCGTGCGAGCAGCGCTTCGGCATCGATCGGTGTTGAAGAAGATGCAGGGGATGTCACGTACGCGATCATATCGCGCAGCGTGCACTTCGCTCAACTAAACACGGAAAAACACAGCACTTCGTGCGGCTTCATCCGCCACACATCGTAGCCATCGAGCAGCCAGTTGAGCTGCTCACCGGTGAGCGTGATGACGTCTTCCTCGCTACGCCGCGGCCAATGAAACTTGTCCTTCTCCAGCCGCTTGTACCAGACGATGAATCCGTTCCTCTCCCACACCAGCAGCTTGAGCTTGTTACGCCGAGCGTTGATGAAGCCGAACAACGCGCCGGAGGTTGGGTCCTGTTGAATCACGTCCTTCGCCAGAATCGCCAGCCCGTCGATCTGCTTCCTCATGTCCACGGGCGTGCGATGCAAGTACACCCGCGCGATGTCACGAGCGGGCCGGAGCATCGGTGGCTCCCAAACTCAGCGCCGCCATCCAGCTTGCCGGCGGCCACTGCAGACACTCAATCACACAGCCCGACCCCTGCACAATCCGGCACAGCACACCTGATCCATCCGAACGTTGCGGCGCCGTTGGGACACTCACGGGTCGCGTCACTCGAACCGCCACGAACTTGCTGTGCGCCTTCTTGTCCGACTTCGGCAGCACACCGCGCCGACGCAATGCCGCCAGTGCATCGTAGAGCTCGCGTACCTCCAACCCTTGGGTCCGCGCATACTCAGTCAATGAACATCCCTGACTGCGCGCAGCCTCCATCGCCTCGAGCGCTCGCCGCTGCTTGTCTGTCATCGTTCCGTTCGTCATCCTCATCGCTGTCGCCTCCGCCTCAGAGGGATGACAGCTTCCCGCGCGAACAATCAGGAAGGAAGACTGCGGTTAACCAATCGCTTACGATCGCACTGACCACGCACGACTGCGACTTGGTGAAGGGAACGATCCAGATCACCAAGGCCGTCGTGCGGGGCAAGCAGAAGGACCGGACAAAGACCGGGGTGGACCGGGAGATCGCCTTGTGTGGCCGCGCCAGAAACGTTCTAAGGCGACAACTCGCGCTACGGGAGGTGATGGTGCGAGCCGGCAAGATCGATCACGAGTTGGTGTTCTTCCAGGAAGACGGCTCGCCAATTATCAGTCTCTCCTATCCCTACGACCGCTGGCGCTATGTGCTGGACTCGCATCACGTGCGCTATCGCGATTCGTATAACGCTCGGCATTCATACATCAGCTGGCGCCTCAAGTCGGTACTCGAACCCCGCAGAAGACGTAATTAAATCAATAACTTATTGATTTGTTGTGCAGCCAAGTCCCCTGAAATGCCCCCGATCCCCATTTGAGCCAGTAGAACTGCCAGTAGGAGTCGGAACGCCCACGGATAGCACGCGTATTCATTTTTGAGTATATTGAATACACTGATCTCGGAGGTCCCTCATGTCCAGAACTACGACCATGACGGTACGGCTGAACGAAACACTCAACGATTTCGTGACCGCCCAAGTCGGCGAGCACGGCGCTTACGAGAACGTCAGCGAGTATGTGCGCGACCTGATCCGCCGCGACAAGGAGCACGCCGAAAACGAGAAGTTCGAGCGACTCAAGACCGAACTGGCCCACGCCTACGCGGCACCGGAATCTGCGTACAAGCCGTTGACCGCAGCTGAAGTGATTGCGCGCAACCGGACCTGACGACATGGCCCAGGTCCGCATCCAGGAAGCGGCGTCCTATCGGATCGATGAAATCTACCGCTACACACGGGGGCGTTGGGGCACGCGACAGGCCAATCGTTACATACACGGGCTGTTCGACGCGTTCGCGGGCATCGAGGCTCACCAGACTCCATCCCGACCCATCCCTGCCGAATTCGGGATCGATGGCTACTTCTTCCGGTACGAGCAACATTTCGTCTATTGGCGACGATTGTCGAACGGGGATATCGGCATTGTGACGATACTGCATGCACGGATGCATCTGATCGAGCGCTTTCGGGAGGATTTCGGGTTGTGAGATTGTCGCGACGTACAACTCACACCTTGCAACGTCCGAGTTGGGAAAATGCTTTGCATCGCACGGGATCACCAACGCGGTGTCGCATTCGAGGCCCTTGGCCTTGTGGATAGTGCGGCAACCATCACGAACTGCGCTTCGTGTACATCGCGGCTTCGTGCCGAGTCCAGCAAACGGTCTGCCGTGTACCGATCGTCAGGTCCCAGCCCCCTTGACAATCTCATGACCGCTGCCGACCGAGCGCCCTCAGAATGGTATCGAGGACACGGTCGAGTTCCTTGCCGACATCCTCGGCCAAGAAGCGCAGAACGAAATAGCCGTTCTCCCGCAGCAGCTGATCCTTGCGACGGTCGCGTCGATACGCGTCCCGATCGCGTAGTGTCCACCAACTCGAACCGCACTGCCCAGGTCATCGATCCTTGCGCAACGTGCTGTCGACGGTACCGTCGGCCTTGCCGAACACGAACAATGTGTAGACGCCGGACGCTTGCAAATCCACTTCTCTGTTCAACAGAGAAGTCGCGGTGTCCGAATTGTAAACCTGGACCTGGAAATCCGTGCCGCTATCAACTTCGGCGTAGGTCGAAGCCGTGCCCAACGCCGTTTCTTCGGCGTATGGGAAAAAGTTCACGTATAGCGTGAGGTCCACGCCCTGCGTGGAGAGTCCGTTGATCAGGCGGACCTTGGTATCGTTGGTGTTCGTTGGCACGTGGTTGTCGTCGGCAATCAGCGAGGCGCGTGTGCCGGTGGCATCGGTCCAGATCAGCACGGTGTAGTCACCGCCCGCGACCAGCGTTTGATTTTCGACCGGGACCTGAGCGCCATCTATCGCCAATGTGACGGCAGCGCTACCTGCTTCCACCTGGGAGTAGGCGCTGATGACGCCCCGGCCCTGGCCATTGATGATGCTGACCCCGCCAACGCGCAGCGACGCCGCCGAACCACTACCCAAGCCCACCGCAGCACGCACACGCGCCTTGGTGTTCACGAACTGCGTCAAGCTGCCCTGCTGAGGCAGCAGCAAGGCATCGACCAGCATGCCGCTTTTGGTTTCACCCAGCATCAGCGTCGCCACTTTTTTGCTGTCCAGCGTGATATTCGGAATATCCAGCCGCAGGTCGCTGGTGTCATTGGCTCCGGTCACGCGCAAACGGTAGTCGCCGCTATCGGTCGTCAGCATGCCGCTGGCGCCGGACGTGCCAGCAAACAAAGGCGAGGCATCATCGAGCGGCACATCGCTGTCGGTGAGATAGATATCGAGGGCGCCGGCCTCGGAAACATTGATCGCCTGGAGCTTGGTGCGGCCATTGTCATCGGGCTCCTCCACGTCCTCATTGACCTCCAGCACGCCGAAGCGCCCCACCGCTCCGTAGGCCACATAGGTTACGTTGGAATCGTCGGCGAGCTTCTTGTCGCTGAGGGTCAGCAAGGTGCTGCTGATACCGGCTCTTCTGAACTTGACGTCGTACGTGCCGGACTTGACCGAGTTGTATTCGCTCAGGCCTGCGAAGGCCACTGCCGAGGCCTTGAGCGAGTCGCTGTCCGAATCGTCCTCGTTGACGTACAGATCCAGCGATTGATAGCCGGAGCTCAGGTTCAACAGCCGCGAGCGCGCGTCGGCATTGTCGTCGCCGTTGCTACAGCCGCTGAGCGACACCACGGCGGCTAACGCGACCAGGACCGCGGGCAGGCGTAAAGAAAATCGCATGAATATCTCCGATGAGTACGAACGTCAAAAGGCATTGCCGATCGAGAACTGAAAGCGTTCCAGGTCGTCGCCGAAATTTCGAAAGGTCTCGCGCTGAAATCTGAGCGGCACCGCGTAGCTGAAGCGGAACAGGCCGAGCGGCGCCAGCCACTGGACGCTGAGACCCACCGAGGCGCGCAGCTCCTTCAAGTCGAACCCGTAGTCCTTTGGCTCGCCCAGCTTGTCTGTGAACTCGGTGTCGCCCAGATAAAACGATTGGCCGAAGTCGAAGAACAGACTGGCCCGCGCGCTCTGCGCGAACTTCTTGGGCATCGGCAGCAGTGCTTCGAGCTGGCCCGAGATGGCCGTATCGCCGCCGAACGGATTGCCGAGCGAGTCGCGCGGCCCTAGTGTTGACTCGCCGAAACCGCGCACGGAGTCGGGGCCGCCGGTGAAGAAATGCAGATTGGGCGGCACGGCGGTGGTATCGCCAAGCGGCCGCGCGTAGCTCAAGGTGGTGTCCAAACTAAACGTCAGGTCACGCAGCAAGGGTACGAAGCCGAACCGGAAGAACTGCTGATACTGATAGGTGGCACGCAGGTAGTTGATGGAATTGCCGCTGGTCGGCGCAGTCGTCGTCGCCAGGAAACGATGTATCGATCCCTGTGACGGAAAGATCACGCGGTTGCGGCTGTCGCGAACCCAGCCCGCTGACAACTCGATCGCGTCGTACTCCGTGCCCAGCAGAAAATCGTCGTCCAGCCTGCGCAGGTACGAGCTGCCGTTGTCGGTCACCCAATCCTGCAGCTGCTGAGAGCTGCTCTCGAACGTCGCCAGTTCCACGTGCTGCAGTGACGTACCGAAGCGCACGCTTTGCAGTTCGGTGATCGGATACGAGAAGTCCACGCCGCTCGCGTAGGTCTCGGTCGAGAACGAGGAAAAGCTCGATGTGAGCCGACTGACATCGCGATACGACGTGCTGAGCGTGCGAGTCACGCCGTCGATGGTGAGATATGGGTCAGTGTGCGAGAAACTGTAGATCTTGGAGTACTTGCCGCCGTTGAACTCGGCGGCCACACGCTGGCCAGTGCCCATGAAATTCGAGTGCGCGATGTTGCCGTTCAAGATGAACGACTGCGACTCGGAGTAGCCGAGGCCGCCGCCGAACTGACCCGGCAGCCCCGGCTCAAGCGTCACATCCAGATCCACCAGGTCAGGCGTTCCCGGCACTGCGTTGGTCTCGACCTCGACACTCTTGATGAATGGCAGGCGTTGCAGGCGAACTTTCGAGCGGTCCACCGCGGTGTTCGACAGGTAAGCTCCTTCCAGCTGGCGCATCTCGCGCCTCAACACCTCGTCGTTCACGTCGGTGGTGCCGAGGAAATTGATCCTCCGCACGTACATGCGATGGCCGGCATCGACGACCAGCGACAGCGATACTTCTTTCTTTTCCGGATCCAGCTTCGGAACGGCGTCGACCGTCGCGAACGCGTAACCGTCGAGTCCGAGACGCAAGCGGATTGCTTCGCTCGATTGCGAGACCTGCCGCTGTGAGAATATTTGTCCAGGCGCGACCGACAGCAGCTGGCTGAGCTGGCTCTCGGGCACCTGCATATTGCCGGCAAGCTTGACCTCGGAGACCTGGTACACCTCACCTTCCTTGAGGTTGACGGTGATGAAGATGTCGTCCTTGTCGGGAGCGATCGCCACCTGGCTGGAAGTGATCGCGAAGTCGGCATAGCCCCGGTCCATGTAATACGAACGAAGCGTTTCCAAATCGCCGGTGAGCGATTCCTTGGCGTAGCGATCGTCCTGGCGGTACCACGACAACCAGTTCGGTTCGCGTAGCTGCAGCTGACCGAGCAGCGCCGCTTCGTCGAAGCCGTGGTTGCCGACGATGTTGATATTCCGGATGCGCGCACGCGCGCCTTCGCGGATATCGATGCCCACCTTGACTCTGTTGCCAGGCAGCTCCTGCGCGCTCGCATCGATGCGCACGCCATACTTGCCGCGAGAAAAGTACTGCTCGGTGAGATACTGCTTGACCTCGTCGAGCACAGCCTTGTCGAAGCTCTTGCCGCTCGCCAGGCCTACTTTGCGCAAGGACTTCTGCAGATCCTCGGTCTTGATGTCCTTGTTGCCCTTGATCTCGAAACTCTCGATCACCGGCCGCTCCATGACCGCCACGATCAGCGAGCCGCCTTCGCGGCGCAGCTCCACGTCCTGAAAGAACCCGGTCGCATACAGCGCGCGGATTGCTTCGGCCACGCGACGGCCATCGATCCGGTCGCCGATATCGAGCGGCAAATAGTTGTAAACCGTTCCTTCGGAGATGCGCTGCAAGCCTTCCAGGCGGATTTCCTCCACGACGAAGGCACCATCCCCGACAGCACTATCAGTTGCAGCGCTGCTCGCCGCTTCGATGCGCGCCATCGCAAGCCCACACAGGAGTACACCTATCGATCTCAACACGTCGCATCAGCCCACGGCGGGTTGCCGCGTGCGCTTGGCACGCACAAACCATGATTCACTCGATACGCATCGCATATGGCCGCTCCTGGCTCCGAGGCGGCAGCACATTAGCGCCGAGGGTTCGCGCAACCTTTTCACTTGGTAGCAAACTTGTAATCAATTGTTTCAGGACGAGCTGCGCCGCAGGGATTTCGCAACAGGAGATACCTCGCACCCGGCGCTTCAGCAGCCGTTCAGTATTTTTTTTGCAAAACTCCGCGACCCCACGACGTTCGCCAGCATCATTAGTCGCGTGCCAAGTAAGACATCCATGTCCCTCCTCCCACATATAGTCATCGTGGATGACGACCCGCAGATTCGAGGCCTGCTCTTCGAGCTATCTTCAAAGCAGCGGCTTTCACGCGACACCCGCGGCAGACGGCAAAGCACTCGATCGCCTGCTCAACAGCAAGCGCGTGGATTTGATCGTGCTCGAACCGATGCTGGCTGGAGAGGATGGTTTATCGATCTGCAGGCGTTTGCGCGCGGAGGCGAGCGTGCCAGTCATCATCGTGACGGCGCGCCGTAGCGAGCTCGAGCGCATCCAGGGATTGGAAATCGGCGCGCAGGATTACATCGTCAAGCCCTTCAACCCGCGAGAATTGCTGGCGCGAATCAGAAATGTGCTCGGCCGATGGGACCGCGGTGCGCGCCGAAGCGCGCCCAGGCCGGAGCGCTATCGTTTCGCCAATTGGACGCTCGACACTATCTCACGACGCTTGATCGGTCCCGATGGCGGGTCGCGAGCGCTCGCGGGCAGCGAATTCCGCCTCCTTGAAGCGCTGGCAGCCAATGGCAATCAAGTCCTGAGCCGAGATCAGTTGATGGAGCTGACCCGAGGCCGGGACATCGCCCCCTTCGATCGCAGTATCGATGTGCGAATCAGCCGGATCAGGCGGCTACTCGGCGACGACGCACGTGAACCGTCGATCATCAAGACGGTGTATGGGGAAGGGTATGTGATTGGCGTGCGCGTGGAGATCGAGTATCGCTCACCGAACGACTGACGAGCCCTGCTTCCTCGCCCAATCGACCGCCGGCTTGCCGGCGTCGAGGCGGCTCTGGTGCATCCGCGGCCAGCCGGTAGGATATCGGAACTTGACGGGAGCCTGAGATGACCAAGCCGACCGTTCGGGACGCGATCTATCGGAGGCGCGTCTTTAACGCGGAGGTTATCGAGCTGTGAGCGGGGATGGAGTACGACGATATCCTGGCTGTGCAGCCGTGAAATGACCTGGTGAATTGCAACCGCCAAAAGTTCGGCGCCGCAGCTGGCTCTGTCCTCCTTCAACAACACCAAGCGCGTGCGCAGTTTTCAAACTGCCTTGCAGCGGCTTCGTAAGACTTCAGTCGGCAGCGGCGCCTCAAGCGATAGAAGCGCTACTCAGGCGCGCGAGGTTGATGTTCGTCACCGGAACGCCATTTTGCAGCAGTGGGTCCGGATCGGGAGATCAGCCCACTGCCACCATTTCCCTTCGCCGTCTCCCCCATGAAAGCGATAGCCAGCTTCGCGAAATGCACGGAGTGATTCGCGGTGCCGCCGGTATTGGCGAGCGTATCGCGACTGGTGTGGATGTTGCTATTGTCCTGGCCCAGGCGGCTTTCGAAGAACATTGCTGCCGGGAAGCCATTCTGCGTCCACGACGCATGATCGGAGCAGGCGTAGCCGCAGGCCGTATCGCCCAGTGTCAACCCGCTGCTTCCCAGATATGCGCTGAACAGCTCACGCATGAAGCTTATCAAGGAGGCATTGCTATTGTCCGTCAGCAGCCACACGTCGCGGGTGGTAGCCGCGTTGCGGAAGTTCGTCATGTCGAGCTGCAGAACGCCGACCACGTTCCTGCCTTCATTGCGATAGGTCCGGGCGATCGAATTGGAGCCGCGCAAGCCCACCTCCTCCGCCGCATAGCCCATGAACTGAACCGATCGGCGCGGCCGGTAGTTGGCCTGCATTGCAATCCGGATAGCCTCAGTGAGCACGGCGATGCCGGAGGCGTCATCGTCAGCTCCAGGAGCGCGCGAGGCGTTGCTGGTCTGCCCGCTCACGATGGAATCTGCATGTGCGCCCAGCACCACGATCTCGCTCTTGAGGTCACTGCCGGGAATGGTCAGCACGACGTTCGGCTGCTGCCCGCAATTGATACCGTTGCCGCAGGGCAGGAGCGACACGGTGATCTCCGGGCGGTTGGCAGGGATCAGCGCTCGCCACTGATCGCGAATCCACGCGCTCGACTGCGCGCCGCCGCCGTTGTACCAGCGGTTTCTGAAATTCTGCAGCGAGCTGATCGTGCTGCGGATCCGCGGCTCCTGCACCTGAGCGAGCAGAGGCTGAACGAAAGCTTGGTTGTCGATCGTATGGTTGACGGCGAACGCCGCCGCATTGAGCGCCGCGCTGCGGCTCTCGGCGATGAACTGCGTCGCGTCCTGTGCGCTCTCGAACGCAAAATATCCGCCGCAGGTGTTGCGCCGGACGTGCATGAAGTCGCTCAGCGCCGGCAGCAGGACCGTCGGCACGCTCGTTGCTACAATGCCGTCCGATGCCGCAAGCGCCGGTGGCATCCTGAACAGCGGCAGCGCGCTTACTGCGGAATCCGCGCGCTCTTGCCGGTCGCTGTACCAGCGCTGAAAGCCTTCGAGATGACTGCGATCGATCGTAATGTACGTGATGGACTGAGCCGGCGCTGCCGTGACGGTTCCCAACATCAACAGGCCGATCAGCAAGTACGAACTCCGTTTCGTGTTCATAGAAATGCACTCCTTGCAGGCATTCAGATTTCCCATACACCCAGGCAGCTGCAGCTACCTCCAGGCAGCGTACTTGCTCTCGCGTGCACTTACTCGTATGTATCGGTCAATATGGACGTGACGTGCTGCTGAACGCCGAAGGACTCGCTTTCGGCTAGAAATCACATGGCGAGGGCAGCGGAGAGCCGCCGGGCAGCACAGTGTCGCGGAACGATACATCGCTTCGACGCAGCATCGTAACCCGGCGCTCCACTTCCGCCGGAGTCAGCGCGATGGCCGGCTGATGAAACACCCAATCGACGTCCTGCTGATAGCTCCTGGGTTCACGCGAGCCCGTGAGGCCCTCGCGGATGAACCAAAGGTTGAAGTTGATCGACATCTTGTCTTCAGGATAGTACGGCTCACCGTGTCGTGCGATCAGTGCTCCGTCGAGAAAGTAGCTCACCTGGCGAGCCACGAGGTGCAGCACCAGAGTGTGCCATCCTTCGAGACTTCCGGATCGACGGCTATTGGCATTGACCGCCAGCCAAGGCTCCAGGCGAAACGTCTCCCACGTGGTCGTGTGCAGCGTCAGCGGGCCGCCTTCCCACCCGCCATTGGGCAAATATTCGAAATCCTGCTCGCTGTAGTCCGGATCCAGCGTCGCCCGCAGCGGCGCGATGGTATAGAACGTCTGCACGATTTGATCGCCATCCGGCCCGGCGACTGGCCCATCGCTGAATCGCACTCGCGCGGCGTATGTACCCTCGTGATATTTACGCTGATGGCAGAACTGCGCCTGTCGCGTTGTCTTGCCATCGGTGTGCGCCGTCATGCGAACCAGGCGATTGCCGGTATGTAGCGGATCCTCGATGAAACTCACTGTGTCGTTCCATTGTGCGCCAGGCACACCCGGCCAGCCGGGCGCGCTACGAATGATCCAGCCATTGCGCGAAAATTCCTCATGAGAGGTGTACGAGAAGTCATCGAACAGCAGCAAAGGCGAATCACGTTCCGAGGTACTCGCATCACCCACGCTTGAGAGTACGGTGAGGAAACCGGCGCATAACGATCGGTGCACACGCCAAGAGAATGAACCGCACATGAAACGCCTGCTATTCGCCGGAAGATGGTGCAACCGCGGAGACGGGAGCAGCCTGCGAAGGCGCAGTGCTCATTAGCGTGCTCGCCAACAAGAACCAGGTCGAATGCGGCAGCCACTGCTCGATCCAGCGCCAGTTGTTTTCGTCCGGACCGGCCGCGAATACGATCCCTCGACCCTCCGCGCTGTGCGCCGAGCCGGTAATCCCGTTCGAGATGCCGCCTCGGACCATGTCTCCGGCACTCTCGGCGTGGGGTGGATTCTTGGCGCCGAACCCATACAGCAAACACAAATCGAAGGGATTGCGACCGAGAGTCCAGTCCATCTGATTCTGTGCAAATTCTGCCAATGGCGGACTGACGCCAAACGGTCCGGCGCCGCTTGCTGCGGACCTGCCGCCAAAGATCGCAGCCGCGGCGAGCGAGGCGAGCCGCGCACTTTCTCCCTGCCACCAGTAGCCCGTCTCGTTGACATGGGGAATAAAGAAACCCTCCAACAACTCTTGCGCGGCCCTGCCTTTTTCGTACCTGCGAAACGTTTGTCGTGGGTAGTTATATGGATTCGCGGCCTTGCCATTCAACACGAGCTGATGGTCGAGTGCGGCAAGCATCGTGTTGCGGGCGGCCTGTGCGCGCTGCTCATCCGATTCGATATCGAGGTAGTACGCCAGACTGACAAGCGGAAACCCGGCTTCCGCCGCATGATAGTAGGGACGGTCGCCATCGTCGCTCCGAAACCAGCCGGCGCGTGTCAGCCGGCGATTGAGATTATCGGCGCGAGCCCGCGCGGCCTGAAGGTAGATGTCCTTGCTCGACGCTCGATACAGTTCCGTGGCTGCCAGCAGCGCCGCGTAGTCATCGATGATGTTCTCTTTACCATCATCGCAGTACTGCACGTTGTGCTGTTGTAGATGTACGAATGCCTTCTCCGCATCTTTGAGATACTGCGCAGCAGGGAATTGGCCGCGCACCCCTCCCATGTTCAGGGTCGACGCGCGCGCAAGCCCCGCGATGGCAACGCCGGCACCTTCTCGAAAAGCGGCTTGATAGTCTTTGGTGTATTTGCCATCGATGCCGACGTACGCGGTCACCATTCTTTCCGCACCCGGCGTTCCCCACTGGTCGAAGACGGTCATGTAAAAGTAGCCCTGCTCATCGAGCAGGCGGTGCAGGAAATCCGCACCCCACAAAGATTCTTCGACGATGCGCGTCTCCAGTCCCCCCTCGCGATACAGCGCCGGTGCGTGCTGATAAGCCGCAGCAAGAGCCCAAACCACCAATCCGGTTTGCTGCGGATTGAAATAGTTCGCGTACGACAGGTGCGACAGATATTTACCGTTGTCGCCGCCAGCATCCTTCCATCCGCCCCAGACGTCGATGTAACGCTGCGTGTCGAACACACGCACGCGCTTATCCGCTGGGTTGGTGTGCCTATTGGCTCTGAAGTAGTCCAGGACGGCGGCGGCCGTCGTCGTGAACACAGCGTTGTCCGCAATCTGGAAGCTTGCCGATTGCGCGCGGCCGTTGCCGACATTGACCTCCACCCGGTACGTGCCATTGACGGTGAGCGACGAGAAATCCGCCTTGAAGTGCCGCATGCCGCCGCCCCACTCGTCGAACTGCGCCAACGGTCGCAGCTCACCGGAATGCGCCTTCGTGCCGTCGTCCTTCACCACCGTGAACCGTCCGGACTGCGCCTGCCCCGCATACTCGACGATCGCGGATTTGGGTCCGGAGCGCTCGAGCGCTACTTGATTTACATGGACAGTCTGCGCCGTGCCGCAGGTGAACGGCACGAGCATCGTCGCGAGGAGCAGCAATGACTTCATGTCGAGGGCCTTAAAACGAATAGCCCATGCGCAGTCCATAGGTGCGCGGCGGATCGTAATAACCCTTCACCACCCCGCGATTGAAATTGAAAAAGTTCTTGGTGTCCTCGTCGGTCACGTTGTCGCCGAACACCTCGAAGTAATAGCGCTCCTCGGGAGCATTCAGCCGCAGGCTCAGGTTCACCTTGGCGTAGGCATCCTGCGCTTGAGACAGATGCGCTCCGTGGTAATTGAGCGTGTCGAACCACATCTTGCTTTGCCACCGCACCGAGGCCAGCGGCACGATCGAGAAGCCCGACGACACTCCAAATCGATGTTCGTAATTGACCGTCAGCGAGTACTCCGGCGCGAACGGCAGGCGATTGCCACGGATATTCGCGGTCGGCAGGCTGCCGCATTCGGGCTGGCCGTAGATGAGGCGCTCGGCACAGGCGTAGCCGTCCTGAAAGCTGCCTGGATCGCTGATCTTGGCATCGAGCCATGCCAGGAACCCGAACAGCCGGCCTTCGGTCCAGGGAATGAGATCGAACTCGAGCTCCAACCCCTTGATCTCGGAGCTCGCGAGATTGTCGGTAGTCCACGCTGACACCGGCTCGCCGAAGTTCGGGCTCTCCGGGTTCTCATCGACCCCGACGACCTTATCCCCGGTGTTCTGCATGTCCGTGTAGTCGCTGTAGAACGCGGCCACGCTGAACCGCGCGCGCCCGTCCGCAAGCGTCGCTTTCCAACCGAGCTCGTAGGTGGTGACTTGCTCCGGATCGTAACTCAGCAACTCCAGACATCCGTTGTTGCACGTGTCGAACATTTCATACATGCCACCCATCTTGTGACCGGTGGCGACCGAGCCGAACAGCATCTGAGCGTCGTTGGCGAAGTATTGAACGCCGACACGGTAGGTGCCTTGACTCCAGCTCTTGCGCGCATTGTTTGGATTGCCACCGGGCATCACCTCGCCAAGCGGCACCCACCCGCCCATGTTGCGAGTGAGATCGGAAGATTGGTGCGCACGCAGCCCGGAGGGCGTGTACTCACCGTTGTACCACGCCGGATCGCCCCACCAGAACGCATAAGTCATGCCGTTGCGGTCGGTCTTTTCGTCATCGGAGTAGCGATAGCCCAAGGTGAGATTGACCTGCTCCAGCAGTCGATAATCCAGCTGTGCGAACGCGGCCTTCGATGTGGTCGTGCGCTTCGCTTGATCGAACACCCAGGTATCGGGAAGGCCATCGGGATAGAAGCCGAGCGGTAGCTGCGGATCCTCATGCCAGGTCTTGTTCGCCAGCATCTCCATGTCGTAGCGAATGCGCTTCTTCTCGTGCAGATAGAAAAGCCCAGCGACGTACTGCAGGCGCCCCTCGCCGCGCGACTTGAGCTGCAACTCGTGCGTGACGGTGCGATAGGCGCTGTCCCTGGTTTCCCAGCTTTCATCCCATATGGGGTAATAGCCAGTTTCGGCAGCTTCTGGTGTTTGCGGCGCGCCGATCGAGGACCACTCCGGCGCCGGATGCGTGCCGCCATCGACGTCTTCGATCTGATAGCGCTGCTGATCCTGATAGGAGCCACGATACTCGAGCGCGACCTGGTCGCTGAGATCCGCGATCAGCTTCAGCTGGTAGTCGTCGATGGTCAGATCTTTCCTGCCAGGCACGTTGACGTTGACATAGCGCAGGCCGTGCTCGCATGCGTTGACCGTGCCCGCGGCTTGTTCACAGTCGATGAAGTCGATATCCCCGGCGCCCTGATCGGAAAAGTGTGAGAACGTGCCGGTGACTTCCAGCCAGTCCATCGCTTGCCAGCGGCCGATGAGCCGCGCGCCCCATTGATCGGAATTGTTGTACCAGTCATCGCGATCGACGTCCCGGTTGCGGCGTTGATCGACGTCGGGAATGCCGTCGCGCAAGATGCCGTTCGCCGCGTATTCGAGGTCGGTGATGTCCTTGCCCTGATACAACATGCCCTCGTGCATGTCGACCACGAACGCCGCGCGCAGCGCGAATGTCTCGGTAAGCGGCAGATTGAGCATGCCGCGCGCTTGCCGGTTGTCGTAATTCCCGAATGCCGCCTCGACTTTGGCCAGCGTTGCGCCGAAGTCCGGCTTCGCGGGAATGATATTGATCGTGCCACCGGAGGAGTTCATTCCGAATAACGTGCCTTGCGGACCGCGCAGCACTTCAACGCGCTCGAGGTCGTACATCAACGCCAGCGCACCCTGCGGCCGCGGCGAGTAAAAGCCATCCAGGTGAATGGCAATAGCGCCCTCACCTACCTCGGTGAAGTCGGTTGATGTAACACCCCGGATGGTGGCCGCGGTGCCCGAGTCCGCGCCCGTGCCAAGCTGCAGGTTCGGAGCGATGCCGGCGAGATCGCGTGCCGAGCGCACGCCTTCGCGGTCGAGAAAATCCTGAGTGAACGCGGTGATTGCCAACGGAGTCTGCATGAGATTGGTCGCACGCTTGGAGGCCGTGACGATGATCTCTTCCAGTCGTTCCTGTTCGGCCGCCAACAGCGGACAGCTGGTCAAGGCGGCCAGCGATGCCAGGGCGGCGTGAATGCGGGCCAAGCGCGAGTCGTTCTTTTTCGTTGTGAGCATGATGCCCTCCTGGTGCCAGTGATGCCAGGGACACGTTCTCTCCCACCCGGGCCGCGATCGCCTCGGGAGTTGTCTCGACCATAATCCTGGTTTTTTTCCAAGTCAATAATTATATCTATTGGATGTTTTTATTATTAAGCAGCACGATTGAGGCTGCGCGTGGTGCGCAGCCTCCGCGCGAGCGTGGCTCAATTGAGGTCAGTCATGGTGGATCGCGGTGCAACCCAGCAATCGAGCGCCCCCTTCAACCGGCGCATCGTGCTCGATGTGATTCGGCGGGAAGGGTCGCTGTCGCGCAAAGACATCGTAGAGCGCGTCGCCTTGAGCCCGCAGACGGTCGCCAACATCACCGCCGACCTGGAATCGGTGGGACTGATCGTGTCTCGCCGTCTGCGCGTGGAGAAATCCCGCGGTCAGCCGCCCATCGTGTTCGAGCTCAATCCCAACGGCGGCAGTTCGATCGGTATCACGATCGAGCCGGGGTATGTGCGCGCCGCTCTGGTCAACCTCGTGGGACAAATCATCCGGGAACAGGCTGTCGATATCGACACACATGATCGGCGTGGAACGCTGGCCGTGATGGTGGCAGCGGTCAAAGATCTCGCCAAAGGCGCTCGCGCCGCCGGGCGGCTGCGCGGGGTCGGTGTTGCGCTCCCCGGCCCGTTCGCGGTCAAGAGCATGAGCTTCGTCGGTCCGACCGCGCTGGAAGGATGGACCGATCTGTCCGCGCTCGATGAGTTGCACCGGATTACGGCCCTGCCCGTTTTTTACAGCGTCGATAGCGTCGCTGGCGCCCTCGGCGAATCGTTATTCGGCAGCGCCAAGAACCTGACGAACTTCTTTTATATGCATTTCGGCATCGGCCTGGGCGGCACCTTGGTGATCAACCGCTCGGCCTACAAGGGCGCCAGTGGTAATGCGACCGAGATCGGACATGTGCCGGTCGTTCCGGATGGCAAACCGTGTTATTGCGGCAATCGCGGCTGCCTGGAGCGTTACCTCTCGCTGCATTCCCTGGCTGAAACGCTGGGCCGCGATGAATTGAAAGAAGGAGCGCGCGAGCTGCTCGTCGAGATGCTCGCGGCTGAGGACGCCACCTTGCTCGCATGGTGCCGCGAGGCGGCGGCGCACCTTAGAACGGCAGTGTGCATGCTGGAAAATCTGCTCGACCCCGAAACCATTGTGATTGGCGGATCGGCTCCCAAGGCACTGCTCAAGGCCATCATCGACTTCGCCGCGCCGCTTCACAGTTCCGTGCGAGCGGGCGTGCCGGGCCCGTCCGAGCGCATCCTGCTTTCGCAGCACGACGAGGACAGCACGATCCTCGGCGCCGCGGTCCTGCCTATCTACGAGATGCTTTCGCCCCGCTTCGAAATGCTCCTGCAGGAGCGGCCCGAGCACTCACGGGTCGAGGGGCTGCTCGGACGACGGGTGCTGGCCGGCCCGGGCCGGCTCTGATTATATCCATTGCCTGTTTTTATTCATTGACACTGCGGTGGGCGCCACTTTAGGCTTGCCCGCGAGGTCTCAATGGACAACAACGACGACTCTGGTCTCACCGTCATTGGCGACGTCGGCGTGGATGTCGTGCTCGGGCCTATCGAACGCTGGCCGGCCGTTGGGACCGAATCGCTGATGGATCACTCCGAGCTGCGTGCGGGCGGATCTGCTGGAAACGCCGCGCTCGCCACGCGGTATTTGGGTCGTCCGTGCCGACTGCTGTCATTGTTAGGCAATGACAGTCTTGGGGTCTGGCTCGCGGAGCAGTTTCACGGCTTCGATACGTCCCTTCCCGTTTGCGACTCAGCAACTTCTGTTTCCGTTGGCATCATCCACACCTGTGGTGAACGAACTTTCTTCACCACTCGGGGACACTTGGAAATTTTCAGCGAAGAGCACGTCACGCCTTTTTTGCCACGTGCGCACCGCCGCGGCTCCATTGCATTACTGACAGGCGCTTTCCTCACCCCGAAGCTTCGCCGGGACTACGGGCGACTGATCGCTGACGTTGCCGCACTCGGCTATCAGGTCGCGCTCGACACCGGATGGCCGTCAGGAGATTGGGACAATCAACTCCGCGAAGAGGTGTTCGAGTGGATTGCCGGCAGCGATCATGTGCTGCTCAATCAACTCGAGCTGACCAGCCTGGGAAACTGCGAGGATTTTTCCACCTCGCTCGCGCGTGTCGGCCGCAGGCTGAAACCGCACGCCAGCCTCATCGTTAAACACGGCGCGAAGGGTGCGATTGGCTTTCAAAATGGCGTCACCGTCAAAGTAGACGCAGTCGCCGCCAGCGTCTTCGACACCATCGGCGCGGGCGACTCATTCAATGCGGCCTATTTGCTCGCCAGAGTGAATGGGGCCGAGCTGCGCGAGGCGCTCGAGGCTGGCTGTTGGGCGGCGGCTTCGATCATCGCTCGTTTTCCCCGCCGTGAGATCAAGACTGGCGAATTGGCCGGGCACCTGGCGCCCTCATCATTGCCCCATTCACGATCCGCGGCAGGCGCATGACGCGTCCCGGCCTCATCATCCTCTATATCCTGTGTGTCTGGTTCGTTCTATCGTTCGTCACCAACCTGCTTGGGCCACTGATGCCCATCGCCATCCGCGACTTCCAGCTCAGCCTCGCCCTCGCCGGTTTCCTACCATTCTCCTTCTTCCTCGCGTATGGAATCGTTTCTATCCCCGCGGGCATGCTGGCGGAGGTGCGTGGACCACGAACAGTGCTGCTGCTCGCCTTCTCTCTGAATTTCCTGGGCGCACTCGCCATTGCGGTTACCCCGGAATATTGGGTCATCATCGGCGGTCTGTTCGTGATGGGTCTGGGCATGGCCATGCTGCAGGTCGTGATCAACCCGCTCACGCGCACCGCGGGCGGTGAAGGTCATTTCGCCTTTTTCTCCGTGATGGGACAGTTGGTGTTCGGTTTGGCGTCGTTCGTCAGTCCGCTCGCCTTCCGGGCTGTCATGCAACAGGCAAGCGCGCCTGGCCCCTCCGACGTTCCCTGGCTGACCGCGCTGATGCAGCTCGCGCCCGACGCGCTGCCTTGGGTGTCCTTCTATGCGGCCTTCGCGCTGCTGTTTCTACCGGTACTTGCGGTGACCTATCTCATGCGCCTGCCGAAACTGCAGCTGAGCGAGGCGGAACGCAGTGGCACGCGCGAAGTGTATTTGAGCCTGTTGCAAAACAAGCACGCCCGCCTTTTCTTCGTTGCCATCGTGGCGTACGTGGGTACGGAACAGAGCCTCGCAAATTGGATGTCGCAGTACCTCAGCATCTATCACGGTCTGTCACCAACCACGGCCGGGGCGCAGACGGTCTCGTCTTTCTGGGGGCTCATGTCCGCGGGATGCCTGCTGGGCCTGGTCCTGTTACGTTTGCTCGATGCACGCGTCGTGCTCGCGGCCTTTTCCACCTTAGCCATCGGGTGTCTCGCCGCGGCGCTGTTTGGCGCCAGTTCGCTGTCGCGTCACGCATTCGCGGCCTCGGGCTTTTTCTTGTCGGTGATGTTCTCGGTAATTTTCTCGCTGGCTCTCAATTCAGTTCAGAGCCATCACGGCGCGCTGTCCGGCATTCTGTGCACGGGAATCCTCGGCGGTGCGCTCCTACCTCTGCTGATTGGCATCCTGGGAGATTGGGTGGGACTAAAGCTCGCCCTTACAGCTTTGTTCCTCACGCTGGGCTACATCCTGAGTATTTCCTTCTGGGCGAAGCCGCTGATTCGTAATGAAACGGTAACGTGGCGCGCGAGGCGCGCCGCCACCGCCGTGCACGCGGGGCCACGCGATTCTATTTGATCAACCCACCGATGCCAGCCGCAGCGTGATCAGCCCTGAATGCGGCGACCTGTCGCCGCAGAACGCCATGCAGGCAACGAAACTTTACTGATCTTAACGGGCGCTTCGACATTGCCCAGTGCATGATTCTCGAAATGAGCGTCACCAGCTCTCCAACCATACCGACCCACTGCTGTCGAGGCCGCATGTCACACCCCCCCTCCCTGCGCAACGAACCATTCACCATAGCCGTCGCCACGCTCGAATCGAACGCGCACGAGATCTTTCGCCACTACCGCCCGCTGACACCGCTGCTGAAGAGAGATGACGGAATCTACATCGCGATCCGGGCCCGGGACGTGGAGACGTTGATCACCGATCCGCGCACCCGACAAGTTGAGACGGAAATCGCGCGGGCTCGCGACGTCACCGATGGACCGCTGCTGGATTTTCTACAGAACACAATGCTGCTCAGCAACGGCATCCCGCATCGGCAGCGACGCTCGCCCCTCTCACAGGCGTTCGCGTTCAAATTCATCAATGAGCTGCGTCCGCGGGTGCGTGCCATCGCCGAGGAACTCATCGATGCGCGCTACGATGCGGGGAGAATGGATTTCATCGCGGATTTTGCGAACTGGCTGCCGGCACGCGTCATCTGCTTCATCCTGGGCGTGCCTGAATCCGACATTCCCGAGTTCACTCGGCGCGTGTACAGCCTGTCGCGCGCACTCAGCTCGTCATTTTCCAAAGAGGATGTACCCGAGTTGCAAAAGGTGGCCGGCGAGCTGGCCGTGTACGTAGACGATCTGCTGCAAGATCGCCGCCTGCGCCCGCGCGAAGACTTTCTGTCATCCTATACCGCAGCGCTCGATGCGTCCGAGAAGTTGTCGCATGTCGAAACGGTGATGCAGATCGTCACGATTCTGCTCGGCGGCAGCGACACCACGCGAGGCGCGCTCGCGATCCAGACATCCCTGCTGCTGGAGCACAGGGAACAATGGGCAGCCGTTTGCAATGATCCCTCTCTCATTCCGGGCGCAGTGCTCGAATGCATGCGTTACGAGCCGTCGGTCGGATCCATGCCGCGCGTCGTCGTCGAGGACATCATCCTGGACGGAATGTCAGTGCCGCGCGGCCACATCTTATCCCTCTCGACGCTGGCGGCTATGCGCGATCCGGCCCTTTACGCCGACCCCGACACTTTCAACATCCGGCGCACCGATCATCCGCGACGACATCTTGTATTCGGCGGCGGCGTGCATCGCTGTCTCGGCGAAACGCTGGCGAAAGTCGAGCTCGAGGAGGGCCTGGCGGTGTTGACGCAGCGGCTTCCCAATCTGCAGCTCGACGGCGGTCCGGTGGATGTATATGGGAGCGGCGGCATCCGGACCGTGAGGGACTTGCGCGTGCAATGGGCTCGCCGCGGCACCTGATGTCGAGGCGCGACAACACGGGATGGCCCCGATGATCGAACTGATGACGCTGATCGAGCAGTGCGCGCCCCAAGTGGCACCCACCACCATCCAGGCCATCATCCGCACCGAGAGCAACTTCAACCCCCTGGCATTGAACGTGAACGGCGCATCCCTGAGCTCGCAACCGCGCAGCGCTGCCGAGGCGGTGAGCTGGTCGCAATGGCTCATTGAACGTAATTATTCGGTGGACATGGGGCTGATGCAGATCAACTCGCGCAACCTGCGACGCCTGAACCTGACGCCGGTGGAAGTCTTCGACCCGTGCCGGAACATTCAGGCTGGAGCGACGATCCTGCAGTCCGACTATCGGCGGGCTGCGAAGATTCACGGCCCGGGCAGCGAGGCGCTGCTGCTCGCGATCTCTGCTTATAACACCGGTAGTTTCGAGCGCGGTTTTCGCAACGGCTACGTCGAGAAATTCGTCAAGCACTCCGCCGCTGCCGCCTCGGTCGAGATCATCGATCTGACTTGCGTCATCGACGCTTGCACGCGCGGCCCGGCCCCCTCCGTTGCGCACGCCACGAATGGCCAAGCGGGCTTCTTCTCTCGAATCACACGCTCGCTACCCGAAGTTTTCAACCGCGCGCGAATGCATATCCTCGTAATTCTCACGATCGTCATCGCCGTTTGCGTGCACCGCTCGCTGCGCACGGAGGGGACGAAGCGCGGCTGATGCGTCTACCAACGTTTGGTAATCGCTACACCGAACAAACGAGGCTCGAGCAGTTGTACACCGCGCGTCAAGCCGACCTGCTCGGATTGCACCTCCAAGCCGACGATGACGTCGTCGTCGGCGAGATTCTTGCCGTACACCTGCACATCGAGGTCCCAAGCGAGGTTACGGAATATCAGGCTCGCGTTGTAGTTGTCCCAGCTCTTCAGCTCGTAATCCGGGGTATTGAAATGAGACGAATAGGATTCGGCTTGACGATAGTAGTCGGCACGCAGTGTCGCTTGCCAATCTCCGCCTAGCGCAAGCGTGTACTGGGCGCCTGCCGAGGCTGTCCACTCCGGCGCTCCGGGCAACTGATTGCCGGCGAGATTGACCGGCACGCCCGCGCTCCGGCCGAGACCGAACGCCGCACCCAATGACGCCGATCCGCACAGTCCGGCACCAGGCAGCGGGGCGAGCGCCGCCGCAGGCAGGGCCCCTGCGTTGATTGCAGCAATCATCCGCTCCAATCCGGCACGGTTGACGACGCAACCGCCTTCGAGCGACTTTGCGTAGTGTAACGACGGATCCCCCTGCGTACGATCGAATGGATCCACCGAGCTGCCCACAGTAATCTCGCTGTCGAGGTAGCCGATCTGGGCATTCAGGCGCAGCGCATCGATCGGCGACCACACGGCCTCGATCTCGACGCCGCGAACCTCCGCGTCGAGATTGTCGACGAGACTCGCGAAGCCATCGAGCTTGCTGAATTGATAGTCCTGATAGTCATACATGAACCCGGTGACGTTGAGCGTTACGCGGCCGTCGAACAGCGAGTTCTTGGCGCCGATCTCCACCGCATCGACGGTCTCTGCATCGTACGGCGCCGCAGACCCCAGTGTCGTAGGCGTGTTGAATCCCCCCGCCTTGTAACCGCGGCTCAGCGTCAGATAGAGCAGCGTGTCACCGGTCACCTTCCAGTCGAGCGTCACGCGCCCCGTCGTCGCATTGGATTCGATCTTCTCCGGGAGCACCCGGCTCTCGTTCCAACCCGGCGCACCCACAACACCGCCCTGCCCGAGCGGCGCGAGCAGATTGACCGGGTAATACACGCGGCTCTTCTCGTCTTCGGTATAGCGGGCACCTACGGTCAGTTTGAGTGTCTCGGTCCAGTCCCAATACACCTCTGCGAATACTGCTTGCGACTCGAGCTGGTACGGCGTGTACACGAAGAAGTAGTTGTGACCCAGTCCGCTCACCGGGATGCCAAGCGCCGCGTCATAGAAGCTCGTGTTGCGCGAGGCCAGATGAAAAGCGTTAGTGGCGTTCGTCGACGTGAATGTCGTCGTCGAGCGGTCGAGATTCAGCGCGAACACGCCCACATTGAAGTTGACGGCGTGCTCGAAGCTCGATTGCAGACGCAACTCTCCGGTGCGTTGAATGTCGTCGTTGGTCGAGTAGGAGAGCGTGCGCACGCCGGGGCCGGGGCCACCTTGCGGGTCGACGAACACCCCCCCTGGTGACACTGCAGTATTGTTGAATCCGATGGCGGATTGTTGGCCGCCGCCGGCCGAGAACGCCTCATCGCTCGTGTACGACGCGAGCAAGGAGATCGTCAGCCCGTCGACGATATCCCATTGCGTTTCGAGCTCGAGCAAGTCGTTCGTCGCATCGTAGCTGGGGTCGCGGTACGCCGAGGAGCGGCGCAAGTCAGGATCGCCCGTCTGGCCGGCGAAGGTATCACCGGTTGTCAGACCGAGTACGTTCGAAAACATTCCGCCGAACGAGGCCACGCTGTTCACGGTGCCATACGCCGACGGCTGATAAATGGAGCCTTGCAAGCAGCCGCGGCTCAAGTAGTTGCGTGCCACGGCGCTGTTGACCGGAGTCGACCCGACCGCGCTCGGCCCCGGGTCTTTTATGCACAACGTCCTCGCGCCACCATTGCGCGAATCATCTTCTTCGAACCGCTCGTACAGCACATACGCGCGGAAATTCTCAGCCGACTGAAATGCGAGGGTGGCTCGCGCGGACCACAAGTCGCGCGAGTCGATGTCGTTGCCTGTGGCCGTGTTCTCGGTGTAACCATCGCGCTGCAGGTAGTTACCGGCAAGCCGCACGCCGAACATCTCACCCATGGGGATGTTGATGTGACCCTTCGCCTTGCGTGTATCGTAGTCCGCGTACTCGAGCGAGGTCGATGCATTGAACTGTGTCAGATCCGGCTTGGCGGTAATGACATTCAGCACGCCTCCCGTGGCATTGCGACCGTATAAGGTACCTTGCGGACCGCGCAGGACTTCAATGCGTTCCACGTCGTAGAAGTCCGCGACGCCGACGCGGCTCACTGTCAACGGCACATTGTTATGATGCGGCAGCACGCCGGAATCGCCCGTCGAGCCTGTCCCGTTTGCCGAGCCGACGCCGCGAATATTGAAGTTCGGCGTCGACCCGGTACCGCCGGAGAAAACCAGGTTGGGAACTGCATTCTGCAGATTGTAGGCACCGTCGAGCCGCTGCTCTTCGAGCGCATCCGCCGAAAACGCCGACACCGCAATCGGCACGTCCTGGATACTTTCCGCGCGCTTCTGGGCTGTAACGATGATTTCTTCGAGCGCCCTTGCTTCCTGGGCCTGCGCGGACATGGCGAATACGCCGCTCGTGACACTGATTAAGGTGCCGATCGCAACTCTTGATCTCATACTTTCCCCCATCGACTGACGACATGCGAGTGCCCAACGTCGCTACGTGCTCCGCTCGACCTCCGCACCATTAGCGAAGCGAGTGCATTGGAACTCTACTGTGTCCAAGCCTCACCGCTTTCGTTCTATCTAATCCGTTCTTTTCCTGAACCCGATGCATCCTCGGTGCGGAAGGGACCGCATGCTATTAATGGGCGCGGATAGTTTCATGAGACGCGCCGGTACCGGATCACGGCGGCGTACCGTCGATTACTTTAGCCGCGCCGCGGGCCGCTGATACAACTCGATCAGATAGCCGTCGGGATCGCGTACGAAGTTGGTTCCGTCGCCGAGCGGACGTGCGCTTTGATAGCCCGCCGCGACCACACGCTCCGCCATCTTGCGCCCATCGGGAACGACGATCGTGATCGAACCGAACTCGGTTGCGCCCGGCTTCACATCGCCCTTGCGAATTACGATCAGCGTGTCCTCGCGGAGGTTGCCAGTGAGCCCGAGCAAGTACTCGTGGGGCTCGCCTTGTGCTGGCACTGTGGCAGCGACCTGCAGCCCGAGAATTTCCGTATAGAACTTCTTCGAGCGCTCAAGATCGCTCACGCGAATACCGAGTCCGGACACGCGGATGGGTTTGACGTCTTCGGGCAGGGGCGACGCGGCCGTATCCGCGAGCACCGATACGCAGATGAGCGCGAGTGCTGGAATCAACGGATGCAGCAGCTTCGTGGTGATCATCGTGACACCCCTCCCCTTATTTCTTCGTGTTCGCGACGTTCGTCGGAGGCATGATCACGGCGTCGGGACCAGCCTGCTGGGTCGCCTTCGGATCGATGAAGAGACCGTCGACGACACGCGAGAACACTCCCGCCATACGCATGGTCTCCGCAGACGCGAGAGATTTGTACGATTCCACGGCAGCGACCTGCCGGGTTGCGTCGGGAGTCATGACAAACGCCGGTAGCGCATCAACGCGCAAAGCATATGAAATATGAGTCTTCTCGCCTTTCGCCCCGTTCGGACTGTAGTCGGCGTTACGACGCAGCGCATAGTAAACCCCCGGCAACTGCACCCACGTGAGCGCCTCGATAACCGGGCCACGCGCGTTCACCCAACCTTTATAGACGTGCTGCCATGGGCGATAGCCGCCTACGTAGCCAATCAGCGAACCATCAGGTTTCATCGTGAGCTTGATCTGCGCGCGCTCCAGCTCTAGATCGGGCCAATAGGCCGGCTCGCGCAGCGCGGCCGAAACCGCCTTGGTCGAAGTGATCACGCCGTTCTTCGCCAGCGCCGGGAAAATCGCCTCGTACTTGGCATGCGGCTTGATACTGAAGGTGTAGTCGCGGGCGATGTTGCCATTGCCGTCCTTCACCATCTTGTCATCGGTGGCATAGAAGCCGACCGTGACGTTCTTGTCGTTCATCGGGTCGTCGCCCTTGCCAGCGACGACGATCACCGTGGTCCAGGCGCCGTTGCGCATGGAATCGTTGAACTGCAGGGCGCCACTCGACAGCCGCCGCGGACCGCGATACGTCTTCCAGCAGCCGAGCGTCTTGTAGAAGCTGTTGTCGATGCCCTTCTCGCCATCCGGGCTGGTGAAGCCAGTCCTCTCATCGCCATCCAGATCAATGCCTTCGGCGATCGCGCCGCTCACGCCGACGAGGCCTGGATCAGGCGTGGAGGTCGGATGGACGTAGACGTTCGCGCGGTCCTTGCCGCGAAACGCCATTTGATTTTGACCATGCACCGGGCTGCGCGTGGGATTGGCGGGATTGCGCAGCCATTGCGCTTCCTCGCGTGTATAGCCAGCGTCCACCAACACCTTGATCCAATCGACCTCCGGATTTGCTCCCCCTGGGCAATCCGTGCCGGGATCGATGACGCCGGCCTTCGCGCCGTAGTACATCGCCGGCTCGTTCCACTCGACAACATACGTTTTGGTCCACGCCGCCATCGCGACGCAGGGCGCCGCGACGGCGGCAATGGCAACGCCTGCTCGGCCGATCCGCTTCATGCTGCACGCCCTCACGCCATGACTTCGCTAATCGCATTGGATGTTTTCATCGAGCCGACACCGAACTCGCCGATCGGGGCGCCGGCGAGCTGCATCGCCGTCAGCGAAACCCGCGTGACCGAGTCGCCTTTGCCGGCGATATGCTGTCCCGCCTTGTGTCGCCCGCCGGCACGGCCGGCGAGGAACATCGGAATGTTGTCGATGGAATGGATCTTCGCGTACCCGGTATCGCTGAACGCCAGGACGATGGAATTGTCGAGCAGTGTGCCTGCGCCCTCCTTGATTGCATCGAGCTCGGCGAGAAACGTACCCAGCCCCTTCATGACCTCGCTCGCGAGCTTGCTCGTTTCCGGCTGATAGCCGAGCTGCGCGTCGGTCGGCTCGTCGTGCGTGATCTGGTGGTAGATCTTGCTCTGGCCGGGCAGATAGGTTTCCGAAGCGCCGGAAGTATGCACGAAGGTGAACACCTGGGACTGATTGCAGGCGAGGCCCATGGCCAGCAGCTTCGCCATGACTTTCGTATTCGCATTCACGACGTCGACGGACGAGACACGGGTCGGATCCTTCGGCGCCTCCGGCAGCACGCAGGCTTCGCGCTTCTCCGGCCTCTGCAGCTGAACCGCGAGTTGGTTCTCCAGGTCACGGACGGAGCTGAAGTACTGATCCATCTTCAGCTGGTCTTGCCTGCCAAGACCCTGCATCAAGACACTACGTTGCTCCGCGACGGCAGACAGCACGCTCTGGCGCAACATGATCGACGGATTCGGCTGCCAATCATCGCTGTTGGGGTCCTGAAAATCCGGACCGAACAGACGCGTGTACAGGGCTAGCGGCGTCGCATCCGGAGACGCGAACGTCGACCCGGTGCGGGTGGAGTAGCTCACGGGCTGGCGCGAAACCGAAGCATCGATGTTGATCGACTTGAAGCAAGTGGACGTACCGATCGCATCGGCGACCTTGGTGTCGAACGACGCAGCGTCGAACTTGCTGGCCGATGCAGGCGCGACGCCGGACAGGACTGATGCATGACCCGTCCAGTGAACGAGATTCGCACGCCCATCGCCAATCACTCGGAATCCGGAGAACACGGAAACTTTATCCTTGACCGCGGCGAGCGCCTGGAGCTCCGGCATGAGCTCGTATCCAGGGCCGACCTTCGCCGGCACCCAGCGCGTACCGCCCGATGGCGTATCGGTGAGGCCCAACCCCCAGAAGTACGTGCCGAACCTCACAGGCAGCGGCGCGCCGCCCGCGAACGCGGTGCCGTTCGTATTGAGAAATGCATCGAGCACGGGCAGCCCCATATAGACCGCGGAGCCGCCGAGCATGCCCTTGAGAACCGAGCGACGATCGAAACGCAGTTTCATCAATCTACTCCGCCGTGGATTGCAGCTGTGTCACTGTTGCCTCGGCAACAGGCGCGTTGGACTTTGACTTCGGGGCGGTCACCTTGAAAAACTCGGGGCTGGAAGCGATCTGCCTGACCAGCATCGGAAACCGATAGCCGTTTTCGATAAACGCCTGGGTCTGAGCGGCGAGGTACGCCTTGTCTCGGCCGAAGGCCCGCTCGCCCACGCCATACGAATAGACATTGCGCACGAGACAGGCGGGGACCTTCGGCTCGTCGCGAAGATATTCACCGACGCCGCGCGCTCCCTCGATCGTCACGTTCTTGAGCTCCGCGCTCACATCGATGGGCATGCCATTTTCCATCGTACGTAGTTGCCCGAGGCCGTCGAAATGCTCCAGCGCGAGACCGAGCGGATCGGTACGGCGATGGCAGCCCGAACAACCCTCGTTTTCCATGTGATCAAGCAGACGGCCGCGCACGGTACCTTTCTTGCTGTCCTTTACTGTCGAGAAATCGACGTTCGCCGGCGGCTGCGGCGTTGCCTGGCACATGAAGATCTCCAGCACTTTGATGCCGCGCCGGGTCGGCGAAGAAGTGCCTGGATGAGCGTGCAGCGACAGAAAACCGATGTCTGTAAGAAGGCCGGACCGCTCTGAGTCCTGCGGGAACTCATACGTCATCCATTTCGCCTTGGACGCATATGGAACCTGGTACACGGCCGCGAGCGGGCGATCGAGAAAGGTCTGGCGCGAAGTGAACAGGTCGCGATAGTCGCCTTGCCTGCGAACCAGCAGCTCAATCGTACGCAGCAGCATCTGCTCGCGAGCGGACTCCGCCACGGACTGATCGAACTTCGGATAAATCGTCGGATCCTTGACCAGGTTGCCGAAGCCGTCCAACTGAAACATGTCTGCGAAGAACGCGCGCGCGCCGTCATGGAACTTCGGCGAAGCGATCATGCGCTCGATCTGCTCTTCCAGCTGCTCCTGCGAATGAATCGCGCCGCTGCGGGCCGCTGCAAGCAGCTCCTCATCGGGCGTGGAATCCCACAGCAGGAACGACAGGCGCGTCGCCTTCGAGAAGGCATCAAGCCGGTACTGCTGCGGATTTTCCGGATCGAGCTCCGCCGATTCGATCCTGAACAGAAAATCAGGCGCGACCAGCAGGCTCGTCAACGCGAGTTGCAGGCCGGCGTAGAAATCTCCCGCTGCGTCTGCACCGCGAGCCGAAATCTCCAATCGGCTCTGGATCTCCGCGGATGTGAGCGGCCGGCGAAACAGCAACTCGCCGTAGCGAGCTACGAACTGACGAGCACATGCGTCGTCGGCTTTGCCCGGATCGATAGGCTCGCACCCTACTGCGGCCGCGCGCTCCTTCTCACTCAGCACTTGCTCGGAAATCGATCTGCCGAGCGCGAAATACTGTTCGAAACCGGAGGATGTGAGCGACAGCATCGCGCTGCCCAGAGCGAGCAACCCTTCCTCGCGGCGTTCGGGCTCGAAGCGGGCCTCGACCTTGGTTGCAGGACCGAACACGTCGGCGATGGTATGGCGATACTGCGTCTCAGTGATCCTGCGCAGACCGATCTTCATGGCTGCCGGCTGCGAAACGCCTCGCGAGGGCGTCGCCGCCTGAATGGCGATTGCACCGAGAACGCCGAGCAGCGCACAGACTGAAACCGTCTTCGTTATCAACGTCGTCCCCCTTGGCGGCGCCACTGACGAGGTGGCGCATCGCATGGAACCGACCGTATTACATTACTGGAGGGACCGTCAATTACGGGCTGGTCGTCAAAAGCATTCTTCACCTAACGCCGAGATCTGCGTGCAATTCCGCCACGCGGCCGCTTTCTCAGTGCGTCGCAAAAGCCGATCCCCATAGGGCTTTACCGCGCGCCCGACCTCCTGGCGGAACGGACGCAGGCAGAACTGCCCGCTGCAACCTCAATCATCGTCGTTGCGAAATTTCTGATGACAGCCTTTGCAGGTTTTCCCGAGTGCCTGCCATTGCGTCTTGATCGCGGCAACATCATCCCCAGCGGCAACTTTTGCGAGTTTCGCGGCTTCGTGACCAAACGCCCCCTGCTGTGCTTTGAACTCCGCGCGCTGTGTCCAGATCTCGGGCTTCGCGGCAGTTTCGATGTCCGATTCCGGCCCGGTGCCCGCGGGAAACCAGAGGTTTTGTTGCCTGCTCAGCTCGTCAATCTGCCGCGCGTTCTGGCGAACCGACGCTAGCGAGGGCGAAGCTTTCTTGAGCTCATCGGTGATTCCCTTGAAGGCCGCGCCGATGTCCCGCAACGCGGATTGGCGACCTTCGATGACCGGTTGCGGATCGAAGTCTTCGTCTGCAATGGCGGGGCTGGCACCAGCGCAAATGCCAATGCCCAAGAGCAAGGTAAATCGGTATTTCGTGTTCACGATCGATGTCGAGCTCACAAGGGCGCTGGGGCGTGATCGGCAGGTTCAGCTGCGTTTGGTCCAGGACACGCAGTGCCCCGCCGCGCTCACTGGACTACCGAGAACTTCGCAATGCGCGCAGTTGTCGCTGGCTTTAGCGGGCTTGAAAAAGGAGCAGTCTTTGCAGGCTTGCTGCGGACGGGGTGCGGCGTCGGTGTATTCGAGCGACTCGCGCATGCTCTGCACGCTGTCGCTCAATTCGTCGGGATCGACGCAGGCAGCGCGCGCCGACGCGCCGCCAAGGAGCAACGCCGAAGCTCGCAATCCGTAAGAGATGAATTTGCGACGATCGCAGCTGGCCATGAGTCCCCCGCCGATCAATACAGCAGCTCGTACCAAGCATTTGAATAGTTAATGGTGCGATAGTCAACTATGTCGTGACGTCCGAGCCAGCACAGCGCGCCGGCCAACCTCACAACCCCCATTGAATTGACACTTGCAGCCAGGGCCGCTAGCGTCGGCTCAGTCAACAGCTTCCGTCCCGTGGTTCCGTACAGATGAGTCGCAAAGCGCCGATCACCCTGACTCGCAAAGAGCTGTACCGGCGCGTCTGGTCGAGACCGATCAGCGCTGTCGCCGCCGAATTCGGCTTGAGCGGCAATGCTTTGACGAAGATCTGCGATCGCTTGCTGGTGCCGTATCCGCCACGCGGCTATTGGGCCAAGGCGGCAGCGCGCAAGGCTGTACCGAAGCCGGCGCTGCCCATCGCCCCGGACATCAAGGCGACGCACATCATCATCCCGGGCGAGCGAGCCGCATCACGTCGCGTACGTACGCGATTGGATCCGGAAGCTCGACGAGAGCAACTGATCGAGATCGCGCAGCAACTTGTCACGGACGGCGGCGCGCACGCGGTGACAATGAAACGCATCGCCGCCGTGGCCGGGATCAGCGAGACGCTCGCGTACAACTATTTCGGCGCTCGCGAACAATTGTTCGTTGAGCTGGCGCGGCGCGAGTTCCGGCGCATCCGTGAAGCGCGGCAAGCTGATGTGCAGCGATCAAAGGATCACTACGAACGCATCACCCGCATGACACGGACGTATCTCCGCCACATTGGCCGGCGCGGCGCTCTGTTGCAGACGTTGATCAGCAACCCCGAGGTGCGCGCCCTGCTGCGTTCCGAGCGACGCGAGGAACAGGACAATAGCTTTCACGCTCATGCAGAGGAGCTCGTTTCGCTGTACGGGATCCCCAAGCCGTTGGCGCTCGGCACGACCGTCGTGCTGACGACGATGTGTCTGCGTGCCGGCAAGATCGTCGCCGACGGCCGCATTCCGGTCGAGACGGCGGAACGGCTCTGCCTGAGCATGATGCTGCAGGGATCGCGCGATATCCTCAGTCGGGAACGATCACCTTCTCGGGCGCCCTGAGAGCCTTCAGGCAACTGAGGGTGAGGCTGCGGCATATCTGTCGCGCCGTCGTTTGATCGAGCTCGCGATGGAACACCAGCCGGCCGGCCTCGTCAGGAATCGCGGTCATCATTTCGATCGCCGCATGAATCTCTTCTTGGGTGCAAGGCAATTGGCTGGCGGCAAGGCGGGTCAGGCGCTCCGCAATCGCATCACACGAGTGCCGGACTTGAGGACTCAAATGCCCGGCCATGTACAGATCCGTCGTGAGGATGTTCAACAACGGACCACTACGCGCGACGTGCTCGAAATACAGCATCGCGCACAAGACGGCGGCCTGCTCAAGATCCTGCACCTGAGAAGCCGTGTCCAAGCCGCCGAGCAAGAGACTGTGAATCTCGCGCTCGAGCAAGGCATTGAATAGATCGTATTGCGTCGGGAAGTAAGCGTAGATCAGCCCCTTGCTGGCGCCCACCTGCCGCGCAAGCTCTTCCAAGGGCAGCGGCAGATAGCCCTGCTCCACAATCATTTTCGCCGCCGTATCGAGCATCTGCGCACGCCGAACTTCAGGAGCAAGCCGTTTTGTCTTGCTGGCTTCGGCCTTCCCGGTCGTCGATGGCGATCGCGTTTTCATGCGCAGCCCTTATAGCTTGCGAGTCTGCGCACTTCAACTTTTGCCCTAAACTCAGCCCGAGAGGAGTCAGGCTGCCGCTTGACCATAGTAACTGAGCATCCCGCCGAGCCGTTGGCGACGCTGCACTCGCCCTCTGGGTTGCTCGGGGACAACGGCACTGCCCAACAGGCGACGGCAGCCAACCGTCGCCTTTCAGGGGAATGGCACTGACTTAAGGCGATTGCCCGCAGTCTTCGCCTCTCCCCGTGGGCGCCGCTCTCGCGCATCCATGCGCTCCGCGACATTCGCACATCCTGTGCAGCAGAGGCCGCGCGAAGCGCGGGTGAGGGGACCGGCTACGGAAACGTCACAGCAACCGGCTTCCCCTCACCCTGCCCTCTCCCAAGGGAGAGGGAAAGAACTCTCTGCTGACCTTAAGTCAGTGCCATTCCCTTTCAGGGGACGGGAAATTCAGCGAGTGACTACGGCAGCGAAGTCTGCGTCGGCAACGTATGTATCGGCAGACGGACTGTCCATCACGATCACGTCGCCCCGCGTGCTTGCAACACAGCGCGCCCGCGCGATCTCCTTACCGCTGTGCTTGCCACGTGCAGACAGCGCGATCGTGTACACGCCTTTGCGATCCTGCAGCATGCCCAGCGGGCCCGGTGTAGGTTGGTGCTTGTAGACGCGCACCACGCGATCTTTGGGGATATAGCTCTCGACGAAGGATTTCACACAAGCGTCGAGCGCCTGGTTCGAACCGGCATGTGATGCGAGCGGGGTCGCCGTGAGCATCAGCGTGCCGACCATGGCAAGTGTCATGCGAGCTTTCATGATGGTCTCCTGTTGACGGGTCTTCTTGCTCAGTATCGACTCGCGCGAGCTGAGCGGTCTTGATCAAGATCAACTGAACGCGTCAATCCGTGCTGAAGAATGGGTACGCTCGTGCAAAGAACTGTGAGATGGGCTACTCGACTATGCCGACCATGTGAATGAATACGCTGAGATGAATGAAGCGCGAGCGGCGCAACGACATCCGACCGCGTATCAGATTGATGATGAGGGCCCCGGGGATTCCATGCAGCTCATGAGCGCCGTCTCAGCCTCAGCCGGGCTCTGCGACTCGCGATCAGACTCACGAACTGAGTGATGCGAGCTTCGTGAGCCAACGCGCGAAATTCCTCGCGATAGACCCTGGCGGCGAGATCAATTGGGGTTCCGGTCTCATCTGCGATCATCTGGGCCACTCGGCTGTCAACTACTCCTGCATTCAGCGAAGCGATATGCACTGCGTCGTTCATTGTCGTGCCTCTACGCCAAGATCAGAGGCGACTTTCGGCACATAGCGTAATCGATCGACAGGCACTTCGTGATCGACTAGGCACTCGATGCGCACGTGTTGGCGAAACGCTGCTGTCAGAAGCATGAGTGTCACTCCGATAATGAGCGCCACAGCTGATAAGCCGGCGTGCTGCGGCGAGCATCATGTGCTCCGCGAGCAGCAACCGCGATCGACGCAGTGAGCATTGCAGTGGCGTCTGTTCTCGCAAGCGGGTGATCAGGGTGAGACCTTCGGCAATTCCGGTAGCGCTGCGGACCAGGCCCATACGTCGCCACATGATCTCACGCAGCTCCCGCTGCGCCGTCCAATCCGATGACACTTCGCATTCACGGTGTGGAGGTAGCGTCGCTCGATTCCGACCATCGGACCGCTCGCGATTTAGAACATGTGCCATACGCCGCCCAAACACCACGGCCTCGAGCAACGAGTTGCTCGCGAGGCGATTCGCCCCGTGCAACCCAGTGCACGCCGCCTCTCCCACTGCCCATAGTCGCGGCAGGGTTGAGCGGCCGTCGAGGTCCACCGCGATACCACCCATGTGATAGTGAGCGGCGGGTGTCACAGGGATGAGGTCTCGATCCGCGTCGATGCCGTAGGCGCGGCACACGTTGTAGATCGAGGGAAATCCCTCTGAGACGCTCGTGCGGACGAGGCGCGTGGCATCGAGCCAAACGCGCTGTCCTGTGGCTTGTACCGCGAAGATCGCACGCGCGACCACATCGCGCGGCGCCAGTTCACCCAGTGGGTGGGCTTCGCTCATGAACTGGTTACCCTCGTCATCTACGAGACGCGCACCTGCATCCCGTAGCGCCTCGGTCATCAGTGGCAGCGGTGCTGCGTCAACTTCGAGCGCCGTGGGGTGGAACTGGACAAATTCGAGGTCGTCGCAACGCGCGCCGGCGCTGAGTGCCATCGCGGGACCGTCACCACATGCCGCGAGTGGATTCGTGGTACGGCTGTACAGGCCTCCTATGCCGCCGGTCGCGATGACCACATCTCTTGCGTGAACAGAGAGCAGTCGTCCGTTACGAGTGATCGCAGCCACGCCACAGACACCACTGGTATCGCGTAACAAGGCCACAGCACGTGCCTGCGACAGCACCTCAACGTGAGGCGCTTCGGCGACATGGTGACGCAAGGCCTGCATGATTGCCGCTCCCGTGGCATCTCCACCCACGTGCAACACGCGCGCCCGACAATGAGCGGCCTCTGTGTGCAGTGATAATTGGTCTGCCTCGCGCGTGAAGCCAACTCCGAGCGTGGCAAGGTAGCCCACCGCTTCGGGCGCTTTACGGCACACAAACCAAGCGGCCCCGCTGAGATTATGATGAGAACCCGCACGCAGTGTGTCCCACAGATGCAGTGTTGGGGAGTCATCGGCGCCGATGGCAGCAGCAATACCTCCTTGCGCAAGGTCGCTCGCCGTGTGCGTCGCATCGAGGGCCGCAGGCACGAGCACGCAGACGCGTCGCCCGCTCGCGTTCAGCGCGGTGACCAAGCCAGCCGCGCCGGAGCCAACGATCAACACGTCTGTATCAAGGTCGCTCATGCTCGTCGACCCGCATCCAGCGCGAGCATGCGCTGCACCGTCCTGCGTGCGCCGATACTGATGGTCCGTGGAATCTCAATCTGCGGCGTGAGCCGCTCAAGACAGTCATGGATGTTCTGAAGTGTAATGCGCTGCATGTGCGGGCACAGGTTGCAGGGTCGAACAAACTCGGTTTCAGGAAACGCACTGCAGACGTTGTCACTCATCGAGCACTCGGTGATGAGCACTGCGCGCGCCGGCCGGTGCCGGTGAAGAGCATCGATCATGCCCGCCGTGGAGCCGACGAAATCGGCTGCTCGCTGTACGTCCGGCGGGCACTCTGGATGAGCGAGGACGAACGCGTAGGCGAGGCGCCGATACTCCTGCACTTCCTCGCCCGTGAAGCGCTCGTGCACTTCGCACCGCCCCCGCCACGATATGATTCGCACGCCCGTCCGCTCCGCCACGTGCGCGGCAAGATACTCATCGGGCACGAAAATGGCCTCGGGCACGCCAAGACTTTCGACCACCTGAACCGCATTCGCCGAGGTGCAGCAGATGTCGCTCGCGGCCTTTACAGCGGCGCTCGTATTCACGTAGCAAACGACGGGCACACCTGGATGACGTGCTCTCAGGACGTGCACATCCTCCGCGGTGATGGAGTCGGCGAGTGAGCAACCCGCCTGCGTATGAGGCAGCAGCACGGTTCGATCCGGTGCGAGCAGCTTGGCGGTTTCAGCCATGAAGTGCACGCCGCACATCACGATCACATCCGCCTCGGACTGAGCGGCCCAGCGCGCAAGTGCGAGCGAGTCGCCCTGCATGTCGGCTACCCCGTGGAAAATCTCTGGCCGCTGGTAATTATGAGCAAGCACGACCGCGTTACGCTTGCGTTTGAGTGCCTCGATCGAGGCCACGAACTCGTAATGCGCGTCCCACTCGACGAGCGGCATCAGCCTCGCTACCCGGCTATAACGGTGAGCATGTTGAGCGGAGCCGTAGCAGGAGCTGGGCAACTTCAGCGACAGGGTGAGCATCAAAAGTCACTCTTGCGACAAATCGAGCCTGCTGGTAGACCCGAACGAGTGTAAGCCGCCGGATCGATACATCACTTGATCTAGATCAAGGTCAGTGCGGCTGTGAACCGCATATAAAGCTCGCACACGATTGACGGATATCAAAAGGAAGATCGCCATGAACGCGCCTCGACGACGATTGACGACGGATTTCGAGGCTGCGGGGCCGATCGCCTGTCGCTCCTGTGATCTCAACGAGGTCTGCCGGCTATGCGGTCTGATCGCGCTCGAGACGGGCGCAAGACAATCCACAGGAGCATTGCGCGCGGTAGAACCCGGTGCCCCGCTGTTCCGTGCCGGCACACCCGCACACAGCATCTTTGCGATCCGGCAGGGGATGGTAAAAACCGTGCACGTAACCGCGGAGGGAGACGAAGCCGTCTTGGGCGTTCATACACCGGGTGAAGTGCTCGGGCTCGAAGGCTTCGGCCTTCAGGTCTATTCCTGTGACACGATTGCACTCACCCGCGTTGTATGTTGCGAGTTGCCTCTGCCGATGCTTGGCGAGCAAAGCGGTCGTGTACGCCAGCTTAGTGAGGCACTCTTGCGGCTGCTCAGCCGTGCAGCCACGCCGCGTCCGCATCCTGCACGCGGTTCCGTGCGTCGGCGCGTAACAGCCCTCTTGCTCGATCTCGCACAGCGACTGTCACAGCGCGGACTGAACGGTCATCGGTTCTTCCTCGGGCTCAGCCGTCAGGAACTCGCGGATCTGCTCGATACGCGCATTGAAACGATCAGCCGCGTGATGCAACAGCTGCATCGAGAGCGCGCGATCCGAGTTGAAGGCTCCGCAGTCACGCTTCTCGCGCTCAAACCGACGTCAGGCTGATCTCGGATTGATTTGTATCAAGGAGCCAACTCCGCCGCAGCAGTAAGGTGCAGGGATGGTGCAAGTCGAATCATCCCCTCGGGTCGAACTCGTGTGCCCTGCAGGTACCCTCCCCGCGCTTCGCGCTGCGGTAGACCATGGCGCCGACGCTGTCTATATCGGCTTCCGCGGCGAAACGAATGCGCGGAATTTCCCCGGCCTGAATTTCGGTGCCGACGAGGCCGCCGCAGGCATCGCATGTGCGCACGCGCTCGGCGCACGCGTGTTCATTGCTCTGAATGTATATCCCATGCCGAGATCATGGCCTGCTGCGACAGCCGCCGTCGCCTGTGCTGCCGCATTGGGCGCCGACGCCTTGATTCTGGCTGATCCAGGAGTGATGGAATACGCGGTCCACCAGCATCCGCGTCTTCGCCTGCACCTGAGCGTGCAGGGCTCAGCAACAAACTGGCGTGCCATCGAGTTCTACCGCCGCGAATTCGGCGTACAGCGAGCCGTACTCCCCCGTGTTCTCTCAGCCACTCAGGTTGAACGCTTGATCGGGCGCACAGCGGTCGAAATCGAGGTGTTCGGCTTCGGCAGCCTCTGCGTCATGGTCGAGGGTCGTTGCGCGCTCTCCTCTTATGCCACCGGTCATTCACCGAACATGCAGGGAGTCTGCTCGCCGGCGCACGCCGTGCGCTGGGAAGAAACGCCCGAGGGTCGGCAGTCGCGCTTGAACGGTGTGCTTATTGATCGCTACGCACCAGGGGAGGCCGCCGGTTATCCGACGTTGTGCAAAGGCCGCTTTCGTGTGAATGACGATGTGTTCCACGTTCTTGAGGAGCCCACCGCACTCAACGCTCTGGATGTGTTGCCTCGACTGATCGCAGCAGGCATTCGCGCGGTGAAGGTAGAGGGCCGACAACGCTCCCCGGCCTACGTCGCACAAGTAACGCAACTCATGCGACGAGCCCTGGATCACTGCCTCGATGCAGAGAGCGCTCCCGTGCCAACAAACATAAGCGATGCGCTCGATCATCTCGCGGAAGGCCGCACGCACACGCTCGGCGCCTATCACCGCCCTTGGCAATGAGATCAACATGATGAGACTGTCCGTCGGACCCATCCTATATCTTTGGGAGCGAAGCGCTGTGTTGCGCTTCTACGAGTCGCTCTGCGAGGCGCCGGCCGACATCGTGTATCTGGGCGAAGTCGTATGCAGCAAGCGGCGACTCCTGCGCAAGGAGGATTGGCACTGCGTGGTGCAGATGCTGCGATCCGCCGGCAAGGAAGTCGTGGTCTCGACACTGGCGTTGATCGAGGCGGAATCGGAGCTCGCAACCTTGGCGCGCATCATCGAGAGCGCGGGCGTGCTCGTCGAAGCAAACGACTACGCGTGCATTGAATGCCTCGCGGGTTGGCCCTTCGTGGCCGGGCCACACTTGAATGTTTACAACGAGGCGACGCTGCAGCTGTTCGCACGACACGGCGCTCAACGCTGGGTTGCGCCGATCGAGCTGCCGCTCGGAATCGTCGCGGCGCTCGCAGAGCTCCGCCCGCCGAACTTGCAGGTCGAAATGTTCGCTTATGGCCGTCTGCCGCTTGCCTTCTCAGCGCGCTGTTTCACAGCACGTGCTCATCGTCGCGCGAAGGATGACTGTCAGTTCATCTGTGCTGACCATCCCGAGGGAACGACGGTGTACTCTCGGGAAGGACAGCCTTTCCTCGCCCTGAACGGCATTCAGACACTATCCGCAGCAACACAGAACCTGCTGCCTCATCTGCCGAAGCTACGCAATGCGGGCGTCGACGTGTTGAGACTTTCTCCGCAATCGTGCGACTTCTCAGCCGTTGTGCACGCGTTCCACGCGGCGCTCCTCGATGACAGCGACGCTAGGCTCCCCGCGCCCTTTCTTCCGGGCGGCTATTGCGATGGCTACCTGGACGGCGCAGCCGGGATAGCGCACGCAGCGAACGCGCGGCGGATACCGCTTTCATTGTGAGCGATGCAAGCGGCCGTGGCAGCGTCGCGTTGACGTGCCCGTCCACGTCATATTCCCAACCATCCAGCAGATTCTTGAGATGAAGACCGGTTTCCGTTTCGCCCTCCACCACCAGGCGGCGCTGAAAGAACAATGTGTCCGGGTCCTCCCGGCGCAGCGCCAGTGCGACGAAGTCCGACAACTCGCCGCGCATCGTCACGTTCGGATCCGCCGGCGAGGCTCGCAGCCTGGCGTTCGTGATCTCGAACGTCAAGGCCACCGGCACATCTTCGACGTGCAAACGAAAGCTGCGACCGGACAACTCGCCGAGACGATCGGTGATCGGTTGCCCTTGCAGGAGGTGGTTCACGGCTGTCGTCACGATGTGCGTGGTCAGCTGTTGAGGAACCACTCGCAGAACGCCGCAGACGAGTCGCGCAGGATGCAGCATGGAGATCTCCAGCAGTCAGGAGCGCCTTTTTGCCATATTGACGAGCGAAGCCTATTGATCCGCATCAAACGGATCACGCCATGAGCTACGCGACTCTGCGCGACTTCCTTGCCGTACTGGAACGGCGCGGCGAGCTCAAACGCGTGCCATTCGCTGTCGATCCGCGCCTTGAAATGACAGCGCTGTGTCAGCAAAGCTTGCGCGCCAACGGACCCGCGCTGTGGTTTGAAAGGCCGCAAGGCTATGGCATGCCCGTGCTTGGGAATTTGTTCGGCACGACATCGCGCGTCGCCGCCGCGCTTGGATACGAAGACATAGCCCAGCTGCGCGAGCTTGGCGAAGTTCTCAGCTTCTTGAGAGAGCCACAATGGCCGGAACGTCCCGCAAGGCTGCTGGAAAACTTGCCGGCATTCATGCCGCTGCTCAAGGCGACACCGCGCGTGGTCGGCGGTCTCGAATGCCGAGGCAGTGTACAGTCGGGTCCAGAGGTCGATCTCACTCTCCTGCCTGTTTGGACGTGTTGGCCCGAGGATGCCGGGCCGCTCATCGCAAACCCCGGCAAAACGTCGCGCTGTATCGGCAGCAGGTCATTGGCCGCAATCGTGTGATCATGCGGTGGCTCGCACATCGCGGCGGCGCGCTGGATTTTCGCGACTGGCAGAGCTCGTACCCCGATAAGCCGTTTCCTGTCGTCGTTGCCATCGGCGCCGATCCGGCGCTGTTGATCGCCGCGGCAGCGCCGATTCCAGACCATGTTTCCGAGTTCCAGTTTGCCGGCCTGTTGCGTCATCGCCGCAGTGAGGTCTATCGAACCCACGTCGGGCTGGACGCACCGGCCGCAGCTGAAATCATCATGGCAGGCCATATCGCACCCGGCGATACGGCGATGGAAGGACCGTTCGGAGATCACACGGGCTACTACAATAGTCAGGCGCCGTTTCCGGTGCTCACCATCGAGCGCCTGACGCTGCGACGAGATGCCTTCTACCACGGCGGGTACATGGGTCGCTCACCATGGGACGAGCCTTCGGTGCTCGCGATGTCACTGAACGAGATGTTCGTGCCCATGCTCAAGCGCAGCTTTCCCGAGATCGTGGATTTCTATTTGCCACCGGAGGCTTGCTCGTACCGGCTCGCGGTCGTGAGCATACGCAAGGCTTACGCAGGACACGGCCGTCAGATCATGCAAGCCGTATGGTCCTGCTTGCGCCAATTCCTCTATATCAAGTTCGTGATCGTGACGGACGACGACATCGATGTGCGCAACTGGCAGGAGGTGATTTGGGCCATTGCCACTCGTGTCGATCCTGCACGCGACACACATCTCGTACGGCGCACGCCGATCGACTATCTGGACTTCGCAAGTCCCGTCGCCGGGCTTGGATCCAAGCTCGGTATCGATGCGACGAACAAATGGCCTGCGGAAACTCGTCGTCGCTGGGGTCGCCCGCTCGAGATGAGTCCGGAAGTGACCCGGCGCGCGGACTCAATGTGGAAGCTGCTGCAGATCGACACGCGCACGGTGTGATTCGGTGCATGCTTCTCTTGACCTAGATCAATGCGACCGCGCCGCGGGCAAGCTCTAATGCAGCCATGCAATACACTACCGCAGCTTGTCGTGGCATCGCCGCGCCGATACGTCAGTCCTCCTTCAGTCGTGAAGAGCTCATCGCCTGCGGCGAAGGCGAGTTATTCGGTCCCAACACGCCAAGGCTGCCGCTGGGCCCGATGCGAATGATCGATCGCATCACTTCCATTACACAACATGGCGGCGCCCATGGTCACGGAGAAGTGCGCGCCGAGCTCGATATCGAACCGTCGCTGTGGTTCTTCGCTTGTCACTTTCGTGGTGATCCGGTCATGCCGGGCTGCCTGGGCCTGGACGCGATGTGGCAGCTCATTGGATTTCACCTTGCCTGGAGTGGACATCGCGGCTTGGGTCGCGCGCTCGGCGTCGATGAAGTGCGCTTCTTCGGGCAGGTACAGCCGCAGGTGGAGCTTGTTACTTATCAGATCGACATCAGGCGCATCATCGCGCGAAAACTCACGATGGTGATCGGCGACGGCTGGCTCGCTGCGGACGGTGAAAAGATTTATACGGCTCAAGGGCTACGCGTCGGCTTGTTTGACAACGCGAACATGCGCAATGGCGCGCCGATCTCCACTGGGCTTAGCTGATGCGTCGCATCGTCGTCACTGGCATGGGCATCGTCTCATGTTTGGGTAATGATCTGAATGCTGTGAGCCACGCGCTCGCCGAAGGGCGATCTGGTATCCGCGCGATGCCGGACTATGCGCAGGTCGGTCTGCGCAGCCAAGTGGCCGGCATTCCGCAGATCGATCTCGACGCGCTGGTCGACAGGCGCGACCGGCGCTTCATGGGAGACGCCGCCGCGTTCGCCGCCGTCTCACTCGCAAGAGCCATCGCTGACAGCGGTTTGAGCGAAAGTGACATTAGCAACCCGCGTACCGGCCTCATTGCGGGAACTGGCGGCGGGTCGCCCGCGAACGTCGTCGACGCCGCCGACACGCTACGTTCACGTGGTGTTCGCAAGGTCGGCGCGACTCGTGTGCCACGCACGATGTGCAGCACAGTGGCAGCTTGTCTTGCGACAACGTTCCGCATCAAAGGAGTGAGCTATTCGATCACGTCCGCCTGCGCGACCAGCGCGCACTGCATTGGCGCCGCGGCGGAGCAGATTCGCTGGGGCCAGCAGGACGTCATGTTTTGTGGCGGCGGCGAAGAGGAGCACTGGTGCTTGACAGGCCTGTTCGATGCGATGGGGGCCCTTTCAGCGGCACGCAACAGCTCCCCAGAGCACGCCTCGCGGCCCTATGACGCCCAGCGCGACGGTTTCGTAATCGCAAGCGGTGGCGGCATGCTCGTTCTTGAATCTCTCGAACACGCGCAAGCGCGCGGTGCGCACATCTATGCGGAACTCGCCGGTTATGGCGTCACCGCCGACGGCCAGGACATGGTTCAACCTTCGGGTGAAGGTGCCATACGTTGCATGCGCCAGGCGCTGATGAATGTTTCTCAGCCAATCCAGTACCTGAACACCCACGGCACATCGACGCCGTTGGGTGACGTGCTCGAGCTTGAGGCCGTGCGCGCGGTGTTTGGTAACGACCTGCCCGCGATTTCATCCACGAAGTCGCTCTCCGGTCATTCGCTCGGTGCCGCCGGCGTGCACGAGGCAATCTATTGCTTGCTCATGATGCGCGACGGATTTGTTGCGGGGTCCGCCAATATCGAGCAACTTGATTCCTCGTGCGTGGGTTACCCCATCTTGAGGGCGAGCGAGACACGGGAGATCGACACGGTGATGTCCAACAGTTTCGGATTTGGTGGCACGAATGCCTCGCTGGTGTTTCAACGCTATTGATGCGCCCCCCATGGGCCGTACGGGTGGCACACGATGCAACCTGGACGGCCCTTTTTTTGGCCGCGCTCGTGAGAATGATTTTTGTTTCGATGCTGGAACGGCGGAGCCGAAGCAACGAATTCTGTGGAGGAGAGCAACCATGTTCAACGCATTCATGATCACACTGCGTGAAGGAATCGAAGCATTCCTGATCGTCGCCATCACTCTGGCGTACTTGCGCAAGACGGGCCGCGCAGCGCTCGGTCGAGCAGTCCACCTCGGCATTGGCGTCGCGCTCGTAGCGAGCTACTTCGCATCCCTCTTGTTCGCACAAGCAGAGAATCAAGCGCTGTGGGAAGGCGTACTCGCTCTGTTCACCGCTGTGCTCGTGGGAACTTTCACGGTGCAAGTGGCTCGCACGTCGAAGTATATGCAACGTGAGATTGAAGGCAGGCTCGAGCAGGCCGCACGCGCAGAGGGCGCGTGGGCATTCTTAGGCGTCTTCGCATTCACCGTGCTGATGATCGCCCGTGAAGGCATGGAGGCGGCGCTACTGTTGTCCGCCACCTACGTGCAAACGGCGACGCGTCCGTTCTTCTTCGGCGGTGTGCTCGGATTGCTCGCGGCCTCAGTGCTTGCGCTCCTGTGGGTCCGGCTGGGTCACCGCATCAACCTTGGCAGATTCCTGCAAGTAACTGCGGTCTTTCTGTTGGTGTTCGTCGTACAGCTGCTCGTCTACGGCTTTCACGAACTCACTGAATCGGGACTGTTACCCATCGACAACGGGTATTGGCACCTGGTCACCGAACCTTATGGACCGGAAGGCCTGTACGGGCAGTGGCTCACGTACGCAATGATTCTGCTGCCATTGAGTTGGCTCGTGTGGACGTCGATCAATCCGGCGCAGCACACCCGCGCCCTGCCGTTCTCCTCACGCCCATAGCGGGCGCAGGCTCACCACGAGCAGATTCCAGCAGGCGCTCTCGGGTTTTCCGCGTAGCTTCCCCGGATCGGCGTTGAACACAATGATCCTCGGAGGATCGAAACATGCAACTACCAGCGAATGAACGCCTGGGGCCGCGAGGCGAGCTGAGCAGCCACGACGGTGTTGTACCGTTTGCGGCCATTCCTGTGTAACTTAGGACATCAACGTAAGCACGCGCTCCGCGTGATCTAGATCAAGTATCGTCCCGTTCTCAGCAACTAAGCTGGCCACGAAACCAGCTAGGTATTCAAAAGCGAGAACACCATGAATCGCCTGTTGTTACTAATCACGTGCTCGAGCGCGCTCCTGGTCGGCGCGTGCTCTGAGGAATCTCCGGTGCGGACTGCTCAGGCGCTCGCCGTGTCGGACACCGGCGGTTCCCGCAGCGGCGATTTTGGTCCGCCGCAAGGCCAGCCGATCAACGCCGTGCTGACCAGTCCGCCACACGTTCCGCCAGCGACCAGCCGCAACTATCCGGCGAAAGTCATCGTCGAGCTGGAAGTCACAGAAGTCGACATGCAGATCGCCGAAGGCGTCACGTACACGTTCTGGACGTTCGGTGGCACAGTGCCCGGCAGCTTCATCCGCGTGCGTCAGGGCGACACCGTCGAGTTCCATCTCAAGAATCATCCGTCCAGCAAGATGCCGCACAACATTGACCTGCACGGGGTGACCGGCCCCGGCGGAGGCGCGGCCTCGAGCTTCACGGCCCCGGGCCATCGCACGCAGTTCACATTCAAGGCGCTGAACCAAGGATTGTACGTCTATCACTGCGCGACCGCGCCGGTGGGTATGCACGTGGCGAACGGCATGTACGGGCTGATTCTGGTCGAGCCGCCCGAAGGTCTGTCGCCGGTGGATCACGAGTTCTATGTCATGCAGGGCGACTTCTATACCGTCGGCAAATATCGCGAAAAAGGCCAGCAAGCGTTCGACATGCAGAAGGCCATCGATGAAAACGCCACGTATGTATTGTTCAATGGCGCCGAATCGGCGCTGACCGGGCCGCGCGCGCTCAAGGCCAAAACCAACCAACGCGTGCGAATGTTTGTCGGCAACGGCGGACCGAACCTCGTGTCGAGCTTCCACGTGATCGGTGAGATCTTCGACAAGGTGCAGTACGAAGGCGGTACTCGCTTCCAGGAAAACGTGCAGACCACGCTCATTCCTGCCGGTGGTGCGGTAACCGTCGAGTTTCACACCGAGGTGCCCGGCAACTACGTGCTGGTCGACCACTCCATCTTCCGCGCCTTCAACAAGGGTGCACTCGCCATGCTCGAAGTCACCGGCGAGGAGCGGCACGACTATTACTCCGGCAAGCAACTCGATGAAATGTACATCGGCGACAAAGTGGCGAGCCTCGCCCCCGTGGCCGAGGCCGCGAAGGCGAGCACGGCAGGCAATCTGACGAAAGCACAGCAGCTGCAAGCAGGCGCGGTGCTGTTCAGGGGCACGTGCTCCACCTGTCACCAGGACAACGGACAAGGATTGCCGAACGTGTTTCCGCCACTCGCTAAATCGGACTACCTGCTCAGCGACAAGAACCGCGCAATCGGCGTCGTTCTCAACGGCTTGAGCGGGCCGGTCACGGTGAACGGCGCGCTATACAACTCCGTCATGCCGCCGATGAGCCAGCTCAACGACGATGAGATCGCCAACATTCTCACGTACGCGCTCAATAGCTGGGGCAATAGCGATGGCGTGATCACGGCTGCTGATGTCGCGAAGGTGCGAGCGACCACCGAGCGTGCGGAAGGCGCAGCGCATTGATCGATGCGGATAGAGGGTGACTGCAATGACAAAGCCCATGCGACATCGCCGATACCCAGTAGTTATAGGGCTACTGCTCGCATCACTGGCCGTGCACGCTGAGCCGACCGTCGTGCAGTCAGCCCCGGTGATACCAGGCGGCAGCTTCGAATCGGTGCTGCCGCCTGCTGCGGGAGTCAAGGGCGTGCGTGTCGAGCCCTTTCGGCTCGATCGCACGCCGGTCACGAACGCGCAGTTCGCCGCATTCCTGCGAGCCCATCCTCAATGGCAGCGCGACCGGATTGCGCAAGTCTTCGCCGACGAGCAATACCTTTCTCATTGGCAGTCCCCATTGGAACCTGGCGGCGAGAACCTCCGTCGACCCGTGGTGCACGTGAGCTGGTTTGCAGCCACGGCCTATTGTGAAGCGCGAGGCGCACGGCTGCCGAGGTGGCACGAGTGGGAGTATGTCGCCGCCGCAAGCGAAAGCCAGCGAGATGCCAGGAACGATCCTGCGTGGCGACAACAAATATTGAGCTGGTACTCACGATCCGGGCGTGACCCATTACCGGAGGTTGGCGGCACCCCACCGAACCTGTACGGAATACGAGATTTGCACGGCGTGATCTGGGAATGGGTCGAAGATGCGGGCGGCATGCTCGTGTCATCCGACAATCGCGAACAGAGCAATCCCGATCTCATGCGCTTCTGCGGTGAGGGCGCGCTCACCATGGAACAGAAAGAAAACTACGCAATCCTCATGCGCATCGCGATGCTGTCGAGCATGAAGGCCCGCTATACCGGCGCAACGATGGGATTTCGTTGCGCATCCGACGTGATGACAGGACCATGAGACGTTTATTACTTGCCATGCTGCTGCTCGCCGGCGTCGTGCACGCGGATTCGTCCGGCTCCATTTACCATCTAAACGCCGCCATGGCCGACCAAGCCGGGGTGTTACGTCGGATGGACGTATACCGCGGCCATCCGGTGCTCGTGACCATGTTCTACGGCAGCTGTCCGATGGCTTGTCCGCTGCTGATCGACACGCTGCGAGCGATCGAACGCGCCGCCCCGCCCACCCAGCGTTCGCAGCTGCGTTTTCTGCTCATCTCCATTGATCCGGAACGCGACACGGTCGCCAACCTGCAGGCGCTTGGCGAGAGTCGAAAGCTCGATGCCAGCCGCTGGACGCTGACGCGGACGGATGCAGCGAGCGTGCGAAAAATCGCCGCAGCGCTCGGCATCCAGTATCGGAAACTACCCGACGGCGGCTATAACCACTCAAGCATCGTCACGTTGCTCGATGCGGACGGCGAAATCGAATATCAAAGCTCGGTCCTCGGCAGCGCCAATCCTGAGTTGCTGGCAGCACTGGAGCGAATCACTCAGCCGGCTCGCACGTCTCGGTGATCTTCTCGATAGACGCCCCATAGAGCGTCTCGATGCCTTAGCTGCATAGCCGTGAGTTCAGGCTCTACCACTCTCGACAGCCGCCTGCGTACCTCTTGCGCCGTCACGGCCAACGCAGCGTTCCCAGTACGCTCCATCGCTGCAACGGGATCTACATGAGCTGCCAGCATCCATCGATCATTCGCCGGTTCCACGCAGGTGTACCGGGCTTCCTACAACTCCGAACTAAAGCCATGCTGCGAATCACGCTCGCCGATCTCATACCACATGGCGTTCAGCACGCCGAAGACCAGCGCCAGGCCCAGTCCCAGAATCCAGGCGAAGTACCACATGAGACACCCCCTGCGTAATCGCAAGCAAGATCAATAGAGCCCCGACTGCCGCCGAATGTGGTCGAGCGTCACCTCGCCGCGCAGAGTGCGGAAAACCCAGGCGGTGTAGGCAAGCACGATGGGCAGAAGCACGACTACCGCCACCAACATGATCGACAAGGTTTTGGCGCTGCTCGAGGCATCCCAGATGGTGAGGCCGTGATCGGGCTGGGTCGACGATGGCATCAGGAATGGGAACATTGCGATGGCAGCGGTGAGGATTACGCTCGCCACCGAGAGCGCGCTGCTCACAAACGCAAAGCCGAAACGCCCGCGAGCCAGCAACCGCTCCGTCAGCAATGCAGCTGCCGCCGCGACACCAGGCACGATCCACAGCACGCCATGGGCGCGATAGTTCTCCAACCACCCACCGCGAATCACTTCGACGCTTTTCAGTAGCGGATTCGACGGCCCCGCGGCATTGACCTCGGACACGATGCGCTGCCCGTCGATGCCCACGCCAACCCAGAAACCCGCAAGCACGAACGCGATCACCAGCACCAGCGCTGCCAACCTGCCAACGTTCGCGGCCCGCGTCGCCAATGACCGGTCGATCTTGAGCGCCGCATAGGTCGCGCCGTGCATCACCAGCATCGCCAGGCTGACGACGCCACTCAGCAGCGCGAACGGATGCAACAGATTGAAGAAGCCGGCCGTGTACATCGGCCGTCGCAACTCGTCGAAGTGGAACGGCACACCTAACAGCAGATTGCCGAAGGTCACGCCGAACAGCAGCGCCGGTGCGGCGCCACCGACGAACAGCGCCCAGTCCCAGACATTGCGCCAGCGTGCATCTTCCACCTTGCCGCGGAACGTGAAGCCGACTGGCCGCAGGATCAACGCAATCAAAACCAGAAACAGCGCGAGGTACAAGCCGGAGAATGAGGCCGCATACAACAATGGCCACGCCGCGAATGCCGCACCGCCGCCCAGAATAAACCAGACTTGGTTGCCTTCCCACACCGGCTCCACCGATTCCAGCAGCACGCGCCGCTCCTCATCGGTGCGGCCGATGAAGCGAAAGATCGCGCCGACGCCGAGATCGAAGCCGTCCATCACTGCAAAGCCGATGAGCAGCACACCGAGGATAGCCCACCAGATCAGACGCAGCGCTTCATAGTCGAACATGACAATACCTCAGGAAGCTGCGGCCGCGACCGGCTCGTGTTGAGGGGCACGCTGCGGCCAGTAGCCGAGCCCATCCGGACCCCGGCGCACGAACCGCAACATGAGATAAATATCGACCACGGCGAGCGTGGTGTAGAACACCACGAATCCGAGCAGGGACATCCACACATTCGCAGCCGACGTGGTGGAGACCCCGAGGAACGTCGGCAGCAGGCCGTCGATGGCCCACGGTTGTCGGCCATACTCGGCAACGATCCAACCGAGTTCGGCCGCGATCCAGGGCAGCGGCAGGCTCAAGAACGCCAGCCGCAGGAACCAGCGGTGGCGATCGAGGCGATGGCGCGAGGCGAGATAGAACGCGGCGCCGAACAGGAAAATAAAAAAGAAGCCCAGCGCCACCATGATCCGGAAGCTCCAGAACAACACTGGAACATCGGGCACGGTCGACCATGCCGCACGATCTATTACTTCCTCGTCGGCCTTGGCGGGATCGGTCGTATAGCGCAGCAGCAGCAGACCGTAGCCGAGGTCGCCTCGATGCGCGTCGAACTGCGCGCGCGCCGCGCTGTCGTTTGGATCAGCACGTAGTCTTTGCAAGGCTCCATGCGCTTGAATGCCATTGCGCACGCGCTGCTTGGCGTGTTCCACGAGTTCGGTGATTCCGGCAACCTCGCCGTCGACGGAACGCGTCGCTATCAGCCCGAGCAGCCAAGGCACTTTCACTTCCGCATGCGTGCGCCGCTCGGCCACGTCAGGCATGCCGAATAAGGTGAAGCCCGCGGGCGCTGGTTCCGTGTGCCATGCCGCTTCGATGGCAGCGATCTTCATCTTCTGGTTCTCGCTGGCGACATAGCCGGATTCATCGCCCAGCACCACCACCGACAACGAGCACGCCAGGCCGAAGCTGGCGGCCACCGCGAGCGACCGTCGCGCGATCTCGACGTTACGACCGCGCAGCAGATACCACGCACTGATGGCAAGCACGAACACCGATCCGACCACATAGCCCGCGGCGACGGTGTGGACGAACTTCGCCTGTGCGACGGGATTGAAGATCACCGCGCCGAACGAGGTCAGCTCCATCCGCATGGTTTCGTAATTGAACTCCGCGCCGATCGGATTCTGCATCCAGGCATTGGCGATCAGGATCCACAGCGCCGACAGGCTCGATCCGAGGGCCACCAGCGCCGTGACGATGAGGTGCCCGACCTTCGACAGCCGGTTCCAGCCGAAAAAGAACAGCCCGACGAAGGTCGATTCCAGAAAGAACGCCATCAGTCCCTCGATCGCCAGAGGCGCCCCGAAAATGTCACCGACGTAGTGCGAGTAGTAGGCCCAGTTGGTGCCGAACTGGAACTCCATGGTGATGCCGGTCGCCACGCCCATGGCGAAGTTGATCCCGAACAGCACACCCCAGAACTGCGTCATCTGTTTCCAGATGACCTTGCCGGTCATCACGTACGTGGCCTCCATGATCACCAGGATCATCGACAGGCCGAGGGTCAGCGGCACGAACAGGAAGTGATACAGCGCGGTAAGCGCGAACTGCAGGCGCGACAGGTTGACCACTTCGAAATCGATCATGACTCGGCCTCCTTACTCACCGTGTTGCTCGACCGCCAGCCGCTGCGCCAGATCGTCTTCGTCCACCGCCTGGCGGTGCTCAGGGGAAAAGAACAGCGCGCGCAGCACCAGCAGTCCGATCAACTTTACCAACAGCAGCCAACCGATCTTCCGGCGCAGCTGTTGCCGCCAGTCACCGCTGCGCGCGACCGTCATAACTTGCCCACCGCACGTTCCAGCGCCAGCAACGATAACCCCTCGTCCAGCACTGCATTGTCGTGGTTATTGGCCGCCGCAATCTGTAACGCAACGGCGTCGAGCACCTGCGTATTGGTCCCAAGCCCGCCGCCGTAGAGTTCTCGCGTCATGCGCAAATTTTCCTCGGCCTGCGACTTTGCCTCGCCCGATGCCGCGATACGCGACCGCGCCGCCCTCACATCGAGCCAGGCTCGGCGAACCTCCAGCTGCACCTGCGCGCGATAGTCATCAAGCCTATGGCGGGAGGCAAGACTGGCTCGCCGCAGAGCTTCGCTGCGATTGCGTACGACGCCGCCATCGAACACGTTCCAGCTCACTCCAATGCCAACGCTGCTGAAACTCTGCCGGTCGAGGATCTCATTCTCGAAATAGTTGTATCCGCCGGAGAGCGCGAGTTGCGGCAGCAGCAGGGCCCGCTGGGCCTGCGATTGCAGTGATAGCGCCTCGGCGCGTGCGTTCAAAGCGGCAAGCTCACTGCGTGACTGCAACGCGGCTTCGATGAGCTGATTCACGGGCTGCTCGCTGAGTCCCCGCTCAGCCGGTAAGGCCGCGTCGAGATCCGGCGTGCGGTCGATCGGCTCGCCCAGCATGCGGTTGTAAGCGGCATATGCCAACGCAACGTTGTTACTAGCCTGAACCCGCAGCTGTTCGGCATTGGCCATTGCCACTTGCGCCGCCAGTAGATCGCTGCGCGTCACCAGTTCGCGTTCGACCATGACTTTCACGTCACGCGTGTGCGCAGTCAGGCTCGTGACAGATGATTCCGCCGTCTGCAGCAGACGTTGTGATCTGAGAACATCGACGTACGCCTTGGCGATAGCCAGGCGCAATGTGGAGCGCGCCGCGGTTTCGAGATCCGTCGCACCGAGTGCCGCCTGATGCGCGGCATCGATCTGAGCCGAAATTCGTCCGCCGGTGTATAGAGGGACCTTCAATTGCACGCCGCCGGAGGCATAGGCCTGGTCCGAGAAGATCGGCGCCTGCAATGCAAATCCTCCCGCTGAGATATCGAGTTCAGGAGCGGCATCGAAATGCGTGTAGCCGCCGGCGGCGGTCAACGACGGCCAACGCTCGGCCCGAGCCGCACGTTCGCTCGCACGGGCACTCTCCGTCTCCGCAGCGACTGCTGCAAACTCCATGTTTCGACTCACTCCCATCTGCCACGCGTCGGACAGCGATTCCGCCGAGGACGACATGCACACAGGCAACGTCGCCACGGCGGCGATCACCGCATGCATGGTCGGCGGTCTCATTGATGACGCTCCTTCAGCGCCACGATGCCGAGCGCTTTCAGCACGTACTTCTCATAGATCGGGGTCAATGAGCCGGTGCGCACCTTGCGCAGAAAGTATTTCTCGAATGCGATCTTCGCGAGGTGCACCCACTTGCCCACGCCGGCCCACGTCACGTTGCGCGGCGGGATCTCCGGCAGGGCGACGAAGGCCGCACCGGTGTCGCCGAAATCGGCCAGACAAATCGCATTCCAGGTCGCCTGCGCGGCAGCGGGCCTGCCGGCAATTTCGGCCACGATATTCTCGGCCAGGGCGCTGACCATGGACTCGATCATGTAGCCGGTTTTTGGCGCCCCGGTGGGCACGGGCGTGACTTCCACCGGCGGGATCGCAACGCAGACCCCGGCGGAGAAGATGTTCGAGTATTTGGTCGAGCGCTGATGGGCATCGATCACCACGAAGCCCCGCGGGTTGCACAGCCCCGGCACGGCGGCGACCGCGTCCACGCCCTTGAAGGCAGGAATTACCATAGCGTACTTGAACGCCACACCGTGTTCTTTCTTCGGCTTGCCGTCCTCGTCATGCTCCACGACCTGCATGCTGCCGGCGTCGACGTGCGCGATCTTGGCGTTCGTCAGCCACTTGATGTGGCGCTGGCGCATTTCCGACTCCATCAGGCCCTTGCTGTCGCCGACGCCGCCGAGGCCCATGTGGCCGATATATGGCTCACTGGTCACAAACGTGATGGGTACGCGATCGCGCAACTTGCGCTTGCGCAAATCGGCATCGACGATCATCGCGAACTCATAGGCGGGCCCGAAGCAGCTGGCGCCGGCCGCCGCGCCGATCACGATCGGCCCCGGATCCTTGAGGAACTCCTGATACTTCTCCCAGGCCTGCGCGGCGTGTTCATGCGTGCATACAGACTGCGTGAAACCTGCGGGCCCGAGCCCGGGCACCTCGTCGAATGCGAGTTTCGGACCCGTCGCGATCACCAGATAGTCGTAGTCCAACTCGCGCCCGTCAGCCACAAACACCCGCTTGGCCGCCGCATCGATACGTTCGACGCGCTCAGCGATCCATTGCACACCCTTCGCCGCCATTGGCTCCTGCAACGCCACGCGAGTCTGCTCGCACCGGCGCCAGCCCACGGCGACCCAGGGATTCGACGGCGTGAACTCGAAGTACGGCGAGACGCCGATCAGCGTAACCGTGTGCTGCCGAGCTAGTTTTTTGCGCAGCTCGTAAGCCGCCGGAACGCCCCCGATGCCCGCTCCTATCACTATGACGTTAGCCACGGCCATGCTCCTGCGACGGTCGACGTCGCTGTAGATATGCGAAATACAGGACCGGAATGACCAGCAAGGTAAGCGCTGTCGACACCAGGATGCCGAAGATCAGCGATACCGCCAGTCCACTGAAGATGGGATCATCGAGAATGAAGAACGCACCGATCATCGCGGCGAGCGCGGTGAGTGCGATTGGCTTGGCGCGTACTGCCCCGGCGCGCATGACCGCATCCTCGAGACTACGCCCGGCGCGCAGCTCGGCATCGATGAAGTCCACCAGCAATATGGAGTTGCGCACGATGATGCCGGCCAGCGCGATCATGCCGATCATGGAAGTCGCCGTGAACTGAGCGCCCAGCAGCGCGTGCCCTGGCATCACGCCGATGATGGTCAGCGGGATCGGCGCCATGATGATCAATGGCAGGAAGTACGAACCGAACTGCGCCACCACCAGAATATAGATGCAGATCAGTCCGACGGAGTAAGCCAGCCCCATGTCCCGGAATGTTTCATACGTAATCTGCCACTCGCCGTCCCACTTGACAGCCGGCGTGCGCGGATCGTCTGGCTGCTCGATGAAGTGCTGTGAGATCGATGCGCCGCCAGGCGGTGCTCGCGAAATGCTGTCGACCATCGAGAACATGCCATACAGCGGACTGTCCAACCGGCCCGCCATGTCGCCGGTGACGTACACGACTGGCAACAGATCCTTGTGATAAATGGCGCCGTCCCAACTCGTGGTCTCAACCTTCACCAGCTCGGATAGAGGAACCGCGGCGCCGCCCGCGCCACGAACTTCCAGTGCGAGCATCGGACCGAGATCCGCTTTGTCGGCCACGGAAAATTGCAGGCGCACCGGGATGGGATCGCGCTCTTGGCCCGCGTGTATATAGGTTGCGTCCGTGCCCAGCAGCGCCGTGCCCATCGTTTGCACGATCTGATCCTGTGAAATGCCGAGCAGCGCTGCTTTCTGGCGATCCACTGCGACGATGAAGCGCTGCGCCGGCGCTTCGAGGCTGTCATCCACGTCGACGATGTCCGGAGTGGCAACGAACAGCTTGCGCACTTCGCCCGCCACCCGCCGCTGCTCGTCATAGCTCGGCCCATAGACCTCCGCTACCAGTGGCGCCTGCACCGGCGGCCCGGGCGGCACTTCGACGACCTGCACAGATGCGCCGAAGCGCGCGCCAATCGCCGCCAGGTCCGCTCGCACCGAGAGTGCAATCTCGTGGCTCTGCCGCGAGCGCGAGTGCTTATCGACCAGGTTCACCTGCAGGTCGCCCAACTCGGGGCTCTCACGCAGATAGTACTGACGCACCAAGCCGTTGAAATTGATCGGCGCCGCCGTACCCGCGTAGGCCTGATAGTCGCTCACCTCGGGCACCTGTTCGATCCGATGGGCCAGTTCATCGAGCACGCGCGCAGTCGTCTCGAGCGTCGTGCCCTCCGGCAGGTTCACCACCACCTGGAATTCGGACTTGTTATCGAACGGCAGCATCTTCAACACGACCAGACGAACCGCAACCAGTCCTACCGCAAGCACGATGGCTGCAGCCACGCCCCAGTACAGCCGATGCCGCACGCGCCGCCCGGTGCTGGCATCCAGGAAGGGACGCAACATTCGCTTGAAGAATCGATGCACCCGGCTGTCTTCATCGGAAGAGTTTTCGGCGTGCTCGCCGAGCAGCTTGCGGCACAGCCAAGGCGTGAACACCAGCGCCACCGCCAGCGAAATCAACATGCCCATGCTGGAATTGATGGGGATCGGGCTCATGTACGGACCCATCAATCCGCTGACGAACGCCATCGGCAGCAGCGCCGCGATGACCGTCAGCGTCGCCAGAATGGTCGGCCCGCCGACCTCGTCCACCGCTTGCGGAATGATCTGCGCCAGCGAGCCCGAACTGCTGCGCATGTGACGATGGATGTTCTCCACCACCACGATCGCATCGTCCACCAGGATGCCGATGGAGAAGATCAGCGCGAACAGCGACACGCGATTGATGGTGAATCCCCATGCCCAGGACGCGAATAACGTCGCCGCCAGGGTGACGATCACCGCAGCACCCACGACCAGCGCCTCACGCCGCCCCATGGCCAGCACCACCAGCAGCACGACCGACGCCGTGGCGAACATCAGTTTCTGGATGAGCTTTTTCGCCTTGTCGTTCGCCGTGACCCCGTAGTTGCGGGTCACGGTGACCTCGACGCCTTCGGGAACGTACGTCCCCTTCAGTTCCTCGACGCGCCGGATCACGTCATCGGCGACATCGATGGCGTTTGCCCCCGGCTGCTTTGAGATTGCGATCGTCACGGCGGGAGCATGCTGCACATCCGGCAAGCCGCGCGTCGCGGCTCCCGGCCCGGTGCCAAAGGAAACATAGGATTGAGGCTGCTCCGGCCCGAACTGCACTTGCGCGACATCGCTCAGGAACACCGGCTTGCCATCTCTGGCGCCGACCACCAGGGAGGCAACATCGTCCTGATCGGCGAGAAAGCGCCCAGCGTCCACCATGGACACGCGATCGCCACCGACCACCGAACCCACGTGTTGAACTACATTCGCAGCCTGCAGCGCCGCCATGAGGTCGGCGGTGGTCAGGTCATATCCGGCCAGCTTCTGCGCATCCAGCTCGACCCGCACCGTGTTGTGCGGACTGCCGATGGGGTAGATGTTGCGCGTACCGGCGACGCGCTTGAGCTGTGTCTGGATGGAACGGGCGATCAGCCCGAGTTCATGCGCTCCGCGCCGCCCGTCGCGCGTCCATAGCGTCAGGCTGACGATCGGCACATCATCGATGCCTTTGGGCTTGACCAGCGGCGGCAGAATGCCGGCGTTCGCCGGACGCCAGTCCTGATTCGAATAGATGGCGTTGTACAGGCGCACAATGGCTTCGGTGCGCGGTTGTCCCACTTTGAACTGCACGCCAAGCACCGCCATCCCCGGGCGTGACATGGAACTGATGTGCTCCACGCCGGCGATCTCGCCGAGCACCTGCTCCATGGGCGAGGCGACCAGACTCTCCACCTGCGCCGCCGACGCGCCGGGAAATGGCACGAACACGTTCGCGAACGTCACATCGATCTGCGGCTCTTCTTCGCGCGGCGTGATCATGACGGCGAAGACTCCCAGCAGTAACGCCGCCAGGGCGAGCAGCGGCGTCAGCTGGTTGTCGAGAAATTGTTTCGCGACCCGCCCGCTGAATCCCAGCGGCACGCTCATGACTTCTCATCCGTTGCATGCCGCAGACGCTGGGTCGCGGCGACGGGGTCCAGCGCGACTCGCTCACCCTCGGCCAGACCGGCAAGCACTTCCACGTCATCCGCAAACTTGTGCCCCAGGCGTATCTGGCGCAGCGAAGTGCGTCCATCGGCATTCAACACGTACACCGCGGTGACCTCGCCGCGTTCGACCACTGACCGAAGCGGCACGAGCAGGCGGTGCGCCTCCCCGGTGACGAAGCCGACCTTGACGAACATTCCCGGATACAGATCAGCAGCGTTCTCCGGCAACTCCAGGCGCGCGCGAAAGGTGTTCGACGGCTTGGATGCCTCCGGAAATACCGTCAGCTTGCTCACTGGGACGCGGCGGCCATCCACATAGACGGCCGCCTGTTTGATGCGACGGATCGCGTCGATGCTGGACTGAGGCACGTCCACCGACACGCGCAGATACTGCAGCGACAAGCCGCTCATGAGCGGCGTGCCGGGCTGCACGGTTTCGCCGACCTCGACCATCCGCTTCGTAACGACACCCGCGTAGGGCGCCCGAATCTCCGTGTAATTCACTCCCTCCTTCGCGCTTTCCAACGCCGCGCGTGCGGCTGCCAGACGCGCTGCTGCCGAGTCCCGGGCGGCGGTGGCTTCATCGAACGTCGCTTTCGGGACCACCTGGCGCTCATACATGTCTGCGACGCGCCTGTAGCGCGTCTGTGCTTCCAGCTCGCGAGCCCTGGCCTCCTGCAGCGCGGCCTCGGCCTGCTTCAAACCGACCTGCTGCTCGGTCGCCCGCAGTCGCACGATGACTGCGCCCGCAGGCACGAAATCGTTCACGTCATAAAGAATCTCCGCGACCCGCCCGGCAGTCTGCGCGGCCACCGTGCCCTGATTCATCGCCTCGACGGTGCCATCCAGCAGGCGCTCCACCGGAGTGGATCGAAGTGTCATCTCCACGGTTTCGAGTGCGGCTGTTTGCTCTGCCACCACTGGAGTGGGCTGCTCTTTTTTACAGCCCGCCACAAGCAGCGAGAGCGCCGCGACGGTCACAACGATGACGACGGGACGCCGCATGGATCAGAACGCCGCGCCGGAACGATATCCCAGCTTTTTCAGCAATATCGCCAGCGGACAAAAACCCGTGAACGCCGACTGAAACAAATTCAGGCCGACGAAGGCCGCCAGCAACAGCCAGTAAGGGCTGAACCAATAGGCCAACAGCAGGCTCGTCAGGACCATGAAGCCCGCGAACGCGAGCACGATGCGATCGATTAACATGGAGCACCTTCGAGTTGACTGCTGCGTTGTTGTGGGAAGCTAAGGAGTATTCATACGCTCTGGCCACGGAGTTCACATCCGGAACCCCGGCTAGTCGTACCGAACCTTTACCTAGATACAGGCCGACCGGTGGCGGGATCGAGGCGAATAGTAGGCAGCCCCTCCGCTTGCCACGCGCCGATGCCTCCGGCGAGATGTCGCGCACTCGATGCGCCCGCATTCAGCCGCGCCTGGGCCGCCATCGCGGAGCGTTTGCCGCTGCCGCAATGAAACACCACTGGCAGCGGCTCATCCGGCGGCAGCGTCGTGGCATCGAAAGTGGACAAGGGATAAAGCAACGTCCCGGGAATTCGGGCGGCGGCATACTCATCGGGCTCGCGCACATCGACGAGTATGATTTTCCGTTGCATCAGCAGGCGCGACACTTCCGTCGCAGATAATTCCTCAATACCGGCTTTGCGCTCACTCATGACAGTCACCGTGCGTTTGGATGCCGGGTACTATATTAGAACTTGCTTATTTAGTGCAATCTGATTTATTATTTGCGCAACGGATCACAGAGGTCGAATCTTGGCTGTCAATCCGAGAAAGAGGAGCGTTGCGCTGCGCGCAAGCGCAGCCGCTGACATCAAACCGCACGCAGCAAACGCTGCAGCTTTACTGAAGGCCCTCGCCAATGACCAGCGGCTGATGATTCTTTGCAACCTGGTGGCAGGCCCGCTGTCGGTGAGCGAGTTGAATGACCGGGTTGACCTGAGTCAGTCCGCACTGTCGCAACATTTGGCCGTGCTGCGCGACGCGAACATCGTTTCGACCGAGCGCGAGTCGCAGACGATTCGCTATTCCTTGCCCGAAGGCATCGCGACTCGGATCATTACTTTATTGCACCGGGAATTCTGCGAACGTTGAACCAGGCGGACCATGAGCGCCCCGGGCCGATCAACCCGTCGCTCATCGCAAAGCGGATTTCTCCGTCCCCAACGCCTGCCTTGCGCAGCTGGATGCCGGCGTCCAGTCCTCTAGATCCCACCCAAGCCTTGTCTAATCCCGCCGTCAACAGGGGCGTGCTGAGTCCATTCGGCCAGCATCGAGCCACCACCTCGGTCAAAGCATGCGCATGAGCGTCTAGCTGGCCTAACTGTGTTCTTTCCAGGTCAACGAGCTTAGCGGATAGCCCACAAACCACTTCGGCCGGCTCAACACGATCTGCAGGTTGATGCGCTCCACGTTGAGCCCGGCATCCATCATTTCGTTCAGCAGCGCGTTGAGGTGCGGCACATCGGAGCCGACCACCAAGGCGATGTAATCGGGAGCTCCGCCGACGCGCATGCAATCGACGATGTGCGATGCACTGGCCAGATACGTCTCGAAGCGCCTGGTCGTCTCCTGCCTGGTGTCCTGCAGGTGGATCAGAAAATACGCCTGCACACTGTGGGCGATTCGATCGATGTTGGCAGCCATCAGGTAGCCCTGTATGCACCCCACCGCCTCCAGTGCCTGCACACGCTTCAAACAGGCGCTGGCGGAAAGGCCGACTCGCTCGGCCAACTCGATATTGGAGATGCGCGCGTTTAGCTGCAACTCGGTGAGGATGCGGCGATTGAGCCGGTCGAGCTCGACGCGCTTGCGGGCGACTGGCGTGCGCTGATGCGATTTCAATTTTGTTTCTCGCCTCCCCGGTGAAAAGACACAAACGTTCCCGGTCCGTCGCTTCTTCAAAGCGATATTGCGTCGCTTGTTGCGTATTGTACCCGTCGAAGTCGCAGCAGGAAGGGCGTAGTGAGACTGGCCATCGATGTCGGCGGTACGTTTATTGATTTCGTCAGCCAGGATGAGCGGACGGGCGCGGTTCGCACCGAAAAGGTTCGCGCCGCCGGCGAGCTGAGCGACCGTCTGATCGAGGGTATCCGCGCCCTCGATATCGACATGGCGAGCCTGGGCACGATCATTCACGGGTCCACCATGGTGCTGAACTGCATTGTGCAGGAGCGCGGCGCCACCGTCGGATTGATCACCACCCGGGGCTTCCGCGACGTGCTGGAGTTGGGGCGCGGCAACCGGGCGGAAATCTACAACCTCTTTTATAAGCCTCCGGCCCCGCTCGTTCCCCGCTATCTACGCGCCGAGGTGGCCGAGCGGATGGACTTTCGCGGCCAAGTGGTCGAGCCGCTGGACCCGCAGGAACTGCGGCAGAAGGTAACAGCCCTGGTGGCCGAAGGCGCCGAGAGCATCGCCATCTGCTTCCTGAATTCCTACGCCAATCCGGAGCACGAGCGTCAGGCGGCACGCGTCATTCGCGACAGCTGCCCCGATCTGTTTGTCTCGATCTCCTCTGACGTGGTGCGCGAGCGGCGCGAGTTCGAGCGCACCAGCACGACTGTCCTCAACAGCTTTACGCAGCCGAAACTCAGTCGTTATCTGCAGCTGCTGGGCCAGCGGCTTGAAGCTGAGGGACACAAGGGCACGCTCACTGTCATGCAGTCGACGGGCGGCATCACTGCCACCGAGATTGCCCGTGCCGTGCCGGTGCGTGTGGTCCAGTCCGGCCCGGCAGGCGGCGTAATCGGCGCACAGCGCCTCAGTGAAGTGCTGGACGAGAAAAACTTCGTCATCGCCGATCTCGGCGGCACCACCTTCGATGTGTCGTTGATTCACGAGGGCCGCTATTTCGAGCGCAGCGACCTCATCATCAACCGTCGTCCCATCTTGCAGCCCAGCATCGACATCGTGTCGATCGGCGCCGGCGGCGGCAGCATCGTCAGCGTCGATGCCGAGGGTGGCCTCAAAGTTGGGCCCGAGAGCGCGCAGGCCGACCCCGGCCCGATCTGCTACGGCTTCGGCGGCACCCGCGTGACTCTCACCGACGCGCTGCTGGTGCTCGGCTATTTCGATCCGCATACGTACATGGCGGGGCGAATCAAACTCGATGTACCGGCGGCACGCGCGGCAATCCGTGATCAGATCGGGGCGCCGCTGGGCCTGTCGATGGAAAAGGCCGCGTGCGGCATCATCCGCCTCGCTGCGATCAACATGGCCTATGCGATCCGGCAGATCACCATCGAACGCGGTTTCGATCCGCGTGAATTCGCAATGCTCTGCATCGGCGGCGGCAGTGGGTTGTTCGCCGGCAGTCTGCTCGATGAGCTGGACTTCAAGTCCGTCGTCGTGCCCGTCAATCCGGCCGTGTTCTCAGCTTGGGGATTGCTCAACGCCGATTACCGTGATGACCTGTCACGCACCTTCCTCTGCCCGCTCGATCCGGCGGCCGCCACGCGCGCCGCCGAAGCCTACGCATCGATGGAGGAACAGGCACGTGCTGCGCTGTCCACCACTTCAGCGGACGTGGTGCGGATCGAGCGCTTTTGCGAGATTCGCTATGTGGGCCAAGCCCACACCGTGCGCGTCGCACTCTTCGAAGGCGATCTTACTTCCGGCGCGACCGGTATAGCAGCGCTGCGCGACCGATTCGAAGCCGCCTATGCCCGCGCCTATGGACACGTGCTCCACGGCAGTCCGCTGGAGATCACCACTGTGCGTCTTGCCGCGATTGGTGAGACAGGCAAGCCCATCATTACAAGGATGACGCACGCGACGCACGAAGCGAGCGTCACCGGTGTTCGCAATATTCGCATCGGCGTCGAGGCGGAAGCCATCGATTTCACGGTCCACGATCGTCGTCACCTGCGTCCCAGCGACAGCACTCAGGGGCCGGCCATCGTCGAGGAATGGAACACCACGATCGTCGTCAACCCAGCTCAGCAGGTAACGGTCGATGCCTTCGGAAACCTCGTCATTGAGAGGGTGAAGTGAGCGCTGTCGATCCGATTACCCGCCAGGTGATCCGCAATGCGCTGCGCGCTGCGGCGACGGAGATGCAGGCCAGCCTGGTCAAAACCGCCCACTCTCCGCTCATTTATGAAGTGCAGGATTTCGGCGTCGCCATCACCGATGCCGCGGGCCATCTCGCAGGTGAGGGATCGGCGCTCGCGGGCTTCCTGGGCTGTTTGCCGCCCACGGTCCGCAAAGGGCTGGAAGTGTTTGCAAACGAGGGTTTTGCGGAAGGCGATGTCATTCTCGCTAACAACCCGTACGACACCGGCACCCACATCAGCGACACCGCGATCTACATGCCGGTGTTCTTCAACGGGGAGCTGGTCGCCTTCACGGCCATCATGGCGCATTGGGCCGATATCGGCGGCTTCGCGCCGGGCGGCTGGTGCGCCAGCACCACCGATGTGCATCAAGAAGGGCTGATCTTCAGCCATCTCAAACTCTATGACGGCGGCAAACTCAATCGCGAGCTGCACCGCCTGATTCTCAACAACGTGCGGGCTCCAGCCGCGGTCGACGGCGATTTGAACGGCCTGATCGCTTCGTGCACCACCGGTGCGCGCCGTTTCCAGGAACTCTGTGCCCGCTACGGTCTGGCCACGATCCGTCAAGCACTGAGCGAAATCTTCGCGCAGTCCGAAGCGCGCATGCGGCGCGAGATCCAGGCAATACCCGACGGTACTTATCACGCCGAGGCGTTCCTCGATCACGATGGAATCAGCCGCGATCGACGCTGCCGCATCGCCGCCTCCATCACCGTTGCCGGCGCGCGAATGCTGATCGATTTCACGGGCTCCGATCCCGCGACGAGAGGACCGGTGAACAATCCGCTCGTTGGTACCCGCGCGCTGTGCGCGACTGTTCTCAAGTCGCTCACCATGCCGGATGACGCTACCAACGATGGTCACCTGCGCGTGATCGAGGTGACCGCGCCTCGCAACACCATCGTCAGCCCGGAATATCCGGCACCGTGTGACAGCTATGGCTACGTTGCCGAGCTGATCGAGTATGTGGTGCTACGGGCTTTGGCGGATGCGATGCCCGATCGGATTCCGGCGCCGAGTTACCAGATGTATGCGTATCACTTGGTCCGCACCACCACCGAGGCGGGCGAACCTTTCATCTGCGCCGAACCGGTGGACGGCGGCGGCGGCGCGTTTCCGCACGACGATGGCCCCAGCGGCATCATGTTTCTCGGCAACGGTGATGCGCCTAACTCACCGATCGAAGTGCTGGAGGCGAGTTATCCGGTGCGCTTCGAACGATACACGTTCAATCCTGTCCATCGCGGCGTCGGCAAGTATCGCGGCGGCTATGGCGTCATCCGCGAGTTCCGTGTCACCGAGGATGGCGCCTACCTGCAAGCGTCCACCGAGAACAATGCCAATCCGCTCTGGGGCTTGGCCGGCGGCAGCGATGCCGGCACTTCGGTGACGGTCGTGCGCGATCCGGCAGGACACGAAGCGGTATTCACCGATCGCTTCGCCGAATACGGCCCACTGAAGGCCGGCACTGTGATTAGCATTCGCACCGCCAATGGCGGCGGTTGGGGCAATCCGGCCGAGCGCGATCCGGCGCGAATCGCCACTGACATTCGCAACGAGATGCTGTCGCTTGATGAAGGCGTCGCGCGCTACGGCGTCGATCGAGTCCGCATCGAAGCAGCGCTCAGACGCATCGCCGGCGGCACAGCATGACTGCCAGCGCTGCCCCGCTCTTGCTACTTCGTAATGGCCTGCACATCGATGGCAGCGGGCCAGAGCCAGGCGGCAGCATCGATGTGTTGATCGAGGGCGACACGATACGGGAAGTATCCGAACGGCGAATTACCGCCGCGGGTGCGATGGAGATCGACCTGAATGGCCGAGCCGTATTGCCCGGCCTGATCGACTGCCACATGCACGCGAACATCTTCGCGGATGATCTGCACAGCTTGGGAAACTATCCCGCGTCCTATGCCGCAGCCCGCGCTGCCAATCTATTGCGCGACATGCTCATGCGCGGCTTCACCACTGCCCGCGACGCATGCGGCGCTGATTGGGGACTGAAGCAAGCGATCGCAGACGGGCACATGACGGGACCGCGGTTGTTCATCTCTGGCCGCGCGCTCAGCCAGACAGGTGGGCACGGCGATTACCGTCATCGCACGGAGCAAGAGCAAGCGTCATGCAGTTGTGCCAGCGCATTGCGTTCAATGACGCGCGTCGTTGATGGCGCGGATGCCGTGCGCAAGGCCGTACGAGAGGAACTTCGCCAAGGCGCGGATCAGATCAAAGTGATGGCCTCCGGCGGACTGTCCGGCGTCAATGACCGGCTGCACGCAAAGGAATTCTCCGCCGGCGAGCTTCGCGCCGCCGTTGAGGAGGCAACTGCACGGGGCTCCTACGTCATGGCCCACGCCTATACGGCAGCAGCGATCGAGCATGCGCTGCAAAGTGGCGTACGTTCCATCGAACACGCAAATCTCATCGACGCTCGCGTCGCCGCGCGGGTAGCTGCGGCAGGTGCGTTCGTCGTGCCAACGCTGGTCACATACTGGCTTCCTGCTTCCGGTCCTGGAGCGGCGACCTCGCCGGAAATGGCGAGTGTGTTTCGGGACATGCTCGAAGCCGGGGTGCGGGCGGTAGGCATTTGTCACGCGGCCGGCGTGCAGCTCGGCTTCGGCACCGATCTGTTCGGCAGTTTGCATCACGAGCAGGGACGTGAATTCCTGCTGCGCAGGGAGGCACAACCGGCGCACGAAATCATCCACAGCGCAACGCGCGTGAATGCTCGCATTCTTCAACAGGAAGGGCGGCTGGGCGTGATCGCGCCTGGAGCGCAGGCGGATGTCATCGTCGTGAATGGAAATCCGCTGGCGAACATCGCACTGCTGACGAACCCCGCCAACATCGGCCTGATCGTGAAGGCCGGAACCATTTACAAAAACAGCATCGATTAGCCAGGAAATCTCTGATCAATTGCCATTCGTCGCGCATATCAACTTCGATCGATGAAGCATCTCAATCAGTTGCAAACTTGCTGACGTCAGGGAAGTCGCTTAATCAGAACTTCCCCAGGCGCGAACCGGGGGACCGATGCCTTACCAATGGGGCCTGCCATGAAACTGAAAACCACTCTGCTCTCCTCCACGCTGGTGGCGCTCGTCGTTGCCGACTCAGCGGCGCTGGCGCAAACCGAACTCACCGAAATCGTGGTGACGGCGCAGCGCCGTGCACAATCGGTGCAGGACGTGCCGATCGCGATTACCGCGATCGACGGAGACACGTTGAGCCAGCTTGGCATCGAACAGCCGGTCGATCTCGCGCGCATCACGCCGGGCTTGAGCACTGCCAATGCCACTTCGGGCGGCACGCCCATCTTCGCGGTGCGTGGCATCGGTCTCGACGACTTCAATCCCAACAACAACAGTGGCGTGGCCACCTACGTCGATGATGTCGGCATCAGCTCGCCCGCACTGCTGGGCGGCCAGCTGTTCGACATCGATCGCGTCGAAGTGTTGAAGGGTCCGCAAGGCACGCTCTACGGTCGCAACGCCACCGGCGGCGCAGTCAATATCTATTCGCGGCAGCCCACCGACACGGCCGAAGGCTACTTCAACGTCGATTATGGCCGCTGGAACACGGTGGAAGTGAACAGCGCGCTCAGCGGACCTCTTGGCGACACGCTGAGCGGACGCATCGCGGGCACCTACCGCAAAGCATCCGACGGCTACCAGACCGACATCGACACCGGACGCGAATACGGCAAGCCCAATCGTCTCGCGTTGCGAACCTTGCTGGAGTATCAACCGACGGACACCTTCACCGCTGTCCTCAACATTCACGCGAGCCGCGATCGCTCGATCGCCGCCTCGCCGCAGGCGGAAGGCAACGAAGCACTTCTCGGCCCGGATTCCATCGGTCTCGTCGATACGGGCACGGACGATCCCGCCGCCGTGCGCGTGGGGGTGCTACGCCCCCGCCGCGATGACAACGGCGTCGGCGGCGTGCTAAACCTCACCTATAAGTTCGAGGATGCGACGCTCACCTCGATCACCGGCTACGATCGCTATACCTATCGCTCGGTCGATAATTTCGATGGCATGCCCGGCCCGACCTTCGACTTTTTTCAGAACGACCGCATTCGCCAGTTCTATCAAGAAGTCCGTCTGGCCTCGCGCGAAGGGCTGTTCGACGGCTTGGTCGACTGGCTCGTGGGCGGGAGCTATTCGCACGACACGATCCACGGGCGCGATGCATCCGATCAAAGCGCATCGTTTATCGGGGCCTGGCTGAGCCCGCCCGATTTCGTCACACCGGGGATGTCCATCGCCCAGGCTGATTACAATCAGACGCGTGACTCGTTCGGCGTGTTCGCAAATACCGAAACGCATTTCACCGAGCGGCTCAGCCTCGCGCTCGGTCTGCGTTACTCGCGTGACCGGATCGACTTCGACGGCATCAGCACCGAGGAAGGTTCCGTCGATGGCGGCGTTGCGTTCCAAGGCCAGGGTTCCGTCGTCGACAGCCTCGATGAAGTGCACAACGTCTCCAAGGTGTCGTACCGCGGCAGCCTGAACTACCAGATCGGCGATGCACTTTTCTATGCAACCGTGTCCAACGCCTACAAGAGCGGCGCCTACTATGCATCGCCGGCCCTGGACCAAGCTGCTTGGGGCTACGTGAAGCCGGAGACGATCACTGCCTACGAAGTCGGCGGCAAATCGCGCCTGTTCGACGGCACGTTGTTATTGAACGCGTCGGCCTTCGAGTACGACTACGAGGACCGGCAGTCGCAGCTGCTCTACGTTTCGCCCGCTTCAGGGCTGCCGGTAGCCTCGCTCGGCACGATCCCGAAGTCCCGCGTCCGCGGCTTCGAAGTGGAAGCCATACTGCGGCCTGTCGCAGGCTTGGACCTTTCGGGAAGCGTCAGCCGTCTGAGCACGAGGATTCGAGAAACCGCTACAGACGTGCGCGGCGCGCCACTCTATGCGAACGTCCCTGTCGGCTCTGAGCTCGCGCAGGCGCCCGACTGGAGTTACGCACTTCGCAGTCGCTACGGATATGATGTCAGCGCCACGTGGCGTGGCTCCCTGCAACTGGATTACAACTGGTCCGGTCAACAGGCTGCCGCGCTGGCCGATCCCAACGCAGTGTACGGTCCGCAGAAAAATCTGGGCGCACGACTGGAGTTCGCGCAAATCGGCAGCGGCTTGTCGATCGCCCTGTGGGGTCGCAACCTGACAGATGAGCGGCGCAGCACTTATTCATTCACCAGTTTCTACGGTGGCCGGGTCGTCTATCGGCAAGAGCCGCTGTCCTATGGCGTCCAGCTCGGGTATAGCTTCTGATGTGCGCGGCCGGCCTCATCGCCGGCCGACGCGTCACTTGGTATCACTCACGCACCCGCAGGACAAATGAAGTTCATCGACGCTGTCAGCATCGAAAAGCACCTCGATTACCCGTCCCTGATGACGGCGCTGGAGCGGGGTTTCGCCGATCCGAGCCGGGTCGCGCCGGTGCGAACCGCCCACACGCTGCGAATCAGCGAGACTGGGCAGGACACGCTGCTCATGATGCCGGCCTGGAACGGCAGCGACGCACTCGGCGTCAAGCTCGTGACAGTCATGCTGTCGCGCCCCGCCAGCACAGGCTCGACTGTCAATTCGATCTATATGCTGCTGGACGGAGTCAGCGGGCAACCGATCGCCTGCATGGATGGCGACGCGCTCACCAAGCGGCGCACCGCAGCCGTTTCCGCTTTGGCGGCGCGCAAGCTTGCGAGGAGCGATGCTGCCATGCTGTTGATGGTGGGAACTGGCAGCCTCTCGCTGCACATGGTGCGAGCCCACGCCTCTGCTCGACATCTGCGCCGGATCACCCTGTGGGGCCGCAACGCCGAACGAACACGCGCTAACGCTGAGCGACTTCGCGCGTTCGGCCTTCCGATAGAGACAGTGGATGACCTTGAAGCGGCCGCTGCCCGAGCAGATATCATTTGCTGCGCCACTACGGCACGCGCCCCGATCATCAGCGGTGCGTGGCTTCGTCCGGGACAGCACCTCGATCTCGTCGGCGGCTTCAAACCCGATATGCGCGAAGCCGATGATGATGCAATCCGCGCTGCCAGTGTGTTCGTCGATACGCGTGCAGGTGCTCTGGCCGAGGCAGGCGACCTCCTGCAGCCCTTGAATATGGGAGTGATCACGGCAAATCATGTGCGGGCAGAACTCGCCGACCTTTGCGCCGGTCGTCATCCCGGCCGCCGCGATTCCAGCGAGATCACGTTGTTCAAATCCGTCGGAACCGCGGTGGCCGATCTCATGGCAGCGCAACTCGTTTATGCGCGCCTGATTGACGATTCGGTGCAGGAGCACGCTGGGTGAGCCAACAGGACCTCGTCGAGGATTTCAGCCTCAAGCCCGTGCCTGACGGCGAGACGCTTCCCGGCTTCAAGATTGCAATCGTGATCCTGGCGATCGGTTTCACGCTGCCGCTGTTCGCACTAGGCGCACAGATCACGCAGGCTCAGGGCATCGCCCGAGGTGCTGCCGCCTGTTTCCTTGGCTGCTCGCTCGTCGCCGCCCTTTCGCTCGCAACATCGGTGCTCGGCGGCCGTTTGCGTCTTTCGACTTATGTGCTGCTGACGCTCACGTTCGGGCGGGCGGGCGGCAGATTCATCAACCTCATTCTGGCCGTGACGTTGCTCGGCTGGTTCGCAAACGTCGGTGACATGCTGGGAACGTCGGTCAGCGAGACCTTGCGGAGCTTCTATCACGTTTCCGTGCCGCCCTTCGCCTGCACCGCCATTGGCTTGGTGCTCATGACACTCACCGCCATTTTCGGCTTCCGCATGATGGAACGCTTTGCCTCGGTGATGGTGCCGCTGCTGAGCCTGTTCATGATCTATGTCGTGATGCTGTCGATCGAGCGAGGGGGCGCGAGCACCGCGCTGGAGCATCGCGGAGACGGCAGTCTGAGCTTCGTCGATGCTGTTTCGGCGGTGGTCGGCTCGGTGATTCTGACGGCGGTGTTAGCGCCGGATTTCACGCGCTATGCGCGCAGCGACCGGGCGGCCATCTTCTCCATTGCGGGATTGGCGATCGGCTACCCGCTCATCATGCTGATCGCCGCGGTTCCCGCCGCGATCCTGGGACAATCCGATATCATGAAGATCATGATATCGCTCGGCGTACCGGGCCTTGCAATCGTGATGCTGGTGCTGGCGACGTGGACCAGCAACACAGGCAACCTCTACTCCTCGACGCTGACTCTCGCGACGGTCTTTCCCAGCAAGCCGACCTGGCAACTCGGCGTCGGCGGCGCTGCCATCGCGCTCGTTGCTGCCTTCTTCCATATCTCGGATTATTTCGTACCCTTCCTGATCGTGCTGGGAATGGCGGCGATACCGATCGCCGGCGTATACGTGCCGGATCGCTGGTTCTTCGGGCCTCGGCATCCCGAAGTCACCGATGTTCGGCAGCTCGCGAAGATCCGGCCACGGAACACGATCGCATGGGTTGGCGGAACCGTGATCGGTTACGTCAGCTTCGCAACGGGCGGACTGATCACGCCAATTCCTGCTGTGGATGCGTTAGGTGCGACGGTTCTCCTGTGGATACTGGCACATCCAGCGGCGCTGACGAGCGCGTGCCGTCCAAGAACTGCATCGGTGCAACACGCCGAGTCAGACAGCCTTCGCGACGATGGAAGCTGAGCATTCACCCATTCGGCGGTTGAGCATCCGATGAGTGGCAGGTCCGGCACTGTAAAAAAGCACGTTACTCGCCCGGCGGAGGCAGCGTTTCGGCCGCCGGCGCGGACGGGAGCGAGGCCCGATTGGATGGAACCCTTCGCCCGGACGATCGACGCGGCGAAGAAGTACGTCGTGTCGAGCACCCTGGACCGGGTCGATTGGAACGCGGAGCTCGTGCGCGGGGATCTGGGGAAGGCCGTTCAGCAGCTCAAGCGGGAGTCGGGTAAGGGACTGTTCGTGGGAGGCGTGAAGCTCCCGCTGGCGTTGGCGGAGCTGGGATTGATCGATGAGTACGAGTTCGTGGTGTACTGAGTCGACCAACCGTTCTCTAGCACCCTCGCTCGCCGTTGCACAAGCTCTTATCTTTTTCTTCCTCGATGTGTATCTTTGCAGTCTGGTTCTGCAAAATTGGCAAATTGCGGCACCGCTGGGAGCGAGTTAGTTTGCCTGCACTGGGACAGCCAGCGAAATGCGGAAGGAGTAGTCGGATGAACGCAAAGCAGCTGGTAGCCAACACAGTCGGGGCGATCGCCATTGCCGCGCCGATGCCGATAGTCCTAGCACATGACGAAGACCATGGAAGCGAGCGCCCGGAAGCACTCCCCGGGCTCGTGCGCGACGTCCGCTAAGTACGCCGCTGAGGCAGCAAATCACGGCTCGGCGCATTAGTCCGCACGATCTATCCGAGCATGACATGACACCAACCGAGCATGACACCAACAGTTTGCGATATCAGATGAAAATCGAAGTAGCCAACCCGGCCGACCTGGAGCGCATCGTCGCGCTGGTCAACGACGCTTACCGCGGCTCATCCAAGACGCCGGGATGGACGCATGAAACGGCGCTGCTCGCAGGCCAGCGCATCGATCCCGCAGGGCTGCGGGCCCTGATCGCGAACGGCTCAACGATTCTTGTGACGAGAAGCGGACGCGATGCCGTCGCTTGCGTGGCGCTGCGGCCGCTCGACCATGGCGAATGGTATCTCTCGATGCTCGCCATCGATCCAGACCATCAAGCGTCGGGGCTTGGAAAGGCGATCATGAGTGGTGCGGAAAAGTATGCGCGCGAGCGTGGCGCGCAGCGGATCAGAATCTCCGTCATCAATCTGCGCGAGCCACTGATTGCCTGGTACGAGCGCCAGGGTTATTCGCGCACCGGCGTGATCGAGCCTTTCCCATACGACGATCCGGCAATTGGCACGCCGCTGCGCGACGATCTCACGCTAGTGACACTTGAGAAATCGCTGCGCTGATCGAAGCATCGCGTCGCCTGGAGAGGGCACCTCTCCCGCTTCCGCTGCGCACCACGGAGTTGCTCGCCGGCGGCAGTGATCGTATAGCCGGCCGGCAGCCGCCATGTATCACCTTGAAGCCGCGATCGTGCGCGTCGCTGAAGTGCACGGCGAATCGCTGGTCTCGCGCGGCGCGCAGGCCATCCGAGAGACCATGGCCGCTTACATCGACATGAAACCGCACATGGACGTGGTGACACATCACACGACCGTCGCGGGCAACTTCGCAATGACGCGTTCGCAGTGGCTGATCACCGGAGTAGACAAGCAGGGCAGGCGCAAACCGAGGTTCACCACCATGGCATGGAGGTCCATCGCCGCCTCCCCGACGGCACCTGGGTATTCTTCATGGACCATCCGTTCGGCGCCGATCCAACTTGGGCGGTCAGCCGGCCGCCCTCACACGCAATGAGCGTTCCGCGTACACGTGCTGGAGTGCGCTTCGAAAGGCTATGTAAGTCGCTCAATGCGCTCTGCGGCGCAGCTGAGTGATTTTCATATGAAACATTTTCGCATCAACGCCTATCGCCGGGCGTCCCAAGTGGTCCGTTCTGCCCGAGGAGTTGCATCGAAAGAGCAGGTACTGAACACGCGCTCGTTGCGCGAGCTTTGTCGCCTGTTGCGCAAGACGGTACTCCCGTAAGGACTGACGGCCGACGTAACGCAGCCCGAACGCACAATCCATTATTTCGACACTGCACCGTGTCTACGCAATTACCGGCTCATTCAACAGCAGCACGACGACCAGCGCCACCAACGCTAGCAATAGCCACCATAACAAGGATCGATCACGACATACGGCTGCGACAAAGATTCGCACCTCAACTCGATCTGCATCGATATCGGCGCCGGCGAGCAGCTCAAAGGATTCCTCGACTGTCCCGAGGACGCACGCGCGCTGGTGGTGTTCGTTCATGGCAGTGGCAGCAGCCGCTTCAGTCAGCGAAACAACCGCGTTGCACGGTTCCTCGGAGATCGAAGATCGCCGCGGAGGCATTGTGCCGCGACTATCGCGCTCTGGGACTATGCGTGCCAATCCTGCGGCCGAAGAGCTTCGTCGGCCCGGAACGCCTGGGCGGCGAAGGCGTGTGCCAGTTGCCTCGCGGCACGCACATCGATGCGACATTTCCGAGCACCCGGTAAGGTCGGTCATTGAGTGCGCATAGCTCACCACGAGGGCCACGTCGATGAAACGCGTCGCGCTGTTTCTCGTCACGAATCTCGCGGTGCTCGTCCTGCTGGCGGCCATCGCTTGTAGCGTGCTCGAAATAGCAGACCTTCCGGGAAACCCGATTGGAAATAAGTTCGACCCCGTAGAGCTCGGAGAGATACAACGCCAAGGTGCTCAAGCAACGTATTCCACGATGCCGCCCGAGGTGTCTGTGCGGATCTGGGACGGCTGTGCCCTGTATCCGTGGGCAGCGATGATTGCGCGCGAGACGCGGAGGAAGAAGCAATAATGCAAGTGAGCTCGGCGATCGCAGCGGCACAGGCTCGCACGAGGACCGGCATACGCATCTGCGCATGCTGCTCCATTGCAACGACGCAGAGACTCTCTTAGAGACGAATGGCACTAAGTTAAGGCGCTGCGCCTGCAGTCTTCGCCTCTCCCTCGGGGAGAGGCCGCGCGCAGCGCGGGTGAGGGAACGCGCTACGGAAACGTCACAGCGACCGGCTTCCCCTCACCCTGCCCTCTCCCCGAGGGAGAGGGAAAGACACTCCCCTGACCTTAACTTAGTGCCATTCTCTCTTAGAGACTTTCCTATGTACTGAAGAGGGCCGTAACAATGGATATGATCCGCGTAGAAGATCCTTTGGAGGACCTGCGGAACGTGGATGCAGTAATGCGCGCCCGGCGTCTCACTGCTCATGCCTGGCTGCGAATGACGGGGCTGGTCGTAGCCTCGATGGCATGCACATTGGTCACGCTCGCCCAGGAACCAGCACCGGCACCGGATCCAGAAGCGTCTTTGACAGTGAAGACAAACCGCCACACCTCGTTGGCGGCATGCGCGGCGCACTCGAGCGCAACACCATGCGCTACTACCTGGCCATCGACGCCTATCTTGGCGCACTCGCAGTCCCACCCCCTGAGCGCTTCGAGCAGAGCCTTGAACGGTGGTTCGCTGCGACGGAACGTTACGCCCTACAGTTGCATGAGGTGGACCACGACGCCTATGTCGCAATGGAACGCAGCGAATATCTACGCCAGCAGACTCCATAGGCGCCGGCGTTCCGCAGAATGCGCACTCATTTGAGCCGGATGTCGTTTTTGACATCCTTGACACCGCTGACCGAGCGCGCGAGCTGACCCGCCCTCTGCCGCTCCGTCTCGGTCTTGGCGAATCCGCTCAGCTGAACGACGGCCTTGAACGTTTCGACGTTGATAGCCAGTCCGCTCACTTCCTTGTCCTCAAGCAGCTTCGCCTTCACTTTGCTGGTGATTGCCGAATCGTCGAAGTACTCGCCGGTGCTCTCCTGAGTTCGCGAGCCCGCGCAAGCGACAACGAACGAAAGCATCAGCATGGCTGCAACAAGCCGGGTAAGCTTTGACATCATCGACATGGCATGCTCCTTTCCAGGTTTGAGTCGAGGGTTTCGCGGCTGGCGCTACCCGCGCCGGCCCTGAATGACTTGAATCAGGATCACGATGATCGCGATGACCAGAAGGGCGTGAACGAATCCGCCTAAGGTATACGAAGTGACGAGGCCGAGAGCCCACAGAACAATCAAGACGACAGCAATGGTCCAGAGCATTTTTGCTTCTCCTTGGTACACTCGCTTGCAGAACCGACGCTTCCAAGCCCGTGCCCTTCAAAAAAACGAGGTTCGGGGCAACGAAAAGGATCCATTCCCTCTTTCAATGTGGAGCAGCGTAACTTTCAGGACCCAATAGAACACCCCGGGAAAGCCCCGGATGCCTAAGCGCCAGCACGTAGCAGTGGTATGGCCGAAATTTCGATGCCCTGCTCGATTGCCTGTCATGGATAGACGACCCGCACGAGAATCTCTGTACACACTGGGAATTGCAGCCCGGCAAGCGAATGGTATTACAGATAAAACGCTTGCCCGAGGACACGGACGAAGCGCTGCTCAAGAAATTTGTGCAGACCATCTCCGCTGCCAATGATCGCCTGAGCCGGCGAACTCGACGTAAAGATCTGGGTCGAGTGTGCGTGACGATCGCAAAGAATTCGGCCCGAGGGATCAGAGCCACGCCCGAAAGACCTAGAACTCCCCCGATGAATCGGAACTCCTGCTTCCAAGCTTGGCGTGGCTGCACGGATTGCGTCCAATACGCCATAGTCGACTTCGAAGTCTGCAACCAAGCGGCTACGACACTTTCTAACGGCTGCCACTCAACGCACCTCTCTTGAGGTATCGTCCTTAAAGTCTTCTTCCTTCAGCCCAAGACGATTAAGTTCCATCTCTCGCACGAAGGCAGCGATCACTTTTCCATCAATGCGTTCCGCAGGGATCGGCCCACTCCTCATCCAAGCCACCATCGCAGCTGCATTCTTAACGGCGTGTAGGTGCTCTCACGTGCTTGTTGAATCGCCCGGCAGGGCGTCGCCACGTTGTTAGCGTACAAGCTACGATGCTCCTCGAACTCGTCCCGAATCGCGACGAGCCCATCCCGCTTCAGGCTAAACGACCCTGTTGCGAATGCCTTGGCATTCTCGGGTGACGTTCCAGTAGCGGCCTTCCGCTGCTCCAGTGCCGCAGGCTGAAAGAGCCCTCGGTTCTTCTCTGTAAAGTCTAGAAGGCCGTGGATGGTATGGACGCCATTATCTCGATCGTACATACGACCGAGCGCAACGAATCCTGACGCCTGCAGAGCGGCCAACACACCGTTCCAGAAACCTGCGCGCGGGTTCACGCGATCGAGGATTTCAAAATCGCCGCCAAAGAAATACCGTCGACCGGCAATCTCTCGGGCGGCATCCTCCAGCGCGGATTGGATCAATGATCGGTTAGCCGCAGCGCTGCTCTTGCCCTTCATGGTCTGCTTCTCGGGTGCGTTGCCCACGTTGCTCAGCCCGTACTGCACTCATCGTGTTTTTTGATATGCGGCCACCTGAAGGGAGGAATGGAACACTGTACGAACCTGACTCACACATGCTCGGTCCAGTGCTTCTCCGTCACGATCACGATGGATTTACCTGCCCGCTTTAGCTCGACGGCTTTCAATATTTTCGTGCCATGCGTCGAATGCAGCCACTCCTCTGAACCAAAGGTTCCAACCACGAGATAGTGAGTCTTTCCCGATGGCGCAGTGGCAATACGACCTCCTTTCTCGACAATGACGCTTTCGACGTCGCGCCTCGCGCCGTATACGAAGACGCCAGTCATGCAAAACGCTCGCTCAGCGATTCAATGGGCGGCAGTGGATTATCGAAGGGGATCGCAGAAGGCGCCGGTCCGATATGCGACGGCTCCGGACTCCGCAGCTCGCGAACCCGCACCTGCCGCGCCGCCTGCAAAGCACGCTCCAGTACCTGCTGCGGCACATCGGACAGCGACACTGCATTCGTCGAGCCTTCCGCGTGAGTGCCGTCCGGGGAGTGTTTCAGTATCTGCCAGTGCTGGTCACACATGAAGTAGCGCGCCGCGAACAGCGGTTCGCCATCGAGCACGCCGATGCGCCAGTCGAACTTCGTCTTGATGAAATCCTGCAACAAAATGATCTCGGAGCGTTTCAGCATCCGCTCGGCGATCTCGCGCAGTTGCCGCGCATCATCGGCGCGTTCCACACCAATGCTGAAAGAGCCGTCCGGAATCTTGACGATCACCGGAAAAGCCCTCGTGATCGTCCAGCTCGAATTGCGAACGGCGCGTTACGAACCAAGTTCGGGGCGTCGGAACTTCGTTCGCACGCAGCAGGTCAGCCAGGAACATTTTGTTAGTGCAGCGAAGAATGGACGCGGAATCGTCGATGACCGGCAACCCTTCGCGCTCTGTCTTGCGGGCGAAGCGAAACGTGTGATGCTGGGCGGATCCGGTCAACGAAAGTCCTCGCGCTTATCCACCACGATATACAAGCCTGACATCGCATTCACCGAATTGGGCGCTTGGAAAGAATAACGGCCGCGGCCTCGCGCTCGCGCCCATAGCGAGACATCTGTTCGAACTCGCGATGCGTGATCGACAGCTGCGGCGGGCGCTCGCCCGCCGGAGGCGACATAGGATCGAGCACTCGAAAGACATGCGAATCGTGGCCCACGATGCACACCCAGTGAGGTCCTTTCTCCCCGTGCAGGCGAAACAAGCTGATCAACACGATCTGGGCATCGCCACGATGCAGATGGCCAATCAGCGTCTGTGCATTGAATGCTCCTCGGCGTACCACGACATCCGTCTGCGCGAGCTCGTCGAGGAAATCCTCTTCCACCAAGCTGATGACCGTCTTCTTATCCGGGTCTCGTACGCCACTCACAAACATCGGCCCGCGCGCCGGCACGTAGGCCGTCACACCAAATCCGTGTGCATGCGCTGCCAGTGCCAATCCGTAGAGCCCGCTGCTCCGCGACCAGGATGGTGGCGCTGCTCTGATGCAGGAACTTGCGAAAGCTGCGCCGAGACAGTCGATCGGCGTCGAAGCTGGCGGTCTCGAGCCGCAGCAGCGCATCCAGATCATCGATCTTCGCTGCACGGATTGACGGCTTCGGTGCGTCGGCTTCTGCAGCCCGCGCTGAAGCTCCCGGCGAACGACTCACCGGGGTCGAATCGCGTCGATTCCCCGAGACTTGAGAATGCGGCACGCGAGCAGAGCGATGGGATCTGGCAACAGCACGACGTGCGTTCACCATGCGCCACCCTGGTCAATGCTCGAGCGCACTCCCAACGCCGCGTATCTGGCGACTTGCGTCGGCATGGACAGGAGCTGCGTATATAGAGCCGCGTAGTCACGAGCCATGCGCAGCGCACCGAAGCGCTCATCGAACGCTCGACGACAACTCAATCGACTGGTCCGATCCAGGTCCGCGACGGCGCTCGCTGCTTCATCGACGCTGCCGATGATGACGCCCGATTGCCCCTGTTCGATGAGTGTCTCGATGGCCCCCGCGCGCCAGCCAATGACTGGTGTTCCACACGCCAGCGCATCGAGCACCGCAAGCGGACACGGCTCCGACCAATCGTTCGTGAACAACAACGCGCGCGCGCCGCCCAGAAACTCGCTGAGCCCGGCCGTATCCAGCTCACCGACGAACTCAACGCTGGCGCCGAGATTGATCAATGGTGCCAGTTGTTGTTCGAGTTGGCGCAGCTCACGGCCGACGATGCGGTCCGCAATCTTCAGCGGCATCCTGCTGCGCGCTGCAATCTCCACCGCGCGACGCAAACTGCTCACGCATATGAGCGAGCCTGCGTAGGCCAGATAGCTTCCCGGGTCGATGCTGAAAGGATGTAGCCGCTCAGGCAGGCCGTGCGGCACCAATGCTCGCCAGCCCAGCCTTTGCAACAAATCTCGCTGGTGTGCCGATACCGCCACCGGTACAACGTCGGGCAACGTAACGCGTGCAGCCAACGTCCCGGGGTTCGGATAGGAATGCATCGTCGCGACGATGGGCGTCGTAACGTTGCTCAGGCGCGCGAATCGCCGCAAGTCGCCGTGCAGATGAATGAGGTCGAAGCGACGCGCGTGCGTAACCAGCAACTCCAATGGGCCCGCCAGTGGTGGTAAGGTCAACGACTTACGAGCTAGACGCTGTGAATGCGATCTCGAAGTCGAGCCGCACGCAAACAGAGTGGCGTCATGACCATCCGCCGCCAGCTGTGCCGCGAGATAACCGACGACGCGTTCGACATCCCGGGCGCTGGGCTCGGAGCCCTCGCCGACAGCCACAACCTGGGCGATCTTCTGGATCAAGCGTGGCGGATCATCGCCACTGTGCCTAGACAAAATCGTGTGAAGATTTGGACTTCTGTCAACGCCCAGGCACGACCAACCGGTATCCCACGCCCGCCTCGGTCACCAAGTAACGCGGCCGCGCCGGATCCGGCTCGATCTTCTGGCGAATGTTCTTGATGAACACTCGCAAGCTGCGAGTATCTGTCTCGCGGTCCGGACCCCACACTTCACGCATAATCTGGTGTTGAGTGACGATCATGCCCGCCCGGCGCGCCAGGCTTTCGATCACCCGGAACTCCATCGGCGTGAAACGAAGCTCGCCGTCCCCGCCGATAACCTTACGTTGGCTCAAATCGATCGTCACATCGCCCAGCTTTAGCATGGAGGTTTGATCCGCGCCCCGTGCGTTGCGCCGTAGGGCAGCGCGCGCGCGCGCCAATAGCTCCGGCGCGCTAAAAGGTTTAGTGACATAGTCATCCGCGCCCGCATCGAGCGCCGCGATCTTCTGCTCCTCCATGGTCCGAGCGGACAGCACCAGGATAGGCACCGGCGACCACTGCCGCACGCCGCGGATCAAATCGACACCGTCGGCATCCGGCAGCCCTAGATCTACAATGAGTAGATCCGGCTTGTGACTGCGCGCCTCGATCTCAGCGCGAGCCGCGGTCTCCGCTTCGATAGTTCGATAGTTCGCCGTATGCAACAACGTGCGCAAGACGGCGCGGATATCCGGCTCATCCTCCACGACCAGCACGCGGTGCTGTGCCTGTGTCATGACCCGTATCTCATGAAGAGGGCTCCTTCATCGGCAGCGTGAAGACGAATCGCGCACCGCCTCCCGGTCTGTGTTCGGTGCCGATGTCACCACCGTGTGCTCGCACGATGGCACGACAGATCGCCAGCCCCAAGCCGGCGCCAACGGTCGTGCCCTCGTTCGTTCCGCGTTGAAACTTGTCGAACAAGCGGCCGTGCTCGCCGGGTGGCAAGCCTGGACCGTTGTCCTCAAAACTGACTTGAACTCGATCGTTTCCCGCCCTCGCTGTGATCGCCACTCGTGTTTGCGGCGACGTGTATTTCGCAACGTTGTCGAGCAGATTCGCGAACACCTGCACCACCAGGTTGGCGTCGACGTACACGGGCGGCAGATCGTCCGGTAGTTCCACAACCACGGTCCGTGGCTCCACACGGTCCTGCATGCGGCTCAGGGCCGCGCCGATCAAGTCGTCCAGCGTCTGCCAGTCACGATGCACCGTCAGACGACCCGATTCGAAGTGCATCAAGTCCAGAACGTTGGACACGAGGTCAGTCATGTCTCGCGCCTTGTTCTCGACCGAGCGCGCCAGGCGTTTGCGCTCGCCTGGGTCCAGTTCGTCCGAATGCTCGGCCAGCGTACTGGCAGCCCCAGCAATCACTGACAGCGGCGTGCGCAGGTCATGAGAGATCGACGCCAACAGGGTATTGCGAAGGCTCTCCGTCTCCGCCTCCACGCGGGAGGACTCCGCGGCTTCGGCAAGCCTCGCCCGTTCGACCGCGATGCCGACCTGTCCGGCGAATGTTTCCAGCAGGTGGCGCTGCTCGGGCAGCAACACCCGGCGGGGATTGGCGGGCAGCACTGCCAGCACTCCAAGCCGATCGCTCTCGTTGCCCAGTGGCAGATACAACGCGGGTGCGGCGGGCAACGTATCGGAGCCCAGTCCCGCACGCCGCCCATGATCGAGCACCCATTGCGCGATCGAAAGATCTGCGCCGATGAACGAGCCCGCTTCCGGCGTGGCTCGCGGCAAATGCAGCTTGCCGGCATCATCCGGCAGCAAGACCACCGCTGTGCATTGAAACACTTCCGCAACATGGCGGACCGCAACACGCGCCATGGCATCCGTGCCGCGCGTCGCCGCAAGCTCTCGACTCATCGCATACAGCAAAAACGTGCGCCGCTCGCGAGCGCCAGCGACGCGCGTTTGCTGCCGCACACTGGCCATGAGGTTCGCAATGACCAACGTCACGATCAGCATCACGGCGAACGTGATCAGATACTCCACATCCATCACCGAGAATGAGAACAGCGGCGGCACGAAACAGAAATCGAACGCCAGCACGTTCATGACCGCGCACAGAACCGCAGGGCCGCGCCCGAAACGAAGGCCGGCGATGGTGGAGCCCAGCATGTACACCATGACCAGATTGGTCGGCTCGAAATTCCCGTACATCGCGAAGGCGATCAGCGTGCATACTGCTGTGATTGCCACTGTCCAGCCGTACCGATCCCAATGCACGGGTCTGGCATTCTCCGCCTCGTCGCGCTGGAGTTGTCGCTGCGGCTCGGAGCGATTTTCCATCACACCGACGGTGAGGACATCGAAGCCCTGCGCTTTCCTGGCAAGCTCAGTTGTCGTCGAAGGCCGCAGCCATGCGCGCCAGCCGCGGCGCTTTGGTGCGCCTACGACGATTCTCGTGGCATTGCGCGTGTTCGCATATTCCAGCAACGCGCGTGCGGCCGTGGGACCATCCAGCGTCACCGTCTCGGCACCCAACGATTCGCCCAGGCGCAATAGATCGATTCTTCGGTTGCGTTCCTGCTGTGAGAGCCGTTGCAGCTCCGGCGTTTCCACGTAAACCACTGACCAAGGCGCATCCAGCGCATCGGCCAATCTCTTACCCGCACGCACCACCTGCTCCGACTGATCGTCGGGACCGACGGCGACCAGAATGCGATCTCTCGCCATCCACGCGCGGGAAGCACGATCCGTCGCCGTGGCCGCTTGCGCCGACGCATCCACGCGGTCGGCCATGCGACGCAGCGATAGCTCACGCAACGCGATCAGGTTCGACTTGCGGAAATAACGGTCGATCGCTGTTTGCGCTTGCTCTTCCAGATAAATCTTTCCGGCCTTGAGCCGATTCAGCAGATCGTCCGGCGGCAAGTCGATCAACTCGATTTCGTCAGCCTCATCGAAAATGCGATCGGGAATGGTCTCGCGCTGGCGCACGCCGGTGATCTGCGCCACCAGGTCGTTGAGACTTTCCAGGTGCTGCACGTTCACCGTGGTCCAGACATCGATGCCGGCCTCCAGCAGCTCTTCGATGTCCTGCCAGCGCTTGGCATGACGCGGCGGCGGATCGCCTTCGATGATATTCGAATGCGCGAGCTCATCGACCAGCAGAATCGCCGGCCGCCGTCGCAAGGCTGCATCCAGGTCGAATTCACGCCGGGTGATGCCGCGATACTGCACAGGCAGCATGGGCAGTTGTTCCAAACCCTCTAGCAGACTTTCGGTCTCGACGCGTCCGTGTGGTTCGACGTAGCCGACGACCAAGTCAACGCCGGTGGTCCTCGCGTTGTGAGCGGCCTCGAGCATGGAGTACGTCTTGCCGACGCCGGCTGAGCCGCCGAAAAAAATTCTCAGCTTGCCCCGCCGGGCCTTCTCTTCCGCCGCCGTCACTGAGGCGAGCAGCTGATCCGGATCGGGGCGTGACTCAGCCACTGGGCACCTGTGCTATGTCGGCAGGATCATGTGACGCTTGCATCGGCTATCCGAACTATCGCTGGTTATTTTTCGGCCTTGCCGTCGAGCGCCAGATTCAGCTGTAAAACATTGACGCGCGGCTCGCCGAGAAGCCCAAGCGTGCGACCCTGCGTCGCCTGTTTCAGCAACTCTCGAACTTCCGTCTCAGGACGGTTGCGTGCGCGGGCGACGCGCGCCACTTGATACTCGGCGGCGGCCGGCGAGATGTGTGGATCGAGTCCGCTGCCCGACGCAGTCACCAGGTCGACCGGCACCGGCGCCTTGTTATCCGGATCGAGCGCGCGCAAGGCAGCGACTCGGTCGGTCACTGCGGTAGCAAGCGCCGGATTCGTCGGCCCCTGGTTGGAACCGCTGGATGCCGCACCGTTGTAAGGCTGGGGCCCGGTGGCCGAGGGCCGCCCGCAAAAATATTGCGGACTCGAGAACGGCTGGCCGATCAACCGCGATCCGATCGCTTTGTCGCCGGCTTGAATCAGGCTGCCGGTCGCCTCGTCGGCAAACAGTGTCTGGCCAATGCCGGTGACCGCCAGCGGATAGACGACGCCGGTCAACAACGTGAGCAGCAGAAAGGAGATCAATGCAGGACGAAGTTCGCTCATGGAAGTTTCCTCTAAGGCCGTGCAATCAAACCAGGCCGAACGCGACCAGCAACACGTCGATGAGCTTGATGCCGATGAACGGCACGACGAGCCCACCGAGACCATAGATCAACAGGTTCCGGCGCAACAGCAGCGGCGCCGAGGCGGCGCGTGTCTTCACGCCTTTCAGCGCCAGCGGCACCAGGAACACGATGATGATGCGCGTTGAAGATCACCGCCGACAGGATCGCGCTCTCCGGACTCGCCAGGCCCATGACGTTGAGCGCATCCAGCGCCGGGTAGGTGGCAGCGAACGCAGCCGGAATGATCGCGAAGTACTTGGCCACGTCGTTGGCGATCGAGAACGTCGTCAGCGCGCCGCGCGTCACCAGCATCTGCTTGCCGACATCGACGATCTCGATCAGCTTGGTCGGATTGGAGTCGAGATCGACCATGTTGCCGGCTTCCTTCGCCGCCTGCGTGCCGGTGTTCATGGCCACGGCCACGTCGGCCTGCGCGAGGGCGGGCGCGTCGTTGGTGCCGTCGCCGCACATGGCGACGAGGCGACCCTCGGCCTGGTGCTGCGGATCAGCTCCAGCTTGTCTTCGGGCGTCGCCTCGGCGAGGAAGTCATCGACGCCCGCCTCGGCGGCAATGGCTGCAGCCGTCAGGCGGTTGTCGCCGGTGACCATGACGGTCTTGATGCCCATCTGGCGCAGCTCGGCGAAGCGCTCGCGGATGCCGCCCTTGACGATGTCCCGCAGCTCAATGACGCCCAGCGCGCGCCGGCCGTCGGCGACAACAAGCGGCGTCGCGCCACGACGCGCAATCGTCATCGACGGATTCGCTCAGCTGTCGCCGGCCAGGCACCCCCTTGCGCTTCGACGAACTTGCGAATCGCATCGGCGGCGCCCTTGCGAAGCTGGCGCCCTTCCAGGTCGACGCCGCTCATGCGCGTCTGCGCGGAGAACTTATGGAACGTATGCACCGTGCGTCCCGAGATCGCGGCCGCGCAGCTGAAACTGTCTGCTTGGCCAGCACGACGATGGAGCGGCCTTCCGGCGTTTCGTCGGCGAGGGAGGCGAGTTGCGCCGCATCGGCCAGTTCCTGCTCCGTCACGCCGGGCGCCGGCAGGAATGCAGACGCCTGACGATCGCCGAGCGTGATCGTGCCGGTCTTGTCCAGCAGCAGCACGTCGACGTCGCCGGCGGCCTCGACGGCGCGACCGGACGTCGCGATCACGTTGGCTCGCACCATGCGATCCATGCCGGCGATGCCGATGGCGGACAGCAACCCGCCGATCGTCGTCGGAATCAGGCAGACCAGCAGCGCGACCAGCACGGTGAGCGTGACCACCGAGCCCTGTCCCGCTGCGTCGACGCGAACTGCGAGAACGGCACCAGCGTCGCGGTCGCCAGCAGGAACACCAGCGTCAGCATCGCCAGCAGGATGGACAGCGCGATCTCGTTCGGCGTCTTGCCGCGCTTCGCGCCTTCCACCATCGCGATCATGCGATCGAGGAAGCCTTCGCCCGGCTTCGCGGTGACGCGCACCACGATCCAGTCGGACAGCACGCGCGTGCCGCCGGTCACCGAGGAGAAGTCGCCGCCCGCTTCACGCAGCACCGGAGCGGATTCGCCGGTGATGGCGCTCTCGTTGACCGACGCGACACCTTCGACGACCTCGCCGTCGGCAGGAATGACGTCGCCGGCTTCCACCAGCACCATATCGCCACGGCGTAGCGTGCCGGCCTCGACCGATTTGTAATCGCCGTCGCGAGCGGCCCTCGCGAGCTTCTTGCGCATGCACGTTCCTGCGCGTCGAACGCAGCGTGGCGGCCTGCGCCTTGCCGCGACCTTCGGCCACCGCTTCGGCGAAGTTCGCGAACAGCACCGTGAGCCACAGCCACGCGGCGATCGCCAAGCACGAAGCCCGGGCGACCCGCGTCTTGGATCGCACCCAGGCCGCAGCCGCGACCAATCACGGTGGTGAGGATGCTGCCGACGAACACCACGAACATGACCGGGTTGCGGACCTGCACGCGCGGGTCGAGCTTGCGGAACGAATCGATGATGGCCGAGCGGAGGATCTGGCCTGTCACATACGGCGCCCTCGGGCGCGCCGCAGGATCGACTGCGGCCGCGGCAGGCGAAGACGCGATCTGTTCGGGCTTTCTATCAGAAACTTTTGCTTGGGTAATCATGGGATCAACCTTTGCCAATCATTTGCAAGTGCTCGACGATCGGGCCCGAGCGCCAGCGCCGGCAGGAATGTCAGTGCACCGACCATCAGGACGACGCCGACCAGCATCGCGACGAACAAGCGGCGTGTGCGTCGGCAACGTGCCGGCGGTGGTCGCCGCACCGCGCTTCGCCGCGAGGCTGCCGGCAATCGCCAGCACCGGAATCATCAGCCAGAAGCGCGACACCCACATCGCGACGCCCAGCGCGATGTTGTAGAACGGCGTGTTGGCGGACAGGCCGCGCGAATGCACTGCCGTTGTTGTTGCCGGCCGACGAGAACGCATAGAGGATCTCCGAGAATCCGTGCGCGCCCGGATTGGCGATGCTGGCCGTGCCGGCGGGAATGGCGCTGGCGATGGCCGTGCCGACCAGCACCACAATGCACGGAATGAGCAGCACCAGCGAGGCCATCTTCATTTCGTACGCCTCGATCTTCTTGCCGAGATACTCGGGCGTGCGGCCGACCATCAGGCCGGCGATGAACACCGCGACGATGGCGAACATCAGCATGCCGTACAGGCCGCTGCCGACGCCGCCGAAGACCACTTCGCCGAGCTGCATCAGCCACATCGGCACCAGGCCGCCCAGCGGCGTGAACGAGTCGTGCATCGAGTTGACGGAGCCGTTCGAGGCCGCCGTGGTCGCAGTCGCCCAGAGCGCGGAGTTGGCGATGCCGAAGCGCATCTCCTTGCCTTCCATGTTGCCGCCGGCCTGCATGCTCCGAGCTGGCCTGGTCGACACCCAGTGATCGCAAGCGCGGGTTGCCCGACTGCTCGGCACGCGAACACGCCAGACGTGAGCGGCACGAAGATCACCAGCATCGCCGCGAGCACCGCCCAGCCCTGCCGCGTATCGTCCGACCATGCGGCCGAACGTGTAGCACAGCGCCGCCGGGAATCAGCAGGATGGCGAGCACCTGCGAGGAAGTTCGACAGCGGCGTCGGGATTCTCGAAGGGATGCGCCGAGTTCACGTTGAAGAACCCGCCGCCGTTGGTGCCGAGCTGCTTGATGGCGACCTGGCTCGCCGCCGGTCCCAGCGGAATCGTTTGCTGCGTGATCTGCTGGGCCTCGGTCACGGCGTTACCCGCTGCATCGAGCACCGGCTCACCGGCCGCGTCCTTCACTGGCGTTTGTATCGTCACCGGCTCGACCAGGTCGACGGTCTGATATGCCGCGAAACTCTGCACGACACCTTGCGACACCAGCACGATGGCGAGCACGCAGCGACAGCGGCAGCAGGATGTAGAGCGTGCAGCGCGTGAAATCGACCCAGAAGTTGCCGATCTGGCTCGCCTGGCGCCGCGCGAAACCGCGGATCAGCGCGACCAGCACCGCCATGCCCGTCGCGGCCGAAAGAAAGTTCTGCACGTCCAAGCCGAGCATCTGCGTGAGATAGCTCATCGTCGACTCGCCGCCGTAGCCCTGCCAGTTGGTGTTGCGTGGCAAAGCTCACCGCGGTGTTGAACGACGGAGTCGGGCGACACGCGCCGGCGAACTCCTGCGGGTTGAGCGGCAGCACGCCCTGCAGGCGCTGCAGCGCATAGACGACGATGAAACCGATGAGGTTCACCAGCAGCACCGCTGACCGCGTAGCGCTTCCAGTCGGACTCGGCATTCGCATCGATGCCGCTCAAGCGATAGATGCCGCGCTCGATCGGCCCGAGCACCGGCGAGAGCAACGTGCGCTCGCCGAGATAGACCTTGGCCATGTAGTCGCCGAGCGGCTTGACCAGCGCCGCGAGCACGATCATGAAGATCACGATCTGCATCACACCTTGCATGTTCATTCGAATTTCTCCGGGAACAACAGCGCCACCACCAGGTACACGCCCAGCGCGGCGGCCAATGCCAAACCGATCCAGCTCATCACGTTCACTTGTTCACTCCCTGGCGCAACCTCTGGTGAATGGGTTTCTGACGACGGTCGTCGGCGCTGGCCTCGGCCGCCGCGTTCGGCTTGGGGGCGCCCTCGGGCGGCTTGCCGCTGCCTTCCAGCAGCACGGTCAGCTTGTAGAGCAGCCACGTGAGCCCGACGAGTAGCAGCGTAGACATGACAATTGCTCTATCCATGGGTTTCTCCTGGGATATCTTCCGCATGGCCACGCCAGTGTGGTCACTGTAGCGACCGCGGTGTTAGGAAGGTGTGAAGATTTCCCCTGTGGTGTTAGGGGCACCACTTTAAAGGTCACTTCTTCGACTCCTTGCGCAGGAGACGTGCCGTGGCCACGTGGGATGAGGCCGTGAGTCTTGAGATGTAGCCTTTTTTCTTCTTGGCCGTTGGTTTTCGCGGATGGGAGCGGAAGCGTTTCGGATCGACGTTGGCGGCAAGTTCCAGCAGGAATTTGGCGAGTCGTTTGTCGCTCAAGGATTGATAGTGTTGCCATGGGTCCGTGGCCAGAGCCATCGCCAGGATCATGCCGGCGTAACAGGCCCTGACCTCAACGGCGATATAGTAAGGAGAAATCTCCATCTGCTGCTTCTGCAGCGCTCGCTCATGTTGAATACGCACCGCAGTTTTCAACAGCGTCAGCACGTTGTAGGCCAGCAGCGCCACCCCGAAGGCCAGCAATGCCGCACGCGGCGCTCCCAATGTACGCACTTCACTGTGCAACACCGACTCCAAGCGCTGAAACAGATTCTCGATGCGCCAGCGACGTCGATACAGTTGCGCCAACGTCTTCGGCTCAAAACTATCCGGTACATTGGTCAACAAACGGATGACCCGCTCGCCGTCCTCGGTCGACTCATCCAGGTGCAATTCGATTCGCCGCAGCCGGTGAGTGACTGGCTTCTCACCGAGCGGTTCTATGATGCTGACGCTCTGCTCATAGAGCATTCCTGTCTCAACACGCCCGATGCGCTTGAGTGTCGACACCTCAGTCGGGTTGGGACTGGCGCCATGCTCGCGAATCAGAAAATGCGCGCCGCGTTCAATCAGTCCGCACAAAATAGCCCGGGTACTGAAGTTACGATCGGCAATCCACAGATCCCCAGCCTGGGCGCTGCTGATCAGGGCGCTCATCAACATCCGCTCCTGCGAATGCGCGTCCTCCCACGGCAACACGTCCACCGCCATATCCAGATCCGGGTCGTACACCACCAACGATTGACCTGGCAGTGCCGCGCCACGCACCTTCTTCAACACCTTCAGCCGTTTCTCACTGGAGGGCAGATGATTGCCGTCCACAATCCGCAACCGATACCCTTCGATGATCGGCGCTTGCTTGCTCGTCAGTTCCTGCACCACCGGCACCAATCGATCGGCACTGCCGCTCACCAGCTTTCTCACCACCTCGGTCTCGGTGTTCCTCAGCTTCCCGTACAGCGCCTGAATACTGACCGGCAGCTGCATGCTCTGAGCCGCCGCATGAACCGACGGACGCAGCCCCATCGCTACCAGCGATATCGCCTCCACCGTGGTGGAGAACAACAGCTCGCGCGTGTACTGAGCCTTGCTCTCCTTCTCAAACATCTCATCGATCCACTTCGCATCCAACGCCCGATCCAGTCCCAGCTGCGCCATCATCGTCAGCGGGCTCTGTTGCGCAAAGAGCCTCAGCACTTCGTTTGCGATCAATGCTCATCCTCCCGTCCACTACTGACGGGAAGATACAATGCATTTCAACTCAATGAGTTGCAATCACTTTGTTATGAATTAGTCACCTTTAAAGTGGTGGGTGTTAGGGGTTACCCCGGGGAAACGTGGTTGCCACGGTGAGCAGTGCGCGGCCCTCGGAGCTGAATACATCGCCCGGTGTCCCGTCCGATTCCTTCAGATCGCTGCCGTCGACCCACTTCAGCGCAAGATTGAAGCGGCCCACGCTGTAACCCACACCAACGGCAAAATCGAAATACTCGCCGCCGATGCCGGCGCTATCGAGATCGTCCCAGTAATCGCCGAAGCTGTAGCCGACGTGACCGAGCAGTGTGAAGTTCTTCGGCAGAGCAATGGTGGCATTGCCTTCGACGTAAAACGCCGGTGTATCGCCGGCGGTCGTATCGCCGCCGAAATCGTTGGAATACCACACCTTGCCCTTGAACCAATCCTTGCTCAGGCTGGCGTAGATTTCCGGATAGTTGTAATCGGACTCTTCGTAGGTGTAGTAGATCAAGCCGACGTCCCAGCCGAGACCGTCCTCGCCGGTGCTGCCGGAAAAGCCGGTGTACAGGTCCACCTCGTATTCGGCGTCGAGACAACCGCTGTTACCCGGAGAGCAGAAATCGATGTTGCTGGCCCAGCCGCCGAGATACCAGCCGCTGTCATGCGCGTAATCGACGCTGGCCTGCACCGCCGGGTCCTGCGCCGATTGGGTGATGCCTCGAAAATCGTAGTCGCTTGCCAGCGTCCACGTTGATGTCACACCGGCATTGGCTGCCGCACTCAAGGTGAGCAAACCCAGCGCGGCGGACAGGTTCAGACTCTTCACAACACGACTCCTCTTGATGAAACATGGAACTGGCGCCGCCAGCCATGCAGCACCGGCGGTGCCGGTGACGCACGACCTTGCGGCGGCGTTGTTCCCTTTATCGAGGACGCCATGGTGCTGGAAACACCGGGGCCGCGGCAGACCAAATCGTGTGAAGATTTCGACGGGTAGGAAATTCGGCCGATGGCGCGTACCATGCGCGCCGGTCGTAAGGTCCGCCTTCGAGGTCATGATGCTGATCAGCTGCGTTGCCTACCGCAATGGCGAGAGGCTCGCCGACATCGAGCCGCACGAAATACATCATTACATTGTCAAGGCAGACTGTTTTGTGTGGGTCGCGCTGCTCGAGCCGGACAACCGCGCGCTTGAATTGATGCAGGCCGAGTTCGACCTGCATCCGCTGGCGGTGGAGGACGCAAGACATGGACATCAGCGTCCAAAAATCGAGGAGTACGGCGATTCTCTGTTCGCCGTACTGCATATGATCGAGTCGGTCGACGGCGAGCTGCGGTGTGGCGAGGTCGATGTCTTCGTCGGACGCAACTATATCCTTTCGGTGCGCAGCGGTGCCGAGAAAGGCTTCGCTGACGTGCGAGCTCGCTGCGAGCACGAGCCGGAGCTGCTCAAGCGAGGCCCGGGTTATGTTTTCTATGCGCTGATGGACGCGGTCGTGGATCGCTACTTCCCCGTGCTCCACCACGTCGAAGCGGAACTCGAACGCATCGAAGAGCAACTGTTCGCCAACATCTCACCGCGCACGAATATCGAGGCCCTTTACGCCCTGAAGCAAAAATTAATGATATTCCGACACGCCGTCGGTCCGTTACTGGAGAGCCTCGGCAACATCACCGGCGCTCGCGTGCCAGTGCTGTGTTCGGGAATGCAGGAATACTTCCGTGACGTTTCCGATCACCTGCAGCGGCTGGATCAAACCATCGAATCAGTGCGGGACACCATCTCGACTGCGATCTCGGTGAATCTATCCATGATCACGCTGCAGGAAAGCGAGACGATGAAACGTCTGGCGGCTTATGCGGCATTGATTACCGTACCAACACTCATTGCCGGCATCTACGGCATGAACTTCGATTACATGCCCGAGCTGCGCTGGCGCTACGGCTACGCGACCGTGCTTGCATCGATGGCGGCGATCGATGCATATCTCTTTTACCGCTTTCGTAAGGCAAAGTGGCTGTAGCCCACCAGGCACATTGCTCATACGCTGAAACCCAGTGGCTGTGGACTAGCCCAAGTTGAGCAGTTGGACGTCGTTTGACGCGATTTTCGACCGTGGCGCTGTAGTGCGATCAGAGACTTACGTCTGGCGCAGCCCGGATTTGGGCATGTAGGTAGTGCCGACCTTGGGTGTTTTCTTTTGTCGATTTGTCGGTTTTGATAGGCGCGCATGTACCTGCGCCACACGACCCGCAAGAAGGACGGCAAAGTCCATCGCTACTGGCGATTGGTTCGCAGCGTGCGCGTCGGCCGGCGCGTGATTCAGCAGACCGTGACGCATCTGGGCGAACTCGATGAACACGGACGACTCGAAGCACGTGCGTTTGCGCGCACGCTGATCGGCACGCCAGAGCAAGCCACGTTATTTGATGATGGCAGTTCGCATCTGACGGTGCCGGTACGGTTGAAGGGCATTCGCGTCGAACGCTCGCGTCAGTTCGGTGATGTCTATCTCGCGCTGGCTTTGTGGCGCGGTACGGGACTGGCGCAACTGTGCGGGGAACTGCTGCCGGCGGGCAAAGAACAAGTGCCCTGGGAGCAGATGGCGGCGGTGCTGGTCGCGGCGCGGCTGTGCGAGCCCTCCAGCGAGCTACACATTGCTGAGGATTGGTATCGACGCACGGCACTCGATGAGCTGCTGGTGCACAAGGCTGCGATCGAGGCGCATTTGTCGCAGCGTTGCGGCGAGCTGTTTTCCATCCACAACGAAGTACTGTGGTACGACGTGACGAGTACTTACTTTGAAGGCCAGGCGCAGGCGAACTCGCTCGCCCAGCCTGGCTACTCACGCGATCATCGACCCGACTGCAAGCAGGTATGCATCGCGCTGGTGGTGATCCTGGATGGCTTTCCGCTGGGTTACGAAGTCTTTCCCGGCAACACACACGACTCGCGCACCCTGCAGACGATCGTGTCTACCATGGAGGCCCGTCACGGCGTGGTGGGTCGCGTGTGGATCACACCGATCGAGGCATGGCGAGCGCGGCCAATTTGACGTGGCTGCGCGAGACAGGACGACGCTACATTATCGGCGCGCCAAAATCAGAGTTGAAGAAGTACGCCACAGCGCTTGCCGCACAGTCGGGCTGGCACGCGATCCGCGACGGCGTCGAGGTCAAGCTCACCCGCTGCCCCGACACGCGGGAGACCCTCATTCTGTGCCGCTCGGCCGAACGCAGGAACAAAGAACAGGCGATGCACGAGAAATTCTCGCGCCGGATCGAAGCGGCACTCGCACGCCTGACGGCTCGCATCGAGCGCTCCACGAAGCGGATCGATGCAACGTTGGAGCTGTGGCAGCAGCGTGCCGGTCTGGGCAACTCACCACGCACCGTGCTCGAAGAACTCGTGCGCATCCAGTCTCACGATGTCGTCTTACCGACGGCGAACTACGGCGACATTCGTCTTCGCTGTGTCGCCCAACCCGACGACGCCCAAGCCGTGCTGCCCGAGCGTTTGGGGATCGTCTTGCCCAAAACGCATGCGCATGACTGAGGTCGACCTAGCCGCCGTCTCCTTCAGCGCCTAGGCGCTCGGTCAAAACCAAAAATGTAGTGCCGACTTTTTGCCTAAGGCATTGATCCGATTACTCGGCCACGTCGATTCTGCGCAAGTTGGGCTAACTTTATTGTGCTCATGGTGAGCCAGCTGCATGTCGACCCACTTCTCATGCCAGCCGATGCAGTATCGGCATTTCCTTGGCGAGCACGTTACTGAGTTTGCCCTGGTTCTGCTCAATCGAACGCAGCAATCGGTCCGCCTGTGGGTCAGGCATCTCTACGATTTCTTTCAGCGCGGCGCGCGCTGGCGCATCTGTTCGGTGAGCGTGCGCCCTATGATGTTGGACAGATAGACGACATGCGGCCCGAGGTCGGGATAACACCACGCGGGCCTGGCCTGGTCGACGCCGGTGAAAACAAAATTCGATACCACGCCGTCTGGGTAGCGGGTCTGCGCAGGCTCGAACGTCACGTACTCCCGCACCGCCTGCATCAACGGATTGGAGACGCGATCCAGTACACGATCGTAACCACACCGCTCCCCGGCATCGTCGGCAATGACGGCGGACACCGGAAGAATGACTGGCTCAGGAACAACGCCATCACGACGCAAGACATCGTTGATCAGAAACCGGTGCACGCGGCCATTGCCGTCCGCCAGCGGATGGATGTAAACGAAACCGAAAGCCGCCACAGCACTACGCATCACTGGCGATTGCCCTGCCGTTCTCTCCAGGAAGACACGCAGGCCATCCAGCATCGCGGGAACGTCCCCAACCTACCGACCGCCTCGCCGCCACTGCGGCGACAACACCGAGCAGCACCGCTCGATGTCCTCGGCAATGAACGAAAGACGATAGCGCGGATCGAGCAGCCGCCGACTGACAACGTCGCGCATGGCCAGGACATCGCGCTGAAAGTGCATCGTCGCCTTCGGAATCCCGGTGGTTCCCGAGGTAAACGCGAGCAGGCAAACGTCATCCCCCGCAGTGGGCACATTTTCGAAGGTAACCGGATGGCGCGACATCAAACCTTCCAGCTCACCGGCACCGAATGTCACGATGCGGCTGAGCCGGCCTCCGGCCTCACCCGCCAGGCGCAATTCCTCAGCGAGCCGCGCATCGCAGAGGGCATGATCGATCTGCGCGCGTTCCGCCATTACCGCCAGCTCTTTGGCCCGCAACATCGGCATGGTCGTCACCGCGATGGCGCCCGCTTTCATCACGGCCAGCCAGCAGGCCGCGAGCATCGGATTGTTCGGCGCCCGCAGAAGCACGCGATTGCCAGACACGATGCCGAGATCAGCCACCAGCACGTTCGCAATCTGATTGGTCCGCTCCAGCAACTCGATATAAGTCCAGTTGCCGGATTCCGAGTACAGGGCAACGCGCGAGCCGTGCCCTTCGGCAACCGCGTCGTCCAGCAAGGAAACGCCGCAGTTCATGCGCTCCGGATAGCGCAGTTCCGGAAGGTCGAAGATGAATTCCGGACACAGCTCGGCCGGTGGCAAGCGAGCGCGGGCGAATAGGTCCACGTGCGCGGTGTACTCACTCGTGCGCTCGGCCAGTGCCATCCCTCCCCTCCTCGTTGAGTTGGTGATGATCGGCTCTGCCAGCGAAGGACGGAACTCTTCTTCGCCAGCGGACCCCGAAACGTTCTCCGAATGACTTTATACCTAAAATATTTCTCGTTTCAAATTTCAGTGCCGTTCCTGCAATTTTTTTCTTCGTCACGAGGAAACGCGCGTCGCGCTCAGCGATCTCGCATCATGACGCTGGCCGCGCATCGACCCCTACGTCCCCCGGATCGGGACGAGTGATCAATAGAATGAAGACCATAATCGAATATTTTCGGCACGACGGCAGGCCCGATACGTCCCGGCGATCGCGGGGCGGCTCAAGAGATAACGGCGGGCACCGCGCCGTCATGACCGGTTCCCCCGCTGCTCATGGGTCAGCGCGTCGGCCACTTCCATGCAGGCAGATCCAGCGCGTCCTGATTGGCCAGGCGGGTTTGGCCGAACTCTTTGTATAATTCGAAGTGCATGCAGTTGGCATCCTCCTGCAACGCTGCGATCAGGCGCGTCGAGTGACAGATGATCCACAGCTGCGTACTACGAGCAGCGTGTCGAATGAGCTTGGCCAGTGCGGGCAACAGATCGGGATGCAAGCTCGTTTCCGGTTCGTTCAACACCATGAGCGTCGGCGGCCGCGGTGTGAGCAAGGCGGCGATCCAGAGCAGATATCTCAATGTTCCGTCAGAGAGTTCTGCCGCGCTCAGCGGACGCAGTAATCCCTGTTGAGCGACGGCCAACCGCAGCCATCCGGCTGCAACTTCCTCGATGCGCAGTTTGGCAGACGGAAATGCGTCCTCAACCGCCGCTTCCAACGCCTGGCCATCGCCGATCTCGCGAATTGTCTGTAAGGCAGCAGCAAGGTCACGTCCATCATGCGCGAGCACGGGCGTGCGTGTCCCCACTTGCGCGAGGCGCGCCGGCGCCTCGGCGTCGGTGCGAAAGTGATCATAGAAGCGCCACGATCGAATCTCTTCGCGCAGGCGCAATACTTCCGGCGCACGAATCGGATCGGCCAGGTGACTGAACATGCTGTCGAACAACGACAGCGTGCGTGTGATTTCCTGCCACTCACCATTCTCGTCGCGAACGCGAACCAGCGGCGCGCGCCGTTCGACCAGCATCGCCGAAGGACGCAACACCGGACCATTCCAGATAAACTCGGATTTGATTTCCGGGTCCAGTTTGAACATCGACGCTGTAGGTATCGGCAGGCCTAGATCGATGGCATAACCGAACTCGTCGGATGCGAATCCCATTCGCAGCGCGACCGGCTCGGTGCGTGGCCCGCCTTGCACGGGCACTGCGCCCTTTTTCATCTGCCGTGTGATCGACTCCGGCCCGGCCCACAGCGTCGATGACAATCCGCCTTCGCGCGCGAGCGTTGATATGACGCCACCCTGCGCCGTGTCTGCCAACAGACTCAACGCCCGATATAGGTTCGATTTACCGCTGCCGTTCGCGCCCGTCACCAGATTCAACGGGCCGAGCGGCATTACCAGATCACGGATGCTTCGATAGTTGTAGATCGCGAGCGTCGTCAGCATGCATCACGCCTCAGCTGAAATTGCTCCAGCCGCTCATGGTCGACGACCTGGCCGTCGAACATCGCTATGCGCCGCCCGGCGCGCTCCGCGAAGCGCGGGTCGTGCGTCACCATGCAGATCGTGGCACCGTCGGCGTGCAGTTCCTCCAGCAACCGCATCACCGCGTCGCCGTTCTTGGAATCGAGGTTTCCCGTCGGTTCATCGGCAAGCAGGATCGACGGCTCACCGACCAGCGCCCGGGCCACGGCCACGCGTTGCTGCTGGCCGCCCGACAACTGCGCCGGGTAGTGCTTCACGCGATGTGACATGCCAACGCGATCCAATGACGCCATCACGCGCTCTCTCCGCTCCGCGCGCGACATCCCGTCACGGTACGTCAGAGGCAGCTCCACATTCTCGAACACTGTCAGATCGCCGACCAGGTTGAACGCTTGGAATATGAAGCCGATCTCCCGGTTGCGAATCTCGGCCCGCATGCCCGCACTGATGTCCTCGACGGGCGTGCCGTTCAGCGTATAGGAGCCCGCCGTCGGCGTATCCAGCAGCCCCAGGATGCTGAGCAGCGTCGACTTGCCGCAACCCGAAGGCCCCATGATCGCCATATACTCGCCGCGCGCGATCTCGGCATGCACGCCGGCGAGCGCGTGCGTCTCCAACTCATCGGTGTAGAAAATCTTCTTCAGATCGGTAAGCCGGATCAACGGCTGCACTGGATCGCTCATCTCGTCCCTCCGTGGTTGAGTTTTCAATTCAGCTCGATGCGATCGTACTTGTCCCACTGCGACGTATCGGAAAGCACCACCCGATCGCCTGCGCTCAACCCCTCCAGAATCTGCACTCGGCTAACCGATACTTTGCCGAGGGTCACTGCCACGCGCACGGCGACCCCGGACTCCGGCTGAAGCCGGAACAGACTCAGCCTCGAGCCCGACTGCCCGTACGTCGGACGGCCCACGTGCAGCACATCGCTCAGCCGCTCGATCAGGATCGTCCCGTCCACCGAGAGGTCCGGCCGTGCACCCGGCGGCAGCTTGCCAAGGAGCTCCACGTCCAACTCCACCGTGCCGTTTTGTACCGCGGGGTCAATGCGACTCACCCGGCCTTCCACCACGCCGTTGCGCGTATCGATTTCGACACTCTGCCCCACGCGGATGTCCTTGGTCTGCGTCTCTGCTATGCGTAGCTTCGCCATCAGCTCGTCCGGCCGCGCAACCCGCGCGATGTTTGTTCCCAGCGTGACCCGCTGCCCGGTTTCAACCTCCAGCGTCTGCAGCACCCCGGCAGTACCCGCTCGCAGGTGCAGGTTAGCAAACTGCTCATCCCGCCACGCCAGTTGCCGCCGCTGCTGCTCCAGGCGCACCTCCGCCGCGCGCAGTTGTGCGCCCACCGCCTGCTGCAACACATTCACACGCTCATGCTCCAGTTCCATGCGCACCTTCAGCTGCCGCGCAGCCAGCTCCGCACGCCGGTAAGCGATTGCCGGGATGATGCCCTGGTTTGCCACTTCCGACTGTGCTTCCCACTCCAGCCGTGCCCCCTCATAGTCCGCTTGTGCTGCCGCCAGCACTCCCCTCTGGTTCAGCACGTTCGACTCCAACTCCACCTTCAGTGCCGCGTAGTCCGCCTCGGCCGCACTCACCGCCGCCCGCGCTTCCATTACCTGCTGCTCAAGATCTGGATTGCTCATCTCCACCAGCACCGTGTCCGATTCGACGACTGCACCCGGCTTCACCAGCACCCGATCCACCCTCGCCTCGCTGGCCGCCGCTATCCAGCGCACTTCCCGTGGCACGAGCCCGCCCGAACCGCGCACCTGTATCAGCATGTCGCCGCGCTCCACGGTGTCTACGTACAGCGAGGCCCGCTCCACCGAAGGCGGTGCCGGTTCCAACGTGGCAGCAAGCATCGCAAGTCCGATAAGCACGCTCACCCCCGCCGCCGAGTACGTCAGCCGCCGTGTGTTCCTCTTACGCTTCAGGTCTTCTCGAACGAAATCCATAGCGAGCCTGCGAATCGAGTGCTAACCAGGCGGCTCGACCGTCAGGAGCGAGCGCATGCCTCCAACATTTGAGTCAACCGTTTGAGCCCTTCCTTGAACCGGTCCGGCGCGCTGCCGAAGCCCAGGCGGACGTGGCCGGGGATATGGAAACAAGTCCCGGGCACTAATAAAACACGATACCTCTCCGCCAGCTTTCGACAGAAGGTCTCGACGTCCTCGATCCCTCTCAAATGTGGGAACGCGCACACGCCGCCTCCCGGCTCGATCCACTCGATCCATTCCTCGTGTCGTGCGGCCCACTCACGCAGCCGGTCAAGATTTTCTCTGATCGAGGGCAGCCGCAGGGCCAGAAGGCGGTCAGCGTTTTCAATCGCGCGCTGTGCGACCAACTCGACCATCGGCGAGAGATGCAGCGTCAGGTAATCGCGCAGGTGCAGACAGGTGTGCATGACCTCCGGGGGCGCGATGAGCCAGCCGACGCGCAGGCCGGGCAGGCCGAAAGCCTTCGAGAGCGTTCCCAACGTGATGCTCTTTTCGTAGAAATCATTGGGAGCGGCCAGACGCTCGCCAGTATGGGCGAGCTCGGCGAAGGCCGCGTCCCAAACCAGATAAGCGCCACTGCGCGCCACCATACCGATCAACGCTTGCTGCTCCATCCGCGTCAGGGTGACGCCGCAGGGATTGTGCGGAAAGTTCACCACCACCATGCGCGTGCGCTGGGTCAGGAGCGTGCTGAGCTCATCCAGGCGGGGAGCGAAGTGGCGGTCTCGCCTGAGCCTCCAGATCTTGAGATCGCAACCGATCGTCTCGGCGAACGCACTGAGCTGCTGATAGCCAGGTTCGAGCACGACGACCTCATCGCCCGGCGAGAGCAGCGCATTCATCACCAGGTGGATTGCTTCGCTCGAGCCGTGCGTCGCCATGACTGCTTCAGGATCGTCCCCTCCCCAGCGGCGTGCGATCGCCAGGCGCAGACCGAGTGAGCCCTGAGTCGTGCTGTCATCGAATACTACGGAAGCCAGTTCATCCGCGCTCGGTCCGCAGATCTGCTGTATCTGCTGCAGCGAGAAGCTGTAGACGCCGCTGCTCCCCAGGTCATAGTCGGTTGCGAAATAGTAGGCCCGCATCCATCGCTCGAGCAGGGCCGGTGCCAGAGCACGCCAGGCGCCAGCGTGCATCGAAGGCGAATGTGTTTGCCGAATCACGTCCAGACCCTCCGCCTTGTTCCTTGCATGAATGGTCGCCAGAGAGCGTCTCGATCTTCAAGCCGATACCGTCATTCGCTGCGCAATGTGACGAGCGGATCCACTTTCGTGGCTCTGAGCGCCGGAATGCAAGTCGCGGTCAGACCGATGCCGACCAGAATGGCGCCGACCGCCAGCAAGGTGATGACATCGACAGCGGCGACGCCGTAATGCAGGCCAGGGATGAACCGCGTCACGGTGAGCATCGCCAGCAACGCGGTCAGGGAGCCGATCAAGCTGCCGAACATGACCAGCCTTGCGCCTTTTTGCAGAACCAGCTTCAGGATCTGTCGCTGTCGCGCCCCGAGCGCCATGCGGATGCCGATTTCATGGGTGCGTTGCGCGACCGAGTAGGACACCACACCGTAAATCCCTATACCCGCGAGGAACAGAGCGACCGCCGCGAAGATCACCACGATGATGGCGGTGAATCTCAGGGTGCCCAGCGAACTTGCAAGGATCGTCTCCATCGTGCGGACCTGAAACACCGGCTGGTCGGGGTCCATCGCCCGGACCGCCCTGATGGCCGCGGCCGCCATGCTCGCCGGATCACCTTCGGTCCTCACCACGATCGACATGGCGGGTTCGGGCAGTTGATAGTACGGCACGTACATCTCGGGGACGGTCTGCGTATCCAGCCTTTCATTCTTGAAGTTGCGGACCACGCCGACCACTTCCATCCACGGCGCCTGCGAACTGTCGCGGCCGAGCTTCAGGAACTTGCCGATGGGGTCTTCGTTGTGGAGATACCGCTGCGCCAGCGCCTGATTGATGACGACACGCTGCGGAGCCAGCAGATCGTCCTGTTCCGTGATGTCTCTTCCCCGCAGCAGCGGGATGCCCATGGTGCGAAAATATCCCGGGCTGACGAGATGCCACTGCGCCTTCACCACCTCGTTCGGGTTTCTCAACTCACGGCCGCGGATGGTAACGACAGGATAATTGTGCGGCTGGGCCGGCAACGATGCGACAGACATCGGCAGGGCCGTGACGATGCCCGCGGACTTCACTCCAGGAATTGCTTGCAAACGTTCGAGCAGCTGCCGGAAGAAGTCCGCGCGCTGCTGAGGCGTGCCATACCTTTTGCCGGGCCCGATGGGCAGCGCCAGTTGCATCGTCAGCAGCTGATCCGGGTTGAAACCGGGATCGATCTTGTGAAGTTTCCAGTAACTGCCGAGCAACAGCCCTGCGCCCATCAGCAGGACGAAGGCCATGGCGAATTCCACGACGACCAGCAAGGCGCTCGCTTTGCGGTTGCGCACACCCGCCGTGCTTCCTTTCGAGCTGTCATTCAGGAGTTCGCTGAATTGCGGCTTCGAGACGTGCAGCGCCGGGGCGAGCCCGAACAGGATCGCAGTGATCACCGCAACGGCAAGCGTGAAGGCGAGGACGCGCCAGTCGATCCACACAGCGGCGATTCCAGGCACATAGAGCTGTCCCAGGCCGGACAGAAAGTTCGAGAACCCCCAGGCTATGGCCAGTCCCAGTGCGCTGCCGAGCAGCGACAACACCAGACTTTCCGTCAACAGCTGACGACACAGCCGCTCGCGGCTGGCGCCCAACGCTGCCCTGATGGCCATCTCGCGCGGCCGTGCGTTGGCCCGCGACAGAAGCAAATTGGCCACATTGGTACATGCGATGAGCAGGACGAAGGTGACGGTGACGAACGCCATGACGAAGATCGGCCGGAAGTTGCCGGTGATACGTTCGTGCAGCAGGCGCGCCTCCAGATTGAAGCCGCTGTCCCGCGGATATCTCTGGGGGTACTGCGCCTGCAGATCGTGGGCGAGAACTTTCATCTCCACCCGCGCCTCTTCCAGACTGCTCTCCGGCTTGAGCCGCGCAACCAGCCATATCATGCGACTTTCATCGGTCGGCGGCTCGAAGGGGGCCGCAATGAAACCGGCGGCGACCCAGATCTCGATGTTGAGCGATGCGATGGCAGTCGGGTGGCGGAACTCCGCCGGCATCACGCCGATGATGGTGATGGGATTCGTGTCGAGCCGAATCGTCTTGCCGACAATCTGCGGGTCTGCGCCGAAACGCCGCGTCCAGAGGCTATGGCTGATGACAGCGAGATTGCTCACCCCCGGCGTCGCATCCTGCGGCTGGTGCGCACCACCCAGCAGCGGCGGCACGCCCATTACGGAAAAGAAGTTTTCGGTGACGAGTATCGCCTGAATCCGCTCCGGAGCTTCGAGGCCGGAGAGGTTATAGCTGCCCGGTGAAGAGCACCCGGCCAGCGCCGAGAAGGTCCGGCTGTTTTTGCGCAAGTGCAGGTATTCGACGGCGGAAGAGGACGCCTGGTGCGTACCCATGCCGGGCAGATTGGCCGCCAGCGCCACCAGGCGGTGCGGATCGACATAGGGCAGCGGACGCAGCAGCACCGAGTTGATCGTGCTGAAAATGGCCACCGTCGCCCCGATGCCGACGGCCAGAATGACCACGATCGTGACGGTGAGCGATGCATCTTTGCGCATCCAGCGGCAGGCATAGCGCAAGTCGAGAAGTAAATTTTTAATGGGTGACTCTCCCTGTTACCCGAAAACCGAACGCTCCGTGGCTACATGCTCACAAAGCGACGCCGTCGCGCCAAGGCGGCTTCACCCGGCCGCCTCGGCCCTGGCGAGACACTCCTTCAGGACCTGCGCCAGCACGCCGACATGCGGCTCCGAGACCATATCAAAATGCTTGCCCGGCACTTCGAATACCTCTACGCCCTGGCCGGCGAGCCTCCCCCATCCGAGCGCTGCATCCGCTGCGGCGATATCCGATTGCGTCTTCAGCAGCGTTATCCGCCCGGGATAAGGCCCCGCCGTATAGCGGCGCAGCGCCTGAAGGTTCGCAAGATATACATTCAGATACGATCTCACCTGCGCTTCCCCCACCTCCGGCGGAATCAGGTTCAGCCGCCTCGCGTGTTGCAGAAAGTACCCGAGCCTCTGCCCGGCGTTCATGGTTTCGAGCGCGGCAGTTTCCAGCTCGACAGCGCCGGCGAAAAATCGCTGCATGAGAGATATCTCGTCCACAACCTCGTCGGCATCGCCGGGCAGCGGTGGCCGGTGATCGAGTAGCGCGAGCAGCGCGACCTGTTGTCCTCGCCGAACCAACTGTTGCGCCATCTCGTAAGCGACGATCGCCCCCATCGACCAGCCTCCCAGCAGATAGGGGCCTGCGGGTTGTACCCTGACCACCGGTTCGATATATCGAGCGGCCATCGCCTCGATCCGATCCGGCGCAGGCACGCCAAGAGAGGAACCTGGGGACTGCAGGCCGTAGAACGGCCGTTCCCTCCCCAGCCGATTCGCCAGATCGCAATAGCACAGCACATTCCCGCCGGCCGGATGAACGAAGAACAACGGGCGGCCGCGCCCCATCGGCTGAATTGGGACCAGCGGTTCGGATGCGCGGTCAGGCGGATTCATGAGGCGCAACGCGAGCTTTTCGATCGTGGCACCCTCGAAGAGCGACGCGAGCGGCAGCGATGTACCGCAGGCCTTGTGGATCTGTGACATCAAACGCACGGCCAGCAGCGAATGTCCGCCCAGATCGAAGAAGTCGTCGTACACGCCGATGGGACTGATCTTCAACAGGTCTTGCCATATCCGGGCCAGCTTCAATTCAACTTCGTTGCGAGGCGCAACGCATGGATCTTCCGTGTCGGGCCGCTCGGTGCCCGGTTCGGGCAGCGCGTTTCTGTCCACTTTGCCATTGGGCAGCAGCGGCAGCTTTTCGAGCGGCACGAAACAGCAGGGGTGCTGATGTTTGGGAAGTTCGCGTTGGACCAGTGCCCGCACGCTCCTGATGGACGCAGACGCGCCCGGCTCCGGAACAAGATACGCGACCAGCCTTCGATCCTCGTCCGAGTCGCCCCGCACCGCGGCGACACAGGCGCTGACATCAGGGTGGCTGACGATGACCGACTCGATCTCACCCAGTTCGATGCGAACGCCGCCGATCTTCACCTGCCGATCGAGGCGCCCCTGAATCTCGAGCAGCCCGTCGGCGCGATACTTGCCGCGATCTGCGGTGTAATAAAGCAAATCCTCCGGATCGTCTCGATACGGATTGGCGACGAACTTACTGTCCCGCGCGCCCGGGGAGTTGATATAGCCGAGGCTCCGGTACGGCGTGCGGATGACGATCTCGCCGGGTTCGCCAATGCCGCACAACTGGCCGCCCTCGTTCAACACCAGCCCCTGAGTGTGCGGCAGCGGTCGGCCGACAGGCTGGATGCCAGGCGGAAGCGAACGTGGAATGCGATAGCAGAATTTTGCGAGCGTAGTCTCGGTCGGGCCATAGAGATTGGCGATCTCGCCGCTGTCCGGAAAGCAATCACGCCATCGGCGCACCAGATGTTCCGTCAAGGCTTCGCCGGCAAAGAGCGCCCAGCGCAGACGCTGCAGCGTGATGCCGGGCGCGACGCTGGCGAGGCTGGCCTGGGCCACCGCCGGCACGATATGAATGAGAGAAATGCATTCCGATTCCAACCAATGGAGGATTTGACTGGTATCGAACTGCGTCTGGTCGGGCGGCAGGCACAGCGTCGCCCCGCTCGTGAGCGGTAAGAAGAGATCCCGCATCGCCACGTCGAAGGAGAGCCTGGACAGTTGCGCCACGCGGTCGGCGGGACCGACGCCGAACTCCTCTATCTCCCACGAGATAAAGTGCGCAAGCCCTCGATGAGTGCATAGCACGCCTTTGGGAGTGCCGGTCGAGCCCGACGTGAAGCAAATATAGGCTGGATGATCGGGCCCCGGCCGGAAGTCCGTAAGCTGCGCCGGATCGTTTGCACCGTCGATGATTGCACCGTCGAGCGCGGCGATACGGGTCACCGGCAAGCGGGCGCAGTCAGCCAATTCGCGCTCCTTCGCATCGTTTTCGCAGACCATCATTATCTGACGCGCGCGGCCTTCGGCCAGCAGCTGGTTCCGGCGATTTTCGGGATGCGTGCGATCGATCAGAAGCAGAACGCCGCCGACTTGCATACTCGCGATGATGCCGGCGATCAGGCCGAAGCTGCGCGGGCCGAGCACCGCCACGGTTTCACCCGGGCGGCATCCGGCAGCAGCCAAACGCCGGGAGATTCCAATCGCGCGGTCCTGAAGCTCGCGATAGCTGAACTCACGTCCGAACTGACGGACGGCCGGCGCGTCAGGCGTGCGCTCGACCCAGCGCCTGAAGGTCTCGGTCACCGGCTCGTAAGACAGCACTGCGAGCGGCTCTCGCGGATCCGGCAACAGGTGTCGCGTTTCTGGCGCACACAGCGAGTACGAGTCGATCGGCGCCTCTGGCGTCTCCATGATCTGCCCGAGCAGATGAACATACTGCGAAAGCAGGCTCTGCATCCGCTCGGCAGAAAACAGAGCGCGCTGGTAGACGAGCGAAAGTGCGATCTGGTCATTGCCTTCGTCGGCGTAGAGCGTGATGGCGTGCCGGGCCTGCGCTCCGGCGAGCTCGACGAAGCTCAGCGAAAGCCCTGCGAGATCCACCGTTGCGCGCGGCATGTTCCCGAAGTTGAACAGGATTTCAAAGAGCGGGTTCTTGCCGAGATTGCGCTCCGGATTCAACGCCTCAACCAGTTTCTCGAAAGGCACAAACTGATTCGCCAGCGCGCCGAGCGAGACCTCTTTGACGCGCCGCAGGACTGCGAGGAACGTGGGCCCGCCTGATAAGTCGGTGCGCAACAGCAGGGTGTTGACGAAAAAGCCGATGAGAGGTTCGGTCTGCGCGCGCTGGCGGCCGGAGACCGCCGTGCCGAGCACCACATCCTCCTGCCGTGTATGCCGGTAGAGTAATGTTTTGAAGGCGGCGAGCAGTATCATGAAGAGGGTCGCGCCCTCGCGCCGGCTGAGAAGAGAGAGCGCCTCAGCCATTCGCTGATCCAGAAGTCTGATGCAGCTGGCGCCGCTGTAGTCGTGTGCCGAGGGGCGCGGGTAGTCGGTCGGCAATTCCACCTTCAGCAAGGGTCCGGCCAGTTGCTTGCGCCAGTACTCCATCTCGGCGGTGAAGGCCTCTGTCTCCAGCCGCGTCCGCTGCCACCTCGCATAATCGGTATATTGGATCGGCAGCGCCGGAAGCGGCGATGGTTGGCCAACGATCGCGGCCTTGTAGAGCGCGACCAGCTCGCGGATGAGAATCGCCGTTGACCAGCCATCGGTGACGATGTGATGGAGGTTGATGAGCATGACGTGTTCATCGTCGGCCAGGCGCAGGAGGGTGACCCGGCACAGCGGCCCCGCCTCGAGATTGAAGGGACGCCTCACCTCCTCCATGAGGATTTCAGCGGCGCGCCGTTCGCGCTCGTGTGCCGCGAGATCACTCAGGTCCTGCACGCTCGGCTCAAGGGTCGCCGCGGGATGCACGAATTGCACAGGCTCGCCCTCGACCTCCGAGAGGGTCGTTCGCAGGATCGCGTGCCTTCGCACTACCTCATCGAGGCTGGCCTGGAGGGCGCGCAGATCCAGTGCTCCCTTGAGGCGGAGCGCGGCGGGCATGATGTACGCGTTGGCCGGATCGAGGCGCTCCAGAAACCACAGGCGCTGCTGACCGAACGAGACGGGGTGGGCCTGCGGACGTTTCGCCCGGTCACGCAGCAAGCGAGCCAGCAGGGCGCGCTTGTCCTGGAGCGGAAGGTCGGTTGCATGGCTCATCGTTCGTTTCCATCCACCAGCAACTCGCCCAGCAGCGTGTCGACTTCCGCGTCGGACAACCGGTCGATTCTCGACAGCAGTTCTTCCTCTTCCACGGTTTCGGCGCGGACGATGGCAGGTGCGGCGGCGCAGCCATCGCGGGGCAGCGCACGGGCGAAACTACCGAGGCTCGGCCACTCAAAGATGGCGCGGAGCGGGACTTCGAGGCCGAACGCCTCGCGCACTCTCGAAGTGACCTGGATCGCCAGCAGCGAATGCCCTCCGAGGTCGAAGAAGTCGTCGTTCAGTCCGACGCGTTCGACCTCCAGTACTTCCGCCCAGATGGCCGCGAGTTTCACTTCCTCGGCGGTCTGCGGCGCGACGTATTCGTGCGCCGCCGTGTCACGCTCGTGGCTAAGCGAAGAGAGATATTTGCGATCGACCTTTCGGCTCAGCGTGAGCGGGAAGCAATCCAGGCGCACGAATAACGCGGGCACCATATATTCCGGAAGCTGCTGTTGCAGAAACTCGCGCAACTCGGCCTGCGCAGGCCCCGGCTCTGCGGCGGTGAGATAGGCCACCAGTCGGCGATCGCCCCGGCCGGTTTTCTGAGCCACCACCGCGGCTTCGCTCACCTCCGGGTGTCGGCCGAGGGCGGCTTCGATTTCGCCCGGCTCGATGCGGTACCCGCGAATCTTCAACTGATTGTCGATGCGTCCGAGAAATTCGATGTTGCCATCGGGCAGATATCTGGCCAGGTCTCCGGTTCGATACAACCTGTCACCGGGCCGGGAAGCGAACGGGTTCGGAACATATCTCTCGGCCGTCTTGCCGGGCAACCCCAGGTAGCCGCGCGCCAGCACATCCCCGCCGATATAGATCCCGCCGGGGATTCCCGGCGGGAGCGGCCGAAAGTTGGCATCGAGCAGGTACATTCGCTGGTTGGGCCAGGGGCGGCCGATGGGCAACGTGAGGCCCGTCGTTTCCGGCTGCGCGAGCCCCCGCAGCTCGTAGGTCGATGAGCTGACGGCCGTCTCGGTCAGCCCGTAGACATGACTCAAAGCGACCGTCGGGGTGGCGACTTCACGCCACTGCGTCACCTTTTCCAACCGCGGCGCTTCACCTCCGACGATGACCAGCGACAGCCGCTGTGGAATCCGCCGCTTCCGCCGCTGCAACTCGCCAACCCACTCGTACCAGTAGACGCTCGGTAACTCGACTGCGGTCACGCTGTGCCGCTCGATGGTCTCGGCCAGCTCTGCAGGCAGCGGCGGCTCGCCTCGAATAACGAGCGTCGCCCCAACCGCCAGCGTCGGGAAGATCTCTTCAATAGTGACATCGAAACTCAGCGAGGCGAACTGCAGCAGGCGATCTATCCGGCGCAGACCAAACTTGGGTACCGCGACCTCGACGAACGAGGCCAGTTGCCTGTGCGCGATCATCACTCCCTTCGGATTTCCGGTCGACCCTGAGGTGTAGATGACATAGGCCAGATTGTCGGGGTCGACCCGCGTCTGGAATGCCGAGGCGTCGCGTTGTGAAATCTCGGCCCATTGGGTGTCGAGGCAGATGATCCGCGCCGCTGGCAGCGGCCGCTGGTGAGCGAGTTCGGAGCATGTCAATAGAACACGAACGTTTGCATCGGCAACCATGTAGTGCAAGCGTTCGGGCGGGTATCCAGGATCTAGCGGCAGGAAGGCGGCGCCGGCCTTCAATGTCGCCAACATTGCGACGACCGCCTCGACGGATTTGTCCGCGAGGATCCCGACGACCGATTCCGCGCCAACCTGGTACTCCCTGAGAAATCGGGCGAGCTGGTTCGTTCTCTTCTCGAGCTCGCCGTAAGAGATCGTCTCGCCTTCACAGCAGAGCGCGGCATCGGCGGGTGCCTCGCACGCGCGCTGCTGAATCACACGATGCACGAGTTGTCGGCCCGCCTCTTCCATCCCGCCGCCCGACCATTCGAGCAACACCCGCTTGCGTTCGGGCTCGGTCAACATGGGCAGATCCGACAGCCGCGTCTGCGGCGCGGTCACCGCGGTCCGAAGCAGGACTTCCAGATGCGCAAGCAGGCGCTCAACGGTCTCGCGGTAGAACAGATCGGTGTTGTAGTCCAGAGCCGCGATCAGTCCGTTTTCGTGTTCCGTGATGTCGAGATTGAGATCGAAGATCGAGGTCCGGCGCTCCAGCTGCACGGGCGAGAGCGTCAAGCCCGGCAAGTGGAAGCTCTGCGGTTGCAGGCTCTGCAGCGCAAACATCACCTGAAAGAGCGGCGTGACGCTCAGATGGCGTTGCGGTTGTAGCGCTTCGACCAATCGCTCGAAGGGCACCTCCTGATGCTCCAGCGCCTCCAGTACCGCCTTCCGGACGCGCCGTAACAGCTCCGAGAAGCTCGGGTCGTTCGAGAGGTCGATCCGCAGCACGAGCGTATTGACGAAAAAGCCGATGAGTCCTTCCAGTTCGCTGCGGTTGCGCCCCGCGACCGGCGTCCCGATGGCGATGTCTTCCTGCCCGGTATAGCGCCAGAGCAGCCCCTGGAACGCTGCCAGCAGCGCCATGAACGCAGTGACCTCCTCGCGTCTGCAGAGCGTGCGCAAGGCCTCCGAGATATCCGGCGGCAATTGGCGAACCACGCGCGCGCCTCCAGACAAAGGAACTCCGGGACGCAGTTTGTCGGTCGGCAGTTCGAGCATCGGCGGCATCCCTTGCAGTCGCTCCCGCCAGTAGGCCAACTGCGTTTCGAGTATTTCACCGTCCAACCACTTTCGTTGCCAGAGCGCGTAGTCCGCGTATTGAATGGGCAGTTCCTCAAGCGGTGACGGCCGGCCGCTGCTCAAGGCCCCATATAATTCCTTGACCTCCTGGATGAAGATGTTCATGGACCAGCCGTCGCTCACGATGTGATGCATCGTGACCAGCACGGTGTGTGTATCGGGCGCCAGACGCAGCAGGCGGACTCTGAGCGACGGGCCGTCGGCCAGATTGAAGGGCCGATTGGCCTCTGCATTCAAAATTCTCGCGGCAACAGCCTCACGCTCGCCCGCTGCGATGGCGGTGAGATCTTCGACCGGAAAAGTCACAGCGGCGGCAGCGCAGATCACCTGGACAGGTTGCCCGTTGACCTCCCGGAATCGTGTCCTCAGCACCTCGTGACGCCTGACGATCTCGGTCAGCGTCCGCTCCAATGCTTCGACATCCAGCTGGCCTTCCAGCCGCACCGCCGCTGGCATGTTGTATGCCGGGCTGTTTGGTTCAAGGTAATCGAGAAACCACAGCCGCTGCTGAGAGAATGAAAGCGGCAGGTCGCCTTCGCCACGCGCTCTGGCGAGCACCGGAAGTGTCGATTTCGCCGCCTCGCTGCGCAGCGCTTCGATGCGCCGTGCGAGGCGCGCCACAGTGGGCGCTTCGAACAGGATGCGCAACGAAAGATCCATATGAAATTCGTCGCGGATCTTCGAGACGACCTGAGTTGCGAGCAGCGAGTGTCCGCCCAGATCAAAGAAGTTGTCGTTGCTGCCGATACGTTCCTGGTGCAGCACCTTGCCGAAGATCTGGGTCAGGGTCTGCTCCGCCGCCGAGCGGGGCTGCACATACAGCCGGTCATCCGCGAGGGTTCGCCCCATGGCCTGCAGTGCCTTCCGGTCAATTTTGCCGTTCGGCGTCAGGGGCATCCGTTCCAGCAGGACGAAGGCGGAGGGGCACATATACTCAGGCAGCTTCTCACGCAGATACTCTTTCAATGTCGACATCGTCTCCGCCACTGCCCTGGCTCGCAGCGGGACGTTTGCATACGCGGATAACTTCCGCGGCTCCTCTTCATGATCCGCCCACTTCAGGGTCGCAAGTCCGCTCGCGCTTCTGCGCACGATCACATCGTAGCTGCCGTCGTCGCCGCCGCTCGCCCAACTCGCCTCCACGTGCAGCCCTTCGCGGTGTCCCATCTCCCACCACCGCTCCGGGTCCACTCCCTTCACATCTGCACCGTGCACCTTCGCGCGGATCTCGCCGGCACTCTTGATCTCGGTGGTATCTTTCAATGCGTCGGCAATGGCGATGGCCCGCTCCACCCGGGCATTTGCAACGCTTCTCAGGCACACTTCCTCTGTGCCGCCGGCTCTCAATTCGCGGGCTACATCCTCAGGCGTCATGCCTGGCACCCATGTCCTCCAGCGTCCCTCTCGCTCCGCCCGCTCATCCAGATGCAACACCACGTCATAACGAAACCGGCTCAACTCGTTGAGGTAGCCGCCACGCTTGGGCATGACTTCCACCCGGCCCAACCTGGGCCAGCGTGCCTTCAGCAATCCGAACAGCCTCGCGTCGATCACGAGCTCCGTCTCTCGCTCCACGCGTTGCGCGACCCGCTGGCGCAAGGTTGTGGCCGAGACCGCAGCTTCGACGCACGCTGCAACTCCACTGAAGCGCAGAAGGCTTCGAGCAGCGGCAAACTCCGCAAGTCTCCGAGAAAAATACGTCCCCCTGCGGCCATCCTCGGCATGAGCGCATCGAGCACCCGAAGCAGGTAGTGGAGACTCGGGAAATACTGGACCACGGAGTTGAGCACGGCAGTATCGAAACCTCCGGCCTCCAGATCGTCCAGTTCGTGAGCCTGGCGTTGTAACAATCGAACCGGGCCATGCGACCGGCCGCAGCGGCGCAGCTGGCGCTGAATGTGTTCAAGCGAGGCGGCCGAGAAATCGAGTCCCAGATAGAGCTGGCATGCCGGTGCGAGCGGCAAGAGCAGCAGACCCGTTCCACAGCCTATTTCGAGCAGCTTGGCAGGGCGCAGGGCTGAAATGCGCTCGAAGGGTGTGACAGACCCACAGACGCATCTGCTCTGGAGGAATCGGCTGGCCGGTGTATGAACTGTGCCAACCCGCGATGTTGAACTCGGGGTCCTGATCGGCGGCCGCTGCATCATAGGTTTTGTTCCAGACCATCTGCCATTGGCCGAGATGTTCGGCTTCGCGGTCTTGACCAGCAGAGCCTCCTCGGGCAGTGGCGTAATCCGGATCGGTCGTGAGGTAAGCGACCAGTTGCAGGTCACCGGGGTTCTCCGCGGATGCGCAGACCACTGCCTCGGCGATCATGGGATGCGTTCTCAAGGAATTCTCGATCTCGCCGATCTCGATGCGATGCCCGCGGAGCTTGACCTGATGGTCGCGGCGCCCGAGAAATTCCAGACTGCCCTCATCGCGGTAGCGCGCCAGATCCCCGGTGCGGTACATCCTCGCTCCGGCCGCTTCGCTGAACGGATCCGGAAGGAAACGTTCGGCGGTTAACGCCGGTTGATTCACATATCCGTGCGCGAGCCCCTCGCCCGCGATGTACAACTCGCCCCGGGCGCCGGTCGGGGCCAGGCCGAGCATCGCGTCCAAAACGTAACATTGCGTGTTCGCGATGGGACGTCCGAGCGAGGAAGGATCTTCCGAGGTGACGCGCGACAACGTTGACCAGATGGTCGTCTCGGTCGGTCCATACAGGTTATAAACCTGGCCGCGCCACTTGAGCATCTGCTCAGCCAGATCCGGCGCGAGGGCTTCGCCGCCGCAGAGCATCTTCAGGGAACGATCGCCCTGCCAGCCGCTCGATGCCAGCATCCTCCACGTGGATGGTGTCGCCTGCATCACAGTCGCCTCGGATTGGCGCAATGCCTCGGCGAGCTTGAACCCATCACTCGCCACTTCACGGCTGACAATCACGGTTGTCGCACCGGAGATCAGAGGCAAATACAATTCCAGCCCGGCGATATCGAACGACAGTGAAGTTACCGCAAGCAACACGTCGTCTGCGCCTATGCCGGGCTTATCGCGCATGGACTGCAAAAAGTTGCTGAGCGCGCCGTGCGGCACCTGGACACCCTTGGGCTTGCCGGTCGAGCCCGAGGTATAGATCACATACGCCGCATCCTCACCGCAGATCTCTACCGCAGGCTGCGATGCTTCCTCCTTCGCGATCTCACGCTCCTGTCGCTGCGCATCCACTACTCGCGTGAGCTTCCCGATTCCCTCAGTCCATGCCGCCTCTTTATCCCCGAGTAGAACCTCCATCCCGGAGTCTTCGATCATCAATCTCAACCTTGCCTGCGGATACAACGGATCCAGCGGCACATAGGCCGCGCCCGCCTTCATCACGCCCAGCACCGCCTCCACCATCGGCACCGATCGCGGCAGGCTGATTCCCACCAGCGATCCTCTGCCCACTCCCTGTCTGCGCAGAAATCTCGCCAGCCGGTTCGAGTTCTCTTCCAGTTGACCATACGAACGCCGCTGCTCACCGCAGGCGAGGGCCAAGCGATCGGGCCTCTGGCGGGCCTGCGCCGCGAACAGCTGCGGGATCGTTTCCACTGACGGCAGCGCTGCTGCGGTCTCGTTCCACTCGCGCAGCAGCGTCAGCCGCTCGCGAGGCGATAGCATCGGAAGGGCGCACAGCGGCGCTTGTGGACTCTCCACGATCGCCTCCAGCAACGCCTCGAAATGCCCCATCATTCGCTCGATGGTCGCTTCCCGGAACAGGTCCGTATTGAACTCCCAAGCGTGATGTAATCCTTCCGCCAGGATCATCGTGGAGACAGAAAGGTCGAACTTGGCCGTCGGCGGCACCAGATCGACGAAGCTCAACGTCAGCCCTGGAATCTTGAGCGCTCCCATGGGTGCGTTTTGCAGCGCGAACCAGACCTGGAACAGCGGCGATCGACTCAAATCCCGCTGCGGCTGCAGGACTTCGACCAGCCTCTCAAAGGGCAGATCCTGATGGTCGTAAGCGCCCAGCGCCACCTCGCGAACGCGCGCCAAGGTGTCGCGAAAGCTGCGGGAACCATCGAGCCTGGTGCGCAACACCAGCGTGTTCACGAAAAAGCCGATCAGGTCTTCGACCTCCTCGCGTTCGCGGTTCGCAATCGGAGTTCCCACACAGATGTCGATCTGCCCCGTGTAGCGGTAGAGCAGGATCTGGAAGGCTGCCATCAGAGTCATGAAGACCGTGGCGCCTTCCTGGCGGGTCAAGGCCTCGAGCCGCTCCAGAGTGGCCTTGGGAAGGATGGAATATCGCGTCGAGCCGTTGAAGGTCTGTATGGCCGGGCGCGGGAAATCGGTCGGCAGATCGAGCCTCGGCGGGGCCTCCGCCATCCGCTCGCACCAGTACCGTAGTTGGTGATCGAGGATCTCACCTTCCAACCAGTGCCGCTGCCAGTGCGCGAAATCCGCATATTGAATTCGTAGCTCCGGCAAAGGTGAGGGGGCGCCGCTGCAATACACGGGATAGAGCGCCGCGATCTCGCGGACAAAAATTCCAATAGACCAGCCATCGCTGACCACGTGGTGAAGCGTCAACAGTGCAATGTGATGGTCTTCTTCCAGTTTGATCAGCAGCAGTCTCACCAGCGGGCCGTGCGCCAGGTCGAACGGTTTGGTGAATTCGGCCATCGCGACCCGGCGCGCTTCAGCCTCCCGCTCGTGATCGGACAGCCAGCTCAGGTCGCGGACCGGAATGGACCGGCACGTCGCCGGATCTACCACTTGAAACGGCTGCCCCTGCCGATTTTCGAATCGGGTCCGCAGCGACTCATGACGGCGGATGATTTCATCGACGCTCCTCTGCAGCGCCGCCACGTTCAGCTGCCCCCGCAGCCGCACGCCCGCCGGGATGTTGTAAAACGAACTTTGCGGCTCCATCTGATCGAGGAACCAGAGCCGCTGTTGCGCGAATGACAGCGAGAGGCTGCCGGTTCTCGGCACCGGTTGCAGCTGGTCATCCTGCACGCGCCGCCCAACCTGTCGAGAATGAACGATCACCTGCGACAAAGCTGCGATGGTCGGCGCTTCGAACACGCTGCGGACCGGCAGTTCGACCTGAAAGGTTTTGTTGACGCGGGCGATGACCTGGGTCGCGAGCAGCGAATGCCCGCCGATCTGGAAAAAATCGTCCTGAGTGCCGATCTGATTCAGTCCCAGCACCTGCTGCCAGATACTCACCAGCACTTCCTGCGTCGGCGTATGGGCTGCTGGAATCGGGCCGTCCTTGCGCAATTCGCCGCCGGCCGGCGCCGGCAGCCGATCCCGATCGATCTTGCCATGTGCAGTCAACGGCAGAGCGTCCAGCAATACGAACGCCGAAGGCACCATGTACTGCGGCAATCTGCTGCCGAGCTGATCTTTTAGTTGCGTGATCAACCCGGTGGCCAGTTTCGCGTTGATGGGCGCATTGGCGTAGCGCGCCAACGGCAGAGGCGGTTCGGCGGAAGCGTTCCAGCGAATCGGCGGCAGCGCACTGTCGGGGCGGCGAACTGCTACGTCATAGCGGCCGCCCTCGGCACCGCGAACCCAACTGATCTCTACCTCAAAACCTTCTTCCGCCCCAAGGCGCCACCACTCTTCAGGATCGATGCCCTCCTCCTGTGCGACCAGCAGGTCGCAATGCAGTTGTTCGACCGTGGCGCCGGGCAACGGATGGCGCAGCAGGTCGGCAGCAGCGACGGCAGCGGCGACTCGTGAATTTGGGACGTCGCGCAGACACACTTCCGGGCAACCGTCGACTTTGAGCCGATAGCGAACCTCCAGCGGCGCAAGCCCTGGCTGCCAATATTGCCAATCCGGATCGCGGACCGGCGCGGCTCGATCCAGATGCAACACGACGTCATAGCGGAAACGGTTGAGCTCGTTCTCATATCCGCCCCGCTTGGGCCAGATCTCGACGGCGCCGATGCGGGGAAAGCGCGCCGGCAGCGCGGCGAACAAACGTGGATCGAGCACCAGCTCGGGGTCGTTGCGCACGGCCGATTCGATGCGATCACTCAGCTGCCCGAGCGGCAACTCCGGATGCCCGCCGGCGAGTTGCACCGAAGCATGCAGCGCACGGAGCAACGGCAGGCAGCGAACGTCGCCCAAGAAAATGCGCCCGCCGGTGCCGAGCTTGGGAAGCAGCCGCTCGATGACCAGCAGCAGGTATTCGAGGCTGGGAAAGTACTGGATGACGGAGTTGAGAATGGCCGTATCGAATCCGGCATCCGGCAGGTCCTGGAGTTGATGCGCGGAGCACTGGAGAAGTTGAACGCGATCGCGCAGCTTGGGGTGGCGGCGCAGGCCGCGCCGCACGGACGAGAGCGAAAAGCCGGAGAAGTCGAGGCCAGTGTAAAGCTCGTTGAGCGGTGCCAGAGGGAACAGCAGCAGGCCGGTACCACAGCCGATCTCGAAGCGTCCGTGAGGGGTGAAGACCTCCAATCCGCTCGATCGTATGGCGAACCCACATGCGCATCTGGTCCGCGGGAATCGGCTCACCCGTCGATGAGCTCCTCCAGCCCGCCAGATTGAACTGCGGATCTTCCGAGGCTCCGGCCTGCGAATAATCGATCTCCTCGAATGTTTCCTGCCACTGCGAGAGCTGCTCGCTCTGCAACGATTCGTCCTGGTACTGCGTATCCCGCACGAGATAGGCGACCAGACGCCGGTCGCCCGGCTCATCTTCACGTGCGATGACGAGCGCTTCGCGAAGCGCCGGATGCTGCAGCAGCAGCGACTCGATCTCACCGACTTCGATCCGGAAACCGCGCACCTTCACTTGATGATCGAGGCGGCCGAGAAACTCGATATTGCCCTCGGGCAGCCAGCGCGCCAGGTCGCCGGTTCGATAGAGTCGCTCGCCGGCACGCCTGGCGAATGGGTGCGGGACGAACCTGTCGGCCGTCAACTCTGGCCTTGCGAGATAACCTCGGGCCAGCCCCGCCCCGCCGATCATGAGTTCACCCGGAGCGCCGATCGGCAGCGGTTGCAGATAGGAATCGAGAATGTAGACCTGCGTGTTCACCACGGGACGGCCGATGGGCGGTGCTTCCAGCCCGGACGCATCGCATGCAGCGGAGGTAGCCCAGACCGTCGTTTCCGTCGGACCGTAGGCATTGAAGAGCCTGCGGCCAGCGGCCCACTTCTGCACCACGCTTGGCGGGCAACTCTCGCCGGCGCAGACGATCAGTTCCAGTCGCGGCAGATCCGCCCAATCCAGCGCCGCCAATACGCCCGGCGTCGTATCGAAAACAGAGATCGCTTGATCGCGCAGGAACTGGATGAGTTCGGGGCCGGGCCGGAGCTGCTCGCGCTGTGCCACACACAAGGTCCCCCCGTGCGCCAGCGCCAGACAAAATTCAAACACCGAGGCATCGAAGCCGAACGATGCGAACTGCAGCACTCGCGCGTTCTCAAGCGGTCCGTAGGCCGCTGCCTGCGCCAGCACCAAATTGCGAAGCCCGTGATGATGAAGCATGGCTCCCTTGGGCGTCCCGGTGGTGCCGGACGTGTAAATCACATAGGCCAGGTCATGTGGGCCGACGGGAGCAGCCGGATTCTCGGCGGAGTCCCCGGTGGCATTGAGCTGAAAGTTGAGTGCGAAGACCGGAACCGGTGCATCGAGCAGCTCTGCCGTATCCTGAATCAGCAGCTTCAATCCCGAATCCCGGATGATGAAGTCCCGTCGCTCCTGCGGATACTGCAAGTCGATGGGAAGATACGCGGCCCCGGCCTTCAAGATGCCCAGAAACGCGATCAGGTAACGCTCCGATGGACCGGCGAGCAGGCCGATGCGGTCGTTCGCTTGCACCCGATGAACGCGCCGCAGGTAATTGGCCAGCCGGTTGGCCGCCTCGTTGAGCTCGGCATAGGTGAGCTTCACGTCGCCGCATTCGATCGCGACCTGACCGGGACGCTGCCGCGCCTGGGCCTCAAAGCGCTGATGAAAGAGTTCTGTGGACGGCAACGCCCGTTCGGTGCGGTTCCAGGCGGTGAGTATCCGATGCCGCTCGCCGTCATCCATCGCCGGCAAATAGGCGATCGCTGTCTGCGTCCCGCAAATCGCGCTGTCGATGAGGGCTGCCAGGCTGCGCGCCATTCGCTCGATGGTTGAGGAGTCAAAGAGCGCCCCGTTGTAATGAAGTTCCGCTGCCAGTTCCCCATTCACCCTCAGCACCGAGAGCTTGATACGAAAAGCGTCGGTGCAGTTATATTGTTGGCGGGCGGCGATGCTCACGCCGCCGGCGCGAAATGCACGCTCGCAGTCCAGGAACTCGAACCCGAGCGGAAACTTCGAGCATTGCAAAGATCCTGCTTCCTGCGCGCTGCAGGCGATCCAGGAAAAGTATCCCTGCTGCCGAGCGGCTTGCCGGATCGTTTCCGACACCTGCGCCGCCAGTTCAACCAGGTGGAACTTGCCATCGATATAACAGTGAATGGGGAGCCATCTGGCATAGAGTCCCGGCAAGTCCTGCAACGCCTCGTCCGAGCGGTCATCGAACAGCCGCCATACGACGATGTCCGATGCGCCGGTCAGCCTCCATAGCAGGATTTGCCAGCAGGCAAGCAGGAAAGTGGCTTGCTCGGTTCCGCAGCGCCGGGCGGCGGCTGCGATTCCCGAGGTGAGTTCAGGCTTCAAGCTCAGTCGCAGTATGCGGGGCTCGAAGGCCGACTCCTGCGCCGCTCGCCGTTGCCCGAACACAGACGGTGACGGATGCGACAGGAGAGTCTGCCTGAGCCAGTGTTCGACGCGGTCCGAATCATCGCCCGAGTCCGGCATCGCGTATTGGAGTTCGGCGTAGTCCGCATATTGAACTATTTCCTCCGGCAGGTCGGCGCGCCCCGCGTAACAGCGGGCGATTTCTTGCGCCAGGACCCTCACCGTGGCCGCATCCGCGCACAGCGCCGGGAGCGTGATCACCAGCTCATGCTGGTCGCGACTCAGCATCAGCAACGCGCCGCGCAAGGCAGGCGGCCGCTGCGGATCGATGGGGCGGCGGATCGCTTCCACCAGATAGGCATCCCGGAACTGCGCCTGCTCCGCACTACTGCGCGCGCTCAAGTCGATCACTTCGCAAGTAACATCCGAACGTTCGCTGATGACCTGAAGCGGCAACGCCGCGCCCGGCGGAACATGAAAAGAGGTGCGCAGTATTTCGTGACGGCTCACGATCGAGCCGAGCGCCGCGTGCAGAAGGCCGATGTCGAGATCGCCATCGATCGACAGTGTCCCTACCCAGTTGCAGGCAGACAGTTGCTGGCGCAGCCGCCACACATGTTCCTGATGCGGCGACAGCCGATAGCCTGCCAGCTTTTCCCTGCTCATAGTCCCATCCGTCAGCCCGCTCGGTAAACGCTGATCAAATCTCCCGGTCCATCCTTTCATTAGAAGTCGCCCGGCGGATGGTGCGCAAGTTGAACCGGCAATGCTCGTGGATGGCGGCAGACGGGGAAGTATTTTGCGCAGCCAGCTGGCCGCAGCGAAGAGAACCAGCAAACAGCTATGCGTGAAGTGGCGTGGCACGTGAAAGATTTCACGGGCGAGTGTGGCTGCCGCGAAGGGCCGGCAGCTGAATCGAGACTACAGATAAATGGTCTTTTGTCCGAACAAGCGTTCGGCCTCGATCCCCCGGCGGCGGCAACTGGTCAGGAATTTATCCGACTCGCTGATCTGGAGCGAATCCTCGCTCCAGTGGATGCTCATGATGTAGCTCAGCCAGGGCTCCAGCCCCATCGCATACACGTAAGCTCTTTTACAATGCAGGCTGTCGGCCAGATCGATGGCGCGCTGGTAATTGCACGCGGAACCCTGACGCGAATAGTCCATCTCGCGATTCGGTTTTCGCAGCAGCAGCGGGCCGTAGAACCATGACAGCGGAGCGCCATCGCATTCCATGCCAAGAAACAGCGCGTCGATGTCGCCGTATTCAGCGTGCAGATGCCGGTAGAGTTTGGTCTCCAGATTGCAGGCGTCCGCCGCCACCACAATGGACTTGCCGTGGGCGCGGACCAGATATTCGATCCGGCTATGGACATCCAGATCGTGATGTTCGCCGAGAAAAGGCAGGGCCGTGAGGCTGCCCCCCTCGAATTCGACACTTTCAAACTCATCGAGGCTCACGACCTCGCGAAACCCGAGATGGTTCAGCAACAGTTGCAGCGCAGGATCCGCCAGTGAGCCACGGTTGTTTCTGGGGACGATCACCCGACGGACCTTGTGACGCAGCTGGAGCAGGAATTCCGGCACCGCATGATCCAGATGGGCATGAGTGATGATGACGTAGTCGATCACCTCCGGGAGGTCGCCAAATGTGTAACGCGGGATGTGGCTCTGGTACTCATAGCTGAGCATCGGATCGGTCAGGATGCTGACCTGCGTGGTTTCAATCAACAGGCAGGCATGGCCGAAATAGCGAATCCGCAGCCCCGCCCCTTCGAACCGGGCATCGGGATGGGGATCCGGAGGTGTTTCGGTAAAGAATGTCTGGAACAGAGACCTGTGCGTGCTCTCGACCTCCAGCAGCGCGGCGATCTCTTCCACCGGCCGCGGCCGCTTCCTCATCTCGAACAGATCATCCAAGCGCCGATCGTCGAAGGCGAGGTCGAGGCATAGATAGTCACTCCCCGGCAGGCGCGGTGTGCTCAGGACAAAGGGTCGCTCATCCTGATCCACCAGTGACAGCCCGATGCGTTGCGAGGCGCGATCGTAGACGGGCGTTCGATACAGCAGCCGTTCGATCAACCGGAACGAGGGGACATGGTGCAGGTCATAGGTCAATTCCACATATCCCTGCAACACCTCCGGGACTCGAGCATAGAGCGGCTCGAGCGAATACCCTTTCGCCTCCCGGCTCAACAATTGATCCAGAGCGCGGATGCCATCGGCGAAAGCAAGGATTGGCCGCGCCTGCGCCAGGGTGCGATCGAGTAGCGCCTGGACCTCCGTCACCCGGCTCTCGGCATAGTTGATGAAAGGGCCGCCGATCATCGCGGGATCCCGTGACGCCGCCGCATGCATTGCGGGCGATAGCACATAGGACTTCATGATCTGGATCTGTGAGTTGGCCAGAAACATCGCCCCGGTCGCTGGCGGGACTGCCAGTGACACCGCATACCACTGGCGCAGCAATGGCTCGGTGCGGGCGTTCGGTTTCAGATACGACGGCGTGCTCGGCATCAGCAGCCCTCTTGTTCACCGTTGATGAGAACGGGTTTGCGTCGGACGGTCTGCAATTTCTCCCGGATGGCATCCTGGGGCTTTGCTGAGGCTGCCACCGGCGCCTGGCTGTCAGCCGCACAGAAGAGCGGAATCGCGTTCAATCGGGTGTCGGGCGCTGCCGTGACGTGGCGCAGAATAGTTTCGTAGTGACGCAGCAGACGGCTCATGGTCGAGGCTCGAAACAAATCGGTGTTGTAGTTGATCTGCGCCTTGATGCCCGCTTGCTCCAGGTCGGTGACCGACAACGCCCAATCCACCTTCGACTCCCCGCCGTCCACCTCCATGCGGCTCAGCCGCAGCTTCTGGCCCGCCACCTGTATGTCGTATGCCGTCTCCGGGTAGTTGTGCAGGCCGAAGATGATTTGAAACAAAGCCTGGCGATCGAGGTTGCGTTCCGGCCGCAAGATCTCGACCAGTTTCTCGAATGGCAAATCCTCGTGAGCATAGGCGTCGACAGCCACCTTCCTGACCCTGTCCAGCAACTCCGTGAAGCGCGGGCTGCCCGACACGTCAACGCGCATGACCAGGGTGTTGACGAAAAAACCGACCACGGACTCCGTCTCCCTCCGGTTGCGATTGGCGACCGGAGTGCCGATGACGATCTCCTCCTGGCCCGTGTAGCGGCGGAGCAAGGTGACGAAAGCGGCGAGCAGCGTCATGAACAGCGTGCAATCCCGGCGCTGGCCCAGTTGCCTCACGCTTTCACTCAATGCCGGCTCGATGATGTGAGTTTCGAGCCGGCCGAGATAACGCTGCACGGCCGGGCGGGAAAAGTCCGCCGGCAGTTGCGTAACCGGCAGGTTCCCCGCGAGCTGCCGCGTCCAATAAGCAACCAGCTTCTGAAGCGTCGCGCCCGTCAGCCACTTCCGTTGCCAGACGGCGAAATCGACATATCGGATCGGCACGTTGGGCAGCGGGTTCGGCTCGCCTCTGGACAGGGCCCCGTACAGGAGCAGGATCTCGCGCAACAGCAGGCGGTTCGACCAACCGTCCGTGATGATGTGGTGCATCTCGAGAAAAGCCGTGTGGTCCTCTTCATCGAGTCTCACGAGGCTGACCCTCAGCAGCGGCCCGTGCGCCAGTTCGAACGGCCGACTGGCTTCCTCCTGTGCCAGCCTCCGCAATTCAGCCTCGCGGGAGGCGACCGGCAGATGGCGCAGATCGTGGCAGGCGATCGGGACAGCTGCCGCCGGTGTGATGATCTGAACCGGCCGCCCGTCGATGTCGGCGAACCTCGTCCGCAGCGATTCGTGACGGCGCGCGATCTCGTTGATGGTCTCGGCGAGTGCTGCGCGGTTGAGCGGCCCTTCGATGCGCACGGCCAGCAGCGGTTCGTTATAAAAAGCATTGCCCGGCGCCATCTGGTCCAGAAACCAGAGCCTCTGCTGTGCGAACGAAAGCGGATAGGAATCGCCGGGCGGCGCCTTGGGAATCACATCCACCGCCGGATGGTTGAGCCCTTTTGCCTGCAACGCCAGTCGCAGGAGTGCCTTCTTTTCAGGCGGCAGCCGCTCGATGCGCTCTGACAGTTCACTCACGATCTGCTCTTCTCACGCTCAGGTGGCGATCCAGCGGGATGGATGACGAGGCAGTCAAGTCTCCTCCGCAATGGCGGAGGACTCTGCCAGGCGCCGCTGCACTTCTTCCTCATCCAGAGTCTCGATCTCCGCCAGCAGAGTGGCAATCTCGATCGAATGCTCCTCGGCTGACTGCCCTGCACGGATGACCTCCGCCAGCCCGGCCACCGTGGGCCGCTCGAACAAGGCGCGCAACGGCAGCTGCTGCTGGAAGGCTTCCCGCAGCCTCGAGATCAGTTGCACCGCGAGCAACGAGCTGCCGCCCATCTCGAAGAAGTTGTCATGGACACTGATTTCATCGATGCCGAGTACGCCGCGGCCGACCTCGACGATGATTCGCTCGATCTCATCCCTGGGCGCGATGCAATCACTCTGCCGCCTTGGCCGGCTGTGCGTGGGCGTCGGCGCTTGCGGCGGATCTTCCGGCTGTTGCTCTCGCAGCGATTCGAGTCTGACCCACTGAGCGGTGCGCAGCTGGAGGTCGCCGGTCGCGATGATCAGCTGGGGCGTCTGTCGCACGGCCAGGGCACGCGTGAAACACTCGATGACTTCCTCGTCCGACAGCACCAGTTTTGCCGTTTCGGTTCCGAAGTTGGCGATTGCCGCTGCGCCCGAAGCGGCCGGCAGCTCCCTGCGATGCCAGCTTTCCCAGTTGATGGTTCTCCACGGCAAGCCCCGGCTGCTGCGAACATGCTGCGCGAAGGCGTCCAGGAAAAGATTCGCCGCAGAGTAGGCGATGAAGCCGAGCCCGCCGAGGAGCGGCGAGAGCGAAGAAGTGAGCAGACAAAAATCGATCTCATGACCGCGCAATGCTGCTTCGATGCAGAGCAATCCCTGAACCTTCGGCGCGAACACCCGCTCGCAGTCGGCGCGGGTCGCGGCGAGCAGCGGCGTGTGCTCCTGGATGCCGGCCGCATGGATGACGCCGTTCAGAGCACCAAAGCGGTTGACGGCCTCTTCGAGCATGGCCCGCAGCTGATGCGGCTCGGTCAAATCCAGCGACCGGACCATCACTTCTGAGCCGAGGCGCTCGAGCTCCATCAACTTGCGAAGGCGCCACGCGGTCTGATCTTCATCGCCCGCATTCGCGACTAGTTCGTCCCACCGCTCGCGCGCGGGAACGAGTTGCCTCGCGGTGAGGATCAGCTTCGCCCGGTAGGCCTCGGCGAGATGCCTCGCGATCAACAGGCCGAATCTGCCGAGCCCTCCCACGATCAGATAGACGCCGCCCTCGCGCAGTGGCGGGCGCGCCTCCGGTGCGTCCCCGATGCGCACGGGCTCGTAAACCCGGAGCCAACGTGACTCTCCCCTGTAAGCGATCGCAGGCTCGCGAGCCTCGGCGAAGAACTCCGCCAGCAAGACATCCGCCAATACATCCGTTTCTGGGCTGTGGGGTGCCGGCAATTCCACGTCGATGCCGTGGCAACGGATGTTCGTATGTTCCTGCGGGATGACCAGACAAGGCCCCAGCGCCATCGACTTCTCGGGCGCCGTTGTTTCATTGCCTGAAACGTTGTGCAGCCGGTTGCAGATCAGCCATAACCTGACGGGATCGATCAGGTTCGCTTTGGCCATCGCCTGAGCCAGGTGCAGCAGCGAGTAAAAGCCCCGCTCGATGAACCGGGTCTGCGGAGCGCCTGTGGGCCGTTCCTCGGCGCCGCGCTCAAGATTCCACAGATGAATGATGTGCTGCGGCTTGCGGTCCGATTGCAGCAGGCGCTGCAAGAGCTCGTCCCACTCCGGCGGCGATGCGGGATCGATGTTGAAGTCCCATTCATCGGCCTGCGCCGCCTGTCCCGTCGGCAGGATTCGAACGCAACGCTGTCCGAGACCTTCGAGGTGCCGAACCAACCGGCTGCCAATCCCCTCTGCGTCCATCAGGATCCACCAAGTCGCGGCCGGGTGTGCGCCGTTGACGGCCGGCGGCGGCGGCGGCAGTGATCGCTTCCAGGATGGCAGATAGAACCAATCGGCCAGCTGGGATTTCTTCTCGATTCGCCGGGCTGAGTCGGACCAGCGCGCCGCGAGCGGTTGGGCCGCGACCCAGAAACGTTGCCGCTCGAACGGATACGTTGGCAGCGGCAGACGCCGGCGGCGCTCTGCCGAATAGAGCTTGCGCCAGTCGATCTTCCCGCCGGCCAGCCAGAGCTTCGCCAGTGCGCCCAGGAGATGAGCGAGCTCGGAACGGCGGTCCCGGGCATGTCGCATCAGAGCAATGGCGAGCGGGCCGTCCGTTGCCGCCCGATGGCTCCGGGCCAGCTCGCAGAGCGCCTGGCCGGGGCCGACCTCGAGCAGAATCCGGCTCGGATCCTTTTGCAACTCCGAGATCCCGGCGGAGAATTCGACCGTGCGGCGAAGGTGCGTCACCCAGTACTCCGGGGTGGTCACTTCCGCGCCGGCCCACGTGCCAGTGACGTTTGAAAGATACGGAATTCGCGGCGCGTGCAATGTGATACGCCTGACGACTGCGCGCAGCGGCGCCAGCGCCGGCTCCATCATCGCTGAGTGGAAGGCATGCGATGCATGCAAGCGACGGCACTGGATCTTTCTCTTTTTAAGCGCCTCCTCCAGCTTGCCGACGGCCACCGCCGTGCCGGAGATGACACACGAACCGGGAGCGTTGACGGCCGCCAGCGACAGATCATTGTTGAGCCAAGGTCGCGCTTCCGGCGCTGAGAGCTGCACCGAGAGCATGGTCCCGCCGTCGAGCGCCTGCATCAGCCGTCCCCGCGTCGCGACCAGCCGCAGCGCGTCTTCGAGCGAAAGCACTCCGGCCACGCAGGCCGCGACATACTCGCCGATGCTGTGGCCAATCATGGCCTGCGGCTCAAGCCCCACCTGCATCAGCCAGCGCGCCAACGCGTATTCGATGACGAAGAGCGCCGGCTGCGCGATATTTGTTTGATGAACGCGCCCTGCCTCGCCGTTCTCCAGCCGGTCGGGCGAGAAGAGCAGTTCAACGAGGTCGAAATCGACATGAGGGCGCAAGAGGCGCGCGCAATGTTCGACCTGCTCGCGAAAGAATGCTTCAGAAGCATAGAGCTCGGCCGCCATGCCTTGGTGCTGCGAAGCCTGGCCGGGGAACATGAAGACCACAGGCCTGAAGGTCGGTTCGATGCTGGCCGTCAGCAGGCGCTCGCGATTGCCACTCTCCAACACCCGGATGGCATCGTCGACGTCAGCACAGACCACGGCCCGGCGGTGGTTGAACGGTTTGCGCCCGACCTGCAAGGTGTAGGCGACATCTGCGAGGTTGGCCTTCGGGTGCTCTTTCAAGTGTGCCGTGAGAGTTGCGGTGGCAGCCTCGAGGGCACTTTCCGTCCTGGCCGAGAGCACCAGCAACTGCCAATTCCTCGACGGGCCAGAGGGCTCCGGCGGTGGCGCGTCTTCGACGACCACGTGCGCATTCGTTCCACCGATGCCGAGCGAGCTCACGCCCGCGCGGCGCGGCATCGAGCTTCTATTCCATTCGCGCAACATGCGGTTGACGAAGAAGGGGCTGGAAGCAAAGTCGATCCTGGGATTGGGTTCCACGCAATGCAGGCTCGGCGGAATGGCACCGTGCTCGAGCGCCAGTATCGTCTTGATCAACCCCGCGACTCCCGCCGCCGCATCAAGGTGACCCACGTTTGTTTTCAACGATCCGACAGGACAGTATCCCCGCTTGTCGGTGGTCACGCGGAAGGCTTCGGTGAGGGCCTGAATCTCGATCGGATCCCCGAGCGTGGTGCCGGTCCCGTGCGCTTCCACGTAACCGATCGTGTCGGCGCTGACGCCGGCGTTTGAGAGGGCTTCGATGATCACCGCGCTCTGCCCTTGGACGCTCGGGGCGGTAAATCCCACTTTCAGCGAACCGTCGTTGTTGATCGCGGATCCCTTGATCACGGCCCGGATGTTATCGCCATCGGCGATTGCATCCGCAAGCCTCCTCAGCACCACGATGCCGACACCATTCCCGAACACCGTTCCCTGTGCCTTGGCATCAAAGGCGCGGCAGTGTCCGTCGGGCGAGAGAATGCCGCCTTCCTGATAGTAGTAACCTGCGCGCTGTGGTACCCGCACCGAGACGCCCCCCGCCAGCGCCAGATCGCACTCGCCGTTGAGCAGCGCCTGGCAGGCCACGTGCACGGCCACGAGTGAGGTCGAACAGGCTGTTTGAATCGTCATGCTCGGCCCGTTCAAGTCCAGCTTGTACGAGGCCATGGTAGTCAGAAAATCGACGTTATTTCCGATGCCGACCTGCGCCGTGCCGATCGACTCGATGAGGCCGGGATTCGAATAAAGATTCAGCAGATAGGTACTTGGAAGCGCGCCGGCGTAGACACCGATCGCGCCCGCAAAACCCGCCGCGTAGTAGCCGGCGTTCTCCATCGCCTCCCAGGCGGACTCCAGAAATATCCGGTGCTGCGGATCCATGATCTCGGCTTCTTTGGGCGTGCAGTCGAAGAAGCCCGCATCGAAGCACTCCACGTCGTCCAGAAGCGCGCCGGCGGGAACGTGGTTCGAGTTGCCGAGAGCGGTGCGCTCGCTGGCCAGCAGTTGCAGATCGTGCTGGGAAAATCTGCGAATCGATTCGACCCCAGCGCGGAGGTTCAGCCAGAACTGCGCGATGTTTCTGGCGCCGGGAAACCTCCCCGCCATGCCGATGACCGCGATCTCGGAGCCGTCCAGATGAGCATCGCTTTGCAACTCACTCATGCCAGCCTCTCTTCCATGATCTTGAGGATCGAGCCAGGTCAGGAAACGTCGCTGCCGTGGCGACTGCGGCGCGCTTTGCGTCGCTTGCCACGTTCCAGGCTTTGCCGGTAGGCAGGCTGAGTCTCACCGGCGCCGGCGATCGAGGCCGCAAGCGAACCGATCGTTGGGTACTTGAACAACTCCGCGACCGGCAAGCCAATGCCCAGCCGTTCCTGCAGCAGCCCCTGAACGCGGACGATCAGCAGGGACTGACCGCCCAGCTCGAAGAAATTGTCGTCAACGCCCACGGCGTGCACATTCAAGACTTCCTGCCAGATCTCCGAGATCTTCCTTTCAAGCTCCGTCCGTGGCGCGGTGAGGACAGTACGCATGTCGGATCGGCTTCGGTCTGGAGCCGGCAATGCCAGCCTGTCCACCTTGCCGTTCGGCGTCAGCGGCAACGCCGGAAGTTCTATGAAAGCAGCAGGCACCAGGTAGTCCTGGAGCCTCGACTTGAGAAAATTGCGCAGCTCGCTGGCCTGCGGGCATGCACTGCTCTTGCACACATAGTAGGCGACCAGCCGCTGGTTGCCTGGCTCATCCTCTCTGGCAGCCACCACCAGCTCGCGGATCGCCGGGTGCTCACGCAGCGCAGCCTCGACGTCGCCCAATTCGATACGAAATCCCCGGACCTTCACTTGATGGTCCACGCGGCCGAGGTATTCGAGATGGCCATCCGGCAGATAGCGAGCGATATCGCCAGTGCGGAACAGCCGGGCACCCTCGCGGCCGCTGTATGGATCGGCAACGAACTGTTGCGCCGTCAACCCGGCGTCGTGCAGATAACCCTGCGCCAGACTGGCTCCACCGACGTAAAGCTCCCCGGGCACACCCGGCGGTACCGGAGTCATGTCGCGGTCGAGGAGATAGATCTGCGTATTCGCGATCGGTCGGCCGATGAGGCTGTTTCTGACGGCCCGGCCCGGCCTGCTGATTTCATGAAAAGTCACATCCGCCGAGACTTCGGAGGAGCCGTAGAGATTGAGCAGCAGCGCTGCCGGCAGCGCGCGGCCGAAGCGCTCGATGAGATCCAACGGCAGCGCCTCTCCACTACTCACCCAATATTTCAAACGAGGCAGTCTGGCGCCGAGGTCCGGAACCGCATCGAGCAATGTTCGGAGCAGCGAAGGCACCAGGACGATGCGCGTTACCGCAGCGGCAGCCAGAGCCTCGATCAGTCGCTGTGGATCGTTCACCACTTCCTGAGGGAGGACGACGACGCTCACTGCCTGCAGCAGCGGACCGAATATCTCCCAGAGTGAGTCGACAAAACTCAACGCCGTCTTCTGGCAGCAGACCTCGCCCGGTTCGAAGGGATACACGCGCCACATCCAATTGAAGCGGTTCACGGCGCCGCGGTGAAGCCCGACTACACCCTTGGGCCTGCCGGTCGAGCCCGAGGTATAGATCACATACGCCGCATCCTCACCGCAGATCTCTACCGCAGGCTGCGATGCTTCCTCCTTCGCGATCTCACGCTCCTGTCGCTGCGCATCCACTACTCGCGTGAGCTTCCCGATTCCCTCGGCCCATGCCGCCTCTTTATCCCCGAGCAGAACCTCCATCCCGGAGTCTTCGATCATCAATCTCAACCTTGCCTGCGGATACGACGGATCCAGCGGTACATAGGCCGCGCCCGCCTTCATCACGCCCAGCACCGCCTCCACCATCGGCACCGATCGCGGCAGGCTGATTCCCACCAGCGATCCTCTGCCCACTCCCTGTCTGCGCAGAAATCTCGCCAGCCGGTTCGAGTTCTCTTCCAGTTGACCATACGAACGCCGCTGCTCACCGCAGGCGAGGGCCAAGCGATCGGGCCTCTGGCGGGCCTGCAGCGCGAACAGCTGCGGGATCGTTTCCACTGACGGCAGCGCTGCTGCGGTCTCGTTCCACTCGCGCAGCAGCGTCAGCCGCTCGCGAGGCGATAGCATCGGAAGGGCGCACAGCGGCGCTTGTGGACTCTCCACGATCGCCCCCAGCAACGCCTCGAAATGCCCCATCATTCGCTCGACGGCCGGCAGATCGAATTGACTTTGATTGAAAACGATCCTGACCGACAGCGATTCCCCGGGCGCGACCAACACCGTGATTGGATAGTTGGTCTGCTCGACTGAACGGACCCCCGCGATCTGAAAGCTGGTGGAGCCCGCGGCCAGCGAACTGCTGATCGGGTAGTTTTCGAAGGCAAGGATGACGTTGAACAATGGCACGGCCCTGGGCACGTCGCTCCATCCCTGAACCTGCACCAGCGGACTGTATTCGTAGTCGCTCGTCTCGACCTGTTGAATCTGCAACGCGTGTAGCCATTCGAGCACAACGGCGTCACGCGAGATGCGCGCCCGCACGGGCAGAGTATTGATGAAGAGCCCGACCGCCTGTTCGATGCCCCTCAACGATGCCGGCCTGCCCGAGACGACGGCGCCGAATATGACGTCGTCGCTGTTGGTATAGCGGCCCTGTAGCAGTGCCCACGCGCCCTGAACGATCGTGTTCATCGTCAGGCGGTGCTGCCGAGCCAGGCTTTGCAGCCGGGCCGTCAGGGTGGCGCTCAGACGGACTTGGAGTTCGCCGACCCTTTCCCGCCCGGCGCTGGCGGCCCTCTCCGGGTTCATGGGCGGCAGGTGAGATGGCGAGGCGCCACGCAGCACCTTGCGCCAGAAGGTCTCGGCCTGCGAGATGTCCTGTTTGCCGAGCCATTCGATATAGGAGGCATAAGGAACAGCCGGCTCCAGCGAGGCTCGGACCCCTTTGCAGGCTTGCTCGTACAGCAGGAACACCTCTGCGAGCACCAGGTACACCGACCAGCCATCGAGCAGCAGATGATGGAACGACCAGAAAAATCGATAGGACGTTGCGCCCGTTCGCAGCAATCCCAACCGCATCAGCGGTGCGCTGGCGAGATCGAATCCTCGCCACCGGTCTTGATCCAGGCAGGAGGTCAATTTCTCATCCAGCCCGGTATCCGTCGCCCCCCGCCAGTCCTCCGTCACGAACGGCAGCGCCACCCCCTGGCGGACGAGCGCCAGCGGCTCGGCGAGCTGGCCCCAGACATAGGACGTGCGGAAGATCTCATGACGCCGTGCCACCTCCTGCCAGGCCTCGCGGAACGCCGTGATCGCCAGATCGCCCTGCAGCTCGCAACTGATCTGGTTGACATAGACGCCGGATTCGGCAGCGACCAGGCTGTGATAGAGCAAGCCTTGCTGCAGCGGTGCGAGCGGATGAATGTTCTCCAGCGGCGCCGCCGATTCGAACATTCCGCTCAGCGTTCGACGCTGAAGCTTGGCAAGCGTCCGCTCGGCCAGCGGAAAATCGCCAGGGCTCAAAGCGAAGGCCTGCGGATGCCGGCTCTGCGCTAGCGACGCCCTGATGAAATCCGCGGCCCCTTCGAGCAGCGCTTCGATGGTTGCACGCCGATGCAGATGCCGGCTGAACCTGATGCCCAGATGTAGCTGCTTCGCTGCGATGAACGCGCTCACCTCCAGGAGATATCTCCTTTGTTGCCCGGGGCTGCGATCCGGCGCCTCCACTTCGAGCGCCCGGTCGAAGAGCGGGGAATCTTTGAGTGTCCTGTCGAACTGCCCCAGATAGTTGAAGCTGATCGCGGCTGGCTGTGCCGCACGCAACGCCTCTCGTACCGCGGTGTCGGCGCTCGAGTACCGCAACAATCCGTAGCTCAAGCCACGTCGCGGAATGGTGCGCAGTACCTGCTTGGCGATGGCGATGGACTCGATCGGAGTCGGCGCGCCGCCCACGTCGAGCAATGCCGGATACAAGGCAGTGAACCAGCCGACCGTCCGCGAAGCGTCGACTCCTTCGAAGAGATCTTCGCGCCCATGTCCCTCCACGTCGAAGAGGACCGGGCCGCCGCCGGCCCACACCGAGACGGTTTGAGCGAACGCGGCGAGCAACACTTCATTGACTGCTGAACGCCAGATCTTTGGCGCCTGCTCGAGGAGTTCTCCGGTCTGCTCGATCGTCAGCGTCACACCGGCCCAGTCCGCCGCAGCTTCGCTATTTTCTCCGGCGCGAAAGTCGACCGGCGGTTCCGCCACCTGCTGCTGCGACATGGCGAGCCAGTAAGCGGCGTCTTCGCTGAGTTGCGGCGAAGAAGCGCAAGCGTGGAGACGTTCCGTCCACGTTTGCCACGAGGTGGTTTTGGGTGGCAGCGCTACAGCCTCCTCGCGGAGCAACTGGCTGTAAAGCGCATGCAGGTCCTCGAGCAGGATCCTCCATGACACGCCATCGACGGCGAGATGGTGAATGACTATGAGCAGACGATCCGGCATTCGCCCGCCGAACGCCAAGAGCCGGGCCTTGATCAGTGAGCCGGTCTCAAGATTCAGGCTGGCTTGTAACTCGGCAGCCGCGAGCCTGGTCTGCTGCCGCGCCTGATGCTCGTCGATCGCGGTCATCTGCTGGCAGGTGAAGATCTCGTGGCTGATGGCTGCGGCGTTGAATTGTTCCCAGCCCGCTGCCAACCGGCGAAAACACAGGCGCAGAGCATCGTGGTGCGCGACGAGCGAGCGGCAAGCCTGGTCGAGCAGGCGCGCATCCAGGGTTCCGCGCGCCTGTAACATGATCGACTGATTGTAGTGATGCGGCTCCGCCAACTGCTGTTCGAAGAACCAACGCTGAACGGGCGCCAGCCGCACTTCGCCGCTGATGAGACTCTGCTCGGCGCTGATCGAGGCGCTCTCCAGATGCGCCTCGGCCAGCCGCGCGATCGTTTGATGTTCGAAGAAATGACTGGTGCGCAGATGAATCCCCGCCTGATTCAATTTGGCCAGGATCTGCAGGATGAGGATGGAGTCACCGCCAAGCTCGAAGATATTGTCATGGATCCCAACCGTCTCCAGATTGAGCACGTCGCGCCAGGCTTCGGCCACGACCCGTTCGAAATGGTTGCGCGGCGGCACGGACACGGCGCGGCGCGGGGGGTTCTCGCCGGGTGACGGCAACCTGTCATAGGCGATCTTCCCATTGGGCAGCAGCGGCAGACGTTCAAGAAAGACGAAGGTCGAAGGCACCATGAAGCCGGGCAGTTTCTGTCGCAGGAAACTCGCCAGCTCGTCCTCGGAGGACGGCTCTGCGCCGCTCATGACGACATAGGCGACCAGACGTTGTCCGCCCTGCGGATTGTCCAGCGCGAGGACAGCGCAGTCCCGAATCTGCGAATGCGCCGACACTGCGGCTTCTATCTCGCCGAGTTCGATCCGATAGCCGCGAATCTTGACCTGCGTATCGATGCGTCCGCGGAACTCGATCTCGCCTCCTCGCAGAAAGCGCCCGCGATCGCCGGTCTTGTACATGGAGTTACAACGTTCGATGCCAGCGGCGCGCGCAGCCTCCGAGTTCCTGACGCCGGTGAAGCTCCAGACCACGTACTCCTGGAGCCCGTCGCGGCTCATCACCACGTAGGGCAGCTTATAAACCGCGATCCCATCCGCTCCCAATGCGATGAGCAGGCGGACCAACGCCAGCTTGTCCTCTTCGACAGCTCGTCCGGGCACGAGTCGCGCGCTCTCGGGTGTATAGGTGAGCGGGTCTGTCACATCACCGTCATCGACGCCGACGATCGGCAGCAGCGTCTGAATCGCGAAGCGGCCTCCTTCCTTCAACACCATGAAGAAGTTCTCGAGCATGTTGCGCGGGTTTGCGAGCCGGTCGAGCAGGAGCGTCGAGACGGCGAAGTCCTGACTGCCGGGTTCGATACCGCAGGTGCCGGCGAATTCGCAGGGCGCCAGATCGACCTTCACCATCGCTGCTTGCAGCGATGCGTCACGCGCCTTCTGCACAAATACCGGGTTGAAATCCAACCCCGTTACTTGCGCCCCCATCGCCTGCAAGGTCTTCAGGATTTCTCCGTTGCCGAAGCCGAAATCGATGCCGCGCAGGCCTGCGAACTTTTCGAACGGCAGCAACTGGCGCAGCACCTCCGAGTTGATCCCGCAAGAAGCATAGGAGCCGTTCACCCCTTCCAGCAGGTAACGGCTGAAGGCGCCATACTCGGCGCTTGCCTCGGCGTGCTGCGTGATGAAGGCGTGCGTCTTCTTGATCAGGTCCGGGCTCAGCGAATCGATCAACTTGAAGATCATCAACGGCGAGATGTACCTGGGCCAGTCTCTTGGTTCGGACCGCGCCGGCGGTTGCGGAGAAACACGCACCCGCCGCTCGAACTGCCGAATCTCGACCGTGGCCGTCTCGGCTTCGAGACGATCGTGTTCGGTGAAGTAGTCATAGACCAGGAAAGGGTTGGGCAGGAACCTGGTCGCCGTCGCGCCGGGGTTGTGCAGATAGCCACGCGCGAGACCCGCTCCCGAGATGTAGATCTCACCCGTGACACCCACCGGAACCGGATGCAACTGTGCGTCGAGAATGTATGTTTTGGTATTGAAGATCGGGAATCCCACCGGTACCGGGCCCGCCCGGTTCGCCAGCTCCTGCGCCGTCCCGTGCCACAGATGCGAATAGACCGTGTACTCGGTCGGACCGTAGGCATTGCTGAACCGGCAGCGACGCGACCACCTCGACGCCAGTTCCGGCGGACAGGCTTCACCGACGGCCACGATGGTCAGCTGTTCCGGGTGTTCGAGCGCAGCCGCATCGAGTGTCTTCAGCAGCGACGGAACCAGCACCAGCACGCTGATGCGATGCCGATTGATGGCGTCGATGAGGGAATGTGCGCCCAGATCTTCGCGCTCGATCATCACGAGCGTGGCCCCGTTGAGCAGAGCCATGCAGGTCTCCCCGACGGCCGCGTCGAAACTGTATGAGGCGAACTGCGAGATCCGGCTCTTGCCCGTCAGGTTGAACTGGTGCGCCTGCCACCGGATGAGATTGGCAATTCCGTAGTGTTCGACCGCGACTCCCTTCGGCTTGCCGGTAGACCCGGACGTGTAGATGACATAGGCCAGATTTCGCGGCGACACGTCTAGCTCGAGGTTGGACGTGCTTGCCCGCGCAATCTCTTCCGCCGCCGCCTCCAGACAGATGACCTGAGACCACACGGATGGCAGTTGATCGAGCAGGTGCTGTTGTGTGAGCAGCACCGGGACGGCGGAGTCGTCCAGCATGTACGCGAGCCGCTGCGGAGGATATTTCGGGTCCAGGGGCAGGTACGCGCCTCCAGCCTTGAGTACGCCCAGCACGCTCACCACCATCTCGACCGATCTCTCAAGGCACAGCCCCACGATCACCTCCGGCCCGACGCCCAGCCCCCTCAGATAGTGGGCGAGCTGATTGGCCCGGGAGTTGAGATCTCCGTAGGACAGGCTCTGAGATCCGGCAATGACCGCAGTGCGCTGGGGCGCGACCGCCGCCTGCTGCTCGAAGAGCTGGTGGAGACAGGGCAGCGGCTCGGGCAACGCGGCACGGGTGCGATTGAATTCCTGCAGCAGCCCGCGTGCCTCGGCCGAAGGGATGATGGCTAGACGGGAGATCGGCTGGGAAGGATCGCGGGTCGCCGATTCCAGGATCGCCTGGTAGTGGCCGAGCAGGCGTTCGATGGTCGTTCGCTCGAAGATATCGGTGTGGTACTCAAGCACACCCTGCAGCGGACCCGGGGACTCGATCACCGTGAGAATCAGATCGAAGCCCACCGTTTCATTGTGGACGGCGAACGGCTCGATCGCCAGCTCGGTCAAACGCACCGGCTCGACGGGCGTGTTCTGCACGACCAGCTTCACCTGGAATATAGGAACATGACTCAGGCTGCGTTCTGGTTGCAGCGCCGCGACCAGCTGCTCGAAAGGCAGATCCTGGTTGGCAAACGCGTCTAGGGTCCGGTCCTTGACGCGATCGAGCAACTGACTGAATGCCGGATCGCCAGAGATATCGGTACGCAAGGCCAGCTGATTGATGAAGAACCCGATGAGCCCTTCAGTCTCGGACCAGTGGCGGTTGGCGATGTCTGTACCGATGGTGATGTCATGCTGGCCGGTATAGCGATGAAGCAGCGCTGCCAACCCCGCCAGCAGCACCATGAACAAGGTCGCGCCCGCACGCTGCTGCACTTCAAAAATGGCGCGCGTCAACGGTTCAGGAAGTTCGAAATCGACGGCCGAGCCGCGCAATGACTGGACCGGCGTGCGAGGCCGGTCTGTTGGCAGGTCAAGCAAGGGCGGCAGCTGCGCCAGTTGCTGTTTCCAGTAGTCGAGCTGGCGCGCGAATAATTCCTGATGAAACGGCTGCCGCTGCCACAGGGCGTAATCCGCATACTGGATCTTCATCTCCGCAAGCATCGCGGGCCGGCCGTCGTGACAGGCGCGGTACAGCTCCTGAACCTCTCGCACCATGATGCCCAGAGACCAGGCATCCGTAATAATGTGGTGCATCGTCATGAGCAGCACGTGATCGGTCTCATCGATCTGCAGGAGCACCAGACGCAGCAATGGCCCTCGCGCCAGATCAAACGACCGCCTGCCCTCGGTCACGGCGAAGCGTCTCGCCTCCTGTTCCCTCTCGTCTTCACTGAGGTGAGTCAAACTCACGAGGGGCAGATGGATCCGTTGAGCAGGGCTGATCACCTGTCGAGGCTTGCCGTCGACCGCCGGGAACGTGGTCCTCAGAATCTCGTGCCGGCGAACGATTTCCGACAGCGCCTCCTGCAGCGCCTGCACCCTCAATCTTCCCCTCAAGCGCACGGCCGCAGGGATGTTGTAGGTGGTATCGCCCGGCCGCAGCTGGTCCAGAAACCAGAGGCGCTGTTGCGCATAGGAGAGCGGCAGGTCCGCGGGGCGGCGGCTCGTTGGAATCCGGTTGGAGCCCGCAGAGGAGACCTGCCGCGTCATCTTCAGCTTCTTGGCCAACACTCCGCGTTGCTCGGGTGAGAGGCTGACGATTCGCTTCGACAGGTCGCTCATTCTCAGGCTCGCTCTACCAATGAATAATCCACTGCAGTGATCCGTGATCTGCAACAGCGAGCCGGCCAATGCTCATACGGAAGAGCCATGCGTCTACGCTGCCGGCAGTGGCGTGGCACAGGTGGTTGAGTCCTTCAATTTGTTGAGACAGGTCAGGCCGTTCAGCACCGTTTCGGTTTCAAGGCCGAAATCGAGCAGACAGGCGACCTCGTCGACATCGATGGCCTGCAATGCGCCGATCATTCGGCGGCAGCTTTCCGGCGTCCCGAGCAGCGCGCTGGTGTTGAAATAGCGTTCGAAGGCGAAATCGAGCAACGTCTCTTCATCCTGCGCCCGGCCGGTGGCTGCCTGTAACTCGCTCGATAATTGGGTCTTGGTCATGCGCAAGAATGAGCGCAGGTATGCGCCGAAAGGTGCGTGCACCGTCTCTTTGACCTGTTGCAGGTCCTCGCCGAGAAAGGTGTGCAGCATGACTGCGACCCGCCCCTCGGTCGGATCGAATCCGTTCTCGGCCAGCGACTGCCGGTAAGCCTTGATGCACTCGGCGCACTGCTCCAGGCTCTGCTCCATCAAACCCGTCAACACGCCGGCGCGAATCTTTCCGGCCTCGATGAACGTGTGCTTGTGAGTAGCCGTGATCCAGATGGGCAATTCGCGCTGTATCGGGTTGGGGTAAATCCGCACCTCGGTGTCTTCGGCGTTGCCGTTGCGCAACGGCACGGACTCGCCCCGCCAAAGCTTCCGGACCGTCTCGATCTCCTGGAACATCAGCTGCTTGCGCGCGGCATAACGCTCCGGAGCGAGCACGAAGTCATCAGCCAGCCACCCGGACGCGAACGCGATGCCGATCCGTCCGCCCGAAAGATTGTCGACCACCGCCCATTCCTCAGCCACGCGCAACGGTTGCTGTAGCGGCAGGACGACCGAGCCGGCGCGCAGCTGGACCCGCGTGGTAACCATGGATAGAGCCGCGGCAACGACCGACGGATTGGGATAAAGGCCGCCGAACGGTTTGAAGTGGCGCTCGGGCGTCCATACCGCCCTGAAGCCATTGGCGTCGGCGTACTTCGCGCACTCCACGAGCAGGCGGTACTTGTCAGGTCTGCTGGTTGCCCCATCGCCGGAGAAGAAAAGGACACTGAAGTCCAGATCGCTGGCTTCTGCATCCGGTGCCGACAACCGAGCTTCGCTCGCCGAGCGGTATGTAGTGACTGCCGGCTCATCGCGGCTGGGCGCCACCGGTTGCGTCGCCTTTGCATGCTCCCTCAAGCGCAGTTCGAGCAGAGCCTTCTTCTCGGCAGTGAGGGCAGCGATCCGATCTTCGATCTTATCTCTCATGGTTCAACGCGCTCATCGCAGGCCTCGGCTCAACACAGCCGTATCGCCTTCGGTCGTGACGGCGCGGTCGCCATGTTCCGATCGTGCATCGGTGTCCGCCGTTGCGAGACTGTCGAGATCCGCGAAGATCTCCTCGAGGGCGTCGGGGTTCGCCTGTTCCGTCCGGCTTTGCAGAATGGCGATGGCAAGACCATCGATCGTGGAGATCTCGAACAGACTGCGCAGCGGCAGGTCGACCTCGAAAGTATCCCGGACGCGTGAGATCAGTCGTGTGGCGAGTAGCGAGTGACCGCCGAGCTCAAAGAAGTCGTCGTAGATCCCGACTCGCTGCGTGCCCAGCACCTCGCTCCAGATCGTCGCCAATTGCTCTTCCAGCTCATTGCGCGGGGCGACGTATTCCTGGTCAATGGCCGGCCGTGCGGCACTCGGGGCGGGCAGTGCGCGCTTATCGATTTTTCCATTGGGCAGCAGCGGCAGCGCGTCGCTGAATACGAAATGAGCAGGGATCATATAAGCAGGCAGGTGACTGCTCAGATAGCTCCTGAGTTGGCTGGCCGTCGCGGATCCATTGTCGTGAAGCACCACGTGGGCGGCCAGGCGCCTGTCACCCGGCGCCTCTTCATAGGAGCTGACGGCAACGTCACGCACCTGCTCGTGCCGGCGGATGAGCGCCTCGATTTCGCCCGCTTCGATGCGAAATCCCCTGATCTTCATCTGGTCATCGACGCGCCCGAGATATTCGATCTGCAGATTGCCGAGGAAGCGGGCTCGATCTCCGCTGCGGTAGAGACGCTCTCCGGGGTTCGTGCCGAAGGGATTCGGTAAGAAACGTTCCGCCGTCAGCCCGGGCCGTTGCAAATACCCCCGCGCCAGCCCCGCTCCACCGATGTAGAGCTCTCCTGGGACATGCACCGGAACCGGCTGCAATTCGCTATCGAGAATGTAGGTCTGCAAATCCTGGAGCGCAGCGCCGATGGGACTGCTGCCACGTGCCGGGTAGTCCTCAGCGGTGATCGGGCGACAGGTCACATGGACGGTCGTCTCGGTGATGCCATACATGTTGATGAGACGGGGCGAGTCGAAACCATAGCGCTCGAACCAGGGTCTCAGGCTGTTGAGATCGAGGGCTTCGCCGCCGAAGATGATCAGCCTCAGCCGCAATGGCCGCGACCTGTCGATAGCGAGGTCGAGGAACTGAAGAAACACTGAGGGAGTCAGATTCAGCACCGTCACGTCCTGCGCACACAGCAGGTCGTAGAACTCTCGCGGCGACTGGGTGAGCGGTTCAGGGACCACGACCAATCGTCCCCCGTAGCGCAAAGCCCCCCACATTTCCCAGACCGAGAAGTCGAAGGCATGGGAGTGAAACATCGTCCAGACATCGGCCGCATCGAATCCGAACTGGCCGTTTGCCGCCTCGAACAATCTCGCCGCATTGGCATGGGTGATCAAGCTACCCTTGGGCCTGCCGGTGGAACCCGAGGTGTAGATGACATACATCAGATGATCCGGCCCGGCCGATGGCAGCGGATTCTCCTGGCTGCAAGCGCCGATCGCAGGCCAGTCTTCTTCCATACAAACAACCTTCGCCCGGCTGAACTCCAGGCTGTCGCGCAACACGCCTTGCGTCAACAACACCGAAGCGGCCGAGTCTTCCAGCATGTGCGCGAGCCGCTGCCGAGGATATTTCGGATCCAGAGGCAGGTACGCGCCTCCAGCCTTGAGCACGCCCAGCATGCTCACCATCATCTCGACCGATCTGTCCAGGCACAGCCCAACGATCACCTCCGCTGCAACGCCCAGCCCTCGCAAATAGTGGGCGAGCTGATTGGCGCGCGAGTTGAGTTCGCCGTAGGACAGGCTCTGCGATCCGGCAATGACCGCAATCCGGTGCGGCGCGGCCGCCGCCTGCTGCTCGAAGCGCTGATGAAGACAGAGCAGCGGCTCGGGCAGGGGCGCCGGCGTGCGATTGAATTCCTGCAGCAGCAAGCGCCGCTCGGCCGGCGCAATGATGGACAAACGGGAGATGCGTTGCCCAGGCCCGGCGGCGATGCTCGAAAGTAACGTTTCAAGGTGCCCGGACAGGCGCGCGATGGTCGAACTGTCAAACCGGCGGGTATCGTAGACAATCACCAGCGATAACTCGGCCGCCGGCTCGGCGATGATGGTCAGCGGGTAGGTCGTCTTCGTGTGATGGGCGACGAGCGCATGAACCTTCATTCCCAACTCTATCTTGTGCAACACCGCGCCGATCGGCTGGTTTTGAAACGACACGATGCTCTCGAAGAGCGGGACTCCGCGCGGCACGTCACTCCAGCCATGCACCTGCACCAACGAACTGTGCTCGTATTGCCGGGCTTCGAGAAGTTGCGCCTGAAGACTTTTCAACCACTCGGCCACCGCCGCGCCGGTCTCGATCCGCGCTCTGACCGGCAGAGTATTGACGAACATGCCCACCATCTCGTTGGCGTCGGCCAGTTGCGCAGAGCGCCCCGACACCGTCGCCCCGATCACCACGTCGGTCTGGCCGCTGTAACGGCTCAAGAGCAGCGCCCACGCCCCCTGTATCAGAGTGTTCATGGTGATCTGATGCCGCCGACCGAACGATTCCAAGCGGGCGGTCGTCTCCGCCGAGAACCGGAAGCCGGCCTCTTCATAAACAGCTTGGCCCTGGTCGAGGAACTCGCTGGTCTTGAGGTCGACGCCCAGCGGTGTCGGCGCGAGGAACCCGCTCATCGTTCGTCGCCAGAACTCCATCGCCTCCGGCAGCGGCTGGGCCTGCAACCATTCGATGTAATCTCTGAATGGGCGCAGCTCGGCAAAGCCGACCTCCTCCCCGCGGCAAGTGGCCTGATAGGCGACAAAGAAATCGCGCAGGACCAGCGGTATCGACCATCCATCCAGAATCAGGTGATGAAACGTCCAGACAAATTCATGCGTCGTCTCGCCGGTCTTTGCCAGCAGATATCGAGTCAATGGAGCGCGCGAGAGTTCGAACCCTCGCCGGCGATCCTGATCGAGAAATTCGCTCAGGCGCTGCCGGTGCTCGCGCGCTGACAGCTCCTGCCAATCCTGATATTCGCTGACGACCTCGACGTCCTGTCGCACGACCTGCACGGGTTCATCCAACCCTTCCCACAAGAATGCCGTGCGCAGAATCGGATGCCGCTTGAGCACCTTGCGCCAGGATTCCTCAAAGGAACGAAGGTCCAGCTCCCCCTCGAACCTGCAGGTAATGTGTTCGATGTAAGCCCCGGAGCGCGGAGCATAGAGGGAATGAAACAACATTCCCTGTTGCATCGCAGAGAGCGGATAGATGTCCTCAACGCCTTTCACTAATGGCTCTCCGTGTTGATCCGCACGGTGCGATACAGCGCCGACGGCCACGTCAGATCCCTCACCCGTGGCGGGTCAAGCCCCCCCACTCGACAGCGGCGGGATGAGGAGATGATTACGCCGCGACTGCGCTCTTTGCAACTCGCGCGAGCGTTGCTTCAGCCGCCGCCAGCGCTTGGCTGTAGAACTTCAACAGCTTGTCCTCGGTGCATCAGCCGATCGAGAAGCAGCATGAGGACGAGCGCATAGGCGAATTCATCGCAGGCGTTGGCGGGAAGCTTCCGCAGGAAGCGATCATCCATGACGAACAGGTGCGCTCGCTCACGCTATGCGCGGCATCTTCGGAGATCAACGAGCTTGCGCGTCTTGTGGATCTCCTCGATCAGCGTGTGCGCCTCGCGATAGAGGACTTTGTACCCACGCTGCACGGCGAGCTGCGCGATGGCCTTCGCGCCATGACTCTTCCAGGACGCCGCTCAACGCGTAGCAGATTCATCGGCCTTCTCGAGCAGTTTGAAAATCTGGCGCAGCTGCTTCGAATTCAGGTCCGCGAGCGGAAAATCGGACGGAGTGAAACCATCCGTCTCAACTGCCACGCAATGACGGACGAGCGCCATGATCTCGCTCGTGTGAGCGCCGGCCAGCGTCAGTATCGTCTCGTCGTCGAGCCGCGTCCGGTCGTAACTCCAATAGATATTCAGCTGCCCCTCATGGACGAACGACTGAACGCCGATTGCGTAACCACTGATTTCGGGAGCCTCAACGCTGATCAGCGGGGTCGACGGATGCAGGCGCAATCCACTCGCGCCGGCCGGTTGATCCGCGAACTCTCCCAGATATTCGAATCCGATGGGCGGACGCGGCAGAGACTGCAAGCTCTCGCGCAACTGCGGATCTTCGTGCAGATCGCGCAGCAAGGCGTACGTTGAACCGCCGCGCGGGACGGCGCGCAACTGTTCCTTGATCGTTGTGAGGAGCGCGCCCGGATCGTCGCCGGCCGGCTTTTCGAACACGACGGGCGCGACGGTGGTGAAGGGACCGACCACATCCTTCATATACATCCCGGGGAGCTGTCCGAGCCGGCTTCGGTAATCAATCCAGACATCGTTCTCCTGCGCCCGCTCGCAAAGCACCTTGACCAGTCCGGCGAGCACGAAATCTTCGATCCGCGCATGGTATGCACGGAGCGCTTTGTCATTGAGAGCTTGCGTCTCCTGACGGCCGAGACGGACCCGGTGAAGAATCATCTCTGGTGCGGCGCTATCGTTCTGCTCGCGCGCGGCGGGCCATGATGCAGATGTTCGATTTCGCAGCTGCGTCCAGTAGGCCACCTCTTTGCGGGCCAGCGCCGATTGCGCGAACTGAAGCGCCGCGCCAACGATCTTCTGATAGCGCGGAGCGTCCGAGGAAGGTTGTGGATGGCCGCGCGGCGCAGGATCAGTGGCTGATTGCAAATCCTGAAGCAGGATTCTGGCCGAACCGAGATCGGCGGCGCTCGGGTGGGCACAGATGAGCAGCGCCGGCTTGTCACCTTCGCCCGAACGGAAAAGAGCGAACTTCACCAACGGCCCCCGCTCGATCTGGAACTCCGAGCACAGGCGCTGCGCGACAGCGACGATGGCCGGGAATCGATCCGGTTGCGGCAGGCCGCTGAGATCGATGATCTCCAGCGGGAGGGCCGCCGGCACGGCAGCGATGGACGGCAACCTCGGTGAGAGCTCGGCCGGAAACTGCAGACGCAGGGCTTCGTGCGTGGCGAAAAGCTGCAACAGCCCCTGCTCCAGCAGCGCCGTATTCAGCGCTGGATCAACTTCGAGCAGCAGCGACCAGGGCGCTGGCTGCCAACCGTCAGCACTCGGTTCGAGAAATCGGCGCTGCAAAGGCAGTTGCGGGAACGTGCTGTCATGGTCCGCCGCCGCCGCCGCGCTCGACCGCGACCCTGCTATGACGGCTGCCAGTTCGGCGATGGTCGGGTGCTGGAAGAACTGCTGAACATTGAAGTTCAGACCGGCCTTCTTGGCATTGGCCATGATCTGAATGGCGATCACGGAATTGCCGCCCAGTTCGAGGAAGTTGTCGTGCAGGCCGACCTGATCGATGCCGAGATACTCCTGCCAGACGGTGGCAAGCCGGCTTTCCAGTTCGGTGCCCGGCGGCACGAAGGCTGTATCCAGTCCCGGGCGCGCGTGTGTTGAAGGCGCGTGCAAGCTCTCAGTCTTCGTTTCATAGTTATCCGGCTTGGTCTGCCGCGCCCATTCAATGACGGCCCGGAGGCTGCTGGGTGAGACAACCACCTGCGGCGCAACCGCCCAGGCAAGCACGCGAGCAAAGACCCCGACACCCTCGGCCGGGGAGATGCCAAGGCTCAGTGTCCGTTCGAACGGACTCGCCTCATCGTCGCCGGAACGATTGCGAGATTGCTCCGGCGCGGCGGTCGAACCTGCACCGTCCCCCTGGTTTCCGGCCATCAGTGCTTTGACGCCCTTGGCGATCTCGTTGATGCGCTTGTGGCTGAAGTTCTCGATCTCGGCGAGCACCGTGCCATCTGCCGCGATGATGTCGACATCGAACGCCGTCGTTTCGGTATTGGTGGCCGAATCCGCCCTGCCCCTCGAATAGATATAGATACGCTTCTGCAAGGCGCCGCGTATTCGCAGTTTGCCGTATGAAAAAGGCAGGTAGCCGCTGTGGCGTTCGACCAGGAACAGCAGCCCGATCCCGGCGGCACGGTCCAGCAACACGGGGTGCAGCCTGAAGTGCTGCAGGTCGTCGCCGTACTCATCCGACAACCGCGCCTCTGCCACGAGCCTGTTGTCCCCCAGATGAACGCGATCGATACATTGCCAGCGGGGTCCAAGATTCTCGTCGAAGAAATTTTCTTCCGTGAGACGCAGTGCTTTGCGACTGCACTCGGCCATCAGGCGCTCGACATCGACGCGGCGGGGCTGGGCTGCAGGCGCCGCTGCAATCTTGCCGATCACGTGCCTCTGCCAGGCAGAGGTTCCGGCCGCATCGGCCGACGGGGCGCTCTCGACGTAAAAGTCATACCCCTCTGCGGCTCTTTCGAAGATGAGCCTGACTTCGCTTGCTTCGTCGTCTCGCATGCGCAGCGGCGTCAGGAAATAAACGTCGCTGATCTCGATCGAACTTGTTTGCATCACTTTCTCGAAAGCGGCCCGTGCCATTTCGAGATAGGTGACGCCAGGGACCACTGCGGTGCCGAGAATGCGGTGTTCATCGAGCACCCAGTGAGACTTCACGGCGAAGCGCGAGCGGAAGATATGCAGATCGGGGCCCTGCGCCGTATAGCGGTCGATCAGCGGATGTCCGAAGCGCTCGCCTGCGCGGGCGGGCGCTTCGTGCCGCGCCCGGTGGGCTGCCGCCGTGTCCGCCAGCATCCCGACGTCCTGCCAGGCTGGCCAGTTGACCGACACCACAAACTCTCCGGTTTGTTTTCGACGACGGTGCGCGAAGGCATCCAGGTATGCGTTGGCCGCGCAATAGTCGACGCTCCCCAGGCCGCCCAAGAGCGCGCTTCGCGAAGAGCAGAGGATCGAGAAATCCAGTTCCCGCCCGCTCAGCACGGAGTACAAGGCGCGCGTCCCCATCACCTTGGCGGCCAGCACCTGCTCGGTCTTTGCCGCTGTCTTCAACTGGATGATGCCGTTTCCGGCCACGCCTGCGGCGTGCACGACGCCATTGATGGGTGCGAATCGTTCGGTCGCCTGCGTCACGACCTCACGCAGGCGTGAAGGATCCGATACATCGGCGCTGAAGTAGATTGCTTCCGCGCCGTCCGATTCCAATGCCATGAGGCTGGCGATCATCCCGCTCTCGCGGCCCTCCTCGCCGTGTTTGTCGATCCATTCGTGCCATTGCTGCCGCGGCGGCAGCGGCGAACGTCCGACCAGGACCAGCCGGGCCCCCTGCACGTTGCGTGCGAGATATCTCGCCACCGCGAGCCCCATCCCGCCGAGCCCTCCGGTGATGAGATAGACCCCTCTGTCCCTCAGCCTGAACGGAACGCCCGGCGGACTCTCCAGCCTGATCTGTTCGAACAATGGCACCCATCGATGACCGTTGCGGTAGGCGACCTTCTGTGCGCCCGGTTCGCACAGATCCTCAAGCAGGCTCTCCGGCAGACCCGCGTCATTGCCGGCTGCAACCTCGTTGAAATCGACGTCGATCAGGCGACAGGTGACGCCAATATATTCTTGCGGAATGACCAGACACGGCCCGACCAGCATCGATTGTTCCGGACAGACGGACTCCGCCCCGGTCACCTCGTCCACATTGGAGGCGACAATGTCGATATGGATGGCCCGCCCGTTTCCATTCGTCCCCAGTGCCTGCGCCAGGTAGAGCAAGCTATAAAAGCTGGCAGGCGCCGCCCCCGCATCGGGCGCGGAATTTTCTGCGTCGGGCGGCACCACTGCCCACGCGTGCACGATCCGATCCGGCAGCAAACCTTCGCGTTCAAGTTCGCCGAACAATCGGCGATAGCCTTCGGGATCCAATGGGTCGAGCGCATAATCCAGCGAACCCCGCTTGGCGAAGCTCTGCGCCGGCGCCACGGTCACGACGCTGGCGGCAAACTGCCGCATCCAGTCGGCCATCCGCGCTCCCACGCCGAATCGATCGATGAAAAGGAGCCAGCGCGATGCCTTCGGCTGTGCGGCTCGCCGATCTTTCGCGGGTGCTTGAATCGCGCGTTTCCATGAAGGAACGTAGAACCAGTGCGCAGGATCGGGGTCTTTCTCCAGCGAGTCTGCGGCGACCGGAGCGTCGGTCCTCGCTTCGATCCAATACCGTTGGCGCTCGAATGGATAGGACGGCAACGGCACCCGTCCGCGCGGATCCGGCTTATGCAGCGCTTCCCAGTCCGGCTCGATGCCCGAGGCCCACAGCTGCCCGAGAGTCATCAACAGGGCTGCCGCGCTCGAGCGCTTCACATCCGGTGGCGGCAGAGAACTCAGGACCATCTGCCCTGCGGCTTTCTGCGGGTGCCGACGCGCGAGCGTCATCAGCGTGCGGCCAGGCCCCACCTCGAGCAGAATCCACGCCGGATCCTGGAAGAGCGCGCCGAGCCCCTTGGCGAACTGAACCGGACAGCGCAGATGCTTCGCCCAGTAAGCCGGCGATGTCGCTTCCGCGTTCGTGATCCATTCGCCGGTCAGATTTGCGAGGTAAGGGCTGTGCGGCGGCCGCAGAGTAATCGTGTCGAAGAGGCGCAGGAATTCATCGATGATCGGTTCCATCATCGTTGAATGGAAGGCATGTGAAGCGTGCAGTCTGAGGCAGACCACCCCTGCTTCGAGCAGTTCGGCCTCGAACGCGGTCACGGCTTCGTGGCCGCCCGCGACGACACAGAGCGAGGGCGAGTTGACGGCGGCGATCTCCAGCCCCTGACCGAGCCGCGAGCGCACCTCCTCCTCTGACAGCGGGACTGAGAGCATGCTGCCGCCGGGGAGTGTCTGCATCAGCCGCCCGCGCGCCGCCACCAGTTTCAGCGCGTCTTCAAGACAGAACACACCGCTGAGGCAGGCCGCGACGTACTCGCCGAGACTGTGGCCAATCATCGCCGCCGGCTGGACTCCCCATTCCATCAACAACCGCGCCAGGGCGTATTCGATGACAAACAAGGCCGGCTGCGTGAACGCAGTGTGCTGTAACTTTTCGGCGGCTCGAGCGACGAGCGCCTCCGGAGCAAAGAGCACCTCCTGCAAACGACAGCCCAGATGTGGCTGCAACAACTCCGAACAGCGGTCCACGTGCCGGCGGAACACCTCCTGCGATTCGTAAAGCTCGGCGGCCATATTGACGTACTGCGATCCTTGGCCAGGAAACATGAAGGCTACCGGGCGCTTCACTGCCTCTTTCGCGCCCGTGACGACGCGGCCCACGTCCGACATGGCAAGAACCGACAAGGCATCCTCACGGTCTCGGCAAACGAAGGCGCGGCGCTGGCCCATGGCGCGTCTGCCGACCTGAAGCGTGTAGGCGACATCACCCAGGTCCAACTCCGGGCGATGACGGAGGTGGTCGGCGAGGTTGGTGACCATCGTTTCGAGCGCCGACCTGGTCCTCGCCGAGAGCACGAGCAGGTGATGGCGTTGCAGGCAAGGCCGGCGTTCGAGCTTCGGTGCCTCCTCCACAATGACGTGCGCGTTGGTCCCGCCGATACCGAAGGAGCTGACGCCGGCGATTCGCGGCCGCCCGTCCGTCTGCCACTCGCGCAAGGTCGCGTTCACATAGAACGGTGAATCGGCGAAGTTGATGCGCGGATTGGGCTGCGAAAAATGCAGGCTCGGAGGCAGCTGGCGGTGCTCGAGCGCCAACGTGGTCTTGATTAGCCCGGCGATCCCAGCCGCTGTATCCAAATGGCCGATGTTTGTCTTCACGGAACTGATGGCGCAGAAGCCTTTGCGCGCGGTCGCGCGGCGGAAGACCTGAGTGAGCGCCTCTATCTCGATCGGATCTCCCAGCGGTGTGCCCGTGCCGTGAGCTTCGATGTGGCTGATCTCTTCAGGAGAGATGCCGGCGATGGCCTGCGCCATGGCAATTGCCTGCGCCTGCCCACGAACGCTCGGCGCGGTGTAACCGATCTTCTCCGCGCCATCGTTGTTGATCGCCGTGCTGCGGATGACCGCGCGGATGCAGTCGCCATCGCAGAGCGCGTCGGCGAGCCGTTTCAGCACCACGATTCCGGCACCGCTGCCGCTGACGGTCCCATTGGCCTTTGCATCGAAGGCGCGGCAGTGGCCATCCGGAGAGCCGATCCCGCCCTCCTGATAGAGATATCCGGTCTGGTTGGGGACGCTGATGGTGACACCGCCCGCCAGCGCGAGGTCGCAGTGGTAACCGGTCAGCGCCTGACAAGCCATGTGCACCGCCACCAGCGATGTGGAACAGGTCGTCTGCACCGTGACGCTCGGACCCTTGAGATTCAATTTGTATGCGGCGTGAGTGGTCAGGTGGTCGGTCCGGTTGAGGATGGCGGTTTGCAGCAGGCCCATTGCGTCGATCAGCCGCCGGTTCGAGAGCAGGTTTGTGATCAGATATGAATTCATGCTGACCCCGCCGTACAGGCCGATCATTCCCTGGTATCGGGCGCTGTCATAGCCGGCGTCTTCCAGCGCCTCCCAGGCACATTCCAGGAACACCCGGTGCTGTGGGTTGGCCATTTCTGCTTCGCGCGGCGTGAACCCGAACAAGCCGGCGTCGAACAGTTCGATGTCATCGAGAACGGCTTTTGCCTTGACGTAGGCGGGATTGCTGAGCCAGTGAGCTGCGACGCCCGCGCGCGTCAGCTCCTCATCGGTGAAGCAGCGGATCGATTCGACGCCGTTGCGCAAATTCTTCCAGAAATCCTCCAGCCTGCTCGCCCCTGGAAACCGCCCGGCCAGGCCGATGATGGCGACCCCTTCCGGTGCCTCGGCAACATCGGACCCACTTACAAGCTGAGTGTCGGACACTGTCATAGCCTGCCCTTCCATCCTCTGGATGCCTGCTTCTGCCGGTTGACGGCCTGCCTGATCTTCCCGGCTCTCTCTTGGGTTCTCTCGAACCTCGCCTCCGGCCTCGTGTTAGCACTCTTGCGCTCAAGCAGCTCCGCCAGGGAGGCGACGCTCGGATGCTGAAACACTTCGATCATCGATATCTGTGCTTGGAACTCCTCGCACAGCCGCCGATGGAGTTGTACCAGCAGCAGCGAATGCCCGCCCAGGTCGAAGAAGTTGTCCTGCAGCCCGACCTGTTCGAGATCGAGGACCTGCTGCCAGATCGCGGCAATCTTCCTCTCCAGGCCGGTCTGAGGCGCCAGATAATCCCCCTCGGCACGCGTCATCCGATGGTCGGATGAAGCAAGGGCGGCACGGTCGATCTTGCCGTTGCGCGTCAGTGGCATTTCATCCAATAACAACAGCGCGGCGGGCACCATGTAGTCCGGTAGCTTCTCTTGCAAATAGCGGCGCAGTTCCTGTGCCGTCAGAACATCGGACCAGGCGCCGCTTTCAGTGACCTCGGGCGGAACTGCCGTGGACGCGCTTCGCAGTCCGTGGCGGCTGGCATAGAAGTTATATCGATCGGTTCCCGCCAGCTCCTGGTCCTGTTCGATCAGCGTGTCGAAGCCATGACGTTGCAGGAGCGCCGTGATTTTTCGCAGTCGGCCCTCGGTCTGCTGCCCCGCCGCGTCGTGCACCTCCATCACCACTTGCTCGATTCTGGCCCAGTCCGCCTCGTCGATCCCTTCGAGGACATCCAGTTCGGCGCGCTGGACGTCGATCTTCAGCAGATCGATGCGCTCGATGCGCTCGGCGGCGATCACGTCGGAGAGCCTGCGCAGATTGCATGCGTATGTTTCGGAGATAAACCGCCCCGCCAGGAACTCGTCGGCTCGCTCGATCAGTTCGTCGGCCTCGCCGGGAGCGTCGGCTCGCCGATTGTCCAGGTATCGCTTGATCACTTCGATGTCCGCGCCGGCGTTCGAGTACGCCGCTCGCCCCGACATCACGCTGTAATGCGGATAGTAGGTGAACGTCGTCGTCTCATTGCTGCTGGAAACGCCGAACGGAAACAGTTTGACGGCCGGCGCGTACAGCTCCGAGTTGATCCGGCACACGTTGCAGAGCGGTGGGATGGGTTCGAAAGCGTAGATGCCGGCATCGGGGCAGCGTTCGGCGATGAACAGTGAAAACATGCCGATATTCGCGCCGACATCGAAGACCACGGCCTTGGGCGGCAAGCGGATGCCGTGCCGGAGATAAATCTGCTGCTGGAAGATCTCCTGGTAGAGGTACTCGCTTTCGTTTTTGTTGCGATGGGCAATGGCTTTCCCATTCGGCAGCCGGTAGCGCAGTTGGCCATCGATTTTTTTCAGATGGCGGCGCTGCGGGAGGACATAGCCGATCAGCCGTGTCATCTCACGATCGCCCTTCACAGCGACGACCGCAGCCTCACGCACTGCTGCATGCTCACGCAGCACCTTTTCAATCTCGGGCAGTTCGATGCGGATTCCCTGCAGCTTCACCTGATGATCGCAGCGCCCGAGATATTCGAGGCGGCCATCCCAGCAGTGACGAACCACGTCGCCGGTCCGATATATTCTGGCGCCGGCCTGCGCCGCGAACGGGTCGGGGAGAAATCTCTCTGCCGTCAGGTCCGGCCGGCGCAGGTAGCCGCGCGCCAGCCCATCGCCGCCGATGTGCAATTGCCCTGCCGAGCCTGCGGGTACCGGATGCAAACGCTCGTCCAGCACGTACGCCCGAACGTTCGCGATAGGCCGGCCAATCGTCGGCTTGCCGTCCCGAATCTCGCTGCTCGTGGCATCGACGGTGCATTCGGTCGGGCCGTAGACGTTGTAGCAACGTTTACCCGGTGCGCGGCACAGTAGCCGCCAGAGTTTTTCGTCGAGCGCTTCGCCGCCGACCAGCAGGGTCGCGGGCAACCCGTCCAATGCTTCCGACATTCCCGCTGCAAGCCAGAGGTTGAGCTGGGATGGCGTGCAATCCAGCGCGTCAACCTCATGCTTCGCGAGGTACGCGCAGAGCCCGGCCGGGTCACGGCGCAGATCCTCGGGGATGAGGCACAAACTGTGACCGTGAAGCACCTGGATCAACTGCTTCACCGAGGCATCGAACACCAGCGGTGCATTCAAGCCCACGGTCAACGGCCGGCTTGCATCGCCGTAGATCTCTTGGCGAAGGGCGAAGGCGAGATTGACGACCGAGGTGTGTCGCACCATGACCCCTTGCGGCCTTCCCGTCGAGCCAGACGTATATATGACGTAGGCGAGATTGTCGGGGGACACCCGCAGCCGCAGATCCTCTGCGTGCGTGCCGGAACGAAGCGCGCTCTGCGCATCCAATCGGATGAGAGGAAGTCCTGTATCCAATAGCAAGCTGGCCAGGCTGTCCTGCGTCACCAGGACGCGGCATTCCGCATCCTTCGCTACGAACGCGAGTCGTGCCGGGGGCTGGCCCGGGTCAATCGGCACATAGGCCCCTCCGGCTTTCCAGATTCCGAGCAGTGCGACCAGCATCCAGCAGGAGCGTTCGAGACAAAGCCCGACGGCGACATCCGGCCCGACGCCTAACTGCCGCAGCGAACGCGCCAGCCGATTGGCGCAGCTGTTCAGTTCCGCGAAGGTGAGCACCTCCTCGCCGCAGATGACGGCGGCGGCGCCGGGCGCACGTTGCACCTGACGTTCGAAGATCTCGTGCAGGCACGAGTCTGCGGGGTATGGGCGGCGAGTCTCGTTCCATTCCTTCGAGCAATTGCCGGCGTTCCGACGGAGATAACAGCTCGGCCAGTTTCACCGTGCGCTCCGGCGTTGCGGCGACATCGGCGAGCAATGTCAAGAACCGCTCGGCTAAGCGCGCGATCGCCGCACCCGAATAGACGGCCGGGTCATAATGGAATTCGCAGGTCACTGCCTCGGCGCTCTCGATACAGGTCAGCTTGAGTTCGAATGGATCGATGCAGGCGCAGAGCCGCAGGAGTGAAAACCGCAGACGGTCCCTGTGAACCGGCCCGGGCATCGTGTACCACTCGAACTTGATCGGCAGCGACGGCACCGGCGTCTGCACGCCCTCCGCCGCCCTCACGCCTCCCGGCGGGAAGTAATCTTGACTGGCCGCGGCCTGCGCGAGCGCGTCGCCGACTCTTCGCACTACCTCGGTAAAGGCGTAGTCCTCTTCGATGCGCAGTTCGATCGGCAGATATTTGGCGAACAGTCCCAGGGCGTTCGCCAATCCCTGCATCTGCCGCCCCTCGAAGAGAACCCCGAGGATGGAAGGTCGCTGCTCGCGCAGCCGCCAGATGAGCATTCCCAGCGCGGCCAACACCGTCGCCCGCAGATTCGAGCCATGTTCAGTCGAGAACGCCTTCAACCGCTGCAGCAGCGTGGCATCAACCACTGCGCTGATCGTCTCGTCGGTCGCGCGCGAAGCCTCTTCAGGCGCCAGCGCCAACCTCAGGCGAGTCGCCTCCTGGCTCAAGGACTGCCAGTATTTTTGCGCTGTCGAGTCGTCCTGGCCTTCGATCAGCTCATTCTGCCATTCGCTGTAATCTGCATACTGGACGAACTCTTCGCCGGCCGCGGCCTCGATCTCGTTCTCGGCGCAGAGCGCCGCCAGCTGGGCGTACATAGTGGCGAGCGTCGCGGCATCGGAATACAAAGACGAGAGCGTGATCAGCAGCGCCCCTTGCGCCGGCGAAAACTTCAAAAAGGTATAGCGGCCCGCAAAGCCTCGCTCCCGGCCGAACGCGCTGCGCGCCTCGAGTCGAAGATGCTGGTCGATGACCTGCCGAATATCGGTCGACCCCACGAGATCTCGCACCTCCAGGTGAACGTGTGCGTCACTCGCCAGGACCTGGATGGGGACGTCCATTCCGGTCAGACAGCGGAAGGTGGTGCGCAACGACTCGTGCCGCCGGGTCATCACCCGTAACGCCCCCTCCAACCGCTCCGCCGGCATCTCACCGTCGATGAAGATGGCGCACTGTGAGCAATATTTGTCGCCGGTTGCGGTCGCCAGCCACAGATGTCTCTGCTGCGGGGAGAGCCTGAAACCTTCGAGCACCTCTGCTTGCACGCAAACCTCCCTGTTCACTGGAGCAACCGATGTCAGACGGCGCTGCTGTTGAGATGAGCGGCATCGAGCGTGAACCGCTCGGCCATCGCCACCAGAATTTCTCGCGGCCCTTTGAACGGCGCCCGGCCGTGGGAGGTCAGAAAATTGTCCAGGAGCAGAATGTCGCCCTGCTGCCAGTCGAAGCCGACCATCGCACGAGCATAAGTTTCGCGGACCTCCTCCATCATTGCATCGGCGATCGGCGAACCGTCGCCAAAAAAAGCATTGCGGGGGACTGCATCCTCCTCGAACTGCGCCAGCAGCGCCGCGCGTACCTCCGCACTCAAGTTTGAGAGATGAAACAGGTGCGCGTGGTTGAACCAGACCGTCGTGCCGAGCTTCGGGTGGGAGACCATGACGTGCCGGACCGCGCGGGTGCGCAATCGGTGCTGACCTCTCCATTCGCAGGTCATCATGGCCTCGCGGCAGTAACGCTCGACGACGGCACGGTCATCCGTCTGAAAAGCCTCCTGCCACGAAAGGTCCAGCCCCTCGCCATAGTTCTTCACATACATGACGCCCTTTTCGAGAAACAACTTCTTGAGCACGGGCGACAACATGCCGATGACTTTGCGGTCATCGGCAATGGGCGTCCGGCCGCCGGCTGCGGCCGGTTGGCGGCAATGGAACCACAGCTTGGTCGGCCAGCTATGCGAATATGACATCTCATGATGCAAGGGAATGGTCTGATCGGCCGGATACTCGGTCGACGTGTAGATGTGGGAACTGACCTGCGTGCGAGCGGCCGCTCGCTCGCGATATTCCAGCAGCTCGGCACTGAGCGCCCGGGCGAATTGCGAGAAATGCTCGACCGTGTCGTTGTGAAATCCGCGAAACAGAATGGCTCCGTGACGCAGCAGCTCCCGCTCGATGAAAGCTTTGTGACCCCCGGCCCACTCGGCCAGATTCAGATCGTCGATGCCTGGCACGATGAGGAGCGGCAAGTCCGGCAGCCCATCGAGATATTCGCACCGGATCAGATCCTGATCCGACAGCTTGATACCTTTGCGCCGGCGCGGAATACCTTCACTCATTTCGGGACTCCATTCCCTGAAGCTCACACCTGCGACCAGTCACAGCCCCGCGCCATACTGACGACCACCTTGCGCGCGCCCGTATAGGGTTCCCGCCCGTGTGCGCAGAGCAGGTTGTCCAACATGAGCACGTCGCCCTCCTGCCATGAGAGCAGGGTCTTTTCGGCCAGATAGGCCGCACGCAGCTCTTCGAGCACCGCCGATGGGATTGGCGTGCCATCGCCATAATACGTCTGATTGGGAAGCGCGTCGTCGCCGAACTCGGCGCGCAACCCCGACTGCACCTCGGGCTGCAAAGTAGCGACATTGAAAAAAGTCGCGTGGTTGAACCAGACGAGGTCACTGGTCTGTGGATGCCTGGCGGTGACGCGGCGTATCTGCCAGGTCTTCAGGCGCCGGCCGCTTTTCCATTCGAACTCGATAGCACTCGCTCGACAATATTCTTCGACCGCCGCCGCATCGTGCGTCTGGAAGGCCTCCTGCCAGTTCAACCCGAAGCCGTCGCCGAAATTGCGCACATACCGATAACGACTCTGTTCGAAGCGACCGCGCGTCTCCGGCGAGATTCTCTGCAGCACCCGCCGGGTATCGGCAATCGGGGTCTGCCCACCGCTCGCTCCCGGAACGAGGCAATGAAAGAAAATCCGCATCGGGAACGTCACGTTGTAGGACTGTTCGTTGTGCAGAAAGATCGGATACTGCGCGGGATAGTCGGTCGATGTATAGATCTTGCCGTGCACCTGGCTGCGCGGCGAGGAACGTTCACCGTAAGTCAGAGGTTCTCCGCTGGTGACTCTTACGAAGTGTTCGAAGTCGCACAGCGCAGGCAGTCTGAAGCCTCTGAACAGGATGGCCCCGTACCTGTTGAGTTGTTCGTCGATGAAGCCCGAGCTCGTCTGCGCCCAGGCCGCCAGGTTCAGCGCTTCGATGGCCGGCTCCACGACCAGCGGACAGGCTCTGCGTGCATCGTGGAATCCGCTTTTGACGAGCGCCTCCTGCGAGATGCGCACCGGCCTTCGTCGCTTGAAGATCGGCTCAGCAGCGGGCGGCGATGTTTCCTCTGCACTCACGGGCGGCTTCCTTGCTCAATCAACTGGCGATCTCATTATCGTTCACGAGTACGGCGATCGGCTTGCGCCGGGTTCTTGCCAGATGTTCCTGGCGGGCATCCGCCGCTTTGCGCGCTGCTGATCTGATCGCTGCTTGCTCGGCGTCGGTAAGCATCTCCAGATCCGAGATTCTGGCGTCCGGATTGTTGAGGGCGCTGCGCAGGAGCGAGACGTAGTGCTCCTGGAGACGCTCGATCGTGTCCGGGTCGAAGAGGTCGCTGCGATAGGTCCACTTGACGCTCAGTCCGTCGGCGTCCTCGCAGATCCAGGCGGTCAGGTCGTATCTGACCGCCTCATATTTCACCGGGTAGGCACAGAGCTTCAGCCCCGGCCAGTCGAGTTGCGGCTGGCGTTGATTCTGCAATCCGAACGCGACCTGGAAAAACGGCGAGCGGCCGGGTTGCCGCTCAGGCTTCAGCTCGTCCACGAGCAGATCGAAAGGCAGGTCCTGATACGCATAGGCCCCAAGCGTCGTCTCCTTCACGCGCATCAGCAGCTCACGGAAGCGAGGGTCTCCCGATACATCTGTGCGCAGGACCAGCATGTTGACGAAGCAGCCGATCAGGTTCTCGACGTCCACCGAGCTGCGGCCCGCAATGGCCGAACCGACGACGATATCGCCCGCTCTCGTGTGGCGCGCGAGCAGCACATCGAAGGCCGCCAGCAGCGTCATGAACAGCGTCGTTCCCTCCCGGCGGCTCAGTTGGCGCAGCCCTCGGCTCAGATCATCCGGCAGGTTGAAGTGCCGGTACTCACCGCGGCCATCGGGTTTCGATGCTCTGGGCCGGTCCGTCGGCAGTTCGTGAATGGGGAACGCCCCACTGAGCGTGCGCCTCCAGTAATCCAGGTGAACCGCCACATTGCCACCTCGCATCTGCTCTCGTTGCCAGCAGGCGTAGTCGGCGTATTGCACGGGCAGTTTCGGCAACTGAGGCTCATCACCGTGGAGAAACGCTTGATAGAGCTGTCCCAGCTCCTGCGTCATCAGCCCCACGGACCAGCCGTCGCAGATGATGTGGTGCGCCGTCATCAGCACCACGTGCTGCGATTCGCTCAACCGCAACAATTTGACGCGGAAGAGAGGTCCAACCGATAGATTGAACGGCGCGCTCGCCTCCTGCGCGGCCAGCTCATCCGTGCGCCGTGCCTGCTGCTGCGAAGAGAGTCCGGATAGATCATCGATCGGAATCGGAACATCGAGCGGAGCGTGAATGACCTGCGTAGGACCATCGTTCTTGAGGCAAAAGGTTGTTCGCAGTACCTCGTGCCGCCGGATCAGTTCGCGGATGGTCTTCTCGAAGGCACAGAGGTTCAGATGTCCTTCGATGCGCATGGCCGCGGGCATGTTGTAGGCCGCGCTCTCGGGGGCAAGCTGATGATCGAACCACAATCGTTGCTGAGCGAACGACAGCGGCAGATCCTGCTCGCGCGGCACTCTCCGTATGGGAGGCAGCGTGGGAATCGAAGCCGCTAGCTGTTCTGAAGTCAACCAGGCCGCCAATTCAGCGACCGTGGGAAACTGGAAAATCCTCTTCACTGGAAGCTCCACGCGCAAGACCTCGCGCAGCCTGGAGATCATGCGCGAGGCGATGAGTGAGTGGCCGCCCAATTCGAAGAAGTCGTCGCCGGGTCCGACGCCGCTCAGGCCCAGTACTTCTTCCCATGCAGCCGCCACCAGCTCTTCCATCGCGGTCATCCCGGATGCCGTGGCGCTTGCCGGCATCGGTGCGGTGTCCGCGGCCCACCGGGTCAACTGCACTCGGTCGATCTTGCCACTCGGCGTGAGCGGCAACGCCGGCAGCGGCGCAATGACAGCCGGTAACATGTAATCCGGCAATCGCTCTCGCAGGAATGATCGCAGCGCATCCTGATGCAGGCCGTGCGCACTATGTCTCGGGACGGCGAAGGCCACCAACCGCCTGCCGAAGCCGGCGTCCTCGGCCGATGACATCTGAGCAGACTCGGCCACGACAATCGCGGCGTCGGCCACGTCTGGATGGGCGAGCAACGCCGATTCAATTTCTTCGAGTTCGACGCGGAAGCCGCGCAATTTGACCTGGCGGTCCGCTCGCCCCAGGAATTCGATGTTGCCATCGGGTCGCCAACGGCCGAGGTCACCCGTCCGGTAGAATCGCGCCCCCGGCTGTGCACTGAAAGGATCGGGGAGAAAACGTTCGGCGGTCTGCGCGGGGTTCTGCAGATAGGAACGCGCCATCTGCACCCCGGCGAGGTAGATCTCCCCGGTGCTCCCCACTGGAACGGGCTGGCCCTGCCGGTCCAGCAGGTAGATCCGGCTATTCGACACCGGGCGCCCGATAGGCGGCAGACTCGGCCAGCCGGCGACCTCACCGGGCAACTCGAAGGTCGTGACGACGTGCGTCTCCGTCGGTCCATAGTGGTTGTAGAGTCGAGGATGCTTCAGACGCGTGCAAAACGCGGCGATTTGCGGGGTGATACGCAGTTGTTCTCCGGCTGTGATGATCTCTTCGAGCTTCAGGTCCAGCTGGCCGGATGTCACATCCTCTGTGTTGCAAGCCGCTTCGGCCAGCGCTTGCAGCGCGCTGTAAGGAAGAAACAGGCGCTCGATGCTCCGCTCGGCGAGATGTCCAAGCAGCCTCGGGAAATCCAGCCGCAGGCCGTTGTCGATCAGTTCCAGTTCCGCGCCGGTCGACAGCGTGCTGAAGATCTCCTGAAAGGCGACATCGAATCCGAGCGCGGCAAACTGCAAACACCGCCGGGGGGCTGCGGCGGTCGCACCCGCCGTTTGCCAGCCGATCAAGTTGGCCAGAGGGCGATGTGACATCGCCACGCCCTTGGGCCTGCCGGTCGAGCCCGACGTATAGATCACATAGGCCAGATGCTCCGGGGTCAGGCCGATGCTCGTCCGGTCCGGATTGGTGTCGAGTTTGCCCGCCCACCGCGCGTGATCCGTTGCCAGATCAATGACGGTGGCGCTTTCAATCGAGCGGTCGAGGATCGAACAAACTTCTGGCGGCGTATGGGCGCCGGTCAGGATGACCGCCGGTGAACTATCCTCCAGCATGTAGGCCAGTCGTTCGGGCGGATAGGACGGATCCAGCGGCACATATGCGCCGCCCGCCTTGAGCACGGCCAGCAACGCGACGACCATCTCGATGCCGCGCTCCAAACAGATCGCTACGCTTACATCGGGTCCAACGCTCAGCCCGCGCAAGTGGTGGGCCAGCCGATTGGCCCGGACATTCAACTGCGCATAGCTCACATGCTCATCTTCATAGGTGAGCGCCACCGCCTGTGGACACCTCTGCGCCTGCTCCTCGAACAGCTCGTGAACAAACTTCTCCCCCCGCTCGCTCGCCGCCGAACGGGCTGTCCCCCATTGCTCCAACAACTGCCCTCGCTCGGCTTCTGTCAACAGCGGTAGCCGATCCACCACGGCGGCCTCCTCTGCCACCATTGCCTCCAGCAGCCTTCGCCAATAGCCGAGATAGCGATCCAGCGTCGGTCGATCAAACAGCGCCGTCGCATACTCCAGCGCTCCCGTGATCCCCTGACCGGCCTCGCGCAGCGATAGCGTCAGATCGAATATCGCCGTGACACGTGGCATCTGCAGCGCAGAGATCGTCAATTCCGGCAGATCGATCCTGCCTTCCGGCGCGTTCTGCCAAGCAAACATGACTTGGAAGATCGGCGCGTGCGACAGGCTCCGTGCCGGCTGCGTGATCTCCACGACCTGTTCGAAGGGAATCTCTTGATGTTGTTGCGCCTCGACGGTGAGCGTTTTGATTCTTTCCAGCAGTGCTCCGACCGTCGGCGCGCCGCTCAGATCAATCCGCAGTGCCAGCGTATTGGCGAAGAAGCCGATCAGCGGCTCGATCTGCGTTCGCGTCCGGTTGGCCACGGGTGACCCGATCACAACTTCATCTTGTCCCGAGAGTCTCGCCAACAACGCCGCCCAGCCTGCCAGCAACGTGACATAGAGAGTCGCCCCGTGCCGCCGGCTGAGTGCCCTGAGTGCACCCGCCAGCTGCTCGTCCAGGTCGACCCTGATCGCCTCGCCGGCATAATCCTGCTCGGTCCGCCGCACCCGGTCGGTGGGCAATTCCAACAGCGCGGGCGCTCCGGTCAGCGCATTCTTCCAGTACGCGGCCTGCTGCAGGATCTCGCCGCTAAACCACAGCCGCTGCCAGGCTGCGTAGTCGGCATACTGAATCGGCAGTGCCGGCAATTCGGCGGCCTTGCCTTCGCGAGATGCCTGGTAGAGCGCGCTCAGCTCATTGATGATGATTCCGATCGACCAGCCGTCCGAAACGATGTGATGCATCGTCACCAGCAGCGCGTGATCGTCCTCGGTCAGTTGCGCCAGTCGCCCGCGAATGAGCGGCCCTCGTTCCAAATCGAAGGGCGCGCTCGCCTCGCGCTCCGCGAGTCGCCTCAGCTCATCAGTCGGGACCGCTGCCCGCCGCAGGTCTGGTTCTTCGAGCTGAAATCCAATCTCCGGCGGACCGATGACCTGGATCGGCCCACCTTTCGTCTGCGAGAAGGTGGTCCGCAGTGTTTCGTGGCGCGCGACGATCTCATTGAGCGCGCGACGCAACGCCTGGCGATCGAGCACGCCCGTCAGCTTCACGCCGCCTGTGATGTGATAAGCCTGGCTCGCCCCTTCGAACTGGGCGAGGAACCACAGCCGCTGCTGAGCGAAGGACAGCGGCAGCGGCACGTCTCGCGGCAGACGCTCGATCGGACGCGTCCGCCGCTCGCCCCCGGCTCCGATCAGGTGGCCGATTCGCCCCGCCAGCGCCGCCACGGTCGGTGCTTCGAACACATTCCTTAGCGGCAGCTCGATGTGAAATGTTTCGTTGATGCGCGCTGCAACTCGGGTCGCAATCAACGAGTGGCCTCCCAGCTCGAAGAAGTCGTCATGCAGTCCCACGCGCTCGACACCCAGCACCTGCGTCCAGATGCCGGCCACGATCTCCTCGATGTGGTTGCGCGGACCGACAACGCCCGCTTCATCTTCGGCACGAGACCAGGCGGGCGCCGGCAACGCCTGGCGATCCACTTTGCCGTTCGGCGACAGAGGCATGCTGTCAAGCGCAACCACGGCTGCAGGCACCATATAGTGAGGCAGCCGCTGCTTGAGGTGAGCGCGCAGTTCTGCGCTCGTCACCGTTTGCCCGTGGCGTGGCACGAAATAGGAAACAACGGTGAGCTCGCCCGCTCTATCCTGTCGCGCGATGACCGCGGCATCCTGAACTGCAGGATGTCCGGCGAGCGCTGTCTCGATTTCATCGAGTTCGATGCGGAAGCCGCGCAGTTTGATCTGACGGTCGGCGCGGCCCAGAAACTCGATCTCGCCGTTCTCGCAGAAGCGGGCCACATCGCCAGTGCGGTAAAGCCGCGCCCCCGACCTGCCCGAGAGCGCATCCGGAAGGAAGCGCGCTGCCGTCAACGCCGGACGCGAGAGGTAGCCGCGCGCCAGACCCGCGCCTCCCAGATATAGCTCGCCCGTCACGCCCGGAGGCACCGGTTGTAGCGCCGAGTCCAGAATGTATGCCTGGGTATTCGCGATCGGCCGTCCGATCGTCGGCGGTCGAGTGCTGCCCTTCTGGACCACGGCACAGGTCGAGTAGGTCGTGTCCTCCGATGGCCCGTATAGATTCATGACCTGACGCACACCTGTGTGCTCATAGGCCCGTTGCGCAAGCGCGTTCTGCAGCGGCTCTCCCGCCAGATTGATTGCGCAAACCCGCTCCCCGATTGCTTTCAGACGAATCAGTTCGTGCAGCGCCGAGGGCACGGTGTTGATCAGGGTGACCTCTGCCGCCGCACTCAGCGTGGCCAGCTCCAGCGCATTCTCCGCAAGGATCACGCGACCGCCGCTGCTTAACGGCACGAAGATTTCAAAGATCGACAGGTCGAAGCAGATCGACGTTGAGGCCAGCACCCCGGCGAGTTGCTCGGCGCTGAAGCGATGTCTGGCCCACTGAATGAACGCCGCCGCGTTGCGGTGTTCGACCGCGACCCCCTTGGGCCTTCCCGTGGAGCCTGAGGTATAGAGGATGTAGGCGAGATTGGCAGCCTTCGCCCCTGGTTCGAGGTTGTCGGCCGCCCCCGGCTCGAAGTCGCCGCGCTGCGAATCGAGACAGACCACGTTCGCGCCCAGCTCTGCGCTCAGCCTTCTCCACTTCTCCTGGGTGAGCAACACGAGCGGGCGCGCATCTGCAAACATCATCCTCAGGCGTTCATGCGGATACTCCGGGTCCAGCGGCAAGTAGGCACCGCCTGCTTTGAGCACGCCGAGCAACGCGGTGACCATCGCCGCCTTCCTCTCCAGCAGGATGCCGACGACCGTCTCCGGCCCGACCCCCAAGGCCCGAAGATGTCGGGCCAGGCGATTCGCGCGCTCGTTCAACTCGCGATAGGTCACCCGCTCTTCGCCGTCGATGAGCGCCGTCGCCGCAGGCGTCTGCGACACCTGTGCCTCGATCAACTCATGAACGCACGAGCCGCTTGGGTACTCGAGGTGCGTGTCGTTCCACTCGTTTGTCACCAACCGGCGCTGCGCCTCCGACAACATCCCGAGCCGTGAGATTCGTTCGTGCGGCTCGGCGATTGCACGCTCCAGAAGTGTCAGCAGATGGGCAGTCATGCGCCGGACGATCTCGCCGTCGATGCGATCGGCGTTGTATTCCCAATGTCCGGACATCTCTGCATCGCTCTGTCTGACGGCAAGGGTGAGATCGAACTTCGCCTCCACGGCGCCCAGCTCCAACTGCCGGACCGAAAGATCGGGCAGCTTCATCTCGCGCGGCATGCTCTGTATCACCAGCATCACCTGGAACAGCGGCGTCCGCTCGAGATCGCGCGCCGGCTGCAACTCCTGCACCAGCATTTCGAACGGCACCTCGGCGTGGACATGGCCCTCAATCGTCAGTTCGCGCACGCGCTCGAGCAGCTCGCCAAAGGTCGGATAGCCCGAGAGATCTCCACGCAACACCAGCGTGTTGGCGAAGAAACCGATCAGTGACTCCACGTCGAGATGTGTGCGGCCCGCCACTGGGGTTCCGATGACGATGTCAGTGAGTCCGGTATAGCGATGAAGCAAGGTCTGCAAACCGGCCAGCAGCGTCATGAACGGCGTCACGCCGCATTGGCGATTGAAGCTCCTCATCGCCGCGCAAAGCGACTGAGGAAACCGGATCTGCTCGGTCGCGGCGCGCACCGAAGATCTCGGGCGCTGCCTTCGTCCCGCGGGCAGTTCGACGACCGCCAACGGCCCGCTCAGCCGCCCACGCCAGTAGCCGAGGTGCTCCTCGAGCCAGTCTTCGGAAAGCCGGCGACGTTGCCACTGCGCGAAGTCCGCGTACTGAACGGGCAACTCCGCCAACGGCGAAGGCTCACCATTCGAGAAGGCCAGGTAGAGGCGCGACAGTTCATGGACCAGGATCCCGGCCGACCAGCCGTCGAAGACGATGTGATGTATCGTCAATAGCAGCGTATGGTCGGCCTCGGAGAGTCTCCATAACATTGCACGCAGCAGCGGCCCCCGGGCGAGGTCGAACGGCCGCCTCGCCTCTTCCCTCGCCAATCGCAACACCTCCGCCTCGCGCCCCGGCTCATCGATCGCGCTCAGGTCGCGCATCTCCAGGCGCCACACGCCGGGCGGCGCAATCGACTGGACCGCTTGTCCCCCGACGCTGGCGAAGGTCGTCCGCAATACCTCGTGGCGACGAATGATCTCGCCAATGCCACGCTCGAGCGCCTCGATGTGGAGATTTCCGGTCAGCCGGACGGCCACCGGGATGTTGTAAGCGACGTTGCCCAGCTCGATTTGATCGAGGAACCACAGCCGCTGCTGAGCGAAGGACAGCGGCAACGGCACGTCTCGCGGCAGACGCTCGATCGGACGCATCCGCCGCTCGCCCCCGGCTCCAATCAGGTGGCCGATTCGCCCCGCCAGCGCCTCCACGGTCGGTGCTTCGAACACATCCCTCAGCGGCAGCTCGATGTGAAATGTTTCGTTGATGCGCGCTGCAACTCGGGTCGCAATCAACGAGTGGCCTCCCAGCTCGAAGAAGTCGTCATGCAGTCCCACGCGCTCGACACCCAGCACCTGCGTCCAGATGCCGGCCACGATCTCCTCAATGTGGTTGCGCGGACCGACAACGCCCGCTTCATCTTCGGCACGAGACCAGACGGGCGCCGGCAACGCCTGGCGATCCACTTTGCCATTCGGCGACAGAGGCATGCTGTCAAGCGCGACCACGGCTGCAGGCACCATATAGTGAGGCAGCCGCTGCTTGAGGTGAGCGCGCAGTTCTGCGCTCGTCACCGCTTGCCCGTGGCGTGGCACGAAATAGGAAACAACGGTGAGCTCGCCCGCTCTATCCTGTCGCGCGATGACCGCGGCATCCTGAACTGCAGGATGTCCGGCGAGCGCTGTCTCGACCTCATCGAGTTCGATGCGGAAGCCGCGCAGTTTGATCTGACGGTCGGCTCGGCCCAGAAACTCGATCTCGCCGTTCTCGCAGAAGCGAGCCACATCGCCAGTGCGGTAAAGCCGCGCCCCCGACCTGCCCGAGAGCGCATCCGGAAGGAAGCGCTCTGCCGTCAACGCCGGACGCGAGAGGTAGCCGCGCGCCAAACCCGCTCCACCGATGTAAAGCTCACCAGGAAGTCCCACCGCCACCGGCTCCATCCGGTCGTCCAGAACATAAGCCTGTGTATTGTCGATCGGTCGCCCAATGGGCGGAACCTCGGGCTCGCCGTCCGGTATCACCTCGCAACTGGTCGTCACGACGCTATATTCGGTCGGTCCGTAATGATTGAATATTTTAGATCCCAGACCGCGCGGCGGGCGTCGCAGTAGTTTATCGCCTCCCGTCAGTAACGCTCTGAGCGTGATCGCTTCGGGCCACGGCTCATTCAAAACTGCCGCCGCGAGCGGCGTCGGCAGAAAAGAGAGGGTCGCCTGTTGAGAAGCCAACCACCGGAGTATTCGCGGCGGTGAATTGCGCTCCTCGTCGCCGGGTATGTGGAGGCTGGCGCCGGCGGTGAGATAAGGCCAGACCTCCCAGACCGAAGCGTCGAATCCCGGTCCCGCGAGCATCGTCGCCCTGTCGTCCGGCGTCACTGCATACGTGCGTTGATGCCAGGCGATCAGATTCATCAGTCCTTGATGCTCCACGCCCACGCCCTTCGGCGTCCCCGTCGATCCTGAGGTGTAGATGATGTAGGCGAGTTGCAGCGCAGTGACCGACCGGTTGGGATCGTGCGTACTGTGCACGGCGATTTCAGCCCAGTCCATATCGAGCGAGATCAGGTGGACGTTGGTGCCGGTGAACCGGCCGGCCAGGGCTGCGGTGGTTGCCACGATCCTCGCCTGCGAATCATCGATCATGAATTCCAGCCGCTGCTGCGGATAGTCCGGATCGAGCGCGACATAGGCGGCGCCGGTCTTGAAGCAGGCAAGCGCGGCAATGATCGATTCGGCACAGCGCGGCAGGCAGATCGCGATCTTCTCTTCCGGCGCGCTACCCAAACTGATCAGGTGATGAGCCAATTGGTTCGCACGGCCATTGATCTGTGCGTAAGTGAACCGCAGGTTGTCGCGGACGATCGCAGGCGCGTTCGGGGTGAGCCGTGCCCAGCGTTCAAAGAGCTGATGTGCGCAGGCAGCCGGATCGGGCAAAGGCGACTGCGTTTCATTGCAGGTATGCAGGAGCCGATACCGCTCCTGATCATCAAGCAATGGCAGTTCCGCCAGTTTGAGTTCGGGGTTCGAAACCACCGCCTGCAAAATGCGGATGTACCGCCGCCACATCCGCAGCATGGTGGCGCGATTGAATATATCGGCGTTGTACTCGAAGTGGGCTGAGATCTCAGGCCGGACCTCATGGCCTCTTTGACCCACCTGCTGCTCCACGTGCGGCAGTACGATGAGCGTGAAATCGAATTTGGCCGAGCGGTTGTGCGTCTCCACCACGCTCAGCGACAGATCCGGCAGCGAAAGATCCTGGGTCGGCGCATCCATGAAGGCGAACATTCCCTGGAACAGCGGCGAATGGCCGCGGCTGCGTTCAGGGCGCAGCGCCTCGACGACCTTATCGAACGGAACATCCTGATGGGAATAAGCCCCCAGGCAGACTTTTCTCACCCGCTCGAGCAGCTCCCGGAACGACGGGGCGCCGGCCAGGTCGGTGCGTAGCACCACCGTGTTGACCATCATGCCGATGAGATCTTCGAATTCCCGCACTCTGCGGTTGGCAATCCCGGAACCGAGGCTGATGTCCACCTGCCCCGTGTGATGATGAAGCAGCGCCTTGAACGCCGCGAGCATCGTCATGAAGAGAGTGGCGCCCTGGCGGCGGCTGAGCGCCCGCAACTGCCCGGCGAGTTCTGCGTCGATGACAAATTCGAGCTGCTCTCCGCGGAAGGTGGGGATGGGCGGGCGGGGCCGGTCTGTCGGCAGGTTCAATCCGGCATCCGCGCCCCTGAGCTGTTCGCGCCAATAGGCGAGCTGCCGCTCCAACTCATCGCCCTGCATCCAGCGACGCTGCCAGTAGGCGAGATCCGCGAACTGCAGGCGAAGGTCGTTCAATGGCGAGGGTTCGCCTTTGGCGAACGCGCGGTACAGCGCCAGAAACTCGCGAATCAAAACTCCCTGCGCCCAACCGTCGTGAATCAGATGATGCTCGTTGAGGATCACGACGTGCTCCTCGGCCCCGAGGCACGCGGCGGTTACGCGCAGCAATGGCCCGTGCGCCAGGTCGAACGGCCGCTGGCCCTCCCGCAAAATCAGGCTATCGACTTCGCGCTCGAGTTCGGCGCCCTCGAACTTCCTCAGATCGACCTTGGGGATGCGAAACGCGGAGGGTGCATGAATGTGCTGAATTGGACGGCCGTCGACCATGGGGAAGGTGGTGCGTAGCACCTCATGCCGCCGCACCATTTCTGTAAACGTCTTCTCCAGCACCTCATGGCTGAGGGGGCCGTGAATCCTGATCGCCCGGACAATGAAGTAGGAGGTGCTGTCCGGTTCGAGCCGACTCAGAAACCACAAGCGTTCCTGCGCGAAGGAGAGCGGCAGATCGATATCTCTCGGCGCAGGTTCGATTTCAGGAGCCTGTTGCCCGGCATTGATCCAGTCCGCGCGCTCGAGGTAACGAGCGAATTCGGCGAGCGTGGGCCTTTCGAAGAGCAGATAGAGCGGCAGGCTGGTGCCGAACGAATTGCGCAGTCGATTGACGACCTGCGTGGCGAGCAGGGAATGGCCGCCCAGTTCGAAGAAGTTGTCATCGGGCCCGACGCCACTGACGCCTAATACCTCCTCCCACGCCGCCGCCACCAACTCTTCTACGGGGGTGCGCGCCGGGGACTGCGAGCTCGTGCTCGTCAGCGGCGCGGCTTCCGCTGCCAACTGCATCAGCCTGCGCCGGTCGACTTTTCCATTCGAGTTCAAAGGTAGCGCGGGCCGCAGCTCGATCGCAGCCGGCACCATGTACTCCGGCAACCGCTCACGCAGATATGACCGAAGCTCCGCTTGCGAGCGAGCGATCGCCTCTGGTCTCAATACGGCGAAGGCCACCAGCCGCCTGCTGGAATCTTCTCGTCCGAGCGCAGCAGGCTCATGCGCAGACGCGACCACGGCGGCTGCGTCGACCACGTCTGGATGGGTCAGGAGCGCTGCTTCCAGCTCTCCCAATTCGATGCGAAATCCGCGCAGCTTGACCTGCTCGTCCGTGCGCCCCAGAAATTCGATCGCGCCGTTTTCCAGGAAGCGGGCCAGATCACCCGTGCGGTAGAGCCGCGCGCCCGGCCGGCCCGAGATCGGATCCGGCAGGAAGCGCGATGCCGTGAGCGCCGGGCGCGCGAGATATCCGCGTGCCAGACCAGGGCCGCCGATGTAGAGCTCGCCGGGAATGCCGGCCGCAACCGGTCTCATTTGCCCATCGAGGATGTAGGTTTCGTTGTTCGCTGTCGGCCGACCGATCGGTATGGCGTCGCGGTTCAATGCCTGCAGCGCATGTTTTCCCTTCAATTCGAAGATGGTGGTGTTGACGGAAGCCTCCGTCGGACCATACCCGTTGTAAACCGCGCATTCTTCACCCACGGTTTGATAGATCTTCTCGACCGCGCTTCGGCTCAAGGGCTCGCCGCCGAGGTGCACGATGCGGAGCGTGTCGAGCCCGCCGCCGAGCGAGAGCACGTCGCGGAAATACGAGGGCGTGGTGTGAACCGTATTGATCGCGTGCTTCCTGATGAAATCGCTGTAGAAGTCGAGCCCCGAAACCTGCTGCCGGCGGGTGAAGTGGAGCGTGCCTCCGAACAGGATCGTCGTGAGCAGTTCGTAAACTCCGAAGTCGAAACAGGGCGACAGGTTCTGCAGGACGCGGGTCTGCTCGCCCAGACCAAAATAGTCCCGGCTCCACAGCAATAGCGGAATCAGATTGCCGTTGCTGATCGGCACTCCCTTGGGCACTCCGGTCGACCCGGAGGTATAGATGACATAGACGAGGCTCTCCGGGGTGGGGCCGCCCTTGTGGCCCGACTCGCGGGGCGGCGCATCCAAGTAGCTGCGTGCATCGTGAATCTCGACCCCGCCTGCGCCGGCGGACAGATCGTCCCCGGCTCGATCGATACAGACCACATGCTTGAGCGAAGGATTCGATGCGGCCAGTTGCCTGGCCACTGCCAGCCACCTGTTCTCCGTCACCAGCAGTTCCAGCGCGCAATCCCGCACGATCAGATTGAGTCGTTCGATCGGGTGCTGCGCGTCGATCGGGACAAACGCGTGCCCGGACTTGAGAATGGCCATCATGCCGGTCAGCAGGTTCAGGTTCTGATCGGCCATTAGACCGATGAGTCGATGGTCGGATGGCATCTGTACTCTCTCTACCAAGGCCTGCTTCTGCCCAGCGTCCCGGCGCACATCCTTCAGCCGCCGCACCGGGAACGCTCCGTCAACAGATCGACTGCGACCATTCGCAGCTCGCAGGTATAAACTTCGCCGCAACCGCCCGGCAACCAACTCTGCTCGATCCCCGGCAGCATCTCGCTGACAGTGAACGAACCTTCTTTCGCCTGCTCGCCGCCAGATGCACGCCTGACCATCTTGGCCAGGATCTCCACATAGACGGGGCTGTCGAAGTCGATATAGACGGGCTTGCCCTCGCCGGGAAACCTGACGAATACGAAGCGCGGCAGTCGGTGTTGCGCAGTCCACTTGCGCGCCTCCGAGTAGCGCACCGCCTCTTCGTCGTGGAAAGCGAACTTCGTTTCGCAGACTGGGAAACTCCAGGCCTCGCGGCAGATGATCAGGCGGTCTATCGTGACCCGCGGCACGTGCCCGTCGCTGTCGAAAATTTTGAACTGCCCGGCGGTGACGGACTCCACCAGCAGCCCGAGCCCATCGAGCAGATCGAACTTCACGCGGCCGTCACGTGTACGGAGGATCAATTCACCGCCCTCCTCCTGCACCACGAGTTGCCCGATCGGCAAATATTTGCAAGCGGGGAGCTGCGCCGGCCCTGTTTGCAAGCCGAGATAGAAGTCTTTCGGCGCAATCAGCGCCGGAAAGACACGAGTCACATCTCCGAACGCCCCTTTGGGCACGACGGGCACGAGGCGCGGCTCCGGCCGATCGAGTTCGATGCCGCGGAACAGATCTTCCGGCGAGGGGTGCTGTGCGATGAAAAGCGGCCACCCCAGCGTGTTCATGCCCGCGTGCAGCTCGCCCAGGACGACTTGATATTCTCCGTTTTGGAAAGCATCCACGTCTCGGGCCGCGAACAACAGATCGGGACTTTGATAGCGCGTGAGAGTGCGCGGCCGGTGCGGGATCGCAAACTCTTTCGCGACCGCCCTGCTGAGGGCGTCCGAGGCGAAGTGCAGACGGCCCTGGCCCTGCGGCGGGTGCAGAATCCTCGCCCAGCGTTTCTGAAACTGCGACAGGGCTGCGGCGGCGACCTCCTCGCGGCGCTCGAAAAAGTAAAGTTGGATCTGCGCCCAGAACCGGACGAAATCAACTCGCGGGGCAGCGGCGGAGTGGGCCAGCGATGTATAAATGTGCCGCGATATCCTCCGATACGCATACCAGATCGCATAGCTGAGCCAGCGTGCGCTGTCGAGCATCAGGGTGAGCGCCGGAGCCAGTTCGGCCAGGACTTCCGGACCGATCTCGACGTCGGCATCACGCACGCAGTCCTCGTAGACCAGCGTCCGTCCCGCATACGTTTTTCCGGCTGATCGCGTCGCCGCCTTGCCGGTCAGCGTGTTGAACGTGGCCTCCAGTTCGCCCAGGCTTGCGCTCACCCGCTCGGCATCTCCTGCAGCCTGCCCGACTTTGCAGAAGACCGCCTCGAGTTGGTCGAGCGCTTTTCGCAGCGGAGCCTGCAGACGTTCCTCTTCAATCTGCGCAAGCGCTTTGCGCAACGCCACCTGCGGCCGCAGATCTCTTGGCAGTTCGAATTTCCACCAGACCATCCCTCTTGCCTGCAAGCGCTCCAGCAGTTCGAAGACCTCGGTCGCGGTGTGGAGCGCGACGCCGGGATCGCGCACGAGTTCAACGGCAATGCGGTTCGCCGACCGCCTGCCGTCACAAGCGGCAAGCAGGACCCGCTCGGCCGCAGTGAGCCGCACGGGTTTTCTAAACGGTAGATACGCGTTGCCATCATCTTCGTACATCGTGCAACTGCGGCGCGGCGCGATCCAGGGCAGCACGTCGTGGTGGTTGCCGAAATGCTCGACCAGCGCATCGATGCACCAGGACTCGAAATACAGATTCCTTTTCGCGACCAGCGAGGTGCCGACACGGACCCGCACAGGAGGTCCGCCCGGGACGATCCGAGCCCATCCCACCGGGCCGAAGAAACCGATCGTGTCGTTCTTGGCGCAATACCTCTGCAGATAATTGGCGACCAGTTGCTCGCGTTGCCGGAGTTTCGAACTGCGAGGTTCGTCCGCCGCCGTGCGCAGCAGAGGGTCGATGCCGGTTTGCAGCGCGTGACGGTTCTGCCAGGCCACGGCCTCGCGAAAGTCCGGGCGTCCGGCGATGTCCCGAATCTTCTGCGATCCTTGCAGCGTCGCGGCGGTGAACTCCGCACTGAACCTCTGCCGCGCCAGTGCGCATGCCGCGCGACATTGCATCCATTGCGAGACAGCGACACGAACTGCTTCGCTTTCGATCTGCGAGATCTCAGGTTTGTCGAGCAACCTGAGCGCGTTCTGCTTCGATGGAGGGCGTTGCCCGGTCTCGCTCACCGCCTGCTGTATCGCTGAAATCGCAGCCTCGCGGGCGCCTCTTTCACGCTCCTCTGCTTCGTTCAATTCGTCGGCCACGCGGGCGCACTGAGGCGCGCCCAGTTCCAGAAGCGTTCGCACGGGGAAGCCCGCGCCGCGCAGCCCCACCCAGCGCCACACTGCCCAGGAGCCACCGGGAAGATTCACCCGGTGCTCTGCCGCCTCCGATCTGTTCGGAGACTGCGCGTCCTTGCCCTCACATGAGATTTCCATAAGTTGCGCGGGGATGGCGGCGGCCCGGTCAGTAATGCAGCGTTCTCAGCGGTCTGCGAATGCTTTCAAGGTGAATCCCATTGCGTAAGGCGAGCAGGATTCCGGTCGCCTCCGCATAGTTTCCGACCTCGATCACATTGTCCATTCCCATCACTGCGCGATCGACGCTCAGAATCGTCCTGTTCTCCCGAACGGCGATGACGGGGATGCCATGGCTCTGCGCACAGATCGCAGGAATCCCGCCAAGGCATGAGGCTGGCGTGACGACGGCCGTCAGGTTGTTGATGTTCACTATGTCGGCGATTCGTGAGTTTGCCGGCGGCGCGATCTGCGGTGCGCTCTTCAACCCGACCAGGATGCAAGCGAGACCGCTTTCGGATGAGAACTCGCCCGCTCCGCGCGCATCGACGACGGCTCGCTTCAAATCGAGCTGTTTCATATTGAGCAGCGGGGCGTGCGCTGAGGGCAGGTTGAAATGGTTGGTGATCAGATAGGAGATGATCGCCTCGACGCCACCGATGGGATTTGGATATTCACCCTCAAAGTGCCTGGCGTAATTGTGCAATGGCAGGTCGCCGATGTGGGTGGTGACTGCAATGGCATTGGCCCCCCGCCGCACCAGTTTCTCGCAGGCCTCGAGCAGGACCTGCGGCCTGTCGACCGTGCCCACGAAGCCCTTTGACTGGTTCTCGTAGCACCGGCCTCCGATGCATTGCTCGGTCACCAGCACATCCGAGATTTCCACGCCATGGACCGCCCGCACCGCATTCACGATGTTGAAAATGATGCCGAGGCTGCGCTCATCGGTCTTATCCACGATCAGGCCAACGCGGTTCGCATAGGGAACATGCAGATCGACGACCCCTCTGCAAAACAGATCTATCGAATAGCCGTCCGTATAGAGAATGTTGCGGCTCTGCAGATTGATGAAATTGGATGCGTTCACCGTGTTCGGGTTGGCGATGAGATAGTCGGCGACGCCCGCCAGCAGGTTCGCCACTGGCGCCGCATCGCCGGCGAAGCCTCCGATGCTGCAGCCAATGCCGGTCGGCACGACGTTGAGCACCACGCTTTTACCCGGGTAGAACGGGCGGCTGCCCGATGAGGCTGGCTGATTGAGCCCGGCGTCGTAGGTCGTGACCTCGATCACCAGCTCCTCCTCGGTCGACTGCGCGACATACCAGCGGAGTACATTCCCACCCGCGGCCCTGCTCACCGCTTCGGGGAGCAGGCGATCGGCAAGGGCCTCGGATTTCCTGAGCCTGAGTTGTTTATTGCGGATCATGTTCTGTCGACAAAGTTGCGCTTAACCTCTCGATCAGCTGGGCGAGCCTCGCGGCGTCATCGTTCAGTTGCGCAAAGGTCCGCGAAGCATCCTCATACACCGCGGCGACTTTTCCCGGACTCCTTGCCACCTGCGCCTCGAACAAAGCGTTGATGGTGGTCGACCGGAAATAACTCCCCACGCTCTTGCTCCACCTCCCCAGTACCTGCTGGCGCTCATCCTCCGGGATCATGGACAGTTGCGACACCCTCTGCTCGGGCGTGGCGAGGACAGCCGACAACAGCTGGCGGTAGTGCTCCGTCAGGCGCGCGATGTCGCCTGGTTGGAAAAGATCCGTATTGAACTGGAACGAACCGAGCAGACCGTCTTGCGCCTCCAGGATCTCGAGCTCCAGATCGTTGCGCGCGAAACGCCTCTCAACCGGCACGAGTTTGATTTGCAGGTCGCCCAACCTGGCGCGGAGCCCTTCCTCCAGACGCAACGGCGCGCTGCAGGTCGCCAGAACCGGCTGCTGAAAAATGAAAGAAACCTGAAACAGCGGCGATCGGCTCGGGTCCCGTTCCGTCAAGAGCCGCTCCGCGAGCAGGTGAGACGGGTAGTCTTGATGTTCCAGCGCGCCGAGCACTTTGCGGCGGGTCTGGGCCAGTAATTCGCTGAATGCAGGATCGGCGCTGAAGTCGGCGCGCAGCACGACGACGTTGAAGAAGCAGCCCGCGATGCCTTCGAACTCGGCTCTCGGCCTTGCCTGCATGGGTGAGCCAACCACGATGTCGTCGCTCCCCGTGTAACGATGCAACAGGGCTGCAAAGACGCTGAGGAGCACGACATAGAGAGTGGTCTGGTTTGAAGCCGCGAGGCGTCGCAGTTGCTGCGTCAGCTCGCGGTCCACACTGAAGCGCAGTTCCGCGCCATTGAACGTGCGCACAGGCGGCCTGCGGTGTGCCATCGGAAAGTCGAGCGGCGCAATGCGCTCCAGTTCGTTTCGCCAATATGACCAGAGCGCCTCGCCCGCCGGACCATCGAGAGTTTCGGCTTGCCATCGCACGAATTCAGCATACTCGGACAGCGGCTGAGGCGGGCCATCCGCCCTTCCCGCCGCCCGCGCCTGATAGAGCGTCAACACATCTTCGAGGAGGATCCACATCGACCGGCCATCGGTGACCAGATGATGAGCCATCAACAACAGCGTGTGAGATCGCTCGGAGCGAGTAAAAAGGGCGGCGCGGAAGACCGGCCCGCGCTCCAAATCGAATGGTTGATGCGCAAGTTCGATCATCGCCTCATCAAGCTGTGGGGCGATCCCGCCGGCGACTCTCACCTCATCAAACTTCACTGGCTGCCGGGCCTGAACGAGCTGCTTCGGCCCGTCGGCGCGCGTAACAAAAGTCGCCCGCAGAGAAGAGTGGTGGTCCATGACTTCCTGCAATGCCTGGCGCAACGCTGCGCGATCGATCGCGGCGTCGATCTGCACGGCGAGAGCGACGTTATAGGCCGGGCTGGCGGGCGCGAGCTGATGAGTGAGCCACAACGAACGCTGCATGTAGGAAAGCGGCAATTCGCACCCTCCGCGGGATGCCGCCTGTCCAGCCTCCTTCTTCGCCGCGGACGGCTGCCGCAGCACCTCGTGTGCCAGATCCGAGAGCGAAGCTCCCTCGAGCAGGTGGGCCAGCGAGACCGCCACCCGCAGGTCACGCTCGACCGCGTTTTTGAACTCGACGGCGTTGAGGGAGTCGAGGCCGAACGTCGCGAGGGGAACGTCGTTCGTCAGGCGCTGGGCCGGCACCTTGAGCAAGCGGCTGGCCTGCTCTTGCAAATACACCTCCAGCAACGGCTGGCGGCTGGCGGCGGGAACTGCAAGCAGGGCCTTGAGAATCAAACTCGATTCCTCCGCAGCGGCTTCATGATCTGCAAGTGAATCGCGCGCAACCTCATGCAAACTGCCGCTCAGAAACGCGGCCTTGCAAACATGCCGTTGAATTTTGCCGCTCGATGTTTTCGCGATGGTCCCTTTTCTGATGAGCACGATGGCCTGGGCCTGCAACTCGTGTTCGCGTGAGATGCCCTGCCGTATCAAATCGATCAGGTGGCCGAGATCGAGCCCCTCCTGCTTTTCCACTTCCTGCACGACGACCAGCCGCTCCTCGCCTGCGACGTCGATCGAGAAGGCGGCGGCGCATCCGGGCCGCAGCGCCGGATGGATATTTTCAACCGTCTGCTCGATGTCCTGCGGATAGTGGTTGGCACCTCGAATGAGGATCATGTCCTTCAAACGCCCGGTGACATGCAACTCTGCGTCGCAGAGAAATCCGAGGTCACCGGTCCTGAGGAAAGGTCCCTCCCCGGTGGGTTCGAGGTAAGCGCCGAACACGCTCCGGCTTTGCTCCGGCCGATTCCAATAACCAGCAGCCACGCTCGGCCCCGAGACCCAGATTTCGCCAACCGCATCCGCACCACACAGGACCCCCGTGTGTGGATCGGCGATCGCGACCTTTTGGCCGCCCAGGACGCGGCCGCAGCTCACAAGAGTGGTGGAGTCAGGGTCCTTCGGGTCGATTTCGACAATACAGTGCCGTTGCAACGCCGACTGGCTGAAGCTGCTTCGCTTGACCGCGTGGCCCCCTCCCGCGCCCGAGACCATCAGGGTCGTCTCGGCCAGCCCATAGCACGGATAAAAAGCCTCGCTGTTGAAGCCGTGCGGGGCGAAGGCCGCGGCGAAATCATCGAGCGTCTGCGCCCGGACCGGCTCTGCGCCGTTGAAGGCGAGTCGCCATCTCTGCAAGTTGAGTGTGGCGCGCTGCTCGGGCGAAATGCGGCTGACGCAGAGCCGGTATGCGAAGTTCGGACCACCGCTCAAAGTGGCGTGGTGATCGGTGACGGCCTGCAGCCACCGCCAGGGACTCTGCAGAAACGACGCCGGCGACATCAGCACCGCGGGGATGCCCGCATACAACGGCTGCAGCAGCCCTACCATGAACCCCATGTCGTGGAAGGTCGGCAGCCATGAGACATACTTGTCGGCCGGCGAATGTCTGCCAGCCTCATAAACCAGCTGCGCGTTATGCAGCAGGTTGGCGTGCGTAAGTCGGACGCCACGCGGCGTTCCGGTAGAGCCGGACGTGTATTGCAGGAAAGCGAGCGCATCGGGAGTCGTTGCACTCTCGTGCCATTGCTCCGCGCCGTCCCCGACAGTTTCTGTTGCCAACCATTGAAAGTGATTCAGGTCGAGCAACCGATCGGCGGCGAGCCGTAGCTTTGAGATCAGTGGGCTGCTCGTCAGGATGAAGCGCACCTCAGCGTCCGCGATCACGGCAAGTAGTCGCTCGAAGCTCCGATTCATCCGCGGCGGATTGGCCGGGACCGCAATCACTCCGGCATACAGGCAACCCAGGAACGCGGCGTGGAATTCGAGCCCGGCGCCATAGAGCAACAGAGCCCGCTCGCCTGCGGCCTGCATCTGTCCGAGTCTCGCCGCGATCGAGCGGGCGCACCGTTCGAGCTGCTGATAATTCACCGTCGCCGCTACCGCCCCGGACTCATCCAGGAAGGTATAAGCGAGGTGGCCGGACTGGTGGCGGGCCCGGTACTGAAGGAGTTCGATCAGCGTCCGGGGTGCGCGCTCGCCCTCGAACGGGCTGCATCTGCTACGCATTGAAGCGGACATCCGAAATCTCCGCACCGTGTAGTTCGCCCCTCGCATTCCGTTCTTCGGCCATCGCGCGCCGCCGCCAGTCCGCCTCCGCTTCACCACCACAGCGGTAGAGCACCCGGCCAGCTTCGAGCTTGATGATGCGGTCGGCGATTTCGAAGTACCGGTCATCATGGCTGATGACCACGACGGCCTTGCCCCTTTGCCTCAGTTCAGGCAGGAGCCTGTGATAGAAAACATCCTTGAAGACCGGATCCTGATCGGCCGCCCACTCATCGAAGACATAGATGGGCCGGTCTTCGAGATAAGCCGTCAACAGCGCCAGGCGCTTGCGTTGTCCCTGGGAAAGCTCCGTGGTGGACAATGAGCCTGCGCGCACTTTGACCTTGTGCGCGAGTTGGAGCACGTCGAGATAAGCGGAGATCTGCGCGCCGGCCTCGGTCACATCGATGCCGAGAAACCGGTCGAACAGGAAAAAGTCGAAGAAGACGGCGGAAAAATTCTGCCGGTAGGCGGCCCGATTCGCATCGTCGATAACCCTCTGGTCAAGGCGGATCGCTCCGCCATCCGGCGCATACAGGCCCGTCAGCAGCTTCGCAAAAGTGGTCTTCCCCGTGCCGTTGCCACCGGTCACGAACACGATTTCACCCGGCGTCAACTGCATGCTGATCGGTCCCACCGCAAAGCCGGCGCTGCCTTCCTCGGCAGGGTAGCGATAGACGATCTGATCGAGTTCGAGCCGTTGCCATTGTGGCGTCGGCGCGCAGGACACGCGCTCGCTCGCCTGCGAGGCGAGTGACAGGCCAAGTTTCTCGACGTTCTCGAGCGCTATCTCGGCACGGCCGAACACCGGAAGCACGTTCACGACCACCTCGAGCGGGCTCATCATGTACAGCGCTACGAGCACGCACCCCGCCAACACTTCGATGCCGACGTTGAATACGCCGCTGAGCTTGAAGATCAACAGCCCGATGAATGCGAACAGCAGCCCTTGCCCCAGGCTCGCAGCCGCAGCGTAGGCCGTCATACCAGCGGTGGTATGGTGACGAACCGCTGCGGCGGAAGCCTGCAACACTTCCCCGGTGAAAGTCTCGGCGCGCCTGTGGTGCAATTTCAGCTCCTTGATGCCACCGGTGAGCCCGTTGAAGTGTTTGTATAAATCATTTTGTAGCTCGCGCGCCAACCTCAAGCGGCGATTGGCCTGCGCCATCGGCAGCAGATAAGTGACAATGCCCAAGGCGATAGCCACCAGCACGACCAGCAGCACCGGCCGGGAAAGATATCCCACGTAGACGACGCAACCGATGAGCACCGCGAGGTTGATGCAGACGACCGGGATGTTGAGCACGGCATTGGAGATGCTTAGCACGTCCTCGGTCAGGGCCGCGAGCAGCCGGTGTGCGCCGATTTGTTCCAGCTGCCGCAGCGGAGCGGCGAGGATGCGCTCGCTCAACTGCATGCGCAGATCGTAAGTCATTCGCTGGCTCAGCTTGATGAGCAGCGCCGCCGACGCCAGCCGCGTCAGCGGAACGAGCGCGCACAGCGTCACGTAGATGGCGATCAAACCGGGCGCAGCCAACTGTGGATCGAGCAGCGACTTGTTGATGAGCGCGATCAGCGCGGTGCTGCCAAGGCCGGCGATGAGGCCCGCACCCACCGACAGGGCGACCAGGCGGACGGCCTGGCCGGCCGCAAACCGGATGATTTTCATGGCGTGGTGAATCCTTCCCTGGCCGAGGCACGGTCCAACCTTAGCTTAGATCACAAACTCCAGCTCGCCGCGGCCCATGCGGGCGGCCCCCGTAGATCGTCATCGAGCATTGCAGTGGCGGCTCTGGATGATACTCATAAGTCTCACACAGCTCGAAATCGGCGCGGATCGTCACATCTGTTGCCGCCGCCGCCCGCCTGCGTCGCCTCCCCCCAGATCTGTTTCAAAGGAGATCTGTTTCAAAGGCTGCTTCGAGCACTCTTCCTGTCTTGAATCATGGAAAGGATGGTGAACGCATCGGACCCCCTCGATGATGTGGTCGAACGCGATGTGGCTATGGCCGAACACGTGGACCACTGCATTCAGCACTCTTATCTGACGATCCAATGCCAACGCGCCGGCCACCAGGGCAACCCCTTGAAGGTGAGCTTTTCCACGGGGGGCAGCAATTCGCGCCGCGGCAGGAAATGCGACAGTGTAATCACGGGCCCGTCATATTCCCTGATTCGAGATTCATTGAGACGCAGGAAGTACTCCGAGACCGACCCGATCCCGTGCGGCCATTTGCAGAAATAGAAATCGGCCGAGCCCTCCAGCGCCGAAACGTCCGCCGCCTTCTGCTCGTCATAGTCGGACTCATACCAGGAGAACAGCGGCACGATCCAATGCCCTCCTGCCCTGCCGGGTCGGGTGTGAATTCCCAACTCATCGCACAAGCGCAGAACTCGCCGGAACTTCTCCACCGAGTCGCACCGCCCGTCGCGCACCCACAGCTCATGATTGCCCGGGACGTAGAACACCTGGGCAAATTTCGAGCGCAACTCTCGCAATGTCCAATCGATGATCTTGAGCTCATCGGCGATGTCGCCGGCCACGAGCAACGCGTCCTGCAAATAAGCTAGCGAGGAAACCTGCTGCAGCCGGCGACGATTCTGGGCGAAGTCCGTGTGCAGATCCGAGACGGCAAAAATGCGCATGGCTCATGCGATCTTCGCGTTGACCGCCGGACACTAGCTCTCGACGGACTCTGCCATCTTTTTGCGCAGGCTGAGCGGCCGCATGTCCGTCCAGGCCGCTTCGATGTAAGCGAGACATTCGGCTTTCGTCCCTGACTTGCCGGCATTGTTCCAGCCAAGCGGGTTGTCCCGATCGGCCGGCCAGATCGAATACTGCTCTTCATGATTGGTCACTACCTGGTAGATGGTGAGATCTTCCCTTTCATCATTGCTCATGATTTCTCTCCTTGGTGTTGAATCGTGTTCAGGCGCCGCGACTTCGCCTGGGGGTGTGCGGGCAGGACGATCTCTTTCTGGCAAAAGAGGCGTTCGGCTTCGAGCCCACGTTCACGGCACAGGCTGACGAACTTTTTGGCCTCCTGCATCGAGCGCGTGTCCTCCCCCCCGTCCACCGCGATCATATAGGTGAGCCAGGGCTCCAGCCCCATCGCATAAACGTAAGCGTGCCGGGGCTTCAGCAGCCTGATGATCTGCATTGCCTTGTCGCAATCCGAGCCGTCGAAGCGCCGCGACTGATCCATGCTCCGAGGCAAGGGGCGCATCAGGAGCGGACCGGAAATCCAGCTCAGGGGAGCACCTTCACACTCCAGGCCGATGAACAGCACGTCCACCGGCCCGGTGATGGGGAGCAGGTTTTCGTAAAGCCTGGGCTCGATATTGTTGGAATCGGCGGCCATGACCAGACTGCGGCCCGCCAGCTCGACGAGGTAGGCGAGCTTGCTGTGGATGTTGAGATCACCGTGTTCTCCGAGGAACGGAATGCCGCGGATGAGGCCGCCCTCGATGCCGATCTCCTCCATCTCATCCAGCTCCTGCACTCGCGTGAAGCCGATACTCCTGAGGGCCATCTTCAATGAAGGATCAGCCAGCATTCCGGGATTATTCTTTGGCACCAGGATCGTGCCTATCCGATGTTTCAACTGCAGCAACGTCTCGAGCACACAGTGATCCTGATGATTGTGAGTGATCAGAACGTAATCCAGTCGCTGTGGCAAGTCCGCATAGGTGAACCGGGATGGGCCGTGATCATAGGAGTAGCTGATCACCGGATCACACAGGATGGATACCCGACCCGCCTCGATCAGCAGGCAGGCATGGCCGAAGTAGCGAATTCTGACTCCGCCGCCATCGTACCGGCCCGTAGCCGTCGGCTCTTGTGAGGTGAAGAACGTCGAGAACAGTTCCGCCTGCTGATCGTCGATCTCCAACATATCTTCGACATGCCGATAATCCCCAGGCTGGTACTTCATGCGATGCAGCTCATCCAGCCTGGGATCGCCGAAGCCGATGGTCAGGTCCACCGCGGTGGATGAAGCGAGCCTGGGGGTACTGAACGCGAATGGGCGTCCGTCTCTTTCGACAAGAAACATCGACACGCTCTGGCTGGTCTCATCGAACAGCGGGCTGCGATACAGCAGAGCTTCGATGAAGCGGATGGACGGCGCATGGTTCAGGTCATAGACCAGCTCGACATATCCCCTGAGCGCATCGGGCACCTGGCTGTAGAGCGGTTCAAGCGAATGTCCATCCGCCCTTTGCATCAGCATCTCGTGAAGCTCTCTGACCGCCTTGGCGAACACGAGGGCTTGCGGATGCGCCTTGACGGTCTCTTCCAGCAAAGCGCGAATCTCCCTAATTCGCGCAGCCGGGTGATCGATGAACGGCCCGCCGATCAGTTTACGATCCTGGAGCGCCTTCACATGCACCTGCGGCGCGCAGATGAATGATTGCAGCATCTTCAGGTAATGATTCGCGACGTAAAGCGCCGAACTCGCGGGCGAAATCAGATACAACCAGGCATACCATCGATTGAACAGTGGTTCGACGACCAGGTTCTGCCTGAGGAATACTTTTTCCGATTTCATACCTTTCATTCATCAAGCAGGCGCCCGGCTTCAGATGACGCTGCGGCGTGCCCTGCGGTCGCCTCTATGAAATGACGCGCGAGTCAGGTGAGCACCTCGCGGCGCGCGATTTCCTGAGATCCCGGGCGATGTTGATCCTCTTCAGCCAGCGGTCCTGACCGTCGTATTTCGCGCGGAAGGGGTTCCTGCCGTGCACGACCTTGTAGTTGTCGATGAAAAGAATGTCCCCCGGCTGGAGAGCGACCTGGTCCATTCTCGAATCGATGGCCTGGATGAGGGCCTGCATGGCCGCGCGCGCCTCGGGGTCATCCGGAGGGTCCATGAAGTACGGATCGATGCGCAAATATGGGCTGGATGGGTCACCGTAGAGGATGGCTACTCTTTCCGGGCGCTCGCTCATCTGGTTGATGCGCGAGTAGGCCGCGTCGAGCGCCTCGCCTCCGTTGCTGGTCCGGCCACTGTCTCCACTTCGGTTCTTCTCCCGGTGTGAGTCGTCCGGCCGTATGGTGAAGTGAGGCTGAAACAGTACCTTCTTGTGTTGTTCCGCCAGCTCCAACACATCGATGGAAAGATAGGTGGTAGCGACGCGGTTCGGATTGCGCAGACAGCACATGCAGAGGTAATCGCCGCGGTAGGGGTGGAAAGCATCCTCGCTGTGCCAGCAAAGCGTCTGCAAGCATCCTGTCCCCAGTTGTTCGTTCTCGTGCTCTTTGATGGGCAGAACGTCATGCACGACGTGCCCGTTCTGCTGTGTCGCCCACCCGAGCGGCTCACCCAGCAGGGAGCCGAGCAAGACGATCAGCATCTCCTCTTCGATGGTGGGCGCGGGTATCGGACGGAGGTTCCAGTGAGACGGCGTGCGGCCGATGCGCTGGCTGTCGATCGGATACCCCGAGATCATCAGGACCCCGTCCGGCGGCTCCGAAAGCCTGAAATCATTGAGGCACTTCCGCAGCGTTCTCGGCAGTTCATGCGCATACAAACTCGCGTTGTTGAGAAACTCTTGCTCCTCTGCGGATCGATATTGGTTGCGAAGAATTTTCAAGAGCGCCTGGATGCTGTCGATCTCCTCTTCCGCTAAGGAATATCTGTTCATGCGTGCGTCCTTTCAGTTCCAGGCAACAAATTTGAGCGAAGCAGGCAGACGAACCGGAACGCTAGCTCTCGTGGCAAAAAATATAGAGTCTCATGCATCGCGCCGGCCGCCGCCGGGCTGGCGCCATGAACGCCCAACAAACAATGAGTTAACCCGCTTGCATGCTGCAAGCGTCCGCTCCAAGTGGACCGCCGCCGCGACCGTCATGGTGTGCTGATCAAGCGTCCATGGCGGTGTACAAAGCGTTCCTCGCGTCACCTTGCGAGGGCTCAACCTTGCGGCCGGCCTCCGGAGCGCAGTCCACCTGCAATGCTGTCCGCAACGATCGCCTGATTTGCTCGTAGAGCGCGGGAGACAGCTTCCGAGAGTCGACCATGAATGCCACATGTTGCCGGTACCGGCGAATTCGAAACAATGGCCGACCGGCTCGATCGCGGACCACCTCATCAACGCCGCGCCCTGCTCTCGACTTCGTCGCAGCTCTCATTGGTCCCTCCGTCGCTGTGAGACGCGCGAACACGCTATCCGGGGAGGGCCGCGGCGATTCTTTGGCGATCACTCGTGCACCCTCTAGCAACGCTCGTCTTCGCTTCACATCGGCATACGCATTGAGAAGCGCGACACCCCACATCTCACGAATGTCCAGTGGGCTGGGAAAGGCACTAACGATGACGCTGGGCAGCTTTGCAACGGCCAGCAATCTGGAGACCTGGGACGGCGAGGCTTTGAGGCTCTGCGCGAGCTCATCCTGAGAGGAGAACAAACCGGAGCGTATCCAGCGCATGTAGCACATGCCCCGCTCGTAAGGGCTGACCTCCCGCCGATGCCTGTTCTCTATATCCAGGTAGATGGCCGCCTCCCTGTCGGTCAGGTCCCGCAATTCCACATCCAGTGGCACATTGAGAGCACGGGCTACAAACAGCCGCCGCGCACCGAAGATGAGCTCCACGTCGAAGGAACAATCCTCCTTGAGCGGGCGGCCGAGAACCGCGCTCAGCTGTCCATGGTTCATAAAGCTGCGGATCTCGGATTGGCAGGACTCCTCGTCGATGTACTCCTCCAGTCGGTCATGCCCCACCCAGATGCGACAGCGATGTGGGCTGACCCTCACCAACACCTTCTTTGCCATCTCTGCGTCCTGCTTCATCTCGCCCTCCTGGTTCCATGCGACAGCGCGACGATTCTTATGCGGTGTGTTTCTTGCTGGCAAGCTTCGGGCATTGACCAGGCAATAGCTTTCGCCGGTGACATCTATCGTGCGGTTGCGGGAGAAAGCGCAAGACCGGCCGCTATGTTTTTCCGGCAGGCTCACCGTATTCTCAGATACGTCGAGCACTGTGGATAGATCAATATGAAAGCAGGTTACGGTCATCAAACGTATTGGCGGCCATGCAGTGGCAGATGCACGCGCAGCTGATCGCCGACCGACAGGCGGTGCTACCGCCGCTTCAGGGCGTGGAAATAGTAGTTTTCCCCCTCGTCCGTAGAGTTTCCGACGACGGCCAGCCCCGCTTCCGAAAGGAGCGTGAGGTACGCATGTTCTCCCAGCGAGGTGGACTCACGCCCCGTCATCAGATCCGCCCATGTGCAGATCTGGGAAGGGGACGTAAACAGGAAATGACCACCAGGATTCAGCGCGGCAGCCACTCGGAAGATCAAGGACCGTTGCGCCTCCGGGGGCAGCAGGAACATGAGCCCGATGGCTACCACACCGTCAAAACTCCTGCCAAAGAAAGCCGAAGTCTCGACCGGCTCACAGGCCACACTCATCTGCGGAAAGTGCCGATGGAACTCGGCGCTCAGAGTGGGCGAGGCATCCACGCCGTAGATCCTGAATCCATCTGCTATCAATGACTGGGCGATGGGCATGCCGGTCCCGCAGCCCAGATCGAGGATCGCGGCGCCGCTTGGCAGATTCCGCGCCCAGGCCCGCACCACTTCGACGCCGGTGGAGGACTGCTCGCGTGCAGCGATGAACTCTCCTGCGATGTCTTCCCAGCCATTGGACGCGTCGTGTAGGGGAAGGCGTGTAGAAATCACAAGGTAGTTCTTCGCATCGATGTCTTGGGCAGCTTCACGCTGGCCGCCGGATGCGGCAGTCTATCGCCAGAGTCCCCCCGGATCTACGACCCGCCCGCGGGTGATGTGAAGCGCAGCGCAGGTGTGCGCATTTCCATGGAGAGGAACCCGTGTCGAACGCCACAATTCCGAGATCCTCAGCGTCCATCCTGCTCGGCCACTACGATGTCGATCGGCTGCAGCGTGATTACATTGCTGTCAGCTCACGTGTCGGCTCGGAACGCCAACCCGGGCCTTATCACGATGGGAACTGGCAAGGCATCAGCCTCCACTCGCAGGGCGGGCAAGCCAGCGCGAAGGCCGGGTGTGCGGGACTCGAGCCGTATCAGGCAATGGCGGTCCTACAGTATGCCCCCTATTTCCGAGAGATCATCGAGACGCCGTGGCCCAAGCAGGTGGTCAGGCTGCTGTCCTTGCCGCCCGGCGGCGTCATACGGTCGCACTTCGACTACGACACGAATCTGCAGTATGGCCTCATCCGCCTGCACGTTCCGATCATCACGCATCCTGACGTCGAATTCTTTCTCGACGAGGAGCGTTGTCGGTGGCCCCCGGGGGAGCTCTGGTATGGCGATTTCACGCGGCCCCATCGCGTTGTGAATGCCAGCCCCATCACGCGGATTCACCTGGTGATGGATGTTGAGATCACCGACGAGCTGTTGCAGCTCTTCCCACGGGATTTCGTCGAGCGCAGCACGCCGTCGGGCATCTCGAAATATCGAGCGCCCCTCACCCTGCCCCCTGAGGAGCTGAAAACATACGAATGCGATTGCCACGTTCCTGCGAGCGTGACCCCGATGCTTACGTTTGGCATCCCCCTCAGCAAATGTCGCAACGGCGCACCGGCCGCCATTCGCGCGGCCGAGACCGGCGATCTAGTGGTGCGGCTCTGGGGAAAGCCCGCGTTCCGACTGCAGGCTCTGGGAGATGAGCGCTTCGGGATCATGGGGCTGCCGAGTGGTTGCTACGTGACATTCACGCGCTCGGAGCACGGCGTTTCGGCGCTGACGCTTACCCTCAAAGGCGTACCGCGAGACCTGTACGCTGCGCGTCTCGGAGCCCCGTGCGGACCCTCGGACCAAACGTGGGAGGTCGACCTGCCCATTCGGCCGTCGCGCTAAGCGCGCACGGGCTACCAGAAGTTCCGAAACTGTAACGGCGCACTGGCTCAGCGAACGCGTAGCTGAGCTCGACACTTTCGCCAATCGGTGGAAGGCTCACACGCCCATGTAGGGAGCCGTGCCCGACAGGCTCCAGTGCGTGCCCAGCAGTTTGATGATCGCTCCCCGGCGCAGTCACGCCCCGTAGCGTCACGAGCGGTGCGAGGCTGAGAGCGGCTTGTTGTTGTCATCCACGAGAACGATCGTCGGTCGATGCTCCGTGGCCTCGGCCTGCGTATACGACGAGTACGCGCAGATGATCACGTGATCCCCGACCATCGCCTTTCTCGCTGCCGCGCCATTGAGACAGATCTCTCCGCTGTGACGGGGTGAACGGATGGCGTAGGTGGTGAGGCGCTCGCCGTTCTCCACGTTATAGATCTCAACGTGCTGGAACTCCCGCATTCCGGCACGCTCGAGCAGCGACTCGTCGATGCCGCAGGAACCCTCGTAGTGCAGATCGGCCCGGGTCACACGAACACGGTGGAGCTTGGCTTGAAGCAGGCTGATTAACATTCATGGCCCTCCGTTGGCGGATACGATAATGCCTATCCCGATGAAGGCCTCGCGATCGCCGACATCGCGGATCTCCGTTTCACGCGCGGCACGAGAACGGATTGATGACCTGAGTGCGCGAGGCTGTCCTGCTCGCGCGTCACGGATCCATCAGTCTCACACTCCTTGTGTACCTGCCAGGTCCTTTGACCCTCTTCATCAAAGCACACCGACATCGAGTGAGCAAGCCGGCGCCGGCGCTCTCGTGTTCGTCCTTTGGGAGCGGCGCAATGTTTCGGAGATGCGCGCGCACTAGCACGGATACGTAGGTAACAGACGGTACGCCTCGCGCGTGCACACGCTTGCAGCGCGCGATACGACCCTTCAATATTTGGGGCTTCGCTTGCCTTCTTTCGATCATTACACCAATGCCTGTTTGGATTCCTATCGGCAGCAGCTGGAAGTGCGAAAGCGCGTGTCTCGCATTGGACCGCAGCCCATGGTTCGCGTTTGGACCAGGTGTATTACTCGTATTTGTAGCCCAACCTGACGTAATAGAGCCCGCCGTCGAAACCGTACGGAGACGCCCCCGAATAGATGCGTCCGCAGCAGTCGCCGGGCGCGTAGAACGGGTCGGGGAAGTTGTCGAACAGATTCTCCGCGCCCAGGGCAATGGAGAGCTTGTCCGTGGCTTCGTAGGTCAACTTCAGGTCCACGAGAAACTCCTCGCCGGACTCGACGGCACCGACCGTCGGATCGTTGTCTTCCGAGAACGACCAGTCGCCGTAGTAGCGCCCCCGGATCAATGCCGAGAATGGTCCCCTGGTGTAATTGACGGACAGGGTCCCTTTGGTCTCCGGCACCATGTTCTCGATGTTGAAAATGGCGCGAGCGCCGAGCGCATCGGCGTTCGATATTCGGGTGATCTCGATCTTGTTGTGATTCAGCCCGAGCGAGAATTCCAGATCTGCATCGCTCAGGCGGGCACTCCAGGCGGCAACTAGATCCACGCCGGTCGAGCGGCTGTCATAGCCATTGATGAAGAAACGCACGGAACTCGTCGTCAACGCGCCCGGTACACCGAGCGCATCCAATGCCGCCTGATCCGCGGGCGTGAGCGTGAAGGAGCGGGACAGCCCCATCCGATCATCCAGATCGATGCGATAGAAATCCAATGTCAGCGACAAGTCGGCTTGCGACTGAAAGACGAGCCCAGCCGAGAAGCTGACGGACTCTTCCGGTTGCAGTTCCGCGCCGCCAAACAGCTGCGAGATGGGATTGGTGGGCGGCAGAATCCGGTTGGCGACCAGCTCGCCGTTCTCGAAAGTGGTGTTGGAATTCACCAGGCTGGTTTGACCGACCGTGGGCGCTCGAAAGCCGGTCGAGGCGGCGGCGCGAATCGCCCACGCGTCACTGAATTCGAATCGGCCCGCGAGCTTGGCGTCAACGGTGGAGCCGAAATCGGCATAGTGCTCCGCTCGCGCCGCTGCGCCGAGTTGCAGCCTTTCGGTCACGTCGGCTTCCACGTCGATGTAACCGGAGTAACTGTTGCGACCGTTTCTGCCTGCGTCGCTCGGCCCGAAGCCCTGAAAGCCATTGGAGCCGACCCCCAGATCCGTGAGATCGCCGACGCTGTATGAAGCCGCATCACCGGGCCGAATTTCATAGGTCTCGCGTCGAAACTCCGTGCCGAACGCGACATTGACGGGACTGGCGAAGATGCCAGCCGCCCACGCATACACCAAGTCGAGGTTGATCGTCTGCTCGGAATTGAGCAGCGTGCCGGGGTGGAACGTAGTCGGCGATTCCGGACCCATGGATGGATTGATGGATCGCTCCAGCCGATAGTCGATTTCAGATTCCCCGTGCGAGCCGCTCAAATCCCATGTCAGCTGGTCGGTGAGCTGGCCTTCGATGCCGAAGTTGACGCTGAAATCGCGCACCTTGCCGAAGAAGCGGGGCGTAAATCCGCCGGGATAGCGATCCCTCAAGCTGTAGGTCGGAAAGATTGCGTTTGGCCCATCTTGAAGTGCCGACCTTCCGAACGCGCCGTTGGTGTTCGGGTTGCGATAAAAGAAATCGCCGTCCTGCTCACTGATGCCGTAGTTGCCGAAGAGATAGACCCTGCGATCTTCACCCACTTCCAGGCCGAGATCGTAGATGAGTCGGATCCACTCCTGATTCGGCTTGCCCCAAACCTGCGCTGGCACGGGTACAGCCGCGGCCGCCGGGCCGCCCGCGTCGATGATGGCCTGCGCATCGGCACGCTGCACTCCTCGCGAGGTGGGTTCCGAGTCCAGTACTTCCAAAGTGAAATTCGCATGCCCGGCATCCGTCAGCGGCAAGCCCATATGAAGCCCGAACTCGACCTCGTCGCCGTCGCCTGCGAAGTACCGTCCCGTCTTGAGATGAGTGCCGAACCCCTGCTCGTCGTTCAGGATGATATTGATGACTCCCGCAATCGCATCGGAACCGTATTGCGCAGCCGCACCGTCACGCAGCACCTCGATGCGCTTGACAGCGGTCACCGGGAACTGCGACAGGTCGACGGATTGCGAACCAACCTTGTTGTCCTGCTCTCCGGATAGACTGATGAATGCCGAACGGTGCACACGTTTGCCATTGAGCAGGACCAGGACTTCTCCACCAGGCAGGCCCCGCATGGTCGGTGTTCGCACGAACGTTCCGCCGTCATCGACCGGGCTACGCGAAACGTTGAACGATGGTGAGAGTGCTTGCAGGACATCCTGCAGATCGGCGGAGGCGACCGTCGCCATTTCAGTCACGCTTAAAACGTCGACTGGAGCAACGGTATCGAGACTGCTGCGGCCGGCCATGCGGGTGCCGGTGACGATGATCTCTTGGAGATCGGTTCTGCTGCTTTCAGTGCCGGCGGGAGCTGAAGATGATCTGTTTCCTGCACCCTCCCCCTGATCCTGCCCCCCTCCCGGCGGGCGACTTTCGGCTTCGGCGCGCGCGAGGCGGAAGGAACCTGCCGTCCCTTTTCCCTCACCTCTCCCCAGCGCCCCTCCCGGCTCCATTCCGGAAGAGAAGTTCGTGCTCGCTGCGTTCGCTGAGGGACGGGGCTCGGATTTCTTGCGGATGGCGACCGTGTCGTCTTTCGCAGTGAATTCCAGGTCGGTATTGGCGAGCAACGTATTCAGGGCTTGAGCAGCGCTCTGGCGAGTGCGGATTGCCGGGGCGTGATGCTCCTGCACGATCCGCTCTTCGAACAGGATCTGAGTCCCGGCCTGATACGCCAGCTGCTTGAGCGCCGCGCTCAGGGGTTGTGCGGCAATGTCGAAGTCGGTCTGTGTGGCGAGCTTTTCGCTCATCGCTTCGGCGGCGGTGGCCGAGCCCAGCACGAAGCAGGCGATCAGCGACAGAAAAAGTGGCGCCGTCGGTACTTGGGATTCCCTCGCCTTGGCGTGGACCAGCCCGTTCCTCTGCGCTGCGCAGGGAGCGGTTGGCGCTTCACTTCGTGCGCTGTTCTTCTCATGAATGGTTACCGCTGCACACCGGCTCATGGCGTTCCCCTGATAATCATTATCGAGCGCGCAATTGCGCCCTTCTGCGGTGTGTAACGAACAACTCGGCCCAACCCGACAAAATCCGCGAAAAAAGTTTGGCGCATACGCGGAGGGCGGCGCTGCGGAGGGCGGCGCCCACCCTTTCCCTCGCGTGCTGTTTGCCTGTGCCGTCCGAGGAGAGGGTGAAAGCCAGGGATATCTTTGTAGGCGAGGTCGGCGGCAGAAGACGTAGAGGAAATCGGCGAAACTGTCGGGTCCTGGCGTTTCGTTCGTTATACTCCCGGAGCATCGCACTTCAAGGCCCGGCCTTCGCAATGGTATCGAGCGGTACTTTAACTATGCGTGCGTCATCGCGAGACAGTTTCGACATGCAAGGAGGAGCGGACGGCGCGCCCGATACTAGCGGTGCACGCGAGCCCCTGACACAGGCGGAGAGCGAGTTCGCACGCGAGCTGTTCGAGCGGCATCGGTTGTCGCTCTATCGATATCTCAGTGGCCTGCTGCATTCGCGTGACGAAGCCGGCGAGGTCTTGCAGGAGACGTATCTGCGGCTGCTACGCCAGCCAAGCTTCGAGCACGTGCGCAAGAACGCGCGAGCCTATCTTTTTCAGACCGCCACCAATCTGGCGCGGGACCTGTTCCGGCAAAGGGCTGTGAAACGGATCGATGCGCAGAGAGAGGTCTTCGCTGCGGGAAGCTTGGATTCTCCGGATTGGATGAGCTGGCCGGAGTGCGCGCTGGAAGCGGAACAGATCGCGGCGGTGATCATTGCGACGTTGAAGGAATTGCAGCGTCCCGTGCGCTCGGCGGTGTTGTTACATCGGTTTCGAGGTCTGACGCACGGCGAGATCGCGATACGACTGGGCGTGAGCGAGCGGACCATCAACCGATACATCAAGGAAGGGCTGAGCGCGATCGCGAAAAGGCTCGAAGCGGAGTTATGAACGCTCAAGATACTCAAGGTCGGCAGGAGGCGCGGGAGCGGCAACGCGCCTGGGATCTGCTCGCCTCGGTGGAGGATCATCCGCAAGTACAGGCATGGCTGGAGGAAGCTGCCGTTCCTGCACGCCGTTTCGGCGGAACGTGGGCTGCCGCCGCGGCCTTGGTGCTGGCAATCGGCTCAGGTGTTGGCGCCTGGCTGCTGCACTCCGCGGCCCCGTACTACCAAACCCGTGTCAGCGAACAGCGCGACGTGGTCCTGCCCGATGGATCAAAGGTGACCTTGAACACCGATACCGCGCTGACGGTGCGCTACTCCGACCAGCGGCGGCACATCGAACTCGAACGTGGCGAGGCTTTGTTCGCCGTCAAACACGATGCCCAGCGGCCGTTCGACGTGACGGCTGGCGACACGCTGACCCGTGCGCTGGGCACCGAGTTCAATGTGGATATGCGTAGCACCAAGGTGACAGTGAGCGTGCTCGAAGGTGCCGTGCGAGTGGCTGCTGCAAACGTCGCGGGCGATAACAAGAACAGCATCCGCAGTTCCGGTGATGCCGATGGCAAGGGTTTGACGCCGATCGCAGCGCTTGCCAAAGGCCAGGCGCTCGAATTTTATCGCCAGGATCGGCGCGTGCTCGAAGAAAAAGCAGACCTGCGCCGCATCGATGCCTGGCGCACGCGCCGGCTGGAGTTCAGCGACACGCCGCTCGCCGAGGCGCTCGAGGAGTTCAATCGTTACTCGACGACGCCCCTGGTGGTCGACACCCCGGAACTCGGCGCAGTGCGCGTCAGCGGTGTATTCCGCATCGGCGATGTGGAGGGGTTCCTGTTTTCTCTGCAGGAGGCGTTGCACGTGGAAAGCCATGAATCACAGGACGAGATCGTGTTGTTACGGTCGGCGTCCGGCAACAAGTAGCGACCTCACCCTTGCGGTCGGTCCGCGGAAGAAACGAATCGTTGCCTCTGATATGGCTGTCATGTGCTCGGATTCATAGAGCACCAGCAGGCCGATCAGATTCGAACAGGATCTGGACGCGGCTTGGGCACACTGTCGCGTGGTCATGCCTGCAGCATTAGTCTCGCGAGTTTGACAAAGATTGCCAAATATAGAACTATCGCCAATGGAGGCATCGCTTATGACTACTATGAATGTCTCGATTCCCGACAGCATGAAGTTGTGGGTCGAACAGCAGGCCGGCTCGGGCCGCTATGCCAATGCGAGTGATTACGTGCGTCACCTTATCCGGTGCGATCAAGAACGGGCCGCGAAGATCGCGCATATCCAGGCGCTCGTCACTGAAGGTATCGACAGCGGCGTTGGTCGCCGGTCAATGGCCGCGCTGAAGGCGGCCGCCCGCAGCCGTTCTCGCGCATCGAATAAGCCATCGCGGTGAAGCGCTACGCGCTAAGCCGCAAAGCCGAAGAGGACATCATCGCCATCTTCATGTATGGCGTAGCGCAGTTCGGTATTCAGCAAGCGGAGCGCTACCACGACCTGCTAGAAAGAACGTTCCAGTTCCTGGCGGAGAATCCAGAAGCAGCCCGCGAGCGCGCGGAGATCACGCCTCCGGTACGCATTCATCCGATCGAGTCTCACGTGGTCATTTATACGGTCGATGAAAGCGGGAACATCTTCATCGTCCGCGTTCGGCATGGCTGTGAAGATTGGCGGCACGATGAATAGCGGCGAGATCAAGGCATGAGGACTCGCATAGCATATGAGTCTCTAAACCCTGCAACCTCGAACTGCGCGATGCGCGCGTCACAGAACGACGTACAGCGTGCGGAGCGCCACTGATTCCAGACGAACAGACCGCAAGGACCCATTGCAGATGCCGGACATGAAACAACCGATCGACATTACGTTTCCCGATGCAAAGATCTCGGCGAGTTTTCTGGATTTTGCCGAGCCGATACTCAGCAGGGAAGACGATGCTCTCACGACAGCAGAGACGGAAAAGTGTCTGAGCGTCGCTTTCGTCGTATGGAATGCAGTGGTCTACGACACCGTCCACGGCAATACGCAATGGGTTACGCGGCTGCGCGAACAGATTGCACACGATGTGCCGCTCTCGGCATTGATCGAGGGCTTGATTGCCCGCAAGCAGACTCTGTTCGGTCACGATCTGCGTCTGGTGGGAAACTACAAAATCGTCGAAAAGAATGGCGAGTGGCGGCTGCGCGTCGAGGCGCGGTCGCCGACGGAGAAAGGTCGATTGCCGGACCTCGCCAGACACGTGCAGACGCTGAAGCGAGATTGTCACAGCGGATCGTTCATGAGCACCGACAGGCCAGTTACCGCCCTCCAGAATGCCGATATCTGCTTCATGGAGGAAGCACGATCCATCCAGCGCTCGGCACAGGCGCGGAGTTCGCGCGTGGTAGATTGGGGCAGATCGTTTTCTTCTCCACGCACACCGGTGATGCCTGGATGCTCGATCCGCAAGACCACACGGCCAGCTGCCTGGCGCGCGACGGGGAGTTGCTTGCGATTCCCATTCGGGAAACGCCCACCGAGTTCGCAATCGAGTGGCAGGCGGATTATCGCATCGAAGACCATGCCTTTATGTGGTCGATCGAGCCAGCGGGTCGGCGCGGACGATTCTGGGTTATCCGGTGAAGGAAATCGAGAAGATCGTGCGTGCACCCACCCCGGAATCAGGCTTGCTCGCCGCGCAGGAACGCTTGAACATCGGCCGCAACGAACCCTGCCCTTGCGGCAGCGGCCGCAAGTACAAAAAGTGCTGTCTGCACGCCGATGAGGATCTCGTGCGGCGGGCGATGGCTGCCTTGCAGTCCCCCTCCAAACCCACCGTGCCGGTGCCCGAAGTCGCTGCGGCCCTTCGTGCACGCAGCAGCGAGCCGGCCTGCGAGGTCAAGGAGCTTTCCGAGACCGACCACAAGCTTAATGAGCTGTGGCGTTGGTTCGACAGCCTGAAGCCGCCAAGCGCCGCGCAGATGGACGAGTTGCTGGAGGCGCTGTTGGCGCTACCGCCGGAGACTACCGAGTGGAACGAAGTACTGCAAACGTGCACACAAGCAGGTCAGGCCATCGACCGGGCGGCCCGGGTTGCGTGCGAAACTTCCGATCCCCAGTGGACGCGCGCGCTGTTCGATCTGGTGACAGGGGACATTCGGGAAAGCGGGCAGGCGCGGCAGGACTGCCTTCGCCTGTACGACACACTGCTGCGCGTGTCACGGGAGGCCTGGCGCATTGACGGCCTTCCACCCGGTTGGGCTTTTGTCGCGCTGTCGCGGTTGGCGGAATCGGTCTACCGTGCACAGAACCGGAGCGAGCCCAAGCGCAAGAAGATCAGGAAAGGCCAGGCGGGATCCCGGGCCGGCAACCTGCTCGACTCCCTGAATCCCTCCGGCATGGAAGAGCGCATCGCGCGGGCGTGCCCGGACTTGCTGGGCGTGAACGTCGCACGCGCGCAGATTCTCGTCGATGCACACTCGGTGCTGCTCGATTTCGCGAGCCGCAAGGGTTGGATTGAGGATGGCGCCGCAGCAGCGACGCGTGCTGAGCTTGTCCGATTGAGCAACGTCCTGTCCGTCCGATGACGACGATTCTGGGGCTGAAAGGAAAGTAGAAACGTCATGGCATCCACTACCCGCGTGACCGCAAGCCAGTTCCAGAAGGCATACGGTCGTTATGCCTCCCTAGCCAAGCGCGAGGCCGTGACCATCACCAATCATGGCCGCGCCGAACTGGTGGTTCTCATGCCGAATCTATGGTGGGGCGAACACCGCAAAGAGCAGGAAGAGGGCGCGAAGGATCGGCCCTGCGCCGTTGTATACGCTGTTGAAAATGCAAGTGGCAAGACGCTCGTTTACGTTCTGCCGATTACGCACACGAAACCTTTCAAGTCTGAAGACGGCATGGAAATGCTGCCCCAATGGAAACAGCATCTCGGGCTGGACGATAAAAGCGTTCAGCAACGATTTGAGGCGCCGCAGGTTCCTGCGTGCGGTTGGGCAGATTCAAGGCGTGACGCTCCAGAGATTGGCGGCCCGACCAACCTCACTGCCTACCAGAGAAAGATCGTCCCCGGCACCCGCAGATCATTAGACCTTAACCGTTTGCGGGGAGCAGCGGACGAATCTATGAGCTGTTTGCGCTGACGCGTCCGCAGCGACCCTCTATTCGGTGCTCCACAATCCTTAGTAGCTTTGTTTTCTGCGCATCACCTGATCTCGCTGCCGCCTGTACCAGCCGGGGGGCTGCCTGCTGGCAGGTCGCTCGTTTACAATCTGCGGCATGCGAACCCTACTCGTCCTATTGGTACTCCTTGGACTGGGCGTCGGCGCCGCCTGGTATTTCGCCGGCCAGTCGCCGGGGCCGATCATTGAGATCGCTCAACCTACAAAGGCCGTCGGGCAAACGGGTGAATTGGCCGTGAATGTCGACGCGCCCGGCGGGAAACTCACGCAACTGAATGTAGCCCTGGAGCAAAACGGCAAACGCACGCCGCTCTTCAGCTTGTCCGAGACCAGCGCAGCGCAGATGACGCGTGAAGGCGACGACCGGATCCGCGTGACTCGCTCCATTGGCAAGCGGCAGATTCCAGAACTCGAAGCCGGCAATGCCCGTATCGTCGTAACCGCAGTACGCCCGGTGCTGTTTGGGTACCGCGAAGTGCAATCCACCGCCGCGCGCGATCTGGAAGTGCGCCTGACGCCGCCGCAAATCGCCGTGCAGTCTACTCACCACTACATCAACCACGGCGGCTCGGAAATGGTTGTCTACCGCGTCACGCCTGCCGACGCCGTCTCCGGAGTGCGCGTTGGCGACCGGGAATATCCGGGGTTCCCCGCCTCGGGCGCTGGTATCACCGACGCCGATCCGGCCTTGCGCGTGGCGTTCTTCGCACTGCTGTGGGATCAAGACCAAGCGACGCCTATCAGCGTTTTCGCCCGCGACGACCTCGACAATGAAAGTCACGCCTCGTTCGACTATCGCGTTTTCCCCAAGGTATTCCGCAAGAGCCGCATCGAGATCGATGACCGCTTCCTATCGAAGGTAGTGCCGGCAATCCTGCAGAACACGCCTGAGCTGCGGGTGGAGAATCCGTCGGATGTGCTAGCTTCATTCCTGCGCATCAATCGCGACCTGCGGCGCGAGAACAATGCCACGATTGCAGCACTCGCTAAAGGGACAGCACCCCGGATTCTGTGGCAAGGCCCTTTCAAGCAGCTTCTCAATACGGCTGTCGAGGCGGGTTTCGCGGATCAACGCACCTACATTTACAAAGGTCAGGACGTGGACCAGCAAGTTCACCTGGGTTTCGATCTATCCTCCACCGCAGCCGCACCGGTGCATTCTGGCAACCACGGCACAGTGGTTTACGCGGGCTGGCTCGGGATCTATGGCAACTGCGTCATCGTGGACCACGGCATGGGACTGCAATCGCTCTACGCTCACTTGTCTTCCATCGAAGTGAAGGTGGGAGACTCGGTCAATCCGAGTGATCGATTGGGCCGCAGCGGCAGCACCGGCATGGCCGGCGGTGATCACCTGCATTTCACGATGCTGCTCGCTGGCAACGCAATCACGCCGATCGACTGGTGGAGCGCGCAGTGGGTAAACGACCGAATCATCCGCAAGCTGCGCGATGCCGAGATGCCCGTTACGCCGGCAACGTCAGCAAGGTGATCAGGTAACGGGACAGCGCTTGTCCGTGAGCTGTCGCGGAGGCATTCCTGCCGTCGCAAATCTTAGCCGATCACGTAGAGCAACAGACCAACGTGCGTTCTATGCACGCTGCTCCGTGTCGCGCACCATCAATACGGGGACCGATGCGGAGCGCAACACCAGTTCCGCGTCGCTGCCGAGGGCGAGGCGAGACAATCCGCGACGACCGTGCGTACCCATGGCGATCAGGTCCGCATCCCATCGTTGTGCCGCTTCGATGATGATGGCAGCCGGCCTGGAAGCGGTCGTTTCGATCATTTCGCTTTCTACCGCCACACCCTTCCCACGAGCATAGGTTGCAGCGTCCGCTAATGTTCGTTCGCCTGCGGCGCGCAGATCCAAGATGACGGTTTCGTAATACAGCGCCGGCCCGAAGCTCGAATCAACGAACTCACTTACCACGTGCACCAACTTGAGCGCGGCGCCTGACATCCTGGCCAGATTCACTGCTTCCACCAGACCTTTGTGTGCGGTCGCGCTGCCATCCACCGGCACCAGGATTCTTTTGTACATATGAAAGCTCCTGCGGCAAATGCGACTCGGTGCTCCGCGCCTCTTCGATCGCCGTCGCTGATCAAAAAAGTGCTGGGGACTTTGCAAAACGCGTTCGCCGACACTGAGGCTGACCGGCGTGTGCCAGGGATGTTGGTGACTTGGAATGCAGGGAATTTGCCCAGACCAGGGCTGCCGCTTCGATGTGCACAGAACGCTTGAGGGCGGCGAAGCATCATTCGGCGAGAATTTATGGGACCCGCAGGTGGCTGCGTGCAGTTGAGCGCGTCCAAGGCATGTCCCCGTAGGTTGGCGGCCCGACCAACCTCATTGCCTGCGGCGATATTGTCATCGCCAGCACCCGCGATCATTTAACCTCAAGCGCCAGGCCGCGGCAACGAAAAAATCTAAGGCCTGGTTCTCCGGGTTGGAAGTCACCGCAAACGATGTCGCCGGTACAACCAACGTAACCGTGAGGATGTGATCATTGCCTCGCTTGCATTTACATCTCTCGCACCGGCGAGCCAGGTCAGGGCTATCGACCGGCGCTTTTTTTGCAACCCGCCGTGCAGGCGCACCAGTTCGGCCTGGGAAAGTTCGGCTATCGCTTCCGGCAGCACACCTTCCGCCGGACCAGGAGATCGCGCAAGAGTCCGCTGCCCACGCCCCGTGACCGACAGCAACACGCGACGCTGATCGTCGGAGCCGCGAGTTTTGACCAGCAAGCCGGCACGGACCAGCTTGTCGACCAGCTGACTGCATGTGGACTGACCCGCGACAAGCTCTTCCTCGCATTTGCCGTGGCATTTCTCATCGAGGCCGGCAATCGGCTCGCGTTTCTTTGGCTCGCCAATCCGCACGAAGGCTCGCCGGCAATCTATCTCGTCCGACTGCTCTCATATTGGTGATTCTCGGCGGCATTGTGCTCAAGCATCGTCGCTAGAACCCGAGCTCCTGCGCCACCGTGGAGCGCTTCCGCTGCTGCACCAGGAGGAAGTCGTTTGCGACCAGGCAGCCGCTCTTGGCAGTATATTGACGTCAATGCATTAGTGGTGTTCATGCCCGCGACGTCGCGCGCGCATCGAGTCGCGTAGTTCTTACCTGCCAGAGGTTACGATGCCCGATTTTTCCAAACTGACTCAGCTACCGCTTTTCAGCAATTCGTTGCTGGATTGGTCCATGGCGCTCGGCATCGCCGCCGTCGCCTGCATGGTTTTTCTCATGGCACGCCGAGCCATCCGCACCTACTACAAGAAAATGCAGGCGACCACTGAAACCGAGTTGCTGGAGATTCCCCTGCAGGTGTTGAGCCGCACGACGCTGCCGCTACTTTTCATCGTCGCGCTTTTCATTGGGGCGCAATGGCTCATCGTAGGGCCAACGACGCAGAGAGTTCTTGCCTCCGCAATCACCATCGCGCTGTTCTGGCAAGTCGGCATCTGGACGATGGCCGCGGTGTCCATCTGGCTGGAACGCAAACGTCAGCGCAGCCTCGCTGCGGACCGGGCCGCTGCCGGCTCGCTCGGCATCATCAGCTTCGTGGTCAACGTCGTCATCTGGGCGATGGTGCTGCTGTTGACCCTCGACAATCTCGGCATCGACATCACCGCCCTGATCGCCGGCCTCGGCATCGGCGGCATCGCTGTCGCGTTGGCGGTGCAGAACGTGCTTGGGGACTTGTTTGCGTCCCTGTCCATCACGCTCGACCGGCCCTTCGTGGTCGGCGATTTCCTGATCGTCGGCGATTTCATGGGCAGCGTCGAATACATCGGCATCAAGAGCACGCGCCTGCGCAGCCTCAGCGGCGAGCAGATCATCATCTCCAACAGCGATCTGCTGGGCAGCCGAGTGCGCAACTACGGGCGCATGCAGGAGAGGCGCGTGGTGTTCGGCACCAGCGTGACCTATGAAACGCCGATCGAACAAGTGGAGCGGATCCCCGCATTGATCCGGCAGATCGTCGAGGCGCAAGCCGGTACACGCTTCGATCGTAGCCACTTCGCCAAGCACGCGGCTGCATCCCTCGACTACGAAACCGTCTACTACGTGCTGTCGGCGGACTTCAACAAGTACATGGACATCCAGCAGGCAATCAACTTGCGTTTGCATCGCGAACTGTTGCAACGGGGCGTCGAGTTCGCCTATCCGACCCAGAAAGTCTATCTCGTCTCGCAAGACTCGCCGGCGGAGGGTGATAGCCACGCGGCAGCCCTCGAACGCGCATCCGATCGGCCAGCCGCTGCGTGACGCGGGCGCGTCGCGACATTCCCGCCTCTCAGTCAGCTGGCTTGCATGTGCAAGGATTCGGATGGGGCGTGGCGCAAGGCCGCGACGAAATTGTCCGCCCAGGCATTCACGCTGTGCTCCGCTAACGTCACGAGCAACTGCGCATGTCGGTCGCGCCGCTCGCCGAGCGACATGTTCAAAGCTGCCTGCAACGCATGGCCTAGCGCACGCGGATCGTAAGGATTGATCTGCAACGCTGCTGTGAGTTCGCGCGCGGCCCCTGCCAGAGTGGACAGCACCAACACGCCGGGGTCATCTGCATCTTGAGCCGCGAGGTACTCCTTGGCGACGAGATTCATCCCGTCGCGCAGCGGAGTGACCAGCCCGACGTGCGCCGCACGCAGGAATCCCATCAGTACATTGTGAGGAAAGTTGCGGTTCAAATATCTGATCGGTGTCCAGTCCGTATCGGCGAAACGCCCGTTGGTGCGACCCGCCGCCTGTTCCAACGCGCTGCGGATATCGACGTATGACTGCACGTCCTTGCGCGACAGCGGCGCGATCTGCAGATAGGTCAGGCGTCCGCAGTTCTCCGGAAAGGTCTCCAAGAACTGCTCATAGGAGGAGAATCGCTCCACCAGACCCTTGCTGTAGTCCAGCCGGTCCACGCCGATGACGAGCTTACGGCCCAGCAGGCTGCCGACCATCCGCTGCACCACTTCACTGTTGTGCGCCGCGACCGCTTCGCGCTGCACGGCCTCCACGTCAACGCCGATCGGAAACACTCCGCAGCGAACGATTCGCGCACCGATGCGAACATGATTCGCATCGACCAAGCTTTGTTTGCCGAACACATAAGCAACCGCCGAATAGAACGAATCAAGGTCGCTCGACGTTTGAAAGCCGACCACATCGTAGGCGACCAGATCGCGCACCAACTCGGCGAAGGTCGGCAGCACACGCAGCGTTTCGATGTATGGAAAAGGAATGTGGAGAAAGAAACCAATGCGGCTGCGGACGCCGAGTTCTTTGAGACGGCAGCCCAGCGGTATCAAGTGGTAGTCATGCACCCAGATACAGTCATCCGATTTGAGCAGCGGCTGCAGCGACTGTGCAAACTGTTTGTTCACTTGCTCGTACGCCACCTGCTCCTCGGGCCGGAAACGAAACTTGCTCGGCATGTAATGAAATAGCGGCCACAGCGCGTCGTTCGAGAAGCCGTTGTAGTAACGCAGAAATTGTTCGCGGCGCAGCTCGATGGTCGTATGCATCACGCCGTCCCGGATGTGAATTTCCGGCAGGCCCGGCTCTTGATCAGTGAGCTCGCCACCCCAGCCGAACCACATGCCACCTGTGCGCTTGAGCGCACTGAGTATACCGACGGCAAGGCCGCCCGGAGCGGCACTCTTGCGCGGAAGTGATATTCGGTTGGATACGCAAACTACTCGCCCCGTCATCAGCTGCGACCGGGTTGATGCGCAGCAACGCTTTCGAGCCAACTAACGACCCCCGCCACGCACGACAGTCGATAGCGCGCGGCCGTGCTTTCGGCCGCGCCGACCTTGATCGAGAACCCGCCCAGCCCGTTCACAACGTCGAAACCCGATTCATTCGTTGTGTCATTGCCGATGAACACGGGAATGCGCTGCGCGAAAGGCGCCTGCTGCATGAAGAGCGAAATCGCCGCCGCGGTAGTACATGAGGTGGGCAAAACCTCTGCTGAATATGGCCCGGCCTCCAGCGTGAACCTTGCCCCGAGGTCGCAGCACGCGGCCATCACGGCCCGATGCACTTCGTCCTTGAGCTGAGGTGCGAGCCGAAAATGAACGGCCAACCCGTAACGCTTGTCTTCCAAATACAGCTCTTCGTGACGGCGAACCAGGTCCCTCAGCTTCTCGCGGGCCTCGATCAATTGTTCGGCGTGCAGTGGCGCTCGGGTCACGCACCCGCTCGATTCTCGATACTCGCAACCCCGAAAACCCGCGACGCAGAATCTCAGCGGCAAGAACAGCCGATCGATATCGTCCAGGCTGCGACCGCTGACCAACACGACCGCGCCATCAAAACGCACTGTCAGAGCAACGAGCAACTGCTTGATTCTTTCGGGCACATGAACGCGCTGCGGCGTCTCGGCAACTTCAAGTAAAGTGCCGTCGACATCCAAGAACAGCGCCCAGCGGTCCCTGTATTGGGTGACTGCATCTGGCGACATCCCAACACCTTACTTGGAATCGACGACAGGCTCAACCCTTCGGCCAAGCCGATGCATTGATGACCATTATTTTGTTTGCCACCCAATTTTTCGCGAGCACGTGCTCGCAGACCATTTCGCAGTCGATGAATGCATTGTCGCGGATGACCTTCTGTGCTCCGCCGAGACTCTCGTATTCAACCAGCGCTTGCGCACTTCCTCATGAATGTTCGTGGTGGGTGGACTGCAGTTCGGTGCCAGTATCTATCGGACCGCGTCGACGTTCCTTACCGCCGCCGCTGCCGTCGCGATTCTGGCCAGCTTGCGCTTTATCTGGTGGAAAGCCCTGCTCACTGGCCCGACGATGCAATTCACGAATTCCTACGCCGAAGTAAAGCGCGACGCCTCGGGCGCCACTCACGATGAAATGCCCCGCCCCAACCAGGAACAGCAATCCGACGATGCAGTACGCAATCGCAGCCCGCATCCGCTGAGTGCCCATGACCTCCTCAGCTGCACTGCGTCTTGGCCGATGTCGCTCTGCATTGCGGGTTTGCTGGTGAACGTGGCTCGGGTCCAAGCGTGACCTGGACTTACTGGCCGCGATTGTTGCGCCGGAGCCGGAACCCCTGCTGACCTTACGCGGTTTCGTTTGCCCGCAAGCGATAGCCAAGCCCGACTTCCGTGAGGATGTGCTGCGGTCGTGACGGATTGAGTTCGAGCTTGTTCCGAAGATTCTTCATGCACACTCTGAGGCTAGTGGTGTCACCTAGGCGATCGGGCCCCCATACTTCCTTGATGAGCTGACTTTGCGTGACGATCATGCCAGATTGTCGCGCCAGGCTTTCGAGTACGCGATACTCGAGGGGAGTCAAATGAATGTCACCGTCCGGGCCGCCCGCTTGCCGCCGCGCCAGATCGATCGCAATGCCCCCCAGATTCAGAAGAGGTACCTGCTCGGCGCCGCGTGCGTTTCGTCGCAGCGCGGCTCGCACGCGCGCCAGCAGCTCCGGCGCGCTGAACGGCTTGGTCACATAGTCGTCCGCGCCGGCGTCCAACGCTGCGATCTTCTGCGCTTCCATGGTTCTGGCCGAGAGCACGACGATCGGTACGGGGGACCAAGCGCGTATTCTCCGGATCAGCTGCACACCATCATCGTCCGGCAGGCCCAGATCGACCAACAGCAGATCGGGTTTGTGGCTTCTCGCTTCGATCTCTCCGCGAGCCGCGGTTTCAGCCTCGATGACGCGATACTGCTCCGCTTGCAAGAGCACTCGGATGACGCCTCGAATCCCGGCATCGTCTTCAATCGCGAGAACCTGATGTTTGGTGGGTGTCACAGCTCCGTTTCCGTCGTCGGCAACGTGAACTGAAACCGCGCGCCGCCGCCCGGATGCTCGCCGGCAAGTATGTCACCGCCGTGCGCCCGCACAACCGCGCGACAGATCGCGAGGCCGAGGCCCGCCCCGATGATGGCTCCTTCATCATCGCCGCGCTGGAATTTCTCGAAGACTCGCGTCCGCTCATCGGCGGGCAATCCCGGACCTTCATCATCGACCGTGATGCGTACGAAATCGCCCTCGCCTTGCGCGGAGATGCAGGCGCGCGTCCCAGCTGGTGTGTACTTCACTACGTTGTCGAGCAAGTTGACGAAAATCTGTACTACCAAGGTGCCATCGACGTGGACTGCGGGCAGATCCGCCCCGATGTCGATGTCCACAGGATGATCTCCAAGTCGTTCCTCGATCCGGCTCAATGCGGACCCGACCAGGTCATCAAGGGTCTGCCAATCTCGTCGCAGGACAACCTGCCCGGACTCGAAGCGCATGAGATCGAGCACGTTTGAAACGAGATCCGAGATGTCGCGCGCCTTCGCTTCAATTGAGCGCGCCAAGTCGAAACGCGTGTGCTCATCGAGCCCGGTGCCATGCTTCGCGAGCGTACTGCTGGCGCCGGCGATAACTGAAAGCGGGGTGCGCAAATCATGGGATATCGATGCCAAGAGTGTGTTGCGCAGGCTCTCCGTTTCAGCGGTCACGCGTGCCGTTTCCGCCTGCTCGGCGAGGTTCGCTCGCTCCATTGCAAGGCCCAGCTGCCCTGCGAACGTTTCCAACAGGTGGCGCTGCTCCGGCAGCAGAATACGACGTCGGTTTGCCGGCAGCACTGCGAGCACACCCAATCGCTGATGCTCGTCACTCAATGGAACATAAAGCGCAGGTGCCGCCGGCAACGTATCAGACCCCAGACCTGCGCGCTTGCCATGATCGACGACCCATTGCGCAATAGACAGATCTGCTCCCGCGAGTGAACCCTCGATCGGCGACTCACGTGGATAATGTAGGCGCCCCTTTGCGTCGGGCAGCAATACAACCGCCTTGCAGTCGAACACTTCGGCGACATGCCTCACGGCGACGCGCGCCATGCTGGTCACACCACGCGTAGCCGCGAGTTCACGACTCATCGCGTACAACAGCGCGGTACGTCGCTCGCGTGCACCCGCCACGCGTGTCTGCTGGCGGACGCTGGCCATGAGGTTCGCGATCACGAGCGCAACAATCAGCATGACGGCGAACGTGACCAGATACTGAGCATCGCGGACCGAGAACGTGAAACGTGGCGGCACAAAGCAGAAATCGAAAGCCAGCACGCTTGCAACCGCGGCGACTGTGGCTGGTCCTCGTCCAAATTTTACGGCGGCGATCGTCGAGCCCAGCACGTACGCCATCACAATATTGGTTAACTCGAAATACGGATACATCGCGAATGCAACAGCCGTGCAGATCAGCGTTACGGCCAGCGCCCAGCCATAACGCGGCCACTGGACCGAAGCAGGCATCTCTGCTGCCACAGATGCTGCCGCGTCTCGATCTGGCGCGTGTATATCCTCCGCGACGCCGATAGCGATGACGTCGAAGCCGCGCGCCTGCCGCGTCAACTCAGTCGTTGTCGACGGCCGTAACCACGCGCGCCAGCCAGTCCGCTTCGGGGCTCCGATGACGACACGTGTCGCGTTTCTCGTACGCGCGTACTCAAGTAGCACCCGCGCAGCCGATGGACCGTCCAGCGTCACCGTCTCGGCGCCGAGCGACTCTGCCAGTCGTAGCAAATCGATGCGCCGATTACGCTCGGTCGCCGACAAGCGGAGCAGCTCAGGAGTTTCAACGTAGACTGCCGTCCATTGCGCATCGAGGCCGTCCGCGATGCGCTTGCCCGCCCGTACCACTTGCTCGGCTTGAGCGTCAGGACCAATGGCGACCAGCACTCGATCTCTCGCCATCCAGGCACGCGAGGTTCGATCGGCGAGGACCGAGGCGCGCGCCGTCGCGTCGACGCGGTCGGCCAGCCGCCGCAAGGCGAGTTCGCGCAATGCGATTAGATTCGACTTGCGAAAGAATCGTTCGATCGCGGTTGCGACCTCTTCGGGGACGTAGACCTTGCCGGCCTTGAGCCGCGTGATCAGATCATCTGGCGGCAGATCGATGAGTTCGATCTCATCGGCCTCATCGAAAATTCGATCCGGAATCGTCTCGCGCTGGCGTACGCCGGTAATCTGCGCGACCAGATCGTTTAGGCTTTCCAGATGCTGGACGTTCACGGTCGTCCAGACATTGATGCCCTGTTCGAGCAACTCCTCGATATCTTGCCAGCGCTTGGCGTGGCGTGGCGGTGGATCGCCTTCGATCACGTTGGAATGCGCGAGTTCATCGACGATGAGAATCGTTGGTCGCCGCTTGAGTCCAGCATCCAGATCGAACTCGCGACGGATCGTGTCGCGATGGCGCACCGCTAAGGTCGGTAGCTGCTCCATGCCTTCCAGAAGCCGTTCGGTTTCGATGCGACCGTGCGGCTCGACATACCCGACCACGAAGTCGACACCCGTCGCGCGCAGCGCGCGCGCGGCTTCCAACATAGAGTACGTCTTGCCGACACCCGCGGCAGCGCCAAAAAAGATCCGCAGTTTGCCGCGCCGCGCTCGTGCTTCCTCAGCGTTGACCGATGCAAGGAGCTGATCCGGGTCGGGCCGCGGTTCATTCATCTCACGTGTTGCTCATCGAGTGCCCGGTTCAATTCCATAACATTCACGTGCGGCTCACCCATTATGCCGAACGTGCGACCGTCGGTCGCTTCATTTACCAGGTTGCGAACCGCATCTTCGCTCATGTTCCGGACGCGCGCGACGCGCGTGACCTGATACTCCGCGGCTGCCAGTGAGATATGCGGATCGAGTCCACTGCCCGACGCCGTGACGAGATCGATCGGTATCGGCAACTTGTTGTCCGGATCTGCAGCGCTCAAGGTGGCGATGCGGTCGCGGACCGCAGCCTCTAGGGCCGGATTGATTGGCCCCTGATTGGAGCCGCTCGACGCTGCGCCGTTGTACGGCTGCGGACTGGTCGCCGACGGGCGGCTCCAAAAGTACTGCAGGCTCGAGAACGGCTGACCGAGCAGACGCGAGCCGACGATCCGCTCGCCCGACCTGATCAGGCTGCCGCTCGCTTGATGGGGAAAGGCGCCCTTGCCGACTCCAGTCACGATGAGCGGATATAGCACACCCGTGAGCAGCGTGAGCAGACCAAACACCACCAAGGCCGGACGTAGTTCACTCATGGCAAACCTCTGCTGTAGTTCGCTACACCGCGCCGACGGCCACAAGGACCATGTCGATCGCCTTGATGCCGATGAACGGGGCAATGAGCCCGCCCACACCATAGATCAGCAGGTTCCGCCGCAACAGCGCGGCCGCGGAAGCCGCCCGCGTCTTTACGCCACGCAACGCAAGCGGCACCAGTCCGGGGATCACCACCGCATTGAAAATGACCGCCGACAGAATGGCGCTCTGCGGCGTTTCCAGCCGCATGATGTCCAGCGCATCGAGCGCTGGATAGGTGGCCGCGAACGCTGCGGGAATGATCGCGAAGTACTTCGACACGTCGTTCGCGATCGAGAAGGTCGTCAAGGCGCCTCGGGTCACGAGCATCTGCTTGCCGACATCGACGACTTCGATGAGCTTGGTTGGATTGGAGTCGAGGTCCACCATGTTGCCGGCTTCCTTGGCCGCCTGCGTGCCCGTGTTCATCGCCACCGCCACGTCCGCCTGCGCGAGCGCCGGCGCATCGTTCGTACCGTCGCCGCACATGGCGACCAAGCGTCCCTCCGACTGATGCTTGCGGATCAGCTCGAGCTTTTTCTCCGGCGTCGCTTCGGCGAGAAAATCATCGACGCCAGCCTCCGCCGCGATTGCGGCCGCAGTGAGCCGATTGTCGCCGGTGACCATGATGGTCTTGATGCCCATCTGTCTGAGTTCGGCGAAGCGCTCGCGAATACCGCCCTTCACAATATCGCGCAACTCGACGACGCCGAGCACTCGTTTGCCGTCGGCCACAACGAGCGGAGTGGCGCCCTTGCGGGCGATCGTATCGACCGATTCGGTGAGCTTGGCCGGCCACATGCCGCCTTGTTCCTCGATGAACTTTCGGACGGCGTCTGCGGCGCCCTTGCGTAGCTGCCGCCCCTCGAAATCGACACCGCTCATGCGCGACTGGGCCGAGAACTTGTGAAACACGTGCGCCGTAGTTGCCAAGTCTCGACCGCGCAGCTGAAACTTTTGCTTCGCGAGCACCACGATCGAGCGGCCCTCAGGCGTTTCATCGGCCAGCGACGCCAGTTGAGCGATGTCCGCAAGGTCCTGCTCGCTTACGCCCGGCGCCGGCACGAACGCAAACGCCTGCCGGTCGCCGAGCGTGATGGTGCCGGTCTTGTCGAGCAACAGCACGTCGACATCGCCCGCCGCTTCGATGGCACGGCCCGACGTGGCGATCACGTTGGCCCGCACCATGCGATCCATGCCGGCGATGCCAATTGCCGATAGCAGCGCACCGATGGTCGTCGGAATCAAGCAGACCAGGAGCGCCACCAGCACCGTCAGCGTGATGACCGAACCCTGTCCGGCCGCGTTGACGGCGAATTGCGAGAACGGCGCCAAGGTAGCGGTCGCGAGCAGGAACACGAGCGTCATCATTGCAAGCAAGATCGACAATGCAATCTCATTCGGCGTCTTGCTGCGCTTGGCGCCTTCCACCATCGCAATCATGCGATCGAGAAAGCCTTCACCTTCCTTAGCCGTGACGCGCACGACGAGCCAGTCGGATAGCACGCGCGTGCCGCCGGTCACGGACGAGAAATCGCCGCCTGCTTCGCGCAGCACCGGGGCCGACTCGCCGGTCACTGCGCTCTCGTTCACCGAAGCGACGCCTTCGATGATCTCGCCGTCGGCCGGAATGATGTCATTCGCTTCGACGAGCACGACATCGCCACGATGCAGCGACCCGGCCTCGACCAGATGGTACTCGCCGCGCTTGTCGCCGGACACCTTCTTCGCTTGCACATCCCGGCGCATCGATCGCAATGTCGCCGCTTGCGCCTTGCCACGTCCTTCGGCTACGGCTTCCGCAAAGTTCGCAAACAACACGGTCAACCATAACCACACCGCGATCGCGAGAATAAATCCCGGATCACCTTCGCTGACGAAACCGCCCAGCGTCGCACCTACCCCGATGATGCTCGTGAAGATGCTGCCCACGAACACGACGAACATTACCGGGTTGCGGAACTGCACACGTGGATCGAATTTGCGGAACGCCGCGACAAGCGCGCCGCGAACGATTGATCCGGTGATCAGCGCGGCTCGCGGCCGTGGAGTCGGCCGTTCGACAGCTGCTGCTTCTGTGACCATGTCATCCACTCTCGTATCAATTCCGAGCAATCATCTGCAGGTGCTCGACGATCGGACCGAGCGCCAGGGCCGGCACGAATGTCAGCGCGCCCACCATCAACACGACGCCTACAAGCATCGTGATGAAGAGCGGCGTATGGGTTGGCAACGTTCCAGCCGTCACCGCCGTGGCCTTCTTGGCGGCCAAACTGCCCGCGAGCGCAAGCACTGGAATCATTAGCCAGTAACGTGATGCCCACATCGCGATGCCGAGCACCATGTTGTAGAAAGGTGTGTTGGCGGACAGTCCTGCAAACGCGCTACCGTTGTTGTTGCCCGCAGACGAGAAGGCGTAGAGAATTTCAGAGAACCCGTGTACCCCGGGATTAGCGACGCTGGCGGCCGCAATTGGCGTGACGCTGGCGATCGCAGTACCCGCTAACACGATCAGCGGCGGGACGAGAATGACGAGCGAAGCCATCTTCACCTCATAGGGCTCGATCTTCTTGCCCAGATACTCTGGCGTCCGTCCGACCATCAGACCGCCGATGAAGACAGCCACGACGGCAAACATGAGCATGCCGTAGAGGCCGCTGCCGACGCCGCCGAAAACGACCTCGCCCAGCTGTATCAGCCACATCGGCACCAAGCCACCGAGCGGTGTGTACGAATCGTGCATCGAATTGACCGAGCCGTTCGACGCCGCCGTCGTCGCGGCCGCCCACAGCGTGGAATTCGCGATACCGAAACGCACTTCCTTTCCTTCCATGTTGCCGCCGGCCTGCGTATCTGACGCGACAGCGTCCACTCCAAGGGCCGCCAGTCGCGGATTGCCGGCCTGCTCGGCTGCGTAGCCGCCAAACATGAGCGGTACAAAGATCACGAGCATCGCTATCAAGATCGCCCAGCCTTGACGTGTGTCGCCGACCATGCGACCGAACGTGTAACAAAGCGCCGCTGGAATGAGCAGGATCGCCAGCATCTCGAAAAAATTCGACAATGGCGTCGGATTCTCGAACGGGTGCGCCGAGTTCACGTTGAAGAAGCCGCCGCCATTCGTACCAAGCTGCTTGATCGCGATCTGGCTCGCGGCAGGACCGAGCGGAATGGTCTGCTGAGTCACCTGCTCCGACTTCGTCACGGGCTTGCCGACGCCGTCGACGACGACATTGCCCGCCTCATCCGTCACCGGAACCTCGACCATCACCGGCTGGATGAGGTCGGCGCTCTGGTACGGCGCGAAGCTCTGAACGACGCCCTGCGACACGAGAATGACCGCGAGCAGGAACGATAGCGGCAGCAGAATGTAAAGCGTGCTACGCGTGAAGTCGACGTAGAAGTTGCCGATCGTGCTCGCCTGCCTGCGCACGAATCCGCGCACCAGCGCGACGAGCACCGCCATGCCGGAAGCGGCCGAAAGGAAGTTCTGAACCGAAAGCCCGAGCATCTGCGTGAGATAGCTCATCGTCGCCTCGCCGCCATAGCCCTGCCAGTTCGTATTGGTGGCGAAACTAACGGCAGTATTGAACGAAGAGTCAGGCGAGACTGCGGCGAACCCCTGCGGGTTCAGCGGCAGCATGCCTTGCAGGCGCTGCAGCAAGTACACAACGATGAAGCCGATGAAGTTCACGAGTAGCACCGCCGCCGCATAGCGCTTCCAGTTCGACTCCGCCTTGGGGTCGATACCGGCAAGACGATAGATGCCGTGCTCCATTGTTTCGAAGACGGGCGACAGAAAGGTCCGTTGGCCCTCGTAGACATTCGCCATGTATGTGCCCAGCGGCTTCACGAGCGCCACCAATACGCCGAAATACAGAGCGATCTGAAAGATGGCTTGCTCGGTCATTCGAATTTCTCAGGAAGGAGTAGCGCCACGACGAGGTACACGCCGAGGAGCAGTGCGAGCGCGCAACCGATCCAGTTCAAGACGTTCATTTCCGCGGCTCCAACCATACCGCCAGCTTGTAGAGCAGCCATGTGATCAGGGCTAGCGAAAGCGTGGCAATGAAGACTTTTCCTTCCACGGCCGTTTTCCTCTGCAAGGACACGATGGTGCGCAATGTACGCCCGGCCGTGTGAGCGCGGCGTTAGGAATTTATCTTCGTTGGCGGCCCGCCGAGGCCATTGTGTTCCATCGCGTCCAAGGCAAAGTGGCTGTAGGTCGGAGGGCTCGCGATGTTGGCCGGTTGAGAAACTAACGCCGCGCTCACACCCAAGCCGGTAGGATTTGCGCCATTGTCGTTTGAGCGCAGCGCGGTACGCCGCCCCCAGCAGCCCGGTTCGGATGAAACTCCCCTCCTCAGCACCGCGAGACCCTCACGAAACTGAGACGTTGCTTAGCATCGAAAGGCGGGCCGGCCCAATTGCGACCGTGCTGCCGATCGCGAACGTGCTGGCCGCGGTCGTCACGGTGTTCAGCGCGACGATGCTCGTGCCGCTCATGTTCGCTCTCTTCGGCAGTCACGATGCAGCACTGCCGGCCTTCGCGCTGGCCGCAGTCATCGGCATCGCCGGCGGTGCTATCACGTGGGCGTTGACGCGCAGCTTCAAGCGCGAGCTCAAGATCCGCGATGGCATCCTGCTGGCGGCGCTGACTTGGACCCTGATACCACTCATCGCAAGCTTGCCGTTACTGCTTCATTTCGGCTCCGCGCTGAGCTTTACCGATGCCTACTTCGAAATGGTGTCCGCGCTCACGACGACGGGCGCGACGATTTTCACGAATCTGGATGGAATGCCGCCCTCGATCAACCTGTGGCGGCACCTAGTCAACTGGTTCGGCGGCATGGGAATTATCGTTCTCGCGGTAGCGATTCTGCCGTTACTCGGCGTCGGCGGCATGCAGCTGTTCAAGGCGGAAACACCCGGCCCAATGAAGGACAGCAAGCTGACGCCGCGCATCGAACAGACAGCAAAGGCATTGTGGCTCGTTTACGCGGCGATCACAGCCGCATGCATTCTATGCCTGTGGACAGCAGGAATGAGCTGGTTCGATGCGATTTGTCACGCGTTCTCGGCCATGTCGCTCGGCGGATTCTCCACGCACGATGCAAGCGTCGGCTATTTCGATTCAGTGCCGATCGAGGTCGTGCTGACGATTTTTCAGGTTGTGGCTGCGCTCAATTTCGCCACGCATTTTCTCGCGTGGCGATCACGAAGCCTGCGCGCTTATGCACACGACGTCGAAGCTCGGCACGTCGTCGCGATTCTGGGGTTCAGCTGCGTACTGATAGCCGTGTACCTGTATCTGACGGGCACGTACGACACCCTCGGGCAGTCGCTTCGTCACGCGACATTCAATCTTGTGACCATTGCGACCGACTGCGGGTACGCCACGCAGGATTTTGCAGCGTGGCCCGTGTTCGCACCCATGTGGATGCTATTTCTGAGTTGCATGACCGTGAGTTCCGGCTCGACCGGCGGTGGAATAAAAATGATCCGCACGCTTGTGATCGGGAGACAGGCGGCCACCCAGATGACGCAGCTCATGCATCCACACGCGGTGTTGCCCCTCAGAATCGGCGGAAGACCCATGCCGGACAGTCTACCGGCAGCGGTACTCGGCTTTACCTACCTCTACTTTGTCTGTGTCGTGATGCTGACATTTGCACTGTTGTTGTCCGGGCTGGACTTCATCACAGCATTCAGCGCGATAGTCGCCTGCATTAACAACATGGGTCCCGGATTGGGAAGCGTGGGACCGGCAACAAACTATGCAAGCCTGACCGATTTTCAGAGTTGGATCTGCTTGCTCGCGATGATTCTCGGCCGGCTCGAGATCTTTCCCCTGCTTGTCCTCGTTACGCCCGCGTTTTGGCGCAGATGATCTGCGCTAGCTCCGCACGGCGCTTGGAGCAGGTGCTCAGCCCACTCGCTGCATTGCCTTGGGCAAGCTTTGGGTTCTGACGAATCTCAACGATGCGCAGGCCCATTCCGCGACCGGCCGCCCCTTGCTCTCGTTAACTCAACGCCTCGACCACTCTCGACAGCCGCCTGCGTAGTGATCTTTCTTCGGCTTGCCATCCTCGTCGTGCTCCACGACCTGCATGCTGCCGCTGTCGACATGCGCGACCCTGGCGTTCGTCAGGCACTTGATGTGGCGCTGGCGCATTTCCGACTCCATCAGGCCCTTGCTGTCGCCGACGCCGCCGAGACCCATGTGGCCAATGTACGGCTCGCTGGTGACAAACGTGATGGGTACGCGATCGCGGAGCGTTTGCCACTGCCACATTGCACCGGGAATTCTGCAAACGTTGAGCCGGGCCGACAACGAGCGCCTCGGCCGATCAACCCGTCGCTCATCGCGACTCGGAGTTCCCCTTCCTTTCGAGGATGCGTCGCACCGGATCTTCCAGGGACGCCAACCCCCAACGCTTGCCTTGCGCAATCGCCGCCTCGATGGATTTGCCCTTGATCCACGCTTCACGCACGGCAATCAGGGCACCGACGCGATTGCCGCTGCCGCAGTGAATCAGCGCAGGTTCATCGCCGACCCGCTCGAGCAGTTCGTCGAGCTTATGAGCGTTCTCCTCGGTCAGGGATTGGGCACCTTCGATAGGAATCGAGTAAACCTCGATACCTAGGCCACGAGCGATTTGCGCCTCATTAAAGCCCTGACTCTCCTCATGAGTTCTCAGATTGATCACATGCCTGATGCCGGCGGCACGCAACCGCCCGAGATCTGACGCGGAGATCGCCCCGCTGACGAGCCGATTCTCCTGCGGCCGGCGGAAGTTCGGCAAATCAGAGAGCGCGGCCGAGTCGGCCGCGATTACTGACACCGGAACCAGCAACAACATCACCAACGCAACTATGGCTTTGTTCATGGCCGACTTGCCTCGTAATGCACGGACAGCGTGCCCGCACCAAATTCCATGGTCTCGGCGAAAACAACCCTCGCGGTGTGCTCACTACGCACCGAGACAAGCCCGCTCAAGTTGCGCCAACCGTCGATGCCAACGTAAACACCGACAGCTACAACCAGCACGGCAAACACCTGCGACAGCAGATGCTTGCGAGAGGATATCCTTAGTGCCAATCGAGAACCAAAGACGCCTCCGGCAACTCCACCGAGAATGAATAAACCGGCAAGCGGCCAATCCACAAGGCCGGCGGAAGCATAGCTGGCGGCAGTCGTGAGGCCGAAGGCCGCAACGGCGACCAGCGAAGACGTCACCGCCGCAAGCATCGGCATACCAGTTGCGAGAATCAATGCGGGTACGATCAAAAAGCCGCCACCGATGCCGAAGAACCCCGAAATCGCACCCGTACCAAGCCCGAGCGACACCAGTCGCGGAGCGAGATGCCGTGCAGACTGTCGGTCCAGGTGTACTTGTGGATCCCCCAAGTTTGCGCGCGGTCGGAACATGAGCGCGCCGACGCCGATCATCAGCACCCCAAACAGCAGCAGCAGGTGATCACCGTTCATGCGCTTGCCCAATGCAGCGCCAACTGCGGCGCCCGCGACGCCGCTAAGTGCAAAGAGCGCGGCGCATCGCCACTTGATCGTGTTGCGTCGTGCCGCGAGTCCGAGATTAGCCAGCGCGTTCACGGTGACCGCGACAGCCGTCGTTCCTATGGCGACGTGAGGTGAACTCACACCCAGGACGTGCATCATGAGTGGCACGGAGAGGATCGAGCCGCCGCCGCCGATAAGACCTAGAGTCACACCGACAGCAGCGCCGCTCAACAGACTCATGACCCAGAACATGGCTGCTAGGCCCCAGCCCTTCGGGCAAGGTGGCAGGACATCAAGCGCCGCTCGTTCCCCAGCGAATGCAGCAGCGCCGACGCTTGGCCGGCGTTTGCCTTCATCGCCCGCAGATTTCGCCTGGCCAAGAACATGTGACTCCGCTGTACTTCAACCGCATATTACTTTAGCATTCTCTAATATATAACTCAACACGCGTATCGCACGGCGGCCATGAGTACGTCTACTGCATCGATCCAAGCATTCTTCGATGAACCCACCAATACGGTCACCTATCTCGTAGGCGACCCGGCCACTCGCGAGGCGGCAATCATCGATCCCGTCCTCGATTACGATCACCGCTCCGGTCGAGCCGGCGTCGATGCGGCGAACAGGATCCTCGCTGCCGCAAAGGCCGCGGGGCTGAAGATCACGTGGATTCTGGAGACGCACGCGCATGCCGATCATCTGTCCGCTGCGCCTTATCTGCAGCATGAAACCGGAGCCCGCGTAGGCATCGGCGAGAACATTCGCCAAGTGCAGCGCATCTTTCGTCCCGTGTTCAACCTGACCGACGTCTCCGGCGACGGCAGCGAATTCGACCGGCTGTTTCGTGATGGCGAGCGTCTCGAGCTTGGATCGCAGCGAGTGGAGGTCATGCACACGCCGGGGCATACGCCAGCGTGCGTGTCCTATCGCATCGGCGATGCTGTCTTTGTGGGCGATACGCTCTTCATGCCCGACTACGGCACAGCGCGTGCGGACTTTCCCGGAGGCGATGCGGCCACGCTGTATCAGTCAATCAAAAGACTACTGGCCTTGCCGGCCGACACGCGACTGTTCATGTGTCACGACTACAAAGCGGCGGGACGCGACCACTTTGCGTGGGAAACGACAGTTGCAGAGGAGCAGGCGAGCAATGTTCACGTCGGCAGGAACGTGTCCGAACAAGAATTCGTGGCCATGCGTCGTGCGCGAGATGCGACCCTGCCAGCGCCGACTTTGCTGTTACCATCGATCCAGGTGAACGTACGCGCTGGCCGCTTGCCGGCAGCTGAATCCAATGGCCTGCGCTACCTCAAGATTCCAATTCGCCTGAGCGCGCAGGTGGATACGAATCGAACTCGTTTGCCACCGGCGGTACGGAACACTCACTAGCATGCCGGCACATTCGCGTAGTGACCCAAGCATGTCTTTAGGAACACAGTGGATGCCACGCCCGGTCTCGGTAGCCTCGGAACTGTTTGGTGTCGGCAGCGATGAGGATTCAGGTGAAAATTCATCGAAAGATCTGTTCCGCTGCCGATGCGTATCCACCGCCTGCTGCTGGCGTCCTCAACTCACCGGCCAGCAAGCAGGCGCTCTCAGCGATGGTGGTCATTACAGTCGCGATCCTGCCGTTACTCATGGAGATACGCGGCGCACCCCTGACACTGCGGCGTGTGGGCGACTGGCTGGGGTGGCTTGGTGCTGGAATGCTGAGCAGCAGTCTGCTGCTCATGGTTCGCGAACCGTTCATCGTAAGGTGGTTTGGCGGACTGGCGCGGATGTATCGCTGGCATCATGAGTTCGGAGTTTGGGCGTGCGTTGTTCTTCTAGCTCATCCGCTGGTCTTGGCGGCTGCAGTCATACCGACCAGCGCGACCCGCGCATGGAACCTCCTTTCTCCAGCGAGATGGTTTCCATCGAACGCACTTGGCTGGTCCTCGCCGTCAAGGCGTTTGGCGACTGCACAACCAGGATCCAGAGCCTCGAGCGAGGCGTCGCAGCTCGCGTGCAAGGACCCTTTGGGCAACTTCTTGCAGACACTTCCCGATCTCCATCGTTGTGGATCGCTGGAGGCGTCGGAGTGATGCCTTTCATTGCCAAGCTGAGAGCCGGGAATCTGACGACACCGACCGAGCTCATCTACACGTATCGCCGTCCCGACGCAGCACCCTACTTGGCTGAACTTCAGGAACACGCTGATCACCAGCCGCTGTTCGGGCTCCGAACGCTCGTCGTGCAGGAAGATCCCCGCCCGGTGTTCGCGCTCTTCGATGCCATGCGGGATCTGAATTCCCGCGAAGTGTACATTTCCGGTCCGCCATTGTTCGTCCGTGCTGTCGTTGAGGAACTGCACAGGCGCGGTGCCTCTCGCTCGCACATACACTTCGAAGAATTCGAAGTGCGGTCGCGCCGCTCATGACGAGGCGAGGGTCGAACGCACGGATGGCTGCACTGTAGTGCAAGGCGGAGCGATGCGATTTATTCTTCCCGGGCTTGCGTGGTGAGCGCGGAGGATCGTCTTATGCAGCGCTATCTAGGCTTATCCGTGGTTCTGTGGACGCTGTGTGTTGGCGCGGCGGGGGCGGCAGATCGACGGTATGTGGAACTCTCCACATCGCAACTCACCCTTATCAGCGCGGCGGGAGAGTCGGAAACGCGTCAGATCGCGCATCGAATCGCGCTGTTTCGCGCTGCCGTCGAACTCGCCCTGGGAGTGTCTCTACCTACCGCAATTCATACACGAATCTACGCTTTGAGCGACCGGGACTGGAAGAGATATGCGCAGCCCCGTCCGGGCGTGAGCGGCTATTTCCTCTCACATCCCGCTTCGAGCGATCTGATGTTCAACATCGATGACGCCGACGCGAAGGCGTTTGAACTCATATTTCACGAGTACGTCCATCACATACTGCGGACATCCTGGGCCGGTGAAGTCCCGCCGTTCCTGGATGAGGGCCTGGCTGAAGCCCTCAGCACAGCAAGTTTTGAACAAGGCACCGTGCGACTCAAACCTCGGCTTGACTACATCCGCTTACTGCGCCACCAGGACTGGCTGCCGTTCGAGCGATTGCTCAAGATACGCAGACACGATCCTGAGTACGTTGAGCACAATCTTGCGCCAGCGTTCTATGCGCAAGCCTGGGCCACGATGTACTACGCGATGGCCATTGATCCGGCCGCGGGAGCGCGCACGATCGCGTACTTTCGCGAACTGCAGGAGGGTTCGGCTGACGTGAGCGCAGCCGAGAGCGTCGTAGGCGCATCAGACAAAGACATCAATCGCGCCATCGCAGCGTTCATCCGAAAACGTGAGCGCCTGCCGATTGCACAACTCACGGTTGCGAATGACATGGGGCGCGACGAGTCGGCGCTCCGGAGACTTGATCACCAGGAAAGCACGTTGGCGATCGGCGAATTGATGCTGCGGTTCGGCAATCGGCACCAGAAGGCACTAGCGCTATTCGACGAAGTTCTCCGGCGCGAACCGAATAATCTCCGCGCCGGTGTCGGCGCCGCCTGGAGTCAGCTGCAAGCGGGCAACTGGCCGCAAGCCGCAGCACTTCTCGACCAAGCAGCTACAACAGCAGAAGTGGACTCCGCGACGGCCGTTGCACTCGGTCGTGGCCTCTACCAACTCGTCGCCGCCACGAGCGGGACCGACCCGCCGGGCGCTGACCAGCGCGAGCGCCTTCAACGTGCTCGTGCATATTTCGACACAGCCATGATCCATAAGCGGACGCGCATCGAAGCGATCAGCGGATATGTCCTCGCGAGCCTGGCCCTCGGCGAGTCGGACCCGGCCCTCATCGTCCTCGCCGAAGTTGGCTATCGGTCCGCGCCCCGCAGCTCAGATCTGGCGGTTGCGCTCGCAATCTTGCATGACCTCGGCGGTCAGAAGGACACTGCCAGGGTGTATTGGCATGCAGCCGCGCGCAACACCCAGACAGGACCGCTGCGAACGCGAATCTTGAGCGAGTTGCAGCGTACCGAGGAAGATCTGAGGCAGCCTGTGCCCGAAGGCTAGCGCCGACAGCTGGGCACACGATTTTATATAATCCTCTCCTCTTATGAGCACCAGGCAAATCACACCGGAACTGCGTCAGCAGATCATAGGTCAAGCGCTAGCGGGGCGGCCGCCCGAGGACGTCCTCAAACCATTGCTCGAGAGCGGGTGGGAAGAGCAACAGGCGATCGATGCCGTAGAGAACATCACGCGGCAGTTTCTTGAAGAGCACGCACGCGCCAACGCATTGCCGTCGCCCACGCGCGTGCCTGCACCTGTGGCGCTGAATGGTCCGGCCGTCGTTCAGGTTGCAGATCGCGACGTACAGGTTCTAGCGAGCCTGTTGCTGCCGCGTGTCGTGGTATTCGGCTCTCTGCTGAGTCACGAGGAATGCGATGAGCTCATTGCGATGGCGCGGGAACGACTCGTTCGCTCGAGCGTCGTCAACGTCGATAGCGGCGCCGACGAACTACACGAGGCACGAACCAGTGAAGGAACCTATTTCAATCGCGGTTCAGCTCCTGTCTTCAGGCGAATCGAGGCGCGCATTGCCGCCCTCCTCGACTGGCCCGTCGAGAATGGAGAAGGGCTGCAAGTGCTTCGCTATGGCGTGGGAGCGCAATACAAACCGCACTACGACTACTTCGATCCGCTGCACCCCGGCATGCGCTCTATCTTAAAACGCGGAGGTCAGCGCGTGGCCTCGGTCGTCATGTATCTCAATACGCCGCACAGTGGCGGTGCGACGATCTTCCCTGACGCGAAGTTCGAAGTCGGCGCCATCAAAGGCAACGCCGTATTTTTCAGCTATGACCGGCCGCATCCCATGACGCGCTCGTTGCATGGCGGCGCGCCAGTGACGCAGGGTGAAAAATGGGTTGCTACGAAGTGGCTGCGTGAGGGACCGCACACATAAGAGATCGGGAACGGGAGTGGCCGGCCCGTAGCGAGCTGGCCACCGCTTGCACTTCAGAACTTTGCAGTAAGACTTATCGAATAGTTCACGCCGAGGTCGTAGGTATTCACATCGACTCGTCCGCCACCCAGTTCCTGAAATTCTTCGAAGTCTTCGCCGAGTAAGTTGCGTGCCTCGATGCCGAGCGTCAGGTCCTGGCCGAAGGCGCCGAACCCCTGACGGATGACCAGATCGACGATCGTTCCGGGATCCTGAACGATATCGGGCTGCTGAGGCCGACCGCGTGCCGAGATACGCTCGCCGACGTAAGTAGCCAATAGCGTCACCTGGGTTTGGGTGCCCTCGTTCTCGATCCCGAATTGCAGGTTCGCAAGATGCTCTGACTGCCCCTGCAACGCACTGCCATCGCGAATATAGTCGGAAGCCTCTCGTGGGACGCCAGCGCTGGACAACGGAAACACCACATCGCCGGCGCTGACTTTCACATCGGATTCGCTGTACGTGTAGTTAGCCGCTACGAACAAGCGGCCGCCGCTCAACCACTGGCCGGGCAGTGGCATAGCGAAATACTTCTTGATCTCGATCTCCGCGCCATACAGCAGTGCCTCGGGCGCGTTGAGATAAGTCTGCTGGACCGTCGCGCCCGCCTCGTTGACCACCGATTCGATCGGATTGTCGAGCTTCTTGTAAAAAACGCCTCCGGTCAGGAACTCGCCCTCATCGAAGTACCACTCGTAGCGCGCGTCGACATTGACGATCTCGGTGTCCACCAGGAAAGGATTGCCGATGAACAGCCGATCGCTGTCGGGATCCAGATAGGACTGTGGCGCCAGCTCCCGGAATTGCGGCCGGCCGATAGTCTTCGACGCACCGATGCGAAGCTGCATGTCTTCGTAGAAATTCCAGGTCACAGTGGCACCCGGCAGCAGATAATCATTCTCGAGCGGTGCCGCGCTTGCCAGCGGCGGGCCCGCGAACAGGTTGCGTGGGGTGACCGACTCTTCGGCATCCTCATAGCGTACGCCCAGCGACGTCCTCACCATCGGAATGAATTCCGCATCGATCTGCGTGTACACCGCCTTGACGGTAAGAGCTCCGTCGTAAGCAGCGGCGCCGTCCGCACCTGTGGTTTCGCGCAGCGAGAGCATCCCTGGACCGATATTGACATCGGACAGCAGGAAGTCGACGCGTTCGCGCTGTACGTTGAGCGGCAATGAATTGTCGAGGGCGAGCAGGCGAAACTCGCGAGATTCCGATTCGCGATCGTTGTCCATCCAGGACGCGCCGAGGCTGATGACCGTGTCCTGCCGATCCCCGGCCGGCAATGTATAAGCGAAATCCACGCCCGCGCTCACCACTTCATCGCTAAGCTCGCTGAAGCGGGTGTAGTTCTGTTCCTGCGACGCGTTGTGCAAGTACTCACCGTCGACCAGGCGGTAACGAATGCCTTTTTCGTAGGGCGCATCGCGGGAAGTCTTTGCATACGAACCGCGCCAGTCGACCTGCAATGCGCCGAATTCGTGCACGCCATTCAACTGCGTGTCGAACAGCTCGCGCTCGAACCATTCCGTGTAATCGTCGCGCACGAAAGCGCCCGCCAGCTCATCATTGCCGGCGCGCGTTCGCGCCTCCTTGGTCGTGCTGTGGATATACAGATTGGTCCAGTTGATGCGGTTGTCGCCCCACTCCGCGCCCAGCCCGATGAGTCCGTTCAGCACGGCATCGTTCTGGGTGGACCGGAAATCGTAGTCCGTGCGCGGAAAGATCGTGTTGTTCAGAACGATGCCTTCCTGTTGCTTGCCCGAACGAGTTTGCCAACTGTTATCGAACCCCGCGACGGCCACCGCGCCCAGTGAGCCCCAGGACGTATCGAGCTTGCCGCCGCCGGTGAGGCCGAGGCTGAAATCCGGCTGCACGCTGTCGGTGCTCTGCTGAAGATTCATCGGCGCATTCACGAAACTCTGGCCGATCCGCTGCAACTCCGCGGGTGTAAACGAGCCCGCGTCGACACGCCGGCCGGTGGCGATAGCGTCGCGCAGCGGCGCGGGCATTTCGCGCGAATTGTCATCGAAGCCAGTGAGATCCCAGTCGCCGCCAGAGTAAGTCGACCCCCTCTTGAACGTCGTCTCGGTGTTGCCGCCCACGCTGGACGAAAACGACAGAAATGGCTGATCGGGAACGGCCAGCGTTTCCAGATCGATGAGCCCGCCGCCGAATTCGCCGGGATACCTGGCGGAATAGGTCTTCTGCACTGTCACGCTGGACAGCACATTGTTGGGGAACAGATTGAGCGGGACGACACGCTGCAGCGGCTCGGGACTGGGCAGCGGTGAGCCGTTGAGCAATGCCGAGGAATATCGCTCGCCCAATCCGCGGACATAGACGAACTTGCCCTGTGCGAGACTCAGGCCTGTCACGCGCGTGAGCGCCGCCGCAGCGGTGTCATCCCCCTGACGCTCCAGGTCAGCTGCAGTGATGAAGGATGAAATCTCGGCGGTGCGAGTCATGGGATCGGGGATGTGCTCACCGCGAACCGTGATCACCTCGATAGTGTCGCCCTCTTCATTGCGGACGGTGTTCGCCCTTTCCTCGGTTGGCCCGGGCGGGGCCGCGGTACTCTGCGCGAACGTTGCGGGCGACAACAGCGCCGAGACCGCGAGAAGCAGGCTCTTGTGAGCGACAGTCGACGTGGACATCGTGAGGGTACTCATGCGAAATGTGGAATCGTTGTTCAAGGCCGGGCGCCGGAACCACTCCGGCGCCCTAGACACTCAACTCAGCAAGGCGTGTCGGCTGTCAGGCCGCAGGTCCAGCCCTGCCACCATGTGTCCGCCGCATCGCGTACCGCACCGATGTAACCAACCTGCTGAAAGAACGAACTGACGGATACCAGCGTCCCGAAGGGAGTCACCGCCGTTTCATTGGCGCCGTTCACGAAAATGGCCGTCAATGTTGCCGTGCCATTCGAGGTATTGCCGACTCCCGCATTGAATGCTGCGGCGGCATCACCGGCGGCATCGTCGTCAAACGCAGTCGGACACGAGAAGAATACGGCGTTGAATGAACCCTTGGTTGACGTCGGGCCGGCAGGTTGCGCATCGTCGATGTCGAGACACGAAGCACCCGCTCCAGTACCTCCCGCCGCTTTCGTGACCACCGTGTTGTAGTACTGAACGTTCGACCCGGTGTTCATGATGATGCCGGCACCGCCGCCGGCGCGACCGACGAAGGTGGCGTTCGCAATCTTCGGGTTGGAGACCGGAGCGCGAGTGAGCGCACTCATTTCGTTCATGCGATCGCCACCGTTGGCACGCTGGACGACGATCGCGAACTGGATCGCGCCGTTGAAACCAGCGTCGGTATCAAAGCTGTCGTCATCGTTGCCCGTCATGACGAGGTAGCGCGCGTTCACCGTACCACCGAACCACTCAATGCCGTCGTCGGAGCTGTTGTGAACCTGCACGTGATCGATCGTCGTGCCATTGCCCACGCCGGCCAGCGTGATGCCGTTCAATTCCTGGTTCGGTAGCACCTGGAAGCCCGAATGCTGGATGCGCAGGTAGCGGATCGATCCTGAGTTGTCCGCGGCGCCATTGCCGCCGTAAAAGGCATTCGTACCTTCGACCTGCGCCTGGCATTGCGCCGTGCCCGGAGTCGTACCAGCGCCCTCGCAATTGCTGATTGGCGCGCGCCCCAGAATCACGACGCCACCCCATTGACCAATCGAATCGACAGTGATCGAGCCTTCGACGCTTTGGCGGCTCGTCATGATCACCGGGTCCGTCGCCGTACCCTGGACATTAATCTGGGAACCGCGGTTCACCACAATGTAGTCGAGCCCCGCGGAGCCATAAATTTTCACACCTGCTTCGATGGTCAGCACACCGTTGCTGGCTGTGCTGAGAGGAGCGTTGAAATCGCCGCCCCGGTCCTGACCGATATCCGTCCGGCCGCTGAGCGTATAGATCGTGCCATCTACCTTTGGAACCAGGAGCCCCGCCGTCACCAGCTGGGGAAGCTGGCACACTCGCAGTGTCGCGCCGGTCCTGTCGAGGATCGTGCCCACATTGATGAAGCTGGTCGGGCAGTCGGCCGCCGGCCCACCAGTCGGCGGCGGTGGCGGCGGTGGCGGCGTGGTCACAGGCGGCGGGGGCGCGAACGCTGCCTCGCCAGGAGATGCAACGTCGTCGGCGCCACTGCACCCGCTGAGTGCGGCAACGGCGCTGAGAGTTGCCACAAGTGTTTTGAGATTGTTTTGCACGGACATCGGGAATCTCCACAGAAGGCGCGTTATGACGCACCGAGTTACTGCACCGGCGGCGCGTTGGATATATCGTTCAGTGTGATTAAAGTACGACGAGTGTCTTTCGAGAATGCGACGGATTCGTTACAGAAGAGTTGCAATGACCCGGAAGGGGGGCGGCCGGCAGGGCGGAAACAGCCGCCGCGGCTACTAGTCAACTGCGTGTGGAAAACCGGTAGCCTGAACCGCGGACGGTTTGGATGAAGCGATCGAACTGGCAGGGTTCGAGCGCCTTCCTGAGGCGCCTGATATGAACATCGACGGTGCGCTCTTCGACATAGACGTTGCCTCCCCACACGCGATCAAGCAGTTGAGCACGGGTGTAAACGCGTTCGGCATGCGTCATAAAGAACGAGAGCAGGCGGTACTCAGTGGGACCGAGCTGCACCGTTCTGCCGCTGGCTGAGACACGATGGCTGGCCGCGTCCAAGATCAATCCTTCTGCCTCGATCACATCCCCGCTCGATCCGTTGACGGAACGACGCAAGACAGCGTTGATTCGGGAAAGAAGCTCACGGGGTGAGAATGGTTTGGTGACATAGTCATCCGCTCCGCTGTCCAGGCCGATAATCTTGTCTTGCTCTTCGGCTCGCGCCGTAAGCATGATAATCGGCATCTCTGCCGTTGCACGATCGCGCTTCAGCGCGCGCGCGAACTCCAGTCCGCTCATGTCAGGCAACATCCAGTCGAGGAGCATTAGATCGGGGCGGCGATTCGCGATGCTTACCTGAGCGCTAACGGCGTCTTCCGCCTCTCCAATCTCAAAACCGCCGCGCCTTAGCCCAAAGGCGATCATCTCTCGAATAGCTCGTTCATCTTCAACGATCAAAATATTCTTTGCGCCCATCACGAACTATTCACAGATGATTTCAACAGTATTACAACAGTGAAATGTGACAAGTCGATGAATAGCCCTCAATGCTTGCACTCAGAGAGCGACCCGAAATCGCGGTTTTCAGAGCGGATTTGGCCGTTGACATTGAGGCACAAGTTCAACGTTTGCGGATCCGCAATCTCATCGGCCGTGACTATGCACGGACCGAAGGGTGCATACGTGTCCTGTCCCTTCCTGCCATGCGCATCCCTCCGCGCGCGCCCAAGCGCTCGAGATCGATCACATGGCCCTCGGCCAGAACGCCCAGCATCCTTCGCAACAGCGGCGCGCGCTTGCTCGTGATAGATGTAGAGGTCGCGGACACGCTGCAATACGTCGAAAGGGACGGCCTCGCGCTCACGGATGTATGGTTGCTGCCGTTACAGGATGTCAGCGCGTCCGAGCAATTTGGCAATTGGCTTTGCCGCCCAATACCCGCGCCCGAAAGGTATCTCGATCCGGCGCCTTGCTCGCCCGCAGATACGGCGGCGATCATCTACACGTCCGGGACAACTGGTCCTTCGAAGGGCGTGTGCTGCCCTCACGAGCAGTTCTTCTGGTGGGGTGTCCACGGCATTGACGGGTTGGAAATCGGTGCCGACGATGTGTTGCTGACGACGCTGCCGCTGTTCCATGTCAACGCACTTGGCAGCGTTTTTCAGGCCCTGTTGAGCGCCGCCCATTTGGTCGTGCTCGACCGCTTTTCAGCAAGCGGATTTGTGTCGTCCCTGCACGATCACAACGCGACGCTGACCTATCTGCTCGGTGCCATGGCGCCGATCCTTCTGTCGACGCCGCGAACCGACCGGGATCGCACGCACCGTGTTCGCCGCGCGCTTGCTCCTGGAGCCCCCACCAGCTTCCGATCGGAGTTCGAGCAACGTTTTGGCATCGGCCTGATTGAGGGATACGGCTCGACGGAGACTAATTTCATCATTGGCGACAAGCCGGCAGATCAGAAGCCCGGCTCGATGGGCCGCGCGCGCCCCGGTTTTTCCGCCCGCGTTGTAGACGCAGACGACAATCCTGTTCCGCCCAATGTGCCTGGGGAACTGGTGGTTCGCAGCGATATTCCCAACGCCTTCGCCAGCGGTTATTTCATGATGCCCGAAGAGACCGCCGAGAGCCGCCGCGGTTCGTGGTTTCATACGGGTGACAGGGTCTACTACGACGCTGAGGGTCGTTTCTATTTCATGGACCGGCTGAAGGATGCAATCCGCCGCCGCGGCGAGAATATCTCAGCTTACGAAGTCGAACAGGTCCTGCTCAGCCATCCCGAAGTCGCCAACGCCGCCGTTTATCCGGTGGCGTCTGATCTGGCCGAAGATGAAGTCATGGCCGCCATCGTTCTGAAAGACGGCGTCTCGGTCACGCCTGACGCGTTGATGGATTTTTGCGAACCGCGCATGAGCTATTTTTCAGTGCCGCGCTATCTGCTGTTTGCGGACAGTCTGCCGATGACCGACAACGGCAAAGTTCAGAAATTCAAGCTGCGACAACAGGGCGTCACCGCGGCAACGTGGGACCGCGAGGCGGCTGACTACACTTTGGCACGACCTGCCCGGAAGCGGCGATGAGTGAAGCACGCGATTATGCCGGGGTTGCCGTCACCTGCCCGGTGACGATCAGCTATCGACGTCGCAGCGATCATCCAGCGGCCTGGTTCGTCGGACGGGCACTACGCGAGCTGATCGACGCAGCGAATATCAGCAAGCAAGACGTTGACGGGCTGGCCCTTTCATCCTTCACGCTCGGGCCGGACACGACGATTGCGCTCACCGAACATTTCGATATGTCCCCGCGCTGGATCGAGTGGTTACCCACAGGCGGTGCGAGCGGCGTCATGGCTTTACGTCGCGCGGCGCGGGCCGTGCAGAACGGCGATGCGAGCATAGTCGCTTGCATCGGCGCGGACACCTCTCAGCCAACAAGCTTCCGCGATCTTGCCAGAGACTTCAGTGTCTTCTTCCGTGAGGCCGTCTACCCTTACGGCGCGGCCGGACCCAACGGTGTCTTCGCGCTGATTACTGCGCACTATATGCGTGCCTTCGGCGCGACACGCGAGGATTTCGGCCGCATCGCTGTGGCACAACGCAAGAACGCGATGGGTAACGCAAATGCGCTCTTGGGCGACAAGCCGCTCGATATGATCTCCTATCTTGCAGCGCCGCCCATCGCTGATCCCATCCGTCTTTATGACTGCGTCATGCCTTGCGCCGGCGCGGAGGCCTTTCTGGTGATGGATGCGCGCCGCGCGCGATCGCTTGGCCTGCCCCATGCCGCGATCCGCGGCGCGATCGAACGACACAACGCGTACTTCGAAGATCCGATCGCCACGCGCGGCGGTTGGTCGATGGACCGCGACGCGCTCTACCAACAAGCAGGTCTTGGCCCCAACGACGTCGACTGCCTCGAGACCTACGACGACTATCCGGTTATCACCATGATGCAGATCGAAGATCTGGGCTTCTGCGCTAAGGGAGAGGGCCCTCGCTTCGTCCGCTCGCATGATCTAACCGTCGACGGTGATTTCCCCCTGAACACTTGCGGCGGGCAACTGGCTTGCGGTCAAGCCGGCTCTGCAGGCGGCTTTCTGCCGGTCGTAGAGGCGATTCGCCAAGGCACACGCCAATCGCTCGGCGCGCAAGTTCCCGATGCACGCATCGCGCTAGCCAGCGGCTACGGCATGGTGACATACGACCGGTGCCTCGCGAGCGGCGCTGTACTGCTGGAGGGGCAGACATGACGATCCGCATGCAACGGTGCTCCGAATGCGGCGAGGTCAATTATCCAGCGCGCCAGGTATGCCGGTGCTGTCTCTCGGAGCGGCTGGCGCAAGAGGAGGTCGCGGACACAGGGAAACTGCTGGCCGTCAGCACCCTCCATCGTTCGCTCGAGCCCGCATTCGAGGCTGTTTTGCCGGTGAGCATCGGGACCGTGAAACTGGACTGCGGTCCGCACATGATTGCCTTTGTGTCGGACGACCTCGCACCGGGCGACCGCGTGCAGCTCAAGCCGATGCGCAATCCTCTCGATCAGCCGACGTGGCAAGCCCGACCAATCAACCAATCCTCGAACGACGAGCAAGGGCATGTCCAATGACGCTAGCCGCAGAAGTTGCCGCGCAGACATTTCATCTGCCGTCGGCAGCGCGAACCTCACGGCGCGTCACAGGCATATGCTGGTTCGCCCTGTTTGCCGAGGGCTACGACATCGGTGTGTTGGGCGCTGTGATCCCGTCCATGATGGCCGATCCCACATGGCGCCTTGAGCCGGCCGTGGCCGGCATGATGGCGAGCGCCGTGCTCCTTGGCATGTTTCTCGGGTCTTATCTATTTCTACTGTGTTAATAAAAACATGACATTATCCGCACTTCTTCAAGCCATGCAAGAGGCGAGGAAATAAGCGCGGGTATCGAGAAGCGATTTGAGAGGTACTGCGAGCCGATCGTTGCGGCGCTGGAGCATGCGGACCGACAGGCTCCCGCAAGATGGTATTTGAAAGGCTTGATGTTACCCGGCGAGCGAAAGAGCGTCGAGCCGATGGCAGCGCGTGTTTGTCCCGACAACGTGCGCTCGGCGCACCAATCGATGCATCACTTGGTGGCGGATGCCGATTGGGAGGACCCGAGCAGTGCTCGCGGCGGTCGCTCAGCAAGTGGTGCCAGAGCTGCTGAAGAAGCAAAGAACCTGTTGGTGGATTTTGGATGACACCTCGCATGTCAAGAAAGGCATCCATTCGGTCGGGGTGGCGCGCCAGTACTGCGGGCGCCTTGGCAAGCAGGAGAACTGCCAGGTGGCGGTGAGTTTGTCGCTGGCCTGCGCTCGCGGCAGTTTGCCCTTGGATTATGAGCTCTATCTACCGCAAGAGTGGACCGACGATCCAGCACGCTGTCGCAAGGTGGGAGTGCCCGAAGCAGTCGGATTTCGTACCAAAGCCACCCTTGCCCGCGCGCAGATCGAGCGGGCTTTGAAGGCAGGCATTCCCGGCGGAATTGTTCTGGGGGATGCCTGGTATGGAACGGAGTCGGACTTTCGCGATTGGTTGACACGCAAAGCGCTCTGGTATGTGTTGGCGGTTCGCACGAACACCGCCGTGTGGTGGGGCAAGCATCAGCCAGCGGCGACAAAGCCCGCCACGATGGGACGGCCTCGCACACGGTTGAAACGCGATGCTCGTCATCAGCCGATCTCGATACTCGAACTGGCCCGTTCGCTGCCTGAGAAAAACTGGCGCACGGTGGGCTGGCGTGAAGGAACGAATCAAACCTTGTCCTCGCGTTTTGCACGGGTGCGCGTGCGCGCCGCTCACGACAATCTCGACCGTGAAGAGGAGTGGCTGCTGATCGAGTGGCCCCAAGGAGATGAGGAGCCGCGTCATTACTGGCTCTCTACGCTTCCCCGGCTGACCTCTTTCAGAGACCTGGTATTCAACGCCATGGGCCGCTGGATGATCGAGCGCGATTACCAGGAGCTCAAATCCGAGCTTGGGCTGTCTCACTATGAAGGGCGCAACTGGCGCGGTTTCCATCATCACGCCACGCTCTGTATCGCCGCATATGGCTTTTTGATGCTCGAACGGCTGCGCGGTAAAAAAAACTCCGCTCGATTCAAAGCGCCTGCCCTACCCAAAGGCTTCCGCCCGCGCGGGGCTGTTTCCCATGCAGCGTCATAACCCGCACTCGATCGCCACGGTGCGCTTTGCGCTCGCCCGCGCCATCACACACACGCTCCTTCAGTGCCCGTGCTGCGGCCTACCCTGGCGTCGAAACACATGAATATTCGTAACACAGTAGAACTATTTGGCGTCGTCGCCGACAGGTTTGGCCGTAAACCCGTGTTTGTCACTTGCCTGCTGCTGTTTTCGGTCGCAAGCGGCTGCGCGGCGTTCGCGCCGACAACGACCGCGTTTGCGCTGTTTCGAGTCATTGCCGGCATTGGCATCGGCGGCATCTTACCGGTCTGCGGGGCGCTCACCAGCGAGTATGCCTTGCCCAGCCAAGCCAATCGCCAATTCGGCATGATGTACACCGGCTATTCGCTCGGCATCTTCGCAGCCGCCGTTGTTTCCTCTGTGCTTGTGGACGAGCTTGGCTGGCGTGTCATGGTCGGCTTTGGCGCCCTGCCCGCGGCTGCGGCGCCGTTATTCATTTGGGCGCTGCCCGAATCAATCGCCTTTCTCGTTGCGAAGGGCCGCGCCAGTCAGGCGACGACACTCGCCAGGAAACTAGGCGTAGTGCTGCCGCAGCTCGGCGCTGCTTTCAATACTCGTCGACCTCAGCAAGGCGTTCGAGCGCTGCTGGCGCCCAATAACTCTAGAGCTACGCTAGGGTTCCTTTTGGTCTACTTCGCAAGCATGATCCTGATGTATGGCCTCAACACCTGGCTACCGCAGATCATGCGCGGCGCCGGCTACGATCTGGGTCCGAGCATCATGTTCCTTGGCGTATTCGCCCTGTCCTCCGCCGCTGGCAGCGTCTTACTGGGCGCTGTCGCTGATCGCATCGGCCTGGCAAAGGTTATCTTCGGCGCGTTCGTAACCGGTGCCGCGGCGATCATGTCCTTGTCTATCGTCTGGCCGCTCCCCGTCACCTATACGATCGTTGCGATCGCTGGCGTAGGCAGCGTGTCGGCCGCCGTGATCGCAAGCAGCTATGCAGCCAACTATTTCCCTCCCGCTCTACGCGCAACAGCTCTGGGATGTTTCATCAGCTTCTCCCGCATCGGAGCTGTATGCGGGCCCATGATCGGCGGTCTGATTGCGCAGCACGAATTGAATATTGCATGGAATTTTGTGGCGTTCGCCGTTGCGGCGTTGGGCGCCGGCGCCTCGATCCTGATCGTGCCGCGGAACGTGGCCGTAGAGCGAACTGTTGAATGAAGCCGTACTATCCTGTATGGACTCCGCATGCAAGCCTCCCGATGTATGCGCTCTTTGACCACCAAGCGGACTTCGGCTGCAACCCTGTATTCGCGCCCTAGCCAATAAGATGGCTCGCATCTTCTGGGCGGCCTGGAAACATCAGCGACCTTACGATGACAACACTCGTGGTTCGCCGTCCCGCAGCCTCTTCCCAATCATGCACTGGTCCGTGTCCAGATCGAACATTACACAATCGTCTTCATCGATGGCCGCCCAGCTCAAATCGTGCGCTGCGGATCGACTTGCCACGCGCGAGACTCCAGTTCGAAGAAGTTACTCTCGGGAACGTTCCGGGCCACCTACTTAGGCTCCACTCAATCCGCTCTCGCGTGAGCGCCGCGCGGAGTGTTGTTGAATCTTTCGCGTTGAATATTTCGTCCCCCGACCCATGAGCAAGAACCGGAGTGCGTCGAAGGAACGGCTCATCGGCATCGGTGAGATTGCGCGCCATCTGCATCATCGTTGGAGAACGGCAGAATTTCTCTCTCGGCGCGAAGGAATACTGGGTCGCATTCGTGGAGGTTTCTTTCCGCGAAGCTGCGCGCCCAGACGTTCGGATAGTTATGGAGAACGGCCGCGTGCGGCGGAGGACGTCTCGGGTTCACATGGGAACAGCAAGCGAAATGGCGGAAGCCCATATGCTCCAGAGCACTTTGGAACTTCGCGACCAGTTCTGGCGCGGGTATGGCACGCTCGCACTGCTCAACAAACGACTGCGTTAAGTTAAGTATGAAATGGTAAGCCGGGACAAGCATCAAGCAACCCAGCGATACACGAACCATCACCCAGGATCGGCGGCGCCACACTCGATCCCTGGTAGACCAATCCGGCCAGCAAACTGAGAATTGCAATGCCGACCAGCAGGAGCCGAACGAACGGTTCCAGAAAGGCAAGTACTATGAGGATTGGTGCTCGGACTACGCACCAGATGGACAGCAAGATCGCGCGAAGCAGATCCGCGATTACGCTTGATTCTTCCACCGTCGAAAAGCGGTCACTCGCAATTTTCATGGCAGCAGCCCCTTGGACTCCGTGAACCGAAGGTCCTGACACCCGTTCGGGAACACTGGTACGAAGGGTCGTCGAAGTCAATCCCATAAGCGGAGCCTCCGGCCGCGCATTGAAATAAACTGATCGCGCCGAGCCGGAGGAATGGCGTGGCATGAAAGCAAAGGTATCGCCCGCATTGTCGGCGAAACTCGCCGAGCGTGGAACTGCATAGCCTTCCGAAGTCGAGACTAATACAACTTAAGTTAAGCAACTCTCAAGGCCCGGACCACTGCCTTGGGTTCGCGCTCGATGATTTTGAGCAACGTCTTCGCTGCTCCGCTCGGAGCACGCTGTCCTTGCTCCCACTTGCGCAGCGTCGAGGCGCTAACCCCGAAGGCATCCGCGAACTGATCCTGGGATAGCCCCAGCGCCTTGCGCGCTTTCTGAATCTCGTCAGGATGGATCCGGCACCTAGCGGCCGGCAAGGATCTGCAACTCGGCACACCACTGTGGCTGCGTGAAGGTTGAAGTCTGGCTGACACAGGTGCGCGAGAATCTGCTGCCCCCTCGCCAATCGTGCGCTGGCACAACTGGCGTTGGCGGAAGAGCGATTGAATCGATTCGCTGCCAATGTGCTGCGCTTGAGCATCACTGACTGGAGTGATGAGTAACTCTACGGATCTGCACGACACCGTGATTGGAGAAGCACGTATGGCTGATCGCGCTGTGAGCGGCGCATAAGTGCGCGGCGTTTTAGTCGCGCAATCAACTGGAATGGTCAAGGATCGCGTCGCATGAGTACTTCTGTCCGCGTGCAACGCATCGGCGTCGAGCACGGAATCGCGTCGTTACGGCGCGCAGGTCTGCGTAGGGCGTTTCGCCGCAGTCCAATTGCAGCCGCGGTGGCTGCTGCATGCGCAGGCATAGGGCCGAATGTGGCGATGGGGGCGTGCCCCGGCGTAGGGCCGGACTACATCATAACCGCGGCCGAGACGACGAGATGCGTGCTTGCGAACACTGAATCGGTGACAGTTAACGGCACGGGCAGCATAACAACAACCGTCGACGGCAACGGCAGCGTTGAGGTCGGCACCGGCGTGAGCGCCACCACGATCGCCAATTCCGGAACGATCAGCGGTGGACACGGTGTGGACGTCAACGGCGGAACGCTCTCCGGGGAGCTCCTTAACTCTGTTGGTGGCCACATCTTCGGCACCGGCGCGTTCGGCAATGGCGTACTTGTCAGAGGCGCGGGCACCCTCGCCAGCCTCACCAACAATGGGGAGATCCAAGGTGCATACGAAGGTGTTCTGCTCAGGCAGACAGCGAGCATCACAGCGAACTTCTCGAATAGCAGCACGGGAACGATTGTCGCCCTGAACGGACCCGGGGTCAGTTTCTGGGACACGGCCTCCGTCACCGGCGACTTCATCAACGACGGCAGCATCACTGGCACAAGCAATGGCGTTCTCTTTCGTAATCTGAGCTCGATTGGCGGCGACTTCGTCAACAACGGCTCAATCACCAGCGGAAGCTACGGCATCCAGACGCAGAACGGCAGCACGGTGAACTTCGGCGGCAGTCTCATCAATTCCGGAACGGTGACTGGCGGGGCGTGGGGTGTCTACCTCTCCGGCAGCCGGATCCAGGAAAATATTGTCAACGCCGCTACCGGTGCGATCGTGGGCACGGGCTCGTCGGGCCTGTATCTCACGAATTCCACGGACGTCACCGGCAACATTGACAACGCGGGGTCCATCTCCGGAGATGACTTCACCGGGTTTGACGCGGGCCTCGCTCTGGACTTAGGCGCTCACGTGCACGGCACGATCTTCAACCGCGCGACCGGGACGATCACGGGCGTCAGGCATGGCATGTCCTTTGATGCTGTGACTGTCGACGGGAGCATCATCAACGAGGCCTTGGGCGTGATTACCGGAACGGGTAATTTCGGCATGAACTTCGATCATGCGGCGCTCGTTGGCGGAGACATCGACAACTCGGGCGTCATCACTGGCAGCGCTTCGGGCATCGCCTTGTACGGCGGCAGCGACGTGCAAGGCACGATAATCAATCGAGCTGCAGGCACGATCACCAGCACGGGCATTGCTATCAACGTGGACGCCACGGACGGCAGCACCCACGTCGGCGGCTTCGATAACGCAGGCACCGTGCACGGCGACATCGGGGCGGTGAGGAGCACCGGAATAATAGACACGTTCGTGAACAGCGGCACGATCGAGGCGACCGATCAGGATGCCGCCGGACTCGGCGTATACGGCGGATCCATTGGCAGCCTCAACAACACCCTCACCGGTGTGCTGAGCGGCAACTTTGGTGGTGTGGTGGCCAGCAACGCGTCAATCGGCACGCTGACGAACAGCGGCACGATCGAATCGTTCGGCGACACCGCCGGGGGCTTTGACGCAGGCATCGTGGTGAATACCGGTGGCCACATCACCTCGGTGACGAATGCGGGCACCCTCCGCGGAGTATCCGCCGGCATCGGCGTGTGGAACGGGGTGATAGACACCATCGACAATCAGTCTACCGGGCACATCGAGGGTGCCAGCGGTTCCGGCGATGGCGTGAACATCGACACCACCGGCACCGTGGGCTCACTCACCAACGCCGGAACGATCTCAGGGTGGATGGGCGTTCATCTGCTCGGGACGTCCTCGCTCGAATCGCTGACGAATACGGGCACGATCACAGGCACGCAGACAGGCGTCACGATCGAGTCCGCCTCAACTCTGACTGGCAATCTCGACAATACCGGAACGATCGAGGGCGGTGACTACGGCCTCAAGGTTTCCCTCGCGAGCATTGGCGGAGATGTCATCAACCAGGCCGGCGGCGTGATCAGAGGCACGACCTTCGCCGGCGTGTATCTGGGAACGGCTGCGATCACGGGCGACTTCAGCAATGCGGGCGAAATCCGCAGCACGGCAAATGTCGCGGTCCTGCTCACACCCGGGTCCTCGATCGGCGGGGATTTCATCAACGACGGCGTCATCAGCGGCACGCAGGGCTTGTTCGGGGAGAACACGCCGAACATCATGGTCCTCGGCAGCATCGCCGGAAACCTCGTGAACAACGGCTCGATCACCGGCACGCAGATAAGCGCTATCTCGATGCAAGGAGACGAGATTGGCGGCAGTCTCATCAACAACGGCACGCTGACGGGCGCGCAAAGCGGCGCAAGCCTCCGCGCCACGACCATCACTGGCGATATCGAGAATGGCGTAGCAGGATCGATTGTGGGTACGGGCTCGGTCGGCTTGTACCTCGACCGCTTTTCTGCCGTCGGCGGAGACATCGACAACGCCGGCCTGATCTCGGGGGCTATTTATGGCCTCTTCATTCAGGATGGAGCGCAGGTGGACGGCACGCTGTTCAATCGCAGCGGCGGCACGATCCGCGGCACCGATGCAGGCTGGAACGTGGCCGTTGACGTCTTCAGCGGGGCCACTGTGGGCGCGGTAAGTAACGCGGGCCTGATCGAGGGCGTCAACGGCCTCATGGTCGAAAGCGGCTCCACGGTGGGCTCGGTTCTGAACACCGGCGTCATTCATGGCGACGACTTTGCCGTGAGTATCTCCAGCGACAGCACGCTGACGAATGGCCTCACCAACAGCGGCTCGCTCGAAGGCAAGGTGGCGCTCGGCCACTCGGCACTGCGTCTCACCGGCAACACAGCCCAGGTGACGGGCGCAACGACGGGCCTTTCGGACTCATCGGTCGAGGTCCAGGGCGCATTCACCAACCAAAGCACGTTCGACGTAGGCAGCTTCACTATCGCAAGCGGCGGACATCTGATCCTGGCCCAGCCCGCTGGCCTCGTGGACGCAATCAAGGTTCAGACTGGCCCGTTGACCAACGCAGGCACGCTCGCCGTTCCAGCAGGAACGATCGCGCGCATCACTGGGGACTACGTTCAGGATGCGGACGGCGTCTTCGAGACGAGCCTCAGCAGCCAGACTTCTTATGGACAGATGGTGGTCTCAGGGACGGCCACGCTGCCGGCGAACGCCCAGATCGCCGTCAATGTCGTCGGCGCCACCTCCATCGCGCACGGCTCGGTGCAGAGCGCGATTCTGGCCGCAGGCACGCTCACGTCGCCCGGAACATTCAGCGTTTCGGACAACAGCGTGCTGTTCGACTTCATTGTCTCGAGCAGTGGCAATCAGGTGGACATGTGTACGGTTGTCGCCGGCGTGACGAATTGTCCGGACCCGGACCCGACACCAGACCCGGACCCGACGCCAGACCCGGACCCGACACCGGACCCGGATCCGACACCGGACCCGGATCCGACACCGGACCCGGACCCGACGCCGACTCCGTCGCACGGCGTTACGGATTCGGTGGTCGCCTTCTCCAACGGACCCGCTGCAGGCTCGGCCAGAGTGCTGGACGTGCTCATCGCCACGATGAATCCGACGGGTGATCTGGCTACAGTGATCACGGCACTGGGTCAGTTGACCACCCAGGAGGCGGTATCCAACGCCGTAACCCAGACCTTGCCGTTGCAACTGGGTGCCGGAGCACAGGCGACGGCCAGCGCCATGCACTCGCTCAACCGCATCGTGCAAGCCCGCGTTGAATCGAACCAGGGACTCTCCTCGGGTGAGGATTTCTTCGAGGACCGCTATGTGTGGATGAAGCCTTTCGGTTCATGGGGAGAGCAGGACACCCGCAATAACGTCGAGGGCTTCGATTCGGACACGAGAGGCATCGCGATTGGTACGGATGCAGTGCTCGACTCGCTCGCACGCGTGGGCGTCGTGGGTACGTATGGCGCGGTCACCGTGGATTCGAAGTCGCGGGTTGCGAGACAGCAGACCGAGATCGATGTATTTCAGTTGGGCGCGTACGGTAGCTTCAACCTGAACGCACGCACCGACCTGAGCTGGCAGCTCGACGTCGGTAGCAACGGTAATGAGGGAGAACGCCGCATCGACTTCGGTGGCCTCGACCGAACGCCGAAATCCGAGTACGACAGCCTGTCCGTGCATGCGATGGTGGGAGTGGGTCATCTGATTCCGCTCTCCGGGGCTTCGAGTATCGCGCCCTCGCTGCGCCTGGATTATGGGCGGGTGAAAACCGACAGCTATACCGAGACCGGCGCGGACGCTCTGAATCTGCGCGTCCAGGATTCGACCTACGAGGAGTTGCTCCTCAACGTGGATGGGAAAGCCACCCACAGTTTCGGCCCAGGCTGGCAGCTCTTTGGCAACGCGGGGCTCGCCTATGACTTCATCAACAAGCAAGCGCAGGCGGTGTCGGCGTTCGAAGGCGGTGGCCTTGCGTTCGTCTCGCGCGGCCTCGATGTCTCCCCGTGGACGTGGCGAGCGGGTGCCGGCCTGGTGCATCGGGCCGCGCAGGGTCTCGAACTGTCAGTCCGCTACGACGCGGAAGGCCGCACGAGCGGGTTCCTCAATCAAACCGTTTCAGCGCGCGTTCGCAAAGCCTTCTGAGGCACGGGGAAGTCTGCCGCAGATCTGCCGCAGTCGATCACGGGGGCACGGTGCTCACGCACTTCCGGATCGCCACGCTCGGCTCGACACGGCGCAAGCGATTGCAGCGACCGTGCAGTGGGAGTCGTTGCGTATCGAGGTGAGTCCGTTCACGCTCGCCGCTTACGCATCGCCCGTGCTATCGGCGGACTCTGATGTTCTGACGGTGTATATCGAAGGCGACGGACTCGCCTGGCTCAACCCGTCCACGCCTTCGAGCGATCCGACCCCACTCGACCCGATCGCGCTGCGCCTCGCGGTTCAACATCCGGTCGCGCCGGTCGCATGGCTTGCTCGCCCATGCCAATACTTCGAGTGCGACGGTCGGCCCCCTCACGCAGTGCAGTGGTGGACCAGTCACCGGTTCGCCGAGCAGGTGGTTGTCGCGAGCAATTCGGCGATCGATCGGTTGCTGCATCGTGCGCACGCAAGAAGCGTCGTGCTGATCGGCTATTCAGGCGGGGCAGCCATTGCAGCGCTCGTTGCGGCGCGGCGCACTGACGTCGCGCGACTCATCACGGTCGCAGGCAATCTCGACCATCGCGCCTGGACTGATTGGCACTCGCTCACACCGCTCTCCGGCTCGCTCAATCCGGCGGATATCGCGCCGTTATTGACGCATGTGCCGCAAGTGCATTGGGTGGGCGGTCGGGATCGCATCGTCGGGCGCCAACTTGCAGATTCTTACCTGGAACGAATTGTCCCTGCGGATCGCCCTCCGGTGCGTATCGCTCTGCAAGCCGACCACAGGTGTTGCTGGGTGAACCTGTGGCCAGAATTGCTGAGGGAGTCGGCGGAAGAGTTCACGGACCAAGCTCGCCGCAGCAAGGCTCGACCGCATCATGCATCGCGGTCATCTGCTGAAGTTCGACGGCAAAAGCTGGCGACTGAAGGAAGCGGCGGAACGAGTTGCCAAACGCGCCGCCAACGCGTAACCATCCCGCCGTCCCGCTGCTGTCAAGTGGGGGGTTTTGACCCGGCCACGGGTGGGGGAATTTAAAGTGGCCGCCCGGGCTCCATGAATATCGCGCTGCTAATCGACTGCGAGAATGCGAAGCCCTGACTCCATAGACGGCATTCTTGGGGAGCTTGCCGAGAAGGGTACGATAAACATCCGGCGTGCGTATGGGAACTGGAAGAACCAAGCCGGCTGGGAGACGAAATTGCATCCCTTCGCCATTCAGCCCATCCAACAATTCGCTTATACGAAGGGCAAGAATGCGCTCGACATGTGCATGGCGATCGACGCGATGGACCTGCTGTATGAACGACTCATCGGCTCGTACTTTCGTGAGCGCAGACGCTGCACTTTCGAGCCCCCATCACCGGTGGTCGCGTCGATTCATCACGGTGTGGCTCGGCCCTCATACATGAACGTGAGCGGCTTCGGTCCCTTCATGTAGCCCGTTTCGAGCTGGCGAATGCCGAATCCTGCGCTTTCGATCAGCGTACGGATTGGCCGGTCGAGATGGCAGCCGCCACCGATCTTTTTCCACATCGGCGTCAATCGATGCTGCCATTTGCAAACATTCTCTTCCGGTGCGAGACCATGCTCGACGAAGAGCAACTGTCCGGTCGGCTTGAGCACGCGACGCATTTCAGCAAGTGAGCGAGCGGCGTCTGGAATCGAGCACAACGTCCAGGTTGTCACGACGGTGTCGATACTGCCGCTTTCTAGCGGGATAGTCTCAGCCGACCCTTCGATGAACGTCACTGGGGTTCTCGACTCTTCGGCGGCATGCCGCGCCATTGCTGCAAGTCGTGCGGAGGGTTCCAAGCCCACGATCTCCTGCACTCGTGTTCCATAGAATGGGAGATTCACCCCTGCCCCCACTCCCACTTCAAGTACGCGACCCTCTGCATGCGCGATGACTCGCCCGCGATAGGGCCGCAGCTGCCGGTTGCGCATCGACAGATTGATCACGTGCGGCAACACATGGTCGTTGTAGAAACTCATGTTATGCCCTCCGGCTCACATCAAAGACGCTGAGCACCGATCGACGACACAGGCGGCAATGTCGAAGACATCGCGAGGCTGCCAGGATTCGACATCCTGGATCACTCAAGAATAGTCCCGCACGAGCGTCTCTTTCATTCGCACAGCCGCAATCATGCCAGAGAAGAATGTCAGAGCCGCTACCAGCCAGATGGCCGCCGTCATGCCAAACCAGTCGGCTGTCACGCCCGCGAGCACCGCACCGACGGCATATCCCATATCGCGCCACAGGCGATACACACCTACTGCGGAACCGCGCCAGCTTGGATGCACGACGTCGCCGATCGCAGCGAGCAGAGTCGGGTAGACCATCGCAGTGCCGATCCCAAGCAGGACGCCGCCCAATCCGAAGCCCACAAAATTTGTCATTGTGGCCGTCACGGCGATGCCCGCCGCTTGCAGCCACATGCCCCAGACGATCAAGCCTTTTCGGCCAATTCGGTCAGACAGCGCGCCGGTGAATATCTGCGCACAGCCCCACACCGCGGGATAGATCGCAGCCAACACGCCGATCTGCGCGAGGCTCATGCCCGCCGCCGCGAATACCAGCGGGAACAAGCCCCAAGCCATGCCATCATTGAGGTTGTTGACTAATCCCGCCTGACTGACGCTGGATAGGTTGCGGTCGGTCAGCGAAATGCGGCGAAAGATTTCACCTTGCGTTACCTCTCGCGTGTCCCCACTGAACCGATGATGTTGCAGCTCATGAGTGATGTGATGCCGAGTCTCCCGAACGGCCAGTGCGGAGAGCAGTGAACCGATTACGACATAGCCGACACCGAGATAGAAGGGCTCGGGCCGAAGTCCGAAGTGTGCGGCCATCCAGCCCGTCGCCAGTGCGCTGGCGGCCACTGCGACGTAACCGGCGAATTCGTTGAGTCCCATCGCCAAGCCGCGCTGCTTCGGCCCGACCAAGTCTATTTTCATGATGACCGTCGTAGAGCAGGTGAGTCCCTGGCTCACTCCAAGCAGCACATTCGCGGCCAGTACCCAATCCCATCGCGGCGCCCACATCAGGAGGAACGGTACCGGAACGGCCACGAGCCACCCGACCACCAGCACATGCTTGCAACCGAAGCGGTCGGACAGGCGCCCGGCGAGATAGTTAGTCAGCGCCTTGGTGATACCAAAAACGACGATGAACGATAGGATCGCCGCCTTGGCTGCAATCTGGAATTCCTGTTCCGCGATGGCCGGAAGAATGCTGCGCTCCAACCCCACCATCGCGCCGACAAAGGCGTTAACGACGACTAGCAGCGAAAATTGATTGAGATTCTCGCGAAGACCGAGACGAACGGCGGTCGCCTCCATGTGTTCAACCGGTGAGACCCAAGTTGGATTTCACGATGACGTCCATGCCATCTGGCCGTGGCGGAATGTGCTGCGTCAGATAGTCAACGAAGGCCTCGCGATTCAATGACAGAGCGGGATTCCAGCGCTTCTCGAAGCCAAGCGTCGAGGACGGCTTCCCCGACAGACCCGCGCCGCAGGCGCTGCCCGCCAGATGACCAGGGGAAAATCTCGATTTCGTCCGGCAGCGCGAGGAGCTTCGCGTGTAGGCTGTCGTACAGCACGCTGGCCATTTCGCGTTCCTGCCCGGCCAGATCCGGACGGCCGATCGAACCAACGAACAACGTATCACCGGTAATTGCGAACCACGGCGCATCGCCGCGTCGATGATCCGTTACGAGTAGACAGATGCTGTCGGGCGTATGTCCGGGCGTATGCAGAACTTTGATCTTGACGTTTCCCACGTCGAGCACTTGGCCGTCCCGCAGCGGTTCAATGAGATATTTCACGGCCGTCTGGCTGGATTCATGCAGGCAGTACGGTGCACGAACGGCCTCTGCCAGCGCTCGGCCGCCCGAGTAGTGGTCTGCGTGTATGTGTGTATCAATGACATGTGTGATCGTGACGTTGGCCGGCTTGGCTGCTTCGATGAACCAGCATTCATCCCCTGCAACGACGTCAACCGCGACCGCTTTTCCGTGACCAGCGCAGCCGAAGAAGTAAGAGATCGAAGCGTCGTCGTTCGTGCGTTGTTTGAAAAACATGGCTTTCTCCTGAACCAATTCGCTCATCCGCTCATCGAATCCATTCTCGAGCGAGCTGCCTCCAGACTAAACGTGTGCCAATACCTGCCAGGTGCGGACCAGGGCCGTCGCGGCGCGGTCCACATCATCGGCTGTCGTTGTGCGTCCCAAGGTCAATCGGATCGAGCCCAGTGCTTCGCTGGCGGGAATGCCCATCGCAAGCAGCACGGCGGAAGCCGTTTCACCACCCTCGTGACAGGCCGATCCGGTTGAGGCAGCCACTTCGGGTGCCACAGCCAGGAGCTTGGTGCCGCTCACGCGCGGGAAACGCACGTTCAGCGTGTTGGGTAGTCGTTCGTTCATGCTCTCATCGCTCAGACCACAGGAGCAGGGTCGACTGACACTCCACGATTCTCATGTCAGAACACCAATACTTTGTCCGCCTCGGCGGTCCATCTCGCAAGCTCGTCCATTGAACTACGTCGCGTGCCTTCGATCAGCTCCGAATCGGAAATCCCGCGCGCTTCCATGCACGAGGAACAGACGCCGATTTCGCCGCCGTGTTTCAGAACGGTCTTGAGCATCACCTCGATGTTGTAATGCCCCTGCGGAACCTTCTGATGTGCATGCGCGCAAGAGGCACCTTCGCCGATCAAGAACACGCGCACCTGTGCGTCTGGTTGTTTCGAGAGAGAACCTGCGAGCCGCAGCGCGTTGTAGCTACGCTCCGTCCCATAGGCAGGATCATTGAGAATGAATAACGCCTTCATGAACACTGCTCCGCTGCTGCCTGTCACTTGAGGGGCTTGAAATCGAGTCGCTTTGACAGCGTTTGCCGAACTGGGATCCATGCCGTTTACTCTTGCCCGCAGCAATATTCGGTACCGCGCGCTCGTGGTGCTGGCCACTACTGCACTGACTGGCGGATGCGCCTTGTGCCCCTCGCTGAGCACTCAGGACACTGAGGCTGCTTCATCCAACCCCGTACCGGTCGTGCGTCAGGGCCGCTACACGCTGGTGGAGGTAGGGCCGAACGACGCACAGCAAGACCTGATGCGACAGATCATCGACATCGCACTACCTACTGCTGAGGACGCAACCGTCGGAGATGCATTGCACGTTGCCTTGCTGCGGTCGGGCTATCGACTGTGCACAGATCACGAGGACACGGGTGCCCTATCCACGTTGCCCCTGCCGGCCCTGCATAACCCGCTCGGCCCATTAACGCTACGCGAGGCGCTTGAAGTGTTGGCTGGCCGCGGCTGGCAGCTTCAAGTGGACGATGCCACACGCGAAGTCTGTTTCACGCGTCGCCCATGAATGCTCTTCCCGTGGCCGCAATTCTGCTCGGCAGCCTTTGGATGCTGATGCTGCTGCCGCCCGGCAAAGCACTCGCGCAAGACGGTCGCGCGATCGAATCTCACATCACGCATAGTCAGGCTCAGTCCTCCGTAGATGCCAAACTGGAAGAGCATCTGGCGCGGGACTGGGGTTTGAAAGCCGAAGAGTGGACCCGCTACCAGCAGATCATGCAGGGACCGCTGGGCGTGTATTCGCCGAAGCTGGACCCGCTGAGTGCGCTTGGCATCGAGGCCCGATCCGACGAAGAGCGACGCCGTTATGCGGAGTTGCAAGTTCAGGCCGAAGGCCGGCGCGTTGAAAAACTGCTGGCGTACCAGCGTGCGTATGACGACGCTTGGAAACGCCTGTACCCCACGCTCTCACCCGTGAGTTCTTCCGCGCCGGGTGCTCCGATCCGAGCGGCGATGAATGTGAGCGCAGGCGCGCAGGAACGCCTCGCGGTTTTCATCAAGGACAACTGCACGGCCTGCGAGCAGCGGGTGAAGCAACTGCAGGCGAGCGGTCGCGCCTTCGATCTCTACATGGTCGGTAGCCGACAGGACGACACGAGCATTCGTCAATGGGCCGCGCGCGTAGGCATCGATCCCACGAAAGTCCGTGACCGCACCATCACACTCAATCACGATGCCGGTCGGTGGCTGTCGATCGGCGGACACGGAGAATTACCCGCCGTGGTTCGCAAAGTGGGTGGCCGATGGCAACGCGAGTGAGGGTACACGTGGCGCTTACCGTCGCGCTGCTTATCTTATCGGGTGCAGCTCGCGCAGAGCATACGCCGCCGCTGGCATACCAGTTCGCAGCACGCCATGCCGACGTACCGCCAAGCATCCTCTTCGCCGTGGCCTTGCAGGAAAGCGGCATGATGCTGCGTGGCCGGCATATTCCTTGGCCATGGACGTTGAACATCGCCGGCCGGGCGCACCGCTACTCAAGCCGCGCTGAGACCTGCTCCTCCTTACGGCGCGCGTTGATGCGGGTGCCCGGTACGCGTGTGGATGTGGGACTCGGACAGATCAATGTGGGCTATCACGGCCATCGTGTGGATGAGCCCTGCGAGTTGGTAGACCCCTATCGGAATCTCGCGATCAGCGCGGCCGTCCTGCGCGAGCAGCACACGCCCGACGGCGACTGGCTGACAGCGGTCGGACGGTATCACCGACCGGCGGGTGGCGCTCCCGCCGAACGTTATCGGCGCAGCGTAGAGCAACACCTCAAGCGCGTTACTGAGTCAAATCATTCCACCCTCTCATCGAGCGCACATCCATGAAGTGGATCGTCTGTTCTGCATCGACGCTTTTGATCGTCTTGCCGCTGCCCTTGACGGCTGCAGAGCCGACGGGCGCCGCCGACCGTGCCTTGATCGTGGTCGAGGATCTGGGGGGTGTCTCTGCGCTGCCATACTACCGCGCATTGAATCTGCAGACGCCGCCTCCGATGCAGATCGAGCGCGGCACGAATCTGCCAATCCCGGAGGTTCCTCACGCCCGTTTCAGCGAGGCGGACATGCTGCCGGTGCGCTCCGCGAAACTTACGCCCGGCAAGGTCGATCGTCGGATCATCCATGTGCCTGGCCTGACGCCATTCTTTCTGATCGGCGATGATGCGCGGTCACGCACCTGGCTGCGAGCGCGTATCGATTCCCTGCGCACGCTCCGCGCCGTCGGCTTCGTCGTGAGTGTGGATTCCCCGGGCGCCCTGTCGTCTCTGCGTCAGCTGGCGTCGGGTGTGACGCTCGTCCCCGCATCCGGCGATGACCTGGCGCAACGTTTGAAATTGCAGCACTACCCAGCCCTGATCACGGCCACTGGCATCGAGCAATGACGTGGCTCAGCCGCACGCGGTCGAGGTGTTGCTGCGACCCACCGTCGAGCTGTACACGGTTGTCGTGTGCGTGCTCGCCGCCGCACTGTGTGTCGCCGCGCCCTGGTCGCTTGCGCTGAGTCCAACACTCGGTGTCGGCACGGCCGCCGCGTTCGCCCTCTTTGGCGCAATCCGCCTGCGGCAAGCGCTCGCGATTTTGCGCTATCGAAGCAACATTCGCCGGCTGCCGCGGTATGTCATGGCGAGCCGGAACGTTCCCGTGAGCCAGCAACGACTGTTCATCGGACGGGGATTTCGTTGGGACCAGCGACACGCCCATCGTCTCATGCAGACGTATCGTCCCGAGCATCGCCGGTACGTCGAGCCCACGGCGGCATATCGTTCTGCTCGCCGACTTGAAGCGCACCTGGAGTTCGCGCCGTTTCCGCTCTCCGTGCTCACACGCATTACCGCCTGGGACCACGCGCTCAATCCCGTCCGGCCCCTGCCACCCGTCGGCGGACTCCCTCGCCTGCACGGGATCGAACCCCACGAGGGCGATGTCACGATGCCGCTCGCCGAACGCGTGGGGCACACGCTCGTGCTCGGCACGACGCGCGTGGGGAAAACGCGGCTCGCTGAACTCTTCATCATCCAGGACATTCGCCGCCAGCGCGATGGCGAGCACGAAGTGGTCATCGTGTTCGATCCGAAGGGCGATGCAGAGTTGCTCAAGCGCGTGTATGTGGAAGCCCAGCACGCCGGGCGTGCAGGTGAGTTCTACGTCTTTCACCTGGGCTGGCCCGATATCTCTGCGCGTTACAACGCGGTGGGCCGCTTTGGGCGCATCTCGGAAGTCGCCACCCGCATCGCCGGACAACTGAGCGGCGAAGGCAACTCAGCCGCTTTTCGTGAGTTTGCGTGGCGCTTCGTCAACATCATTGCGCGTGCGCTAGTGGAACTGGGACAGCGACCGGACTACCTCTTGATCCAACGTCATGTCGTCAACATCGATGCGCTCTTCATCGAATACGCGCAAGTCTATTTCGCCAAGGCCGACCCGAAGGCGTGGGAGGCAATCGTCCAGATCGAGGGTCGACTCAACGACAAGACCATTCCGCGGCACATGATCGGTCGCGAGAAGCGGGTCGTCGCGATCGAGCAGTATCTATCGCAGGTGCGCACATACGACCCCGTGCTGGACGGCCTCAGAAGCGCAGTGAGATATGACCGCACCTACTTCGACAAGATCGTCGCCTCGCTCCTGCCGCTGCTGGAGAAACTCACGACCGGCAAGATTGCTCAGTTACTGGCGCCGAACTATTCAGACCTTAACGATCCGCGCCCTATCTTCGACTGGATGCAGATCATCCGTCAGCGCGCCATCGTCTACGTGGGCCTGGATGCCTTGTCCGACGCCGAAGTCGCCGCGGCGGTCGGCAACTCCATGTTCTCGGATCTGGTTTCGGTGGCAGGCCACATCTACAAGTTCGGGATCGACGATGGACTGCCCGCAGGCGCGGGCACCACGCAGGTGCCCATCAACATCCACGCTGATGAATTCAACGAGCTGATGGGGGACGAGTTCATCCCGATGGTCAACAAGGGCGGCGGCGCGGGACTCCAAGTCACGGCCTACACGCAAACGCTGAGCGACATCGAAGCGCGCATCGGCAATCGCGCGAAGGCCGGCCAGGTCATCGGCAATTTCAACAACCTTTTCATGCTACGCGTGCGCGAGACCGCCACGGCGGAACTTCTGACCAAACAACTTCCCAAGGTGGAAGTCCTCACGACGCAGATCATGAGCGGCGCCACAGATAGCTCCGATCCCCAGGGTCGCACCGCGTTCACCTCCAACACACAGGACCGCGTCACGGCCACAAGCGTGCCACTGATCGAGCCGGCGCACGTCGTCGCACTACCGAAGGGACAAGCCTTCGGGCTGATCGAGGGCGGGACGCTGTGGAAGGTCCGCATGCCGCTCCCCGCGCCCGATCCTGATGAGGTCATGCCCAAAGACCTGCAGACGCTCGCGACCTACATGCGCCGGCACTACACGAATGCGGGCGAGTGGTGGGACGCCCACGGACGGACGGCAGCGGAGGACGGCACATTGCCCGAGGATTTGCTCGACGATACCAAGTCGTCAGCTCCACCACACACAGGAACAGGTGATGAGTGATCCGGCCGCCACCGCGCAACGCCAGCAGGCGCGTCAACAAGGACTGATTGCGGGGTTGATCACGCTGCCGTTTCGCCTTTTCGGCGTGCTGTGCGGCTCGCTGCTGCTGTCCATCTTGATCGAATGTATCGGCATGCACTGGTTCTGGCCGCAGGAGAGCTGGCACCACGCCCAAGGGATGCTGGAGTACGAACTCGATCAACTGTCATCCCACTTCAAGCAAAGCCTTCTTGTCGAAGAACCCACGCGCACCGCGCATCGTTGGGTTTCTCTCGCTTACGATCAACTCTTCGTCAAGACGGGCGTGCACGAGGAGGCACGCGGCACGGTCACCCGCGCTGATGCGGGTGATGAGAAAGGCTTCAGGTTCTACCTGAGCCTCGGCTACCTGCACGTGGAATCGTATGCCCTGGCGGCTGGCTACACATTGCTGACCTTCCTGGTTCGCGCGATGGTGCTGTGCCTGACGCTGCCGCTGTTCATCATGGCCGCCTTGGTGGGTTTGACTGATGGACTCGTGCGTCGGGATATCCGGCGGTTCGGCGCGGGACGCGAATCAGGCTTCGTCTTTCATCGGGCCAAAGCGAGCATCACACCGCTCGCCGTGTTGCCTTGGGTCGTATATCTCGCCCTGCCGGTCAGCGTGCATCCACTCTGGATTTTGCTACCCAGCGCCATCCTGCTGAGCATCGCCGTGAACATTACCGCGGCCAGCTTCAAGAAGTATCTGTGAGGCAACGCAGCTACAGGCCAGCAAGTTGATCGAAGTCAGAGTCTGAATGCTCCAGGTCTGCCCCATGATGTTTGGCGCAGGCGGCAATGAGCAGATCCGTTGCAGGAACTGACACACCAGACGCGCGCGCACGCCGTGCCAGTTCGTGGGCTGTGTTCCATACGTCCGTATTGATCTGAAGCTCCGGCAACAGCTTTTCGAAATCTCGCAGTACCTTTTTCTCCCGGTCACCGCCCGCGCCGTTCCACAGCTCCAGGCGAACCATGGAACACCAGCACGCCTCGCCGGCTTGCAATGCGCGCTCGACCCTGGCCCGAACGGCCGCATCGCCCTTGGGGCGCAGAAGATGAATCCAGGAAGACGTATCGATGAGCAGCAACTCAATCAACCCTTGCGTCGCTGCTTTTGCAATTCTTCAACGCTCATCATGTTGTCACAGGTGCCGGCGTGCTTGACTAATTCCGCCATGCGCCGGCGGCGATTGAAATCCTGGATCGCCGCCACGATCGCCTCGCGCTTGGTCTTGGCGCGGGTGAAGCGCATGGCATCCGCCAAATCGCCTTCCGGAATATCCACAGTGGTTTTCATGATTCCATCATAGTGGCTTGTGGAATCCAATTCAAGCCTGATTGGAATCCGAGATTTACAATATGGGGGTGCAGCAGAGGCGGTATTCGTGACAGCTAACACACCGCCTCCTCGGAGAAGACCTGCGACCAAGAAGGCGGTGAGGATCTCCTTCCCATTCCCTGCGGTAGAACTCAGCCCCACCGCTCAACATCACGCCACCGAACGATTCAACGGATGAGCGCGATGATGCAGAAACTTCCAGTGAGGCTACGCCGGACGCACGTGCTCGCGATTGCGATGGCCCCTCCTGGCGCCGGTTGCGTGCCTAAGCCCTCCCGCATCGGCAGCGGACACCTTGGAAAGTGCCGACCTGGCCGCGCTCCTGCGCCAACTCGACATGGCCGAGCGCATCGCGCGGAACGCCGAAGCCTTCTCTCTGAATGGCCCCTCCCCCGCTATCACTTTGACTACGCGCGGCTGCACGCGGACATCGCTCGCACCCGTCACCCGCCGGCCGACTAACGGTACGGGATTCCCGATCGTCACCGCCCGCACGGTCTTTTTTTTCGCCCGCCGGCCGCCCTCGTTACCAAAACGGGCGGCTAGTCCCGTCAAACTCCAATACCAGGTCAGCCACGGTGAAACCGGGGTGTGATGGACGACCGCTGTGATCACGGACATATTATGAGCAGATCAACGCGCGATGAGTTTGGGCGGGTTGCCGAGCAGGCAACGCACTGGCTCACTCAGCCGCCCGCCGCCGCCGCCAACCGAAAATGCCTTCGCTGGCTTCTGCAGTCGCCCTTGCATGTTCGCGAGGCCGCGCTAGCCATCGTTTGGGATGAGGAGATCCAACGGTGCCTCGATCCCGAGCATTGCATCGACGTCCAAGCGTTCATCGATCGCGCTCGCAAGACGTGATCGACGTACACCTTTGAGCGCGTTGCACAGACAACCGATGGACGCTCGTCGGCTGCATTCATGAGGCACATCCGTGCCCACTCCCGTCACAGCTTTGTCACGATTTCCCATATCGACGTGTGATTTAACTTAAACTATGACCACCGAATCCGTCTTTGCCGATGGGCGCTGGACACCCCCGGCACACTGGACCCGAATCGCAACCATCGATATGCACACGGGCGGCGAGCCGCTGCGTGTCATCACCGCGGGCCTGCCGCCGATCGAAGGACGCACGGTCCTTGAGAAGCGCCGGTTCTTTCGGGACCACTACGATCATCTTCGAACGGGATTGATGTGGGAACCGCGCGGGCACGCCGACATGTACGGCGCGGTTGTGACGCCCTCTGTGGATGCTGACTTCGACGTTTTCTTTCTACACAACGAGGGTTACAGTACGATGTGTGGTCACGCCATCATTGCGCTGACGACGCTGATGGTTGAGACCGGGTTCGGCGGTCGTCGAGCCGCGAGTAGCTCAGATGAAGTTGAGGTCTCATTCAATGTTCCAGCGGGGCGGATTGAAGCCCGAGCCGAGTTTGACCAGGGTCGGGCGCGCAAGGTTCGATTCCGGAATGTTCCTTCATTCCTCTACCTCGCAGACCAGCACATCGAGGTTCCCGGCGTGGGCCGGGTGCCCTTCGACATCGCGTACGGCGGGGCGTTCTACGCGATTGTCCCCGCGCTGCCCGGGCTGGAGCTGATCCCCTCGCAGTTCAATCGCCTCATCGACTCGGGGCGGCGTATTAAACACGCGATCATGGATGCCTTGCCCATCCGGCACCCGTTCGAAAGCGACCTCAGCTTTCTTTACGGCACCATCTTCACGGCGCCAGCGCAGCACGCCGGCCATCACAGTCGAAATGTCTGCATCTTCGCCGAAGGCGAACTGGATCGTTCGCCGACCGGCTCCGGAGTGAGTGCGCGGGCGGCGCTTCATCACGCCAAAGGCGAACTCGCGTTGAACAACGCCATTACGATCGAAAGCGTTCTGGGCAGCACGATGTCGGTTACCGCCGTGGAGCGAACGAAGTATGGACCGCATGAGGCGATCGTCCCGGAAGTCAGCGGCACGGCGCATGTCACCGGGCGAAACGAGTTCTATTTTGATCCCGAGGACGCGCTGCGTTCCGGCTTCATCTTCCGATAATCACTAGTGCCGCTGTGTGTGACGGCACGGTACCCCGTGCCGTCACCACGACCGATCACTTAAGTGGGTGAGGAGGCGCCGAGCGCCTGCGACGCGAGCGTCGCGACGTGCGCCCGGAAGGCTTCGCGCTGCGATGGCACCCACATCGGCGCATCGAAGCTGAGCGTGATGCTGGAGCACTCGACACGGATGACGCCGGCCACGGGCTCATGCGCGATAAAGCGCTGCCCGTCCCAAGCGCCCTCGATTGCCAAACCGTCCTTGCCTGCAAGCAGCCGCGCGACCGTTTCGACCGCGGCCGCCACCGGCATGTCATGCGAGACGGACGCCTCGATCGGACGCAAGTCCGGCAAGGGCACGAGCACGGGCACGATGATCGAAGACGGCTGGGCCGCGCGGGGAAAGCGCAATCCCGACATCACTTTGTGGATGTGGGCTCTGACCGTGGCGACTGCCTCGGAGCGTTCGTACCCCGTGATCGGTGCCACGAGGTTATCGGTCAATGCCGTCGCCGACTCGACCGCACCGGAAGGAGCGACGCTCAGCCGCCACGAAATCGTTCCTTGCACGTCTTTATGACTTTGGAGGCGATCCTTCAAGCCCGGCAGGGCCTCCGAAATCACTCGGCGCGCCTCGGCCGAAGACACGCCGCCACTCACCAACGGCGAGGTCGCTCGGATGTGGCCGACCATGGCAATGCGTCCTTCCATCGGATCCATGCCGCCTTCGATGGTCGGCGTCGCATGCACGATGCGATCATCAAAGATCAGCAGCTGGTTGAAGTTCGCGGGCATCAACTCGTAAAGCACCTCGCCATGCACATGATGTTTCTTGTAGCTCGGGATGCCATCTCGCAGTAGCAACGTCTCGCCGCCGAGGAAGCTCTTCTTGTCCCAACGCGTCAACGAGTACACATACCCCCAGGCGCCGTTGTGATAATCACTGTGTAGGCCGAGGCGGCATCCATTCACCATCAAGTGCAGGTGTGGCATGCCCACCGGCACCAATCCGAGATTCTCCACGCACCACAGACGCAGCCGTTGCATGAAGCGCTCGAACATCGGCTCGGGAAAGACCGATTTGGGGGCCGCGCGCAGATACGTGTACATGCGCGGATCACAAAAGTAGTACCAGGCAATCTGGTCCGCATACCGATTCTGAAAGCAGGCATCGAGGATACCTCGCATCGCCTGCGCATCCTCGAAAAAATCCTGTTCTACGTGAGTACGACTGATCATCGAACGACTCCTTAATTTCCTTTATCCCCGCACGCGTGGGTCCTTCGGCACGGGGGCTTCAAAGCGACGCGCGCGCCCAGGCAACCCGCTCACGCAGCTCTGGGTCCTTTGAGTACATACTCTGCACCGCCAATCGAATTAGCCTGTCGTTGAATTCATGGACGAGAAGGCCCGCCGCTTCGATCTCACGGTGCGAGAGCGTGCAATCGATGCGCGGCCTTTGGGCATCAAGTTGGCGTTGATACGTATAGAACGCGTCTTCGCTCATCGAGAACGCGTACTCGATGAGCGGCACGGCCGGCAGCGACTTGCCTTGATCATGCAGCCGCTTTATCTGCTGGATCCAATCGTAATAAGGCAACAGGGTCAGTGACGTGTGAGCTGCCAAGTTGCAGCGCTCGAACAATCCTTGAGCGACCGAGCTCGTCCCGGCCACATGAAAGATGCCGCCCCCCTCGGGATGGCCAGCGGCCAGATGCGTGATGGCACTGGCCACGACATCTACCGGCAGCAGCGGGTCAGGGCGATAGTTCTGGATGCCGTAGCCGCAGAGCAGGCAACTCTTCAGCGTCCGGTACTCGCGCTGCAGCTCATCGTAGCGCCCCTGCTTGCTGTCCGCCCACGCCAGCCCCAGCCTAAAGATATTGCATGCGATGCCACGCTCGCGGGCACGCAACAGAAGATTTTCGGCGACCCATTTGCTGCTCGCATAACCGTGCGCGAAGGAATGCACTTGCGATGCAACGGAGGTTGTCTCGCTCAAGGCCTCTGCCGTGCCAGGCGTGCGTGCACTGAAGACCGCGAGACTGGAAATATGATTGATCAACTTGGATCGATGGGTTGTCGCAAGCGTGAGCAGCTCGCGCACCGAGCCGACGTTCGCAGGCTTCGCCATCGCATAGGTTTCCAGATGATTCATGCTCGTGCCGCAGTGATAGATCGTGTCAATGCGCTGCGCGAGCAGCTGATACGTGATCTCATCGATGCCCAGTCGTGTCGAGCTTAGATCGCCCGCCACCGCCACGATCCGGTGCGCGCTGTCACTGCGCCACAGATCCCACTTTGACAGGACCTGCCGCAGCCGCGCGGCGGCCTCTTTCTGCGATGAAGCCCGAATGAGGCAATAGATCGTGGCACTGGTGTCCTGAAGCAGTTGTGTCAGTAGAAAGCGCCCGATGAACCCCGTAGCGCCGGTGAACAGAATCGCCTCGGGCTCGGCGCGCGGCGTGAAAACGAGCGCCTCCAAACGATCGTCCAGGGCAGCCTCTTGCGACACGTCCACGATCTTGTCTTGCGCGACCCCGGCATCGATGCGTGTGGCGAGCTCCGCGATCGTCGGGCTCATGTACAAGTCCGTCACGGATAAGCTCGCGCCAAAGGCGGCGTTAACTTTCGACAGCGCCTTGAGGACGAGGAGCGAGTGCCCGCCGAGCTCGAAGAAGTCATCCTGCCGTCCCACGCGCTCGATCTGCAGCAAGTCCTGCCAGATATGAGCGAGTGTTTGCTCCACCTCGCCTTGGGGCGCCTCATAGCGCTCGCTCGCGTACGCTTGTGACTGCGGCGGGGGCAACGAGCGACGATCCAGCTTGCCGCTCGGCGTCAGCGGCAGGCGCTCCAACGTAACGAACGCGCTTGGCACCATGTAGTCGGGCAGCGACGACTTTAGATGTGCTCGCAGCTCCTCGACGCTCGGCGCTTCGCCCGCACGCAAGGTCACATACGCCGCCAGACGCTTCTCGCCGGGTACATCTTCGCGCGCAATCACCGCCGCCTCTTTCACCGCCGCGTGTCGCGCAAGCTGTCGCTCCACCTCGCCCAGCTCGATGCGATAGCCGCGGATCTTCACCTGATCATCGTTGCGACCCAGGTACTCGATCGTTCCGTCCGCGCGCCACCGCCCCACATCCCCGGTCCGGTACATGCGCGCCTGCGCATCGGCACTGAACGGATCACGCACGAATCGTTCTTCGGTCAGCTGCGCTCGATGCAAATACCCGCGCGCCACATTCGCACCGGCAATGTAGATCTCGGCGCTCACGCCCACCGGCACCGGCGTTCGATGACGATCCAGAAGATAGATCTGTGTGTTGGCGATCGGCCGACCGATCGAGGGCAGCGCCGGCCAGCTCGCGGGATCCCCCGTCAGCGTCAAGGCCGTGACCACGTGCGTTTCCGTCGGCCCGTAGTGGTTGTGCAGTTGGCAGCCGGGCAGATGCCGGAACAGCTCGATGATCTCGGGACTGATGCGTAGTTGCTCGCCCGCTGTGATCACCTCTTTGAGCCGGCCCGGCGCCCGGCCTTGCGCCTTGAAGCACTCCGCCAGGCTCTGCAGCATCAGCGGCGGCATAAACAAGCGCTCGATCGACTGCGCCTCGAGCAACTGCATCAGCGCCTGCGCATCCCGGCGCACATGCTCATCCAGCAACACCAGCGCGCCCCCGGTGCACAGCGTCGAGAAGATCTCTTGAAACGCCACATCGAAACTCAATGCCGCAAACTGCAGCACGCGCTGGCCTTGCCTCAACGGCAAGCGCTCGCGATGCCACTCGATCAGGTTCACCATCGCGCCGTGCGGCATGGCCGTGCCTTTCGGCCGTCCCGTCGAGCCCGACGTATAGATGACATACACCAGACTGTTCGGGCTCTGCTCGTATCCTAAGGGCGAGGGTGCGCCGGCCTCGCTTGTGGCGTCGAGCAGCCCTTCGATCGTCAACACCGGCGCCGAGATCTCGGGCAGCACGCTCTTAAGATGCGCTTGGGTCAGCACCATCACTGGCGCTGCATCCTCCAGCATGTACTGCAGCCGTTCGGCCGGATAGTTCGGATCCAGCGGCAGATACGCACCCCCGGCCTTCAAAATCGCGAGCACCCCGATCACCATCTCCATGCTGCGCTCGGCACAGATCCCCACCAAACGATCCGGACCCACCCCTTGGGCCGCAAGTTCCAAGGCCACTCGAATCGCGCTCGCGTCCAGCTGTGCATAGGTGAGCGACCGCCCCTCATGACGGACGGCTTCCGCTGATGGGGTACGCGCGACTTGCTCCGCAACGAGCTCGTGGATCAGCCGATCCTTCGGATAGGCCGTGGCTGTCGCATTGAAGCCTTCAATCTCTTTGCGCTCCTCGACCGGGAGGATCGGCAGTTCATCGATCCTGCGGTCTTCACTGCGCACCATGGCATCGAGCAGCACCGTAAAGCACGCCGCCCAGCGCTGTACGGTCTTCTCATCAAACAGATCGAGGTCGTAGTTCACGACGCCGCTGATCTCATCCCCACTGTCATCGAGCGACAGCAACAGGTCGAACTTCGACGTCTCAAGCGCACTTTGCTCCACCGTGACGACCAGATCCGACCAGCTGAGGTCATAGCGCGGAGTGTTTTGAAGAACAAACATGGTCTGGAAGATTGGATGCCGGCTCATGCTGCGCTTCGGTCGCAGCGCCTCCACCACTTTCTCGAACGGCACATCCTGGTGCTCGAAGGCGGCGAGCGTTGCGGCCTTGGCGTTCTTGAGAAACGTCGAAAGCGGCAGCTCGCCGGAGGCTTCAATGCGCAATGCGAGCGTATTCACAAACAATCCGATGAGCCCTTCCAGCTCAGGCCGCCGCCGATTCGCGACCGGCGTGCCGATCACGACATCCGATTGGCCACTCAAGCGCGACAATAGAATGGTCCAGGCGGCGTACAGCACCATGAACAACGTCATTCCGTGGCGACGCGCGAGCGCTCGCACGCCGGCAGCCAGCCGCGAATCCAGCAGCACATCAACCGTCTTGCCTCGGTAGCCCTGACACGCCGGCCGGGGTCGATCCTTCGGCAGTTCAAGCTCCGGGGGCGCCTCGTTCAGCAGCTTTTGCCAGTACTGCAATTGCCTCTCGAGCAGCTTGCCTCTTAACCACTGCCGTTGCCATTGGGCGTAGTCGGCATACTGAAGTGGCAATGGCGGCAACTTTGGGTCGCACTCGGCACGGCAGGCATTGTAGAGTTCGGCAAGTTCGCGAATCAGCACGCCAACCGACCAACCGTCGGAGACGATGTGATGCGTCGTGATGATCAGTACGTGATCGTCGGCGTGAACTAATCGGCCGCGAATCAACGGGCCCGTACGCAGATCGAAGCGCTGTTGTGCCGCCTCGATCTTCTCCTGGCGAATAGCCCGGTCACGTTGGCTGGCCGCTACGTGAGCCAGGTCTTTGATGACGAGCTCAAAGCCGCTGTCGGGTGAGATGTGCTGCCAAGGCTCGCCATCCACCTCGACGAACACTGTGCGCAGCGTCTCGTGTCGCTTCACGAGCGCATCGAGCGCAGTTTGCAGAGCGCGCGTGACCAAGGCGCCGCGCAACCTCAAGACCACGCCACTGTTGTAGGCGGCCCCACCGCCTTCAAGCTGATCGATGAACCACAGTCGTTGTTGACCCAACGACACGGGCAGCCTCGCGTCCGGGGCACGAGGGTCGCGCGGCCAGGGCCGGATCTGCTGGTTCTGCTTCGATTCGCTTTCGAGCAGCAGTTCCAACAGCTTCTTTTTCGCCTGAGACAATGTCGCAAGTGTTACATCCGTTGCAGCGTCCTTGCTAGTCACGGCTTTGTCCTGTGGTCAGTTGAGCCACCAACTCCTCAGCGCTGTCCTCCGACATCGAGGACACGCGTGCGAGCAGCTCCTCCAATTCCTTGCCACCGCCCGCCAGCCGTTCATGCAGCTGGGCACGGCGTAGCTGCTGCACCTGCTCCGCCAACTGATCGAGGCACGGATACGTGAACACGTATCTCATGGGCACGTCCACCGAAAACGCCGACAGCAGGCGCGCAATCACCTGTGTTGCCAGGAGCGAGTGCCCGCCGAGCTCGAAGAAGTCATCCTGCCGTCCCACGCGCTCGATCTGCAGCAAGTCCTGCCAGATATGAGCGAGTGTTTGCTCCACCTCGCCTTGGGGCGCCTCATAGCGCTCGCTCGCGTACGCTTGTGACTGCGGCGGGGGCAACGAGCGACGATCCAGCTTGCCGCTCGGCGTCAGCGGCAGGCGCTCCAACGTAACGAACGCGCTTGGCACCATGTAGTCGGGCAGCGACGACTTTAGATGTGCTCGCAGCTCCTCGACGCTCGGCGCTTCGCCCGCACGCAAGGTCACATACGCCGCCAGACGCTTCTCGCCGGGTACATCTTCGCGCGCAATCACCGCCGCCTCTTTCACCGCCGCGTGTCGCGCAAGCTGTCGCTCCACCTCGCCCAGCTCGATGCGATAGCCGCGGATCTTCACCTGATCATCGTTGCGACCCAGGTACTCGATCGTTCCGTCCGCGCGCCACCGCCCCACATCCCCGGTCCGGTACATGCGCGCCTGCGCATCGGCACTGAACGGATCACGCACGAATCGTTCTTCGGTCAGCTGCGCTCGATGCAAATACCCGCGCGCCACATTCGCACCGGCAATGTAGATCTCGGCGCTCACGCCCACCGGCACCGGCGTTCGATGACGATCCAGAAGATAGATCTGTGTGTTGGCGATCGGCCGACCGATCGAGGGCAGCGCCGGCCAGCTCGCGGGATCCCCCGTCAGCGTCAAGGCCGTGACCACGTGCGTTTCCGTCGGCCCGTAGTGGTTGTGCAGTTGGCAGCCGGGCAGATGCCGGAACAGCTCGATGATCTCGGGACTGATGCGTAGTTGCTCGCCCGCTGTGATCACCTCTTTGAGCCGGCCCGGCGCCCGGCCTTGCGCCTTGAAGCACTCCGCCAGGCTCTGCAGCATCAGCGGCGGCATAAACAAGCGCTCGATCGACTGCGCCTTGAGCAACTGCATCAGCGCCTGCGCATCCCGGCGCACATGCTCATCCAGCAACACCAGCGCGCCCCCGGTGCACAGCGTCGAGAAGATCTCTTGAAACGCCACATCGAAACTCAATGCCGCAAACTGCAGCACGCGCTGGCCTTGCCTCAACGGCAAGCGCTCGCGATGCCACTCGATCAGGTTCACCATCGCGCCGTGCGGCATGGCCGTGCCTTTCGGCCGTCCCGTCGAGCCCGACGTATAGATGACATACACCAGACTGTTCGGGCTCTGCTCGTATCCTAAGGGCGAGGGTACGCCGGCCTCGCTTGTGGCGTCGAGCAGCCCTTCGATCGTCAACACCGGCGCCGAGATCTCGGGCAGCACGCTCTTAAGATGCGCTTGGGTCAGCACCATCACTGGCGCTGCATCCTCCAGCATGTACTGCAGCCGTTCGGCCGGATAGTTCGGATCCAGCGGCAGATACGCACCCCCGGCCTTCAAAATCGCGAGCACCCCGATCACCATCTCCATGCTGCGCTCGGCACAGATCCCCACCAAACGATCCGGACCCACCCCTTGGGCCGCAAGTTCCAAGGCCACTCGAATCGCGCTCGCGTCCAGCTGTGCATAGGTGAGCGACCGCCCCTCATGACGGACGGCTTCCGCTGATGGGGTACGCGCGACTTGCTCCGCAACGAGCTCGTGGATCAGCCGATCCTTCGGATAGGCCGTGGCTGTCGCATTGAAGCCTTCAATCTCTTTGCGGTCGGCAGGCGAGAGGATGCTCAATTCAAACAAAGGTCTGTGGGGCGCGTTCTGCAATGCCTCCAGTAACGACAACAGCGCCGCCTGCAACCAGTCGATGACCCGTTGCGGCTCGATGCGGCGATCCGTTTGCGCCGTGAACGAGAAGCCTGTGTCTCGGTCATCCACCGAGAGCGTGATGGGATAATTGGTTCGGTCCTGGATCGCGAGCATCCGTATTCCCCCGGCGCTGGCCCACTCCCGGGCCGGATCGGTGACGGTATGTCGATAGTTGAGCAATGTCGTGAACAAGGGGGCCGAGCCCGTGATGCCACTGCAGCGTTGTGCGATCGTGAGGGACGCTTGCTCCTGACCCAGTAACTCGACGAGCTCGCGTTGGGTGTGCAAGACGAACTGCGCGGCAGTTGCGCACTGCAGTTTGAGCCGCAGCGGCAGTGTGTTGATGAACATTCCCAGCGTGCGTTGTGCATCGGATGCTCCCTGCAATCTCCCGAGCAGCACCGTCCCGATGACGATGTCATCGCGTCCGGCGATACCGGCGACAACCAACCCCCAGGCTGCATGAAAGATCGTTGCGGCGCTCACGCCGTAGCGGCGTGCATTGAAGCGCACTCGCTGCGACACCTCCGCATCGAGATCCGCTTGCAGCTCCTGTATTTGTGCGCCCCCTGCGTAGACATCCAGCAGCTCAAAAGGCGCCGTTGGCTCCTGGACGTCGCCGAGCTTGCCCCGAAAGAACGCCTCCACATCGTGGGTGCGAGCATGCAGCAGCGCATGCGCCACATGATCGCGATAGCGCGTTGAGGGCGGAAGCGTCGGCACCTGACCTTTCAGTCGCTCGACCACCTCGGTGGTCAACACCTCCCAGGTCATGTGGTCCACAGTGATGTGATGCAGCTGTAACACCACGTACCACTTGCCGCGACGGGCGTCCGTCGCCACCTGTGCTCGCAGGGGTGGCGCGCGTCGGATGTCGATGTGTTGACGCTCGGGCCGCAGCCACTCCTGGATGTATTCATCCGGCTCAACATCGCAAGCTATCTCAACGTCCATCACCGACAGCTTGGCGTGCTTGTACACAAGCTGCACCGGGCTTGGTAGCTGCTCCCACAGCACCGCAGTGCGCAGCACGTCGTGACGATCGATGACCGCTTGCAACGCGCGGATCAGCTCATCGACGCGCTCGCGTGACTGCACTTCGAGCACGATCGGCAGCACATACGTGTCACCGCATCGATCATCGAGCCGATGATGAAACAGGATGCCCTCCTGCAGCGGCGAGAGTGGATAGATATCCTGAACATTGTGCACCCCTCCGGGCACGGATCCGACGATGTGCGCAATCTGCTGCGCATCAAGCTGCACGAGTGGCAGCATCTGCGGCGTGATCACCTCGCAATCTGTTGGAATCACGTTCGGCGGGACCACGGCTTTGTCGGCGGCTTCTCGGGTGAGCGCCCTCGCCAAGCTCGCGAGTGTCGGGCTGTCGAAGACGCTGCGCACGTCCGCCGCAAGACCCACACTGCGCAGCCGATCCATGAGCTGCACGATGCGCAGCGAATGTCCGCCGAGCTCAAAGAAATTATCGTTGCGCCCCACGCGCTCGACGCCGAGCAGGGATTGCCACAGGCCCGCAAGAATCTCTTCGACCTCACCGCGCGGTGCTTCGTACTGCCTGCTGAAGTAAGCGCCGCCGTCGGGGGTCGGCAATGCCCTCCGGTCCACCTTGCCATTGGGCGTAAGTGGCAATCGCTCCAGCGTGACAAACGCGCTGGGCACCATGTACTCCGGTAATCGCCCGAGCAGATGGGTCCGCAGCTCCTCGACCGCAGGACCCGGTTGCGTTCTTGAGGTCACATACGCAACGAGGCGCTTGCCGCTGCCCTCATCATCCCGAGCAACAACGACCGTCTCCTTCACCGAGGTATGCTTGCTCAGCTGCGCCTCGACTTCTCCCACTTCGATCCGGAATCCACGGATTTTCACCTGACCGTCATTGCGGCCAATGAACTCGATTGCGCCATCCGCACGCCACCGCGCCAGATCGCCGGTTCGATACAGCCGTGAGGAGGAATCGCCGAAGGGATCCGCGACGAAACGCGCAGCTGTCAACTCCGGACGGTTCAGATAGCCAAGCGCCACCCCTTCGCCACCGATATAGATCTCTCCGGTCACACCGATCGGCACTGGCTGCTGACGCTCGTTTAGGATATAGACGCGCGCATTGGCCATCGGCGAGCCGATGGGAATGCGGCTGTCAGCATCTGTCAAGCCCTTCACCCAGTGCGTCGTCGTGAACGTCGTGCACTCGGTGGGCCCATACGCGTTCAAGAAGTGCTGCGGTGGGCTTTCTTGCAGCACGGCCCGCACTTTGCCCGGCTCCAAGACATCGCCGCCGACGATGAGATATCGCAGCTGTGGGAAGATCTCGCGCAGGTGCTCGGCGTACTCGTTAAATAGGCCGACCGACATCCAAAGCAGCGTCACTCGCTCGTGTTTGAGCACGCTCGCAAAGCGAGCGACATCCAGCACACCGTCTTGCGCGATGACCGTGACGCGCGCCCCATTGAGCAAGGCGCACCAGATCTCGAAAGTGGACGCATCGAACGATGGATTGCTGTAATGGATGAGACAGTCCTGCGGACGAATGTTCGCGTACCCATTATTGATCGCCAGCCGAACCACGGCGCGATGAGGAACGATCACGCCCTTCGGCGCTCCGGTCGATCCGGAGGTGTACATCACATAGGCGGGGCTCAGGGGGCTGATCGCGATGTCCAGGTTCGCCGCCGAGCCCTCGGACAGGACGTCCGAAAGGGTCTCCCAAGCCAGACAATGCCCTTGATCGGCGGCACTCACCACGTCTTCAACCCCACGTGTCAGCACACAGCGGGCGCGGCAATCCTCGATGATCAAGCAGCGCCGCTCATGGGGCAGATCTGGTTCCAGCGGCACGTACGCCCCACCGCATTTCAGCACGGCGATCTGCGCCACTAACATTTCCACCGAACGCGCCATCACGACCGGAACGTAGTCTCCTGGGCGCACACCCTGCCTGCGCAGATGATGCGCAAGCCGATTGGCTTGTGAATTAAGTTCGGCGTAAGTGAATGCGCGCCCTTCATGCGTCACCGCCACTGCATCGGGTAAGCGCCGCGCATATTCCTCGAACAGCGTGTGCACGGCGTGATCGCGCGGATACTCAGTGAAGGTCGCGTTGAAGCCCTCGATGATCGAAGCACGTTCATCGGCGGGCAGAATCGGCAGGGACAGGGCCAGCGTGCCAGAGGCTTCCACGAGGGCCGTCAGCAGCGCCTCAAGCACGGTCTCGACGTACCGAAGGATTCGCTCGGGCGCTACGAGTTCCACGGTCTGCGCGGTCAGATCAAAGCCTTCGCCGAGGTCATCCACGATCAACGTCACGGGATAGCTCGACCACGCTTCTCCCTTGGCAACCAAGCGGACACCGGCAACATCGCTCGCTCTGCCCAACGGATTGAACTGCGTGCGTCGAAAGTTCAGCAACGACGTAAACAGCGGGTCAGCGCCACTGCAACGCGACGCAAGTGTCAGCGGTGTTTGCTCGTGGCACCGCAGCTGCGTGAGTTCCTCATCGGTGTGCTGCAACAGTTCTCTCGCCGTGAGTCCAGCAAGCTTCAACCGCAGCGGTAAGGTATTCACAAACATTCCCAGCATGGGCTGCCTGCTGCGCTGAACACGTTGGGCGGCGAGCACCACGGTGCCGAACACAACATCCTCGCGAGCACTCGTGTGCGCGATGACGAGTGCCCACGCGGCATGAAATAGCCGCGCAGGGCTGAAGCGAAGCTGTTGAGCCACGAAGCGAATGCGCTGGGCGAGCGCGGCACCGAGCATCTTGCGAGACTCGGTGATTGCGCCCGCCTGGCCGCGGGTATCGAGCACGCTGAAGGGCGCCGTCGACTCAGCGACGTCCCCGAGCTTACGGGCAAAGAACCGCTCCGCCTCCTTCGCCGAATCCTGCGCCTGCGCCCAGGCCACGTGCTCGCGATACTGCGCAGCCGGAGCGAGATCGCCGCCGCCATCTCGTAGCATCGCCAATGTTTCTTCGATGACGGCGTCCCACGAGTGATTGTCACAGACGATGTGGTGTATCTGCAGCAGTGCATACCATCGCGAGCCGCTGCGCTCCTGTGCCACTTCCAACCGGACGAGCGGAGCCCGACGCAGATCCATTCGTCGCCGCGATGTGGTCATTCGCTCCCTAAGCTGTGGGATGGCGGCGGTGGCGGGATCCAGCTCGATCAACTCCACCGGCAGCTGCACGTTTCGACTGACGACCTGAACCGGCGTTGGCACGCCCTCCCAAATCACGCTACTACGAAGAACGTTGTGCCGCTCGATAACGCGCTGTAATGCCGCTGTGAGTGCCTGCACCTGCTCGCCGCTATCCAGCTCAAACAGCGTCGAGAGCATGTAAGTGTCTTGGGAATCATCGAGCAGGTAATGAAACAGCATTCCCTCCTGCAACGACGTCAGTGGATACAGGTCCTGTAAGTTGTCAGCTCCGCCAAAGATCTGGCTATAAATGGCCTCAAGGTGCTGCGCGTCGATCTCATCCGTGATTTCCGCGCGATCCAACATCCTGTCGTTCATCGAATTCCTCTGGTCACAATGCAACGTGTACGGCCGATCACGACCCGCTCACTGGGCGACTGCGCAAAAGTGGCCGCGCCCGATCGCCCGAAGTGAGCCACCGTGGACGCGCTGAGTACCAATCGGGTGTACCGAGGTCAACACCGGCTGATTAACGAGTGGGGCAAAGACTCGCCTCGATTCTAAGGAGCAGGAATGTTTCGCGGACAGCGGGGACGTCGGTCAGCACTTTGTCACAGTTACCTGCATTCAACGCTTTACGAAGCAATGCACTCCTAATGGGCAGCTTGGAATGGGCCGTGCTCCACAGCGTTGCGATGTGCGCCCTACAAAGGACTAATTCGGCACTGCGTCGGGTGACAGACTTTGCTTCTTGGCTGAGTTCGAAGGGGCGCGCGTACTCACAAGCAACGGCGAACGATCGAAACTTCGCCGCGAGCGCGGGCAATACAACAAATTTGCGGTGACTGACCGGCGCTAAGCCCCGCTGTGCAAATCCTAAGCCATTCAGCCGCTTATGTACTTCAGCGCATGCTGCTGAGCACGGAGTGCGAGCACAGCATTAAGTCAGTACTAACGTGCTGCCGCCATGGAGGCAGATGACCATTCGGGGCCTGCTGCCCCAAAGCGATGAAAGGTTCACACCATGTCTGCACGTAGATCTCCTTTGCCGACGCTCGATGGCTCGCTGCACGAACGCGCCATGCGCGTTCTGGCCCCCTGTGTCTACAACAGCCCCCTAGGACGCAGCGCGAACCCCTTGATGCCCGAGGGTGCACCCCGTTTCTTCTCGCGCGCTGAGGGTGCCCGGCTGTGGGATGCAGACGGTCGCGAATACATCGACTTCCTGTGCGCACTGGGACCGAACTTGCTGGGCTACAACCATCCTCACGTCGAGGCCGCGGCAGAACGCCAGCGCAAGCTGGGCGACACAATGGCGGGTCCCGCCCCCGTGATGGTGGATCTGGCCGAGAAACTCGTTGATACGATCACTCACGCAGACTGGGCGTTGTTTGCGAAGAACGGCGTTGATGTGATTAGCGTGGCGCTGCGGATCGCCCGAGCACACACCGGCCGGCGCCACGTTCTCCTCGCCTCGGGCGCCTATCATGGCGCTCACGCATGGTGTACGCCGATCACGGCGGGTGTGTTGCCCGAGGAGCGTGCGCACCGCACGGAATTTAGATACAACGATGTCGCAAGCCTCGAGGCAGCTGCGGAGACCGCGGGCGACGATTTGGCGGCGATCTTCGCGACAGCATTCAAACACGACAACTTTGTAGACCAGGAGTTGCCGCGCACCGAGTACGCGCGCCGCTGCCGTGAGCTTTGCGATCGAACCGGAGCGCTGCTCGTTGTCGACGACATACGCGCTGGGTTTCGCATGACGCGGGATTGCAGCTGGGAGCTCGTCGGCGTCAGACCGGATCTGAGCTGCTGGAGCAAAGCGATTGCCAACGGCTACGCGCTGTCGGCACTGCTCGGATCGAAGCACACGCGTACTGGCGCGAGCCAAGTCTTCGTGAGCGGTACCTACTGGGTCCAAGCAGTACCGATGGCTGCCGCAGTAGCCACGCTCGATATCATCAAGAAATCCGACTATCTCGAACACACGGTGGCGCTCGGGGAGATGCTGCGCGCCGGACTTGAAGATCGAGCGGCTGCTCACGGTTTTAAGCTCAGACAGAGCGGTCCGGTGCAGATGCCGTCCATCCTGTTCGACCATGATCCCGCTCTTCGGCTGTCCATGGCGTTTTGCAGCCGGATGATGAGATCGGGGATATACATCGTCCCTCATCACAACCTGTTTCTTTGCGCGGCAATGACCCAGGACGATATCTCTCAGACAATCGATGCTGCGGACGAAGCCCTGGCCGATATGGCCTCGCACCGAAAAGAAATAGCCCCGCACGCCGAACTCGGTCGATTTCTTGGCTCTGCCGCTTGAAGCCAGGGACCCTGGTTCTGCGCAACCGATGGTCAGCAGAGACGATCCTACTGCGGCGCAGGCTGCACGCACTCGTCACAGTGCGATTGGCTGGGCGCGTTCGCTGAATGTAAGTCACCCCCCCACCGCCGCACTTTAGAGATCAAGATGCAAAAGAGCAATGTGCAATCCATCAATGAAGCCTACGACCCTTCGTTCGTTGGCGAACAGCCCACGACGAGAGGTGGCTCCGCAAATTTGAACAGCAAATCGCGCTCGGCTAAGTGGGGCCCTGCGGTTTAGGCTGCCTGCGCGAGCGGCAGCGATTCGAAGTACACGGCATCGGGCGTGCGCCGGTCAAGGGACGTGTGTGGTCGGCGTGTATTGAAGAAGGCGAAATATCGGGCAAGGCTTGCGCGGGCGTCCCTGACAGTATCGTAGGCGCGCAGATAGACCTCCTCGTACTTGACCGACTTCCACAACCGTTCGACGAACACGTTGTCACGCCAGCGACCCTTGCCATCCATGCTGATCTTCACGCCATGGGCCTTGAGCACTGCGGTGAATTCGATACTGGTGAACTGACATCCCTGATCGGTGTTGAAGATCTCAGGCGATCCGTATTTCGCCACCGCCTCTTCCAGAGCCTCGACGCAGAAGTCCGTGCTCAACGTGTTAGAGAGCCGCCAGGCCAGTACTTTGCGCGTGTACCAGTCGATCACGGCGACGAGATACACAAAGCCACGCGCCATCGGAATGTAGCTGATGTCGCTGGCCCAGACTTGGTTGGGTTGGTCGATGCGCAGATTTCGCAACAAATACGGGTACACCTGATGATCCGGGTGCGGCCGGCTGGTGTTCTTCTTGCGATAAATCGCCTCGATTCCCATCCGCCGCATCAGTGTGGCCACATGCTTGCGCCCGACCTGAATATTCTCCAGATTGAGCAGATCCCGCAACATCCGGCTGCCGGCGAACGGATGCTCCAGGTGTAGCTCGTCCATGCGTCGCATCAGCCGCAGATCGCCTTCGGGCAGCGGCCGCGGTTCGGAATAGATCGCTCCGCGCGACAGCCCGACCAGTGTTGCCTGGCGTGTCAGCGGCAGGTCGTGCTCACGATCAATCATCGCTTTGCGCTCGGATCGCCGATGCGACCGAGCGCGCCGGCTAAAAAATCAATCTCCAGTGCCTGTTGGCCGATCTTCGCATGCAGTTCTTTGATGTCCGGCTGCGAGCCTTTCTCGCTATTCGCCCCGAAACTCTCGGCGGCCCGCTCCAACAGCTGCGCACGCCATTGAGTCACCTGCGTCGGATGCACGTCAAAGCGCTCTGCCAGCTGAATCACGGTCTGCTCGCCTTTCAAGGCTTCCACAGCCACTTTGGCTTTGAAGGCAGGTGAATGGTTACGTCGGGATCTCTTACTCATTTTGTTGCTCCTGATTCAAGGCGATATCTTCGCCGACAAGAGCAGAGCCGTCACTTAGCCGGCTGTATCAAAAGACGGGACCACCTCTACGTGGTGGGCGTTCGACAAGATCGGTTTCTATAACGTGGGGTATTGGAAGGGTATTGATGACAGCGTGGAGCTCGCGCAGATCAATCTAATGGAAACCCTCGCCCGCTTTCTGAAGAAGGGCGATGCCAGCATCCTGGATGTCGCCTGCGGCAAAGGAGCGGCATCAAAGTTCCTGACCAAGTACTTCGACGCCAAGCAAATCATGGGAATCAACATTTCGGAGAAACAACTCAATATATGCAGAGTGCTTGCTCCGGAATGCAGCTTCAAGCTCATGGATGCCACTGAACTGGAATTCCCCGATCAATCCTTCGACAATGTTCTAAGTATCGAGGGCGCTTATCATTTCATGATGCGCGACCGATTTCTTCAAGAGGCCCATCGGGTTCTCAAGATGGGCGGAAGACTGGCGATGTCCGATATCGTCTTGCACGACTACGCACTGCTGGACTCGCTGCTACCAGGATCTCTGAAGGAAACCTGGCCCGAGCAAAATTGCTTGCCAGATCTGCAAGCGTACCGAGAAGCCCTCAGAGCGATCGGATTCAGACACGTGCGAATTGAAGATACGACGGAATACTGTATTGCTTCATGGATCAGGTGGCGTACGCAGAAAGCAGAACGGGACTTCGATCGTGACGGTCCAAAGATCCTAGAGCAACTAAGAGCGCTAGAGGAGCTAACGAGCAAACCGGGCCGCGCACGCGCGTGGAGTTGGTGCATGGTCCATGCTATCAAGTAACTGCGAACAATCAGCCTGAACCCTCTTGTATTCCCTATGACCGCAGGCAATCCCCCTTCTTCCGGGCAACTCTATGCATAGCACGACCGAATCGACAGCGAAGTTCTGGGACAGCGGCGCAGATCGTTATGACGTTATCTCCAAGCGGTGCAACTATCTCGTCCCGAAGTGGATATCAGCACATGCCGCAGAGATTCAGAATATATCGGAATGTCGCGTACTGGATTTGGCATGCGGAACTGGAGCGAACGTCAGGGCGCTCTCGGAACTTCATCCGGGCATACGCGCAGAGGGAATTGACATCTCTCCGAAGATGGTCGAGCACGCCCGCGCAACGGGAAGATACGAGAAGCTATACACAGTTGACCTTGAAGGACCGCTGCACGGTATCCCGTCGGATACGTTCGACTTGGTTCTGGCCTGTGGCTTCCTGGAGTACCTTACGGATGTGCACGGCTGTCTTTCAGAATGCCGCCGTGTACTAAAAATCAATGGAAAGCTTTGGGCAACGTTCCGTCGCTTCGAGGGCACAGATCCATTCTCGCCACCTCGCACAATGGTCGACGTTGACCCCCTGAGGAACACGGGTCACTCTGCAAGTGAGATTCTCTACGAGATGAGTTGCCTCAACATGCGCGTGACTACATTGGAATCGATCGCGGGGTATCTCACATTGAATGGATTTGTATGTCCATATTATGTGCTTCAGGCCTACAAGGTGGGTTAGTCCTAGCAGCCTGTCGGACTTAACGATGGTTGAGCGATAATCACGACTGCCTCCTTCACGGTATCGAGCAGCGATGAGCAACTTCCGGCCGATCGATCGCGACACCGCATTTTTGTTTCCTCCCTCGGTAGACGAGTGGCTGCCGCAGCGGCACCTGGCGCGCTATGTGGTGGAGGTGGTCGAGGGGCTGGACCTGTCGGAGATGGTCAAAGCCTATCGCGGCTCGGGCTCGGCCTCCTACCATCCGGCGCTGCTGCTTGCGCTGCTGATTTACGCGTGCGCCACCAAGGTGTTCTCCAGCCGCGCGATCGAGCGGGCGACCTATGACTCGGTGGCCTTTCGCTTCATCGCCGCCAATGAGCATCCCGATCACGACACCATCGCCACGTTTCGCAAGCGATTTCTGCCGCAGATCGAGACGCTGTTCGTGGAGGTGTTGAAGCTGGCGCGCACGATGGGGATGCTCAAATTGGGCACGGTGGCGCTGGATGGGACCAAGATCCACGCCAACGCGAGCCGACACAGTGCGCTGTCCTACGGTCATGCCAAGAAGTTGGAGAAGCAACTGAAACGGGAAGTACAGCAGTTGCTGAGGCTCGCCGAGCAAGCCGATGCCGCGGACATTCCCGATGGGATGTCGATTCCTGAGGAACTGGAACGACGTGAGACGCGCCTGGCCGCCATCGCCGAGGCCAAGCAGAAGATCGAAGCACGGGTGCAGGAGGAGCAGGACGCCGAGTATCAGCAGAAGCTCGCTGCGCGAGCCGAGCAAGAGAAGCGCACCGGCAAAAAGCCCCCTGGCCCACCCCCGGCTCCTCCCAGCGGTACGGTTGAAGACCAAGAGCAGATCAACCTGACCGATGAGGACTCGCGCATCATGAAGGTGGCCGGCGGCGGGTTCGATCAGTGCTACAACGCGCAGGCCGCGGTGGCCACGGGAAGTTTGCTCGTCGTGGCCACCGGTCTGACGCAGGCGGCCAACGATAAGCAGCAGCTCAAACCGCTGATCGACAAGCTCAAGGGCCTGCCGAAGGAACTGGGGCGGGTCAAGCGCGCGCTGGCCGACAGTGGATATCTGAGCGAAATAAACGTGGAGCACTGCGCGACAGCGAAGATCGAGCCGCTGATTGCGATGAAACGTGAACGCCATAACGCGCGTTGGAAAGAGCAATTCGCTGCAGATCCTAAGGCGCCGCCCGCTTCGGCCAGCGCGATGGAGCAGATGGCGCATCGATTGAAGACGAGGCGCGGCAAAGAGCTCTACGCCTTGCGCAAGCAAACCCCTGAGCCGGTCTTCGGGATCATCAAATCGGTGATGGGCTTTCGCCAATTCCTGCTGCGTGGGGTTGAGAGCGTCAGAGGCGAGTGGAATCTGGTGACGATGAGCTGGAACATCCGACGGATGTTCGCGCTGAGCGGTGCGTGAGAGGAAACTCACACATGTTACGTGTATTAGTTTCGACTTGATCTGACACCGCTCTTGCAAAAGACGGGGTTACCCGGTTCGATGGTTGTTACCAAGCAATCACTGAACACACTAGGAGTAACCCCGCATGAGTCTTTTAAATCAGAGCATCATCAAGCACAAGATGGGCCTGCTGAATCTGGCTGAGGAACTGCACAACGTATCGCAGGCCTGCCGCGTGATGGGCGTATCGCGAGACACGTTCTATCGAGTTAAAGAAGCCAAGGAGAGCGGCGGACTGGAGGCGCTGCTTCACAAGGATCGGCGCCGAGCGAACCTACGAAACCGCGTAGACGAAGCAGTCGAGGTCGCAGTTCTCGGCTTTGCAGTCGAGAATCCGGCCGCCAGCCAAGTTCGCGTTTCCAATGAGCTGCGCAAAAAGGGCATTCTCGTCAGCCCGACCGGCGTGCGCTCAGTCTGGTTACGTAACGGCCTGCAGACGTTCAGGCTGCGGCTGGCGGCATTGGAGAAGAAGTCGGCCGAGGAAGGCTTGGTGCTCACCGAGGCGCAGGTCGCGGCGCTGGAGCGCAGGCGTGACGAGCAAATGGAATGCGGCGAGATCGAGACAGCACATCCAGGTTACCTTGGATCGCAGGACACCTTCTACGTCGGCACCATGAAGGGCGTGGGACGTATCTATCAGCAGACTTTCGTGGACACCTACGCCAAAGTCGCGTTCGCCAAGCTGTACACGACCAAGACGCCGATCGCTGCGGCCGACGTGCTCAATGACCGAGTGTTGCCGTTCTATCAGGAGCACCAGGTGCCGCTGCTGCGAGTGCTGACGGATCGGGGCACGGAATACTGCGGGAAGGTTGAGCAGCATGATTATCAGCTGTACCTGGCAGTGAACGACATCGATCACACGCGGACCAAGGCGCAGTCGCCGCAGACCAACGGCATCTGTGAGCGCTTCCACAAGACGATCCTAAACGAGTTCTACCAGGTGGCCTTCCGAAAGAAGATCTACACCTCGCTGGAGTCGATACAGGAAGACCTTGACGCGTGGATCGACTCATACAATCATGAGCGCACGCATCAGGGGAAGATGTGCTGTGGACGGACGCCGATGGCGACGTTTGAGGACGGCAAACGAATCTGTCGAGAGAAGACGATCGCGTAACTTGATCTGACAGACAATCACCGGAGAACCGGGTAACCGTCAGATCGGGTCGGGACTAGTACAGGTAAACGTATCAGTCCGAATTTCCGGTTTAGATACGGCGCGGAATAGCGCAGATATCGCGCCCCTCTCACCTTGTGCTTGATACAGAGCCACCGGCTCAGCCGCTGTGTCGTGTGTCGGTCGAGCAGTTGATAGGCCTTGCTGACCGGACCCAACTTGAAGTAGTTCGCCCAGCCCAAGAGCTTTCGGTTCAACTCCGGCACGATCACTTCCACAGCTTGGCACGTTGTGCTTCGGTCTGTGCACTCGCTGATCGTCGCGATCATGCGTCGCACGCTCTTCTTCGACGGGCGCGTGCCCAGATAGGCTCGTCCTGTCTTGGTCGAGTAAAACCGTCCGAACGTGTATCCCAGAAAGTCAAAGTACTGTTCCGGCACGCGGCGCACGTGGGTCTTCTCCTCGTTCACCGTCAGCTTCAACCGGGTCATGACCTGTCGCGTCGCGGATAGGGCTTCACCAGCCCCACGCTTGCAGCAGATCACCAGGTCATCAGCGTAGGTGACGATCTGCGCTCCGAAACGCTCGGCATATCCCAGATGCTTCCACCCCAGCACAAACCGCCGCATGTACAGATTGGACAGCAGCGGTGATAGAGATGAACCTTGGGGAATGCCCCGCTTCCCATCGCGATTGTGAGTCGTACGCTTCTTGCGCCCACGCTCGTCAGTTTCTTCCACTGGTGTCTCAAGCCACATCTTGATCAGATGTAACATGTGCCGGTCAACCACGCGGCGTGCCACCGATGTGAGAAGTTCGGAGTGTGGAACCGTGTCGAAGTATGCAGAGAGATCTGCATCAACGACTTGCGTATGGCCCGTGTTGAGCAGGCTATGCACCTGCTTGACCGCAGTGAGAGCGTCGCGCCCGGGTCGATAACCGTGCTGTTCCGGTGGCAGGTCGGCCTCGATGATCGGTTCAAGAACCAATTTCGCTGCCGTCTGCGCCACCCGGTCACGGATCGGCGGAATGGACAGGGGACGAAGTCCCCGACTGCCCGGCTTCGGGATGAAGACTCGTCGAACCGCTTGGGGTTGGTACGTCTTGTTCCTGAGTTCCTGCGCCAGTTCCCCCAGCCACCGTTCCAGCCCGTACGCCTCGATGTCCTCGAACCGCTCGCCGTCCACACCGGCTGCGCCCTGATTGGCCTTGCAGCATGCGTAGGCGTATTGCACTACGTCGGTTCGGTACAGCTTGTCGTACAGAGCGTAGAACCGAAAGCTCGGGTTTCCCTTCGCTTTGGCATGTAACGCCGTCTGTAGCTTCTGAACACTCAGCGGAGTTGCTAGGTTGCCCAATCTCCCGTTCCTCGCCACTTGTTGCGTTGATCTTGAACTGAGGCCCCTTTCCTCCACCGGAATTACCCGGCTTCAGCGGTAATACGAGCCTCTCCGTCACCCCATCGCGCCCGGCCTGACCCTCACGGGTGTCCGGTTGGCCATGCGCCCGACCACGCGATGGGGCTTCCCGTGTTGCTGCGGTCTTCCTCTTGTACGCATGCCGTCATCACTACCCCGGCGGACTTCCTGGCTGCTCTCTTCGCTCGCTTCCCCAGAAAGTGGCAGCCTTCCCCATGTCGAAGGTGGGTTGGCTCCGCATCGGCTATTTCGGGGCCTGCACGATGTTCACATTCGTTACGGCCTGCGTACTCGCTGAGTCACCCAAGGTGACCCTTTTGCATCAGAGGGCTAGTCCCGATCGTGCCTCCTTTCTCGATTGCTCCGACTGCTACTGGCTGGAGCGAAAGTTGCCAGGTGGGGTTCGCACCCACTAGAAGACCGCGCCTTTCCACGGCGCACTCCGACAGGCTGCTAGTAGCTTTGGTGATCGTCGCGAGAGGCGTAGAAGAGTGATTTGGCAGGACGTCGCAAGAGGCTGCTTCAATTCGGCGTTCTTTCGATCATTAATCGGCGCAGGTACCACAGATCAAAATCACTGACGAACGCTTCACTTGCCATATACGGCCCAGGTCGGTACGCCGTCGAACGGATTCCTAGTTGCGCGTTTTCTGCGAGCACCTTGTCTTCCAGCAATGTGCGCTGCCAGACGGCTGCCATCTTCTCAGCGTCGAAGTCTACGCCCTCCACAGCCGTCTCCTTGACGAGCCAAGTGACAGCCACATCCGTGTGCTGTAGGGAACGGGGTGTAAAGTTGTATATCACGACATAGTCCGGATTCATCACGACATTCGATAATGGGCTCGGCAGAGCGGCTGTCTGCATGCCGTCATATGTGCACTGCCCCATAAGGGGAGCGACGGGTTTGCCCCCGACCGATTCAGTGGAACAGTTTTCCCCGATCAGCACCCGTATCGTCCTCTGGAGATACGGAGAATCTGGACCTGTATAGACCGCCTCAAAACGGCGCCGTTTCTCTACGTCTGAACTCTCTACGCTCGCCTGCAATTGCCGGTACGATGCCTGTTTTGCACACTCCACGTCGTCCCCAAGCGGACTACCTGGGTGTGCCGCGCAGAACGTGGGGTGCGCCGGCCTGCAGTGATAACACTCAAGATTGTTCTGCACGAGCAGTTTCCAGTTCGCATTTGCCCGGAACAACGCGTGTTTGGCAACCTTCGAATGCTGCACGTCCTGAATGTCGAGCTCGCGAGCAAGGCAGCCGATATAGCTGGCGAAATCCGGAGGTGTTTCCGCGAAGCTTAAAAACATGAGTCCGCAGTGCACGCGAACGTGACATGAGATCAGCCCATGAGCGCTCTTCTCGAATCCCGCAGGCATGGCCGGCACCCGACGCAACTGACCGTCCAGCTCATAACTCCAGGCGTGATATGGACAGATAAACGCGCGAAGCGATCCGTTCGTTTCTAGACATATGCGCGATCCGCGGTGTCGACATACGTTGTGATGTGCGCGGACGTTCCCTTCATGATCTCGAACCAGGATTACGCTGTCGCCATCAAAGTCGTAAAGAAAATAATCGCCAACACGGGGGATTTGACTTTCATGCCCGACCATAAACCACATGTTCTCACGGAGCCATGCGATCTCCCGCTGATATATGCGCTGATTGGTATAGAATCGCCTCGGCAAAGCGCTGGTTGTCGAGCACCCGTCGAACGGCTGGCTTTGCGACTCGTACATTAGTTCGGCTACCTCCGTACCTTCAGCGGACCTACGCACCCCGAGGGTGGTTACCCATCGACTCACTCAGGCGTTCTGTGTCTTTATCTGTGGAATCTGCATGGGGCCTGATCGGACATTCTTCGATACGTCCTCTACCGGCGCCGAGATCAGTTGCTTGCCCAACTTCTTGCCAATCATCATGCAAACAGCATTCATATTCGCGCTGAGGGATCTTGGTATGATCGACGCATCCGCGATCCATAGATTTTCGATTCCATGCACCCGCAGATCCGGACCCACAACAGAATCTACGTCGGTGCCCATTCGACACGTCCCGATGGGATGAAATGAGATCCCGCTGTTCCTGCGGACATAATCTTCCACGACCGAGGCGCATTCTATCTTCGCTCCCGGTGCAATCTCCTCGCGTATTAATCTGGACATGGGCGCTTCCCTCATGATTCGCCGGACAATCGCAATGCCGTCGACCAGTGCATCGACATCCGCCTGTTCGTCCAGTAGGCGGCACTCGATCAGAGGTGGATCGCTGGGGTCACGACTGGCCAACTTCACTTGACCTCTGCTCTTCGGATGAGTTTCAAGGATGTGCACCGCCACCGCCGGAAAGGGCATGAGACGATAGCCGCCAGAGGGGTGAGCCTCGAAGCCACGGCTCATAAATATCACCTGTAGATCAGGATCAACCTGCGCGGCCCGAGATTTTGCAAACACCAGCGCTTCGAAGAGATCGGATATTGGCCCATCACCATGGATGAGGAACCGGGCAGCAATCCCGAGTTTCTGAATGACCCCTTCCGTCAGATTGGTCGTAGGGACTTTGGCTCGCCAGAGCAGTGTCACCATCGGGTGCTCGAGCAGATTGCGCCCGACTCCCGGCAGGTCGAGTGAGACATGGATCCCGTGCCGCCGCAGCTCGTGCTTATCACCGATGCCAGAGAGCATCAACAGCTTCGGCGAGTTGATGACACCCGCACACAGGGCAATGTTCCGTGCCGTCTCGTAGCGCTTTCTGCCTCGATGCAAGAATGAAACGCCGACCGCCCTGCCATTCTCGATCTCAATCCTCTCCACCAACGCATTGAGCAGCAATGTTACGTTGGGTTGGCGCAGCATCGGCCTCAAGAAGGCGTCGGCGGCACTACATCGAAAGCCGCGCCGTTGGGAGAGCTGAGCGGGTCCGACGCCGAACTGGTGTTCGCCGTTGTAGTCCTGATTGAATGGAAAGCCTGCTGCACACGCGGACTCAATGAATGCTTCCGTGATGGCGTGCGGTCGTTTGACCGTTCTCACATACAAAGGCCCGCTGTGTCCACGAAGCGGTCCTGGTTGGTCACTGCATTCCATTTGACGAAACAGCGGCATGATGTCAGCCGCCGACCATCCTGGCATGCACCAGCGATCAAAATCCTGCGGCGTCCCGCGCATGTACAAGGTGCCGTTGATGCTACTGCTGCCTCCGAGAACTCGTCCCCGCACCCATTCCTCTGCGGCACCGTAACGCGTGGGGTCCGGCTGCGAGCGATACCCCCAATCATGCTTGGCTCCGGCGCGCACAACGCCCGCTGGCACCTTGATGAATGGCGAAGTGTCACGGCCACCGGCCTCCAGCATGAGAACGCGCCGCCCAGATTGCACAAGCTCGTGAGCAAGTGCACATCCGGAGGAGCCCGCCCCCACGATGATGTAGTCCCAGGTGGCAGTGTTCATGCATTTACACCGTTTGTACGCTCGCTTCTGCGAGAGCACCGCTGGCAAGTGGTGAGGATCGTGTCGGGTTGGACGGTGGCGTTCCGCAATTCAATGCCTCATATCCGGGTATGTAGTCATGGCTCGTGATTCATCGACCGACGTGGACGACAGCGTTCGCAAATGCTCACATCACGCTTTGACGGATTCGCGAGCCGAAACTGGTAAGACGGAGCTGCTTTTTTATGGTTAGCGCCGAGTCCATTTACGTATCAGCGGTGCCAGTCTGTCATCAGGCCAGGAGTGGTGACTACACAATCCCGCTCAGGCTTCATGAACTCCCCGGAGAACGTTCTCGATCTTCTGCGACAGCGGACCGAGGCATCCGCCGCGCCACACACGTTTGCAGAACGTGATCGAATCGAGGCAGAACACAGCGCCCTCGGCGGGTGTTTCAAAACAAGTCATGTCCGCGCGAAGCAAACGTTCTGCGGGTTCGCCCTTCACCCTCGTCGAGGCGTAATCGGTTTTCTCTGAGGCCGGAGAGAACGCCGACGCAGACATCACAGCGAACGCAACGACGACAGCCTTCGCGGGTGTACCGGGGCGAAGTCCTGCTTGGTCCATTTCTAGCCGGCAGCGCCACCCACGTAACCCGTCGTCTCCGACGATCTCCCCATCGACGCCCTTGACGCTCAGTCTTGGAGCGGTTCCTCGACATGGTCTAACAGCCTTCACCGTTCGGCACAGCAAATCGGGTAAATCGACCGTGAGATCGGGCGACCAGACCCGAGCGTGTGCGTAAGTGCGTTACCAACTCCTCCTCGAATTTCCGTCAAACGTAAGTTACCGAAGTGCAGTCCACGACAATTCTGAGGCGCGCATGCCGAGCTCATGTATCTCGACACTCAACGACTCTCGCTCTTGCGAGGCCGGTTCGATCGCGCCTGCGGTTGCGCCATGACGTGGGACTACATCGTTATCGGGGCGGGCTCGGCGGGCTGCGCCCTCGCCTATCAGCTGGCCCAGAGCGACCGGAGGAAACGCATTCTCATTCTCGAGGCGGGCGGCTCGGACCGATCGCCGTTCATCAAGATTCCGGCCGGCGTGCTGCAAGCGTGTGCGCGCTACGATTGGGGCTACCGTTCCCAACCGGATCCGAGCCGCTACGGTGCCGTCGACAAATGGCTGCGCGGTCGTGTGCTCGGCGGCAGCAGCAGTATCAACGGCATGGTGTACATTCGTGGCGCGGCCGGGGACTTTGATCGCTGGGACGAGTCGTGCGGCCACGTCGGCCGTTGGTCCGCCAAGGACGTGCTGCCGCTCTTCCAAGCGATGGAGCACAGCGATCAGAATGGCCCGTTGCGCGGGCGCGCCGGGCCGCTTCATGTGACAACGGTGAAACGTCCACACGCCGTCACTCAGGCCTTCGTCGAGTCGGCGCGCGCGGCGGGAGTGCCTTTCAACGACGACTACAACGGGGAATCTCAGGAAGGCGTCTCTTACATGCAGCGCTCAGTGCGCCAGGGGCTGCGCTGGAGTGCGGCCGATGCGTTCTTGAAGCCGTTGATCGCGCAAGGACGGGTGGAGGTTCGGTTGCATTCGGAGGTACGCCGAATCGAGATTGCCCATGGCCGCGCGCACGGCGTGACCTACACTTGTAGAGGCAAGCCGCTGGAGGCGACGGCCCGTGACATCGTGCTGTGCGCCGGCGCACTGAATTCACCGAAGATTCTGATGCTCTCCGGCGTCGGTGATCCACGAGCGCTCGCGGCGCATGGCATTCAGGGGGTGCTGAACCTTCCTGGCGTGGGCCAGAACTTGATTGAGCAGCCCATGGTGAGCATGAGTTATCGCAGCCGCGTCCCGACGTACAACCTCACGGAGGGTATTCTGCAGCGGCTGCAGATCGCGGCGAAGTTTCTCAAGCATCGCGAGGGTCCGATCTCCAGCGCCTTCGAAAGTACGGCGTTTCTGAAGACCCTCGCGTCCTCGCAGGTGCCGGACACGCAGCTACTGTTCTTTCCGGTCGGCTATCGGGTCAGCGCCGAGGGAACGTACAAGTTAGCGCCCTACCCGGCGTTCACGACCTATGTCATTCGCTCGCATCCACTCAGCCGAGGCCAGATACGGCTCGCTAGTAGCGATCCCGAGCAACCGCCGCTGATCGAATGTCGTCTGCTCGAGAGAGAAGAGGACGTGGATGCGCTCGTACGAGGCATCAACGCTGTGCGACGCATCATGCACACTGCGCCCATCGCGTCGATCATCGACGAGGAGACCGCACCGGGCGCCGGGATCTCGCACATGCATGACCTGCGCGAATTCGTCCGCGAGCATGCGGAGATCACGTTTCATCCCATTGGTACGTGTCGCATGGGCGTGGGAGCGGACGCGGTCGTCGACCCATTCCTTCGCGTCCGAGGGATCGAGAACTTGTGGATTGGCGATGCTTCAATCATGCCCGACCACATTAGCGCCAACATCAATGCCGCGTGCATGATGATTGGGACCAAGCTGGGCAAGCAGCTCGCGCATCGAGGCTAACTACCGAAGCGGGCGAGCGCATAGGGCGCAGGATCGGTGAACGGGCGCTTACCGGCCAGCAAGTGGGCCAGCAGGTCCGCCGATCCAGCGGCAGTCGTCCACCCCAACGGCCCGTGCCCCGTGTTGAGGAACAGGTTGGACACCGGCGTCGCCCCAATGATGGCGACGCCGTCCGCGGACATCGGTCGCAACCCGCACCACGCGTGACCCTTTGTCCAATCCACGTCCAGCCTCGGCAGCGCCTGTTTCAACAGCGCGCGCAGGTTCTGCACGCGCTGTGCATTCAAACTCAAATCGTAGCCCGCGAACTCGGCCGTGCCGGCTACACGCAGCGCGCCTTGCAGCGGCACGATGGCGGCGTGCCAATCATCATCGAGGACGGGCGTGCGAAGTGACTGCGCGCCGTCGCTGACCGGGATCGTGATTGAATAGCCTTTGGCCGGACGCACCGGCACATCGATTCCAATGCTTCGCAGCAGCGGCGCGGTGTAGCTCCCGGCCGCCACGACATACTGATCGGCGACAAATGACTCGTGCTCACTATGGACGGCGACCACGTTGTTGGATCGCTTCTCCATGTGCGTCACGACGGTGCCGAAGCGAAACTTCACGCCCATGCGTGCCGCGATTTCCGCCAACCCTGTACAAAATCGATAGGCATCCCCCGTCTCGTCTGCGTGGTAATGCAGGGCTCCGCTGAGCTGATCCGCAATCGGGGCCAATGCAGGTTCCATGGCGATGGTCTGGGACGTCGAGAGCACCCGAAAACTCAATCCGTCCGCCGACAATCGTTCCGCGGCTTGCGCGGCGCGGCCTAGCGCGCCGGCATCTCTGAAGATTCTGAGCGTGCCTCGCGCATAGTGACCAAAGTCGAGCTCACCTTGGGCTCGAATCGATGCCATGACATCGAGCGAATGAAGCGCGAGCCGTAGGTTGCGACGAACGCTCTGCTCAAAGCGAGCTCGACTCGAGTTACGGAGGAAGGAGATGCCCCAGCCCGCCAGCGACGGCAACGCGCGTACTCGCAACTGAAGTGCCGCGTCCGAGCGGGGCAACGAGGACAACAGAGCGCGCCAACATCCCGGAGAATTCCACGGCTCCGGCATGCTCGGCGTGAGCAACGAGCCGTTCGCGAAGCTGGTCTCGCGACCGGGGCCCGGTGCGCGCTCGATGACGGTGACATCATAGCCGCACAAGCGCAGGCAGTAGGCACTCGTGACACCGATGAGCCCACAACCGATGACGATGATGTGCATGGCGTGCTCAATTCGAGCCCGCTGACGCTCGCAACAGAACACGGCCCGCACGTTGGGCAGTCGGAACGCCACGTTCGAGCGCCATCTGCCCGTTTACGAACACATAGTGAATCCCAGCGGCCGCCTGGATGGGCTGCTCGTAGGTTGCCCTATCGCGAATGGTGGCAGGGTCGAACATGCATATATCTGCGTACGCGCCCTCCTGGATCGTGCCACGCCCCGCGATCCCAAATCGTTGCGCGGGCAAGCCTGTCATGCGGTGCACCGCCTCTTCGAGCGACTGCAATCCACATTCGCGAACATAGTGGCCGAGCACCCGCGGGAACGTTCCCCAAAGACGCGGATGCGGGCGCTGATCTTCGGGCAGCCCATCGGAGGCGATCATGGCCTGCGGCGCGCACATAATTCGCTTGACGTCGGCTTCATCCATCATGAAGTACAAGGCGCCGGCGGGCTGTAACTTGCGAATCACCTCAGCCCGGCTGCCTCCGAGCTGCGCTTCGACCTCGATGAGATCCTTGCCGCAGAATTCGGCAAAGGGATCGCACCAGGTGATCACGGTGCGCGACGACAACGAGACCAGCTCCTCGTTCAGCACCGATGAGCCCGCGGTATACGGGTAGACATCAAGCGCCACGGCTTGATGGCGGCGCGCCTGCTCCAGTAATTCCAAGGTCTGCGTGCTGCGGCCGAAGTTACGTTTGCCCATGCACTTGTGATGCGAAATGATCGTGGCGCAGCGACTCGACTCACCGATCTGCAAAGCCTCCTTGAGGCTCTCCATCACACCGTCGGCTTCGTCGCGGATGTGGCTCGTATAGACGCCACCCAACTGCCGCAGCGGCATCGCGACTCCAATCACTTCCTCGGTCGACGCCGCGCGAGCCGGCGGGTAGAACAGCCCTGTTGACAATCCGAACGATCCTGCCCGCAGGCTGTTGCTGAGCAGTCCCTGCATTTGCAAGATCTCAGCCTGGCTGGCCGAGCGATCCAGGTCCTCTCCCATGACGTGCATGCGCAGGGTCGTGTGTCCCGTCAGGAATCCCGCGTTGATTGCAGGTTGCGCCGCCCGCACCTTGCCGAGATAGTCCTGAAAGCTAGGCGCAACGAAGTCTTTTGACTTAAAGACCAATCTCAGCAGGTTGGGTGGATTGGCGGCGGCCGTGTACGGCGCGCCACCGATGCCGCAGTTACCGCCGATGACGCTCGTCACCCCCTGAGTCAGCTTCGCATGCATTTCGGGTCGGGCGATGACGGCCGCATCATCGTGCGAATGCACGTCGATGAAGCCGGGGGCCACGACCAGCCCGAGTCCATCAATGATCAGCGTCGCCTTCACACGCTTGAGGCAGCCGATCTTGGTGATGCGGTCAGCTGTGATGCCTACGTCTGCCGGGTAGGACGGACCCAGGGTGCCATCGATGACCAGTGCGTTGCGAAGGATCACATCGAAGTCAAAGAGGCTCATGACATTCGCTCATCGTCCGATCGACCGATCGGAACGTGCAGAACACTGGCACGCCGTTCATCGTGGTACAACTTCACCGTGACCACCCGGGCATCGGCCATGGACTCCTCACCGACAATGCCGCCGCTGTTGTAGTTCTTTTGATAGTGAGGCGAGTTGAGCGGCCCGAATACCAAACGCAAGCGACTGCCTCGATCAATTCGCCGCGATGTGAACGTGAACCGCTCGAATTCGTACAACAACGGCTCGGTCGTGGTGATCAAGCTTTGTCGCTGATGACTTTCACGGTAACGCGCCCGCAGTAGATCGGAGCTCAACAGAATGCTCTGACCGTTACGGGTCACCTCATGAATCGTCACGACAAAGTCCGTGTCCGGCTGATCAATCGCGATCCACGCAGAGAATTTGAAGAAGCCGCTGACTTCAATCGCCTCGGAGAACGGCGCGCTGTGATATACCAGCGCCTTGCCAGCGTTATCGTAGATGGGCGTTTGATCCACCAAGCTGTCGACGGGAAAGGTTGGCCTGAGCAGCGTCAGCTGCGCTGGAATGTCCTTCTCGAGTTCGGCGAGGGCGCCGGAGACATCCTTTGGATCATAGATGTATGAATCGGGGGCACCGCGGCCTCGATCCTCACCCAGCGATCCCGACGCCAGCACGTCGTGGACACGGCCGTTTGAGTCGAGATAGAACCGCTTTGTGGCGGTCGTGATGTCATCCAAGCAATCCGCGTAGCGCCACACATCTGCGCCCATCACGTAGTAGGTAACGTTTTTCTTCAGAAAGCTCGGCTTCGGACCTCCTCGCAGGCTCCATTCGTACCACTGCAGATGTAACGACATCGTATCGAGCAGCGCCGAGCCGCCGAAGCTCAGACCGCCCATGTGCGCCTTGGGTGCGAGTGCCCCTTGGTGATCCCAAGGTCCGATCACCAGGTAGTGCTGAGCCACGCCTTGCGGCGTCCCATACCGTTGGTGCTCCCGATAAAAATGCAGCGCGCCAAGTTGATCGGCGTCGTAGCACCCCGTGATGGTCAGGATCGGCAGCTTGAGACGGGCGTACTCGGCTTCGCTCAACCTCAGATTTTGCCAGTACTCGTTCTCCATGGGTTGACTCAACCATTCATGGAAGCATGGCGATGGCACGCCGATCCTTGTATCGAGTTCGATGAAAGGTCGCCCTGACTCAAACCAGTCACAGAACTGACTGCGCCAGAACGCCTCATCCTCGAAGATCCGCTCCTGATGGACTCGCCCGGCGGTGGAGGTGAGCCAGCGCATCTGGTACGGGTAAGGAATGTTGTTGCGCATCGGGAAGTCGACGCCGGGCGCCGCCGCGACGCTCGGTGCGATCACGCTTAGATGGGGCGGGCTGCGCTTGGCAGCAGCCCACTGCACATAGCCTTCGTATGAGCCGCTAAACATGCCGACCTTGCCGTTGCAGAAACTCTGCTGCGCCACCCATTCAATGATGTCGTACCCATCATCCGCATCGTTGACGAAGGGCCAGAACGTACCTTGCGAATTACCTCGCCCACGCGTATCGATCACGACGAACGCAAACCCATGCTCGGCGAAATATTTCGCGCGCAGGTGATTGCCCTGGGCCGTGTACGGTGTGATCGCCAGCAACGTTGGCGAGGGCTCCGCGCAGTGGCTAGGCAAATACACCGTTGCATGGAGCAACACACCATCGCGCAGCTGCACTTGCAGGCCCCACCGAATTCTGATCAGAGAACGTGCCATAGGAGGTGCTGCTGCGCTCATCGGTAGGACGATTTTGAGACTGCGGCCGGTCCGTACGGGCCGGTGCGAGGCTCAGCGGGCGCAGCATTCGCATGCCGCAGATCCATCGCGACCGTTTGGCTCGCGCGCCACAGGTGCCAAGCCGCCCAGAAATAGCCTGGACACAGCAGAAGGAGTGAATAGCGCAATGAATCCGCGGCAAACCAAGGGACCAAGGCGTCACTGAGCGCGCCGGCAGCAAGCGGCCCCAGCCCCATGCCGATCAGGTTCGCGAAGAGATAGACAAGCGCGATGGCCATCGCGCGCATGTCCGGCGGCACCAGCGACTGGATCGTGGCAAACATCGGCCCCTGCGCCATCGCCCCTAACGAGGCCACTGACAGCGCCGCGAATGCAAGATAGGGGCTGGAGGTCATGAACGCATAGGCCATGACCGCCGGAAAGACCAGGAAGGAGATGGCGCAGGCCACCAGTTGCAGACGCTCGTCGTGGGCCGCAAAGCGCACGGCAATCTCTCCGCCCAGATACAAGCCGACACTGGACCCGATCCCATAGATCAGCGCGAACCAGGTGCCCAACTCTCCGGTGTCGAACCCGTGACTGCGAATGAAGAACGCCGGCATCCACTGTTGCAGTCCGTAGCCAAACAAATGCCACAAGGAAACACACAGCAGCAAGTGACGGAAGGTCGCATTGCCCGAGAGCACGCTGAACACCGTCGAGAAGCTTGGCGCTTCGGAAACAGAGGCTGGCTCGCGCACGGCGGCATGAGACAGGCCTGTTCTGGACGCATCCAGGCGTGGCTCCTTGAGCCAGAGCTTCGCCACCAGTGCCAACAGCAGCCCCGGCAATCCCAAGACGATGAACGTGAGACGCCAGCCATAGAGCTCATTCAACCAGCCCGCAGCAAAGTAGCCGATGGCCAATGACAGCGGCACACCGAGCATGTATTTTGCGATTGCTTTGGGCCGCTCGGCGCGCGAGAAATAATCGGCGATCAGCGAGTGCGCCGGTGGAACGCAGCCGGCTTCACCGACTGCCACGACAACGCGAATCGCCAACAGCTGCGTGAAGTTCATCGCAGCTGCGCATAGCGCGACCGCGACACTCCACAACCCTGTCGTGATGCTGATGATGCTGACGCGATTGCCGCGATCCGCCCATCGTGCGATCGGAATGCCCATGGCTGCGTAGAAGAATGCGAACGCGATCCCCGTCAGCACGCCAAGCTCGGTATCCGTGAGCAGCAGCTCTGCCTTGATGTCCTCCAGAACGATTCCCAAGGCAATTCGATCGACTTGGTTGAACGTCAGGATCAGCATCAATATCGTCAGCAGCGTACCTCTGGATACGCCAGCGCGGCCTGGAGCCGAAGTCATCAATACACTCCCCTACACGAAACGTATGTCCTGGCGAGATCACGCTCACGCATGATTGATCCACACGAGTTGGCGGCGCAGATAACTCTCCACACCTGCGACCCCGCCCTCCACGCCGACGCCGGATTGACCTGCCGGCTCAATTGACGCTGCGTGGCCCACGCCCTCGCCGGTAGGAGGGGCTGCATTCAGTAGTACGGACGCTCGAATGCCTTTTGTCAGCCGCATGCCCGCGGACAAGTCCGTTGTCCATACATACGCGAGCAGCCCATAGATCGTCTCGTTCGCCAATCGAACCGCCTCCGCCTCGGTATCAAACGCAATGACCGATAGCACCGGTCCGAAGATCTCTTCCCTTGCAATTTGCGAAGCGGGCGCGACGTTGCGAAACACCGTGGGCTCGACAAAATAGCCACCACTGTCTGGAAGGGTGCGATGACCGCCCGTTGCAAGCTGCGCGCCCTCATCTCGCGCGACCTCGATGTACTGCATGACCCGGTCGAACTGCTTGGCGGAGGCTAAGGGTCCGAACGTGGTCCGCGAGTCCACGGCGCTGCCGATGACGATCTTTTGCATGCGTGCCACGAGGCGCTCCACCAGTCTCGCCTCGATCGAGCGCTGTACCAGCAGGCGCGATCCGACACTGCAGATCTGCCCCTGATTCGTTAGCAACGAACGTGCGATGAAGTCCGCCACCGCATCGAGGTCCAAACCGTCATCTAAAACGATGTGCGGTGACTTGCCGCCGCACTCGGCGACAACGACTTTCAAGTTGGATTGACCCGCGTACTGCATCATCACGCCGCCCACCTTTGAGGAGCCGGTGAAAGCAAGCATGTCCACGGAGGGATGCAGGCCCAGCGCACGACCCACGCTCTCGCCCACACCGGGCACGACGTTCAGCACGCCGCGAGGCAACCCGGCTTTCACTGACAGCTCTGCCAAACGCATCGCCGAGCGCGACGACAGCTCAGAGGGTTTGAGGACAACGCTGTTGCCGGCGGCGAGTGCCGGCGCGATCTTCAGAATCGCGTTGTAGGTCGGAAAATTCCAAGGCACGATCGCGGCAACGACACCCCGCGGCACGCGCCGCTGCAGGACCAAGCTGCGCTTGTCACTACCGAAGACATCTCCACCGATCTTGTCAACGCACTCCGCATTGAAGTGCATCAACTGCGCCCCGGCGCTCGCATTACAAAACGTTTCACTGACGGGCTTGCCCATCTCGCCCGCATCCAGCGCATCGAGCGCGTTGGACTCATCCTTGATGAGCTCGGCGAAGCGGTACAGGACCTGCTTTCGCGAGGAGGGAGGCATGTCCACCCACCTTGCCTCCTCAAACGCGCGCCGTGCGGCTCGCACGGCGCGCTCTACGTCAGCATCGCAGCCGCGCGGGATCCAAAAGTAACGCTCGCCCGTTGAAGGGTTGATCACTTCATGTCTAGCTTCGCTGTACGAGCGACAGAATTCTCCGTCGACGAATGGCTCCACCGCACAACTATCACCGCTTGAAGCTGCAATCACGTGAGCGCCGTTAGAAGTCGTGCCCAAATGAAATGCCGAAGGTACGCGGACGCGCGCGCGGGGAATGCCCCTGCCCCCAGTTGGCGTTGATCCAGCCGTGCTCATTCAAGCCATTGCGCACAAACAGGTCGACGTACCACCGGTCACTGCGCCAGCCGACGCTCGCGTTGAGCAAGCCGATGACATCGGACTTGAAGTGATACCAGGAGCCCAGCGTATTGTTTCGATAGCTCATCTCACCCTGGCGGTTATATTCCACTCGCACGTAACCGGGATGGTCGCCGGCGAACCAGTTGAACTCCTGTGCCGCCCACAGATTCACGTGATAGTCCGGCACATAGTCCAGGGAGTCGCCTACGTCCTGGCTCGCCGCCAGTGCATTGACCTTCACCATCTCGGCATTCACGAAATCGCCCGAGACTCCCACGCTCTGCCCTCGGGTGGAGCGATACTGGATATTCCAGTCAATGCCTTTGATCTCAGCGTCGCCACTGTTGGTCGTGAACTGTGTGATGGTGTCATTGAGCAGTTGAGCGCTCAGCACCTGCACATCGGTGTACTCACTGAAAAACAGCGCAGCTTCAATGCTCATCCGCCCCTCCAGCAGGGAAGCCTTGGTGCCCAATTCGTACGACCAAATGCTATCCGGCTGATAAGGAGGGACACCGCCGGCAAGTCCGCCGGCATTAAAGCCACCGCTTCGGAAGCCCTTCGCAGCGCTGCCATAGACACGCAGCGAATCTGAAAGTGCATAGCTCGCGACAAAACGAGGATTGACGGAGTCGAATCGTCCGGAAATGGAGGTATTGGCGAGGCGATCCGTCTCTTCTCGGTCGTCCTCGAAGTAGCTCACACCGGCGCCGAGCTTCAACCGCTGGGTCAGCTGATAGTCGACCTGGCCGAAGATTGAATAGGACTTGGACTGCGCACGCGTCGGCGAGAAGGGTAGCGGCTCGGCCGGAATGTCGGGCGGCAACCCAAATAGATAGTGAATACCCGTGTCATCTTGACGGTCTCGATAGAATACGCCCGCGGTCCATTCCAAGTCCCCCCCGGTCGCGGAGGCGAGTCGGGTTTCGTGCGTCAATGTTTTGGTCAAGTACTCGGCGCCGCCAAGGTCGGCGTTGCCACGGATCAACTCGAACGGAGGCGTGGTCTCCAGCGGCCCCAACAACGGCAGGAAGTAACCAAACTCCCGCTCCCGGAGCACGAAATCAAGGTAGCTGGTGTTACTCACCAGGCTCACCGGACCGAAATCGTAATCGAGCGTCATGCTATAGAGGTCGTAGTCCTGCTCGCCTGAGGGTGTCGTCAGGCGGCCGAGCGCCTGTTGGTAGACGCCGCGTTGTGTCTCGCCTGCATCGGTCGCGCCCGCGTCATTTCGGTGGATCAAGGCGGTGGCTCGCACGGTGAACGCATCCGTCGGCTTCCACAGGGCCTTCATTCTCACGTTCACCAGCTCGCCATCATTGATGTCCTTACGCGACACGGCTGGCTGATCGATCCAGCCGCCCACGTCCTCGTACGCCGCTGCGAGCCGAACGCCGAGTTTCTCCTCCACAACCGGAATATTGAGAACGCCTTTGAGCGCCTGGCCCCAGGAGCCGCGCTCGACTCGCGAGAACGAGGCCTCACCTTTGACGCCGAAGCTATTCAGCTCCGGTTCTTTGGTGATGAAGCGAAGGGTCCCGCCCATCGAGCTTTCACCGTAAAGCGTTCCCTGCGGCCCGCGCAGCACTTCAACGCGCTCCAGATCATGAGTGCGCAGGTCGATCTGGTTAGCGTTCGAGCCGGTGACGCTGGATTCATCCAGGTAGATGCCGACTAGTGAACTCGCGCCCCATTCATTGCCGACGCCTCTGATATTGGGTTGTGACGCGCTGGCGCCGCCCAGACTCGCGGTCGCGACACCCGGAACGCTCGTCGCGATATCGGTCAGATTGTCAATCCCGCGGGCTTCCAACTGCGCGCCCTGAAGCGCGACGATGCTCATCGGAACATCAAACGCCCGCTCCTCACGCTTCTGTGCCGTGACGATGACCTCTTCAATCGGATTGCCGCGCTCCTTGGCGGGGTCGGCCGCCGCCCGCGCGCCCTGCGCCCACTCCGTGTTGGTTTGAGCGGCGAGGCGCTGCACGGAGGGTTCCTGCCGCTCGACGACCGCAGGGGCCCGCGCTCGCTTTAACTCAACGATCGCGACGGTCCGTTCATCGACGAATTGGTATGTCAGCGGCGTCTGCGCGAGCAGCTCATCCAGGGCGCTTCGCGCTGTGTAGGTCCCTTGCAGCCGAGGAGAAGGCAGGTACCGGATCATGTTCGCCGGGGCGACCAGTTGGTACCCCGTCGCCTGCGCCCATTGATTCAGGGCGTCGACCAACACCTGCGAGGGAATGTCGAGCTGAATCTCATTTTTCACCTGCGCATTGACGCTAGCGCTTAACAGCGTGACCGCGGACCCGATCAGCGCCGGCCAGAGCGTTCTCATGTTTCGACCCCTGCTATTTATTTATATACGTGTGTTCAAGCGCTCCGGCCCGACCTTAACGCAGGCTCCGGTCGCGTCTCTGCAAGGTATGACGGCGGACACGCGCAAAACTGGTAGAGGTCAGCAGAATTTTCGACCGTTCCAAACCCAGCGCGGCGAAATGGGGGCTCGTCGGCACGGATGAGGGGGTCTATGTATTGTGGTCATTCCTCTAATGCGTAACTGACTCAGCCAAGCTTCGTCGCGGGCTCTCGGCAATGAAATACAGCCTCAAGAAGAAAGCCATCGAGTTTGCGACCTCGGCCGCGGTAGAGAACAAGAGACTGTTGCGCAACTACCTGCGCCGACGCTTGCGCAGTCCGGATGACCTCGACGATCTGGCGCAGGAGGTGTACCTGCGATTGCTACGCATTCAGAATGAAGACAAGATCGACAGCGTGCGTGAGCCGATGGCGTACGTATACACCGTGGCGGCCAGCGTCGTGGCCGATTGGCATCGTTCCGTCGGTCGTTTCGCCGCGCGCGGCATCACGATTGAGGACGGCGAACAGGAATTGAACGAGGCGGTGGAGACCGTACGCGGGGAGGATCCTGCGGATCGGATCGCAAGACAGCAGCACATCGAAAGGTTGCTCGGCCAACTACCACCGATTCAGGCCGCCGCCCTGCTGCTGCATTCACGCGATGGTTTTTCGTACGAGGAGATTGCCGCAAAGCTCAACCTAAGCGTCGGCATGGTGCACTATCATTTGACACGAGCGAAGACGTGCATTCGTCTGACCCCGTGGGAAAAGACATAACGGCGCAGGTATGAAGTCGGACCAACGACACATCGCGGAAGAACGCAGTAAGTTGAAATATCGCGAACAGCTCGCGGCCGAGGCCGCCGAATGGGTCGCCCGTGCGCCGTGTTTGAGCCGAGGCGAACGCGGCGAGTTCATCAACTGGCTCGCCACATCCCCGGATCACGTCCGAGAGTTCCTGCTCGCCGCTCGCTGGGACGACATACTTAAGGGCGACCTGACCGAGACGCGAATCGATATTGATCAATTGCTTTCGAGCAACAACGTCATTGACGTGACCCCTCGCATTCAAGCTCAAACTCCGACTCCGACTCGTGCCTCCACGCTGCTCTCCTCCCGGTTGCGCGTCGGTGCATTGGGCATGCTCGCGGCAATTTTTATCGCCGCGCTCGTTCCCTTCGCGGGCAGCAATTGGTCCGGTGATCGCTACTCGACGTCGATCGGAGAGCAACGAACGATCGCGCTGTCCGACGGCTCATTGGTGGTCCTCAATACGCGAACTCGCGTCCGGGTCGACTACACGACTGGCGTGCGCAACTTCTACCTGACTGCCGGACAAGCGATGTTCAGCGTCGCGCACGATGCTTCCAGACCCTTTCGCGTGCATGTGGATGGCGGGGTGATTCAGGCGATCGGCACGAAGTTTGACGTACGTCGAGAGGCGAACGAAACCTCGGTCGCCGTCGTGGAAGGACGCGTGCGAGTCACTCCGGCGATAGTGCATGATGTCTTTAGCACCTCGGTGGATGACGCTCCACAACGCCAGCTATCCGCAGGCGAAGGGCTCAAGGTGATGAATCACGGCGAGATGAGTGCGCCCACGCATATCAACATCACGCAAATCAACGCCTGGCAGCAGCGCCGCCTGGTATTCCGCGACGATACGCTCAGTGCCATCGTGGCCGAGTTCAACCGCTACAATCGCGACCAGATGCGCATCGACGACAAGGCGCTGGGTGAGATGCGTTACAGCGGCGTGTGGGACGCGGATCGCCCGGAGGTGTTATTGAATTACCTGAATCTCCACAGCGAAGTACAAATAGTTCGTGATGACGAAGACATCGTCTTGCGCCGCCGATGACACTCAAGAAGCGTTCTACGGCATTGAAGCGTCATGGCAGCTTTCATGGCTGAAGTCATCTGGGCGTGACGCTCGCCCTTCGACTCGCGGACGCCTTTCATGCAGCGCATTGCGTCCTGACGCGACGCTGCGGACCTGCGCGCGCTCACCAACTCGATTCTGCTACAACCGCTGCCTAGAGGAGGCAGAGAATGATGCAACTTGACGCCGCGCAGACTGCGAAACGGCTGCCCTATTCCGCGCTGGTCCCGGCGATCGCGCAAGCTGCGCTGGAGCTCGCCGATGGCACGCTACGCGCCCCTGAGCGGCTGGCCCTCGACATCGCCCCTGGCAACTCGCTGCTGTGCATGCCGGCGGTCGGCGCCGATCTCGGCATTACCAAAATCGTGACGGTTCATCGTCAAAACGCAGCGCTCGACCTGCCGACCATCCAAGGCGAGGTGATTGTCTTTGACGCCGCGAGCGGACGTCGACTGATGTTGCTCGATGGTCCGACGCTCACCGCACGTCGCACCGCCGCTGTCACCCTGCTCGCGATCGAGACGCTCACGCCGCGGCGGCCGCGCTCCGCGTTACTCATTGGCACGGGCGTGCAGGCCATAGCACACTCGCAGGCGCTTGCTGAGTACTTCGGTGTGCGATCCTTCTGGATTGCGGGCAAGGCACTGCCATCGGCGGAGCAGTTTTGCGACACGTTGCGCGCCACGCACGCCGCGACTCGCGCGACACCTCTTGCCGCCTCGGCACTGAATTCAAGCGGCATGGATACAGATATCGTGATCGCGCTGACCAACTCCAAGGCGCCGGTTGTTCCATCCGACTTACCCGATGAGACACTCGCGATCGGTGTGGGAGCCTTTCGTCCCGAAATGGCCGAGCTGCCGCCTTCATTGCTGAGTCGGCGCACACTTGTCGTTGACTACCTGAAAGGGGCACGACATGAGGCCGGCGACTTCATTCAAGCGAATGTGGACTGGAGCCGCGTCACCGAGCTTTCTAATTATCTTCAAGCTCGGGCCCGCAGCGCACACGGGGGCTGCGTGTTCAAGTCAGTCGGTCACTCGAGCTGGGATCTGGCTGCTGCGAGAGTGGCGATGTGCACGGCGGAATAAAGTAGTTCATGCGAACGGCTTCGCAAGCCGTGACTGGACAGTGTTCGAGGCGTGCCCACGATTATCCTTAGAGCGCCAGTTCCGCCGAGCGTAATGCGCGGCGTTGCACGCGAAGCACAGAAAAAAAATTCGCGCATCGAACACCGTCGGCCTCGGAGCGAGACGCCGAATGGCACCCCGTAGTGTCTAAAAATTCAGTCGTCAGGCCGCTGCTCGATGATAGAAGTTGAGCATTCCACCAAGTCTCTCCCGGCGCTCTACTCGACCATCTAGATTGATAGGACCATCAGAATACTCAGCAGGCGATTCTTCAAACCCCTGATGATTACGCTCTTCGTGATAGTGCGCCACGTAGTGCGTCAGCGCGCGTTCAAGCGATGATCTGCTGAAGAGGACCATTCGCCCGGTACACTCCCGCCTTGACTGAGCGTACGAATCTCTCCGCATACGCGTTCAAATTTGGTGATCGGCTCGATCCGCTCCCGATCCAGCGCCGCGCGGAAGGCTGCGGAATATTTGGTATCTCGATCCATGATTAGGAACCGTGTGTGCCGAAGGAACGGCTCCTCGGCATCGGTGAGATTGCGCACCATCTGCATCATCCAGACTTCGTCCGGACGAGAGGTGATTCCCGCAATCTTCCGTCCGACTCGCCAAGTCGAGCACAAAAAGAATGTAGTATGTAACTAAGCAGCGCAGCATGAGGACCTCGACTGTGAAGAAGTCGGTGGCCGCAATGCTGTCCCAGTGCTCCTTAAGAAAGGTCGACCACGACGTGCGTTTTCCTCGTTCGGGCGCCGGATCGATGCTGTGTTCACTCAGTACATTCGCGATCGTCCCACGGCCCACGTCATGCCCCAAGTTCGCCAACGCGCCTTGGATTCGCGTATAGCCCCAAGATCGATTCTCCAGTGCCCTGCGAATAATGAGCTGGGTGATCACCTGGATCGTTCGGGCCGCCCGGGTCCACGGCGGTGGGTATACGTCCATTTCTGTGCGACCAACGTTCGATACCACCGCATCAGCGTGTCCGGCGTGATCAACGTGTCGAGTTTGCGCGCACCGGCCCATGACGGACACGATTCCGGAATGATGGCGGACAGTGTTCCGAAGCCGTGCCGGACAGTTTGGACCCGCCAGCGGAACGGTGTCCGGCATGCCCGGAACGCTGTCCGCCTAGCCTCCGGAGTAGAGGGGCGTCTCGACGCAAGCCTTTTCCACCGGCCACCTTCGCCCCTTTTTCCCGAAAGGAGCGAAGTGGTGACCCAGCCGAGGCTTGCGATGCGAAAGATCAAAGACGTTCTACGACTTCATCTGGTAGGCGGCGTCAGCAGCTGCCGCCAACTGGCCCGCGCCGCGGGCTGCGGCAAGAGTGCCGTCGCCGATTGCCTGCGGCGTGCCGCAGCGGCCGGCCTGGATCGTTGGGAGACGATCGCGGGACTGGATGAGGAAGAATTGGAGCGGCGGCTATATCCCGCGATCACGCAGCCGACAGTCCGCGGGCAGCGGCCGCTGCCGGACTGGACGAAGATCCGGGAGGAACTGGCCCGGCGCGATCACCAGGTGACGCTGGCACTGCTGTGGACCGAGTACAAAGCCGAGCACCCTGACGGTTATCAATACTCGCAGTTCGTGGATCTCTACCGGCGCTTTGAGAAAAAGCTGTCCGTCGTATTGCGCCAGCAACATCGCGGTGGGGAGAAGGTGTTTGTCGATTTTTGCGATGGCCTCGCGCTGATCGATCCGGACACCGGCGAGTTGGTCCCAACGCAACTGTTCGTCGGCGCCCTGGGGGCGAGCTCGTACACATTTGCTATCGCCACGCTGTCACAAGAGCTGCCAGTGTGGCTGGACTGTCACGTGCGAATGTACGCGTACCTGGGCGGCGTGGCCGCCTTGACCATACCTGATAATTTACGCAGCGGCGTGTCGCGCCCCGATCGATACGAAGCGCAAATCAATCCGTCCTATCGCGAACTCGCGCAGCACTACGGGACCTGTGTGATCCCGGCGCGGATCAGAAAACCGCGCGACAAAGCCAAAGTGGAAGCGGCGGTTTTGGTGGCACAGCGTTGGATCCTGGCGGCGTTACGACACCGCAGATTTTACCACTTGAACGAACTGAATGCCGCGATCGGTGAGTTGCTTGAGCGACTCAACGATCGGGTGATGCGTCACGTAAAGCAGTCACGCCGACAACTGTTCGAACGACTGGATCGCCCCGCACTCAAAGCGCTGCCGCCGCAGCCCTACGAATACGCCGTGTGGGGACAGGTGCGCGTCAATATCGACTATCACGTCAGCGTGAACGACCACCTCTACAGCGCCCCCTACACGCTGATCCACGAGACACTCTGGTATCGGGCCAGCCATCGCACGGTCGAGCTGTTCCACCTGGGCAAGCGCATCGCCAGCCACGTGCGTAGCTTCAAGAAATACGGCTACAGCACCGAGCCCTCCCATCGACCGGCCTCACATCGCGCCCACCTGGAGTGGACGCCCTCGCGGCTGATCCACTGGGGGCAGTCGATCGGGGCCAACACCGCAGCGCTCATCGAGCACGTGATCCGCAGCAAGCCGCATCCCGAACAGGGATACCGCTCCGCCCTGGGCATCCTGCGACTGGCCAAGAAGTTTAGTCCGAGCCGATTGGAGCAGGCCTGCGAGAAGGCGCTGGCGATCCAGGCACCCAGCTACAAAACCATCAAGACGCTGCTGGAGCAGCGCATGGAGACCGCGCCACTGCGCGGCGCCGAGGTTGGAGCTGACGATGCCGCCGCGCATCTGGGTGCCACCAATGTGCGCGGGCGCGGCTATTACCACTAACGCCTACCACTAACGCCGCAACGGCGTGCTTCCCTCAACGAGCAGGAGGTGCCTATGGCCACACTCTGACGAATGTCTTCGGCTTCGAACTTTACTTACTGCAATGGAGAATAATCGTGTTGTTGGAACAGACCTATCAGAAACTCATCGCCATGAAGCTCTTCGGCATGGCCCACGCGCTGAAAGATCGTCTCGAACGGGTCGATCATCACAGCCTGAGCAAAGCGGAGATCATCGGCTTGCTCGTCGATGATGAATGGTTGCATCGGGAAAATCGCAAGCTGACCGCGCGGCTGAAGGTCGCTCGGTTCAAGGAGCGCAGCGCGTGCATCGAGAATATCGACTACGCCGCCTCGCGCACGCTGCGCAAGGACCTGGTACTGGAGTTGGCGCAGAATCGCTGGATCACCGCGCACCAGTGCATCCTGATCACCGGACCCAGCGGCTCCGGCAAGAGCTTCCTCGCCCAGGCCCTCGCACAGCACGCCTATCGCAGCGGCTTCAGCGCTCAATACTTGCGTCTGCCGACGCTGCTCACTCTCTTCGTACAGGCGCGTGCACAAGGAACGTACGATCGGCTTCTGAAGCGGCTCGCCAAGCTGTCGCTGTTGGTGATCGACGACTTCGGACTTGCCGCCCTGAGCGAGTTGGAGAAGCAGGATCTGCTCGAGGCCATCGAGGAACGCTACGGATCCGGTGCAACGATCCTGACATCGCAACTACCGATCAGCGACTGGCACGAGTACCTCGGCGGCGGACGTATCGCTGATGCCATCCTAGATCGGTTGGTTCACTCCGCTCATCGCATCGAACTGTCTTCACGAGAATCGATGCGCAAAGAGCGATCTTCCTTGAAGCATGCCGGACAGTCTGATAAATAACCCGCCCACTTGCGTCGCTACGCTCCGACGCTGTCCGCCATCGCCGGTTGAAGTGTCCGCCATGGCCGGAATGCGCAATGAGCCGGGTTTTCGCGCTCATGCAGGGGCTGTTTTTGCCCGGTTTCGCCTGTTTTCTCGGCGTTACCCGGCGGTCCATATAACTTGCCAACTCGAGTGGAAGAGAGCTAAGAACACAGTCTGGTGTTTCGTCGAAATTTTCCGCGATTCCTCCAGCTGATTTTCTTGCTTGCACTCACCATGATTGGCATCGAGTGACAACTCGTCCCTAAGCGACCGGAACCACGCAGGAGCGTACGAGGCCATGAACCGCGAAGTATCCAGCCAAGCGCATGCCCTCGCCCTGCGATGCGTGCGTGCTTAACTTTGTCGTGGTGGAGTGAAGGAATCATGAATGACGCGAAGCCATTGCCAGTCGTGGTGGGATCAGCGCGTTACGTCTTGCTGCCGCTCGCAAATACGATCACGGGTTACACCGTGAAAGCGATGGCGCGCAAGATCGAACGGGGTGATTGGGTCGAAGGGAAAGTGTGGCGCCGCGCGCCGGACGGCCACATCTTGGTCGACATTCAGGGTTATGAGCGATGGGTCGAAAGTCGGTAACCGGCGGGGTCGGAGCGAAGGGCTCGGATCGCATCGAGTTCACGTTCTTCTACCAAGGCAAGCGCTACCGTCCCACGCTCATGCGCGCGCCCACGGAGGCGAATCTCCGGCGCGCTCGTGTGCAACTCGATGCTATCAAGGCAAAGATCAAAGCCGGGGCGTTTTCGTTCCTGGAAGAGTTTCCTGACTACCGATATCAGGGCGAACTCGATGAAGTGAAGCACGAGCAAGCGAAGACGCTCACCTGCAGTGACGTCTTCGATGCCTTCATTGCCCATTGCGAGATGCGCGTCTCGATGAGCGACATGGCGCTCTCAACGTGCATCGGATATCGCAGCATCCTTGATGCCGTGTGGCGGCCGGAGATCGGAGGCGATGAATTCGAGGGAGTCGTCTACTCCCGGCTAGCGGCGATCGTCGCCAAGCACACTCAGCACAAGAAGACTTACAACAATGTCGTCAGTGCGCTGCGTTGCGCGTTTGACTTTGGTTACAAAGATCATCCGGAGAAGCACAATCCGGCCAAGGGACTCAGTACGCTGCGGATCACGAAGAAGGACCGGCCACCGATCGATCCCTTCACGATCCAGGAAGGCGAACTGATCATCACTGGCTCGCATGAGGAGTTTGGCGAGTCGCACGGCAACTACGAGGAGTTTCGTTTCTTTACAGGCCTGCGACAGTCTGAGCAGATCGCGCTGACCACGCACGACTGCGACTTGGTGAAGGGAACGATCCAGATCACCAAGGCCGTCGTGCGGGGTAAGAACAAGGACCGGACGAAGACCGGGGTGGACCGAGAGATCGCCTTGTGTGGCCGCGCCAGAGACGTTCTGAGGCGACAACTCGCGCTACGGGAGGTGATGGTGCGAGCCGGCAAGCTCGATCACGAGCTGGTGTTCTTCCAGAAAGACGGCTCGCCAATCATCAGCCTCTCCTATCCCTACGACCGCTGGCGCTATGTGCTGGAGTCGCGTCACGTTCGGTATCGCGATCCGTATAACGCTCGGCATTCATACATCAGCTGGCGCCTGATGATCGGGCACAACGTGTTGCTGGTGGCGGAGGAGGATGGTCATAGCGTGGCGACCATGCTGAGCACGTATGCCGCGTGGACGAAGGGCGCTACCGAAACGGATTTGGCAGCGATCAAGCGTGCAATGGAGCGTTCGCCGCAGCGCGTACCATCTTCGTCGCGAACCGTCGTGCCAACGCCTCGCTTCTCAGGCGCTGGCCCCCTGGCGTCCCCGGAATTTGCCACCAGTTTGCCACCAGATGGTGGGTGGGGACGCCTAAGTTGGCGAAAGTACTCACAAAGAAATGGCGGAGCGGACGGGACTCGAAATCGTAACTTCCACCTTGCGTTTCAAACACTTAGCACAACACTTTGAATCTGCAGTATGACTAGGGCCCCTCCCATCCCCTCTCGCCCCCACGCCAGGCCACTACGCCGAAAATGAGTGTCACTAGCCACCGGCATGAGCCGCCTCACCCGTCGGTCCACAGGGCACCTTGCGTTGGTCAGAATTGATTTTATATTTCTGACAAGAGGCGCAATGCGCCGATTGGTTTGTCCTTCTGGGTTAGCCCGCATCGGCACTCATCGCTTGTGTTGGACACGAGATCGTCAAATCGATGCGTTTTGTATTGGTCCTGTTGCAATTGACGCGTCTTGTATCCTTGCAACAGAGAACTGACGCGTTTCCATTCCGAGATCGTGGATCGCTGCTAGGTCAGCGTTCGCGCGATGCTCACGATCGAAGCGATCGAAGCGATCGCGTCGCCGAAATGATCAATGGCCATGTTGTTATTCACGCTGCCGATACTCCGTTGGACTGCCCGCACCATTCCGCATCCCATGGTCCTGGATTTCAGGTGCGCACCGCGCCGCCCATGGGCGCCGCCACGATGGACGAGTCATCGAACACGAGCTTGGCCGCGGCAGGTTGCTCCAGCGCATTGGACTGCTTCAACGCGGCAAACGCACTCTCTTTGGAACGCATGTCCAGCCAGCGACTGAAGCACGCCGCACGCGTGAGCATTCGCACCAACGGCACCGGATGCGGGTGCTCGCCATCGCACTGCTCGCGAGCGCGGCCGGTAGCAGCGCGATCATCGTGCACATGATTCCAATGCTGACCGACCGACGCGGGATTGACGCCGCAGCGTGCGGCAGTAACCGCCGCTCTGCACGGAACGTTGCCGAGTACTTTGTGTCCCGATCCATGATCAAGAAGCGAGTGTGTCCCAGGAATGGCTCCTCGACATCAGTGATGATTACGCGCCATCTGCATCATCCACTGGTCGTGAGGGTGAGTGGTGATACCTACGATCTTCACCGTGCGGCTCGCCAGATCGAGAACAAACAGAACATAGTGCGTTACCAGGCCGCGCAGGGTCAGGACTTCGACCGTGAAGAAGTCAGTGGCCGCGATACTCTCCCAGTGCGCCTTAAGGAATGTCGACCACGACGTGCGCTTTCCTCGCTCTGGCGCGGGATCGATGCGTGTTCGCGCAGTACGCTTGCGATCGTACCGCGACCAACATGATGCCCTAAATTCCCCAGCGCACCTTGGATTCGCGTATAGCCCCACGATCGGTTCTCGAGCGCCATGCGGACGATGAGCTGGACGATCGTCTCGGCCGTGCGCGGCCGACCAGGCCCACGACGATGGGTGTAAGTCCACTTCTGTGCGACCAACGCTCGATACCAACGCATGAGCGTGTCTGGCGTGACCAACGTGTCCAGTTCGCTGAGCGGCCTGCGCCCCAACGCATACGCCCTGCGTGCAAGTCGACGCCGTTCAGCATCCGTAAATCGAAGGCGTCGGCCGCCGAGACGCTCCTTCAGCAATCGATTCCCTGCCTTCAAATATTCGATCTGTCCGGATTGACTGATCGTCAGTCGATCAATTCAATCCCGAGGCTGTCGAGCAGACGCAGCGCTTCATAGCGAGTGAACTTCGCTTTGTGGACATTGTTGTTGAAGACATTGATATCGTAGTTGCTGGCTTCAGTGAAGTCGGCGCTCGCGAGGTTCGTCTTGTTGAACAGGCTCCCGGAAAAATCCGTGTGCATGAAGCGGGCTTTGCTGAAATTTCCATCTCGGAAATCAACATCGCGAGCCTTGCATTCATCGAGCACCAATTCTTCCAGCACCAGCCCCTGGAAAGACGAGTCGTTGACGATGCACTTCGTGAAATTCAGCGGTGCAGGCATCACGAGACGTGGCCAGTCAGCGCGAGTCCAGTTGATCCCCAGCGCTTTGCACGCATCGAATCCTACATCGCGGAACTTGCTTCCGCTGACGTTGACGAGACTCAGATTGCATTGCACGAAGCGGCATTCGATGAACCTGCACTTCAGCAAGGCAGCGTTGCTGAAGTTGCAGTCCTTGAACTCGCAATTCTCGAATTCCTTCGCCGCGAGTTCGACATCTGACAGGTCAAGGCCGCTGAAGTGCTTATCGAGATACTCTTCATCACTCAACAATGGATGCATGAAATCACTCTCTGATCAGACTGGTCTGTTGATTGATCGGGGGTTGAGATGGATATCGATCCACTGCCGGTTTCGGGCGGCACGTTTCCAGCGTAGCGGATCCGCTGATGATATTTCAGCGTGTTAGACCAGGATTCCGAGTACGGATTGTCGTTGCTGACTGACGGGCGGCCCAATGAGGCCATGACGCCGAGCGCTGCAGCGTTGTGAGCATCGTGGCGCCACCAACGAGCGCCGTTGTCGGCGTGCAGGACCAGTTGACCGAGTGTCGTGTTCGTGTAGAGCGGGCGGATGAACGCAGCTCAACCGCAGTAGCGAGCGACCCTCTGAGCCAGTTCACCGAACAGGGGATGATCGCCTCCCTCGACGAAAACCGACATCTGCACTCGTTCGCCGAAGCGCAGGAACGGTGTAGAGGAGGTGCCTCGATTCATGGTTTCGATGGCCCTTCGCTCGGCGATGCAGCAGGATCCGACCTCTCGATACCTTCGCGATGACACCGTACCGGATCCTACGATCGTGCCTGCACACAGGGAGCGCGTGCGGGCAGCGTGCGCAATAAGTTCGTGGAAACCAAACTCCATTTCTGTCGTCGGTACCGAGCCAAAGAGCTCGTCGTTGCGCAGGACTCTTACCTTCGCGGTGAGACGACCATCCGCCCAATGCCGGGCCAATTCGTCTGGTGTGACAGCGATTGGTGCCATGCTGCAGGCTGGCTTGGCTTGAATCCAACCAAATCCCGTTTTCATTTCGACGGGAGCGATCCTTCGTAACGACCAGTCATTGATCTGCACGATCAGGCGCACGTGCCGAAGCGCCTCCCGAGCAGGCGTCGCCATTGGAACGGTGCCGGTCACGATGCCGATCTCCGCTTCGAAATCGATGCCGTCGTCCTCGGCGGGAAAAGGCACGTCCTCGAATGGCCCGAGGAACTGGTGCGATAGACCCTGGTACATCAAGGGGGCGCTCGTTTCGATCGGCGGCAGATCGAATGCCTTCTGCATCAACTCCCCGTGCGAAGGAAACGCGGACGCATCGAGCCACTGCCAGGCGCGAGGCAAGGGAGCTGCAAGCACTTCCCGCTGTAGCGCGAACGATCGGTCGAGATCTCCGTCGTTCAGCCGGGCGTACACATTCTCCAGCGCAACGGACACATGCTCCCACCGATCCAGCGCATCTTGTAGAGTCGACGCGATCTGCGTCGCATGCACCGCGCGCGTCAGATCACGCGAAACCACGAGCAGCCGGCCGTCCGGTTGGCCCATGGTCCGTTCGGTGGCGAGCTTCACGACCGGGCGCTTCCGGCCAATTCGGGGTCGAACTTTCCGTCGATGAGGATGAACGCGATGCGGCAAACCTTTCCGGACCGATTCGCCCAGCCGTGGTTCGTGCCTCGCTGGATGACGATGTCGCCGGCACGCACGACGGTTTCTCCCACATCCATGATCAGCGTTATTTCGCCCTCGAGAACAATGCCGTAGTCGACGGTCTCAGTACGATGCATGAACACGTGGCGCGACCCCCCTTCGCGGTGGGACGAAGCCTCCGCAGCGCCGATCTCCGCGAAGTGAGCACGGGCGGCCTCGGGTGACAGTTCCTTCAGCCGTGCGTCCTCCGGCGGAAAATCGAGCACCCGAATCCGGGTGCCGTTCTTCGGCGGCACGAGCTGAATGCCACTCTCGTCGGGCTCGCGAAAAGCGGGGTCGATTTTCGCCGGAGTCTCCCGTGTGTTCCACACCTCGTAAAAGATCGGACCCAGCTCGCCACCGACTCGCGCCGTCCGAGGCGGCGGACCATCTGCGACAATGATGGCTTTGCCGCTGTCGTCGTGACCTGTCACGACACGACGAAACTGATTGCTGTTCATGCTAGGCATGCTCCGCGTTGAGCGTCTCGGCAAACCAATCCGCGATGCAATCACGACCATACGCCATGTTGTCGGCGCCGACGTGCTCAACGCCGCCCTCTCGATCGGTGAAAACTTTCAGCTCGCGCCGTGGGCTGTTCACCAGCTGGTGGTAGGTCTGGCGCGCATAGTCGAGCGAGATCTGGCGATCGCGTTCGCCGTGCGTCACGAGGAAAGGCACCTTGATCCGATCAAGAATTCCATTGAGGTGCATTCCTTGCGCTTTATCCAGGAACTCTTCCAACGTCTTTGCGCCGAACACCCATTGCACGTGGTTCCAATAATGCGGCACCGGGTTCTCACCTTCTCGCTTGCGCCGCTTGCTCTGAACCTCGGCCCAGTTGTGATTCGCGCCCCAGACCGCACCGCTGGCGAAGCGAGGTTCGAACGCCATCGCACGCGGCACAAAATAGCCACCCAGCGAAATACCCGTCATTCCGATACGACTCGCATCCACGTCGTCGCGCGCTGCCAGCCACTCATAGCACGGCGTCGCCCAGCGTTCCGCTTCGTGCGTGGCATGCTGTTGATTGAGCCGCAACGCCTCTCCAGTGCCAGGCTGGTCGATGCACAGTGTGGACACACCGCGGAGTGCCAATGCATGCGGCAGCCATGACCAATAGAGCAACTCTTTGCAGCTATCGAGACCGTTGACGTAGAGGACGCACGGCGCCTTCCCGCTCGCGCTCTCGGCTCGTGTAAGCAGACCTGCGAGCGCTTTTCCTCGATAGGGAATCTCCACGCGCTGGCAATTTTCCTTGCCGATGATCATCGCATGCCGAAAGACACGCTGCGCTTTGGCGTAAGTCTCCGCACGTCCCGGGTGGCCATGCCCCTGCATGCGCTCGGCAGTAATGTAGTAGAGCGCTGCCCGCTGCAGCTTTGCGGAGGCGGAGAGGTTGCGGCGCTTGGCCTCATCCTCATCCGCGAGGCTGACCAACTTGTCCGCCATCTTCACCCATTGCGCGAGGAACTGGGCAGTGCCCGCATCTTCGCCACGCGACGCCGCGTCGAGCAGCGGACGACACATGTCCTCTATTTCGCCGACCTGCGCCCCGCTCTCGATGGCAATGCTGACCGAGAGATTCCAGACGTAGTTATTCGGGAAGTATTGCAGCAGCGCCATGGTTTCAGACCTGAGCTGCCTGAAACAACCCTTTATCCGGCTCTGGATGAGGCATCGTCTGCGGGCCGCCGACGCCGATTCCCCACTGATCCATGATTCCAGGCCCCGGCACATACACCTTCGGCGTCCAGGTGCTCTCATCGACGCGCTCGAGTTCGGAGGTGTATTCGACGGCGAAGCCGTTCGGCGTCACGAAGTAGCTGAACGTGTTGTTGCCCGCTGTGTGGCGCCCCGGTCCCCAAGCGATATTCACGTTACCGCGTCGCAGTTTGGCGATCCCACGCATCATCTCATCCACGTTCGGCATGTCATAAGCCACGTGATTCAGACATGGCGGACCGGGAAGAATGGCAACTCGATGGTGCCACTCATTACAACGCAGGAAGGACATGAAGTCACCGAGCCAGTCGCTCAGACGAAAGCCGAGGACATCCACGAAGAACTGCGTCAGCGCTTTGTGGTTGGGCGAATGCAGAACGATGTGGCTGATTTTTTCAGGGATCGCCGCACCGCGCTCCAGTGCCTGTTTGGTTCCTCGCTCCATCCCGCTCGATATCTCGAAGGGCAACCCGTCGAGCGAGAAGAACCGAAATCCATAGCCGCCGCCCAGGCTATCGAGATTCCTGGGCGCGAAGATGATCTGGCAACCAGCCTCCTTCACCTTGCCGAACAACGCATCAACGTCCGTTCGCGTGTCGGCAGCCAACGCGATCACGTCGACGCGCTTCTCCGGTGATTGCCGCAATCTAACCACGTACAGCTCGTCGTGGCCTTGAGCAGCGAAGTGCACAAGGCCGTCACGCTCCGCGACTTCACGCAGCCCCCAGCTGTCCCGATAGAACGCTTGCTCAGCTGCAAGGTCCGGCACGCCATAGCCTACGAATCTGATCTCTGTCACTCTGGTCACGATGGATCTCCGCTGCCGGTTCGCTCAGATGGGCGCCGCCAGGACTTTGAATAGTTCACGCACTTCAACGCTTTGATCAACGGCAGGCACGCGTCCGAGCTGACCGTCGCAGATCAGCTTTGAGCGTTCGACAACGTACCGGCAACGCTCGAAACGCCGTGCACGAAATGCAGTGAATGCCTGCTCCGGGGTATCTGCACGCGCCAATTCGTCCGCGAGCACCAACGAATCCTCGATGGCCATGCCAGCGCCCTGGCCCAAATGCGGTGTAGTCGCATGCACAGCGTCACCGAGCAGCACGACACGTCCCTTGTGCCAGTCGCCTGTCATCAAGAGCCATTCCAACGGCCGGTAAACGACATCGGCATCGTTCTTGATCTGCTGCGCGTACGCTGCGAATGCCGGGGGCGCGTCGCGCAGCTTTTTGCGCATCGCCGCGGCCATCTGACTGGCAGCGTAGTGCGGGTTACCCGGCTCGGCGGTCGTTACAAACATGTACATCAAAGATTTCGACAAGGGTACGAGCCCCAGGCCGATCTTTCCTTCGCAGGCCCAGAGACTCACCACCTCGGGCGGTCGCTCGAAGTTATGACGCCACACACCCTGGCCAGTGAATTCCGGCTTGGGCGCGTCCGGAAAAAGCGTTGCGCGCGTCTGTGAATACAAGCCGTCTGCGCCGATGACGAGGTCGTACACGCCGCGTGAACCGTCGGAGAATGCGACGTCCACAGCGTCACTGCCGTCCTGGATGCTCGTCGCCGTGATGCCGAGGCGGATATGTGCGCCAGCTGCCTTTGCACGACGACCCAGCACGTCGTGCAAAGCCGGCCTGCCGATGCCGAGGTTCGCCGGATACCCCTCGACGAGCTTTGGAACGGGCACTTCGAGCACGGTGTGTGCCATCCGGCCCGAATACATCGACGAAGTCGAAACCGAACCCACCGTCGACATAGTCATCCAGGATGCCCAGTTCGGCGGCTGCGCGAAGAACATTTGCCTGCTGGATGATGCCGACGCCATACACCGACCAGGTGGGATCGCGCTCGATAACGCTGACCTCGAAGCCGCGTTTGCGCAAGGCGATGGCGGAGGTCAGGCCACCGATCCCGCCACCGATCACTAGAATGCGTGTGCTCTGCTTCACTTTTTCAGTCTCCGTACGGCTCCGGCGGCATGGGATCGAGCGTTTGCGCCTGGTCGGTTCGATAGGGATAGCTTCGCGTCACGGGTGGGCCGTCCACTTCCGGCATGAAGACCGGCTTACCGTCTTCACCGAAGTACGCCAGGTTCTCATTGAACTGCTCGAATCCTGGCGCCGCTTCCGCATGCGCGGCGAAGTCGATCCAGTTGCGGCCATACGGCGCTCGCATGACCTCGTAGCAACGGAATTGCCAGATCTTCCAGCGATCGTCCTGCTTCATGAAACCGAGGGCGTACTTCATGAGCACCCAATGCGCCCAGACCTTCTCACCCTTGACCAGGTCCTTTTCATACAAGAACGGCGGAGCATTGCCGGCATGCTCCGGATTGGTCAGTCCGGATTCGACGCCGGCGACGATCCAAACGCCCTGGGCTGTCTGGCCGTCGGCAGCGACCTCGATCGATGGCGTGGTGGTGTAATGCATGATCAGCTTGCCGACCGGTGCAGGACGTCCGCGGTGATAGGCGGTCACGGATTCCCAAGTCTTGTACACGCCCTTGTTGGTGTACTGCGCTCGGATTCCCGGTGTGCCCTTGCTCACCCACAAATCGATGATGCGATGGTCCTGGAATGCATTGTGGTAATACATGTAATTCGAAAACACGTTCTCGACAGCACCTCGGGCCTCGGCTCGCTCAGCACGCCGCTCCGCCGCGACGATGCGGGCCTCCAGCCGTGCGATGGCGTCGGCAACGTCTTTGGTTCGGTCGAGGGAAGCGGTGGGCACCATCAGTTTTGTCTCCCAGCTGTGAGTATCTACAAGGCGGCCTTGCGCATTACTGTCCGAGCGTGTTTCGGGCCAGCGCGATGGAGCGCTCCGTGGGTAGCGTTGGCAGATATTCCAGACCGATCCCGCCGGTATAGCCGCGCTCTCGCAACGCGGCCATGATCGCAGTCCAATCCAACCCGCCCGTGCCCGGCTCGTGGCGGCCCTCGGTATCGGCCACCTGCACGTGGCCGATCCAGCGCATGCGATTGCCCAGCACTTCGGCAAACTTCTCGCCCGAGACCGCCGAGTGATACACATCGGCTAGCAACTTGAGAGCCGGACTGTTCACTGCCTCGACGATATCCAGCCCGCGTTCGATTCCCTGCACGAACATCGGTCGGCCTTGAATCACCATGTGCACGGGCTCGAGCAACAGCTGTGTGCCGCTATCCTCGGCAAGCTTTGCGGCCTCGCGCAGCACCTTGATCGCTTCGGCTTGCTGCTGCGAATCAGTAATGCCTGGCCGAGTAAAACCCGACGCCAGAATCATGCGCGCGCCGCCGAGACGCTGTGCGATCGGAATGGCATCGCGGACGCCAGCCAGCACCGCCTGATGTTCCGCCGGATCCACCAAGCTCGCGCGCGGATCGACGCAGAAGCTGCTGACGCCGACGCCGGTTTGCGCGAGCGCCTCTATCAGCGCATCGATGGGTTTGTCACGCCAAAGATGGAACTCCACCGCGTCGAGACCCGCATTCCTGGCAGCACTTACACGCGCGGCAAAGTCGTCGTGTTCGGCCTTGAACAACCACTCGATACAGGCTACGAGCTTGAATCGGTGCGTTGTGTGCTTGGTCATTCGTTTCCGCTCTTCAGGACGCGCTGCACGTACCAGCTATTGAGCATCATGCTGGTGGCTTGCGGCGCCGGGCCTTTGTCGCTCTCGACAATGATCCAGCCGCGATAACGCAGTTCATGCATCGCCGCCAGCAGCGCCGGGAAATCGACGCGTCCGGCGCCGAGGTCGCCGAACCAACGTTGGATCTCGCGTTGGCCGCCTGCCTGCAGCATCGCTCTTTCAGCATTCTGGAGGCGATACTCCCCGAGCGTGTCGACCTCTAGTGCATCCTTGAATTGGAAATGCCACACGCGCGCGTAATAGCGGCGGTAGAGCGACAAGACATCATGTCCGGCGATCGTGAGTTCGGCGGTGTCCAATGCGAGGCCGACGGCTTGCTCGTCACACAGTGCGAGCAGGCGGTCGAGTTCGTCGGTGGTGCGCAACGCCGAAAGAGCATCGACGTGCAACACTGTTCTCAATCCGAGCGTCCGCGTCATCGCGCCGACCGCGTTCCAGCAGTCGGCGGCCGCCTGCAACCGCTCGCTGTTCAATGCGCCCTCTTTCCAGAAAGACGGGAACGGCCGCACGACCAGACACTCACCGCCGATCTCGGCCAGGAAGCGAGCATGTACGCTGGCTTGTTTCAGCAATAACTCGTGATGATCGCGCACGGTGCTGTGCAGACCATGATGCAGCTCCTCGAAGCTCATCTGCGTCGGGTCGAAGAACGTGCTGCTCACGCGCTCGATACCCCAGTCCTTGAGCTGCATCATGAACTTCGCCGCGGAGCCGAAATTGATAGCGACGTTTTCAGGGCGGCCCAAAGGATCCCATCGGCCGGTGCCGGCGCAAAGCTCGACCGCCTTGAATCCGCAGGCGGCGGTCACCTTGAAGGCGCGCTCGTACTCTTCGCGTCGAGCGAAACTAGTGAATCCCGCCTTCCACTGATTGACGGCGTAACCCCATTGCACATTCAGCGTCATTGTCCAGCCCCGTCAGTCGTAGATCTTGCGCAACACATGCTGGATGTACCAGGCCGCGATCGCAGTGCTCTCGGGATAATTGCCGCCGCCCACGTCGGCCTTATCGTGCTCGACGCCCACCCACCCCGTGTAGCCAAACTCCTTCATCGCACCGTAGAGCGCAGGGAAATCCACCAAGCCACCTTCGGTTCCCATCTCGTAGAACCAGCGCGGCGTCGTGGGCGCCATGACCTCCGCGTCGGGCCGGCGACGGTAGTCGCCGTTGCGATCGACGTGGTGCGTATCCTTCAAATGAAAACCACCGCACCGGTCACGCAGCTTCATGTACAAAGCCACCGGGTCGACGTTCGCAATGACGTGCTGGGCGGTGTCACAATAAAAGAAGACGTAGCGCGGATCCGTCCACTCGTAAAACTTGTGCAGCTGGTCCTCGCTGCGGATCCCACAGAAGAATTCGTGGTGGCAGCAGGTCTTGACGCCGTAGTCCAGCGTCATCTTGCCAACGCGATTCCACAACTCGGCGCAGGCGCGAATCTTGTCATCGGTGACGGGCTCGACATCGAAATAGAGCGCGGCCGGCATCACGATGAAGTTCTCGACACCCAAACCCCGCGACGACTTCATGATGAATTCGGCGTATCGGACGATGCCATCGTGGGTCGCGCGCAGGTGCGGAGCACTCTGACGTTCGTCGTACATGACCGCGTGAAACAGACTCAGAACCTTGTCGATCCCACGCTCTTGCATGAACGCGCGTGCGCTCTCGAGCGAACCAAACAGCTCGCGCAACGGTTGGAGGTGAAAATCGAAGGTCTCTATGGCCTCGAAGCCGAGCGCGGCGACCTGCTTGAGAAAGCTGTCGAAGCGTTTTACCGAGGTGTACTGCGACAGCTGTCCCTGGGGCGTGTCGATGCGCCAGTGGTCCATGTACGCGTAACGCAGCCTGCGTGGGGAAACGGCTGGCATGCTCATACCGCGCTCCCGGTCCCCAAGGCTGGCCACGGCTGACGCGTGTCCAATGGCAGCTGCTGCGCAAACATTCCGCCCCCTCTTACCCAACTAGAATTAATGTTCTAATTATAGGCTACCGCTCGTCAAGGGCAGGGTCAAGGTCTAGCTTCGGGCGCTCGTTCTCGAATCCGGCGATATTTGACAAGCTTTACCCTTGTCCATATAAGAATTTAAATTCTATTTGAATCGACAGCGGCCTCGATACCAAGAGGGAGTACAGCATGGGCGGGTTGTTTGGCGTATTCCGCCGTCTCACGCTATTGCCCCAGGGCGCCATCATCGTGATGTCGGGGTTTCTGCCGATTTTCGCGATCGTTTCGATGTTTCCCGCGCTGCCGTCGATCATCAAGCACTTTGCCGACAACCCCAATGCGCGCGAGCTGGTGCCATTGATGGTTTCCGCGCCCGGCCTCGCGATCGCCGTCATGTCCCCCTTCGCTGGCATTCTCCTCGATAAGTTCGGACGCATCCCGCTACTCATCTGGTCCACGTTCTTTTACGGCGTCTTCGGCACGCTGCCGTTCTTTCTCGACAGTCTCCCTATTATCTTTGTCACCCGGCTGCTGCTGGGCGTCTGTGAGGGTGCAATCATCACTGCTGTGAACACACTGATAGGCGACTATTGGGAGGATGAGGGTCGCCGCGACTGGCTGTTGCTGCAAGGTATCGCAGGTCCCATTCTCGGCGCGGGCGTGATTCTGATTTCGGGACCCGCAACCGAGATCCGCTGGAATGGCATTTTCCTGATCTATAGCGTCGCTTTCCTCATCTTCATTGCGATGAAGCTGTTCCTGTTCGAACCGAAGCAGATCGGCCGGGCCGCCCTGGCGAAATCCATTCCTGACGGAGTTGCACGCGCCGATACGCCGCAGACTCCATTCAGAGCGAGTTCGATGGCGTTGATTGGCACAGTCACCGTCTTTGCGTCGGCGCTCTACTACTGCTTCATCATTTCAGGCGGGCTGGTTTTCAACGAGATCGGAGTGACGGCGCCCTCGCGTATCAGTGAACTGTCCGCCATCCCGAGCCTCTTTATCGTTTTCGGTGCCGTCATCTTCCGTGTGCTGGGCCGAAAGCCGAACGCAGTGCAGCTCGGGTGGCTGTTCCTGGTTCTGGGCGCCGGGCTGCTGGGCTTGGGGACTGCCAACACCGTTCCGGCACTGGTAGCTTCGCTCGTGGTTCAACAGACGGGCGCCGGGATGACGGTAGCCACGTTGATTGCCTGGGCGCAAACGAAGCTACCCTTCGAACACCGCGGGCGGGGTATGGGCATTTGGACCTCGTGCTTTTTCTTCGGTCAATTCTTCGAGCCCATGGCTGGTGGCGCGACTCGAGTACGTGACAGGCAGTGTCCAAGGGTCATTCGCCGTCGCCGGTCTGGCAGGGATCGCGGTCGCCGTCTTCGCATTCTGCACGACGCTTACTGGACGTCGCGCCACGAGCCCCGCGCAGTCGACTTGATGCCAAGCGGCTAGCGCCGCGCTGAATCGTCAACCGACGTCGAACTGCCGCAACTCGATGCGTCGGAAGGAAACCTCCGCGGCTTCCAATTCAAAGCCGATCCGGCCCTTCGTCAGAGGACGATATACGTCTCGGTCCGCAGTATCCTGAGCTTCAAGCTCGTAGAGCGTGTTCACGATCCGGCCGTTCACGAGGTGCGCGGCCTTATCGCCGATCGCGAGCAGCTCGATCATGTTCCAGTCCTGGAGCCTTTCGAAGTCGCCGTTTTTACGCACGTGCTGGCGCTCGATCGGCGGTCGCACACCCTCCGGTCGTGGCAAGACCGGCTTGGGAGCCACTGGTACTTGTCTTGGCCACGCCGGCGTCCCACCGAGATCCCCGCCGGGGTAGCAGCGAGCGTTGATCAGAATCGCATCGCCGACGTCACTTTCCTCCAGCTGGAACTCAACCGAATTTGGCCAGATGCGGTCCCGCTGCGGGAACATGTGATAGAGCACGCCAGAGTTGCGTTTTGCCAGCAGCCGCGGCTCGAAGCGCGCATCTCCAAACTTGTACTCGAATCGCAAGTGATAGTTGGCGTACTCGCGGACGGTCGCAATGTGGCCGAATCCGGGGCGAGAACCCCCTGAGTGCCGCGGCCCCAGCATGCGAATCTCTCCGCTTTCGACTACGACCGCGGCCGTTGTCTCCTTGCCACTGGCGCCGTCCTGAAAAAAGGTCCAGTCATTCAGGTCATTGCCGTTGAATAGAGACATCCACGGCCCTGCATATGCGGGCAGGCTGTGCGTCTGCTCGGCGGCGAGTAACGGTTTGCACGCGCCCGTGGTAAGTGCAGCGCCCATCAGCTGTGAGAAGTGTCTGCGATTCATATCCAGTCACGCCGTGTATTGATCTTGACGTACCTTACCCCGAGCTTCATATTAGAGCACGAATTCTAGTTTTTGGGGGATCCAGCTTGCGCAGTAAATCTTGCGTCGTTGCGCTACGGATGATTTCCCTTGCCGCCTGCGGCACCCTGCTGGCCGGGGCGATTGCCATCGCCGCGGAGCAGAGTCTGGTCATACCCTTGCCCGACTACCGCCCGCCGGAAACCGTTCAGCGCATCGCCGTGCCCGTGGCTCCCGGCAAGCGCGAGCGCCTGCTGATCTTGAGCGGTGAAAACAGCTACGAACACGACTGGACCGGGGTGAACAACACGTTGCGCCGGCAGCTGCTCGAAACCGGCCGATTCGACGTGCGCGTGATCGAGGACTTCTCGTCCGCGACCGCGGATACGCTGAAAAGCTACGACGTCGTCGTGATCAATTACCTCGGTCGCTGGAACTATACGGATAAGGAAGAGAAGCGCTGGGGCCCGGCGGCCGAGAAGGCTCTCTTCGACTATGTGAGCAAAGGCGGCGGCGTGGTCATCTATCACGCCTCCTTCAACATGGGTTCGCCGAGCTGGCCGGAATTCGAGCGACTGGCCGGTGGCACGATGCGCCCGTTTCATGGCAGCCGCCGCGCGCCGCCGAATGGTTTCATGGTTCACGTCGTAGACCGCAATCACCCGGTCACGCGCGGCATGCGGGAATATTTCTGGACACTGAACGATGACATGTACACGAACATGAAGTGGGACGAGACAGCCCGAATTCGGGTGCTCGCCACGGCGCTCGATGCAGCCGAAAGCTATGCGCCGGAACGCGCTGGCCCGAAGTATCCCGCGAACCTGTACACCCCGAACAAGCTCGCGCAGATGAAGGGCATGAACGCAGAGCATCCGCAGGTGTGGACCGTCGAGTACGGTGCGGGTCGGGTTTTTTGCATCAGCCTCGGTCACGGACCCGATACGCTGCAGTACGACGGCGTGAGAGGGCTGATTGCTCGCGGCGCCGAGTGGGCAGCCACGGATGAGGTAACGATTCCTGTCGAAGAAGGCGCGCGAGCCTTCGTGCCGGCATCGAACTGAGCTGAACCATGCCGCCCGCAGCCGTAGTCGTGACTGACCTTGCATTGAAAAAGAGCGCTCCGCTCACGCGCCTGGAAACGGTGAGCTACGGCTTGGGAGATTTGGCGGGCAGTCTGGCATGGAACGCCGCGGCCGCCTTCGCACTGTATTTCTACACCGATGTCGCGCTGCTGCCAGCCGCCGCCGTCGGCACGCTGCTTTTTGCGACGCGAGTCTTCGACGCAATCTTCGACATCACGATCGGTGTCGCGGTAGACCGGACACGAACCCGGTGGGGCCGTGCGAGACCCTACATACTGTTTGGCGCCCTGCCCTTCGGCCTGCTCACGGTCATGACATTCGTATCGCCCGACGCAAGCGTTGAAGTCCGGCTCGCTTACGCCGCGGTGACCTATTTTCTGCTGGGCTTGCTACTGTCGATCACGAGCATTCCGTACAGCGCGCTACAACCAATGATGGCACGCGACTTGAAGGACAAGCTCGATCTGAGTTCGGCACGTTCGGTAGGCACCTCGCTCGGCGTCATCATCGTGACAGCCCTCTTCATGCCGGCGGTGAACTATTTCGGCGACGGGACCCCGCGGCGAGGTTTCTTCATCACCGCCCTGATCATCGGAACGGTAGCGACTTTGATGCTGTTCGCGACCTATCGATTCTGTCATGAACGCTACACTACGCGCGACGAGCGCCCCAGCAGTGTGCGTGCGTCCATCGGTCAGATGTTTCGCAACCAGGCTTGGGTGTGCGTCTGCGGATTCGCCATTCTGAACTTCGTCCGCTTCGGCGCGATCCTCTCGCTGACGCCGTTCTTTGCCATACACGTGCTCAAGCAGCCGTGGATGATTTCGGTCCTTCTGCCGACGCTGTCCGGCACTCTGCTGGTCGGCGCATTCATCGCTCCGCCGCTGCTGCGTCGCTTCGGTATGCGTCGCGGCAATACGGTCGCCCTGGCGCTCGCGGCGCTGCTCTACCTGTTTCTGCCGCTCTTCGCAGAGAGTCCCTGGAGCTTCATCGCAATCTACGTCACGGCATCGCTATTTCTCAGCATCACGATGACGTCGATTTTCGCGATGGCCTCGGATTCGGTCGACTTCCATCAATGGCGATTCGGTATCCGACACGAAGGACTGCTCGCCGCTGGCGTGGCGTTCGCGATCAAGGTCGGGATGGCTGTGGGCGCGGCAGCCGTGGCTTACGCGCTTGCGCTCGGCGGATACTCTGCCGAAAACGTGACGCCACAGGCGAAGCAGATCATGGCTTGGCTCTACTACGGCGTTCCGCTGGGCGTCTTCGCACTACAGATCGTTTGCATGCAGTACTACCCGGTCGACAGGGTCCGCGAGCAAATGCGAGCAGCGATGAAGGACGGCCCCGCATGAGAAGGACACTGCAGGTGGCCTCCTGGATCGCGAGCCTTCTGCTGGCGGTCTTCTTTGCTTTCGTTGGCTATTGGAAGGCACTGGGTCCGATTGAAGCGTTGGCCGAGCATCACGCGTGGGTGGCCGGCTGGCCAGAGTGGTTTGCGCGAACGGTGGGCTGGTCGGAACTCCTTTGCGCGGCTGCGCTGGTCGTTTCAGTCTTTGGCGGCCTCAGCGGTTTGGCGCTGTGGACCGCGCTCCTTCTGATCGTCAACCAGCTAAGCGCCGTGGCCGTGCACATATCGAGGAATGAAGCAGCCTCGAGCGGCCCGCAGAGCCTTCTGATCATTGCCACGCTGGTGCTGATCGCACTTCACAACCATCGCTCGGGCCGACGGCCATCCTCATGACGCTGTTTGCATGCAGCGAATGGCAGCTCAGCGTTCCACTGCTGCTCTATTTCGGGAAGAGGCAACGATGACAATCAAGCGAGGCGTAAGCCTTTACAGTTTTCAGCACGAGACCTTCCTCGGGCTGATGGGCCTTGAGGACTGCATCCGGACTTGCGCCGAGATGGGCGCGCACGGCATCGAGGTCATTGGCGAGCAGACGTTCTGGGTCATCCGGAGCAGTCCGTCGACGAGTCACAGATCCAGACCTGGCATCGGCTGATGCACAAGTACGGCACGCAACCGGTCTGTCACGACTTCATGCTCGACTACAAGCGCTACAAGAATCGCCCGATGCCTTTCGATGAGCAGGTGGCCAGCGTTCGCAAGGACATCGAGTTTGGCAAGCGGCTTGGCATGCCTTACATCCGCGCGCTGGTGTCGATAGCGCCTGAAGTTCTCGTGGCGGCGGCCCCGCACGCTGAGGAAGCCGGAATCAAGATACTCATCGAGGTGCATGCTCCATTGCACTTCGATCACCCCTGGATCATTCGTCATGCGGAGGCGTTCGAAAAATCCGGGTCGGACGCACTGGGCTTTCTGCCCGACATGGGCATGTTCCTGCACCATTTCCCGCCAGCCTGGAAGGCGCGCTTCATTCGCAACGGCGTACCGCAGCACATCGCGGACTTCGTCGAGCGGGCCTATGAAGATCGCGTCCTCAGCGAGTACGTCATCTTGGGCGTGCGAGAGATGGGCGGTGAGGGTCCGGCGATCGCGATGGCGGAGACCTTGCGTCACAACTCTGCCTTCGAACCCAAGCGGATGCTCGACTACATGCACCGCATCCACAACATCCACGGCAAGTTCTATGAAATGACCGAAGACCTGGTGGAGCCGTCGATTCCCTACGACGAAATCGTCGCCGTATTGAAGCAGGGAGGTTATGCCGGGTACATATGCTCGGAGTACGAGGGCAACCGCTGGATCGAAGACGCCCATGAAGTGGACTCGGTCGAACAAGTCCGTCGCCAACAGGCGATGCTGAAGCAACTGATCGACGCCCCGCCTGCTCCGCGGGCAGGAGAGTGAGCCATGTTCGACAACAAGATCATCGTCCCCGACAGCCTCGAACGCCTCACCGACACGGATGGCATGGAGGGCTTTGCTCTGCTCGCACGACTGCCCTACTACCGCGGCCTTGGCTTGTCGATGGTGGAGGACATCGGTGTCAGCATCGATGGGGAGAAAGTACCGCGGGAGAACATCCGATTTTCCGTGCGGGGCCGCACCTGGACGCTCGCCGAGATGGAGACTGAATACGGCGACCGCTGGAACTTCGGTGAGAAGGCGCGCCTCGCGATTAAAAGGCCGGGCGGTTTGCAGCCCGGCGATCATGAGATCGAATTGGCTGTGCGCATGCGGATTTCCTATCTGCCGATGGTGCCGACGACGCGGTGCCGCACACGGCTCACGCTTCGCGACCGCAACGAAATCACCTGAGCGACTGCGAGTGATCGGGCGAAAGCCGACCGCCTTGGGCGGAATCGACGGCTTTATTTTTTGGAATCTATGTTCTATTTTTAGAGCGACACAAGAGTAGGCGACATGACGATTCAAGACAACCTGTTGGGAGAGGGCTCGTTGCGAGCGACCGAAGCGGGATTCGATCTCGCGATCCGCTTGCCGTGGTACCGGAGCCTGCCGCTATCGACGGTCGAGCCCGCGGAACTACGCATCAACTCCCAGCCGGTCGATCTAAGCCGCGTCCAGCTCAGGATCAATGGCAAGACGATTGCAAGCTCCGAGTTGCCCGAACGGACCAATGAACTCTGGTTTGTGCTCGATCCGCTGATGCTCGAAATCAAGGGCGTCCCTGTCAGGTCCGGCGAAGAAGTCGACGTCCAGTTCACGCTCAACGTTTATCCACCCTACATTCCCGGCATGTGCTGGATCACGCGCGCCGATCGCAAACTGCGCGCGCGCTAACCTGATCACGGAGATTTTCCATGGCGCAAGCGAATCCGGGACTGCGTCTCGGCACGACGCTCTTCAGCCTCACGAACGAATTTCATTCGCTGCAATACACGTTCGAGGAACTGGTCGCGAAGGTCGGCGCGCTTGGCCTCGGACCGGGTTTGGAGGTCATCGGGTTTCAGAGTTTCCGCGGATTTCCGCAGGTCAGTGACGAGTTCGCGGATCGTTTCAAGGCCCTGCTGGCCGAGAACAACCTCGTGCCGACGTGCCTCGCCATCAATGCGGACGTGGCAATCCGGCGCGGTCAGAAGATGTCGACCGACGAGTCGGTGCGCTACCACGAACCCCAGATCCGCGCGGCTGCCAAGCTCGGCTTCCCAATCGCACGCTACCAATATGCGGCGGGCCCGGAAGTCATCGAGCGGCTCGTGCCACTCGCCGAAGAACTCGAGGTGGTTCTTGGACTGGAGGTGCATGCGCCTCACAAGGTGGACTCGCCGACGATGCTCGCCTTCCGCGAAATGTATGAGCGCGTGCGGTCGCCCTTCCTGGGTTTCATACCCGATTTCGGCGCATCGGCACGAAAGGTCCCACGAGGACTCCTGCAAGTGCTCCGCTCGCGGGGGGGTTCCGACGAACTGATCCAGGTCGCCCTGGAAATCTGGCGCGAAGAGACGGGTACACCGCCGGAGAAGATCCAGAAGCTGATGGGAACACCCATCGCGCGCGCCACGGAACGCAGCCTCGCCAGCGGCGTCGCTGTGATCTATAACATCCTCAATTACCAGGATCCCAAGGCCTGGCTTCGAAGATCATGCCGCAGTGTGTGCACATTCACGGCAAGTTCTATGAATTCGACGAAGGCGCCGACGAGGCGTGCATAGCATTCGACAAGCTGCTGCCGGTATTTCGCGACAACGGCTTCAACGGCTATATGTCGAGCGAATGGGAAGGTCACATGTATAGCGACGAGGACGCGTTTGGCGTGCTGCTGAAACAACACGCGCTCTGCAAACGCGTTCTCGCCAACGGGAGCGCGTAGATCCAGGGACGCTGACGCAGAGAGTGAAGCCGGAATATCATGAGCACACAGGCGGATACGGAACGACTGAGTCGGCGAGAAGTTCTGCTTTCGGGCGCGGCGGCGGCGCTCGGAATGGCTATAGCGCCTGCAGAAATTTGGGCAGCGACTAGAGCGGCGACCGCGAAGACCAGCGCGAGTCGGCCGCTGCTCGACGATCTCTGCGACGCCGTGATTCCCAACACCAAGACGCCAGGCGCGCGGGCAGCCGGCGTGAGTGCATTCGTCGAAGTCGCGGCGGCACATGGAATGAATGGTGCCTCCGAGGCTCTGCTCGGCCAGTTCGCCGCTGCACTGGATGAACTCACTGGCGGCGTATATCTGCAGCAACCGGAACAGCGCCGCCTTGTGTTGCTGACCGACATCGACGCGCGCAGTTTTAGAAACCCAGTGGACGACTCATTGCCGGACGCACTGCGGCAATGGCCGAAGCTCAAGGGCTTGATCGTCATCGGCTACTACACTTCCGAGATCGGTGCGTCCCAAGAACTTCGCTACCTCCTGGTGCCCGGTCGGTTCGATCCCGATGTACCGCTGCCACCGGGTGGTCAAGCCTGGTCAAGCGATTGGACCGGCGTGAAGTACGCGTGACTGCCATGAACACGTTCGACGCGATCGTCATCGGCTCCGGCATCACCGGCGGCTGGGCAGCAAAGGCCCTCACGGAAGGAGGCATGAAGGTGCTGCTCGTCGAGCGCGGTCGAAAGATCGAGCATCGCAGCGGCTACAAGAACGAAATGCGCGCGCCGTGGGAGTTGCCGTTTCATGGTCGCGGCAACGCGAACCTGTGGAATCAGCGCTACCCAATCCAGCAACACAATAACCACATGGACGAATGGACGCAGGACTACTGGGTCGATGACGTCGACAACCCCTATCAGTCCGTGCATTCACCCGGCTTCCGCTGGTATCGAGGCTATCATCTCGGCGGCCGTTCGCTGATGTGGGGACGCCAGTGTTATCGCTGGAGCGACGTCGATTTTTCAGCCAACGCCCGCGACGGACACGGCACGGACTGGCCGATTCGGTATGCGGACATCGCGCCCTGGTATGACCATGTAGAAGACTTCATCGGCGTGTCGGGCGCCAGCGAAGGGCTCGCACAGCTGCCCGACGGCCACTTCCAACCTGCGATGGCGCTCAATGTCGTTGAAGCGCACGTCCGCGAAGCGGTCAAAAAACAGTTTCCGGAACGTTGCCTGACGGTCGGTCGGGTGGCGAATCTCACCGAAGCAAAGCCAGAGCAAGGGCGCGCGCAATGTCAGTACCGCTCCATCTGTTCCCGCGGTTGCTCCTTCGGCGCCTACTTCAGCACCCAGAGTTCGACACTGCCGGCGGCGCAAGCCACAGGCAATCTGACTCTGCTGACTGACAGTCTCGTCGAGTCGATCAACTACGATGCGAGCCGCCGACGCGTCGACGGCGTCAACGTATTCGATAAGCGCACCCGCACCCGCACGCGATACTCCGCTCGCACCGTGTTTCTGTGTGCGGGCGCATTCAACAGCGTCGCCTTGCTGCTCCGATCGGCATCACAGGCGTTCCCGAAGGGCCTTGCAAATTCGAGCGGGATGCTCGGCCACTACATCATGGATCACGCCACGACCCTAGGCGCAGTGGCGGTGATGCCGGGCTTCGATGCTCACTACTACCATGGCAACCGCCCGACCGGTGTCGTGATCCCGCGTTTCAAGAATCTCGATAACCAGAGCGATCCATTCGCGCGAGGTTATTCTTTCCAGGGTGGCGCTTATCGTGCAGGCTGGACGCGAGGCCTGCGCCAGGCCGGCCTGGGCAAGAACTTCAAGGACAGCCTGCACGGGCCTGGCGACTGGAAATTCGTTCTGACAACGTTTGGCGAATGCCTGCCGCGTAAGGAAAATCGACTGTCGCTCGATCCCCTGAAGACCGATGCTGACGGAGCGCCGCAACTTCGCATCGAGTTCGCCTTTGGCGCCAACGAGAGCAAGCTGCTTGCAGATGCCAAGAAGGAAGCGGCGGCAATGATCAATGCCGCGGGTGGCAAAGTACTCACAGGCTCCGACCTGCCCCACCCGGGCGGCAGCGCCATTCACGAAATGGGCGGTGCCCGCATGGGGCACGATCCGCGCACAGCTGTGCTGAACCGATTCAATCAAGCGCACGACGTGCCGAACCTGTTCGTGACCGACGGCGCCGCCATGGCCTCCTCGGCATGCCAGAACCCCTCGCTCACCTATATGGCTTTGACCGCCAGAGCAGCCGATCACGCGCTCGATCTGTTGCGATCGAAGATTCTCTAGCAGTCTGCGTCGCGGTGGTTGATAATTAGAACGTTCGTTCTATATAATACGAGGGCGAAAGCGCGCTGTTCGTATCACGCAATTCGGTGGAAACACAAACCATGTCGATGGACCAGAAGTACGACGCTATCGTCGTGGGCTCCGGAGCCACCGGTGGCTTTGCCGCCAAGGAACTCTCAGAACGTGGTCTGAATACGCTCGTGCTGGAAGCCGGCCCCGAGCTCGATGAGGCGTTGTTCAACAAGCGCCCCGGGATGAGCGCGATCGGTTCGATGTCGCGGGTCCGCGCCGCCCTCGGAGGACAGCACATCCAGGCACGTGCATCCTTTTTCTCGCCTGGCAAGAGCTTCCTGTTCGTCAACGACAGGAAGAATCCGTACACTTGCCCGCCGGACGATTTCTACCTGTGGATACGCGGACGCCAAGTGGGTGGCCGTTTCCTTTCGTGGGGACGCGTCGCGGTCAGGATGTCCGATTACGACTTCAAGGCAGCGAGCCAGGATGGCATCGGCCTGGACTGGCCGATCTGCTACGACGATCTCGCTCCGTACTATGATCGGGTCGAGCAGTTTCTCGGCATCGTCGGCACCACGGATGGAATCCGCAACCTGCCGGACGGCAAGTACGTGGCCAAGGCCGGTCTGTCGCGAGTCGAGAGTCGATTCAAGCAACTGATCGAGACCCAATGGCCGGAGCGGAAGATCGTGCCGTGGCGCTATGTCGCCGCGCACGCGACCCCGGTCGACGCGGCGAGAGCCAAGCGCACCACCTCCCCGCTTGCCGCAGCGGCAAAAACGGGACGAATGAAACTGATACCCAATGCCATCGTCCGCCAGATCATTGTCGATCCGGCCAGCGGCAAGGCATCCGGTGTGTCCTACGTCGAGGCGGAGACGAAGCAGATTCGCAATGTCAGTGCGAACGTCGTGGTTATCTGTGCCTCGACGATCGAGTCTGTTCGCCTGCTGCTGAACTCGGCCTGCGCGTCGCATCCGAATGGCCTCGGCAACTCCTCGGGCCTGCTCGGCCGTTACTTCATGGACCAGCTTCCCAGCCTGGTCTTCGGTTCGGTGCCGGGCAGCGATGGCTTCGAACTCGTGGACGGCACCTCTCCGGCGGATAATCACGGCGGCATCTACATACCTCGCTTCCAGAACCTGGACCGCAAAGACCACCCAGGCTTTGCCCGTGGATTCAATGTGCAAGGAATCGCCGGACGCATGCCGGTCCCCGAGGGCCATCCGGCTTTGTTCGGATTCATGGCCCAGGGCGAGATGCTGCCCTACCACGAAAATCGCATCACGTTGAATCCGCGGAAGACGGACGCGTGGGGCATCCCCGTGCCGCATATCGAACTCTCGGTGAGGGACAACGAGCGCAAGATGCTGCGCAATCAGCTCGATGCCATCAAGGAGATGGTCAGAGCCGCTGGTTGGTCCATCGACTTCGCGGCGAGCCTGCTCGGCCTCGACGATGCGGACAAGGTGCTCCCGAATGCGACCTGGCTCGAACGCTTCATGTTCCGGCGCTCCTTCAGAAAGAGCATGGCATTGGGCGCCGCGATCCACGAATGTGGCGGCGCGCGGATGGGCGACGATCCCGCTAAATCCGTACTCAACAAGCACAATCAGTGCTGGGACGCGCCGAACGTCTTCGTCACGGATAGCAGCTGCTTCGTGACCAACGGCACCTGTGGACCGACGTTGACAACGATGGCTCTCACCGTACGCGCGTGCGAATACATCGCGCAGGAATATGGGAAAGCATCGGAGTTCTCGAGCGCTGCGTAATCCCTGGAGTGACTCACACGCGACCTCCTCGGAATGAACACTCACCGAATATCCGAAGAAGTCGCGGCGTTGCGCCGATCCCGCTTCCGAAAACCGAAGCAGGATCGCAGTCGTACATCGATGGAGCGACTGCTCGCCGCGGCCCTGCAAATGCTCGCGCGGGATGGATCTGCCGGATTCACGTTGCAGGAGCTGAGCCGTCGCACCAAGGTGTCTATCGGATCGATCTATCTGCGATTCGATAACAAGCAGGAACTGGTGCGCGAGCTTCACATCCGCTTCTTGGAGCAAGCAGAGCGTGAACATGCGCAGGTCATCGGCCGGCTGCGGCGCCGCAGCCTTGCGTTGCGCCAACTGATTCCGATCGCGGTCAGGGAGTACTCAGCGTTCCTTCGTAAGCATGCCGAACTACTGCGCGTCTTCATGGATCTCGCCCCATTGGATCCAGTCATTGCGGCGAACGGGAAGAAGTACTACCGGCACTCGGCAGCAGACTTTTCACTGTTGCTGCTCGAGCAGCGTGCGGAAATACGGCATACCGACGCGGTGCGCGCCGTCGACGCTTGTTTCACCATGATGTACGCGTCGGTCGGCCGCTATCTCGGACTCGGCACGACACGGGACGTGATGGGTGAAGGCGACTGGAACAAGCTGCTGGACGACGTCGGTCTGATGGCGGTGCTCTGGCTGTGCGGCGGCGATCCACGGGATTGGCAGGCGACCTAGGAGGCCTCGATGCTCAAACACTCACGGATGCTGACTCTCGGAAGCCCTGCTACAAATTTCAATCTGCCGAGCCCTGGCGGAGGCAGTTATGGCCTTCACGACTTCGCCGACGCGCAGGGGCTGCTCGTGGCGTTCATCTGCAACCACTGCCCATTCGTCCAGCACATCCTCGACGGCTTTGTCGCGTACGCACGTGATTACCAGAACCGAGGCGTGGCCGTCATCGCGATTTCCTCCAATGACATCGAGAGCCATCCAGACGATTCGCCCGAGCGCATGGTGCAGACGGCCGCCAAACACGGCTTCACGTTTCCATATCTGTACGACGAGTCCCAGGAAGTGGCGCTCGCGTACGAGGCAATCTGTACGCCTGACTTCTTTCTCTACGATCGCGAGCGACGGCTGTTCTATCGAGGCCAGTTCGACGGCAGTCGCCCCTATACGGACTGGGACGTGAAGCTCGGCAATCAGCGCAACATCGTGTCCGTGAGCGGGTCGGACTTGCGAGCGGCCACCGATGCGTTGCTCGCCGGCAGAAAGCCGCCCGATGATCAGCGCGCCAGCGTCGGGTGCAGCATCAAGTGGAAAACCTGGAACGAGCCGGACTGGGCTTGACCACGTCCACCCCTGGCTTCGTTCTATCCGGGCACCGAGGACTCAGGCAGTCGCACGCGCAATGATCGATTTACAAGCCACATGCCGAGGGCAGCGAGCGCTCCAGCGGCTACGTACGGCGCACCTGGCAAATACACAACAGCGCGGTCCGACGCGAACTCGCTGAACAGCGGCGGCATCGCGAGCGGCGTGACGATCGCCGCCAGGCTCCTGATGCTTGCGACAACACCCTGCACCACGCCTTGCATCGTTGGCGGCACCCGTGTCGACAGCCAACTGGCCAGTAACGACGCACTCATGTATCCCATGGTCGCCGGAGGGATGAGCATCACCAGCAGTACCGAGTTCGGTGCGAGCGCGATTCCGCAGAAGCCGACGACGGTTGCGGCCAACCCGACATGCAATGCGCGCGACATTCCATAGCGACGCACGATGCCGCCAACGAAAGCGCCCTGCGTGAGGATGGTGCAGATGCCAAAAAAGCCAAGCGACAAGCCAACCATCGATGGCGTCCAGCCGAACGAGTGCATCGTGAAATAGGGCCAGGTAGACGGCAGAGTGCAGTTGGCGATGTGCAACAGCAGTAATGCGAGCAGCAGGCTGCCGCCGAGATACCGGCTCTTCAGATGAAGCACAGCCCCGATCGGATTCGCGTGAGAGAGTTTGAGAGGTTGTCGCAGTCCGAGGGCCAAGGACTCCGGCAGCACGATCGCGCCATACACCACGTTGACGAGCGCCAGCCCCGCCGCAGCGAAAAACGGCACTCGCAGACCGAACGTGACCAGCAGACCGCCGATGACGGGGCCTAGCATGAAACCCACGCCGAACGATGCCCCGAGCAGCCCGAACAACCGTGGACGATCTTTCGGTTCGCTGACATCTGCAATGTACGCGGCCGCGGTGCTATGCGTCGCACCGAAGGCGCCGGCGAGAGCCTGGGCTAGGAACAGCCACGCAAGCGTCGGCGCAAACGACATCAGCAGATAGTTCACGCCGAACGTAGCCAAGGACACGAGCAGAACGGGACGGCGTCCGTAGCGATCGCTCAGCGAGCCGAGCAAAGGCGCCGCGAAGAACTGCATCGTCGCAAAAACCGCCGTAATGGCTCCGGCATAGACCGCCGCCTGCCGCAACCCGTGCCCGGACAAAGTCTCGATCAGCTGCGGCATCACAGGCACGAGCAGCCCGAGGCCAAGGGCGTCGATTGCGATCGTGAGATACGATGAAAGTTCGAGCTGACCGACTCGATCGGTCAGTACTCACAAGTCAACGCGCGCCATGCAGGCCGCCCATGTCGCGAAATACGCGCGTGCGCCAGGACGGACACAGCATCCGAGCGGAGGAGTCAAGCGCACCCCCGGCACACGATGGCCGGGGGCGTTCAAACGTGTATGTCAAAATGTGTACGACACTCTGACGCCGTAAGTGCGCGGGGCGCCGAAGAGCCAATTGAAGTCGTCGTTCGACGGCCCGGCGCTCACGAAGTTCATGTAATTCATGGGCCGCTCATCTTCGAGATTTCGGCCATAAGCCTGCACGCTCCAGTTGCCATTCCCGGTCAGGTATTCGAGGCTGACATCGGTCTGCGTATAGGAGTCCTGCTGGCTGTCGCGATAATTGAAGACGGTGTTGTAGTACTCGTCCTTGTAGCGACTGAAGATGCTGCCGGTGAGCGTACCGGCGCCGACATGCCACGTGTGATCGTAGCTGGCGGTGAAGATCCACTCGGGCGCATTGGGAAACCTGTTGCCGCTCGCATCGCTCGGCACCGTGTTGGCGCTACACCCACCCACGCACTGAACGGACTCCTGAAGCGGCGAGAATGTCTTGTACTCGGCGCTCAGGTAATTTGCGGTGAGTTTCACGCGGTCGTCATCGGTGATGTTCAGCTGATACTCGGCTTCGACGCCATAGATCTCGGCCTTGCCGGCGTTGAAGATCTGCGCGCCCTTGGTAGTATCGAGCAGCACGGCCGCCTGCAGATCCTCGTAGTCGTAATAGAAGCCGGCAACGTTGAAGAGCGAGTTGCCGAACTCGTTCTTCGAACCAACCTCGTACGCGAGCATTGTTTCAGGAGCATAAACGCCCACCGAGTCGAACCCGCCCGCCTTGTAGCCCTTGCTGACCTTGGCGTAGTGCAGCGAATCGCCGCTCGGCTCGTAGTTCAAGCCCACAGTCCACGTGGTTTCGTTGTTGTCGAACTCCGCAGGCGTGACATTGGTCGCCGCGGAGATCGGGCGCAGGAACTGAAGACCGCCGGGGCCAAACGCCGGAGGGCCGGAAAAAGTGTAGAACGTGCCGCTCTTGTCGTCTTGCGTGTAGCGCACTCCCAGGATGCCGGTGAAGTTGCCCGCGAACGGCAAATCGACCTGCGCGAACGCAGCCTTGGATTCGGAATCGAAGTCGGGTTGGTAGGAAGTATTGAGGTAGATTCCCGGGCCGGTCGGGTTTGCCTGTTGGCCGAAGGGCAGATGCAGGCCGCCACGGCTGCTGATTTCCTCCCGGTAATAGAACAAACCAGCCTGCCAGAACAAGCCGGTCTCGGCAGTGCTCGAGAATCGCAGCTCGTGGGAGATATTGTCAGTGTCCTCGGCCCGATAGAACATCAGATTGGGAAGGCCCTGCGCTCCGTCCCAGTGCGAGTCGCGAAAGCCGAATCGATAGATCGCCGCAATAGCGCCGGTGTATTCGATCGAGCCGCGATAGGAAGTCGTGTCCTGCTGCCTGAAACCCAGCCACGGCGCGAAGTTCACGTAGTTGCCGCGATCGATAGTGCTCACATAGTCCGTGCTGTACGGCGCGCAGCCGAAGCCGGGCGCAAACACTGCGATCGTTTCCCATCCCGGCGACGAGCATGTTCCCGGCACCGGCGCATCGGCCTGGTATGGTGCGAGGTTGGCGTTTGCAGCAGCGTACGACGGCACGAAATACTCCTCGGCATACTCAGCCGCGAGGTAGATCGACAGCGCATCCGTCGCGTTGAACAGCAGGCCAACTCGATAGGCCTCGGTATCCTGATCATTCGTGTCCTCGCGGAAGTTCGGGTGCGAGCTGTATCCGTCGTGCTCGGCGCTCATCGCCGCAAAGCGAATCGCCGCCCGGCTGCCCAACGTAAAGTTGACCGCGCCGTTATAAATCTGCGAAGAGTAATTGCCCGCGTCCGCCGATACCGATCCCTCCAGTCCATCGAGTGTCGGCTTGCGGGCGATGACGTTGACTGCTCCCGCCGTGGCGTTGCGTCCATAGAGCGTTCCCTGCGGACCGCGTAGAACTTCGACGCGTTCAAGATCGAACATGGCCGCATTGATGAAGTTGCCGCGGTTGATGTAGTCGCCGTCGATGTTGAAGACCATCGCCTGGTCCCCGCCTTCGTCGGTGCTGTTCGACTGAACGCCGCGCAGCGACAGCCGGACGAAACCGACGTCGTTGATTGCGGTGAAATCCGGCGCCAGCCGCGCAATGCTCGCGAGATCCGTGATTCCCGCTTTCTCGATGTCCTGCGAAGAGAAGGCATTCATGGCGATCGGTACGTCCTGAACCCCCTGCTCTCGGTACTGCGCCGTGACGATGATCTCCTCGAGAGTACCCTCGCCCTCGCTCTGCGAATACGAGACCGACGGCAATGTCGTCGCGATGAGGCACGACGCCATGAATGACAATCGTCCGTAAGGAAGGACCCGATCTTGAGACGTTTGCACGAACATCTGCCTACCCCCATTCTCATTGTGAGTGACCGCCGGCTGCGCGCTGCCACGCAGCCCGAATCGTTAATAAGAATTAAAATCTTAATTCTATTATTAGAAAATCACAAATCGCTGGCGGCGTCAAGCGACGTCGTAAAAGCGGATCAACTATTCTTGGGTACGCGCGATCGGGTGCGAGCGGCCGTGGGACGCACCTGCTGCGGATCGCCCAGCAGAAAGAACAGCGCCATCAGGCTCAAGTCTTCGAGCAATTGATCCCAGTTTCCCTGCTCCGGCTCGTGGCCTACCGTTCCCAACCCAAGACGGCGGCCCAGCGCGGCATAAACCACGTGGAAGCACGCCTCGATCGCGTGCTCGGGATCCGCGTGCCTGATTTCGCCGCGGCGCTCGAGCAGCAGGAGCCTGAAATCGTGCAGAGCTTGATTGAAATGCTTTTGGCCGACCTCTGCCGCGACTGAGTCCTGCGCCGCGAGCTCCATGAAGGCGCGCAGTATCGCTGCATGCTTGCGCAGGAATCTCCCGAATTGACTAACGGTTTCGGGCACAAGCTCCCTGAGCGGCAGTTCCTGCCGGCGCAGGCGGTTGATGAAGGTCGCCTGCTCGATATCGAGACGATCGAGCGCACCGACTTGCACGAGCCGAATCAGATCGTCCTTGCCGCTGACACGGCAATAGATCGACCCAATCGATACCTTCGAGCGGCGGCTCAGCTCCTGCAGCGTGAACTCGGAGTAGCCTCTTTCTGCGAGCAATTCCGTGGCGGCATCCAGGACGCGTTCAAAGGAAGCTCGGCTCCGATCCTGTTTCGGCTCGCGAGCCAGCGAAGCTTTTGTATCGGACGTCAGTTTCCCCATTGCAGCTAGCCTCTTGCGGAATACCGCATCGCAATATGGCGCAACTCTACCTCATTCCGCCCTTCCGGCACATCACGCCACGGCTGCGATCGAGAGGTTCGATACTTGGACCACACAGAATGCTGCATAAACTAGAATCCTTGTTATGATTTACCGCGCCGCCTGGATCGTCCCGCGGCGACTCACTGTCTTCGACCACAAAGGCTCGCGAATGATAAGCAGGCGCGCAGTAGTCAAGAGTGGAATACTAGCCGGCGCAGCCGCGGCCTGGGGCGTTCGCGCTGACCGCGCGGAACCGCAGCCTCGCATGCGGCGCATCGCTACCGAAGAAGGCTTCAATATCCCGGAAGTGGCGCGCGCCACGGCTCGCATTCTACCGGAACTCGTCACTCGAGAACCCGGCGAAGCCGCGATTTTCGGCGTCGATCGAGCCCGCTCGGGCGATGAGGCGCAGCCACCGTGGCTACTCCAGCTCAGCGACATTGGCGCAGGGCGCATCGCCGACATGGACAGCGCCGGCATCTCCATGCAGGTTCTGTTGCTCTCCTCGCCCGGTTTGCAGCTGTTTGAGGCCGGCGAGGCTCGCGATCTGTCACAGCTTTCGAACGACCGTCTCGCGGACGCGATACGTCGCCATTCCAGTCGTTTCGCGGGACTTGCAGCCGTTCCGCCGCAGGATCCCGCTTTCGCGGCGCGAGAATTGGAACGGGCAGTGAAAACGCTCGGACTCAAGGGCGCGATCATCAACTCGCATACGGCGGGGCACTACCTCGACGAAGCTCCGTACCGGCCTATTCTGGAGGCTGCCGCTGCGCTCGAGGTGCCGATCTACATTCACCCGCGCGCACCGTCACCGCAGATGGTCGCTCCTTATCGCGAGTACGGGATGGTCGGCGCCATCTGGGGCTACGCGGTCGAGACTAGCGCGCATGCATTGCGCCTCATTTTCAGCGGTGTCTTCGATCAGCTGCCGCAGCTCAGGATTGTCATCGGTCATATGGGCGAGGGCATCCCGTTCTTCCTCGACCGCATCGACACCCACTACACGGCCGGCGGCGGTCGCCGCCCCGGCTCGAAGCCGCTCTCACGACGCCCAAGTGAGATCTTCCGCGATCACTTTACGATCACGACGAGCGGCATGAATTGGGGCCCTGCGCTGCGCCTTGCCCTAGAGGTGCTAGGACCCGATCGAATCATGTTCGCGGCCGACTATCCTTTCGAGGATGCGCGCGCCGCCGTTGCACGCATGGATGGGCTGAAACTCGAGCCGGATACGCTCGCCAGAATCTATCACCTCACGGCGCAGCGCGTATTTCGCCTGACCGATCCGGCTTGAGCCCGCAGCTTGTGCCGCGATCACCAGACTCTGTGCTGCCAACGCCCAACGACTACGCACCATCGATTCCGGAGAAATGAGCAATGAATGTGGCCCCGTTCGATCTCAAGCCCATGAAATTGAGCGTCCTGACAGCGGCCCTGCAGGAGCTGACGCCGCGTGAGCGTCGCGATCCCGATCCGGATCTCGCAGTCGAAGAGTGGCTCGACTTCGCACGCGACATCGGCGCGCCTCACATCCAGCTCTCGGCAGCGCTGCATCCTTCAGAGGCCGACGTGCCAGCGGAAGCTCTGCTCGATTCGGTCGCGAATACCTTGGATCTGCGCGCCCCGCTCGACCGTGGTCGTGCCGATCGGATTCTTGCCGCCATGCACGCGACCGGCGTCGGACTGTCGGATCTGGTGTATTTCGACAATATGCTGATCGCGGACGAGTCGGCCCGCCGCAAGAAACACGCGTTCATGCTGCGAGTGTTCGATGCAGCAGTCCTGCTCGGCGTAGATGCGGTTTGCGGCTTCGTGGGTCGCAACTATGACCTCGAGATGGACCAGAACCTCGCGATGTTCGAGGAAGTATTCATCCCGCTGCTCAAGGAAGCGAAGGCGCGCGGACTGACTTATCGTGTCGAACAATGTCCAATGCCGGGCTGGACTGTGCTTGACCGCTGGCACAACAACCTCGCCTATGCTCCCGGGCCGTGGATCGCTCTGCACCGGATCTGCGAGAAGCACGGTGTCGGCGATCAGTTCCGGATTCATTACGACCCTTCTCACGCAATACTGATGGGCCAGGACACGCGTTCCATCTTTCAGTTCCTCAAAGACGAAGGTTATGCATTCCTGATTGGCGGCTTTCACGTCAAGGGGCAGGTCATCGATTCCCGCGGCGTAGCCGCCTGGGGTTATGGCGGGCAGACGATGCAGCGCGGTGACTGGAGCGCAGCCATGCCATCGAAGAATCCCGCAGATCAAGTGAACGCCTGGAAGAAGCAAATCGTGCTTTGCGAGCATGAGCTACCGGGCACCGCGCGGCACGATCCCCTCGCCTACCTACAGAATCGATCCGTTGATTGGCTCGATCATCAGCTGGCGGCGCGCGAACTGCTGCCGCTCGATCCCTCGTCCACGTATCTCGTGGTCGAGCATGAGTATCCGCGCGCGCGCATTCAGGACAAAGCAAAGCTCGGGCCGATTCTCTCGGGCTCGCTTGCGTTCGTGAAAGCGATCGACGAAGCAGCGGCAGCGATGTACGCGCTCCAGCACGAAGTGCTGGCCGCCCAAGACATTCCCATTCAAGGCTTCGGCCGGGAGTCATACCGCTCATGAGCGTCAGCAAAGAAACGCGCCGCCTTCGCGGCGGCATCGTGGGTGGCGGGCGCGGCGCCTTTATTGGCGGGGTACATCGAATCGCCGCAGAGCTCGATCGCGAGGCAACGCTCGTGGCCGGCGCCTTGTCATCCGATCCCAAGACAGCCCGTGAGAGCGCCGCCGCCTGGCGATTGGATCGTTCGTATGACTCGTACCTCACCATGGCGAAGGAAGAGCCGGCGCGCCAGGACGCCATCGACTTCGTCATCGTCGCGACGCCGAATCACACGCATTTCCCCATCGCGCGCGCCTTCCTCGAGGCCGGCATCCACGTCATATGCGATAAGCCGCTCACCTCCACGCTCGATGAGGCTCACCAACTGCAAGGTATCGTGCGCAATAGCAAAGCGCTGTTCGCGTTGACCCATAACTACACAGGCTATCCGCTGGTGCGCCAGGCTCGCGATATGGTGCGTCAAGGGTTGATCGGGGACGTGCGGAAGGTACTGGTCGAATATCAGCAAGACTGGTTGATGTCACCGCTCGAGCAAGCCGGCAACAAGCGGGCCGAGTGGCGAACCGACCCGCTTCGGGCAGGCGCGGGTGGCTGCGTGGGTGACATCGGCACGCACGCCGAGAATCTCCTGGAGTTCGTCACGGGATTGCGCATAGCAGCGTTGTGCGCGGATCTGACGACCTTCGTGCCCGGACGACAGTTGGATGACGACGCAAACATCCTGCTGCGGCTGGAGAACGGTGGCAAAGGCACGCTGGTGTGCTCGCAAGTCGCCACGGGCGAAGAAAACAATCTCACACTGCGTGTATATGGGACCAAGGGCGGACTCGAGTGGCGACAGCAGGAGCCGAACACGCTGATCTACAAGCCGGCCGGCGAACCGTGGCGCATCCTTCGCACGGGACACGCATATCTGGCCGAGCCGGCACGGGCAGCAGCACGCATCCCCGCCGGTCATCCGGAGGGGTACCTCGAGGCTTTCGCCAATATCTACCGGTTCTTCATCGACGATATCCGCCGCATCCATCGTGGCGAGGCCGCGCTGCGTGACTATCCGTCCGCGGCGGACGGACTGCGTGGAGTGGAGTTCGTTGCAAAGTGCGTCGAGAGCAGCGGTCGCGGCGCACAGTGGGTGACGTTGTGACGCAGTCAAGAACGAGGAGCCATAGTGGCACCCACGAGTGAGAACAACACGCTGCCTCACCGTCTGGGCATTCAGGCTCACTGTCTGCGGCAACAACTGGCGCGCGACCTTCGCGGCACGCTCGGCGAACTCGCCCAGCTCGGATTTCGCGCGATCGAGCTAGCCTCGTTTCCCGGATGTCGCGGCAATCCCTGGGGAGATTTCGGCGCGCTGGCGGATGCGGCCCCTGAATCGATCTCCGACGCACTGGTGGCGGCGGGCTTCATTGTCCCAAGCACACACATCAGCTGGCGCGAAGTCCAGGATGAACACTTCGAGGCCACGGTTGATTGGCTCAAAGGCGTTGGCACCCAGCGCGCCATAGTCGCCTCGATTCCGATGCCCGCCAACGCGCGCTTTGAGCAGTGGCGCGCGGCATTCGAGCGGCTGAACGAAATCGGCATGCGTTTTCGTGAGTCAGGGCTGGACTTCGGATATCACACACAGGCGAATCTCTGGCAGATGTGCGACGGCGCTTGCCCGGCAGATAGCCTGCTTGAGGTCATCGATCCTCGACGCTGCCTGATCGAGTTCGATCCAACTGGAACGCTGATCTATGGCATGGATCCAGCGGCCTATCTGCGAGGACAACCCGACGGCTTCTACGCTCTGCACTTGCGCGACGGCAGGCGTCCGGAACACGCGGTTCCGCATCTTTATGCGGAACCATTGGGTAAAGGCGAGATTGACTTCCAAGCGTTGCTGAACGCGGCTGCCGCCACGAGCATGCAATGGCACTTTCTGGAAATGGAAATGGCATCGTCTGAAGCAGTGATGGCAGCTATTCAGACCAGCCTCCGATATCTCAACCATGTGCTCTGTGACCAGCAGGAGGTCATGGATGTCTGAGGCGGCCAGCGAAGCATTCACGGCGCGGCTTGGCCTGGGCACGCGGCTCGCATGGCTGTGTGGATGCACGCCGGAGCTCATCAAGAACGTCGCGTGGGACATGTTCGTGCTGTTCTACTACACCCAAGTGGTCGGCCTGAGTGGAAGTCTTCTGGGCCTCGCCCTGGCGATCATCCTGGTTGGCGACGCCTTGATCGATCCCTATGTCGGCACACTCTCGGATCGATTGCGTCGGGCGCCCCTGGGAAGGCGTCATACGCTGATGACCGCCGCCGTCGTACCGTTGCAATCGGTTTGATCGCGGTCTTCTCGCCGCCGCGTACGCTGGACCAGCTCGGCTTGTTCGCGTGGCTCACTGCGTTCGGCCTCCTCGCACGGATCAGCATCTCGTTCTACACGGTGCCCGCGTTGGCGCTTGGCGCAGAGTTGAGTCGTGATCCCGCAGAACGGGCAGTTATCGCCATGCTGCGGAACGTCGGTAACAACATAGCGGTGCTGCTGGTCCCTTTTCTGGCGTTCCAGCTGTTCTTCGTGCCGACACCGGAGTTTCCGAAAGGCCAATTGAACCCAGCGCCTTACACCGCGTTCGGCCTCACGACATCGTTGCTAGCCGCTGCAGCGATGATCGTGGCGATCGTCGGAACTCGTGCTCGCTTGCGAGCACTGGAGCAAATGGAGAAACCGAAGCCCGCAGAGACTTCCGACGCAGGCGTGTTCGCGACTCTCCGAGCGCTCCTCCTCGCCGTGCGTGTGACACCCAACCTCCGCCGCCTCATCGCGCTCATATTCATCGTGTTGGTCACGCTTGCAACCGTCAACCAGCTCACCTTGCATCTCTCGACATACCTGTGGCGACTGAGCGCCGATCAGAATCAGATCGTTCTTGTGGCGGGCGCGATCGGCAGCCTCACTGGCGTCATCGCTGCCGTGCGCGTGGTGCGGCTCCTCGAGCATCGAGCCGTCATGATCTTTGGCTTGATTGGATTTCTGCTATTTGCCCTGGTGACGATCGCTCTGCCGCTGCTGGGACTCGGCGCGTCGCCCGAGAGCGAGGGCATGGGCTGGTTCGTCTCCGGTTGCCGGTTTCTCGGCGGCGTCCTCTACGGCATCTATCTCGTCCCGCTCGGGGCGCTGATCATGGACATCAGCGATGAGCATGAGGCCAACACCGGCCGGCCGCAGCAAGGGTTGGTGTCGGCCGTGCATTTTCTCGGTCTGCAAGCCGCGAGCGCAGTCGTCGGACTGGTGTCCGGAGTGTTTCTGGATCTCGTCAGCTTCCCGGTCGGACTGCCTGTCAACCGCATGCCTGCAGACAAGATCGAGTCGCTCGGTTTGTTCGTGATCACCATCATCGCTATCGCGGGCGTCCTGCTGATAGGGATCGTGCGTGGTTTCGAAATATCCCGAGAACGGCAGGCGCTAATTTCGCGGCGTTTGATTGCGCTTAGAACCGGCGCGATCGCGCAAGAGACCAGTTCGTCCGTGAGCGGTGCGCAACCCGCTCCACAGTGAGACTCGCGTCAAGGATCGCTACGTCATGCGCTCTGGCAGAGGCCGACGAAGTCTTTCAGTGCGTCGGCCGTCGAGGGCCGCGTGGGGTGGCATTCAACGCCGATGACACCCGCATAGCCTCTGTCGCGCAACTGCCTGAGCTTGTCGTTCCAGTCGATCTTTCCGGAGCCGGGCTCACCGCGACCGGGAAAATCGGCCACCTGCACGTGGACGATTTCATCCGCGATCTGCTTCAGCACAGCCTCGGTGTCTTCGCCTTCTGCAACCGAGTGATAGAGGTCATACAGCACCTTCACGCGCGGAGAATTCACATGACGCACCACATTGGAGGAGTCTTCCGTGCGGCTGAAGAGGACGCCCGGGTGGTCGACGCGTGTGTTCACGGCCTCCAGCAGGATAGTGACGCCCAGCTCTGCAGCGATTTCGGCTGCGCGCGCAAAAGCCGCGGAAACGATTCGCAGCGAGTCCTGACGCTTCAGGTAAGGAACGCCCATGCCGGACCCGCAAACCACGTGGGGGCATCCAAGCTGCAGGGCATTCTCGGCAGTCCGGCGGAACAGGCCCAGAAAATGGTCATGCGTTTTTTGATCCACTAGCATGGTCCGCGGATCCGTGAGCACGGTCCACATCTGGACGCCGTTACTGTCGAGCGCGCTGCGTAGTGACGCCACATCGCGACCGTCGGTGGTGAACATTTCAACCTTGCGGATTCCCGCCCCAGCCGCCGCCGCAATGCGCTTCTCGAGGCTTTCGCCGGCATCGTGAAACATGTATTCGATATTGGCCGACAGTTCGTACATGGGATTCCGTGGGCTTGCCGCCACTGTAAATTAAAATTACTGTTCTAATATCAGAAGACCACAAGCTACCTGTGGCGTCAAGCGCTCAGGAACCCGCCAAGCAGGGACTTGCGCTGTCGCCGTCATCGAATCGACACCGCGATCAAACAGCGACAGCATTCCACCCTCTTCGACATACGAACGGAACACAGTCAGCCGCTCAGGCGATGAAACCGCAGGCCGGGCCCCGGGCCGATCGCCGAGGCCCATCACTTCCGAGCCGGAAGGGTCCACGCGACGCCACGACGTCAGGCAATCGCCGTTCGGATCGCCTCGCTTGATGAAATTCAGCCAGTACGCGGAGAGCTGTGCCGCCACTTGCCAATCGTCCTTAGTGTAAGGGTGCTGATGCTCGTTCAGCGTGCCGAAAATGTAGGGGACCTCCGCCGTGTGGAAGGTGCCCCAGCTCGGCGGTTTCGCCATCGGCAGCGCGTGTTCGAACATATAAGCATAGATGGGCTGCTGCGTGACCTGGGTTCGCTTCGTCGTCCATAGCAGGAGCGATGCCATGTAGCGATCCCGCGAGATCATGCGAGCGGAAGCAGCCGCCTCGGCGTCGGTCGCATGGGGATACGCGGCCAGGAACCGATCGGCATGCGACCCATACCGCGCTCGCACCGACTTCTCGAACTGAGCGACGCTCGTCATGACGTCCGGCATCCAGCTCTCATCCGCGTTGTAGCCGGTCATCAGCGGGACTTTTGCCGGGACGAGCGCAGCCGGATTCTCGGGGTCGGCGGCCAACACGGAATGGTCGAGGGTCGGCACGAATCGCAGGCGCGGCCCGTTGTCGTGGTCCTTGTCCTTGCCTACGTCGCTAACGTCGGGGAATTCGACGGCTGCCTGTATCTTCTCCGGTGGCAGCGCACGCAGTGCGCTCAGCTTTTCTGCACCCAAGGATCTCGCAAACTGCACTCCGTCCTTCTGAGCTTCTTGCAATGGAACTGCAATCAGGCCCATCCCGGAGCCGCTCTGCGCAATCGCCCGCACAAACAGGCCCTTCGCGAGAGGCGATGCGATGAGAGCGTTGACCGCGGCTGCACCGGCCGACTGCCCAGCAATGGTTACGGCGTGCGGATCGCCGCCGAATCGCGCAACGTTGTCTCGCACCCAGGTGAGGGCCGCGACCATGTCCAGCAGACCGTAGTTGCCCGAAGTGGCATGCTTCGATTCACCGCTCAAGCCCGGATGCGCGAGAAAGCCGAAAGGTCCCACTCGATAGTTGATCGAAACGATGACGATTCCTTGGGCCGCGAGATGGCTGCCGTTGTAGATCTCGACTGCGCCCGAGCCCCCGAGGAATGCGCCACCGTGAATCCACACGAGCACGGGAACCCGGGCCTGATTGTCCGCAGGCCTCCACACATTTAGATACAAACAGTCTTCGCTCGGCCGTGGGAGATCGATGAACTCAGGGGTGAAAGGACCAAACGCACGCGCCGGCCAACGCTGATAGCAACTGGCGGCGAAATGCGTGGCGTCTCTGAGTCCAGTCCATCGCAGCGGCTTCTCGGGCGTAAGCGGCAAGCCAGCGACGTCTGGCTCAATGTTTGAAGTTGTGCAAATCTGACCGCAGCGGCTTGTCCGCGAAGAGCGTCTTCCACAGTCGCGGCGTGAGCTCGGCGACACGCGAGGCGGGATGCTCGGCGACACGCTGAAGCACATCGACGAGATAAGTGTACGGATCGATTCCGTGCAACCGGCACGTGACGATCAGGCTTTGCACGATGCCGACGTGCTCGGCACCGAGTTCGGTCCAGCAGAAGTTCCACGCTTTGCGACCCATGGGAACCGCACGTAGCGCACGCTCGAGGTGATTGGTGTCCATGGCGACATCGGGGTCGCTCAGAAACACTTCCAGCCCCGCACGGCGCTTACGCACGTACTCCAGTGCCTTGGTGAAGGCATTGCTCGGCCGCAGTCCGTGTTGCTCGAACTTGCCGTGCAGCCATTCGAAGAACGCCTCGACGCGCGGCTTTGAATGCGTCAGTCGATGCAGACGCTTGTTGTCACCGCGCAGGTTGTATTTTCGAATGTCTTCCTCGATGTCGTAGAGCAGTTGGATCTGCTCCAGTGCTTCGTGCGCGCCCTGCGGGTCGGCAGCCTGCGCTTCGAATATTTCTCGGCGCGCATGCGCCCAACATTGCGCGTGAACCAGATCGACCTTCTTCGCAAAGCTCTCGTACGCTGCGTAGCCATCGCTCAGCAGCACCGATCCCGGCACATGATCCAGCCCTAGCACCTCGCGCACATGCTGCGCACCGCGCGAGGGGTGAAACGGGAAGCACACTTCGTCCTGATCGCCATACACCGGCCAGAAGTACGCCTGTTTCATCTTGCCGTGGCCCGTGCGGCCGGCTTTGATCGGTGTCTCATCCATCGCCTTGACCCGGCTGCGACGAATAGAGTCCAGCTGCGCGTTATAAATCATCACCAGCAGCGCGATGCTCGCTTGCACCAGCTGGGTCAGCCATTGCCGGCTCACCGTGATGCCCATGGCTGCCAGACGTTGATGCTGCCGATACAACGGCAGGTGCCACGCAAACTTGTCGACCAGCAACCCCACCAGGAAACTCACATCGGCGCGGCTACCCTCGATCACACCGCGCGGCGCCGGCGGGCAACTTATCTTCTGGGTGTCCCGGCGCTTGGTCACCGATCGCACGTACTTGAGCACCACGTAGCTGCCAGGCCGCTGAGCGAGCCGATAGCTCACCTTCTCGTCGATCACTTCGTATTGATCGGCGGACAGTCCTTCGATCTCTGGGTTGGCCACCGTGATGGTCTGCACTGGCACGCACGACTCATCGAAGAACGGCAGTGCCTCCGCGGTTTCGCTCGCTGGATCCCGGCGCGGCACGCGGCGGGTATGCGCCGGCACGCTCTTGCGCAGTTCAGGGGTCTGCTCGGGGGTGGGGAGCACCTCTCCCAGATACAACTGCGACGGATCGGGCTGGGGTGCGTAACGTCCGCTCTTCGAGCCGAACACTTGGCGCTTGAACCACTCCAGCTGATGCTTGAGTGCATCCACCTGCTGCTGCAGCGTCTGGATGTTCACATCCTTCGATTGCATCAACGCAGCGACTTCTCCGGCACTCATGCGTTCTATCTCAGCAACGCTCGGTGGGTTGATCGGAACTGCGTTCACCATGCGCAAAGTTTATCGCATCAGCCGCAGATTGTGTGCGCTCGTGCTTGGGCACGACATACCGAAAACGCTTGCGCTGTCGGGCCGGCTCGATCCCTTCGAGCAGCAGCTTCAATCCCGTCCAGTCCATCTCGCGTGACTGCACGGCACGCCAGTCGCTGATAAAACGACCCGACTCGAGCCGCTTCGCCCAGACACAAAACCCTGAGCGATCGAAATACAGAACACGCATCTGTGTCGCTCGGCGCGAAATGAATACATATAAGTCGCCGTTCAGGGGGTCCCGCTGCATCCCTTCCCGCGTCAGCGCGTACAGGCCGTCGAACGACTTCCTCATGTCGGTCGGATAGCCATACAAGTGCACGCGGATCTGGCCTTCGGGGAAGAACATCAGCCGCGCACCAGGTACAGTTGCAGGCCGCCGCCCAGATCCAAGCGCAACTCAAAGCAACGCGACGCAATCTGCGCCGGCGGACGCACCTCATGCGTGCGGCTGTCTAGCGTGCCAAAATCGAGAAAATCCGCCTTCGGTTGCCTCGCGACAACCGCGCGCGCCGGCCGCAATCGCTCTTGGGATCCCGCCAGCTTCGAGCGCCACAGATAGAAGCTCGCGACGCTGACGCCCTCTTGCTGGCAGAACGCCTGGACTGTCAGGTCGCTTCGCGAAAAGCGCTCCAGAATCGCTCGCCATGCATCCGCACCCAATCGTCGCCGTTTGATCTGCTCCATCGTTCGCTCCAGTGGTTGTGTGAACTGGAGCGACATTGTCCGCAGCTTCGCGCGAGGGGGAAGAACGCCGCTGCGTTACCGCTTACCGCCGATCAACCCATTCACGATAGAAGAAGCGGAGACGCTGATTGCCGCGATTCATCGCGACTGGGGCGAGGCACAGGGTAACTATGACGAGTTCCGATTCTTCTCCGGCCTGCGACAGTCCGAGCAGATTGCGCTGCTAGTCGCTGACTATGATCGAAGCCACGGGACACTTCAGGTCACAAAGTCACGCACACGTCGGAATGATCGAGATACAACGAAGACCGGCGAATCTCGTATCGTGGAGCTCTGCCCACGTGCGATAGCCGTTCTTGAGCGACAACTGGCCTTCAGAGACCGCATGAAGCAATCGGGTCGCATCGATCACGACCACCTGTTTGTTGATAGAAATGGCAAGCCCTTCGTTGACATCAAGAATCCTTATCGGCGATGGCGACGGACCCTCAGTAGGCTTGAGATTCCATATCGCAAACCATATGCCTCGCGCCATTCCTCCGTAAGCTGGAATCTCATGATCGGTCGCAACCCAGTGCGCCTGGCTGAGCTGCACGGGCACAGCCCTGTCACCATGCTCAGCATCTATACGGCGTGGTCAAAAGGGACGAGTGAAGGAGACGTCGAACAAATTCGGCGCGCGATCTATCTGGACGAAACGTCACCTACACCGCAGGGGTAGAAAGGATAAGCCCTTCTCGTCCGACACGCCTCGAAGCACTGAGCTGCAATGGATGATGATTGCCTACGTACGTTGACGACGGTTCCGATTCCACATTAGCTCCTGAACGGAACAACATTGTCTGGTACACGCGCCTCCGTGGGCTTCAGACACTGTGGAAGCAAGTCGCTCCTAGATTCTTCTATGAGCTGACGTATCCGGCGCACTTGCCCAGCATCAATCTTAGAACCCGTTGCGCGCAGTGCCTTTGCCGCCCTTCGGTTCGCCTCTTCACGGTTAGCCGCGGAATCGACGCTCAGACTTGTAGAAGCGCGCTCAACGGCTCCGATCAATTGCTCCAGCGTAATGCCAAACGTCTCCTCGACCCTCGCGAGCTCGGCTTGATCGCGCCGCCTCTGCTGCTGCTCAGCCTCCTTTTCGCGAGCACGCCTGAGCTCCTGCGCATCCTTCAGACTCCAGTTGACCACCCGCCGAAGGGGGAACCTCTCGGTGAACGGGTCACTAGGATCTGATTGCTCCCGAATCTCAAAATCGAATGCGTGGAGCACCTCCACCTCAAAACTCAGCTCGAGTTGCTGAATCAGCGCCTCGTACGCGGAGCGGACCACACAGAGCAAAATGCCGTCCACTACATCATGGTTGTACTCGGCATACGGGCCGTACTCATTGCGAGGCTCAGGCTCTAAGCGGCACCACTTTAAAGGTGACTAATTCATAACAAAGTGATTGCAACTCATTGAGTTGAAATGCATTGTATCTTCCCGTCAGTAGTGGACGGGAGGATGAGCATTGATCGCAAACGAAGTGCTGAGGCTCTTTGCGCAACAGAGCCCGCTGACGATGATGGCGCAGCTGGGACTGGATCGGGCGTTGGATGCGAAGTGGATCGATGAGATGTTTGAGAAGGAGAGCAAGGCTCAGTACACGCGCGAGCTGTTGTTCTCCACCACGGTGGAGGCGATATCGCTGGTAGCGATGGGGCTGCGTCCGTCGGTTCATGCGGCGGCTCAGAGCATGCAGCTGCCGGTCAGTATTCAGGCGCTGTACGGGAAGCTGAGGAACACCGAGACCGAGGTGGTGAGAAAGCTGGTGAGCGGCAGTGCCGATCGATTGGTGCCGGTGGTGCAGGAACTGACGAGCAAGCAAGCGCCGATCATCGAAGGGTATCGGTTGCGGATTGTGGACGGCAATCATCTGCCCTCCAGTGAGAAACGGCTGAAGGTGTTGAAGAAGGTGCGTGGCGCGGCACTGCCAGGTCAATCGTTGGTGGTGTACGACCCGGATCTGGATATGGCGGTGGACGTGTTGCCGTGGGAGGACGCGCATTCGCAGGAGCGGATGTTGATGAGCGCCCTGATCAGCAGCGCCCAGGCTGGGGATCTGTGGATTGCCGATCGTAACTTCAGTACCCGGGCTATTTTGTGCGGACTGATTGAACGCGGCGCGCATTTTCTGATTCGCGAGCATGGCGCCAGTCCCAACCCGACTGAGGTGTCGACACTCAAGCGCATCGGGCGTGTTGAGACAGGAATGCTCTATGAGCAGAGCGTCAGCATCATAGAACCGCTCGGTGAGAAGCCAGTCACTCACCGGCTGCGGCGAATCGAATTGCACCTGGATGAGTCGACCGAGGACGGCGAGCGGGTCATCCGTTTGTTGACCAATGTACCGGATAGTTTTGAGCCGAAGACGTTGGCGCAACTGTATCGACGTCGCTGGCGCATCGAGAATCTGTTTCAGCGCTTGGAGTCGGTGTTGCACAGTGAAGTGCGTACATTGGGAGCGCCGCGTGCGGCATTGCTGGCCTTCGGGGTGGCGCTGCTGGCCTACAACGTGCTGACGCTGTTGAAAACTGCGGTGCGTATTCAACATGAGCGAGCGCTGCAGAAGCAGCAGATGGAGATTTCTCCTTACTATATCGCCGTTGAGGTCAGGGCCTGTTACGCCGGCATGATCCTGGCGATGGCTCTGGCCACGGACCCATGGCAACACTATCAATCCTTGAGCGACAAACGACTCGCCAAATTCCTGCTGGAACTTGCCGCCAACGTCGATCCGAAACGCTTCCGCTCCCATCCGCGAAAACCAACGGCCAAGAAGAAAAAAGGCTACATCTCAAGACTCACGGCCTCATCCCACGTGGCCACGGCACGTCTCCTGCGCAAGGAGTCGAAGAAGTGACCTTTAAAGTGGTGGCTCTAAGCGGCCCACGCCGCGGACATACATGAGCTCATTCGTCGCACGTCCCTGAAATGATGCCTGCTCGTCTCCCGTAAAGTACGTGAAGTCCGGTCGACTATCCCATTTGCGCTGCGCGATCTCGTTGGCTCGGCCCGAGCCGCTGCCGTCGAATACGTAGTAGCTGCGATGGTACCCACCCGGATACCACCTGACCGATAGATTGTTCATTTGGCTGATCTCTGCGGAGACTTCAATCCTCGGTTTGGCAGACCGGTCCGCCTCGACGCGCGATCTCATCTGAGCCAGATCGAGCCGCTGCCAATCGATGAGCCTAGCGAACGCCTCGTTCGCTGTTTCTCGATACGCCAGCAGGTCGGACAAAACGGTACGCGTGTTCGGCGGCCGATCGTGACTTTCGATATCCCTGATTTTCAGGCCCAGACGGCCCAACTCGGTCAGCAAATGCGAGAGGTACTCAGCCTTCGGACCGTCCCAACTCGTCGGCTGGAACATCTTCAATGTGGGAGTGGCAGGCGAAACGATCCGAGTGCTGCGCCTACGGTTCCGGTGTGCTGGTGTTCCTTTCATATCTTTCGGAGGTCCATCGAGGCTTAACGGATGAACGAAGTCTCTCAATTCGCCGGGCAAACATTGCACCGAGCATGCCATTCGAGCAACGATCGACATGCACGTCGGACCTGCCCGATCGCCGTGACGCTCGGTCGATTCACTGTCTCGCGAGCTTGTTGTATGCAGCTCTCGCGACCAGCCGAATCAGCCCTTGGAGGGCCTCGGCGTACTTGCGTTCGGCCTCAAGATTGCGCTCTCTATATAGTCGCCGCTCGTAGGTCGCATCAGGATATCGGACGCGAAGCGCGGCGGCGAGTTCGTCGAGATCTCTAGCTTCGAGGGTATCCGCACCATCTTGAAGCTGCAGGCAGTTCGGCGGGTCGTGGTACCTCTTTCCTTTTGGGAAAATATATCTTCCGAGTCATCCTCAGCGGCAGCGTACATGTCGATCCATTACGCAGATCACGGACCTCCACCCAATATTGGTAGATCCTCTTGCTCTCCGGCAGTGACGCATCAGTATTGCCGCGTGCTTTGTGCGCCATTTGTCCCCCACTACAACGGGCTGAAAAGGGTGGAGCTCAGGCGACCCAAGCCCGCGCCGCCGCGCGCACCGTCTTCTAAAGCAGATTGAAATTGAGGGCGTCGCATCAAATTCCACCGTCACACGCGAGCGCACTTGATCGTCGCAGAGCGCTCCACGCGATCCAACCCATCGCCCGTCTGATCCTTTCGGGATCGAAGTGTCAGGATGTGAGTCATGAAGATTGGCAGCTAACGTCGTCCGTGGCTACCTCGTCATCCGCCGAGTGGCTACTGAACAATGACCAATCCAATCGGGGTGATCAGCTCTCGCAATGGAAAATTTCCACGGCGTGTTTCCTGCCAGCCAACCCCCGGGTCTATGCGGCCGGTCTCGCGATCGGCAACACCGCAAGCGGGCTCTCGTACACCAAGTTGGTCATCCCCCTGCGCGCATCAGCGATGCCCGCATTCCTCGTCTGATCCTCTGATCCAATAAAGCCATCGAGCAACTCGATTCTCCTGCGCGATGGTCAAAGCGTTTGCGAGATCCCACCTGCGCATTGAATGTGCTCTGGAGGAGTTGCTGCGCGACTCAGAGCCGTCTCGACCCGAGGTTCAGTTCCGCTCTCCGGCAAACTCGCACCACTTCGCCGCATGGGCGCCAAGACAGCGGACGCGCTTGATGAACGGCGCGCGCGGCGAATCTCGTTGCACTCCGAGCGCTCGGCGCCATTGATCCACGAAGCGTACTTCGTCCACATTGTGCGCTCATGGTGGCCATGCTGTTTTGCTACCCACTGCGGCTCCCGCCCGATCATTAGATTCCAGCTTACTGAGGTATGGCGCGCGACGTAAGGTGACCGATAGCGGATCTTGAGATCAATTATCGATTTTCTCCAGCGTCGACCCGTTACGCCAAGGTTGCGGATGGGTCTCCCGCTATCGGTGAAGAAAAGGGAATCGTGCGTGATGATCCCTCGATCCACAAGCTCGTTGCGCAGATGGAGGTGCCGCTCAAGCACGTTAACAGCACGACGACAAAGTTTCACACTACGGTCGCGTCCATTTTTCGTTTGATACCGCTCATGCCCTTTAACGCGCGTCTTTGAAATATTCAATCTATGGTGCTCTCGGTCATAGTCATCAACTCTCAACGCGATCTCTTCACACGTTCGAAGACCCGTGAAGAACCGGAACTCATCAAAGTTCCCCTGAGCTGGCCCCCAATCTGCGTGCAATTTTTCGATCAGCGACTCCGCGTCCTTGACGCTAAAAGGATCAGGGCGTCGCTTGGCGATCTTGGCACGTTCGACCAGCGCAGCCGGATTGCCGTGACTGGGAAGGTCAACTAAGCAAAAATCAAACAACTTCTTGATTACACCGATCGCTTTGTTATACGCCCGCGCGGAGGGACACTGCTGATCCGCCACGCTTCGCAGCAGCGATGGCGTCACGCTCGTGACCATGCATTTGCTGATGTGAGGCCTCCACACGCGGTTCAGCGTCTGTCGATAGTCCTCAAACGTTGAGGGCGATATACCTTTGCGCCGGGCGAGTTTCGTTTCCAGATGACGCAGAAACTCATCAATGACATTCGCACAAGTTTTGGCTGTAGCCGGTATTCGTGCGCCCTGACGGGCGGCGTACTCTGGAAATTCGTCTGCCAGTACGAACGTGCCTTCGGCAATGCGCCTCCTCATCCAAGCAAGGAGTTGTCGTGCTGAGTGCAGATTCTTTTCCGTTGAAGCCCAACGCTTCGTGGGCCGAATGCGCTTTGCATCGATCGTGAGATCGAAACGGATGTGATCAGCGCCTGCGGGTTCAACCCCGCCGGAGCGAGAAGGACGCCCTCGAGCTCCGCGCACCTTCGCAGTCTGACCAGGCAAGTAGCGCACCGCTTCGGCCACTGGATCCGGCCCGTACGCTTCCCCCGCTCCGCCCACTATCGTCATGCCTCATCGCTCCGAATTTGGAAACGTGATGAGCACCTGGCACGCATTGCTTATCCGCGCTCAGAGACGCCAGCAGGGTACGGTAGAGACTTAGTGACGCGTGAGTCCGCACAGCGTCCTTCAAGGCCCGCGTAGACGTCATCCTGCACCAAGGGGCCGCAACACAAGTAAACCTGTACGCGGTTATGGCAGCGCCATGAGGGCTCAGCAGCCGCAGCAGGCAAGAGAGTGGAAGAAAACGTCGCCGGTCAGCGAAGCGTCAGAAGAACCGAGAAAGGGAGAGTTGGGGACTCGACTTCTAACGATGAAACAAGCACTAACGACCTCAAGCCCGGATGCTTCTAGTGATTAAGAAACATGGGGTCAGAGGGCGTTGTCGCGAGTGCGAGAGTGCTGTTTACACTCGTTCGCTAATTCGGGTTCAGCACCGAATTGGGCAGTGAACTGCCGAACTCATTCCCTAAGTCATTGAAAGAACTCAGGGAAAATGGCGGAGCGGACGGGACTCGAACCCGACGACGTCTACGTTGATTCAACAACTTATTGATTTACCGTGAGCCGCGCACCCCTGAAAACCCCGCTGAACCCCCGATTTGCCACCAGATTTGCCACCAGGAAATCGTAATGCGCCCCCGGCCATGGCCGCATCTCTTACGTAACCAGCACACTCCATGTCGTCATCGCTCAACCTTTGTGTTTCAAGTTTCGCCGGAAAACCGGCCGAAACTCGTGCGAGGGATTGGGACTTGAACGAGGGACGGATCAGCGAAGTGCTGCTCTGCTTGGACCCTGATCCCTTGCTTCACTCCGAAATCCCTCGATTTGCCACCAGATCTCCCGCCACGGATCGGATATTACGGCTTGTCTGCACTCAACGCTCGGGTGGGCACAGAATCGGAATCGCTTCGCGCTTGTTGCGACGGTAAATTCGGAAATCTGTGCGGTCTATGGTAATCACCGAATGCTTCGGGAAAAGCTCGCTCATTCGTACCAAGCATAAATCTGCAAGGTCCGGCTTCCGATCGGCGTAGCGGTCGGCGAGCCGGGTTAGCTGAACGAGATGCTCACGGCAGTCAAACGACAGCGTGACGAGCCCCTCGTTCACCATCGCGAGAACAACCGCCGTGCTCTCGAGGTGAAACGCAGTCTCCGCAAGGACCGCCTCACACGTCAGCAGCGGTTCAGTGATGTCGGCCGCGATATGCACGGCCCAGCCATGGTATTTGTCGTTGGCGTTTGCGAACGCCACCAGAAATCCCGTATCAGCGATGCCCTTCACGGGCGCGAGAACCCCTTACGCGTCGACAGATCCCGCGCGCCGCGAATAGTGCCTGCGAGTCGCATAAAAGACTGATCCACGCCCCTCTCGCGCGCCTTTTCCAATTGCTCGCGAATGATGCGACCACGGGGAATGCCAGAGCGCTTCGAGGTTTGCTCGAGCCAGGTGGCAAGTTCCTTTGTAAGACGGACACTGACTGTCTGACTCATATGCCAATATTGTAATACATGATCTCGCAGGGCGGCAAGGGCGGTGTGGTGTCCACTCAGCGCCGCGGCGGCAAATTTCGCCGACTAATGGGGCATCTGCTTGCAGGCTTACCGCAGCGATGTCATGAGATTCGCAGTCGGACTGTTGCTCAATCGGAAATCTACCGCGTATCTCGAGTTTCCGCATCTTGGCGAGGTTGCCGTTGATCACGACATCAACGTCCTTTACTTCAACAGCTGCAAGCTGGCGGATGCTGGGATCAGCTACAGCGCTCGGGGGACATTAACGGCGACCAGCGGCTCCGTGCGCACGTATCAATCGACGGCGTTCACATTGTTGGATGCAGGCCTGCCGTCGGTAATCTCGACGAGTATGGAAAGGAACAAGTCATTGAGCACGGCCTCAACATCGTGATACACCCGGCCAATGTGACGATCACCGAAATCACCTGAATTGCGCAAGCGATCGCGGCTCGATGCCATGTGCGATCTGGACGCGTCATAGAACGACTTCCAGCGCGCCGCGGCGCACGTTCGGCGCCATGAAAATGCTTCGCCATGGTCAAGAGCGCTGCAGATTTCGACCCTTTGCGAGCAAGCCAGCGGCGAAGCGCTTCCCACGCAACATCCGACCCTTCCCGGTGACGCAGCCGAATAACGTCGACGAGTGTACGCTCAGGCGAATAAACGCCGATCGAAAGCTTGTCGCCGATGGCGAACTCACCTCGGCCGAGATCGAACGTGACCATGGCGAATTGCAAGTCTGCCGCAGTTGACGACTGAGTCATAGTCTTGCGAACGCCATCAACCCCAGTCATTGTTCACATCATGCGGGATTGGTTCGTCCTGATAGCTCATCTCATTGTCACGACCGATCAGGACCGTGACGCCTGGCGGGCCCGCGCAGTCATTATCGAATCCCTTCTTCTGAAACATCAGCTGCTGATCCTGAATCGATCTCGAAAGAAGGCGCCGAGGCTCCGCACACTGGACCGCATCCTGCTGGGCCTGGGCGCGATGCTCGTTGCTCCTCAACGTATGCTGAAAATCGCAGTCGCCGTCAGGCCCGCGACGCTGTTGCGCTTTCACCGGGCACTGGTCCGACGAAAGTATCAATGGCTGTTTTCCGCGAGCACCCGGCGCCGCCCCGGCCCCAAGGGACCGTCCAAGGAACTGATTGCCGCAATCCTCGAGATCAAGCGCCTCAATCTACGCTTCGGCTGCCCCCGCATTGCCCAGCAGATCTCGCACGCCTTCGGAGTGGAAATCGACAAGGACGTGGTGCGCAGGATTCTGGCGAACCACCCTCTGCCAAAGTCGGGAGGCAGCGATCCGTCGTGGCTCTCTGCTATCGCTGAAGCGCGCGACAGCCTATGGAGCGTCGATCTGTTTCGCTGCGAGTCGATCCTGCTGAAGAGCTTCTGGGTGATGGTCGTGATGGATGTCTTTTCGCGGCGTATCATTGGATTCGGTGTCGAACCGGCGCATATCGACGGCATCAGCGTCTGCCGCATGTTCAACGAGGCCAGACCTTCTTCTGGAACGGTCTCGACCTCCGTCGCAAGCTGAATCGATTCGCCCCCTATTACAACCAGCGACGTGTTCACGCTGGACTCAGTGGCCGAACGCCCGTCGAGCGATGCGGCACGACTGCAGGTCAACCGGCGAATCTCGATCACTATGCATGGCGATCGGACTGTTCCGGCCTCTTCCACACGCCCATTGCCGCGTAATTAGCATTTCGCCATGGACACGGTGAAAGGTGGTTTCATAGTGAGCGTATAAGTCATGCATGTGACAACGGAACCATCGCTCCTTGTTCGTGCTCTCCTCGTCTGATGGAACATGTGCAGTGCGCGCGCTGCAACACCATGCTGGCTCAGAATAGCCATCGAGAATTCCGATCTCCGATCAAAGGACGCATCTGCGCTGCGAGGGCGTGACGTTTCTGATCAAGTTTCGACTAGGGTACTCCACGACACAAGACAACGGTTGCTCCCGCTCTGATTGACGAAGCTAACGTGGAACTCATACACTGCTTCGCTTCCGATCTTGGCGAGATATGGATGTTTGCACGAATGCCGAACATTTCCTCGTACCGCTATCGACGCAGTAGGTGCGGAAAAGAAACGAACGAGCTTTGGAATGGATCCCGATTACTCATTCATCTCGCGCGAGTCAAGCAACTCAAATATGGATCGAACATATTGATAACGCGCTGCGATTCATACGTAAGCAAAGGACTGAGAGATCGCACGGTATCGCCGTTGACCGTCGAGCTGTCCTCAGACGATGAGCGTCGCCGCTCAACCAGTGGACCCCACCGTCACTGATCGAAGGCGCACGTGTTATTGCATGTCTGATCACCATTGCTCGCTGAGATACCGCCAATTCATCGATTGCGATAAGGAGTCACGGTGACGACGAACCAAAGAAAGAGGAATGTTCTGTACGTGAGCATGTTTCTCTCCTCCATATCGTTCTTTTCATTTTTTCCCTACCTGAGCATGCTGCTTAGGAACGCGTACGCGCTGTCGTACTGGCAAATTGGCGCGCTGGTCGGTTCCATCGCCTTGATAGCCTCCTGCGGGAGCTGGTGGGGCGGCTGGCTAGCCGATCGATGGCAAAGCACATCCCAGATTCAGTGGGCCAATCTGCTGTACTCGCTGGCGCTGCTGAGCATCTTCTATTTTGAAAACATTGCAGTCGTCGTTGCTGCCATTCTAATCATCGGCTTCGCCAGACTGCTGCTAGAGCCAGCCATTAAGAAGGAGCTGCTAGGTGTGGACGACGGCACCGGGAAGGTGTTTCGGATACGCTACCTATCGCTGATATACGGCGCGATACTGGGGCCGGTGTTATCGGGCTTGCTGCTCCTTTGGAGTGAAAAGGCTGGCTTTCTCCTGGCTGCGGCCCTTCACTTTGGCTGTCTTTTGTTGTTTTCGTTCGGGATACCTGCTGCTCCGGCACGCGCGTCGCTACCCGTGCGGCGCGAAAGCACCCTAAACGTACCCCCCATCCTTATCCTCATTCTGATCGGTTTGCTATTTTTTCTGGGAGTCTCTCAGCTGACAACGACCATCCCACTCTATCTGCATGGGCTGTATGGTGCGCAGTCCGAATACGTTTATCGTTCTCTGCTGCTGGCCAACGCCGCTTTGGCGGCCTTCTTGACCTTCAACATCGGTTGGGTCACCAGGCTGTTGTCACCCGCGGGTCAGGTGATCTCGGCATCAGCCGCGCTTTCGCTGGCGTTCATCACACTGATCTTCGCCGAATCGAGCCTTTGGGTACTTGGTGCGACGGTCATTCTCTACACCTATGCGGAAGTGCTTCTGTTTCCGCTACCGGACACGCTCGTTACCCGATACGCCGGCGCAGCCGATCACGGCTTGGTATTGGGCTTGCTCGATCTTCGCTACATCGCCTTCTTCCTGGGTCCAGTCACCGGCGGGTACCTACTGGGGGAGTCGGCACCGGTCCTGTTTGTCTCATTGGCCCTAGCGATGATGCTTATCTACCCTATGTACCGACTCCTGGATAAAAAGCCGCTCCATGAAGTCAGCGCGGTCTCGGGATGAGTCCACATGGCGGCGTAAACAACGATCCCGGATGGACGGACCAAGGATCGATGCGATTAATGTCTCTGCCGGCACAATCCCTGAATGGCGCGCTCGAGCATGCGCAAACCGATTTCATCCTTCACGGTGAGAATCGACTCGGGATGAAACTGCACGGCGCCCCACGGCAACTGCTTGTGTTCGACGGCCATGACGATGCCGTCCTCGGTGATTGCCGTGATATCCAATTCAGCTGGGAAGCTATCGCGCTGCGCATGAAGCGAGTGATAGCGACCGACCGTGAACGTTTCAGGCAGGCCCTCGAACAAGCGCCCTCCAGTGACGCGCACTTGAGTACTTCGACCGTGAGCCGGCGTCGGCAGAACGGCAAGCTGGCCGCCGCAATACTCGACCATGCCTTGCAGTCCCAGACACACGCCATACAGCGGCAGGTTGAGCTTGCGAACCATGTCGATCGTCGTGTGCATGGAGAAGTCTTTGGGGCTGCCCGGCCCCGGCGAAAGAACGACCAGATGCGGTTGGAGCTGTCGCAGTTCCTCGAATCCGAATCCAGACCGCCACGTGACGACCTCGGCGCCGGTTTGACGCAAGTAATTGGCCAGGGTGTGAACGAAACTGTCCTGATGATCCACCAGCACAATGCGTAGTGTTCCGGCAGACGGCGCCTTCGTCATCCGGGACGCATCCGCTGGAACATCATCATGACGTGTGATCGCATCCAACAGCGCGGACGCCTTGAGCTGAGTTTCCCGCTCCTCGGACTCGGGATCGGAGTCGTACAGCAGCGTCGCGCCGACGCGGATGGCGCCAATGCCGTGCCGGATATGCATCGTCCGCAAAGTGAGACCGGTGTTGATGTTGCCGTCGAACGTCATTCGTCCAATAGCGCCGCCATACCACTGTCGCGGCGATTGTTCATGCTGTTCGAGAAACTTCATGGCCCACAACTTCGGCGCGCCGGTGACAGTGACCGCCCACATGTGCGAAAGAAATGCGTCGATACCATCGAAGCGATCCTGCAGAATGCCTTTGACGTGATCGACGGTATGGATCAGCCGCGAATACATCTCGATCTGCCGTCGCGCAACGACGGTCACACTGCCCGGCACGCAGACGCGTGACTTGTCGTTTCGGTCCACGTCCGTGCACATGGTCAGCTCGGCGCTGTCCTTCTCGGAATTCAGCAGCGCAAGAATCTGAGTGGCATCGTCCAATGCATTCGCGCCGCGTGCGATCGTGCCCGAAATGGGACATGACTCCACCTGCTTGCCGTTCACACGAATGAACATTTCCGGCGAGGCGCCCAGCAGGAACTCCGAGTTACCGAGATTCATGAAGAAGCCATAAGGCGCGGGATTGCGCTGGCGCAAACGGTTGAAAATAGCCGAGGGCTTATCAGAGCACGGCGCAAAAAATGTTTGACCGGGAACGACTTCGAACAAATCGCCGCGTGCGAAGGATTGGAGCGCGGTCTTCACGACCGACGCGTATTCGCCGGGCTTGTGGTCGCTGGGTTGCGCCACACTCCTCGCCAGCTCGTAGGGCGACTCCGCGCCATCACGAACCAACGCCTCGGTGGTATGCCCTTCACTGTGAAAATCGTACTCGAGGTAATAAGCCTCGTTGCGCTCGTGATCTCGGACCAGCAATCGATCTGGCACGAACAGAACCAGGTCCCGTTGCTCGACGGTCCGGGGCATTTTCAACGGCAATTCTTCGAATTGGAACGCGAGGTCGTAGCCAAATGCGCCGTACAAGCCCAATTCGCTGTCCCGATCGCTGGCAAACAGGTTGATCATCCAGCGCAGCACGGAGAATACAGAAGGCTGACTACTGCGCTCCTCCTCGGCCAAGCGCCGCGGTGGCAGCCGTACGGTGGCAGCCAGACGCTGCGCGCTCACCTCGACGCTCTCTAGGATCTCGAGCTGAGAAAATCTGCGGGCGACCATCGCCAATAGCGCGGTCCCACGAGCATTCAAGGCACGCACTTCCATGGCGCGCCCGCGGGACGTCAAGACCAGCGGCGGATCGACAAATCCTAAGTCCCACCGCTTGTAACGATTCGGAAATTCGTAGCTCGAGGACAGCAACACGCCTTGCCGCCGATCCAGCTGCGCGGCCAGTTCCTCGATGGCCGTCGAGTACTCAACTGGTCGTTTGACCCGAGTGACGCGAAGACCGCCGGTCGTTTGGTACGACAGTTCCTGCGTTGAACTCATCGCGCTCGGTAGGCTTCGCATCATTCGATATCCCCATCCGTAGTTCTTCCGATCTCGTACTGCCGCTTCCGATTTCGCGGAAGATGCCGGAGGGCGTGGCGCGACGATGATAGCCTAGAAAGTATACTGTCGTTAAGAGTTGGGTCTGCGGCTCCTGCCGTCAATTCGGTCTGCGTCCTTCGATGATGCTCAATCCGGACGCCGTCGGCCGGCTCGCGATGAATTCAAACCCGCACTGGCCTAGCAGCGAAACATATTCTTGTTCAAGTCGTTCCCTGCCGCCCTGTAGTACCAACATGGAGAGACTCGCGAGCTTGGTAAATGAAGGCCGGGCATCAGCTTCGAGGAGCCGCTCAATAATCAAGACTCTGCCGCCTCGAGATACAGACGCATGACAGTTATTGAGTATCCGAACGCTGTCAGAATCGTCGTGATTGTGGACGATGCGACGCAGCAAGATTACATCGCCATTCGGGATGCGCTCGAAGAAATCGCCGCCCTCGACCGCGCAGCGGCTGGACAGGTTTTGCTTGGCGAGCGCTGTGCGTGCGCGCTCTACTACTTCCGGCAGATCGAACACCACACCGCGCACCTGCGGGTACGTTTTCAGGATGGATACCAACAGGCTGCCGTGGCCGCCGCCAACGTCGACCACGGTTTCGCTGCCGTTGAAAGTGTAAGCCTGTGCAACAGCCTGATCATGCAAACGTTCCATGGCCGACATCGCATCGCTGAACTTCGCGCTGGCTTCGGGATGACTCTGCAGATACTCATAAAATGGCTGACCAAAAACTCGCGCAAATGCGCTTCGGCCAGTCTTCACCGAGTGCAACAGGTGCCCGAATGCCTGGTACTCTTCTTCCCCCAGCAACACCATGATCGCTTTCAACGAACCCTCGACATCGCCCCTCAGGTAGCGCCCCGCGCTGGTAAGCGTCCAGGAGTCGTTGTGTGGCGCATTGGTGAACACCCCTAGCGATTCCAGCACTCGCACGACGCCGCCGAGCGCAGCGGCGTCGACCTCGGTTGCGAAAGCCAGCTCTGCGATGCTCGCCGGACCACGGGCGAGGATATCAGCGAGACCCAATTTGGCCGCCACGTACAGCGCCTGCGAGTTCGCATAAGCCATGCCCAATTGCAGAAGACGTGCCCTTTCACCGCCATCTTGTGCACCCTCAGGCTTCTCGGTGGGACGCGGATCTTCCATTCTGATCGTTCGCATTGTCGAGGATCCTCCGGGAGTCAATGGCTGGCCGCGCCGCGATGTGCTGCGCGATAATCGAGGCGGCTTCATAGAAGTGATGCACGGCCGCCAGGAACTCAGGCTTGCCCGACGGCGTCGGCCTGTTCATCGCGTGCCCTAACCCGAGTGCAAAGACGTTTTCCAGCGGCGTTCGGTCAGCTAGCAAAACTCGGCATCGGTCATCGACGCACAGATTGCCCTGACATGTTCGCAGCTCCAGCCGCGTGCCTAGTTCGTCGTATAGCGCAAGCGGCCGCGCGCGATAGCCGGTGGCTTGTATATATAGAGCGGCATCGAGGCAGCTCGCTGGCAGGTCTGTTCCATCCCAGGCAAGCATTTCAACTCGCGTCTCTCGCAACGAGCGGATCGCCACGTACACGCGACGGGCGTCCGAGTACAACCTGACAGGGCGCCGCCGCACAAGCTTGACCTGTGCTCGCGATATCCGCTCGCCAAACCGTCGCAACAGATATTCTGTCACTGACAGGGCACTATGGGAGCCGCCAATGACGATGACGGATCGGCCGGAGCCGAGCGCCGCCGCGATTTTCGCATCGCATGCTCGCTTTAGAACCGATTCAGACAGGACCCATCTGTCGTGCCCGACACCCGCTGTAATGCGCAAGCTATCCCAGAGGCACTCCTCCGCACCCGTGGCGATCACGGCGTGCGCACTACGAGCCAGGCTGCGGCCCATCCCATCCAGACTCGTGAGGACGCCGTCATGAGCAACGCTCAGTGCGGCAACTGTCGTGTTTTGTATGAGCGCCGAGCGTGGGTACGCGTCCAGCTGCTCGGCAAGGTGGAACGACGCTTGTTTGAGGAAGCTTGACGCATAGGGGAGTGCGATTCGTTGTTTGGCAGCACGACGCAGTTCCAGTGCCGCGGCCGAGTTCAAGATCGGCGCGAAAGCACCATCGTCACGGACGCCTGCCAAGAATCCACCCGCGAAGGTGTTCGCGCGAATGTCATAGGACAAGCTTTGCCACTGCGAGAGGCGACGTCGCTCGATGAAGACCATTCCTCGCCGCAGAAACCCCTCCAACAATTCGTGGCGATCGGCAGCCACCGCCAAGGACATCGCCGCCGGGCCGAAGCCGACAATCTGGGTGTGACACCACCTGGGTGAATGCTCGCCCGAGCGTGAGCTGTTCATAGTCTCTGTCTGCGTCTATGCCGGGGAAGCTGCGTACAGCTCATCGATCGCTCGTCGATAGAGCTCCAGGACAGCATCGCGACGAACCTTGCCGGTGCGTGTCAACAAGCCGTTCTCGATGGTAAACGGATCCGGCACGAGCACGAATTTCTGGATACGTTGTGACACCGAGAGCCTGAGATTCGCGGCTTTGATCACGCTGTCGACCGCCTGCGGGGTCGCATGCTCCCGAGCCGCAATCACGGCAGTGAGATAGGGACGATCGTTGCCGACCAGCACGGCATGGAGCACGGCGGAGCCCTCCTCCAACATCTGCTCGATGTGCAGCGGATTGATCTTCTCTCCCCGATTCGTCACCAGCATGCTCTTACGGCGTCCGACGATCGAGAAATACCCATCACTGCGCGCTTCGACCACATCACCTGTATCTATCCAACCGTCGGTCAGGAAGACACGGCGGCTGTCTTCCTCGGGAACATTGATGTGAGCCTCAGTGCGGCGAAAGGCGCATTTTACCTGCAACACATGATCCCCGGTGAGGCGTGTCTCGATGCCCGCGAATGCCCGGCCAATGCTGCCGAATCGACTCGCTCCCGGGACGTTACAAGAAATCATGCCGACCTCTGACATGCCGTAACCTTCATACAAGGGCAGACCGAGGCACATGAGACGGCGCTTCAGGGAACGAGTGCTGGGGGCGGCGCCGATGACCATGACTTTCAGCCGACCACCGGTCAGCGCAGCCACCTCTGGAAAGGCGCGCCTGAGCAGTGCTCTGCAGGTTTCGTTCGTCAAGCCGCGCTCAGGCAGCAGCCGCGCGAGACGCAAGCGCCAGCGGCCAAGCGTATTTCGACAGATGCGGGTCTCCAGGGACGTGAGCAGTTGCTCATAGACCGCCGGCACGGTGATCACGGCGGATGGTTGCAAAGCGCGCGCGTTCAGGACCAGATCCAAAGGCTTCGCCAATTGGATGTTCAGGCCCAGTCGCAGACAACTAAGGACATATTCGAAATGCACGATGTGAGAGAACGACGATGTGATCAACCAGTTGTCGCCGGGAACGAGCCCGAATGCCGCTGTGAACGCGCGAGCAAAGAACTCCGTGCCCTGCGGATGCAGCTCAAATGCCTTGAGCTTGCTTGCCGCTGTGGTGCCGGAAGTGAACGCAACCAGACTCATCGCCGGCGACATAGTCACTGACTGCATGGTTGCGCCTGCATTGGGCAGCGTGCGCAGTTGCTCGAATTTGAGATGTCGACCCGCGAAGGCCGGCTGATCCATCGTCGCCTCGGTTCCAAAAGCCCAATCGAACGGCAGGTCCTCGAGGCTCGCCGCAACTTCCTCGGGTGAGAGGGTCTCTGGTAACGCGATGACGCGAATACCCCGATAGAACGCCGCCAGCGCCAGCAGCACCCACGAATAGCTCGGAGGCGCCGCGATCACCCAAGTTGCGCCGCGCGACAGTGGAATTGCACGACCGTCGTGGAACGCGGCGAGCCGGCCGAGCAGTTCGATCACATCCTCGTGCACACTCGCATGCGTTCGAGTCAGAAGCTCGCCGTTCTCATACCATTGGAGCGTCGCCTCATGCTGCTTGGAGATCGCAGCCATCAGCTCCTGCACGAACGAGTGTCGGGATAGGTCATCGCCGCCGGGCTCGGGGGCGAATCGTTGCATCACCGGCGATCGTTCCAGGGCTTGCATTCGCATGATCCTCTTCCATCCCATCAACAAACCGTCAGCGCAGCCGCGCCCCAGAAACTGTGGCCCGTGCTCAGCAGTAGAATGTGTTGGCCCGAGCTCAACAAGCCGCCCTGGCTCAGATCGCTGAGATTGATCAGCCCGTCGGCCGAATGTGCGTGCCCGACGGTAGCCACGTTTCCCTGAAAGACACGGCTCATCGGCACACCGGACAACCCGCTGAACGTTTGCAGTACCGAGCGGTTGTAGTTGCCGCAGACCAGCCAATCGAAATGCGTCGCCTCCACGACCAACAGTTCCAGGACACGTTTGCATAGACCGCGAACACCGTCCGCCGTCCCCTTGAGTAAGGCTAGCGTGTCGCGCGCGGGATCGACGCTGTGCATGCGAGCGTCGCCCGACAGAATGACGGCGTCGAGACGGAAGCCGTTTTGCGGTCGTTGCGTCGTCAACCAGCAACTGGCAGCCCCATCGCTGAACACGCCCGAACCGCTTCCTAGCACACGATTCTGTCCATGCTGAGAGTCGGTCGTGACTATCAGCACATCGCCCTGCCTGCTCGCCAGCCGGTCGCGACCGACTTGCAATGCGAGGGCGAGGTTGGCGCAACCATTGAAGCCGGTGCCCAGCAAGGGTACGTGAGGCAGACCGACCTTTTCCAGAAAACGTGCAGGCGCAAAGTCCATGTCATCCCGGTCGCGAATCGTGTTTGTCGCGTAGACCACTGCCGCCACTTGCATCGGCAACATATCGTTGAGCGTGACTTGCGCACTCCGAACAGCGAGCTCCCACGGTGCCAGCGCAGAGGCATGGAAGTACTCTATGCCCTTGTCCGATAGCTGCTGAAGCGTACGGCTGTCGCAGTCAGTGAGTGTCAGCAGTGACTGGCGCTCGCCCAAAGCACAACCGATGGCGGTCAGATAGCAGGGTGGCGACGTGCTACTTTGCATCATCAGTGGCTCCCTGCAAGCGGCAAATGAGCAGGTCGATGTCTGCTAACGAATTGGCCCTCTGCAACGCCGCCATATCCGTGGACAGATCCAGGTCGAATCTGCGCTCCAGCGCGGAGAGAAACTGAATGAATCCGAGGGAGTCCATCTGCGCGACGTTACGCAGGTCATCCGTTGGTTCCACATCGGCGATCGCTTCAGGATTGGCAAGCACACCGCGCAGCTCCTGCTTGATGGTTTGCAAATGTGTCATGGAGCTTCCCTATCAATACGCAACGCGTCACTCAGGCGGCGCACTTTGCGGCGAGGTCAGTCATGAAACGCCCCTTCAGCTGACATTCGCGATACTCCGAGCGTGCTTCTGAATCAATGATGATGCCACTTCCCACGCCCATCTCCGCCGAGCCGTCGGCGGCGACGGTGATGGTGCGAATCGCAACGTTGAAGCAGCTGGACTCGTCGGGACTCACGTAACCGATCGAGCCCGTGTACACACCTCGCGGGGCAGGCTCCAGCTCACGGATAATCTGCATGGTGCGAATCTTGGGCGCACCGGTTATGGATCCACAGGGGAACATGTGCTTGACGAGATCGGGGAACGTCACTCCTTGACGCAGCTGCGCCATGACGGTGGAGGTCATCTGCAACAGCGTGCCGTAAGCCTCCACTTCGAACAGTTTCGGCACCTGCACACTACCGGTGGTAGCGACCCGGCCCAGATCGTTGCGTAACAGGTCGACGATCATGAGGTTCTCGGCCAGGTTCTTGGTATCCGAGCGCAGCCAGGCTGCCAGCTGCGCCCGCTCCTCATCGCTGCCGCCGCGTGGCGCCGTGCCCTTCATGGGACGGCAGGCCACCTCAGACTGCCTACGGCGATAGAATAATTCGGGCGACAAGCACAGCACGCGATGTTGTAGATCGTTGATGAAGGCACTGAACTCAGTCGACTGTGCGCGCCGTAGCAGCCGATAGAATTCGAACAGATTGCCATGGGCGCGGAAATGATATTTCTGCGTGTAGTTCACCTGATACGTGTGACCGCTGCGAATGTACTCGTGGATGCGTTCGATACGATCGACGTAATCTGCCTCGACCAAGCTCAACTGCGGCGCCGTAACGCTGAAATCCGCGTCCGCCACGGCCGCCTGCCGCAGCCAGAAGCATTCGATCTGCTCAGCGTTCAAACGGACGCGTCGCTCGAAAAGCCCAAAATGCAACAACGGCGGCTGATGACTCAACGCGGGCATCAGTGGTCGCAACGGACGCTCAAGCGTGTAGCCCAGCTCGTAACTGAGCCAGCCCGCCGCATGCAGGCCTTGATCGACGCCCCGCTGAATTTGGGCGAGCGCCGCCTCAGCGTGCTCGGGCAGTGTGCAAGAGACCACCGCAACGGGCTCGAAGAACACATACGAGGCGCTCTGCGCCGTGCCCCTGGAATCATCGAGCACGATGAAGAACTCGTTCGCATCGAATTGTGGGATGTCGGACAAAAGATCTGTAGTGGTGTGCATGAGGATGTACGCCAATGACCGGCTGACCGCAAACGGTCAACCCATCCCCACGCGCTTGCGAGCGTCTGCGAACCACAGCATGTTTCTGCCGATCAAGAACCGAATCCGGTCACCAGCGGCGAACAGCGCGTTTCTATACATCTCCTCGAGCATCGCCACGGCAAGATCTTCGGAATAGCGATCCTCAACGTGCTTGTAGAGCGTGTAAGTTCCGGAAACTTCATAGCCGCCCAGACGCGCGCGCGCCAAGCGCTGCTTGAATGGCTCGGTGCGCAACGGGTCACCGTCGAATAACAACGGATTGGCCTCGATCAGCCGCTGCACGCGTGGATCGCTCAGCACGGACTCGATTGGCAACGTACCGTCGATCAGCTGCCGCATGCCGAACAGGATCTGCAGGTTCTCGACTGGCTTCTGCACGACTACGTCGACGCCCTCGGCCACATCGAGGAGCGCCCGCAGGAACATTTCACTGTTGTTGCCGACGATCAATTTCTGGTGCGTCTCTGCCTTGCTGATATCCTTCGCGGTGACGTCAAAATATGCGTTCGGCGTCTCCGAATTGGTCGAGAACGCCCACAGCTCAATCGACGGGTCGAAGCGATCCAATCCGGAGCGTGCAACGGCGGCCTCGAAGTTGGCGCGTCCGATGGTCACCATGGCGTCGATTCCGGATTGAGCCAGACAATGCGCGCCTTCGGCGAGCAGGTCGAGCGTCTGCTCGGGGTCAATCGTGCCGCTGGCAGTGCGCGCCCCCCAACGCAGGTCCTCGCCCATACAAATTCCCTGGGGATCGACCACCATGAACAGCTTTGTCCCATAGGAGTGGCGAATCGCATGCACCGTGGCCGCGAAATGATCAATGATGGCGCGGTATGGCAGACCGGGCTCGCTGGGTTGTAACTGCAAGTACACGGAGGAGATGCCGAGCTTCAGTAGAGCCTCGATCTCCTGCTGAACCGATTGGACCGAGTGCATGTAGTAATGGCTCTTGTCACCGCCGAGAATGGCACGTGCCGGGCCCGTAAAGCGATTGATGTGCAGTGATTGGCAGAGTCGATCGCAACTGACCTGAACTTCAGGCTCGTTGCTGAGCCGTCGAAACGGTTGCGTACCGATAACGGCGCTTAGGCGCTTGTAGATTGAGGCTGGCAACACTTCACTGGCGGACAAGGGACGGCGATCGAGGTGATTTTGCTTTGCTGACAATGAGCTCATGTTTACTTTCCTTCGTAAGAGTGAATTAACTCTGACCAGGCGAGGCGTCTGCCGTGCTGTCGACTAACGCACTGGGCCAGTGACCAGCTGCGTCAGCTCGCCTGTGATGCGGCGCAGGGCGGCGCCTTGCATGATCGAAAAATGATCCTCATCCAATGACACCTCCGTCATCGAGCCCGAGTGCGAGCGGAAGGGTGTCAACCCTGCAAAGTCATGTGGCTGCTCGCGTGTGGCGCGATAGATGCGTGTGATGGCGGCAACGGTCCCTGGTCTATGCCGCAGCAGCGCGAGATAATTGGCCAGATACTCCGCACGTTGATCCTGCTGTACATCCGGCCATTGGGCGCCGGCAGCATTGAGATCGCGCTTATAGAGTCGCGTGATCGCATTCTCATCGAGCGCGGTCATTGCGACGGAATCGTCACGCATCCAGCTATCGATCATCGTGAGGCTGCGTGCATGCTGCCCACGGGACTCCAGCTGCAGAGCCATCTCATGCGCGATGACGCCACCCATTGACCAGCCCAACAGATGAATTTCACCAGCGCCCGCGCTGGCGAGCGCTTGCAAGTAGTGCTTGGCCAGTCCCTCCACCTCTCGGTCCTGACTCTGGCCGAGCGACTGCAGCGCGACTACACCGATACCCTGCTCTAAGAGCTGACTCATCTCTCGATAGCAGAGGACGTTTCCGCCTACGGGATGGACGACGCATAGCATGTGTCGGGCCGAGGCTCGAATCATCACCAACGGTGACGCAACTTCACGCTTCGATTCCGGCTGCGCTGAGCGGATTGAGACTGCCTGCCGCGCGACCGTTGCGTTGTGAAAGAGCGAGGCCAGCGGTAACGTCACTCCGATGCGGGCTCGGATGGCATTGAGCAGCCGAACCGCGATCAACGAAGAGCCTCCCAGCTCGAAGAAATCGCTATCGACACCGACGGTAGCGACACCAAGCAACTCGGACCACAGCTCACAAAGGGTTGTTTCCAGTGCATCACGCGCCTTGCGATAGCTCTTGCGCTCAGTTGCCGGCGCTCCGATCTCGTACACTGCCAACGCTTTGCGATCGATCTTACCGTTGCTAGTGAGCGGCAGAGCATCGAGCGCCGTGATGACCGACGGCACCATGTAAGCAGGCAGCTGCGTCGCGAGATACTCCTTGATGGCATGGGGATCGAGCCCGCCCGCCTTGGGCGCCACTGCTACGAATGCCACCAGTTGCAGGTCGTTGCTTTGACCGACCTGCCGGGCAATCGTGACCGCGTCCTTTATCTGCGCTATTCGCATCATTGCGGCATCGATTTCCCCCAGCTCGACACGAAAGCCCCGGATCTTCAGCTGGGTGTCTCTGCGACCGAGAAACTCAATGCTGCCATCGGGCAGATAGCGTCCATAATCGCCGGTCCGGTACAGACGCTCATTCGTTCGAGGATGAAGAATGAAACTCTGCGCAGTTCGCTCCGCATCGCAAAAGTACCCTTCCGCCAAGCCCACTCCGCCGATATATAACTGGCCGGCAACCCAGGTGGGCGCAGGTTCGAGGGCGTCGTTCAACACGTGATAGCGCTGGTTACTCAGTGGCCAACCGTAGGGAATGCTTTTCAAGCTCGGTGCGACGTTCCCCACTGGGAAGTAGTTGGACCAGATCGACGCTTCCGTTGCTCCACCGAGCGCGATCACCGCGGCGTTGGGCGCAACCGATTTGATCCGGCTAGGCAATGAAGGCTGGATCCAGTCGCCGCTCAGCATCACCAGGCGCCAATTCGCCAGCGTTGCCGCCTGTTGCGCCGGGAGGTACTCAAGCAGCATTTCTATCAGCGCCGGCACCGTGTTCCAGAGCGTCACCCGATGGTTCGCCATGCAGCGCAGCCAATCTTCGGGGTCGGCGTGTTCGACGCCGGCGGCAGGACCAACGCCCCGCCAACGCTCAACAAGCCGAAGATATCGAACACAGACAAATCGAAGTTCAGCGCGGAGATCGCAATCCCAACGTCGCGGCTGGTCACATCGAAACGATGCAGCACATCCTTTACGGTGTTGACGGCACCGGCATGGCTGATGGCAACGCCCTTGGGAACGCCGGTTGATCCCGATGTGTAAATCACGTATGCAAGATCGCTGGAGTGTTGCACCGGCTCGAGGTCGACGCCGGATTCGGGCACTGCGTCCGGCAACACCTGCTCCAGAACGAGCCTCTTCTGATGCACCGCTTCGGACCACTCGGCGGACAGATCATCATCGACCAGAATGGCTTTCACTGCCGCTTGTGACGCCAGCAGTTGCTTTCTAGCCGCAGGGACCTCAGCGGCGATGGGCAAATATGCGCCGCCCGCTTGGAGTACCCCGAGCACCGCGGCGATTTGCCTCCATGAGCGGCGCGCGACGACGGCAACGAGCGAGTTCGGTGTCACACCCAATGCACGCAGCTTTGCAGCGAGATGACTGGAATAGCGCCACAGTACGTCATAGCTGATCGTCCGATCTGCGGCGATCAGGGCAGGCGCATCCTTGCATTCACGACGGTTGTGCAAGAACGCTTGATGTAACAGCTCGCTCGGCAGTTGTGCCTCAGTCTGATTCGCGAGCCTGCGGGGACGTAAATGCGAATCCGACAACACAACGCTCGCAACGCCGGCGGGGTCGCTCGCTATCGCCAACAGATGAGATCGATAGGTCTCGAACATCGCATCGATCAGGCCGGCAGGGAACAGCTCTTCCACACAGTCCCAGTTCAGTATCAGCTCGCCTTCCTCGAAGTACGCCTGATGATCCAGCCACACTTGTGGCGTGGACATGTGGCTGTCACGTAATTTCCAGCCGAGATGCTGATGGGTCAGCAACTCATTTTGATGGGACACTCCCAAGCCGCTGGCAAATACCACAGGACCGATCGGCTGGTCATATCGGTTCTGTCGCAACGATCGTGCGACCTCGATCGCGGAGACCTGTGCGTGCTGCAGATCCGTATATAGCTGAGTCTGCAGCGCAAAGACACGCTGCGAGAACTTATCGGGCCGCCGTGCGGGGATTGCGAGCAGCAGCGTCTTACCGAAGTTTCCCAAGGTGTTGGCAAACTGGTCCGATCCTAGTGGACGACCAGATACGATGACGTTGATGCAAAACGCCTCGTCGCCGGACCACAACCGCAGCACATCCGCGTAAGCGGTGCATAACAGCGAGTTGAGCGACACATGCAGGGATCGCGCTGCCGATTGCAGTGGCTCGAGGACATCTTTCGCAACTCGCCACTGCCATCGGCTGAACTGCGCCACCTCCGGCAAACGATCCGGGTCGCGTCTTGGCAACTGCGGATGCGCCTGCGAGGCCGTACGTTGCGTCCAGTACTTGATCGACTTCTGATGCGCGGCACTGCCTCGAGCACGTTCGCTACGTTCGATGTACGTTCTGAAGGGCAGCGACTCGGGCAGCTGCCGCGATTGCTCTCCAGCGTAGCCCGCCACCAGATCGTTGCAGAAGATGTCCAGCGATCTGGCATCGAAGCTGCTCAATCGAAGCAGCAAATGAACATGGAATAACTTCTTTTTAGCCACCAAGCACACTGCTTGACGCCCACTGGCCAGCGAAGGCAGATGATCGGCAATTGTGCCCTTCAGAATTTCACAGCCAACTTCGTCGCTTGAAGGATCGATGTACTGCATGCCGTTGCCATCGACGCGAGCCCGCAGCATCGGATGTTTCTTATATACCGACCGGAGTGCGCCGCTGAGTCTGTCGATGTCGAGTGCCGCGGTGGTGAACTCCTTGTGAATGTAAGCGGGCGTTCGCAAGGTCGGCGCGTAGTTTTCACCAATCCAATAGGCTTGTTGCAAATCGCTGAGCGGAAATGACACCTCTTCCGGTGCTGACACTGCGACAATCGACATTGGCTCGAACACTTGCTGACCCTCCGGCCCTGACTTCCGTTCTCGACTGCGGCGTATTCGACGTCCGCAGTTCCATGCCGAGGGCGGCGCGAACCGTCCCGACAACACCAGACATGAGATGATTTCTGCCCTAGCTACACGACGTCTGCAGTCTCGCCGCGCTGGCAAGTCTGTTCGACATGCCTGGCAAACTCGTCGATAGCGGGGAAGCGGAGCAGCGCATCGGCTGCGACGGCGGTGCCCGTATCACGCTCGATACGTGCACAAATTTCGAATGCGAGCAACGAATATCCGCCTAGCTGAAAATAATTGGAGTCCGGGGCGATGCTCTCGACCGGAATACGCAGAAACTCGGCCCACAGCGAGCGGATGTATTCGAACAACGACGTGGTCATCTTTACGCATTCCCTTTACGGAAGAGTCTTGATCGGCCGCATGCGCGGCTCGAGCTGGGATCAATTCTTCGAGAACGGCTGGCGCGCCGACCGCACGCGCTGCGCCCGGTTGGTAACGATGCCAACGATAGTTGGCAAGAAAGTTACGGAGCAGAACCCGTCCGTGTGGCGTGCCGATGGACTCGGGATGAAACTGCACGCCTTCGACCGCCAATTGCGTATGCTGCAATCCCATCACCTCGACCACGCCAGTGCTCTCGGTCGTCCAAGCAGTCACTGCCAATGTTTCTGGCACGCTATCGACCGCGACGCTGAGCGAATGATATCGAGTGGCATCAAAGCACTTTGGCATGCCGCAGAAAATTCCCCGGCCACGGTGTTGTATGACGGATGTCTTTCCATGCACCGTCTGAGATGCCCGCTGCACCACGCCACCGTACACTTGTCCGATGATCTGATGACCGAGGCAGACGCCAAGTATCGGCACGAGGCCGGCGTACGCGCGCACCACATCGATACATATCCCGGATTCATCAGGCGAACCTGGACCGGGAGAGATGACGATGTAGTCTGGGTCGATATCACGAATGCCTGAAAGCGCTATGCGATCGTTTCGCTTGACCAGAACGGTCTGGCCAAGTTCCTTGAAGTACAGAGCCAGAATATGAGTAAACGAATCGTAGTTGTCGATGAGAAGAAGCATCTTGCGTTCCCAATTCCGTTCGGCTTGTTCGCGAATTCAAGTGTCCGTGACAAATTAAACTGGCCATCATGATGAGATGTCAAGTGACGCTGCAACATCGATACTTGCTTCGCTGTTCGTAATATAAAGTCGAGGTCCCGGCCTCGCTAGTCTGCTGCGTGCAGCCGTAGCAGACCAGCGGCTGCGGCTACATCTCCCAGAGACTTTGCTCGAGATTGCATCGCGCACTGGTTTTAACGCCGCGTTCACGCACCTAAGCGAGCGCACCGCACGAGTCACGGATCTCGGCATCAGCATCTGCGCCGTTCTGTTCGCGGCGGTATGAAACATTGAAGTTTAAGCGTCTCGTGCGCCACGGTGCGCAGAGTCTTACGACGGGACCGCTTGTCCTTGGTCAGGCAGAATTATCTGCGCGTGGAGGACCCTTCAACGCTGGGAATGCTTGTGTCGTTCTGGCACAGAATTGCATTACGCTCGCTCACGTGTGGGGCGGCGGCGAAATCGCTTCCGCCGACGCCTACACTTCGTCATACCCGATCGCACCCTGCATGCGGGACCGAACCCGAAATACTTCGGCCTCGGTCGCGGCGTTACCTACTACAACCTCGTCTCCCCAATTAGACGGCGCGCCTATCTCCAGCCAGGCACGACCACATCAACATGTGGCGGCGATACTCGGTCGCCGTGCCCGAATCTGTCGCCAGAGGCAAGTTGAGGCCGCTACGAACTCCGCTGATGCCGACCCTTAACCGGAATTTCTGTTCCGCTACTCCCCCAGCCAGGATCGGTTCGGCGGTTGCAGTCCACATGAAGGGCTTTGGATGCTGGTTGTACTGCTCGACAAAGGCGACGATCTTGCGCTTGAGATCGGTGACCGAATCGAACGAGCCACAACGAACGGCTTGATTGGTGATCAGAGCAGACCAGCGTTTCACTTGACTGAGCCAAGACTGTAGGTCGGCGTGAAATGCAGGTGAATACGTGGACGGCGAGCAAGCCAAACTTTAACCCGTCGCATGCTTGTGCGTGCGGTAGTTGTCAGAGATCAAGTGGTTATCGAAGTGTTCGGGAACGTTAGCCTCGATGTGACGCAGGAAGGCGAGGAATTCCTGATGGCGATGCCCGGTTTGCACTGAGTCAGCATACGTAGCCCACGCCATCGGCAGCACGGGCTGAGCGCTTACCAGAGCTTGCAGGTGGCTTTTCTCACGCACAGCACCAGCGCGTGATGCGGCGGATTCAGATACAGCCCGACGACATCACTCACCTCCTCGATGAAGAACGGCTCGTCGGACAACTTGAAACTACGACTACGATGCGGCTGCACGCCGAAGACGGTGGGTTAGCGATGCACCGTATTCTTGGAGATCCCGATCTCGTCCGCCAGGCGAAGCACTGAGGAATAACGCCTGGGTTGGGCGTCCAAGCTTCGCAGTGCTGTCGTGCATCTATCGCGTGAGCTTACGCATTCTGGGGTGTCTCAAGCGCAGAATTCCACCGTCGCGGCGAAGGCGCAGGGGATGACTTACCTTCTTTTGACCGGTCAATACATATTGGCGCATCGAAATCTGTGACGAGTCGGCCAGTGAGACCTTGCATCGGGCGCAGGCTGTCCGCGCCGACGCGCTGGATGTGCGCCATAGCGCGCAGCTTCGGGTCTGGATCAGACACTCATCGCAGCGAGCGACCGTGCATACGAGGGCGCGAGAATGCTGCGCTGCAGCCTTAGTATGGTGTCGGCTAGTTGCTTACGCAATAATGGCAGCGGCCGTGGCAGACTGGCGTGTGCAAGGGATATTGGGAATCAGGGACAATATGAACAACGAGGATGGCTTCGCTCGTTTCCGTTCACCGCACGCACGATTCGCTTTCTCGGCACTCGCGCTGGCGCTAGCGTTGATGAGCTGCTGGCGTGCCGCGCTTGGAGCCGAGCCGACAAAACCCTTCGATCTGCCATCGCAAGATCTCAGCTCGGCGCTGATTGCGTTCGGCTACCAATCGGGCGTGCAGACTCTGTTCGGCTACGACGAGTCCGAGAACATTGATCGCATTCGCACTGGTCGCGTCGTCGGGGAGTTCTCGGTGCGAGAGGCGTTGACGCGGATGCTGGAGGGTACGGGCCTCCAGTTCCGTTTCTATGCCGCTAATAAGATCCAGGTGTTTCGTCCACCGAGCCGGCCAAAGCTAGAGGCGCAGCCGCAGTCGCTCAAGAGGGAGCTCCAGCCAGCATCGCTGTTGATGCCGATCGACGAAGTACAGGTCACCGGCACTCGCCTTCGAGGAGCGCTGGACGTCATATCGCCGACCGTCATCATGTCCAGTCGCGAACTGCGTAGGAGTACGTTCGCGACCGTGCAAGATGCGCTCTACATGCTTCCCCTCAACTCCTTGTCGGGGTCACGCGAGGACGTTTTTATAATGGGTAATAGTGGGTTAGGCGCGGGCATCAACTTACGTTACTTGGGCACTGGTGCGACATTGGTGCTGGTGAACGGGCGTCGGCAGCCGGTCTCGGGTGAAGAAGCAGCCTTTACCGACGTATCCAGTATTCCTTGGAGCGCAGTCGAACGCATTGAGATCGTCCCGGACGGCAGTTCCGCGTTGTATGGTTCTGACGCAATCGCCGGCGTGGTCAACGTCATCATGCGGGACGACCTTGATGGCGCCGAATCGCAGGCGCGATTCACGTCAGTGTCCGGCGGTGCAGACGAGCTGCAAGCCTCGCAGCTATGCGGCACACAATGGTCGTCCGGCCGTGCGCTGCTCGCGTATCAGTACTCGGAGCGCGCGCCGCTTGCGGCAGCCGACCGCGCCTATGCGGCGAGTGCGGACAAAAGACCGTTTGGAGGCGCCGACCATCGAACCTACGACGCCGGCAACATCCTTGATCCTGTCACGCTGCAGCCGGTGCTCGGCATTCCAGCAACGGGTGTCAGAGCAGCCGAGGACTACTCACCTGTCGTCAATCTGGAGAACCAACTCGAGCACTGGAAGCTCCTGCCGGAGCGCCAAGCGCACAATGTGTTTCTCACGGCCACGCAGGCATTGGGTGAGCGATGGTCAATCCGCGCCGACGGACGGTATGGTGTGCGTGACACACGATTGCAAACAGCGGCGTCCAGGCAGATATTCAATGTGCCGCGGAGCAACCCTTTTTTCGTCGATCCGTTTCCAGACCGTGCTTCGCCCGGCATCCTCATCGCTTACAACTTCCTGGACGATCTTGGTCCTGTCACGTACACGTCAGCGACGCGCGTATCAACGGGTGCGCTATCTGCAAGCGCGTCGCTTGGCCGCGATTGGCAGCTTGAGCTATCGCACTCCTACGGACGGGAGGAGTTGAGTCTCTCCGGAGAAAACGGTCACAATCCAGCCGCAGTGCTCGCGGCACTCGACCAGACAGATCCGGCGAAGGCATTCAATCCTTTCGGCCGCACGAACCCGGACGTCATTGCTGGCATTCGTCGAGCATTCTCTTTGTCCGCATTGTCAGGGATCACTACCACCACGGCGATTGCGAACGGCACCGTGGGGCGCACGACTGCAGGGCCGATGAGGCTCGCGATGGGTGTCGAGTATCGGCGAGAATCGTTCGACTCTTGGCGTTCCGGCGGAGGTCACCCTCTACGCCTCGAGGGAACGTCGATAACGAATCAACGATACGTCGGGTCTGCATTCGCCGAGGCATCTGTGCCGCTGATCGGAAATCCGCGTGACTCGCATGCCGCTCCTCGCCTTGAATTCACGGCGGCGGGCCGCTTCGAAAACTACAGCGACTTCGGCCGCACCTTCAACCCCCGGCTAGGCCTGAAGTGGGCACCGTTCGACGAAGTAAAGCTCCGAGCCAGTTGGGGCCGATCCTTCCGGGCGCCGACCCTCTTCGATCGAGATACGAGCATGAACTTGTCAGGCATCGCATCACTGGCGGACCCACAGTCACCCTCGGGGCGATCCGTGATCGTGGGTTTTCAAGGCAATAATCCCGATGTACGGGAAGAAACGGCCAAAACGTGGACTGCAGGCCTGGATTTCTTACCGACGGCCGTGCCGGGTTTGAAGTTTTCTTTTACGTACTTTGATGTGGATTATGGTGATCGCATCGCCACGCCGGCTCGTAATGGACCGGTTGAAATCTTATTCCACGAGGAGCAGTGGGCCTCGGTCATCAACCGTCATCCGACGCAGGCGCAAATTGATGCCATCTGTCAGCGCGCAGACTTTTTCGGCGCAGGAACCTGTGCGCAAGCTCAACCCACCATCATCGTTGACTTCCGGAAGACGAACCTCTCGCGAACCGAGGTGAGAGGGCTAGATGCTGATATCGGACGCAAGTGGGAAAGCGGCAGCGGCTTATGGGGCTTACATCTGATGAGCAGTTATCTGCTGGAGTTCAGCCAACGCAGCTCGCCCACAGCGCCCGTCGTCGACGTATTGAACACTACGCGTAATCCCCCTGCGCTCAAAGCACGAGCCTGGGGAGAATGGAGCCGGCATCGGGACGTATCAGGACTTGGCGCGGCGGCGGCGATTAGTTACACCACCGGCTATCGAGATATTGAAAGTGCTTTCGTCAGGAAAGTACGGCCTTGGACAACAGTAGACCTGCAGCTCAGTTATCGAACATCGGCGACGAACGGCTGGTTCGCGGGCGCGGAGGCGATGCTAAATGCGGTCAACGTTCTGAACACGCCGCCGCCGTTCGTAGACAGTGCCTTGGGCTACGACTCCTTCAACGCGCAACCGATCGGGCGCACCGTCAGCCTGGAATTCAGGAAAAGCTGGTGAGCGCGCCCTCTCGGTCAACCAAGCTGAGTGCGCGGCGTTTCTGCCGCGCATCTATAGCCATTCGCGCATCTATCGCTCTTTAAGGGAAGGTCCAGCCTGGATCTTCGATAGTCCATCCCCAGGGGCCGCCTTTTGTTTCCTCCGAAGCGTTACCCATCTCGATGACCCCCTCCACTGCTTGCCGCGTGTCAATCTCACTCGCCAGCTCAGTTTTCGTTTCCATAAACGATCCCCTCCGAGTCAGTTACGCCCCACGAACGCCGTAATACCTTAAAGGGGTGCGCCCACGCCCGTCCATTTGGACTTTGGGGCGCTCTGTCCATTCCGCAGTTTTACTCAGGTAAGTTCCTGGATCACACCGCATTTCCTGCCTGCAACGCGCCTGCTTGCGCCGGGGCATTGACACCCATTTTTTGAAAAGGTCTGCACGGCATCAGGGGTTTCGCCCGGCTGAGGGGTTTTAGTAGTCGAGACCACAACAAATGCGACCCGAACGACACGTGATTCAAGACCGGGACGATCGGGACGATGTAGCGGCGCTGTTTCGGGAGCATGGCGAGCAACTCACTCGGCATCTAACGAACCTTCTGGGCAGCTCCGCGCTCGCTCAAGATGCTGCGCAGGATACGTATGAACGGCTTTGCAGGCTCGATATCCGGACGATCCCGAACCTACGCTTCTACCTGTTTCATGTGGCGACGCGAGTCGCATTCAAGATCCTGCGACGTCGTAAGGTCGAAGCGAAGATCGTACTGCGCAGCACTCCTATCGAGGACGATCCTAACAAGTTCGCAGGGCCGGAAGTCCTCGCAATGCGCGACCAGAGCATCGAGCAGCTCGGCGCCGAACTCTGGTTGCTCAGCCCGGCGCAGCGCGAGGTCCTAGTGATGCGCTACGTGCAAGGGATGGAGCCGACCGAGATCATCAAGAGCCTGGGCATCTCGGCCTCCGCCTATGAACAACGCCTAACCGCCGCGAAGCATCTACTGAGGCAGAGGCTGCGCGCGATCGGTGTTGATCCGCAGTCATTCTGACGCGGCCATTGGAGTCTCGCATGTCCTTCGATAACCACACATCTGAATTTACATCTGAACTTACAGCGAAATGGGCAAAGCGCCTGCAAGGGCCTGAACTCTCCGAAACGGAGAGAGCGGCTTTCGAGGCTTGGTTGCTCGCCGATCCCGCACGTGGTGATGCCCTGGCTGAAGCGTGCTACCTCATCACGGCAGTCAGCGAGCTTTCCGCCGAGCAGCGAGCCGAAATGCTCGCGCTCCCGGAAGGAGAAACGGAACAAACAGAAGAAGCGCGGTCAGCGGAACCGGCCACCACGAATGCTCGACCGCGTTGGCGCGTCTATGCGCTCGCGGCCTCTGTGGTCTTTGCGACGGTAATCGGATTCCTTGGGCTCGCCGCGGCCAGAGAGGGCTGGCTGCCGAAGACCTATCAGACGCAAACCGCCGAAACCCGGATCGTGACACTGCCCGATGGATCGTTCGTGCACCTGAACGCGGAGACGACAGTTCGCTGGTCGGGCTTCACTCGTGAACGTCGCGCGGAGCTGGTCGCTGGGCAGGCATTGTTTGAAGTTGTTCACGATCCGGCGCATCCGTTCCTCGTGCGAGCTGATAGCGGGTTGGTCCGCGTGCTCGGGACGAAGTTCGATCTCAATCGCCGTACGGACTCCGTCGTTCTGACGGTACTCGAGGGCGCGGTAGAAGTTCGGCGCGCCGAAAGCCGCGCCGATAGCGGCTGGCATAGGATCGTGTACGCCAACCAGCGCCTTGCCTATGGTCCTGTCGAGCTGATCGATGATGTGCGCCGTGTAGACGCCTCCAGAGCGGTTCGTTGGCGCGAGTTCTCGATCGATCTCGACAAGGAACCGCTCTCGGCAGTGATCGAAGAGCTATCGCGATACACGGATCAGCGGATTCTTCTGAGCGATGGCCAACTCAATACGCAGAGAGTCAGCGGCGCGTTGCAGGTCCGTGATATCCGCGAAGCCCTGCGTGATCTGGAGATTATCGCGCCGGTCGTTGTGCGCGAGGGCGGCGGCGCATTTGTTGTGGATCTGCGCGCGCCTCCGGGGCGATGAGGCGCAAGGACCCACTATTCCCGACCATAGTGTTACGTCGCGCCATTGGAGAAAAACACATGCTGATTTTGACAAGACGAGTGGCTGAAACCGTCATGATCGGAGACGACATCACACTTACTGTTCTCGGAGTCAAAGGCAATCAAGTCCGGGTGGGCATCGACGCGCCGAAGGAGGTTGCCGTCCATCGAGAAGAGATCTGGGTGCGCATCCAAAAAGAACAGGAAGAGCAGAGGGCTGCCGCTCACAGCCCTCCGTAGCTCCGCGACGGAGCTGCCCTTTGCCTATGAGATATCCATGTCGCCTGATGGATCATGCGCTCGATGCCAGTCCTGCGAGCGTGAGCGCCGCGACATCAACGAAGTATGAAGTTCAGCCTGGGCACCATGAACGAAGCCGCCCGGAAAGGAAGCACACACATGTCGCCTCTGGATAAGCACGAGTCTCCTCGTCGCCTCGGCAATCCAGAGTCCCACGTGCCGGCAGCGCCGCGAATAGTGCAGCGTCTGGGCCGGCTTGTTCCGGTTCTACGACAACGCGAAATCAATGACGACGCTCTACTCGTTCATCCGACTCTTGGCTGCCATCGTCTTGCTCCCTGCTGTCGCCTCGTGCAGCAACGGTTCTCACTTGACTCCCGCAACAGCACCGCAAGGACGCATCATGATCAAGATTACGGATGAACCGCTGGACACTGTCAGCTCAGTGCACCTGCAGTTTCGTGCGATCACGTTCCAGCAGAAGAACGGCGAAGAGTTCACGCGGACATTCGAGTTTCCGAAAGTCGTCGACGTTCTTTCCTACCGGGCGGGCCTTTCCGCCCTTCTCGCCGATTGGCAGGTTCCAGCAGGCGAATACAATGCGATCCGGTTGGCCGTCGATGTGGTGCCGAATGCCCGAGATTCGTTTGTGACACTGACTACGGGAGAGGAATGCGAGCTGGCGGTTGAGGAGCCGGCCGGATGGACGGTGGACTGGCCGGCGGGCCACGTTTCGGAAGACCCTGCTCAGCCGGCGACCGTACTGTTGCACATCGACCTGTTCTCATCCGTGAGACGAGTTGACTGCGTTCATGGTGTCGAGTTTGCTCCGACGATCAATCTCGTTGACGAAGCCCGGACCGGATGGTTCGAGGGTTTCGTTGACGACATCCTCTACAGCTCGGACTGCAGGCCGAAAGTGTACGTCTGGTTTCTGGACGATCTGCCCACCCCCGATGTTTCGCCACTCAGACAACCGTTGGCAGTTACTGGCGTCTACGAGAGAGATGGCCTGCCTTTCTATCGCACGCCGAATCTCTATCCCCGGGTTCGGCAAGATCCGAATGGGTCGCAGGTGAGTTGCCCGGAAGAGTGGCATCGATATGGGTTCTGTCCGCTGCCAGGGAGTTACCGCCTGAGCTTTACATGCGACTCGGACGACCCGACCATCGAGGAGACGTTGCACTTCCCGGCCGTCTCAGGCGGGAGCATCGTTGCGGGTGAGGCAACTCGTGTCGACATCGCCGCTCCTTGATCGCCCGTCGATGCGCTCATCGGGCCCAGCATCGACAAGGCTAGCCTGCAATGACGAACGAACAGCTCGATGAGCTGACTGCGTACGACGAACCGGCAAGAAGTCGCTGGGAGAGAACCTCAAAGAAGACGTAGGTGCAGTTCGTAAGTCGGGCGGTTCCTGCCGCCTTCCAAAATTGGGGGTCAGAGTCAGTCCAGCCTTCGCCGCGCGATGGATGTGTGGCTGCACGCATCGCGTTGGTTTCCGCGCCACCCGGGCAGTTCCGCGGCGGTTCTCTGTCAGTGGTAGATCCTGCTCTTGACAGTTCGGTTCGCCTATCCGACCTTGGGTTCTATCAGAAAATAACATCTCAGCGGGCAGGGCTCGTGCGGAACGAATCCCAGAATGCCGTGACACACGCGCCCCATCGCGAGGCGCCGGCTATCGCTAGTCACTATTGGCTGGCGAAACATGGGCATCTGTGCGTCGCACGCGGCCACGTCGTGCTGCTGGACTTGAAGCGCGACAAGTACCTGACGGTCGCTTCACCGGAAGAGCTAGCTCACTGGGTGGTCGGCTGGCCGGTAGCTGCCGATGCGCCCGGCGGGGAGTCCGGCATACCCGCCGGCCACGATGGGGCCGCGCACCCATCAGCTCCCGTCTCATTGTCGAAACTCGTCAGGGACGGACTCCTGACTTCCGATCCAGCCTGCGGAAAATCAGCCGGGCCGACCACGATCCCGCGACCCTGCTCGGCACTCGTGCACTTTCAGTTCGGCGTCCGCCCGCGGATGAAGCTCAGGCACGCCAACGCGGTCGGCAGGGCCTGGCTAACCGCTCGAATCGCGCACCGCCGCCTGTCGATGCAACGTTTGGTGGAGCGGGTGCAAGAGCGCAAGGCCCGCGCGGCGCATCGACCTTGGGATGCACAGCAGGCACGAGACCTCGTGACGGCTTTCTTATGGCTGCGCCCCCTGTTCTACAGCTCTCGCGAGGCATGCTTGCTCGACTCACTCGTGTTGCTGGAGCTACTTGCTCATCACAACCTGTTCCCGACCTGGGTTTTCGGCGTCAAGCTGGCACCGTTCTCCGCCCATTGTTGGATACAGGAAGACGGGATCGTCTTGAATGATACGCCCGAGCACGCTGCAAGCTATACGCCTATTCTGGATGTTTGATGTACCGCTTCGTCACCTGCGTTTGGGATGTCGAGAAACGCGAGGCAGCGTCGCGAGCGGCGGCCATCACCGCGCAGCTCCGCACCGCTGACGGACTTTGGCGAATCACAGTCGACGCACCGGGCCTGCTCGTGTTGTGTATCGGCGACGACGGGCCGACGTGGCAAACCTATCGCTTGGCCGGCGACGGCGGGGCCGTTCTCGGCATGCTCTTTCAGCGCGAAAGTGACGGCGTTTCGCGCGCGAGCGCTCTCACTTTCGACGACAACGAGACACGCGCGATCATCCAGTCTGGTGGTGAGCATCTCGTTCGCAACTATTGGGGACGCTACGTCGCATTTCTGCGCGACCCGCTTACTCGGCGGCAGTACGTCCTGCGCGACCCGACGGGCCTGCTTCCGTGCTTTACAGCCCGCATCCAGTCAGTCGATGTCTATTTCAACTGGCTCGCAGATGCAGTGCAGATCGGCGTTTCCACAAGCCGAATCGACTTCGACTATGTGCACGCCCGGTTGCAAAACCGGCTTGCCTACGGCCGGCGAACCGGCCTGTCCGATGTGTCTCAGGTCCTCGGCGGTGAGCGCATCGCGCACTTTCGGGGGAAGACCACATCGACGTTGCTGTGGAACCCACTGCAGGAGTGCGATCCCCCGATCGAAGACCCCGCGCTCGCTGCTGCCGAGCTGGGGCGCGTGACTCGCGATGTAGTGCAGGCGTGGGCTGGCCGCTATCCATCGATGCTTCACTTACTTTCCGGCGGATTGGACTCATCGATCATCCTGGCTTGCTTGCGGGATGCGCCGGCAAAGATCACCTGCCTCAACGCATTCACTTCAGCGGCTGCTGGCGATGAACGCGCTTTTGCACGGCTCGCCGCCCGACAGGCTGGACGCGAACTTCTTGAACGGCACCACGTTGCCGAGTGCGTAAGAATTGAAGCGCTGTTGCAGATTCCGGCGAGCCCTGAACCGATTCATTCCCTGGGGTGGCTCGACCACATCCAGCGTGACGCCCCGGTGACCCATGAGCGAGGGGCCGGCGCGATCTTCAGTGGCCTGGGCGGCGATGAGGTGTTCGGCCGTTCCGGCGCAACCTGGGCGGTCAGCGATTTCGCGCGCCGCCACGGAGTGCGACCTTCCCTGTTTGGCAGGGCGATGGATGCCGCGCGGCAAGAGCAGCTGTCCGTGTGGAAGGTCTTTCACGCCGCGCTCTGGGGGGCACGGTGGGAGCCGCGCTCGGAGCCTAGAGTCCTGGCACAGTCCAGCGTGAGCGTGCCCGGTGAAGATGTCGGAGAGCATCCTGCCCTTCACATTGCTTCTATGCCCTCCGCATGCGGGAAGCGCCGTCACGCCTACCTAATAACGCCGGTGCCGCCCGGGTTCTCAGATCCCACGCCACCGTGCGTCGAGCGCATTCTGCCGCTGCGATCACAGCCCCTGCTGGAGCTGTGCCTGCGCATTCCGACGTACCTGCTGATCGAGGGCGGATGGGATCGTGCGCTGGCGCGTCGAGCCTTTTGCTCCGACCTGCCCGCTGAAGTTGTCTCCCGCCGCACGAAAGGAGAAATCAGCGACTACATGCGCGATTTGCTCGTCAGACATCTGCCCTTCATTCAGGACTTGTTGCTAGAGGGGCGCTTGGTGAAAGAGGGATTCGTTGACCGAGCGCAGCTCGCTTCTCGCGTATCGCTGGCACGCTCTCGGGACCGAGGTTTGCTGGTTCAGATATGTGACTGCTTAGACATTGAGGTGTGGTTGCGGGCGTGTTCTGCGTTCCAACAACGATGCCCGCCATGTTCGTAACCGGAACTCGCTTTACGGGTCGAACAAAGGTCTCGTCACCGCCTTCATGGTTGGTGTACTGCCACACAGGATGGGCTTGCAGATCAGCAACCTGAAGGGAGTCGACTGGTTTGACGTTCTCGATCATAGCTTGGGAAATCCGTGGCGTAACATTGATTCGTACAACTGCGTCCCGTACTTCCCATCGAACGCTCGTGTGTAGTCTGCCAAGTCGCGCTGCATCTGCCGTCGGGCGGGTGATGATAAACCTTCGTAATAAGCGGTTCCTCTCTGCCGCGGAAGAATCTTATCGAGCCCGCTGTGGAAAGCGTCATGCACCGACTTGGGCGATCGGGCGAGATCCTGCTTCGATGGACCACCGAGATACTTCGGTCATGCATGATGCAGATGAGTCGCCGCCTGCGTTGCGCTCCTAGCGGCGACGATTCCCCGAGCAGCACGGATGGTAGGTACGACTGAGGCAATGTAAGCAGATCGTCAACGCCATCCATCGTCGTGTACGAAGGAACGTATGGCGTCGTGCCGTCGATGGTCCAGTCCCAACCCTGTGCTTCCTAACCCAGATGCTCCCGCTGCTGGTCCCGGCAACTGAATGGGCGGTGTCGTCGGCCGCGGGTGACTGGCGGAGTCACGATACCCCGAGCTTAGTGTTTCGATGGGTTTATTCGGGACGAATCATCATCCCTAATCCCATTCAGCGCGGATCGATATTCAAACTTAGCCGGGCCGAAGTGATGCACACATGCATGCACATTTCCCGGCGTAGCGCCTAACGCCATTATTCCGTGACAGAGCAAAACTCTTGAGTTGACACCCTGCGAGCCCGAGGCGGCGGAATGTAGGGCGACTAATCGTGCAGCTGTACCTTCCCTGCCATCCGCGGGTTGACATCGGCGAGCGAGCTGGCACCTTGTGCGTGTGTGTGATCGATAACATGGTCTCCTTGAACGGTGAGTGATGCTCCTACGTCGGTGATGATGGGAAATGGGCCGCCGCGTGACGCCTAGCATGCGGTGGCCCTCTTTATCTTGGCCTGCGAACGCTGGATGTCTGCCCAGGCTGAAGCAGTGGCATCTTCAATACGCCGCGGTCTCGATTGAATCGTAAGCGTCCGACGAGCACCCCTTGACTGCCGCGCGCTCAGGCGGCGATTCTCTCTTTACTTGGGACAGTGAGCGCGAGGTTCCAGGGAAGCAGTTCTTCGATGCGATTGATCGGATGCTGGGCGATGCGCGTGAACACTTCGCGTAGATAGGCTTCCGGATCCAGGCCGTTGAGTTTGGCGGTACCGATCAAGCTGTAGAATGCAGCGGCGCGGTCACCGCCAGCATCCGAGCCTGCGAACAGATAGTTCTTTCTTCCTAAAGCGATGGCGCGTAACGCGCGTTCGGCGGCGTTGTCGATCTCAATTCGTCCATCCTCGCAGTAGCGCGTGAGCGCCGTCCAGCGCGACAACGAGTAGCCAATAGCAAGTGCAATCGGTGCTTTCTTGGAGAACCTACGCACGGTGGCGTGTAACCAATGGTGCAAGGTGGTTAATAGAGGCAATGCCTGCGCCTGCCGTATGGCTTTACGTTGCTCGGGCGATTGGCCGCGGATGTCGGCCTCGATTTTGTAGAGCGCGCCGATACGCTCGAGTGCTTCGAGTGCGACGGGTGAGTCGGTCGCCGCATGAATGTCGAAAAACTTGCGGCGAGCGTGGCTCTTATGCGGAGCACAGGATAAGGCGCATTGGACTAAACCGCTTCGCGGTAGCGGGAAGTTGGGCTCCGCGCAATAGCTGATATTTGGGGGGTGCATCGGCGCTCATCTTGCGACTGAGCTCCTTTGGAAAGATGCGACGGCTGCATGTGCAGCGATTTCATCTGCAAGGGGCTCCCCATGACACCGCTTCGTCAACGCATGTGCGAGGACATGCAGGTCCGTAATTTCTCCGAGAACACGCAGAAGTCCTACCTACAACAAGTTTCGCTCTACGCCCGCCACTTCGGCCGATCCCCAGAGGGTCTTGGGCCTGCGAACATTCGAACTTACCAGCTCTATCTGACCAACGAGAAGAAGCTCTCTACCAGCTCTATTCTTATCGCCACTTCGGCGTTGCGTTTCCTGTACACCGTGTCGCTGAAGAGGCCGTGGGATGTTGAAGAAGTCCTGCCGATGCCGAAGAAGCCTCAGACGCTGCCGGTCATCCTCAGTCCGAAGGAGGTGCAGCACTTTTTGAGCTGCGTTCCCCGACGCAAAGCGCGCACCGTCCTCACGGTGTGTTACGCCGCGGGGTTACGTGTCTCGGAAGCGATCGCACTCAAGCCCACCGACATCGACAGCCAGCGCATGACCCTCCGCGTGACCCAAGGCAAGGGGCAGAAGGATCGCTACGTCATGCTCTCCGAGCAGTTGCTCAAGATCCTGCGCGACTGGTACCGCGCGGCCAAACCAACGGACTGGATGTTTCCAGGCGTCATCCCGGGCTCACACATTACGAGAGTTGGTGTCAGCGAAGCGTGCACGTTAGGGGCGCGGCGCAGCGGCTTGAAGAAGCCGATCACGCCGCACTCGATGCGACACGCCTTCGCCACGCACTTGCTCGAATACGGGACGGACCTGCGAACCATCCAGCTGCTGTTGGGCCACCGAAGTCTCTCGACCACCGCACGGTATCTGCGTATGGCGGTCTCCAAAGTCTGCGCCACTCGCAGTCCGTTGGATCTGCTGCCTCAGCCGTTGCTGCCACCCGAACCTCCCTCGGCACCTCAGCACTTCTGACCGGCGCTCCCCGTGGAGCGACCCAAGCTCGAAGTGGCGGACATCGTCCGCCGCTATGGTGATCGTTATCGTGCCGAGCACGAGACGTCTCTGTCGAGTGCGCAGCGGCGCGTCATGCGGGCCATTGCCGCATGTCGCACTGCTGCGCTCGGCGGCCACCTCGATGCGTGCGACAGCTGTGGGCGGCAGCAGATCTCTTATAACAGCTGTCGCAACCGGCACTGTCCGAAGTGCCAGTCGCTCGCGCGCGCCGCGTGGATCGAGCAGCGTCAGGCGGAGCTGCTCGACTGCTCGTACTTCCACGTCGTCTTCACTTTGCCAGAAGAGATCGCCGCCATCGCTTATCAGAACAAGGCCGTCGTTTATAACCTGCTCTTTGCCGCCACCGCCGATACGCTGCTCACCATCGCCGCTGATCCAAAACATCTCGGCGCCGAAATCGGCTTCTTCGCCGTCCTTCACACCTGGGGGCAAAGCCTAATGCACCATCCGCACCTGCATTGTGTGGTGCCGGGCGGCGGGCTGTCTGCCGACGGTGAGCACTGGGTGGCGTGCCGGCCCGGGTTCTTCCTGCCGGTGCGAGTGCTCTCGCGCTTCTTCCGGCGGCGATTCCTGGAGTTACTTGAGCGCGCCTTCGAGCGCGGCGAGCTTGAGTTCTTCTCGGCCCTGCAAGCGCTGCGAGTGCCCGAGGCCTTCCGTCGCTATCTGCAGCCTCTGCGAGAGAAAGAATGGGTGGTCTATGCCAAAGCTCCCTTCGTCGGACCTCAACAGGTGCTCGAATACGTCGGGCGCTATACGCATCGGGTCGCGATCTCCAACAACCGTCTGCTCAACATCGACGATGGAAAAGTCACGTTTCGCTGGAAAGATTATCGCGATGGCGACGCCCAGAAGACGATGACGCTTGCAGCCGAGGAGTTCATCCGCCGCTTCCTGCTGCACGTCTTGCCGTCGGGATTCCATCGCATCCGCTATTACGGCTTTCTGAGCAACCGCCATCGGGAGGAGAAGCTCGCTCAGTGCCGCGCGCTTGTATCAACGAGATCCGTGGCGCTGGAGAAAATATGCTCCGAAACGCCGGCGGACTACCGTGACCGCTATGCTGCACTCACCGGGCGGTCCTTGCATGAATGTCCAGCCTGTCATCGTGGGCGCATGATCACCGTCAGTCTCGTCCTTCCCTCAAGGGATGCGAGATCACCACCCGTCCTGGATACCTCATGACAAGAGTTTGTGTCTCCCAGTTCGTCAGAATCTCGATCGGATCGCAACGGTCCGAGGCGACAGGCTGCGCGAACGGCTATCTCGAAGGTGATCTGATCCAGATCGACATGTTGTCGCTTACCGTAAAGGTCGTGCTTGAAGTGGCATCCACCTCTGCGGGTCCGTCTCGATGACCCGTTGCGCTCACGGCGACTGAAGACAGAAGATTCAAACCCCATAACCGTTGAGCTCGGCGCGGCGGTTCAGTCCAATGCCTTTTTAGCTTAGCGTCGCCGGTCACCTCGCAGTGACATCACGCCTTTACTGCGGCAACGCTAAACTAAAAACGCTCTGCTTTATCCCGAGTCGCCAGTTATCCGAAGTAGATTGCTGCAGGAGGCAGCAATCACTGTCATTCGTGATCCGACCTCTCCAGATAATGCTGGAGCGGAAGTCAGAGGGAGGCGAGATAGTCGAGCACGTCGGACTTGGGTTTCCACGGCCGTGCACGAGCGGACGCCAGTCCCGAGCAGCTCCAGAACTGATCCAAGGCGTCTCGCTTCATCTGTAAGTTCGTGGCGACGTATCGGCTGGTCGTTGCAATGCTGGCGTGGCCAAGATAGTCGCGAATCACGGTGATATCGACGCCAGCCTGAAGTAGCGCGACAGCGCAGCTGTGTCGCAAGATATGCGGTGTTACGGACCGATTGCGTAATGCCGGCTCCATCTGCGCGGCCATCTTCGTGTACTTGCGCAATAGATAAGCGACGCCATCTCGCGTCAGGCCCTCACCAGCGCGGTTACAGAATATCCGATCGCTGGGGCGTCCCGCGCGAACCGCCGGCAATTGGGTGAGTGCCGCCACCGTCTCGCGCCAGAGCGGACACAGTCGCTCCTTGCTTCCCTTGCCGAACAACCGCACATGCCGTGGCGAGACCAGCGAGAGGTGTTCGATACGCACGCCCAACGCTTCGCTGACTCGGGCGCCGGTGTTGTAGAGAAAGAGCAGTAGTGCGTGGTCACGGCGTCCGGCAGCGGTCGACTGATCGGGCTGGGCGAGAAGCTGCTTTACGTCTTGAGGCTCAAGGTACTGGGACGCACGAAGGCGTGCGCGCTTGTTCGGCACCGACAGGACGCGCTGGTATTGCCCGGCGCGCGTCAGGTCCTGTTCGATGAGGTGACGGAAGAGACTGCGGATCGCCGCCAAGCGGAGGTTGCGGCTCGCGACGCTGTTGCCCCGCTTCGCTTCCAAATGGGACAGGAACGCGAGGATCGCATCGACATGAAGATCATCGAGGGTGAGCGCGGCGACCGGACAGCGCCGACGCTCGGCGAGGAATTTGAATAACAGGCGTAAGGTATCGCGATAGGCGCGAGCCGTGTGGGGGCTCGCGCCCCGGGCTTGAGCCAAATAGCGGCGGAAGTACGCTTCGACCAACGACAACAGCGTAACGTTGTGCCGTCTGGTCACGTCGTCTTCTCTTGCGGCCCAGTGAATCTACCGGCGAAGCGCTCGCTGGCAAGCTGTAGCAGCTCTGGGGTGGCATGCAGGTAGACTTCGGTGCCGAGCACGTTGACATGCCCCATGTATGCTGAGAGCCACGGCAGGCGGGCGTTCAAATCGACGCTGTCGTGGTACCAAGCCGTGAGCCGGTGGACTGCAAATGCGTGGCGAAGATCGTACGGGCGGGGGCCACAGCGACCCGTCTGGTTCTTTATGCCCAACCGGCGTAGCAGCCGACAGATCGCGCCCGATGTTGCGCCCACCGTGACGCCACGTCCGTTGAGTCCGACGAAGAGCGCAGTCTCATCCTCTCGATCAAGCGCGCGCAGCAGGTCGGTTCGCTCGCGTAGATAACGCGTGAACTCCCGCGCCAGATCGAGTTGGAACGGCACGTCGCGACTGCGACCTTTGCTCTCGCGGATGTGCAGCACGTGCCGTGCTTGATCGAGATCAGCTCGATGAAGTCTGACGGCTTCGCCTAGGCGCAAGCCTGTGCAGTACGTCGCGATCAGCAGCATCCTGAACATGCCAGACCAGAAGTTACGTCCCTGATGCTGTTCGGCCGCCTTGACCAGCCGATGGATCTCCTCGCGCGAGAACACGTACGGCACGTAGTGCGACTCGGTCTGCGGTGCCAGGGAAACAGGCGGGACGAATGCGGCCGGATCTTGGCGCCGGCGGAATAGACAGAACTGGCGTACCGCCCCGAGGTCACAGGCAAGTGTGACCGGCTTACGATCGGGGATGCGCAGCACCCATGCCTGTATCGCTGCCGCCAGATCAATCCGCGACCTTCGGCGTCGACCACGAGTGGCGAAGCGTTCGAAGCTCCGCAACGTGGCTTCGCCGCGCCGATAGGGATAGCCCAGCGCGTGCTTGAAAACCAGGAACGCCGCGATGTCCTTCCTGAGTTGTGCTGGTGTCAGGCCACTCATACCGGCACCGGGAGCGACAGCTCGCGCAAGCGATCACTGGCGACACGCAGATAGGCCGATGTGGAGTCCGGGTTACGATGCCCAAGGATGTCACCAATGATCTTGGGCGGCACACCGAGCTCAAGTTGTCGGCAGGCGTGCGTGTGACGCAATGCATGCGTGCCGAGAAACGGCGCCGTCACTCCCGCCCGCAGCGCTGCCGAGTGCAAGATGTGCCGTACCGTGGTCGAGCAGGCCAGACGCTTGAATGGGGTCTTCATCGTAACGAACAGATGACGTGTGGGCGTGTGCGCTGGTCGGCCGCGCCTGAGATAGTCGGTGAGCGCTCGGGCGACATCGGGAAGCAATGGGAGATAGAACACCGTGCCGGTCTTCGGACGCTCGACCCGGACTGCCATTGCCCGCCAATCGACAGCATCGAGAGAAAGTGTGATCACCTCGCCGGCACCGAGCCCGTAGACGCTCATCATCAACAACAGTGCGTAGTCACGTCGCCCGACTGGTGTCGTGCGGTCGACGGCGCGCAGAATCCGCTGCACGTCGTCCCACGGCAGTGTCCGATGCGGCCGCTCAGCGGTGCGGACGCTAGGCGCCATCACTGATGACGCAAGATCCGCCTTCATCGCGCCGGTGGCATGCAAGAACCGCAGGTAGCCGCGGATCGTCGAGCAGATATCGGCGACCGTTGCGCGCGCGAAACGCCGACGACAGACAACGATGTACGAGTCAATCTCCGAGAGGCGAATGGCCACACCCACAGCGTGACGAGATCGACGGTAGCGATGGAACGCCGTCAGTTGCACGATCTTCTTGTGAATCGTGCTCACTGGGTTGCCACGCATATCACGAAGGTAGCCGGCGAACGCGTGGAATCGTCGATCGAATGTCGGAGCCGGGCGCGATACAGTCCATGGCGGCAAGGACTCACCCAACATCGACAATGCAAATGCCCACGCACGCAGCGCACAGCGTGACTGCGCAATCGTGTATCTGAGCTGTCCGCGTCGATGGCTACCCTGTGATCGCCACCAGCGGGCAAACCGTTCGGCGCCTTGCTGCGTCAGTTCGGCGCGCTGATCGAGCGAATGCGTCTTGCAGTACGCCGAAAAGCGATGCAGCCAGTGCTGATAGGCGACGAGCGAAGCCCGACTCAGGAAGCGGTTACGTCGCCAAACGCGCTTCACCTCGATCAATCGATAGGGAACACAGCCTGAGTGCAGCATCGGCCGTCTCGAGTGATCCACGAAACGCGTGGTCGTCACTCACCACAACGCTTCTGCGACGATATGGATGACACCGAATCTTATCTGTAGAGCGGCGCGCTACGAACGAGGGAAATACCGCCGTTCCTCGCCAGCACTCTGGATAACTGGCGACTCGGGATAATGCGCCCAACACGCCGCCTCAAGCAACGGCTCATCGGTGCGATCGTAGAGCCCTTGGAATCCTGCATAGCCGTCGGCCTGCAAGATGCCGCGGAAGTCTTTGAGATGTTCCCGCGGCCGTTCGCCTTTGCGATCGGGCGAGTAACGAAACAGCACGGCGGGTGGATCAGTACTGCCGGCCGGTTGATCATCTCGCACGTAGGTCCATAGTCGTCCCGTCTTCGTCTTACCCGTGCCGGGTGCGAGTACTGGAATCGGCGTGTCATCAGCGTGCAGCTTGTGGGCGCCCATCACATACTCGCCCAAGGCGTCGATCAAAGGCGCAACCAACGCACTCACTGATCCGACCCACTCGGCGAGAGTGGCTCGATCCAACTGGACACCCGCACGGGCATAGATCTGGCTCTGTCGATACAACGGCAGATGGTCGCAGTACTACGCCGCATCCGGGACTATGCCGATTGTCTGATGCCAAAACGCGCAAGTGTCGCATTTCAAAGTGAGGATATTCGGCATAGCCTGACTCTAAAACAGAGGGGTCAGTCAACGCGTGGAGTATCCAGTGAACCGTTGGCAAAGAACGAAGTCGCTGCGCACGGTCGTCGGGCCGCTGAGTCCGATACTGGAGTCGTATGCAAGCTTGCTCAACGAAGAGGGATATTCGCACGAGAGCTTTCTGAGTAAGACCCGCTTCGTCATGGGATTCAGTTGCTGGCTTCACAAGAAGCGCATTGACATGACGGAGCTCAGCATCAGCGTCGGTGAGAGATTCTTGCGGGATCGCGTACCCTGCAGAAGCGGGGATCCGAAGACGCTGAGGCACTTTTTGACCTGGATGTGCAGCAACGGGCTCATATCGGCAAACGCCCTCCGGGCTCACGAACGGTCCGATGTCGACGTCCTGATTGATGAGTACTCGGCATATCTGCTCGCCGAGCGCGGACTGTCCGCGACGAGCACTGCGGTGTACGTCGCGCTCGCACGCCGCTTCCTCGAGAGCGCCTGCACCAAGGGGCGATCGGATCTCAAGAACCTGTCGGCTGGGAAGATCCGCGCCTTCATTCTGCACGAAGCGAGGAAGTATCGAACGTCCAAGAGTGCCAGCTTGCTGGCGGTCGTGGTTCGCGCTGTTCTACGCTTCGCACACTATCGTGGTTACATCGATCGATCCCGAGCCGAAGCCGTTCCAGCAGTGGCCCATTGGGCACTGGCACCGGTTCCACGAGCTCTGCCGCTCCGAGCTGTTCGTCGTGTCCTGGCGCAGAACAAGCGACGACGCACATCGTGCGGGCTTCGCGATCAGGCGATCCTGCTGTTGCTGGCGCGACTGGGACTGCGCGCTCGGGAAGTGATGCTCCTTGAGCTGGAGGATGTAGATTGGGCCAACGCCTGCATTCATGTCTGCGGCAAGGGGCGTCAGGAGCGGCCTTTGCCATTGCCGCACGATGTCGGAGAAGCGATCGCCGCATATTTGCATGATGGCCGCCACGCATCGTCCTGCCGACGGATGTTCTTGCGCACTCGAGCGCCGTGGCGAGGCTTGGGCATCTCGTCCTCGATATCCGCGATTGTCCACCGTGCGCTCAAGAGAGCTCAGGTGAGTTCCCCAACTCACGGTGCACATCAGTTTCGGCACTCGCTGGCAACGAACATGCTGCGTCGAGGAGCATCGCTGACGGAGATCGGCCAGATACTGCGCCATCGTGATCCGAACACGACACGACTGTATGCCAAGGTCGATCTTGATGCGCTTCGCGAGGTGGTTCTGCCTTGGCCTGGAAGGCCACTATGAAGAGCTTGCAGACCTCCGTGCGCGATTACTTGGCGATGCGCCGCGCGATGGGATTCAAGTTGGAACGACATGAAGCCCATCTGTTGGATTTCGTCGGTTTCATGCAGCGGCATCACGCCCGACGGATCACCGGGAAGTGGATGGTACGATGGGTTCGAGAGAACCTTTCGACCGATCCCTGCTATCAGGGTCTTCGGTTCGGCGCCGTACGCGGGTTTGCGATCTATCACAGTACAGTGGACCCTCGTACCGAGGTGCCTCCGGCGGATCTGATGCCGCGTCGACGGGGTCGCAACCGCTTCTATTTGTATTCCGACGAGGAGATTCAACGCCTGCTGGCGGAGACGTTGAAGCATCGGGTGGGCGCGACAAGCATATCGAGATGGGTGCGCTATACGCTTTATGGATTGCTCAGCGTTACGGGCCTGCGCATCGGCGAAGCATTGAGATTGGAGGTCGCGGATATCGACTTCGAGCAAGGGGTTCTCACCATACGCGACTCGAAGTTTGGCAAGTATGCCGTACCGATCGCAATGTCGATGTGACGGACAGGAAGGTACGCTCATGCTGGAAATGGGCTGCTAGAACGCGGTACAGGGCCGAGATGGATTGGCATAGTTTTACCGTCACAGACTTGCCAGGAACGCCGTGAGCTTACTGCCGGGCCGATAGCGTCCGGCCTTGCTATTGTGAGGCCGGACTTTGGCGAGGACCTTCTCTTTGAGTTCCAGATTGGCATCCAAGTAAATCTGGGTGGTCTGCACCGACTCATGTCCCATCCACAGAGCAATGTTGAAGGGGTTGGTTCCAGCTTGCAGCAGTTCCATGGCGGCCGTACGCCTCAGCACATGCGGTGTGATATTTCTCTTCTTCAATGACAGACACTTTTTTGACGCAATCATCGTATATTTTTTCACGAGGCGCTGTATGGCATCCGAACTGAGATGTCCCCCTTTGGCGTTCGGGAACAGCGCCATCGTGTTGCACTTGGTGGGCTCCTTGCTCCAGCCCCTCAAGATCCGTGCGGTACGCTTGCAGAACGGCGTGACGCGTTGTTTGCGACCTTTCCCCGTCACATCCACGTGCGCGCCTGCGGTCACGGTGATCTGCTCGCGGGTCAACCCGCTGATTTCCGAGACCCGCAACCCCGTCTCCACCGCGAGCAGGAGCAAAGCGTGGTCACGACGACCATACCAAGTGCGTTGGTTCGGCGCGGCAAGTAGCGCGTCGACTTCGGGGCGCGTCAGGAAGCGGATCAGCGTCCGGTTGTGCCGCTTGCCGTGCATGGAAAGGACCCGTTGAATCTGCGCGGAGTACGCGGGTGCTTCGAAAGCGGCGTAACGGAAGAACGAACGAATCGCAGTAAGACGCAGATTGCGGGTGCGCGCGCTAATGTCGCGAGTCTTCTCCAGGTCGCTTAAGAATGCCGCTACGAGCGGGGCGTCGATATCCTCAAACGCCAACTGATCTGGTGTCTTGTGCAAATGCTTATGGGAAAATCGAAGCAGCAGCCGGAACGTGTCGCGATACGAGCTGATGGTGTGCGCGCTGGCCTGTCGCTGTTGCATGAGCCGATCGGTAAAGAACCGTTGTAGCAGCGCTTGAAAACTGACGGTGGACTTCATGGTGTTTCCTTCCAGCGTCGTTCCAAACGCTTCATCGCTTGTCGCATCAGATCGGGGTGCTGCTCGATATACCAGTAGGTTTCTTTTGTCCAGGCATGTCCGAGATGGGTTGAAAGTACGGGAAGCCAACGCTGTGGATCCTTTCCCGAGAGATAGAAACGCACCAATGCTCTCAGCGCGAAGCGGTGACGGAAATCCATCAGACGCGGGTTCCGTTGGGTGCGTGAACCGCACAGGCCGATCTTGTGCGTGAGCCTCCTGAACGTATGCACCGCCGAGCCTTCGCGTAGAGGCCTGCCTTGTGTCGTCAGAAAGACATGCGTTTGGCCTCGTCCCGCCGAGCAGCGCTCTCGACGCCTCAAATACCGTACCAAGGCATCCCGGGTGGACGGATGAATCACCACCCACCTCGATTTACCAAACTTGCTGCCGCGAACGGTCAATACGCATTCCTTCAGATCGATGTCCTGCAACTCGAGGTTGAGCGCTTCGCCGGGTCTCATCCCCGTGGCGCTCAAAAGTCCTATCAGCGTGTGGTAGGTCCACCGGCCCAGGCCTGATAGGGGATACAACTTGAGTGTCGCCGCGAGGATCTTCTGTATTTCCCGATCGGTATAAAGATAGGGAGCACGACGGCGATATCGGTGCGGCAGCAACTCAGCGGGAGGCACCTCAGTGCGAGGCACAAACGCGCTCAGATAGCGCGCGAAATCGCGCACGACGCCCAGGCGCTGGGCCCATATTACCGGTTGAACATCGTGCGGCCTTTGCGCCCAGGTCAACGCCAGCGCACTGCTAATGCGGCGTGCCCGACGTCCTTCCATGAATGAAACAAAGTCCTTCAGCCGCAGACCTGCCTCATGCAGCTTGAATCCCAAGCGGCGACGCATCGCGAGGTACTCTTCCATTGATTGGCGCAACGAACCCATGCTCACGTCCTTGGCCATGGAGTGGCCAAGACACGCAGCGAAGTGAGATCCACCTTCGCATAGATGCGCGTTGTGTCAGGATCTTTATGCCGCAAGATCTCGCCAATCTCGGCGAGCGAAGAACCCTGGCGCAGCATGTGAGTTGCCAAGGCGTGGCGAAATTGATGCGCCCCTCTGTGCGGCGAATCAATGCCCGCCCGCTGCATGGCACGTCCCACCGCAGTAGAGACCGGCTTCTCCGTCTTGAAGCCACGAATCGGCGCGTGCATGCGCAGAAACACTCGACGGCTTTTGCAATGCGGGCGTCCGCGCTTGAGGTAGGCAGCAATCGCCTTGCCAATCGGCTCGAGCAAGGGCAATGGCGACTCCTGTGAGCCTTTTCCGTGAACGGTCAACGTGCCGGCATGCCAATCGATATCGTCCAGCGTCAAGGAAGCGACCTCGCCTGCCCGCAGGCCGAGGCGCGCCAAGAGCAGCAGCATCGCGTAGTCACGCCGTCCAACAGCGCTGCGACGATCGCAACTGGTCAGAACGCGTTGTGCATCTTTAGGAGGAATCGCCTTGGGAATAGACGTCATGGACCAGCCGGCCACCCGCGGAATGGCCGCTGCAAGGTCCTGCTTGAAGTAGCCGCAATAACGGCCGTAACGCAAAAACGAGCGCAAGCCTATCGCGGTATGCTGAGCTCGGGGTGCACCGGACCGCCCGGCACCCTTACTCTGAACAAAGCGGATGACCCGCTTTGCACTCAGGCTGGACAGTGCTCGCACGTTGGTGATGCGTTGCTGAATCAAAAACGAACGTGCGGCCCGCACGTACTTCGTCACTGTCGTGATGGCTAGGCCGCGCTCCTGATGCAAGTACGATGAATAATCGCTCACCAAGTGTTCAACCGTACTCTGGGCAACCGGAGTCTCCTGTTCGACAACGCCATGGTGTTGCAGCATCTGCACAAATCTCTGCAATGCATGGGCGTTGCCCTTCCTACGGCAGCGATGACGCGACCGATAGCGCAAGTACTTCTGCGCACTCACATGGGTCACTTGCTTGACAGGGAGTTGTTGGGTCTTGAGCCACACGCTGAAATCGGCAATGAGGAGCAAGAATCTACGGGTCGTGTCTGACGGATATCCCTGTTCGACCAGCAGACTTTCGAACTGCGTAAGGTAATCGGCCAACGGACCCTCGGGTGCATCGAGCGCATGCGATCGCGTCTTTCGGCATGACTTCTCCATGACTGCGCCTCTTATCAAAGCGTGCCTCATATGAGTGAGGCTATGCCGATTCGTTTTTGTTCCCTGCCTTTGAATTAGCGGTGGCGCAGCACGAGGCGCGCATAGCTCAGCACGCGGCATACTTGTAGCTACGCCGCGAGCGGCGTAGCCGCAAGTCCCGCCTGGTCCCGCTTCATTCCTCGACGCGCACGGCGCTGACAAATTATCTGCGACGTCGCAACGAGTACTTCATGGGCCGAGCCATCGCTCCGCTCTTCGTGACGCGGCATGGCACACGCATGAGCCATAACGATGCCTGGAAGTCGCTCGTCCGACTGTCGAGGAAGATCGGGCTGCGTGGACCGACTGATCGGAAGGGTCCACGACTTCACGACTTTCGCCATCGCGTGGCCGTGCAGGTCATGCTCCGATGCTATCGTTCGGGAGCGGATCCCGAGCGGCAGTTGCCGGCACTTTCGACTTACCTGGGTCACGGCGACCTGCGCCATACCTACTGGTACCTGCACCAGAATCCCGCGCTCATGAAGCATGCGGTGGAACGGCTCGAACATTACTGGGAGCATGTGTCATGAAGGCGGCAGAACCGAGCTTCCCGGTGTTGCTACAACAGTTTTTCACACAGCGGTTGATGCAACAGAAGAAGGTGAGCCCGCATACGCTATGCTCATACCGGGACACGTTTCGACTCCTGTTGCGATTTGCGAAGAAGAAGCGGAACACCGCGCCGGAGCAGCTGACCCTCGAACAGATTGATGCACCGCTGGTCACCGCATTCCTGAACGATCTGGAGAGCAGCCGAGGCGTGTGTGCCCGCACGCGCAACCTGCGTTTGACCGCCATCCGCTCGTTCTTTCGCTTTGCCTCCTACGAAGTGCCGAGCCGAAGCGCGCAGATCCAGCGTGTGCTGGCAACGCCGCGCAAGCGTTACACCCGAAGGCTCATCAGCTTCTTGACGCGCCCCGAGGTTGAGGCGCTTCTCGGCGCACCGGACAGGCGGACGTGGACTGGACGTCGTAACCACGCCCTGATGCTGCTCACAGTGCAGACCGGCTTGCGGCTGGCCGAAGTGACAGGGCTTACGCGCAAGAACCTGACGCTCGGTAGAGCCGCATATCTGCAAGTCATTGGAAAGGGGCGAAAGGAACGTGCGGTTCCACTTTGCAGGCCGGTCGCAGCGGTGTTGAAGGCATGGCTCGATGAGCCGCGCATGGAGGGTACCGATTTGGTCTTCCCGAGTATGCGAGGCGGCCGACTGAGTGCAGATGCCATTGAGCATCTTTTGGATAAGCATGTGGCCATCGCATCGAAGACCTGTCCAACGATCGGTAAGAAGAGGATCACTTTCCACTGCCTGCGCCACACGATGGCGATGGATCTGCTGCATGCTGGCGTTGAGCAAAACGCGATCGCTCTCTGGCTCGGACATGAGTCGGTTGATACCACTCAAATGTATCTCGACGCCGATCTCGTCCTGAGAGAAAAGATATTGGCAAAAACGACGCCGATCGATAGCAAGCCAGGCAAATATCGCCCTACAGGGCAGTTGCTGTCGTTCTTGAACCAGCTGTAGCAACCAGACTATGCCGCATCCAACACTTGAGACTTCGCATGACTGAGCGTCTTCAGTACACCTGTCGGCATAGTCCCGGATGCGGCGTAGTTCATCCAATGCCGATATCGGCATTGGCCGTACTTGGACACCACCATGTGGGCCAGGAGGCCAGGACCTGCATAGCTGCGTTCGATCGGCCGAGACGGCGCGCTCGCCTGCACGAAGCGCTCGCAGCTCGTGCAGGTGTACTTCGGGCGTACATGCCGATGCACTTTCCAGTGTTGCGGCACGTACTCGAGTACCTCAGAGACATCTTCACCTAGAGCGCGCAGCGCGCCACCGCAGCTCGGGCAGTGGCACGTGCCGCTGGTGGGCTCATGCACGTGCGACTCTCGGGGTAGTTGCTCAGGTAGCGCTTGGCGAGCGGGCTTCGTCGCCGCGCGGACGGGTACGTCGGTGACGACGGGCACCTCGGCCGCGTTGGCCTCCAGTTCCTCCAAGCTCAGCTCCAACTGCGCGATCTGCGCATCGAGTTGCTCGGAGGAACGACCGAACTTCATCCGCCTCAGCTGTGCCAGCTGCAGCTTCATCTGCTCAATTAATACGTTGCGGGAATGCAGTTGGGCAGACAGGCTTTGTACTTGGTCGCGGGCAGCGTTCAGGAGCTGCTTCAGGCTCTCGACATCGTTGGGTAGCGAGTCTGCGCGATGCATGCGCCAATATAACAATAGGCAAAGCATCACGCCACACGAAAAGCCTACTAAATAGGCCACTTCACACCGCCAGCTGCGGCTCGAACGAGCGCACTGTTCGCCGCCAATCAATCCCCTCGAGCAACATCGATAGCTGTGCAGCAGTGAGTGTCACGCTGCCGTGTGTTGCTTGCGGCCAGACGAAGCGGCCCCGCTCCAGACGCTTGGCGAACAGACACATCCCATCACCGCCCCACCACAGAATCTTCACGCGATCACCGGCACGGCCACGGAAGACAAAGAGCTGGCCCGAGAACGGATCTTCCGTCAGCTGCATCTGTACCAGGGCGGCGAGTCCGTCAAAGCCCTTACGCATATCGGTGGCGCCAGCGACCAGCCACACCTTCGCGCCGGCAGGCAGCGCGATCATCGAAAGGATAACTGACTGAGGATCCGCTCGAGCATGGTGCGTTGCGCCTCACCATACAAACGCAGCTGCGTGCCATCGGGTAGCACCAGCTCCAACATCGCCTCAGGTGCGGTGTCGCCGCTACTCGGGCGGCGGCTGCGTTTGATCTCAGGTGGCAGACTCCTTCGTTCGGTCGGCGTCAGGGTCGGCGTGACTATCTTCACGGGCAGTAGCGGCGCCGGCTTAGCATGCCGCCGGTTCTCCAGCAGGCCGCGGCGGTGCAGGCGAAGCCAGCCGAATACCAGGTTCGCGTTCACACCATGCTTGCGCGCCACCAGTGCGACCGACGCACCAGGTTGGCTTGCCTCCTTGACGATCGCTAGCTTCTCCTCCAGCGTGCGCATCCGGCGCGACGCACGTAACACGCTTGGCTCACCCATATCACTCTTGGCTGAAGTGTCCATCTGAACCTCAAGCGGACACGTACACTGTCGCCGCTTCAGGCGACATCATGCGTGTCTGCTTGCGCCAGACTAGGGGGTGATGGTCAGACGCTTACATTGAATCCGGGAAGACAGTGGCACAGAAACTATCGATGCTGAGCGTTAACTTCTTCGGCTTCGTTCCAGGAGGCGTCTGACACGCGAGCAGATCGCCGAGAAGCTCGATCGTAGTCCGGAGGATGTGCGTCGCGAAGTTTCGAATCTCTACAGAGGTGGAGCGCAAACTAGACAGGGACGTGCGTGTTGACTTACATGTCGTGGGAAACGGATTGGCTTGCAGAACGTCGCGGTGACGAGGGTGCGCAGACGCGCCCCCATTGCGCGCGTGGTCTTTCCTGTTTAAATACAGAAGGGACACGAGTCTCCAGCGGAGGAGCTCATGCTCCTTTTGGATGACAGATTTAGCGAGGGTTCTACTCGCTTGATGATGCTATCGGGAGACGGTACCTGATGAGATAGGCTCCTCCTACTGGCGACGATGCATCCAATGCTTTGACCCTGCCAAGAACCACCCATCGCAGCACGAGCGGACTAAGCTTTAAGCGAAACGAGGCAAGGGCGGCGAGTTCGATGACATCCAAACCTACAAGCGTGCTCACGCCCAGGACGTAAAACGCTCCAGCGAGCGCGCAACAGCCAAGAAGAAGGCGAGTAGACAGAAGAAGTCGACTTTCTCTCATGGGCATCACCATCGTCAATGGTTCCACTGAGCTTGCCGGCTTGCCACGGGCCGTGGCCACAACGTCGATAACCGGCTCGCGAGAAAGCCGATTTTGGCTCCGACGATCCACGCTTGGGCTCCATCGCGGGTGCTCGTGGCATAACGTATAGATAGCGCGCATTTGAGACTGTAAGCCAACATGCCATGGCTAGGTACCCGACCGGCACTCCGGGACAACAAGCACGGATGCAACCGAGCGCTGTAGTTCCGCCCCGGCAATGCTCCTCCTAGTGACGGAAAATTTCGAAAGCGCACACGTAAGCAGTTGAGTTTAAAACGACCATCAACCGCCTGCTGCACCAACCCAGAACGACAACAATATTCTGCGCCGTTCACCAGAACACAGTAGTCTGAGCGGGCTGTCTGCTACCTCGAATCAGTATCTTAACCTTGCGCTCCGTCGACAGCAGTCTCAGCCTCGTGCTGCCTACGACGCAAGCGGACAGAAATTGAACTCACTTTCAGGAGAAAAGACATGACTACCGAACTTGGCAATGTCGTTCTTGAGACAAAGTGCGTGGGAAACAGGACGCCTGGTGACGAACTAGGTTTCCGTCTCTAGGTGGACGAACAACGCGCGGATTTTTCCGCGCGTTGCTCCGGACGTCTTCGCAAACCTAACGCTCGTCATCAATTTTCTTTCAATGCTCGACTAGCCCGGATATCTCAAACGCGGTGAGTGCATCGGGTCTCTGAGTGAGAGAAACTTGTTTTGCGAGAACGAGTTGAACCCACCCAGAGGGAGAGCCCGATGCAGACACAGTGTAACGCGGAGCAGTACGAGTTTTCATGCATTGAGCGACGCCGGGTGGTGGCCAGCTTTGACGGCGGGCGCATCACCTCAGACGCCGGTGCGCTGCTGCTCAAGCGTACCGACGAGGCGATCGGCCTGATCGATCGGCTGGCGGGCTGCTTCATTGATGGACGGCGTGCTGATCTGATCGAGCATTCGGTTCGCACGCTGCTGGGCCAACGGCTGTTTGCGCTGGCACTGGGGTATGAGGACCTGAACGATCACGATGAACTGCGCAAGGACCCGCTGTTTGGCACCTTGCTGGGCAAACTCGAAGCAAGACGCAGTGACTGCGAGGCGCTGGCGGGCAAGAGCACACTGAACCGGCTGGAGCTGTTTCCCAAGGCGGGCTTTTCGCTGTATCACAAGATTCTGCCGGACAGCGCAGCGATCGAGCGGTTGTTGGTGGAGTTGTTCCTGGACTCTTATGCGCAGACACCGGATGAGATCGTGCTGGACCTGGATGCCACCGATGCGCCGCTGCATGGAGAGCAGGAGGATCGCTTTTTCCACGGCTACTACGATCACTACTGCTACCTGCCGCTGTACATCTTCTGCGGCAAGCAACTGCTGTGCGCGAAGCTGCGACCAGCCAACATTGATGGCTCAGCCGGCGCGGTGGAAGAACTGGAGCGGATTATCACTCAGATCCGTGCACGCTGGCCGCAGACGCGGATCATTCTGCGGGCCGACTCGGGCTTTGCCCGCGAGGCGTTGATGAGCTGGTGCGAAGTACGCGCCATTCACTATGTTTTTGGGCTCGCGCGCAATAAACGCCTGCAGCGCTCCATCGGCGCTGAGTTGCACGAAGCGATGCAGCGCTGCGCGGTCTCGGGACACGCCGAGCGAGTGTTCAAGGAACTGACCTATCGCACCCAGAAGAGCTGGAGTCGAGCACGTCGCGTGGTGGCCAAGGCCGAGGCGACACCCAAAGGCGAGAATCCGCGCTTCATCGTCACTTCCCTGTCGATCGATGAGTTCGCGGGCCGTGAACTCTACGAGCAGTTCTACTGTGCTCGCGGCGAGGCGGAGAATCGCATCAAGGAATGCCAGCTCGATCTATTTGCCGATCGGCTCTCGACGAATCTGTTTGCCGCCAATCAGCTGCGGCTGTGGCTGGCTTCCTTCGCCTACGTGCTCATCGAGTCGCTGCGCCGACGGGCGCTCACGACCACCCGTTTCGCCCAGGCCACCGCCGGCACGATCCGACTGAAGCTGCTGAAGATCGGCGCGATCGTCAAACTCAGCGTGCGGCGCGTGAAGATCGCGATGAGTTCGGCCCATCCATATCAAGCGGAGTTCGCCACCGCCTGGCATGCCTTGCACGCCGCGGCCCGTTAAGCCGCCCCCACGAACCAGAGTACGTCAGCCCCGCCCAAGTTGCCCGAACACCGCCCAGTGCGGTGCTGGATAGTTACGCCCGAAAAGTGGCCCCGCGGCTGTGACGAACGCACCGCCCGCCTGCCTCCACCATCGTCGCCACGAACGCACTGATCGTATATACAGTCCGCAGGGCATTTGAGAAATGCAGGCTAGCCAGGAATGTTGAGCCCAAGAATGCCTGCTGAAGTGCATAACTGCAGCGATCGATATACGACAATCTGGCAGGAAAGATGGATTTTTTTAGCGGGACAACGCCCTCTTCTACGTCTGGCAAGAGATGAAGCGAATGCTCGCGCCATTACACCAATACTCCTTGTCTGTGCTGCACTACATCCGCTCGGGGAACATTCCAAAACAGTGGCCGCAATCAACCATTTTCAGTCTCGCGGGCGAGCGCGATCTCCAGCCTTTTTGGCGATGCCTCTGCCCAACTCATACACGCCTGAAACTCAAACGATAATTCGGTCGTGTTGTGTCACGACCGAATAGCAGCGATAGGCTTGCCATCCATCGTCTGCGATCGGTGCGAGTCACTAGAAATGGGTACCACTACGGTGACAATCTTAATCTTGCAAATTTTCAAATCCGATCGCAACGTTGTGAAGCCCTGCAGGGCAAGCAGATCGACTTAACCGCAATATTCAGGAGACAGACATGATTATCGAACTGGGAAATGTCGTGCTTGAGACGAAGAGTGTAGGCACCAAGCGGCCTGGTGACGAACTGTTCATCCGCCTCTGAGACGTTTGGGTGCAACGCGTGGAGACTTCCGCGCGTTGCATCCTTTTCCCTCCATCCATGCTTCTTTGGCCACGAACTTCTATATGTACTTTCTAGCAAAGACCGCATTCGTCTGCGAAGTTGATGACGGAGCGGTTTTTCTAAATCTGGCTGATGGCAAGTACCATGCGATTGATTCAAGCGGTGTCCAATTACTTAGGTCAAACGTATACGAATGGCCATCGCCGGGCGGGAGCTCGCCGAACTCGACTCATCCCGCGCTTCCGGATCGAGCGCGCATGCTCGACGAGCTAACTCGGATAGGCATACTGACAAACTCCTCCGAACTTGGAAAACCCGCGATCCCTGTGCAAGTAAATCGAACCCACGCTACGGGCTTGGTGCGATCACCGTGGAGGTGTCCCACAAATGTGCGCTTGATCCATTTGGTTCGCTTCGCGATCGCTTGTACAAAGGCCGTAATCCAGCGGCGGCGGGCGTCAATCCAATCGATTGTTTTCTCAGAAAGTGCGGATCTAAAGCCGTACTCGAGCACTCAACACCCGGTTACAGATCGCACGCTCGGAGAGCTGATGCATGTATTCCTTCGAATGCGGCCTTGGATCTACACAGCGGTGGACGCATGCCTGCTTGACTCTTTGGTATTGCGAGATTTCCTTCGGCGCAGTGGCGTTCACTCCACTCTAGTGATCGGAATCAACACTAAGCCATTTGCCGCGCACGCCTGGGTTCAATACGGAAGTCAAGTCCTCAACGATGATGCTGAACACGTTTTGCAGTTCACGCCAATCATTACTATCTAGCGCACTAAGGGAGTTCAATGATCCGTTTCCTTGCTGCTATCTGGGACGTGAATAACGCATCCGCGGGCCAAAGTGCGCGGTTAGTGCGAGAGCGCTTTCGCTCGACACATACTGCTTGGGAGACCGTGATTGACCAGCCGGGACTATTGTTGATCATGCTCGTTGGGCGCGGCTCCCGGGCTGCAGCATCCAAATTGTCAGGCGGCAAAGGGGTATTAATTGGAACGGTGTTTGAAAGCCCAACAACGCAAAGACCTACGCCTGCGAATGGTGCGCGCACTGAGTTCACGGATGCTGAGACCCAGCTTCTCCTTCACTCCAAAGGACGGCGGATCATCGATGATTTCTGGGGATCGTACGTCCTTTTCTTAGTTGATACCCCAGCTCGGCGGATCTTCGTCGTTCGCGGTCCGATGTCAACGCTTCCCTGCTTCGAGACCTGCTACGGCGACATAAAGCTACTCTACTCGTGGGTCGATGACTGCGTTGCGCTCCGGCTCATAGACTTCTCTATAAATTGGCCCTCCGTTCGCGCGCAAGCGGCTATGGGCGACTACGTAACGCATGAAACCGGCATAAACGAAATCTCTGCAACCGAATGCGGCGAGTGCTTGGAGTTCTACGAGTCCAAAGTCACAAGGTACGAATACTGGACCCCAATCACACTTGCTACTGGAGGGCAGATCACTAACCCTGCTCAAGCGGCCGATGCATTGAGGGAGAGCACTCAGCGAAGCGTTGATGGATGGGCCTCATGCTACCCACGTGTTTTACACACGCTGTCTGGTGGCCTCGACTCGTCGATCGTGCTTGCATGCCTTCGACGATCGCCGAACTCACCGCAGATCGTTTGTGTCAATTCATACTCGAGGCGCGCTGCAGGAGATGAGCGGGACTACGCCCGAGCGATGGCGCGCTTCGCGGGTGTAGATCTAGTTGAGCGAGAGCGCGATCCCAACGTGAATCTCTCCCGCTTTTTAACTTGCGCGAGGACCGCGCGTCCCGTCCTGGCCCTAAGTGCATGCGACAGTTACCCGGCTAACCTGAAACTCGCAATAGAACATAGGGCCACGGCTATCTTTAATGGCGAGCTTGGCGATAACGTATTTGGAGCTACGGCCACGCATGAACCTGTGATGGAATATGCGTGGCGGCACGGTCTACAACCCGGACTATTCAAGGTTGCGCTAGATTCTGCCATGTTGAAGAGGGAATCCATCTGGCGCGCCCTAAATCTAGGTGTTCGGGGCGGGTGGCAGGCGCCGCCGAAGCCCTTCTGGAGTTCGTACCTGGATTCGAGTCGAACGGTCTTTGACAACGATCGCACTGTCTCAGAGGAAGCGCTGCGCGCCTACGAAAGGGAACTGCCACGATTCATACATCCCTGGATGCGGAATACTGCCAAAGTACCCCCCGGGAAGGCATATCTAATATTCGCGATTTATACCGTTACCTCTGCTTCGTTTCATCCGCCATTCGCTGCGACTGATGATCCTCCGTTCGTTGCTCCACTCGCCAGCCAACCGCTAGTCGAGATCGCGCTGCAGATTGCATCCCATTTGAACATCCGAAACGGTCGAGAACGCGCCGTAGCAAGGGACGCTTTTCGTGCAAATCTTCCTGACGTGATTTTCTATCGTGAGTCCAAGGGCAGCTCAGACGTTTGGATAAAGGATACGGTTCATTCAAACCGCGCTTTCCTGAAAGAGTGCCTACTGGACGGACAATTGGTGCACGAACGGATACTGGATCGCCAGAAGCTTGAGGCCGTACTGTCCGGAGAAGTTACAAAGTCTCCCGTTGCCGTAACGGAAGTATTCATCCAATTGTATATTGAAGCTTGGCTTCGTCGGTGGAACGAGATCGACGCCAGAGCGGCGGCCTGATTGACGTTGATTCCTCACTTGGACGAACCAATGTCGTCATCTGCTAGGCGCTTTGAGTATTCCTGATCGCGCAGGGCTCTCCAGCGTGCGTACTGGGATACCTTACTAACTTTCTTATCCTCCTGGTCCTTGAGCCAAAAAAGAAACCAGTCGAAGTTCCTCTCCCGAGATTCCTCTTGCAACCGGGGCGTTCGTAAAGAGTGACCAGTCTTTGGATATACGATGCTCTCAACAGGAATGTCAAAACGACGAGCTGCTTTTCCATAACCAAGCATCGGAATCGCTTGGGACTCCGCTCCACTCTCAAACATCATCGCCGCTGAAAGCCCCTTAAAATGCAGGTCAGGGGACAGCGCAATATAGCGCTCCGGAGAATCGTATAGGCCGACTCCATTTACTATATCATGCACTTCCTCATTGAGCTGTCCGCTCATGACTTCATACATCGTGATCTTGTTTGCGACGCCTTCCGCAAACGAACCGGCACGAAAAATGTTCTTGCGTGTCATCACGAGCGGCCCGAGCCAAGCGCCATGGCTATGCCCAATCATGCCTAATCGGGTGCCGTCCGCGATGCCATCTGCAAGCAATTGGCTGAGACCCGCAAGGATGTCGTCTACCGGCTCTCTGTCGATCTGCGAGGGGGTCTGAAATATCCTTCCGAAGCTTGGCGTCCCGCGATAGTTGGGTATGAAGACCGCGATGCCAGCAGATGCAAACGCTTCTATGGGGTATGGCCAGAATGCCGCCGTAGGAATGAAGCTGTTCGGAAATGCGTAAGCAGGTCCCCCATGAACCAGAGTGATAAGTGGCCATGGCGGCGGCGCATCAGCTCTATCCGGCTGTAGCAACCATCCGCTGACTTTCGAGCCATCATCCGAAGCCCAACTCAAAGCACGTGCTGACGTAAGCCGCTTATGAGAAATAGCCCTGTTCACGGCCGTAACTCTCCGTGGCTCACCACCAAGTTGTTTCACATATAGCTCAGGCGGCGTTGCGAGAGTTTCGTGGACAAACGCGACGACACTCAGATCGCCGCTGAATGAAAAACTGGAATTGCTTCCTCCAATATCACCTACTAGATCAGAAGGAGACGAGATACCGCCTGACAGCAGGAACAGGTTCCGCACTGCTTCCGTCGTATTCTCGATCAGAAGCGCGCGTGCGGTAAGAGGAATGACATTGGGTTCGTCATCATATGTCTCGAACACGGACCAAGCGAGATCCTGCTCGCTGGAAAAGCCAGATGAGCTGCTAACAGCCCATTGCGGGAAGCGCCTGCTAACCCAAGGGTCTGTCTCAACCGTCCGCCTGATCACTAGTTTGTTCTCGCGTTGGATCCACTCTCCTCCCGAGAAATACACGAAGTGATTTTTTTCGTGCTCGCGAGCTCGAGCTATAGGAGAGAACCGACCTGTGCCCAAGTGAGCGATGCCGAGGCTAGTGTGAAATAGTCGATATATCCGTGCCGATGCATCGTCCCCGACATACGTGACCGAAAGTCGACTTGAATCAGACGACCAGAAGAATTCTGTTGGGTCCCCCGGTACTTCTATACGTCGCAATTCTCCTTGTTCTCGCCCAAACCATAATGTGCGCTGGTCGACCGTTGTTCCATCCCAAAGTGGGTTAATGAAATCGTTTATGGTCGTGAAATCTGGATCGATGAGAAGACCTGAGTCTTTCGTGCGAAGCTTCACGTAGAGCGAGCTTTTTGGAGATGGCGTCGGTTTCCTTATGACCGCAAGCATCCGTCCATTCGGAGAGAATCGGAACTTCATTACGTGATCTTTGCCATCTGTCCATCGGCGCTGGGCTTTGGTCTCACAGTTGTAAGCTACCACTTCTGTACCAAGCTTTGTCCCTGTGAGAAAAGCTAGCTGGAGTGTGCCAGGAATCCAAGCGAGATTGTGAGCGTCCAGCACTGGCACTTCGCATGTCCGAACTCTCGACTTGGTCGACAGTGGCTGGATGACCGTGCGGCGCTCCCAGGTATTCCTCTCAAGTGATGGTGTCTCTACGACGTAGGCCACAGTTAGGCCATCGCTAGAAAGAGCCACTTCAGCTATCCGACGCACTAGCGCGTAATCACTGACGGCGAATCGATCCGGGGAATCTGCATTCGTTTCGTCCCCGAACGCATGTGAACACGCAAAGAGGAGCAGAGTTAGTACACGCAGAGAACTGGAGCCGCACGGAATCAAAGCCGGCCGGCCAAAGGGTTTGTTCCGGGTCATCAGCATCGTGCGCTCACCACGCCTTCGATACTGTTATCAATGCGAATCGTCCCACCGGTGATGTATTCAACTGGTCGTAGTTGAAGCCAGGAGGAAAAGCGGCATCGTAGCGGACAAACGGTGGGTCTTTATCAAGAACGTTCTGAACGGAAAGCGACGCCTTCACACCCTCGAGAAGTCCGTTTTCTCTACCTGAAGAGTATGCGATCTGTGCATCAATGGTGGTCCACGACGCGACTGCCGGATTGCCCGGCTCAAGAGTGTTTACGGACGCATCGAGATAATTGACAACAGTCGTCGCGGCGAACGACCCAACGCTCAGCGTTGCACCTGCGCGAGCGCGGAATCGCGGCGGACTGAAGGCCTTCCCAGTGAGTTCTTCCTGCGACGAAGCATAAGTCGCTCGCTCGACCATGCGTAAGCGCGTTGCATTAGCGAAAAGCGAAAGCTCACCAGATTTAACCAGGATGTCGTAATTGACGAGTAAATCGACGCCGTCGATTCTCTGACGCGCCAAATTTATTTGTCTGAACTCAATCAGACTGGACACTGTAGAGGGGTCATACGGAGCGCCAGAGAAATTGCCCAGGTTCCCATTAACGGCGTCGATCAGTGACTGTTGAAGCTCGATCGTTGGACTTCTGGTGACATAGGCCAAGTTCGCGGGGTCCGTCAACGCCGTGGCGAAGCTCGCGATCCGGCCAATTCGATTTGTGTAACTTATGTCGAAATAATTTCCGCTCAGACGAAGCCCTGGAAGGCGTTTGGCGTCATAATCAAACCCTGCAGACCAAGAAGTAGCTATTTCCGGCAGCAGGCTTGGATTGCCACCGCCTCGGCTCAACGCGAATGAGGAACCTGTTGACGACTCTGGATCTGGTAGCCGGAAGAGGTTTAGGGTTGGGGCGTTAGAAACATCGGCCAATACTGGCGCACGAAATGACTTTCCCCAAGACGCACGAAATCGGGCAGCATCAGAGGGGACATACACGATGCCGATCTTCGGGACTGACTTGCTCCCCACGTCCGAGTATTTTTCATATCGCCCGCTTACGTTTAGGTCGAGCCGCATCAGCCCTGGTTTCGTTGAAGGCTGCAGTAGCGGCATCTGTAGTTCGCCGAATACGTAATCAATTGTTCGCTTGTCATCAGAGAGGATCAGATCAAATTCTGGAACTGAGTTTGAAAATTGGTCCACGCGCGAGCCGGCCCCGATAGCGAAGCGCGGCCCACTGTCAGAACGCCCCAATAGCGGCCCATCTGCCGTCACTTCAAGGGTGTACGTTCGCCCATCGGTGATGGTGGAGTAGTCATAGAGTCGATCAGCTGGAAAAACCTCGTAGCTATATTCCTTCTGAACATTTTTCTGTTGAGCGGCGCTTACAACCGCTGTTGCTTTCCATTCATTAGGGAGCACTGCGCTGGCGCCTGCCGCCGCGGCGTATTGCTTGACATTCGCCCGATACTCATAAGTTGGTGGGGAAGTGGAATAATTGGTTGACGATCTCGAACTTGCGACACCATCGGCAAATATCGAGAACGTATCCCCGATATCTTGGTTGACGGAAAGGAACCCGGAGTGCTTCGACCCGTCGGGAAGCAAAGAATACGGCGTGGGTACTGTCGCGGTGAAATCGCGATCACCGGCATCTACCGCATCCGTAGATTCATGTTCATAAGCTAGTACAGCTCCCCCACGCCGCCATTGTTTGCCAAACAACTGGCCGATCTTTCTCTCGCTCGCACCACCTGCACTCGTACCTCCAAATGCCGCAGTGGTCTCGGCACCGTCAACCGATTTTTTTACGATCACATTGACGACGCCCGCCACGGCATCCGATCCGTAGGCTGCAGATGAGCCGTCTGTCACTACCTCGATCCGCTCTACAGCGCTGAGGGGAATCAATGAGATGTCGACCGCTCCCCATTGAGTGTCTTGTGCAAGCCGATGGCCGTTAATGAGCGTTAGCGTGCTACCCGGACCAAGACCTCTGAGGTTCGGAGCGGAGCCGCCAGATGGGGAGCCGTTTCCGTTACCTGGCGAGGTCCCAGGCGTTGCGTTAGGGTTATTTCCACCTCCGAAGTTTTGCGGCAGTCCCCTCACTACGTCGCCGATGGACGTGTAACCAGATCTTTCTATGTCGAGCCGACCGATTTCAATGTTCGAGGAGGGCCGTTCTACACCGCGAATGTGACTACCCGTTACGACAACTTCATCAATCGCCTTCTTCTCCGTCGAGGTTATGGAATCCTTCGCAGCTCCGTCACTTGATGACTCAACCACTTTCTGCATAGCGCTCGATGAATGAGCGACGTGCGGCGGAGAAGCAGCCTCATCTTTTTCCCAAGTGATGCGTTGAGTGCCCACTCGCGCAACGGGTTTTATTTCAACTGTCTGCGCATCAACCATCGTGGCTTCAAGCGCAGACCCCTTGAGCAGCATCTGCAACGCTTCGCGCGGCGGAAATCGACCGACCACCCTGGGAGACAGCTGTTGTGCCGCTTGGTCGCCGGCGGGCCAGATGAGCTGAAGCTTCGCTTGCTGAGCCCATGCGTTAAGCGCTTTGAGCATCGGCTGCTGTTCGATGGAGAAGGCGACCGATAACGACGCGGATTGTTGCGCTAGTGTGCCGCAGGACAACAATGCAAGCGTCGCACCCAGAAAAGCTGATCGGGCAGCTTGAATCATAATTATTCTCCGTCTATTTATAGTTTTTGCCGCTTTCCTTCCTTGGTTGAATCATCCAATAATGGAATGTTGCAGAATCCTTATGATTCAGTAGTCACCGTTTTTACCGAAAAGTGGGGAAATATTCTTGATGGGCATCTGCAAAAAACTTCCCCAAGATTTGAGCTAAACCCTGACTACAAGGGTAGGTAGGCGGAAATGAAGGTCGTTGGCGGGCGCAATCGCCCTGATACCGCGGGTTTTGCCGTTACGGCATTCACTAAGCTGTCCAAGAGGCTGCGGAGCTACCTCGGACGCCGCGTACCTCCTTGTGACGTCGACGACGTGGCCCAAGCGGTGTACTTGCGACTCCTGAGTACCGATGCTGCACAGGTCGGAGAACCCCTGCGCTACGTTTTAGGGGTGGCCACTCATGTTGTGGCCGATTACTGGGAACGAGAGGGAAAACATAACGTCCTCTCTGGAGGGGACGCCTTGGAATTGCTCGCGGAAAAGCCTTCAAATGCCCTGGGCGACCGCCTAGAGGACTGTCTGAGTGTGGCTCAGCAGATCGATGATGCGCTCTCGAAGCTCTCGCCCATGCACAGGGCTGTCCTTCTACTGCTCCATCGGGAGGGTTTGACGTATGAGGAAACTGCAGAAAAGTTAGGCGTGAAGGTCAGCTTGGTTCACACCTATGCAACGGATGCTCGAGCCAAGGTACGCATGGCACACTGGCATAATGAGTAAGATCCACTGATGAGTCTTCAACGCAACGAAGTGTTGAATATCGCGACTCAGGCCGCCGAATGGTTACGCATCATGCGCACGAGCGACCTACGCGACGACGAAGCGTTTCTGAAATGGCTGAAGCGCTCGCCGCTGCACGTACGCGAACTCCTTCTGGCGTATCGCCTGGATCAGAAACTCACTCAGTTAGATGCCGAGCACCGTATCGATATTGATGAGCTGATCGCTGGACTGTCTTCCAACGTGCTGGCGATGAACCCGCGATCCACCTTGCCCTCCTCCCCCGCCCTTCCACGACCACGACGCGCTCGCTGGATCGCCGGCCTTGCGGCCTCTGCAGCAGCTATCGGGATTGCAGCGGTTATCCCGCAGTTCGTCAAAGATCGTGATGAGAGCTACGCCACCAATGTAGGTGAGCAACGAAATTTTGAACTCGAAGATGGTTCAGTCGTATGGCTGAACACCCACTCACGCATTCGCGTGTCGATGGACAACGACGCGCGCCGTATCGATCTAGAGTATGGCCAAGCGCTCTTCGACGTTGCGCATGACGCAACACGGCCGTTTCGCGTGTACGTCGATACATCCGTCATTCAAGCGGTAGGTACACAGTTCGACGTTAACCGCGACGGCGAACAGGTCGCAGTTTCAGTCGTGGAAGGGACAGTCCAGATTATGCGGAGCGATTCGATCGGACAGTTTGCTCTTGCACCTGAACCGAAGATTGCGCTGCCCAGGATCACTGCCGGTGAAGGGGCAACCGTTACCTCCGAGGGACAGGTGAGCAAGATAGCTAACATCGATGCCGAAGCAGCTATTGCGTGGCGCCAACAACAGTTGGTATTTGAAGACACGCCGCTGACTCAGATCGTCAGTGAGTTCAATCGCTATAACCGTACTCCGCAACTGCGAGTCGAAGACATCGAAGTCGGCGCCTTAAAGTTCAATGGCGTCTTCGGTGCACGCAATCCAGAGTCGCTGTTGACCTATCTCTCCAATTCGAGCTTGGTAGCCTACGAGCGGCGAGGAGACGAAGTGATTATTCGTGCTAGCCCCGCCGCCAAAGTACAGGCAGACCAGGTGCCGTAAGCACACAGGTGCCGGGCATCGGACGCTTAGAAATTTAAATCGCTGCCGGGTTCGGCGCTCTCAGGGCTCGCCAGGGTTGGCAAAGCCCGGGACGCCGAACCCGGTATCGGTGTGCGAAGTGACCGAGCAGCGGGCCAATGTTCCAACTGAGTCGTCCGGGATCGCCATGCCTCATCCTCAGTCGATCCCCGCGCTGCCAAAGTCTTTGGATGGTTCGGGTCTCGATCGCGCATCACCCCGGGCGGCTATTGTGCTCTAACAAGACATCGATGATTTTTTTCACGAAGCGCTGCCCGGTCTTGCTGAGCCGTTGAAAGCGCTCCGCATGCCGTATTCCCGCCGGTGATAGGCGGCGTTTCGGGCGAACCGGCATGGTCATGCCTGTCAACACTTCGATCGATACCCCGAAGATCTTGGCCAGCTTCACCAAGACCAGCACCGAGATTCGGCGGTCTCCCAGCTCGTAGGCAAACACGGTCTGCTGAGACACGCCGAGAAGGCGTGCTAGCCCGGATATCTCAAACGCGGTGAGTGCATCGGGTCTCTGAGTGAGAGAAACTTGTTTTGCGAGAACGAGTTGAACCCACCCAGAGGGAGAGCCCGATGCAGACACAGTGTAACGCGGAGCAGTACGAGTTTTCATGCATTGAGCGACGCCGGGTGGTGGCCAGCTTTGACGGCGGGCGCATCACCTCAGACGCCGGTGCGCTGCTGCTCAAGCGTACCGACGAGGCGATCGGCCTGATCGATCGGCTGGCGGGCTGCTTCATTGATGGACGGCGTGCTGATCTGATCGAGCATTCGGTTCGCACGCTGCTGGGCCAACGGCTGTTTGCGCTGGCACTGGGGTATGAGGACCTGAACGATCACGATGAACTGCGCAAGGACCCGCTGTTTGGCACCTTGCTGGGCAAACTCGAAGCAAGACGCAGTGACTGCGAGGCGCTGGCGGGCAAGAGCACACTGAACCGGCTGGAGCTGTTTCCCAAGGCGGGCTTTTCGCTGTATCACAAGATTCTGCCGGACAGCGCAGCGATCGAGCGGTTGTTGGTGGAGTTGTTCCTGGACTCTTATGCGCAGACACCGGATGAGATCGTGCTGGACCTGGATGCCACCGATGCGCCGCTGCATGGAGAGCAGGAGGATCGCTTTTTCCACGGCTACTACGATCACTACTGCTACCTGCCGCTGTACATCTTCTGCGGCAAGCAACTGCTGTGCGCGAAGCTGCGACCAGCCAACATTGATGGCTCAGCCGGCGCGGTGGAAGAACTGGAGCGGATTATCACTCAGATCCGTGCACGCTGGCCGCAGACGCGGATCATTCTGCGGGCCGACTCGGGCTTTGCCCGCGAGGCGTTGATGAGCTGGTGCGAAGTACGCGCCATTCACTATGTTTTTGGGCTCGCGCGCAATAAACGCCTGCAGCGCTCCATCGGCGCTGAGTTGCACGAAGCGATGCAGCGCTGCGCGGTCTCGGGACACGCCGAGCGAGTGTTCAAGGAACTGACCTATCGCACCCAGAAGAGCTGGAGTCGAGCACGTCGCGTGGTGGCCAAGGCCGAGGCGACACCCAAAGGCGAGAATCCGCGCTTCATCGTCACTTCCCTGTCGATCGATGAGTTCGCGGGCCGTGAACTCTACGAGCAGTTCTACTGTGCTCGCGGCGAGGCGGAGAATCGCATCAAGGAATGCCAGCTCGATCTATTTGCCGATCGGCTCTCGACGAATCTGTTTGCCGCCAATCAGCTGCGGCTGTGGCTGGCTTCCTTCGCCTACGTGCTCATCGAGTCGCTGCGCCGACGGGCGCTCACGACCACCCGTTTCGCCCAGGCCACCGCCGGCACGATCCGACTGAAGCTGCTGAAGATCGGCGCGATCGTCAAACTCAGCGTGCGGCGCGTGAAGATCGCGATGAGTTCGGCCCATCCATATCAAGCGGAGTTCGCCACCGCCTGGCATGCCTTGCACGCCGCGGCCCGTTAAGCCGCCCCCACGAACCAGAGTACGTCAGCCCCGCCCAAGTTGCCCGAACACCGCCCAGTGCGGTGCTGGATAGTTACGCCCGAAAAGTGGCCCCGCGGCTGTGACGAACGCACCGCCCGCCTGCCTCCACCATCGTCGCCACGAACGCACTGATCGTATATACAGTCCGCAGGGCATTTGAGAAATGCAGGCTAGCTCCGCCTGAGTCAGCCTCTGCTCCTTGCGCAGTTTGGAGACGTGTGCACCCAGGGCTCTGAAGTAGGCTCGGTTCTCCTGCTTGATCACGACACGGGTCTCGAACGGTTATTCTTCTTCTGAACCGCACAGTTCGCTCCCCCCAGATTCGTCTAACTTGTCACTACTGTCACGCTCACATCTCTGCATCAGCAGGTTGTCGAGCCTACCGACGGACTCGTTGATGAGCCGGGCGCAAACATTGGCGACGTCCGCATGCATCACTGAATCATCGTCATCTGCGTATAGCAGCACTTCGTACAGGCACTTGAGCATTGCTTGGATCTGCAGGAGTTCGACCCGCTCGTGCGCGATAATCTCTGTTACGTCAGCGGCACTCAGCGGTTGCGGCTTCGTATCCTCAGCAGTAGTGGCCGCTGCATTGCTCGACGTATCGGCTTCGGCCGTCCGCGCCAGTTCGCCCGCTTGCCGCGGCGATGTGACATTGCTCGAGACCCGAGACCGAGGTCTACTTCGCGCCGCTGAGCCAGTCTGACCCGAGCCAGATGGTTTCGATCGCTTAGGTACCATGAGTCACCTCCCACGCAGTGGTGCTGTCGGTCACTCGCGCCGCTACGGATTGCGAACCGGTGACGTTGAGTCGACTCGGTTCGTTGTGCGCGGTGCGAGTCATGAGATCAGTTCCGAAAGAGCCGCAGGTAGGGACGGCGACTCGGAAGGCGAGACATTAGATGAGCCATCCATCGACCCGATTTGGTGTACTCGACGAACGCCTTGCAGGCGAGCTGTCGGCTGCGGCAGGTGATCGCGTACCGACAACCCAGACAGGGCGGCGGCTCAGGAGTGAAATCGTTTGGGCGAAATTGCAGCGGCGGTAGGCCCTGCATAGAAACGTTTGTTGGGAGAGATGCACTGTGCTTCATGGCCGCTCTCCCCGTGCGCGGCACAGCCGTTCTATGACCTCAGCGCCGGCGATCAGTCGTGCCTGCAATGCCGCATGCTCTTCGGAGCATTGGCGCGCAGCGTCGCGCAAGCCGTCGGCAACGAACAGCGCCTCAGTGATTTCGTCGGTATCGGCATTCGGAAAGAATTTCTGCCGAGTCGCGAGGATCACGCGACCGAGGAGCCGTGTCCTTCGTAGGGCGGCACCATCGCCGTGGACATGCCACCACGCCTCCGTCTGCCGCACGGATTCGAGGAGCGCGTTGATCCCCATGCCGATGACCAGCAGATCTTCGCGGTCGGCGTGATTCATGGCTGGCACTCCCGATCGCGGCCAGGCTCGGCGGCGTTGTCCGGCCACATTCGGTCATAGATCCAGTCGTGGACCGACCACAGCGCTCGGAGCGCCCGATTCAGTACTTCCTGCTCGGGACAGGCGATCTGCTGCGACTCGAGCGAATGCACCGTGACGTCGACGAGAGAGATCGCGCCGACGCATTCGCTGAGCGCGCTTCCAGCGCTCGCGAGGCGTAAGGCGTCGTGCCGTGGGACGTTCGGTAAAGTAGCTGCAGATGTGGGGGCGCTGGGATGCGCCGGCTTTCCTTGGGCGGGACGCTCGGGTCGGGTGCTCATGGCCGCGCCCTGCGGAACGGGCCGCACCGACCCGCGGCCATGCCCTGGACCGGCTGAGATTCACGCGCACACACCCACCTACGCGCCGGGTGCGCCATAATAATGGTAGCCATAACTGCCTCTGTGAAGGCGTTGTGGTTAGGTCCTCGTCGGTGCTTCCAACACCGGCGGGGACCGCCCTATGCGGGTTTTGACCGCCACGAGACACTATGCCTCGCGCATGCTAAAGTCTAGACGAATCTAGACGTCTGGATGGGGGCTTGCAATGGCAACACAGGGTGGACGCAGCGGCCGACAACTCGGTCTCTATGTGCCGATCGAAACAGCCGAGCAGTTGAAAGTGCTCTCGGGGCTCACGGAGATCCCACAGAGCCGCTTGCTGCGCCAGGCCCTGGAGCTACTGTTTGAAAAGTACGCCCCGGTCATGGCGCAGAAGTCGGGCCGGGCTCGTAAATGACGCAGCTCCATAGGGCGAACGGATCGCCGAGAAGAATATCCGAAAGGCAACCCGATACGATCAGTACGGTAACGGCGCTTGCCTCGTGACAGCAGCTCGCTGCTCGCAATATAGGGAGGTCTCTTCGCGACGTAATCGATTAACGCGTTCGCTTCAGGTGTGGATCTCTCGTTTCTCGATCCTGCGGAAGGCGCGCCGTATCGATTCTCGTACGAAGGCCAGCCAGAAGGCGTTCCTTTTCCGTCTGTGGTGGTGGCATTCGGTCGAGGAACAGCCGCACGTGACTCGCCAACTCCCGCTGCCCCTGGCTGGCAAGCATTTCGCTCACCGCCCGCCACCCGCGTTCCACCTCTCTGCGCGTCTGTAGAAGCTTCGCCCTCCCCGACTCAATTCGCACGTCTCCTTTCAGCAGTTCCGCCGCCACAGCCTCGACCCTCTCACGCATGTGCGTGGATGCGCCTCGATCATGCGCGCGGAATATTCCATCCCGCTTGTAAACCCGCGTCTCGCCACGAAGTGGCCGCTCCGTCGCATTCGCCGCGACGCCATGCGCCCGCAGGTGCCGCGCGAACTCCCGCCGCCACTCTTGCAACGTTGCCTTGTGTATGTTCAGCCGCTTCCCATGCTCTCCCATAGCACGCACCACCAGATGTACGTGCGGGTGAGGTTCGTTCACATGCAGCACCAGTGCGTATCGATGCTGAAGCGCAAACGCCTCCCTGGCAAAATCGCGGCTCGCTGCGAGAATATTCTCTGCCGGCGTTCCGGCAGGCATCGACAGAACGATGTTGTGCACGAGCTTGCCTGGTTTGCGCCCTGGCCGCCCGTTGTAGGCTGACCGTGCCTCTTCGGCGTCGATATCCAAGCCCCAATCCTCGATCAGCTTGCTCGCCGCGTCTTTTCCGGTGAGCTGTTCTCCGTCATCCGTCTCGATCGTGAAGTCCTGGCGCCCGATGTAGCGGAAGTGCGCCTTCACCGCACCGACGCTGGTGCCGCCGCCGGACACCTTGACCATAACCTCCGGAACGCGGCGAACCGTGCGTGCTATCTGCTCGACCTGGGCGAGCGAGAGTCGGCGTTCCGGGCCGCGACGCCCATAGCTCACAAGATCGAACAGCGCGGGATCCTTTGGGATTTGGAAGCTGCCCCTAGCCATCAGCGCCTCCCCAGCTCTTTGCGTTCGCGCGAACAAGCGCTGCGATGTGGTCGCGCAACCCCGTGCATACCTTCAAAAACGCCGACAGGTCTTCTCGCGTCGGACCTGAGATCCGGCCGTCCCGGTTCGCGATCTGAGCGATCTGATTGAGGTTCACGCCGATAGCGCGCAATTCCCGGACCGAGTCCTTCACCATTGCGAGTTCGGTATGGAGCAGCTGCGCCCGCCCTCGCAGGTGAGTGCGCAAAACGTTCGCGGCGTAGGTGGCCGGCGCCATGTTCCGTGTGGCCGCGCGTTCGCGCAGCGAAGCCCAATCGTCCGCCGTGAGACGCACGTAGAGCCGGATACGTCGCACGGGGTAAGCGTGTGACTCGACATCGGCCTGTGGCACCGGTGCCGTCTGCAGCATCAACTCGAAGTATCCGCTTCAGCAGCGCCGATTCCGTGAGCTGCTGGCGTTGCGCGGCAGCGTGCAGCGCCGCCTTCATCGCACCACTCACTCGACAATGAATTACCACGTCCGCCGCCATGCCACAGATCGTGATACATCAGCGGCGCATAGCCTATCCTGCCTTACGCGGAAAATTAGGCCGAAACTCGCCGATTTCGATCCTCGAATTTATGCAAGCGTCGGACCATGTCGGCCTCCTTTAATCATGGGGCGCGGCGCAGTAAATGAAGGGACCGAACCCTTAAAGAAGGTGCTGGTCCCCTAACTAAGGACGCCGACACCGAACATCTGGCATTTTCGCTGGACGCAAACTTCCCGCGGCGGCCAAGGGGCAACCGCGGGAAGCTTTCACGCACGCAGGCCCTTAATCACACTTGAACTCAAGCGTTCGGCCATCCGCGAAGTGCTGTACGTGCCGGGTGCTCAGGCGGGCGGCATCCTTCTCTACCGCACGAAACATGCTCTCGGGCACCACAAGGCCGAGTCTCTTAAGTTCCTTACGGAAGGAGTTGAGGTTACTGCGAGGGATAGAAGAGGAGTTGTCGCCCGAATCGTAGAGGAATCCCTGACCGGCATCAGGACCGATTCGCTCAACTTCCAGAAAGTACTCCTTGCTCACTGATCGATATCCTAATTGGACACGGACCTTGCATCGCATCTCGCAATCGAAGAAATGGCGACTCATGACGTATCTCCTCTGATTCGATGCAGGCGGACATGCCTGCGGTCACGAGCCGCCGCACCGCACGCAGCCGTCAAGGCTCGCGCGTCAGCGCGACTCGGCCGAGCACGCGCGCTTTGGCGCGGCGCAGGGCCTTGACGGCGAGTACGGTGTGGCACGCTGGATGAGCAGGCAGGTCTAGTCGTTCTTCCGGCATCGGAACTGCGCCAGACGCAGATCGCGCGACACTCCGCCGTGCCACGCGACCTGCGCCACTCGATCATCGCCGGTCGCGCATCGCTGATCGCACCGTGCTGGCGAGGTCGTGATAGTCCCTGTCCCTGAGCCATTGAAACAAGCTGTCCAACGCCATCGAGGGAGGGGCACTGAAGCTAGCACTCGCCACACTCGCTGCGCCAACCCTGGGATTAAGCGGATTGCGCTCAAGATATGCGAGTCGCTCCCGCGCCAGGGCGCAGTACTTCTGTTCGAGTTCAATGCCTAGATAGCGCCGCCCTGTGATCAGCGCCGCGACCAGCGTGCTCCCCGAACCGGCGAAGGGATCAAGCAAAATCTCTCAAGTTTGAAGTTTTGCGGAAGTCGGACGGCTTCCGCAAAGTAAGAAGCTGCCGCTAGCGCGTCAAACTGAGTTGCGCTTCAAGAACGATTTCTTCTCGATGAAAGCCGTGACGTCGGCGAGTCGGAATCCAGAGAGAAGGCAATGGGCCACACAACATTCAACTGTGCGGCCCACGCACGCCAACGACTGTCAGTGTTTGATCAGTCTCGGTAGCGCTCCATCGCCGATCGCACCGTGCCGGCGAGATCGTGATAGTTCCGATCGCCGAGCCACCGACACAGGTGGTCCAGCGCGACCGACGGAGCGTCACTGATGCCGGCCGATGCAGCTCGGGCGACGGGGTTCCTCGGCTGCAGAGGATTGCGCTCCAGGTTCGCGAGCCGCTCACGCGCCAACGCGCAATATTTCTGTTCGAGTTCGATCCCAAGATAGCGTCGTCCGGTGATGTGCGCCGCGACCAGGGTGCTCGCGGAACCCGCAAAGGGGTCCAGGACCAGCTGCCCACGCTCGGTGAACGTTTCGATCAGTGGCGTGAGAATGCGAACCGCCTTCTGCGTCGGATGATCATTGTTGCCGGAGTACACCCACGGCCGGATGTCATCGAGCGGTTTGCTCGGCAGTCGCGGCCGCCCCTTTGCGAGCAGGTACGCCGACTCGTGCCGATAGCGCAGGAAGCGTTCGCGAGAGGCGTAGTCCTTCACCCAGACGATATGACCGACGGGCCGAAACCCCGCTCGCCGCCAGGCGCGAAAGAAATCATCGACCAACCCCCAGCCATAAAATGAAATGCACAAGCTGTCCGGTTTCAGGACGCGATATAGGTCAGTGAATGCACCGAGGATGCGGCTCGGATCGTCATCATTGGCCACGGTGCGACCGAAGCGATCTTGGTAGCGAACACCGTACGGGGGATCGGTGACGATGAGATCGACGAACGCGTCGGGCAGCTGTCGCAGCACGCGCGTGCAATCACCCTGGATGATTTCGTTGCTCGGGAACATGGCAGGCACTCCATTGACCTCGGCGGGATTGCCGATGCGTCCTGCGAATCACGGCGAGCGCAGCGGTCAACCGGATCCCGGCGAAACCGTCAGATAAATGGAGGGGACCCGCGTCCTCGCGGGGAGGCAGCCTTTTATGTGGCGAAAGTTCGCCGGGATTCGGTTGACGGCTGTGTGCGCCGTGATACGCTGGAAAAGCACAGGCAAGCCCCCCTGCTTTCTTCCTCTTTGTTTCGTTTTCTTCTCCGGGCTACCCACAACGCTGATTCAGCGCTCCACGCTGCCCGACGGACTAAGCAGCTCACGAGTCACCCATGAATAGGCGAAGGCTTGCTGAGCCTCCCAGCCCATCTGGTTCAAGATTCCTGCACCGACGCGATCCGCGAAATAGACTGCGGCGGTCTTGCGCAATGTGTTCGGGCTGCGGGCGGCACCAAAGAGCAACCGCGTGCTGTCCGTCACTCTTTGCCAAATCCAAACCGAGCTGACGGGCACGTCGCGCAGCGCACCTCGTGCCGTCACAAAGACGTATCGATTCTGGCCACGCGATCTGACGATGGCCGCGCGCTCGACTTCAAAGCGGGCGAGGAGCGGTGCAAGCCAAGGCTGCGCCGCGCGATGAAAGCTAATGTGTCCACCCCGTCGCCCCGGATGCATGATACCCAGCGAGGGTTGCCGCTTGGGCAAGGTGAGAGCCGGCGCGGTCGAGATCTCAGCGGAAGCTTCCTTAGTCGCGAGTGAGATGACGGTCGGCAGACGAAGGTATCGCACCTCTTTCACTGTCGTGAGATGAAACACAATGAAGTAAAGCAGCAAGGCCGCGGTCGGATCAGAATCTGCCGCGACGATGAAACGCGCGATCTCCTGGAGAGTCTCCGGCGGGTAATGTTGAAATTTTGGCTCCGGGGCTGCGACTTTGCATTGCACGGGGTTCAGCATTACTCGCCGGTCCAGTCTCGACCATTCAAAGAAAGTGAACAGGCTCGCTCGAATCGTGCGAACGGTATTTTGACAGTAACGATTTACTCGACGTGAAGTGCGAGACTGCCGGCACTTTGAGCACTGCTTCGAGGGCTTCTCTGACTCGCTGCTGCAATAGCCGATCGCCCCACAGTGTTCGCATTGCCATTGCCAATACAAGCCGAGCAGATAGGCCGTAATCAAGGGCGGACTGACTTCCTGGGGGCGCGTGACCGCCCGCTCCAGGCACCACAGCCAGAATTTTGCAAGCGCACGGATGTGATGCTCGATGGTGGAAGGCTTCGCTTGGCGCGATGAAAGCCAGTCCACAAACGAAGACAGGACTGGCTTGATCCGGTGCGGTGCCCGCGCAATCGCAGAACGTGCGGAGCGGCGCTCGGCAAACTCATCATACGGCTCGATCTCGCCGCGCTTGCTGGCCAGATGTCCAATGTCGAGCAGGGCCATGCGAATGAGTTTTGGCTTGGTGCGGTTAGAACGCTCCAAAGGCGGCATCAGAGACTCGATCTGCTCCCAACTCAACGGAGCAGTGAATTCATGTCGCTGCAAAAACTTGCCAAGGCAACGCAGGCGCCGGTGCTGTCGTTCAAGTACGTGGTTCCAATCCACACGCGCAACCTGTTGCTCGAAGATGTCTTTGTTAAAGGCAAAGGGGCACGTGTATTGCTCCACAAAACGGCGCAGGGCTTGCGCAGCGTCCTCCCCTGTACAGCAAGCGATGCAAAGCTTACGTGACTTCAATCGAAGGATCTTGTACCGGCCGCAGCCACTGCAGTGAGCGTAATTGTTTTTCCTTCTGATCCAACAGGGCCGGCACCAGGAACTACTCGACAAATGTGGTACACGAAGCCGCTGACACTCTGGACACTTGAGCAGGATGGGGCTGGCCAGCCGAACCGTGATGCGAGTGCAGCGAATGCACACCGTGAGGCTCGCAGAGAGAAAATGAAATGAGCCGCCACATCGCGCACAGATCTTCGTGGGTTCTTTGCGATAGCACCGCTGACAAATGCTGCGGGTCTTCAGTGATGAGCAAGCGCGACGCTTACAACGCTCGCAGCGCGTCTGCTTCGTCGATGGCCGCGGTGCAATCACCGTCTCGGGGACTTGATCTTCGAACCGAAGGCTTTCGGATCAGGAAAGAGGCTCTTCGATGTATGCTTGCCACTCTTGCCACCGTAGAGCGGCACGGCGCTGGCGGCCGCCCTCTTCTGTTTACGTCCATCCTGTGCATCCGGTAGTACGTCGCAGAAGTCGCTCAACTTGCAATCGAGCGCGTTACAGAGCGCTTGGATCGTTTGCAATCGCAGCGCGCTCGGCTGGCCATTGATAATGGCCGAGATCGCTTGCAGAGAGAGCCTGACACCAGCCCTCTCGGCGATGAGCAGCTGAAGCTCCGTGGCTCGATAGATGTCGCGATTAACCGCGAGCCACTTCTTCAGGTTCCATACGATAGCCATCGCAGTCTGCCTCTTGAGGTTGGGGAATTGGAATGAGCCCCGCGATCACGTTATCGATCGCGCGATCGAAATACGCACGGCTGTGCTTCACGTAGCGATGCACGACGCTCGGACTTATGTGACCGAGCATGTCCATTAGCACCCAGACTTGATCTGGATGCTGCTCCATGAAGTTCGTGGCGAAGGACTTGCGCAGGCTGTGCCAACCCAGCCTCGGCGGTATCTCAAGACCGGCCTTGCGCGCGGCGACCGCAATCGAATGTAGTGCGTGCCACATCGTGTTGTAGGACATCCGCTGCCCTCTCTCGGAAAGAAACAACGCCGGGCTCGTGGCGGCGTTCAAGTAGTTGGGTCGAATGTGTTCTTCAAAGACTTTTACAGTGGCCTGGGCAAAAGGGGTGAACATCGTCTTGCGAACGCGTTTGCCGGAACCTCGGGTGCCTTTGCCGTGGCGAGTTTGGATGCGGCTACGCTCGTAGAACACATCACGATGCACGCCCTTTAAATCGAGGTTGCGAATCTCATCAGCCCGCAACCCGCTCTCTGCGGCCACGACTGTCATGGCGTAGTCACGGGATGCAGCGAACTTCTTCTGATGGTGGTCGACGTAATCCAGCCGAATGAACTCGTAGAACTCGATGAGGGCATCTCCGGTCAGCACAAAGCCCTCATCCTCGATGTCGATAACGTGCGCGGGGTAATCATACTCAAGCACAGACTGCTCAAGAGCGCCGTACTTCATCGTGAGAGACTGCAGTGAGGTTCCTTGCGCTATCTCGCCATCGGGCACAGGGATATACGGATACTCCAGAATGTAGCCAAACAGGCGACGCAATGAGCCCAAATAGCCGTTCACGGTGCGCGGCCTCAAACCCGACAACACCAGCCCTTTCGAGAACGCGATGATCATCTGTCGTCCGACCACTGGCCGCATCGCTTCCCACAGCAACAGCTGTCTTTGTCCTTCGGGATGCGTGCGATCGCGGATCGTCTGTCCCTTAAACCAGCCGTGCAAAAAGCTTCTCTCGTACTCACGAGTTGACGGGCTGTAGTTCCGCGTGATGAGCGTTGTGAGATAGCCTTCCACCAGCGCGTGGTGATCGTGAAGCCGCTGGGTGAAGGAAACCGCCGCGTCAGCAGGCCTGGCAGATCCGATAAGAATTAGCTGCGGCATGTCGCGCAGTATGTTCCTCAATACTTGTGCAACTCAAGTTAATCTTATCTTCGGAAAGTATCGCTTAAGGTTCCCAATTTAAACAAGCGCTTGTGAGGGGACGAATGCGAACTTTGGAGCAAAGGAATCTGAGAGGTTGCCATTAAAATCTGTCCGCGCTGCGTGAATGCCTCGATGAGCGGCGTGAGGATGCGCACTGCCTTCTGCGTGGGGTGATCTTCGTTGCCGGAATACACCCACGGCTGAATGTCATCGAGCGGCTTCTTCGGAAGCGGAGGTCGCCCCTTCGCGAGCAGGAATGCTTGCTCGTGCCGATAGCGCAGGAAGCGCTCGCGCGACGCGTAGTCCTTGACCCAGACGATGTGTCCGACGGGTCGAAACCCCGCGCTTCGCCAGGCGCGAAAGAACTCATCCACCAGGCCCCAGCCATAGAACGAAATGCACAAGCTGTCTGGCTTCAAGACGCGATACATGTCAGTGAAGGCCCCGAGCACTCGGCTGGGATCATCGTCATTCGCCACCGTTCGGCCGAAGCGATCCTGATAGCGAACGCCGTACGGTGGATCGGTGACGATCAGGTCGACGTGCTCATTCGGCAGCTGGCGCAGTATGCTCGTGCAATCACCTTGCAGGATTTGATTGATCGGAAACATGGCAGGAACTCCATTGACATCGGCGGCTTGCCGACGCGTGCTCCCGATCACGGCGCGCGCAGCGGTCAATCGAAACGCGGCGGGTCGTGGAATAAATGGAGGGGACCCGCGTCTTCGCGGGGAGGCGCCGTTTATGCCGCGAAAGCCCGCCGCGTTTCGATTGACGGCGAGCACGACGTGATACGCTGGCACGGCAGAGGTAAGCCCGCCCTCTCCTCCCTCTCCTCCCTCTCCTCCCTCTCCTCCTTCTTCTCCTGCCTGCTCCGGCCAGCCACTGGATCGAGCTTCTTTGCTTCTTGCATTCTTTGTTCGCCATCCGAACAGGAATCGCCCGGCTGAATCCTTCGCGCCTGCGATGAAATGAAGAAGGGGCTGCGGCGCGTGATGCCGCAGCCCCTGTTTCTCACGTCACATTGTTCTCAAGCGATGAAGTGCGAGCGCAGCTCCATAGAGTGCCTTGGCGTCATCCAAGATGGCGTCCAACTGCAGTACGGTGCCGATGGCTCCGTTGCACTCGCCACTCTGGATGAGTTGGTGGCCTTCGGCGCTGCATTTTGCGGCTACAGTCAGTAGTGCCTGCAGCGCCCTGAGGTTTGCCGCGATCGCATTGACCTTTACTTCCGACGGTACGTTGCTGCTCATGGACGTCTCCTATTGGATTACGAGTGACTGTCGGCGGGTTGCCGACCGATGCCGTCCATCACGGCGCGCGCAGCGGTCAAGCGGGAGGCAGTGGGACCGTGGAATAAATGGAGGGGACCCGCGTCCTCGCGGGGAGGCGCCGTTTATGCCGCGAAAGCCCGCTGGCTCCCGCTTGACGGCGAGCACGACGTGATACGCTGGCAGGGCAAGGCAACCCGCCTCCCTGTCTTGTCTGCTCGTACCATGAGCCCGCCGAAAAACGACCGTGGAATAAGAACCGGGGTGGACACACGATGAGTGATCGAGTGCTCTTGATCGACTTGGAGAATGTGCAGAAGATCGATCTGTCTCTAGCACCCGCCGACGTGCGCGTGCTGGTCTTCTACGGTGTCACGCAGAAGAAGTTGCCTGAGGAGTTGGTCGTGCAGGCACAGCCACTCGGAACCCGTCTGAAATGGATCAAGATCGCGGGCCAAGGCCCCAACGCGCTCGATTTCCACATTGCGTTTTATCTCGGGCAGGAACTCACACATTGTCCGACGTGCGAATGCACGATTTTCTCGCGAGACACGGGCTTCGATCCTCTGATACGGCACTTGCAAGGGCTCGGGCACGTGTGCCGCCGAGTACAGTCTTTGAAGGAAGCATTCGCGGATCAACCGGACGCAGCGGACGCGGATCACTTCAAGCGGCTCATCATGCTTCTGAAGAAGGATAAGGCGCGCCCGCCGAAGCGCAAGGGGCTCACCAATCAAGTGAAATCCTGGTTTCCTAAATTGACGGAAGACGTGCGATTGGCTCTCGTACAGCGTCTCTTTGATGACGCTCACGTGCGCGAGTCCGAGAAGGGGCTTACGTACGCTCTCTAGATATCGACCCCCGTTCGAAGTTAGCGGATCGGTTCGTCCCGGCTACGCTTCGAGGCAGGCGTGGCGGACGGCGCAGGATCCGCCGGTGACTTCTGGCGAAGACTGATATCTGGTAGCGGTTCGCCTCGCTGAACGGAGGCGGTGATCGCTTCGCGTACCATCTTGAGGAAGCGCTCCCGATCCTCGGGGTTTGCAATACGCTGGGCAGCGACTTGTTCCGCGGCGCGCAGGCTCAGAAACGTAGATTGCAGCTCCGGTCGCTGCCGCACCGCCTCACGTGTATCGAGGTGCGCATCGCGTGCCAACCGAGCGCGCCTGGCGCGCTCCGAGAAGAACGGCAGCTTCTCGACCTCCCATCTCGTGCGGTGGGCATGATGTTCGCTCTGGGCCACGACGTTTCCGGCGGCATCACGCTTCCGATCGACCAGGGTGACCGCTTCGCGGCCAGTGCGTCGTGCGCCGATAAGATCGCCTGCCTTGGGTTTCGTCTCGCCAGCACCGATCGCGCGCTCCAAGTCCTTGCCCCAAAGCACTCTCACGCCGCCAGTCGTCACCAGCTTCGCGTAATAGGAGACGTCCTGACCGGGCCGGAACTGATAAGGCGCGCGACCGTGTTCCTGCAGCCGGCCGACGATGAGCTGACCAGCGCGTCGGCCGAAGGAACGTTGCGTGTTCCGGGTCGGTTGCACGGCGCGCTCGCCCGTTCCCGGCGCTTGGGTGGAAGCATCTCGGGTTTCGGGGCGTCGAACTTCGCCGTCGCGATTCGATCCATCACGAACCAGCGGTGGCGTCTTGGGTGTGCCAGGTCGGTCCGCCATTCACGTTCTCGCTGTTGATCTAATCAGCGCGTCGGCGCGGCATCGCGCTCGGGCGCCGCCGGGGTGCTCCGCGCGCGGGACTCCCGGCGCTGTGCGGCGGGTTCTTTCAGCGGAACCGTCGCAAGCGGCTCGCCGCGAGCGACGGAGTCAGCTAGCGCCGTGCGTACAGACGCGACGAACCGGCGCTGGTCCTCCGGATTGCGGAGAGTCTTTGCCGCGAGTTCAGCGGCATGCAACTGCAGGTAAGTGCCGAGTAGCTCCGGATGTTGTTGGACGGCCGCCTGCCGATCGACACTCGGATCGCGCAGCACGCGCGAGGCTTGCGCACGCTCACGGAAGAAGTTGCGCTTCTCGACGATCCAGGCATTTCGACGGGCGCCGAGTTCCTTCTCGCCGACCACTCGTCCTTCGTCGTCGTATTCCCGCCGGGATACCTTCACGGCATCCTGGCGCACTGCTCGCAAGCCGATCTCATCGCCGATCTTCGGTCGGGTCAGCGCCTGGTTGAGTGCACGGTGCAAATCGATGCCCCAGATGTCCCGTTCGCCGCCCGGCGTCTCGATGCGAACGAAGTAGGACATATCGTTGCGGGGGTCGTGAAGATAATGCGCCAACCCGTGATCAACGAGTCGCCCGACGTGCAACGTTCGCCGCTGCTCGTGGGTCGCATCGTGAGCCAACCCCGGAGAATCGCCGGCACGTGGCGTCGTTGGCGCGCGTTCGGCGCGTGGTCGCGATGCGCTGGGCTCCGCGCCGGGCCCTGCAGATTGCGCGGCGGGCGCTTGCTCCCGCGCCAACGCGCGTATCAGGCGCCCCTGCTCGAACTCGGTCGCCTTATAGCCACGGACCTCCAAGCCTGCAAGGCGCGCGGCAAACCACGCTTCCTTCTTGAAGCGCTCGGTTCCAGCGATCGTGATGTCGGACCATCCGCGTACCTGGGCGATCGAGATCAGACTCTTGATGACTTCAGAGTTCTCACTCGGCGAGGTGAGACGACTGCCGTGATCCGTGAACGCGCGGGCACCATCCGGGAAGTGATATTTGTTGCCGACCTGGACAAAGCGTTGCTTGATCTCGTCCGGCACGACATGGGGGTCCCTTGCAGCTTCTTGATTCCCCGAACGCAGGCGGCTCGGCCGGGCTGCTTGAGTGCGGTCCTCGGCGGGCTCCGTACGAATCCGTCGCGGCGTGGGACGGATCGAGTTCACCGACTTCGACTGCGGTTCTCCCTTCGTGCCCAGGAGTTCCTCGCGCACTATGAGCGGAGTCGGTTCAACGAAATTCCGCGATCGACGGCTTGGCCGGCCGTCAGTCGCGCGTGCGCGAGCATCGCTATCCGATGGAGTGATCGGTTTACCACCGTTGGCACCGCTCGTTGTCTTAGCCATACAAACCTCTCAACGCTCGCGTATCGTTTCAAGAAAGCTGTCGACCGCCCGGTGCAGTTCCTCGCTCGTCAGGCGCTCACCCTCCGGCTTCTGCGGGATCTCCACCCGGCTCCAGTCCACGGCGAAGTCATCCAGCGTCAGCGAATCGATCCGCTCGAGGTCTTCCACCGTCGCCTTGCGCGTGCGCGGTTTCCGCGGCTGATCCGGCTCACGCGGGCGGCTCGACGGCTCGGTGGAGGCCTCGCCCTGGGGCACGCACGCGCTTTCGTCGCTTGCGACCGATGTCTGCGGCGGCGGATGCGGGCTCGCGCGAGCCGGCGGCGGGAAGAGTCGCGCGCGCAGCCGCCGGTCCTGGAAATAGCGATTCTTCTTCGCGAGGATCGGCCGCAGGCCCTCGTAGATGAGGATCTCCCGGTCGCGCCCGAGTTCTTTGATCTCTTGCGGCAACAACAATGGACGCTTCTGCTCGCTGATGTTCACGCTGCGCGAGCGGCGGCCCTGTCGATCAAAGAGACCGAAAAGCGGCTTCGAGAGGGATCTGACGCTCACGGTGGTGTTGCCCAGTTCCTGCGATAGCTCATTCGCCTCGCCGAAATCCTTCGGCGCGTAGGCGATGCGCACGGCCAGGCTCTTCATCATCGTCTCGGCCGTCTGCGCGCCGTAGACATCGCGTAGTTGTGAGAGCGCTTGGACGACGAGAAGGATTCGGACATTGAAGCCCGGCAGGTAGGCGATGGACTCGGCGAGGATCGGAATCCGCCCAATGGCGGGCGCCTCATCCAGGATCATCGCGACCTGGTGGGTCAGCGCCGAATCGTGTTCCGGCAGGATCTTGGTTTGAAGCCCGATCGCCTGCTCAATGAATAGATTCAGCAGGGGCTTCAGCCGATGCAGGTCCGCCGGACGAATGCCGATGTAGATCGACAAGGGTCGGCGACGCAGTTCGCGAAGGTCAAAATCGTTGCGCGAGGTGGCGCGGTCCAGCAGCGGGTTTGCAAGCAAGTCCAGACGCGAAGTGAAGGTCTTGCGAATGCTTGAGGCCGTGACCGGTGCGAGATCGATGACGTCCGACAAGGCGCGGGCGCATTGAGGCGACAGCGGGAAGCGGCCTCCCTGCCGGCCCTCGATGATGCGCTTCCAGTGATGACTGAACCCTTCGCTGTCCGAGGCCATGCCCTGCCGCAGAACCTCGCCAAGCGTTGACGGCAGCGACGGCGTTTCGAGCACGTAGAGCGTCACGCCCAGGAACAACGATCGCGCACCGGCCGACCAGAACGGATCCGTTCCAGGAATATCCGGATAGAGGATCGCGGCGATGTGCTGGACATCGTTGATCCGCAGGTTCGGGTCCGCAGATACGTAGCTCAGGCAATTCCAGCACGCCGTGTCGCCGGCTTCGTTCAGCGGATCGAACAGGAACACTTCCTGGCCACAGCGCTGGCGGTAGCCGGCGGTCATCGTCCAGTTCTCGAGCTTGAGATCGAGGCAGACGATCGAGCCCGGCCAGGTCAGCAGGTTGGGAATGACGATCGCGGTGCCCTTGTCCGAGCGCGGCGGCGCCGACAACAACACACCTTGTTGTCCGCCGAGAATCAGATCGCGACGCCCGATGCGACCGAGATAAAAACCGCTCTCGGAGAAGAGCCCGGCACGGGCGATCTCGCGCCTGTTTGCGAAGCGCGCATCACCATGCAGCGAGCGGTTCCTCGGCAGGACTGCCGGGATGGCCGCTAACAATACGAGAGCCACCCCCGCCGCAGAGGTGATCTTGAGTCGGACGCTCACATCGGCACGATCACCGAAATAGTAGCGAGTAGCGAGCGATCGTGAGCGGCGTCGCCGAGAGCGGCTCCGCGCCGATCGACCATAGAAATGCGTACCCCGCCAGATACTGCGACAAGACGAGCGCCGCCACGCCGATGCCGACGATCTTCGTGATGCGCCCGGCCGCAGCGGATTTAGTGCGCGGACGCCAGATGGCGGTGTTTGCGAGTTGGGTCATACCAGACTTCCCGCACGTAGCGCTCGTGCCGCTCGACGCCGAACTGCACGACCACGTCCACGAGCATGTAGAGCAGATTCTTGATGTCCTCCCGCGCGAGGTCGCGTCCTCCGGGACTTTCCTTGACCAGCAGCATCAGTTGCTCGAACGCGAGCTGCGCGCTCGATGCGTGCACGCTGGTGATGCTGCCCGGGTGGCCTGAATTCACGTTGCGGAGATAGTAGTACGCTTCGTCACTGCGCAGCTCCGCCAGAAGAATGCGGTCGGGCCGCATGCGCAGACAGCCTTCGAGCAGCTGTTTGGGCGTCACGCGCGCCTGCCCTTGCCCATCCTTCGAGTAGTAGAGACGCACGCTGTTCGGGTGCCGATCGAGCACGAGTTCCTTGGCGTCCTCGATGGTCACGAGGCGCTCGTCGGGCGGGATCTCAAGGATGAGGCCTTTCGTGAAGGTCGTCTTGCCGCTTCCGGTGGCGCCGCTCACGATGATGTTTTTGCGTGCACGTACCGCGACGCGCAGAAACTCTTCGAACTCGCGCGCCTCATGCAGCTGCAGAAGTGTCTGCTCGATCTCGTCCAGCTCAGCTGACACCGGAACGCACCGCCTGAACAACCCACTTTGGGCGAGTTCATGCACGCTCCACACACCTTCCGATGGCCGGCGAATCGTGATCGCCACCGTGCCTGGTGTCGTCGCGGGCGGCAGTACGATCTGGATGCGCTCGCCGCTCGGCAGCGAGGCGGACAGGAGTGGCGATTCCTCGTCGATTCGCTGCGCGGTCGAGTTCGCGACCAGCTTGGCGAGGCGCCGGCACCAGTCGAGATCGGCAAACGGCAAGGGCTCGCGCTGCCAGCCGCGCCGGGTCTCGATGAATGCCTCTCCTGGCCGGTTGATGCATAGCTCGGTCACATCCGATCGCGCGAGGATGGGGCGCAGCGCACGCAGCGTCAGCTCGAGCGCCGACGAGTCAGGGCTGGTGTTTACACGCGCGATGCTGCCGGTCGCGGAAACCGACGCCGCCACTTGCAAGAGTGGCTCAGCGGATGAGTGAGGCAGGGCGAAGCTCATAGACGCTCCTGAAGTCGAGATCGCGCGCCACCAGCACGGCGATTCGGTCGCCGTGCGGCTTGGTCACGGTGGGTGGGATGTTGATCGTGCTTCGGAGCACTTCAGTCATGACGTCGCGCGAGGTCGATGGGTTGACGATCACGGCGCCATCGCCATTGCTCGAGCGCTGGACGGCGGACTGCACGGCACCATCAATCACGGAGACCAGGATCGCTGCGCCGAACCGCTCCCAGAAATGACGATTGACCCCGCCCGGCAGTCCCGCACGTCCCAGCTCATCAGTACCGGGAGAAGCGAGCGGCATTACCACACCATCGGGCGTCCTCGCTTCCGTCCACAGTACGTACACTCGCGCGCCGCCTTGCCTTACGTCGCCGCGTGTCTCTCCGACGAGCTTGGTGCCGCGTTCCAGCAGCACGACACTGCCGTCGGCGCCGAATGTGTCTGTCGCGGTGATGCACGTCGTCATGCCGGGAAGCGAGGAATCGATCGCTGTCTCCAGTGTGCAGTCGAGAAACGCACCCTTCGGAAGCAGCAGGCGCTGGGTTGCAAGCACTTTCGCCTGCACGGCCGGAGTGGCCGTGGGCTCCAGCAGTCCCGTGAGGGCGCTGCTGCCTGGCACGGCGGTTGAGGGAATTTCGGCCCGGAGCCCTCTACTGTCGGTCGTGTATGGAACGTCAGCGGTGCTCTGCTCGCTCGGCTGCGCCGTATTCCTGGATGCGGTCACGAAGACCGGCCCTGATAAGCGACGATCCGCCGCACGCTGCGCAGGCGTGACCGATGGAGGTGGGGAATAACCCGGTGATGCGGCGTAAGGCCGCGCTTCGTGCTGAGGGAAGCGTTCGAGCGCAAAGGAGGATAGCGGAGGCGGCTCTGGCGCTGGCCCGAGCATTCTCTCCACGACCGGCGGATCGACACGGCCGAGCGGCGGCAAGGCCATTTCCCCTTGCGTCTGTTGCTTCGACCTGGCCGTCTGTGCCTCCTCTGTGCCCGAATGGCGCGCGAAGACTTGCGTGTAGTACCAAGCGAGGAAACCCAGCGCGAGCACCGACATGAGTCCGGCCGCGAGCAGGTTACTGACGCGACTCTGAAGCGAGCGCGTGCGGTGAATCGAGGCGATTCCGCGCTCGCCGACGACGGTGTTCGCTGGGTTCTCTCGCTCCGCATCTGTACGCGCAGTCGCTGGGTCCGCCTCGGCCGCGTCTGCGCCTTGCACCGCATCGGCCGTACGATTCGCGCGAAGCCGATCCCAGAAGCTCACGGGCGCACTCCTTTGCGCTCACGCTGGACAGTGGGCGCAACGGTACCGGATTCGAGCCGCTCTCCCGTACCCACGAATCCCTTGTTCACGATGCATCCCGTCAATCGCCCGCGCCGGACGACAAACTCACGCGCGATGCGATGAATGACGATGTCGCCATCGTTCACACTGAAGTTGAGCAGGGACTCAGTCTCGTCCGCCCCTCGTACGAAGATCGCAGGCAGTTCCGTCTTGCTACTGAAAGTCAGCCGTGTATGAACACCGTCGTCCGACGCCGCGACGGGCTTCACGGAGGGATGACCGCAGAACCAGTAATCGATGTTGCGCGGCCGAATCTCGCGCGCCGCTGCGAGATCAGACTCGACCCGCTCGGCGGGTGTCGGCCCTGCAAGAAGCGCGGGCGATGGCGGATAGATGAAGCGCACGGCGTAGATCACGTCGTCTTTGCGCGGATCGGGCCGGCGGTCTGCGACGGTATAGTCGAAGCGGTAAGCACGCCGGTTCGTGTACACCACGAAATTAGTGCCGACGTTGGCCGCACGGGGCTTCAGGATCACGTGATTCTCGTGCGCGCCGAATAGGATGCCGTCGAGATCACCGCCGGCCTGGCCGATGAATTGCTCGCCCTCCTCAAAGACCAGTTCGATGCCGTAGCCAACGAAGCCCTGCAGGTGATAGACCTCCTCGTCACGGTAGGCGGCCGTGCGGATGCGCGGATCGATCAATCCGGGGTCCGGCACGCTTTCCGCGTACGCCACGCTGGCGCCGCCCGACAGCAGTACTGCAAGCGCAGAACACGCGAATGAGCGCGCCGTGCTCACGGCGCTCTCCCCCGCACCGAACCGGCCGTCGACATGATGGTTGGCGTCGGTCCGGGTTCGGTCGACACCTCGGACTCAGGGCGGAAGTCGATGATCCGGAATCCGAGGGGATTCCATCGGCGTGTCTTCGGATCCTTTGACGGTTCGCCGTAGGCGTACTGAATCGTCGCGATCCAATAGCTCTTCTGCTCCTCCGCTCCATCGGCGGCCCGCTTGGCCTTGATATAGCGGACCTGGGCGAGATCCGCGATGCCGCTCGCGCGCGTGAAGAAGCTGATCGACGTCACTTGCGACCGGACGGTTGTCCCATCCTTGTATGTGTTCAGCGGCGAGGTTGGATTGCTGCGGTTCCAATGCGCGTACCACGCCTGATTGCGCTGGGGCGTGTGGAAGGCGCCGCACTCCTCGTAGTCGCTCTCGGCAGTCGCATGCGTGAAGCGCTCGCACACGCTGACGTAGTGGTCCAGGAAGTAACGCGTAACCGCTTCGGGCATATCCGCTCGGCCGGCGAACACTGGCACGACATCCACGAGCCCTGAGGTGTTGTCGACGCGGATGACGAATGGCTCGACGCGCTTCAGGGGCATGAGCAGCATCAGCGCCACTGCGATCATGATCGCGCAAAGCCAGCCGGCACCTGCAACGGACCAGGCTACGCGCTGCATCCGCTTCGCCTGGGCGGCTCGATCGGCATCCCAGGACGCGGCCTCAGCGAAGTAGGTATCCAGTGCGGCGTCTCTACTCACGATCAGACCTCGCTGCATCGGACGCACCGCTGTCGCCAGGTGCAACTATTTTCGCCGTGCGCGGCACAGGCATGTTGATGGGCTCCAGCCATTTATCACATCGCACTACATTGCCGTTCGAAGCACAGCCGGCAAGGGCTGCGATTACATGCAACACCACGACCGCTTTCATTGCTGCACGCCACATACACATCACCCAGTGCGAATCGTGTTCTCGCGCCAGCCACGCGCGAGGCGACCGACACCCGCGACGGCGCCGACACTACGGCGAGTGTAGTAGCCCGCCTTCCGACTCAACGAATCCAAACGCGAAGTCTCCCGGTCCGCGAGGCCGCGCAGGAACTGGCCGCCGCCACGCGTCGCGGTACCAAGTCCCCAAGCGATGGCTGCGCTCATGACGCCGTAGGTTGAGAGTGCAAGCCCGCTTGCCAGGCCGGTCGCCATGGGCATGACCTGTCTCATCACGAGGAACGTGAGTCCTGCGGACAGGCACAGCCTGACCGCGTGCGCGATTTGGATTTCGCCACCTGCGCTCGCCGCCTGCGCGGCAGCAGTGGACAGAACGCTCAACATGAGCGCGGCGACGAGCACGGTCAGAATGCTGATGAATGCATAGTTCGCCATCTGGGCGATCCATGCCTCGAAGAAGCGCTTCGTTGTCGCAAAGAAAAGGAACGCAACGAAAAGTGGCCCGAGCGCCAGCAGGACGGACAGCGCAATTCTCGACAGCGTCAACAGGAAGACCGTGTAGATGACCGTCACTCCGACGATCAGGTAGACCGCGAATCCCGCTAAGTAACAAGAGAAGTTGCCGTCGAGGATCCCGCCCTTTCGGATCAGCAAGTCACCGGCATCGCCACCTTGAGCCATGATCCCATCTATCGCCGATACCGAGTCGTAACCGCCGACCATGGCCGCAGCGAGCTGCGTCGGGGCGCTAAAGAAGGTGTCGACGATGACGGTGTTGTAGAGCCACAGCGACAGGCTTACGCCGAGAATCACGGCAAGCACGACAAGACGCTTTACCCCGGCAACGAAGGGCTCTTCGATCTTTCCAACGAGATGCAGGTATCCCCAGATCACGACGTATAGGACGGCGAGCGTCACGATCGTAGGCTCCAGCACCGCGGCCATCCTCGCCGTGTTGTCGCTGATATACGTGGCAAGGATCCGGGTTAGCCAGGCGTTGAACTCGGCGAAGAAGCCCATCGGAACGTCTCCTGTTTACTTCGCCTCGCGAGGCGGGCTGTCCGTACCCTGGGGGCGGGATGAGCCGCTGGAGGAGTCGGTGGGGTCCGCCCCTTCTTCTGCATCCTTCAACAAGCCCATCGGCGGCAGGTCCCGCAGGCTTCCGACGCTTTCAAGCGCCGCCGCGCGTTTCGCGTTGATGCAATCAGGCGTCTTGCCCAGTCCGCCGGGATCATTGACGCATTCGGCGACCCGGGCCTCCCGGACCTCTCGATTCGCCTGGTAATACTCAACCGTTTGGTGTGTCGGCTCCGGCGACGGCGCACAGGCGGCGGAAGTGACCGTGACAACGATCCCTAAACACCACCGCGCGCCTTGTGCGCCGTGCCGAATGCCTCGAATGGATTGCAGCTTTGTATTCATGTCAGAGCCCCAGTGGAGGAAGGTCACGAAGAGATCCGATTGACGCGATGGCCTGCTCACGTACGCGCTGCTTGCGCGCCCACTCTTCGGCTTGCGCTGCCTGGTAGAGCACGCCGAGCTTCGTCGCCTCGTTCTGCAGCATCCCCTGCTCCGCCTGGATACGCGCCTGCAGGTCCAGGATTGCCTTCTGATCGTTCGCACCGGAAATCGCGTCGATCAGCTGCTGTAGGGAATCGAACCGGCGACTCGTCGCAGACAGCGCCTCTCGGGTCAGTGCCTGCAGCAGCGCGGCCGAGCGCCGGGCGGCTTCTAGCTGCGAGCGCTCCGCCGTCGACAGCGCAGCGATCTGCTGCGGCGTCAGAATCGCGTTGGCATTGACCAGCCGCTGTAGCTCCGCGGCAAGCGCACCGTAGCCGGTACTCGCTTGATCGAGCACCGCGGCGAGTTGCTGCCAGTCCGGCGGCAGATAGTTGCGAGCCGTACCCGCGAGCAGTTGCTCCATGCCACGCCCGCCGCGCATCGAATCGAGGGTGTCTCGCGCCTGCTGTAGTTGCTCGCGGGTTGTCTCGAGTTGGTCGCGCATCGTATTGACCTGCTCGACGAGCTGCGCGATGGCCCCGACGTCCACAACCGCCCACTGCGCCTGGGCGACATGGGGGATACCGAGACTCATCACGATGCACACAAAAAACCAGCGCGGCTTGAGTAACGACATGGCGAATACCTCCATCACGTGCCCATCAATAAGCGAACCTCTTCAGTGCCTTTCAAAGTGTTTTAGAAACATGGGTAACCACTGCGCCGGATCTTCCCCCGCGGTCCGCATGATCTGGCGCATCTGCTCGACCGTACTACGACGACCGGAGATCACCGCAAGCTCCGCATCGAACCCTTTGAGATCCAGCGCACAAACGATGCTGTAGTGACCCTGCTTCACAAGGAACATCCGCGACCCGGGCTCGATCTGCTCTTTGAGCAGCTTGAACTCGCGCTCGGTAAGGCCGAAACCCTCGATGTAGTCCCGTGCGTCGGCGTCCGGGTTCGGAAAGAACACCTTCGTCGCCGTCTGCTCGACGATGGTTCGCGCGATGCGGCTTTCAAGAACGCCACTCGCCGTTTGCGTGGCCGCGCACAGCACGCCGTTCAATTTGCGCCAGGTCTTCGGCGCGTTGTCGGCAAAGCTCTCGAAATCGGCATCGGCCAGCGCGTTCGAGAACTCGTCGACCCAGCACACGAGCCGGCGTCCGTCGAGGAGTTGCTCGACCAGATGGAAAAGGTAACGATTGACGGGTCCGCGGATCAGCTCATGGTTCAGGAAGTGCGTGACATCGAAGCCGATCGTCGTGTTGCCTGTAAGCTGCGGCACCACAGAGTCGGTCGCGTTGTCGAACACCCAGGCATATTCGCCATCGGAGCCGTGACACCAACGCGCGAGGCTCGCGTGGATACCGTCAGATCGTGTAGGGTCTGTGAATTCGATGAGCCGGGACAGCCGCCTCGCGGGTAGATCGAGCGCGAGGGTTCCGCGCAGCGCCTGGTCGAGATCGGTCTGCTCGCGCGTGCTGAGCGGCGCCGGGCCACGCGAAAGCATGCGAAGCCATGCTTTCAGGAACTCGACATTGATCGGTGTGGGATCGAGCTGCAGCGGATTGAATCCCGTCGGCTCACCGGGTTTGAGCGGCAGATAGACGCCACCGAGCGCACGCACCAGGATCTCCAGTCCTTGATCCTTGTCGAACACGACCTGCGTCGCGCCCTGCCCGGCGAGCATCGAAACCAGGAATCCGATGAAGACTGTCTTGCCCGATCCCGTCGGGCCGCAGATGAACGTGTGGCCCGTGTCCTTGCGACTGCCGCCCTCCGGGTCACGCGGATCTGAAGCATGGAGACTGAAGTAGTACGGCGATCGTGCGCTGGTGATCAGCAGCGCGAGCGCATCGCCCCAGTGATTGCCCGTGGCGCGACCCACGGGATAGTTGTGGAACGGCGCCATCGCCGAAAAATTGCGCGAGCTGATCGGCGCCTTTCGCGGCCGGAGACTGAAGCAGCCCGGCAGTTGCGCCCAGAACGCGGCCTCCAGCGCGAGGTCCTCGCGCGCAACCGTCATCCCGGAATCCGCCAGCATTGTGCGTGCGAGCGCAACGTCGTCGTTGAGACCTCTCAGGAGTTCCGCATCCGGACCCGAGCGCGCCTCAACCGTCGGCGTGAGTACCTGCAATGTGAAGTGATGATCACCCATCGCGAACTCATTGGCGGTCAGTGCGTCGAGCGCCTCCTTGAGTTCCTCGGCCTGGCTGACGGCGAAATCGCCAGCGTTCGCCATCCGGTTGTACTGCCGCTGCAGGAGTCCCTGTGCCGTGCCCTTCGTCAGGAACGAGAAAGATTGCGTGAGCACGAACGCGAATGGAGCGGACAACAGTGCGTTGTACATGCCAACGCTGGTCGGCGTCGGATACTCCTTGATGCCCAGGACCGCCGCCAGCCGTGTTTCGCTGGGGAGACGATATTCGATTACTTCGCTTCCGAAGAGCGGTCGCGTCGTCGCGAGCGCTTCATTCAGAGGCGCACGCGGCAAAGGCATCGCCTGCCACTCGGCGTTGACGAGCACGCCGAAGAACTCGAGCAGCCTGGAGTGGCACCGTCCACCGAGACTGTAGACGCCCAGGCGCTCGGGCTCATAACGGGCAAGTGACGCGGCGACGGTCTGACCTAGCTTCTCGCAGACCTCGATCGCATCCGCAAGATCCGCGCTTGCGACGCCGCGCGTCGTGCGTGACAACAGTTTGAAGGCTGCGCCCGTCGTCGGGCCCACGATCGGGCGATATACGACGGACAGGTACAGTTCGTTCACCATGAGCGTCTCGCCGGACAGGCGCGCGCGATACTTTCGAGCGAGCGTCGCAGCGAAGCCGCTCGCTGTCGCCGCGCCGGGGACGGTGTGTTCTCTGCGGCGAAGAATGTGGGTCCAGAGCGCGACGTTGGGACTGGCGATGTTCCGCCAAGTCACATTGAGCCGCTCGTGCCAATTGTTGAGTTCCTCGTCGTCCGCGCTCTCGAAGCTCGCGCCGCCGAGACGGAAGACCTGCACGTAATCGCCCGCCTGCGTCTTCACGACGCTCTCGGACACATGTGCCGTGTACGGGATCTGCCGCGCAGCAGGCAGCTCTCGGCGGCTCGCCGCCAGACGATTCACGGTCGCCATGGCAGTGCTCCCGCTACCTTTGCCTCTGCACGCACCGTGACCTCGGCCCGACGCTTGCCGTAGATATCCGGCAGGTCCAGTACGAGCGGGCTGTAGCTCGAGGCACGCCAGAGGCGCGCGGCGCCGAGATAGGCCGGCAGGCGTGTCCGGGTCCAGAGCAGCATCAGATGAAAGAATCGAGCATCGCGCGCGCACAGCAGTGCACAGATGCCATGGATGGGAATCGCGATGAGGAGCGTCAGGAGGTTCTTGGTCATCACGAACACTTCCATGGTGACAACCAGGTTCAGAAGCAAAGCCTCGTAGGCCACCCCCCAGCGCATCGGTGGACGCGTGATGCCGACAAAGAGCGGATCAGCCGTGAGTCCTTGGTTGCGTTCGCTCATGGCAGCGGCCCTACACGCCGAACATCCCGCGAATCCACGCCACAATCTGCGGGGAGCCGAAGATCGCGGCGATTCCGACGATACAGCCGATGACCCAACCCCAGCTGATGCGCCCGACGGCGGCGGCAATCGCAGCACCGATGACGACGAGAATGGCGACGGGTGTCGCGATCGCCAGGGCGAACGTGACGAGCGAGTTCGCTCCCGTGTCGAAGGGCGACTGCTGGGCCAAGGCGAGCATTGGAACGCCGAGGAGCACGATGGCCGCCGCTTGTTGCGCTGTTGCCCTATCGATCTGTCTCACGTTCGCGTCCCTTCAACTTCTTCTGGGGACTCAATACAAACATCGCCCGAGCGGCGAGTGATAGCAAGGTTTCGCGGAAAATCCGGTCGATACCCGGGGCAAAGTCGGACCTGCTCAGCCGATTTTTCGGCGAAACTCGCCGCACTGTCGAACGAGCAGGCAGCGGCTCGGCTGTTCAGTGACTGTGTCATGCGAACCTGCCGTCGAGCAGCGGAAGCATCTCGCTGCCGATCAACTGCACGCCGTGGAGACGGATCTCGTGGAGCGCTTCCTCGTCGCCCTCGCGCGCTGCCACCAGCAGCTTGCCCCAGAACGTCGGGAAATCCTCCCAGCGTGGCTGAAGATGCGCGCTATGCCGACCGGCGATGCGCTCAACATCTTGAGGACCGAGATCGGCAATGATGCCGCTGACCGCAGGCGTCATGCCGAGCATGATGCTCGCAGCGCCGCGGTCGAACGCAACGGTACTCCACGCAAGCATGAGCGTCTCGCGCATGAGTTCGCCGGCGATCTTTCCGGTGAAGGCCGCGTGCAGAACCATCGTTCGCCGACGGCTCGGGCGAGGATCTTTCGCCGAACGCCACCACGCTGCATCCTGAAAGTGCATATCCACCAGCAGGAATGGCGTGCACGCTGCGCGCTTCCGCGCAGCAGCGCTCAGGTTTCGCCAGAGGCTTCGATGTTGACTGACGATAGCCAGGCTGATCTGCTGCCGATCGGTACGCGCGAGCTGCGTCAGCAACTCGAGACATCGCTCGTTCAGCGCATGGACTCGGCCGAGCGCCTGGGCACCCTTCCACGTGAATTCAGACGATGCCTGCGTCGCGTGTGGGCTGCCATTGATCGGTACATTCGACATGACTTGCCTCGACCCCACTCCTGTGAACTTCAGAACAGCTCCTGTTGGACAGCCTCGCCGGCTCCTGGCGGCGAGTCGCTCGTTCCGCTGTCGGAGTCGGTGTGCGCCGGCGCAACCGCGCCCGCCGCGCGTTGACAGTGAGAGCAGAGTCGGCGGCGGAGGTCGAGCAGGTCGACCAGAATCACCGCCTCACACCTGCCGCACTTCGACAGAGCAATGGCATCGCCTTCCTCCATGCCTCGCGCGAGTAAGACGAGGTGCTCAAGCTCAAGCGCTGATTTCGGGAAGCATGCGAGATACGCTTCGATGACTTCGCACAGGCGCTCGCCGAACTCGACCGCAGATGTCGGCGTGTGAGTACGGCCGTTCGAAGAGGCGGCTGTCGCGAGGGTTCTCCAAAACACAGCTAGCGCTGCCGCTTCTGCGCGCACGCGCACGGTCGACCGGAAAACAGCAAAGGATGTCGGCGGTGGACCCCGGTGACGCATTTCATCGGTGACGCGCCAGCGCTGCCGAAGCGTGGCCAACTGATGCCGAGAAAGACCCGTGAGGAGAAAAATCGTCTGTGTGCGTGCTTGATGTACGACCAAGCGCTGCGCAAGCTGTCGCCGCCGCAACTCCCGATCGCGAACCTCCGTTGTTACGTGCGTGTCCACGTTCGTCTCCCCGGCCTCCTATGCACCATCACCGCAGCGCAGAATGTACACAGGAATATCCGCCAGAAATCGATCGGCACAATTACCTGATCAGGCCAATTTGCATTCTGACTGCGTGGTATTTCCCGAGGGTCACAGTTATCTCCCGCGTAGTGGGGCACGCAGAATGCGGATATGCATGTCGCCGTCGGACCGGCGATCTGGAATGTCGAGCGTTGAATCAGGGCATACCGGTAAGAATCGCTTCGGAGGAATGCGCAAGGAATCCTAGAAGGCTATGAGTCTACGAACAGAAGCCGAACGTACTCCCGTGCCGAGAGACGCGTGACTGAACGATCAATGCGCACGTGGGCGAGTTCTGAATCGCTTTGAAGTCGTGCTCTTCCCCACCGGAGACACCGTGACCACATCGCCAAGGGAAATCTCGCGACGCTGGACTGCCCAAACGACGGCCTGCATTCGTGTCGATACGCTCAAGCGCCGCTTTGCGGCTTCCACGTGCTTGTGAACGGTGTGCTCGCTGATGTGTAAACGCTGGCTGATCTCCCAATCGCTCTTGCCGTAGGCAGCGAGTTCGAGACATTGCCGTTCGCGCGCGCTGAGAGTCGGCCCATCCCGCATCGCCACGTCTCGTGAGGTTCGCAGATCCTTCTGATAGCCCACCGATGCATAGAGATACATCGACATGACCTGCACGGCACGGTACGCGCGATTGTCGATCGAAGTTGAGTCCGGCAGGACGGAGCACGATGCGCGAAGCGCACCGGCTGCCCACGGCAGATGTATGGGGACGGTATAGCCATGCGCGATTCCGCTACTCCCGGCTTCCTGCATGATACTTTTCTGCGACGGCGTGAGCGGGGCCCGGAAGTCTGGCGCATCCCAGAAGAACGGGAGAATTTCCCGCTCGGCTCGGAGGAATACTGGATCCAACTCGTGGAGGTTCCTTTCCGCGTAGCTGCGCACCCAGGCATTCGGATAGTTATGGAGAACGACCGCGCGCTGCGGAGGACGTCTCGGGTTCACATGGGAGCAGCAAGCGAAATGGCGAAAGCCCATGTGCTCCAGAGCGCTCTGGAACTTCTCGACCAATACTGACGCCGGTGCGGCGTTTTCACAGTGCTCAACAAACGACTGCATTAAGTTAAGCGGATCCATCATCCCAACAGCCGCCGCTGTCGCATGAACCCCGACCATGAACGGGCACGCTCATGCGCGATGAGCCGCAGACTGCTCCTACGCTTGTTGTTGCTTCGTTAGAAATTCGGACAGCGGTGCAATGGATTGGTTCACGCGTGACACGCGTTCTCGCTGCAATCTGCGGAAGGTACCTAGGCGTCCTGTTGACGTAGTCGATCGATCTGTCGAATTCGTTGCCAGGCCACCACGGCTTTAGAACGGCACGAAGCCGCACCTACTCCGGCGTAATTAGATTTTCCCGGAGCACTGGTGAGCGCACGACGATCGAGTTCGGACGGCACGGCTGCTGCCGCTCGACCCAACCAGATGATGGGTCACTCATCGCGCGTGGAGCTTCCGGAATCGGGCAAGCTATCGACCCACGGATTGAACACGGACACGCGCGCTTTCAAGTATTCGGCAGTATCGCGCGAGACGACAGTCAGGCCATGATGCCGGCCGGTCGCAGCGATGATGAGATCGGGCTGCGAGTAGGTGTGCCCGCTCTTGCGCCCTTCTTCGACCATGAGCCGCCACTTGAACATGATGTCTTCGGTGACCGCGAGCGAGCGCTGCTCGAACATCGGACGGACCTTGTGAGTGAGCCAGTCCATGAGTTCGGAGCGGCGCGCCGGATTCGGCACCAGTTCGATGCCGAAGCGGATCTCGGCCAGCGTCACGATGCTGATGTAGAGCAGATCAAGCGGCTGGCTCGCGACAAAGGCGAGCACCTTCTGCTCCGGCCGTGGGCGCCGTAGTTCTGAGAGAATGTTCGTATCCAGCAGCCAGCCTGTCACAGCGAGATATCACGCACGGGCATCGGTTCGCGCTTGGGCTCGATGCTGACGTCGCGATAGGGCGATGCTTGCATCGCCTTAATGAGCGCCTCTCCAGTCACGTCGCCCTTCAGACGTCGGAACTCCTCGGCGCCGATGACTACCACTTCGTCGCGCCCATGCACGGTGACATGCTGCGGCCCTTCGCTCCTGACTTTGCGGACAAGTTCGCTGAAACCGCGCCTTGGCATCCTGCAGGAGCCAATAACCCCGGCGGCCTTTCGCCGACGCTGGCTTCTGCTTCTTGGGCGGCGGAGATTTGGACTTCGATAATCTAGTCATGCTGACCAGTTTGCCATAAAACCTCTTTCGTCTCAACAAAAGGCGGCTGCGCGTACAATGCCATGGATCTCCCACGGCATAGATGCCTGACAGGACCACGCCAGCGGGCATACGATAACCATGACCCCGGGAGTCGGCTATCGACCGAGGCTGTGTGAAATCACAAAGCGAGATCTGCGTAGATGGAATGGTTCGGATTTCGGAATCGAAGGTAGAAAAGCATCGGGGACATATTTCGAACTACACGCCTGCGATGGGGTCTTGGGACGTTCAGAACGATCACGGCCGATGTCAAAAAAAATAAAAGCACGATTCCCGCCGCAATACGCGACGAACCTCAACGTTAACGGCAATCCGATCCGCCAAGTTGTACGCGTCGGCGTGGAAGTAGACGTGACCACCGGGAAGTTCGCGTCAGACACCAACAGAAAAGGAATAATACTGACTGCCTCGGACGGCGCGACCACTCTGGTTATCGAGAAGGAAGAACAGCCCAGCTTTCCTTTCGACGCTGTATTGATTGCAAAAAAGCTGACCTACGTGACAAAGCCGACCGAAGGCTTGCCCAACCGAGCAATGCCCTACTGGCTTCGCCCAGTACATAGTTCCGACCCTCGACCATCCAAGGAAGCACGCGTTCGGGCACGTGCATCATGGGCATCCGCATTCTCGTTTCGTCGTGAAAAGGTGATGGCAGATGGCACCGTTATTTCAGGATTGCGCGGGCCACAGATTGGAGCGGTTCACGCCGTGCTCGGTCATTGGGCAGTGTCAGACGAAATTGCGACAGTTGTAATGCCTACCGGAACCGGAAAAACCGAAACGATGCTTGCTCTATTGGCTTGTGAAGATATCGGATGTTTGCTTGTCATCGTTCCCACAGATCCACTTCGGACACAGATTGCGCGGAAATTTGAGTCCTTTGGCATGATTAAAGCTGCGCGGGTTCTCGATGAGTCTGCTCACTATCCAGTCGTAGGAACCTTGCTTCACGTCCTTGAAGACACCAGCCAAGTTGATGAGGTGTTCCAGCGCTGCAACGTCGTAGTGACTACAGCAGCTATTGCGAACCAGTGTGGCGACTCAATACGAGCGCATATGGCACTTCTAACGACGCACCTCTTCATCGACGAGGCTCATCACGTGCCGGCTAAGTCGTGGAAAAACATTCGAAATAGTTTCTCGAATAGCCGCGTAGTGCAGTTCACTGCAACGCCGTTTCGCAGAGACGGAGAATTAGTTGATGGCGTGCGCGTGTTCAATTTTCCATTGCGCAGGGCTCAAGCGGAAAACTTATTCACTCAGATAACGTTGAAATCGGTCGCAGAATTCGCGCCCGAACTGGCCGACAACTCGATTGCGGTCGCAGCTCTCTCGCAGCTTGATGAGGATCTTGCGGCGGGATTTGATCATCTGTTGATGGCTCGGGTGAATACGATCAACCGAGCGAATGTGGTCCTCGAAACCTATCGCCGACTTGCGCCGAACCACAACCCAATAGCCGTCTATCATTCGCAAAGCTCCGCAGCGCAACGTTCGCACCTCGCCTCTCTACTCAACAGACGGTCTCGTGTGGTCGTGTGCGTCGGGATGTTGGGCGAGGGTTTCGATTTGCCAGCTCTCAAGATTGCAGCACTTCATGACGTTCATCGCAGCCTTACAGTAACGCTCCAGTTTATAGGCCGTTTCACACGCGCTAGTGGTTTAGGAAAGGCAACCGTCGTTGCTAACACCGCCGACGCCCGCGTAGACGATGCATTGAAGGACCTCTACCAAGAGTCAGCCGATTGGAATCATATAATCCGAGATCTAAGTGAGTCGGCTACTGAGCGTCATCGCGAGAGAACAGAATTTATACAGTCACTTGGTGACTTCACTTCGTCACTACCGCTTCAGAGCGTCGCTCCGAAAATGAGCACGGTTGTGTATCGGACTAAGTGCAAGCAGTGGCAGCCAGACAAGCTACTTGAGGAACCATGGACCTCAAGAATCTTCAGCGGTCCTCTTCAGAGCAAAGCTCGCCATGTTGCTCTATATGCCACGCGTGAGTGTGAGCAGATTGCCTGGGCGCCCATCAAGGAGCCGACGAATATCTCGTGGCACATATATATAGCGCATTGGGATGACAAACGCGGACTGCTATTCGTTCACAGTTCGAACCATGACAGTCAGCACGAACAGCTTGCCAAGGCATTAGCCGGATCGGACGTTGACTTGATCTCCGGGGAACCGCTGCTTCGCGTACTTGAGGGAATAAATCTGCTTTCGCTGATGAATATCGGCCTCAAACACTCGCTCAACCGTGCGAATCGTTTTGTTATGTACGTGGGATCGGACGTCATACAGGGAATCGAAGAAGCGACCGCATCCAATAGTAGAATAACAAACCTATTTGGAAAGGGTTATGAGAACGGGTTGCCAGCGACCATTGGGTGCTCGCTTAAAGGGCGCATTTGGTCCTATCGGGTGGCCGAGGACGTCACAGAGTGGCTTCTGTGGTGCAAGCATATCGGAACCAAGCTCTCGTCCACTGGCAGTAGCGTCCAATCGATACTGAGGACAGTTCTTCGCCCTGAGGAACTCAACGCGCGCCCATCTCTAGTGCCAGTTGTGATTGAGTGGCCTGATGTTCTATTAGAACGCAGCGAAGACGTAACACAAATCGAGCTTGGCGGTAACAAAACGAGCCTGTTGGATTGTGACATCCTGCTCACTGATCACAATGACTCGGGTCCGTTGTCGTTCTCAATTGTCGCAGGCGAAAAATCAGCCGATTACATCGTGGTATTTCGAGACAGCAGTGTCCACTACGTACGCACAAAAGGTTACAGCGCAACATTGATCCAATCTCGAAAAAGGAAACCGATTGAAGAGTACCTAGGTGCACATCCCCCAATCATTCGATTTACAAACGGGGCATTTCTGGATGGACGTTGGCTCTTGACGCCGAGCGATACGTGGTCACCCTTCGATCGCAACCGAATCATCAATTGGGACTGGAGGGGCACCAACATAAAATCGGAGTCACAGGGGATTAGCAAGAACGCCGATTCTGTACAGTGGCGCGTGATCGACGAAACGCGACGCGCTCCTTTCGGAGTTGAGTACAGCGTCATTTTTGATGACGACGGTAGCGGCGAAATCGCAGACGTTGTCGCTATTGCGCTCATCGACGACAGAAAACTGATTGTTCATCTCTTCCACTGCAAGTTTTCCGTCGGTGCGAACGCTGGCGCGCGGGTAGAGGATCTGTATGTTGTTTGCGGTCAGGCGCAGAAAAGCGTTCCATGGAAGAGCAAGGCCGAGCGGATGCTCACGCATCTTCTACGCAGAGACGCGAAACGCAGAATCTCAGCAGGCGTGTCACGCTTCGAGAAAGGCACTGAATCGATTTTGCGCACTCTTAGAAATCGAGTTAGGTTTCTGGATGTCGAGTTCAGAATCTTCGTTGTGCAACCAGGACTGTCTCGGTCAAAGGCAACGGAGCAACAGTTAGATTTGCTTGCAGCTACGGCGACATACCTAAGAAAGACGTTCGCAGTTAACCTTGACGTTATCGGAAGTGACTAATCTTATGCTGGAGGTCACTCCTGACGCCTTGGCGGAGAAAACGCGTATTCCGGTCACGCCGGGGTCGATCCGCGACATTTTTATGACCATCGAAGATCCGCTCTTGGCCGTTTTGAGGCATCTGAATTGAACGACGCCACTGCCGAAACTCGGTACCTATCTCGACAGCAATCGAAGCACGCCGTGATAGGCCGGGATGAGCATCACGCAGCCCAGTGACACGCAAACCATCACCCAGAACGGGATGGGCGGCGGCGCGCTCGATCCCTTGAAGACCAATCCGGTCAGCAAACTGAGAATGGCGATGCCAGTCAGCAGGAATCGAACGAACGGCTCAAGGAAGGCGAGCACGATCAGGATCGGTACTCGGACGACGCACCAGATGAACAGCAAGATGCCGAGAAACAGGTCGGCGACCGCGCTTCCTTCGTTCGCCGCCGAAAAGCGATCACTCGTACTTCTCATGACAGCTGCCTCCTTTGATTCCGTGAACCAAGGTTCTACATTCCCCGGAAACATTGGTCAGAAGGCAGGTACAAGTCAATCCGCGCAAGCTGACGCTGGTAAGTCGTCAGTGTGCCGCGCCCTCCCCCCGTGGTCACTTTTCGAGCGACGTCGAGAGGTGGCTCCGCAAATTTGAACAGCAAATCGCGCTCGGCTAAGTGGGGCCCTGCGGTTTAGGCTGCCTGCGCGAGCGGCAGCGATTCGAAGTACACGGCATCGGGCGTGCGCCGGTCAAGGGACGTGTGTGGTCGGCGTGTATTGAAGAAGGCGAAATATCGGGCAAGGCTTGCGCGGGCGTCCCTGACAGTATCGTAGGCGCGCAGATAGACCTCCTCGTACTTGACCGACTTCCACAACCGTTCGACGAACACGTTGTCACGCCAGCGACCCTTGCCATCCATGCTGATCTTCACGCCATGGGCCTTGAGCACTGCGGTGAATTCGATACTGGTGAACTGACATCCCTGATCGGTGTTGAAGATCTCAGGCGATCCGTATTTCGCCACCGCCTCTTCCAGAGCCTCGACGCAGAAGTCCGTGCTCAACGTGTTAGAGAGCCGCCAGGCCAGTACTTTGCGCGTGTACCAGTCGATCACGGCGACGAGATACACAAAGCCACGCGCCATCGGAATGTAGCTGATGTCGCTGGCCCAGACTTGGTTGGGTCGGTCGATGCGCAGATTTCGCAACAAATACGGGTACACCTGATGATCCGGGTGCGGCCGGCTGGTGTTCTTCTTGCGATAAATCGCCTCGATTCCCATCCGCCGCATCAGTGTGGCCACATGCTTGCGCCCGACCTGAATATTCTCCAGATTGAGCAGATCCCGCAACATCCGGCTGCCGGCGAACGGATGCTCCAGGTGTAGCTCGTCCATGCGTCGCATCAGCCGCAGATCGCCTTCGGGCAGCGGCCGCGGTTCGTAATAGATCGCTCCGCGCGACAGCCCGACCAGTGTTGCCTGGCGTGTCAGCGGCAGGTCGTGCTCACGATCAATCATCGCTTTGCGCTCGGATCGCCGATGCGACCGAGCGCGCCGGCTAAAAAATCAATCTCCAGTGCCTGTTGGCCGATCTTCGCATGCAGTTCTTTGATGTCCGGCTGCGAGCCTTTCTCGCTATTCGCCCCGAAACTCTCGGCGGCCCGCTCCAACAGCTGCGCACGCCATTGAGTCACCTGCGTCGGATGCACGTCAAAGCGCTCTGCCAGCTGAATCACGGTCTGCTCGCCTTTCAAGGCTTCCACAGCCACTTTGGCTTTGAAGGCAGGTGAATGGTTACGTCGGGATCTCTTACTCATTTTGTTGCTCCTGATTCAAGGCGATATCTTCGCCGACAAGAGCAGAGCCGTCACTTAGCCGGCTGTATCAAAAGACGGGACCACCTCTTCGGCGCCTGCCGAGTTTCGCCCCATGTCTCCGGCGAAACTCGCCGTCAGCAGTGAAGCGCGGATATGAGCCCGGTTTTCGCGGTGATGCAGGGTCTGGTTTTGGCCTGGTTTCGCCCGTTTTTCCGGCGTTACTCGGCGGCCTAAATAACTTGCCAACCCGAGCGAAACAGAGCTAAGAACACAGTCTGGGTGTTTCGTCGAAATTTTCCGCGATTCCTCCAGCTGATTTTCTTGCTTGCGCTCACCATCATTGGCATCGAGTGACAACTCGTCCCTAAGCGAACGGAACCACACGCAGGAGCGTACGAGGCCATGAACCGCGAATACCCAGTCAAGCGCGTGCCCTCGCCCTGCGATGTGCGCGTGCTTAACTTTGTCACGGTGGGGTGAAGGAATCATGAATGACGCGAAGCCATTGCCAGTTGTGGTGGGGTCAGCGCGTTACGTCTTGCTGCCGCTCGCAAATACGATCACGGGTTACACCGTGAAAGCGATGGCGCGCAAGATCGAACGCGGAGATTGGGTCGAAGGGAAAGTGTGGCGCCGCGCGCCGGATGGCCACATCTTGGTCGACATTCAGGGTTATGAGCGATGGGTCGAAAGTCGGTAACCGGCGGGGTCGGCGCGAAGGGCTCGGATCGCATCGAGTTCACGTTCTTCTACCAAGGCAAGCGCTACCGTCCCACGCTCATGCGCGCGCCCACGGAGGCGAATCTCCGGCGCGCTCGTGTGCAACTCGATGCTATCAAGGCAAAGATCAAAGCCGGGACGTTTTCGTTCCTGGAAGAGTTTCCTGACTACCGATATCAGGGCGAACTCGATGAGGTGAAGCACGAGCAAGCGAAGATGCTCACCTGCAGCGACGTCTTCGATGCCTTCATTGCCCATTGCGAGATGCGCGTCTCGATGAGTGACATGGCGTTCTCGACGTTCACGGGATATCGCAACATCCTTGATGCCGTGTGGCGACCGGAGATCGGAGGCGATGAATTCGAGGCAGTCGTATACTCCCGGCTGGCGGCGATCGTCGCCAAGCACACTCAGCACAAGAAGACTTACAACAACGTCGTCAGTGCGCTGCGTTGCGCGTTTGACTTTGGTTACAAAGACCATCCGGAGAAGCACAATCCGGCCAAGGGACTCAGCACGCTGCGCATCACGAAGAAGGATCGGCCACCGATCGATCCCTTCACGATCCAGGAGGGCGAACTGATCATCGCCGCCTCGCATGAGGAGTTTGGCGAGTCGCACGGCAACTACGAGGAGTTTCGTTTCTTTACGGGCCTGCGACAGTCTGAGCAGATCGCACTGACCGCGCACGACTGTGACTTGGTGAAGGGAACGATCCAGATCACCAAGACCGTCGTGCGGGGTAAGAACAAGGACCGGACGAAGACCGGCGTGGACCGGGAGATCGCCTTGTGTGGCCGCGCCAGGGACGTTCTGAGGCGACAACTCGCGCTACGGGAGGTGATGGTGCGAGCCGGCAAGATCGATCACGAGCTGGTGTTCTTCCAGGAAGACGGCTCGCCAATTATCAGTCTCTCCTACCCCTACGACCGCTGGCGCTATGTGCTGGAGTCGCGTCACGTTCGCTATCGCGATTCGTATAACGCTCGGCATTCATACATCAGCTGGCGCCTGATGATCGGGCACAACGTGTTGCTGGTGGCGGAGGAGGATGGTCATAGCGTGGCGACCATGCTGAGCACCTATGCCGCCTGGACGAAGGGCGCCACCGAAACGGATTTGGCAGCGATCAAGCGTGCAATGGAGCGTTCGCCGGAGCGCGTGCCTTCGTCGTCGCGGATCGTCGTGCAGACGCCTCGCTTCTCAGGCGCTGGCCCCCTGGCGTCCCCGGAATTTGCCACCAGTTTGCCACCAGAAGGTGGGTGGGGACGCCTAAGTTGGCGAAAGTATTCACAAAGAAATGGCGGAGCGGACGGGACTCGAACCCGCGACCTCCGGCGTGACAGGCCGGTATTCTAACCAGCTGAACTACCGGTCCGCTGGAACTCATGGTGGGTGCTGAGGGGATCGAACCCCCGACATTCGCCTTGTAAGGGCGACGCTCTACCAGCTGAGCTAAGCACCCCAGCGTGGCAGATTTGACATGGCATGCGATCGATAAGTGAGCGTGGTTATAACCCCGCCCTTTCGAAGGCGCGCTAATTTACAGCATCCTTCAGGGCCTTGCCAGCTTTGAAGCCCGGAACTTTGGTGGCGGCGATTTGCGATCGTCTCGCCGGTGCGCGGATTGCGTCCAGCACGGGCGGCGCGAGCCTTGACCACGAACGTACCGAAGCCCAGCAGCGCCACGCCGTCGCCGGCCTTGAGCGCCGCAGTGATCGAATCGAAAACGGCATCGACCGCGCGCGTCGCTTCGGCCTTCTGCAGGCCCGTCTTGCCACTCACGGCGTCGATCAGTTCCGCTTTGTTCATATCGGTGTCCTTCTTTTTGAAGCAAGTCGCCCCCTGACCATGTCGTCGGGAACGGGGGCGCGTTATAGCAGCGAGCGGCGGAGAAAGGAAGCGCGGCGCCGCCGACTGGGCAGCCCAGTTCAAGCCGCGTTCCGAGCGGGAACCCGCCATTAGTGGCGAGTTCCGGGCTGGATGGCGGCCGGATCAGTGGGCCCGCACCTGTTTGCTGGGGCGTTTGGCGACGCGACGCGGCCGCGGCTTGTCGTTGGCGCGCGACGGCTCCGAGACCGCCGCAGTCGGCGCTGGCATGTGTTTGAGCGCCACTTGCAACACCTCGTCGATCCACTTCACCGGCTTGATCTCCAGGCTGTCCTTGATGTTCTGGGGAATCTCCGCCAGGTCCTTGGTGTTGTCGTCGGGGATCAGCACCGTGCGGATGCCACCGCGGTGGGCCGCCAGCAGTTTTTCCTTCAAACCGCCGATCGGCAGCACCTGCGCCGCGCAAGGTGATTTCGCCTGTCATGGCGACGTCGGAGCGCACCGGAATCTTGGTCAGCGCCGACACCAGCGCCGTACACATGCCGATGCCGGCGCTCGGGCCGTCCTTCGGCGTCGCGCCTTCCGGCACGTGAATGTGCACGTCGACCTTCTGGTAGAAGTCCGCATCGAGGCCCAGCACGCTGGCGCGGCTGCGCACGACCGTCATGGCCGCCTGGATGGACTCCTGCATCACTTCGCCGAGCTGGCCGGTGTGCGTGAGCTTGCCCTTGCCGGGCACGATGGCGGCTTCGATGGTCAGCAGCTCGCCGCCGACCTCGGTCCACGCGAGACCGGTGACCTGGCCGATGTGATCCTGCTCTTCGGCACGACCGTAGCGGAAGCGTCGCACGCCGAGATATTTGCTCAGATTGCGCGGCGTGACGGTCACGTGATCGGTCCTCGCCGCTTGGTCAACAGTTGCTTGACCGACTTGCGGCAGATCTTCGAGACCTCGCGCTCGAGGTTGCGCACGCCCGCTTCGCGCGTGTAGTAACGAATGATGTCGAGCAGCGAGCTCTCGGACACTTTCAGCTCGTCGTCCTTCAGGCCGTTCTGTCTTCATCTGCTTCGGCAGCAGGTAACGCTGCGCGATTGCGCTCTTTTCGTCCTCGGTGTAGCCGGGCAGACGAATCACTTCCATGCGATCGAGCAGCGGCGCCGGAATGTTCAGACTGTTCGCGGTACACACGAACATCACTTCGGAAAGGTCGAAGTCGACTTCCAGGTAGTGATCGTTGAAGGTGGAGTTCTGCTCCGGGTCGAGCACTTCGAGCAGCGCCGACGACGGATCGCCACGGAAGTCCATCGCCATCTTGTCGATTTCGTCGAGCAGGAACAGCGGATTGTGCACGCCGGTCTTGACCATGTTCTGCAGGATCTTGCCGGGCATCGAGCCGATGTACGTACGGCGATGGCCGCGAATCTCCGCTTCGTCGCGCACGCCGCCGAGCGACATGCGCACGAACTTGCGATTGGTCGAACGCGCGATCGACTGGCCCAGCGAGGTCTTGCCGACGCCCGGCGGACCCACCAGGCACAGGATCGGGCCCTTCAGCGTTTTGACGCGCTGCTGGACGGCGAGATATTCGACGATGCGTTCCTTCACTTTGTCGAGGCCGTAGTGATCTTCGTCGAGCACTTTCTCGGCCAGCACGATGTCGTTGTGGACCTTGGTTTTCTTTTTCCAAGGCACCTTCACCAGCCAGTCGACGTAGTTGCGCACCACGGTGGCTTCGGCCGACATCGGTGACATTAGCTTGAGCTTGTTCAGCTCTGACATGGCCTTATCGCGTGCTTCCTTCGGCATGCCGGCTTTCTGGATGCGCTGCTCAAGCTCCGCCAGCTCGTTCGGCGCGTCTTCGATCTCGCCGAGTTCCTTCTGAATGGCCTTCATCTGCTCATTCAGGTAGTACTCGCGCTGGCTCTTTTCCATCTGCTGTTTGACGCGGCCGCGGATGCGCTTCTCGATCTGCAGCACATCCATCTCGCCTTCGATCAGCGCCAGGATGTGTTCGAGACGTTTGCGCACGTCCTGGATTTCCAGGACCTTCTGCTTGGCGTCTAACTTGAGCGACATGTGCGCGGCGACGGTGTCCGCGAGGCGGCCCGGCTGTTCGATGCCGGCGAGCGCAGTCAGCACTTCCGGCGGCACCTTGCGGTTGAGCTTCACGTACTGCTCGAACTGCGAGGTGACCGACCGCGCGAGCACATCCATTTCGCGCTCGTCGTACTGCTCGATATCTTTGAACGGGCTGATGTCGGCCGAGAAATACTGGCCTGTGACCAGCTTTTCGATCTTGGCGCGCTCTGCGCCTTCGACCAGCACTTTCACTGTGCCGTCCGGCAGTTTCAACAGCTGCAGGATGGTGGCGACCGTGCCGAGGCGATACAGATCGCCCGCGCTAGGATCGTCGACGTCCGCCTGCTTCTGTGCGACCAGTAAAATCTGCTTGCCGGAGCGCATGGCCTGGTCGAGCGCGAGAATGGATTTCTCCCGCCCCACGAACAGCGGAATCACCATGTGGGGATAGACGACGACGTCGCGCAACGGCAGTACGGGGAGCGCCGCTGGCGTGACCTTGTCGGATTCTGGAGGGCTGGTTTCAGGGGTATCAGTGCTCACGCGCAGTACCTTGGTAGTGATGACTCGTCGGCAAGAAGCGCCAACGCGGGAAAATAGCTAACGCCAGAAAATAAGGGCTTCCGCGGCGTTCACTCAGAAAATACCGGAAGCAACGCGCCCCTGCCAGTTCCATGCCACGCAAATGGCATCGGCCCCTACGTATACATTGCGAATGCATGGGGCAGCGAATACCAAATGCAGGGTTACGCTGATAGCGAGAGGCAGAACCCCTCACCCCCCTTTCCCGAAGGGAGAGGGTAAGAAAGTTCACAGTAAGAAAAGTTTCGATTTCGGCACCTCTCCCGCTGGCAGGAGAGGTCGCGCGCTTGCGCCGGTGAGCGCCTTCAGTGATCGCTGCCCGTCGGGCGACGTTCTTCGACGGCAGCGAGGCGGCCGTCATCTGAATTGCCGTACAGTACATACGGCTTGCTTTCACCAAGGATGACGGTCTCATCGACCACCACCTTCTGTACGTTGCGCAGTGACGGCAATTCGTACATGGTTTCGAGCAGCACATTTTCCAGAATGGTGCGCAAGCCGCGCGCGCCAGTCTTGCGCTGCATGGCTTTCTTCGCCACCGCCTTCAGCGCGTCGCTACGGAATTCCAGCTCCACGCCTTCCATGTCGAACAGCTTGCGATACTGCTTGCTGAGCGCGTTCTTGGGCTCGAGCAGGATGGACACCAACGCGGCTTCGTCCAGCTCATCGAGCGTGGCGACCACCGGCAAGCGGCCGACGAATTCCGGAATCAAACCGAACTTGATCAGGTCTTCCGGCTCGACGTCATGGAACACGTCCGAACCGTGCGGACGTTCGTTGGTCTGGCGCACATCGGCGGTGAAGCCGATGCCGGTCTTCTGCGTGCGATTGAGAATGATCTTCTCGAGGCCGGCGAACGCGCCGCCACAGATGAACAAGATATTGGTCGTGTCGACTTGCAGGAATTCCTGCTGCGGATGTTTGCGCCCGCCCTGCGGCGGCACCGAGGCGATGGTGCCTTCGATGAGCTTCAACAGCGCCTGCTGCACACCTTCGCCTGAAACATCACGCGTGATCGACGGATTGTCGGATTTGCGTGAAATCTTGTCGATTTCGTCGATGTAGACAATGCCGGTCTGCGCCTTCTCGACGTCGTAATCGCACTTCTGCAGCAGCTTCTGGATGATGTTCTCGACGTCCTCGCCGACGTAACCGGCTTCGGTTAGCGTCGTGGCGTCGGCAATCGTGAACGGCACATTGAGCAGGCGCGCCAATGTTTCAGCGAGCAGCGTCTTGCCGCAGCCGGTGGGGCCGATCAGCAGGATGTTGCTCTTGGCGAGTTCGACTTCGTCCTTGGCGCGCGCTTCCGACGTCTTGGTCTGCAAGCGCTTGTAGTGATTGTAGACCGCGACCGACAACACCTTCTTGGCGCGCGGCTGGCCGATCACGTACTCATCGAGGACTTTCTTGATTTCATGGGGGCGCGGCAGCTTGTCGCGCGTGCGCTCGGCGCGTTCTTCGAGCTCTTCACGAATGATGTCGTTACAAAGCTCCACGCACTCGTCGCAGACGAACACGGACGGGCCGGCAATGAGCTTGCGCACTTCATGTTGGCTCTTGCCGCAGAAGGAGCAGTACAGCAGCTTGCCGTCGTCGTGTTTGCCGCGGGAATCGTCGGACATGCATTACCCTCGAAAGCTCAGGCGAAACAACCACTTCGTCGCCGCCCGAACAAGTTACGAAATCGCGTCACAGTCGCGACACTATTGCGTCCGGGCTATATAGCATGCGCCGCCATCAAGCTGCAAAGACGCTCTTTCCGACTCGGACACCCGCTAAAACCGGCAGGGAAAACCTCATGGCCCTGAATGGCTTACCGCGAATTACCGCCCGCCGACTCAAGCCCTGCAACGACCTTCATGAGGCCGTCGGGCCGGGTCTTCAATGGGCCGGATCACTTGCCCGGCACGACCAGCGCCGGCTCGCCCCGACGTTCCATGACCTTATCGATCAGTCCGTAGGCCACTGCCGCCTCACCGCCCATGAAGTTGTCGCGATCGGTGTCTTTGCTGATCCGATCAACTGTCTGGCCGGTGTGCTTGGACAGGATCCGGTTCAGCCGCTCACGAGTATCGAGCACCTCGCGGGCATGGATATCGATGTCCGAGGCCTGGCCCTGGAAGCCGGCCAGGGGCTGATGAATCATCATGCGTGAATGGGGCAGGCTGTAACGCTTGCCCTTGGTGCCGCCCGACAGCAATACGGCGCCCATGCTGGCCGCCTGGCCGATGCACATGGTGCTGACATCCGGCTTGATGAACTGCATGGTGTCGTAAATCGACAGGCCGGCGCTGACCGAGCCGCCCGGCGAGTTGATGTACAGCGCAATGTCCTTGTCGGGATTTTCCGATTCCAGGAACAGCAGCTGCGCCACCACCAGGTTGGCCATGTGGTCTTCGATGGTGCCGACGATGAAAATCACGCGCTCCTTGAGCAGCCGCGAATAGATGTCATAAGCGCGTTCGCCGCGAGCGGTCTGCTCGACGACCATCGGGACAAGGTTCATGGTGGCCATTTGCGATAATTATTGAAGGGTTAGACGAGTGTGATTGGGGCTAGTTTAGAAGAGGCAAGACTCCCGGCGATAGCGATCGCCGCACGCCCTCTGCCAATTACCCCGCAAGCACGCCTACGCGCCGAAATTCATGATTTCCTTGAAACTTGAGGACTTATCCGCCACCTGGGCGCGCTGCGTGATCCACTCGATCACCTGATCCTCCAGCACGGCCGCTTCCATCTGGCGGCGGAACTGCGGATTGGAGCGGTATTGCTGCAGGGCCTCGCCCGAGTCGGGGTACTGCTGGGACAGCTCCTCGAAGCGAGCCTGTACCTGGGCCTGGTCGACCTGGATGTTCTCGTTGCGAATGATTTCGCCGATCAGCAGCGACAGCGCCACGCGACGGCGGGCGGCGTCCTGGAACCCTTCCGGCGGCGGAATCTGCGAGGCGTCGCGGGCGCCCATGCGGCGAGCCGCGTCGATCTGCAGATCGCGCACCTGGGCATCGACCATCGACTTGGGCAGTTCCAGCGGATTGGCGGCGAGCAGACCGTCGAGCACCTGCTTTTTTACGCGCGCCTTGACTGCATCGGCCAGTTCGCGCTCCATGTTTTCCTGCACTTCGCTGCGCAGGCGGTCGATGCCGCCCTCTTCCACGCCATACGCTTTGCAGAATTCAGCGTCGAGTTCAGGCAGCTTGCGCTCTTCCACCTGTTTCACGGCGATGGCGAACTTTGCCGGCTTGCCGGCCAGATTCGCGGCCGGGTAATTGGCCGGGAATGTCAGCTCGATGACCTTGGTTTCGCCAGCTTTCACGCCGCGCAGACCGGCTTCGAAATCGGCGAGCATGCGGCCCGCGCCCAACTCGACAGCGATGCCTTCGCCCTTACCGCCTTCGAACGGCTGACCGTCGATAGTGCCATCGAAATCGACGGTGACTCGATCAGTGTCCTGCGACTCTCGCTCGACGACAGTGTAAGTCGGGCGTTGTTCGCGGAGGTTTTGAATCATGGCGTCCACGTCGGCGGAGCTGACGGTGGCAGTCGGCCGATCGACGCTCAGGGCTTCCAGGCCTTTCAGCTCGATCTGCGGCAGCACTTCGAACACGGCGCGATACTTCAGATCGCCGCCCTGCTCGAGATTGATCGGTTCGATGCGCGGCCCGCCGGCCGGGATCAGCTTTTCCTGCAGTACGGCCTCGTTGAAGGTGGACTGCATGACATCGCCGAGCACTTCCTGGCGGACTTGCTGGCCGAACTGCTGGCGCACGACTTTTACCGGCACCTTGCCCGGGCGGAAACCCTTCAGGCGCACGGTGCGGCTCATTCGCTGCAGTCGTTCGTCCACCGCCTTTTCGACACGCTCGGCGGGAACCTGCACTTCCATCCGGCGCTCGAGGGCGCCGGTCGATTCAACTGAAACCTGCATGGGCTAAACCTGCTGACTCACGTTTGGGTCACGAATCCAGTGTTGTCCGACAAAGGTCCGGCGCGGGCCTGGGGCCTGGTGCGAAAGGAGGGACTCGAACCCTCACGGGGTTACCCACTGGAACCTAAATCCAGCGCGTCTACCAGTTCCGCCACTTTCGCAAGCTGCCTTGAAGGCCATACCGGACGCCGGGCGCCCCGCAATCCATACATATATATGGCGGAGTACGCTGCGCCTGCCCCCTTTACGGGGCCGCGGAGTATACCCGAGCAGCTCTGGGCATTCGAGGACTGAGGCATTCGACGACTGGGGCTTGCGAGGACCGGGGCTTGCGAGGACCCGCGCGTCCCAGAACGCCACAAAAAGCCATTGTGACCGTCGCCAATTAGCTCCGGCCAGGCATGCATCTGGGGTGGGCACGAGAACGAACACTAGTCGGCGCATGGCATGACGCTGAGCGCCGCGGCCTCTCAGCACGAGGCCAAATCACCCGAGGACTTCCATGAACCCAAGATTCTCCCTGCACCTGAACGCGCAAGTAAGGCGCTATTGGTTATTGTCATTGTTGCTTGTGGTCACGATGACATTGTCGTTCACGCAGGCGCATGCACAGCAGATTCCTGCGTGGGCGCCCAACACTGCGTACGCAGTGAATAGCAAAGTGACTTATCTCGGCTCGGTCTATCAATGCCGCCAGACACACACGTCCATCGTTAGCTGGGAGCCGACGAGTACACCTGCGTTGTGGCTGAACATCGGCACTGACAATGGCGGTGGCGGCGGCGGCGGCGCGGACACTCAACCGCCAACAGCACCGGGTAATCTGAGAATCACGGCGACAACATCATCGAGCGTTGCGCTGGCGTGGAATGCATCGACCGATAACGTCGCCGTCACTCGCTACGATGTATTGCAAAACGCAGCGGTCGTTGCCGGAGGTGCGGCTACGACATTCACCGCGAATGGATTGTCGCCCAGCACGAGCTACACCTATTCGATTCGCGCGCGCGACGCTGCCGGCAATTTGTCTGCTCCCAGCAATCAAGTCACGGCCACAACACTCCCGGCAGGCGGTGGCGGTGGCGGTGGTGGTGGTGGTGGCGGCGGCGGCAATGGTCAAGTGCCGTCTCGCGCGTTCGTCGGTTACTGGCACAACTTCGAGAACGGCTCGGGCTTCATTCGCCTGCGCGATGTGTCGCGCGACTTCGACGTGATCAATCTTTCCTTCGGCGAACCCGCGCCCGGCAGTCGTTCGCTGATTCAATTCATCCCCGACACGCGCACTTCGGCCGCTGAAATCCAGGCCGACGTCGCGCAGTTGAAGAGCGAAGGCAAGAAAGTGCTGCTCTCCATCGGCGGCGCGAACGGCACGGTCGAATTGAACACCGAAGCCGACAAACAGAACTTCATCGAGTCGGTCAGCGGGCTGGTGAACCAGTACGGGCTGAACGGCATCGACGTCGACTTCGAAGGCAGCTCGGTGACGCTGAACGCCGGCGATCTGGACTTCCGCAATCCGACCACGCCCAAGATCATCAACCTGATCTCGGCGCTGCGCACGTTGAAGTCGCGCTTCGGTGCCAACTTCATCCTGTCGATGGCGCCGGAAACGTTTTACGTGCAGGTGGGCTTTCAGACGTATGGCGGTTCGGCCGGCGCGTATCTGCCGGTGATTCACGGCGTCCGCGACATTCTCACGTTCATTCACGTGCAGCACTACAACACCGGCACGGTGCTCGGCCTTGACGGCGTCGCCTACGCTTCGGCGACAGCGGACTTCCAGGTGGCGATGGCGGAAATGCTGATGACCGGCTTTCCCGTCGGCGGCAATCCGGATCGTTTCTTCGCCGCGCTGCGTGAAGATCAAGTCATGATCGGCTTGCCCTCTTCGCCGCAAGCGGCCGGCAGCGGCTATACGCCGCCCGCCGAAGTTGCCAAGGCGATCAACTATCTCGTGCGCGGCCAATCCTACGGAGGGCGCTATGTGTTGCGTCGTCCGAGCGGTTATCCGAATTTCCGCGGCGTGATGACGTTCTCGATCAACTGGGATCGCTTCAACGGCTTCGTGTTCTCGCGCGGCGTACGGCCGCTGCTGAACGGGTTGCCGGCGACGACGCCGTAGGCTCATTGAGGTATCAACGGGGCGGCGTTGCCGATCGGGTGACGCCGCCCCTGTTTGTCTCGGAACTGCTTTGACAAAACCGCCGCGCGCGCAATAAATACTGATGATTCCGGCTGGCGTAGCCTATGAATGGCGACGTGCGCCGTATTTGCCCCAAGTGGACGGGCAGCGACCGGGCTCGCACACTACTAGTAGTCAAGCTCGCTGTATCTTCGGTACCGCCACATTCCGGCAGCACAGCCTGACGGAAGACCCGGGGGAAAGCGTGAAAGAAAGCCGACAAGGGCTGTTGGATCGTCGAGCAGATACCGACGCCAAGCTGTTCGCCGAACGCGCGGCGGACGCCGACGATGATCTGGATGCAGTCAGCACGCGGCAGATGCTCGATGACCTGATAGAGCGCGATCGAATACTCGCTGACGCCAAGTTGCTTAGATTTCGCAATATTGCCGACAGCACCCTGTCGCGCAGGCGAGCCGACTGGCCCTCTCCAAATGAGTCCGTCGCGACGGAGCGCAATTCGGCAGACGAATGCAAGCTCGTTGAGCGTGAAATGTCCGACTTGCTGCTGGAGCGGGAGCGTCAACGCTCCGATGTAGCCGTCGGCAAGGAACGCGAGGACCACGACACGCTTCGTCTCGGACAGGAAGAACGCCGGCAGGCCACCGACGTCCAATTATCGAGTGAGCGACTCGGCGCGGACGTTACCGTCACTGCGCTGGGCGCGACGAAGCACGCTCTGGAGCACGCTCATGATGAGCAACAACGTCACGATGAGGTGTTCGGCTTCGTCGCGCACGATCTGCGCAGCCCGTTGACCATCATTTCGATGAACGCCGACAGCATCGCTGAAAATACTCAGGAGCCGGCAACGCGCCTCAGCGCCATACGCACCACCCGGGCGGCCGCGCGTATGGATCGGCTGCTGACGGATCTGCTGGACGTAGTACGCATTCAGTCGGGAGCACTAGGCATCCAACGCAGGCAGCATGACATCGGCACGCTCATGGCCGACGTGCTTGATACCTATGCGCCCCTGTTTGCTGCGCGCGGCATCGCCTTCACCATCGTCGTGACCGGCGAGCCTATCGTCGCGTCCTTTGACCACGACCGAATAGTGCAAGTGCTTTCGAACTTGCTCGGCAATGCGATGAAGTTCACGCCCGAAGGAGGCAGCGCAGTCCTGCACGTCCAGCGTGAATCGCAACAGGTCGAGTTCGCCCTGAAAGACAGCGGCCCCGGCATTCACGCCAGCGCACTACCGCACGTGTTCCAACGATTCTGGCGGATCGACAGCGATGCCCGGCGTGGATTGGGTTTAGGGCTGCACATCTGCCAGGAGATCGTCACAGCCCACGGCGGGAAAATCTGGGTGGAGAGCGACTTCGGCAGCGGCGCGACGTTCAGGTTCACTCTGCCGCTGGACTAGGCGTGCACCTAAGCCTTTGATTTAAATGGTGGGCCGTGTAGGGATCGAACCTACGACCAATTGATTAAGAGTCAACTGCTCTACCAGCTGAGCTAACGGCCCGTTTTAAATCACCGGTGGTTTCGAATGGGGTGGACGATGGGACTCGAACCCACGACGGCCGGAATCACAATCCGGGGCTCTACCAGCTGAGCTACGTCCACCATCGACCACTTGCCCGCCAACGACTGCGAGGTCGGCCGCGGGCCGCAGAGTATATACGAACTCTCCTCGCTGACTAGGGTGGGATCGTCAAAGCGTGCCACCGGAATGGCGCGCCCGGCAGGACTCGAACCTGCGACCCTCGGCTTAGAAGGCCGATGCTCTATCCGGCTGAGCTACGGGCGCGTCGCGAAGGCGATTTCCGCCGTGGTAGCGTCATCGCCGCCAGGAAGCGACCCCGAAAAGCCAGCGGAGGAAATTGGTCGGGGCAGCAGGATTCGAACCTGCGACCCTCTGCTCCCAAAGCAGATGCGCTACCAGACTGCGCCATGCCCCGACGGGACGCGCATGTTATCAGCTTCCCGACCGGCCGCCACTGAAAGCGGCACTCTGGCTCCGTACCGCGAACACCGCGATCATCCCAGGGCCGCTTAAGCATGCGACTAATTTCAGGATTTCAAGTAGAAAATGATCGGGCGAACACCTGGCTGCACTTTAGAAACAGGCGCTTTCCGGAAGCGCTGAATGCCTTTGGTGCACGCTGCCTAATCGACATCGTCCGGCTCGAAGAAGCTCCACTTGACCTGCGGAAAGCTGCGTTTCAACGCGACTTCCACGGCGTTGATGCTTGGTTCGGCTGCGACGCCGCCAGTGCCGCGCCGTAGCTGCACCTTTGCCGCCACCATGAGGTCGTTACCCAGCTGCAGAGAAATCAAGCTGAAGACTTGGCCAATCCCGGGACGCGCGGCCAGGAATTCCTTCATTGCCGCGTGCACTTCCGGATCGGCGCTTTGGCCGATGAGCATCGCCTTGACTTCGATGGCGACGAACACGGCGACGATGATCAATAGAACGCCGATCATCAGGGTACCGAGCGCGTCCCAGGTGGGATTGCCGGTCACTACTGTAAGCATGACGGCGAGCAGCGCAAGGATGAGTCCAAGCAGTGCCGCAAGGTCCTCGCCGAAGATGACGACGAGCTCAGCCTGGCGGCTGTCGTGAAACCAGCGCAATAAGCTGCGCGAGCCGCGAGCCTTGTTGATCTCGACCATGCATGCGCGCATCGACACGCTCTCCGCAATGATGCTGAACCCTTGCTGAGGAAGATGATGAAATTGGCGCCGAGCGCAAAGAGGATTGCGCGCGTCGAATTACCTTGGCCCGCCATTGCAACTCCGTTTAAATCGCGACGCCGGCAGTGTACCGTGCGTTCAGGCGGGAGTGAGATCCAAAGCACTCACGAAGGCTCTGTGGACACCCCTGACTGGATCGACGAACGACAATGCGCGCGCCAGCAGCTGCAGGGGCCGGCTGAAGTCGTAAGGATCGCGTGCGAGCATCGTGGGATAAAAATCATCGTTGCGAATCGGGGCGCCTAACGCGGCCATGTGGACACGCAGCTGATGCTTTTTACCGGTTACAGGAAACAACGCGTAGCGCCACCATTCCCCGTCCGCGGATTTCACTTCGATACGCGTCTGCGTATTAGCTATCCCCTCGATCTCGCGACTCAGTATGAAAGGGTCGCCTCGTTCGATACGTGTGCATCGAATCACAGGGAAAAGGACGTGTGGCAACGCAGGCGCGATCGCTGCGTACTCTTTGCTGATGCGCCGCTCGCGAAACAATGCCTGATAGGCGGCACGGCTGGCACGGTTGGTTGAAAACATGATCAGGCCGGCAGTGCCACGGTCGAGCCGATGCAGCGGCACCAGTTCTGAGTTCCCGAGGCGCTGCTGCAAGCGAGTGAGCAACGTTTCGCGAACATAGCCACCCACCGGGCTCACCGGCAGAAAGTGGGGTTTGTCGACGACGAGCAGGTGATCGTCGTGGTGAACGATCGAAGCCTCGAATGGAATGCGCCGCTCCGCCATGACTTCACGGTAGTAGTGCACTCGCAAACCTTCACGGTATGCAGTTTCCATGGAGAGCGGCTGACCATTCGCATCAAGCACACGTCCGCGCTGGAAGCGGCTCACCCATTCGTCCTCCGCGATCGTCGCAAAGTGAGCCACCAGACAGTCGAACACGGTGCTCCACGGACCCGCCGGCAGATGAATGGTGGCGGCGGCGACACCGTCACGTGGCGGCGGTTTGTGAATTATCTCGCTCGACAAGGTGCTCTCGGCAGCTGTGGGCATGCCACTGAGACTATCCTGCTTTCGGCAGGATCGACATCAACATTCGAGCCAGCGAAAATGGATGCCGAGGAAGACACGCGCATCAGGCCTCCAAATGCATCGGCCTCGATGCCTAATTCAACTAGGGCCTGTTAACATTCATTGGATGGACCCACGATCACAGCATCGTGGGTCCATGATTGCGCGCAAGTGCGCCGCGACCTCAGTTTGGAGCGCGCCGTTCGGAGCCCGACCCTCGACGTGACTTGGTCGGCTTTTCTACATCTTCTTCCTCTTCTTCTTCCTCTTCGCTGTCGTCCTCATCCTCCTCGTCGGATTCATCGGCTTCATCGGCGTCCGATTCGGCCAGCAGCGCCGGCGTGATCTCCTGCTCGGCCAGCTGGGTCAGTTGCTCATCGAGGTTCTTGCCGTCCTTCAATGCCTGCTCCATGGCTTTGACAGCATCCTTCTGACCCAGCGCCTGGGCCAGCGAGCGCGCCGTGCCCCAGGCGGCGATGCAATAGTGTTCGGTCTTCTGCACGGCGGCGATCAACACTGCATCGAGCGCAGGGCCGGCTTCGATTTCCTGGGTGTGTTCGCGCGCATCGTTGATCAAACCTTCGGCCGCGACATTTTTCTTGCGACCGGGGCTTTGCTCCATGGCCTCCAGAACGTTTTCTATGTCTTCAATGAGCTGCGCGCCTTGCTCCCGGCGAGTTTCCAGCATCTGCTGTAATTGTTCCGACTGCACTACCTTGCCGAAGCGAGGCAGGGCGCGCGCCAGCTGATTCTCGGCGCTATGAATCGCCTGCAGTTCCAGCACCAGCAGTTCGGTGCAGTCCGGTGATTCCTTATTCGCACGTCTGCTCGACCGTTTGGCCGATTTGCCCTTCGTTGCCATCTGCGTCTCCCGAAAAATGTTGGTCATGGGGAATGTCGATCCCGCGCGCTGCGCAGCGGGTCGCTCGGTCCAATGGACTGCAACGGCAGATCGTTCCGCGTTTTCAGGCTTTTACTCGAAGCGACGGCTGATTCGCGTCCAGCTGCCTGTTTCACTCGCAGCAGCGGTGCGCCGCTGCTGCGTCGTCATCCGACTGATGGTTCCGAGTAAAAACACCGACGCTCCGTTCGTGCCGCGCGGGCTTTTATTTCTATGAACTCTTGCTGCGCATTACGAGCGCTGCCTGTTAGCGTGGAGCAGCACAAATCTCTGGAACTGTGTCGGTCGCCTGACTTGAACCCTTGCGACGCGAAGTATCTTCCTGGATAGGCACATGCGTGCATGTACCGACGAACGGCGGCCCCCGAACGAGTGTCGACAGGCGACGAACTCGCTCGGGCGCCGGCATTGCCTATTTGGTGATGTCCACGTCCTTGGTTTCAGGCAGGAATAGTGTGCCGATGATCAAAGTCATGATCGCGACCGCGATCGGATACCACAGGCCCTGGTAGATGTTGCCGGTCATGGCCACCAGCGCGAACGCCGTCGTAGGGAGGAAACCGCCGAACCAGCCGTTGCCGATGTGATACGGCAGCGACATCGAGGTGTAGCGGATCCGCGTCGGAAACAGCTCGACCAGCCAGGCTGCAATCGGGCCATACACCATCGTCACGTAGATCACGAGCAGTGTCAGCAACACCAGCAGCATCGGTTTGTTGATACGCGCCGGATCGGCTTTCTCCGGATAGCCTGCGGTCGTCAACGCTGACTTGACCTCCGCGGAGAAGCGCGCTGCCTCTGCGATACTGGCGCCGTTGTCCTCATATGCAGGAATAACGGTTTCGCCGACCTTGATCGACGCGACTGCTCCGGGCGCCTCGACGTTCGAGTATGGAATGCCAGCCCTCGCCAATGCGGACTTGGCGATGTCGCAGGAACTGGTGAACTTTGCGGTTCCGACCGGGTTGAACTGGAAGCTGCATTTCCCGGGATCGGCGCTGACGACGACGGGGCTGGTGCGGCTCGCCTCTTCCAGCGCCGGATTGCCATAGTGAGTCAGGCCTTTGAAGATCGCGAAGTAGGTGAGCGCGGCGATGAGGCAGCCCGCCATGATGATCGGCTTGCGGCCGACCTTGTCGGACAGCCAGCCGAACAAGATAAAGAACGGCGTGCCGATCGCAAGGCCGCCGGCGATCAGCAGGTTGGCGGTCGTCGCATCGATCTTGAGTGTCTGTGTCAGGAAGAACAGCGAGTAAAACTGCCCGCAGTACCACACCACTGCCTGCCCCGCAGTGGCACCCAGCAGGGCGAGCAGCGCGATCTTGCCGTTGCGGGTGAAAAAACTTTCGGTGATCGGCGCTTTGGAGCGCTTGCCTTCCGCCTTCATCTGCTGGAACAGCGGCGACTCGTTCAATTGCAGGCGGATCCACACCGAGATGCCGAGCAGCACCACCGAGACCAGGAACGGAATTCGCCAGCCCCACGCCTCGAACTCCTCCGTGCCCAACGCCAAGCGGCAACCCATAATGACCAGCAGCGAGAGGAACAGCCCGAGCGTCGCTGTTGTCTGGATGAAGCTGGTGTAAAGGCCGCGCTTGCCCTGTGGCGCATGCTCCGCAACGTAAGTCGCCGCACCGCCGTACTCGCCGCCTAACGCCAAACCCTGCGCAAGTCGCAGCGCGATCAGGATGATCGGCGCGGCGATGCCGATGGTCGCATAGTTGGGCAGGATGCCGACCAGGAACGTCGACACGCCCATGATGACGATGGTGATCAGAAATGTATATTTGCGTCCGATCAGATCGCCGAGTCGCCCGAACACCAGTGCGCCGAATGGCCGCACCGCAAAGCCCGCGGCGAAGGCCAGCAATGCGAACAGGAACGCGCTGGTGGGATTCAGCGCGGTAAAAAACTGCTTGGCGATGACTGCCGCCAGCGAACCATACAAATAGAAGTCGTACCACTCGAACACCGTGCCCAGGCTGGAGGCGATCACGACTTTTCTATGACTCTGGGTCAGTCCCGACTCCAGGCCGATGGAAGGAGAAGCAGCGGACATGGAAACGTACTCCCGTCAGAAGTTGTACTTGACGTGCATGTGCAGGCGGCGCAGCTCACCGTCCGCGCCGCTCTCGATGGCACGTTCGGCGAAGATGAGTTCAGCGCCGAGATCGAGCCTGGGCAGCGGCGAATAGATGAGATTCAGGTGCGAGGATTCGACGCTTTTGGTGACGCCGCCGCCGGTGAGTGCGACATCGTTATCGAACTTGGCCAGCGAATAGAAAACATTGCCGCGCAGGTACTTGTTGAAGACGTGGCGATAGCCGACGTAAGCGCCCAGGCCGTCGATCGCATCGAGGCCGCCGGTAGAGTTCAAGACAGCGTCGCTCGAGATCGCCAGGCCCAGGTAACGGCCAATGCCAGCACCGGCATTCAGCATGAAGCGAATGTCATCGCTGGCGCCGAGCTGCCATTTTCCGGAAACACTCAGCGAGCCGCCCGTGGTGGAGTCATTGATCCCGGTCGCCGGATGTTGGTATTTGAGCTGGCGAAACATGCCGGCCGCGGAGAAGTGGCCCCAGGCCCCCTTCGCCGTCCAGCGAGCGATCGCGTCTGGAATATTGTTGTCGTCGCTGGCGATGCGGGCCGTCGCCCCACCAAACGGCGTGACAGTAGTCTCCGGATTCTCCAGCGAGAATACCCACGCTCCGGTGGTGTAGCGCAGCTGCGCCTGACGCACGAAGATGGTGGCCTCGGTCGGGCCGACGAAATCAACGGTGTCGGGGAGTGCTGCGACATCCTGGAAGTTCGACCAGGTCTGTCCGGCCAACCACTTGTCCCAGCTGACCCACGCGTGGCGAACCGCCAGCCCGTGCGTGTTGGTTGCCGTTTCGTTGCCGAGAAATGCATTGCTGCCGCCGCCGAACAGGTCGAACTCCAGATACGACGTGAGCTTCGATCCATTACTGAGCGTCGTATCCGCACCGAACCAGAAGCGCGACAGCTGGCCATGGAAATCCAGGTCGGCACTTTCGCCGGAGCCCGGCGCACCTACCGGAATCGTGCTGGGCGCGTAGAACAGCCGACCTACCGTCCCATCGGGGATCTCCCCATCCGGCGTATCGCTGTAGAGCGCATCGACCTTGATGAAGCCGCCATAACGAAACTTTGTCACCGGGCTGGCGGTGGGCGTGAGGGTGGTCGGCTGGATCGGCTGATCGGCCGGCGATGCTACCGCCGCCGGTGCACTGGTTGGCTGCTGCACGGCCATCTGCTGAACAAGTTTCTCGAGCTGCGCGATCCGCGCTTCGAGTTCTTTTTCCTTATCGGTCTGACCGAGGACGACTGGTGCGAATGCTGCGAGCACCAGCGCCGCAGCCACTGCGACGGGCGAGGCAAGCGACATGTTTATCTCCCCTGAATTCCCTACCGCCAGGAGAGCTTGTGTGCCGCCCGCCGCCGCGGCCATTCGACCTTGGTCGAACATCGGCGCGTCTTCGACCAAAGTCGTAGACGGTGGAATTTACGCTGCCGCCGGTTTGCAGGCACACTGGCGGAAACGGAGCGAGTGACGCACTAAAGGAGTAGCGCCATGGATAAGCAAGGACATCGAAGTGTGCTGCCGGATCGGGGAACACTTCGTGAAATAAGCTGATGTCGATGATCCTGATCGCGGACGACCATCCGTTGTTTCGCGAGGCGCTCAAGGGTTGTGTCGCGCGCCTGCTGCCCAATGCGCGGATCATCGAGGCCGATAGTGCCGAAGCCCTGTTCGCCGCGGCCGAACAACACCCAGGCGCGGACCTGTTGCTGCTCGATCTCAACATGCCCGGCACGCAGGGCTTCAGCGCTCTTGTCCACTTGCGTGCTACGCAGCCACAGTTGCCCATTGTCATCGTGTCGGCGCGCGAAGACCCGATTACCATTCAGCGAGCGCTCGATCATGGCGCTTCGGGATTCATTCCGAAGTCGGCGACCGTCGCCATCATTTCCGACGCAATCGATGCAGTGCTGACCGGCGGCGAGTGGTCGCCGGCACCATCGCGGTCAAATCGAGGCGTCGGACCCGAAGAAGCGCAGATCGCCCGGCGGGTGCGCGAACTGACGCCGCAACAGTTTCGAGTGCTCGCCATGCTCAGCGAAGGTTTGCTGAACAAACAAATCGCCCACGCGCTCGATGTATCGGAAGCCACCGTGAAGGCGCACATGACCGCAATCATGCGCAAGCTCGGAGCACACAATCGCACGCAGGCGGTGCTGATGGTCAGCCAGCTCGCCGCCGACCCGGATACGGTGCGGCTGCCGCCGGAAGAGGAGTAAGAGCTGAGTAAGACCCTCACCCTAGCCCTCTCCCACTACGTGGGAGAGGGGACGGATACCTCTCCCTTTGGGAGAGGTCGGGCGCAGCCCGGGTGAGGGCTCCGCGGAACAAAGAACCCCTCACCCTGCCCTCTCCCAAAGGGAGAGGGGGGCCTCTTTCACCTCTCCTTTTGGGAGAAGTCGGGCGCAGCCCGGGTGAGGGCCCACGTTTCAAATCTACACCAACGTCCGACTGCGTTGAGCAGCGACATATGCCCTTAACGCCGCGGGCTTCACCGGCTTCGTCAACACGGTGCACTTTCTATCGCGTGCCGCCTTCAATAAGCCCGACGAACCGTCAGCGGTGACTAGCGCTGCCGGAAGTTGGCTCCCGCAGGCCGCACGCAGCGCGTCGATGGCCTCGAGTCCATTCATTGCGTCGTGCAAGTGATAGTCGACAAGCAGTATGTCGGGTGGAGCTGCCGTTGCGGCTGCGATCGCTTCTGACACCGTATGCGCCGTGAGAGTCTCCACGCCCCAGCGCGTTAGTAACATTCGCATCCCTTCAACGATCTCGCGGTCGTTATCGAGGCACAACACGCGCAACCCTTCGAGCGCTTGATTGCTGGCAACGCGCCGTGACGTCAGCGGCAACTCATGCAGCGGCGAAACCGGTACGCGAATCGAGAACACACTGCCCCGCCCGAGCCGGGATCGCACGCTGATTGGATGCTGCAGCAGATGCGACACGCGTTGGCAGATCGACAAGCCGAGCCCGAGGCCCCGCTCCCCCCATGGCGAGCCCTGGTCGAAACGGCGGAACTCTTCGAAAATATGCTGGAGATGCTGGGGTGGAATGCCCGGGCCGCTGTCCCAGATCTCGATTTCGGCCATACCGTGTCGCTGCCGTACGCCGATGACGATGCCGCCCTTTTCGGTGTACCGCAAAGCATTGCCGACGAAATTCTGCAACGCTCGCCGCAACAATCGACGATCGCTGCGCACGGCGATGGCTCGACTCCGCACGCGAAGGGCAAGTCCGCGTGCAGCTGCAATCGGCGCGAACTGCTCCGCCACGCCCGTCAGCAACTCATCCAAGGGCAGATCGGTAATCTCCGGCTGCAACGCGCCGGCATCCAGGCGCGAAACATCCAGCAGTCCATCGAGCAGCTCTTCCGCGGCATACAGAGCAGAGTCGACGCGCTCCGCGAGACGGCGCTGTTCGTGCTCGTTGTCGCTCGCACGCAGCGCTGAAGCAAACAGCCGGGCCGCGTTTAGCGGCTGCAAGACATCGTGACTGATCGCGGCGAGAAAACGCGTCTTCGACAGGTGCGCCGCTTCCGCCTCGCGAGTGCGCTGGGCAACGCGTTGCTCCAACGTTTCATTCGCTTCGAGGAGCGCACGTTCGGCACGCTTGTAGTCGCTGATGTCGTTGAACGTCATGACGTAACCGCCGCCGGGCAGCGGCTCGCCCCGGCTTTCGATGACGCGTCCGTTATCTCGCTCGCGCACATAAACATGCGGTCCGCCGCGGCGAAGAAAGCCGAGACGCTTGTCCACTTCCGCTTCGACGTCGGCGGTCGGTCCGAGCAAGCCGCGCGACGCGTTGTAGCGGATCAGGTCGGCCACTGGTCGGCCGACGTAGAGCGTGCCTTCGGGATAGTCGAACATGTGCTGATAGCGACGATTCCAAGTCACCAACCGCAGTTCGACGTCGACCACGCTGATGCCCTGGGCCATGTGCTCGAACGTGGCCGCCAGCAACTGGCGATTGAAACGAAGTTCCTGTCCCGCTTCGTCGAGCAGCGCCACGACTTCGCCGAGTTCCATGCCCGAGCCGCGGAGTGCAGTCGTCAAAGTCAGTCGCGCGGACGCAGCGCCGATCGAGGCAGCCAGCAAGCGTTCCGTGAACTGCACGAGCGCTCGATCCGCTGCCGTATGCGCTGCGGGCTCACGACTCTGCGCCTGAAAATGCTGTGCGAATGCCTGCTGCGTGGCCTGCTCGCCGATGATGCGTGAAGCCAGCGCCTGCAAGTCGGCGACACTCAACCTGCCACGCCAACCATCACTCGCCAATGTCGGTCGCCGCCCGTAGGGATCGAGAAACGGCGTAGCGCGTAAGCGGTCTTCAAGGCTCGGTCGATACCTGGCCGAGAACACCAGGAACGCACCTGCGTTGACCAGCAGCGACCAGAACGTGCCATGCGTGAGCGCATCCCAACCGCTCAGGTCAAACAATCCTTCCGGCCGCAGCCAATGCATGTCGAGCGGTCCATTCTGCAACCATCGCGTATCGGCGCTCAATGCACGCGTCAGCGCCGGCAGCATCAAGGTGTAAGCCCACACCACGAAGCCTGCTACCAACCCTGCGAAGGCGCCCTTGCGACTGCCGCCGCGCCAATACAGTCCGCCAAGAAGCGCCGGTGCAAATTGCGCCACCGCTGCGAACGCCAATAAGCCATAGGCTGCGAGGCCGTCGGCTGCATGACCGGCGGCTCGATAGTAGAGATAGCCGCAAGTGGCCAGGGCGACAATCGCGATGCGCCGAATCCATAGCACGCGCGTGCTGAAGTGCGCGCCGCGATCGGCATGCATCAGACCACTGCGCAACAGCAGCGGCATGACCAGATCGTTGCTCACCATGGTCGCGAGCGCGACGCTGGCAACGATCACCATGCCGGTAGCGGCAGAGAAGCCGCCGACATACGCCGTCAGCGCAAGTGCCGTCGAGTTCTGTGAAAGTGGCAGCGACAGCACATAGGTATCTGGCGCGACAACGCCGCTGAGCAGCGCCTGCCCTGCGACTGTGATGGGCACCACCATCAGCGAAGTCAGCACGAGATAGGCGCCGAACAAAATGCGGGCGCGTCGCACATCCCTGACTTCCTCGCACTCCACGACCGCAACGTGAAATTGGCGAGGTAAACAAACCATCGCGACGAAGGCGAGCAACGTCTGTGCGACGAAGCCGTCCGGCAGGCCGGGCGCCACGAAATCGCGACCGGAAGCGAGCACGCGTTCGACCAGCGGCTCCGCGCCTGGCAGGTGCATGATCCCGAACACGCCGACTGCGATGAAGGCGACCAGCTTGACCAGCGATTCCAGCGCGATTGCCAGCATCATGCCGTGATGATGTTCGGTAGCGTCGATCTGTCTGGTGCCGAACAAGATTGCGAACACTGCGAGCAGCGCCGCCACATAAAGCGCTGGATCCGCCAGCACTCCGCGTGCGCCTGCATCCGCGCTCGCCGTGCCGGTGAGTACGTCGACGCTCATCGCGACTGCCTTGAACTGCAACGCGACGTACGGAATCGCAGCGATCAACGCGATCAGCGCAACGAGCGCCGCAATGCTGGGAGCGCGGCCGTAGCGGGCGGCAATAAAGTCTGCAATCGAAACCGTGTTTTGTTCGCGCGCAATCAGCGCAAGGCGTTCGAGAATGCGCCAGGCGAACAACAACAGCAGTAACGGACCCAGGTAGATGGGCAGAAAGCCGAGACCGGTGCGAGCGGCGCTGCCCACGGCGCCATAGAAGGTCCACGAAGAACAATAAACGGCGAGCGCGAGACTGTAGACGACGGGCCGCAGCCACGCGCGGGCTGGATACACCGGTTTGCGGTCTCCCCACGACGCGACGGCGAACAGCAGGCCGACATATCCGACCGACACCAGCAACAGTATCCATCCTTGAATCACGGCGCCCCCAAGCCACTCACTTAGACAAGTGACTACCGCGCCATGCTAGCACCTCGATGTCGCGATTGACCGGCGCTCACATCATGAACGCCGGCGACGGAACACCAAGCTGTTACGGCTGAGACGCCGAACTCTTCCCCAAGGCTTTGAGCGCGTCGAGCATCTTGACGTGGACGCCGTGAAAGCCGGCGATCTCGACATCTAACTACGCGTCACAAGTGCACGGTTCGCCGGTACGCTACTTGAGATGGGACACCGTCTTGGCGGCGTCCGACGAGGCGCTGGCGCGGATTGGTCGTCCACGAATAATTTGCACGGGACACGGAACGTAAACCCACGTTGGGGGTTTGCGTCGTGATGGCTAAAAAAGCAACCGAGGTCGTTCCTTCCCCGCTGCTCGCTCACGGCGCCAAGGTGCTGAGCCTGGTAGTGGTTGATGCTTACAATGCCGAGCTGCGCAATGCGGAGGGCTTCGTTGGCGACCGCGCCAGCAAGCGCGCATTCCAGTCCATTCTCGATGACTGGCGCGAACGCGTCAGCCGCACCAGCGACGACCCACTGGGAGAAACGCCCAGCGAAGACCTGAGCAAGAAGCAGCTGGACAAGCTGCTGAGCGAAGGGGACGTCGAAGCGGCTGGCCTGATCCACGCCGCCATCGAAGAGTTCGCACAGGAGTTCGCGCAGGTCATTCGCCGCTTTCTGCGCCTGAAGGATTGGAAGAACACTGAACGCATCGTCGTTGGTGGCGGCCTGCGGACGAGCCGCATCGGCGAACTTGCCATCGGTCGAACGGCGGTGCTGCTCAAGGCCGACGGCCACGATCTCGAGCTGCAACCCATCCATCATCATGCCGATCACGCCGGCTTGATCGGCTGCATCCAGCTGGTGCCGTCCTGGATACTCTCGGGTCACGACAGCATCCTCGCCGTCGACATCGGCGGCAGCAACATCCGCGCCGGCATCGTCGAACTGCGCCGTAAGAAAAGCGCGGATTTTTCCCAGGCGACCGTCGGACACTTCGAGTTGTGGCGCCATAGCGAAGATCAGCCCGAGCGCGAAGATGCGGTGGCGCGTCTCATCGACATGCTCAAAGGCCTGATCAAGCGCGCGGACAAAGACGGCGCGAACCTGGCGCCATTCATCGGCATTGGCTGTCCAGGCGTGATCCGTGACGACGGCTCCATCGAACGCGGCGGACAAAATCTGCCGGGCGATTGGGAACACAAGGGTTTCAACCTGCCCGCGCTATTGCGCGAGGCGATTCCGAAAATCGGCGATCACGAGACCGTCATCGTCATGCACAACGACGCCGTGGTGCAGGGCTTGAGCGAACTGCCGTCGATGCAGGACATCGAGCACTGGGGTGTGCTGACCATCGGCACCGGCCTCGGTAATGCGTGCTTTACCAACCGCCGCGAAGACAAAGCAGCAGACAGCGAGGATGAAGACGACGGGAAGAAAGAGAAGAAGACTAAATAACGGAAGCGGTGAGACGAAGATCGAGCCTCTGCGGCCGGCCTCCTCACCCGCGCTTCGCGCGACCTCTCCCAAAGGGAGAGGTGAAGACTCCGTCCCCTCTCCCGCTTGCGGGAGAGGGTTAGGGTGAGGGGTCTTCCTCAGCCAGCCCCTCACCCGCGCTGCGCGCGACCTCTCCCACGGGGAGAGGTGAAGAGTCCGTCCCCTCTCCCGCTTGCGGGAGAGGGTTAGGGTGAGGGTCTTCCTCAGCCAGCCCCTCACCCGCGCTTCGCGCGACCTCTCCCACGGGGAGAGGTGAAGACTCCGTCCCCTCTCCCGCTTGCGGGAGAGGGTTAGGGTGAGGGTCTTCCTCAGCCAGCCCCTCACCCGCGCTTCGCGCGACCTCTCCCAAAGGGAGAGGTGAAGACTCCGTCCCCTCTCCCGCTTGCGGGAGAGGGTTAGGGTGAGGGGTCTTCCTCAGCCAGCCCCTCACCCGCGCTGCGCGCGACCTCTCCCACGGGGAGAGGTGAAGACTCCGTCCCCTCTCCCGCTTGCGGGAGAGGGTTAGGGTGAGGGTCTTCCTCAGCCAGCCCCTCACCCGCGCTTCGCGCGACCTCTCCCACGGGGAGAGGTGAAGACTCCGTCCCCTCTCCCGCTTGCGGGAGAGGGTTAGGGTGAGGGAGCTCTTACTCCCGACGCCAAGCCGTCGTCTTATCCGGCTTATCTTCGAGAATAATACCCGCCGCGGTGAGTTCGTCGCGGATGCGGTCGGATTCTTTGAAGTCGCGCGCGGCGCGGGCTGCGACCCTGGCAGCGATCAGCTGCTCGATCTGTTCGTTGGTCAACCCGGGAGTGCGTGCGCCTGGATCGTCGTCGGGGGAAGCAGGAGCGGACTTGAGCTTCTGCAAGAACGCTTCCGGCGCCAGCTTCAACAAGCCGAGCACGTCCGCCAGTGAGATCAGTTCCGCCGCGAGCGCGCTCGCAGCGCTGGTGTCGCCCAGATTCTTGGCGCGATTGATCTCGGTCGCCAATGTTTGCAATACCGCAATGGCGTCGGGCGTGTTGAAGTCATCGTCCATGGCCGCTTGGAAACGTTGCGTCGCTTCACTTGATTGCAACGATTTCGCAGGCGTGACGTCGCGCAGCGCCGTGTAGAGCCGACCGAGCGCCGCGTCGGCCTGCTCGATCTGCACCAGAGAATAGTTGATTGGGCCACGGTACTGGCTGGAAACGAGGAAGTAGCGCAGCACTTCCGGGTCGCGCAGATAACCCGAATCCAGCACGTCGCGAATGCGAAAGAAATTGCCCAGCGACTTGGACATCTTCTCGTCGTCGACGTTGACGAAGCCATTGTGCATCCACACGCGGGCGAAGGTGTCGCCGGTGGCTGCGCACGACTGCGCGATTTCGTTTTCATGGTGCGGGAATTTCAGGTCCATGCCGCCGCCATGGATGTCGAAGTGCGAACCGAGGATAGCGAGCGACATGGCCGAGCATTCGATATGCCAGCCGGGACGGCCATCGCCCCAGGGCGAAGACCAGAACGGTTCGCCGGGTTTGGCGCGCTTCCACAACACGAAATCGGCCGGATCGCGCTTGGCTTCGTCGACAGCCACGCGTGCGCCGGCGCGGAGGTCTTCCACGTCGCGTCCGGAGAGCTGGCCGTAAGGCTCGAACTTCGCGACCGAATACAGCACATCGCCGTTGCTGGCGACGTAGGCATAGCCTTTGTCGATGAGCTGCTGTGTCATGGCGATGATGCCGGCGATATGCCCGGTGGCCTTCGGCTCATGAGTGGGCCGCAGGATGCCGAGGCGATCGTAGTCCTCGTGCATTGCCTTGATGAACCGCTCCGTCAGCGCTTGAATGCTCTCGCCGTTCTCGGCGGCGCGCTTGATGATTTTATCGTCGATGTCGGTGATGTTGCGGACGAAGACCACGCGATAGCCGCGATACTCCAGATAGCGCCGCGCCACATCGAACGCGACTTTGGAACGCGCGTGGCCGATGTGGCAAAAGTCATAGACCGTATCGCCACAGACATACATTCGCACCACACCGGCTTCGTGAGTACGAAATTCTTCCTTCTGGCCGCTCAGCGAATTGAAGATCTGCATGGCCGGATTGTCTCAGATCGTGAGACTGCGAGCATGGGCCAGCCGGGCTTGTACCTCGGCGGCGGGCAGCAGCGCCAGCAGCGGCGCCAATTCGGGGCCATGCGTAAAGCCGGTTAATGCGGCGCGCAACGGCATAAACAATGCCGGGCCTTTTTTCCCAGTGGCCTGGCCCAGCGACTTCACCGCCTGCTTGAATTCCACGCCGGGCTGGCCGATCGCCGCCGCGGCGGCGGTGAAAAACTCTGCGCCCGCTGCGCGGATGGCCGCCAGCGCCGGCGGATCGAATTCCTGCAGCTGGCCGAAGATCACGTTGGCCCACACTTTCGCGTCGCTCGGCAACTCCACATTGGCGCGCACGGTAGTAACGAATTGCGCGCGTCGTGGTGCGTCGACGTCCGCCGGCAATTCCGCCGCAATCCACTGCAGAAATTCTTCCGCCGATAAATGAGCGATTGTTTCCTTTTGCCAGTGACGCAGCTGGGCATAGTCGAATTTGGCGGCCGCGCGGCCCAGGCGCTGCAGATCGAAATCGGCGAGCATCGCTGCGTCGTCGAGCCAGCCATCGGTGACGCAAGAATGACCGAGCCTCACCAGGTGATTACGCAACGCGCCGGGCAGGTAGCCGCGCTCACGCAGGTCTCGCAAGCTGGTATCGCCATGTCGCTTCGACAACGGTGCGCCGTCCATGCCCAGCAGCAGTGCAACGTGAGCATACTGGGGGATCGGCAACGCCAACGCCTGCAGGATGAGAATCTGCCGCGGCGTATTGGTCATGTGATCGTCGCCACGCAAGACCAGCGTCACGCCCATCAATGCATCGTCGAGCGCATTCGAGAAGAAGAACGCCGTGCTGCCATCGGTGCGGCGAATGATGAAATCGCCGATGTCGTCGCTGCTGAAGCGCTGCTCGCCATGCACCAGGTCATTGAATGCAACGATCTGGCCCGACGGAACTCGAAATCGCAACGCAGCCGGCTGGCCCCGCACCAACCGTTCGGCGCGCTCCTCCGGCGTGAGATTGCGGCAAGTGCCGGCATAGCGCGGCGGCTGGCCCGCGGCAACCTGCCGCTTGCGAGCGATGTTCAGTTCGGCCGGCGTGCAGAAGCAGGGATAGGTCAGGCCCGCCACGTCCAGGCGCGACAACCACTCCTCGTAGATCGCCCGGCGCTGCTGCTGGCGATAAACTGCATGCGGGCCGCCGATGTCCGGCCCCTCATCCCACTGCAGCCCGAGCCAATGCAGGTCGGTGAACAGGGCGCGCATGAATTCTTCGTTGGAGCGGGCCTCGTCGGTGTCTTCGACGCGCAGGATGAAGCGACCGCCGGCCTTGCGGGCCGCCAGGAAATTCAGCAGCGCGGTGCGGGCGTTGCCCAGGTGCAGGAAACCCGTCGGGCTGGGCGCAAAGCGCGTAACGGGCAGGACTGGCGGCTGTGGCAGGTCTGAAGACATCTATCATTGCTTCCTTGTAACCGCGCATTCTATACGTCCGGCGCTGTCAACGGTGTAAGACCGCACCGCCGGTCGGCCGGGTCCGCCCGTGTCCGCCCGGGGCGCCGCCGTTTGCTAAAATCACCCACCTTCCTCCACGGCGGTCCCACATGCGCATCCCCGGATTTTTTCGCCTTGTCCTGCTATCGGCCCTGCTGCTCACGTCGCTGACTCACGCCCAGAGTGCGCCACGGGTGCGGGTAGACACGACCTTGGGCAGCTTCGTCATGGAGCTGGATACGCAGCGATCGCCGTTGACCGTCGCGAGCTTTCTCGAATACGTAAAGGCCGGCCACTACACGGACACGATTTTTCACCGGGTGATCGGCAACTTCGTCGTTCAGGGCGGCGGTTACGACCTGAAGAACGTCGAGAAACCCACCCGCCCCGGCTCGCCCAACGAGTCGGGCAACGGCCTGTCGAACCGCCGCGGCACCGTCGGGCTGGCTCGCACCGGCGAACCTCACAGCGGCACGGCCCAGTTCTACGTGAACCTGTCCGACAACGCGGCGCTCGATCCGCAGCCCAGCCGCTGGGGCTATACCGTGTTCGGCCGCATCGTCGAAGGCATGAGCGTGGTGGATGAGATCGGCGCAGTTGCGACCGGCAGCCTCGGTCCTTTTGATCGTGATGCGCCGCTGCAGCCCATCGTCATCAAGCGGATCGAAGTCTTGAAATGAACCAGGCTGCGCCGCCGGTCACGCTGTTCATTTCCGACCTGCACCTGGACGGCGAACGGCCCGATATCACCGCGCAATTCCTCAAGTTCATCGAGACTGAGGCACGCCATGCGCAGGCGCTGTACATCCTCGGTGATTTATTCGAAGCCTGGATCGGCGATGACGATCCGGATCCCGACAAGCGACGCGTCATCGCCGCGCTGCGTTCGCTGACCCAGGGCGGCGTGCCGGCCTACTTCATCCACGGCAATCGCGACTTCCTGATCGGCGGCCGCTTCTCGGCGGAAACCGGCGCCAAGCTGCTGTCCGATGGCACGATGATCGAGCTTTACGGTCAACGCGTGCTGCTCATGCACGGCGACACCTTGTGCATCGATGATCCTTCTTATCAGCGGCTCCGGCGCATCGTGCGCAATCCACTGGTGCAGTTCGTCTTGCGGCGATTGAGCTTGGGCCAGCGGCAAAAGCTCGCGGCCCGCATGCGCGCCGGCAGCAAGGCGCACATCGAGTCCATGGATAAGGCCGCGCCGCAGATCATGGATGTGAATCAGCAGGAAGTCGTGCGGACCTTCCAAGAAGAACAGGTCGACTTCATCGTGCATGGACATACCCATCGCCCGGCGATCCATGCAGTACGCGTGGGCAACCGCACCGTCACGCGCATCGTGCTGGGTGATTGGTACGAACAAGGCAGCGTGCTGCGCTGGGATGAGCGCGGCTTTGACTTGGCCGGACTGAAAAGAGACGAACTCTTACCCTCTCCCTCAGGGAGAGGGCAGGGTGAGGGTGGAGCCGACTGAAGTGACGTTTCCGTAGCGCGTCCCCTCACCCGCGCTGCGCGCGACCTCTCCCACGGGGAGAGGTGAAGATTCCGTCCCCTCTCCCGCTTCGGGAGAGGGTTAGGGTGAGGGTCTTACTCCGCCGCCCCCTCACCCGCATTACGCGCGACCTTCCCACGGGGAGAGGTGAAGATTCCGTCCCCTCTCCCGCTTCGGGAGAGGGTTAGGGTGAGGGTCTTACTCCGCCGCCCCCTCACCCGCGTTACGCGCGACCTTCCCACGGGGAGAGGTGAAGATTCCGTCCCCTCTCCCGCTTCGGGAGAGGGTTAGGGTGAGGGGTCTTACTCCGCCGTCCCCTCACCCGCGTTACGCGCGACCTCTCCCACGGGGAGAGGTGAAGATTCCGTCCCCTCTCCCGCTTCGGGAGAGGGTTAGGGTGAGGGTCTTACTCCGCCGCCCCCTCACCCGCATTACGCGCGACCTCCCAGGGGGAGAGGTGAGACTAAAGCCGCCTCGCCAATCCAACTTAGATGAGTGCCGGCGTTCCGGAATGAAAGCGGAACTGCGAATCCGGCGACGTGACCAGCTCCGACTCGATCGCCGCCAGTTCCTGCAGGCGTGCGCACCAATCGGTGGCTCCCGTCCGCTGCTCGGCGAGTCGCAGATACAAACCTTGATGACGCGCCTCCGAGACGGCCAGCCCGGAATAAAAACCGCGCAGCGGCTGCGCTAGCAGCGGCGCCAGGCCTTGGAAGCGTTCGCAGGAGCGCGCTTCGATCAACGCTCCGCACAACATCAGATCCAGCAGTCGCGCCGGCTCCGAACGACTGATCGCACGACGCAAGCCTGCCGCGTAACGCGATGGTGATAGCCGGACGAAGGGCACCGCGAGCTCCTGCATCAATTTCTGCACCTGCTCGAAGTGACGCAGCTCTTCGCGCGCAAGTCGCGACATCCTGTCGGTAAGCGCCATGTCTTCCGGATAGGAAAAGATCAGGCTCAATGCCGTCGATGCCGCTTTCTTTTCGCAGTTGGCGTGATCGACCAGTAATTCGCGCCAGCGCTCGCTGGCGACTTCATACCAACGCACCGGCGTCGGCGCTAGCAATAAGCGTGACAGTGGCGATGGCATCGCGACTGCGCTCATGCGCACTGCGCCTCCAATCGCGAAATCTCGGCCAGCAGTTCACTCGCCGATGAAAAGCGCTGCGCGGGCTCCTTCGCCAGCAGCTTATGGGCCAACGGCTGGTAGGGCTGCAACTCGGCAGTCAGCGGCGGCACGGGCGCATTGCCGTGCAGATAGATCACGCCCATCGGCGTGGGTGCGAGAAACGGCTTTTTGCGCATCAACATCTCGAAGAAAATCACGCCCAGGCTGTACAGGTCGCTGCGTTCATCGAGGGGCTGGCCATGGCCCTGCTCCGGGCTCATGTAGTACGGCGTGCCGAAGATCTCGCCGGTGCCGGTCATATCGAGTTTGACGTCGGTGTGTTTCGCCAGGCCAAAGTCGATCAGCGCCAGCGTGCCATCGGCGCGCTCCATGATGTTTCCAGGCTTCAAATCCCGATGCAGCACGCCGACCTCGTGCACGACCTGCAGCGCGCCGGCTACCTGCGCCAAGTACTGCAAAGCCAGTTTGGCTTCGATGCCCTTGGCAATGCGTGCGCGCAGGTCGCCACGCTGGAAATATTCCATCGCGATGTAAGCGTGGTCGTCGGCGATGCCGAGATCGAAAATCCGCACCACGTTGGGATGGCGAATCTTCGAGATCAGCTCATACTCCTGCAGGAAGCGCGAGAACTGCATGTGCTCGTCACCGGTCTCCGGCGCATCGCGCAGCACTTTGAGCACCACCATGTTGCCGGCGCGCTCGCTCTCGGCGAGATAAACCATCGACGTGCCGCCGATGGCGAGTTCACGCACGAAGCGGTGTCCGAGGATTTTCACCGCGCCGAAGCGGGACAACTGATCCGCCTGCGATCCGGTACGCAGCAATGCCAGCTCCTGGCGGCGACGTAACACGGCATCACGCAATGAATTCGCCATGCGACGATGATCGATGCGCTCGCGAATCAAACAATCCACCGCACCCCGCTTGACGACACGGGCGGCGCGCGCCGGATCGTCTCCGGGCGCAAGATAGACAATGGGCGGGAAGCCGGTGCGATGCATGAAATTTTCCAGCCACTCCTCGCCTCGCCCGCGTTCGCTGCGATCATCGAGCAGCACCGCGTCATAACCGACGGCGCGGAACGCGGCGTGCAGGCGGCCGGAGAGAAGCGGCGCATGCACGCGACACTCTGCATCCGGCCAGACAATGGAAATGTGCTGTTCCAGAGCGCGGGCCAGTTCGGTGTGATCGGTCACTATCATCAACCGAGGCGCCAGCGACGCAGACGCCGCCGCTAAAGGACGTGAGGTGGGACCAGCCGGCAATGCCATGTCAGTTTCCTGACCGCCGGTTACAGGACGGGCCCGTTCTAGACCGCGCGGATCGCTTTGAGCGGCCCGCGACGGCGGCTGGCCTTGGCCTGGTCGGAGCGCTCCTCCTGCAGGCGCTGCAGGTAAGCGGGAGTGATGTCGCCGGTCACGTATTCGCCGGAGAAGCACGACGTATCGAAGTGCTCGATCTGCGAATCGTGGTGCAGGCAGGCGCGCACCAGGTCGTCGAGATCCTGGTAGATCAGCCGGTCAGCGCCGATGGCCTTGGCGATTTCTTCCTCGGTCTTGTTATTTGCCACCAGTTCGGATGCCGACGGCATATCGATGCCGTAGACGTTCGCGAAACGCACCGGCGGCGCCGCCGATGCGAAGTACACGCGACGAGCGCCGGCTTCACGCGCGAGGTCGATGATCTGCGCCGAGGTCGTGCCGCGCACGATGGAATCGTCGATCAGCAGCACGTTCTTGCCACGGAACTCGAGATCGATGACATTCAGCTTGGAGCGCACCGACTTCTTGCGCTGCTCCTGCCCCGGCATGATGAAGGTGCGGCCGATGTAACGGTTCTTGACGAAGCCTTCGCGATATTTGACGCCCAGCAGCTGCGCAACCTGCACCGCCGCGGTACGGCTGGTGTCCGGAATCGGAATCACCACGTCGATGTCGTGATCCGGCCAGACGCGGCGGATTTTTTCCGCCAGCAGATCGCCCATGCGCAGGCGCGCCTTGTGAACCGAAATGTTGTCCATGATCGAATCGGGCCGCGCGAAATAAACGTACTCGAAAATGCACGGCGTGTGGCGGGCGGCTGGTGCGCACTGCTGTGAATAGAAGCGGCCGTGTTCGTCGATGAACACCGCTTCGCCGGCGCCGACATCGCGCACGCGATTGAAACCGAGCATGTCGAGCGCAACGCTTTCCGATGCCAGCATGTATTCAGCGCCCTGCGCCGTGTCGCGACGACCGAGCACTAGCGGGCGAATGCCATGCGGATCGCGGAAACCCAGCAGGCCGTGGCCGACAATCATCGTGACGACGGCAAAGCCGCCCCGGACACGGCTATACACCGTGCTCAACGCGGAAAAGATATCCGCCGCCGAGGCCCGCGGCGTTTTGACACGCGACAACTCGCTCGCCAGGACGTTGAGCAGCACCTCGGAATCGGAAGTGGTGTTGAGGTGGCGCAGGTCTTCCCGCGTCAGTACTTCGGCCAGCTCAGTGGTGTTGGTGAGATTGCCGTTGTGGCCGAGGCAGATGCCGTAAGGAGAATTGACGAAGAAGGGTTGTGCTTCGGAAGCGCCGTCGCAACCGGCGGTCGGATAGCGGACATGGCCGATGCCGATGTTGCCCTTGAGCACCCGCATGTGCTGCTCCTGGAACACATCGCGCACCAGTCCGGTCTTCCTGCGCATGAACAGCTGGCCGTCCTCGCAAGTCATGATGCCGGCCGCATCCTGCCCCCGGTGCTGCAAGACCGTGAGTGCGTCGTAGAGCTGTTGATTGACCGCACTGTGTCCAACGATGCCGACGATGCCGCACATGCTTTAGCCCCCCGCAAAAGACGATCGAGTCGCCAGCGACCCAACGATGCGCCCGAAAGCGACACCGGTCGCACGACCGGGCTCCGGCTGCAAGTTCAACGCTGCCCGCTCCGGACGAGCCTGCTTTTCCAGCACGCTCATGCCGGTCTCCGCGAACGACTGCAGCCAACCCGCCCCTTCGACGGCGTAGGGCATCAGGCGCGAACTTTTCCACCAACTGGTCTGGGTGAGCTGCACGAACTCACCCAGCAGCACGAACACCGCGACCACCACCGCGCCGCGCAGGAAGCCGGTGACGAGACCGAGCAGACGGTCGACCATGATGCTCAGGCCCGAATGGCGCAGCGTGTAACTGAGGATGCCGGCGATCAGCCAGCCGATCACCAGTACGGCGATCACGATGAGAGTGCGTGCAGCCCAGGTGCTCAACGGCGGCTCGCCGATGCTACCGCCCATGTAGGGCTCGAGCACATGCGCATATCGCCACGCCAGCCACAATCCGCCCAGCCATGACAGCAGGCCGATGGCTTCCCGGACGAAGCCGCGCAGCAACCCCAACAGCATGGACAGACCCAGAACGCCGAGAATCAGGTAGTCAGCACCATTCATAAGCGCAATAGGGTCTACGGCCTGGCAACTTGGGGCGGGCGGATTCTATCAGCGCCACACGGTCCCGAAACAATGTCCGGCGCACAGTCGTGGCATGCGGGCTGATGCAGCGTCCCCAGGCGGAAATTCCTCACGGATGGGCCACGATCGCCGCCCCGGGAATGGCGGCTTTGACGGCCTTCAGCGCCGCCTCCGAGCCGGCGCGATCCTTGGTGGGGCCGATTCGTACCCGGTACAGGGTTTTGCCGCCGGATTGCACCGGCATGACGAAGGCATCCTGGCCCTTGGCGCGCCACTCGTCGCGCAATCGCCCTGCCGTCGTCTCGCTGGAATAGCTGCCCAACTGAACCGCCCATCCTTTAGCCGTGGAAACTGGCGCTGTCCGAACCGGCGATGTGGGGGCGGCCGGCGCAGAAGCAACCGCTCGTGGCGGCGGAGTTTCGCTTTTTGCCTGTCTCATGGGTTCAGGGGAAGCTTCAGCACGCGCCGGCTGGGTGGCGATCTGACGCTGCGGCGTTTCGACGGGCGGCGGAGAAGTTTCCTGATGCGGCGCTGGCGTGGGGGGCTTCTCCTCCGGGATTACAGCCGGCGTCGGTGCAGCCGGTTCAGGAGATCCCTGAGCCTGCTGTTCCGGAGTTTGCTCTGCAGGTGGCGGCGCCGCTGATTGTGGCGCGGGTGGCGGCGTCATTTCTTCCGGCGGCGGCACGCGATTGTCGCCGCCGTCGACCGTCGCAGCGGGCGGCGATGCGCCCGGCGACTTGCTCAGGTCGATGGTGTAAGTCTTGATCGCGCCTTCGCCCTCGCCACTGCGAACCACTGTTTCGGGCGACTCGCGATCCGGCCCTGACAGCATCTCTGGAATCAGGATGATGGCCGCCGCCATCAGCACGGCAGCGCCAACCAGGCGTTCTTTGACGGGGCGTTCCACGGCACGAAGTATAAGAGGCTTCGATGCGCCACAGGCGCGCAAGTTAACCGCTCATATCAACTTAGTGGCTCAACTTCGTGACTGCAGCAACTCGAGTGCTGGCCCAACTGTCAGGAAAGAGCCGAACACGACGATGCGATCGCCCCCGCGCGCCATCGTGTCGGCGACCCGGCAACCGGCGCAGACATCGGCGGCGGTCGCGACGACTTTCGCACCCATCTTAGTGAGCCGCTCCAACAAGACATCGACGGCAACTGCGCGCGCGCTGGCCAATCCCACGACGATCCACTCGTCGAACGAAGTTCGGAGCGCGGTCGCCACGCCCTCGATGTCCTTGTCACCAAGGATGCCGCACACCGCGATGGTTCTCGCGTTCGTCGGCCGAGCGGCAAGCTGCGCGGCGAGCGCTTGAGCCGCGGCGGGATTGTGTGCGACGTCCAGTATCCATTCACCTGGGACTGAATCGTTTCGCGGCACGACCTGGAAACGTCCGGGCAACCGCACCGTCGTCAGGCCGCGCTCGATCGCGTCGCGCGTCAGCGGCAAGCGCGCCGACAGACATTCCAAAGCGCACAGCGCGGCGGATGCATTATCGAATTGCAGTTCGCCGGTCAGTGCCGGCGCGGGCAAATCTTCGTAGCTGCTGTTACGGCCACGCCAAGACCAGCGATCGCCATTGCCGCGCCAGTCGAAATCTTCACCGAGCCGGTACAGCCGTGCGCCCAGTTGCTCAGCGACTTGGGCAATGGACGCCGGCATCGCACGCGAGCCGAAAATCGCCGGCCGGCCGCTGCGGAAAATTCCGGCTTTCTCGCGACCGATGCTCTCCACATCCGGTCCGAGCCAGTCGCAATGATCGAGCGCGATCGAAGTGACGATGGCGACATCGGCATCGACCACGTTGACGCCGTCGAGCCGCCCGCCCAAGCCGACTTCCAGAACGATGGCGTCGACGCCGGCGGTTGCGAAGATCAGCAATGCAGCGATGACGTTGAACTCGAAGAACGTCAGCGTCTGCGTGCCGCGCGCCACGTCGATCCGTTCGAACGCGGCCACCAGCGATGCATCGGAAATCTCGCGGCCATCGATGCCGATGCGCTCGTTGTAACGAAGCAGATGCGGAGAGGTGAAAGTGCCGACACGGTAGCCGGCGGCGCCGAGAATTCGCGCTGTCAACGCGACCGTCGAGCCCTTGCCGTTGGTGCCGCCGACAGTGATGACGGGGCACGCAGGCGCCCGCCATTCAAGCTGCTGCAAAGTGCGACGGATGCGCTCCAGGCCGAGATCGACGCTGCTTGGATGCAGCGTCTCCTGCCAGCGCAGCCAGTCGGATAACGTGCTGAAGCGCAGAGCGCCCCCTTGATGAACCAGGACCGATGAGTTACGCGGCGACTTTCGGTTGCGGCGACGGCCGATGCATGAAAATCGTCAGCAGGCCGGCGATGCGTTCGCGCATGTCGCGACGGTCGACGATCATGTCCAGCGCGCCGTGGTCGAGCAGGAATTCGCTGCGCTGAAATCCTTCAGGCAACGTTTCCCGCACGGTCTGTTGAATGACGCGCGCGCCGGCGAAACCGATCAGCGCTTTGGGCTCGCCGATGTTCACATCGCCCAGCATCGCGAGGCTCGCCGACACACCGCCGGTGGTCGGATCGGTCAGCACCGAGATGTAGGGCAGCCGCGCCTTCGCCATGCGGGCGAGCGTCGAACTGGTCTTCGCCATCTGCAGCAGCGACAGCAATGCTTCCTGCATGCGCGCACCGCCGCTGGCGGAAAAACAGATCAAGGGTTTGCGATGCTCCAGGCAGTGCTCGGCCGCGCGCACGAAACGTTCGCCGACGGCAGATCCCATCGAACCGCCCAGGAAGGTGAATTCGAACGCGCACGCCACGACCGGTTCGCCCATCAGCGTGCCGGCCATGACCAGCAATGCATCTTTTTCCTGGGTGGTCTTCTGCGCCTGCTGCAAACGATCGCGATACTTCTTGGTGTCGCGAAACTTGAGCGGATCTTCCGGCTCGATGTTGTCCGCCAGTTCGACCTGGCCTTCCGGATCGAGAAACGTCTCCAGCCGGTCGCGCGCCTGAATGCGCATGTGATGGCCGCATTTGGGGCAGACGTGCAGATTGCGCTCGAGTTCGGCGCGGTACAGCACCGCGTCGCAAGCGGCGCATTTCATCCACAAGCCTTCCGGGACCGAGCGCGTGCGGCGTTCGGTCTTGATCCGCGAAGGCATGATTTTCTCGAACCAGGTCATGCGTACTCGCCTGAATTAGAAAGGGGGCATCTATACTTGGTCCGGCAAACGCGGGCAAGCCACCGCGTTGGCCGTACTATCGGTGGGGGGCTCCGGCGGATCGCTCGGCAAGCCATGCGCCGCCGCATAGCGAATACCAGCAAGGTACAATCCGCCCGGCACGGCCGTCACCCCGCCCAGCGTCCTGTCCCGATACGACAGCACCTGCGCCGCCCAGTCCACGGGCCGCTCACCGATGCCGATCGCGATCAGCACGCCCGCAATGTTTCGCACCATGTGATGCAGGAACGCGTTCGCGCAGACCGTCATAACCACCAGTTCGCCGTGCCTGCCCACGGTAATTTCATGCAAGTGGCGCATCGGCGTCCGCGACTGGCACTGCGCCGCCCTGAACGACGAAAAGTCATGTTCGCCCACCAGATGCTGAGCCGCCTCGTGCATGCGCTTCTCGTCCAGCCGATCGCGCACCCATGACACCCTGTCGACAGTCAATGCAGGGCGCGGCTCGCGATTCAGGATCACATAGCGATAGCGCCGCGCCTGGGCCGAATACCGCGCATGAAATCCCTCCGCCACTTCCCGCGCCCACAGCACACTCACCTGCTTGGGCAGATTGGCTGCCGAACCCCGCATCCAGGAGCGCTCGTCCCGGGTCGCCGTCGTGTCGAAATGCACGACCTGCATCGACGCATGCACACCAGCATCAGTGCGGCCGGCAGCGACAACTTCAATCGGTTCGTTAGCCACCACCGACAACGCCTTCTCCACCACCGACTGCACACCGACCGCATGGAGCTGCGATTGCCAGCCAGCGAAGGCGCTACCGTCGTATTCGATGCCGAGAGCGATGCGCATGGGGAGCGAAGTGAGTCGTGACTAGTGACTAGTCTGAGTGCTCGACGCGGCCGACGGGGAATCGGCTGGCGAGTGGCCGGACCGGAATGGCAGACCTCCTGCCATTCACCAGTCCCGAGTCACCAGTCACTTCTATCTGATCGAATCCATCAGACGCTGTGCTTCCTGCTTCTGGTTCGGATTGCCTTCCGCCAGCACCTCATCGAGGATGCTGCGGGCGCCGTCCGGGTCGCCCATGTCCATGTAGGCACGCGCCAGGTCGAGCTTGGTGCCGACTTCACTCATGGTGACCGGCTCCAGCTCCGACAGCTCCATCTCGGTCGTCGCCGCCTGCCGCTGCGTCGGCTCGCGATCCTCGCTCGATAGCGGGTCGCCCACGTCGAGGTCGAGATCGGCACGGGGTGCCTGCGGGGTGCGATCCGTGAACACGTCGTTCGAGAAGCGATCTTCATCCTGACGCGGCTGACGGATCGTGTCCGAACTGACACGCGCATCGGTCCGGTCGTCCAGGTCGTCCAGATCGATGTCCGTCATCGCCAGCGGACTCTTCATCGACGCGGTCGAATCGATGTCCGGACGCGGATGTTCGGCAGTGTCGCCGCCGCCGGTGAGATCGACCTGATCGATATAGATCGTGCCGGTGCTGTCGATGTCGAAGCGATCGACGCGCGGCGCTTCCATCGTGCGATCGAAGCTGCTCAACGACGGCGCCAGCTGCGTCATTTCGTCATCGCGCAGCGGCTGCAGGTCGTCTTCGTCCTTATCGATCGACGTGGTGTCCTCGAGCGCGGGGCCGTGCTCGATCGAATCCACATCGAGGCCGAGATCGTCGATGGACAACTCGGCGGTATCGCCGGTGTTGTTGCCGCTCTTGTTGAAGACCGCTTGGTCGACTTTCTCGCGCACGGTCGGCGAGGTGCGATCGATCATCGGCGATTCGATCGTCGGCGTTTCCTGGGTGCGCGCCAGCGGATCGAGTTCGCGTGTCGGTTCTTCACGCGTGTCGTCCTCGTTCTGCTCCTCGAGCAGGAAGTCGAGGTCGCCGCCGATCTGCGCAGCCTCGGGGCCGCGACGCTCGCCGCTCACGAATTCCAGGTCCAGGCCCTGGCGTTCGCCGCTGCCCGGCTCGGCGAACAGGTCTACGTCGACGCGGTTTTCGCCGCCTTCGAGGTTGACGTCGACCAGGTCGACATGACCGCCCTCGCCTTTGAACATCGGGTCGTCGGCGGCGATCTGCTTGCCCATGATGAGCACTTTGTCCCACTCGCCCGGCGCCGCTTCATCGCGCGTCTCGTACAGGTCGCGGGCGGTGTCGAGGAACAGGTCCTTGTTGCCCCAGACGAAGTAGATTTCCAGCAGCTTGAGCTTCAGGTCGCGGCGCGCCGGCTCGCGATCGATCGCGATCTTCACCAGGTCGGCGGCCTGGTCGTAAAGACCATAGGCCATGTGGAAGTCGGCCTCGGCCAGCGCATCCTGCTGATCGAAGCGCACCGCCGATTCGCTGCTCAGCGTGTCTTCGACGCCGGCACGACCCTGCGGCATTGGCGCAGCAGCGGCTGCCGCAGCTTCGAAGCCGCGTCCTTTTGCCGGTTCGCGGCGTGATGTCGGCGCGGGTTCATCAAAATCTTCATCCAGGTTGGTCTTGACCAGCCCGGCGTCGTCCTCGCCTTCGACGAGGAAAGCATCGGCACGGTCGCGGCCCTTGCCCGCAGGCGCCAATGCGGTAGCGTGACGATCCGAGGGCGCATCGAAGCTCATCGGCGACAGCGAATCCAGGTCGTCGCCGTCGTTTTCGCGACGGCGGCGGATGAACGCCGCCATTGCGCCGACCACGACCAGCACGCCGAGCGCGATCAACAGCCACCAGTACTCACCGAGCCGTTCGGCCAGCGTCGGTTCCGGCGCGGCAGGCGGAATCACCGCAGGCGGAGCAGTCGGCTGCGCTTCGGCAGCCGGAGCAACCGGCTCTTCGGCCGGCGGTGTTTCGGTCGGAGCCTGCGCCTCGACCGGCGGCACTACTTCCGCCGGCGGCTGCACCGGAGTTTCGCCGACGTTCTTCTGCACCTGCGCCAGACCCGGATCGGTGACTTCGAGTCGACGATCGGGCGTGCTCGGCGCACCCGGCGTCGCCGACGGCTGGGCCGGCGTTTGCGAAGGCGTCGGCGCAGCAACCGGCGGAGCGGGCGGCTCGGCCGGCGTGACCAGCCGCAGTCGATCGCTTTCAGGAACGGTGTCGGGAATTACGCCGCCAGCCCACTCAGCCGTCTGGCGCGATACCTCGGCGCCCGCCTCGTCGGCCGGGATCGCTTCGATCTCGGACAGTTCTGGAATGCGCAGTACGCTGCCGGCGAGCAGTCGATTGATGTTGCCGTTGAACGCCTGCGGATTGGCGCGGAACGTCGCAATCATGGTTCGATTCACGACGCGGCGCGAACCGGGGTTCGCGGCGGCGGCGATCTTGGACAAGGTGTCGTTACGTTGCACCGTGTATTCGCTACCCGGCGAAGCAATGACCTGCTGGTCGGTCGACAATTCTTCGGTCTGTTCCGCGGCCGGAGCCGGAGCCGGCGACGGGACGGGAGACGGCGGCGGCGCGCGTTCCGGAGTGACCGACGGCTCGGGCGCCGGCACAGGAGGGCGTTCGATACGACCTTCCGCGGTCGCCCCCGACTGCGGCGTGGTGACCGGCGCGGGTGCGTCAGGCTGCGAGGGCATGAACACTGGCGGGTCGAGCAGGACTGTGTATTCACGCACCAGGCGACCGCGCGCCCAGGCTGCTTCGACCAGCAGCGTGACATACGGCTCGGTGACCGAACGATTCGAAGTCACCTTGATGGTGGCGCGGCCGTCTTGGGAGCGGCTGACGGAGAAATCGAAATTGCTCAGGTAGGCCGGCCGGTCGATCCCATAGCGGGCGAACACGTCCTGGGCGGCCATGGTGATCCGCAAGCTGCCCAGCTCCTCGGCAGTCGGCGACAGCAGCTCGATTTCCGCGTTGAAGGGCTGGTTCAGGGCGGAATTGAGGCGGATTTCCCCCAGACCCAGCGCATACAGCGTCACAGGGGACAGCAGTGCGCCCGTCAGCAGCAGGCGCGGCAGGTGTCTTCTCATCAGCTCTCCCGGTACGTTTCCCGAAGCATCCTATGCAGCATCCTGGGCCTTATGAACCGCCCTTATGGAAAGTGCTCGTGCTCCAGGTGACGAGTTGCGAGCCGCAGTCGAAGCTCATGTGCTTGTTGACTTTAGGCGCGCAACTATAGCTTACAAATACTCTTTCACCAAAATCTCGGCGATTTGGACGCTATTTAACGCTGCTCCCTTGCGTACGTTATCGGACACAATCCACAGATTCAGACCGCGGTCGTGGCTGATGTCCTCCCGGATGCGTCCAACGAACACCGGATCTGGTCCCCGCGGCCTCGGTCGCCGCAGTGGGATAGCCTCCGGGCCTGCGTTCGTCCATCAGCACTACCCCTGGTGCCTTGGCCAGCAATTCCCTGGCTTCGCCTTCGGTGAGCTTGCGTCGGGTTTCTATGTGCACGGCCTCGGAGTGGCCGATGAACACCCCGACCCGCACCGCGGTCGCATTCACTTTGATGTTCTTGTCCGCCGAGGATCTTCTGGGTTTCCCAGAACATCTTCATCTCTTCCTTGGTGTAGCCGTTGTCGAGGAACACGTCGATCTGCGGTACGCAGTTGAAGGCGATCTGCTTGGCGATGACCTTCGGCGTCACGGTGCCGCCCTGCTGCACGGTCACGGTCTGCTGGGTCAGCTCGTCGATGGCCTTCTGGCCGCCGCCCGACACCGATTGATACGTGGCGACATTGATGCGTTCGATGCCCGCCGCGTCGTGCAACGGCTTCAGCGCCACCAGCATCTGCATGGTCGAGCAATTCGGATTGGCGATGATGTTGTGCTTCTTGTAGCCGGCGATCGCCTGCGGGTTGACCTCGCTGATCACCAGCGGGATGTCATCCTGGTAGCGGAACTGCGAAGTGTTGTCGATTACCACGCAACCGGCCTGGCCGGCACGCACCGCATGTACTTTGGAAACGCTGGCACCGGCCGAGAACAGGCCGATCTGGGCCTTGGAGAAGTCGAAGGTCTCGACGTCCTGCACCGGCACATCGCGGCCTTTGAAACGCACCGTTTTACCGACCGAGCGCGCGCTCGCCAGCGGAAAAATCTCGCCCACCGGGAAATTGCGCTGCTCCAGAATCGACAGCATGTTGCCGCCGACCAGGCCGGTCGCTCCCAATACCGCCACGTTCACCCGTCTGCTCATCTTCTCGATCCTGGTCTCATTTATCCTGGCCACAGGCCATCCCATTCAGCGTTGGCTGAACAGCCGTCGCAGCGGCCTTCAGCAGTGTCCCGACATAATCGCAGGGTCGCGCACACTACCTCAAATGCTGCTAGGAATCAGCGGCTTTGCCGCGACATCGGCGTTCTGGCCGCGCTGACGGAGGTAATGATCCATCAGCACCAGCGCCAGCATGGCTTCAGCAATGGGTGTCGCCCTTAATCCTACACAGGGATCGTGCCGACCGGTGGTGATCACCTCCACACTGTTGCCATCGACATCGATGGAGCGGCCGGGAATGGTGATGCTCGAGGTGGGCTTGAGCGCGATGCTGACCAGCACGTCCTGGCCGGAAGAAATCCCGCCCAGCACGCCGCCGGCATTGTTGGAAACAAAGCCCTGCGGGGTCATTTCGTCGCGGTGTTCACTACCCTTCTGGGCGACGCTGGCGAAGCCTGCGCCGATCTCCACGCCCTTCACTGCATTGATGCTCATCATCGCGTAGGCGATCTCGGCGTCCAGTCGATCGAACACCGGTTCACCGAGGCCGGCCGGCACACCGGTGGCGATCACATTGACGCGCGCGCCTACCGAGTCGCCTTCGCGACGCAGGTTGATCATGTAATTTTCCAGCTCCTCCAGCCGCGACGGATCGGGGCTGAAGAACGGATTGTCGTACACCGTCGCCAGTGATTTCGGCTCCAGCACCAACGGCCCGAGCTGGCGCGAGATAACCCTGAATGGCAACACCCAGCCGCTGGCGCAGATATTTACGGGCGATGGCGCCAGCCGCGACTCGCATGACTGTCTCGCGCGCCGACGAGCGACCGCCGCCGCGATAGTCGCGGAAGCCATATTTCTGCTGATAGGTGTAGTCGGCGTGGCCCGGGCCGGAAGCGGTCCTTGATCTTCTCGTAGTCGCGCGAGCGCTGCGTCGTGTTCTCGACCAGCAGGCCGATCGGCGTGCCGGTGGTGCGGCCTTCGAACACACCGGACAGAATCTTCACCTGATCCGGCTCCTTGCGCTGGCTGGTGTACTTCGAAGTGCCGGTGCGCCGCCGTTCCAGGTCCGGCTGCAGGTCCGCTTCCGACAGCTCGAGGCCCGGCGGACAGCCATCGACGATGCAGCCGAGCGCCGGCCCATGGCTTTCGCCGAAGGTGGTGACGGTAAAGAGCTTGCCTAGTGTGTTGCCGGACATGTCGGAGCGTGGTGAATAGTGACTCGGGATTGGTGACTAGGTCGGAAGGTGTGGATTCTAACCACTATGACAGCTCCAGGCGCTGCGCCCAGCGTGGGTGAGGGGAGATCGCGCCAAGTAGCCTGAAGAACCCTCACCCTGCCCTCTCCCAAAGGGAGAGGGTGAGAAACTCCCGAAGGGCGAGGGTAAAAAATTAACCTAACTGCTCCCTCGTCAGCATGAACACCCCGCCGCCGCCGCGTTCGAATTCCAACCATGTAAACGGCGTGCGCGGGCGGGCCGCCACCAGGGCTTCTTCGGAGTTGCCGACCTCGACAATCAGGATGCCCTGCGGCTGCAGGTGCGCCGACGCCTGGTCGAGAATGCGATTGACGATGTCTAGCCCGTCGCGGCCGCCATGAAGACCTGTCACGGGTTCGCGCCGATACTCTGCCGGCAGGCCCGCCATTTCCGCGTCGCCGACATAGGGCGGATTGGCAACGATCACGTCGTAGCGCTGGCCTTGCAATGCCTCGAACACGTCCGATCGCACCGCCTGCACGCGTGGCTTGACCCCATGGCGCTCGATGTTCATGGCCGTGACCTGCAGGGCATCAGCCGAAATATCGGCGGCGTCGACCTGGGCCTTCGGCAAGGCGAGTGCCGTGGCGATAGCGATGCAACCGGAGCCGGTGCCGATATCAAGCACGCGCTTGACCTTGCTCGCATTGATCCAAGGTTCAAAGCGCGCCTGGATCAATTCCGCGATCGGCGAACGTGGCACCAGCACGCGTTCATCCACGTAGAACTCGTGCCCGGCAAACCACATGCGATGTGTCAGGTAGGCAGCGGGAACTCGCTCGCGAATGCGCCGCTCGATCAGCTCTAATGCCGCGGTCCGCTGCGCCGGCTTCAGAACCTGGCCATACACTTCTTCAGCCTGGTCGTGGCGCAAGTCAGCAGCGAAGAACACCAGCTCCGCGGCTTCATCGACAGCATTGTCGGTGCCATGACCGAACCACAGTTCGGCGATCGCAAAACGTTCCGCGGCGAAGCTGATGAGCTGGGCCACGGTGGCGTGCTCGGGCGCGGCAACCGCAGCCTTCGACACGGCCTGGCGCGAAACGGAGGGTCTGGAGGCGGTTTTCTTGGCGGGCATGCGATACTTCGCGCTACGAGGAAAGACAGATGACTCGAATTCGATCGATTGGGCTTGCAGCGTTGGTCGCCATTGTAGCGATAGCGGCCGGCATGCTGTTGTCACGCTCACTGCTGCACCAAGCCGGCGGACCGACCTTGGCCAAGGCGACGCTGCTGGAGCCCGCTCGCCCGCTGCCGCCGATGGCGTTCGTCGACGATCAGGGTCAACCCTTCGGGGCCGCACGCATGCGCGGTCACTGGAGCATTTTGTTTTTCGGCTTCACGCACTGCCCCGATGTGTGCCCGACCACACTCGCGCTGCTGGCGCAGGTGGAAAAGAAGCTCACTGACCTGCCCGCCGAACAGCGGCCGCAGATCATCCTGGTTTCCGTCGATCCGCAACGGGACACGCCGGAGCGACTGGCGGGGTACGTCAAATCGTTCAGCCCGACCTTCAGTGGTATTACCGGCGGACCGCAGGCCATCCACGAATTCGCCTTGAAGATGGGTGTGCCGGTGGCGATTTCGCCATTGCCCGGTGGCAACTACACAGTCGACCATTCGGCGGCGATCTTTGTCGTCGATCCGAACGGCGCCCTGCGTGCGTTGTCTTCGACGCCGCACAACGTGCCCATCATCGCCGAAGACTACCGAAGCATCGTCGCTGCCTATCCAAACTCATGACCGAAACGCCCTCCGTCAGCACCGGCGATCGTTGCTTCGCTGCGCTCCAGTACGTCCTGCCCAAGCACCTGCTGTCACGAATCGTCTACGCGATCGCGCGCAGCGAGTCGCCGTTCGTCAAGCGTACCTTCCTGAAGATCTTCCTAGGCCTGTTCGACATCAATATGGCGGAGGCCGCGCAGCCGGACCCGTACGCCTATCGCACGTTCAACGATTTCTTCACGCGCGCGCTGAAGCCCGGCGCACGCCCGATCGCCATCGAAACGCAGTTCATCGTCAGCCCCGTCGACGGCACGGTGAGTCAATGCGGCGAGCTGCTGAACGAATCCCCCGTCGGGGATTCCGCGGGATCATCCATCCTGCAAGCCAAGGGCCAGACTTATTCGCTGCAGGAATTACTCGCCGGCGACGAAGCAGCAGTGGCCGCATATCGCAACGGCAGCTTCGCCTGCATTTATCTCGCACCGTACAACTATCACCGCATTCACATGCCGTATGCAGGCACGGCGTTGAAGAATGTTTATGTGCCGGGCGATTTATTCAGCGTCAATGCTGCTACCGCGCGCGCCGTGCCAAGAGTGTTTGCCCGCAACGAGCGGCTCATTTGCGAATTCATGACTCCGATCGGCAGGATCGCAGTCATTTTGATAGGCGCGTTGCACGTCGGCAGTATCGAAACTGTTCATTGCGGCGAAGTGAACCCGCCGCCGCGACGTCGCAAAGCGCCGCAGGTCATCCCCGCTGGTGTCGGCCGACCCTTCACCAAAGGCGAAGAACTTGGCCGCTTCAACATGGGTTCGACGGTGGTGCTGCTGTTCGAGCGAGGACGCATTCGCTGGGATTCCGGAATGCAGCCGAACGCGACGGTGCAACTCGGGCGCCCGATCGCCCACATCGCCAAGTGAGCGTCACGCCGTGAGCAGCGATTGGATGCCGACAGCGCCCATCGCTACGCTCTGAGGTTCGAGCGTCGATGCTGCGAGCGGCGCGCGAATATTTCACGGCCACTCGCGCGCTTGAGGTCGATACGCCGACCCTCAGTTCGGCAGCAGTCACCGATATTCATCTCGCCAGCGTTGCAGCGACTACCAGCGGCCGTCGCACTTATCTGCACACTTCACCCGAATATGCGATGAAGCGCCTGCTCGCCGCCGGCTGCGGCGATCTGTGGCAGATCTGCAAGGTGTATCGCGACGGCGAAAGCGGTCGCTGCCACAATCCCGAGTTCACCCTGCTCGAATGGTATCGGCTCGGCATCGACCACCACGCACTCATGTCGGATGTCGAACGCCTGGTCAGCTCGGCGTTGCCACCGTCGCGATCGTTCGATCGTTCCGAGCGGCTCACCTATCGCGAAGCGGTGCAGTTGCATGCCGGCGTCGATCCATTCGACGATCCTGACGCCGTACTGATCGCGCGCCTTGAGAGTTCGGACATCGAAGTGCCGCGTGCAGTACGCAGCGATCGCGACGCCTGCCTGGACCTCATCATGGCGCTCCTGGTCGGGCCGCAGCTGGGTCACGATCGGCTCACGTTCATCTATGACTATCCGGCTTCACAGGCGGCGCTCGCGCAGATTCGTGGGCCGGTAGCCTCGCGTTTCGAGGCGTACATGGATGGCCTGGAGCTCGCGAATGGCTTTCATGAGCTCGGCAATGCGCCCGAGCAGCGCGTGCGTTTCGAAAGAGATCTCGCCGAACGCGCCAGGCGTGGTCTGGCGCCGATGCCTGTCGATGAACGTTTTCTTGCGGCGCTCGAACATGGCCTGCCGGATTGTTCGGGCGTGGCGTTGGGCTTCGATCGCCTGGTGATGTGCGCGACCGGCGCCAAACATATCGACGAAGTGCTCGCGTTTCCGTTCAATCGCGCGTAGGAGGCAGGGGTCTTATCGATCCACCGTCTTCATGCGCGCTTCATTGTAACGAGGCCCCGCGACATTGCCCGGCGCGCCGATCGCATCGAGCTGCTGCATCTCCTGCGGCGTTAACGTGACGAACGCGGCGGCAGCATTCTCCTCCAGATACTTGCGTCGCTTGGTGCCGGGAATGGGCACGATGTCCTGACCCTTGGCCAACACCCAGGCAAGCGCGACCTGGCCGGCCGTTGCCCCTTTTCGTTGCGCGAGGCCATTCACTTCCTCCACCAGCCGCAGATTGCGATCGTAGTTTTCGCCCCGGAAGCGCGGATCGCCGCGACGAAAATCGTCCTCCGTCGTGGCTTCGGGTCGTGGCGCTTTGCCGGTTAGAAATCCGCGGCCGAGCGGGGCGAACGGCACCAGGCCGATGCCAAGCTCGCGCAGCAGCGGAATGATCTCGGCTTCGAGGTTGCGTTCCCACAGGGAATATTCGCTCTGCAACGCTGCAATCGGATGGACGGCGTGCGCACGGCGAATGTTATATACGCCAGCCTCCGAGAGGCCGAGGTACCGCACCTTGCCCTGCTTCACCAGCTGCGCCATCGCGCCGACCGTGTCCTCGATGGGCACCGACGGATCGACACGATGCTGATAGAACAGGTCAATGTAGTCGGTGCCGAGACGTTGCAGGCATTCATCGGCGGTCTTCAGCACGTGCTCCGGACGGCTGTTCACGCCGGCGAGGCGGTCGGCGCCGGAAAGATCGAAGCCGAACTTGGTCGCAATGACGACCTGGTCGCGCTTGCCTTTAAGCGCCTTGCCCACCAGCTCTTCATTGAGATACGGCCCATAGACTTCGGCGGTATCGAAAAAATTCACGCCCAGCTCGATGGCGCGGTGAATCGTGGCGATCGACTCGGCGTCATCTGCCACGCCGTAATTCTGGCTCATGCCCATGCAGCCTAAGCCGAGTGCGGAGACTGTCAGACCCTGAGTACCTAGCTTGCGTTTTTGCATGGCGCCCTCGACGGCTCAAAAGATCACCCTACGCCACGCATTATCGCCAGTAAAGGCGCTGCAACGGTTGTATGAAGCCGCCCGATGCTTGCCTGAAAGTGCTCCCTTGCAGATTTTTATGGCCAGATCTAGCGCGGGAGGCGCTCGCGCGCTGTGAGATCGCTCAACTGACGTTGTACGGCAGCAAGCGCGCGATGTGACAACGGCATGATTTTTCGACGCAACGTCTCCGCCTCATCTAACAACCGTCGCGCCTCATTGCCGCCACCTGTCACGCCGCGCAGCTCGGCCAGGGCGCAAAGGGCCTCAGCAAGGCGCGCCGGCTCCTCCTGTTCACGCAAGCTCTCCACCGCGCTCATCAAATCCCCTTCGGCCACCGAGAGATTCCCGGCAGCCAGGTTGAACCGTCCATGCTCCAAGGCCACGAGCGCATGGCGGCGATCGCTACGGTCGAACTTTTCCGCCGCGATTGCTTTTGCGTCACCGATTGCTGCTGCCGCAGCGGTTAACTCGCCGAGCTCACGCAAGGTGGCGGATTTTTCCAGTAACGAACTGACCATCTGCGGACTGCCAGGTCCAACGGCATTGCGTTTGAATGTGAGCGCCAGCTCCAACTGCTCGAAGAGCCTGCTGCAACTCGCCGGACTCTCGATATACCCCGCCCAGGTTGTGATGCGAAATCGCCAGATCCAACTGATCGGACTCGCCACGCGAGGTATAGATGCGCAGGGCCTCCTGCAGCGCTTGCTCCGCTCCCCGGTAGTCGCCCTTGGCGCGTAACAACGTCGCCAGGTTGTTGTGCGCGCGTCCGACAAGAAAGTGATTCTTTCCGAGGATCTCGGTCTGCCGCGCGACGAAGCTGCGGAATACGGTTTCGGACTCATCGAGTTTGTATTGGCGTCGCAGCACCGTGCCCAATGTATTGAGGGCATTCGCGTAAAGGTCGTGACCTTCATAGGTCGCACCCTTCACCAGCGGCAACGCTTCGCGCGCGTAACGCTCTGCCGTGATGTAGTCACCGGACTCGCCATACGTGGACGCGAAGCCTTGCAGCACGTTTCCCAGCGTTGCGGAATCCGCCTTCGACAGCGCCCGGCCGCCGGCTTCAGCACGACGGTGATACGCGATCGCCTGCTCGAATCGTTGCTGCGCGCGCAGATTCGTCGCGATGGAATGCAGCAAGCGCACCCATTCCGCATCGTGCTCCAGACCCAGCCTGATGCGGATAAGCTCGGCTTCGCCGAATGCTTGGTCGGCCAGCGCGAATTTCGACATCGAGAAGTGAACATGTCCGAGCGCTTCCAACGCTCGCGCCAGTTCGGCATCGGTCTCGCCGAACTGTGATCGCGCCAGGCTTACTTGCCGCTCCATCAGGCCCAGCGCCTCGGGCATCAATCCCAAGCCACTGTACGACTGCCCCATCTTTCGCAGCAGCGACAAACGCAAGCCGGGCTGATCGGCAAGCTCGCGATCGATGCGGGCCGCCGCGGCGTCGAGCGCATCGCGTACCGTAACAGACACTCCTCGCGTTTCATTGGGATTGGCGCGGCGAAACACGTCCGTCATGAACTCGGCGACGCTGTCCGCGGCTTTGCGTTCGCGTTGAGCGATATCGCGCTCTTCGGCGAGCCGGACTGTGTAGAACGCGCTCACGACGCAAATCATCAGTACCGAAGCAGTTGCTCCGGCCACCGCCCAGGCATTCCGGCGCACGAACTTTTCGGCACGATAGGTCCAGCTATCCGGTCGCGCGTGCACCGGCCTGCCGTCGAGATAATTTTGGATGTCCGCCGCGAGCGCCGCGGCCGTTTGATAACGTCGGCTGGGATCGCGATGCATCGCCTTCAGCACGATATTGTCGAGATCACCTCGCAACTCAGCCGACAGTCCACGCCTGTTCGCTGCCTGCGTGACTCTCGCGCTTGGCGGCGCCGGGCTGGTCAGGCCAACGATGCGGGTAATCTCACTCAGCGACAGGTTCGCGAACTCGAAGGGCCGCTTGCCGCTCAACAACTCATAGAGCAGCACACCGAGCGCATAGATGTCCGACATCGTGCCTACCGGCTGGCCGAGCAACTGTTCGGGGCTGGCGTGATCCGGCGTCAGCACGCGATCCACCTGCTGTGTCGTCGACACGATCGCGCCGGCCACCGGACTCAGCAACTTGGCGATGCCGAAATCCAGCAGCTTCGCCGTGCCGTCTTCGGTCACGAGAATGTTGGAAGGCTTGAGATCGCGATGAATCACCAGATTCTGGTGCGCGTACTGCACGCTCGCGCACACCTGCTGCATCAGCCTGAGCTTGGCTTGGGTGCTGAGGCGCCGCTCCCTGCAGTAGTAATCGATGCGGGTTCCGGCGACATGCTCCATCACGAGATAGGGCGTGCCGTCCTGCATCTGGCCGCCATCCAACAGCCGCGCGATGTTTACATGCGAGAGGCGCGCAAGGATCTGTCGTTCTGAGCGGAAGCGGCCGGCAAGGTCACTGACCGCCGGGCACCACTCCACGACCTTCAGCGCGACCGATTGTTGATATTGATCGTCTGCCCGCTCCGCGTAGTACACCGAGCCCATGCCGCCACGGCCAAGCAGCCGTACGATGCGATAGCGCCCGACGATTTCTCCGGGTGGCAGTTCGCGTTGCATGACTTCGACGGCAGGACAGTCGTTGGGCTGTGGCGCTATGCTGGTCGACGGTTCGGGGCGTGCTCCCTGCTCCATACTTCCATCCATTGATGCCTGCTTTTGCAGTGTTTGAGCCGGCCGCAGCGTACACGCGCGGTCGGCAAAGCGGGAAGAAGCAAGATCACACTGCGAAGTACAATGCCCGCGCCGTCTGGGTCTGCGAGTCGCGCCATGCACGAGAGCCACATAAATACCACTCAGCCCAAACCAGCGCTTTACGAACAGCTGGCTGGGGAGTTGTCAGCATTGATTGCCGGCGAGCGCGATTTTATCGCCAATCTCGCCAACAGCGCCGCGCTGCTCTATCACTCGCTCCCCGACCTGAACTGGGCCGGCTTCTATTTGCTCAAAGACGGCGAACTGGTGGTCGGGCCGTTCCAGGGCAACCCAGCCTGCGTGCGCATCGCGCTGGGCAAAGGCGTCTGCGGAACAGCCGCCGCGGAACGCAAGACTCAGGTCGTGCGCGACGTTCACGAGTTCCCAGGTCACATCGCGTGTGATTCGGCGTCGAACTCGGAAATCGTCGTGCCGATGATTCGCGACGGCGCACTGCTCGGCGTGCTGGACCTGGACAGTCCGAAGCTGGCGCGGTTCGATCAGGAAGATCGGGCAGGATTAGAACGGTTTGTCGCGACGCTGATGAAAGGCTGAAACTTCCCTTCTTACCCTCTCCCTTTGGGAGAGGGCAGGGTGAGGGGCTTTTGCCTGGAAGCGAAGGTGGCAACAGTTAAGCCCCCTCACCCGCGCTTCACGCGACCTCTGCTGCACAGGACGTGCGAATGGCGCGAAGCGCATGGATGCGCGAGAGCGGCTCCCACGGGGAGAGGTGAAGAGTCTGTCCCCGCTCGCGGGAGAGGCGGCGCCCATAGGGAGAGGTGAGATCAGATCAAGCAGTCGGGGGCTTGGCGCGGGCGATGTACTCGGCCGTGCGTGTGTCGACGCGAACGTATTCGCCTTCATTAATGAACAGCGGTACGCGAACGGTGGCGCCGGTTTCCAGCTTGGCGGGTTTGCCACCGCCGGTGGCGGTGTCGCCGCGCAGGCCCGGGTCGGTTTCGACCACTTTCAACTCGACGTGCGCCGGTGGGGTCACGTTCAGGGGCTCGCCGTTCCAGAGCATCACGGTGCAGCTCATGCCGTCCTTCAGCCAGATCGCGCCGTCGCCCAGGGCTTCCTTGCCGGCGGTGTACTGCTCGAAGTTGTCGGGCACCATGAAGTGCCAGAACTCGCCGTCGGTGTAGAGGTACTGCATTTCCGTTTCCTGCACGTCGGCGGCTTCGACCGTGTCGCCGGACTTGAAGGTGCGCTCAGTGACCTTGCCGTTCTTGAGATTGCGCACTTTGACGCGGTTGAACGCCTGGCCCTTGCCCGGCTTGACCATCTCGTTCTCGACGATGGAGTACGGGTTGTTTTCAAGGAGGATCTTGACGCCCGACTTGAATTCATTGGTGGAGTAACTGGCCATTGGGCACCGCGGCTGGAGTCTGCGAAAATGGGACCGGTTCCCACCCAATCAGTCGAGGGCCCCGGCAAAGGGCGCAGATGATAGCCGCAACCTCTTACGCAAACCAGTTCGACCCCGCTCCCGCCGATTCGGGTGGGCCGCGTTGGCAGCAATTGCTGGCGGACGCGATCAGCGATCCGCGCGAGCTGTGCGCCGTTCTCGAACTGGACCCAGCGCTGGTTTTGCCGGCGTTCGCGGCGGCGAAGGACTTCCCTTTGCGAGTCCCTCGCAGTTACGTCGCGAGGATGCGACGCGGCGATCCCAACGATCCGCTGTTACTGCAGGTCCTGCCGCTGGCGGCGGAATTGGACTCGGCCACCGGCTACGTCGCCGATCCGGTCGGCGACATGGAAAAACGGGCCGCACCAGGATTACTGCACAAGTATCACGGCCGCGCGCTGCTGGTGGCGACCGGCGCCTGCGCGATCCACTGCCGCTACTGTTTTCGCCGGCATTTTCCCTATGGCGAGGAGTCCGCTCTCCAACAGGGCTGGCAACCGGCGCTGGCACGACTGCGGGCCAACCCGAGTATCAGCGAAGTCATTTTGAGCGGCGGCGATCCCTGGAGCCTGAGCGATCGGCGACTGAAGCAGTTGAGCGAAGAATTACAGGCCATCCCCCATATCCAGCGGCTGCGGATCCACACCCGCTATCCGATCGTGCTGCCTGAACGCATCGACTGCGGCTTGCTCGACTGGTTGTCCGGCGTGCGCTTGCAGAAAGTGGTGGTCATGCACGCCAACCACGCGCGGGAAATCGACGATTCGGTGCGTCACGCCTGCCGGCAGCTGACCGCCGCCGGAGTGACGCTGCTTAACCAATCGGTGCTGCTCAAGGATGTCAATGACAGCGTCGAGGCGCTCGCGCAACTCAGTGAAGCGCTGTTCGAGACGCAGGTCCTTCCCTATTACCTCCATGTATTGGACAAGGTGCAGGGCGCAGCCCATTTCGACCTGACCGAAGCGCGGGCGCTGCGGCTCCACCAGGAACTCGCCGCGCGCCTGCCCGGTTACCTGGTACCGAAGCTGGTGCGTGAGATCGCCGGGGCGCCGGCGAAGACCGCGGTAACAGGCCCGGTCAGCCAGTAATCATGCGGTGGAGATAGAACGTTGGCCGAAACAAGCGCCGTCCCAATGATTGTCCTGACGCGGCACCAGGACAATGTCGAGGCCGTCAACAGCATCCTGCGCAACGCCGGCCATGCCGTGCGCTGCAACTGGATCAAGGAATTGAGCGATCTCGGCGACGCCCTGACGCAGATCAATGCCCACATGCTGATCGCATTCGTCGGCCCCGACCCGGCCGATACCGCCAAGGTCATGATGGTATGCAAACAATACGGCGCCGATGTGCCGGTGCTGTTTGCGCGTGATCAGGTCGATGAAGAAATCATCGCCGGCGCCATGCAACAGGGCGCGCGCGATGTCATCACCTTGATGAATCCCAACCGACTGCGCGCCGTTGTCGTTCGCGAGCTCGAAGCACACCGCCAGGCTCGCGCACTCAACAGCACGATCAGTTCGGCGCACGAATACCGCGAGCAACTCAAATCATTCATGGCCGGCTCGGCCGACGCCATTGCCCACGTCCAGGAAGGCATCATCGTCGATGCCAATCCGGCGTGGCTGGATTTGTATGGTTTCTCCGATGCCGATGCTTTGGCCGGCACACCGCTGATGGATGCGTTCGAAGCCGACGCTCATGCCGCACTCAAGGGCGCGCTGGTGGCCTGCATGCAGGGCAAGTGGTCGGATCACACGCTGAAAGCGAATGCCTTGCTGAACGACGGCTCCAGCGTGCCGTTGGAAATGGAACTGTCGCGCACCGAGTTCGACGGTGAACCGGCCGTGCGCCTGTGCTTCGCCGCCCGCAAGCGCGACGCGGGCGATCTCAACGACCAGCTCACCGAAGCGTTGGAACGCGACGCCAGCACGGGCGCGTTGCAGCGGCGATTTTTCATCGAGCATCTGCAGAAGGCGCTGTCGCAACCCATCAAAGCCGGCGTACGCGAACTGGTTGCAATCCAGGCCGACAAACTGAGCACCATCGGCGATGACGTCGGCCCGCTGGCGATCGAAGAATTCATTGCGCAGTTCGCCGGCGTGATCGGCGAAACCCGGCAGCCCACCGACCTGTTCGGCCGCTTCGGCGACGGCACCCTGCTGTTGATGATGGAGCGCGGCACGAACCGGGACATCGAGGTCTGGGCGGCCAACATGATCCGCAAGATCGCCGCGCAGGTGTTCCGGGTCGGCGATAAACAGATTTCCTGCAGCTGCAGCGTCGGCATCGGTTTGATCGATCCGCGGCTGCCCGATGCCAGCGCCGCCATCATCGATGCCCTCGCCGCCCGGCGCACGGCTGAACAAAATGGCGGCGGCAAGGTGCAGATCGTCGATCACCGCCAGGAGGACACCAAGCGTGTCGCGGCCGACGAGTTGTGGGTCAAACGCATGAAATCGGCGTTGATGGAAAACCGCTTCCGTCTCATGCAACAACCCATCGCCAGCCTGCTCGGCGAAGACCGCGGCATGTTCGACGTGCTGGTGCGCATGGTCGATGAGCAAGGCGAAGAACTGCTGCCGGCGGAATTCATGGCGGCCGCCGAACGCAACGACCTGATGAAGAACATAGACCGCTGGGTGATCGGCGCGTCCATGACTTTCTGCGCCAGCCGGCCGGTGAAACAATTGTTCGTGCGCTTATCGAAAGATTCGGTGCGCGACAAGTCGCTGCTGCAGTGGCTGTCGAACCAGCTGAAGTCCTCCCGCGTCGAACCCGGCCGCCTCGCCTTCCAGATCAGCGAACAGATCGCCACCGAATACCTGGCCGACACCCACGAACTCGCCAACGGCCTGCGCAAGGCCGGCTTCCGCTTCGCGCTCGAACACTTCGGCGCCGGCCGCGACCCGCACAGGCTGCTGGCGCAATTGCCGATCGACTACATCAAAGTCGACGGCACGTTGATGCAAGGCCTGTCAGTGGACCAAGGCCTGCAACAGCGAGTGCGGGATCTCGTCGAGCAAGCAAAGCTGCGCAAGGTCGCCACGATCGCCGAACGAGTGGAAGACGCCAACACCATGGCAGTGCTGTGGCAGCTGGGCATCGAGTTCATTCAAGGGTACTTCGTGCACGAGCCCGAGCAGGTGACGCTGGGGTGAGCCACCTCTCCCCTCTCCCTTTGGGAGAGGTCGCGCGCAGCGCGGGTGAGGGGCACGCGAAGGAAACGTCACAGCGACCGGCTTCCCCTCACCCTGCCCTCTCCCAAAGGGAGAGGGTAAGAACTCTTCACCTCTCCCCTTGGGAGCGGTCGCGCGCAGCGCGGGTGAGGGGCACGCGAAGGAAACGTCACAGCGACCGGCTTCCCCTCACCCTGCCCTCTCCCAAAGGGAGAGGGTAAGAACTCTTCACCTCTCCCCGTGGGAGCGGTGAGAAAATTAGCCCTCAGTGTCCAAGCGCGCCACATTGCGCCAGCCGCGCGGCAGAACAGAACCCCGTTGAGCACGTTCGCCCTGGTACTCTTTGAGCTCGGAGTATTTGAGCGTCATCTTCCGTTCGCCGGAGGTTACGATGAGATTTTGTGACGAGGTGACCACGGCGATTCCGGCGAGTTTCTCGTCGCCCTTCGGTGATATGCCGAAGATCTTGTTGCCCTTGCCTCTCGGCAATTCCGGCAGGTCCTTCACCGGAAACACCAGCAGCTTGCCTTCGCTGCTCACTGCGCACAGTAACGCGTCGTCTGCGGCCGGCACCATCGAAGGCGGGAGTACACCGCTGCCCTCGGGCACTTTCAGCACCGCCTTACCTGCCTTGTTCCGCGAATGCAGTTCGCCAAGTTTGACGACGAAGCCATAACCGGCGTCGGATGCGACGACGCAGCGATCTTCCGCTTCGCCGATCACCACGCCGGCAAACGTTGCGCCTTCCGGTGGATCGGTGCGGCCTGACAGGGGCTCGCCCTGGCCTCTCGCTGATGGCAGCGTGTGCGCGATCAAACTGTAAGCGCGGCCGGTGCTGTCGAGGAATACAGCCTGCTGCGTACTTTTACCTCTCGCAGCCGCGAGGAAAGCATCGCCGGTCTTGTATGAAAGTGAGGCTGGGTCAAGTTCGTGACCTTTGCCCGCTCGCACCCAACCGCGCTCGGACAACACGACCGTCACCGGCTCGCTGACCACCAGCTCGGTTTCGCTGATCGCAACCGCCGCCTCGCGTTCGATGATGCGGCTGCGGCGAGCGTCGCCGAATTCCTTCGCGTCCGCTTCCAGCTCATCGCGCACCAGCTTCTTCAGCTTGGCTTTGCTGTTGAGCAGCTTGTCGAGCTTTTCCCGCTCCTCGTTGAGTTCGCCCTGCTCGCCGCGGATTTTCATTTCTTCGAGCTTGGCGAGATGGCGCAGGCGCGTGTCGAGAATCGCATCGGCCTGGATCTCGGTGAGGTTAAAGCGCTTCATCAGCACCGGCCTGGGCTCTTCCTCGCGGCGAATGATGCGGATCACTTCGTCGAGATTCAGATAGGCGATCAGCAAGCCGTCCAGGATGTGCAAGCGTGCCTGCACTTTTTCCAGGCGCCAATTGAGGCGCCGCGTGACCGTGTCGACGCGATACTTCAGCCACTCTTCAAGCAGCTCTTTCAACCCCATCACGCGCGGGCGGCCATCCAACCCGATGATGTTGAGATTGACGCGGTAGGTGCGTTCGAGATCGGTGGTCGCAAACAAATGCGCCATCAGCTGCACCTGGTCGACGCGGTTCGAGCGCGGCACGATGATGATGCGCGTCGGATGCTCGTGATCGGATTCGTCGCGGATGTTCTCGACCATGGGCAGCTTCTTGGCGTTGATCTGCGCCGCGATCTGCTCCTGGATCTTGCTGCCGGACACCTGGTACGGCAGCTGCGTGATGACGATCTCGCCGTCTTCCAGTTCATAGACGGCGCGGGCGCGGATGGTGCCGTTGCCGGTTTCGTAGATCTGCTTGATGTCGGCGCGCGGCGAGATGATTTCGCCGCCGGTCGGGAAGTCCGGGCCTTTGACGTCCTTCATCAACTCACGCAGCGGCGTGTCGGGATCTTCCAGCAGCCGGATACAGGCAGAGACGACTTCGCGCAGATTATGCGGCGGAATGTCCGTGGACATGCCGACGGCAATGCCCATCGCACCGTTCAACAAAATGTTCGGCACGCGGGCCGGCAGCAGCACGGGCTCCTCCAGGGTGCCGTCGAAATTCGGCGACCACTCCACCGTGCCCTGCCCCAATTCGGACAGCAGCAACCCCGCGTAGCTGGTGAGGCGCGCCTCGGTATAACGATAAGCGGCGAAAGATTTCGGATCGTCGGGATGACCGAAGTTGCCCTGGCCGTCCACCAGCGGATAGCGATACGAGAACGGCTGCGCCATCAGCACCATCGCCTCGTAACACGCCGAATCGCCGTGCGGATGATATTTACCGATCACATCGCCGATGGCTCGCGCAGCTTTCTTGTGTTTCGCCGCCTGCCACGAGCCTTGCTCGCTCATGACATACACGATGCGACGCTGCACAGGCTTCAAGCCGTCGCCGATATGCGGCAAGGCGCGGTCGAGGATCACGTACATCGAATAATCGAGGTACGCCTTCTCGGTGAAGGTCCGGAGCGACTGGCGCTCGATGCCTTCGAAATTCAAAGGAGGTTGAGTCGGCATAGCTTCAATGCGGGTTCAATGCGGGGGCCAAACGTGATTGAAAGTGGATGACGCGCGGCTCAGACGACGATGTCGGCGAGGTTGCCCTTCGTCTCCAGCCATTCGCGACGATCGCCGGCGCGCTTTTTCGCCAGCAGCATGTCCAGGGTCTGATCGGCTTCATCCGACGCCTCGACGGTGAGCTGCACCAGGCGGCGTGTCTCGGGAGCCATCGTCGTTTCGCGCAATTGCAAGGCACTCATTTCGCCGAGGCCTTTGAAACGGGTCACCGTCGGCTTGGCGCGCGGATTTTCCGCAGCGATGCGATCGATGATGCCGGTGCGTTCCGCATCATCGAGCGCGTAATACACCTGTTTGCCCAGATCGACGCGATACAGCGGCGGCATCGCGACGTACACATGGCCGGCAAGCACCAGCGGACGGAAGTGACGCAGGAACAATGCGCACAGCAACGTCGCGATGTGCAGCCCGTCGGAATCGGCGTCGGCCAGGATGCAAACCTTGTGATAGCGCAAGCCGGTCAGCTTGTCCGAACCGGGGTCGACGCCGAGCGCGATCGCGATGTGATGCACTTCCTGCGATTGCAGGACTTCGCTGGCATCGACTTCCCAGGTGTTCAGGATCTTGCCGCGCAAGGGCATCACCGCCTGGAATTCACGATCCCGCGCCTGCTTGGCCGAGCCGCCGGCAGAATCGCCTTCCACCAGAAACAACTCGCCGCGTTCAGGTTCCTGCGAGGAGCAATCCGCCAGTTTTCCCGGAAGCGCCGGACCGCCGACGACGCGCTTGCGAGCGACCGATTTGGACGCCTTCAGCCGCGCCTGCGCACCGGCAATGGCCAGCTGGGCAATCTTTTCGCCCGACTCCGGATGCTGGTTCAGCCAATGGCCGAACTGATCCTTGACCACCCCGGAGACGAAGGCGGCCGATTCACGCGAAGACAAGCGTTCCTTGGTCTGGCCGGCGAACTGCGGCTCTTTCATCTTGGTCGAGAGCACGTAGCTCACGCCGTCCCACACGTCTTCGGGGGCGAGCTTCAGTCCTTTCGGCAGCAGGTTGCGGAACTCGCAGAACTCGCGGATCGCGTCGGTCAGGCCGATACGCAAACCATTGACGTGCGTACCGCCTTGCGCGGTCGGAATCAGATTGACGTAACTTTCTTCGACGCGCGTGCCGTCATCGACACGCCAGGCCACGGCCCAGTCAGCCCCTTCCTGTTCGCCTTCGATGCTCCCGGTGAACAGCTCCGGCGGCAGCCACTCGCCTTCGCCGAGCGACTCGCGGAGATATTCGTTCAGGCCGCCGCTGTACTGCCACTCTTCCTTCTCGCCACCTTCGACCTCGAGCGTCACGTGCAAGCCGGGGCATAACACCGCCTTGGCCTTCAGCACATGCTTGAGCTTGGGGACCGAGAACGTCGGCGCTTCGAAAAAACCGGCATCGGGCCAGAAGCGCACACGGGTGCCGGTGTTGTTCTTGCCAACGTCGCCGACCACGCTCAGCTTCGACTTCACTTTGCCGCTGGCGAAGCTGATGTGGTATTCCTTGCCGCCGCGCTTGATCCACGTCTCGAGGTTCTTCGATAACGCGTTCACCACGGACACGCCGACGCCGTGCAAGCCGCCGGAGAACTTATAGTTCTTATCCGAAAACTTACCGCCGGCATGCAGGCGGGTGAGAATCAGCTCGACGCCGCTCACCTTCTCCTTCGGATGAATGTCCACCGGCATGCCACGACCGTCGTCGGACACTTCCAGCGAACCATCCTTGTACACCTTCACGTCAATGCGCTTGGCATGACCGGACAAGGCCTCGTCGACGGAGTTGTCGACGACTTCATGAGCGAGGTGGTTGGGACGGCTCGTATCCGTGTACATGCCGGGATGCCGGCGCACGGGATCGAGTCCGCTTAAAACTTCGATGTCAGAGGCGTTATACGATTGGGCCATCGGGTAACGAGAGCGGTGAGGTTCAGCTAGGGGATCGAGGCGGCGCGGATTCTAGCATGGGGGATTGGCTGTACATCCACCCAGCATCTTCACCTCTCCCCTTGGGAGAGGTCGCGCGAAGCGCGGGTGAGGGTCCACCAATGCGGCCGCAAGAGCCCCTCACCCTGCCCTCTCCCAAGGGAGAGGGTAAGAACAGATCCCGACCTCTTAACCTCTTCTCTCTTCACTGAACTAACCAAAGGTCCTCCGCCAAAGAATCTCTCTGCGCAGCGCGCAGCGGCGCAACCTCAAAGCGATAGTTCTGGTGATCGATCCCAGCGCTCACTGCCCCGCCCGCCTTCACCTTGGAACACATCTGCGGGCTGAGTTCGAAGCGTAGAAAGTGAACGGAGGAAGTCTTCTCTTCGTTCTCGCGCTCCAGGTCTTCATCGGCAATGGCGAAGACGCGGTCGAAGCCTTCGACCTGGACCCAGCAGCGGTCTTCGACGCCTTTGAGCGCGGCGAGGCGGACTTTGCGTTCGTCGGCGTCGGGGAATTCGATCAGGAAGGTGACTTTCCAGTTGCTGCCATCGGGGATCAACGGGTTGTAGGAGTCGAGTTCGTCCTGGATGCCGGCGGATTCGAAGATGCGTTCGACACGCAGCATCTCTTGCACCTGGTATTGGATCGTGAGCCGGTCTTCGAACATCCACGTGACGTTCGGGCCGATGGCGATCAGCCGGTTACGCTTGTGTTCGAGCACGCGCGTGCGGAATTCTTTGCGCGCGATCGAATATTGCTCGAGGCTCATCAAGTCGGCTCGCGTCAGCTGCCCGCCCTGCCGTACGGGTAAAGTGTCAGATGCCATAAGCCCTCCGTAGCAAGGTGAGGGGATGCACCGGCGGGGTTGCCCCTGCTGGGGAATCGAAACCGGCCAGGCCGGATTCGATCTGATGGCCGGCCATCGGACAATCGCTGGAATAGAAATCGGCGGCGGCGTCATTCACGCGGCGGATGACCGGCTTGCCGATTTTCATCGAGCTGTCGCGATACTCTTTTTTGACGCCGTAAGTGCCGTTGTGACCTGAGCAGCGCTCGATAGCGTCGACCTGCGTATCCGGCACCAGCATCAACACGTCACGGGTTTTCAACCCCAGGTTCTGCACGCGCAAGTGGCACGCCACGTGGTAACTGATCTTGCCGAGCTTTCTCGGGAAGTCAGTGCGCAGCAGGCCTGCCTTGTAACGCGTCCACAGATATTCGAATGGATCGAACATCGCGTCGCGCACCTTGATCACCTGGGGATCATCGGGAAACATCAGCGGCAGTTCCTGCTTGAACATCAACGTGCAGGAAGGAACCGGCGTCACGATATCCCAGCCTTCGTCCACCCAGCGCGCCAGTTCAGCGACATTGTCGTTCTTGAGCTGCTCGATCGCCTTCAGGTCGCCGAGTTCGAGCTTCGGCATGCCACAGCAGCGTTCGCGTGCGCCGAGAGTGACGGCGATGCCGTTGTGCTCGAAGATGGCAGTGAGATCTTCGCCGAGCTGTGGCTCGTTGCGATTGCCGTAGCAGGTTGCGAACAACACGACTTTGCCGCGCGTGTCGCCGGCGGGTATCGCTTCGAGCGCTCGGATGCTCGGCCGCGGCGTGCCGCTTGCGATAAGTGTTGCTGTGATATTCGGGCACCGGCGCTTCGGGATGTACCCCCAGGGTACGATCCAGCATCTTGCGGCCGAACTCCGTCTTGTTGAACGCGTTCACTGCTTCGGCGAGCACCGGAATGCCGGCGATGCTGCCGACCAGGTCGGTGGCGCTGAGAATCTTGTCGCGCTTGGTGACGGGCTTCGCTGCAGGCGGTGACTTGTCGAACTTGTACGCCTTGGCTCGCAGCATCAGGTGCGGGAAGTCGACATTCCAGGGATGCGGCGGCACGTACGGACACTTGGTCATGTAGCACATGTCGCACAGGTAGCAATTGTCGACGACGTCCCAGTAGATCTTCTTGTCGATACCTTCGACTTCCCCGGTGGGGGTCGCGTCGATGGCATCGAAAAGCGTCGGGAACGAGTTACACAGGCTGAAGCAGCGACGGCAGCCGTGGCAGATATCGAAGACGCGTTCGAGCTCCTTGAACAGCGCAGCTTCGTTGCCGAACTCCGGATCCTGCCATGCAATGGGATGGCGGGTCGGGGCTTCGAGGCTGCCTTCGCGCGCAGCGGGCGATGGTTTTTTTTCAGACACGCAGTTACCTGGCGAACGCTGGGTCTAGTGCCGAGGAGCGGGCGAACGACGCGGCCTGCAAAGCCAGCGGCCGGCAGAGTCAGGACTCTGCCGGCCGGCTATGCGGGGCTAACGGTTTACGGCGATAGCATCATCGGGCGCGCGCCCGACCATCGACCTCAAAGCGTGTCGAGCGCCTTCTGGAAACGATTGGCATGCGAGCGCTCGGCCTTGGCCAGCGTCTCGAACCAGTCGGCGATTTCCTCGAAGCCTTCATCGCGCGCCTGCTTGGCCATGCCCGGGTACATGTCGGTGTACTCGTGCGTCTCGCCGGCAATGGCGGCCTTCAGGTTCGACGCAGTGGGGCCGATCGGCAGCCCGGTGGCAGGATCGCCGACCACTTCGAGATATTCGAGATGGCCATGCGCGTGGCCGGTCTCGCCTTCGGCAGTGGAACGGAAGACCGCGGCGACGTCGTTGAAGCCTTCGACGTCGGCCTTGGCTGCGAAGTACAGGTAACGGCGGTTCGCCTGCGATTCGCCGGCGAAGGCGTCCTTCAGATTTTTCTCGGTGCTCGAACCTTTCAGATTGGTCATGGCAGCATACCTCGATCGAACGGTCGCGACGGCTAGTCGTTGTCTCTGGGTGATCTGGTGGAGCATTAGACATAGTCTAATGGCAGGCAATCTAGACCCGGCTGCCGCGTGAGTCAATGCTGGTCTCGGTTGACCCGTCGCGCGACTATATGCAAGCTTCCACGGCCGCGAGCGCCGCTGTCAGAATTTTTCCACGCCCCATTGTGACCAGCAAAACCACCCCTGCCGAGACCAGCACCGAGCCTCCTGCGGACTTCGAACGCTCGCTGGCGGAACTGGAAGCCATCGTCGACAAACTCGAAGAAGGCGACTTGTCGCTGGATGACTCGCTGCGCCACTTCGAGCGCGGCGTACAACTGACGCGCGTTTGCCAGGGAGCGCTCAAGCAGGCCGAACAGAAAGTCGAAATCCTGCTGCGCCGGAGCGGCGCCGACGATGATTTCGCCACGGCACCTTTCGACAGCGACGCAGACGGCGAGCGCTAGTCGATGACCGTGCAACGTAGAGAAGCGCTGAGTCGTCGACTCCCCTGACGCGTGCAAGTTTGCAACTGGTTGAAATGCTTCGTCGCTCGAAGTTGACGAAGGTGAAGAATGGCAGTTGATCAGAAATTCTCGTGGCTCGCAGAGCCTTCCCTGGCGCCGCTACGGCAGCCGGATTTCCAAGCGCAGCTGCAACAGTGGCAAGCCCGCATCGAAACCGAACTTTCGCTCCGCCTGCCCGCCGCAGAGGTGCAGCCTAGCCGCCTTCACGAAGCGATTCGTTACAGCGTGCTTGGCGCTGGCAAACGCGTGCGCCCCGCGCTGGTCTATGCAACGGGTGCGGCGCTGGGTATTCCCGAATCAAATCTCGATGGCGCAGCCTGCGCTGTCGAACTCATCCACGCTTATTCGCTGGTGCATGACGACTTACCGGCGATGGACGACGACGACTTGCGGCGCGGCCGTCCGACCTGCCACAAGGCGTTCGATGAAGCTACCGCCATCCTGGCCGGTGATTCGTTGCAGGTATTGGCGTTCGAACTGCTGGCGGGTGGGCCGGGCCTGCCGCAGGACCCCCGCGTGCGGCTCAAACTCGTGCAACTGCTCGCCATCGCCAGTGGCACCAGCGGCATGGCCGGGGGACAAGCGCTCGACCTCGCCGCCGTTAGCCGCCAGTTATCGCTGGCCGAAGTCGAAGAGATGCACCGTCGCAAGACCGGCGCGTTGATTCACGCCTGCGTGATGATGGCCGCTGCATGCGCACCGCAGCTTCCTGAAACTGTCGCACGCTCGCTGGACGAATACGCTCGCGCCATCGGCCTCGCCTTCCAGATTCAGGACGACTTGCTCGATATCGAAGGCGACGTCGCGGTGATCGGCAAGGCCACCGGCGCCGATCGGGCGCTCGACAAGCCGACTTATCCTTCTGTCGCCGGCGTCGAATCGTCGCGCCAGCGCATGCACGAGTTGCACGCCCGGGCGCTAGCCGCGCTGGAAGTGCCGGGCCTGCAGGCAGCGCCACTGGCCTCGATGTCGGACTGGCTCGTCCTGCGGAAGTACTGACACCTTCCCGGCGCCACCGGCTTCCGATGCCACAATTCATCCACTGACTGCCATCGACCCTCCTTAGCGCGCCCCTGTGCGCCACCAATGGTCAACCGCCTTTCCTGTAAACTCCCCCGTTCATGAATCCCGCCACGCCTCATTCGTTGCTGGCTGCGATCAGCTCTCCGGCCGACCTGCGCAAGCTCCCGGCTACCGAACTGACCCAGGTCGCCACGGAATTGCGTCAGTACCTGATCGACACCGTCAGTCAGATGGGCGGCCATTTCGCCGCCGGATTGGGTACTGTCGAGCTGACAGTAGCGCTGCATTACGTCTTCGAGACGCCGCACGACCGGCTGGTGTGGGACGTAGGCCACCAGGCTTATCCGCACAAGGTTCTGACCGGCCGCGGAGCCCAGCTGCACACCATCAAGCAGAAGGACGGCCTGGCGCCGTTCCCGACGCGCAGCGAAAGCGAGTACGACACGTTCGGCGTCGGACATTCCAGCACCTCCATCAGCGCCGGCCTCGGCATGGCGATCGCCGCCGCGAGCAAGCAGGAATCGCGTCGAGTGGTCGCTGTGATCGGCGATGGCGCGATGAGCGCCGGCATGGCGTTCGAAGCGTTGAACCACGCCGGCAGCCTCGACGTCGACATGCTCGTCATCCTCAATGACAACGACATGTCGATCTCCGAAAACGTCGGCGCGTTTTCCAATTACTTCGCACGCGTACTGTCGGGAAAGCTGTACGCGACGCTGCGCGAAGGCGGCAAGAAAGTATTGAGCCGCATGCCGACGGTGTGGGAGCTGGCGCGCCGCTCCGAAGAACACATGAAGGGCATGGTGTTGCCCGGCACGATTTTCGAAGAGATGGGCTTCAACTATATCGGCCCCATCGATGGCCACGATGTGAATGCACTGGTGGCGACGTTGAAGAACGTGCGCGATCTGAAGGGCCCGCAGTTCCTGCATGTGATCACGCGCAAAGGCAAGGGCTATGCGCCCGCCGAAGCCGATCCGATCAAGTGGCATGGCCCGGGTCCGTTCGATGCCAAGAGCGGCGTCATCTTCAAAGAGAAGACCAGCGGCCCCAGTTACTCGCAGGTGTTCGGTGCATGGCTGTGCGACATGGCCGCGGCCGATCCGAAACTGGTCGCGATCACACCGGCGATGCGCGAAGGCTCGGGCCTGGTCGAATATTCCAAACGTTTCGCCGACCGCTATTTCGATGTCGCCATCGCCGAACAACACGCGGTGACACTCGCGGCCGGCATGGCGTGCGAAGGCTTGCGGCCGGTGGTCGCGATCTACTCGACTTTCCTGCAACGTGCGTACGATCAATTGATCCACGATGTCGCGATTCAAAATCTCCCGGTGACATTCGCCATCGATCGCGCCGGCCTGGTCGGCGGTGACGGCGCGACTCACCAGGGCAGCTACGATCTTTCTTTCCTGCGCTGCATTCCCAACCTGATGCTGATGGCGCCGGCGGACGAAAACGAATGCCGCCAGATGCTGTACACCGCCGTGCAATCGAATCAGCCCGCGGCCGTGCGCTATCCGCGCGGCCAAGGCCCGGGTGCTGCAATCGAAGCGACCATGCGCGCGCTGCCGATCGGCAAGGCACAGGTGCGCCGCGAAGGCCGCAGCGGTCTCGCCATATTCGCAGTGGGTGCAATGGTGCCGCTGTGCGAACGCATCGCCGAGAAGATCGACGCCACGCTGGTGAATCTGCGTTTCATCAAGCCTCTCGACGAAGAATTGGTGGTGCGGCTCGCTGCCAGCCATCGGGGCATCGTTACGGTGGAAGAAAATGTGGTTGCCGGCGGCGCCGGCGGTGCCATTACCGAGTGCCTGGCGGCGCATGGCCATATCCCGCCCACACTGAACCTCGGCATCCCGGACCGCTTCATAGAACATGGCACCCGCGAGGACTGCCTGGCGGCCGCCGGCCTTGACCTGACATCGGTGGAACTGGCCATCACACGCTGGTGGCAGGGCGAAAAGCGGCTGGCAGTGGGCTGACGCGTCCCCTCACCCGCGCGGACGCGCGACCTCTCCCGCAAGCGGGAGAGGTGAGAATCCGGTCCCCTCTCCCGCTTGCGGGAGAGGGCTAGGGTGAGGGCAGCAGGTCAATTGCTGTGACATTTCCGCAGCGTGTTCCTCGCCCGCGCTCACGTTCAGGCATTTCAGTAATTCCTCAGGCGAAGGACGGCTGGCGGCAGGGTTGTTTTATACTGCCTTGAACCCACATAGCTACGAGCCGGTGGTCCGGCTTTTGCCCGGAAATTCCGTATGTCGACATTGCCTACTAGTATCCGGCCCGCCGCCACTGCCATTGAGGATGTGCAAGGCCGCGCCGACTCGCGCCGCATTCCCATCAACAAGGTGGGCATCAAGGACGTCTATCACCCGGTGCGGGTGAAGGACCGGGCCAGCGGCGAACAGCACACCATCGCCAACTTCAACATGTACGTGGCGTTGCCCCACAACTTCAAGGGCACGCACATGTCGCGCTTCGTCGAAGTGCTCCATGGCAACGAGCGCGAGATTTCGGTCGAGTCGTTCCGCGACATCCTGACTGAAATGACTGAAAAGCTGAACGCGCAATCCGGCCATATCGAAATGCAGTTTCCGTTCTTCGTGATGAAGCGGGCGCCGGTGTCAGGCGTGGAGAGCCTGATGAATTACACCGCCTCGCTGATCGGCGAGCTGCACGACGGTAAACCCGAGTTGTGGCTGAAGGTGGTGGTCGCGGCGACCAGCCTGTGCCCCTGCTCCAAGGACATTTCCAAATACGGCGCTCACAACCAGCGCTCGCACATCACCATCAAGGCGCAGATCGACGGCCACATGTGGCTGGAAGAGTTGATCGAGATCGCCGAGTCGGAAGCGTCGTGCGAGGTGTACGGCATCCTCAAGCGAGCCGATGAAAAACATGTCACCGAGCGCGCCTACGAGAATCCGAAATTCGTCGAAGACATCGTGCGCGACGTCGCCGTGCGCCTGAACCAGGAAGAACGGGTGCGCGCCTACGTGGTCGAAGCGGAGAACTTCGAGTCGATCCACAATCATTCAGCCTATGCGCTGATTGAAAAGGATAAAGACGAGAAGTGACTGTCGCGAAGCGCGGGTGAGAGGCAAAGCGCTATCGCGTAAGAACCCTCACCCTGCCCTCTCCCAAAGGGAGAGGGGAAGAAGAAGAAGAAGAACTAGTTCGGGCTTTGTAAGCGGCTGATCAGGCTGCGCAGGAACACCTTATTAAAGCGCAGCTGGCAGGCCGCCGAGCTCTGTTCCAGCAGCGTCGAACTCACTTTCATCAGCGTCACTGCGCTCAGCGACTTGATGGTCGCTTGCCGTTTCGCGCCGCGCACGTAGCTGGTCTCGCCGAAACAATCGCCGGCGTCGAGCTGGCCGACCGCATCGCCATTGCGCATCACCGCGACGCTGCCCGATACCAGTACATAGAAACGATCGTCCATCTCGCCTTCCTTGACGATCTCCTCGCCCTGATCGTAGTCCTGCCAGGTACTGGCGCGCAGCACCTCGAGGATTTCCGACTGCGAAAAGTCGTGAAAGAACTTCAGCGTGCGCAGGATGGAAAACTGTTCCTGGCGATCGAGCTTGGAAGTGCCGTCACGCAACGCCTGGTGCACGCGGGTCAAGTCCGCCGCCAGTTCCAAGCCGTTGCGATAACGCTTGGCCGGATCTTTCTGCAGCGCCTTGGCGACCGACGTCTCCAGCACTTCCGGTATGTCCGGCCGTAACGAGTGAATCGGCTGTGCCGTGGCGTAAACGATCTGATGCAACAGCTTCGAAAGGTTGCCGCCGCGGAAAGGACGAAAGCCGGTGAGCATTTCGTACAGCACCGCGCCCAGCGCGTACAAGTCGGAGCGATTGGTGATTTCCAGCGACTGCACCTGTTCAGGCGACATGTACGACGGGCTGCCGGCGATGCCCTCGATGCGCGAGATCTCGGAGTCCGCGACCAGTGCAATGCCGAAGTCGATGATGCGCACGTCGTTGGCCTGCGTGAGCATGATGTTCGACGGCTTGATGTCGCGATGGATCACGCCGCGGCTGTGGGCGTAGTGCAGCGCCTTGGCGCACTTGTACATGATTTCCACCACGTCATCGACGGGCAGCAGGTTGTCCGGTTTGCAGTACGCCGACAACGTACGCGCGCCATGCACGTGTTCGGTAACGATGTAGTAGTGGCCGTTCTCTTCGCCGGCGTCGAAGATCGGCAGGATATTCGGATGCTGCAGCATGCCGACCATGTGCGCTTCGGAAAGAAACATTTTGCGCGTTACGCGCGCCCGGTCCTCATCGTGCGATTCAAGGTTGTAGACCTTGATCGCGACATCGCGACGGTAATACGGATCGTGGGAAAGATAGACGACGCCGGTGCTGCCGCGGCCGACTTCTTTGACGATGACGTACTTCCCGATTTTTTCGGGAATGCGCTGCTCGCGTGTGGGGCTGCGCTGTGCCATCAAACTACCCATGGGATCACTTGGTGACTTCACGTTGCCGGGATTGTCGCATCGTCGCCGGCGGGATTAGAGGATGAATCGCACCCCGAGCAGGATCGCCGCCGCGAAAACACCCGCGATGATGTCGTCAAGCATAATTCCCAGCCCCCCGGGGAGACTGTGATCAGCCTCCCGGATCGGCCAGGGCTTCCAGATGTCGAACAGCCGGAACAGCGCAAAGCCGCCGAGCAGCCAGTAAAACTGCGCCGGCGATGCCAGCATCGTCACCGCGAAACCAGTAATCTCATCCCACACGATGCCGGGATGATCGTGCACACCGAGGCGTCGCGCGCTCTCGCCGCACACGTATATTCCGAAAAGCGAAGCGGCGACCGCAAAGCCCAAGTGTGCGGCGAAACCGAAGTGCATCACAAACACAACGATCGGAACTGCGATCAGCGTCCCGAATGTGCCGGGGGCCACCGGACTCATGCCGGCGCCGAACCCGAAGGCGAACAGGTGCACAGGATCGCGCAGCAGCGCCGGATCGGCGGTCCACTTCATGTCTGGTCCGACCCTGCAGCGAAGTGATCGTAGCCGCCGCGCTTGATCCTGAACGGCTGACCCTCATGCAGGCACTGGACTGCGCCATCGACAGTCATCATCCCAATCTGTGTCACACGCTGCTGCAGCGGCAGTGCAGCGAGTAAGGCAGTCGCTCGTTCAGGTGGCAATGTGAACAGCAATTCGTAATCGTCGCCGCCGGCCAGCGCGTACTGCAGGCAATCGTCGGGTTCAAACAGGTCGCGCATGGCTGCCGATTCAGGAATGGCGTCGACGTTCAGCTGCGCGCCGCAGTTGCTGGCGGCGCAGATTTTTTTCAGGTCGGTGAGCAGGCCGTCGGAAACATCCATTGCCGATGTGGCGAGCGTACGCAATTGCCGGCCCAGTTCGATGCGCGGCCGCGGTCGTAGAAAGCGATGTTTCAGAAAGGCAGCGGACTCGCCGCCGACGATGCGTCTTTGGATTACGGCCAGGCCCGCCGCCGCTTCGCCGGGAATGCCCGAAACAAACAGCAGGTCGCCGGGCTTTGCCCCGGAGCGAGTCAACCAGGCGTCGGCTTCGATCCAGCCGGCGATCTGCACGGTGATCACCAGCGGCCCCCGAACCGTATCGCCGCCGACCAGCGCAACATCGTACTGCTGCGCCAGTTCGAACAGGCCGCTCGCGAAACCGCCCAGCCATTGTTCATTCGCGCGAGGCAGGGACAGCGACAACGTCATCCATGCCGGTTCGGCACCCATCGCCGCGAGATCGCTGAGGTTCACGGCGAGCGCGCGGTAACCGATGTCCGCGGCATCAGTATCGACCGGGAAATGCACGCCTTCGACAATGGTGTCCATCGCGACGACCAGTTTTCGTCCTGCGTGCACGTCTAGCACCGCGGCGTCATCGCCAATACCAAGTACCACATCGCTGCGACTGGTCTTGCGCACAAAGTAACGAGCGATGATGTCGAACTCTCCGAGACTCATAGGCGCAGAGTAGCGATGAATGGCGTTTCTGTCCCCCCCCCCACCCTCACCCGCGCTGCGCGCGACCTCTCCCAAGGGAGAGGTGAAGAGACTCGATCTCTCTTTGAGGAGAGGTCATCCGTCCCCTCTCCCCTTGGGAGAGGGTTAGGGTGAGGCCCTTCTCAACCGGTCCCTCACCCGCGCTGCGCGCGACCTCTCCCAAGGGAGAGGTGAAGAGACTCGATCTCTCTTTGAGGAGAGGTCATCCGTCCCCTCTCCCGCTTGGGAGAGGGTTAGGGTGAGGCCCTTCTCAACCGGTCCCTCACCCGCGCTGCGCGCGACCTCTCCCAAAGGGAGAGGTGAAGAGACTCGATCCCTCTTTGAGGAGAGGTCATCCGTCCCCTCTCCCGCTTGCGGGAGAGGGTTAGGGTGAGGGCTCTTCCTCTTACTGCCTCTCTGCCGCCCGAATCTCACGCGCTGCGCGATCCAGCACTGCATTGATGTACTTGTGAGCGTCGGTGGCGCCGAAGCGCTTGCACAGATCGACGCCTTCGTTGATCACCACGCGATAGGGAACGTCGAGGCGCTGTTTCAACTCATAGATTCCGATCATCAGGATGGCCGCTTCGACCGGATCGAGCTGCTCCAGCGGGCGATCGATGAACGGAGTCAAGGTCGCGACGACGTCGGGCTGCTGGGCAATGCAGTTAGTGACCAGTTCGGAGAAATACTCCTCGTCGGTGCCGGCCGAGTCTTCGCTTTCCAGGTATTGCTGCTTGATCTCGGCGGCAGTCTGCTGGGTGAGCTGCCACTGATAGAGCGCCTGCATGGCGAGCTTGCGCGCGATGGAACGCGCGCGAGTGCCGCGGACGGATTTCTTTGGGGGAGCGTCGGTCATTGCAGCGTATGGGGTCTTCAGTAATACAGCTTGAGGTGTAAGTGGCTGGCGCAATTGTCAGGGAGATAGGTCCTTTCAGGACCGCACACAAGGACATCCCCGGGGTGCTGCGAAAATCTGTCCCTGATCTCACGCTCCCGAAAGGACCTATCCCCCTGACACTTACGCCTGCTGCACCGGTGGCGCGTAAAACCGGGCGTGAGGCGAGTCGGTACGGGTCAGCTCTCGATCTTTCGCAGCAAGTTCGCCAGTTCGATGGCGGTGATCGCGGCGTCGGCGCCTTTGTTGCCGGCCTTGGTGCCGGCACGTTCGATGGCCTGTTCGATCGTGTCCGTGGTCAACACTCCGAAGGCGACGGGGACGCCGGTGTCGTTGGAGACTCGGCCGAGCCCGCCGGCGCATTCACCGGCGACGTAGTCGAAATGCGCGGTGGCGCCTTTGATGACCGCGCCCAGCGCGACGATGGCATCGTAGCGTTTGCTGAGCGCGAGTTTCCGTGCGATCAGCGGCAGGTCGAAGGCGCCGGGGACGCGGACGATTTCGATCTGTTTGTCGCTGGCGCCGTGGCGGCGCAGGGTGTCGACGGCGCCTCGCACCAGCTGGTCGACGATGAACTCATTGAAGCGCGACGCCAGGATGGCGAAGCGCAGCTCGCGACATTGCAGGTCGCCTTCGATGGTCTTGATGGAATCCATAGGCACTTTCTTGGCCGGGGGCAGTGAGCGCCGGTGCGCTGGGCGGCGCGCAGTATAGCGGCTTGCGCGGCCGATTTAGTTGCGCAACCGCTGAATTGTGAGCAGCTGCGTGTACTTAGGAGCGATCAGAGCTGTGTCGGCGGGCGCAGCGCGCGCTCAGCCGTCGACGTACTCGATCACTTCCAGGTCGAAGCCCGACAGGCCATGCATTTGCTTCGGGGCGGACAGCACCCGCATGCGGCTGACACCGAGATCGCGCAGGATCTGCGCGCCGATGCCGTAGGTCCGCAGTACCTCCATGCCGGCGTGGCGGGGGGTCGAGGCGGCGTCGACCTGGCTGATGGCCTTGACGGCTTCCATCAGGTCGCGCGGGGATTCCTCGGGTCGCAGGATGACGATCACACCGTGACCTTCCTTCGCGACCCGATGCATGGCCGAACGTAGCGGCCAGCCCAACGCGGGTTCGTGAATGCCGACCACATCGCCGAGTGTGTTCTTGAGGTGCACACGCACCAGCGGCGGCTTGCCATCGCCCAGATCGCCGGCCACCAGCGCCAGGTGCACCGTGCGATTGACGTGATCTTCGTAGCAATACATGCGAAACGGACCGAACTCGGTCTGCACCAGCTGCTCGGCAATACGTTCCACCGAACGTTCCTTTTCCAGGCGATAGCGAATCAAGTCGGCGATGGTGCCGATCTTGAGATTGTGATGGCGCGCGAACGTTTCCAGATCGGGACGGCGAGCCATGGTGCCGTCGTCGTTGAGCACTTCGACGATGGCCGCGGCCGGCTCGACACCGGCCAGGCGCGCGAGATCGCAACCTGCTTCCGTATGCCCGGCGCGAGTGAGTACGCCACCCGCCTGTGCCATCAATGGAAAAATATGTCCGGGCTGGCGCAGGTCTTCGGGCTTCGCATCCTTGCGGACCGCGGCGCGAATGGTTTGTGCGCGATCGTGCGCGGAAATGCCGGTGGTCACGCCTTCGGCCGCTTCGATCGACAAGGTGAAGTTGGTGCGGTGATCGGCGTTGGTGTCGCTCACCATCAATGGCAACCGCAGCTGGCGGCAGCGCTCGCGAGTCAGCGTCAAACAAATCAGGCCGCGCGCGTAGCGGGCCATGAAATTCACATCCTCGGCGCGCACGAATTCCGCGCCCATGATCAAGTCGCCTTCGTTTTCGCGATCTTCATCGTCCATGATGATGACCATGCGGCCGGCGCGGATGTCGGCGAGGATCTCGTCGATGCTGTTGAGTTTCATGCGGGAGCGTTCAGTCTTTCGAGATAGCGGGCAATGATATCCACTTCCAGGTTCACGCGCGTCCCAGCGCGATACTCATTGAGAGTGGTCACTTCGAGCGTGTGAGGAATCAAATTGACGGCGAACCGTACAGCCTCAACCTCGTTCACAGTCAGGCTGACGCCGTCGATGCACACCGAACCTTTGCGCGCGATGTAACGAGCCAGCTGCGGCGGCGGTTCGAACTGCACGCGGATCGAGCGAGCATCGTTGACCATGGCAATGACGCTGGCGATGCCATCGACATGGCCGGTCACATAGTGGCCGCCGAGCGGCTGCCCGGCACACAACGCCTTTTCCAGATTAAGCCGTTGCCCTGCTCGCCATTGCCCCAGCGTCGTCACGTTGAGCGTTTCGATCGACACGTCGGCGGCGAAGGCGTCCGCTTCCAGCCGCGTGACGGTCAGGCAGCAACCGCTACAACTGATGCTATCGCCGATGGCGACCGAAGCGAGATCGAGGCCGGGAGCGTCGATCAGCAACTCGACGTCGCCGCCGCGCGGCGTGATGGAGCGGACTTCGCCGATGGATTGAACGATGCCGGTAAACATGTGCAGGAAGCGAATCGTGACTGGTGAATGGTCAGAGGGCGGCAGGACGGAGGGTCAACCTGACGTCGTCGCCGATGCGGTCGTAGGCATGCAGTGTATATCTTTGGACCTGATCCAGCGTCTGCAGCAGCGGCAAATGCGCCATCGGGCGAGCATCGGGACCGAGCAGCGCCGGCGCCACATACACGACCAGTTCATCGGCCAGACCCAGCTGCAGGATGCGGCCGACCAGCGTCGGACCCGCCTCCACCAGCACGTCATTGCACATCCGCCGGCCGAGTTCCTGCAGCACAGAATTCAGATCGATGCGGCCGTCGGTATCGAGCGCTGTGGCAACGACTTCGACACCAGCCCGCTGCAGCTCGGTTGTCGACGCAGCGCCCGTGAACACCAGCGTTTCACCCGGCGCCTTGAGCATGCGAGCCGTCAGCGGCATGCGCAATTTCGAATCGAGCACCACCCGCAATGGTTGCCGGCCCAGCATATCGATTGCCGGATCGCGAACATTCAGTTGCGGATCGTCGACCAGCACGGTCTCGATACCTGTCAGCACCGCGCCCATTTGAGAACGCAGTCGTTGTACGTCAGCCCGGGCGCCTTCTCCAGTAATCCATTTGCTCGCGCCATTCGCGAGAGCGATGCGGCCATCGAGACTGATCGCCGACTTGACGACCAGGCGCGGCCGGCCGGTCGTCATCCGTTTCTCGAAACCCAAGTTGAGTTCATGAGACGCCGCTGCGAGCAAACCGACCTGCGTCTCGATGCCAGCGGCTTGCAGCTGGCGCACGCCGTCGCCACTCACTTTGGGATTGGCATCCAGAACGCTGCTGACAACCCGACGCACACCGGCGCGAATCAACGCAGCAGTACAAGGCGGCGTGCGACTCTGATACGAATGCGGTTCCAACGTGACGTATACCGTCGCGCCCCGCGCCGCGTCGCCTGCCGCCTGCAATGCCAGGACTTCCGCGTGAGGCTCGCCCCACTTGCGATGCCAGCCTTCACCGACGATACGTTCGCCCTGGCTGATGACGCAGCCGACGCAGGGATTAGGCTGGGTGGTATGACGACCCAGCGCAGCGATGTCGATCGCCCGCTGCATCATCTGTTCGTCGAGCGCCGTGAACACGGTCATTTCTTCTTGGCGTCGCCGCCGGTCCACAGCGGCAACTGCCCTTCGGTGTCGCGCGTGCGATTGCGCATGCGCTCGATCTCTTCGCGAAACGCATCGACGTCCTGGAAGCTGCGATACACCGACGCAAAGCGCACATACGCCACTTCGTCGAGCACATGCAGTTCTTCCATCGCCATTTCGCCGATTAGGCGCGACGGCACTTCACGCTCGCCGAGCGCCCGCAGTTTGTGACAGATATGCACGACTGCGCCGTCCAGCGCTTCACTCGATACCGGCCTCTTTTCCAATGCCTTGAGCAAGCTGTTGCGCAGCTTCTGCTCGTTGAAAGGTTCGCGGCTGGCATCGCTCTTGACGATGCGCGGCATCACCAGCTCGGCGGTTTCGAAGGTGGTAAAGCGCTCGTTGCACCTCAAACATTCGCGGCGACGCCGAATCTGCTGGCCTTCGCCCGCCAGCCGCGAATCGATGACCTTGGTTTCCTCGTTATTGCAGAACGGGCAGTGCATGCGACGAAGAGGCGCTCGAGCTGTGGCCGTCGCCTGCTCTATCGCTCCGCTGAGTAGACCGGAAACTTGCGGCAGATTGCTTCGACCTTCGCGCGCGTGCGAGTGACGGCGGCTTCGCTGCAGTTGTCGTCGAGGATATCGGCAATCCAGTTCGCCACCTCGGTCACTTCGGCTTCCTTGAAGCCCCGGGTCGTCGACGCCGGCGTGCCAAGGCGCAGGCCGCTGGTGACGAACGGCGAACGCGGATCGTTCGGCACGGCGTTCTTGTTGACCGTGATATGCGCCCGGCCGAGGGCGGCATCAGCATCCTTGCCGGTGATATCTCTGCCGATAAGGTCGAGCAGGAACAAGTGATTGTCGGTGCCGCCGGAAACGACTTTGTAGTTGCGCTTCATGAACGCAGCTGCCATGGCGCGCGCATTGGTAACGACTTGTTGCTGGTACGAGGTGAACTCGGGCTGCAACGCCTCGAGGAACGCGACCGCTTTGGCGGCGATCACGTGCATCAGCGGGCCGCCCTGCGTGCCGGGAAAGACCAGTGAATTGAGCTTCTTTTGGATCTCTTCATTCTCGCGCGCGAGAATCAAACCGCCGCGAGGACCGCGCAGGGTTTTATGCGTGGTCGTGGTGGTGACATCGGCGATTTGCACCGGGCTCGGATAAACGCCCGCGGCGACCAAACCGGCGACATGCGCCATGTCGACGACGAGGTACGCACCGACCGAATCGGCAATGCGACGAAAACGCTCCCAATCGACGATGCGCGAGTATGCGGAGAACCCAGCGATGACCATGCGAGGGCGATGTTCCTGGGCCAGGCGCTCCACCTGTTCGTAATCGATATGGCCGGTATTGGTGTCGAGCCCGTACTGCACCGCCTTGAACAGCTTGCCGGAGAAATTCACCTTGGCGCCGTGAGTGAGGTGACCGCCGTGATCCAGGCTCATGCCGAGAATGGTGTCGCCCGGATTGATCAACGCCAGGTAAGCCGCCGCGTTCGCCTGCGAGCCGGAGTGAGGCTGGACGTTGGCGTAAGCTGCGCCGAACAACTTCTTGGCGCGATCGATGGCGAGTTGTTCGGCGACGTCGACATGCTCGCAGCCGCCGTAATAACGCTTGCCGGGATAACCTTCTGCGTATTTGTTGGTCAGCACCGTACCCTGTGCTTCGAGCACCCGCGGACTGGCGTAGTTCTCCGAAGCGATCAGTTCGATATGGTCTTCCTGGCGGCGGCGCTCAGCATCGAGCGCGGCCTGCAGCTCTGGGTCGAAGTCTGCAATCGTGGCGTTGGCGGGGAACATGGGTACCTCGGCGATAGGGAGGGTAATTGTACGGGAAAGCGCCCTCGAGGGCTGGGGACAGATAGGCCGGGCGGAGGCAGGTACAGCTTCTTATTACCCTCTCCCTTGGGAGAGGGCAGGGTGAGGGGAGCCAATTGCTGTGACGTTTCCTTCGCCTGTCCCCTCACCCGCGCGGACGCGCGACCTCTCCCACGGGGAGAGGTGAAGAGTTTCTTACCCCCTCTCCCTTTGGGAGAGGGCTGGGGTGAGGGGATCTTCAGCCGTAAGTAACCGTCTCGCGGCCCCTCACCCGCGCGGACGCGCGACCTCTCCCAAGGGAGAGGTGAAGAGTTTCTTACCCCCTCTCCCTTTGGGAGAGGGCTGGGGTGAGGGGATCTTCAGCCGTAAGTAACGTCTCGCGGCCACCCGCGCTGCGCGCGACCTCTGCTGCACAGGATGTGCGAATGCCGTGGAGCGCATGGATGCGCGAGAGCGGCGCCCACGAGGGGAGGTGAAGATCACTCCCCAGCGCTGTCCAAAAACGCCTCCACCACTCGAGTCCAGGCGCGGGCGATATTGCGGCGGTTGTAGCCTCCTCCGCCCATGGCGACGACGCGGCCGTGGCCGAGTTGGTCGGCGATGGCGCACAGGCGGGCGGCGGCGTGGGCGTGGGCTTCTTCGGTGAAGCGAAGATGGGTGATCGGGTCGCCGGCGAGGCTGTCGGCACCGCATTGAAGCAGGATGAATTCGGGGCGGGTAGCGAACAGATATTCTTCTACGCGAACCCAGGCCTGGTGATATTCGTCGTCCTGCGCGCCGGGCGGCAGCGGGATATTGAGCTTGGTGCCGCGAGCGTTGCCGACGCCGGTTTCGGAGGCGTGACCGGTGCCAGGATAAAGATAGCGGCCGTCTTCGTGCAGGTCGGCGAACAGCAGGTCCGGGTCGTCTTCGAAGGCGTAGAAGACGCCGTCGCCGTGATGCGCGTCGATATCGACATAGGCGATGCGCTGCAGATTGTGTCGGCGGCGCAGTTGGTGGACGGCGACGCCGCAATCGTTGAACACACAGAACCCGCCGGCGTGGTCGGGAGCGGCGTGGTGCAAGCCGCCAATGGGGATGAAAGCGCGTCGCGCCTTGCCCGACATGACTGCATCGACCGCGGTGAGCGTGCCGCCGACGACATGACTGGCGGCTTCAAAAACGCCGCGAAATGCGGGCGTGTCGCCGGCGTCGAGATAACCGTGCCCCGTAACGGAGCGCTCCCGTACTAAATCGACATACGTGGGAGTATGAAACCACTCCAGCTCTTCGCGAGTTGCAGCACGGGCGCTGCTGCGAAGGACGCGGCCGTCCATGCCGCAATGGTGTAATTCGCGCATGAAGGCTTCATGGCGGTCGGTGCCGAAAGGATGGCCGTCGCCGAAACCATAGCGCGCGATTTCATCGCCGGAGACGAGCAGGACGCGGCAGCTGGAGTCGGTCACGTGCAGCAATGGGCGGGCGGTTTCAAGACTGAGCCGACTAGTGTTTCCCCTGTGCCGAGCCTACCACGGGTCTGTATCATTCGCCCCCCTTCTGCGCGCCGCACGCCTACTGCACGAGCGCCGCGAAGCCGTCCGCGCCTATTAATGACCACTGCCTAGAGTTTCATCGAATGGCCCAGTTCATCTACACCATGAATCGCGTCTCCAAGGTGGTGCCGCCCAAGCGCGTCATCCTGCGGGACATTTCGCTGTCGTTCTTCCCCGGCGCCAAGATCGGCGTGCTCGGCCTGAATGGTTCAGGCAAGTCCTCGCTCCTGCGCATCATGGCCGGAGAGGACAAGGAGATCGATGGCGAGGCGCGGCCGCAGCCGGGCATCAAAATCGGCTTCCTGACGCAGGAGCCGGGGCTCGATCCCAACAAGGATGTACGCGGCAATGTGGTCGAGGGTGTCGGCGACGTGCAGTCGCTGCTCGACCGCTTCAACGCGGTCAGCGACAAGTTCGCCGATCCCGAGCTCGACGGCGACGAAATGAACAAGCTGCTGGAGGAGCAGGCCAAGCTGCAGGACGCCATCGATGCCAAAGGCGGCTGGGACCTGGAACGCACTCTTGAAGTTGCGGCCGATGCCCTGCGCCTGCCGCCGTGGGATGCGGATGTGACCAAGATTTCCGGCGGCGAACGCCGTCGCGTCGCGTTATGCCGCCTGCTGCTGTCGAAGCCCGACATGCTGCTGCTGGATGAGCCCACCAACCACCTCGACGCCGAGTCGGTGGCGTGGCTGGAACGTTTCCTCGAAAGCTATCCGGGCACGGTCATCGCCGTCACCCACGATCGTTACTTCCTCGACAACGTCGCCGGCTGGATCCTGGAACTGGATCGCGGTCATGGCATTCCGTGGCAGGGCAATTACTCGTCCTGGCTGGAACAAAAAGAGCGTCGCCTGGCCACCGAAGAACGGCAGCAGGAAGGCCTGCGCAAGACGCTGGAGCGCGAACTGGAATGGGTGCGCTCCAATCCCAAGGCGCGCCAGGCGAAGAGCAAGGCCCGCATGCAGCGCTACGAAGAACTGGCCTCGCAGGAATTCCAGAAGCGCAATGAAACCAATGAAATCTATATCCCGCCCGGCCCGCGCCTGGGCGAGCTGGTGATCGAAGCGATCAACCTGAAAAAAGGCTTCGGCGACCGGCTGCTGTTCGACAACTTGAACTTCAAGCTGCCGGCCGGCGGCATCGTCGGCGTCATCGGCCCGAACGGGGCCGGCAAGACCACGCTGTTCCGCATGCTGACCGGCCAGGAGAAACCGGATGGCGGCGAGATCCGAATTGGCCCTTCTGTGCAGCTCGCTCACGTCGATCAATCACGCCAGTCGCTCACTGACAGCAACACGGTGTGGCAGGAAATCTCCGGTGGCCTGGAGATGATTCGCGTCGGCAACTACGAAACCGCTTCGCGCGGCTACGTCGGCCGCTTCAACTTTCGCGGCGTGCAGCAGCAGCAGCTGATCGGCGAACTGTCGGGCGGCGAGCGCAATCGCGTGCACCTGGCGAAAGTGCTCAAGAGCGGCGGCAACCTGATCCTGCTGGACGAACCCACCAACGATCTGGACGTGGAAACATTGCGTGCGCTGGAAGAAGCGTTGTTGAGTTTCCCCGGCTGCGCGGTGGTGATCTCGCACGATCGCTGGTTCCTCGACCGCATCGCCACGCACATTCTGGCGTTCGAAGGCAACAGCGAAATCACCTGGTTCGAAGGCAATTACGCCGAATACGTCGCAGACCTGAAGCGTCGCAAGGGCGACGACGCCGACACGCCGCATCGCATTCGCTACAAAAAGCTGGATGGCTGACGGGAGCACCGTGATTTCAGACGCCGTCATTCTCATCATCGCGATCTTCGGCCTGTTGCTGCTGATACTCGCGTGCCAGCGTCTGTTTCGAGCGCGCTTTATCGCTGCCGGCAGCAGCGCCCTGATGGGTTCGCTGTTGCTGGCGGTGGCGGCGGTGTTGTTTGTAGTGTCGTTGAACCTGCACACGTACGCGCGGCTCACCAACGAACGCCCCGTCGCCGAGATCGTTTTCGAAGCCCGCGGACCGCAGACTTTCAACGCCACGCTGGCGCAAGTTCCCAGCGGCGAGATTCAAATGTTCGTGCTGTCAGGCGATGAGTGGCAGCTCGACGCACGCGTGCTCAAATGGAAAGGTTGGGCGAACCTGCTGGGCCTGGATGCGCAATATCGATTGGAACGCGTCAGCGGCCGCTATCGCGATATCGAGCAGGAACGTAACGGCGAACGCACGGTTTACGCGCTGGCGGAGAATCCCGGTGTCGATCTATGGCAACTGTCGTTGGACCACCCCACTCGCCTGCCGTTCGTCGATGCCGTGTACGGCAACGCGGCCTACATGCCGATGTCAGACGGGGCGCGTTACGAAGTTTCAATTACGCAAAGCGGCTTGATCGCCCGGCCGGTGAATGCGGCGGCTCAGCAGGCCGCCGGCAGTTGGAAGTAAGAGAGCCCTCACCCTGCCCTCTCCCGAAGGGGAGAGGGTAAGACGTTCTTCACCTCTCCCCGTGGGAGAGGTCGCGCGCAGCGCGGGTGAGGGGTCGCATTCAAACTAAGAGCCCCTCACCCTGCCCTCTCCCGAAGGGGAGAGGGTAAGACGTTCTTCACCTCTCCCCGTGGGAGAGGTCGCGCGCAGCGCGGGTGAGGGGCAAGCAACACTAGCCCACCCAGGCTCTGGCGTTTCTAAATATCCGCATCCACGGGCTGTCTTCCTTCCAGCCTTCCGGATGCCAGGAATTCTGCAGTGTCCTGTAGGCGCGTTCCGGATGCGGCATCAGCAACGTCACGCGACCGTCGGGCGTGGTGATGCCGGTCAAACCGCGCGGTGAGCCGTTGGGATTGGCCGGATAACGTTCGGTGGCCTGGCCATGGTTGTCGACAAAGCGCAGCGCCATGAGCCTGGCGTCGAGCAGCGAATCGATCTTCCCTTCGCCAAATTCCGCAAAGCCTTCGCCGTGCGCCACGGCGATCGGCATGCGTGAACCTTCCATGCCGGCAAAGAACAGGGACGGCGAGGACACGACTTCGACGAGACTCAACCGGCCCTCGAATTGCTCGGAACGATTGCGCACAAAGCGCGGCCAGTGTGCCGTGCCCGGAATCAATTCGTGCAAGGCCGACATCATCTGGCAGCCGTTGCAAACACCGAGCGAGAAGGTCTCGGGGCGATGGAAAAACCGGGTGAACGACTCGCGCAGGCCCGGATGGAACAGCACCGACTTCGCCCAGCCTTCCCCGGCGCCAAGCACGTCGCCGTACGAGAATCCGCCGCAGATGACCAACCCGCGGAAGTCGGCGAGATCGAATCGGCCGGCGACCAGATCGGTCATGTGAACGTCGAACGGCGAGAAACCGGCGCGATGAAACGCTGCAGCCATCTCGACGTGACTGTTCACCCCTTGCTCGCGCAGGACGGCGATCTTCGGTCGCACGCCGGTTGCGATGTAAGGCGCTGCGATATCCTGCTGAAGATCGAAATTCACCTTGACGCTGAGCCCGGGATTGTTCGGGTCCGTCGCGGCCGCGAACTGTTCCTGCGCACACTCGGGGTTATCGCGCAGCTGCGTCATGCGGAAGCTCGTCTCGGACCACGCGCGGTGCAGATTGGTTCGCGACTCATCGATCATCGGTCGATCGCCCGCGCCGATGCGTACGCGATCACTCTCGTTCACAGTGCCGACCACACGGCTCAACGCAGCGAGGCCGTGACGTTCGAGCACGTCGCGAACAATCTTCGCGTCGCGATTACGAATCTGCAGTACTGCACCCAACTCTTCGCTGAACAACGCTGCGTTGGCATCGCGCACTTCGATACCGAGATCCACATCGACGCCGCAGTGACCGGCAAACGCCATCTCCGCCAATGTGGCGAACAAACCGCCGTCCGAGCGATCGTGATAGGCGACGATCAAATCGGCAGCGCGCAACTGCGTAATCGCTGCAAAGAAATTCGCCAGCACCTGCGGGTCGTCGCAATCCGGCGCTTCACGACCCAGCTTGCCGTGCACTTGTGCAAGACACGAACCGCCGAGGCGATCACGCCCGGCGCCAAGATCGATCAGCCACAGCGAGCTGTCGATGCCAGTGCGCAACTGAGGAGTCAGCGTGCGACGAGCATCGCGCACCGGCGCGAATGCGGAAACGATCAGCGACAGCGGCGCAACCATGCGGCGCGCACCCTTCTCGCTATTCCAGATGGTCTTCATCGACAGCGAATCTTTGCCGACCGGAATGGTGATGCCGAGGGCCGGACAAAACTCTTCGCCGACCGCTTTGACGGTCTCGTATAGATCCGCGTCTTCGCCTGGTTCGCCGCAGGCGGCCATCCAGTTCGCTGACAGCCGCACCTGATCAAGCGCTTCGATGTCGGCTGCGGCAATGTTCGTCACCGCTTCCGCCACTGCCATGCGGCCCGACGCCGGCGCATCTAACAACGCCAGCGGTGTGCGCTCACCTATCGACATCGCTTCGCCGGTTGCCGAGGTGTAATCGCTGAGCGTCACCGCGACGTCGCTTACCGGCACCTGCCAGGGACCGACCATGGGATCGCGGCTGATGAGGCCACCGACGGTGCGATCGCCAATCGTGATCAGGAAGGTCTTATCAGCGATCGCCGGGAATCGCAGCAATCGATAGGCCGCCTCGCGAACATCTATTTTCGCCGCGGTGAAATCGTCGCCCAGCGGCGGCAGGCGCTTGACGTCGCGCGTCATCTTCGGCGGCTTGCCGAGAATCACGTCGAGCGGCAAGTCCACCGGCGGCGCCTTGAGCAGCGGATCGCCGACCTTCAACCAACCGTCGTCGGTCGTTTCGCCGACCACCGCATGCGGACAGCGTTCCCGCGCGCACAGCGCTGCGAAGAGTTCGACGTCCTTCGCCGCGACCACGACCACATAGCGCTCTTGTGCTTCGTTACACCAGATTTCGACCGGCGACATGCCCGGCTCGACCGTAGGGACGCTGCGCAAATCGATGCGGCCGCCGCGATCGCTGTGCGCGACCGATTCCGGGATCGCATTCGACAACCCGCCGGCGCCGACGTCGTGAATCAGCAGGATGGGATTCGATTCGCCCATCGCCCAACATTGATCGATGACTTCCTGCGCGCGCCGCTGGATTTCCGGATTGCCGCGCTGGACCGAGGCGAAATCCAGGTCTTCGGCGCTGACGCCACTGCCAACAGAAGAGGCGGCGCCGCCGCCGAGACCGATCAACATCGCCGGGCCGCCGAGCACGATGATTTTCGCGCCCGGCGGAATGACCGACTTCTCGACATGCATGCGCCGCATGTTGCCGACGCCGCCGGCAATCATGATGGGCTTGTGATAGCCGCGCAGCGTCGCCCGCGAGTCCGACTTCGCTTCCATTTCGAAGGTGCGGAAGTAACCGAGAATGTTGGGACGGCCGAACTCGTTGTTGAATGCCGCCGCGCCGAGCGGACCGTCGATCATGATGTCCAGCGCCGAGGCGATGCGCGCCGGCTTGCCGAAATCCTGCTCCCACGGTTGTTCGTAGCCGGGGATGCGCAGATGAGAAACCGAGAAGCCCGCCAGCCCGGCCTTCGGCTTGCCGCCCCGGCCCGTCGCACCCTCATCACGAATTTCGCCACCCGATCCAGTCGACGCGCCGGGGAACGGCGAAATCGCCGTCGGATGATTGTGCGTCTCGACCTTCATCAGAATGTCGATGGGCTCGTCGTTGAAGGCGTAACCGTGATGCTGCACGTCGGCGAACCAGCGACGGCCCAGCGGCCCTTCGATGACCGCGGCATTGTCGCGATAGGCCGAAAGCACGCCGCGAGAATTTTTCGCGTACGTGTTCTTGATCATTGCGAACAGCGACTTCGGCTGGCGCTCGCCGTCGATGATCCACTCGGCGTTGAAAATCTTGTGGCGGCAATGCTCGGAGTTCGCCTGCGCGAACATCATCAGCTCGACATCGGTGGGATCGCGCCCCAGCCGAGTGAAGCGGTCGGCCAGATAATCGATTTCATCCGGCGACAGCGCCAGGCCAAGAGACTCGTTCGCTGCCACCAATGCTTCGCGCCCGCGCGCTTGCAACGGTACGGTATTCAGCGGTCGCGGCGACTCGTGATCGAACAATCGAGCGGCGGCTTCGTATGAAAACACCGCTGCTTCCGTCATTCGGTCATAGAGGGTCGGCGCGACAGAGCCGAGTTCCGCGGCCGACAAGGGGGAAGTGGCGCGCACGAAGTAGGCGACGCCGCGTTCGATTCGTTCGATCGCACGCAATCCGCATACCTGGGCGATGTCGCTGGCCTTGCTCGACCACGGCGATATCGTGCCCGGCCGCGGAATAACGACGATGAGTTGATCGGACGAGTGCGCCCCGGTGTCGGGCGACGCCGGCCCGTAGGTCAGTAATGCATCGAGCACGCGGCGCTCATCAGCGGACAGCGCACGTTGCGTCTGCACAAAATGCACAAAACGCGTGGCGATCGACTCGACGGCAGGGATGCGCGAGCGCAGGGCGGTAAGCAGGCGAGCAGTGCGGAAATCCGAGAGTGCAGGCGCGCCGGACAGTGTCAGCATTCGGTGCGAAGAGCGGAGAGAAGGGGCGCCGAATGATACAGGAAAACCACGAGGCACCGCGTCACGATGTCGCGCGCCAGGCTGCCGGTCAGTTACTTCTTGTCGCCAGGCGTATACACCGGAACCGGGAACGGCGTGACGTTGGAACCCTCGAAAGTGCTGATCTTGCTGACCCCCTGCTGCCGCACTTCGTCGATGCGCAGCACCGAGTGCATGGGCAGGTAGGTGCGCTTGACCCCTTCGAATTCGGCTTTGACTTTCTCCTCGGTGGGGTCGACGACCACCGCCGAACGCTCGCCGAACACCAGGTCCTCGACTTCGATGAAGCCAAACAGCGTGCCGTGGCTGACTTTGCGGGCATAGATCTCGTAGACCTTGCCTTGGTTGACGAAGACGACTTTGAAAATGTGACTGGTTGCCATCTTGCTGTTCGGCCTAGGTTGATACGCTGCGGGGCAGTCAGGCTATGTAAGATTCATCGTCTTGGCGATAGTCCCGACCATAGCGCCGTCGTCCGCTCCGCGCGTGAGCAATCTCCTCAAGTTTCCGGTCAATGGCACTGAAACTCCGCATTATCAGCGATCACTACAAGGCGCTCGGCAAGCGCAGCTCACGCCTGTTCGGGGTGACCGGCGGGCGCATCGGGCGCGCCCAGGACAACGACTGGGTCCTGCCGGACGCCGAGCGCTACATCTCCAGCCACCACTGCAAGGTGGAATTCCGGGCCGGCGCCTGGGTGCTGGAGGATACCAGCACCAACGGGGTCTTCATAAACGGCTCCGACGTGCCGGCCTCCGTCGATGGCGTGTATTCGTTGCAAGATGGCGACCGGCTGCGGCTGGGCGACTACGAAGTCCTGGTCAGCATCGACGAGCGCAACGACTTTCCGTCGGATGCCAGTGGCCAGATGCGCATCCCTGCGCGCGCATCGTCCCGCCGGGGCACACCCAAACCCGAGGAAGACCTGGGCGAAGAGCTGGATTTGACCGACCTGCTCAGCGACGCCGCGATCAAGCCGGCGGAACCGGCGAAACCCGTGCCCATCAGCCCGTTCGACCTCGGCAGAGCCCTGGGCATCGACCTGCAGCCCGCTCGTCCGGGTACGTCAGCGAACTCGACTGCCCCCGGCGTCAGACCGCCGCGCAGCGGCTTCGCTTCCCTGCTGGACAACCCGCCGGACGAAGGCGAACAGCGGACGGTTGCTCACGCCGGCAAGGCCGACGACTGGCAGATGCGGACGCAGCCGTACGATCGCAAGTCGCTGCAGGCGCTTACTGCACCTGGATCGATGACGCGTCCGGAGAAAGCCGCGCCACAGGAGCGCCCTCGCCGCTCCTCTGACAGCAGCACGCTGGAGCCGGTTAACGGAGTCGAAGCGTTCTGCCGAGGCGCAGGCGTGGACCCCACTACCCTTCCCGCCGATGCGCAGAACGCCCTGTTGCAACTGGCCGGCCAGATGATGCGAGAAGTCGTGCTGGGTTTGATGGATGTCCTCAAAGGCCGCTCGGATCAGAAGAACCGGCTGCGACTCAGCCAGACCAGCATTCAGCCGTCCGAGAACAACCCGTTGAAGTTCTCCGCCAGCGTCGATGAGGCGCTGCTCAGGATGCTCGATCCGCACAACAGCCGTTATCTCGGCCCGGTCGAGGCGATCCGCGATTCCTTCGCCGATCTGCGCACCCACCAGGTATCGCTGTCGACCGCGATCCAGGCGGCGATCGACGAAGTGATGAATCGCATCGAACCCGGCGAACTGCAGGAACGCTTCGATCGCGGCTTGAAGCGCGGCGCCTTGCTCGGCGCTGCAAACAAGATGAAGTACTGGGACCTGTACACCGAGTTCTATCAGGTGCTGAACCAGCGCAATGAGCAGAACCTGCCGACGCTATTCGCCGAAGAACTGGCGCGGACCTACGCCGAAAAAGCTGCGCTTAAGAAACGCTGAGAAACACTTCGCCTGCGGGTGAAGGCCGGCCGAGTAAGACCCGGGCGGAGTCTTTACCTCTCCCCTTGGGAGAGGTCGCGCGCAGCGCGGGTGAGGGCCGGCGGAGCAAGACCCTCACCCTGCCCTCTCCCGCAAGCGGGAGAGGGGACGGAGTCTTTACCTCTCCCCCTGGGAGAGGTCGCGCGCAGCGCGGGTGAGGGCCGGCGGAGCAAGACCCTCACCCTGCCCTCTCCCGCAAGCGGGAGAGGGGACGGAGTCTTTACCTCTCCCCTTGGGAGAGGTCGCGCGCAGCGCGGGTGAGGGCCGGCGGAGCAAGACCCTCACCCTGCCCTCTCCCGCAAGCGGGAGAGGGGGCGGAGTCTTTACCTCTCCCCTGGGAGAGGTCGCGCGCAGCGCGGGTGAGGCCAGCGGAGCAAGACCCTCACCCTGCCCTCTCCCGCAAGCGGGAGAGGGGGCGGAGTCTTTACCTCTCCCCCTGGGAGAGGTCGCGCGCAGCGCGGGTGAGGGCCCTCAGGGGCGCGGCTTGAGCATGCTGTCCGAGTTCGTCGTGACGCCACCAGAAGCTGCGCTTAGATCGCGCTGTGCCGGTGGGCCCGAGTCGGTCGCCACCCAGTCCAGAATATCGATGTAGCCGCGAATGTTTTCTACGAAGCGCACCGGTTCCCAGCCTCTCGCGTAACCGCGCTTCACGCGTGTGTACCACTTCGCTTGCGTCAGCAATGGCAGATGCTCGCGCACGTCATTCCACGAATCCGGATCTTTGTTATGCATCTGCGTCAGGATGCGGGCATCTTCCAAATGGCCCACGCCGACGTTGTAGGCTGCGAGCGTGAACCAGGTGCGATCAGGTTCGAGAATGCGCTTGGGAATTTGATTGCGCAGCCAGACGAAATAACGCGCGCCGCCGAAAATACTCGCGCGCGGATCGAGACGATCGACGACATTGAGCGATTGCGCCGTATCTTCCGTCAGCATCATCAAGCCGCGCACGCCCGTATGCGAAGTGGCTGTCGGATCCCAATGCGACTCCTGGTAACCGACTGCGGCCAGCAAGCGCCAATCGACGCCAATCTCCGCCGCCGCCTCGCGAAACCAATGCCGATACTGCGGCAGTCGCGTTTCAATGTGTTCCATGAACACGCGCGCCTGGATGTAATCGAAGCGATCGGTGCTGCCGTAATAAGTGTCGAGAATGGAAGCGAGCCGCCCTTCGGCGCGCGCTGAAGAAAAGAACGCAGTGACGCGTTTGAGCAGGCTCGAATCTCGCGTATCCACCGCCCACGCCAGTGCTTTGCCGCCCGACAGATCGAATGCGATGCGAATCTCGGGATGGAAGGCGCGACCGATGGCGAATTCGTTGGAGTCGGCGACGGTGTAATCGAATTCTCGCCGCGACAGGCGATACAACAGTTCTTCGGTTTCCGCGGCGGGATTTTCCACCCAGCACAAGTTCGCGTAGTTGACTCGCAGCTGCTCGAGCGTTGCTGCATGCGAGCTGCCCGCGACCACTTCGATGTGGCCGCCGTACGCTTGGTCGAGCCGTCGCGGCCGCGGGTCGCCCTGACGAAAAATCAGATGCTCGCGCACTTGTTGATACGGCGGCCCGAAACCTGTCTGCAGAGGCAGACGCAAGCCGCGAGTCAGTCCGGCAGCAGCAATGTGCGCGCGGCGCGATTCGAGTTCGCGCATCGCGTCCGCCACGTTGGGCACGGAATAGATGAACAGCTTCACGCCGAGCTCAGCGGCGAAGCGAGCGGCAAGATCGAACTCCGGCCCCTGCGGACCGTCGGCGCCGAGGTAATAAGCGCTCGGCAGGTTTCGTGTCACTACACGCAACTCACCGCTATGGAGAATCTGTTCAAGGACGCTTGGCGGCTGCGAGCACGTTCCCAGCAGCAGCATCGCGAAAATGGCCAGTGCGATCTTCAACCCGGCCTCCCCACGATCCACCTCTGTGTGCAGCATCGCAACTGTAGCCACTTGCGATGGGCGCGGCTAATACTCCGCTGCCGGGGGCGGGATTCATTCCTCGGCAGGGGCGGAGCCGCTATCGTATCGCACTGTTTCACAAAGAATTTACGACACATCAAGCCACGGCAGGCCGCGCATTAAACCGAAAAGGCCGGCGGCGAGCAACCAGCCCCCGGGCAGCGGACCGGCTCAGCGCAGGTAGGGTGCATGAGAGCTTCCATGCGAGTGAGGCGTGCGGGCTGAGTACGCGATAAGGTTGCGACTATGGCTGCGGGAACCATAACGACATTGGCAGGACAACGTGGGACGTAACAAGCAATGAAGCCGCAACGGAAGGACAATCCGCGAATGGGCACGCACGAGCAGACATTGGCAACAACCCTCGCGACGCGAGCGGCTTGGAACCTGACTCAACGACTGCGTCGTCTTTGCTATCCGACCGCGCCTGGCGCGGTCCGTGCCGCAGTGAAACGGCCCTCGAGATCAACACTGTTCGCCGTCGCCGTCACGATCCACGCGTGCGCATTGACTGCGCAATCCGAATCTATCGGCCGCATCGAACGTCTCGACCCTGCCCTCGATGCACTCGTACCCGTCACTGCAAAAGTCGAAAAACTCGCGGCAGGGTTTACTTGGTCGGAGGGCCCGGCGTGGATACGCTCCGGCAGCTACCTGCTGTTCACGGACGTGCCGGAAAACACGCTGTATCGGTGGTCGTCGCAGCAGGGCTTGTCTGTTTTCATGAAGCCGGCCGGTTACGACGGCCCGAAACTCCCTGGCTTGCGAGAACCGGGCGCGAACGGCTTGTTCGCCGAGTCCGGCGGTTCCATTCTGCTCGCAGACTCGGGCAGCAGAGTCGTCGCGCGGCTGTCGCTCGCGGACAAGAAGAAAACCGTCCTGGCATCCCGCTATCAAGGACTGCGCTTCAACAGTCCGAACGATCTGGTACGACGCGCCGACGGCTCGATCTTCTTCACCGATCCGCCGTATGGCCTTGCCGGGCTGAATGAGTCGAAGCTGAAGGAACTCGCCTTCAACGGCGTGTTTCGCATCGGCGCCGACGGCCGTGTCGTGCTGATCGACGATCAGCTCACGTTTCCCAACGGCGTGACGCTCTCTGCCGACCAGAAGACGCTTTACGTCTCCAACTCCGATCCGAAGAAGCCGGTGTGGATAGCGTATGCGCTCGATGCGGCAGGTGATGTCGTCAGCCGGCGAGTGTTTGCCGATGCGTCCGACCTCATGGGCAAAGACGCGCCGGGCCTACCGGATGGAATGGCCATGACAGCCGATGGACATCTGTTCGCCACGGGCCCTGGCGGCGTATTGATCATGACCGCCGACGGACGGCGCCTCGGCCGCATCGAGACGGGCGCGGCGATAGCCAACTGCGCCTTTGGCGATGACGGGCGCACGCTGTATATGACGTCGAAAGACATACTGGCGCGCGTCCGCTTGTCGACGCTCGGCGTAGAATTCTGACGACGCCCGCTGCTCCTCAGAAGCTGTCGGCCACTGACGTTAGTCAGTCTACGTGTCGCACCTTTGCCGCTGACCTCGCGAAGGCTTACCTGCTACAAAGTAGCTAACTGATCTTCCGATTCGGCGAGCGCGCCTCCCCTTGCGCGCATGGCGGATTCCTGCCCGATTTTTCGATTTAAGAGATCACGGCAGGGAGACGACGCAACATGCACGCTATTGAACCCACGATATCCACCGCCACGAATCCGCAAGCTGTTGCGAAACCCGTAGCCACTGCCAGGGCGCGTCTCGTCTCGATCGACAGCGTGCGTGGGCTGGTCATCGCCTTGATGGCGCTGGATCATGTTCGCGATTATTTCAGCAATGTGCACAGAGGCCTGCTCGATCCGGCGACCACGACCATCGGCATTTACGTGACGCGCTGGATCACGCATCTGTGCGCGCCCACCTTCATTCTTCTGGCGGGCGTCAGTGCCTACCTGATGTCGAGACACCTGACGTCGCCCGAACTGCGCCGCTTCCTGATCACGCGAGGACTATGGATCATTTTCCTCGAAATGACGGTGGTGCTGTGCGGATGGACGTTTGCGTTCGATTACCGCGACGGCTTGTTCCTGCAGGTGATGTGGGCCATCGGTGCCAGCATGGTGGTGCTCGCCGCCGTGATCCAGCTTGCTCCTGCGACCATTTGCGTGCTCGCACTGAGCATGATCGCGGGGCACAACCTGTTGGATGGCATCGAGCCGGCGACTTTTGGTGCGTGGGCGCCGCTGTGGAATCTGCTTCACGTGCGCGGCCAGGTTCCCTTCGGCCTTGTTTCCTATCCGCTGATCCCGTGGGCCGGCGTCATGATGCTCGGCTATGCGCTCGGCAGGGCCTACCACTTCGACGCCCAGTGGCGGCGATCCATGTTCGCAAGGCTCGGTGCGGGGGCATTGATTGCATTTGCCCTGCTGAGACTGAGCAACATCTACGGTGATCCACGGCCCTGGCATCACCAGGACACGCCGGTCATGACGGCGATGTCTTTCTTCAACGTCGAAAAATATCCGCCCTCGCTCCTTTACCTGCTGGCAATGTTGGGCATTGCGCTGCTGTTGTTGGCGGCATTCGAGAGCGAGCGCGGCTGGATGAAGCGCCTGAGCTTCCTGCAGACATTTGGACGCGTACCGCTCTTTTTCTATGTGATCCATCTCTTCCTTGCCCATTTGTCGGCAGGCGTGGTGGCCTGGTGCATGGGATGGAAAACGGCGGTGCTGACGAACAGCTACAAAACCCTGCCGGCCGACTGGGGACTGCCATTGCCATGGGTATACGTTGCCTGGATAGCAGTGTTGTTGATGATGTATCCGCTGTGCCGCTGGTTCGCCGGCGTGAAGCGCAGGCGCAACGATTGGTGGCTGTCGTATCTGTAGGCCTCCGGCAACCGTCAAGGCCGCAGCAGCTTTACAGCGTCTATGGCGTAGAGCGGGCCGCTGGTGGAGGCGGTGAAGATGAAGCACAAATCGTGCTCGCCGCGGCCGGACCCGATCGGGATGTCGAGACTCTGACGATTGTCGCTCTTGGCGGGGTCGGCAAGAGCCGCGCGTGCGATTTCCGGGCCGGTTTCGCAACGGTCCTGATAAACCACCAGTTCGCCAAACGGCGTCCGGGGCGGATATGACTTCATCTGATTCTTGCGATTGGCCAACCCGAAATTGCGCGGCAGCCGCGCGATGTCGACTCTGAGCGCCGCCACATCCTTAAGCCACGCTTTTGGGTGGATATAACAGCTGTTGAGCAAGTTGACGTTGAAGACCGGCGCGATCGCCGGCGCATCAGGCATCAGGGGCAGTCGCAAACCAAGAGTGTCGCCTGGGCAGGCGTGCAGTTGATTGGAGGAGCGCGTCAGGAGCGTATCGGCGCTGAAGCGGTACGTACGCCCGGCTGCCAGCGGCAAGCCGTCCTCGCTGAAGGGTGTCGCCTTGATTACCGTTCCTAGTTCTACGACCAACGGCGTGGCGTAGCGCTTCGACTGCAGATTCGGCGCCGAGCCGTCCAGGGTGTAGCGGATTTCGCCGAAGCCGGTCTGATTGATGAGCGTCACCGCGCCCGTGCCTGTTTGCAGGGCTGTGTTACGCCCGTCAGCCAATTGGAAATCGACGGCAAAGGCAGAATCGGCCACGGCGATTCCCTGGCGTCTGTAACGTTGCATCTGTGCCGGAAGGCGAGCCAGGAAACCGGCCCAGCTCATGCTCGAATGCGGGCTCCAGACTGCCTCCGCCAGCGCGTCGACTCGCGGGAAAGTAGCGTGCTGAAGCGACCAACTCGACAGCAAATACTCGCTCCACAAGTTGGCCTGCGCGCCCAGAACGTGGCGTCCTTCCTCGGCACTCAGCACCGCGGGCATGGCGTCGAAGTTGTACACCTGTGACAGGGGCGCTACGGCCAAGCGTCCCGCAGGCTCATCATCCCGGCGGCTCTGCAGGTTATCGAAATACAGCGTCGGCGCGGGCGACAATACGACGTCGTGCCCAAGACGCGCCGCCGTGACCGCGCCTTGTGTTCCGCGCCAGCTCATGACTGTGGCGTTCGAAGGTACAGCGCCGTCAAGGATCTCATCCCAGCCGACCATGATCCGACCATGCTCGGCCAGATACAGGCCGATCTGCTGCATGAACCAGTTTTGCAACTCATCCTCATTGGCGAGGCCGAGTGCTTTCATCTGCGCTTGCACCGCCGGCGAGGTTCGCCATTGATCCTTGATGGCCTCATCGCCGCCGAGATGAATATATTTTCCCGGAAACAGTCGGATGACTTCGTCAAGCACGTGCTTGACGAACGTCAGGCTGTACTCGTTCGTGTTGTACAGGTAGTAGTTGACGCCCCAGTTATTCCCGACTTTGGGTTGATCGCCCAGCACACTAAGCTTTGGATGAGCAGCGACAACGGCCTGCGCATGTCCAGGAAAGTCGATCTCCGGAACGATCGTGACGTGGCGCGCCGCCGCGTATCTCACGATTTCTCGAATATCCTCCTGCGTATAAAAACCACCATACAACTGCGTTTCGCCGCCCGCCCTGCCGTTCGATGGCGGCGTGCGCCAGGCGCCGATCCTGGTCAGTTCCGGGTATCGCTGGATCTCGATGCGCCAGCCCTGGTCGTCGGTCAGGTGCAGATGCAGAACATTCAGTTTGTGCTGACCCATCTGGTCGAGAATCATTTTGACATCCGCCACCGTCGAAAAATGACGGGCGGAGTCCAGCATCAGCCCTCGCCATCTGAAGCGCGGAGAGTCTTCGATATGAACTCCGGCCAACCGCACGGGCGCGCCATACGCCGCGCCTCCGGACAGCAATTGCGCTGCCGTCATGGCGCCGTAATAAAGACCGGCGGCGGCGCGAGCTTCAATCCGTACGCCCATGGCGCTCACATCGAGCGTGTAGCCTTCGGCATCAGCCACCGCGGCAGTTGACGACAACATGAGTGCAATACCCACGCGCTCACAGCCCCGCGCCTTCAGATCAAGCCCCTGCACTGCCTTGATGACAGCTTGAAACTGTTCCGCCACCGCATGCGCCGCACCGGCGGCGCAGATGGTCGTTCGCTCATCAACGGTAAAGAAGCCCTCTGCAGAGGTGATCTTTGCGGGCCAAGGAATGAGCGATGGTTCCGCAGCTCTCGTTGTGCTGGAGATAAGCAGCAAGATTCCCGCGAGCGCGCCGATCCAATTGCGCCGCTTGATTGCGAATTCTCGTTTCATCGTATCGGCAAGATCACATTCAGGGCCAGCACGCACAACAGGCCGACGACACCGGCCAGGCTTTCCATCAGGGTCCAGGAACGCAACGTGTCCCGCAGGCTGAGGTTGAAATATTCCTTGAACAACCAGAACCCGGAATCGTTGACGTGTGAGCACATCAGGCTGCCGGCCCCGATCGCCAACACCATCAGGTTCGGATCGACGCCAGTCGCAACGACAACCGGCGCCATGATGCCGGCCGCGGTCAACCCGGCTATGGTCGCGGACCCAAGCGCTATTCGGATGACCAAGGCAATGAGCCATCCGAGCACCAACGGCTGCAGCGGAACGGTTTGGAGCCAGGCACCCAGTTGCGCACTGACTCCACCATCGACGAACACCTGCTTCAGGGCGCCGGCGCCGGCCAATATCAGCAGGATGCCGGACACATCCTGCAAACTCGCACCCTGCGCCTGCATGAGAGTTTTGCAGTCCGTGCCACGCACGACTCCTAAACTGAACGTCGCATAGATCAGAGATATCAACAGAGCGACGGTCGGTTGCCCTATGAAGGCAGCAAGCGCCGCCAACTGGAGCGATCCATGCGGCACATAGGCAATGGCGGTCGTCGCCGCGATCAACGCCACCGGCAGAAGCGCGGTGAAACAGCTGTTCCACGGCCCAGGCAAGCTCTGTTCGACCCCATCGGCATCGGCAGACAAAGCCGCGGATTGGGCCGAAGACGGGCTGGTCGCGAGACTCGGCGCCTGACTGCCAGCTTGGAGCCGGATACCTTTCAGCGTCTGCGCCAGCATCGGTCCAGCGATCATCACGGTCACGCCACCGACGATCATTCCATAGATCAAGGTCAAGCCCATGTCCGCTCCGAACAGCTTCACCAGCGCGATCGGCGATGGATGCGGCGGCAGAAAGCCGTGCGCTACGGACAAGCCGCACAGCAGCGGGATGGCGATATAGACGATGGGTAATTTGGTGCGTGCTGCGACAGAAAATATCAGCGGCACCAGGATCACGAATCCCACGCTGTAAAAGAGCGGAATGCCGACGATCAGGCCGGTCAGCGCCAGGGCGATTGTGATCAGCTTGACGCCGACGACGCCGATGAGCGCATCGGCGATGCTCCGAGCCGCACCGCTATCGGCTATGGTCCTGCCGAACATCGCGCCGAGACAAATGATCGCCGCCACCCCACCGAGCATGTCCCCTACGCCACGCTCCAGCGACTTGCCGATTTCGTGCAGCGGCATGCCGAAATAGAGCGCAGCGATCAGGGCGATGGCAATGAAGGCGGCAAACGGCGGCACCCGGCCCCAACTGATGAGAAGAATCAGTGACGCGACCAGGAGAACAACAGCAAGAACGGTCAAGACGCGTAACACTCCGCCATCGGCCTGCCCGAATCCATCCAGGCGGATCCCATCCAGACAATCGTCCCACATGCGTGCAACGATTGTCTGCCTTAACGATGGTCTGTGCCCTGTTATTTAGAAGTTGGTGCGGAAGCCGACGCGATACGTGCGCCCCAGCGCATCATAAAGATACGGGTTGATGCCGTAGGAAACAGTGGTCCCCGGCGCCGGTTCCGGGTCCTTGTTGAGCACGTTGTCGACCGCGAAGTACGCAGTCACATTGTCGGTCGCGCGGTACGTCCCGCCAAGATCGATATACAGGGCGCCCTTCATGTCGTTGTTGTCTATCGTCTGTCGAGTGACCGTGGAGACCGGGCAATCCGTCTGGCATTCGATATATTCATTGCTGTAGACACCGTCGCTGATCCAGCGCTCGGTGATCATCAGGCCAAAGGTATCGGTATTCCAGCCTTGCGTCAGCTTGACCTTCCAATCGGGGATGCCGGCGGAGCTGACGGGATTGCCCAGGTTGACGCCAGCGCTCTCCACCGGAATCGTGCCGACGATGCCGGATTCGGTGACAAAACTGATCGCATGGGTCGCCAGGGCCCGCAGCGTCAGGTCACCGGGAACGCCAAGCCCCGCAAGCCCGAATCGATACGTCATTTCGATGTCGAGCCCCTTGTTGCGAGCTTTAGCCAGGTTGAAAGCCTGCACCCTGACGAAGTTGGTATTTGGAACGGTGCTGGTCAACAGCATCTGCGAGCACAGCAGCTGATTTCCGGCAACGCACAGATCGACCTCCTGCTGTGGCGTCAGCGTCGAGATCAGATTCGACAGTTTGATATCGTAATAGTCGATCGAGGCACTGAAGCCGGGCAGGAAATCCGGCTCCGACAGGACGATGCCGAACGTCGTGTTGCGGGCGATTTCAGGCACCAGATCGGTGTTTCCGACCGTCACCCCGAGAATGTTCAGGTTCTGGCCGCCGAAGATGACCGTACCGTTCACGACGACCGGCGGCGCAAACAATTCGCTCAAGTTGGGCGCGCGTATGTCGCGTGAGGTCACCGCCCGGAGAGTCAGGCCGTTGAAAGGCGTCTTCCACGTGCCGCCCACCTTCCAAGGTGTCACGCTTCCGGCAGTGCTGTATTCGGTTTGTCGCACGGCGAGATTGAGATTGGCATTGCCCAATGGCTGCCAATTCAGCAACGGAACGTTGGTCTCCAAATAAGCTTCTTTCACATCATAGGAGCCTGCTCCGTTGTGGAAGTTACCGGCATACCAGTTGTTGCCTGACAGCGTGTTCATCAACGGATCGACGGGATAGTCCGCCGAGTTGGGGCTGCCGGCCATGACACCGTTACCGTAGGGGTCGCCGACAGTTTTGTAAGACTCATCGCGATATTCCGCACCGAGTGCGAAAGCCACTGGTCCCGCCCATAGCGAAAATGGCTCACCGCTGATATTGAAGCTGGCCACCTGCTCCTCCTGGCGAGAGCGTTGCCGCGGCCCGTTGGCGGGAAACACATAGGCGAGCGCCGCAGGATCGACCGCAACCTGGCCGATGACATTCAGAGGCCGGCATCCAGCAGCCCGGGCCGCTTCGCTGCGGCAGACGATCGTTCCATCCGCGGCTCGGACCGCATCGATGGCGGCGTTGTAGCGGGGCGTGAGAGAAATGTCATTAACATCGATGCGCGTGTGGTTGGTGCCGTGTGCGAGATAACCGTTGTACGACCAGCTCGTGCCGAAGAGATCAACTGCTCCTTCGACTCCGAGAACCAAACGCAACTGGTCCCGCGCTGAAACCACGTCGATTGTCTCAGGGAACGCACCGCTGCTGGTGCCGAATGCCATGCGGCCCGTAGGATAGCCGGCTACACACGCCGCCTGAATCGAAGCAGGCAGGAAAGGATTGTCGCAGCCGATCGTCAGGTTACCCGGTTTTTCGGTGCCCGCGTTTGGCTCGTTTATTCCCTTCACGCGCGCTACGTTCGCGGTGAGATAGACCTGGGTGCGCTCGCCGACGTCGAAACCTACTCGTGTATAGGCTACGGTCCGCTCGAGCTCCGCAGCCAGACTCGGACCCATGTTGACGTTGCCGCTCAGATCGCCGCCGACACAGAACGGGCTGAAACAGTTGGTCACCTGAGCGTTGCCCATCGCAACGCCGTTGGAACCATATTGGAATTGGTAAGGCGTACCGTCTACGCCAAATGCGGTGCCTTGCAGAGGACCGTTCGTGATCAGTCCATACCTCGTGTATTGAAACTGCTGCGCATTGCGGATATCGCGGATTTGCGGCCGGCCATCGTTGGTCTGGCCGATCGGACGGACCTGCAGCGCCGGCGATCGGAACCAGTCGCGGCCGTTGGCAGCGGGACCGCCGCCAAAGCCACCGGAGGGCACACCGTCTTCCTTGCCGTACTCACCACTCAGTTGGATATGGAGCCTGTCATCCAAAAGCGCGCCGCCCCAAGCCGCCTGAGCGGTAATGCTCTCGTCGTCGCCATAAGTCGTCCGACCCGCCTCGACATTGGTTTTCAGGCCGACAAACTCTTTGTCGGTGACGAAGTTGACCACGCCGCCAATGGCATCCGACCCGTACGATGCAGAAGCGCCGCCGGTGACGACATCGACACGCTTGACCAGCAATTGCGGAAACTGACTGACATCCACGACGCCGGTCACGTTCGCCGGCGTCACGCGTTGCCCATCGAGCAGCGTGAGCGTGCGAATCGTGCCGAGGTTGCGAAGGCTGAATGAGCTCAGCCCGGTCGCGCCGCTACTGGTGCTGTTGACGAAGGTCTTGCGCCCGGTGCTGCCCTGGAGCACCGGCAGTTCCGCGATGGTATTGAAAATGTTTGGCGCGGCGTCCAGCTCGATATCCTCGGCCGATATCATGCTCGTCGGAGTGGGCTGGGTATAACCGCTCGAAGATGATTCGCGACCCGGTCACCACGATCTCGGTCAGCTCCGGTTCCGATTGTGCGCCTGTACTGGGTGCATCCGCCGCGCCGGCGCGGACTGACACGCTCAGCAAAGCCAAGGTAGACACGAAGTAAGCAGGCAAATCACGTCTGGCTCGTTGCATCTCAATTCACCCCATTGCAGGGCGCTCCCCGCTTGTTTTTTAAGTCAACCCGATCCGCTCGACGTCAAACCTGATTGTTTAGTGGGTCGAGCATAAACACGCTTTTGCAGAATCGTCAATCAAAAAAGCGTCATTCATGTTTGCGTTGTTACATTTTGATGGATGCTTGACCCTGCGCGGCCTCCCCGCGCTGCCGCAATCGGTGCCGCTTCGGCCGGAGAATCAGCGGATGACTTGGATCAGTCGCCGATGGGTTGCTGGGGCGCGATGCCGTGCAGCCAAGCGACGCTGCCGCGCATCCTGCGCAAGGCCAGATGAGCCCGCTCACCCACGACAGCGGCCACGGCGTGGGCCAGCCGGTCGATTACAAACAGCTGGGCGAAACGCATCGGACTGGGCTGGAATTCCTCGGCTCCCACAGCTGCCAGCCCGACATGCAGGCAGATGTCGGCGTCACGCCCCAGCGGCGTGTCCTTGTCGGTGATGGCGATGCAGGTGGCCTTGTAATATTTCGCAAGCTCCAGGCTCTCCTGCAGTTCGCGGGGGCGCCCGGTCGAGGAAATGAACAGCGCGACATCACCTTCGCCCAGGATCGCAGCCGACATGCGCTGGGTGTAGCCGTCGGTGAAGACCATGATCGGGATGTTGAGACGGAATAGACGGTTGTGTGCTTCGGCAGCCAGAGTCGCCGAACTGCCGCCGATGCCGTAAACGATAACGCGCCCGGCCTTTGCAATGGCCTGGGCGCTGCTCAGCAGGTCCTTGTACAACAACGTGTCGCGCGTGCGTGTGAGCGCTTCAATGATCGTATCGAACACGCGATCGTCATCGGGATCCTTGTCCCTCGTGGCAAGCTCGCTTGCGAGCGCAGGCTTAGTGGCTCGCACTGCCTGATCGCTCATCGCCTGCGACAGGGCCAGCTCCTGAATGAGACGGAACTTCAGGTCCTTGAAGCCTTCGCAGCCGATCGCCCGACAGAATCTCAGGATGGTGGGTTCGCTGACGCCGAGGTCGGCGGCAACCGCGCGCACGCTGGAACGGACGAAATCGTTGGGCGAGGCCAGCAATCGCTTGGCGATCCTGACCTCGGAGCGGGTCATTGAATCCATCATGCGTTCGAGCCGTGGAAGGATATCGGCACTGTCCTGGGTCCGCGTTCTTTTCATATCGCCATCTTCTCGACGTCGAACATTGCTTTAGGGTTACGCCGCGGTTGATGCCAACCAACTGACTGCGGCTGCGACTCGTCAGGCTACCGATAACCCCATGGACAGCACAACTGCGTCGCCGCACCCAATGAAATGTACGCTACATTTTTGTTTGACCTTGATACATTTCTGATGGATCATCGGCCGGATCTAATTCTAAGGGGAAGCCTGTGTCGATCGAACGTATTGGCGATGCGAGGACCGGTTCGGGCGGGCAGCACTTGCCGTTTTGCCAGGCAACGATCGCCAACGGCTTTGTGTTCGTGTCCGGACAGGTCGCCATGGGCGCTGACGGGGAAATCATTGCCGGCGGCGTCGTTGCTCAAACCCATCATTGCCTCAAGAGCATCATCGCCATTTTGGAGCAGGCCGGATGCACCTTGAACGATGTGGTCAAGGTGAATGCATGGCTGGACGATACCCGTGATTTTCAGGCATTCAATCGCGTCTATGCCGGCTACTTTCGCGAAGGCCTGCCGGCGCGCGCCTGCGTGCAATCGGCGCTGATGGTCGACGCCAAAGTGGAAATAGAAGTGATCGCCGTACAACCCGCAAGGAGCTGACCAGGACAAGCCATGCAGCTAAGCGACCTCACCGACATCGACCTGCCCCCGGGAACCAAGGGGCTGCCGCTTGACGGATCTATCCGGCGCAGCGGGGAGCTGGCGGGTCGAGGCTTGAATCTGCTGCGTGGCGATTTGCCGATGCCGGTCGCCATCCTGAAGCACTCCGCGCTGGACAATAACCTGAGGGCAATGCAGGCCTACATCGAGCGCGTAGGAGCCAAGCTCGCGCCGCACGCCAAGACCACGATGTGCCCCCAGTTGTTCGAGCGCCAGCTCAGCCACGGTGCGTGGGGCCTGTCGGTAGCGACAATGACGCAGTTCAAGTTGTGTCACGACATCGGCGTGTCGCGTCTCATCCTGGCCAACCAGCTGGTCGGCAAAGCTGAGATTACTGGCCTGGCCCGCCTGTGGGCGCAGACGCCGGGGCGTGCCTACTACGTGTTGGTCGACTGTCTCGAAGGTGCGAGGGCAATTTCCGAGGGTTTCGGCAAGTGTCCCGGTGCGCCGCCTGCGCGGCTTCTGATCGAGGTAGGCATGCCTCACGCGCGCTGCGGCGTTCGCACTCTGGAGGAAGGCGTGGCACTCGCGAAGGCCATTCAATCCCTGCCTCATGTCGAACTTCATGGTGTAGAGGGCTACGAAGGGCTGATCGTCAGTGATCACGCCGGGCACGACACCACGGCGGTGTTGACCTATCTACAGACCATCGTGCGGCTCTGCGAGTCGCTCGCCGCGGACCGGTTATTCGCGGCTCCGGATCAGATCATCGTCAGCGCCGGCGGCTCGGCTTACTATGACCTGGTCGCCCATGTGCTGTCCGCCAAATCGCCAGGCTTAGTACCGATCCTGCGCAGCGGCTGTTATGTGACCCATGACAGCGGTTTCTATCGCCGTCTGCTGACGCGCATCCAGCTCAGGGCCATCGAAGGGCCAGCCCCGCACCTCATTCCTGCGCTCGAAGTATGGTCGCGGGTGATTTCGCGCCCGCAGCCGGACCAAGCCATCGTGTTGATGGGCAAGCGCGATGTTTCCTACGACATCGACCTGCCCGTAGCGCGCTGGTGGTATCGCGAAGGCCACCACGACGCGCCTGCATCCATCGACGGTTTGAGCGTCGACAAACTCAACGACCAACATGCTTACTTAAGCGTCACGGGCGGCGCGGATCTGCAGCTCGGCGATCTGCTGGGCTTCCAGATATCGCATCCCTGCACCACGTTCGACAAATGGCCATTGCTGATGGAGGTCGACGATGACTACACCGTAATCGGCGGCCTCAGGACGTTCTTTTGAATTCGAATCTCACGGTAATGGCCAAACGCATTGCTCACGCCGACGTTGTTCTTAAAGGTGGATGGGTCATTGACGGCAGCGGCCAGCCCGGCTTTGCCGCCGACGTGGCACTCAGCGGCGACACCATCGTCGCCATCGGCGATCTGACCCAGATCTGGGCAGGTCGGGTCGTCGACGTGACCGGCCTGGTGGTGGCGCCGGGATTCATCGACGTACACACCCATGATGATCTGATCTGCATCACTCAGCCGGAGATGACACCCAAGATCAGCCAGGGCGTCACCACGCTGATCGTCGGCAATTGCGGCATCTCCGCCGCGCCCCTGCGCTTTCGCGACAGTGTCACTGAACCGTTCAACCTGCTCGGGCAGCAGGATGACTTCGCTTACGACACGTTCGCCAGCTATCGCCGAGCGATCGAAGCGGTGTCGCCGCGCGTCAACGTCGCTGCGCTCGTTGGGCATTCAACCCTGCGCGTGCGTTGCGTCAAGGATCTTGAGCGGCCTGCGACGGCCGCCGAACTCGAACAAATGAATGTTCTATTGCGGCAGGCGCTCGACCAAGGCGCTGTGGGTATGAGCTCCGGCGTGTTCTACGCTCCCGCCCAGGCAGCAGATGTCCAGGAGTTGAGCGTCCTGGCCCAGACAGTGAGCAAGGCTGGCGGGGTCTACACCGCCCACATTCGCAACGAGCTCGACGGCTTTGTCGAGGCATTGCAGGAAGCTTTTGCAGTGGCCAAGCCGCGCCAGACATCGTTGATCCTGTCGCATCTCAAATGTGCGGGCGTGCGCAACTGGGGCAAGGCGGCCAAGACTCTCGGCTTGATCGACGCCGCCCGCCAGTCGCAGCCGGTACATCTGGATTGCTATCCATACACTGCGGGCTCCACCGTCATACGCCCGGATTTGGCCGACGGCGAGGTCGAGATTCTGATTAATTGGTCCACGCCCCATCCCGAGATGGCCGGCCGCACTTTGAAGACCATCGCCGAGGAATGGGCCATGACCGAAGCCAGCGCCGCCGAGCGGCTGATGCCCGGTGGCGCCAGTTATTTTCAGATGCACGAGCAGGACATGCGCCAGATCATGCAGCACCATTGCTGCATGATCGGCTCTGACGGGCTGCCGCACGATTCCTTGCCGCATCCGCGCCTGTGGGGCACCTTCCCGCGCGTGCTGGGTCGTTATGCCCGCGACCTCAACGTGCTCAGTCTGGAGACTGCCGTCCACAAGATGACGGGGCTCTCCGCGGCGACCTTTGCCCTGCTCGATCGCGGCCGGATCGCGGTCGGCATGAAGGCGGATATCACGGTTTTCAATCCTGAGACCATTATCGATCGTGCTACGTACGATGCCCCCGCCCAACAGGCCGAAGGCGTCGTGCATGTCTTCGTCAACGGAACTGCGGCCTGGACAGAGCGGGCCGCGACACCCGTGCGCAACGGCAGATTTCTGGCTCGTGCCATTGCCACAGACTCATCACCTGCGCCCCAGTTCGTCATCGCGAAATGATGCGACTGTGAGCTGACGCATCGGCTCATCCGCCACTGCGCAAGATATCGAGCTGACGGCTGTCGGCAGGTCCCCGGCACGCGTAAGGTAACGCTGCCTGAATCTTCATGCCTATGCCTAACCGCGCGTATCAAGGCCAGCCGGGGCGTTGCAACGCGTGACGCCGCAGGACGTACTCGGCGAATCGCACGTTCGCTCGATATAGTCGCCGCTCTGCACGACGGGCACGATGACCCTATCAGGGCACCGTAAGGCCGCCGTCCACGGGAAGCGCGACTCCAGTGATGAACGATGCGGCGTCGCTCAGAAGGAAAAGCGCGGCTTGGGCCTGTTCACCGGGATCGGCGAAGCGCCCGATCGGGTGCGCAGCCAACAATGCTTCGTTCACCTCGGGGATAGCGATCCACTTGTCGAACATCTCGCTTCTCGTGCCACCCGGACAAATAGCGTTGATGCGTATGTTCTGCTTGGCGAATTCGAGGGCCGCAACCTTGGTCAAACCGATCAAACCATGCTTCGACGCTTGATAGGCCGACAGACCCGGTGTCGCCACCAGACCGCCCACCGAAGACGTATTGACGATCGCTCCGCCGCCTGCTGCCAGCATCGCCGGAATTTGGTACTTCATGCAGAGAAACACGCCCTTGAGGTTGACCGACAAAACCCGGTCCCACTCGGCTTCCTCCAGCTCGACAACGGACTGGCCGAATTGCTCGACGCCGGCATTGTTGAAGGCAAGGTCGAGCTTGCCGAAAGTAGCGATCGTCGTCTCGACGAGCGCCTGCACGTCTTTCGCATTGGATACGTCCGTGCGGACAAAGATAGCATTTCCGCCTTCGCTGCGGATCTGATCGGCCACTGCGCCACCGGCGGCTTCACCGCGCGCCGCGAGCACCACATTTGCCCCCTCGCGCGCGAACAAGAGCGCAGCGGCTTTGCCGATGCCCATATTGCCGCCAGTGACGCTGACGACTTTTCCTTCGAGGATTTTCATATTTATCCTGACAATCTTCAGAGTGGGGTGATTGAAAAATCGCATGCGCCCAGCCCGAAAAGCGTGGCAAGAAACCCAAGCGTCTCCGGTGCCGAGACGTGGGCGTCCAGTGCCGACTGATCGGTCCAGATTTCGAAGATGCGGAACGTGGCGGGCCTGGATATGTCCCGAGCGACTTCATAGGCTATGCAGCCATGATGTGCCTGGGTCCGCGTGGCAAAGTTCGCGATCAACTCAGTCGCTTCCCCCAATTGCTCTTCAGGCACGCGAAGCGACGCCAATTGCGACACTCTTTCGCGGCGGCCGTGGGCATCGATCAGATCGCTGGAAGGGGCCAGCATGTGCTTCGCCATGGAGCGCAGCTTCTGCTGCGTCCCATGCGTTGCTGAGATCAGGAACTGCTCTTGCGCGAGCCCGCCGATCAGCGTGGCCGCAGCTTCCTCTGCGGTCTGCATTCTTGCCAACGGCAAACCGCTCGCGAGCAGTGCGGGCGGCAGACCTTTGACACGCGCCGTCTTCAGGAAGTCCGTGTTGGTAATTTCGGGCGCGAATACCGAGACTCTTACGCCCAGATTCATGGAATACACGGCCAGGGCACGGCTATAGGCAATGATGGCCGCCTTGCTTGCAATATAGGGTGCGGCCAACGGCAGATCATGGAACAGACCGAGGCCAGACGAGGTGTTGATTATCCAGCCGGACCCTTGGGCGCTCATCCGCGGGAGAAAGTTGGCAACGGACCGGCCCAGACCGATTATGTTGACGTTCAAGAGCCAGGCCCAGTCTTCCGAGCTGATCTGATCTGGCGGACCCACCAGCGAAACGCCAGCATGGTTGAACAGAAAGTCGATCCTGCCTAGCGCGGCAAATGCCTGGTCGCTGAATGAAGCTACCGATTGGTCATCCGCGAGATCGCAGATCACCCCACTTTGCCCAGCGCCGATTTCGCACGCCGCGGCTATTGTGTCCGAAAGCGCATCGGGTCGGATGTCGCCGATGAAAACTCGTGCGCCCGCCCGCACGAGGGCCAGCACCAAAGCGCGGCCAATTCCACCCCCGCCGCCAATGATCGCCGCAGTCTTGCCCGTTAAATCCATGATATTTCTTTCTTGGCCGTGGCGGCCATCAGCGCGTTCAGAATTTCTGCGACAGGGTCACGCCGTAAGTCACCTTATCGCTCCAACCTTCCCGGTCCCGATACCCGGCCGTAAAACGCGCCTGCACACTTTTTTTATATCTGTTTTTGGCGATCGGCCCTTGCGGACGCATGCGAATGCTAGAGCTGGACCGGCCAGTGGGCAGTCAAATTTTCGCGGATTTGCGGATAAATCCGGAAGTCGGGCTCGTAGCGCGCCTGCGCCTTGGCGATCAGCTGTGCCTCGAAATCAGGAATATTGCTGGCGAGGAATTGGCCCTTTTCGATCGCTGCAAACAAGGCGTTGGAAACGTCGACCGGCAATTGTTCCTGCGAGAGCGGCAGCAGCTTCGCCATCTTCTGCGCATCGAGTCCGGTGATCCGGCCGGAATAGTGAAAATTGGTCTTGGTAATGTCGGGCAACAACGTCATTACGCGAATACCAAGCGGTGCACAATACAGCGACAAAGCTTCACTAAGACCGATTACACCAGCCTTTGTAGCGATATAAGGCAGTACGAACGGCACCTCTGGAAACAGTCCGAGGCCCGAAGATGTGTTGATAATCAGTCCCGAACGTTGCCCGGTCATAGTTGGAAAGAATGCCTTCAACATCCGCGCGATGCCGAGAATATTTACTTCGAACACCCAGCGCCAATCGTCCAACGGAGTGCGGTCGGCCGGCCCGCCTGCGCCAGCGCCGGCGTGATTGACCAAAATATCGATCCGCCCGAAGCGCCCGAGTACCAGTTCACCGAGGCGTGCGACATCCTCATCGGACCCTACGTCGCATCGGGCCGCGATGGCGTTGCCACCTGTCTCCACGATTTCATGCGCGACTCGTTCCGCCCCGGCTTGGTCATAGTCCGTGACGACCACTTGCGCGCCGCGGCGGCCAAGCTCGTGGACGATTTCCCGGCCAATGCCGTTTGCCGCAGCAGTTACTACGGCCACTTGTCCTTCATATTGCATCTTGCCTGTCTCCCGTTTCGCGTCCTGTGGAGCGACCGGAAACGCAATGCAGCTGGGCGTCGTTACGCCTGCTCTTGGGTATCGGTATCCTGCTCCAACGAGCCTCTGCGGCTTCTTTTGTTGGCTGAGTGTAACCGACCGGTTACACCTGTCAAGATACGGAATTTCGGCCCTATCGGGCCAGGCGAGCGACTTCCCCTGCTCTGCACGACTGGTGCTGGGCGATTGCAATCGCCGACTTTTTTTCGTTCCCTAAGGTTCGGAACGCGGTCACGCCACTGCGCAAGATATCGAGCTGACGGTTGTCGGCAGGTCCCCAACACGCGTAAGGGAAACACTGCCTGAATCTTCGTGTCTATGCCTAGCCGCACGTATCAAGACCAGCCGGCTGCCGGCCGATAGCTGATGAGACGTTGCCATCGCAGACGAACCGTTATGAACCCGACCGCACTGTCGACGCGCCTGCTGGCCACGGCAACAGTGATCCTTGGGCTCATGAGCTGTTCGTCCTACGTGCCGCCGCTGCGGATCGCGCTGGTCCCTTGGCCACCGTTCAAATTCCTGCACCTGGCGCAGGAAAAAGGTTTCTTCGCCCAGGAGGGCGTCGAAGTCCGCCTCATCGAGTTCCACGCCGTGAGCGATACGCAACGCGCGTTCGAGCACGACAAGATCGACGGCGGAACGTTCTCGCTGCTGGAGGTCCTGCAGAGCCGCGCTCTGCTCACGCGCCAGTTGCAGATTCCCATGGTGATCGATTTCTCGGACGGCGCCGATAGCGTGCTGGCACGGCCCGGGCTGGCAGACATCCCTGCATTGCGAGGAAAGCGTGTGGGCGTGACTGACTCGCCGCTCGCCGTCTACGTTCTCTCGCGTGCACTCGAACTGCATGGCATGGGCCTGCCGGATGTTTCTCTGGTCTATCTACGCAAGAAGGACATGCCGGAAGCTCTGCGCTCCGGGCGAGTCGATGCGGTCACCTCCTACCCGCCGAGCAGTGATGAGCTCGAGGCTGCCGGCCTGGCGCGGCCGATCTTCGACAGCAGGCAGATACCCGGCGAGATCTACGATGTGCTGGCGCTCGATGAGGCTGTGATCCGCGATCGGCCCGACGATGTTGCAGCACTGATCCGCGCATTCTTTCGCGCCGTAAGTTACACGCAAGAACATCCCGATGAGGCATATCGAATCATGGCGGCGCGCGAGCGCGTCACTCCTGAGAGCTTTCGCCAGGCACTCCAAGACGGAATAACCCTGGTGCCATTCGCAGACCAGCAGCACCTGTTCGGCAAAGACTCCCCGCTGCCGGCCCTGGTGCAGCGTATTTTGAGCGTCCTTCACGAGCATGACCAGCTCTACAAGAGAGTGTACGAAAGCAACCTCCTGAACGGCGATCCAGCGGCGCGCGCCGCCGCCGTTGGATCGACACTCCAGACTCGCAGGCAATGACGACGAGCAAGCTGACGGGTTCGCTGCGCCACAAAGTAATGACGCCGCTGCTGGTCATCGGCGCTGTTGCGGTAATCGCCATTGGCGTGCTCGCCTACTTCAGTATAGAGGCGCAGCTGATGCGCCAGCTGCACTACCGGGCGATACAGCTCATCGATACAGTCAGCGTAGCAGGCGAAAACCTGGACCAAGTCAGCGAACTGCAGCGCGTCGTGCTCGCAATGAGCGAGTCCCCGGATACCTCGCTCATCCTGCTGGTGGATGAGCATCAGCTCATCATTGCCGCCAGCCATTCCAACCTCATCGATCAGCAGGCGAACCAGGAACACGGGCCCGCCGTGTCCAGCCTCGAGGCAGTCATCAGCGGACGCAAGCGCTTCGTACAACGCGTGGAAGGCGCCGATTTTGATTTCATTGCGCCGCTGTCCATCAATGCCCCGCTGCTGGGTCAGCAACTGGCGCAGCGCGGCGCCATACTGGTGCGCATGGACGTCCGTGCGATCCGTCGCGACCTCACTCGCGACGCGTTGCTGGTAGCGAGTGGCCTGTTCGTACTCGTGCTGCTGCTGTGGTTAACCGCTTGGCGGCAGCTGCAGCGTCACGTGCTCCAGCCCGTGGACCGCATCGCGATTGCAGTCGAGCGTCGTCGTTCGGGCGACCTTGGGGCGTTGCAACGCGTGACGCCGCAGGATGAACTCGGCGAACTCGCACGTTCGCTCGACGAAGCTTTCGTCCGCATCGATGCCCATGGACAGCAATTGACGGAGGCGCGCGACGAAGCGGAAGCGGCCAACCGCGCCAAGGGCGAATTTCTCGCCTCGATGAGCCATGAGATCCGTACGCCGATGAACGGCATCGTCGGCTTCTGCAATCTGCTGCTGGAAACGCGACTCGACCACGAGCAGACCGATTTCGCGCGCATCATCAGAAGCTCGGCCGACAGCCTGCTGACCATCATCAACGACATTCTCGATTTCTCGAAAGTGGAAGCCGGGCATATAGAACTCGAGGACGTCGACTACGATCTCGATGTAGCCGTGGAAGAAGTGCTGGGTTTGCTCGCGGCGCGCGCGGAAGAGAAGAAGATCGAGTTGGCCCTGGAAATTGGCGACGACGTCCCGCTGCACCTTCTCGGTGACCCTGGACGTGTCCGTCAGGTGTTGCTCAATTTGGTCGGCAATGGATTGAAGTTCACGGACCAAGGCTATGTGCACGTCGCCGTGTGCCTCGAAGACAAGCCACCATCATCCGATGGCGGCCACCAACAGCACCTGCTCTTCTCGATCACGGACACGGGACTGGGCATACCGCCCGAGCGTCAGCACTTGCTGTTCAAGCGCTTCAGCCAGACGGATTCCTCGACCACGAGACGCTACGGCGGCACCGGCCTTGGATTGGCAATTTCCAAGCATCTGATCGAGCTCATGGGCGGTGAGATCGGCATGCTAAGTGGCGCGGAAGGCGGCTCGACATTCTGGTTCCGTCTGCCGCTGCGTTTGGGCACGACAGCGGGCGTTCACCCGCCGCCGTTGCTACCTATCGGACGCGTGCTCGTCGTCGACGACCTGCAAATCAATCGACGCATCTTGTCGGACCAGCTGAGGAAATGGGGTGTCGAGCACGAGTGTGCAGACGGCGCGACGACCGGACTTGCAGCGTTGCGCCGTGCGGCGGCCGCCGGCTCACCGTACCGTCTCGCGCTTATCGATCACATGATGCCGGACGTCGATGGACTGATGCTGGCCCAGGATATTTCCGCAGATCCAGCGCTGCAACACACCGAGATGGTAATGCTGACATCTGCCGGACAGCAGCTCGGGCGCTTGACGCAGACTCAGTGATCGTCAGGAAAGGGGTGATGCACTCAGCCACCGACGGCAGATTCGTACTCGAATGCCCGCCTCATGTGAACGATACTAGCCTCGCTGCAATGTATGCGAACATCGAGAAGACGATGGTAATTCTTTTGACGGCGCAGCTGGCATCAGCCGCTAGACGACGCGATATGGGAATGGACAGCTAAGCGCGACAGACCGTGAGCCCAGCGCGTCGGTACACATCAAGTGACTCATCCGGGATACCGCGCTCCACGACCATTCCATCGATCTCCGTCAGCGCGGCGATCACGTAAGGAGAGGCCGCATTGAGCTTTTCTTCAGAGACGAGCACATACGTCTCGGCCGCACTGCCCACCAGCGCGCGCTTGATATGCGCCTCCTCCAGGTCGCCGGTGCTCAGACCCGCCTGTGGATGAATGCCGGTGACGCCCATGAAATAAAGGTCCGCGCGGATGCGCGCGATGGCTTCGGTGGCCGCCGAACCGACCGCCACCACCGAATGTTTGAAAAGCCGGCCGCCGATGAGCACCACCTCCACCAATGGATGCTCGACCAGGGCCACCGCAATCGTCGGGCTGTGTGTGACGACGGTCGCCTTCAGATCCAGCGGCAGGTGCTTCGCGAGTTGCAGCGTCGTCGTGCCGCCATCAAGGATAACGATCTGTCCCGGCCGCACCATTTTTGCAGCTGCGCGACCGAGGTCCACTTTCGCAGCGCTGGCGAGCCGCTGACGAGCCGAGAAATCCGCCACGGCCGACGACGAAGGTAACGCCCCGCCATGCACGCGTTGCAGCCGCCCCTCACTCGCGAGCTCACGCAGGTCCCGGCGGATCGTGTCTTCGGACAACCCGAGTTCCCGGCTGACCGACTTAGCAATCACCTGCCCGGTAGCAGCAAGAATCTGCAGCAGGTGTTCCTTGCGTTGGGATGCCAGCATCTCGGCACTCTGCACGACTTTTCTTGACTTTGCACGTTTTTGCACGATACCCTTTGCCGCGCTTTCGATGACATTTTCCCACCAGACGAGGCGTTCGTAGCGTGCAGCCCGCGATCGAGCTGATCAAGACCGAGGTGCTATCGGATAACTGGTACGTCCTGCGCAAGGTGACGTTCAAGATCCGCAAGCGCAATGGCACCTGGGAAACTCAAAGTCGAGAAGCTTACGACCGCGGCAACGGCGCCACGATTCTTCTCTACGACCTTGCGCGCCGGACCGTGATTCTCACGCGTCAATTCCGCTTGCCAACTTACGTGAACGGCAATGCTTCAGGGATGCTGATCGAAGCCTGTGCGGGTCTGCTGGATCGCGACGATCCGGAGCAGTGCATTACTCGCGAGCTGCGGGAAGAAACGGGATTCATCGTCCGTGATGTGAGGAAGGTCATGCAGGCGTACATGTCGCCTGGCTCGGTGACCGAGATGCTCCATTTCTTCGTCGCCGAATATTCGCCGGCTCAGCGCGTAACGGATGGCGGAGGCGTCGAAGAGGAAGACATCGAAGTCATCGAGCTGCGCTTCGAGGAAGCCCTGAGGCAAGTGGCCAGCGGTGAGCTCATGGATGGCAAGACCATCATGCTGCTGCAGTTCGCAGCCCTGCACATTTTCAACAGGTCGAGTCAAAGCTGATGATGATCGTCGTGGCCTCGTCGGACGCTTGAGCGCAAGCGCCGGACCGAATGCGTCGAGCGAATCCGTATTCGAGGCCTTCACGTAGTTTCGCTGCGACCATAGCCATCGTTGCGCCCGTAGCCATGGACGCCGGAAATCGATAGCGAATTCCCCACTGCTTCCCGCCCTGCCAAAGATCGGGATGTGGCAACAGGCCCCCGCCTGCTGCTCGGCAATCCGCTGTTTTCTCTCGCTGTTTTCTTGGGGAAGTGGCGGAGAGGAAGGGATTCGAACCCTTGTAGGCCGTTAGACCTCAACCGATTTCGAATCGGTGCCGTTGTGACCGCTTCGGTACCTCTCCCGCGCGAGCCCGCAATGTTATAACGGCGGCGTCGGGGAAGGGAAGCAGGGCAGCAACCAGCAATGCCAGTTGGGACCGTTCCAGCGCTCTGACCGGAATCCGTTTGTCGACGGCAGCTCGAATATCCGCCGGTGCCAGCCGGAAGAACTTCAGCCTCGTATGTAGTCCGCCGCCCGCTGGGCGCCTCGAGCCTGGAGCACGCGTCCGCTGCAGCAGCCAAAAGCGTGCGATTCGCGGGACTTTCCGCCCGTTTTGAACGTACGGCGCTCTGCTCGGTCGAAATTGTGACGCTTTACAGCCCCCTCGGCCCGCACCACACTGCCTCCTGTGAAAATGACCTCCTTTTCGCCCGCGCCGTTTTTCAAAGCCTTGCTGTGCGCCGGTCTGGCTGCGCTGGTGCTGGTGGGCGGCGTCACGCGGGCAGATCCCGAGGACCTGCCGGACATCGGCAGCCCGGCGCAGACCATGTTGACCCTCGAAGACGAGTACCAGATCGGCCGCATGATCGTGCGTGGACTGCGCGACCAGGATCAGATCCTGGAAGATCCCGAAGTCACCGAGTACATCCGCTCGCTGGGTTTGCGGCTGTCCAGCGAGGCGCACGACGGCGCCCAGCGCTTCAATTTCTTCATGGTCCGGGACAACTCGATCAATGCCTTCGCCTTGCCGGGCGGCTTCATCGGCGTGAACAGCGGGTTGCTGCTGAAGACCAAGGACGAAAGCGAACTGGCCGGCGTGCTGGCGCACGAAATCGCCCATGTCACGCAGCGGCACATTGCTCGCAGCATCGCGGCGCAGAGTCGTTCGAGCCTGGTTTCCACGGCTGCCATGCTGGCGGCCATCCTGGTCGGTGCGGCGGCGGGCGGCGGCGATGCCGCGATGGCCGGCGTCGCTGCGGCGCAGAGCCTCGCCATTCAACAGCAGATCAGCTTCACGCGCTCCAACGAAACCGAGGCCGACCGCGTTGGCTTAGGGCTGCTGGCGCGCTCGGGCTTCGACCCCAACGGCATGCCGGCGTTCTTCGAAACCATGAGCCGACTCGCCGGCGGCAGCGAAATCAACATTCCCGAGATGCTCCGCACCCACCCCGTGAGCAGCAACCGTATCGCGGAGACCAGGGAACGCGCGGCGCAGCTCGATGTGGAGCCGTTACCCCCCAGTGTGAGTTATGCGCTGACCCGCGAGCGCCTGCGCGTGCTGTCAACGCCGTCCGGCGAGGATCCGCGCGAGTACTACGCCGCGATCATCGGCAACGAACCCGACGCGACCTCGGCGCAGATTTATGGCCAGGCGCTGGCCTTGATGATGGCCGGCCAGCCGTCCAAAGCAGTGCCGATTTTCGAACGCCTGCGCGCGGCCAATCCGACGATTCTTCAGTACCACACCGCACTTGGGCAGGCGCAGTTGCAGGCCGGGGACGGCAAAGAGTCGCTGCAGACCTTGAAGCGAGCGCGCGAACTGTTCCCTCGCAATGTCGCCGTCACTATTCGCTACGCCGAATCTCTGATGCAGCTGGGCGAGTCCAAGAAGGCGCACGAAATCCTGCTCGATCTGTTCAACACCGTGCCGCCCACGCCCGAGCAGGCCAAGCTGACCGCCCTGGCCGCGAACGCGGCGGGCGATGTCGCCGACTCGTACTTCTACATGTCGGAGTACCACATCCTCAGCGGCGACCTGCTGCTGGCGGTCAACCAGCTGCAGCTGGCGCTGGCGGTGCCGAAGATCTCCGAAGTGCAGCGCGCGCGGTTCGAAGCCCGCCTGGACGAAATTCAGCAAGCATTGCCCAAGCGCAGTGCGCGTCGCTCCATCGAAGCGAGCAACGGCGGCGGCAGCCGCAGACGCGCAAATTGATACAATCCTTTTCGGGATTGACTGCGCAAGCTCGCAACGTCTACCCGTATTTCTCGTTCGCTTGAAGGATTCACGACGCATGTCCACTCCAATGCGCGCCGCGCCGCTTGTTATGTCCGCCGCGCTGATCGCCGGCTGCGCTGCCACTCCCGGCCGCACCGTCAACGACGATCGCTGGGAAGGTTTCAATCGCGGCGTCTACAAATTCAACGACACCGTTGATCGCGCCGCGCTCAAGCCGGTCGCCAAGGGCTACAGAAAAATCACGCCCAGCTTCGTGCGCACCGGCGTAGGCAACGTTCTCAGCAATCTCGAGTACCCGACCACCGCGGTCAATCAGTTCCTGCAAGGCAAGTTCGGACCCGGCCTCAAAGACACCGGCCGTTTCCTGCTCAACACCACGCTCGGCATCGGCGGACTGTTCGATGTCGCAACGCCCGTGGGCCTGGAGAAGAACGACGAAGACTTCGGCCAGACACTGGCCGTGTGGGGCGTGCCTTCCGGCCCGTTCTTGAACCTGCCGTTGTTCGGTCCCTCCTCGCTGCGCGACGCGCCATCAAGGGCTGTCGACTGGTTCACCAACCCGCTGCAGTACGCCGACGTGCCGTGGGAAGCGGAATGGGGCGAACGAGTCATCAGCGTTGTCCACTCTCGCTCGGAGCTGCTGTCGCTGGACGAGACCCTGCAACGCACGTACGACCCGTACGCATTCATTCGCGACGCCTGGGCCCAGCAACGCGAGTTCAACGTGTTCGACGGCAACCCACCGCCGGAAACCCTCGAAGACGTGCTGGAAGAGGAGCCGGAAGAGCCGCAGGTGCCGCAAGCTCCGCAGCCGTAAGGGGCACGACGAACGGCCACGCGAAAGCGTGGCAAGGGTCCCGTGCGCGGTCCCGCCGCTATGCCTCTTCTCAGCCGCCGTTGCGCCTCTGCTCAAACCAAGGCGTCATCCGCTCGATAGCAGTTTCAACTTCCGGCGTCGACACGGCGAAGCTCATGCGCATGTGGCGATGGCCTTCCACGGGATCGAAGTCGATTCCTGGAGCTGTAGCGACGCCCGTGTCACGCAGCAGCGACTTGCAAAAGTCCAGGCTGTCGTTGGTCAGGTGGCCAACATTCGCGTAGATATAGAACGCGCCATCAGGTGGCGCGATGTTGAGCAGACCGAGACGCGGCAACGCTTCCAGCAACAACTCCCGATTACGCGCATAAGTCGCCACATATCCTTCCAGTTCATTGCGGCAGTCGAGCGCGACTAAGCCGGCGTGCTGACTCAAGGAGGGTGCCGTCAGGAACATGTTGCTCATGTATGCCCTGGTGCGCTCCAGCTGCTCTGGAGGCACGAGCAACCAACCAAGTCGCCAGCCGACCATGCTGAAATATTTCGAGAAGCTGTTGATGATCAGCGCCTGCGGCTCGAACTCGATCATGGAGCGCGCCGGCCCGATATAACTGAGCCCGTGATAGATCTCGTCCGAGACGATGGTGATCTTGCGCTCGCGGCACACAGCCGCGATGGCCTCGAGTTCTGCCGCTGCAATGATGGTGCCGGTGGGATTCGCCGGGCTGGCGACGATCACCCCCTGGGGCGGCGGATCAAGCGCCGCGAGACTGGCGGCGGTGAGTTGGAAACGCGACTCCGGCCCGCACGGGATTTCGACCGGCTGCAGATGCAACCCTCGCAACGCGTTGCGATAGGCCACATAGCCCGGACGCGCCAGCGCGATCCGGTCACCCGGCGAAAACCTGGAACTCAACGCCATCACCAAGGCAGGTGACGCGCCACACGTCAGGATGAATTGCTCGGCCTCGACCGTGACGCCATACATTTCGCGATAGTGGCGGGCCAGGCGCGCTTTGAGCGCCGGGCTTTCCCAATACCCCATGGCATCCGTGTCCAGCACCTGGTGGGCCTTTGCGATCGCGGCCCGCGGCGCGCCGGTCGAAGGCTGGCCGAACTCCATATGAATGACCGAACGCCCTTCAGCCTTCAGAGCATGAGCGAGCCGGCTGATGGCGAGGGCTTGAAAGGGGTCGACTTGCGCGAGCATTGGGCGGGTCGTCAGAGGGAGACGGCCCCATTATGAAGCACGCAAGCTGACTCGGGCACGCGGGATGCGACCCCGGTACGGAATCAGGAAGCCGGGCGCTGGCTCGCGTCGGGAACCAGCAACTCTGCCACTTCGCTGATGACCGCCAGCGCCGCGATCTGTTGCGGCAGATTGGCGAAGTGGATCTGCTGCTTGTTCTTTCTCGCCACTCGTAACCACTCGATCAGCAATGCGAGCCCGGCGCTGTCCCCTTCCGGCACACCGCTCAAATCCAGGTCGAGGTTGCTGACATCTTTGAATAACTCTGCGCTGCGCTCGAGCAATGCACCGGCGGTCCCGGCGTTCAAGGGGCCGGAGACCTTGAACCGCCCGTCGCCGAGCGGTTCAAGCGTGGCCGTTGCCCCAGCGGAGGATTTCAATGCGATCATTATGAAGACGCAGTCGGCTTCTTGATCGTGCCGCTGGCAATCTGCGCTTCCAGGCGCTGGATGACCGCTTCGAGGCCTTTCTGGTCGATCTCCGAACCGAAGTCGGTGCGGAAAGATTTCACGTACGACACGCCTTCGATCTGCACGTCATAAGCACGCCAGCCGTTTTCGGTCTGCCGCAGCGAGTAGTTCACCGGGATGCGGCTGCCGTTATCACGGCGGACTTCAGTGCGCACGGTGACGACTTTATCGCTCAGGTTGCCCTGGAACGGCAGGATCTTCAGTCGCTCGGGCGTGAATTCCAGCAGCGCTTCGCCGTAATTCTGCAGCAGTGACTGGTAGAACGCCTCGACGAAACGCTTGCGCTGCTCCGGCGTCGCGGTGCGCCAGTGCTTCGCCAGCACCAGCTGCGCCGAGTAGGCAGTGTCGAAATACGGCAGCATGTTCTTGTCGACAAGCGCGCGGACTTTGTTCTTGTCCTTGGTGTACTCGGTGCGGTTGGCGTCAAGATCCTTGAGTGTATCCTGCGCCACCTTGCTGATCAGCTCCTGCGGTCCGAGCTTCGAAGTATCTTCCGCCGCGCCGGCCACCGTGCCGAAGCACAAGGCAGTGAACAAACTAGCCAGCAACAACCGGCGAGACTGCTTCACGAACAAATTCAGTGCCAGATTCATGGCTTCGCTTCCTCCGTCTTGGGTTGATCGCTCTCGGTCCCGCTCTTGGCCTCGTCAGCCTTGGCATCGGCCTGCGAGTCGGTCGTCGAGCTATCGTCATCGCCGCCTTTGGCAAAGTTGGCGGCAAACTGATTGATCAGGTTTTCCAGCACCAGCGCATCCTGCACCAGCTCGATGCGATCGCCGCTCTTGAGATATTCCTCCGCGCCGCCGGCGGTGATGCCGACGTACTGCCCGCCCAGCAGGCCCGACGTCATGATGGCAGCATCGCTGTCGGCAGGATACGGTTGTACTCGGAGGCGATCTTCATGGTGACCACCGCCTTGTAGATGTTCTGATCGAAAATGATGGATTCAACCCGGCCCACGGTCACGCCGGCCATCGACACCGCCGCTCCGGGCTTCAGGCTGCCGACGTTTTCAAAGCGCGCGTTGACTTCGTAACTGCCGCTTCCGTTGACGGTCAGCTCGCGATTGGTGATCTGCGTCACCAGGAAAAACAGCGACGCGAAACCGAGCAGCACGAACAGCCCGGTGGAAATTTCTACAGCCCGTGATGAACGCATAATCGCTCCGCAATCACAGCATGACCGCTGTGAGCATGTAATCCAGCATCAAAGTCAGCACCGCGGAAATCACGACGGTGCGCGTGGTCGCCCTGCCGACGCCCTCGGCGGTAGGAATGGCGGTGTAGCCTTCGTACACCGCCACCAGGCTGCACGCGAAGCCGAACACGCAGCCCTTGATCAAGCCCTCCGTCACGTCGTTGACCGCGACGCTGGAACGCATCTGCGACCAGAATGAGGCCGAGTCGACGCCGAACATCTGCACGCCCACCACCTGAACGCCGAAGATGCCGATGGCGATGAAGATGATAGTGAGCAGCGGCATCGCCACCAGCCCGCCGATAAAGCGCGGCGCGATGACGCGACGAATCGGATCGACCGCCATCATTTCCATGGCAGTCAACTGATCGGTGGCGCGCATCAAGCCGATCTCGGAGGCCAGCGCAGTGCCGGCACGGCCCGCAAACAACAGCGCAGTGACCACCGGGCCGAGTTCCTTGACGAGCGCCAGCGCCGCGGCGGTGCCGAGTGCGTCTTCCGAACCGAAGCGCAACAGCAGTTCATAGCCTTGCAGGCCCAGCACCGCGCCGACAAACAGGCCGCAGGTCATGATGATGACGAGCGACAACGCACCGGCATTGTGGATCTGCTCGATGACCAAGGTTGGCCGCAGCAGCGCGCGCGGCATCTGCACGAGCACGCGCCCCAGGAACAGCGTCACACCACCCACTGTCGCGGCAAAGTCACCCGCGTTATCTACCAGCTCGCGCAACAACTTCATGCAGGATCCGCCAGCAGCTGCTGGTAGTAGTCGGCCGCCGGATAGTGAAATGGCACCGGCCCGTCGGGCAGGCCGTTGACGAATTGATTGACGATCTCCGACTGATGACCTTTCAAGTCATCGAAGGTGCCGGCGGCGGCGACCTTGCCGCCGGCGATGATGTAGCTGGTGTCGGCGAGCTCGGAGAGCTCTTCGACGTCGTGCGACACCACGATACTGGTGACGCCGAGCGCATTGTTCATCTGGCGCACCAGCCGCACGATCATGCCCATGGAAATCGGATCGAGGCCGGTGAAGGGCTCGTCGTAAATCAGCACTTCCGGATCGGTGGCCATCGAGCGCGCCAGCGCAACGCGACGCGCCATGCCGCCCGACAACTCCGCCGGCATCAACTGAGCGGCGCCTCGCAGACCGACTGCTTGCAGTTTGGTGAGCACGATATTGCGGATCAACGATTCGGGCAGGTCGGTGTGCTCACGTAACGGAAACGCGACGTTCTCGAAAACATTGATGTCGGTAAGCAGCGCGCCATTCTGGAACAACATGCCCATGCGCAGGCGCAGCTTGTACAGCTCTCGCGTGCTGAGCGCCGAAACATCCACGCCATCGAACAGGATCTGGCCGCGCGTCGGTTTGATCTGGCCGGTCATCAGGCGCAGCAGAGTGGTCTTGCCGGTGCCGCTCGGTCCCATGAGCGCGGTTATTCGGCCGCGCGGAATCGACAGATTCAGGCCCGAAAAGATGACGCGGCTGCCGACCGAATAATGCACGTCGCGGACTTCGACGATCGGCGCGGCAGCTGCGGCAGTGGGGGCGGACGACTTAGCGGTGCTCATCGAGGAGATCTTTGCGGATACCATTCATGGCCTCGATAGAGAGAGTGTCGCCGCCCATACTTAGCAATGCCTTAGGTGGCGCTTACGCCGCGTCCTGTTCGGACTTGGCGGTGTAGCTGCCGTTGCGGGCCAGGCCGTTCAACCGGGCGCGGCGGGCGAAAGCCTTCTGCCCCGCTGCGAACGTTTCCGGCTTGCCGCCCCACGCTTTCAACGCTTCGTCCTGCAACGCGCGGCCGTACGAGAACGTCAGCTCCCACGGCAGCGGCCCGAGCTTGTTCATCAGGCTCAGGTGTTCGGTCGCTTCGGCGGCGCTCTGGCCACCGGAGAGGAATGCAATTCCCGGCACCGCGCTCGGCACGTAACGCTTCAGCGTGCGCACGGTCGTTTCGGCAACTTGCTGGCGATCGGCGCGCGAGGCGTTCTTCTTTCCCGAGATGACCATGTTGGGCTTCAGGATCATGCCTTCGAGATGAATGCGATGTGAATACAACTGCTGGAACACCGCTGCCAGCGTGACGCTCGTCACCTCTTCGCAACGCTCGAGCGAATGATCACCATCCATCAGCACTTCCGGCTCGACGATGGGAACGATGTTCGCTTCCTGGCATAGCGCGGCATAACGCGCCAATGCATGTGCGTTCGCGTCGATCGCGAACTGCGTCGGAATGTCTTTCGCCGATGTCGATCACCGCACGCCACTTGGCGAAGCGCGCGCCCAGCTTGTGATATTCCGCGAGACGTTCGCGCAGGCCATCGAGGCCTTCGGTGATCGTTTCGTTCGGGGAAATTGGCCAGCGGCTTCGCGCCCATGTCGACCTTGATGCCCGGCACGATGCCGAGCTTGTTCAAATGCTGCGCGAACGGCGTGCCGTCCTTGGTCTTCTGGCGCAGCGTCTCGTCATAAAGAATGACGCCGCTGATGTGATCGGCCACGTTCGGCGTGGTGAACAGCAGTTCACGATAGGTGCGACGCGCCTCTTCAGTCGATTCCAGCTTGATGCCGTCGAAGCGCTTCTTGATGGTGCCGCTCGACTCGTCGGCGGCCAGGATACCTTTGCCCTTTGCGACCATCGCGCGCGCAATCGACTCAAGTTCACTGCGATTCATACGTTCCTCCACCTTCAGGGGTGAGCCTGCGCGCGGCTGGACGCCGCCCGCAGCGTCAGCCCATTCGGCAAGCCTCAAGTTTTTGGGGCACGTAGGATAGCAAATCGCCTGAGCCCTCAGCGGCGGCAGTTGTTGTAGGAGGACGACAACGCGCGCACCGGGGCCGGGCAGCGCTGTGGAGTAGTCACAGGATTGCATTGGGACTAGAATGGTCCCATATCCACTTCCGGGCCCCTCACTGCCTCCTGCCCGGAACCCAGCCAGGACCGCCGCGACAATGGATTTCCCATGCTCCGCATCAGCAAGCTGACCGACTACGGCACGGTGATTCTCGCCTGCCTGGCCGGGCAACCCGGCCGGCTGTGGACCGCGGCCGAAGTCGCCGAGTGCACTCATGTGGGGCTGCCGACGGTCAGCAAACTGCTGAAAAAACTCCAGCGCAGCGCCCTCGTAATCTCCGCGCGCGGCAGTCACGGTGGTTATCAACTCGCACTGCCGCCGGCGGAAATCACCGCGGCGCGCATCCTCGATGCGCTCGAAGGCCCTGTCGCCATCACAGAATGCAGCGGTGCGCACAGCACCTGTGGGCTGGAATCCAACTGCCGCGTGGGATATGCCTGGCAGAAGGTCAATGCCGCCATCCGCCGCGCGCTGACAGACATTTCGCTGGCCCAGCTCGCCGGCAACGACCGTGGCGTCGCCACTACGGTGCCCCTGACGCGCATGCGCGCCTCGCACGAGTAGCTGCCGCCCCAATCGCTTCAATTTTTGCGCTGACTTTTCCAATGGCAAGCAATCCGCAGAACGATCCCACCCTCGAAGCGCTGGTCGGACAGAAGTACCGGCACGGCTTTGTCACCGACATCGAATCCGATACGGTGCCCCCCGGCCTCGATGAGGACGTGGTCCGCCTCATCTCACGCAAAAAGGCCGAACCGGAATTCATGCTCGACTGGCGGCTGAAGTCCTACCGCCACTGGCTGACCATGAAGGAGCCGCACTGGGCCCACCTGCGCATTGCACCGATCGACTATCAATCGATTTCCTACTATTCGGCGCCCAAAGCCCGAGCGGATGCGCCGAAGAGTCTCGAAGACGTCGATCCCAAGCTGCTCGAGACCTACGACAAGCTCGGCATCCCGTTGCACGAGCGCGCCCGGCTGGCCGGCGTCGCGGTCGATGCGGTGTTCGACAGCGTGTCCGTCGCGACTACGTTCAAAGAGCGCCTGGGCAAGGCCGGCGTCATCTTCTGCTCATTCTCCGAAGCCGTGAGCAAGTATCCGGAACTCATCGAGCGCTATCTGGGCAGCGTCGTGCCGTACACCGACAACTACTTTGCCGCCTTGAATTCGGCCGTGTTCTCCGACGGCTCGTTCGTATTCGTGCCCAAGGGCGTGCGCTGCCCGATGGAGCTGTCGACCTACTTCCGCATCAACGCAGCCAAGACCGGCCAGTTCGAACGCACTCTCATCGTCGCCGAAGCAGGTTCGCATGTGAGTTATCTCGAAGGCTGCACGGCGCCGATGCGCGATGAAAACCAGTTGCACGCTGCGGTGGTCGAGCTGATCGCGCTGGAAGACGCGCAGATCAAATACTCGACGGTGCAGAACTGGTATCCCGGCGACGAGAACGGCCGCGGCGGCATTTATAACTTCGTCACCAAGCGCGGCGAATGCCGTGGCGCGAACTCGAAGATCAGCTGGACGCAGGTGGAAACCGGCTCGGCCATCACCTGGAAGTATCCCAGCTGCATCCTCACCGGGGAAAACTCGGTGGGCGAATTCTATTCGGTCGCGGTTGCCAACAATTATCAGCAGGCCGATACCGGCACCAAGATGATTCACATCGGCCGCAACACTCGCAGCACCATCGTCCGCAAGGGCATCTCCGCTGGCCATGGCCAGAATGCCTATCGGGGCCTGGTGAAAATCCTGCCGGGTGCGGCCAATGCCCGCAACTACACGCAGTGCGACTCGCTGCTCATGGGCGACCAGTGCGGCGCGCACACTTTCCCGTATATGGAAGTGCGCAACTCGACGGCGAGCGTCGAACACGAAGCGACCACGTCGAAGATCGGCGACGACCAGTTGTTCTACTGCCTGAGCCGCGGCATCTCCTCGGAAGACGCGGTCAACATGATCGTCAATGGCTTCTGCAAGGCAGTGTTCAAGGAACTGCCGATGGAGTTCGCGGTCGAGGCGCAGAACCTGCTGGCCGTCAGCCTGGAAGGCTCGGTCGGCTGAACAGCGAAGTGAATAGTGACTGGTGAATCCTCAGATATGCTAAGCATCAAAAATCTTCAGGCGCGCGTCGGCGACAAGCAGGTGCTGCACGGTTTGAACCTCGAAATCGGCGCCGGCGAAGTGCACGCCATCATGGGCCCGAACGGTTCGGGCAAGAGCACGCTTGCGCAAGTGCTCGCCGGCCGCGAGGGCTATGAAGTCACCGGCGGCAGCGTCACCTACAAAGGCAAAGACCTGCTCGCACTGGCGCCGGAAGAACGCGCGCGTGCAGGCGTGTTCCTCGCGTTCCAATATCCGGTAGAAATTCCCGGCGTGAACAACGTCTACCTGCTCAAGGCGGGGTTGAACGCCATTCGCAAGCATCGCGGCGAGCCGGAGGTGGATGCGTTCGAGTTTCTGACGCTGGTGCGCGAGAGGATGAAGCTCATGCACATGAGCGAAAGCTTTCTCAATCGCGGCGTCAACGAAGGCTTTTCCGGCGGCGAAAAGAAGCGCAACGAGATTCTGCAGATGGCGATGCTGGAACCGGCGCTGGCGCTGCTCGACGAAACCGATTCGGGCCTCGACATCGATGCCTTGCGCGTCGTCGCCAGCGGCGTGAACAGCTTGCGCCGGTCCGATCGCGCCATCGTCATGATCACGCACTACCAGCGCCTGCTCGACTACATCGAGCCCGATCATGTGCACGTGCTGTCCGGCGGCCAGATCATCAAGAGCGGCGACAAGTCGCTCGCGCTGGAGCTGGAAAAGCGCGGCTACGATTGGGTGAAGCAGGAGGCCGCGGCGTGAGCGCGGTTGGCATCAACAGCGCGGCCCCGCCGGTGGAGCGTTACCGGACGACGTTCGATGCGCGCTGGCAGGGCGATGATCCGCTGATCGCGTTACGACGCGCGGCGCTCGAACAGTTTTTGGCCGCCGGCTTTCCGACGCCGCGGCAAGAAGATTGGAAATACACGAACCTGCGTCGCCTGGAAATGCGTTCGTTTACGTTGGCCGAGCCTTCGGCGCTCAATGCCAAACAGCCGGAGTGGCTCATTACGGCGGGCACGCGCATCGCGTTGGTCAACGGTCACTGGATGCCGGCCCTGTCATCCGAGACGGCGCAGCCGCCGGGCGTGACGGTTTTGACGCTCAGCCAATGGTTGAAGAGAGAACCGGCGGAAGTCGCTGCGTATTTCACCGAGCATGGTCAGCTCGCAGGTGCGGCGCTGGAGCAGCTCAACCTGGCATTTTTCGAAGACGGCGTCGTCATCAATCTCGCCGACAACGTGACGCTCGATGAGCCGGTGTACGTCGTGCATCAGTGGACCGGCGCAGCTGCGCCACGGATGAGTCATCCGCGGATCATTGTTCGCGCCGGCCGTAACAGTCGCGGCACGATCATCGAACACTACCTCGGTCCTGCAGACCTCGAATATTTCACTAACGCGGTGACGCGTTTTGAGATTGCCGACGGCGGCGCGATCCGTCACTTCCGGGTACAGCAGGAATCCACGCGCAGCTTCCATATCGGTCATGTGCAAGCGAAGATCGCTCGTGATGCACGTTACTCCTGTCACGACATCGCACTCGGCGCGAGCCTTGGCAGGATTGACATCACGGCTCTGCTCGAAGGCGGTGGCGCACACGCAGCGTTGTTCGGCCTATTCGCGCCCATGGGCTCGCAACATCTGGATGCCCACACTCGCATCGACCACGCCGCTGCGAACACGACCAGCGAAGAAGATTATCGCGGCATCGCCAGTGGCAAAGGCCGCGGCGTGTTCAATGGCAAGGTCATCGTTAGACCCGGCGCGCAGAAGATCGACGCGCGACAGTCCAGTCGCAACCTGCTGCTATCGGCGACGGCGGAGATCGATACCAAACCCGAATTGGAAATCTACGCTCACGATGTGAAGTGCAGCCACGGCGCGACCACTGGCCAGCTCGATGCGACTGCCCTTTTCTACTTGCGCTCGCGTGGCATATCGGAATCGGATGCGCGTACGCTGCTGATCCGCGCCTTCGCTGAATCTATTCTTTCGACCATCGATGTCGCTCCGGTGCGCAATGCGCTGGAGAAGCAAATCGACGAGCGTTTCAATCTAGCGACCGAGGCCAGGACATGAACGCAGCCGTCTCCTCTTCCCGACGCGATCCTCAGTTCGACGTCGCCGCCATCCGCCGCGACTTTCCGGTGTTGCATCAGACCGTCCATGGCAAACCGCTGGTGTACCTGGACAACGCCGCGTCGAGCCAGCGGCCGAAAGCCGTCATCGACGCGATCAGCCATTACTACGAGCACGATCATGCCAATGTGCACCGAGGCGTGCATACGCTGAGTCAGCGTGCTACCGACGCCTATGAGGGCGCTCGCGAAACCGTGCGGCGCTTTATCAACGCGCGCGATACCAAGGAAATTATTTTTGTTCGGGGCACGACCGAGGCCGTCAACCTCATTGCGCACAGCTTCGCGCGTCCCGGCCTGCAGCCCGGCGACGAGATCCTCATCTCGGCGCTGGAACATCACGCCAACATCGTTCCTTGGCAGCTGCTGCGCGAACAGACCGGCGCGGTGCTCAAAGTCATTCCGATCACGCCGACCGGCGAAGTCGATTTCGTCGAGTTCGAAAAGCTGATCGGTCCGCGCACCAAGCTGCTCGCCCTGGCTCACGTTTCCAATGCGCTCGGCACGATTCTCCCGGTGGAGAAGTTCATCGCCGTCGCCAGACAGCATGGCGTACCCGTACTGCTCGATGGCGCGCAGGCAGTTCCGCATTCCATCGTCGACGTGCAGGCGCTGGGCTGCGACTTCTACTGTTTCTCCAGCCACAAGATGCTGGGCCCGACCGGCATAGGCATTCTGTATGGCCGCCAGCAATTGCTGGAAGCGATGCCGCCGTGGCAAGGCGGCGGCGACATGATCCTGTCGGTGTCGTTCGAAAAGACGACCTACAACCAGCTGCCGTGGAAGTTCGAAGCCGGCACGCCGCATATCAGCGGCGCCATCGGACTGGCAGCGGCGATCGGTTATCTGGAAACCATCGGCATGGCGCGAATCGCCGCCTATGAACACGAGTTGCTCGAGTACGCGACGACGCGCCTCGGCAGTGTGCCCGGGTTGCGCATCATCGGCACTGCGCCGAACAAGGCGGCAGTCGTTTCGTTCACGCTCCAGGGCATTCATCCGCACGACATCGGCACCATCCTCGACACGGAAGGCATCGCCATCCGTACCGGCCATCACTGCGCCATGCCGGTGATGGACTACTTCAAGGTGCCGGCCACGGCGCGCGCCTCGATGTCGTTCTACAATACATTCGAGGAAATCGACCGGCTGGTCGCCGCCCTCGAACACACGCGCAAGGTGTTGGGCTGACGATGGACCTGAAAGATCTCTACCGCGACGTGATCGTCGATCACAATCGCAACCCGCGGAACTTCGGCAAACTGGCAGCCGCCGACGTGCATGCCGACGGCCACAATCCATTGTGCGGCGACCGGCTGACTGTGTACGCCAAGCTCGACGGCGAGCGTATCAGCGATGTGAAATTCGAAGGCAACGGCTGCGCGATCTCGGTCGCGTCCGCCTCGCTGCTGACCGAAGCGGTAAAAGGCAAATCCAGGGCCGAAGTGCAGGCTTTGTTCGATGACGTGCACACGCTGCTAACCAAGCATGACGCGCAAGTCGATCCGACCCGGCTCGGCAAGCTCGCCGCCCTCTCCGGCGTGCGGGAGTTTCCTGCGCGAGTGAAGTGCGCCAGCCTGTGTTGGCACACGCTCAATGCCGCGCTCGGGCGCGCCGCCGAACCTGTTTCGACCGAATGACCTCCGACCGCTCACCCGTCCTCAGCCACTAGTTAGTTCCTCCCCGGCATGCACAGCCACGATAACGAACCTGTCACCCTGCAACGCGACGTCGAAGCCGTCATGGTTCCGGCGGGCATTCCCGTGACCTTGCGCACCGGCAAGACCGGCTTCATCACTCAGGCGCTCGGCGGCAGTTTCACCGTGTACGTCGAAGGCAACCTGTTTCGCATCGCCGGCAAGGATGCGGAGGCGCTCGGCAAGGAACCGGCGATCAGCCCGGAGCTGCCGCCGAATGCCACCGATGATGACGTCAAGGAACTGGTGTGGGAGCAGATGCGCACCTGCTACGACCCGGAAATTCCCATCAATATCGTCGAGCTCGGCCTGGTTTACTCGTGCGAAATCCACCGCACTCCGGAAGGCGAACGCATCGCCGACATCAAGATGACCCTGACCGCACCCGGCTGCGGCATGGGTGAGGTGCTGGTGCAGGATGTAAAAGATAAAGTCGGGCTGGTGCCGACCGTGACGCGCGCCGATGTCGAGCTGGTGTTCGATCCGCCCTGGAATCAGACCATGATGTCCGAAGCGGCTCGGCTGCAGACGGGAATGATGTAATCCGGAAAGTGATGGTGACCAGTGACTCGTGACTTGCAAGAAGCCGCCGGCGGCTCCGCGCGGAGCGAACGATGACTTGGCACCCCGTTGCTGCCGCAGCAACCATCGCGCCTGGCGACTACGCGCAGACCGAGCTCGACGCGACGCTGATTGCCGTGTTCAATATCGGCGGTGAGTTCTATGCGATCGACGATGTGTGCACCCACGATGGCGGCGAGCTCGCCGGTGGGGCGGTCGATGGCGATGTAGTGATCTGCCCGCGCCATGGCGCACGCTTCTGTTTACGCACCGGCGCGGCACTGACGCCACCGGCGTACGAACCGGTCAAAACCTACGAGACGCGCGTTAATGACGGCATTGTCGAAATCCGCGCGAACAGCTAACAAAGCCCGGCTCATGAAGCGCCTCACCCTGCTCCGCCACGCCAAGACCGAGCCTGTGCATCCCGGACAGGAAGACTGGGACCGCGCTCTTGAAGCCCGCGGACACAAGGATGCCCCGGAAATGGCGCGGCGCCTGCGCGATCGCAATCTCAAACCCGACAAGATCATTTCCAGCCCAGCAGTGCGCGCACTGACCACAGCGACCATCATCACGCATGAAATGGGAATCTCGGAAGGCAGGCTGTCCCGCGACGAGCGCCTGTACTTGGCGGGACCTAAAATGCTCCTGCAAGTGATCCAGCAACTCGGCGGCACGGCGCAGCACCTGATGATCGTCGGCCACAATCCCGGCCTCACCGAATTCGCCGACCGCATCTCCGCCGATCGCGACGTCGACAACCTGCCGACCTGCGCCATCTACACGATGGAGGTCGACATCGCGGCGTGGAGCGAGCTCGCCTGGAACAGCGGCGTGAACGCCGAGCTGGATTATCCGAAGAATTATTGCTGAGAGCTCGCAGCACCCTCACCCTGCCCTCTCCCGAAGGGAGAGGGTAAAGAACTCTTCACCTCTCCCTTTGGGAGAGGTCGCGCGAAGCGCGGGTGAGGGGCGCTGGGACGCCGCTGCCGCGGCTGAAGAATTCCCTCACCCTGCCCTCTCCCAAAGGGAGAGGGTAAGAACTCTTCACCTCTCCCTTGGGAGAGGTCGCGCGAAGCGCGGGTGAGGGGCGCTGGGACGCCGCTGCCGCGGCTGAAGAATTCCCTCACCCTGCCCTCTCCCAAAGGGAGAGGGTAAGAACTCTTCACCTCTCCCTTTGGGAGAGGTCGCGCGAAGCGCGGGTGAGGGGCGCTGGGACAGCCGCTGCCGCGGCTGAAGAATTCCCTCACCCTGCCCTCTCCCAAAGGGAGAGGGTAAGAACTCTTCACCTCTCCCTTTGGGAGAGGTCGCGCGAAGCGCGGGTGAGGGGTCCTCTTACTCCCCCGCCATCGTCAACAAACTCGCATTGCCGCCGACTGCGGCCGTGTTGATCGTCACGGTCTGTTCGGTCGCGAAGCGATGCAGATAGTACGGGCCGCCTGCCTTTGGACCGGTGCCTGACAGGCCGCGGCCACCGAAAGGCTGGACGCCGACGACGGCGCCGATCATGTTGCGATTCACGTAGACATTGCCAGCGCGCACGCGCGAGGAAATGTAACGGGCAGTCGCATCGACGCGAGTATGGACACCGAGCGTCAATCCGAAACCAGTCGCGTTCACTGCATCGATGACGTTATCCAGCTTGTTGGCCTGGTAACGGATGAGGTGCACGATGGGGCCGAAGACTTCGCCGGTGAGCTGCGATAGCGATTCGATCTCTACTGCGAGCGGCGCGAAGAACGTGCCCTGTTCGTGCTGTGGACCGAGCTTGCAAGCGTGGCTCCAGCGTGCGCTGCGCGTAATCTTCTCAGCATGAGCACGCAGCATGTCGCGTGATTGCGCATCGATCACCGGGCCGACATCGGTCGTCAGCAACATCGGATCGCCGATGCTGAGCTGTTCCATGTAGCCCGCCAGCAGTTCCGCGACGCGCGCAGCAATCTCGTCCTGCACGAACAGCACGCGCAGCGCCGAACAACGCTGGCCGGCGCTATTGAAGCTGGACTGCACCACATCGTTCACGATCTGTTCGGGCAGCGCCGAGCTGTCGACGATCATGGCGTTCTGGCCGCCGGTTTCGGCGATCAAGGTGGGAATGACGCCGTCGCGATTCGCCAGCGAACGGTTGATCAGTTTAGCCGTGTCGGTGGAGCCCGTGAACGCGACGCCCGTCACTCTCGGATCGGCAACGATACGAGCACCGACGCTCGCTCCATCGCCCGGCAACAGATGCAGCGCGTCTGCTGGCACGCCCGCTTCCAGCAATATCTTCACAGCGCGAGTGGCGATCATCGGCGTCTGCTCCGCCGGCTTGGCGATTACCGAGTTACCGGCGGCAAGCGCAGCTGCGACCTGGCCGGTGAAAATCGCCAGAGGGAAATTCCACGGGCTGATGCAACAGAAAACGCCGCGACCTCGCAAGCGCAGCTCGTTGCTTTCGCCGGTCGGGCCCGGCAGGCGCACGCCCGCGCCGAATTCGTTGCGACCGCGATCGGCGTAGTAGCGCAGGAAGTCGACCGCTTCGCGCACCTCAGAGATGCTGTCCGGAACCGAACGGCCACCTTCACGTACGCAGTACGCAATCAATTCGGGCAGGCGCTGTTCGAAAATATCGGCCGCACGCTCCAGGATCTCGGCGCGCTCACTGGCGGGCGTTGCATCCCACTTCAATTGTGCCGGCACGGCGGCGGCAATGGCCTTGTCAACCAGCGCCGCATCGGCATCGGTGGAAATACCGATCACCTCATTGCGGTTGGCGGGATTACGTACTTCGACGCCGCGGCTGTCGTACAAATCGCCGTTCACGATTGGGCCGGCAACCCAGCGCTGCTGCGCGGCCTGGCTGATTTGAGCCAACAGCGGTTCACACTCGGCAGGGTCCGCGAGATTGACGCCCTTTGAGTTCAGCCGCGACGAACCAAACAGCATGCGGGGCGCCGGAATGCGCGGATGAGCCTTCTGTTTCAATGCATCTACCTCGAGGACTGGATCGCGCACGATGTCGCCGACAGCGGTCTGCTCGTCGACGATGCGATTGACGAATGATGTGTTCGCGCCGTTCTCCAACAAACGGCGCACCAGGTACGGCAGCAAGTCTTCATGAGAGCCGACGGGCGCATAGACTCGGCAAGGAATGCCGAGTTTGTCCTCGCCGACGATCTGTGCATACAACTCCTCGCCCATGCCGTGCAGGCGCTGGAATTCGAACTTGCGCTTGGCGTCTGCCGCCAATTCGATGATCGTCGCCACGGTCTGCGCATTGTGAGTGGCGAACTGCGGATAGATGGACGGGCCGGCAGCGATCAGTTCACGGGCGCAGGCGATGTATGAAACGTCGGTGTTCACTTTGCGTGTGAAGACCGGATAGCCGTTGTGGCCACGCTCCTGCGCGCGCTTGACTTCACTATCCCAATAAGCGCCTTTGACCAACCGGATATTCAAGCGCCGGCCGCTCGACTCCGAGAGGTCACGCAACCAGCGAATTACATCGAGCGCGCGCTTCTGATAAGCCTGCACCGCGAGGCCAAACCCCTCCCAGCCCTGCAAGTCCTTGGAGCGAGCCACGTGCTCGATCAGCTCCAGTGACAGTTCCAGCCGCTCGGCTTCCTCGGCATCGACGGTCAACGGAATGTTGCCGGCGCGGGCCGCAACGGCGAGTTCGTGCAGGCGCGGCGCAAGTTCGGCAAGCACCCGCCGCCGCTGCGTGAATTCATAACGAGGAAACAACGCCGACAGCTTCACCGAAATGCTGGGTGCTGCTTCGATGTTCGAGCCTCGCGAAGCATGCGCAGAGATTTTCTTGATCGCCTGGTGGTAGGCAGCCAGGTAGCGATCCGCATCGGCGGCGGTCAGCGCAGATTCGCCCAGCATGTCGAAGGAATGGCGGAACAGTTTGCTGTCGTTGCTGACCGAACGATCCAGCGCTTCGTCGATGTCGCGGCCCATGACGAACTGGTGCCCCATGATGCGCATGGCCTGGCGGAACGCCGCACGCAGCACCGGCTCGCCAATGCGCCCGGCGATGCGGGCCAGTACGCCGCGCGGATCGTGGATGTCCGTATCGCTGGGACGAACGATGCGGCCCGTCAGCATCAAGCCCCAGGTGGAAGCGTTGACGAACAGCGATTCGCCGTCGCCCAGGTGCGCAGCCCAGTCGCCCGCAGAAATCTTATCCGCGATCAATCGATCGGCAGTGGCGTCGTCCGGGATGCGTAGCAACGCCTCCGCAAGACACATCAGGATCACGCCTTCCTGCGAAGACAAATCGTATTTGCGAAGGAATGCGTCGAGCCCGGTGCGGCGGGCCTGGTGGTTGCGCACTCCGGCGACGAATCCCTGCGCTCGCACCGAAACTCGCTCGCGCTGCGCGTCCGAAACGCGCGCTGCATCGGCAAGTGTGCGGACTATCTGTTCTTCATCCCCGAAATAATTGCGATTGATGGCCACGGCAACGGGCCGGTCAGCGGACGGACGATCGACTGGCATGATGAGGTGTTTCTTTAAATGTGGGACCAGGCGGCGCGGTGTTTTACCGCACCGAATAGCGAAGAGCCAGAGGCATCTAACGGGAACATAAATCGATGCTGTCGGCGACTTGCCGGCCGGCCTCGGCGGACCGCGCAATGCAAGGCGGCAAGCGCTGTACGTAAATGGCGACATTTCCAAGCGAAACAAGCGCTTGAATTCCACCGACGGAACTCCATTAAATGCCGGACGGTTGCAAGAGCAGTCCTGTAGTGGAGCCGCGCATGAATCAAGAAGCGACCATCGTCACCGCCGATACGTTCATGACCGACGTGGTCGAAGCGTCCGCCCGGGTGCCGACGCTGGTGGATTTCTGGGCGCCGTGGTGCGGTCCCTGCAAACAATTGATGCCGATGCTCGACCGGTTGGCCGAGGAGTACGCCGGGCGTTTCAAGCTGGCGAAGGTGAATACCGACGAACAGCAGGAACTGGCGCAGCGGCTGGGCATTCGCAGCCTGCCGACGGTGGTGCTGTTCAAGGACCGCACCTCGGTCGATCACTTCGTCGGGGTAGTCCCGGAAGCACAGATTCGCGCCCTTTTGAACAAGCATTTGCCGCAGAACACCGACGGTCCGCTGGAACGCACGCAGGTGCTGAAGGCCGATGGCGATTTCGCTGAGGCCCGCCGTGTGATGGGACGTGCGATCGCTGGCGACCCCAACAACATCATCTACCTGACCGAGCTCGCCGAGCTGCGTGCGTTGGACGGAGACGTCGATGGCGCACGAGCCGAACTGGCGCGACTGCAAGGCATCGAACCGAATCATGCCTCGGTAAAACGACTCGCCGCATTGCTCGCGTTCAGCGACATCATCGCAGCACATCCGGACGTGCGCTCGCTCCGCGAACGCGTCGCGGCCAATAACGGCGATCTGGATTTGCGACATGCGCTTGCAGTTCATCAGCTGTTGGGAGGCGATGTAGAACCAGCGTTGCGGGCGTGGTTGGAAACGATGCGCAGTAACCGCGGCTATAAGGATGATCTGGCGCGGCGTAGTTTATTGCAAGGTTTCGAATTGATCGGCGATGCCGATCCGATTGTGGCCCAAACTCGTAAGGAAATGGCCCGATTGCTGTTCTGAGCGGCACTGCCAGCGCAATGACAGCGTTGGCGTAACAACAACTTAGCCGGCGACTCGCGCCGCGGCCTGCAGACGCTCGGAGGTTTGCTCGCCGAGATAGGCACGGATCGCACGTCGCACCAGATAGATCAACGGAATGAGCAGGATCGCCATCAGCAGCTTGTAGCCGTAGTTCACCGTGCCGACGGCCAGGAATAACGGCACCGGCCAGTGCTGCGGCCCCAGCACGAAAGCGATATACAACACCACGAAGCTGTCGATCAGTTGTGACACGGCAGTCGATCCGGTCGCGCGCAGCCAGATCCAGCGCTCGCCGGTGAGCATGCGGATGCGATGGAAGATCGACACGTCGATCAGCTGGCCGACCAGGAACGCAGTTACCAAGCCGGCGATGGTCCACATGCCCTGGCCGAAGATAGCGCCGAACGCCGCCTGCATGTCCGGCACGCCGCGTTCGGCATTGACGGTGACCCAGAAACCGGCCGGCGCCAGCACGATCGCCAGATAGGCGGCGAGAAATCCGTAGATGATGAACGCTACCGTCAGCCAGGAAATGAACCGCACACCACGGCGGCCGTAGTATTCGTTGATGATGTCGGTCATCAGGAAGACGAACGGCCACAGCAACACGCCGCTGGTAAACGACAGCGAACCGCTCTGGCCGAACAGGTTCCAGTTGAGGGACGACAAGCCGAGCGTCGGCTCCAGCGCGAAGATTTTCACGCCGACGAATTCCGCGATCATGGCGTTACACACCAGGAACGCGGCCAGCACGATGAACAGGCGAGCGCCCTTGCCCGCCAGCGGATCGGCGGTTGTTGCGACGGGGTCGCTGGGTAGTTGATCCGGGCCCGGTGTCATTGGAGTTTGCGCACAATATCAGTTTGCACCACCGTCTGCGGTGCCGTCGCGACCGCAACCGGTTATGCTTTCGGCAATACCTCGATAGCATGGTCGGCGCAGTTCTTATGGTTCATGTCACGGGCCTTTATATCTACCCGGTGAAGTCTTGCCGCGGCATCTCTCTTACCCAGGCGCGCATTACCGAAACGGGTTTCGCCCACGACCGCGAGTGGCTGGTAGTGACGCCGGAGCGTCGGTTCCTTACCCAGCGAGAGCGGCCGAAGCTGGCGCAGATCGAGACTGCGATCGCCGGCGGCCGGCTGATACTGCGCAAGCCGCAAGGTCAGGAACTGTCGCTGCCGCTGGATCTGGTGGGGCCGGAAGTCGAAGTCACCTGCTGGGGCGATCGTTGCGCGGCTTTCGACGCCGGCGATGCCGCAGCCGCATGGCTGACTGAGCATCTCGGCAAACCGGCGCGGCTGGTGCGATTCGATAAACGCCGCCAGCGCCCCAGTGCACAGACCTGGACCAAAGGCATCGAAGCGCTGAACCAGTTCTCCGACGGTTTCCCCTGGCTGCTGACTTCGCAGGCATCGCTGGACGAGTTGAACAACCGCTTGCAGCAGCCGCTGCCGATGAATCGTTTCCGCCCCAACATCGTCGTGGATGGTTTGCCGCCCTTCGCCGAGGATACGGTGCTCGACTTCGTCGCCGGCGACATCGCGCTACGAGCGTCCAAGCCCTGCATCCGCTGTGCGATCACCACGACGGATCAGATCACGGGCGAACGAAGCAGCGACGAGCCGCTGCAGACGCTGAAGGACTTTCGCTTCGATCGTCAGCTGCGTGGCGTCGCTTTCGGTCAGAACATGGTGTTGGTGTCCGGCCTCGGCGGCGAGCTCAAGGTGGGACAGGCGCTGGCAGTGACGAAGGCCGCGAACCAGTCGCAAGCTTAAGGAACGACGCCGCGATCAATCGAAATCTATTCGCCGCGCTCGCGCGCCATTTCGCGCGACAGGCGACGAAGGCCTTCGGTTTCCCAGCCGAAGCGGGCTTCCGCTCCAGAGCCTTCCGCAACCGAACTCTGCACCGCAGCTACGTGCGGGGCGATGCGACGGATGACCACGCTCTCCCAGTCTTCACGCACCAGTGTTTTCTCGGGGTCTACTTCTTCGATGTCGGTATCGATCTGCACCGGCAAAGGCATCTCGACAGTGGCATCAGGATCGTACTCGCGCTCGATTGTCATAATCGGTGACTCGGTCGGCTCACGGTGACCTTGCCACCCTACCTGCTCCACGACAGGGTCGGGTGAGCAGCCGGTCACAAGGTCAATATGTCGGCAGAATGAGGCGGCGAAGTGACGGCACTGCGCACGCTTCGAGGCTAACGACCAGCCCCCAAAGAAGGTTCCTCGATATTGGTTACAGGTGGGTTACGTCCTCTTCACCTCTCCCTTGAGAGCCGCTCTTGCGCATCCATGCGCCCGCGACATTCGCACATCCCTGTGCAGCAGAGGTCGCGCGTCCGCGCGGGTGAGGGGGGCGCCGCCAAGAAGCCCTCACCCTTGCCCTCTCTCCCACAGGGAGAGGGACAAGACGCTACGCCTGCTGTTATCAGTAGCCTGCCAGCTGCGCAAACCTGTCCGTATGGTAGTACGCGTCGCCTAAGGTCTCGCCGGCGGCGCGGGCGCGCTTCATGAAAAATCCGATGTCGAATTCGTCGGTCATGCCGATGCCGCCGTGCATTTGGACGGCTTCGTTGGTGGCGATGCGGGCGATGTCGCCCGCTTTGGCTTTGGCGAGGCAGACGAGAGTGGCCGAGGCCGGTTCTTGGGCGTCCAGGGCTTGCAAGGTGCGCAGGACGACGGAACGCACCAGTTCGATCTCGCAGAACAGATGAGCGGCGCGGTGCTGGAGTGCTTGGAAGCTGCCGATCTTGACGCCGAATTGTTCGCGCTCGCGCAAGTAGGAAAGCGTGCGTTCGAACGATTCTTCGGCAACACCCAAGAGTTCCGCAGCGAGCACGACACGGCCGGCATCAAGAACGGCGTCGAGCACGATGGCGCCTTTGTCGAACGTGCCGATGACGTCGGCTTCGGTGACAGCGACGTCGCGAAGTTCGACCACCGCGCTGTTGCGGCTATCAACCATCGAGGAACGCGTGATAGTCACGCCGTTGGCCTTGGCGTCGATGAGGAACAAAGTGATGCCGTTGCGACTGACGGTATCGCTGGAGGTGCGCGCGGAGACGATCAATCGATCGGCGACGTGGCCGTCGAGCACGTGGACTTTGCGGCCGCTCAGTTTGTATTTGCCGGTGGTGCGAGTGGCGATGTTATAGGGCGCATGGCGGGCGCTTTCGTCGCTGGCCAAAGCGATCAGCAGATCGCCGCTGGCGATCGCCGGCAGCAATGTTTCTTTCTGCGCCGGTGAGCCGCCGCGCAATAGCGCGGTCACGGTGAGCACCGCGCTCGAGAGCAGCGGCGTGGCACTCAGATTGCGACCGATCTCGGTCGCGATCAGGCCGGCGCCCACAAAGCCGAAACCCACACCGCCGTGTTCTTCGGGCACGAGCACGCCGGCCCAGCCCATGTCCGCCATTTCTTTCCACACGGCGCGGCTGAAGCCATCGGCATCAGCGTCGTCACGCAACTTGCGCAGTTGCGAGACCGGGGCGCGCTCGGAGGCGAAACGTCTCGCAGCGTCGCGAAACATCAATTGATCGTCGGTAAGTACCAGTGACATGAGAGTTCCTACGCGCCCGGCAGGCGCAGCACGTTCTTGGCGATGATGTTCAGCTGCACTTCCGAGGTGCCGCCTTCGATGGAGTTGGCCTTGGTCCTCAACCACATCGCCGCCAGTTGTTCCTCGCCCTGCGCATCGCCGAACTTCAAACCGTCGCTGCCCGAGACCGACATGGTCAGTTCGGCGCGGCGCTTGTTCAACTCCGTGCCGTAGTATTTGAGCATCGACGACATGGCGCCGGTTTCGTTGCCGGCCTTGGCTTCGTCGGTCACCCGGTTCATGGTGAGCGCGAACGCCATCGCGTCCATCTCGAAACGGGCGATGTCGGTGCGTAACGCAGGTTCGGCGAGACGGCCGGACGCAAGCCCGATGTTCTTCACTGCCAGCTGGCTCAGCGGCGTCACGCGCTGTGTGCCCATGCCGCCGATCATGTTGCGCTCGTGCGTGAGCAGGTACTTGGCGATGGTCCAGCCTTTGTTGAGGTCGCCCAGCAGGTTTTCCTTCGGCACTCTGACGTTGTCGAAGAAGGTCTGCGTGAATGGCGAATAGCCGGAGATCAAGCGGATCGGCCGGGTGGAAATGCCCGGTGATTCCATGTCGAACAGCAGGAAGCTGATGCCTTCCTGTTTCTTGCCGGCGAAGTCGGTGCGCACCAGGCAGAAAATCCAGTCCGCCTGGTCGCCGTAACTGGTCCAGAGCTTGGCACCGTTGACCAGGAAGTGATCGCCTTGGTCATCGGCACGGGTTTTCAGGGCGGCCAGATCGGAGCCGGCGCCCGGCTCGGAATACCCCTGGCACCAGCGAATTTCGCCGCGGGCGATTTTCGGAATGTGTTCGCTCTTCTGCTTTTCGGTGCCGTACTTGAGCAGCGCCGGGCCAAGCATGGAAATGCCGAAGGAAGTCAGCGGCACGCGGCACTTCAGCTGCGCCATCTCCTCGCGCAGCACGCGAGCTTCATCCTTGCTCAATCCCCCGCCGCCGTACTGTTTCGGCCATTCCGGAACGGTCCAGCCGCGCTCAGCCATTCGCTGCAGCCAGACGCGCTGCGCATCGCTCTGGAACTGGAAGCGGCGACCGCCCCAGCAGATATCGTATTCGTCGGCTGCCGGCAAACGCATTTCGGCGGGGCAGTTCACTTCCAGCCAAGCGCGCGCGTCGCGTCGAAAGGCTTCCAGAAGTTGTTCGGGATTGAGCTGTGCGGACATGGTGGTGATCCTGCTGATGCGTCGCATGCCGTCGCTGCCGGCGGCGGCGTTTGTCTCTAAGCGTTCTGAGTCATCTCGCGGCCGGCGGTGGCAAACCCTTTCGCCAGCTCGCCGTACTGGATGGCGCGTCGATCGGCCGCATTTCCCTGCAAGGCGCGGGCGTACACGCCTTGCGTGATCGCGGCCATGCGGAAATAAGCGAACGCCAAAAAGAACGGCCAGTCGGCGATGTGGCCGCGGCCGGAGAAACGGCAGTACATCTCGATGAATTCCTGCTCGCCGGGAATGCCGAGAGCATCGAGGTCGATCCCGGCGAGGCCGCCGCTGCCTTCCACAGCAGGCGGGATGCGGTAGTACATGCAGGCGTATGCGAGATCGCTGAGCGGATGACCCAGGGTCGCCAGCTCCCAATCGAGCACCGCCAGGATGCGCGGTTCGGTGGGATGAAGAATCGTGTTCCCGATGCGATAGTCACCGTGCACGATCGCCGTCTCGTCATGCGCCGGCAAGTGAGCGCCCAGCCAGGCGATGAGCTGGTTCATGTCGACGTTTGCTTCGGTCTGCGAAGCGAGGTATTGCTTGGTCCAGCGGTCGAGCTGGCGCGCCACATAACCTTCCGGCTTGCCGAAGCCCTCCAGTCCGCAAGCTTTGTAGTCAACCGAGTGCAGCTTCGCCGCGATGCGCACGTAGTCGGTGTAAATGCCGCGACGGTGGGCAGGCGTGAGATTCGGCAACGTCACGCCCGTAATCACGCGACCATCGACGTGATCCATCACATAAAACGGCGTACCGATGACGCTCGAAGTCTTCGCACAACAGTCGTGCGCGTGGCACCGGCACTGCGGTTTCCGGCAAGGCGCGCAGGATGCGGTATTCGCGTTCGATCAAATGCGCCGACGGCAACAGCTTGCCGGGCGGCTTTTTTCGCAGCACGAATTTCCGGGTCGGCGTCTGGATCAGGTAAGTCGGATTGGATTGTCCGCCTTGAAACTGGCGCAGCTGCGCCGGCGTGGAAAAATCCTCGAGATGTTGTTGCAGGTAATTCCACAACGCTGCTTCGTCGAGGCGGTGTTGTGGCAAAACCTCTATGAGGGAGATATCGGATGCCGGTGACGGCGCCGCCGGGGACGAACCGATATTGTGAGTCTCAGACCCCGGCATTGCGCGATGTCTCCCCAATTGAACGGTCTGCCATTGTAAGCGTCCGCAGGGGCTGTCGGAACTGCTGGCCGCGTGCAGAATTGACAGTGGCACGGCCGTAGCGACAGCCGTGCCGCTATGTGAAATATCAACGTGCCGGGGGGAGGGGTATCTCAGAGACGGCTTATCGTCAATGCGCCGAATGCGACGCCGAGATCGAACCCGCGGCCGGTGCCGCTCAGCGCCAGCGACACCTCGCCCTTGGTCATTACCTTGGCCCCCGAGGATTTCACCGCGCCCGCATGAGCCTCGGCCGAGATGTACGAACCGAACAGCTCATCCACACTCGCGATATCCGAGAACTGGCCATTGCCGTCCTCGATGGAAGACTTGCCCACCGTCAGCCCGCCACCCTTGGCCGACAGCTTGACCTTGACCTTTTGCCCATTGCTGCATGTGACGGTGCCCTGGCCATCGGCGGTTTTGTAGAACGCCGACCAGCCTTTCATGGTGAATTTCATCGTGCAGTTGATGTTGGCGTCCGCTGCCACCGAGGATGTCGCCTGGCCGAGACTCGTCGCGAGCAGCAATAACATAGACCCAAGTACGAACGAACGACGCATGCAGACTCTCCTTGATGAATGACGACCCAAGCGGCCGGCAACGGCCCAGGTTCCCTGCTCTGTTCTGCCTGGCCCGTTCTGCCTGGCCCGGCGCAGTGGGCCATCGTGACGCTGAATCAGCAATGAATTGACCGCCGCCGGCGGCGATTGGGCATGCAGCGTCGCGGCGAAGCTGGGACAATTCTACTCCCAACGCGACCCCAGCGGCCCGAACTGGTTTTCACCTCGACGCAGCCATGCCCCCCAGCGGATCGAATCAGAGCGCACTGATCCACAGCGGTATTTCCACCGACGCATTCTTTCGTCACTACGCCGGTCGCGGCGAACCGCTGGTGCTGGCCACAGTGGCACAGACGTTGGGGTCCACGTATCGCAAGTCCGGTGCGCAGATGCTGATTGCCGGCGACGGCCGGGTCGCCGGGCTGCTCAGCGGCGGCTGCCTGGAAGCGGACTTGATGGAACGAGCTTACGGCGTCTTGCAGTCTGGGAAGCCGGTCACGGTGCACTACGACACGCACAGCTCGGATGATGTGATCTGGGGCATCGGCCTCGGTTGCGAAGGCGCGATGACCATCCTGCTCACGCGATTGGATCGCAGCAACGACTACCAGCCGTTCGCTTTCGCTGCGCAATGCCGCTGCGACCAGGTCGACGCGAGCTTCGCGTTGGTGACGGAATCGCGCAGCGAGAAATACCCATTGGGCATGGCGTTCTCGTTGAATAGCAAACAGTCACCTCCCTCAGCGATCGCAACGGCGATGGCGTCCTGTGCACCCCGCGGTGCGGGTACCGCCGGCGACGCCATCGCTACGGACGATGCGACCTTCCTCGTCGTGCCCGTCGAGTTGCCGCCGCGCTTGCTGTTGTTGGGGGCGGGCCCCGACGCGATGCCATTGGTTGAATTTGCGGGACTGATGAACTGGCAAGTAACCGTGCTCGATCATCGCCCCGCCTACGCAATCGCAGAGCGCTTTCCGCGAGCTCGCCGCGTAGCGCTGCGACCCGCCCTGGAGTTGCCGCAAGAATTGCGAGCAGGACAGTACGACGCCGCGGTCGTCATGAGCCATCACCTGATATCGGATCAAACCTATCTCGCCGCGTTGGCGGACAGCGCTATTGCGTACATCGGCTTGCTCGGGCCTGCACCACGACGCATCCGGCTGATGAGCGAACTCGGCGCCACAGCCGCGTTGCTTGCGGGACGACTGTATGGGCCTATTGGCCTGGACATCGGCGCGCGTTCACCAGAAGCAATTGCGTTAGCCATCGTGGCCGAGATCCAGGCGGTGATGGCCGGCAGAGGCGGCGGATCTTTCAGCAAGACCGCGTCGACTTGAACGGCCGCTACTGGCGCCGCAAATCTTTCAACATTCGTCGAGCGTGTTTATCCGGTCGGCCCACAGGCGCCGGAGGAGCCAATCGGCCGCGTTCGCGATACTGCTCGCGCGCGGCAATACTCTCTTCAGTCTCGACGTAATGCATGCGCGCTTCCGGTGCCGGCCCCCGGCGCGTCGGCATGCTCTTCACGACCACCTCCATCCGCACTTCATCCTTGGTGATGTGCAAACGGTCGGTGACATGCAAAATCCGCGAAGGCTTCACGCGTTCGCCGTTCACATGCACCAGCCCGCCGGCCACTGCGTCGGTCGCCTGCGAACGGCTCTTGAACAGGCGTGCGAACCACAGCCACTTGTCGACGCGGAGTCCAGCCTGGTTGTCGGTCAGGGTCTCGGAGGTCATGGGGCAAGTGTACGCGACAGCTAAATCGGCGGCACGCAGCGACTACAGTTTCATTTCGTGGCGGCGTGTGAGTATTCTCCGCGCTCGTTGGCGGGCTTGAGGTGATTTCAGGGTGGCGGTAAATACATGACACCAGCGGTGGACGGGACCGCCGGCGATTGCGTCGACCTGCTGATCATCGGCGGCGGCATCAATGGCGCGGGCATCGCCCGCGACGCGGCCGGACGCGGCCTCAAAGTCGTCCTCGTCGAGCAATCCGACCTCGCTGCGGCGACCTCCTCGGCCAGCACGAAATTGATTCACGGCGGGCTGCGCTACCTGGAGTTCTTCGAGTTTCGCCTGGTGCGCGAGGCGCTCATCGAACGCGAGCGCCTGCTGCAAATCGCGCCCCACATCATCCGCCCCATGGAGTTCATCCTGCCGCATGTGCCGGAGCTGCGGCCGCGCTGGCAGATGCGCCTGGGACTGTTCTTCTACGATCACATCGGCGGTCGCAAAAAATTGCCCGCCTCGCGCAGCGTGCGGCTCGCCGGTGGCAAATACGGCGCGTTGCGGCCGGGGCTCGATCACGGCTTCGCTTATTCCGATTGCTGGGTCGACGACAGCCGATTGGTGGTGCTCAACGCGCTCGATGCGGCCCAGCGAGGCGCATCGATTCGCACGCGCACGCGATTTGTTTCGGCGCGGGCGGAAGGTTCACAGTGGCTGGCGCAATGCCTGGATCTGAAAACCAACGAGTCGCAGCACATTCGAGCTCGCGCGATCGTCAACGCGGCGGGGCCGTGGGTGCAGAAAATCCTCCAGGTCATCCCGCAAGCCAGAGCCTCTGCGCATGTGCGACTGGTCAAAGGCAGCCATATCGTCTTGCCGCGGCTGTTCGCCGGCGAGCACGCCTTCATGCTGCAGAATCCCGACGGGCGCATCGTGTTCACGATTCCTTACCAGGACAAGTTCACGCTGGTCGGCACGACCGACGTGCCTTTCGAAGGCGACCCGACCCAGGTCAGCATCTCGCAGGACGAGATTCTTTATCTATGCAACACGGTGAACAGCTACTTTCGCCAGCAGGTCGCGCCCGCCGACGTGACGTGGAGCTATGCCGGCGTGCGGCCGCTATCCGATGACGAAACCGAAAATGCGTCCCAGGTCACGCGCGATTATCGGTTGGAACTGACCGAAACAGCGCGCGATGCTCCAGCGTTGTTGTCCGTGTTCGGTGGCAAGATCACGACCTATCGGCGACTCGCAGAGATGGCGCTGAGCAAACTGCAACCGCATCTGCACAGCAGCGACAAGGAATGGACCGACCAAGTGGCGTTGCCGGGCGGTGAATTGCCGCGCGCCGACTTTCCCGCCTTCCTCGCCGGAGTGCAAAGGCGCTGGGCATTCCTGCCTGCAACGGTGGCGCAGCGGCTAGCGCACGCCTACGGAACGCGCGTCGAGAAAATTCTCGGCAATGCGCAGGCAATGCCGGATCTCGGTGAGCACTACGGCGCCGGGCTCACTCAAGCCGAAATCGACTACCTAGTCACGCAGGAGTGGGCACGCAGCGCCGACGATGTCCTGTGGCGGCGGACCAAGCTCGGACTGCATCTCAACGAACAGGAACGGCGCCGCGTTGCGGAACTGTTCCAGCCATCTGGGTAACTCCATCGAGAACTCGCCGACTATGGATCGACGCACGCTCATTCGCGCAGTCGCAGGAATAACGCTCGCCGGTTTCGGCGGCCTGCACAGCATCATAGTCACAGGCGCGTCCGCTGCGGAAGCGGACCTTGCGAAGTTGCTGCAACGACTGGCGGAAGCCTATTTGCGCCGCAGTCCGGAAGAAGCCACTCTGTATGAATATGACGTCGGCGCGAATGCCGGGTTGCGCTCCCGGCTCGACGATCGCTCGCTGGACGCCGTGGTGAAAGATCGCGAGTCCGCCACTCGCGCACTCGCCGATCTCAAGCGCATCGATCGCAGCAGGCTCGGCGCAATGGCCGCGCTCGACTATGACACCGCAATGTTCGTGTACTCGACACTGCAGGATCAGACGGCGCGATACGGAACCGTCGATATCAATCTGCGACCCAGTCCTTACCCGGTCAGTCAGATGAACGGCGCTTATTACTGGTTACCGGAATTTCTCGGCTCGCGGCATCCATTGGAGTCAGCCCAGGACCTCGACGCCTACTTCGCTCGCTTGACTGCTCTGAGTGTGGTGCTCGATCAAGAGACGGACCGGATGCTTCAGGACGCGCGTCTCGGCGTCATTCCGCCAGACTTCGTGCTTGCGAAAACCATCGCGCAGATCCAGGCTCTGCGGCAGACGCCTCCCGAACAGACTGCGATGATTGCTCCGGCCATCGAGCGTGCCCGGGCGAAGAATCCGGGCGACATCAGCCAGCGCGCCCAGGAAATATTCCGAACTTCGATACAGCCGGCGCTCGCGCGGCAGATCAGTGCGTTGGAAACATTGACAGCTAAGGCCAGGAACTCGGCTGGCGTTTGGGCATTGCCCGACGGCGAGGCTTATTACGCCTCCGCTCTGCGTTCGAATACCACTACGAGCATCTCCGCGCCGGACTTGCATCAGCGAGGATTGCAACTAGTCGCGGAACTCACGACTCAGCTCGACAACAGCTTGCAGGCGCAAGGACTCAAAAGCGGCTCAGTCGGCGAGCGCATCAAGGCGTTGAATGTCGACAGCCGTTTTCTGGTGACCGATGACGACACCGGCCGGGCCAAGCTGCTGGCCGCCGCGCAGTCCATGATCGATTCGATTCGCGCCTTGCTGCCGGCTGGCTTCGGCGCCGTGCCCAATGACACGCTGGAGATCAAGCGTATCCCGACAGCGATCGAAAACGGCGCGCCCGGCGCCTTTTACAGCGAGGGCGTCGCGGGTCAGCCGGGAACGTTTTCGCTCAACCTCAAGTCGCCGCACGAGTTGCCGCTGTGGCGGCTGCCGACGCTGGCGCATCACGAAGCCATTCCGGGCCATCACTTCCAGGCCAGTGTTCTGAGAAACGCGGGCGAGTTATCGCTGTTTCGCCGGCTGGTGCGCTTCTCCGCCTACACCGAAGGCTGGGCGCTGTACGCCGAACGGGTGGCGGACGAATTGGGCATCTATCGCGACAACCCGGTCGGAAAAATCGGGCTGCTGCAGTCGGAGCTGTTTCGCGCCGCGCGGATCGTCGTCGATACCGGCATTCATCTGCATCGTTGGACGCGAGAGCAGGCGACTCGCTGGATGATCGAAAATGCCGGCGAGAGTCCCGCAGCTGCCGAGCGCGAAATCGATCGCTATTGTGTCTATCCGGGACAGGCTTGCAGCTTCATGGTGGGTGCGACCGAAATCAAAGCGACACGCGAACGGGCGCGTAAAGGCATGGGCACGCGCTTCGACGTGCGCGCGTTTCACGATTTGGTGCTGCGTTCCGGCCCGGTGCCGATCGACGTGTTGCATTCGGCAGTCAATCAATGGAGCACCTCTTCCGTAGCGCTGCCCTAGCCGGAACCCGCGCCGAACATGATTTTTTGCGCCAGCCAGCCGTTTATCTATGGATACTGGCCGAGGCGGCTACTCGGCGCCGAGATACATCCTCAATACCCGATGTTCTTAGGAAGCTGTACTCTAGCTGGCGCACGCTAGCTGACCTGACATCTGTCGACCGCAGAGTGGCACAATCTGTCCCTTTCCCAGGGCAAGGGGTTGTTAGTTGTGAAGCGCGACTTTTTTCAACGGCTGAACGCGGACACCGAGCAGTTGCGGGCACAAGGACTGTTCAAGCCCGAGCGCGTGCTCGCCTCCCCTCAGGGTTCTTCGGTGCGCGTGGTCGGGGGCAGCGAAGTTCTCAACCTGTGTGCAAACAACTATCTGGGGCTCGCCAACCATCCCTCGGTGCGCGAAGCCGCGCGCCTATCGCTTGATCGCTACTGCTACGGCATGGCCTCGGTGCGCTTCATCTGCGGCACGCATCAGATCCACAAGGATCTCGAACAACGGTTGAGCCGGTTTCTGGGCACCGAAGACACCATCCTCTATTCGTCCTGCTTCGACGCCAACGGCGGCTTGTTCGAAACGCTGCTCGACGAACAGGACGCCGTCATCAGCGATTCATTGAATCACGCCAGCATCATCGACGGCGTGCGCCTGTGCAAAGCGCAGCGTTTCCGCTACGCGAACAACGATCTCGACGAACTGGAAACGCGCTTGAAAGAAGCTGCGCACTGTCGCGTGCGACTGATCGCGACCGACGGCGTGTTTTCGATGGACGGCGTGATCGCGCGCCTGCAGGAGATTTGCGATCTCGCCGACCGCTACGACGCGCTGGTGATGGTCGACGATTCGCACGCCGTGGGCTTCGTCGGTGAACGCGGCCGAGGTACGCATGAACTTCGCGGCGTCATGGATCGCGTCGATATCATCACCGGCACTTTGGGCAAGGCGCTCGGCGGTGCCAGCGGCGGCTACACGTCGGGCCGCAAGGAAATCATCGCCTGGCTGCGGCAGCGTTCGCGGCCCTACCTGTTCTCGAACAGCATTCCGCCGTTCATCGCAGCCGCGAGCCTGCGCGTGCTCGACTTGTTGGAAGCCGACAATCAATTGCGGTCGCGCCTGTGGGACAACGCCGCGCATTTTCGTAAGGAAATGACCGCGGCCGGGTTCGATCTCGTGCCGGGCGAGCATCCCATCATCCCAGTCATGCTTGGCGACGCGAAAGTCGCCGCCGATTTCGCTCAGCGATTGCTGAACCACGGCGTTTATGTCATCGGCTTTTCCTTCCCGGTGGTCCCGCACGGCAAGGCGCGCATTCGCACGCAGATGTCGGCGGCCCATACGCGGGAACAGTTGGACCACGCCGTGGCTGCGTTCGCAGCAGTAGGCAAAGAACTCGGCCTAATCCAATAATCGTCTAATTGCAGTGTGATACCAACGCTGCGCCTTCATTGACTGCGTCCTCCACCTCCGAACACGCGATTCACCAACTCATGCGCGCCCTAGTCAAAGCCCGTGCTGCCGTCGGCATCGACCTGCAAGAGATTCCCAAGCCCACCGTGGGCCCGAACGACGTGATGATCCGCGTCAAGCGGACTGCGATCTGCGGCACCGATATGCACATCTACAACTGGGATGCGTGGGCGCAGAAAACCATTCCCGTGCCCATGGCCGTCGGCCACGAGTACAGCGGCGTCATCGTGGAAATCGGCAGTGAAGTGTCCGGCTTCGCGCCCGGCGATCGCGTCTCGGGCGAAGGCCACATCACTTGCGGCCACTGCCGAAACTGTCGCGCCGGCCGCCGGCATCTGTGCCGCAATACTTTCGGCGTCGGTGTCAATCGCCAGGGTTCGTTCGCCGAATACGTGGTGATTCCGGCGTTCAACGCGTTCAAGCTGACCGACGCCATCGACGATGAGATCGCCGCGATTCTCGATCCGCTGGGCAACGCGGTTCACACTGCGCTGGCGTTCGATGTGGTCGGCGAGGATGTGCTCATCACCGGCGCCGGTCCGATCGGCATCATGGCTGCGGCCATTGTGCGTTTCATCGGCGCGCGCAATGTCGTGATCACCGACGTCAACGACTATCGCCTGGAACTGGCACGCAAGATGGGCGCGACGCTGGCGCTCAACGTCACGCGCGATTCGCTTGACGATGCGATGAAACAATTGGGAATGCAGGAAGGCTTCGACGTCGGCCTGGAGATGTCGGGCAACGCCGGGGCACTACGCGACATGCTGCGCACCCTGCATCATGGCGGCAGCGTCGCAATGCTCGGCATTCCGTCCACGGAAGTCGCCATCGACTGGAACAACGTCATCCTCAAGGGCCTGACCATCAAGGGCATCTATGGCCGGCAGATGTTCGAGACCTGGTACAAGATGGCCGCGCTGCTGCAGAGCGGCCTCAATATCCGGCCCATCATCACTCATCGCTTCCCATACACGGACTACAAGCGCGCCTTTGAGGTCATGGGCGCGGGCCAGTCGGGCAAGGTGGTGATGGATTGGGATGCGGCGAACGGTTGAGGTAAGAGCCCTCACCCTAGCCCTCTCCCAAAGGGAGAGGGACGGAGTCTTCACCTCTCCCGCTTGCGGGAGAGGTCGCGCGAAGCGCGGGTGAGGGACGAGCGACAGAACCCTCACCCTAACCCTCTCCCAAAGGGAGAGGGGACGGAATCTTCACCTCTCCCGCTTGCGGGAGAGGTCGCCCGTCCGGGCGGGTGAGGGCCTTACTGCACCGAGCAAGCGCAGTAGTAATACACCTGTTGCGGATCGTTGAACCGCGACAGGCGCGTCAGCTCGGCTTCGAAGGGCGCGAGGAATCGACGGGCGGTCGCGAAGAGTTCGCGGTCGGGCAACAGCGCACGGGTGATGCGCGCCGCCAGCACTTGCGAGCGCATCGCAATCGCCTGGCGCCAGCCCAGCGACGGTTCGATGTAATGCACTTTGTAGTCTTTGCCTAAGTTGGCGCGTTCGGCCGCGGCATTCAGCGCGTCGCGATAGGAACCGAGTTTGTCGACGAGCCCGTTCTGCGCGGCATGGACACCCGCCCACACCCTGCCCTGCGCCACCGCGTCGATCTCTTCGAACGATTTCTCCCGCGCCGTCGCGACGTGGCCGACGAACACGCTGTAAGCGTGATCGATAGAGACCTGCAGGATTTCCTTGGCGCTCTCGTTGAGCGTGCGATCCAGTCGCAGCGAGCCGGCCAGCGGCGTGGTGCCGACACCGTCGACTGTGACACCGAATTTTTCCAGCGTGCGTTCAATGGTCGGAAAGACTGCGAACACGCCGATCGAACCGGTGAGGGTCGCGGGGCTGGCCCAGATCTCATCGGCATCCATTGCGATGTAATAACCGCCGGACGCCGCCATGCTGCTCATTGAAGCAATCACCGGCTTGCCGGCCTTGCGCAGGGCATCGATTTCACGACGAATCACTTCCGACGCCAGCATGCTGCCGCCGGGGCTATCGATACGCAGCACCACCGCCTTAACTTCGTCGTCGTAGAGCGCATCGCGCAGCAACTGCGATGTCGACTCCGAGCCGATCGTGCCCGGCGGCTGCGCGCCATCGAGGATTTCTCCCGACGCCACCACCACGCCGATGTGATCGCCGTCGATTTCCAGCGCCTCGCCGGAGTGCACCGACGCGAGGTAGTCCCAATGCATGACGCCCTGGTAGGTGTGTTCTTCCTCGTCTTCGCCGACCAGCGCCTTGATCTGGTCTTCGAACTCGCGACGGGTTTTCAACTCCGTGACCAGGCCTTTTTCCAGCGCTGCTGCGGCCAGATCGCCGCGATGTGAGGTCGCGATCTGCGCATACTCGTTCGAGTACGCCGCAATTGCGCCGGCATCGAGGCCACGCGCCTTGGTAACGCCGGCTTGATATTGCGTCCACAACGCGTTCAACCAGTTGAGGCTTTCCTGCTCTTCCTGCTCGGACATGTCGCTGCGGCTGAACTGGTCGGTGAACGACTTGAACTTGCCGGCGCGGAACACGTTGACGTCGACCGCCAGCTTGTCGATCACCCCTTTGAGGAAGGTGCGGTAGTAACCGAAGCCTTCGATCAGCACCAGGCCCTGCGGATCGAGATAGATCTCGTCAGCCTGCGCCGCGAGGTAGTACTGCGATTGGTCGAAGCTTTCGCCGAACGCGAATACCTTCTTGCCGCCGGCGCGAAATTTCTGGATGGCCTGCGCCAGTTCTTCCAGCTTCGCGACCCCGCCGCCGGCAAGGCTGCTGAGGTCCAGCACCATCACTTCGATGCGCTTGTCGTCGCGCGCGGCATCGATGGTATCGATGAGATCGCGCAGCAATGTTTCGGGACGTTCCTGGCCGTAAGCCTCGGCCACCGCGCGTTCCAGCGGATCGCCCGCGAGTTGCTCGACGATCACGCCCTGGGGCGCAATTACCAGCGCAGCCTTATGCGGCACGATTGGAATACTGGGCGACAGCGCTGCGCCGACCAGCATGAACAGCGCCAACAGCAGGATGAGGTGCAGCACCTTGCGCACACCGTCGAGCCCGCGCCAGATGAAGCCGAAAATTGCAGCGATCGCTTTCATGGATGAACCGTCACGTCGACGCAGAGTAAGTCAGGCGATAAATGGCGCCGGCAGTGTCATCGGAGATCAGCATCGAGCCGTCCTCCAGCACCAGCAGGTCGACGGGGCGGCCGAACACCTGGTCGCCGCGCTTGAAACCGGTGGCGAACGGCTCGTAGCTCAGCGCTTTGTTGCCGTCGAGCCGCACCAGCGTAATCCGGTAACCGCTTTTCTCCGAGCGATTCCACGAACCATGCTCGGCGATCAGCACCTGGTTCTGGTACTTGGCCGGAAACACCGTGCCGGTATAGAAACGAACTCCCAAGGGGGCGACGTGGGCGCCCAGTGTCTGTACCGGCGGCGTGATGCGGCTGCATTCGCCCAGCTTGCCGAACTCTGGATCCTTGATGTCCTTGCCATGGCAGTAAGGAAAACCGAAGTCGAGGCCGGCGCGCGGCGCGACGTTCAATTCGCACGGCGGCTGGTCGTCGCCGAGGTAGTCGCGGCCGTTATCGGTGAACCACAATTCCTTGGTGGCCGGATGCCAGGTGAAGCCCACCGTGTTGCGGACGCCACGAGCGAACACTTCGTGGCCCGAGCCATCGGCGTTCATGCGCGAGATGCTGGCGTACTTCGGTTCGTTACAAACATTGCAGGGCGCGCCGATCGGCACATACAACTTGCCGTCCGGGCCGAACGCGATGTACTTCCAGCCGTGATGACGATCCTTGGGCAGATCGTCGCGGACCACTTTTCGGGGCCGGCACACTCGTCAGTGAAGACTCGATGCCGTCGTAGCGCAGGATGCGATTGATCTCGGCCACATACAACGAACCGTCGCGGAAGGCGACGCCGTTGGGCATATTCAGTTTATCGGCCAGAACGCGCACGATGGGCCTGAGACCGGTGCCGGGCGTGCCGCGCAGGGAATAAACAGTCGTGCCGCGCGTGCCGACGAACAGAGTGCCCTGGGAACCCAGCGCCATCGAGCGCGCCGCGGGCACATTATCGGCATAAACCTCGAGCTGGAAACCCGCCGGCAGGCGCACGTTTTCCAGCACCTTGTCGGTCGAGGGACTGGCGACTGCTGCCACGGAAAGCAGCGCCGCCAAGCAGAATGCGAGGGCGCAGAGGCGGGGGCTGAACATAGGGTCTCCTTACACCGAAGACTCAGTTTACCCGCGCCAGTCTGTGTTGGGGCGAGCGGTCAGCAGTGCAAAGGCCGCTGACCGCCGACGGACTTGCTTCAGACCTTCTCTTCGATGCGCGCTGCCTTGCCGGTCAGGTCACGCAGGTAGTACAGCTTGGCGCGACGGACGTTGCCGCGACGCTTGACGGTGATGCCGCCGATCGACGGGCTGTAGGTCTGGAACACGCGCTCGACGCCTTCGCCGTGCGAAATCTTGCGCACCGTGAAGGACGAATTGAAGCCGCGATTGCGGCGGGCGATCACGACGCCTTCATAGGCCTGCGTGCGCTCGCGGTCGCCTTCCTTCACCTTCACCTCGACGATGACAGTGTCGCCGGGAGAGAAGTCCGGGATCTGCTTGCCGAGGGCTTCGCTTTCCAGCTTTTCAATGATGTTCATGGTGTACCCATCCGTTCAAATATATTCGTCCACAGCGCCCCTCTTTTAGTCGAGCGCCGCCAGAAATTCCTGCAACAACCGCTGCTGTTCGGCCGTCAGCGCCAGTTTCTCGATCAGGTCCCGCCGCCGCAGCCAGGTGCGCCCCAATGCTTGCTGTTCGCGCCAGCGGCGAATCGCGGCGTGATTGCCGCCGACCAGCACCGCAGGCACCGACTGCCCTGCAAACACTTCCGGTCGCGTGTAATGCGGCCAGTCGAGCAGTCCCGCGACGAACGAGTCTTGTTGCGCCGACTCGTCATCGCCGAGCACACCCGGCAGCAATCTCACGACTACATCGATCAGCACCAGCGCGGGGAGTTCACCGCCCGATAACACGTAGTCACCGATCGACACGCACTCGTCGATCTCGGACTCGATCAGCCGCTCGTCGACGCCTTCGTAGCGCCCCGCCAGCAACAGCAAGCCCGGCAATCCCGCCAGCTCCTGTGCCTTCGCGTGACTCAGCGGCGCTCCATCGGCAGCGAGATAGACACTGCGACTGCCTTCCGGCAAGCGCGCCTTCGCGGCACGAATCGCCGTGCGCGTCGGCTCAATCTTCAACACCATTCCCGGCCCGCCGCCATAAGGGCGGTCATCGACCGTTTTGTGTACGTCGGTCGCGAATTCGCGCGGCGTACAGGCATTTACAGTGACCGTGCCGCGCTCGATCGCGCGACCCAGGACGCCTACTCGTACCGCTTCGGCGACGAACTCCGGAAACAGCGTCACCACTTCGATGCGCATCGGCCCGGTCCGTCCATCAATCGTCCAGCCAGTCCAAACCCCAGTCGAACACGATGCGCCGCGCTTCCAGGTCGACCTTGACGATCCGCTCCTTGACGAAGGGGATCCAGTGCTCGCGCGCACCGCGAACCACCGCCACATCACCACCCGGTGTGCTGCGGAAATGATCCACTCGCCCCAGCGCTTCGCCTTCGGGCGTCACCGCCTCCAGGCCTTCCAGGTCGCTCCAGTAATACTCCCCCGGTTCGGTCGGCGGCAGCTGCGTGCGCAGTACGGCGATTTCCGCACCCGTCTGCAACCGCGCCTGCTCGGGAGTCTCGATGCCGGCCAGCTTGACCTGCACCCCTTTGGTGGTCATCCGCCCGGCTTCGACTTCGACCGCTTGCCAGTGCCCGGCCCGGCCCAGCTGCCAGTGGTCGTAGTCGAGAATGTTCTCAGGCGGGTCGGTGTACGAACTGACCCGGACCCATCCCTGCACGCCGAAAGCGCCGCCGATCTTACCCAGCACCACCATTCGGCTGGCGTCGGCTGCCGCCTCCGCCATCGTTGTTTCGCCATCGGGCGTTTCGGTATTCACCGGACCGCCCCAAAGCGGCGCTCAGCTATCAGGCCGCGGCGGCGGCCTGCTTGCGATGCATGGAGACCAGGTGGGCGACGCGCTCGGACGGCTTGGCGCCCTTGCTCACCCAGTACTCGACGCGATCCAGCTGCAGCTGCAGGCGGACCTGCTTGCCGGTCGGAATGGGGTTGTAATAGCCCACCTGTTCCAGCGTCGTGCCGCCCTGGCGCATGCGGCTGTCGGTGACGACGATGTGAAAGAAGGGCGTCTTCTTCGCCCCGCGGCGGGTGAGCCGGATGGTAACCATGCTGCTAAAGCCTCGAAATCGCTGTGTATAGGCCGGGTACCGGGAGAGACCTCCCGGAAAAGGGCGCGAAGCATACTTAAAACAGAGTCTTAGGGGAAGAGATTCGGAGGGGAGGGGTCAGCAGAGGGGACCCTCACCCTGCCCTCTCCCAAAGGGAGAGGGGTAAGAAAACTCCTTCACCTCTCCCCGTGGGAGAGGTCGCGCGCAGCGCGGGTGAGGGTCCGTTCGCCTTACCCTCCCGGTCGCGGAAAGCCGCCGCCGCCGCCGAACGCCCGCATCAGCCTGCCGATCCCGCCGCCTTTCGACAGCGTTTTCATCATCTTCTGCATCTGCATGTGGTTCTTCAGCAGCTTGTTGATTTCCGACACATGCACGCCGGATCCCGACGCGATGCGCCGTTTGCGCGAGGCGTCGATGATCTTGGGATAGCGGCGCTCGCGCGGCGTCATGGAGCGGATCATCGCCAGCTGGCGCGTGATCTCTTTTTCATTGCCCTGGGGAGACGCGGCGGCTTTGCCCTGCAGCTGCGCCGGCAATTTGTCCATCAGCGCACTCAGGCCGCCCATTTTCTCGACCTGCTGCAGCTGGTCGTGCAGGTCCTCGAGGTCGAAGTCCTTGCCCTTCTTCAGCTTGCGGGCGAGTTTTTCCGCCTGCTCGCGATCGACATTGCGGGTGACGTTTTCCACCAGCGACAGCACGTCGCCCATGCCGAGAATGCGAGAGGCGACCCGCTCGGCGTGGAACGGCTCCAGGGCATCGGTTTTTTCGCCCGTGCCCATGAACAAGATGGGCTGGCCGGTGATCTGGCGCACTGAGAGGGCCGCGCCACCACGGGCGTCGCCATCGGTCTTGGTCAGCAGCACACCGGTAAGGCTGAGCGCCGCCCCGAACGCGCGAGCGGCGTTCACGGCGTCCTGGCCGGCCATGCTGTCGACCACGAACAAGGTCTCGGTGGGCGACACCGCCGCGCTGATCTCGCGGATTTCCACCATCATTTCGTCGTCGACGTGCAGGCGGCCGGCGGTGTCGACGATCAGGACGTCGAACAGTGAGCGTTTCGCCTCGGCCAGCGCTTCCTGCGCCAAAGTCACGGCGGGCTGCTTGGGATCGGAGGGGAAAAAGCCTACTTCGAGCTGCTCCGCCAGCCGCTCCAGCTGCAGGATGGCGGCTGGCCGATACACGTCGGTACTGGCGAGCAGCACCTTCTTGCGCTCGTTCTCTTTCAGCCACTTGGCGAGCTTGCCGGCGGACGTGGTCTTGCCCGCGCCTTGCAGGCCGGCGAGCAGGATCACCACCGGCGGCTGGGCGCGCAGGTTCAGCGGACGCACGCCGGCGCCCATCAGCGCGATCAATTCGTCGTGGATGATTTTGACCAGCATCTGGCCCGGGGTCAGGCTCTTGTCGAACTCCTGGCCCACCACCTTGGCGCGGATGGCGTCGATGAAGCCCTTGACCACCGGCAGTGCGACGTCCGCCTCCAGCAGCGCCATGCGCACCTGGCGCAGCGTGTCGGTGATGTTTTCCTCGGTGAGGCGCCCGCGGCCGCGCAGGCTTTCCATGACGCCTTGCAGGCGTTCAGTCAGTTTGTCGAACATAGTTCCAAGGCGGTAAATGAGAGCGGTTAACGGTTAGTTTAGGCTATCCGCTATCCTAGGCGCGTCATCCTTATCTGAGTCCCCTCCCTCAGTGCTGTCCATTGTCGTTCTCGCGTGCTATCTGGCTTGCGCCGCATGGCTTGCATCGAGCGTCTATCGCGCCGACGAGAATGCCGCGCGCGGCCGACGCGTCGCGGGCCAGGGGTTGGGTGCGCTGGCGGTCGTGCTGCATGCGGCGCTGCTGTGGCAGACCATCTTCGCCAAACCGGCGCTGTCGTTCACGATCGCCGAGACAGCTTCACTGATCGGCTGGCCTATGGGCTTCCTCGCCCTGCTGCTCACCTGGATAAGGCCGCGCTTCGCCGGCATCAGCTCCGTTCTCATGGTGGTCGCAGGCGTGGTCGCCGCAACCACTGTCGAAGGCGCCGCGGGCTACGCGCTCGAACAGCAGAGCTGGAAGATCGCCGCGCACATCGTGCTGTCGACGCTGGCGTATGCATTGCTGACGATTGCGGTCGCGCTTGCGGTTGCATTGGCATTGCTGGACCGACGACTGCGCAGCCGCCGGCCGCTCGGCATGCTGACGATTCTGCCGTCGATGGAAGCGCTCGAAGCCGGCACCTTCCAAGCGCTTGGAGCGGGCTTCGCCATACTGACGCTGGCCCTGTTCAGCGGCTTTATCTTCGTGAGCGACCTGTTCGCGCAGCATCTCATTCACAAGACCGTGTTGTCGTGCCTCGCCTGGGTAGTGTTCGGCGTTCTGCTGTTCGGGCGCTGGCGTTTCGGCTGGCGCGGCCGCATGGCACGGAACTGGACTTTGAGCGGCTTTGCGCTGCTCGGCCTGGCCTATTTCGGTTCCAAGATCGTGCTCGAGTCCATCCTGGGACGGCACTGGGGTTAATCACCTGGGGTTGAGTTGAGCTTTCACATCAGTGGGCACGTCGGTGGATGGGTGATCGTGACGGTCTTAATCGCGGTGATCGCCGCGCTTGCCGGTTTCTTCATGGGCAGGAAATTTGCGCGCAGGTCTCGAACGCGGCGCGACGACTCTGCGCAGCAGCCCGATCACCCGCCGCGCCGCCGCCTCAGCGACAAGCTGCTCGACCTGGACACGATCAAGGTCGACGACATCATGATCCCGCGCAGCGAGATCGCCAGCATCGATATCAGCGATGACTGGGACACCATTCTCGATACGCTGCGCTCGACGCCGCATACGCGCCTGCCGGTCTGCGAGAACAATCTCGACAACATCATCGGCATCCTGCACATGAAGAAAGTCGCGCACGCCCTGGTGCGCAGCGACCTCGATCGCGATGGATTGCTGCAGCTGGCCCGCGAACGCGAGGGCTACTTCGTCCCCGAAGGCACGACACTCAGCATGCAGCTGCTCAATTTTCAGCGCGATCGTCGGCGCATTGCACTGGTCGTCGATGAGTACGGCGATATCCGCGGCCTGGTGACGCTCGAGGACATCCTCGAAGAAGTGGTCGGCGATTTCACCAGCGCGCCGGGGACGCTGCACCAAGACATCCATCGCGAAGCCGACGGCTTCGTCATCAATGCCGCTATCAGCATCCGCGTGCTCAATCGCACGCTGGGCTGGGACCTGCCGACGAACGGGCCGCGCACGCTCAACGGCCTGATCCTGGAGTATCTGGAAACCATTCCGCAGCCGGGCACGGGCCTCAAGCTCGGCAACTTGTCGGTAGAGATTCTGCAGACCGCCGACAACACCGTGAAGACCGCGAGAGTGCGGCCGATCGGGTCGAGCCCCGGCGAGCAGGCGTCAAAAGGCGCTGCGTAACGCTTCGTCCAGGCGCTCGACCCCGATGACCTGCAAGCCATCGATATCACGACGCGGCTTGTTCGCTTCCGGAACGATGGCGCGTTCGAAGCCATGCTTGGCCGCTTCACGCAAACGTTCTTCACCGTACGGCACCGGCCGCACTTCTCCCGCCAGTCCCAACTCGCCGAAGCACACCATGCGCGGCGTGAGCGGCTGATCGCGCACACTGGACACGGAAGCGAGCACTGCGGGCAGGTCAGCTGCAGTTTCGGAAATGCGTACGCCGCCGACGACGTTGAGAAACACGTCCCGGCCGGCAGTCGATACACCGCCATGTCGATGCAGCACGGCCAGCAGCAACGCCAGGCGATTCGCTTCCAGGCCGACGGACACCCGACGCGGATTCATTCCCTGCGCTTCGTCGGTGAGTGCCTGCACTTCGATCAGCATCGGACGACTGCCTTCGCGCGCCACCATCACGGCGCTGCCCGAAACAGGCTGCGGGTGTTGCGACAGAAAAATCGCCGACGGATTCTTCACTTCCCTGAGACCCTGCTCGGTCATCGCAAACACACCGACTTCGTTGGCGGCGCCGAAGCGATTCTTCACCGCCCGCACCAGGCGGAAGCGACTGCCCGCATCGCTTTCGAAATACAGCACGGTGTCGACCATGTGCTCGAGGATGCGCGGACCGGCGATCACCCCTTCCTTGGTGACGTGACCGATGATGAGCACCGACACGCCCGACGTCTTGGCGAAGCGCACCAGCGCTGCCGCCGATTCGCGCACTTGGGTGGCCGAGCCCGGTGACGACTCAACATCGTTGGCAAACATGGTCTGAATGGAGTCGATCACCAGCACGCGCGCGCCTGATTCCTGCGCGTGGCCGATGATGGTCTCGACGGATGTCTCCGCCAGCAGCTGCAGGGTGTCGCTCACGACGCCGAGGCGACTGGCGCGAAGGCCCACCTGCCGCAGCGACTCTTCGCCGGTTACATACAATGTCGGCGTCGCACGGCTCAAAGCGTCGCCAGCTTGCAACAGCATCGTGGATTTGCCGATCCCCGGATCGCCGCCGAGCAACGTGACCGAACCGAGCACCAGGCCGCCGCCGAGCACTCGATCGAACTCTTCCAGACCGGTGGCGATACGCGGTTCGTTCGCCTCGGTGACATCGACCAGGCGCCGCGGTTTATCGCTGCCCGCAGTCAGCGGCCGCCGTTCGGACCCGCCGCGACTGCCGCTGCGGACAATACTCATCCTTTTCAGCGTGTCGGCCGCGCCGCAGGACGGACACAGCCCCTGCCATTGCAGGCTCTCGTTGCCACATTGCTCGCAAACGAAGATTTCCTTGGTTTTCGCCATGATTTTGCTGTGCAAGCGCCGCCGGCAGATGCGGCGGCGACCCTATGATCCGGATGTGAACGGTTCGGCAGCGCCGCCCCCGGTGATTTTGCCTTGCCGGAGCAGACGGTGCGGGTGTGACGCCGCCAGCAATTTAACCTATCGTCCTTCGATATACTCGCGCCGCACTTTTACGGCGGTACCTTTCGGTGGCGGCAAAACTGGCGCGATTTTCCTGGCTTCCCGGCGGGCTGGCGGCGGCCCTCGTGGTCGCCATCGGCCAGTGGTTCTATTCGACTGCGTCGCTGCCGCTGGAGCGGGGCCTGTACGACCGGATGATGAACTCGGTCGAGGTCGATCCGTCGCGCGACGTCGCGATTGTCGCCATCGACGACGCCAGCCTGGCGCAGCTGGGCGAGTGGCCGTGGCCGCGCGATGTACATGCCAGCCTCATAGACAAACTGAAAGCGGACGGCGCGCGCATCGTCGCGTTCACCATTCCTTTCGACACAGCGCGGCGCACCAGCGAGCGTGAAAAAGTGCGTGCGGCGCTCGCGCTGCTCGAATCCAGCAACCTGGGCAACTCCGAACAAGCGCGGCAACTGCGGAAGCTCCTTGGCGAATCCACCAGCGGTCGCAATCCCGATGCGCATCTCGCGAGGTCGATGACCTCCCACGGCAACGTGATATTGCCAGTAGAGATCCGACTGAATGACAACGCCACCAATGGCAGCGAAATACCGGCGCGTTTCTCTCCCAGCACCGATCCATCACTTCTGCGGCGGGCGCGGAGTGCGGAAGTCGTAGTGCTCCCTGCGCCAATCTTCCTCGCGGAGGCCAGCGCGATCGGACACACCTACATCCCTGCCGATACGGACGGCACTGTCCGCACGGATCTCACCGCGGTGCGCGCCGGCGTGGGACTCGTTCCTTCGATTGCTGCCGTCATCGCGGGCAGAGCGGTGGGTGCATCGCCGAACGAAATGGCTTTTCACGGCGGCGATGTTTTGACCCTCGGCAGCCGTCGCATGCCGTTGGACTCCGCGCTGCATGCGCACCCACGCTATTTCCCGCCGAGCGGCGTGCAGGCATTTCAGCAATATCCCTACTGGCAGGTGTTGTCGGGCGGCGTGCCGCCGGGAGAACTGCGCAACAAAGTGGTGCTAATCGGCTTCATGAACAGCGACCTCACCGATCGCGCGCTGACGACGCCCGTCAGCAAGGCAACGCCGCCCGTGGTTGCCATGGCAAGCGCAGTGTCGAGCACATTGTCGAGCCGGATGTACTCGGTGCCGTCCTACGGAATTGCAGTAGAGTGGATCATCGCGGTGCTGGTGCTCATCTATGCAGCATTCGCGCTGCCAGTGGCGGGCGTAGTCATCGGTGCAATGACGACAGTGCTGCTCATCGTCCTGCTGGCCGGCACGGAAATCATGCTGCTGCGTTCGTCGCACGTCTGGCTGCGCCTTACCCTGCCGTGCCTGGCGTTGGCCGCGGCTTACGGGCTGTATATGGTTGGCGAATTGATCCGCCGGGCCAACACGAGAGGTGAAACTACACGCGATCCTGGCGCGAATCTGCGCTCGCTCGCGCAGACTTTCCACCAGCAGGGGCAGCTGGACCTCGTGCAGGCAGGCAAAAGAAATAATACTTGACGGAAAAGCGGAATCAAAGCGCATAACCCTTATGGGGAGAAGGGAAAAAACTGATTTCAGATACGCTTTCAGCAAACCTGAAGCGAGATGAAGTGGAAGAAACTGTTTTGGAAGGTTTTTTCCCTCTTGCAGAGCCTGAAGTTGAAAAAAGGAAAAAAGATCGTATAGGAATCACGGAATTCGGGCTTCCATACGGCAGGAACGGCAGTAACCCGGCACATGGGATGGTTTCTGGAGCGGCATGAGCAGGATGTGGCAAGAGTATTGGGCAGAGAAAATTTCGCTCCCGATCTGATACTTTTCAACGGCGGATCACTGAAATCCGGAGTGGTGCAGGAGAGGATAAGAGCGGCACTGCGTCATTGGTTCGGGAAACAGGATGTTGATTTTCCGGGAGTCCTTGAAAATCCCGAACCTGATACTTGCAGTCGCGTTAGGCGCTTCATATTACGGTCTTGTCAAAATGGGACATGGAGTACGCGTAGGAAGCGGCAGCGCCCGCTCGTTCTACTTAGGGGTTGAAACCGGGAAAAACCTTCAAGGTTTTGAAAACCTTGAAGGTTTCTCAGCAACCAAAAAACAAGCCATCTGTCTTGTAGAACCGCGCGGTCTCGACGAAGGAACCCGTATCGAACTCAAAGATAAAAAATTCGAAGTTCTGGCAAATCAGCCGGTCAGTTTCGATGTTTTCAGTTCCAAGCTTCCGCTCCGGCGACAGATGCGGGGACATTGTAGAAATAGACTGACTCCATCCATTCCTTCCGCCAATACGCACGGTTGTAAGGTATGGGAAAAAAGGAGTCAGACAAACATACCGGTTCAGATCGAAGCCGATTACACGGAGATGGGAACTCTTGCGCTCTGGTGCCGTTCCTGTGTGAGCGAGCACGCTGGCGGCTTCAGTTTCAACTGCGGGATGTATCTTCACAGGCTGAAAAAACCGGGGTTTCGGATGAAGATGTTTTTGAAGAATCGCTTGTGGAGAATGTACGGTCAAAAGTCCGGTACAGCTTTTTCGGAAAAGACGGACAATGGTTATCTCGATCCCCTTGTCAAAGATATTTCAAATATCATTGAAAAGGCCAGGGAAAAATGGCCACTGGGCATTTCCGCGCCATATCGGATGAACTGCTTGAATTTATCCCTGTTTCCAATGTTTCCAACAAGTTCGGAGCAGGTGGCTTAATCTGACAGGATTCTGCATGAGACCCGGGTTCGGAGAATGGTTTTGACGAGCATCGGATAAAAAATATATGGAAGATTTACAAACGGGGACCAATTCATGCAAACAACCCCCAGGTCAGAAACGAATGGTGGATATTCTGGAGAAGGATTGCAGGAGGCTTGAAACCGGGTCAGCAGAGACAGATCATCCAGGTTCTTACGCCGATCATGCTCTCCAAAAAAGGGAGCAAGGCGAAAGATACTGCCCCAGGAATATCTTGAAATTTGGATGGCGGTTGCAAACATGGAAAATCTTCTTGTAAAGGACAAGATCAAATGGGGACAGCAACTGCTTTGGGA
>CAVQAZ010000002.1:0-455764 GCA_963710595.1 uncultured Gammaproteobacteria bacterium
CAAGCGCGATTTGCAGCGGCCCGTCGCCTGTCAGGCACGTCCGGCCGACTGTGCAGCGGCATGGATTGAGCCGGTTGCCCAAGGATGCGATCCTTGCGCTCACCAGCACCCGGGAGCCATCAATGATCGACCACCTCGGCATTTCGGTTCGCGACTTCGCAGCTTCACAGGCTTTTTATCTGCAGGCGCTGGCGCCGCTGGGGATCGGCCTCATCATGAGCGTGTCCAAGCAGGACAGCGGCGCGGCCAGCGACCATGCCGGCCTGGGCTCGCAGAACAAACCGTTTTTCTGGATCTCGCAAGGGCCGGCGCCGGGACCGATGCATTTGTGCTTTACCGCCAAGACGCGAGCCGAAGTCGACGCCTTCTACAAGGCAGCCATCGCCGCCGGCGCACGCGACAATGGCGGGCCTGGCATTCGCGCGCACTACCACCCAAACTACTACGGCGCGTTCGTCATCGATCCCAACGGGATCAATCTCGAAGCGGTCTGTCACCAGCCGGCTTGAACGCGCCCGCAAATTATTCTGGAGGGAAACCACTATGAACCATTCATTGTTCACGCGTCGGGTCGTGCAAGCGTCCGCGCTGGCTTTGTTAACTGCCATTTCCGCGTGCTCCAAGCAGGAGCCGGCCGCACAAGCACCGGCCGCAGCAGCAGCCACACCGCAGGCCGCCAACCCGTTAACCGCGAGCATCGGCGGCGAATGGCGCAGCGCTGAAGACAAAAGCCGGGATGAATTCCGGCATCCGCGGGAGGCGCTGGAGTTTTGGGGGCTCGCGCCCGGCATGACGATTTTGGAAGTGCAGCCCGGCGCCGGCTGGTGGAGTGACATCCTCGCGCCGTATGCGCATGCGACCGGTGGCAAGTATTACGCTACTGCCGCCGATTTGCAGAACCCCGAGCTTGCCGAAGCAGGCCGCAAGGCACGAGCCGACTTCGAAGCGCGCTTCGCTGCCAAGCCGGACGTTTACGGCCAGGTGCAGTTCGTGAACTTCGGCGCAAAGTCGGCGCCTCTGCCGGCGAACACCTTCGACTTCGCGCTGTCCGCCCGCTCGGTGCATGGCTGGATGGGAAGCGGCGTCACGGAGAAATTCCTCAAGGATTTGCATGGCGCACTCAAGCCCGGCGGCATTCTTGCGATCGAGCAGCATCGCGCCAATCCCGGAGAACAGGATCCGCAAGCGCGCAGCGGCTATGTCACCGAAGCGTATGTGATCGAGCAGGCGCAGAAAGTGGGCTTCGAGCTGGTGGGTCGTTCGGAAATCAACGCCAATCCCAAAGACACCAAAGATCATCCGTTCGGTGTCTGGACGCTCCCGCCCACCAAGCGCACTCGGCCGTACAGCGAGGGCGCCGACGCGCATGATCCGAACTTCGATCGGACCAAGTACGATGCGATCGGCGAATCGGACCGCATGACGCTGAAATTCCGCAAGCCCGAGGCAGCGGGCGCGACGACCTGAGTCGAGCCTCGACAGGGCGATGGAAGCATCCCTTCCATCGCCCTTCAGCCACTTAAGCGTGCAGGCATCGCTGACCAAGCGTGCTCACCCGATCGAGAGTTCACACGCTCTCGCGATTTCCTAATCCGGCAGCAGCGTTCCCTGATCCGCAAGCGCCAGCCACCGGCCCCGGTGATATGTATAAGTGACGCCGGTCAGAGCGTGCTGATGGAACCCGACTGACGGGATATCGTACGTCGTGTCGTACAGAATGAACGCGGTTTTGCAGCCCTCGACAACGCGGTGGATTTCCGTCCACGCCCAAACCGCCTCGCGATTTTCGAAGTGCGACGCGAGCGCAGCCATGATGGCGTCGATGCCATAGCGTACTGTCCCGCTGGCGAACACTGTCACGGCATCGGGATGATGGATGGCTTTGAACGCCTTGGCGTCGTAATCGCGGAAAGACTCCATGTCGATCCGTTGCGCAATTTCGAACTGGCGCGCGCAACTGCCAGGTTTCTCGGGCCGGTCCAGCTGCGGTGATGCAGAAACGCTGCTCAAGGCACCCATGGTCATTCCCATGACCATGAGGCCGCACCGCAACCGGGTTGGGAGGATTCTCATATATGTTCTCCTGCAATCATTGCCTGTGAGAAATAGTTGCAATGGCGCCGAATACACGGCGCCCGCGACCGCTCTTATGTCACTAGACGGGCAGCGGTGCGAACACGATCCGGTGCTCACAGAGACAAATCGATCAGTTATTTATCAGGCGTCGGGCAAATGCCCGCGCACCTCCAGCTGAACTGGCAGCAGCCAGTTGGGCATAAGCCGCTGTGCTAAGCCAGAGGTGGGACGGATAGATGGTCGGGCAGCATCGACCTGCTTCCAGCGCGAGCTAATTCCGCGCCGCGCGCTCTCTAAGCTTGTCTTTCTTGCTCTTGCGCTTTCCCTTGATTCCGCCGGTGCCCGCGCTGCCGGCATCCGCCCCCGGAACAGCTGTTTCAACCGGCTCGAATCCCGCGATCACCTCGCGCTCCAGTGCCAATCCATGCCGCTTTTCGATCAGCCGAAAGTGCGCTTCCGTGCTGGCGCTGACGAAGCTCACCGCAACACCTGACTCGCCCGCCCGCCCGGTCCGGCCGATGCGGTGAATGTAGTCGGCAGCTGAACGAGGCAGGTCGTAGTTCACCACGGCCGGCAACTGTGCGATGTCGATACCGCGAGCAGCGACATCGGTCGCGACGACCACCTGCAACTGCTGCGCTTTGAAATCTGCGAGCGCCTGCGTGCGTGCGCCTTGACTGAGCTCGCCGTGAAAAGCAGTGGCCTTGACTCCGGCCCGACGCAGCTTCTCCGAGACATGCTCCGTCGAGTACTTGGTCGCGACGAAAACCAGCACGCGAGTCCAGTCGTGCTCCTGGATCAAGTGACGCAACAACTGAGTGCGACGCGGGGCGTCCACATGAATGGAACGCTGTTGGATGTCGGGCGTGGTCTCGGGCGTAGAGGGAACATGGACCCGCAGCGGATCATGCAACAGATTTTCTGCAAGCTGATGCACCGCGGGCGGAAAGGTCGCCGAGAACAGCAAATTCTGACGCTTTAAAGGCAGCAAGCCGAGAATGCGCTCCAGTTCTGCCGCAAAGCCAAGATCGAGCAGTCGATCGGCCTCATCCAGAACCAGCGTCTCGACCGACCGCAGGCTCAACGCATTGTGCTCGACGAGATCCAGCAGTCGGCCGGGAGTCGCGACAACCATGTCGGCGCCGCCGCGCAGTGCCATCATTTGAGGATTGATGGATACACCCCCGAATACGGTGGCTACCTTGACCTGCCTCGGCAGATAGCGAGCATAATTTCCGATCGACTCACCGATCTGCGCCGCCAGTTCGCGTGTCGGCACGAGAACCAAAGCGCGAATGCGCAGTGGCGACTCGCTCCTCTCATTTGAATACCGCTGAAGCAACGGCAGAGCGAACGCGGCGGTCTTGCCCGAGCCGGTGTGAGCGCAAGCCCAGACATCCTGCCCGTTGAGCACCGCTGGGATGACCGCCGCCTGAATCGGCGTTGGCGCAGAGTAATTTCTCTCCTCGACAGCGCGGACGAGAGGAGCAGACAAGCCGAGTGCAGAAAAGGGCATGCTAATCCCCAATCCTTCGAATCCTGAATGTCCGCCCCTTGATCTTGCCGGCGCGCAGACGCTGCATCGCGCGGACATGGGATTCGCGATCGATGGCCACATAAGTGCGCGTGGGGAATACATCGATCTTGCCGACAGCGGTGCCCGGCAATCCAGCATCGCCCGTCAATGCACCCAGCAAATCGCCGGGGCGCAATTTGTCCTGGCGGCCGGCGTCGATCGCGAGCGTGACGAACGGTGCGGGCGCAGGGGCCGCTGCGCAGCGCGGTGGCAGCTTGCCCCATTGCAGCCGTTCACCCAATCGATCTTCGATCTCATTAGCGCGCCTTGATTCGCGAGGCGAGCACAAGCTGAGCGCAATTCCGCGACGGCCTGCGCGGCCGGTGCGGCCGATACGGTGCAAATGTGTATCTGCGTCGGAGGCGATGTCGAAATTGATCACCATCGGCAGCTCTGCAATGTCGAGTCCGCGCGCTGCTACATCAGAGGCCACGAGCACCGTGGCGCTTCGATTAGCGAAGCGCACCAGCATCTCCTCACGCTCGCGTTGATCCAATTCGCCATGCAAGGCCAGCACCGAGAAGCCGCGGCCGGCAAGCTCCTCGGCGACGGCGCGAACATCCTGCCGGGTATTGGAAAACACCACCGCGGATTCCGGTTTGTAATGCAATAGCAGGGACTGGAGCGCGTCGATTTTCGACTCGGCCTCGACCTCGAAGAAAGTCTGCTCGATGAGCGCCTCATCGGACTCGGTTTCGACCGTGACGTCGAGGGCGTCGCGTTGAAACTGTCGGCTGATCTCGCGGATCGACTGCGGGATTGTCGCGGAGAACAACAGCGTCTGCCGCTGCTTCGGGGTCGCCTCGATGATGGCACTGATGGCATCCGCAAAACCCATGTCAAGCATGCGATCGGCTTCATCGAGCACCAGCACCTTCGCTGCCTGCAGCGGCAACGCTGCTTTCTCGATGAGTTCGAGGATGCGCCCCGGCGTGCCGACCACGATGTGCGGCTCATGCGCCAGCGACGCCAGATGCGGACGCAGCGGCACCCCACCACAGAGCGTCAGCACTTTCACGTTAGGTATAAAGCGGGCGAGCCGCCTGATCTCGCGGCTGACCTGATCGGCCAGTTCCCGCGTCGGGCATAACACCAGGCCCTGCAATCGCACCGCCGTCGAATCCAGCGTCGATAACAGGCCCAGCGCGAACGCGGCGGTCTTGCCGCTGCCGGTACGCGCCTGAGCAACCACATCGCGCCCGGCCAGAATGGCCGGCAAGCTCGCCGCCTGCACCGGCGTCATCTGGATATAGCCCACTTCCGCCACTGCTCGCTGCAGCGGCTCGATCAAGTTCAATCCGGAGAATTCGGTCATCCGGTAATGATCGCACGTCCCTGCCAGTCCTGCTGCGAAGGCGATTCGATCCGGGTATGCACTCCTGAGCGCTAACGCATCGCTTAGCTGCTGCGGCAACGGTGGAAAGTCCGCGTAGTTCACGTTGACGGTAAGCAGCCTGAATCCATCTGCCTTAGCGCGAGCAATGGATACAGGCATCAGGCCATGCAGATGGACATGCGTGTCGATCTTCTCGATACGCGCAAAATCACTGATCGTGTATGCAGCCGAGTCAGCGGCGAATGACGGAGCCGCTGCGAACAATCCAGCCGCCAGGGCGCCGGCACAAGTTGCAAGCAGCCGCAGCGCAGTCGTCGTCATAAGGCGGCGGAGCCGGTCCGGTTCAACAAACGCAACGCAGATTCTGCCAGAGGCACACCGGCCAATTGAGCGGCGTAGAGGGCGGCGCCAATTTCAGGCGAATGCTGCGGCGAGCGGTATTCAAACGGCAATGGCGCTGCCGCCAGTGCGGCACGGAAGGCGTTCAATAGCAGCGTTGCACCAGTGAAGACGCCGCCGCTGTTCGACACTGGCAGCGCTACCGAGTCGGGCACTCCTAATGAGCGGCGGGCGGCAAGCACGCATTGGACCAGCTCATCTGCCGCTCGATCAAAAATTGCCGCGGTCTGCACATCGCCGGCCAGTGCAGCCTCGTGCACCAACGGAGCAAACTGAGCAAAGCCGCTACGAGCGATGGCCTGTTCGCCATAGACTCGCGCGCACAGATCGAGGTCGATCGATATTCCAAGCCGTTCGCGCACCAGCTCATAAAGAAGCCCACGGCGCGCGCGCCCATCGCTCATGCGGGAAAAGAGGTTCATGCCTTCGCGAGCGAGCCAATAAGCCGAAGCCTTCGTCACCGATGATCTCGCCCCATCCGCCGGCGCGTGCGGTTCGGCCGGCGTACTGGCCGTAAGCGATCGAGCCGGTGCCTGCAATGACGCTGATGCCATCGGCACAGGCCATCGATCCCGCCCAGCTGCAAATCATGTCGTTGCCGCAGCGATACCGCGAGACATCGAGCAGCCAGGCCGGCATCGCATTCATGCGAACCGTCGTCGCGCTGTCTTCGCCATATGCGGCCAGGCCGACGAACGTGAAGACCAGATCGGAAGGTTCGATCGCTGCCTTGCCTACAGCAGCGCCCATGCCTTCGACCAGCAGTTCATTGGCGCGAGCAAACCCTTCCGACAAATGACTGACGCTCGGACCGACATGCCGTGAACGGATATGTCCGTTGGCATCGATTACCGCGTAAGCCGTCTTGGTGCCGCCACCATCAACGCCCAGAAACATTGTCGTGATCCTCCCGCCAGGGGTGAATAGTCACGCCCTGCACTACCCGGTTGACCACCCCGGTTGCATTCGGGCGGTCCGGCCTCAAGCCGAGCGCGAGCGACTGCAAGAGTGCATAGCTTTGCGCCACCACGACGTGGATCAAGGCAACTTCGATATCGGCCGCCTCGCTCATGCCCGCGAAACGTACCTGTTCTCCATCCTCCATGCCGTCGCAGCGAGCACCAAGCACCAGGATACCCCCGGCACGAGCGTCGCGCCGTAATTCCGTCAGCAAGTCACAATCGTAGGCGCGGGTATAGGCATCGTTGGACAGCATCACGACGACCAGGGTCTTGTCAGGCTGAGCAGACGCTCAGCACCTTGCAGGCCGATGTGCTGTTCCTGGGCGTGGACAGCCTCGATCCTGAGATTGGATTGATGACACCCTATGTGCTGGAAGCGCAGCTGAATGCGCTGATGATTCGTATCTCGCGCAAGGTGGTGGCGGTGACCGATTCGTCCAAGCTGCTGCGGCGGAACCTGTCGGTGATCGCACCCGTAGATCAGGTGGACCTGCTGATCACCGATAGCGCTGCGAATATGAAATGCATCGACGCCATTCAGGCGCGGGGCGTGGAGGTGCGATTGGTCTAGAATTGCCGTTTTCGCGACAGCAACCGGACGTCGAGCGCCATTGCAGATGAGTCAATCCGCCACCGCACCACCCATCGAGGTCCCGCCGGCCTCCGCCCTCGCTCCCTTTCGCATCCCCACCTTCCGCGCCGTGTGGATCGCCAGCACGATCTCCAATCTGGGCGGGTTGATCCAGTCGGTGGGGGCGTCGTGGATGATGACGTCGATCGCGGACTCGGCGCACATGGTCGCGCTGGTGCAGACGTCCGTCACGTTGCCGATCATGCTGCTGTCACTGTTCGCCGGAGCAATGGCGGACAATCTCGATCGGCGCAAGGTGATGCTCGGCGCGCAAATATTCATGCTCATCGTCTCCATCTCGCTTTCGATCTGCGCCTGGAGCGGCCTGATAACGCCATGGCTGTTGCTGATGTTCACATTCCTGATCGGATGCGGCGCGGCGTTCAACGGTCCGGCGTGGCAAGCCTCGGTGGGCGACATGGTGCCGCGAGCGCAACTGGCGGGCGCAGTCGCACTCAACAGCATGGGCTTCAACATTGCGCGTAGCGTAGGCCCGGCAATCGGTGGAGCCATCGTCGCCGCCGCCGGAGCAGCTGCCGCGTTCGCAATGAACGCAGTGAGCTACATTCCTCTGATCGCCGTCTTAGTGCGCTGGCGTCCACCACGAAGCCCACAGTTGCTGCCGCGAGAGACTTTGGGAGTCGCCGTGGCTGCGGGCATTCGTTATGTGTCGATGTCGCCCGCGATTCGCATCGTCCTGGTCCGCAGCATCCTGTTTGGCGTGGGCGCAAGTTCGATCATGGCGCTGCTGCCGCTGGTCGCGAAACTGCTGATCGCCGGCGGGCCACTCACCTACGGATTTTTGCTCGGGGCATTCGGTGTCGGCGCAGTGGTCGGCGCCATCGGCAGTGCACGATTGCGGATCATGGTTTCAACCGAAGGTATCGTGCGCCTGGCCTGCGTTGGCTTTGCGCTCGCGGCAGCGGTGACGGGTTTGAGCACTCATCTGCTGGTCACCATGGCGGCGCTGCTCATTGCCGGAGCTGCATGGGTGCTGATGCTGTCGACGTTCAATGTCACGGTGCAATTGTCGGCCCCGCGCTGGGTAGTCGCGCGTGCACTGTCTCTTTATCAAGTCGCAGCGTTCGGGGGCATGGCCGCGGGGAGCTGGTTGTGGGGCATTATTTCAGCGAGCGAGGGCGTGAGCACGGCGCTGCTGGCCGCTTCGCTGGTCCTGTTGATTTGTGCCGCATTCGGATTGTGGCTGCCGTTGCAACAGACTGAAGAACTCAATCTCGATCCGCTACGCCTGTGGAAGGAACCAGTCACCGCGGTTCCGGTCGAGCCTCGCACCGGCCCGGTCGTGGTCACGATCGAATACATCATTCGCGAGGAAGCGGTGCTGGAGTTCCTGGCGGCGATGGCGGAGCGGCGCCGTATTCGTCGTCGCGATGGTGCGATCAACTGGATGCTGCTGCGGGACCTCGCCGATCCGCACGTATGGATCGAGCGCTACACCACGCCTACATGGCTGGAATACATTCGTCACAATAATCGCTTGACGCAGGATGACGCGACCATTCCGGAGCGCATTCGCAAGTTGCATCAAGGCCCGGCGCCGCCGCTCGTCAGGCGGATGATCGAACGGCAGACCGGCGCCCTTCCGGCCGGCCATGTTTCCAGTTCGCATGATCTGGCCGAGCCGCTGACCGATCCGAGCAGATCCTCATAGCGAGCGGTTACGCCTCAATCAATTTCGTCCGAGTAGTCCAGCCCGCGCGCGAATCTTCTCTGCTCCTTCAACCAGCGCTTGGTGGAAGTCTTGCTCGCCAGCACCAGCAGGAACTGCCGCTGGCGCTCGATTTCCGCTCGTATATCGCGAGCCTGACGCCGTGTCAGCATCATCAATGCCTGCGCACTCAAACTGCCGCCCGGCTCAAGATCATAATCGCTGCGGAAGTTGCCTTCGGCGTCCCGGAGCGCCGCCTTCGCATCTGCCAACTGCCGGGCGAGCAGCTTGTTGTACTGCCTGAGCCGCTGCGTAGCCACGTCACCAAGCTGATTCGGATCGAGCTGTTCGACTTGTATCTGGGCTTCGAACAAGGCGAACAGGTCGTTGTTCGCATACGCCTGATTGATCTTCTGCATCAGCGCGTTCTTCATCTCGCGGCGCTCCGGATCGGGCTCACGATCGGGATGCACGGCGCTCGCCAGCTTGCGGTAGATGTCGCGCAGGGATTGCCTGGCCTGCTGTTCGTTATGCTCGGCGCGCTTTTGCTGCGACGAAGATCTTGAACGCTGCGAGTCTTCGGACCGTTCGGCTTCAGCCGCAGCCTCGCGCGCAGCCATTTCCTTGTACACGCGCTCGACCAGATCTTCCTCGGTCAGGATCCCTTCGTCGTCGCCCAAATTCAAGCCGGTGGCTGCCTCGGCCTGCGCCTTGAGATGCTGCAGCTCCTCACGCCTGGCCGCGTCGAAGCCACGATCGCTGTGTTTGTCGAACAGCGCCTTCAACTCGGCGTCGTCCCGGTTCGCTTCGAGCAGCACCTCGGCGGTGCCGCAGAGAATTCCCTGCAGCGCCGCTCGTTCGTTGCGCGACCAACCCGGCTGATCGAGCAGCCTGTCCAGCACGAACACGGTGTCCTTGCTGACGGCCTTCAAGGACGTGCGCAGCGGCTGCATCTTCTCCGCATGCTCATTGCGGAACCTGAGAACGCTGCCGTCCCAGTCCGCTCGCGCCTTGCGCAGCTTCTCGATCTGCGCGATCAGGTACCTGAACCGCTCCTGATCCGGAGTCAGTGCGGCGGCGGCCGCTCGCGAGGCGACCTTGAGCGATGTTTTTCCCGACATAAGTGCGAATGCGTGAGACTTCAGTGCGGCCGACGTCCATTGTCGGGGAGCGACCCGCCCCGAGGCAACGTATAACCCGCGCCCGGCACGAATTGGGCGATTTGACGACCGCCGGCGTGGTCGTGCGATGATCGGGGTCAAGGCTGGCCCAGGTAATTTTTCGTGAACGACAGCGCCCGTATTTTTGCTTTCGAAACCGATTTCGCCGGCGCCTTGTACTGCATCCCGATGGCGGTCCGCCGCAAGCTGGACCAATGCGGCGTCAAGGTTTCGCTCAAGCAATGGAATCATTTCCCGCTGGCGGAGCGCGAGCAGCTGGTGGCGCAGGCGTGCGAGACGCATGATGAAGTGGAGGCGTACAGCCGGCAGGTGGTGAGCCTCATCGAAACGCGGACGCCGGACGCCGCACAGTTCGTCGCCAAGGATGCCGGGCTCGAATGGAACGATACGACCCAGGTGCCGGCGCGCTTGATCGATTACGCCAGCGCGCTGGAAGTTCATCCGCCGACGTTGAGCCAATGGGCGGCGCTTACGCCGTTGCAGCGCTTCGCGCTGTTCAAACTGACCCGTCCGGGTCATAGCAATGAAAATTTCCTTCCGGCGATGCAGGAGTTCGGACTGGCGCGGTGACACGCAGCGCTCAACCGGGCTGCTTCGTTCCCTCCTCCGCCAGCTGCTTGACCGCCAGCCGCACCGCTCCTTCCAGGCCTGCCCCGCCACCGTCGCGATAGTGCGCAACGATCTCGGCTTTCATCCGCGGGTCCCAGAACTTTTTCATGTGCTGGTGAATGTTCGCAGCCGCGAGCGCTTCGTCGCCTTCGCTGGCGAAGAATGCGGCGATGTCGTTGGCCATCTGGATCAGGTAATCGATGTGCATGAGTTCAATCGCGACGGATAAGCGTAGACGACGTGCTGATGTTCGCGGGCAAAGCCGACCAGCGTGAGGCCACTTGCTTGCGCCAGCCGCACCGCGAATGCGGTGGGTGCGGAAACGGCCGCCAGGAACGTTCCGCCGACGGTGACCGCCTTCTGCACCATTTCGTAACTCGCACGGCTGGTGATAACGAAATAGCCTGCGCTGAAATCACCGCCCGCCCGGGTGACCGCGCCGATGACTTTATCGAGTGCATTGTGCCGGCCGACGTCTTCGCGAACGATTTGAATCCCCGCCCCAGGCAACACCCAGGCAGCTGCGTGAACACTTCCCGTGCGCGCATTGATCTCTTGCCGACGCTTCAGGTCCACGAGCGCCTCGTGCAGTGCCGTCACATCGACATCCACTCCACCGGAGACCGGAGCCGGGTTCCGGATCGCGTCTTCAACCGTCTGCGCACCACACAGCCCACAGCCGGTGCGTCCCGTCAGATTACGCTGGCGACGCAGCAGCTGCGAAAACCTCGGCGCGGCAATGCCGAGCCGCACTTCCAAAGCGCCATCTTCGCGCTGCACGGCTTCGACCGACTGAATCTCGTCCGGGTTCGAAACAATACTCTCGCTGAGCGTGAAGCCGACGGCGAGATCCTCCAGGTCTGCAGGCGTCGACAGCATCACCACATGGGGAACGCCGTGATAGACCAGCGCGACCGGTACTTCCTCCGCAACGTGATCGCTTACGCGAACATTCTCGCCATCGCGCCAGCGCTGCACCGAGACTTCACAGCTGGTGGCGGGAACATCCTCAGGCATGCACGTTCGAGCCCCGGCGAATGCGCGTCTGCTGCTCCGTCAATTCGCGATAGCGCTTCTGCCATTCCGACGGCTGATTGACTTTAACCACCTGCACCGCGGTAACTTTGTACTCCGGGCAATTGGTGGCCCAGTCGGAATTGTCGGTGGTGACGACGTTCGCCCCGGACTCGGGAAAGTGAAAGGTCGTGTAGACGACGCCCGGCTGCACACGATCCGTCACCTGCGCACGCAGCACTGTTTCGCCGGCGCGGCTGGCAATGCCGACCCAGTCGCCTTCGAGGACGCCGCGAACGTCGGCATCGTGCGGATGGATCTCCAGGCGGTCTTCGTCATGCCACACGACATTTTGTGTACGACGCGTCTGCGCGCCGACGTTGTATTGCGTGAGGATGCGACCGGTGGTGAGCAGCAGAGGAAAGCGACTGGTCGTCTTCTCTCGCGTGGGCACATATTCGGTCAGATAGAACTTGCCCTTGCCACGGACGAAGCGGTCGATGTGCATGGTCGGCGTGCCGTCCGGGGCAGCGGCGTTGCACGGCCATTGAATGCTGCCCAGCTTGTCGAGCTTCTCGTAGTTCACGCCGGTGAATGTCGGCGTCAGCGCGGCGATCTCTTCCATGATCTGCGAGGGATGCGTGTAGTGCATGGGATAGCCCAGTGCGTTGGAGAATCGCACCGTCGCCTCCCAGTCCTGCAGTCCGCCCAGCGGCTGCATGACCTGGCGCACGCGAGAGATCCGCCGTTCTGCATTGGTGAAGGTGCCGTCCTTTTCCAGGAACGATGACCCCGGGAAGAACACATGCGCGAACTTCGCCGTCTCGTTCAGGAAAAGGTCCTGCACGACCACGCACTCCATCGCCGTCAAGGCAGCAGTCACATGATGCGTATTGGGATCGGACTGCGCGATGTCCTCGCCCTGGATGTACAGCGCCAGGAAGCTGCCGTCGAGGGCCGCCTCGAACATGTTGGGAATGCGCAGACCAGGCTCGGACTGCAGCGGCACGTGCCACGCCGATTCAAACAACGCACGTACTGCGTCATCCGAGACATGGCGATAGCCGCTGAACTCATGCGGAAACGAGCCCATGTCGCACGAACCCTGCACGTTGTTCTGGCCGCGCAACGGATTGACGCCGACACCTACTCGACCGAGATTACCTGTGACCATCGCGAGATTCGCAATCGCCATCACCGTGGTCGTGCCCTGGCTATGTTCGGTAACGCCGAGCCCGTAGTAGATCGCGCCATTTCGAGCGGTCGCGTACAACCTGGCCGCGCCGCGAACCATCGCCGCGGGTACGCCGGTGACTGCTTCCATCGCCTCGGGGGAATTTTTCGGCTCGCTGACGAACGCCTGCCACTTGTTCCAGGACTCCACCTCGCAGCGCTCGCCGACGTACTGTTCCTTCGCGAGCCCTTCGGTCACGATCACATGCGCAATCGAGTTCATCAGCGCGACGTTAGTGCCCGGGCGCAGCTGCAGGTGATAGTCGGCTTCGATGTGCGGCGTGCGCACCAATGCAATTTCTCGCGGATCGATCACGATCAGCTTCGCGCCCTGCCGCAGGCGGCGTTTCATCTGCGAAGCGAACACCGGATGGCCTTCGGTGGGATTGGCGCCGATAAGCATGATGACGTCGGACTGCATCACCGAGTCGAACTCCTGCGTTCCCGCAGACTCGCCCAGGGTATGCTTCAATCCATAGCCGGTCGGCGAATGACAGACGCGTGCGCAGGTGTCTACGTTGTTATTGCCAAATGCAGCGCGCACCAGCTTCTGGACCAGGAATGTTTCTTCATTGGTGCAGCGGGACGACGTGATGCCGCCGACCGCATCCCTGCCATGGCGCGCTTGAATGCGCTTGAACTCCGACGCGGCATAGTTGACGGCTTCGTCCCAACTCACTTCGCGCCACGGATCCGTGATCTTCTGGCGGATCATCGGCTGGGTGATGCGGTCCTTGTGGGTCGCATACCCGTAAGCGAACCGGCCCTTCACGCAGGCGTGGCCGTGATTCGCATGGCCCTCGCGGTTGGGCACCATGCGGATGACTTGCTCGCCCTTCACTTCCGCCTGCAACGAACAACCGACGCCGCAGTAAGCGCACGTGGTGGTCACGGCCCTCTCGGGCCTGCCGAGTGCGAAGAGGGTTTTCTCCGTCAGTGCGGTCGTCGGGCAAGCCTCGACGCAGGCGCCGCAGGAAACGCATTCCGATTCGAGGAACGATTCGGCCTGGCTCGCGGACACCTTGGAATCGAAACCCCGCCCTTCGATCGTGAGCGCCAGCGTGCCTTGAATCTCGTCGCAGGCGCGTACGCAGCGCGAACACACGATGCAGGCGTCCTGGTTAAAGACGAAATACGGATTGCTGCTGTCCTTGGCTGAATCCAGATGCGTCTGCCCGGCAGCAATCCGCTCGACTGCGGGCAACGCATAGCGTGATTCTTTCACGCCGGCGGCGGCGGCCATCTCATGCAACTCGCAGCGGTTATTGCTGGAGCAGCACTCGCTCTGCGACGGATGATCCGACAGGTAGAGTTCGAGCACATTGCCGCGCAGCTGCCTGAGCTTGTCGCTCTGCGTGCGGACCTTCATGCCATCACTGACCGTCGTGGTGCACGACGCCGGATAGCCCTTGCGGCCTTCGACTTCCACCAGGCACAGGCGGCACGAGCCGAACGCCTTCAGCGAGCCGGTCGCGCAGAGTTTGGGGATTTGGTTCCCGAGCAGCGAGGCGGCGCGGATGATCGATGTGCCGTCAGGCACGCTCACGGAGAAACCGTCGATCTCCACCGTCACCTGTTTCGCCGGCTGAGCGGCCGGAGGAGTGCCTGGATCTATGTAATCTAGCGCGTGCATGGCTTGGACTCCGCTACTGCACCGTCTTGCGAAAATCTTCGGGGAAATGTTTCAGCGCGCTTTGCACCGGGAAGGGCGTCATGCCGCCGAGGCCGCACAACGAACCGTGCAACAGGGTGTCGCACAATTCTTCGACGAGTTGCAGATTGCGCTCCCGGTCGATGTTGGCCATGACGCGATCCATCAATTCGACGCCGCGCGTAGAGCCGATGCGACAAGGCGTGCACTTCCCGCATGATTCCTTGGCGCAAAATTCCATCGCGTAACGCGCCATGCCCGCCATATCGACAGTGTCGTCGAAGACAACGACGCCGCCGTGGCCAAGCAATGCACCGATGCCGGCCAGCGCTTCGTAGTCGATAGGCGTATCGAACTGAGACTCTGGAATGTATGCACCCAGCGGACCACCGACCTGTACCGTGCGAATCGGCCGGCCGGACGCAGAACCGGCGCCATAGTCATAAATGAGCTCACGCAGCGTCAGCCCGAACGCCCGCTCGATGAGCCCGCCTTGCTTGATGTTGCCGGCCAGTTGCAAGGGAATCGTGCCGCGCGACCGGCCGATCCCGAAGTCCTGGTAAAAGTCCGCACCTTTTTCCAGGATCACCGGCACCGATGCCAGCGAGATCACGTTGTTGACGACCGTCGGCTGGCCAAACAGTCCCTTGATTGCCGGCAGCGGCGGTCGCACCCGGACTTCGCCGCGCTTGCCTTCGAGGCTTTCCAGCATCGATGTCTCTTCGCCGCAGATGTATGCGCCCGCGCCCAGCCGCACTTCCAATTCGAATTGCTTGCCGCTGCCACAGACGTTGCTACCGAGATAGCCCGCTGCGCGCGCCGCTGCGATCGCTTCGTTTAAAGCGCGATGCGCATGGGGATATTCGGCACGGAGATAAATGTAGCCTTGCGTCGCTCCAACGGCGATGCCGGCAATGGTCATGCCCTCGATCAAGGTGAGCGGGTCGCCCTCCATCAGCATGCGGTCGGCGAATGTTCCGGAATCGCCTTCGTCGGCGTTGCACGCCACATACTTCTTCTGCTGCGGCGGTTGGTCGAGCACCGTCTGCCACTTGATGCCGGTCGGGAACGCCGCACCACCGCGCCCGCGCAGACCGGATCGAGTGACTACCTGGACGATCTCGGCTGGCGTCATAGTGAGCGCACGGCGCAGTCCCGCATAACCGCCATGCGCCACATAGTCTTCGACGCTGACGGGATCGATCACGCCCACGCGCGCGAACGTCAATCGTTGCTGGCTTTTCAGCTGAACGATATTCTCGGTGAGTCCCAAGTGCAGTGCATGCGCCCGCCCTTCGAGAAAGCCGGCGTCGAACAGGCCAGCGACCTCGCCTGGTGCCACCGGCCCATAGGCTTGCCTGCCTGCCGGCGTCGCAACTTCCACCAGGGTTTCGAGCCAGAACAAACCACGCGAACCATTGCGAACGAGCTCGACGTCGGCGCCACGACGCGCCGCCTCAGACGCGATGGCGCGAGCAACCGCCTCTGCGCCCAACGACAGCGCGGTCGCATCCCGCGGAACATAAACTTTGACGCTCATTGCTGCTTTAACCGCTCCGTGATCAACGCATCGAAGGCGTCGGCAGTGACGCGGCCGTGCAATTGACCGTCGATCATCATCGCCGGTGCACAGGCACAGTTGCCCAGGCAATACACCGGCTCCAAGGTGAAGCGTCCATCGCCGGTGGTCTCGTGGAGATCGACACCGAGCCTTTCCCGGGCATGGGCAGTCAGCTGCTCGCAATGCATGGAGCGGCACGCTTCAGCCTGGCACAACTGGATGATATGCCGCCCCGGCGGGGACTGCCGGAAGTGATGATAGAAAGTGACTACGCCATGCACTTCGGCCCGCGACAGGTTCAGCGCTTCGGCGATTATGGGGATCGCCGCCGGTGGAACATGACCGAGGCGGTCCTGAACCGCGTGGAGTACCTGCAACAGCGGCCCCGGCTGGCCTACGCAGGCCGCAACGGCGAGGTCCACTTGCTCCCGCGAATGGTCGTCCAATGCGCCTCGAGGAATTCGAGCTGAGTTCATACACCTGTCCTGCTGCCCTTCTTTGGGCTCTTTTTGGACCTGGGCGATCCGCCAGCGATTGTGACACTGCCGTGCAGAATGCACTACCCGGGAATCAGCCGGTGCGCCCGAACTGCTCCTGGGCCGAATGGCACTAAGTTCAAGGTCAGCGGAGAGTCTTTCCCTCTGCCTCGGGGAGAGGGAAAGACTGAAGGCGATGAAAATCAGCGACAGTTAGCGTCCGCCCTTACAAGCCAATACGCCATCTCCGTGCAGCTTTACTCTAAGCTCGCTGCGTTTGAGGCGGGTTGCCACCTCATTGGGTACATCGCGGCCGCTGGTGAGTTTGTTGGGCGTGCCCGTGTAGTGAAACATTTTGCCGCCGCGCCTCAACACTCTCGCCAGCTGGTCGTAGAACGCCTGCGAATAGAGTTCGCCGGCGATGCCGAAGCGAGGGGGATCGTGGAGGATCGCGTCGGCGGAGCCGTCCGGGAGCTTGAGGATTTCTTCGACGATGTCGCCGTGGGTAAGCGACAAGACCTCGTCCGGCGCCGGCGACCACGGATTCAAGCCGCGCAGCCAGATCACATCTGGATTCTTTTCATAGGAAATCACGCTTGCCGCCGCTCCGGTCAAACACCATGCAGCGAAGTATCCCAGCCCACCGCAGGTATCGAGAACCACTTTGCCGCGCGGTTCGATCAGGCGGACTTTGTTCTCAGCATCCGCATAAGGCGACAGCTTCTCGCTCGGCAACATTTTGATGCCGTCGATTTCGAACGTCGGCGGTCCCCAGGATGTCGGCACCAGTTTGATAAGTGAATTGGAGTAGCGCGACACCGGCGTGAATTCCCCATCGCTCCAGTAGTAAATCGTTCGCTCCTTGCATTTTTGCAGCAGCGGATAGCGCTGGCCCTGCCACTCCCACCCGGACTCGTCGACGGCGATCTCGGTGACTGTGCGATCCAGGTCCAGTGAGCACGAGATAGTCGCCGCGCCGCTGCGTAATGCAGCCTGCAGCTGCTCGTGAACCTTCAGCGTCAGAAGTGGGCCCATTATTTCAATTCGAGGATCGATGACAGGTCGCGATGATAGCCGGTGGAATTCATTGCGACGCACTGGACTTGACGCTGGCAACCAACGACCGCAGCCGGCCGCCTCGATATTCAGAAGGCGTCGATCACTGCTGCAATCGAGCGCCAACGGCAAGTTTTTTCGCGCTCTTAACATAGGTTAATGTCCGTCGCAGCGGACCTCATATTCTCCAGAAGTCGTACCGTCCGCCTGTCGGGGAATGACTTCACCAGCGTGGAATAGGCATACCATGTTGGCGGCTGCCTGCATGGAACCTGTCCAATGATCTCAGCAGAATCTGCGGCATCGCCTTTCGTCGGGCGATTGAGCAAGGGATTGAAACGCATCGGCACCGCGCAAGGCTGCAACGCGGTGTTGTTCGCGGCTGCCAAGACCGCCCAAGAGTTCAGTCGCGCCGATGGCCTGTGCGTATTGCCCCACGATCTTCAGCATTGCTGGATGGTTACGGCCGAAGACACGCAGCTGCTCACGCTCGACGCTGCCTCCCCGATGTGCAGCCTGGCGGCCTCCGTGCTGACCGGGATCAACGAAGCCATCGTTCAACATCGCCCCGGCCTGGCAGTCGAACTGCCGGGGGGCCGGCGGCTGAAGGCCGAAACCGTGCTGACGGTACCGTTCGGGCCGGACTCGGCGCACGGTGCGATCAGCTTCTTCTGGTGCGATGGCTATGTGCCCAGCACCGAACAATTGTCGCTGCTGCCAACCCTGGCATGGGCCAGCAGCCTCGCGCTCAGGGCCCAACAGTACCAGGAGGAATTGCAGCGCAGCCAGGAGCGGCACCGTTCGCGCATGATCGAGCTGCAGCATCGGGCAAGAAACATCCTGGCGCTGGTGCGCTCCATCGTGCGCCGCTCGAGCATCACTGCAGACTCCACCGAATATTTCGCCTCGCACCTGGAAGCTCGCATCAGCGCACTGGCGCGCACCCAGGGCGCACTGATCATCGACAGTCACGCAGGGCCGGAACTGGAAGATCTGATTCTCGCGGAAATGACGGCCAACGCCGTGCGTGACGGCCAATTCCAGCTGGCCGGCCCGTCGATCCGGCTCTCCATTCGCGGCGCCGAGACGATGGCACTGACGCTGCACGAACTCACCACCAATTCCTTGAAGTTCGGCGCGCTGACGGCGCCGGCGGGCCGTATCGCCATCAACTGGTTCATCGACGACTCGATGACGCCGGGCCGGCTGCGATGGCACTGGGCAGAGACCGGCGTGACCATCGCCGACTCGGCACCGCGCCGCCGCGGCTTCGGTCAGGAATTGATCGAACGCGTGCTGCCTTATGAACTGGACGCACGCACCCGCTTCACATTCGCACCGGGAGGGGTGCTGTGCGAGATCGACTTGCCGATCAACGAACGGACCGTTTCATTCAGCGACGCTCCGTAGAATACGAGCCGAGGATTCCCTGCATGACAACTAAAGCAACGATCGAGGCGATGACTCCATTAGCGGGCTTGCGGGTGCTGGTAGTGGAGGACGACTATTTCATCGCCGATGAGATCTGCACCACGCTGCGTAATAGCGGCGCGGAAATCGTCGGCCCTTCGCCCGATCTCGAACATGGATTGCGGCTGGTGAAAAGCCAGCGGATCGATTGCGCCGTGCTCGACATCAACCTGCACGGCGACCTGGCATTCAGCCTCGCGAGCGAACTCAAGCAACGAGGCACACCCTCGATCTTCGCCACCGGCTACGACAGTTCGGTGCTGCCGGGCGCTTTCAGCGACAGCGTGCGACTGGAAAAGCCGGTGAACCTGCCGGCCTTGTTGCAGGCCGTGCAAGCACTCTGCCCCCGGCCGGGGACGCCCGATAACGAACGCGGTTCCTAGATGTCACGCGACATGTTCGAAGCCAGCGTCATCCACCTGCTGATACGGAAACTGGAAAACTTCGCCGACCTCAACGACGAGGAAAAGCGGGCGCTGCAGGATGCCGCCGGCCCGATCCGCCATTACGCGCCGCACGAGGACCTGATTCGCGAAGGCGAACAACCGGGTGGCGTGGCGGTAGTACTGTCTGGATTTGCTTGCCGTCACAAAATGCTGCCGGACGGCCGGCGGCAAATCATCGGTTACTTCCTGCCCGGCGACATGTGCGACGCGCGTGTGTTCATACTCAAGAAGATGGATCACACCATCAGCGCGCTGACGCCCTCGTCGGTAGTGGCGTTGTCGCGCGAAGGCATCCTGGATATCACTTCCCGGTATCCGCGACTGACGCGTGCGTTCTGGTGGAACACGCTGGTCGAAGAAGCCATTTGTCGCGAGTGGTTGGTAAACATCGGCCAGCGCACCGCGCTGGAACGACTGGCGCACCTGTTCTGCGAGATCTACCTGCGCCTGCACGCCGTGGGCCTCGCGACTGCGGCGGGCTGCGAGTTGCCGGTGACACAATCGGAACTGGCCGATACGGTTGCGTTGTCGACAGTGCACGTCAATCGCACCTTGAAGGAACTGCGGCGCGTGGGCCTGGTATCCATGAGCAGCAAATCCCTGGTCATCCACGACCTGCCGGGACTGCGCGCGCTGGCGATGTTCGATGCGGGTTACCTGCACCTGGAGGGCGAAGGCCTGGTCCGGGACCGACATACCAAATCTTCCGTGGGGTGAAACTAACTTCAGGCGATGCGCCGTGCAGTCTTCACCTCTCCCCGTGGGAGAGGTCGCGCGCAGCGCGGGTGAGGGGGACGCGCTACGGAAACGTCACAGCAACCGGCTGCCCCTCACCCTGCCCTCTCCCAAAGGGAGAGGGTAAGAACTCTTCACCTCTCCCCGTGGGAGAGGTCGCGCGCAGCGCGGGTGAGGGGACGCGCTACGGAAACGTCACAGCAACCGGCTGCCCCTCACCCTGCCCTCTCCCAAAGGGAGAGGGTAAGAACTCTTCACCTCTCCCCGTGGGAGAGGTCGCGCGTAGCGCGGGTGAGGGGACGCGCTACGGAAACGTCACAGCAACCGGCTGCCCCTCACCCTGCCCTCTCCAAAGGGAGAGGGTAAGAACTCTTCACCTCTCCCCGTGGGAGAGGTCGCGCGCAGCGCGGGTGAGGGGACGCGCTACGGAAACGTCACAGCAACCGGCTGCCCCTCACCCTGCCCTCTCCCAAAGGGAGAGGGTAAGAACTCTTCACCTCTCCCCGTGGGAGAGGTCGCGCGCAGCGCGGGTGAGGGGACGCGCTACGGAAACGTCACAGCGACCGGCTGCCCCTCACCCTGCCCTCTCCCCGAGGGAGAGGGTAAAAACATTCCGCTGACCCTTAAGTAGTGCCATTGATCCGATCGGCAACTTCAGTGGATGGCGAAAGCGTGGTGGCCGTTTGCGCCGGCAGCGACATCTGCGGGCCGGCGGCTACTGGGTGCTGTGCGGGCGGCGATCAGATAACTCTCAAGTTCGGCCGCTCGGTGGGCGCTGCTGTGCTCGGCGCAGATTCGATCACGCGCCGCCTTGGCGATTTTCCGTGCCTGTGCGTCGTCCACTCCTTGCAAGTACCCGGTGACGTCTGCGGCGTTGCGCGCCAGCAGGATTTCCTTGCCCGGTTCGAACACCTCGTTGATGCCTAGCCACTCGTCCGAGATGACAGGTGTGCCGCACGCCGCTGCTTCGAACAGGCGGACGCTCGGGGAATATCCCAGCTTGCGCATGTCGGGGCGTGTGAGATTCAACGTAAAACGCTGGCGGCTGCAGAACAGCGGCTGACACCCTGGCGCCATGTGACCGACGCGCTGGACGTTCTTCGGCCAGGCGATGCTCGCAGGGTACTGCGAACCGACGACGGCGAAGCGACGTTGCGGCAGGCGTCGCGCCGTCTCGTTGAGCAGTTCCTCCAACGCAGGCCGCCGATCGTCGCTGTAAGTGCCGAGATAGCCCAGGTCGATATCACGATGCAAAGCCACGGGCCGGTGCTGATCCACGTCGACGCTGCAATAAAGCGCTCGTGCGCAGCGCGCTCCAAACTCGTTCTCCAGCCGCCCCAACGTCGGGCCACCGGTAAAACTCAGCATCAAATCGAAGTTGGAGACCTGCGATGCGCGCAGGTAGTCGCAGCTGTCATCCCGCAATCGCGCCAGCGTCGCCGGCGTGTCGATATCGTAAAACGCCTTCACACCGCCGGCGCGGTCGAGCACCCAGTCGCACACGCGGCGGCCATCGTGGACATAGGAGCCGACGATCACTGCGGCGGCGGACCGGATGCGCGACGTAAAGCGAGTGCGCAGCTCGTCGATGTCCGTGTAAAGCCGCGACTGGCAATACGGCAGGATGAGCGAATCGCGATTGCTGGCGTACCACGGTTGATCGTGTTCCAGGAACAGCACCCGATGCCCGCGCCCATGCAGCCCGCGGATCAAGGATCGATAGGTGGAGGCGTGGCCGTTGCCCCATGACGAAGTAATCGACAGGCCGATAAATATGATCTCATCTGAGTGCCGCACGATGCTGTTCCTCGCTGGCTCGGGGAGGGATGGAAGGGGCCGGCCGCCGGGCAGCGTCGCTGCAGGCATCTGCAGCGGCAACGATCTGCAACAGCTCATCTACGCGATGCGCACAGGAATGCCGGGCGTTAATAGTCTCAAGCCCGTGACGCACCAGGCTGCCGGCTAGTTCGGGATCGTTGATGATGGCCCGCAAGTGCTGCGCCATCTGTCGTCCGTGCGCCGCCATCAGATAGTCGGTACCCGGCCGGAACAATGCCTCATCGTCATGCCACGGCGCACTGACGAGAGGAATGCCGCAAGCAAGCGCTTCGAACATCCTGATCGTGGGAATGCCGTGCACGCTCTGGGCACAAGCCTGGCGCGGCACATGTACAGTGCAGCGAAAGCGAGCAAACACGCTTGGCACCCGATAGTTGGCGAGCCAGCCGGCATAAGTGATGTTCGCCTGCTTCAGCAGATGAAGCGCGTACTGCGGGCAACGCGCTCCATGCACAGTGGCGCGCAGGCCAAGGCGCGTGACGGGATCGATCAAATATTCCCACAGCTCGGCGCCGCGCTCGCCGTCATCCCAGTTGCCGATCCAAACGAGATCTCCCTGCGCCGCCAACAGCGGCCGCGGATAAAATCGACGCAGGTCGGCAGCCTCGCGCCACACCCACGTTTTCCGGGCCCAGCCGCGCTGCGAATATTCGTCGGCGATTGCCTGTCCGAACGCGAGCACGCCGTCGTAGTGGCGCAAGTCGAGACCGGCGATCGTTGCCAGTTCGGTGACGTTGCGATGATGAGTGTCGTGAAAGAACACTTTGCATCCGGCGCTCGCGGCACGCTCGCCCACTCGCGCAATCCAGCGCGGCTCATTCCACTCATGCACGATGGCGACATGGGCGCCGTCGAGCGCACGATCCAGGTCCAGCGTGTCGGCGTCATAGCGCGTGCTGGTCAATTCCGGAAAGGCGTCGTGGAAGTCTGCAATCGCGCTGTCGCCCTGCTCCTGGAGCAGGTTACGGAAGCTCCAGCCGCCATCGGGCTCGTAAACATCGACCCCATGACCACGATGCAGAAGTTCGCTGACCACCCCGCGCAGGAAGTGAGCGTTGCCGTGATTCCAATCGGAAATCAACGAGTGATAGAACAGCACGAATTTCATGCGATCGCGCCTGGCGTTCATTCGTCCATCTCGTGGAGCAGCAGCGCCTTCACGAAGCCGTCCGGCCGCTCGTGCATCAACCTGTAGCCCACATCGAGCGACCCCAGCGACAACGTATGCGTGAGCAGCGGGAACGGATCCAGCCGGCCCTCAAGCGCAGCTTGAATCGCTCTCTGCACGCCGATCACATAACGATCCATGGCGCGCTCATGTGTATTCACCACATCGAGGCCGCGCCAGTTCCATTGCTGCATGTTGACCTGTCGCGTGCCCTCCTGGTGATATCCCGCGATGATGAGCCGCGCATGCTCGGAAGTAATGGCGCTCGCCAGGTCCAATGACGCCTGCGTGCCGGAGACTTCGATTACGCGCTCGAAACCCTCACCGGCGACGATTTGCAAAGCGCGTTCGGCGTCGTGCCCGTCCCCCCGCGTGGTGACCACTTCCTCGGCATCCATGGCTAGCGCCAGCTGCAGCGAGAACTCCCGATGCGATAGCACCACGACGTGTGCGCCCGCATCCGCTGCAAGTTGTGTGAGCAGCAGCCCCAGGAAGCCGGCGCCGACGATGGCCACCAAGTGCCCTTTGCGAATATCGCTGCGCTCGAAAATGTTCATGGCGCGAGCTAACGGCTCGCCGGGAAACGGCTCGTCGTGGAGTTCATCGGGCAACAACACCACGCAATCGCGCGACGCGACGTCGTACTCGGCATAGGCGTGCGAGGACATCAGCGCCACGCGTTGCCCGATCTCCAGATCGCGAACGCCGCTACCGACTGCGTCGATGAGGCCCCAGCCTTCGTGGCCCGGTGAACCTGCTGCCATCGGATACTGGAACCACGGCCGGCCTTGCCACGCCGGCAGGTTCGAAGCAGAGACACCGCAGCCCTGCAGACGTACGCGCACCTGATTTTCGGTCAGGTCCGGCACGCCGACGTCTTGGACCCGCGAGGTCATGGGCCGCACCAGCGTCGCTGCTTTTTGCATCGGCGTTGCAATCATCTTCGTTCTCCAAAGGGCAATTGCGATGGCAACGCTGCGGTGGCCAGCGGTCGCGCCGCCAGGTTGGCGCCGAGCAAGCCCGCGCCGCCGGTGATCAGCACCAGCGCGTCCCTGGCCAGATTAGTGGCGGATGTCCATGAATGGGTCACCAGGTCCTCCTCGAAGCTGCATCGCAAGCGCCAGCGATTGCTCGCAATCTAGAGATAGCAACAACCGTGCCGACCTTTCAGGCAAGCTGGAATGCATAAAATTGCGAAACAAATCTCTTAAAGAAACAAGTCGCCACCCGCGGGAGGGATAACACGGAATAAAAGTTACACGGGTGTGCATGCGTTACATGCCGGAGATTGGCTGCAGCTGGAACATGCGGCCGTCGCTGCCGGGATTGATACGTTTGCATGTTTCATGCATTACTGAAACGGCGACGCGGAATTCCGCCGCTGGACGCTTTCAGGAGAACGCATTGAGCGCAGCTACGGCCAGGGGTGGAATCGTCGGAGAATTTTCCCTGGTGCCGGAATGTATGGTCCGTGCAGCACGCGCCGTGGCAGGGCCACTGCGCGTGCTTCCTTCATCGCGGTTGACGCAGAACGTCGCTCGGAGGCCGATGGCGCGCATGGGATGGTGCCCCTCGGATCGGCCGGCGGCGGGCTGCGCAACCGCGGTGCTTTCTCATGAATGGCGCGCGGGCGACTGGCTCGATGTCGTCGAGGCAATACAGCGACGTCTAAAGATCGTCAGTCGAGCGCGCGATACTCGTTCAGCCGGTTGTATAACGTTTTCAGGCTGACGCCGAGTACAGCGGCGGTGCGGGTCTTGTTACCTTGGCAGCGGCGCAGGGTTTCCAGGATAACAACGCGTTCCACTTCGGCCAGGGACATGCCGGCGCGAAAAGTTACCGCAGCGTCGGCGCTGCCGGTATCGGCGAGTTCGGTGCCATATTCGCCGGCGCCGCGCAGGTCGAGTTCATCATCGCCGAGAATGAAGGCGCGCTGCACGGTGTTATAAAGTTCGCGAACGTTGCCCGGCCAGCTGTGTTCATTCAAGTAGCGCAGCGAATCGGCGGAGAAATTTTTCCTCAGTCCGTCGACTTCGTTGAGCCGCTGCAAAAAACTGCGGGCGAGCAGGTACACGTCGGGGCCGCGACGACGCAACGGCGGAATGTGAAGATGGAAAACGGCAAGCCGATACATCAGGTCGGCGCGCAACCGGTTGTCAGCCAGCGCCTCGGCGAGCGAGCGGTTCGTCGCGGCGACCACGCGGGCCTGCAACGGAATGTCACGATCGCCGCCGACACGGCAAAAGCGCCGCGACTCCAGCGCACGCAACAGCTTTACTTGCATGTCGAGCGGCATGTCCCCGGCTTCGTCAAGAAACAAAGTGCCGCGGCCGGCGCGCTCGAAATAACCGGCCTGCGACCGCACCGCCCCGGTAAAACTGCCGCGCTCGTAGCCGAACAGCTCGGCCTCCACCAGCGTCGCCGGAATGGCGCCGCAGTTCACCGCCACGAACGGTCCGTCGCGGCCGGCGCTCAACGAATGTATGGTCTCCGCAACCAGCTCCTTGCCGGTGCCGCTTTCGCCTGTCAGCAGCACGCTCACGCCGGTTGGAGCGACGCGCTGCAGCCGTTGAAACAAGTCCCGCATCGGCGGGCATTCTCCTAACAGGCGCCCCATTCCGGCAGCGGGGATGTCATCGTTGGAATAATTTGTGACAGCTTCGCCGTAACGCGCCGGGCTGTAATCGATCCATGCATGCGTCTCGGACGACTGGGTTCTCACGAAGACTCCACCAAATTGGTTCCGCGCGAGGAAAATACCCTGGACGCATGGCCGCGTGCATTTACATATGATGCGCAGCTGCCGCCCAGGGTGAACCAGGTATCCGAAGAATCGGCAATCGCCGGCGTATTGTTAGCGGCGTGCGGCCTGCTCCGCGTTGATTTTGCTCGGGGTCGGCGCGGTCGTCCCATCGTCGTGTCCGAGTGAGTTGGGATCTTCCAGCAGCGCACGGATATAACGACCTTTGTCGTCGCAATCCATCGCCCGGCTTAACAGCAACTCGGCGGCCGCGACCTCACCGGTGTTTCGATACAGAACTGCCGCCTCACGCAGCAACATTGCGCGCTCTTGTATAGTACGTAAAACGTTCCACAGGCTCCTGTCGATGGATTCGTCCACATCGGCGAGCAGCGATTGCAGCGTGAATGCATGCCCGGTGTGGCAGCGAAAACGCAGGATGCTGCCCTCGCGGACTTCGCCGAGGGCGCCGTGACATTCCGGGCAAGTGAAGCGCGACGGCTCGCCGATGAGCTGCGGACCACACGCGCGGGACGCGCCACCGGCGGCAAATTCAGTTTCAGTACGCATCTGAAGTGTCTCCTGGGGCTCGGAAGGCTCGATCGGCTGCTGCGCGAGCTGCATCAACAGGCCGGGCATTGCAGCCAGATCGACGACATGATCGACCTCGACATGCTGCACGGCGTGCATCGGCATCGACGGGTATTGCGCGTCGCCTGGCGACTGCACCACTGCCACGCCGCCCCGATCCTTGATGGCCCACAGGCCGGAAGCGCCGTCGTCGAGTTGCCCGGTGAGCACTACGCCGACGACTCGCCTGCCTACCGTATACGCAGCCGAACGAAACAGTGTGTCGATGGAAGGCCGAAAGCGATTTTCCTTCGGCCCGCGCGTCAGGCGCATGACATCGCCATCGACCAGCAGATGACGATCGGGCACACCGACATATATGTGGCCGGCTTCGATCCGCCGGCCATCGACCGCCTCGGCGACCGGCAAGGGCCCACAACGATCGAGGATGCCCGCGAGCAGGCTCGGGACTCGCGGCGCCAAATGCATGACGGCGAACAACGCCGCCGGAAATTCCGCCGGCAGATCGCGCACCAGCTGCCTCAGCGCTTCGACTCCGCCGGCGGATGCTCCCAGTACGATGATTCGAGAAGAACGACTCAAGCGTAGCCTGCCAGTGAGCGGCGTGGGGGTGAAAAACGGCCGGCCTGCGCGGCGGTGGAGTATTCTCCTGCGTCTTCCGGGCCGCCAATGTTCCACACTGACGGCCACAGGAACTGGTGCTCCAGCACGCTGTTACAACAGGGTCTGGCGATCCGGCTCCGGCCCGATAAGCAGCGGGCAACATTTAAATGACGGCCGGATGAACCAGGGCCGCCTCAGCAGATCAGGACCATGACAGCAAACGATGACGAGCGAGGCTCCCTTGCCGATGAGCGCAGTCAGGAAATCGCCGCGCCGATAGATTTTTCCGATACCGCAACCTTGCCGTTTCCGGTCGTCGGCATCGGCGCTTCAGCCGGCGGCATCGAAGCGTTGAGTGCATTTCTCGACGCCATGCCCAACGACAGCGGCATGGCGCTGATCATCGTGCAGCACCTGCCGCCGGAGCATCACAGCATGCTGGCGGAAGTACTCGGGCGGCGCACGTCGATGCCGGTGCAGGAGATCACGGAGGGGCTGAGCATCGAGCCTGACCACGTCTATGTGATCCGTCCCGGCTTCACCGTGACGTTGGAAGGCGGGACGCTCCATCTAGGCGAACCGGTGGAGCGGCGAGGCCACCGTCATCCGGTCGACGACCTGTTCCGTTCGCTGGCGCGCGTGCAACGTGAAAAAGCCATTGCGATCGTGCTCTCGGGTGTCGGCACCAACGGCACTGCCGGTGCGCAAGCAATCAAAGCCGCCGGCGGCGTCTGTATCGCGCAGGATCCGGACAGCGCCGATTTCAGCGGCATGCCCCGCAGCCTGATTCACTCCGGCTACGCCGACCAGGTACTCAAGCCCGCCGAGATTCCGGCCATGCTGCTGCGCTATGCACAGCATCCTTATCTCGATCCCGCCGAACGCGGCCTGGATCACGCTGAAGGCGTCCTGCGGCTGGACAAGGAACAGTTGACGCAGATCTTCGCCATCCTGCGTACCCGCACCGGCCACAACTTCAACGGCTACAAGAAGCCGACGGTGCTGCGGCGGATTCAACGCCGCATGGGGCTCAACAACACTACCGACCTGCGCGCCTACGCCGATTTCCTGCGCGACAACTTCGAGGAAGCCAAGAACCTGGCGAACGATCTGATGATCAACGTCACCGGCTTCTTTCGCGATCCGGAAGCCTGGGAAGGTTTGCGGACCGCGGCGATCGCGCCCCTGGTGGAGCGTTGTGCGCCGGACGGGTCGATCCGCGCGTGGGTGACAGCCTGCGCCAGCGGCGAGGAGGCCTACACGCTCGGCATGCTGTTCATGGAAGAAATGGAGCGCCAAAAAAAATACGTCGACATCAAGATATTCGCCACCGACACCGCCGACAGGGCGCTCGTGCTTGCGCGCGCCGGCGTTTACCCCGGCGGGATCGAGGGCGACATAGACAGCGCGCGGCTGGAACGGTTCTTCGACCGGGATGAACACTGTTACCGCATCAAGAAAGGGCTGCGCGATTCAGTCGTGTTCGCAACCCATGACTTGCTGCGCGATCCGCCGTTCTCGCGTGTCGATCTGTGCACCTGTCGCAATCTGCTGATTTATCTCGAACCCGAAGTGCAGCAACGGGTCATGTTCATGTTTCATTTCGCGCTGCGTGACTCCGGTTATCTGTTTCTCGGCAGCGCCGAGACACCGGGCTCGGGCGACCGGCTGTTCGATCCGGTCAGCAAAAAAATGCGCATCTACCAGCGCAGCAATGTCGGCCATCACCCGTTCGACATCTCCAGCCTGACCAGCCTTGGGTCGTCGCTTACGACAATGGCGGCCCGGCAGGAAACGAATTCACTGGTGACGCGGTCAGTGGGCGGCCTGCCGAACCCTCGCCATCCAGCAGGCATTGCTCGATCAGCACAGCCCCGCCACCGTGGTGGTGGATCGCAGCGATCGCATCGTGTACTTCAGCGGCAACACTACGCCGTACGTCTCGCAGCCCAGCGGGGAACCCACTCGCGACGTGTTCGAATTGCTCAAGCCATCGCTACGCGCCGCTGCGCGCGCAGTGCTGCGCAAGGCGGCGGCGAACGGCGCAGCCGTCACGATCTTCACCGAGGTCGGCGAGGACGGTCAGCTGCGTTACATCCATATGACTGCCGCGCCGCTGCCGACCACCAAGGTTCCGGAGTACTTCCGACTGTCTTTCGAGTCGACGCTGAAACCCATCGGCGAGGTCAACGAAACGCGCGACAGAATGCCGCAGGAAACCATCGCGTCGGCATTACCCTTCGATCCCCAGCAGTCCGGCCTCGAGCAGGAACTGCATACCATGCGGCGCGAGCTGCAAAGCACGGTGGAAGCGTTCGAAGCCAGCAACGAGGAACTGAAGGCCTCGAACGAGGAAGTGGTCTCGATCAACGAGGAGCTGCAGAGCGCCAACGAGGAACTGGAGACCGGCAAGGAAGAACTGCAGTCGCTCAACGAAGAGCTGATCACCGTCAACGCCCAGCTGCAGGCCAAGATTACCGAGCTCGAAGCCAGCACCAACGACCTGTCCAACCTGTTGAGCAGCACCAGTATCGCGGTGGTGTTCCTGGACACGCAGTTTCGCGTGCGCCGCTTCACTCCAGCCGTCTACGATCTGCTGGAACTGATTCCCGGCGACATCGGCCGGCCGATCGCCAACCTGGCGCAGAAGTTCGTCGGCGGCGGCCTGCTCGAAGAAGACGCCCGCACGGTGCTGGCGCGCCTGATCCCGCAGGAAACCGAAGTGCTGAGCGACAGCGGCTCATGGTATCTGCGGCGCACGTTGCCCTATCGCACCGCCGACAATCACATCGACGGCGTGGTCGTCACCTTTGTCGACATCACCGCGCGACGCCGCGCCGAAGAAGCATTGAAGAGTTCGCAGGCGCGCCTGCAAGCCGTGGTTGAGCAATTGCCGGTCGCGATGCTGATGGTCGATGCCGAGCACAAAACCCTGCTGCACGCCAACGAGCCGGCAGCAAAGCTGCTGGGCCTGCCCTACCCGGTGCCGCTGGTCGGTTCGGAATGGCAACTGGCCGTCAGCTCCTTTGCCGGCCAGCACCACGACGGCCGACCGTTCAAGCCGGACGAATGGCCACTGGCCCGGTCGCTGACCGACAGCCGGGCCATCGAAGAGGAAGAAATCGAGTTTCGCCAGGCCGACGGTTCGCAGCGCGTGCTGGCGATGAGCTCGACGCCGGTCAAGGATGCGGATGGCCGGGTAGTGGTCGTGGCCGCGACGTTCTTCGATATCACCGAACGCAGGCTCGCTTCGATGCAGTTGCGCGAGAGCGAGCAGCGCCTGCACCTGCTCATCGACAGCGCGCTCGACTACGCGATTTTCACGGTCGACCTGCAGGGCCGCATCCTCAGCTGGAATCGCGGCGCCGAACGATTGCTCGGCTGGACAGACCAGGAAGCCATCGGCCGTCCCGGCGCCATGATATTCACACCCGAGGATCGCGGCGCAGGCATACCGGAGCGCGAATTGGAGACAGCCCGCCGCGATAGACGCGCTGTGGATGAACGTATCCACCAGCGCAAGAGCGGCGAACGCTTCTGGGCCAGCGGCATGATGATGGCGGTGTACGACGACAACGGCACACCGTGCCGGTTCGCGAAAATCATTCGCGACGAAACCGAGCGCAAGGAGGCGGAGGAAGAATTGCAGCGCGCGCTGCGCGAAGCGGAACGAGTGCGCGCCACCGCCGAAAGCGCCAATCGCGCCAAGGATGAGTTCATTTCCACCATCAGCCACGAACTGCGCACGCCGTTGAACACCATCCGCCTGTGGGCGCGGATGCTCGGGTTCGGATCGGCTGCCGGAACCGGATCGCATCGAAGGCGTGCGCATGATCGATCGCTCCGCCGAGGCGCAGCAGCACCTCATCGACGACCTGCTCGACGTATCGCGCATGTCTTCGGGCCAGTTTCGCTTGAACCTGCGGCTGACGCGTCTGAGCGACGCGGTGCGCGGCGCAATCGAAGCAGTACAGCCGTCCGCCGACGTTCGCAAAGTACAGATCACCTCCAGGCTGAGCGAGGACGTCGGCATCGTGCGCGCCAATCCCGAACGCATCCAGCAGGTCATCTGGAATCTGATCTCCAATGCAGTGAAGTTCACTCCGGTCGGCGGCGGCATCGAAGTCGAGATGACGCGCCACGGCGCCGAAGTGCTGATCGCCGTCCAGGATTCGGGCATCGGCATTCGCCCGGAATTCCTGCCGCACGTGTTCGAACGGTTCCGGCAGGCCGAAGTGATTACGACACGGCAGCACGGCGGCCTGGGCCTCGGCCTCGCGATCGCGAGGCAACTGGTCGAGCTGCACGGCGGCACGATCACCGCGCACAGCGAAGGCGAGGGTCGCGGTGCGCGCTTTACCGCACATCTACCGCTGCCTCGCGCCAGCGGCGACGCACAGGAGCGGCCTTATCCGCCAAACGTCGCGATGCACGGCTTGAATAACCTGAGAATCCTGCTGGTCGAGGACGATGCCGGCTCGCGCATGGCAACCACTCGCGCATTGGAGCTTCGCGGCGGCGTGGTCGACGCCGTCTCCAATGCTCCGTCCGCTTTGGCTGCGTACACGCAGATGCCGCCCGACGTGATGATTCTCGATATCGGCCTGCCCGGCGAAGACGGCTATTCGCTGATCCGACGTTTCCGGAATTTGGAAACGGCCGAACAGCTCGCACGCATTCCCGCCGTAGCATTGACCGCATTTGCACGCACACACGATCGTGAGCACGCATTCACCGCGGGCTTCGACGAACATCTCGCCAAGCCTGTGGATGTGGACGCGCTGGTGGCAACGCTTCTCAGGCTCACCCAGCCCAAGCGCGCCCAGCTCCGGCATGAGGGCTAGCGATCATGGACAACCCGCTGCCGCCGCCCGCCGAGACGGTGCGATTCATACATTCCCTGCGCAATTGCCTGGCTTCGGTGCGCGCCGGCGCCAGCATGCTGCAGCACTCAGGAACCGATCCTGCGGTCGTGGCGAAGGTCGCAGATGCCTTGCAGTCACAGGTTCGCGAAATGGTCGACCTGGTCGACCGGTTCGTCGGCAAGAAACACGCGGAGCCAACTTCATCGCCTGATGCATCCGCCGCTGCTGCCAGCAGATTGAACGTGCTGGTCGCGGACGACAACGCCGACGCGGCCAGCACACTGGCCATCTTCCTGCGATTGGACGGTCATCGCGTCACCGTCGCTCATGACGGCCTGCACGCGTTGCAACTGGCCGAAGCCGATCCGCCGGACGTGATGCTGCTGGATATCGCCATGCCGGCCCGCAATGGTTATGAAGTAGCGGCCGCAGTTCGCGCTCGACAATGGGGCGCGAAGACGCGCCTGATCGCCGTCACCGGGTGGCTGTCGCAACAGGATAGCGAACGCGCCAAGCTCGCCGGCTTCGACGCACATCTCACCAAACCCCTCGACATGGATCTGTTGCATCGTCTACTGCAAGCGTGATTCGCGCGCAGCGCGGGTGGAGGGGCCGCGCTACGGAAGCGTCACAGCGACCGGCTTCCCCTCACCCTGCCCTCTCCCCGTGGGAGAGGGAAAGAGCGCGAATCTGAACGCAGCCGCGCCGCTTGAGAAGAAAACCCCTACTGTCATAAAACGCGACAGTGGCGCTGCGCGCGCCACCGGGTACACTCGAATCCGTCCGGCGATTTCACTTAATCGCCGTGCAAGGATGCAACACTTTCATCCATCGGCGCGGCGGCCACCGCGCCGATGACGGACTGGTAAGACCCGGGAAAGACCTGGAAAAAAGGGGACTAGCAATGCGAAGAGCAAGTGTGTGGGCTGCCTGTGCCGGCCTGCTGTGGTCGGCGACCTCATCGGCTGTTCCGGTGTACTACACCTACGGCTACTTCGGCGAAGGACGCAGTCACGCCGCCGGTGACGATGCTTCCTTTCGGTTCACGATGGAGTACGACCTCGATCGCCAACCCACGTACCTGAACGACGACGGCGATCTGGTAACGGCGCCCGATGTCGGCCTTCACACCAACCCGGCCAATCCCTGGTACGGGCACTACCAGCTCGATTATTTTCACGCCAGGCTGGCGGGCACGTCCGAACCGCTCGACGTTGACCTGTCGGCGCCGAACGAATCCACCAGCTTCCGCCAGATCGCCGGGCCGCCGCCGGACAGTTTTGAAGATGTGGTGCGCTGGGAATCCGGCGGCTACTTCATTCAGCTGATTCGCTATCCCGGCATCGTCGGTGCGCCGATCGGCAGCTACTTTCCGTTCGTTGCCGACATCGGCCTCGGCCCGACCATGGTTTGCAGCGGCCGCTGCGGCGACAACCTGTTCCTGCTGAACGTCGAGCCCACCAACTCCATTCCCGAACCCGCCACGCTGGGCCTGTTGCTGGTGGGTGCGGGATTGGCGGCGAGTGTGCGGCGGAAGAGGCCCCTCACCCTAACCCTCTCCCGCTAAGGCGGGAGAGGGGACAGATGTCTCACCTCTCCCTATGGGAGAGGTCGCGCGCAGCGCGGGTGAGGGCCCCGGCGGAATAAGACCCTCACCCTAGCCCTCTCCCGCTAAGGCGGGAGAGGGGATCAGATGTCTCACCTCTCCCGTGGGAGAGGTCGCGCGCAGCGCGGGTGAGGGGACAGAGGAACCCTCACCGCGTTACACCACCACCGACCTGTCCTCAGCAAGCCGAATCACCAAATCCGCCCTGCCCGGCATTTCCATCAGCACGTGCTTCGTCAGCCTTTCATAGTGCTGAATGAACCGCGCCACCGCCGCGTCGCTCATCACCCCTGCACTATCGCCGTTCGCCTGCGCACGCAGTTCGTGTTCCTGCTGAGTACGCCACTTCAGCACTACGTCGAACGAGGGCGCGGCCAGCAGCACCAGCAGATCGATCTTGGCGAATAGAGTCTGGTATTCCGCCGCCAGCGCATGGTCGACATACCTGCGCCAGCGTCCGTCGACGTCTTCGTTCGCTTCCAGTGCATTGACCGGCTGTGACAACGCTTCGATGGTCTGCGGCTTCGCGCCGACGCACCAACCCTCGAACAACACCAGCTGTGCCGGCCCCTCGATGACATCCCAATGATCGACCGGACGACGATCATCCACGGCCTTGTCGAAGCGAGGCAATCGCACCCGCTCATCGCGAGCCAAGGCATCGAGCGTTGCAACGCCCAGCTTGACGTCGTGAGTCCCCGGCACCCCGCGCGTGCGTAACAACGGATGCACCCGTTCGGACAGCTTCACCCGTTCTTCGAGCGGCAGATACAAATCATCCAGCGAGAGGTTCGCGACATTCAGGCCCGACTGCCGAAAGCGCGAGGCCAATGTCTTGCAGACAGTGCTCTTGCCGCTGCCCTGGCTGCCGCAGATGCCGACGATCAGCGGCTGCTTTTGACTCGGCAATGCAGCCTGGATGGCGCTGGCGATGAGTTCAGCAGCGGTGGGAAAAGGGTAAGTCACGGGTTCACCCTATGCGCGCAGCGCCTGGGCAACCAGCCGTGAATACCGCTCATGCCACCCGATTCGGCGGCGCCTTGCCGTCGAAGAAGCTGTCGAGATTGTCGGCCATCTGCATACCCATGGCGGTCCTGGCTTCCAGCGTCGCGCTGCCCAGATGCGGCAGCAGTACGACATTCTCCAGCTCTTGCAATGAAGCTGGCACGGCAGGCTCGTGCTCGTAAACATCCAGACCTGCGGCTGCAATCTGGCGCTGAGCAAGCGCGGTCGCCAATGCTTCTTCATCGACCACCGAGCCGCGTGCGGTGTTGATGAGAAGGGCTGTCGGTTTCATCCGAGCGAGCGTCTCGGCATTGATCAGGTGGTGCGTGGCCTCGCCTCCGGGGCAATGCAGTGATACGACATCCGACGCGCCGAGCAGGCTTTCCAACGAGGAATGGTATTCGGCGCCGAGCGCAGCTTCTTCGTCACCGGGCGCGCGACTACGAGAGTGATAGGCAATGCGCATACCCATTGCCGCCCGAGCACGACGCGCAGCTTCCTTAGCGATACGCCCGAATCCCACCAGCCCTAACGTTCTTCCTTTGACGTCGGTGCCGAGCAGCTGGGTCGGCGCCCAGCCCGTCCACTTCCCTGCTCGCAACGCGCGTTCGCCTTCGCCGGCGCGACGGCTCGCCATCAAGATCAATAGTATCGTCAGCTCCGCCGTCGCATCGGTCAGCGCGTCCGGGGTGTTGGTGACCACAATGTTCGCGCGCTTGGCCGCAGCCAGATCGATATGCTCGAAGCCGGCGCCGAAGTTGGCGATGATTCTGGTTTTCAGGCCGGGAATTTGCAGCAGGTCGGCGTCGAGCTTATCGGTGATGGTCGGCGACAGCGCATCGTAGCTGCGCAGCGCCGACAGCAAGCCTTCGCGTCCGAGCGAGCGGTCGTCGGGATTGACGGTGACATCGTACGTGGCGCGCAGTCGCTCCAGCACCGAAGCGGGCAAGCGACGCGTGATCAGCAGGCTCGAACGCGGCATAGACTGTCCTTGAATAGCTCAGGCGAGAATCGAACGGTCGATCTCACCTACCGTGCGCACACTGGTCAACGCCATCGCCACTTTCATTTCGCGAGCGAAGATGTCGAGCAGCTGACGCACTCCCGCACCGCCGTTCGCCGCCAATGCGAACGCCCAAGCGCGGCCGAGCAGCACTCCTTGCGCGCCTAGTGCCATCAACCTTACAACGTCGAGACCCGACCGGACGCCGGAGTCCGCGAGAATCGTCAGCCTGCCGTGTACCGCATCGGCGATCGCAGGCAATGCGCGCGCCGACGACAACACACCGTCGAGCTGGCGTCCGCCGTGATTGGAAACGACGATGCCATCCGCGCCCAACTGCGCTGCCGACTTGGCGTCTTCCGGATCGAGCACGCCTTTGATGATCAGCGGACCTTCCCACGCCTCGCGGATCCAATCCAGATCGGCCCAGCGAATCGACGGGTCGAAATTCGCGCCCAGCCAACCCATGTAATCGCCCAAGCCGCTGTTCTTGCCGAGCACGGAAGCGAGATTGCCGAGCGAATGCGGCCGGCCATGCAACCCTACGTCCCACGACCAGCCCGGCTTGCCCATCGCTTGCAACACTCGACGCAGCGGCGCATTGCGACCCGACATTCCCGAGTGGGCATCGCGATAACGCGCCCCCGGCACAGGCATGTCGACAGTGAACACCAGTGCTTCTACGCCCGCCTCTTTCGCACGAGCCAGCAATTCGCGCATGAAGCCGCGATCGCGAATCACATATAACTGAAACCAGATCGGCAACTGGCAGCCGCGCGCCACTTCTTCGATGGAACAGATGGAAACCGTCGACAAACAGAACGGCACCCCGGCGTTGCATGCGGCCAGTGCCGCCTGCGCCTCGCCGCGGCGCGCACACATGCCGGAGATGCCGATCGGCCCGAGCGCCACCGGCATCGACATCTTGCGTCCGAACAGCGTCGTGCTCAGGTCGATCTGCGAAACGTCGCGCAGTACGCGTTGACGCAAGGCGATTTCGGTCAGGTCGCTGACGTTCTTGCGCAGCGTGCTTTCGTCGTATGCGCCGCCGTCGATGTAGTCGAACAAAAAGCGCGGCAGGCGGCGCTGGGCGGCGAGGCGGAAATCCTTGGTCGAAGCAAGCGTCATGCGGTCACCGGCAACGGAGCATCGGATCGAACCAGGCCCTGTAACCGCAACTCGGTCCAGAACGCTGCGGAAATGGGCATCATCAACCACTCCTTCGCACCGCGCACTTCTTCTGGATTGCTCATGCCGGGAATGGCCGAGATCACCTGCGGATGCGCCAGTGGGAACTGAAGTGCGGCTGCCGCCAGCGGCCCCCCATGCGAATCGCAGACCGCTTCGAGTGCGGCGGCGCGTGCGACGATTTCCGGCGGCGCCGGCTGGTACTCATAGGTCAAAGGTATTTTCCTCCGCTCGCCCAAGCGACCCTCGTGGGCAAGAATCCCGGAATTGTACGGCCCGCCGGCGATAATGGAGATTTTCGCTTCTGGCACAGCGGTAGAAAGTCCCCAGCGCGCTTTGCGCCAGCAAGGGTATAGCGGCCGGCGAGCAGCACGATGTCGTGGTCGCCATGAGCGAGTGATTGCCGATGGCGGCGTTGCCAAAGCTTGGCGCACTGATCTGGAACGCGAGCGGACATGGGGGGCGGACCATTGGAATATCAATTTATTATTATAATATATCAGACCAGTCCGCAGGTCGCGGCTTCACGCGTGAGGTCGACGGTGGCGCTCGCGTCTCGTCACAGAAGCTCGGGACGCTGGTGAACGAGGTCGCGCGACCTCGTTCCATCCCCTCAATTCAGTACTCGTCGTGCCGGCGGATGAAACCCACGGCGTCGACCACTGCATCCGCTGCTGGTACGCGAGCAGATTCTCCAGCGGAGCACGCGATGTCAACGTGAATGAAACATCGCGTGCAGCCAGGTGAGACAGCGTGACCCTGGCCGATGTTATCCGTGAACATGGAGCAGCCACTCCTGTTGCGGGACGACCTTGGGCAAGGCGGTCATATCATCCCTTACCGGCCGTACTCGAGACTCGGATACCAGTCGGACTTGCGGCCTTCGGGCGTGCAATCCAGCACCGTCCATAGCGGCATCAGGTCGGGAGCGCCGCGCGGATCCTGGCCGGGGTCGGCACTGTCGAATCCCATTTCGCCGCTCCAGAAATGGCGGATCTTGCCGTCGCGCCGGGTGAACACGTTGAACGCGGCGCTGTCATCGAACTCCGGCGTGTTGGCGAGGTAGTCCTTGCTGTACTCCTGGCTGGTGTCGGAATAGAGCTTGAGATTGCGCCAGCCGCGTTCCTTCTTGAATGCCAGCAGCTTCTCTATCGGCGACTGCGCAATCACGGCGAGCGCGACATTCTGCTCGATGTCCTGCGCCTCGCCGTCCCAGGAACTCAACAGCGACGTGCACATCGGACAGGGACGCTCGCGTTCCGGCCCATACATATAGCTGTAGATCACCAGCGTCCGCTTGTCGCCAAACAGGTCGGCAAAGCTCACCGGGCCGCGCTCGCCCTGGAACTGATATTTCTTGGTGACTTCGCCGCCGGGCGGCAACGCCCGTCGCTGCTCGGCGACGCGCTCGATATGGCGTCGCAGCTCGATTTCTTCCGCCAGCAGCGCATTGCGGGCGCGTCGATAGTCGGCGCTTTCGTTGGGGAAGCGAATCTTGTTCTGGTCCGCCAGCGAATCCGCCGCATGCGTCGCTCACGCGCTGAGTGTGGGGCCGCGCTGCCAAAAACAAACATTCCGGGATGGCGCGAGGCGACTTGGCGAACATCACGGTAAATGTCTTCAATGCTGTCTTCGCGCAGCCGTGCAGGGCCGTTGCCATACATTCATCCGGCCGGGCGGCGGCGAACATGAACATCATTACCGCGCCCCCGGATAATGCATCACCTTCATCCTCGCCGGGCTTCGTGTCCGGACCGCGGCCGGGCCGGGCCGGCCGGTTCTTAGTTACAAAGCTCCACCGAAGCGCCTGCCGGTCGGCCGGGCCTGCGCGCGCCCCGCGAGCACTGATCGTGAATCCATCGCTCGCGGCGCGCGAACCCGGCGTTTAAATCGCCCTAAACCTCGAAAAAACGCAGCCTGCTGGGTGGAGACACGGCTGGCGGACGGCCTGCAAACAGGGAATATTTGTCTTGGCGAGCGGGCCAAAGATACGTTTATCCACAATCATCCGCGTTTATATGCAATGTCGACGCGGCGATTTGGTACGATACCGGTTAGTAACTATTATTGGTGCAGGCGTTCCCTTGTCCATTTGCCGTTTCAAACTTGTCAACCCAGGCTTCTGCGGCAAAGTAGCGACGTTTCTTGACGGGTCATGGACCTCGCCTGGCGTTTGACCAATAATCCGCGCCCCTTTTGCATCCAGATATATGCTGAATCAACCAGGGCGCACTCACGTTTCATAAGCGACCGCCGATTGTCAAGCCGCTACGTAAAGTATCGGCAGATGAGTTCACCACCGCGGAACTTGTCTAGGCGGCCGCGGATTCCAAGCGGCGTTACCCAGAGGACTAACCATGGCGACTAAAGCAAAACGATCCAAGACTGTTGGCAAGCAGAAGAGCTCGAAGGCGACTTCCCGAGTTCGATGGACCGGCGACAACGACCGGCAGATGAAATCGATGATCAAGGAACAGACCCCGGCCCGCGCCATCGCGACCAAGCTCAAGCGCACGGAAGCCGCGGTTCGCCAGCGCATTCACAAGCTGGGTTTGTCGCTGCGTTCTTCGAAGAAGAAAGCGAAAACTCGCCGCTGATCCGCTCGGAATCTTCCGGGGCGTGGTCGCCGGATGCGGCACCACGCTTCAGTCGTTCCTGCGACGCCAGCTTCGTAAGTAGAGATACAGCGATGCTGGCGTTGCGTTGAGCGCGCTTCACGGCGCCTTGATTGGCCGTGCTTTGATCTGGATGACCCAGCCAGCGGGTGAGACGGCGGGTTCGCCGAATTCGGTGCGCTGCAGGGCCGCCGGGCTCAGGACTGCACCAATGTTCCGCCTGCAGCCATCCATTCCTGCTCGAGGTAGCGCGCATCCTCGTCCGAGCGAGGTTTTACGCCGATGAGAATTCCGCCGTCGCGAATGTAAGGTTCGTAGGCCTCGACCCGTGACTTGGGGATGCCCCAGTTGGTAAGCGCGCCGACCAGGCCCCCGGCAATCCCCACAGCCCCAGCAGCCGCAAGTGCCACGGCGACTGGACCGGCAAGTATCAGCCCCGGGAGTAACGTCACGGTGCCGACTGCGGCGATGACAGGAGCAATGGTTGCAGCCGTACCGCCGGCAGGTCCGCCAAGTTCGGTCGCATCCGGTTGTTTCTCTTCCGTGCTCTGCGCTGCCTTGCCTGCAAGGTCGGGCGCGACCTGGCTGGATTTGAAATGGCGCAGCCGGGTTTCTTCCGACATGACGAGATTGATATCGTCCTGTGCATATTTCCGCGCCAGCGCCGCGCGATAGGCGCGCTCGACGCCGACTTCATCCTTGAATAGTGCGGTAACGATTGCGGTTCTGCCCATGGAAGGTGCCATCGCGATCTCCCGGCGCTCAGCTAATAAGAGTTACAAATAAACGCGGCTTGGCCAGCTTCGTTCCGTAGCCAGTGGGAACCACCCTTGTTGCCGCTGGGTTTCTCGCAGCGAAAACAGCTCGCCCGAATCCGCTTGGCATTTTCCCAGGCGTTATGGGAACTGCTTCCGAGCGCTCTGCAAAGCAACATCCATGCAGACAGAAAACATTTTCTGCGCCTGTATCGGCGCAACGGATCCGACCACGGGTCGCCTGAACTGCCGCTTATAGCAGCCCGGGACTGACCGGTTTCTATCGGTGGATAGACTCGAGTAGAACTTACTATGGAGTGCTGGCGCGCGCCGACCTCAGTCAAGGCGCGGGCGGCGCATCGACGGGCTGGTGGCCGCCTGATCCGCAAAAGCGGGGCTCACGGCACCCCGCAATAGCTCTGATTGAGCTGCGATTGGAGTTGGCGGCGGCAAAGGCCCTGGCCGTCAGCGCAAAAAACGGGTTCACGTTTCTGAAAAAATCAGCGAGCATGTCGGATCGACGCTTCCTGACGCGTCCTTTGGCCGATGCCAATATCCGGAGACTGCTATGTCGTATGTAGATGGATTCGTGCTCGCGGTGCCGAAACAGAAGATCGAGGACTACAGGAAGCTCGCCCGCCTGGCCGGCGAAGTATGGAAGGAAAATGGCGCGCTTCAGTACGTCGAATGCATGGCGGACGACGTTCCTTATGGGGAACTCACCTCCTTCCCGCGCGCCGTACAGGCAAAGGAAGATGAGGTGGTGTTCTTCTCCTGGATCGTTTATGAATCGCGGCAGCAACGCGATGCGATAAACGCCAAGGTGATGGCGGATCCGCGCATGCAGCCGGGGTCGATCGACATGCCGTTCGACGGCAAGCGCATGATCTTTGGCGGTTTCGAGACGTTCGTGCAGCTGTAACGGGGCCCCTGTTACCCGCGAGCATCGATGGCCGGCCGCAGCCCGTCGATGCTCGCGCGAATGCAGGCCGGATCAGGCGACGTCTTCGTTTTCGCTTTCACGCTCGCGACGTAGCATCTCTTCGCGGCGTGCATCTTCGATAGCGAGCACGACCTGACCGAGGTCGGGCGCCGTTTCATCCTTGAAATAAACGCCGGTCAGTACTGTCTCGGGCTTCAACTCGCCCTGTTCGAACAGCGCCCACATCTCGTGCGCAAAGTTCGTCTCCAGCAACTCCGGAGCGAATCGACCCAGCGTCTGGGTGACGTTGCTCACATCGCGTTCCAGCATGGCGAAGGCGTTGTTATTGCCTGCCGCGTTGACGGCCTGCGGCAGATCGATGATTACCGGCCCGTCCGTGCCGACCAGCACATTGAACTGCGACAGATCGCCGTGGATCAGTCCGGTACAGAGCATGCGCACGATCTGGCCGATCAAAAACCGGTGATAGTCGCGAGCCACTTCGGCGGACAGCTCGACTTCACCGAGGCGCGGCGCGCAATCACCATCGGCGTCCGTCACCATCTCCATGATCAGGACGCCGTTGAAGAAGCCATACGGCTTCGGCACGCGCACGCCGGCAGCAGTGAGCTGATACAGCGCGTCGACCTCGGCGTTCTTCCACGCCGCTTCCTGTTCCTTGCGCCCATATCGTGTGCTCTTCGACATGGCGCGAGCCTGGCGACTGCCGCGAACCTTGCGTCCTTCCTGATACTGAGCGCGTTGCTGGAAGCTGCGCTGGGCCATGTCTTTGTAGACCTTGGCGCAGCGGATTTCCGAGCCGCAGCGGACGGCATACACCGATGCTTCCTTGCCGCTTTTCAGTTGGCGGACCACATCGTCGATGACGGCTTCATCCAGCAGTTCCTGGAGGCTTGAGGGGAATCTCATTGAACCAGCCACAGTCGCCGCCAGCCTTCATGGCCGAGGCGGCGCAGCGTCTCGATGTTTTTGGCGCCGATATCATCGACACCTGGAAAGCTCGCCACGGCGCGCGCGATGCTGTCCTCCCGCAGAAGATGCAACATCGGATAAGGCGATCGATTGGTGCAGTTCTCGATGTCCTGCGCGCGCGTTCCGGAGAATTGATACAGCGGATGAAAGCTCGCCACCTGCAGGTCGCCCTCGAAGCCGAGGCCGGCAACGGCCGCCTCGCACTCTTCGAGAAAATCGTTGTAGTCGCGGAAATCGTTCAGCACTTGCGGATGGATCAGCAGCGTGGTCTCGCAGGTGAGCGGATCTGCATCCTGCAATGCCTGCAGCTCATCGGAAAATTCCTCGAGCAAGGCGACACTGGAGCGCTGTTCACTGACGCAATAGCGCACGCGATCGTTCAGATAGGGGCTGGCAGCGAAAGGGCAGAGTTGCAGGCCGATGACGGCCTTCTCGAGCCACTCCCGGGTGGCCGCAATAACCTGCTCGGCAGTGTCGATGCTGGTCGGCACGTCGCCCCGCGGCTCGCGCCTCGCGCTCAAGGTTTCAGCGGACGCGGCGCGTTCTCTTTGCGAGCGAGATTTTCCCGCTGCTTTTCTTCGTTACGCTTCTTCTGCGCGTCTTCCCGGCGCTTCTTTTCCTGCTTGAAATTCGGTGGCTTGGCCAATGCACTTTCCAGTTATTTGAGAGGGGTGGAGCGGCCGGGCATCCCGGCCCGACCCGGAACAGTGTAAACCTGTTTCGGTCCGGCAGCCGGAAATCTTGCCGAATAGCTTGATTTTGCTCCGGTTTGACGCCTTTCCAGGGCGGCCTATATCGCCGCCATGCGGGTCCGGTGGCGGAGGCCCGCACCCAAGGAGCTCGACCACGCCACCCTTCTCCAGTGACGAGTTCCGCACCTTCGACTTCTGCGACGGCAACTGCGTGGTTGAGCGCAACGACCGGTGTCGCGTCGATGGCGAGCAACTGATCTGACTCAGGCGACAGCCTCCTTCCCGCCCAACTCCAGCACCCTGACGAACATCCCGCGCAACAGCAGTACGCTCAGCGCTCCCGCGGCGGCCACCAGCACGTGCAGAAACCAGAACGCGACCGGGCCGAATGGCTCGTAAAACCGCGCCAGCCAGCCGCTGGCGATGCCGCCGACAAACAGGCCGAGGTAATACGAGCCAACCATCATCGCGTTCACCGAGGCCGGCGCAGCCCGCGACACCAGTGCGAGCGCGATCGGCGCGACGTACAGATAGGCAGCGGCACATGCGAAGTGGAACGCGATCGGCCACAACACTGGTACGCGATACTCGCCCGCGAGCCACTGGCCGGCGCACAACAACAAACAAGCGAACGTAAAGAACGCACAGCCCAATGCGATCTTGGATAAATCGCTCGGCTCGGCGGCGCGCTGCGCCTGGCGACGCCATAGCAACATCACCAATGGCGCGAACAGCAAGACCGACAATGAATCGAGCGCCTGAAACCAGGTGACGGGCAGCGTCAAGCCAAAAGGCAGCGAGCGATCGACGTGGTCCCGCAACCAGATCGGATAGGTATTCCAAACCTGCGTCTGCACCGTCCAGAACAACGCCGTGATGGCCAGCAGCACCAATATAACAATCACCTTGCGTGCGTCGCCCGGCTGCATGCGCAGCCTTGGCTGATCGACCGAAGACGAAGGACCATCGACGGGCAAATACTTCGCGCCGGAGAGATAGATGACGATGCCGATCAACATGCCGACGCCTGCGGCGCCGAATCCGTAGTGCCAACCATAGAATTCGCCGAGCGTGCCGCACACGAGGGGGACGACGAACGCGCCTACGTTAATGGCCGTGCAGTACGTGGTGTAGGCACTGTCGCGGCGCCGGTCGTCTTTCGCATATAACGCCCCGACCTGCGCTGCGAGATTTCCTTTCAACAATCCGGAGCCGACAATGAGCGCCGGCAGGAACGCGGCTTCGAAGGCCATGAGAAAATGCCCAACCGCCATCGCTCCCGCGCCCAGCAGTACCGCGCGACGACGACCGATCACGCGATCGCCGAGCAGGCCGCCGAAAATGGGCATGAAATAAACCAGGCCGATGTACAGCCCGAAGATCTGCGAGGCCAGCGCTTGGGTGGACAGCGTGCCGAACACCGCCTCGATGCCGACACGCAAACTGCCGAAGCCCGCGACTTGTTCAATGACTCCGGGCTGCAGCAAATGCCCGGCCATGTACAGCACCAGCAATGCCTGCATGCCGTAAAACGAAAACCGCTCCCAGGCTTCGGTGAAGGCGATGTAGGCCAGGCCGCGGGGATGGCGTGACGACCAACCCCTCACCCGCGCTGCGCGCGACCTCTCCCACGGGGAGAGGTGATGAATCTCTTACCCTCTCCCTTCGGGAGAGGGCAGGGTGAGGGCTCTTACTCCGCGTCCCTCACCCGCGCTGCGCGCGACCTCTCCCAAGGGAGAGGTGATGAATCTCTTACCCTCTCCCTTTGGGAGAGGGCAGGGTGAGGGCTCTTACTCCGCGTCCCTCACCCGCGCTGCGCGCGACCTCTCCCAAGGGAGAGGTGAAGAGTTCTTACCCTCTCCCTTTGGGAGAGGGCAGGGTGAGGGGCTTCTTCACCCGATCCCAACCGTCGCCGCCGTCTCATCCAGACTCTTCCGGCACTTCTCGATCAATTCATCGATCTGTGCACGGGTAAGCATCAGCGGCGGACTCAGCACCATCGACTGATACACCGCTCTCATGATGAGGCCGTTCTTCAAGGCGAAATCGCGGCAGATGTTGGCAGCATCGTCCTGGGCCGTGAAGATCTCGCGACTGCTTTTGTCCTTCACCAGCTGCAGCGCCGCGAGCAAACCGGCACCACGCAGCTCCCCGACAATGGGATGTGATGACGCCAGTTCCTGCAGGCACTTGCGGAAGTAAGGAGCAATCTCCTCGCGAACGTGCTCGATGATCCTTTCCGCCTGCAGCACCTTGATGTTCGCAATCGCCACTGCGCACGACACCGGATGACCCGAATACGTGTAACCGTGGGCGAGCGCGCCACCATCGTGGATCTCCTGCCAGATGCGATCGTGAATTGCGACGCCGGCAATTGGCAGGTAACCCGACGACAGGCCCTTCGCCATCGGCATCAGGTCCGGATCGATGGAATACGTCTGCGAGCCGAACCAGTTGCCGGTGCGGCCGAAACCACAGATCACTTCATCCGCCACCAGCAGCACGTCGTACTTGCGGCAGATGCGCTGAATCTCCATCCAATAGCGCGGCGGCGGATCGAACACACCGCCGGCACCTTGCACCGGTTCGCCGATGAACGCCGCGACCTGGTCGGCACCGAGCTGCAGGATTTTTTCTTCCAGCAGGCGCGCGGCCTGCAAACCATATTCTTCCAGCGTCAGCCCGCCGCCCTGCGTATACCAGTGCGGGTGCGCGATGTGATCGAAGCCGGGCAGCAACTCGCCATCGAGAGCATGCATATGCGGCATGCCGCCAAGACTCACCGCCGCCAGCGTGCTGCCGTGATATCCCAGCGTGCGCCCGATGAAAATCCGCTTGCTCGGCTTGCCCTTTACGCGCCAGTAGTGACGCGCAAGGCGAATCACCGTGTCGTTCGCTTCAGATCCGGAGTTGGTATAGAAAAATCGCTGCAGGCCCGGCGGCGTCACTGCCGCGAGCAACTGGCCCAATTCGATCTGCGATGGTGTCGAAGTCTGGAAGAAGCTGTTGTAGTACGGCAGCGTCTGCAGCTGCTGTGTGGCGGCGTCAACCAGTTCCTTACGGCCGTAGCCGACGTTGACGCCACAGCCCGGCCATGCCGTCGAGGATTTTATTGCCGTCGCTGTCCCACACGTACACGCCTTCGGCACGAGTGATCACGCGCACGCCCTTCCCCGCCAGCGCTTTCTGGTCGGTGAAGGGATGGACGTGGTGGGCCACGTCCATCGCCCGATATTCCTGAGTCGTTCGCAATGCCTGCGTCATCGTCTCTGCATCCTCTGAACCGGTCGAACTAGAACTGGTAACCCATCTTCAGGCCGATCTCACGCGGTCGCGTGCGATTGGCGTTCTTCCAGTCATGATACGGCCCCCCCCTCACCCTGCCCTCTCCCAAAGGGAGAGGGTAAGAAACTCTCACCTCTCCCCGTGGGAGAGGTCGCGCGAAGCGCGGGTAAGGGGTGTCGCCGGCCGCATCTCACCCAACACGGTCGGAATCAGTTCCGACACCGTGGGATGAACAGGCACCGCCTGCTGTAACGTCGTGTACGGTGCGTCGGCATTCATGATGTCGATGATGCCGTGAATCGCTTCGTCGCCGTTGAGGCCGAGAATCGATGCACCGAGGATGCGCTTGGACTCCGCATCGACAATGACTTTCATGAACCCCTGCGTCTCACCCTTTTCGATCGCGCGGCCAACCCGAGTCATCGGCCGGTTGCCGATCAATAGTTTCTTGCCACTGGCGCGTGCCTGGGCTTCCGTGACACCGACGCGTCCAAGCGGCGGGTCGATATAAAGTGCATAAGCCGGAATGCGGCGACTCACGCGCCGGTCTTCGCCGTCGAGTAAATTCGCGGCGACGATTTCGAAGTCGTTGTACGCCGTGTGGGTGAATGCACCTCGTCCGTTGCAATCACCGAGCGCCCAGACGCCAACAGCGTGGGTCTGGAGATGATCGTCGACCTTGATGTAACCGCGCGCATCCACTTCGATGCCGGCCTTGTCGAGGCCGAGGTCATCGGTATTCGGGCGACGGCCGACAGCGAGCAGCACATGACTACCGATTACTGTCGGTTCGCCCTCCTCACAGCTCACATGAACTTCGACCCCTCCGGCGTGCCGCGCGAATCCGATGCACTCTGCATGCGTTCGGACCGCGATGCCCTCGTTCTCGAGTATCGAAGCTATTGCCAACGAAACATCTTCATCCTCGCGGAAGACGAGCCGCGGGCTCAGCTCGACGACCGTGACTAGCGAGCCGAAGCGCCGGAACATCTGCGCGAACTCAAGGCCGATATAACTGCCGCCGACGACCACCAGATGGTTGGGGACATACTCCAGTTGCAGCATGGAGCTGTTGGTCAGATAGGGCACGTCCTTGACGCCCGGCATGTCCGGCACGTTGGCGCGGCCGCCGACATTGATGAAAATCTTCGGCGCAGTCAGCAACTGGTCGCCGACTCGAATCGTATGCGCCGATTCGAAGCGCGCGTGACCTTCGATGACGGTGCAGGCTGACATCGAGCGCAGCCAGCTTTCGAGGTTGTTGCGTGCATTCAATGTCACCGTCGCAGCGCGACCTTGAACCCGCTTCATGTCGATGCTGATCGGGCCGCTGGTGATGACTCCGTAGTCGGCGCCTCTTCGCGCCGCCTGCGCGGCATAGGCGCTGGCGATCAATGTTTTGGTCGGCATGCAGCCGGTGTTGACGCAGGTGCCGCCGAACAATTTGCGCTCGATCAGTGCCACTTTCATCCCGGCCTGCGCCAGCCGGCCGGCGAGCGCCGGACCGGCTTGGCCGGCTCCGATGATGATGGCGTCGAAACCCTGTGTCACGACAGTGCCAACACGATCAGGAATGTGCAGCCAGGGAGATCGCGGCGACGACTCCGATCAGCAGGGCAAGCAGGTAGAACATGGCCGTTCCCACGATGTCATTTGTTGGACGCTCACCCTACACCCAGGCGCAAGACAGCGGGTAATTTGTTCCAGCATAGACGCACGGGAATTTTCGCCGCCCCCTCACCCGCGCGGACGCGCGACCTCTGCTGCACAGGGATGTGCGAATGTCGCGGGCGCATGGATGCGCGAGAGCGGCGCCCCAAGGGGAGAGGTGAAGAGTTCTTACCCTCTCCCTGGGGAGAGGGCAGGGTGAGGGGCAACCGATTGCTGTGACATTTACGCAGGGTGCCCTCTCACCCGCGCGGACGCGCGACCTCTCCCAAAGGGAGAGGTGAGGAAGTGTCGCGGCGTTCCAGCGCCAGGCGGACGATTTCGGTAGTTCGTTGCAGGTGCATCTGCGTCAGTCGGCAAGCACTCTGCGTCTTACGGGATAGCACGGCGGCGACGATGGCTTCGTGCTCGTCGTGCAGGTCGCGTTCGATGCCGGACTCGCCCAGCGCAATCATTCGATAGCGCTCGGCATGATGGTGGAGCATGTTGCGCAGGCGGATCAGCCATTGCGAACCGCATGCCGACACCAACGCTTCGTGAAAGCGGCGATCGGCGCATTCCCACTCCGCCAATGGCGCGGCGTCGCCTTCCTTGAGCTTATCTTCCAGCGCGGCCAGCGCTGCATAGGATTGCGACACGGCCTGCTCCCATTCCGGGCCGCCCTTTTCAATTGCCTGCGACAGCGCCTGCGTCTCTATCAACAGCCGCATATTCATCGTGTCTTGCAGTTCGTCGAGGGAAACCTGCGACACCCAGAAGCCTCGCTGCCCTTCAGCCACCGCCAATGCGTCGCCGGTAAGCCTCACCAGCGCTTCTCGCAGCGGGCTCAGGCCGACGTTGTAGCGCCTGGTGAGCATGCCCATGGCCAGCTTGGCGCCCGGAGCCAGCTCGCCGGAAATGATATCCCGGCGAATATGCTGGTACGTCTGGTCGGCGATGGTCTTGGCGACCGCGGCGTGATCGGTTGCGCGCTCCATTCGGGCCTCGAATGTGGCTGGTTCCGGCGCTCGGCTGGCGACTCCTGGCCAGTGTCGGCGCAATCGCGCGTCCACTGCTGAGGACGTCCATTGCATCATAGGACCGCGTCGCGAACAATGTTTGCAATTACCGGCCCGCTGCAGCGGATTATTTCTGCGTCCGGTATTCGATGCCGGCGCGGGTATCTTCCGGACCGCGTTGGGCCTGCACGGACAAGTCCTTGGAAATCTTGTAGCGCAGCGTCACCACTTCGCCGGGCTCGAACAGGCCGACGCCATAACTCAGATACACGCGCGGTGACAGGTACTGCCCGACAGTAAGCGCCGCGCCGCCGATCATCTCGTCGTCCTTGACCCCGAGTTCATCAGCGCCAAGTCGGCGACCGACGTTCTTCGCCAGCAATCCGCCCGCCGCCGCGCCGAGCGAACGAGTTGCCGCTTGCACTGCGTCGCCCTCGCCCTCCTCCGAGCCGATGTCATCCAGGGGCTTGCCGGCGACAATATAAGACAGCGCATTCGCCTGGCCCATCGGCGGATCGGAGAACACCGTCAACTCCGGATTCTGCGCGCTGCCGCGCACTCGCAGGCCGGCAACGATGTCATCCACTGTGCGTACTGCTTCGATTTGCAAGCGCGGATTATCCAGAGGCGTGGCCGCGTACAACAGCCGGCCTTCCTGGATGGTCAGGTCCTGGCCATAAGCTTTATAAGTACCAGCGACGCGCACCTCGCCCGACCCGACGGTCGCGGTGCCCGGCCGCTCGCGGATGTCGAGTTGGCCGGACACCGTCGCTTCCAGGCCGAAGCCGGTGAGACGCACGTTCTCGCTGAGCACGACCTGGATATCGGCGAACAAAGGAATGGCCTGCTCGGCTGCCTCCGCCTGCGTGAGTTGATCGTCGATCACGACTACGTCCGACGAAGCCGCCAGTGCCTTGTCGCCGCCGCGAGGCAGCTTCTGCAGGTTCACTTCCGCTTCGGGAATGGTGACCTTGCCCGACAGGGTCGTGCGCTCTTCATTGCGCACCATGTCCAGGTCGGGCGTGATGACGACTCTGGCACCGGGAATATCGGCGGCGAGAAAACGATCACCGTCGATCTGCATATTGATTGCACCGCTCGGGCTGGCGGTGCCGGCGAACTTCAGCGAGCCATTGCCGGAATCGATGCCGCCGGACAACGCAAACTCCGTCGCCGCAGTGGGCCGAACTTCCAGGCGGCCATTCTTCAGGTGCACGCCAATGGCGGGAATGTCGGCAGCCAGCTCGGCGGCAGTGACCTGCCCGGAAATCGCTGGCTCCTGCATTGCGCCGCTGACACTGACGTTCGCGTCGGCGCGTCCGTGAACATTGGCAAGCTGCGGGGTAAACACGGCCAGCGGCGCCAGATCAGGAATGCTGGCATTCAGCCGCGCGCTGATCTGCGTAGCGGCTTGATTGAGCCCGCGAACTTCGCCCTCGCCTTGCAACGATCCGCTTTCCTGCAAACGAGCGCTGACCGAAGCGCGGGCGTCCGAGCCGGACAAATTGGCTTCGAGGCGAAAGTCGCTGTAGGTCATCAATGTTTCTTTTTCGGCCGAGGCGTCCTCTTCGTCAGCGGCCACCAGGGTGCGCGACATGCTGCCCGATGGCGAACGCAGGGAAGCGTTGCCGAACAGTGCACCCTCGGCATTGCGGCGAACGTCACCCTTGCCTTCGAGCATGCCGCTGAACTGCAACGGCAATTCTTCCGTCGACAGGGCATTCGCGAGCGCCAGCGGCACATTCGCGAGGGAATAACTGCCTTGCATCGAACCGTCAGGCTGCAATCCGCCCTGCATGCACAGCTCGATGTCGCCGTCGGCAAAGCAGGCGCGCGACACGTCGATCGCCTTTGCCTTGACGACGATGTTGGCGGGGTCACGCAGACTCAGGCGCGCGGCATCTTTGACTTCCAACACCAGCCGCTGCATCGATCCCGACCAGCCGTCCGGCTCACGACTGCCTTGTAGCGCCAACGAGAACGCGAGCGGCTTACCGGTCGTGGTCAAGTCGGCACGATGCGATCCGGCGTTGCCGGATGCATGCGCTTGCAGCGTATCGAACTCGAATCCGGCGGCGCCCAGACCAGCGACGGTGAGCTTCATAGACCCTTCAGGATCGAGCGGCTGGTTCACGTCGGCATCGAGTGTGAATTCAGCCGCATGCGTGTCGTCCATATGCAACTCGCGACCGCGCGCAGCGCCGTCGATGGAAACATCGGGCCACTTGCCGCGAACCCGGAACTCCGCGCTCATCTCGCCGCCTGAATTGGGAACCCAATCATTCAGTGAAGCGACCTTGAGCGAAATGGTGGCGTCGATTTGCTCGCTCTTCGCAGCCTGCACTCGCAACGTGCTCTCGCCGGAATTCAGCGCCAGCGTGCCTGCGGGTAAATAGGGCGGAGTAAAGGCCAAGTCTGCCTCCCCGGAAATCGGGCGGCCGCGCAGGCGGCCCCGCAGCTCGGATAATTTCAAGGTGGCATCGGGACCGTTCTGCGTCATCTTGCCCGCGCTCGCGAGTTGAAAGCCGAGGCTGCCCGGCCACTCGACCGCGAACGCGCCGGGATTGAAATTCCGGCCCTGCGCATCGAGGGCCCATGCAAGCTGCGGCTGCAGAATGATCTTTCCGGTCGCAGCGAGCCGTCCCTTCTGCTGCACGATATCGAATTGCTGCAGCTCGATCAGCTCCGGCGTACCGCGCACTTTCAGTGCGATGTCGGCGAGAAGTTTTTCCGGGCCGAGGGCCAGCTTGCCGGTGGCGTTATAGAGCTGCGGATTGCCCTCGAAATGCAGTTCGCCATGAGTGTGCAACTCTTGCCCGGCCCATGCCGGCGGCACGACCACATCGCGCCATCGCGCTTTCATTGTGCTGGTCCAGGATTCTTCGGAGAATTGAATGTCAGCGTCCGCCATCAACTCGCCGGCAGTCGCACCGATCCGCAGCAGGCTCTGCAAAGTCACTCGCTCTTCACTGCGAGTGAAACGCACCGACTCCAGCTGCAGCGGCTGGTCGTTGATCGTCAACTGGCCGGAGACCTCACCCCGCTGCAGCGTTCCGTCGCCACGCAGCGATGCGGCAAGACTCTGCAAACTCGAATCCGGCATCAATTCTTCACGCGGATCGAAGCGCGGCACTGCCAACGTCAGCTGCCATTTGTGATCGTTCGCCTGCGCGATCTTCACATCCAGCTGCGCAGCCAGCGGCGAGGAAAGTTTAGTCGTGACGATTGCGTCAGTATCGTTGGCTGACGCGTTCAGCGTACCGGCCAGCGTCTGCTCACCCGCGGTCCAGCGGAACTGGCCCTTGCCTTCGCCGATGTAAGCTTGCTGCTGACCAACCCGGCCGGCGAACTTCACGAATCCTTGCGGCGATTGCACGTCCAAGTCCTGCACGGCCAACGCTTCATCGGTCCAGCGGCCGGCGAAAGTCGCGCGGGTGACTTCTACTATCGTTGCTTCCGGATTGCGCACTCTGACGTTCCGGACCAGCAGCGAATCCACTGCGACGTCAATGGGAGGATCCAGGCTGAAAGGCTTGGAAGGTTGTTCCGGCTCGGTCGGCTCCTGCATCAATACATCGACGCCGCTGACGTCCAGGCTTTGCACGTGAACCAGCGAGTGCCACAGGTCGCCCAACACCATCTCGAGCGCGAGCTTCTGAACGCCCACGTCGATGCCGGCCGCCGGATCGCGGTATCGCAGATTCGTCAAACGCAGTGGACCCGCAATGGTGCCTGCGACGGATTCGATTGCGAGTTTGTCACCGAGCGCCGAGATCGCGCGGGCTGCCGCCCAGCGGGTGCCGGACTGCGTATTCAATACCCACGTCACTGCACCAACGACTGCCAGAATCAACACGACGAAGGTGATGCCGCTCCACGCCAGGCTTTTTTTGACGACCCTGTTCATGGATGCAGTCATAGATCCGGCCCGATCACCAGGTGGATGCGCCAGGAGTCATCGAAATCGGAAACCACCGGCCGCGCCACGTCGAGGCGCACCAGACCGATCGGTGACTTCCAGCGCAGGCCGACACCGGCGCCGACATTCGCCTCGAAGTTGGCTTTGAACGCGTCGCCGGCATCGACGAACACCGCCGCACCCCAGTTGTCCACAAAGAAATGTTCGTACTCGCCGCTGCCCACCACCAGGTATTCACCGCCGATGACGCCGCCTTCGGCATTGGTCTCGCCGATCTGCTGATAGTCGAAGCCGCGAATCGAGCGGTCGCCGCCGGCGAAAAACCGCAGCTCGGGCGGCAATGCATCGAAGTCATCGACCACCATCGCACCCAGCGCAGCGCGCACCAGCACGCGGCCATTCTCGCCGACTTTTTGCAACCATTTACCTTCGGTGCGCACTTGCGTGAAGCTCGTATCGGACAGCAACGATTCGTAAGCAAAGCGCAGGCCGTACAACAACGAGTAACCGGAGCCGGGAAAGTAGCGGTCGTCGGCGGCCTTGCGGGTCAACAGCCCGTCGGCGTAGAGCAGGCTGGTCGAGCCCTGCTGCTCGGCGATTGCAAAATCGCCGTTGAGATATTGCAACCCGAGCGTGCGAGTGAACCCTTTCCAGCGTTCGCTCACTTCGGTTGCAGCGAGACGCGCCATGCGCGAGGTGCTGGTATCGGTCTGTTCATCGCGATAGCCGGCGCCGATGGTGTAGTTGCGATTGCGCAGGCCCGGTTTGGGAATCTGGTATTTGGTGCTGATTTCCTCCAGCCGCGCGGAATATTCGACTTCGGCGCCGAGTTTGTGGCCGCGCTCGTTCAGCCAGCGCCGCTGTACGCCCAGCTTGGTGCCGGGACCGGAGTCGGTGCTGAAATAAAGATTGGCCGTGTAAAGCGTGCGCTTGGCAGGAATCAGCATGACATCCACCGGCACTACTCCGTCGCTCACGTGTTCCAGGTCGGGCGCAACCGCAACCGAGGTGAAATAGTCGGCATCGACCAGCGCCTGCTGTAACGCCAGCAGCTGGTCGGCCGAATAGAATTCGCCGTCCTGCCAGGATTTGTATTTCTGCAGGAACGTATCGGGAAACTGCGACTGGGAAAAACGCAGCGGGCCGAGGCGGTGGCGCTCGCCGGCATCCCAGGCAAGGTCGATATCGGCAGTATTGGCACTACGAACCACCGACACCTTGTGACGCACGAGTTGCGCGCCGAGAAAGCCATCATTCGCCAGCGCCTCGCTGATCTGCTGTTTGCTGCGTTCATAAGCGCCATGATCCAGGCGCGCGCCGTGTTTGGGCTCGAATTGCTCCAGCGCCAACTGCACCGGTTCCAGTTCGGCCGCCGCCGGGCTGACTTCGACCCGGGATTCCTGAACGATGACGGCCTCGCCGCGGTTCACTGTGAAAATTGCCTGATACTTGCCGGGCTCGGGCCGTTCGAGCTTGCCCTGCACTTGCGAGTTGTAATAGCCGAAGGGCTCCAGCGACCGCCGGATCTGCTCTTCGCCGCGAGCGAACAGCCGGCGCACTTCGGCGCCCGACACGTCGCGGCCTTCATACTCTTTAAGCTCGAGATTGGCGCCGGCGGACTCCAGCATGTCCTCCTCGAGCCCCTGGATCGTGACCGTAAGCTGGTCGGCCCGCAGCGCCGGGACCGTGAACAACCCGATCAACGTGGTCCACAAACCCACGCCGAGACCGACTCGACTACGGCCAGCCGTTGTTCTCATAGGGCGGGTGCGGGAGCGTCGTCAATCGATTTCATCCAGTAGGGACGTTTCACTGCGACGCTTGTTCCGTCCCCCACGAGGAGAGGCCTTCTGTCCCTTCTCCCTTTGGGAGAGGGCCGCGCTGCGCGCGACCTCTAGCTGCACAGGGATGTGCGAATGTCGCGGGCGCATGGATGCGCGAGAGCGGCTCCCAAGGGGAGAGGTGGCAATCCTCCTTGAAAGATGGCCTCGCGCCCCCGACAATTCAGCTCGACCTCAATCGTTCAGCAGGTAATCCGATGACACTTTCCAGAATGCTCGCTCCCACGCTTCTGCTCGGCGCCCTCAGCGCCTTCGCGCCGCTCACCTACGCCAAGACCTGTGAGGTGGCCATCGAAGGCAACGACGCCATGCAGTTCAATAAGACGACGTTGGCGGTGGCCGCGGACTGCACCGAGGTCAAGCTGACGTTGAAACACTTAGGCAAGCTGCCGGCCGCGGCCATGGGCCACAACTGGGTGCTGACGGAAACGTCGGCGTTCCAGCCGGTGGCGACCGCCGGCATGTCGGCCGGCGTGCCGAACAACTACGTGCCGAAGGACGATCCTCGCGTGTTCGCGCACACCAAGGTGGTCGGCGGCGGCGAAACCACCAGCGTCACCTTCCCGACCTCGAAGCTGAAGAAAGGCGGCGATTACACCTTCTTCTGCTCCTTCCCCGGCCACTGGTCGGTGATGAAGGGCAAGCTCACCTTCGGTTGAACCCGCCGACAGTAATCAGCCTTTGGCGGGCAGCGGCGCAGGATCCTGCGCCGGCTCCTGCACTCGCAGAACGGCGACGCCGGCGATGAACAAGCTGGCGCCGCCGACTGCCAGGGCGTAGACGGGCGCACCACCCATGAAAGTCCGCAGCAGGAAGCCCAACACGCTGGCCGCCAGCAGCTGCGGAATGACGATGAAAAAGTTGAAGATGCCCATGTACACGCCCATCTTCTGCGCCGGCAAGTTGTCCGAGAGCATCGCGTAAGGCAGCGATAGGATCGAGGCCCACGCGAAGCCGACCCCGAGCATGGCGACGATCAGCCACTGCGGATCGCGGATCACCAGGAAAGAAAGGAATCCGGCCGCGCCGAGCCAGACATTGATCAGGTGGCTGACTCGCAGTCCCCACCGCTTCACCATCAACGGAATCACCAGCGCCGCGACCGCTGCAAATCCGTTGTAAGCCGCGAACAGCACGCCCACCCAGTTCGCGCCTTCGTTATACGTTGCCGACTGCACGTCGCTGGTGCCGAAATGAACCTGCGTCACCGCGGCGGTGGTGTAGATCCACATCGCGAACAACGCGAACCACGAAAAGAACTGCACCACCGCAAGGCGTCGCATAGCATCCGGCATGTCGTGCACGTCCGCCATGATCGCCGTAAACATATTGGTGGATCGCGAAGCGCTCAGAACCAGCAGCGCGACGCCGTAGACCGCGATGCCGGCGGCGAGCAAATACAATTGCGGATCGAGACGTGACCCGTAAATCCCGACCAGCCCAACGACGCCGACCGCCGCCCAGAGCACGCCATCGCGTCGCGACCGGTAAGGATCGAACGGCCTGCTGGGCACCGCGCCGGCATCGTCGAAACTCTTCAGCTGGTCCGGCGGATATTCGCGCGTGCTGAAAACTGTCCAGCTCACGGCGCCCAGCAGCATCGTGCCGCCGAAATAAAACGCATATTTGACCGTGTCCGGAATCTCGCCCGGCGCCGCTATGTTGGCGACGCCAAGCCTGGCCAACATCCACGGCAGCAAGCTTGCAATCACCGAACCGACGCCGATGAAAAAACTCTGCATGGCATAACCGGCAGGCCGCTGCCGCGGCGGCAGTTGATCGCCCACATAGGCGCGAAACGGCTCCATCGACACATTGATGGACGCATCGAGAAGCCACAGCAGCCCGGCAGCAATCCACAGCGCCGGAGAGTTGGGCATGAAGAACAGCGCCACGGTGGCGGCAATGGCGCCGAACAGAAAATACGGACGGCGACGGCCCAGCCGCGTCCAGGTGCGATCGGAGTAATAGCCGACAATGGGCTGCACGATCAGGCCGGTCAGCGGCGCGGCGATCCAGAGCATGGGAATTTGCTCCAGGTCCGCGCCCAGCGTCTGGAATATCCGGCTGACGCTGGCGTTCTGGAGCGCGAAGCCGAATTGAATCCCAAGGAATCCGAAACACATGTTCCAGATCTGCCAGAAGGACAGCGGCGGCTTCTGCATGCGAGTCATGTAGCATCCTGGGCAGCGCAGATCGCATAGCTCAAGGGCCCGAGAGAAACTTTATAACTCCCCGCGACCGAGGGCTTCGGCGAGCACGTCCCTTTCAACGAAGCGAATGCAGTGGTGCGGGCATCGACTTCGACATTCGCCTGCAGCGGCAACGTCGAGGTGTTGAAGGCGATCAGGATCTCGCGTCCACTTTGCGGGTCGATGCGCGACACCGCGAACAGGCCGGGCTTGTCTGAATAATTACGCACGACCTGCTTACCCCGGCGTAACGCCGCATGCTCACGGCGCAAAGCCGACAGCTCCGCGATCGCGACATACAGAGGATGGTTGCGATCGAAGTTCACCTGCGCCGTGGTCGCTTTGGTGCCGACAAGTCTGTTGTCGTTGTAGCTGGCCACCTGGCTGGGAAACATATCTTCGCGCGCGTCCTGGTCGATGCCGTCACCGGTGAATCCCTGCTCGTCGCCCGAATAAACCACCGGCACGCCCCGCAACGTGAACATCATCGCGTGCGCCAACACCGTCCGTTGCAGGACTTCCGCATCGCTCGCGGACGCAAGCGCCTTGCGCACGTAATAGCCGAAGCGGCCGGCGTCGTGGTTGCTGACGAACGTCGGCAGTTGCATCGCCGTCGCTTCGCCGCCTTCATAAAGCGCGTCGCCGGCGAACATGGTGGCGATCTTGTCGGAGCCGGCGCCTTTGGCCAGCGATTCGATCACTGCTGCGCGAAAGGCGAAATCCAGCACCGCAGGTAGACGATCGACCCGGGTCGCTCGCGCCAACATCGCGACGTCGATGAGGTCAGTCGCCACCTCGCCGAAAATGTGGAAATTGGCAATGCCACGCGCCTTGGCTTTCGCCAGCATCGCCGGCGCAAAGGCCGCCCAGAATTCGCAGTTCACATGGCGCGCCGTGTCGATGCGAAAACCATCGATGCCGAACTCATCGATCCATTGGCCGTAGATGTCGATGAAGCCCTGCACGACGCGAGGGTTCTCGGTCATCAAGTCGTCCAGCCCGACGAAATCGCCCATCGTGCTGCTTTCGCCGCTGAAGGTGCTGTCGCCGCGATTGTGATACCAGATCGGATCGTTGAGCCATGCCGGCACTTTCACCTTCGCCTCCGCGGCCGGTACGAAAACGTCGTAGGCAAAGTCGGGGCGCGTCAGCCGGGCGAAGTTCTCTGCAGTCTGCACGCTCTCGCCGAGGAATCCGGCGTTGACTGCAGACGAATCGGTGCCCCCCGCTTTCGCATACGGATAGTCGGCGCGCGAGCGATAAGCGCAGCTCTTGCCTGGACACTGCCGATAGGAAATCACATCGGCGGTGTGATTGGTGATGATGTCGAGATAGACCTTGATGCCGCGCGCATGCGCCGCATCGACGAACGCTTTCATGTCCTTGTTGGTGCCGAAATGCTCATCGACGCGAGTGAAATCAGTAATCCAATAACCGTGATAGCCGGCTGACTCCTGGCCCTTCGCGCCCTGCACCGGCTTGTTCTTATAAATGGGACCGAGCCAGATGGCAGTCGCTCCCAGGGACTGGATGTAATCCAGCCGCGCTGTCAGGCCTTTCAGGTCACCGCCATGATAGAAACCCTTGTGGGTGGGATCGAACCCGGTCTGCAATCGCTCGCCCTGCAGCCCACCCCGATCATTGCTGCGATCGCCGTTCTCGAAGCGGTCCGGCAGCATGAAGTACATCACTTCGTCTTGCGGCAAGCGCGCGCGAAAGTCCTCCGCGCCGGCCGCAATCGCCAGGCCCGACCAGAGCAAGCCCACCGATATCCGCAACTGCTTCAGCATTTTCATAGCGGTACTCCCTAACTCATCGTGGCGGCGCTGCAATGCTGGGCGACGAAGTCGGCGTGTGACGGCATGGCGCCGACTTCATGCTGGACCACCGAGCCGATCATGTTCATGAATTCCGCCAGTTCCGCCCGGGACAAATGTTCCGCCAGCGGATGATAGCCCGCCGGCTGGATGCCCTGCCCCAGCAGCACTTGCAACCAGCCGACCTCGGTGAACAGTTCGTCATTGTGACGCACGATGCGGCCGTTGGCCGCGAACAGGTTGATCTTGCGCTCCAGTTCATCCGGGATCGGCATGCGACGGCAGTCGTTCCAGAACGGCGTGTCGCTGCGCTCGACTGCTTTGTAGTGCAGCACCAGGAAGTCGCGGATGCGCTCGAACTCGAACTCCGTCTGGCGGTTGTACTCGTCCAGGTCGGTTTGATCGAAATCTCCGCCAGGAAGAAACACCAGCAGGCGTGCGATCGCCGACTGGATCAAGTGAATGCTGGTGGATTCGAGCGGCTCCATGAAGCCGCTGGCCAGGCCCATGGCGACGCAATTGCGGTTCCAGAATTTCTTGCGCTTGCCGGTTACGAACCGCAGCGGTCGCGGCTCGGCCAGTGCTTTGCCATCGAGATTCGCCAGCAGCGAAGCGGCCGCTTCGTCGTCGCTCAAATGACGGCTGCAGTACACATAGCCGTTGCCGGTGCGGTGTTGTAGTGGGATGCGCCACTGCCAGCCCGCCGCACGAGCTGTCGAGCGCGTGTATGGAGTGAACTCGCCGCCGCGCGCGCAAGGAACTGCCATCGCACGATCGCAGGGGAGCCAGTGCGACCAATCGTCATAGCCGGTCTGCAACGCCTGCTCGATGAGCAAACCGCGGAAGCCGGAGCAGTCGATGAACAAGTCGCCGCCGACCTGTTGGCCGCCCGCGAGCATTACTGCTTCGATGAATCCATCTGCGGCGCGCAATTTCACCTCTTCGATCTTGCCTTCGATGCGAGTGACGCCGCGAGCCTCGGCGTACTGACGCAGGTAACGTGCATAAAGCGCCGCATCGAAGTGAAACGCATAAGTCAGCGGTGGTAACGTCGCTGTCGCGGCCTTGGCCTGGCGAACAAACCTGTTTTGCAGCGCCGCCGTCGCATTCAACGAAAATTCATCGATCCCCTGAGTGCCCCCGGCGGTTCGATAACGCAGCCAATATTGATGGAACGGCAACAACCCGAGCGCGCGCCCCACCTGGCCGAAGGCATGAATATACGAATGGCCCGGCCGCAGCCAGTCGACGAATTGAATGCCGAGTTTGAACGTGCCCTGCGTCTGGCGCAGGAACTCGTTCTCGTCGAGTCCGAGTGCGTTGTTGAACAGTTGGATTTGCGGGATGGTCGCTTCGCCGACGCCAACGGCGCCGATCTCGTCGGACTCGACCACGCGGATGCGATAGCGCGAGTCCAGGAATCTCGCCAGTGAAGCAGCCGTCATCCAGCCGGCAGTGCCGCCGCCGACGATGGTGACATCCCTGAGCGCACCCTCCGTCATGCGCCCCACCGGAAAAAGGGAACCCCTCGCCAGAGGGGGAGTGAACGAAGGGTTCCCATCGCGTCGCGCTCAGTACTTGTAGCTGGCTCCGAACAGATACCGGCGACCGAACACCTGGTGATCGAGCACTTGCCGCGAATCGTTCAACTCGTGGGTGATGAACGGTTCGTCGGAAAGGTTGGTCCCTTGCAGCAGCAGTGTCAGGCCGGACAGGGAGCCGTCCTGGAATTCGTAGCTGAGCTGCGCATCGATCAAGGTTTCGCCCTTCGCCATGCGCAGCAGTCTCTCGGCGGCGACACCTTGGACTTCGGCAATGAACTCGGAACGATGGCGCGCGCTCACTCGCGCCGAAAATCCCATGCGCTCGTAGTACGCCGTCGCGTTGATCACGTCTTCCGACAATCCGGGGATCGGGCGCGACGGGGTTGTCGGATCGGGCTGCACGTTGCTTTTGGTGAGCGAATAACTGGCCGTGATGCCAAAGCCCTCCAGCACCGGCAAGGCCATGCCGAACGGCACGGTGGCGGCGATTTCGTAACCGTAAATTTCGCCGCCGTCGCCGTTCTGTGGCGTGGTGACAAAGCCCTGGCGCAACGCGGGCTCACCGCCGCCGGTCACGGGGAACCCGGTGAAGTCATACAGCGCGGTCTGCGTGAAAATATAAGTCTTGAGGTCCTTGTAAAACAGCGCGCCGGAGACATAAGCCTCGCGACCGAAATATTTTTCGATCGAGATGTCGGCCGCATCCGCGATCCAAGGCTTCAGACGAGCATTGCCACCCTCGCCGCTCCAGGGCGAGAACTGCAAGTCAGTGGAAGTCTCGCGCGAAGGGTTGTAGCCGAAGCTGATCGACGCACGCATGTCTTCCAGGCGCGGCCTGGCAAGCTGGCGGGCTGCACCGAGCCGAAGAATCAAGTCATCGGCCATGCGCAAGGACAGGTTCAGACTCGGCAGCGTTTCCGTGTAGGTCTGTTGCGCGTCGAGAGGGAACGGTTGCGCGGGATCGCCTGACGCGCCGAAACCGCGCGAATCCTGTTCGGTCCTCACCAATTGCACGCCGACGTTACCAGTAAGCGCCTGGTCGCCGATGGCGCTATCGATGCGCAGCATCGCATAGCCGGTAGTTACATCTTCGCCAACCGCCCATTCGCGACTGAAGTCCGCGGCGCTCACCGCCGGCACGAAGTTGTACAAGCCGCTGTAGGCGGTCTTGATCGGATCGTAGCTGATCATGCCCGGAACGCCGATGTAACCCAATCGCGTGGTGCCTTGGGTTGCGATGGATGAAATTGGCACGCTGACATCGTGCGCGGGTGCGCCGGCATTCGCCACCAACCCGAGGTAGTAGCGATCCGGGGCGTAATCCTTGTCGCGAGTCGTATAGTTCGCGCCCACCTCGACGGCCTTTACGAAGCCGAAACCCAATTCACGCGACACTCCGAGACGCAGTGCCTGCAACTCGTCGTCGATGTTCGGGCTATTGATGAAGCCATCCTGGCCGCCGGGGATGGCGTTGCTGCCCCAGCCTTGCGGGCTGGTGAGAAAGACCTGGTTCGGATTGGTGTAGTCCAGCTGCGAGTCGAAACGAATCACACCTTCGCTGCCGATGCGATAGTTCAACGTATCGCTCGCGCCGTTGGCCACGCCGCGGCCGGTGCCGGAGTAAGTTTCGAGAATGACGTCGCGGCGATCGACACTGGAATAGTTCAAGTCGCCGTTGAAAGACCACTCGCCCATATCGAGCTTGCCGTTCCAACCCAACGACCACAGATCGGCGTCGCGGCGGTTGGCGTCGTTGCGCACTACGCCTTTGACATTGTTGAATGTGCCTTCGGTGGCGAAGCCGTTCGACGCTGTGAAGCCGGGAGCGATGGAAATGCCGCCGAACTGCAGCGGGAACTCGATGCCGCGCAACAGCTGGTCGTCCTCGAACTTGGTGTAGTAGATGTCCAGGGCGGTGTTGAAATTGTCCGCCGGCTGGAATTCCAGCGTAGCGATCACGCCGGTGCGTTCCAACTCGGTGGACACGATGTAGGGCTTGGCGCCGCCCGGCACCAGCACGCCGCCGACGTCGGCATAACCCCAGGCGTTGAATCTTTCGATCTGCGTCGGCGACATCATGTGCGCGACGCCGATGGCCAGGCCGATCTTGTCCCCGGCGAACTGATCGATATACGTGCCGCTGGCGCGATAACCGTTCTCTTCGGAACCGGCGTTGAGCTTGCCCAGCGATAGTGTTTCGCCGCGAACGTTGCCGGCAATGGTGCGTTTGCCGTGCGCCAGCGGGCGAATGGTGCGCAGGTCGACGGTGCCGGACAACCCCTGCCCGATCAGCGCCGCCTGCGGCGTCTTGTAGATATTCACTGCGCCCAGCAGCTCGGCGGGATATTGATCGTACTCGACGCTGCGATTGTCGCCTGCCGTCACCTGCTCGCGACCATTCAACAACGTGGTGGAAAAATCCGGCGCCAGCCCGCGGATACTGATGACCTGCGCGCGACCGTCGAGCCGTTGCGTCGTGAGGCCGGGGGCGCGAGCAATGGATTCGGCGATGCTGTTGTCCGGCAGCTTGCCGATGTCTTCGGCGGAAATCGTTTCGATGATCTGCTCGGCCTCGCGCTTTTCCGCGATGGAGTTCTGCAGCGCGCCGCGATAGCCGGTCACGACCACCTCATCGATATTTTCGTTGGCGGGTGCGTCGCTGGCCTCTTGTGCCTGCGCCTGCGTCAGTCCGTAGCTGGCCGTAAGCAAGGCATATCCCAGCACCTTGGCGCGTGATCCCTGCACAGCTCGCGCCACGGCCAGTGCGAGTCGATTGCCTGCGAGCCGCTTGCCGGCCGCCCGCACGTCCCTGAACCTGTTCATGTCATTCCCCCAAATTTCCAAACGCAGTCACTGCGTCGACAAGTTTTCCGCCACCGATCCGCTTTGTTCGATGACCTGCTGGCCTTTGCGCGCGACGCTGAGCTGCACGCGGCCGTCATCGGCCCTCATCGTTGTGTCGGCATCGTAGGACCGCGACTGCGGCGCGGACAATGCTATGCATACGTATTCATGACACCTGAAGGTGATTAGTGCCCGATGAGTCCCCTCATACCCGCGCTTCGCGCGACCTTTCCCACGGGGAGAGTTTCTTACCCTCTCCCTTTAGGAGAGGGCAGGGTGAGGGGGAGAGCCGATTGCTGTGCCGTTTCCGTAGCGCGTCCCCTCACCCGCGCTGCGCGCGACCTCTCCCCATAGGGAGAGGTGAAGACTCCATCCCCTCTCCCGCGAAGTGGGAGAGGGTTAGGGTGAGGGTCTTACGTCCGTCCCCTCACCCGAGTGTCTCTTCAGGGCTGCCACGTATATGTCGGTGTGTCCGCGACGCCGGTGGCGCTCGCCGGCGACGAGAAAGTGCGATTGCCGCCGCCTTCCCAAATCACCGGGCCGCCGCTCTTCTTGATGAACTTGAACTGCAGCGAGGTGTTCTTCGGCACGCTCACCGGCAGGAACCACACCGGATAGTTGGGATTCAGCATCGCTTCCGGTGCCTTGGCCGGATCCCAGCCGCCCAGTTCTGGAACATTGCCGACGACATGCACGTTCTCGCCGAACACCGTGCTTGCGTTTACCTTGAAGATGACCTGCACCTGGTCATCGGACAGCACTTCATAGCGGAACGTGTTGCTGGTGTTGGCGCCTTTGACGACGGTGATGTTGAGAACGCCGGCAGCGACTGCAGGCACGGTCGCCTGGATCATGGTATCGCTGTTCGAAACCACAGCAGCGTTGGTGGCGCCGAACTTCACTGTGATCGCACCACCGAGGCCGGTGCCGTGAATGTACACGGTGTTACCGGAGCGCCCCATGGTCGATACCACATCGCCAATGCGCGGAATCGTCGTGCCCAATGACGGGTTGTGAGACCAGACGCTCGCTTCGCCGCTCGACAGCATAAAGCTGCCGATCTTGTTCTGGCCGGAGACATTGGTCACCGTGGCAGAACCGCCGAACAACAGGCCGCCCAGCACATCGGTGTAGGTCGCCACCGGCAACGTCGTGTTGAGCGCCGGCACCACCGTCGAATTGGCCGGATGGCGGTTGACGGCGACGATCACCTGCTTGTCGGAAAACTGGCGCTGGAACACCAGCACGTCATTCGTGCTGTGAAGCACCGTAGTGCTGCCATAAGCCAGTGCATCATTGCTTTGACGTAGGGCTGCCAGCGCGCCAACCACCTGGTAGGCCGTGGTGCCGGTGTCGAACGCGGTTTCCGTTTCCATGAACGCACGGCTGGCGATGTCGCTGCCGTTCGCCGCACTCAGGTACTGCTCCGTGCCGTAGTAAAGGTTCGGAATGCCGCGCGAGGTCATCAGCGTTGCAATGGCCGCGTGATACGGCTTGTTGTTGGGCTGAATGAAGCGGAAGCGCGTGACGTCGTGATTGTCCAGGAACGTCACCGCCTGGTTTTCGTAGATATAGTCACTGCTGGTCTGGGTCATCATCGAACCGAACTGCGCCATGGTCTCGGAGAAATTGCCGAAGGCGTTGGTCGCCGCACGGTAGTACTCGAAGTCAAGATTGTTGACGCCGGTGCGATCCGGGAAGGTGCGGTACTCGTCGTACTTGGGATCGGGGCGCCCGATGAAGAACTCGCCGAAGTGCGTGAGCGGCCCGCCGGCATCCGAATCGACCGCATCCTTGAAGGCTTTGACGAACGCGGAGTTCATGTGCAGCGTCGCGTCATGGCGTATACCGTCGATGCCCTTGGACTTCCAGAACTTCGCCGCCTGCTCCAGGTGCGCGACGACTTGGGCGTTCTCGTGCGAGAAGTCGGCGAGTGACGCCAGCTCCTTGTGGCGGAATCCGAAGCGCGAAGAATCGGCGCCGCGATCGCCGACGCCGTGAAACCAGCCGTTGACGTCGTTGTGTGGATCGGCGAGCAGGTTTTCGAGGTTGCCGTCGCTGTTGAAGTCGACCGGATTGCCGTTGCTATCGAAGACGTAATTGCCGCCGTTCTTGTCCGGTTGGTACAACCGGCCGTCTTCGGCGGAATTGCCGTTGGTGGGATTCAACCAGCGGCTGGTGTGGTTGCTGACGAAGTCGATCACCAGCTTCATGCCCGCCGCGTGCAGGGCATTCTTCAGCGCGATGAAATCCTGCATCTGGCCGAAGTGCCGATTGGTCGCGAAGTAGTTGCGGACGTGATAGCCGTGAAAAGTGGTCCAGCGACCGATGCCGCCGCCCGGCTGGTAGTCGAGAATTGCGCTATCGCGATTGGCGTACGGCGCGGAGATCCAGACCGTCGTGACGCCCATGCCCTGCAGGTAGGGGATCTTGGTGATGATGCCCTGCCAGTCGCCGCCCTGGTAGAGCTTCAGATCATCGCCGTTGCCGCGGCCGTCGAGATCGGGATCGTCGAACAAGGTGCTGTCGAAACCGGCCGGGATATTGTTAGCGGTGTCGCCGTCGACGAAACGGTCGGTGACGATTTGATACACGACGTCCTTGGGCGTAATCGGCGCGGCCGCGCCGACCTGCCCGGAGACAAACAACGCGATGGACACCGCCGCTGCGCGCAGCAACGGCAATTTTCTCGGATGCGATAGTGAACTGATCATGGAATATTCCCTCATTATCTGCGTATGACGAGCAGGTCTGCGACCACAGACTTTGATCGCGTATCCCCCTGCTTCTGATCGAGCACGAGCATCGTAGGACTGCCTCAATGGCAGCGACAATCCTCTGCATACGTATTCACATAAATACGTACCGCCAACAGGTCGACTACCCTTGAGCTAAAAGAATTCGATACCCGCAAGAGCAACTCACTCGAAGATTCGTCGCCAGACAATGTCAAGACTTGGGAGAGACCAATGGAAGAGGGAAGGAATGTTTTATCGCTTGGCGCTGAAAGTTATCTGGCTTTGTAATTTAGTTGCCTGGCGGCTGGCGGCGGCTGCTACGCGCAGCCACGATAAAATCAGTACGCCGCAAACACTACGCCGTGGCCGGGCAAGCGCAGCCGCTCTCCAAGGATCTCGCCCGCCACCACGCCGACGCATTCTATTTGTTGCAGTTGTTCAGACAACTTCACAACCACGTCGACCGCATTCCCGGAAAGATTGAATGCAGCGAATATTCTCGACTCACCGCTGCAGCGAGTGAACGCCAGCACCGGCTCGGGCACATCCGCAAATTCGATATCACCCCAGCGCAACGCCGGGTACCGCTTGCGCCAGCGCAGGAATGCGCGGCAACCGTTAAGCACCGAGTGGCGATCCGCGAGCTGCCCCGCCACGCTCATCGTGCGATGCTCTGTGGGAACGGGCAACCAAGGTCGGGTGGCACTGAAGCCGCCATGTTCGGTGTGATCCCACGGCATCGGCGTGCGACAACCGTCGCGGCCTTTGAAGTTCGGCCAGAACGCAATGCCATACGGATCGCGCAGCGACTCGAACGGCACCGCCGCTTCGGTCAAACCCAGTTCTTCGCCTTGATACAAGCAGACCGAGCCGCGCAGCGAGCACAGCAGCGCGGTCAATTGATTTGCAAGCTGCCGCGGTGGATTGCCGCCGCCCCATCTCGTCACCACCCGCCGCACATCGTGATTCGACAACGCCCAGCACGGCCAGCCCTCGGACAACTTGGCTTCGAAACCTGCAACGATGGTGCGAATGTGGCCGGCGGAAAATTCCTCCGACAGCAGCTCAAAGCTGTAGCCCATGTGCAGGCGCCTGCCGCTGGTGTATTCCGCGGTCGTGGCGATGGAATCTTCGGAGGAAATCTCCGCCAGCGTCGCGGTCTGCGGATATTCGTCCAGCAAGGCACGCAGCTCGGCAAGGAATTGCAGATTCTCCGGCTGCGTGTTGTCGTAGCGGTGATATTGATACGCGTACGGATTTTCCGGGCTGAAGCCACGCGTCTTTCGTTCGGCGGCCGGCTTCGGCGGGTTGTCGCGCAGCGCGCGATCGTGAAAGCAAAAATTGATGGCGTCGAGCCGCAGCCCATCGACGCCTTTATCCAGCCAAAACCGCACGTTATCCAGCACCGCGCGGCGCAGGTCCGGTTGATGAAAGTTCAGGTCCGGCTGCGACGACAGAAAGTTGTGCAAGTAGTATTGCCGCCGGCGCGGCTCCCAACGCCACGCGACGCCGCCGAAAATGGATAACCAGTTGTTCGGTGGCGTGCCATCCGGCTTGGGATCGGCCCACACGTACCAGTCGGCTTTGGAGTTGTCGCGGCTTTGGCGACTCTCGCGAAACCACTCGTGATCGCTCGAGGTGTGACTCAACACCTGGTCGATCATCACCTTGAGCCCAAGCTCATGGGCCTGGGCCAGCAGGCGGTCGAAGTCCGCCATCGAGCCGAACAGCGGATCGACAGCCCGATAGTCGGCGACGTCGTAACCGAAATCCGCCATCGGCGAACGGAAGAACGGCGCAATCCAGATCGCGTCGACGCCGAGGTCGGCGATGTATTCCAGGCGCTGCAGGATACCGGGCAGGTCACCGATGCCATCGCCGTTGCTGTCCAGGAAGCTGCGGGGATAGATCTCGTAGATCACCGCACCGAGCCACCACGGCGCTTGAGACATTGGCACTCCTGTGATTTTCTTCAGACGACCGGTCCACGCCGTCAACGGCGGCGCTTTGGACGGCACAAAGCATACCGGCAGCGCGGTGGCCGGCTCGATAGCCTGCATACGTATTCACAAGAGCGCTTCACCTCTCGTGAGAGAGGTGAAGCGCTCAATGGGAGCGGGTTGTGAATTCCAGCGCCGCCTGCGCCGGTGGATACGGCGGGCCGGACCAGGCATCGGCGTCGAATCGATAGCCACGGCGCCAGTGAGTACGAATGATGGTCGGATTGCCGGGGTCGCTTTCGATTTTCTTACGCAGCCGCCTGACCAGATTGTCGATGTTCCGGTCGAACACGTCGGCATCGCGCCCCACCGTGAGTTCGAGCAGTTCGTCCCGGGTCAATATCTGGCCGGGCTTGGCGAGAAATGCCTTGAGCAACGCCAGTTCGCGGGGACTCAACTTCACTTCGCCGCCATTCGCGGTGCGCAACTTGCGCTGTTCCTCCACCAGGGCCCAACGATCGAAGCGCGGCGCGCGGCCGTAGGGAGGATCTTGGTCCGCGCGGTCGGGAATTCGATTCAGCGCCGCGTGGATCCGCGCCAGCAATTCGACCGGGTCCAGTGGTTTGGCGAGATAATCATCGGCAGCGAACGCCAGTTCACCACAGGGCCGCAGTTCACCGATGCCGGCGACCAGCGCAATGATAGGCTGGCGGTTGGCCACCAGCCAACCGCTGTCCTCACCCTGTATCGTCTGTATGTCCAGCACGATCAGGTCCGGCGGATTTCGATCCAGCAGGTCGCTTAGCGCCGCCGTCCCGGCCGCCGCGCTCACTTGATAGCCCTGGCCGGTCAGACAACGATCGATCAATTCCTGCGTCTCTGGTTGCCGATCGACGACAACGACGTGCGTGGCATGGTCCTTCACATCCAACACCTATTTTTTAATTTCGACGCTCGCGCTAACGCTGCCCCCAGCCCCAATATCCGTGCTGTGAAGGGTCGGCAGCCGGCGGCACCGCCCCCATCTGATACCCGTACGCGGGATGGCCGAACGCTCGGCCGTTCGTTGCTGACATCGCGGTCACGTTCTGAGCTGCCATCTCCGGCGGGATGGCGAGCCGCAGCGTCAGAGCCGTCGGCGCGTCCGGGATGCCAAAACCCGTTCGCCGCGAATCGCCCAGGCTCAACGGCCGCGCGCTGGCTTTCAAGATTTGATAAAGCCGTTGCACGCGATGCACGCTCTTCGCCCGATATGCGCCCGCGAAGTCCGGGTGATGTGCCAGCACTAATGCCGCGAGGCCGGTGACGTGCGGCGCGGCCGTGGATGTGCCGTCCCATGCAGCGAAGTTATTCGGCGGTACTGAGGAAAGCACAGCCACGCCCGGCGCGCACAGCGCAACCTCCGGACCAAAGCAAGCAAAGCGCGGCGAGAAGTAACCTTCCGAGATCGGGCCTTGCACCGTTTGGGCGTGATAGCTGTCCGGAGGAAATTCACCCACGCGTCCGATGGCCGCGACGGCCAGAACGCTCGGGGACGATGCAGGGAACTGCACCGGCCCGCCGCTGTTGCCGGCGGCTACGACGCACGCAGTGCCAAGGCCGGTCACGCGTTGCAATTCCTGCTGCAGGATTTCGGAGTATTGGTCGATGCTCACATTCAAGTTGACGACATCCACACGCTGCGCAACGCAGTACTCCAGCGCATCGATGAGCTGACTGATGTGGCCGCCGGGATGGATCTTGCACACGTGAACTTCCGCGCTGGGCGCAAACCCGACGATTCCCAGATTGTTGTCTTCGCTGCCGGCAATCACGCCGGCGCAATGCGTGCCGTGTGCGGACTCGTCAATCATCCAGTTGGCGCTGTCCGTGGTCTTGCCTAGCGCATCGAACCCTTGAGTGATGCCGCGCAGGTCCTGATGGCTGGTGGTAACTCCGGAATCGATGATGGCCACCTTGACGCCGGCGCCGCGCAGACTCGGCGGCACTTGATCGAGTCGCATCGCTTTTTGTCCCCACCCCATGACCTGTGCGTCCGGCAGGCCGGTGTACGTGTCACTCAAAGGCGTCAACATCACGACGTTGGGCTGGCTCGGGTCGATGACCGGCTGGCTGTTGTAGAAACTCCAGTAATCGCTCCTGGGCTTCACATAGATACCGCGAATGGTCTGCACCGTCTCTCCCAGCAACGACAGCGTCACCTGTCCTGCGCTGTTCGTGACACCCATCGCCGGCAACATCTCGCCATATAGATAGACCTCTGCGCCTTCGACCGCGGCGGCGTCTTTGCCGAGAACGACTATCTGCACCGTCAGCTGCTTGGTATCGGCCACTCTTCCGGTCACCAGCGAGGGTCTGAGCGCAGCGTCAAGCAAGCACAGGGGCTGATCCTCTTCGACGATCAATTGGCCCGGTGCCTGCTGATTCAGAATGGCCGCCTTGCTCTCCTCCATGCGTGCCACGATGACATCAGGGGGGCCCGCCAGGCCGTCAGCGAATACGCCGACGAAGCCTTTCGGGCCGAGCATATCTACGACCTCGATATCCGAGTTCGAGCGCAGCGCCTGCTCGACCATATTGAGCGCAAGAGGCGGCACGCCAATGGAAGTGGCATCGCCGGTGCGGCGTATGGCGATGAGGTATTGTTTACGACGCTGCCGCCCGACGACGTAGGGCCGCTTCGGCGTACTCGCGCCGCCCTCGTTGCGCGCCGTCGCGGCAGAGCTGCTCTTCGGGTGGTCGCCGCTCTTGGGATGATCGCTGCCCTTCGAGCGCTCGGGTTTGTCGCTATCGATATTCTGTGCCATGACGTTTTCGCCTCCAATGCCGCCGCCAGGTTCGTTACGAATTCATTGTTGCCTGAAGCTTCCAGGGCCTGCGGCCTCAACAGTCGAACTGTTGAAACCGCAGGCCTTGAGCTCGAACAAATCGCCGGCACTGCTCAATGCAATATTGGAGCGGCGAACGGCGGATACCGCCCGATCTGACTTGCCGCCGCCAGCGCTGGATTGGCGTAGATCGAACCGATCCCGGCGGCGAACTGCGGCAACGGAGCCCCGAAGAATCCAGGCGGCGTAAACTGCTGCGCAAGTTGCGCTTGCAACAGCTGCTGCGCATAGATTGCCACCAGCGGATCAGCGAACGGCGAGGGCCGTGGGAACTGAGCCGCGCCGCCCAACTGCGCGAACGCGGGGTTAATTAAATTCGCACTCGGAATGAATGGCTGCGCGAATTGTCCCGGCGGAATGCCGAAGACGGGCGACGGCGCAAACTGCTGAGCAAGTTGCGCTTGTTGCAGCTGATGCGCGTACGCAGCGAGCGTCGGATCGGGCAGGAACGTCGGCAAGCGAGGGATCTGCCCGGCGCCGAACTGCGGGCCGCCGAACGGCTGTGACTGCTGTACCTGCGGGAAACCAAATACTCCCGGCGGTACGAACGGCTGTGACTGCTGTACCTGTGGGAAACCAAACACTCCCGGCGGTACGAACGGCTGTGACTGCTGTACCTGCGGGAAACCAAACACTCCCGGCGGTACGAACGGCTGTGACTGCTGTACCTGTGGGAAACCAAACACTCCCGGCGGCGCGAACGGCTGTGACTGCTGTACCTGCGGGAAACCAAACACTCCCGGCGGCGCGAACGGCTGTGACTGCTGTACCTGTGGGAAACCAAACACTCCCGGCGGCGCGAACGGCTGTGACTGCTGCACCTGTGGGAAACCAAACACTCCCGGCGGCGCGAACTGAGGCGGCTGCTGCGGTTGCAGCTGCGGCTGCTGCGCATAAGCCGCGGTAGGATCGGTCAAGAATGGCTGCGACCCGGCGCTTGGGGCGCCATAGGTCGAACCGGGTTGTGAAGCAAAACTCTGATTGCCGAAAGGCGTAGCGCCGAACTGGCCCTGCGATGCAATTTGGCTTGGGTTGAATGCCGGCACTCCAGCCGGCTGTGAATATGGATGCATTTCCGTATCTCCTCAGTTGTGTCTCCGCGGAGAAAACGTAGCACCGCGCCAAAGCGAAATCATGTCAACATCGCCGCTCTGGCACTCGATGATCAATCAACGAAGAAAGATTTTCGCGGAGATATTCCTTCGCGCAGCTGCTCTCGCGTGCGCAGGGTCATATCGTCTGACCAGAGCGGCGTCACCGCTGATACGCTCCCATCGATCATGCGATGCCAGACCGGCAATCGGCAAGGAGTATAGGGTGTATCGTACCTGAGGACGGGGACCCGCCCCACAAACAAAACGAGCGACCCACCACTGCTGGGGGTCGCTCGCGCTACGCCGGCTAACTGGTCCACTTCGGAAATGATCAGTCTGCAATCAGCCAGCTATCTCGCTTCGACTACACTGTTCAGGCCGTGGCCTAGTCCTCGAATGGGAAAACTAGTCCCAGTAGCGAGGCGAACGGTAATACTCGAACGCGCGATCCCGATAACTCAAGCCATCGTCCTTGGTCAACTCGCTGATGGAGTCGGCAGGCGCCGCCTGCAACTGCTCCTTGGTCAGGTTGACGATATAGCTGCCTTCACTCTCTTCGTACTTCAACAGGCTCCAGGGAATCGGATGATACTTTTCATTCATTCCCAGGAAACCCCCAAAACTGACTGCTGCGAACATGATGTTGTTGGAGGTCTTGTCCAACACCACATCTTCGATCTCGCCGATCTTCCTGCCGCCCGGGTCTTTCACCGGGGTGCCGATGACCTTCTTGGCGCGAATGGCAGTCGTATGTCCGCTCGTCGTAGGCATGGTTCTCTCCGCTCCGGTCGTTGTTGATCATCCCAGCCGTTGCTTGATGGACAACGGCGCCTTGGCAATTCAATGACTGGCTACAACGAGAGTTCCTGCGAAGTGTCTGTCATCGTGTGGGCGTGATACTGACCACGCATTTACATACGCGCTGCGCTATAGATAACTCAGCCACCAATCGCGCCGGCGAAGCTTTACTGCGGCAAACCACGAAGAAATCGGCTAGAGCATCAGCAGCACGCCGAGCCAGGTGGAAATTTCCAGCCGGGTTACCAGACTCGTGCCGGAGATTTGGCGATAGTCGAGCCGATTGCGCGCAGCGAAATGCTTGCAGGCTAACGATGAGTGCTCCGAACGGAGCGTTAAAGAGCGGTACGCGACTCACGCATGGCCCTCACCCTGCCCTCTCCCAAAGGGAGAGGGTAAGAACTCTTCACCTCTCCCTGTGGGAGAGGTCGCGCGCAGCGCGGGTGAGGGGACGCGCTGCGGAAACGTCACAGCGACTGGCTTCCCTCACCCTGCCCTCTCCCAAAGGGAGAGGGTAAGAACTCTTCACCTCTTCCCCGAGGGCGAGAGTCGTTACTTCAACACGCTCGCCAGAATCTCACACGCATCATCAACTTCCGAGCGCTTGATCACCAGCGGGGGTGCGAGGCGCAGGGTGTTCACGTGCGTGTCTTTGGCCAGCAACCCCTTATCGCGCAAACGCTCGCAGTACTTGTAGGCGCCACCGGCATGCTGGTGCAGTTCCACTGCGAGCATCAAACCGCGACCGCGAACTTCACGGATCAAATCGCCGCCGATGCTGCGCAACTGCTTGAGGAAATGTTCGCCTTGCTCACGGGCGTTTTCGATCATGCGTTCTTCAACCAGCACGCGCAGCGCGGCGCGGGCAATTGCGCAGGCGAGCGGGTTGCCGCCGAAGGTGCTGCCGTGCTGGCCGGGCTGCAAGACTTTTAATATATCGTTGTTCGCCAGCACCGCCGACACGGGATAGAACCCGCCGGACAGGGCTTTGCCGAGCAAGGTGAGATCGGACTTGATCTCCTCGTGTTCCTGCGCCAGCAGCTTGCCGGTGCGGCCGAGCCCGGTCTGGATTTCATCCAGCACCAGCGCGACGTTCTTCTCGGTGCACAACTCACGTACGCGCTTGAAATAGTTCGCGGGCGGAATCAGTACGCCCGCCTCGCCTTGAATGGGCTCGACCAGGAACGCGACGGTGTTCTCGTCGATCGCTGCCGCCAACGCAGCGAAATCGCCGAACGGCACGATCTTGAAGCCGGGCGCGAACGGGCCGAAATTGCCGCTGGCCAGCTTGTCGGTGCTGAAGCCGACGATACCGAGCGTGCGGCCATGGAAATTATTCGAGCAGGCGATGATGTTGGCCTGGCCAGGCGCGACGCCTTTGACTTCATAGCCCCACTTGCGCGTCACTTTGAGCGCGGACTCGACCGCTTCGGCACCGCTGTTCATCGGCAGGATGGTCCTGGCGCCGGTGAGCCTCTCGATATCTTCATACAGCAGCGGCAACTGGTCGTTGCGAAACGCACGCGACGTGAGGGTCAGCTTGCCGGCCTGCTCGCACATGGCGGCGAGAATTTTCGGATGGCAGTGACCCTGGTTGAGCGCCGAGTACGCCGACAGGCAGTCGAGATACCGCTTGCCTTCGGTGTCCCAGACCCAGACGCCTTCGCCGCGCGTCAGGGTTACGTCAAGTGGCTTGTAGTTGCGCGCACCCAGGCGGGTTTCGATGGCATACAGATCGCTGGCGGATAGCTTCATGGAGGAAGGCTCGACAAAGAAAATCGCGTCAACCGCGCCTGAGGGCCGCGGCGGGTATGACGCATTGAGGTCGAGTCATTAGAGGGCGACGGCGAGCGGATGTCAATAATCTTTCAGAATTGTGATTTTTGTCGCCATATGTAATTCTACCGTCAGCCGCGGAAGCTGCCCGATGCATGCAGGCGGACCGCCCCACTCCTTAATAAAGACGTTCGTGAACGCCAGCCCCTTGATCCGCGATCTGCTCACTCAGCGTAGCCTGGCATTGACGCCGGCCGAAGCGAAAATTGCCGAGGTGCTGCTGGGCGACTACCCCGTCGCCGGCCTCGGCACCGCCACCGCGCTCGCCAAACGCGCTGGCGTCAGCGACCCGAGCGTCATCCGCATGGTCAGCAAGCTGGGCTTTGACGGCTTCGCCGCCTTCCAGAAACGCTTGCTGGAAGAAGTGGAAGCCGGGCTGCGTTCGCCGTTGATGATGATGGAAGCCAAGCGTCCGGTTCGCGCCGGCGCCGGCGGCCGCAGCGTCGAGGAAACCTATATTCGTTCGGCCGCCACCGCGGTCGAATCCGCCGCCGCGATGACGTTGCCGCAGACCTACGGGCGCGCCGTGCAATTGATCATGGAAGCCAAGGGCCGCGTGCTGCTGCTCGGTGGCCGCTTCAGCCGCCATATCGCCGGCATGCTGGCCGGCTACCTGATGCAATTTCGTTCCGGCGTGATCCAGGTGCCGCCGCTGTCGGCGGAAAGCTTCGACCTGCTGCTCGATGTCGGGCCGCGGGACGCATTGGTAGTGTTTGATCATCGCCGCTATCAAACCGATGTCATCCGTTTTACCGAACAGGCGGCCGAACGCGGCGTGCAGATCGTGCTGTTCACCGATGTATGGCGTTCACCGGCAGCCGAACATGCCAAGGTCGTCATCGTCGGCCCGATGGAAGCAGACTCGCCTTATGACACGCTCGCGCCGGCCGTTGCACAGATGGAAGCACTGGTGGCTCGCATCGTCGCGGACGAAGCGCAGAGGGGCGGCACGCGCATAGAGGAATTGGAACGCATCCGCGCCCGCAATGTTGCCACCGTGGACGGCGTCAAATTGCCCGCCGGCAAGGCGGCGGCGAAGAAAAACCGCTCATGAGCAAGATCGAGCCGCGGGTGGGAGTCGCGACGGCCGATCTGGACGCGGTCGAAGTGCTGAATGAGGCCGGCCGTTCGCCTTTTATTCTGATCTGCGAGCACGCCTCGAATCACATCCCTGCGCACTACGCCAAGCTCGGCCTCGAAGATAGCGACTTGACCCGTCACATCGCTTGGGACATCGGCGCGGCTGCAGTCGCCCGCGCATTGTCGAAACGCCTCGATGCGACAGGATTCCTCGGGAAGTACTCGCGCCTGCTGATCGATCTGAACCGCCCGCTGCATGTTGCCGACAGCATCCCGGCGCGCTCGGAAGCGACCGATATCCCAGGCAACCACTCGCTCGATCCGGCCGAAAGAAAGCGGCGCGCGCAAGTGATGTTCGAGCCCTTCCACAATCGCCTGCGCGGCCACATCGACCAGCGTACGCTCGATGGTCGTCGTAATGTTCTGGTGGCGATTCACAGCTTCACGCCCGTCTATCTCGGACAGCAACGGACATGGCACGCCGGTGTGCTGTTCGACAAAGCCGCCGCGCTCGGTCGATCACTGGTCGCGCAGTTGAGCAGCGACCCGATGTTGAACGTGGGCGAGAACGTACCTTATAGCGTCAGCATCGACGCCGACTATGGATTGGTCGTGCACGGCGACCTGCTCGGCAACCCAGCGGTGCTGATCGAGATCCGCAATGATTTGATTGCGGACGCGGACGGAGTGGAAGTGTGGACGGGGAAGCTGGAGAAAGCACTGCGGGCGGTTGCAGGGCTAGTGTAAGACCCTCACCCCAACCCTCTCCCGCAAGCGGGAGAGGGGGGTGGATTCATCACCTCTCCCCTGGGGAGAGGTCGCGCGTCCGCGCGGGTGAGGGGGCGGCCAGATAAGACCCTCACCCTAACCCTCTCCCGCAAGCGGGAGAGGGGACAGATTCATCACCTCTCCCCTTGAGAGAGGTCGCGCGTCCGCGCGGGTGAGGGGTCGGGGGTTACTATGAAACATTCGCGGCAACTTGTTTCCCCCTCACCCTGCCCTCTCCCAAAGGGAGAGGGGTAAGAACTCTTCACCTCTCCCCGTGGGAGAGGTCGCCCGTCCGGGCGGGTGAGGGCTCGGGGTTACTATGAAACATTCGCGGCAACTTGTTTCCCCCTCACCCTGCCCTCTCCCAAAGGGCCCCAAAGGGAGAGGGTAAAGAACTCTCTGTGATCACTTCACCAATGCAGGCGGACACCGGCGCGAAAGGTGCGGCCGACGGTGTCATACAGCAGCGGATTCACGCCGGGGTCGACGAAACTGGCGCCGGCGATGCTGCCCACCGGCGGTGGATCGCGGTCGGCTAGATTCTCCACTTTGAAAAACACCTCCATGTTGCGCACGTCGCTGCGGTTCATCAGGCGATACACCAGCGACAGGTCGGCGTAGACCGCGCCCGCGATGTGGTTGTTATCGATGGTGCGATTGACGACCGTGGACTCCGGGCAGCCTTGGCTGCACTCGACATAGGCCGACTCCATCACGCCGCTGCTGACGCCATGGCCGATGATGTTGATGGCGTAGTTGCCGCCGTCGAAGCCCACCAGGCCGAGCCAGCGCCAGGCGGCGGCCGAGCCGCTGTTGTCGCCGGCAAGTTCGGTGACCATGATGCCGTCGTCGATCCGCCGCTGCATCACGTGCGTGGCCAAGGCGCGAAGAGTGAGATTGCCGTTCCACACCGGCACGCGATAGCTCGCTTCGAAGTCGATGCCTTTGGCAGTCTCCGATAGCAGATTGACCGGCTGCACCGTGATCTGTGTCACGGCGCCAGCGGCGTCGCGGACTATGGCGGCACACAGTGCGGTGTTGCCGGCAAAGCAGCGATCGATGACGGCCTGCTGCTGAATGGTGGCGATGGCCTTGTCGACGTCGATGCGGTAATAGTCCACCGACATGCTCAGCCCGGGCGCGAACGCCGGCTGATAGACGACGCCGAAGCCCAGCGTGTCCGCCTCTTCCGGGTCGAGATTCGGGTTGCCGACCATGGGACGCAGAATGAGTGCGGTCGCGTTGCCACGAAACGGATCGTTCACCGTCTGTGTGTTGACCTGCCCGGCAAGAAACAAATCATTCAGGTTCGGCGCGCGGATATCCCTGGAGCGAGTGCCGCGAAAAGTAAGATTGCTAACGGGCGAGTACGTCGCACCGGCTTTCCAGGTCACGACCTCGCCGGATGCGCTGTAGCTGGTCCAGCGAATCGCGCCGTTCAAATCCAGTGACTGCGCCCACGGCGCGTCTTGCAGCAGCGGCACGACTGTTTCTAGAAATCCTTCGATCACATCGTACGAGCCTCGCGTGGGTTTGAAATTGCCCACGAAATAGCCGCTGGCCATGGCGATTGGATCGGCGCGTGACCTCACCGACTCTTCACGATATTCGACACCGCCAGCTACCGACACCAACCCTCCCCAAGTCGAGAACGGTTCGCCTTGCAGGCTCGCGGCGGCGACGTCCTGGATGAGTTCCTGATCCAGCTGCGCGGTGCCGATCACGTAGTCGATCGCCGCCTGCGAATTCAGTCCGTAGCCCAGCACGTTGTATGGGACGCAGCCATTGCCAGGATTGACGAGCGACGAACGGCAGACGATTCGACCGTTCGAATCGCGCACGGCGTCGAGCGCTTCGCGATATCTGGCAGTGACCGCCGAAATCACATCGTTGGAAACATTGCTGATGCCCCGCTGTGCGTACGCGTCCCAGCGCCATCTGGAGCCCAGCGCCGCGAAATTGCCATTGAGGCCGGCGACGAAACGTTTCACGGCGCGCTCGGAATAGCCGTGGATGGTGCCGAGATCTTCGTTCGACGATCCCCCGGTGAGCGTAGCGAGCCCAAGCCTGTTCATATCGGCGCGCACCGAAGCGGGCAGGAAGGCATTGTCGCGCTCGATGGTGATATTGCCGAGGAAGTAGTTCCAGCAACACTGGTTGTCAGTCTCGGAGCGCGCGTACGAAGCGATCGCAAACACTTCGAGATCGTCGCTCAGATGAAAGCCGGCGCGCGTGAACAACGTCTGCCGCCTCACTGCGGCCTCCAGATCGGGCGTGCGTGCGCGATCCGATATCCGCCAGTCGCCGCCCGCCATGACGGGATCGGAAACAATCGGGCCGAAGTCGAACTGGCGAATCGCTCCGCCCTGCGTGAACTCGGTGCCGCGCAATGGTCCGGTTGTCACCAGCGCGCCGGGTGTCGCCGTGCTCAATCCCGTCTCGGGACGCAACAGCAATTGTGGTTGTCCATTGCCGGCCGTGTAGTCGGGGTTGTTCAGCACTTTCCACCCGCGATACCAGGAACGCGGCACGCCGCGAATGCCGGCCGCATCGCTGTACCCGGCGCTGAACAGGAAGTGGCCGCGAGCAGCGGCGAACGGCACGCCGGCGCTCAACGTGACGTTGTATTTCTCGTTCTCGCCGCGGTCGGTGATGCCGGCCATCACATCGGTCTTGAAGCCGGTGAAATCCTTGTCGAGCACGAAATTGACGACGCCGGTCATGGCGTCGGAGCCGTAGGCTGCCGACGCGCCGCCGGTGACGACGTCGATGCGTTTGATCAAGCCATCGGGCAATTGATTGATGTCGACGACGCCGGTCAGCGCAGTCGGCGCAATCCGCGCGCCATCGAGCAGCACCAGCGTTCGATTCGCACCCATGCTGCGCAGGTCGAGCGTATTGGTGCCGGACTGGCCACTGCTGACGCCGGAATTTCCCGAGCGCGGCGTGGCGCTGCCTGCGAGAGCCGGAATGAAATTGACGGCGTCGGCCACGTTGGCGACGGCCAGCACCTTGAGTTCATCATTGCCGACGACGGTGGTCGGCGTCGGCGCTTCGTAGCCGTCACGGATGATGCGCGTCGCCGTTACGATCACCGCCTCGAGTACATCGTCGTCGGGCGTAGCAGACCGCTCTGCTTTCTTTGCTGGAACGTCAGCGGGCCGTGCGGAGGGCGCGACCTCGGCCGTCCGCGGACAGACCTTCGGGTGAATGGAAATCGTGTCCTGGTTCAGTACGGTGTAGCTGAGGTTGGTGCCTTCGAGCATGGCTCGCAACGCATCGATGATGCGATGCCGGCCCCGGACCGCAGCGGCCACGGTGTTGGCCACCTCGTCGCCGGAGGAAATCACCTGCATGTGGGCCTGGTCGGAGAATGCGATCAGCGCCGTGGCCAGCGGCTGCGACGGAATCTGGAAATGGGCTTCCCGGGAATAGACGTCGCCGGCGGCAGCGTTGGCGAGGACGGGCGCCAGGATCACGAGCAAAACGCACAGCTGCAGCCGTGTGATGAAGCCCGCGGGCGCACCCGCCCTGAATGGAACCATCTTTCCCCCCGTCATCGTCGCTTCCATCCCGCAGTGAGCGGGATGGCGCTTTTTAATAGTCAACCCGTCAGCCGCGCGGCATCAATTCGATCGCGTCTGCGCGTTCCTTGACCTGCAGCGGAAAGACGCTTTCGAGTGCGCTGAGCGCATCGTCGATGCGGCTGCTGAACACCGTGCCGGTGAACGTCAATGCGCTCAACCGTGCATCGCTGATAATGATGCGCTTGTTGTGATAGCGACTGAGATCCTGCGCGACGCTGCTCAACGGCTCGCGCACGTACTTCAGGACGCCGTTGCGCCAGGAAGCTACGTCCGCGGCTTGGATCTGCGCAACCGTTACAGCCCGCGAACCCTCGTGGTACACGGCCTGCTGCCCGGCTACCAGCGGCGTCGGCTTGGCGCTGTCGGCGCTCGCCGAACCAGTGGCGGACTCTTCGTTATCGAGTTGCACACGGCCTTCGCTGACGGCGATCACGATGCGATCGGCATTGCGCCGAACGTTGAATGCCGTACCCACCGCGGTCAACTTCATCCCGCCGGCATTGACGAGGAACGGCCGCGCCGGATCTTTGGCGACCAGAAAATACGCCTCGCCGAAATCGACGCTGATGGAGCGTTGCTTGGCGGTGTAACGCGTCGTGATGCGCGAGTCCGCTCCCAATTCAACGCGCGAGCCATCAGGCAATACGCTGCTGCCGGTGCCGCCGATGGGCGTGGCATAGCTCTGCAAGAGCTCCTGATCGCCCAGCTGCATCACTGCAAAAGATCCCATGACGATGGCGATGAGCAACGTCGCCGCCAATCCCCAAGTCCGTACTGGCGACCAGCGTTGCCGCGGTTGGGCAGCGATCTCCGGCTTCGGTACAGCAGAAGGCGCGAGCGGATTCGCCGCGTGCCACACCGACTGCGCCGCACAGAACTCCTGCAGGTTCTTCGGATCTTCCTCGCACCATTGCAACCACGCGACCGCGAGCGCCTCGTCGCCCGGCGCGTCGTGCAAGCGGACCAGCCAGTCCGCGGCGGCAGCCATCCTGTCCATTTCTACCTTTGTCGGCGTTGCAACCGTCATCGCTTCAGGCGCTCATGCGCCTCCTCCCTGCTGCAACCCCTCAGTCGCAACTGGCAATAGATCAGCGCGCGAGTGAGGTGATGCCTGACCATTCGTTCGCTCACATCGAGCTCAGCGGAAATCTCTGTTACCGACCTGCCCTGCACACGATGCAGGTAGAACGCTTGCTGGCAGGCCGGCGACAACTCCTGCAGGCAGGTGCTGACGAACCCGAGTTCCTCGGCGGCGAGCGTGCGTCGCTCGGGGTCGTCGCGAACCGTCAGCTCTTCGAACAGCTCCGCTTCGACCGCCGCGGCCGAGCGTTGCCGGACATTGCGCTGGCGGAGCCGATCGATCGCCAGGTTGGCGGCAATCCGGAACAAGTACGCTCGCAACAGGCTGGTCGCACCCGGACGGTCCAGCTGCAGCAAACGTACATACGACTCCTGCGCTACTTCCTTCGCGTCCTGCACGGAGCGTAGTTGCAGCGTCAACAAGCTGATGAGCGCTTGATTGTGCTCACGAAACAGGCGTGCGACCAGCTCTGCCCGGGAGGCCCCGGACGGGTTCTCGCCAGGGTGGTCAGTCTCGAAGGGAGGCTCGGGAACGGATTCCGTTGGCATCGTAGACCTGGGCACGCACTTGCCTTGCCATGTATACGTTTCAGCCTGCCAAAACGGAAGTGTCCTGGCCCCTCACCCGCGCTTCGCGCGACTTCTGCTGCACAGGGATGTGCGAATGTCGCGGGCGCATGGATGCGCGAGAGCGGCGCCCACGGGGAGAGGTGAAGACTCCTGTCCCCTCTCCCTTTGGGAGAATGGCACTGACTTAAGGCGATTGCCCGCAGTCTTCGCCTCTCCCCGTGGGAGAGGCCGCGCGAAGCGCGGGTGAGGGGACGGGCTACGGAAATGTCACAGCAACCGGCTTCCCCTCACCCTGCCCTCTCCCAAAGGGAGAGGGAAAGAACTCTCTGCTGACCTTAAGTCAGTGCCATTCCCCTTTGGGAGAGGGTTAGGGTGAGGGGCTCTTATTCTCTCAATCGACTAGAATCCCGGCCCATGCCGACTCAAGCACTCTTTCCTACTCATATATACACGGCCACGCTGGCGACCGACTGGCGCAAGCTCAATAAGCAGTTGCTGCTCGAATGCCAGCAGCTTCGATTCGATGACGAAGCCGGCGTGCGCTGGTCCAAGCGCAATTACCCAGGCGGGTATACCTCATATCACTCGGCGCATCGCATGCAGCAAGTGTCGCCGACATTCGAGCGGCTGGAGCGCGGTCTGCGGCGGCACATCGAGTCGTTCGTCAATACGATCGAATTGGACCTGACCGGGCGAGAACTGACGATGACGGATTGCTGGGTAAACATCATGCCCCGGCAAGTTGCGCACAGCATGCATCTGCATCCGCTGTCGACCATCAGCGGCACTTACTACGTGCAGACGCCGAAGGGCTGCCCGGGGTTGAAGTTCGAAGATCCGAGATTGGAGAGATTCATGGCCGCGCCGCCCCGGCGAGAGAACGCCCGGCCGGAGCATCGGCCGTGGTGGGTAGTACCGGCGGCAGCGGGCAAGCTGGTGCTGTTCGAGAGCTGGCTGAGGCACGAAGTGCCGGCGAATCCGATCGCGGGGGAAAGGGTCAGCATCAGTTTTAATTACAACTGGTTTTGAAGGGTCTTTAGCTCTGCGCGGTGATGGGGAGACTCCCTCACCCCAGCCCTCTCCCAAGGGGAGAGGGGGGAGACTAGGAGGCGACGGCCTCTGCAACTTCGTGACGCTGCTTTGCGCCAGCCAGCACCGCCGGTAATTCCTTCAGCGCTCGATGCGCGAACTGCACGCAGATCGAACCTTCACCGACGCCCGACGCGATTCGCTTCACGCTGCCGGAACGCACATCGCCGACGGCAAAGACGCCGGGCAAGCTGGTTTCCAGCAAATGCGGCGGACGGCTCAGCGGCCAGCGCGCCGCGGTCAACTCTTCGGCGCGCAAATCCAGGCCGGTGCGTACGAAACCTTTTTCGTCCAGGTTCACGCAGTCCTTCAGCCACTGCGTATTCGGCGCCGCGCCGGTCATCAGAAACACGTGACCGATCGGCCGCTTTTCGGACTGGCCAGTGCGATCGTTGGTCCAGGTTACCTGCTGCAACTGGTCCACGCCTTCCAGGCCGGTGATCTGCGTCCGCGTATGCAAAGTGATATTCGGGGTCTCCTCGATGCGGCGAATCAGATAATGCGACATGCTTTCCGCCAGGCCATCGGCGCGCACCAGGATGTGAACGTGGCGGCAACCGCCGGCGAGAAATACCGCGGCCTGGCCCGCTGAATTGCCGCCGCCGACGACGATGATCTCTTCGCCCTGGCACAGCTTGCCTTCCAGGTGAGTCGCCGCGTAGTACACGCCCACGCCTGCATACTTGGCGAGATTCGGCAGGTCCGGCTTTCGATACTGCGCACCGGTCGCGATGATTACGGTGCGGGCATGCGCCACGCGACCGTCCGCCATCTCGACGGCGTAGGGCCAGACTGCACAATGCAATGTCACCGCGTCGCACGCGACATTGAACTTCGCGCCGAACTTCTGTGATTGCACCAGCGCGCGGCCGGCCAGCGCCTGGCCGGAAATGCCGGTCGGGAAGCCCAGGTAATTCTCGATGCGCGAACTCGATCCTGCCTGGCCGCCGGGCGCGAAGCTGTCGATCACCCGCACGTCCAGCCCTTCCGACGCGGCGTACACCGCGCCGGCCAACCCGGCGGGACCCGCACCGACGACGATAACGTCGTGCACTTCGCCAGGTTCGAAATCGGGATTGATCTCCAGCAGATCCGCCACTTGATGCAGGCTGGCGTTGCGTAACACGCGGCCGCCACGGCCGATCACCGCCGGCACGTCGGCATCACTGAGATGATTTCGTTCCAGCAACGCCGCCGCTTCCGCATCGGTGTCGACATCGACATAAAGATGCGGATAGGTATTGCGAGTCAGGAACTCCCGCAGCACCAGCGTGTGTCCGCAATGGCGCGAGCCCAGCAGGGTCATCTCGCTGTTGGGCGAGGACATCAATCCCATGCGGCGCAGGATGAACGCGCGCATGAAAATTTCGCTGAGCTCCGCATCGGTCTGCACCACCACCCGTAAATCGCTATCGGTGATGACCAGCACCTCGCCTGCTTCACGAACCTGCACGCGAACGAATCCGGGCACGCCGCGCAGCGTGCTCATCTCACCAGCGAAGTCGCCTGCCTCCAGCGGCCGGATCACTTGTTCCTCGACCCCCGGCACCCTCACTTCCAGGCTGCCGGACAGCACCACGATCATCTTTCGTTCGGGGTCGCTCGGCTCGATCAGCACCTGGCCGACTGTGGTTGGGATGCGAGTTCCGTGCGGTTGCAGCCGCGCGATCTGCGCCGTGGTGAGCCGCGGAAACATCTGTTCGCGGCGCTTTTCATATAAATCATTTGCCATGGCTGTTACTCCGCGATGTTATTTGCGAAGCGCTGCTTCCACCTTGTCGAACAGTGTCTGCATGCCGGCCGACACATCATGGATCACGCCGTTGACGAAAATACCCGGCGTGCCGCGCACGCCGCTGCGCCGACCGCTAGCGATATGCTCGCGAATCCGCTGTCGATAGATTTCATCGTCCATCTCGGCCGTGTAGCGCGCCATGTCGAGCTGCAGCTGTTCGGCGTAGCTGTGCAGGTGGGCAGGCTTCAAGTGCGACTGATTTTCGAACAGCAGGTCGTGCATTTGCCAGAATTTGCCCTGGCCGCCGGCCACTTCGGACGCCTCGGCCGCGGCCAGCGCGTGCGGATGCACTTCTTCGATCGGATAGTGGCGAAACACCACGCGCACCTGGCCGGGATAATGCTTCAACAACAGCTTCATGGCCGGGGCAGCCTGCTTGCAGGTCGGGCATTCGAAGTCGGCGTACTCGACCACGGTGACCGGCGCGTGTTCGGGCCCGAGTTGGTGATCAACGGCGGTGACCGGATCGACCAGGTCGCGTTGATGATGTTGGTTCATGAATTCCTCCGCATCGACGGGGAGCCGATGACAACGGCCGATACTACCGCCGTTGGCCGCACCCTAGCTTGAATCTCGCTGCTGCGATTGGACTGTCCGTGCTTTCTGCCGATGTCGCCGCGCTTCGCATCTACAGCATGCGGAGCGCGGCAGGAGCGCTAATTTCTGCGTAATTCGCTACAAATGCCGCGTAATTTGCCCGCAGGTCGATGGTTTGATGACGCCCTCGCGGACGACTAGGAGCAATGAATGAGCATGAGCACGATCAATGACACTTCTCGGCTCGGCCGGAGAGCCAGCCGTGCCGCTGGGTCGACGCTGCTTGCAGGTTGCCTGCTGTGCCTCTCGGCCGTCACTGCCGCCGCCGAGCGGCCTCCGTTGACGCTGGCCAACAATTACGACGACGCCGAGGTTGACCTGTCGCATTACTGGGTCAGCGAAAAATTCGATGGCGTGCGGGCCTATTGGGACGGCGAGCGGTTACTCACCCGCGCCGGCCATGTCATAACCGCCCCCGATTGGTTCACTGCCGGCTGGCCAGCTATACCGCTCGACGGCGAGCTGTGGGCCGGGCGGGGGCAGTTTGAAACGGTCATCGCCACCGTGCGCGATTTCGCCCCCGATCAACGAGCTTGGCGGAGCATTCGTTTCATGGTGTTCGACCTGCCTGCGCACAGCGGACCGTTCGATGCGCGACTTGCAGCGCTGCAGTCGCTGCTCGCGACGCTGCGCATCGATTGGGTCGAACAAGTAACGCACGCGCGCGTTGCCGACCAGGCAGAACTCGACCGCCGACTGCAGGCAGTTGCCGAAGCAGGCGGCGAAGGGTTGATGCTGCACCGGGGCAACTCGCTGTATCGCGCCGAGCGCAGCGACGACCTGCTCAAATTAAAGCCGTATCAGGACGCGGAAGCGCAGGTCGTCGCTCACCTGCCCGGCCAGGGCAAGTACCTCGGCATGCTAGGCGCACTGCAGGTCAGGAACGCCGACGGCCTGCAATTTCGCATCGGCACCGGCTTCACGGACGAACAACGCCGCGATCCGCCACCGGTAGGCAGCTGGGTGACATACAGCTATCACAACGTTACCCATCGCGGAATTCCGCGCTTCGCGCGGTTCTTGAGGGTTCGTCGTGAGTAGCGCGCGTAACGCGTGGGATTACCCACGGAGTCGAAAATTGCGGAAGTGTACAAATAGATGTACATTCGGCGAATGGCACGAAGTTATGCTATCGCTGAGGCACGCGCCAACCTGCCCACCCTCATCGACGAGGTCGAGGCTGGGGCGGCCGTGGAACTTACACGCAGAGGCACAGTGGTGGCCGTCATGATGTCCATAGCAGAGTACCAACGTCTCCGGCATGAACGCGTCAGTTTCCAGGATGCTTATCAGCAATTCCGAAAGAAACACGACGTGGCGCAGGCCGGCCTCGAGCCGGGTTTCACCAGCAAACTCCGCGACCGTACGCCTGGGCGCAAAGTCACTTTGTAATGCTGCGTTACCTGCTTGACACCAACATCGTTTCCCAACCGGTAACGAAAAAGCCGGCCGCCGGTGTCTTGCGCCGCCTGCGCGCAGTCGCCCATCAATGCGCCATTGCCGCGCCGGTGTGGCATGAGCTGCGGTACGGCTGTGAGCGGCTGCCCGGAAGCAAGCGACGCGAGGCTTTGCAGGATTATCTGGCCGACGTCGTCCATCCCTCTTTCGAGATCCTCCCCTACGATGAAGCGGCGGCGCTGCGCCACGCCGCGGAACGGGCACGGCTGGAAGAGGCCGGTGTCACCGTCCCGTTCGTCGACGGCCAAATCGCCGCCATTGCCCTAGTCAATGACTTGGTGCTGGTAACCGGCAACTTGCGGGATTTCACTGCGTTCACGACTCTCAAGGTGGAGAACTGGGCTCAGCACTGAACCGCCATTCCGCTTCTTCTGCGCTGCCGCGGTTAGAATTGATACCCTGTTCTTCACCGGGTTCGCGCACGATGCAACTCTCTCACGTCGATCCCGCCACCATCGGCGTCTGGCGCTGGCATGCGGCGTTGACGGCACTGTTCTTTGTCGTGGTCGCCTCCGTCGTAAGCTTTCGGGCGCCCCTGTTATGGCCATTCGCGCCGTTGAGCGTCGCCATCGGCGGCTTCGGCCTCAGCTGGCTGTGGCCTTCGATCTCCTACCAGCACCTGCGATTCGGCGTCGATGAAACCGGCATCGCGATCCAGAGCGGCGTGATCTGGCGCTCGCGAATCGCCTTGCCGCGCATTCGCATTCAACATACCGACGTGTCGCAAGGTCCGTTGCAACGACGCTATGGCGTCGGCACGTTGAAGCTTTACACCGCCGGCAGCCGCCACACCAAGATCGAGCTGCACGGACTGGCGCACGACGACGCCATCGCGCTACGCGATGCGCTGCTGGCGGAAGGTAGCGGTAGTGGCGTCTAACGGCAATTTCCAACCGACATTGCGGCTGCATGCCATCTCGTGGCTGTTCGGCCTCAGCGGCGGCATCAGACAAATGGTGTTGCCGCTGATCGCACTGTTCTTTTTTGGCACGCGCGACAACGATCCGGGACCCATGGGTCCGTACCTGGTGCCGATCATCCTCGTCGCCTTGTTGATTCGCGCGATCTGGCAGCAGTGGACCTTTCGCTACGGATTCGGACCCCACGGCCTGGTCATTCGCGAAGGCCTGCTCTTTCGTAATGTCCGGCAGATCGAGTATCCCCGCATAGAAAACATCGACACCGAGCGCGGCTTGTTGCATCGGCTGTTCGGAGTAGCCGAAGTGCGCGTGCAGACGTCCACCGGCGGCAAGCCCGAAGCATTGATCAGCGTGCTGGACTTGAACGCCGTGCAGGAAATGCGGGCGCGAGTTTTTTCGGAGCCCAAACAACCGGACGCCGCAATCGCTGCGCCCACTGAGACTGTGCTGTTGCATCTGTCAAACGCCGACCTGGTGCGCTATGGCTTGATCGACAACCGCGGCATGATCCTGGTGGCCGCCGGTTTCGGTCTGTTACATGAGACCGGCATCTTTGCGGTCAACAAAGAGCTGTGGGAACAACTGGTGCAATCCTCGCCCGCCGCCGGCCTCGCCGCGCTCGGCCTGGCCCTGCAGATTGCGCTGGGCTTACTCACTATTCTCAGCGCGATCATCGCGGTGCGCATTCTGTCAGTAGTACTGGCGCTGGTGACATTTCACGATTTCAAGCTGACCAGGCAGGATGGCGACCTGCGTGCCCGCTATGGCCTGTTGACCCGCATCGCGCTCACACTTCGTACGCGGCGCATTCAAGCCGTGCATCAGACGGAATCGTTGCTGCATCGGTGGTTGGATCGCGTCTCGCTCAATGTCGATCTGGCCGGCGACAGCGGCGGCGCAGAGGAACAAAGCGACAATGCGCGAATGAAGACGCGTTGGCTGGCGCCGGTGTGTGCGACCCGAGTCGCGCCAGAGTTGATCGCCACGGCGTTGCCGTCGATCGACCTGAGCGTCGAGCCGAACTGGCAGCCGCTCGCTCACGGCGCTCGCGGCCGGATTTTTCGTCGCAGCGTCGCGCTCTCGATCTTGATTCTGACTGGCCCCGCGCTGTGGTATCTCCGGGAAGCTGCGGTCATCGTGGTGCTGAGCTGCATACCGCTGGCATGGATGCACGCTCACTTATATACCAAGCACACACGCTGGGCGCTGGCGCGGGACGCGGTGCTGTTTCGGTCGGGCTGGCTCGACTCGCCGGCTGACCATCGTGCCCAGGGACCGCGTGCAGACCCTCAGCGTGGATGCTTCGCCATTCGATCGACGCAGCCGCATGGCGAATATCTACGTCGATACTGCCGGCGCCAGCTCGATGTCGGCTGGCATCAGGATTCGTTATCTGGCTACGGACGTCGCGGAGAGGCTGGCCACGGCGTTATATCGGACCGCCGGCGCGCAGCCCCAGTAGCGAAAGGATCAGTCCCGCGCCAGCGACAGCATGCGCGCGAAGGAGGAATCGGTCTTGCGCCACAGGCGTCGACGCAACGACGCCATCGCGATGATCATTCCGGGCAGCACGCCGCTGAGCGCGCTGTAAAGATAATTGCGCTCGGTGACGTGGTCGGCCTGCACCAGCAGCGCCAGCCCCAGCAAGGTGCCGAAGACCGCACCGACGAAAGCGACTTCAAGCCTGAACCTGCCGGCGGCGATGCGCCAGCGGCGAGTCACGTAGTCCATGCTGCTGGCCCACACCAAGCCGCACAACATCATCACCAGGCCGTTACTGAGGCCGGATAGTTTCTGCGCCACCACCAGGACCAACGCGATCCAGATGACTGTCGCGCTGAATGCGGCGATGACATGACTGCGGTAGCGGGAGCGGAAGAAAGTTTCGCAGAACTCCACCATCAACGCGGTTCCGATACCCACCGCGATGCCCGACGGGTACATCCATTCGTGGATGCGCCCCATGCTCAAGCTGTCGAAGTAGGCGAACAAGGCGCCGGCGATGGTGCCGAGTGCGATCGAGCGACCGAAGGCGTTGAAGATGGCGCCGGGCACATCGTCTTCGCGGCGCGCCACGATGCGGCTCTGCAATTCACGCAATGAATCGAACCGGGCATCGGGCCGGGGAGACATGGCCCGCATGATGGCGCGAGCGATCTGGCGGGGAATGTCCTTGCGGACCTTTTCGATCGGCTGCACCGCGCCCATGGGCACACGGCCGGTCAACAATTCGTACATCAACACGCCGAACGCATATTGGTCGGCGCGCCAGTCGACTTCCTTGGCGTCGGTAAGCTGCTCGGGCGCCATGTAGTAGGCGGTGCCGAGGTTCATGCCGGTGCGAGTCAGCTCGTTGTTCTGGTAGGCGCGCGCGATGCCGAAGTCCATCAGCTTGACCACGCCGCTGCTGTCGATCCAGACGTTTTCGGGCTTGAGATCGCGATGGACAATAAAGCGATGCGCGTGGCGCAGCGCCTCGAGCAGTTGTTCGCCGATAGCCGCTGCCTCTTCGATAGGGAACGGCCGGCCGGTCGCGAGCTGTGCTTGCATGCGACGGCGCAGGCTGACGCCGCGCAGCCGTTCCATCGTAAAGAAGTAGCGACCGCTGGCCATGCCGACGTCGAACACTCGCACGATGTTCGGATGCGCCAGCTTGCACGACACCTTGGCTTCGGCCAGGAATCGGGTACGCGCCGCGGCGCTCGACAGCAACTCGTTGCGCAAAACCTTGATCGCGACTTCTTCGTCTTTCAGGCGGTCGCGGGCGGCGTATACGCGCCCCATGCCGCCGTCGCCCAGCACGGCTTGAATTTCATAGCGACCTTGCAGCACCACGCCGGGGCCGATCACTACGTTCGAACCCTGGTGAGTCTGCTGCTCCTGGCTGGAGTCCGTGTCCATCCGCATCATGGTGACGGCGTCCCGATTCACCTGGCGCGTTGCCGGTTCGGTCGCGCTGCGCGCCATCTGGTAAGCGGCCACCAGTCGCGCCAAATCCTGCTGGGCGGACTGCTGCGCTACTTCCGTTTCGGCGTTGATGAGCTTGTGCTGGAGAACCGCGAGACGATCCGTATAGTTTTGCCATAACGTAGCCGGGTCGTCGGCCGACTCCAGACCGAGCAGCATCAGTGCGTTCTCCAGACGACTGGACATAGTGTGGCGGTTCTTTTCCGTGCGAGAGAGAGGCGCGAGCTTCCCGGTCAGGAGGTCCTGGATGTCCGGGGTGCGCCAACATTGCACTAGCACTGTACGCTTGAAAAGTGCCTCCACGAACAGACACTGGGCGGGAAGGTAGAAAACTGATAGCCAATTGAGAGGCTGCCGTAAGCGCCGCGCTTTTCGACCGATTATCGGACAAGGAACGCCGATCGTCGGGGAGCGAACTTTCGGCAAAGTCGAAATCACTCGCCAAAAAATTGCGGCTGTCGCCAGTCCCGCGCTGATTTGCGCAAAGCGTTCACCGGCGCCCCTGCAGCGAGCGCGCTGAATCAGTATCTCAGACCCTTGGCATGCAACCGATCTGTCGCCGGACGACGACCGGACAACGAGCCAAGACAAGGACGGCGGGACGGCTCCCCCTGCTCTTATTTATGTTGGCCCTGCTGGCGATGCTTGCAACGCATCGCCCATTGATGACGTGCGTGCAGGCGCTCCGCTTCGTTGTCGGTTTCCGCGGGAAGTTTTCGCAGCGCCTGTAGTGCGGCCGAGTGCGCGATCGCCACTTCCGGGTCGGTCTGTAATAGTGCGCGATACCGATCCAGAAACAGCTGCTCGACCGGCGCCCCTTTGCCGGACAGGAGCGCGAGCGCATGAGCGCCGATGGCGGCCACTTCGGTCGCCGGCAGCTCTTCTTCGTGCGCGGCATGATCGATGTCGGCGATCAGCTGATACAGCGGCCGCAGCCACTGCCACTCCGGGTCGTCGATGATCCGGCGCAGCAGCGCCAACGGCGATTGAGGACTACCGAAGCGGCGCTCGACAGCGATGATCACGCCCAGCAGTCCTCGCATGGCGCGGCTCGCATCGTCCAGCGCCCGCAAATGGGCAAGGTCGGATTCGGTCATGGCTGTAGCTGGCCCGCTCAAGTCTCCAGTGGCTCTCATCCTGCGCTCGTATCGGTGCCCACATCAATCATCGGAGCGCGGAGCCAGCCGAGGACCGTGCGGCAGAGTCCATTTTACGACGCACGGTAGCCGGCGGCTCACCGCTGCGGCTCAAGGACCTCAGTCAAAGCTGCAACGAGACCGGCGTCGGCCCGGCCCAGAGTGTCGCTGCGATGAAGAATTTCGCCCTGCGGGGAGAACAGCGAAATAATGCTCGAATGATTGAAGTCTCCATTCGGCAGCTGCCGATATTGGATGTTGAGTGTCGCGGCAATTTTGCGAACGGTAGCAGCATCGGTATGCGCCAAGGTCCAGCGTGATAGATCGATGTGACGTTGGTGCGCGAGCTTCAACAAAGCGGGCGACGTGTCGCGAGCCGGATCGATGGAGATCATCAGCACGCGCAGCTGCGCCCGCTGCCTGTCATCAAGCGTGCGCTCTACCGCATGCAAGGTATCGATCAGCAACGGGCAAGCGGCGGGACAGCTGCCATAAAACATCGTGACCAGTACGGGATGACCCCGGTAAGCGTCGAGTCTGAGCGATCCCCCGGACTGACTGATCAGCGCCGCCTGCAGATTGTAGATCGACTTCGATGGCAGGGCCGCGGGTGCCGGGAACGCGGCCTGCATCGACATCAGCGCAAGGCAGACGAAGCGCGCCACGCAGTTCATCGCGCCACCGGCCCGCCCGTTGCACAGCGAAATCCCATCGTTGCCGTCGTGTAGCTGGCCTGCACGCTCGACAGCATCGCTATGCGCATGAGCGTGGCGTAGCTCTCCTTCTGCTCCATCGTTATCGCGCCGCTGCCGCAGAATCGCAGCGTGTCTGGATCGCCTTGCTGACGATTGTCCCCCGACACCAGCATGCTGGACTGATCCTCGACCCATTCCCAGATCACGCCGTGCAAATCGCGAACGCCGTAGAAATTTGCTGGTGTCCTCCCGATTTCGGGGAGCGCGCCCCGCGCAGATGTGGAGTACCAATCGAGGATGCGCTGACGCCACGCGTCATCCTGCCGCGCGTCGGCTTCGAACTCGCTCGCCGCAGCGACGTACTCCCACTCGTGCCAAGTCGGAAGCCGCGCTCCGCGCGCCTCGCAGTAGGCGCTCGCAGCGAACCAGCTGACCCATGTCGCTGGCTGCCGCTGGATCGATGCTCCCGGCTCCGACGCGGACTGCCATTGCTTCAAGTACTGCTCATCGGCGAACAGCCGCGAAATATTGTCGCGTCGCCATTGCGGCGCCGAGCGCAGAAAGCTCGCAAACGCTTCGTTACTGACCGGCGTAACGTCGATTCGATAAGGTGCGATGCGAACTTGCTTGACGCCTTCGGCGGGCGGCAGCACGGACTCGAACTGCCCGCCGGGGATCGCCACTGACTCGCCGAAAACCGTCGCGCTCGCCGCATCATCGCTACCGGCAATCAGCAGCAGGACGCTGGCGAACAGCCAGCTCCTGCCTCGATTGGTTTCACGGGCCCGGATCACAAATACTCCGTGATGGATGGCACACCGTTCAATGTGCCGCGCCTTCCGGACGTTTGGTGCTCGCGCGAGCCGCCCTCACCTGCTCCTTGGTAACGCCGGGACCACTGTTACCCCAACTGTTGATCGCGTAGGTAAGAATGTTCGCTACTTCATCATCCGTCAGTTGACTCATCGGCGGCATCACCGAGTTGTACGTCAAGCCGTTCACAGTGACCGGGCCGGTGAGTCCGTTGAGCACAATTTCGATGGCGCGCCGCAGGTCGGCCTTGAGAAAGTCGGATTTCGCCAGCGGCGGGAATACGTTGGGGATACCTTCACCGTTTTCCTGATGGCAGGTCGAGCAGGTGCCTTTGAAGAGCGCCGCGCCGGCCGCGATCTGCTGCTGCTTCGAGAGTGTGCCCGCGGCATTTGACTGCGCCGCAATCGACACTGCTTCCAGGCTCGCGACCTTGTCTCCAAGATAAGTCTCATCGACCTGCTTGCCTGAATAGATTTCGGGCCGTGGCTCGCCGTTGACCTCGAGAATGGCCAGGGCGCCCTTGTTGAATGCGCGGAAGATCGAGTGATCCACGATCACGTAGTTGCCGGGCACCTCGGTGTGGAATTCGACGGTTACCGCGCCGCCTGCCGGGATGAGCGTGGTCTGCACGTTCTCCTGCGAATGAGTCCCGCCTTCGTACTGCACCTTGTCGAAAATTTCGCCGATGACATGGAAACTGGAGATCAGGTTCGGGCCGCCGTTGCCGACGAACAGGCGAACGTTCTGCCCGGTCTTGGCCTTGAGCGCCTTGGGTCCCGTGAGCGAGGTCTCCGAGCCGTTGAAGAGAACGTAGGTGGCGTTCTCGTCGATGGCCTTCTGCATGTCAAAAGCCTGATGGCCTTTCTCGCGGTACTTGCCGACCGTGTAGAAGTCCCCCTGCATGACATAGAACTCATGATCGACTTGCGGCAGGCCTTCCGGCGGTTCCACCAGGATCAGCCCATACATGCCGTTGGCCACGTGCATGCCCACGGGGGCGGTGGCGCAGTGATACACATACAGACCCTGGTTGAGTGCCTTGAACGTAAACTGGGTCTGATGTCCCGGCGCGGTGAAACTCGACGCCGCGCCGCCGCCCGGGCCGGTAACCCCGTGCAGATCGATGTTATGCGGCATCTTGCTGTCGGGATGATTCTTCAGGTGAAATTCCACCGTGTCGCCCTGGCGCACACGAATAAAACTGCCGGGAACGGTGCCGCCAAAGGTCCAGAACGTGTACTTCACGCCCTCGGCGATATCTTTGTCGACCTCGACCACCTCCAGCTCGACGATGACCTTGGCGGGGACCTTGCGGTTCGTTGCGGGAGGCACGTTCGGCGGACTGGTCAGCACCGCGCGCACTGCTTCTCCCTGTGGCGGGCCGAAATCCCCCTTGAGCGAGCCGCCGGTATCGGCAGGTTTTTGCTTTGTTTGGGCAACTGCGGCGGGAGATGGCTGCTCAGAGCAGCCGGTCAGCGCCAGAGCAGCGACACAGGTAACAACCAGCACAGCGATTTTCATGACATTCCTCGACCCGAACTGAGACATCCGGCGACGTCGTGGAAAATGCGGTCAGCGGGCGGGGGGTACTCTGTGGCAAATCGATCCCCAGCGTTGCTAGGGAATGCCGTCAGGCGGCGCGTATTGTCCACATGACGGTCGGAGTGCGACGTTTATGACCGCTCACCCTTTCACCAGCCTGCGCAACCACCCTAGAAGTGCAGTCGGCAACAATTCCGGGCGATGCAGCACCGCATACTGATGCTCGCCGAATACCGCGGGCAGGTAGTTCGCAGTGTGGCGATCGACAGTCAGACAAAACGGGAAAATCCCCTGCAGACGAGCCTCGACAACGGCCTGCCGCATATCCTCGACCCCATACCGGCCGTCGTACTCGTCGACATCGTTGGGCCGGCCATCCGACAACATCAGCAGTAACCGATGTCGTGCCGGCTCCCGCATCAACACAGCAGATGCGTGGCGCAGCGCCGCTCCCGCGCGGGTGTAATGCTCAGGCTCGAGCCCTGCAATCCGTAGCGCAACATCGTCGCTGTAGGGCTCGGCAAAACTCTTTAACGCACGAACCGTCACACGTTGTGGACCTTCGCCGGAGAATGCGATCACGCTGTACGGCTCGGCCAATCCGTCCAGCGCCCGACACACCAGCAGCAGCGCCTCCCGCTCCACATCGATCACGCGACGCTGGTTCGACACCCAACCATCCGTCGAACCGCTGGTATCGATCAACAGCAACACGGCCAGTTCACGCCTCGCAGTTCGCGTCGTCTGGTATAGGCCGGAGGGGAGTGCCGCGCCCGCACGTGCCGCTGCGAACCCGTCGATACAGGCATCGATATCGACTTCTTCGCCATCCGCCTGCTGCCGCAAACGCAGGCGGGCAGCGTGCAGGGATTCGAACTGGCGGCGGATCACGTTGAGCATGACGCGATGTTCTTGCAATGTTCTTTCAATCCACGAGCGAGCACCGTGTTGCGCCGGCAGCTGATGCACCGAGGCCCCAGGCTCGCGATAAGCTCGTGCACGCCAATCCCACTCGGGATACGTCAGTACCTGCGCCGACTGGAGCGCGGGCGAGCGGGACCACTTCGCTCGCGCAACGGGCGGATCATCCGAGAGCAGCACTTCGGCCGGTGACCCTGGCGTCGCCACTAACCGCGCCTCCGTAAGCTCAGATACCGAATCGGCAAACTCTTCCGCGCCGGTGCTCTCGTCTCGATCGATGGGACGCGACATGCCGAAAGGGTCCTCCGCATGCTCCAGCGGTTGCGCCGTTTGAATCATCCAAGGACTCGGGCTGGCGGGTTTATCGCGCTCGTCCGGCACGCGCACGTCGGGCTGGCGCGTCAATCGCGCACTGCGCGGCGGCTTGCGACCCGAAGGAAGAGCGTGGTTAGTAAGACTCGAGGAGTTGTGAACTGTCGTCGTGTCATGCAACTGCCCGATCCACTGGTCGCGGTACAACAGTCCGGCGATCTGTTTTTTTCCGGCTGGGACTGTCTCGAACAATTCCGCTGTCAATTCGCGCGCACGCTGCAACGACTGCTCCGAGGCGGACTCGCGCGCTGTCCCCGTAGAATCACAGGGCATCTCCATGATCTCTCGCACCCATGCTTCCAGTCGACGACGCAGTGGTGGAAAGGACTCCGGCGCAGGCCGCAATGACACTGCCTGCGCACGTGCTGCATTCAGCGGGTTCCGCAACCCGGGCAGCCGGTTCAGTAGATGAGTATCCGCGGCTGCCGCTTCCAGCACTTCGAAGAGTGCCCGCTCCAGCGGATCGGTGATTTCATGAAGTTTCCCTGCAGACCCCCGGCACGCGCGCGCCGCCTGTTGTAGCGCCATGATGCGCAGCTTGGCGACGCCCTGCTCGCGGTCGCAGTCCGGCAAAGGCAACGGCAACCAGATAGAGATTCCGTCAGTCGACGGTAGGCCGACGCGGCAAGCCGGTTGTTCGTAACTTCTGAACAATCGCCGTACGAATGGCGTCAGCGCAGGCGGTTGAGCGACGCGCAAAGTGATGCTGCCGCCAAACGCACTGGCAATCACCAGATCGAGCCGGTGCAGCACCCGTGGCAGATCAATGGTGGGCGCCACACTGCCGCGGTTCCGCAGCCACAGGTCACGCAAGAAGACGGTGGCATGTCGTGCCGCATCGACGATAACGTCTTCGGCTTCAGCCATGCTGGATCACACGAACGTGGCATCCACCACATCGCGCATCGCGGCGACCAGGGTGGCGTCATCGGAGAGCGGCCCGATCAGCCCCGCATAACATGCATCGCGAATCGGAATGCCCTTGGCGGCGAGACGCGCAGTAGCGATCAACAATCGCGTGCTGGGTACTTCGGCCAAGCCGCGATCGCGCAATGACCGCAGGCGGTGGCCGAGCCCGACCAGAGCATGAGCGGTCGCACGACCCACCCCACTCTCGTGCGCAACGATACCGGCTTCCTGTTCGAGGGTGGGAAAGTCGAAGTCCAGCGCGACGAATCGCTGGCGCGTGCTCGGCTTGAGATCTTTCAGCATGCGCTGGTAGCCGGGGTTGTAGGAAATCACCAGCTGGAAGGTGCCGGGCGCCGCGATCTGCTCGCCGGTCTTGTCGATGTTCAGCATCCGACGATGATCGGTCAGCGAGTGCAACACCACGACCGTATCCTGCCGCGCTTCCACGACTTCATCCAGATAGCAGATTGCGCCTTCACGCACCGCGCGCGTCAACGGGCCGTCCTGCCAATACGTGCCGTCGTGGCGAATCAGGAAACGGCCGATGAGATCATTGGCGGTGAGATCGTCATGACAGGAAATGGTGATCAGCTCGCGTCCGAGCTGCCAGGCCATATATTCCACGAAGCGCGTCTTGCCGCAGCCGGTCGGACCCTTGAGCATCACCGCCAGCTGGCGCTGGTGACATTGTTCGAAAATCTGCTCTTCCTTGCCGACGGCAACGTAGTACGGCCGGGATGCCGATGCGCGGCCGGCGGCTGGGATCGATGCATCGGACACTGATTGGTTAGCCGACATCTGCCGGCTCGCTACGCGTTGCTGCCGGCGAGCCTGGCGTCACCTCGCTCGGGTGCTGCAGTCTCGCTTGCGATCTCGAACCGCGGCCGCGTCCGGAAGAAGTCCCAGATGAACAAACCGCTTCCCACCATGAACACCGCTCCGGTCATCACCAGCATCACGAAGTGAATCTGGATCTTCAGCTGCGTGTCGAGATAACCCAGGCCGAGGATGCGCTCGAGATAAACCTGTCCGATGCCGGCGGTCGCGAACGACAGCGTCATGCCGAACATGCCGCCCAGCTGCAACCAGAACGCCCAGTAGCCCACCGCGCTGCCCCCTTCGCGCCGATCGTGCGTCATCGATGGCAGCGCATAGGTGATCATCGCCAGCACGATCATCACGTACGCGCCATAGAACGCAGCGTGGCCGTGCATCGCAGTGATCAGCGTGCCATGCGTCCATTTGTTCACCGCCGGCCAAGTATGTGCGAGCCCGAGCAGGCCGGCGCCGAAGAGCGTGAATACAGCACTGCCCAGGGTCCAGTGCAGCGCGAGGGTGTTCGGATGCGACATGCCGGAGCGTCGCATCGCCGAATAGGCGTACACCGCCATGCCGATCAGCGCGACGGGCTCCAGGGCGCTGAACAGTGCCGCCAATCGGCAACCAGTAGTAAGGCACGCCGATCCAGTAATAGTGGTGCGCGGTGCCGATGATCCCGGCAATGAACACCAGCCCGACGATCACGTACAGCCATTTCTCCATCACCTCGCGATCGGCGCCGGAGAGGCGAATCAGCAGGTAGGCCAGAAAGCCGCCCTGGATCATTTCCCACACGCCTTCGACCCATAGATGAATGGTCCACCAGCGATAGAAGATGGAGACGGTGTAGTTCTGGAAGTGCAGCAGTGCGGGAAGATACAGCACCGCCGCGGAGCCTATGCCGAGCAGCAGCACGCCCTCGGTGGTCGTGAAGCGGCCCGACTTCCGGATGGTCATGCCGATGTTGTAAAGAAACATGAGCATCACGACGACGATGACCAGCTTGTGCGGCAACGGCTGTTCGAGCAGCTTGTTGCCGGTGCCCCAGCGAAACAGATAACCGATACACGCCGTCACACCCATGACGACCCACAGGCCAAGCTGAATATAGGCGAGCTTGACGCTGTGCAGTTCGGTGCGCGATTCATCCGGCACCATCCAGTAGGTCGCGCCCATGAAACCGGTCAGCACCCACACGATCAGCAGGTTCGTATGGATCACCTTGGTCACGTCGAACGGCAGGATGTAGAGCAGTGGGTCGGGCCCCAGGTACTTCGCAGCGGACAGCAGGCCAAAGACCAGCTGCAGGCCGAACAGCACCATGGCGACGGCGAAGTACCAGTACGCGACGGCTTGTGAGCGGTATTGCATGATGAGGGTTCCTGACGATGCCGGGCGCCGCGGCGGAAATCTTTCAGCGCAACGTGGCGATAAAAGCCACGAGCTGATCCCTTTGCTCCGCAGTCAGGCTCTGCGCATAGGTGTTCGGCATGAACGATTGCCCATTCGCCGAATACATCGCGCCTGGGACGACATATGCACTGGGATGCTCGATCGATTCGCGAATGTAACTTTCCACGTCCGTGGCATTGCCCTTGTAAGCGGGCGAGCCGATGGCCTTGAGGGCGCGCGCGGCTATGCCCGCCAGCGTGGGACCGGCGAGATTCACACCTGGCGCAACGGAATGACATGCATTGCATGCGGGCGTGACGCTGCGGAACGCTGCTTGTCCCAGCGCGATGGGATTCTCGCTGCCGGATACAGGGCGAGCACCCGGCGGCAAGGAACTGGTTTCGGCTTCGTTGGCCTGCTGTGTCGCGGTCAGGTCAGTCCCTGGAATCGAAGCGCCCGTGACTAGAATGGGGCGCGGCGGCCAGCCCTGATTGTCGACTTTGCCGACCCAGTCCAAAAACCTGATGAGGTCGGTTATCTCCGTTTCGCTCAGGTTCTGCTTCGGCATCAGGCGGCGATGCTTCTGCTCGTCGTAGAACGCCGCGGGATTGCGCATATAGGCCTGCAGGTACTGCTCGCCGCGCAATTGCGTGATCTTGGTGAGATCCGGCGCGTAGTACGCGCCCTCACCGAACAGTGTGTGGCAGTTGATGCAGTTGTATTTGTGCCAGACGTCCTTGCCGTGGGTCACTTCGGGCGTAATGTTCTGCGCATTCGTGAGTTTGTCGAACTGCCGATGGCTGTCGACCGTCATGCCCAGGAATACCAGGGCGGCCACCGCCGTCGATCCAATGGCAAACATCCGGCTCTGTCGCTTGTTCATTACAAGTCAGACGCCGATGCCGGCCCAATGCGTGAGCGTAATGCATGCCGTATATGAAACGGCAGCGAACATCGCCAGCAGAACCACGTAGCCCAGGATGCGCATGGGCCCGTAGATGTTGTTCCCCATGGGCACCTCCCTATTTGTGCACAACGCAAGCGCCGGACGGTATTCCTATCGATCCCATTTCGTCATACGTAGTTGCCCGGGTCAATTAAGTAGACCGGCCGCTGCGAGACTCATCACCTCACTTTAGTCATTGCCGATCTCCTGTCTTGCGTCGGCCGCTTAGATGACCGCAGCTAAAGCGGCGTCACAACCCGCGGTTTATTCACGTCGCATTCACGCCCGAAAGCACGTCGGGTTCACACCGGCCGCCGATCCTCTTCACCATTCAAACGGTGCGGGGATGGACGATGAACTGGTTGTTCGTAAAGCGCCTGCGGCCTTTTGTCCTGCTCGCGGGCGGCGCAAGCCTGCTGCTCAACCTGGCGATGTTGATGCCGGCGTTGTACATGCTGCAGGTGTTCGATCGTGTGTTCACCAGCCGTAGCGTCGAAACACTGGTGATGCTGACGCTGCTGGTATTGCTGGCACTGGGTCTGTGCTACTTCGCCGATACCGTCCGCGCTCGGGCATTGGCTTGGGCCGGGCGCGCGTTGGATCGACAACTGTCGCCGGTTGCATTGGCCGGATCGCTGCGACAGGCGGCTGGAATTGCCGGCCGCGCGGATAACGATGCCCTGCGCGATATCACTCAGCTGCGTGCGTTTCTCGGCGGCACCGGCATTCTCGCGCTGTTCGACGCACCGTGGCTGCCGTTGTACCTGCTGGTCATCGGCCTGATGCATCCGATGCTGGGACTGGCAGCGACTGCCGGCGCGGCGGTATTGATCGCGCTCGGAGTGCTCACCGAAAAACTCACTCGCGCGCAGGCCGAACAAGCACTGCGTCGTTCGCGCGCTTCCAATCATCACGCTGAATCACTGACGCGCAATGCCGAAGTCATTGCCGGCATGGGCATGACCCAAGCCGCGGTGGCCGCCTGGCAGGTGCGCCACGACGCGTTGTTGGAAACACAGGCGACCTTGGGACAAGCGACCTCGCGGCTGAGCGGCATGGCTCGAGTGCTGCGCCAACTTCTGCAAGTCACGATGCTGGGGTTGGGTGCGTGGCTGGTCATCGACATGCAAGCGTCAGCCGGCATCATGATCGCAGCGACCGTATTGATTGGACGCGCGCTGCAACCAGTCGAACAACTGATCAGCGGCTGGAAATCGATGATCGAAGCTCGCGGCGCCTGGCGGCGACTGAGCGAACGCCCTGCGCCGAATCGCGCATTGAAAGTCGCTTTGCCCGCGCCGAGCGGCAGGCTCGACGTCGAACGCGTCTCTTTCAATGCAGCGCCGGGCAAGCCGGCGCTCATCAAGGCCGTCAACTTCTCGCTGCTCGCCGGCGAGAGCCTCGGCATCGTCGGACCGAGTGCGTCCGGCAAAACCACGTTGATCCGCTTGATCCTCGGCATGTGGACGCCGCAAGCCGGCATGGTTCGCATCGACGGCGCGGATATCGCGCAATGGGATCGCGACGCGCTCGGCAAATATATCGGCTACCTGCCGCAGAGTGTCGAGCTGTTCGCCGGCACGGTGGCCGAGAACATCGCACGGCTGGGTAAAGTCGACTCCGCGTCGGTAGTGCAGGCGGCGCAGCTGGCGCATGCACACGAAATGATACTGCGCCTGCCTTATGGATATGACACACCGATCGGCGAAGCGGGCAGCGTGCTCTCGGGCGGACAACGACAGCGCATCGCGCTGGCTCGCGCCCTGTATGGCGAGCCGAAGCTGGTGGTGCTTGACGAGCCCAACGCCAATCTCGATATGGAAGGCGAGCAGGCGCTCGCCGCGGCGCTGATAGAACTCAAGGCTCGCGGCACGACCGTGATCATGGTCGGGCATCGGCCGGCGTTGATGGCGCAGCTCGACAAACTGGCCGTACTCAAAGACGGCGCACTCGAAGCCTTTGGACCCGGCTCCACTGTCCTGCCCCGCCTGCGCGCAGTGAAAAAACTTTCGGCTCTCGCCTCGTCCACCGCTATCGCCGAGGCACGCGCATGAACGCACTCAAGACTACTACGCTTGCCAACCTGTTGATGGAAAGCGAACCCGCCGAGGGCACGAATGCGGAACTCCACAAGCAAACATTCCGTGCGCTGGTGCCGCTTGCAGTTGTTATCGGGCTGGTGCTGCTTTGGTCCTTCGTCGCGCCGATTTCCGGAGCCGTGGTCGCGCCCGCTCAGCTCAAAGTCGAACTCAATCGCAAGACAGTGCAACACCAGGAAGGCGGCATCGTGCGCGAAATCCTGGTTCGCAATGGCCAGAAAGTGCGCGCTGGCCAGACATTGATCGTTGTTGGCGATGTGCGTAACGACGCGGAACTGAGCTTGCTCCAGGACCAATTGCTCGCCGCTCGCATCCGAGCTGCGCGGGCCCTGGCGGAGGCAGCGCTCGAGACTCGCTTCGAACCGGCGGCGCAGTTCACTGCGACTGCGACAGCGAAAGAACATCTGATCAGAGAGAGTGCCTTGTTCCTGGCGCGACGTCGCACCCTCGATGAGCAGATCGCCTCGCTGGAAATGCAGATTCGCGAATCGAATGCGCAAGCCGAAGCCCTGAGCACGCAGATCGAGGCGACGCAATCGGCGGCAAGACTCTCCGCCGAAGAACTGGCGCTGAATGAAAAGCTGTCGCGTGACGGCTATGTGCAGAAAGCACGCATCCTGCAGTTGCAACGTGCCGAAGCGGACTATCGCAGCCGGCTTGGAGAAAACCGTGGCGACTTTGCACTGGCGCGCCAGCGCAGCGGTGAATTGCGAGCCCGCATCGCTCAGGCGCGCAATCAGTATCAGCAGCTGGCCGCTGATGAAGTCAAAGAAGCTTCTGCGAAAGCTCGTGAACTCGAAGAACGGTTGCGGCCGTCGCAGGATCAAGCCGAACGCCAACTGGTGCGCTCTCCCGTCGATGGCGTCGTCATGTCGCTGCGCGTGGCGACAGCCGGCGACGTAGTCGGTCCGCGCGATCCGCTGCTCGATGTCGTGCCTTCGCAGGAAAAGCTGATCGTCGAAGCACGCATCCGCCCGCAAGACATCAACAACGTCCGCGAGCAAGCCGCTGCCGAAGTTCGGCTGACTTCCTTCGACTCACGCACCACGCCGCTGTTGCCGGCCACAGTGATTTTCGTATCGCCGGATCGCGTGACGGATGCCGACAGCGGCGAGTCCTGGTTCATCGCCAACGTCGCAGTCGACGCCGCCAGCCTGCAAGACCGTCCCGACATTCAGCTGCAGGCCGGCATGCCGGCGGAACTGTTCGTCACCACTTCGCAACGCACGCTGATTCAATACCTCGCCAAACCCTTTGTTTCCTTTACGGACCGCGCGCTGCGCGAGCCGTGACGCTCTCTCCCAACCTCATCCGAACAGGAGCTACGATTCATGAGCATTTTTGTCGGCAGCGAACAGGGCGACGTGATTACGCCCGATACGGTCTCGCCAGGCGTATTCGTCCTCGGCCAGCCGAAGAAACCGTCGGCCGCGGCGGACCTGATTTTGGCGGGCGGCGGCAATGACGTCGTCGCCGGCGGCAAAGGCGACGACGTCGCTGTGCTGGGCGCCGGTGACGACCAGTTCATCTGGAACCCGGGCGACGGCAGTGATGTTGTCGATGGTGGCGCGGGCCGCGACCAGCTCACGTTCAACGGCGCGGGCGTCAACGAAAACGTCAGCATCGGCGCCGGCCTGTTCGGCCTGGCGCAGTTCAAGCGCGATGTCGCCAACGTCAACATGACTTTGAACGATGTCGAAGTCATTCAGTTCGACGCCGGCGGCGGCTCGGACAACATCAAAGTCGGCGATCTGAGCAAGACCGATGTGCAGGAAGTCCACATCGACCTCGGCGGCAACGCCGCCCTCGGCGACGGTGCCGTCGACAAAGTCACTTTGGAAGGCTCGGCGCAGGGCGATCACGTCGAACTGCTGGCGTTCGGCGATACGGTCTCCGTCATAGGCACACCCGCCTTCGTCGGTCTCACTCACGTCGAAGCCACCGATGAACTCATCATCAAGGGCGGCGCCGGTGATGACTTCCTCAGCGCGTCTACTACGGCGGGGACGGTCAAGCTGACGCTCGACGGCGGCACGGGCGATGACACTCTGTTCGGCGGCGACGGCAACGACACGCTGATCGGCGGCAACGGCACCGACTTCATCGACGGCAATCGCGGCGACGACATCGCCCTGATGGGCGCGGGCGACGATATATTCGTGTGGGATCCAGGCGATGGCAGCGACGTCGTCGAAGGCGGCGCCGGCAGCGACTCCATGAGTTTCAACGGCAACGGCGCTGCGGAGAACATGGAATTCGCCGCCAATGGCGCACGCCTGCGCTTCACCCGCGACGTCGCCAACATCGTCATGGATACCAACGATGTGGAAAGCGTAACGCTGCGAGCAGCTGGCGGCACGGACAACATCGTGATCGGCGACCTCAGCAGCACCGATGTGCGTCATATCGAGATCAGCCTGCTCAATCCCGGCACGCCGAACGACGGCGCGGAAGATTCAATCGTCGCACGTGGCTCAGCGGCGGCGGAGAACGTAACCGTGACGACGAGCGGCAGTGGTGCGGCGATCTCCGGCTTGCCAGCCAGCCTCATCATCAGCGGCGTCGATGCAGGCTTGGATCGCCTGGCCATCGAAAGCGGCGCTGGTGACGACGTGATCGATGCTTCGGGCCTGGCAGCCAATCGATTCCGTTTCACAGCCGCCGGCGGCGACGGCAATGACACGCTGATCGGCAGCGCCGGCAATGACTTCCTCGACGGTGGTCGTGGTGCGGATACCGCGCGCATGGGTGATGGCGACGATACTTTCATCTGGCGCCCAGGCGAAGGCAGCGACGTTCTCGAAGGCCAGGGCGGCACGGATACGATGTTGTTCCTTGGCGCCGCGGCCAACGAGAATATCGACATCTCGGCGAACGGCGAACGAGTTACGTTCTTCCGTGACGTCGCCAGCATCACGATGGACTTGAACCAAGTCGAGCGCATCGAATTCACCGCCGGCGCGGGCGCGGACAGCATCACCATCAACGACCTCAGCGGCACGGACGTAAGCGAAATCGACCTGGATCTCGCCGGTGTCGCCGGCAGTGGTAGCGCCGACGGCGAAATCGATCTGGTCGCGATGGTCGGCACGGCTGCCAATGACGCCGTGCTGCTGACCGGCAGTGGCGGCAGCACTGTCATCGCCGGACTCGCAGCGCAAGTGAATGTCAGCGGCGCCGACGCCTCCGATATGTTCCTGTTCGAAGGCGGCGCCGGCGATGATGTGATCGATGCCTCTGGCATGACGGCCGACGCCATGAGCCTCGCGATCAGCGGTGGCGAAGGCGACGACGTCATCGTGGGTGGCGCCGGTAATGACGTGCTGTTGGGCGGCGACGGCGATGACGTGCTGATCGGCGGTCCTGGTGACGACATCCTCGACGGCGGCGAAGGCGACGACGTTCTGGTCGGCGGCCCCGGCTTCGACATTGAAATTCAGGGCTTCTCCGCCGGCGCGGGCTCCGAAGACGTTATCGACCTGCGCAGCCTGGCAGGCGAATACGCCGAGGAAGTCAGCTTCGACTGGTTGATGTCACGCGCCAGCAATGTCGGCGGCGACGTAGTGATTGACCTCGGCGACGAGCAGCTGACGCTGGTGGGCGTCGAAGTGGGTCAGTTGCATCAGGATGATTTCTTGATCTGAGCTTCTTCACTTCTCCCCGTGGGAGAGGTCGCGCGTCCGCGCGGGTGAGGGGTCGCGGTAGTAAGAGCCCTCACCCTGCCCTCTCCCAAGGGAGAGGGTAAGAACGTTCTTCACCTCTCCCCGTGGGAGAGGTCGCGCGTCCGCGCGGGTGAGGGGTCGCGGTAGTAAGATCCCTCACCCTGCCCTCTCCCAAGGGAGAGGGTAAGAACGTTCTTCACCTCTCCCCGTGGGAGAGGTCGCGCGTCCGCGCGGGTGAGGGGTCGCGGTAGTAAGATCCCTCACCCTGCCCTCTCCCAAGGGGAGAGGGGTAAGAACGTTCTTCACCTCTCCCCGTGGGAGAGGTCGCGCGTCCGCGCGGGTGAGGGGCCGCGGTAGTAAGAAGCCCCTCACCCTGCCCTCTCCCAAAGGGAGAGGGGTAAGAACGTTCTTCACCTCTCCCCGTGGGAGAGGTCGCGCGTAGCGCGGGTGAGGGGCCGCGGTAGTAAGAAGCCCCTCACCCTGCCCTCTCCCAAAGGGAGAGGGGTAAGAACGTTCTTCACCTCTCCCCGTGGGAGAGGTCGCGCGTAGCGCGGGTGAGGGCCCGCCGGCGCTTGGAGCCGGCGGCGCCTGCCCTGCCCGACTCCATGCCGCGAACGCGCAACGCGTGCGTCGATTTCACTTCTTCCAACACAAAGTAAGTCTGCGTGTGCCGCACGCCGCGAACGTTGACGATCTTGTCACCCAGCACGCGGCGGTATTCATCCATGTCCTGCACGCGCGTTTTGATCAGGTAATCGAATCCGCCGGCCACCATGTGGCACTCGACGATCTCCTCCACCAGCTGCACGGCTTCCTTGAAGCGCTGGAACACGTCCTGCGTGGCGTGATCCAGGGTTACCTCGGTGAAGGCCAACATATGCTGACCCAGACGCCGCGGGCTCAAGTGTGCGTAATACCCTTCGATGAAGCCTTCGCGCTCCAGCCGACGCACGCGCTCGATGCAAGGCGTGAGCGTGAGATTCACCGTGCGCGCCAGCTCCGCAACCGTCAGCCGGCCATCCGCTTGCAGCAGCGATAACAGCTGGCGGTCGACGCGGTCCAATTCCCGGCCGGGAGGATTGCTGCTCATGCTAGTAACTTCTACTATGTAGCCGCGATTGATTGGCAGACTATACTAGTGACGGGACGGTAATGTAGCGCATTCTGCTCCGAGACAGGCGGAGCGACCGATCGTCCATTTTCGATAACCATTATGTTCGACCATCCATCGTTCGATAATCACGAGCGCGTATTGTTCGCGCACGATGCAGCCACGGGCCTGCGCGCAATCGTCGCCCTGCATTCCACGGCTCGCGGCCCCGCAGCGGGCGGTTGCCGTTTCTGGCACTACAACTCGACCAATGATGCTTTGAGCGACGCGCTTCGCCTGTCGCGAGGCATGAGCTACAAGAACGCGATGGCCAACCTGCCGCTCGGCGGCGGCAAGGCCGTGGTACTGCTGGACTCAGCACGTCCCAAGACGCCGGCGATGCTCGCGGCTTTCGGCCGCTTCGTCGATTCCCTGCACGGCCAGTACGTCACGGCCGAAGATGTCGGTGCAGCGGTGGCCGATATGGAAATCGTCGCCACCCAGACGCGTTATGTCAGCGGTTTGCCGCGAACCGCGGTTTGCGACGACGGTAATCCAGCACCGAAGACGGCGCTCGGCGTGTACCTGGGCATCAAGGCAGCGGTGAAATACCGACTCAAGAAAGACGAACTGCGTGGCCTGACCATCGCCGTGCAAGGACTCGGCGGCGTGGGTTACGAGCTTTGCCGTCTGCTCGCCGCCGATGGCGCAAAGCTGCGTGTAGCCGACGTTCGCGAAGCCGCCGTCCAAAAAGCGGTCGCGCAATTCGATGCCACGACATCGTCACCGGATAGAATTCTGTTCGAGCGCGCCGATGTCCTGGCGCCGTGCGCGCTCGGCGCGGTGTTCGACTCGGCCACTATTCCGAAGCTGCAGACTTCCGTCATTGCTGGCGCTGCCAACAATCAACTCGCCACGGCTGAGGACGGCCATCGCCTGCATGCCGCCGGCATCCTTTACGCGCCCGACTACGTGATCAATGCCGGTGGCATCATCAGTGTCGGCCGCGAATATCTGGGCGGTGCGACGGTCGAGTCCATCACCGCAGAAATTCACCGCATTCCCACCCGACTCACGGAAATTTTCGCGCGCTCCTGCGCCGGCAATCGCTCCACCAGCGAAGTTGCCGACGAGATGGCGCGCCAGCTGCTTTCGGAGGCCCGATGATGCGATCCCGTTTGCATGTCCCGCGACCACCGGCCCGGCCCGGCGAAGTGCCGGACTTCAGTTATGTAGCGATCTGCCCGGCGGGAGCGGCAGCGCGGCCCGATCCGAATGCGCCGTTGACCGAAACCGAATCCTTGTCGAAGGACATGGTGCGCGTGCTCGACGAAAAGCATCGCGCTGTCGGTCCCTGGAATCCGCACTTGGCGTCGGCCGACCTGGAGCTCGGGCTGCGGCACATGCTGATGACCCGGATCTATGACGATCGCATGCATCGCGCGCAGCGGCAGGGAAAGATCACTTTCTACGTCAAGTCCACCGGCGAAGAAGCGGTGTCGGTCGCGCAATGCATGGCCATGCGGCCCGGCGACATGCTGTTTCCGTCTTATCGCAACCAGGGCTTGCAGATCGCTCGGGGCCGCAACCTCGTCGACCTGATGTGCCAGGTACTGTCGAACACGCGCGACATGTGCAAAGGCCGTCAGCTGCCGGTGATGTATCACTGGGTCGAAGGCAACCTGTTTTCCATCTCCGGCAACCTGGCGACCCAGTTCCCACAAGCCGTGGGCTGGGCCATGGCGTCTGCGATCAAAGGCGAAGATCACATCGCCGCCAGCTGGATCGGCGACGGCAGCACCGCCGAGGCGGATTTCCACTACGCGCTGCTGTTCGCGCAGATTTATAAAGCACCGGTGATTCTCAACGTCGTCAACAATCAGTGGGCGATCTCGACCTTCCAGACTTTTGCCGGCGGCGAAGGCCGTTCGTTCGCCGCTCGCGGTCCCGGCTATGGCATGCCAGGCATTCGCGTCGACGGCAACGACTTCCTCGCGGTCTATGCAGTGACGCAGTGGGCCGCCGAACGTGCGCGCATGGGCGCCGGTCCGACATTGATCGAACACGTGACTTACAGAGCCGCGCCGCATTCCACCAGCGACGATCCTTCGCGGTATCGGCCCAAGGACGAACACGAACACTGGCCGCTTGGCGATCCCATCGATCGCCTCAAGGCGCATCTGCGGGCGCTGGGCGATTGGTCCGACGAACGCGAAGCAGTGCTGACCAAGCAGTGTGAAGAGCAAGTCGCCGCTGCCTGGCAAGAAGCCGTGACCTACGGCACGCTCAGCGACGGTCCGCAACTCGATCCCGAGACCATGTTCGAGGACGTCTTCAAAGAACAAACGCCGAGCCTGGCCCGCCAGCGCTTGCAGATGGCCCAGGAGCGCGCGCAGAAATGACTCAGATGAACATGATCCAGGCGCTCAACTCCGCCATGGATGTCATGATGGCCCGCGATCAGGGCGTGGTGTTGATGGGTGAGGACGTCGGCTACTTCGGCGGCGTGTTTCGCGCCACCGATGGCCTGCAGCGCAAGTACGGCGAACATCGCGTGCTCGATTCGCCGATCGCCGAAGGCGGCATCGTCGCGACGGCCATCGGCATGAGCCTGAACGGCTTGCGTCCGGTCGCGGAAATCCAGTTCGCCGATTACATCTATCCGGCGTACGACCAGATCGTCAGCGAGCTGGCGCGTATTCGTTATCGCAGCGGCGGCGCCTTTTGCGCGCCGGTGACGATTCGCACGCCCTGCGGCGGCGGCATTCGCGGCGGCCAGACGCACTCGCAAAGTCCGGAAGCGATTTTCGCGCATGTTTCGGGCTTGAAGGTGGTGATGCCGTCGAATCCATACGACGCCAAGGGCCTGCTGATCACCGCCATCGAAGAAGACGATCCGGTGATTTTTCTGGAGCCCAAGCGGCTTTACAATGGACCGTTCGACGGCGATCCGAACAAGCCGGCGATCGGCTGGAGCTCGCATCCACGAGGCGAGGTTCCCGAAGGGCACTATCGCGTCGACCTCGGCAGCGCCGACATCGTTCGCCCCGGCAACCAGATCACTATCGTCACCTACGGCACCATGGTGCATGTCTGCCTGGCGACGGCCGAAAAGCTCGGCGTCGACGCCGAAGTGATCGACCTGCGCTCCATCGTGCCGCTGGACGTGGAAACCATCGTCGCCTCGGTGAAGAAAACCGGCCGCTGCATCGTCGCGCACGAAGCGACGCGCTTCGGCGGCCTCGGCGGCGAGATTCTCTCGACCGTGCAGGAAGAATGTTTCTGGCACCTGGAAGCGCCGATCCTGCGCGTCGCCGGTTGGGATACCCCGTACCCGCACGCTTTCGAGTGGGAATATTTTCCTGGCCAGGCGCGCGTCGGCGCCGCCATCAAAGCCACGATGGAGGCTTCATGAGCCGGCATGTAGTCAAGCTGCCCGACCTGGGCGAAGGCACGGTTGCATCGGAAATCGTCGCCTGGCGCGTCAAAGTCGGCGACCAGATCGCCGAAGACCAGCCGATGGTGGAAATGTCGACCGACAAGGCCGTGGTCGAGATGCCGTCGCCAGTGAGCGGCCGTGTACTTTCGCTTGGCGGCGAGCCCGGTGATCAGATCGCGGTCGGCGGCGACTTGATCGTACTGGAAACGGGCGAAGGCACTGGCGCCGCGCCAGCTACCGCAGCCGAACAGCCGGCGGCCAAGGCAACCAGCAGCGCCGCACCGAAAGCGCAGGCGACTGCCAGCGTCGAACGCGAAGAGCAACCCGCGCAAGTTGCAAACAAACCCGCGGGTCGTGTGATGGCTTCGCCGGCAACTCGCGCGCGTGCCAAGCAATCGGGTATCGATCTGACGAAGATTGCCGGCAGTGGCCGCGACGGTCGCATTCAACGCCAGGATCTCGACGCTGCGATTCAAGACCGCCAGCCCATCAAGGCGCCTGCGCGCGGTCCTGCGTCGGATGCCCGCCGCGAAGTCCGCACCGGCACCGAAGAGATTCGCATCCTCGGAGTACGGCGTGTCAGCGCGCAGCGGGTCGCCGAATCGAAACGAAATATCCCGCACTTTTCCTACGTCGAGGAAGTCGACCTGACGGAGCTGGAGCGGTTGAGGAAACATCTCAACTCGCAGCTACCGAAGGGCTCGCCCTCCTACACCTACCTGCCGTTCCTCGCGATGGCGCTGGTGCGCGTGGTCGAGCAGTTCCCGAAAGCGAACTCGCACTACGACGCCGAACGCAACGTGCTCGTGCGCCACGATGGCGTACACATCGGCGTTGCGACCCAGACCGGCGATGGCCTGAAAGTGCCGGTGGTACACCATGCCGAATCACTGTCGCTGAAAGAACTCTCGGCAGAGATTCGTCGGGTCACGGCAGCGGCGCGGGATGGCACGGCAAGCCGCAATGAACTGCGCGGTTCGACCATCACCATCACCAGTCTCGGCAAACTCGGCGGCATCGTTTCGACGCCCATCATCAATGCGCCGGAAGTGGCCATCATCGGCATCAACAAGGCGGTGGAGCGGCCCGTGGTCCAGAACGGCGCAATTGCCGTACGACTGATGATGAACCTGTCCTCTTCCTTCGATCACCGCTTCATCGACGGCTACGACGCCGCCGAAACCATCCAGGCGCTGAAGGAAAAGCTCGAGCAGCCGGCGACGATCTTCATTCACGACTAAGCCTGATGGCGGGCAGCCGATGTGACTTCGTTCACACGGCTGCCCGCTGCCGATCTGTTGCGCGCCAGCTTAACGTTTCGTATTAAGCTAGCTGCCCGTGTACCGGCAGCACCTCATGCAGCACGCTCATGTCTTGGCCTGAACCCGTCACTTTGCGCGGGTCGCATGTAACGCTTGAACCTCTTACGCAGGCACGGCACGACGAACTGGTCGAGGCGGTGCGTGATGGGGAGTTGTGGAAGCTCTGGTACACGTTCATTCCGCCGGCGGAACAGATCAAAGCGGACATCGACAAGCGACTGAAGCAGCAGCGCGACGGCAGCACGGTTCCATTTGCGGTGATCGACGCCGCCAGCAGCACGGCGGTCGGCGTGACGGCTTACATGAACATCGACGCCGACAATCGTCGTGTGGAAATCGGCTCGACGTGGTACCGCAAGCGAGTACAGCGGACAGCGCTCAACACCGAATGCAAGTTGCTGTTGTTGACGCACGCCTTCGAGAAGCTCGACTGCATCGCCGTCGAATTCCGCACGCACTTTTTCAATCAGCAAAGCCGCAAGGCCATCGAGCGGCTGGGCGCGAAGCTGGATGGCATCCTGAGAAACCACCGCTTCTCCGCCGACGGTACACTGCGCGATACCTGTGTCTATAGCATCATCGCCAGCGAGTGGCCGGCGGTACGCTCGCACCTTCGCTATCGCCTGGCTAACGGATCTGTTTGAGCAGGTTAGCGACGTCTTCATCCGATAGTTCGCGAAGGCATGAAATATCTCCGCCGAACGAAGAACCCTCACCCTGCCCTCTCCCAAAGGGAGAGGGTAAGAATCTCACCTCTCCCCGTGGGAGAGGCCGCGCGCAGCGCGGGTGAGGGGAACGCTACGGAAACGTCACAGCAATCGGCTTCCCCGCACCTTACCCTCTCCCAAAGGGAGAGGGTAAGAATCTCACCTCTCCCCGTGGGAGAGGTCGCGCGCAGCGCGGGTGAGGGAACGCTACGGAAACGTCACAGCAATCGGCTTCCCCTCACCCTGCCCTCTCGGGTAAGAGCTCTTTACCTCTCCTCGCAGATAAAGGGAAACGCCCGATTCTATCGCGACACGACATTGAGCTCAGCATCGCTTGCAACCTGGAACTCCCAGACCACCTCGACTCTTGCAGTGACAGCCTTTCCGCTGCGGGAGTGTCTGTTATGCGCGCGCATGCAAAATCTGCAACCGCCGGTGCCATCGCCGGTGCGATCCTCTCTGCGTTCTGTCTGCCTGCACTGGTCGCGGCTGAGGCGGCGCAGATGACCGCTGCCGAGGGTTACGGGCCGAATCCGCAACTGCCACCGCCGGAAAAGGCGTTGATTCCTACCGTGAATGTAGCGCCCGCCAAGCCCTGGCAAGGTGATGAGATGCCGACAGCCGCAAGCGGATTGGCGGTATCGCGGTACGCCTGCGAACTCGACCATCCGCGCTGGCTGTACGTGCTTCCCAACGGCGACGTGCTGGTGGCGGAAACCAACGCGCCGGAACGCCCGGAGGATAACAAGGGCATCAAGGCTTACTTCAAAGGCAAGGCCATGAAGAAGGCCGGGGCGCAGACACCGAGCGCCAATCGCATCACACTACTGCGCGATACGAATGGCGACGGCCAACCGGAAGTGCGCACCGCGTTCATCGAAGGCTTGAATTCGCCTTTCGGCATGGTGCTGGTCAACAAGCATTTCTATGTCGCGAACACCGATGCCGTGCTGCGCTTCAACTACCAAGCCGGCGCCACGGCCATCAAGCAAAAAGGCATGAAGCTGGCCGACCTGCCCGGCGGGCCATTGAATCATCACTGGACCAAGAACGTGATCGCGAACCGGCAGGGCGACAAGTTGTATGCGACGGTCGGCTCGAACAGCAACGTCGCGGAGAACGGCCTCCAGGCCGAAAATCGGCGCGCCGCCATTCTTGAAATCAACGCGAGCAATGGCGCGACACGGGTGTTCGCCAGCGGCTTGCGTAATCCCAACGGCATGGACTGGCAGCCGCACAGCGGCGCGCTGTGGACGGCGGTGAACGAGCGGGATGAGATTGGAAACAACCTGGTGCCCGACTACATGACATCAGTGCGGGACGGCGGATTTTACGGCTGGCCGTACAGCTATTTTGGCAAGAACGTCGATGACCGCGTCGAACCGCAGCGGCCGGACCTCGTGGCGAAAGCTATCGTGCCTGACTACGGACTCGGTTCGCATACCGCTTCCCTGGGCCTGGTGTTTTACACAGCGGAGCTGTTGCCCGAGCAATATCGCAACGGTGCTTTCATCGGCCAGCACGGCTCGTGGAATCGCGAGCCACGCGTCGGCTACAAAGTGATCTTCGTGCCCTTCGCCAACGGCCAGCCGGCAGGCCTGCCGCAGGATGTGCTGACCGGCTTCATCAATGAAAAAGGCGAAGCGCGCGGCCGTCCGGTCGGCGTCGCCGTCGGTCGTGACGGCGCGCTGTTGGTTGCCGACGATGTCGGCAACTGCATCTGGCGAGTTACGCCGGCTGGGTCGCCGCAGGCGGCCCAAGCTGCAGACGCATCTGCCGCCGCAACAACAAGACGCTGATCACCGCCTGAAGCGCTGCGGTGGCGATGGACAGATACCACACCTGCTCCAGCTGATAGTTGGGCTGTGTGGTCAGCCAGGCGACCGGCAGCGCATACGTGACCAATCGCGTTGCCGAACTGAACAGCGACGGCAACGTGTTGCCGAGCGCCTGGAACACGCCGGAGCAGGTAAAGATCAGGCCGCTCAGCACGAAGTTCCATGAGATCAGCTTCAGGAACAGCGAGCCGACGCGGATCACGTCCGGTTCGCTGGAGAAAAATCCGACCAGCGCTTCGGGACGCCACTGACAGATCACCATCAGCACCAGCATTACGGTCACGGACTGGAGGGAAGCAACGCGGAATGTCTCGCGCACCCGGTCCATCCGCCTGGCGCCGAAATTCTGACCGGCGACCGGCGCCACCACGAACGCGATCGCCATGGCCGGCAGAAATATTCCCTGCATGATTCGCGAGCCGATGCCGAAGCCCGCCTGCGCTGCCGAGCCGAAATCGCGGATCGCCCAATAGGTGATCGCAGTGTAGAGAAACATCAGCGCGAACTCGCCACCGGAGGGCAAGCCGATGTTCAGCATGCGCTTCCACACCTGCAAGCGCGGCTGCCACTCTTCGGGATGGAAGGAAACATATTTTTCCAGCCGGCCGAAATAAAACCACAGCAGCACGACGCCGCCGAAGATGGCAATCGTACTCGCCAGTCCCGCGCCGGCCACACCCATCGGGTAGCCCGTACCCCAGCCGGCAATCAAAATCGGCGCCAGCAGGGTATTGAGCAGCACTGTCGCGACCTGCACGATCATGGTCGGCTTGACGATGCCGGTGCCGCGCAACGCCGACGACATGGCGACCAGTGCGAATTGCAGCGCCAAGCCGGGCAAGAACCACAAAAGATAGGCGCGCCCTTGCTGAACCGTGGCTTCATCCGCGGCTACCGAGCGCAAGTAAGGCTCGGCCAGCCAAAACCCCCCCAGCAGCGAAATGATGCCCAGGATGGCGGCGAGCAGCAGCGACTGATTGAAAACAAGATTGGCGTCTCGCTGGTCTTTGCGTCCGACCGCCTGTGAGATCAATGCCACGGTGCCGACGCCGAGCACTTGAGTCAGTGCCAGAATGATGAACATGACGTTGCCCGCGGCACTGACGCCCGCCACCGCGGCATCGCCCAGGCGAGCGACGAAGTACAGATCAACGAAGTAGTACAGCGTTTGGAACAGCATGCCTGCCGCCGTCGGCACTGCCATCGAAATCAGGTGGCCGGCAATCGAGCCCTGGGTCAAATCTTTCATGCGCTGGCGGTCATGGAGCGTCGTTCCACGCAACTGCAAGGGGAGCTGGGAGGACGCTATTGTGCGTGAAGTGAACTTGTATTGGGATGGCTATCGCCCCATGTGGAGGTTTCAGGGCCTGACCTCGGTTATAGGGCTTCCTCATCATCTCCCATACATCCCATGAGCAATCCTATTCAAGTTGTCTGCGGTCACTGCGATTCCGTGGTGCGGATTCCGGACGACAGACTCGACCAGGGGCCGCGCTGTCCGAAATGTAAGCACGCGCTGTTCGACGACCACCCGATGGAGCTGAAGACAGCTTCGTTCGACCGCCACCTGACGCGCAACGGCCTGCCGCTGGTCGTGGATTTCTGGGCGCCCTGGTGCGGGCCGTGCCGGATGATGGCGCCGAATTACGCAGAGGCGACCCGCCGCCTGGCGACCAAGGCGCGCTTCGCCAAGGTCAACTCGGACGAGGAGCCGTCGTTGTCGGCGCGTTTCGGCATTCGCGGCATTCCGACCTTGATCCTTTTCAAGCAGGGGCAGGAAGTCGCCAGGCAGTCCGGAGCGATGGATCTCGCGGGGTTGCTCCGCTGGCTGCAACCCCACCTCGGGGCAGCGGCGAGGAACGCTTAGCCTACTGTCGCCCAGAACTCCTCGATACGTTTGCGCCCGGCCGCATCCGGCAGGCGGCCGCGACCGGCCAGTTGATTGTCTTGCAGATGCGTAAGCTTGGTGGTGCCGGGAATGACGGCAGTCACCGCCGGGTGCGAGATGGTGTACTTCAACAGCAGCTGCGCCCAACTGGTTGCATCGTACGCCGCTGCCCACGGCGGCAGCGGCCTGCCCACCAGCCGCGACAGCACGTTGCCGCGACGGCCGCCAAGCGGCACGTTGACCAGCACCGCAATGCCCTTCTCCTGGGCCAGCGGCAGGATCGCATCGCCGGCGCGGCGATTGTCGATCGAATAATCGACCTGAATGAAATCCAGCTTGAGCTTGCGCATGGCGTCGAGCATCTGCGGATACTGATCGTCGCTGGACGTGGTGATGCCGACGTAGCGGATCTTCTTCGCCTGCTGCCACTCCAGCATTTTCGGGAACAGCTGTTCCATGCCATTGAAGTTATGAATCTGCAGCAGGTCGATACGATCGGTCTGCAAGCGCTGCAGCGACAGCTCCAGTTCGCCGTCGCCCGGCGCAACGTCGCCGCGAATCGGAGTCTTGGTCGCAAGAAAAATCTGCTCGCGGTTGCCCAGCTCCTTGAGCAGGTTGCCGATCACCACTTCGGATTCGCCATAGCCGCGCGCCGTGTCCACGACCTTCGCGCCGAGCTTGGGAAAATTTTGCAGCACTGCGCGGCGCGCAGCGATCTCTTCCGGAGCGGTGACGCTGTATTGGTTGGTGCCGAGGCCGACCACCGGCAGGCGTTCGCCGGTCGAGGGAATGGGCTTGGTGACCTGCGGCAGCGAGTCGATGCCTTGTTCAGCATTCTCCGCGGCGGCAGCCAATGCGCCGCTTATTGTAAAACCAACACCGGCGGCGAGGCCGCCTTGAATCACCGCGCGACGCGACACTGGATTCACATCAACCTCCCAAGATCTTCTCGAGCCGCATAGCTGAACGATGTTATGGCCGGCCAATGCAGGCGGTGTCAATAACAGCGGCATCACCAACGTCACAAGTGCATCCGAACATAACTCGCTGCCGAATCTTGCGTCCGAGAACATAGTTGTTCTCCCGCGACGGCTCCGACCTCGCGGCCACAATTGGAATGTGATTCACGAGAGGTCGTAAAGTCATGAGATCGACGAGAACTTCAGCGGCATGGGCGGGAATGGCACTAGCGACGTCGCTGATCGGCGTAACCGTCAGTGCACAGACGCAGACTACTGCGGCGGCCAGAGGCGCGGCCGCCACCGGCGTGGCCACCGGCGTCACGCTTCCCAACTCCAGAGTCTATGCACTCACCAGCGACAACTCGCTGTACTTCCTCAAACCGGGCGCGAGCCAGTACGTGCGCGGCGGCCGTGTCGAAGTGTCCGACGGCGGCAATCTGGTCGGCATCGATTTCCGTCCCTCGGACGGTCTGCTGTACGGCCTCACCGATCGCGGCGGCCTCTACACCATCAACGTATCTTCGGGCTCCTTCGGTGCGACCACCAAGGTCAGCAACGTGAACCCGCGCTTCTCCGGCGGCTTCGGCGCGCTGGTGGACTTTAATCCAGTGCTCGACGCGCTGCGCATCGTCGGCAGCAACGACCAGAACATTGCAGTGGTCAACAGCGCCGATGGCAGGAACCTCGGCACGACGGCGGTGCAGACCAACTTCACCTATGCCCAGGGCGACGTGAACTACGGTAAGAATCCGGAAATCGTCGGCGGCGCGTACAACAATAACTACGTGGGCGCGGTCAACACGCTGTTCTACCTGGTCGACCACGACCTCGACACGCTGGTGACCATCTCCAACAAGAACGCCACGGGCAGCTCCAACACCGGCAGCGGGCTGTTGCAGACCATCGGCAGGCTGGTGGATGAGAACGGCAATGCGGTGAACATGTCGCCGACCGCTGATTTCGACATCTACACCGATACCAACGGCACCAACTTCCTGGTCGGCCAGACCACGCGCTGGCTGTTCTCGATCGACCTGTCGCAGATCGACCCGAACCTGGCCCTGGGCCGGACTCAGAAAGTGGTCGTTCGACGCGGCACGGCGGCTGCATTGCCCGCGCCTGGTACGAATGCGCCGATCACCGGTGGTGTGTTCGACATCGCCGTGGTGCCGCGCCAGTAAGCGGACGAATCCAAGTCCCTCGTCGAATCGAAGTCAAGCAGCTAATACGTAAGACGCTTTGTTTTTCCCGGAAGCCATCGCCGCGGGGCTCGCGGCGGTGGCTCTTTTTTTTTGGTACGCTCGCGAACGCTGAGTTCCGCATCCTGCTCCTCTCTTGAGAGGGCTGGGATGAGGGACTCTCAAGAAGCCGCTGACGCGGCCACCCTCACCCGCGCTGTCGCGCGACCTCTGCTGCACGGGGATGTGCGAATGTCGCGGGTGCAGGGATGCGCGAGAGCGGCCCCAAATGGGGAGAGGTGAAGGAGAAGAAGGATGCGCGCGAGACCGCTACTGTCGTTGTTGGTGATCGTTGGCGTAGCCCACGCCGCCCCGCAGACCGAAAGCTGGAATGCCCCCAGAGGCGCCGGCGAACAAATCTCGGCGGCGACCGAGATATCCACTGAACGCCTGGCGAGCATCGACAAGTTGCTGCAGCAGTACGTCGATGAAAACCTCATCGCCGGCGCAGTAGCGCTGATCCTGCAGAACGGCAAACCGGTTTACCAGCACGCCGCCGGCTGGAGCGACAAGGAAGCCGGCGTGCGCATGGCGCAGGACACGATCTTTCGCATCGCTTCGCAGACCAAGGCGCTGACCAGCGCCGCCATCCTGACGCTGCAGGAGCAAGGCAAGCTGTCGATCGGCGATCCGGTCAGCAAATACATTCCGGAATTCGCCAAGACCACGGTGCTGGTGAAAAACGAATCCGGCATCAGCACGGTGCCGGCAACGCGAGCGATCACGCTGCGCGATTTGCTGACCCATACCGCCGGCATCTCTTACGGCACCCAGCCCGAACTCGCCGCGCTCTATGCGGAGAAGCAGCTTGGACCAGCGGCCGGCCCTGGCTGGTACACCGCAGATAAGAACGAACAGACCTGCACGACGATGGCGAGACTCGCGTCGCTGCCCTTCTCCGCGCAACCGGGGACTGCTTACGTCTACGGCTACAACACCGACATTCTGGGTTGCGTCGTCGAGCGCGCCTCGGGCGTGCCGCTGGACGAATACTTCCGCACGCGAATCACGCAGCCGCTGCGCATGAAGGACACGAATTTCTTTTTGCCGAAGGACCAACGCCAGCGACTCGCGGCCGTATATGGCACGGGAGCGAACGGCAAGATTGCTCGTGCAGCTAACGATTCCAAAGGGCAGGGTCACTACGTCGATGGGCCGCGCAAGAATTTCGCCGGCGGCGCCGGCCTGCTCTCGACCGCGAACGATTACGCACGGTTTCTGGAAATGATCCGCAACGGTGGCGCACTCGATGGCGCTCGCATCCTCTCGCCCCGCAGCGTCGCATTGATGACCACCAACCAGATCGGCGACCTGCATGCGCGCGACGGCATGGGCTTTGGCCTGGGTTTCGAGACCGTCGAGAGCTACGGCGCCAACGGCATGGAAGCGCCGGGTTCGTTCGGTTGGGGCGGTGCCTACGGCACCAACTATCGCGTCGATCCCACGTCGGGGCTGGTCATCGTGCTGATGCTTCAGCTGATGCCCAACGGCACCGATCTCGGTCAGAAGTTTGCCAACCTGGTGTATCAGTCGCTGCTGCCCGCGCAGTAACCCTCACCCGGCCCCCTCCCAGCGGGCAATAAGATCACAAAGGATCGCCGGCCAGCAACGTAAGCAGCGCTATGACCACGTACGCGTGGGCGATCGCTGCTCCGTGACTTTCTTGTCGTGACGCGCGCAGCGTTGCGGCAAAACCTTCGGCGAGATCGACTTTCGGTTGCCAGCCGAGCAGCGTCTGCGCTTGCTTGGAATCGAACGCAGCGTCGTTCAGATAAAAGTCCATGCGTCGGCGATAGATCGGCGGATTGATGTTCAACACCTTGCAGGTGTCCTCGACCAGGGCGGCCAGAGCCAGCATGGGCTTGAGCGGCAGGCTCGGCCCGAACCCTACGCGATTTGCCGCTTTGGCGATCGTCTGCAACATCTCACGCAACGTCACTGCTTTCGGCCCGGCTACGATCAGCTCGTGATTTGCTGCCGACGGGGAGCTACAAGCTCGCAGGAACGCATCGGCAAGATCCGTCACATAAATCATGTGGCGACGGCCTTCGCCGCGGCCGAACAACGGAAAGCGCCCTTTCGCCACTGAGCGAAACAGCTTCAGCAAGCGTTCGTCGCGCGGGCCGTACACGGCGGTGGGGCGCAGGATCACGTATTCCATGCCGGCGGCGGTGGCGATCGAACGCACCTGTTCATCGGCGGCGAGCTTGCTGCGCTCGTAGCTGTTCCAGGGGCGGATCGGGGTTCTTTCGTCGATGGTGCCGGCGACGCGCTGGCCGTAAATGCCGGCGGTACCACAGTGAACAAACCGCCGCACGCCTTTGGCGGCAGCCGCCTTGGCGACATTGGCGCTGCCTGCGACGTTCATGCGATCGAAATAGGCTTGGTCCGCGCCGGATTCGCGAAACGCGGCGGCGAAATGACAAACGCAATCCACGTTGTCGAGCGCGTCGCTGAACGCTTCGGGTTTGAGGATATCGCCGCGTCGCAGCTCCGCCCCCAGCCCACGCAGGTGCTCGAGGCTGCCCCGGTTGCGTGCGCTATCGCTGCGGTAGAGCCCGATAACCTGGTGCCCCTCCGCCACAGCCCGCTCGACAAAATGCGCACCGATGAAGCCGGTGGCGCCAGTAACGAAGATCCGCATGATTGTTGGCCGTCGCCGCTTTAGTAAGAATTATTTGAAAAACTTATACGCTGCAGCGGATGCAATGCATGAACCCATATCCGCGTTCCCGAGCTGAACCGTGTCGCTTTGCGACCCCGGGATACGATGTAACTCTCATCAACCACGGCTTTCATCTGTTGCCATTTCATCACATGCGTATTAAATCTCCTGCTCCTGCCTTGGACTGGCCCACTTTCATGGAGTTAGTTATGGACAACAATCGATCCCGCGCCCTGCTCACCATGCTGCCTGCGATGTTGCTGGCGTCGCATGCCGGGGCTGCAGAAGAACCTGATACCTCGATGGAGCAGATCGTCGTCACCGGCACCCGCGTGGCGAATCGCTCGGCCCTGGACACGGCGGTCCCGGTCGATGTGGTCAGTGCCGAGCAGCTGCAGAATCTCGGCGTCGCCGAGGTCGGTCAAGCGCTTTCGGTCACCGTCCCTTCATTCAACTTCCCTCGCCCTGGCCTGAACGACGGCACCGACACGGTGCGGCCAGCGACATTGCGCGGCCTGGCTCCGGACCAGGTGCTGGTGCTGGTGAACGGCAAACGCCGCCATCAGGCGGCGCTGGTCAACGTCAATGGCAGCATCGGACGCGGCTCGAGCGCCGTCGATCTCAACACCATTCCCAACGCCATCATTCAGTCGGTGGAAGTACTGCGCGATGGCGCATCGGCGCAATACGGATCGGACGCCATCGCCGGTGTGATCAACCTGCGATTGCGGACCGACAAGGACGGCGGCGATGCCGGTGTCACTTACGGCTGGCGCGAAACGAGTTACGACGTGGTGGTCGGCACCCCGCCCCCGGGCGCCAACTATTCGCCGCCCTCGCGCCTCAGTCGCGATCGTTCCGACGGGGAGACATTGACAGTGTCGACCTGGAAAGGCCTGCCCATCGGAGACACAGGATCGGTAGTCATCGCCGCTGAGTACAAAGACCAGGAACACACCGAGCGCGGTGGCTTCGACGTTCGACGGCAATATCCCCTGGTCGGCGGCGCGTTTGACCCGCGCGAACAGACCTTCGACCGCTTCAACTCCTGGTACGGCGAGCCGGAGCTCGAGCAGAAAACGCTGTTCGTCAATGCCGAGTACGAGTTCGAATCCGGCGCGAGCCTGTACGGCTGGGCCAGCTGGCAGGATCGCGACGCAGTGTCGGCGGGCTTCTATCGACCGGCGCAGGATGCGCGCAACATCATCCAGATCTATCCCGACGGCTTCCTGCCGTTGATTGCGCCCGAGGTCACCGACATCTCCGCGGCCGGCGGCGTCACGTGGCAGCTCGGCGAGTGGAACATGGATTCGTCGCTGACTTATGGCCGCAACGAAATGGACTTCACCATCAAGAACACGCTGAACCGTTCGCTCGGGCCCACCAGCAAGACCACGTTCGACTCCGGCGGCTTCGACTACGATCAACTGGCGCTGAACTTGTCCGGCGTGCGCACGGTCGAGATCGGCCTGGCCTCGCCGTTGAACATCGCGGTCGGCGTCGAAGCGCGGCGCGAAACTTACGGCATCACCGCGGGTGAACCCGACTCCTACCGCAACGGCGGCGCGACGCTGGATGACTTGCCGACCGCGTCCGGCGCCCAGGTGTTTCCGGGCTTCCGGCCGGCGAACGAAACAGACGAGGATCGAACAGCTGTGGGCGCGTACATCGACCTCGAGGCGAACGTCACGCAGCACTTGCTCGCCTCGGTGGCATTGCGCGGCGAGAGCTATTCCGACTTCGGCGAGAACCTCGCTGGCAAGCTGTCGGTGCGTTATGACTTCACCGACAACTTCGCGTTGCGTGCTTCGGCCTCGAATGGCTTCAAGGCGCCATCGCTGCAACAACAGTACTTCGCGACTACGTCGACCAACTTCATCGGCGGCTTTCCGTTCGACATCACCACGTTTCCGGCGAGCGATCCAGTAGCGGTCGCGCTGGGCGCGCAGCCGCTGGATGCGGAAGAGTCGCTGAACTATTCAGTCGGTGCGGTGGTGCGGGCCGGCGATCTCACGCTCACCGTGGATGCATACAAGATCGACATCGACGATCGCATCGTGCTGTCGGAGAACCTGACCTCCCCCGACGTGCGCAACTATCTCACTGGGCAGGGCTTCATCGGCGTCGGTGGCGGGCGGTTCTTCATCAACGGCGTCGATACCGAAACCGAAGGCGTCGACGTGGTACTTAGTTATCCGCTGGCGACGGATGCCGCCGGACGGTTCGACTTCACTTTGACTGCGAACTTCAACTCCACCGATGTCACGCGCGTGCCGACGACGCCCCAACTGTCCGCGTTGCCGAACCCGCCGATCCTGTTCGATCGCTTCAACGTCCTGACCTTCGAGGAAGGCACGCCGAAAGACAAGTACGGCGCATCGATCAATTGGACGCTGGGCGCAGTGGGCGCGACGTTGCGCGCCACGCGCTATGGCGAAGTGTTGTCGCCGGATCCGAATCCGGCGCTCGATTACACGTTATCGCCAACGACCCTGGTGGATCTGGAAGCGCGCGTAGAGGTGACCGACCACATCAAGGTCGCGCTCGGCGCCGACAACGTCACGGACGAGTATCCGGAGGAGGCGCCGCCCATCGCCAACTCGACCGGCACCACCGCGTTCTCGAACTACTCGCCGTTCGGGCGCTCGGGTCGATTCGTGTACGGACGCGTCACTTATAGTTTCTAACGCGTCGCCACTGCGACGGCTGCGCAGGCCATCGCGGCTCCAGAGCCGCGATTGATCCTGCGTACTGCCGTCGCACTTTTGAACACCCGGCGGGCGCGCGCCGCCAGCACGACGTACGCGCCCAACGTCAGCGGCAGGACGATCGAAATCGTCAGCACGATTTCGATGAAGCCGAGCAGCGTCAATTGCTCCAGGCGCACGACCGTGGGCAGCAGCGCCAGGAAAAAAAATATCGTCTTCGGATTGGCGAGCGTCAGCGCAAGGCTGCCCAGGAACAATTGCAGCGGCTGCTGGCCGCCAGCGATTTGCGGGGCCGTTTCCGGCGTCACAACCGGCGCGCTCCAGAGGCGATAGGCGAGATACAGCAGGTATGCTGCGCCTGCATACTTCACCACCACGAACACGGTTTGCGCGCTCTGCGCCAGCGCCGCCAGCCCAGTGGCCGCAAATGTGAACCAAATGAGATCGCCTACCAGGAACCCGGCAATGAACGCCGGCGCACCCCGCGTGCCGCTGGCCAGCGAACGGGCGATCACGGCCGCCACGCCCGGACCGGGAGTCGCCACCGCCAACAGGTAGACCAGGGAAAAAACCAGCAAGCCATACAACGACATACCGATCTCCATTCGCTTCGCCCCAGGCAGCGACAGCTTAACTGAAAAGCCCCTCACCCTGCCCTCTGCCAAAGGCAGAGGGGTAAGAACTCTTCACCTCTCCTTTGGGGCCGCTCTCGCGCATCCCTGCACCCGCGACATTCGCACATCCCTGTGCAGCAGAGGTCGCGCGCAGCCCGGGTGAGGGGCCCGGTGTAAGCAACCAGCCACTCACGAAACTATTGCCCATATATTACGCGCCGCTCTCGGATATCCGTGGTGACGATCCCTGCAAGGCGGAATACTCTCCCTGTCCGCGGGTTGCAAAGACGCACTCGCCACACCACGCGATACTGCGTCAAGGGGAATGACCATGAATACGATGGCTGTGATTTCTAAGGCGGTTTGGCCAGGGACGATGCTGGCACTGAGCGTTACTCTCGGCGGCTGCAGCAGCAACGAGGCGCTGCCCAAGTCCGTTGTCCAATCCTTCGAACGAGCTTTCAACGCCGACGATCTCGACGCCTGCCTGGCGTTGTTTGATGACGATGCCCAGATCCTGCCGGAGCGAGGACCCATCGTTTCCGGGCGCGAAGGCATCGAACAATATCTTAAGGACCAGATGACGCCGGTGGTGTCCTTCAACACCGAGGCGGACATGAGCATGATCCGCAACGATATCGCTATCGAGCAGGGGCAGTTCCGGGTTCGCGACGTGCGCCGCGGCTCGGACATCGAGGAAGGCAAATACCTGCACGTATGGCGCAATCGCGGCGCCGGCTGGAAGCTGTACCGCATCATGTACAACACCGATTTTGCGCCCGACACCGAAGTGTCGGTGGCGCAGGCGCCGGAAGACCCGGCCTAGGAAGCCGATCGGCAAGTCGTCTTAAGAAAGCCCGCCGGGGCGTTATTGAGCCAACGCCCCGGCGCTCAGATCGATGGACGTGGCGCGGGACAACGGTTCGCCGTTATAAAACACGGCGGCCTTCACTGTTGCCGACTTCGGCGCCTCGAACACATCGGTATACACCGGCGACTTCACAGTCGGTTCGCGGCCGTTGATCGTGTAGCGAATCTCGCCCAGCGGCACCTGCTTCGCCAGTTCGATCGAGATGCGGCCGCCGGCTTCGCCGCGCTTGAACGCCATGGCGCGGAATGCAGCATCGCTGTAACGAACGCCCAGGCGCGAATAGCGGCCAAGCATCGCCGCCATGCGCGGCTGAAAATCCGCCCAGCGAAGTTGTACCGGCTGGGTCCATGCGATCTCCGCCAAGGCAGCGGCGCGCGGGAAGGTCATTGTTTCCACATCTGCTTCGTTGCCATCGCTGCGAGTCCAAACGTTCGCCTGCACGCCGATCAATCGACTCCGGTCTTGCGCCGACAAGGCCGCCGGGGCCGGATCGAAACGGTAGACATCGCCGAGGCTGAGAATCTCTCCTGCCCTGGCCTGCTCGTGCATCGCCGCGCTTTGCCGCCGGTTGAAATTCAGGGCGGTACTGGACGACACCACCACATCGTGCCCCGACGCCACCGCGCCCAACGCGCCATCCAGCCCTTTTGCCGTCATCATGACGGCGTCGGCCGGTGCGCCGCCGTCGAGCACGCTGTCCCAGCCGACAATGCGTCGATGATACTTCTGCGTCAGCGCCCCGATGCGCTCGAAGAAATATCGCTGCAGTCGCTGTTCGTTGATGATGCCCAGTTCGCGCATGCGCGCCTGCACGCTGGTCGATTGCTTCCACTGCTCCTGCGGCGCGGCGCTGGCGCCTATGTGAACGAACTCACCGGGAAACAGTGCGGCTGCTTGCGCGAACACCGCATCGAAAAAAACAAAGGTTTCTTCCTCGACGTTATAGAGGCTGGTGGTGCCGCCGGGCGAGTCGGAAGCGCGCAGAGCCGGATACGCCGTGACGGCGGCCGTCGCATGTCCGGGCATCTCCAGGCCGGGCACGATAAGAACATTGCGAAGTCGCGGCGTGCGCAACGATCTCGCGCACGTCTTCGGCCGAATACGAACTCAAGCCGCCGGTCAGCTTGGGATACTTCGGCACCTGCAGCCGCCACGCCTGGTCATCGACCAGATGCCAATGCAACACGTTCAGTTTATGGAGCGCCATGAAGTCCAGGTAGCGCTTGATGAACTCGACCGAGTGATGCTGGCGCGCCGAATCCAGCAACAGGCCGCGCCATTGCAGCCGGGGTGCATCGCTGATTCGAACGGCGGGAATGCGAATTTCCGCGGCGTCCGCCGCGTTCCCAGTAAGCAGTTGCCAAAGCGTGACCGCACCATTGAACAAGCCACGAGAGTCGCTGGCTGAAACCACAGCCGCTTTGGAAGATATATCGAGCCGATAGGCTTCCGGACCACCGCTGCCGCCGTCCAATGTAAAAACAATAGCGCGCTCGGGTGGATCCTGCGCCGAACCCTGAACGATGACGGGGCGCAATCCGCGCGACCGTTGCAGCAAATCACCAAAGTAGTGCGCGACCGCTGGTACCCCTGAGTCACCCGTGAAGACGATTTGCGTGTCCGCGGCGACGGTGAACGAACCGCCGGCCATTTCGACACTGGCGGGCCAGGGAATCAGCGAAATCTCCGCAAGGCGATCTGCGGCAATAGCGGCCGGCGCCAGCCACAAGAACGCCACGGAGGCAGCGAATAACCTGCTCATATCCAGTTTTCCTCCCCATTGCCGGGCGCGTTTTTTTGGCAGCGACATCGCCGACGCATTTGCCGGTACGACATCCACATGCAGGAGGTATGCCCGCCGCGCCCCAACAAATCTTGTTTGTCGGCACTGGCGTGCACCGACTCTAATAGTGATAGTCAGGGGGAACAAGCCGATGCGAACCACAGCCGCAATCTGGACTGCTGCTTATGGAATGGCGGCGCTCGCGTTCGCGAGCGAACCGGCCTGGTCACAAGCCACAGGGGGTACTGATCCGGTGGCCCTGACCAAGGCGCAGGCCGCGATGCCGACGCCCCATCCGGGCAAAGCAGTGTATGAGCAGGCCTGCGGCGGCTGTCATAGCAATCCTGAAGCGACGCGCTCGCCCTCCTTCGACACTCTCAAGGCGATGCGCTACCAGACCATCCTCTATGCCTTGAACGAAGGCAAGATGAAGGTTCAGGCCTCGGTGTTAAGCACCGAGCAAAAGAGCGCGGTCATCGACTTCCTGGTCGGCCGCGAGCCGACCTCGGATGAATGGGTCGCGAAGATGATGTGCCCGGCCGACCGCCGCACCGTGAAGTTCGACGCACCGGCGACCGTCACCGGGTTCGGCTTCGATCCCAAGAACCATCGTCGCCTGAACGCCGCCCAGGCCGGTCTGAAAACCGCCGACCTGCGGCAGCTCAAGTTGGCCTGGGCCATCGGCTTTCCCGGCGCTACGGCGATGCGGTCGCAGCCGGCTGTGGTCGGCTCGACCCTGTTCCTGCCGGTCGCTGATGCGGCCCGCCTGTTCGCGCTCGACATCTCCGGACCGCCGTGCGTGCAGTGGATGTATCAAAACGAGGCGCCGCTGCGGACCAGCGCTGCGTTCGGCCAGCTGCCAGGCGGCCGCAAGGTGATCGTGACGAGCGACGTCGCGTCGCGGGTTCACATGGTTGATGCCGCCACCGGCAAGCGCATCTGGATCCAGCATGTCGGGCTGTACCCGCTGTCGTTGACCACCGGCACGCCAGCCATTCACGGGGATCGCGTTTACGTACCCGTCTCCCAGTACGAGATCTCGCTCGGCGGCAATGACAATCACGAGTGCTGCAAGACGCATGGCGCAGTGACGGCGCTTGATGCGCTGACCGGGAAGAAGATCTGGACCGCGCACACCATGGAAGAAGCAAAGCCGGTGCGCGATCGCGGCGACGGCAAGATGATCTGGGGCCCGTCGGGGGCGCCGATCTGGACTTCGCCCGCGATCGATGCCAAACGCGGCGTGTTGTACGTCGGCACCGGTGAGGCAACTTCGGAACCGGCGGCGCCGACGACCGACGCCATTCTCGCCATCGACCTGAAGGACGGTCGCATTCGCTGGCACTTCCAGGCCACCGAGAACGACATCTTCCTGACCGCATGCGCACGCAATCGCAGTGGACTGAACTGCCCGAAGAGCAGCGTCCATCGCGACGTCGACTTCGGCGCTTCGGTGATCATTGCGCAACGCGCCGACGGTTCCGACGTGCTGCTCGCCGGCCAGAAATCCGGCACGGTGTGGGCGCTGGATCCGGACAAGGGCGGCAAGCTGGTGTGGCGCCAGGATTTCGGCGAAGGCTCGCCGCTCGGCGGCATTCACTGGGGTATCGCGTATGACGGTACGCGCGTGTTCGCACCGATCAATCGCCCCTATGGCATGAGCGCCCCCGAAGGCGGAACGCAGAAGCCTGGCTTGCATGCAGTGAACGTCGACGGCGGCGCCGTCGCGTGGACTTACTCAGCCGAGCCCGACTGCACCGGCGAACGTGCGGCGCGCGTGAAGAGCTGCACGACCAACATCGGCTTCTCAGGCGCGCCGACCGTCCTCGACGGCGCAGTGATCAGCGGCAGCCTCGACGGCTTCCTGCACGCATTCGACGCCAAGACCGGCGAGTTACTGTTCAAGTTCAACACCGCTCGCCCGTTCGATACGTTGAACGGTGTGGCTGCCAGCGGCGGCGCAATCGACAACGCATCGATCGTCGCGGCGAACGGCTTGCTGTTCGTGAACTCCGGCTATGGAATGTTTGGGCAGACGCCGGGGAATGTGTTGCTGGCCTTCAAGGCGAAGGCGGCCAGGGCGACGCCCCAGGTTTCACCTTGATGTCTCACCTCTCATTCTGCACCTCTCCCCGTGGGAGAGGTCGCGCTACGGAAACGTCACAGCAATCGGCTTCCCCTCACCCTGCCCTCTCCCAAAGGGAGAGGGTAAGAACTCTTCACCTCTCCCCGTGGGAGAGGTCGCGCGTAGCGCGGGTGAGGGGGCGCTACGGAAACGTCACAGCAACCGGCTTCCCCTCACCCTGCCCTCTCCCAAAGGGAGAGGGTAAGAACTCTTCACCTCTCCCCGTGGGAGAGGTCGCGCGTAGCGCGGGTGAGGGGGCGCTACGGAAACGTCACAGCAACCGGCTTCCCCTCACCCTGCCCTCTCCCAAAGGGAGAGGGTAAGAACTCTTCACCTCTCCCCGTGGGAGAGGTCGCGCGCAGCGCGGGTGAGGGGGCGCTACGGAAACGTCACAGCAACCGGATTCCCCTCACCCTGCCCTCTCCCAAAGGGAGAGGGTAAGAATCTCACCTCTCCCCGTGGGAGAGGTCGCGCGTAGCGCGGGTGAGGGGGCGCTACGGAAACGCCACAGCAACCGGATTCCCCTCACCCTGCCCTCTCCCAAAGGGAGAGGGCAGTGAAGGTCAGCCTCAACGGTAATTCACCACCGCCTGCAAATACTCGTAATAAAAATCCACCGCACGATAAAACGCTTCGACGCTGATGCGCTCGTCTTGGCCGTGAGCGCGATTGTCATCTCGTTCCAATGTCTCACGCTCACCAGATAAGTCGGCAGGCCGGCTGCGCTGGTATAAACGCCATCCGTAGCGCCGACCGACATGCTCGGGATGATCGCCGCGCCCGGCCACATCTTCGCAGCGATCTTCTCCAGCGGCCGCAGCACCTCGTGGCTCCGCTACGGTTCGTCGAACAGCTGCTGGTAAAGCGCGAGAAAGCGGTCCGCCGCCAGTTTCAGGTTACGTTGCCAGTCCTCGCCAGAGGCGTGATCGGCGCCATCGGTAACGAACTTCACCGATGTGAATGCGGCCCGCTCCAACCGGCACACTTTGGCGAGCGCGTAGCCTTCCATGTCCACCACGTCGCACTCCAGCGCGGCCGCGCTCATCAGGAACGAATCGCCGCTGCCGCACACGCCGCGCGGCAACCCAGCGAAGATTGGGGGAAACTCCAGCTTCGCCGGCGTCTCTTCGAAAGGCGTAACGCCGAGCGGAACGCCCAGGCCGGTCACATCCATATCCCGCTGCACGAAGGCGTGGCACTCGAGCGCCGTGCCGGTGAGATGCTGGCGGCTGCCGGCAGTGCCGAAGTTGATGACTTGCGGCAAAGGCACCGCGGCGTGCAGATATTCAGTCAGCCGACGCGTCATGGCGTACGCAGCATTCACCTTGCCGACGCCGGTATACAAGACCGGCAGGCCGGCGCGTTCGAATACGCCCTGGCTTTCCAGCGGCAGCGCCATCACCAGCAATGGATCGGGGAAGTCTATGGACATCACGCGGATCATACGCTGCACTTAGATGCACTTAGAATAGATATACACAGAAAAGGGGAGCGTTGCATGGCCTACTGGAATCGCCGCAAGAGTCTCGAGTCCGTCAGCAGCCGGCTGACGCACAGCGCCCTGAAAGCGACGCTGAGCTGGCCGCACCTGGTGGGCTTGGGGATCGGCGGCATCGTCGGCACCGGCATTTACACGTTGACGGGCGTCGGCGCCGGACTGGCCGGGCCGGCCGTCATTCTCTCTTTCGTCATCGCCGGGCTGGTCTGCGCCTGTGCCGCACTCGCGTATACCGAGATGGCAACCATGATCCCCATGTCCGGCAGCGCCTATACCTATAGCTACGTGGCGCTGGGCGAGCTGCCGGCGTGGATCGTCGGCTGGACTTTGATCCTCGAATACACGGTGGTCTGCAGCGCCGTTGCGGTCGGCTGGTCGGGTTATGCGGGAGGGGTCATCCGGCAGGCAGGGTTGCTGCCGGAATTTCTGCTCGCCGGGCCTGCGGCCGGCGGGGTCATCAATGTACCTGCCATCGTCATTGCGCTGGCGGTGGCAGGACTGCTGGCGTTGGGCACGCGCGAAAGCGCCACCATTAACCTGGTCCTGGTATTCGTGAAGCTGGTGGCGCTCGCCACCTTTGTCGCGCTGGCGCTGCCGGCTTTCGACGCCGGCAACTTCGAACCGTTCGCTCCTTACGGTTATGGCGCGACCGAAGTCGATGGCGTCAAGCGCGGCGTGATGGCCGCCGCCGCGATCATCTTTTTTGCGTTCTACGGTTTCGACGCCGTTTCGACCGCCGCCGAGGAGGCGAAGAACCCGGGCCGCGACCTGAAGATCGGCATCATCGGTTCGATGCTCGGCTGCACGTTGATCTATATGGTGGTCGCCGCCGCCGCACTCGGCGGCTCGGACTATGCAGCGCTGGCCGCAAGTCCCGAACCGCTCGCGATGGTGTTACGCAATCTCAACCATCCATTCGCAGCGATGCTGATTGCGGGCGCCGCAGTGCTTGCGCTGCCGACGGTAATCATGGCGTTCATGTACGGCCAGTCCCGTATTTTCTTCGTGATGGCTCGCGACGGCCTCCTGCCGGAACGCCTGGCCGCCGTCAATTCCTCCGGTTCGCCGGTGCTGATGACCATGATCACCGGCATCATCGTGGCGGCGATCGCGGGCTTTCTGTCTCTGCAGGAGATCGCCGAACTGGCGAACGCCGGCACCTTGGTCGCGTTCATCGCAGTGGCCGTGTGCTTGCTGGTGATGCGGCATAAAGCACCGACGCATCCGAGGCCGTTCAGCGTGCCCGCTCCCTGGCTGATTGCGATCGGCGCGATCGCAGGCTGCGCTTATCTATTCGTGAGTCTGCCGCTGGCGACGATTTACCGCTTCTTGATCTGGAATGCGGTGGGCGTGGTGGTTTATTTCTTATACGCACGCCATAGAAGTTTGTTGGCGAAAGCTTGAGAGCCGGAAGACCCTCACCCTACCCTCTCCCGCAAGCGGGAGAGGGGATGGAATCTTCACCTCTCCCGTGGGAGAGGTCGCGCGTAGCGCGGGTGAGGGGCCCGCCGAGGAAGACCCTCACCCTACCCTCTCCCGCAAGCGGGAGAGGGGATGGAATCTTCACCTCTCCCCGTGGGAGAGGTCGCGCGTAGCGCGGGTGAGGGGCCGGCCGAGGAAGACCCTCACCCTGCCCTCTCCCGCAAGCGGGAGAGGGGATGGAATCTTCACCTCTCCCCGTGGGAGAGGTCGCGCGTAGCGCGGGTGAGGGGCCGTTACTCCACCGGCGCCGGCTTTTTAGCAAACCGGAACACATACTTCATCGCATCGCCGATCGTGCTCTCCCACACCGCCCATGTGTGAGCACCATTCACGATGCGCAGCTCCGCTGGTTGCTGGTTCGCTCGCAGCAGCGAATACAACTTCACCGCTTCGGCCTCGATGAAAAACTCATCGTCGTCGCCGGAGTTGATATACATCGCTACCGGCGTCTTCTTGGCCAGGTACGCGTCCCACAGGGTCGGATAGTTCAAGCTGCGCCACACGCTCTCCTCGAAATCCGCACCGAAGATCCCTACGCGACGCGCGCCGGAATTCATCGGCGGCACCGGGTCGTAAATCGCGGGCGACAGCAGCGCAGCGGCAGCAAACATCTCCGGATATTTCAGCGCAAAGCGCAGCGACCCATAACCGCCCATGGACAAGCCGCCGATGAGGCGACCGTCGCGAGTCCGTACCGTGCGGTAGTTCCTTTCCACATCGGGAATGAGATCGCGGATCAGCGCCGTCTCCATTTTTTCGCGCCGATCGACCAGCCAGCTCGCGGCTGCGTCGGGCATCACGATAATGGCCGGAGGAATATCGCCGCTTGCGATCAACGCATCGGCCGTCGCCTGGATTTTTCCCTGCCGCACCCAATCATGACGAGTGCCGTTGTTCCCGTGCAGCAGGTACAGCACGGGATAACTCTGCTGCGACGATACATATTGCGACGGCAGATAAACTTCGTAAGCCCACTGGCGAGCCAGCGCCGGCGAAGCAAACTCGCGTGTAACGATCTCGCTCGCTTGCGCCGACAGCGCCAGCCCTGAAGCGAACGCTGCGATCAACGCCGCGAATAACCGGCGCATGCCGGCTTCGCTACCGAGCATTTGGATCGTCATCACCGCGCGGCCAGCGCCTTCTCTTCTTCGCGAGCACCCGAGAGTATCCCGGGCAAGGCGTAATTGCCTTCATGGCAGGCATACTCGTAGATATTGCCGTTGGCGGGCGTGAACGGCAGCTCGCCGGTGATTTTTGCCGTGAAGGTCGACGGATCGTCGATGGTGAAGCGATAGATGATCTTGTCACCGGCGACGCGCGTGAAACGTTCGGTAATCACGGCGTCCTCCGAGGAGCCGCGGAAATTCTGTTCCGGTCGGAAATTGCGCGTCTCCACCACCAGCGTATCGCCCTCCCAATGACCGACGGAGTCACCCATCCATTTGCGGACCACGCCGGGAATATGCTTGTCGTCGATGCGAATGATGCGCGCGTCATGCACCATCTCCACCAGGATCACCACGTATCCCGGCGATTGCACGATCTGGTAATAGCTGTTGTACATCACCGGCAGCATCGGCGGGCCGGAGGCATAACCGAACGACAACAGGCAACGTTCGCCGAGCGCGCGGCCTTCCGGCCCATCGTTGGAACGCCCGATCTTCGTCGCCGCCATGCGCTCGAGCGCCGCTGCCCTCAGGGGCGGAATGCGACCGTTGGACGGCTCGATGATCATCGAGGTGCGCGGCTCACCATTGATGACGGCCACACTCATGCCGCGATCGGTCCAGAACAGGTTGTAGTTGCCGATCGGCGGCAGCGAACCTGCGGCTTCGATTTTCTTGTTCGGATCGCTGGGCGCGGCGTCGGCCTCGACCGCGGCGACCGCCGCTTTGCCGATCGCCGCCGCCTCTGCATCGGTGAATGCACGGCGCTCGCCCAACTCCGGCGCGCGCTCCATGGGCGTCGCGGTCTGGTTGGTCCATACGCCCTGCAGATCGGGCACGCCCTCGGCGGTGCGAGGGGCTCGATATCGTGTTGAGCTTTCCCCCGAATGCGCCGTCATGGTTATTACTGCAAAGGAAACGGCAATGCAGACCCGCAGCCGGCTATTCATCTCTCACCTCATCGAATTGTGACGCGGAACGCAGCGATACAGCGATTGTAACGAGTCGCGAACAGCTTCCCGCCGCTCCTGACGCACAAGATTTATCAAGATACCCCGTTCACGCAGACGCCCTCGTGGACAGTATTGAACGCCGCCCGCACACTCTGCCTTCCACCTTGTGGGCCACCATAAACGGATGTCACATGCGTAACCTCCATCGTGCCGGGATTCTCGTTTCGAGCTTGTTACTGTCAACGCAGGTGCCGGCGTCTGCCGACATCGCGGACAACTTCCGCCTGAACGACCACCAGGGCGTTGCGCACGAACTGTATTACCTTTCGGACATGAAGGCCGTCGTGCTGCTCGCGCAGGGCAATGGCTGCGATGGGTCGCGACAGGCTGCGACTGCCTTGCAACGCCTGCAAAGCAAATATGAACCGCAGGGCGTGACCTTCCTCGCCATCAATTCGAACCTGGGCGATTCGCGGGAAGCGATCGGCAAGGAAGCGGCGCAGGCCGGCATCAAACTGCCGGTCATGCTCGACACCGCGCAACTGGTAGGCGAGTCGCTGAACCTGACGCGCAACGGCGAAGTGCTGGTACTGAGTCCCAAGGGTTGGAAAGTAGCCTACCGCGGCGACAGCAAGGGCGTAGCCGGAGCAATCGATGCACTGCTCGCCGACAAGCCGGCGCCGACTGCAACCACCGCGGCCACCGGCTGTACGATCAAGATGCCGGAGCGAGACAAGCGCGCCGCGCACGCAAAGATTTCCTACGAGAAACAAATCGCGCCGCTGTTGATGGAGAAATGCGTCGTGTGTCATCGCGAAGGCGGCATCGGCCCCTGGCAGATGAGCAGCTACGACATGATCCGCGGCTTCTCGCCGATGATTCGCGAGGTCGTGCGCACGCAGCGCATGCCGCCGTGGCACGCCGACCCTCACTACGGCGTGTTCAGCAACGATCGCGGCCTGACGCCGGTGCAAGCGCAGACGCTGGTTCACTGGATCGAAGCGGGCTCGCCTCGTGGCACGGGCGCCGATCCGCTGCTGGCGCAGAAAAAAGATTGGCCGGAGTGGGCCCTCGGCAAGCCGGACCTGGTGGTCGAGCTGCCGCCGTTCACGACGCCCGCGACCGGCACCATTCCCTATCAGAACATCAAGATCGAAAATCCGCTGGATCATGATGTGTGGGTACGGGCGGTGGACTTCCTTCCCGGCCAGCGCGCGGTCCTGCATCACATCATCGCTACCGCCGGCGGCGAAACTCGCGGCAGCATCAGCCTGAACAACTATGTGCCGGGCGCAGAGCCGCTGCAGGTGCCGAAGGACAACGGCATCCTGCTGCCTGCCAAGGCCAAGCTGCACTTCCAGGTGCACTACACGCCGAACGGCCAGGAGCTTACCGACGTGACGCGCATGGGCCTGTACTTCATGAAGGATCCGCCCAAGTACAACTATCGCAGCATGATCTTCATCAACGTGAAGCTGAAGATTCCTGCCGAGGCCAAACTTCACACCGAGGTGGCGGAACGAAAGTTCGATCAGGATGCGGTGATCTACAGTCTGCATCCGCATGCGCACTTCCGTGGCAAGTCCTCCAGCTTCGTCGCTCACTATCCCGACGGCCGGCAGGAAATACTGCTGAACATTCCGACCTATGACTTCAACTGGCAGTCCACCTATGACCTCGCCAAGCCGCTGACCGTGCCCGCCGGCACCCGCATCGTCTACACGCAGGTGTTCGACAACTCGAGCCAGAACAAGGCCAACCCGGACCCCAAGCGCGTAGTCACCTGGGGCGAGCAGACTTGGGAAGAAATGGTGTTCGGCGTGATCCGTTATCGCAACGTCAAGGAAGACCAGGCGCAGAAGACTTCGGAGCCGTCGCAGGCCGAGCTGTTCAGCGACACGCCCACCACTTGAGACTCCTCCAGGTCGAGCCGGAGATTCACTCCGGCTCGACCGCTTCTGTCGCCGCCAGCGCGGCTCCCTCCTCCCTCTCCTGCTCTCTCGCACGCCGACGCCAGTTCACGAAGGCAGCAAGGCATCATCGCGTCGTCACATTGCTCCTGGCCGCCCAGCGCCGCTTCGCACTGACAATTTTTGTTGGTGCTGACATTTCTTGCTGCACCGCGCGTACACTTCTTCGCAGTTGTCGTGGCAACGCAAGCCCGCACCGGCTGCTGAATGCCGCGCGAACGCTGTCGTCCATCCGCGAATTTTGCGCAGCGCCGGTTGCGCCAGCTCACAGAGATAATCTTTCTTTCATCATTCTTCACAAACGCCGTGAATCCATGCATCATAGGCGCGCGCCTCGGGGATCAAGGCTCCGAAACAACTAACAAACATGCGTTTCCCTAACGCAAAAAAAAGTTCAGCGCGCTCTTCCATCTCACAAAACACGCAAGCTATTCCTGAGCGGCAGGCATTTCACTCGTTCTGCAGGACGCATTTGTATTTGCTGCGTTGATGCCTACAGTGCCGGCCGTCCGAAACGCACTGTATGAACGAGGAGAATTGACGATGCGTATGTTGGTGATGGCGAGCGCAGTGGCAGTCTGCACTCTGGCGATGAGCACTCTGGTGACTGCAGCCAGCCCTGCGTACAACGCACAGGCCGTGCTCGTTACGCCGGTGGCGACACCGAGCGAAACCGAAATCGCCGGCGTGAAGTGGCGCTGCGAAGGCGACCAGTGCGAAGGCAAGGGCGATCGCCGTGGCAGCCTGGACTCCTACATGAAGGAATGCCGCAAGGTTGCGGAAGCCCTCGGCGAGCTGTCGGCTTACACCAGCCGCGGCCGTGAGATGAGCAAGCGCGACGTCCAGAACTGCAACAAGGCCGCCGGCAAGAGCAGCGACTGAGCGTTTGGTTCAGTGATTCTCATGCAGCCGGGCAAGACAGCCCGGCTGCATCCGGCGCCCGCAGAAAAACATCAATCGGCGCGTTGCAGGCTGACGATTTTGTCGTCGACGATCACGACCTGCATGGGTAAGGTGCCCGGCGTCGGTTTGTAGATCCAGCGTTCGGTCACGGTCACCGCCCCGGTTTTTACCGGAGCGCCGGCGGGGTTGCGCGCCATCGCGTCTTCCCGAGTCACTTCGCGGCTCAGTGGCTCACCACATTTTTTCAGCAACTCGTCCTTGGTCGTAGACTCGTTGACGACCCACTTGCCACACCGCATGGAGTCGGCGAGGGCAGTGCCTGCCGTCAAGGCAGCGCTGCTGGCCGTGAGAACCAAGATGCTTTTATTGCGGATCACGGACTTCTCCGGTTTTCCAAGAGAGCGCTCGTTGCGTTTCTAAGAGGCTGCAGCGGCACGCGAAGGTACGCTGGGTTACTGCGATGTAACCCAGCGGCGAGCTTACGGCGTGAGGAAGAAATCGACCAGTGCGGGGGCCGATTCTGGTGGAATTCTTGTGGGGCGGGGCGGGGCTTGAGTTGCTAGTTGTCGTCGCTCACATAGCGATCGCGCTTGCTGTCTCGCGACCGCATTTCGCGCTCGACATCCAGGTAGGCCTCGGTCACCGGTCGGAATTCCGCCTCGGCTTCGCGGCTACGCGAACGCTCCACCTCATCACGCATGGAGTGATAGCGACGTGACACCTGACCGAAGGCGTCACGGACATCTTCAGTGCTAGCGCGTCGATCTTCCACCGTGCGACGGAATTCACGGGCCTCTTCCGCAAGTTCCCGCGCGTCGCGCTTATAGCCGCTGCGGGCGCTGTCGTCGTGCGCCTCTTCCTGCAACGCGTAGGCGCTTCGTTCCAGTCGATCGGCCGAGCTGCTCAGATTGCCGCCGGTCGTGACACAGCCTCCGAGAGCCATCAATCCCACGGTGAAAAGCGTATAGGCGCCGTTTTTGAACGTCGACATTGCCGACTCCTGCCCGGTACGGGGGCTGCAAAGGGTAGTTGGCAAAGAAACGAGGCAGATCGGCGCCCGGTTCCGCTGTCAGCGCGGCTGCACCCCGATGCTGCGATATAACGCCGCCACCTGGTAAACCTTGCCATCTTTCACGACCCATTCGGTGTTGCGAACATCAGTTTAACCATGCGCAACAGCGCATCCGCCGAGTCTCGATAACGTTGCTCGCTGCCTGCCGGAATCGGCAGGCCGCCGCTGAGCATCGAGCGGTAAATCTGCGGCGGCTGGCAATGGGCGCATACGCAAACCCGACCGAGCCGGGTTTGTTGGTGAACATGCCGTAGAAAATCGTCACCGTCGGATCGAGCACCGCGTGCTTATCCTTCATCAGCTGCACGAACTAGCGCACTGCCGGGGAATTGAAATCCAACATCGCGGCGCCCTCCGCGATCGTGGTGAAGCGTGCCGGCGTGCGTGTGTCTTTGACTTTGTCGAAAAAGAAATTCAGGAACACGAAATTCACGTGCTGCAATTCATCGGCGCCGGCTTCGATCCGGCGCTTGATCGCCATCAAAGTATCCGTGTCATTAGCCATGTCGCGAACAGACGTTACGCCCGCGGCAATGTGCTGCACGCCTTCGTTTGCGCGAGTGTCCTGCTGCGCCAGCAATTGCGGTGTGAGACACGCGGGTCAAGTCCAGAGTAAGACCCTCACCCTCGCCCTCTCCCGCAAGCGGGAGAGGGGACGGGATTCCTCACCTCTCCCCGTGGGAGAGGTCGCGCGAAGCGCGGGTGAGGGGGGACACGCGAAGGAAATGGCACAGCGATCGGCTTCCCTCACCCTGCCCTCTCCCAAAGGGAGAGGGTAAGAATCTCTTCACCTCTCCCCGTGGGAGAGGTCGCGCGAAGCGCGGGTGAGGGGGGACACGCGAAGGAAACGGCACAGCAATCGGCTTCCCCTCACCCTGTCCTCTCCCAAAGGAAGAGGGTAAGAACTCTTCAACAAGGGGGAAGCTATGATTCCCAACAATGCCACCCGACGCAAATCGCCGACGGGACTTACAAGGCGATCGCCAACGACACCAGATAAGCGCGGATCTCCTCGGCTTCCGCTGCACTCAGCGTGAAAGCAAATCCGACCATTCCCTTATCCGCACGCAGCCCGTCGATGACGATGGCCTTGAACTCGTCGCGGCTGGCGATGGCGTTGGAATAACGCAGGTCGGGGATGGCAGTCGCACTGCGGGCATTCTCGCCGTGGCAAGCCGAGCAAATCCGCTCGTAGTTGCGGCGGCCTTGCTGTACGTCGCCCTGTGTATTCGCACGACGCACATCAGGTGGTCGACGAACTGCCGTCGGCACCAGTGGCGGCAGTTCCGCCTTGCCACCGAGTTTGAACGCGACCACTCGCCCGAACTTACTGCGCGTATGCGCGCCGCCACCAAGCCCGCCGGCAAGAGCGACGCCGCCGATGCCGGCCAATGCGGCCACATATTGTTCGCCGTCGAGTTCGAACGTCGATGCACCGCCAAGAATGGCGTTCTGCACGTCGTACGACCACAGCCTCGTGCCGCTATCCGCGGCGTAAGCGTTGAACATGCCGTCCACCGACCCTTGGAACACGAGGTTGCCGCCAGTAGAGAGCACGCCGCCATTGCCGGCACGCTCATAATTCACGCGCCATACTTCGCGCTGCGCAACCGGATCCCAGGCGAGCAGCATCGGCCCGCCCTTACTCTTCGCCGAATCCGCCACCGTCTTCGCATTCGCCGGATCGCGCGATATCGCTATGCCGGTGTTCCAGGTCCGGTCGCGAAACTGGAAAGCGTCGTCGTGTTTGTAATAGCTCGAGGACTCCAGCGCCGGAATGTAAGCAAGCCTGGTTTGCGGACTGAACGACATCGGATACCAGTTGTGCGCACCGAGCGGACCGGGCGACACCATCGCGGGCTCGCGCAGGTAACGCGCTTCGGGAATCATCTCCGGCCGGCCGGTCTTGGGATCGAGCCCGGTGGTCCACGTGACGTTGACGTAGTTGCGCGCCTGGATGAATTCGCCGCTGGCGCGGTCGATGACGTAGAAGAAGCCATTTTTCGGCGCCTGCAGCAGCACCTTGCGCGTTTTGCCACCAATGGCCAGGTCGGCGAGGATGATGTGCTGAGTCGCAGTGAAGTCCCACGACTCCGCCGGAGTGGTCTGAAAGTGCCACACGTATTCACCGGTGCCCGGACGCAGCGCCACGATCGAGGACAGGTAGAGATTGTCACCTTGGCCGTTGGAGCGGATGCGATGGTTCCAGGGGCTGCCGTTGCCGACGCCGATATACAAAAGATCCAGCTGCGGATCGTAGGCCATCGAATCCCACACGGTGCCGCCGCCGCCGTACTGCCACCATTGGCCATGCCAGGTTTTGGCCGCGCGCTCGAGCGCTGCGTTTTCGAATCCGTCCTTGGGATTGCCGGGCACGGTGTAGAAGCGCCAGAGCATCTTGCCATTGGCAGCGTCGTACGCCGAAACATAGCCGCGCACGCCCATCTCGCCACCACCATTGCCGATGATGACTCTGCCGGCGATGACACGCGGCGCGCCGGTGATAGTGTAGCGTTTGGCAGGATCAGTGGTCTGCACCGACCACGCAGGCTTGCCGGTAACGCGGTCGAGCGCGATCAAGCGCCCATCCAACGTGCCGACGAACACTCGATGGCCCCAGGCTGCGACGCCGCGATTCACCACGTCGCAACAGGCATCGATCGCCTTGGCGCCTTGCACCTGGGGATCGAAGCGCCACAGCTCGCGTCCGCTGCGAGCATCGAGCGCGAACACCTTGCTCCACGCCGACGTCACGTACATCGTGCCGTCAATCACTATGGGCGTGGCTTCCTGGCCGCGCGTGGTGTCGAGATCGAAAAACCAGGCGAGCTTGAGCTCTTTGACGTTGCCTTGATGAAGCCGGGCCAGCGGGCTGAACCGCTGTTCCTCGTAGGTGCGTCCATGCGTCAGCCAGTCGGTGCTGTTGTTGGCCGCGCCCAGCATGCGGGCGGCATCGACTTCGGCGGCCGCAGCGAAAGAATGCGCCAGTGCGACAGCGACGATGGTCCCTCGCAGTCCGCAGAGTACCGCTGAACGGAATGGTCGCATCGATTTCCCCCTGCGCCAGGGAGCAAATCTTATACGGGCGGCGGCGGCGAATTTAAAAGAAACGTCATGATCGCATCGCCCGCTTGCGACCCGGTGGCGAGGCCGGCGCGAATCAGCGCAGCGACTGGCGAGCGATATTCAGCGCCGAATCCATCACTTCCTGCATGCTGCCAGCGGTGTCGAACGAAGGCAGGTAGACCCACATCTTCACCACATCCAGCGACGGCTCCGCCGGCGCGTCCTTCTGTGACTGCGCGCTGACTTCAACCGACAGCGCACCGCTGCGCAGGAAACTGATCGACATCACTTCAAGCTTCATTTCGAGCTACTCCATCGTCCCCAGATTGATACCGCAATTCCATCTACGCAATGTTCCGCACCCGCCCAGGCGACCGCGCTCAGAAGTGCGCCTGCACGCCGAAGCCCATGAAATTCACGCCGCCGCCGGTTTCACTGAAGATGCCAAACACGCTCGAGCGGTGCCAGACCAGGAAACCCGCCGACGCATCCTCGATCCCCCCGGGGCGAAACATCGCTGCGAACGGCGTGAACTGCCGCAGCGGCACATCGATGGTCCACTCCAGGTAGTTCATCAGCTTCTCCGACTGCGCGCCGTCCTTCATGGCGAAGTCCCGCACCTCGCTCATAGGGATGCGCGTGACATAGCTGACGCCCTCGCCCAGCCCCAGACGGATACGCTTGTCGGTCCACGGCAATTCCCAAGTGTAATTCGCTTTGATGAACGCCGTCGCACCGTAACCATCGTCCTGGTAACCGCGTTCGGCGAAGTACTGTGCACCGACGTTGGCCGTCATTGCTATCGGCCACGTGAACAGCGTATCGCTGAACTGATATCCATATTCCACGCCCCACAGGTAATTCGCTTCCGGCGAGGCGTCGAAGTCGCCGATTATGACCGTGGCCAGATCGGTCTCCGAAGACTTGTTCCAATGCAATCGCAGAGTCTGCTCACCCTCGGCCTGCGCACACGGACTCAGCATGACGGCAGCCAACACAACGGCAATGAAAAGGCGGCGATACACGTGGGTTTCCTTCGATCAACGGCGGCGACGGCCGGGGATTTGGGCGGCCGAATCTTAGCGACTGCCGGATCAGCGCGCTGTACGATGAAACCTTAAGCCGCAGTAGTTTCGCCCGGACACGCGCTTCGGGATGTGACGTGGTCGCCATTCGCGCTGTCAGGATTACAAAAGCCGATTCAAACCGCCCGGCCGGTTCGAGGCGCTAGGTAACCGTAGCCGGCACCAGGACGCGAATTTTTTCCGCGAGAATGGCGGAGCCGAAGTTGTGCAGGCGGGTCAGGAACGTCTCCGAAACCTCGAAGCCGCGCGGCACCAGCAACGTGCCGGTGTGAGTGCGCAGGTCATCCATGATGGTCATGCCCGGCCGCACCATCTCCAAGCGCATCTCGCGCATTTCGCTGCCGCCGCCCGCGCCGACCATGACAGCGAATTTTTCCACCAGTGATTCGCCGAGACGTGCCGACTTGGCACGCACGCTCTGCATGGCGACGGTGGCACTGTGGCCTTGAGCGATCTGCGAATCGTACTCGAGCACTATCAATAGTATCCGCGCTCCCTGGCCGATGGTGCCGTCGCCCAACGCGTGCAGCTGCGCATCCTTGGCGTTCAGCGCGTTCAGGATCTGCAGCACCGGCTCCAGGCGGGGAATGTGGCTGAGCAGCTTGCTCGCGACTTCCGGCACGCCGTCGACCAGCACCTGCTCCTCCGCAGACAGGCTTTTGCCGTAACAGACCTTTTCCACCAGCTCCGCGGGCAACGACAAGTAGCCAATCTGCGACAGCATGGTGGCGGCCTCCAGCTGCCAGAACCCGGCGCTGCCGAGCGCCTCGGAAAAACTCATGGCGAGCCGCTTCAAGCGGCTGGCGCGGCCGAAGGCGACCGGATTGGCGATGGCCAGCACGTCGAGCAGCGCCTGGATGCAGCCGATCAGCGTTTCCTGCAGCAGTACCCGTTCCGCGCGCATCAGGCGATGGTGGATCACTGCCGATTCGACCGCCGCCTTGATCTGGTCCGGCGGACAAGGCTTGGTGAGGAAGCGAAAGATCTGTCCTTCGTTGACCGCTTGCACGGCGGCGTCGCGGCCCGTCTCGCCGGTGAGCAGGATGCGACTGGCTTCCGGGTACGAGCGCATCACGCGCTTTAGAAACGTCGCCCCGTCCATGCCCGGCATGCGCATGTCGGAAACGACGACCGCGACGCCGCCGAGTTCCTTCAGTTTGCCCAGGCCCTCTTCACCACCAAGCGCGGTGTGAACGCGATAGTCCTTCCGCAGATGCAATGACAGTCCCTCGACGACGCGTAATTCATCGTCGACGCACAGGATCTGCGGACGGATGTCACTCATGAAGGCTCTCCGATCTCAAGAATGCGGCGCTGGGCTTCCGGCCAGTCGAACGGCAGGTGCAGGCCGCGTATGTAGTTTTCGTCGATGACGCTGTCGCACTCCAGCGTGCCGGCGATGAACGGGGTGTCGGCAAGGGTCAGCGCTCCGGCAATCACCAGCGCGGACAGCGGGTCGAATTCCGAGTGCACGACGCGCCCCGGCGAGTGCTGGAACGCAACCGCCTCGACGACCGAATACGGCAAGCCCCACAAACCCAGCAGGTAGGCGCCGATCTCGGCGTGCGACGCGCCGATGACATGACGCTCGGCTACCGGCAACGGGATGGATTCGGCACGCGCCATCACCACGGCGCGCACGACATCTTGGGGGCATTCCTGCAGCAGCACCCAATACCCGATCTTGTGTAACAACCCGGCGAGCAAGGCGTCGTCGGCGATCGATGTATCACTGGTCAACGCCCACGCAGCGGCAGCGACTTGTTGTGCCCGTGCCTGCAACCGCTCCGGCGCGAACTCGGGCAGCGCCGGATCGCTGTGCCACTTCGAAAACACTTCGACGGACATGACGATGTTACGGATCGCCGCGAAGCCCAGATAGTTCACCGCCTGATCGATGCGCGAGATGCGGCGAGCCAGCCGGAAAAAAGACGAGTTCACCATTTGCAGCACCTTGGCTGCGATCGCCGGATCGGCGGCGACCGCGTCCGCGACATCTTTGATGGAGGCACGGGGATCGGCGATTGCCGCACTCAATCGCGCGTACACCACCGGCAATGCCGGCAGTTTCTTGACGCGTCCCACCACGCTGCGCAGGCCAGGTTCGGCGAGCAGCTCGTGCAACTGCACGCAGCGGTTGATGACGTTCTCCAACTGCTGGGCCGTGCAGGGTTTGCTGAGATATTGGTGAGCGATGCACAGCAAGCGCGCCGACTGCTGTTCTTCCGCGTGCCCGGAAAGGACGATGCGAACGGTGGCGGGCCAACGATCGGCGACGGCGGCAAGTAACTCCGCGCCATCCATCCCCGGCATGCGCATGTCGCTGATTACCACATCGAAAGGACTGAGTTCGAGCTCGGCGAGTGCACGCGCACCACTGTCGACGAACACCATATCCCAATGTGATCTGTGGCTGCGCAGGCGACCTCGCAATCCCTCCAGCAATGCCGGTTCGTCGTCGACGAACAATAAGCGCTTCATGGCGGTGCTCACGCAGCCGCCTTGACCACGCTCTGGCGTACCAGCGGCAGGCTGATGACAAAGCGAGTGCCGCTGCCGACTTCGCTGTACACATCGATGGCGCCGCCATGTTTGTCGACGACAATGGCGCGTGCGATGGCCAGCCCTTGCCCGGTGCCCCGGCCGACTTCCTTGGTGGTGAAAAAAGGATCGAAGATCTTGTCGAGATTTTCCGCCGAGATGCCGCAGCCGTTGTCGGAGATTTCCACTTCGGCGCAATCGCCGGCCATGCGGGTGATGACTCCGATACGGCCATTTGTGACGTCACGTCCGGCATCAAGGATGCCGTGCGCAGCGTTGACGATGAGATTGAGGAAGACCTGGTTCAATTCGCCGATATTGCAAGTGATCCCCGGCAGCTCGCCGAAGTCGGTGACGATGGTGGCGGCGTACTTGTACTCGTTGCACGCGACCGTCAGCGTCGTCGCCAGGGCGCGATTCAAATCCGCGGGGATGTGCTCTCCGGCATCCGGGTGAGCGAACTCTTTCATTGCGCGCACGATGCCGGCGACGCGTTCGGTGCCCTCCAGCGTGCGCTCGAATGCTTTAGGTACCTCGACGCGGAGAAACTCGAAGTCACAGGCAGTTTCCAGTTCACGCAGGTCCGCCAGGCAAGCTGCCTCCGGGGTGCTCGTGCTGCTCAATAAGAGCAACGCATCGCGATACCCGTTGAACAGTTTTGAAAGATCATCGAAGGCGGTACGCAGGAAGTGCACGCTGTCGCCCACGTACTGGATCGGCGTGTTGATCTCATGCGCCAGTCCGGCGGCCAGCCGACCCACCGACTCGAGCTTTTGCGCAACGCGCAGTTCCATTGACATGCGCTCACGCTCCTTCATCTCCATCAACAACTGATCGTTCAGTTCGCGCTGCTTGCGCGTCGCTTCGCGTCGCGCGGTAATGTCAGCGCCCAGCGTTACATGATGCGAAATTTCGCCGTGTGCATCGCGCAGCGGCGTGGTGGATAAGCCAACCCAGAACATCGAGCCGTCGCGCCGGGCGAGTTCCATTTCGAAGCGCGCGGGGCGTCCCTCCGCCAGCAGCGCACGCGCCTCTTCGAGCTGCTCGTTCTGCGGGTAGCCCCCTCCGAGCGCGGTGGCGCTTTGGCCGATCAATTCATGCGGGCCGGCGTAGCCGTGCTGTTCCGCCACTGCGCGATTGGCGTAGACGATACGACTCTCCTCGGTACGCACATCGACAATGAGAAAATGACTGCTGGCCGCATCGAGCGCGGCGTTGCGCAGATCCAGGCTCTCCTGCAATTGCGCCTTCGCACCCAGCTGCGCCGCCAGCTCGGCGCGCAACTCGGCGATTTGCCGCTGCGCCTCCTGCGGCGACAGTTCGGCTCCGATCGAGGTCTGCGATGATGATGGCATTGCGGCGAATGTTTCCAACGGGGATGGGGCGTCACTGCAGACTCGGCGCATTGCCCGCAAGGGCACATCAGCCATTAGCTTAAAGGGCCCGGGATTATCGCTGCGGGCAGCGCAGCCGTGATGCAAGTACTGTGGCACCGCGCTAGTGCAATGGGCGATGCGGAGTTTGGAACGACAGCGTCATGAAAGCGCAAGCGGATTGCGCGAACCCCTTACTTCCGGCATATCTCTGTGCGAGAGACCGCACTTGTCGCATCATGGCGCCCGGTGACAGGGGAGTATCGGACGCAATGAGCAAGCAACGTAACCCGCAAGCCGAGCAGATGGCCGATGAGTCGATGCTGCGCACGCTGACGGCGCAGGCGGAGGCCATCTGGCCGCAGGAACAGGTATTTTTTGGCCGCTATGGCCAACCGTCGCGCATTGCCGATATAGGCTGCGGCAGCGGTGAAATCACCAGCCGCCTGGCAGCACGTTATCCGCAGGCGGACCTCGTCGGCGTCGATATCCTGGAAAGCTCGGCGGCCTATGCGCGCCAGCGCTACGCATCGCTGGCGCCGCGAGTCCGTTTCGAACAGGGGGACGCTTTCGAACTGGAATTTCCCGACAACCACTTCGACCTGGTCGTGTGCCGACACGTGACACAGTCGGTGCCCGAGCCGGAAAAAGTGCTCGCCGAGCTGTATCGCATCTGCAAACCCGGCGGCTGTATCCACGTGCTCAGCGAAGATTACGGCATGCTCAACATGCCGGCAGGCGCCGTCGATCCCGACCGGCTGTGGCACGAAGGTGTGATCAGCTATACGCACAGCACGCATACCGATGCTCGCATCGGGCGTCGCACCTGGTCGATCATGAATCAGCTGGGTGTACGCGGCCTGACTGTCGACTACGTGATCGTGGATACACTGCGAGTGCCGCGTGAGACCTTTGCCACCATCATCCAGGCGTGGCGCGACGGCTATACGGATGTCATCGCTCAGCACACCAAGCTCACGCACGGTGAGGTTCGTGTGCTATTCGATCAGATCATTGCGACGATCCGGGATCCGCAGCAGTACGCGGTGTGGCACATCCCAGTGATCGGTGGCGTGAAACCCGCGGCTTGATCAGCTCGTCAACCGCGGCTGTCACATCGAGGCTGCCAACTTGATGCCGGCTGTCGAGCGTATGCAGACTATCCATCGATGCAGCGCAAGCGATAGCCGTCGTCGTCGCCGTGTACGAGCGAATTGCTGCCGATACCGATCAGAAAAAGGCCGCCACTTGCGCGGCGGCCCGAAAGCGATTCATGTCATGTCCCGCTCGAATACCCCATATAGCAATGCACGGTGACATTCCTCAAGCGCCGGAGTGAGGACCGGCGCATCAGCAAAACCCTGAACCGGGCCGCTCATTGTGTTGACAACGGTCGCTCACGCTGGACAATCGCCGCCAGGGTAGAGGTGCCGGCGATGCGTGGTTTCCGCGAGGCTGAACTTCTTTCAAAAGGGTGTCCTACACACAGTGGCGGCCGTGGGTGCTTTGCCGTCGACCGCCGCTCACACGCAGACACTCACGCAACCACGAAGGGAAGTTGAATGGGACAGCACACCCAAGGACCTTGGATCATCAACATCGACCCTCGGTATCCCAGCGAGCCGTGCATCGATGCCGTCATCGACGGAGTGGTCTGGCACGTCGCTTTGTGCCACAACGCCGCCGGCCCGGAGGACGGCGCGGCCGAAGCCAACGCCCGCCTGATCTCTGCCGCCCCTGAACTGCTTGCTTCCCTCAAGGAAGCTTTGCCGGCGCTGCGCGCCGAAGTGGAGAAAGAGTTGTCGGCCAACACGGCTGACCCGTCGATCGAGTCCGTGACCCTGCGCACCGCCAGATCCCGCTACGAGGCGGCGGTAGCGGTGCTGGCCAAGATCGAGGGCCAGGCGCAGCACCGTAAGAAGCGGTCCGAATATCTCTGATTTGCACCGCTGAGCGGAACCGGCGCCGGGGCACTTCGCCGTGAAACTGAAGAACGGTCAACACGGGCTACCGGCCTAAAGACTTCTGTAATACTCGCGTGCAGTAATGCAGGAGCTTCGCGCGATGCAGCCGTTTTTCCCTTCGCTCGCGATCAAGGTAGTGACGCCGGCGGCGGCCGCGCTCTTCGTTTGCTCCGCCGCCCTGGCCGCTCCCTACAAAGCACCGCGCACCGCCGATGGCCACCCGGACCTGCAAGGCATCTGGACCAACGCTACGTTGACCCCGGTGGAGCGCCCGAAGACACTCGGCGACAAGCTGGTGCTCACCGAAAGCGAAGCGCTGCAGATGGAAAAGCGCATGCAGGACTTCGCCGCCGCATCGGACCGGCCCAGCGATCTCAGCAAGGCTCTGCCCGGCGGCACTGTCGGCGGCTACAACGTGTTCTGGTTCGACCCGGCCAACAAAGTGGCGACCGTGAACGGCGAGCGCCGCAGTTCGCTAATCGTGTCGCCCGCCGATGGTCAGGTGCCGACGCTGTCGGAACAAGGCCGGCAACGCCTCGCAGCGCGTACGGCGCGTGCCGCCAAAGCCGGCTTCGACGGCCCCGAAGTGCGGGCCCTGGGCGAGCGCTGCATTCTCGGTTTCGGCAGCAATTCCGGGCCGCCGATGCTGCCGGTGATGTACAACAGCAATTATCAGATCGTGCAGTCGGCCAACGCCGTGATGATCATGGTGGAGATGGTGCACGACGCCCGCATCATCCGCCTTGGCGGCAATCATCCGCCGGACCACGTCCGCAACTGGATGGGTGATTCCATCGGTCGCTGGGAGGGCGACACGCTGGTGGTAGAGACCACCAACTTCAATCCGGCGCAGCCCATTCAGATCGGCCAGGGTGCGAGCTACCGCAGTATTCCCGTGTCACCCAATCTGAAGGTGACCGAGCGCTTCACGCGCACCTCGGCGCAGACCATCCACTACGACTTCACGATCGAAGATCCCGACACCTTCAGTACTGCGTGGCGTGGCGAGATTCCGTTCCACCACACCAACCAGCCGATCTACGAATATGCCTGTCACGAAGGCAACTACGCGCTGCCGGGCATCCTTGCCGGGGCGCGCGCAGAGGAAAAAGCGGCGGCCGCGCCGGCAAAGAAGTAACTCTGCCGGTCACTTCCTGCCGACGAACTCCTCGGTCACCGCTTGGTCGAGCAACTCGAACGGCAGCAAACCCTGATTGACGATGAAGTCGTGGAAGGCGAGTGCGTCGAACTTGCCGGCCAGCGCCAGCTCGATCCGGATGCGCAACGAATTCAGCCGCGTGTAGCCGTAGTAATACGAAGTCGCCTGGCCCGGCGCCTGGAACGTGTAGCGATCCACTTCCTGCTTGGCCATCGGTTCCGACAGCACCACTTCCTCCATCAGGAAGCGTTGCGCAGCCTCGGGCTGGATGAGGCCGAGATTCAACATCGGGTCCAGGAACGCACGCGCCTCGCGCATCATTCGCATCTGCAACGAGCCGATGCGCCCTTCCAGCGGCAGATGTTTCTTCATCACCGCTTCGGCGTATAACGCCCAGCCTTCGACGTTAGCGCTGTTGAAGGCGAACACCACGCGCGCGGTTGAGACACCCCGCTCCAGCATGCGGGCAAATTGCAGTTCATGCCCGGGCCGCGCCTCGTGTGCCGTCAACGTCCACGCAATCGCGTCGTAGTTGAAGTCATCCATCTCGGCGCCGGCCTTGGCATTCGGATTGGATGTCGGTAACACGAACTCAGCCGCTTCGCCCGTATTGCCGATCAAGCGTGGCAGATCGATGTGCGGCGCGGGGCTGGCCGCGGATTCCGCTTCGCTCGCGAGACGAATCACGGCTTTGCGTTCCGGCAATGTAACGATGCGCTCGCGACGAACGATTGCCTCGATCTGCTGCAAGCGGCCGGTGTAAAGCGCCAGCAGCTGGTCGGTGGGAATGCGTTCTTTCTTCAAGGCGCGAATCACGTCGCGATAGTCGGCGCTCGACCAGTTGCGCTGCTTCGCCAGCGCCGCCGCCGTGACGTCCATCTCGTCGCGGGTCTGCACGTAATCGGCGAGCGCGCGCTCCATCAACTCCTGCGGCCCCATTTGCACGCCAAAATTCTTCAGATTGTCGGCATACAGCGCGGCCGGCAATTGATTGGTTTTGCGCGCTCGTGGCAGCACCGTGCTGCGCACCCAGGCATCGTATTCGGCGAATTGCCCGCGGAGGGTTTTCAAATCGCGCTGCCAGCCTTTCAGGCCGCCGCCTTGGAGCAGCTTTTGGATGCCGTCCAAGTAGCGCGAGTGATTATCCAGGTACTGCTGCGCTTCGACGACCCACGGTCCAGTGAGAGACGTTTCCCCGAGCCGTTCCTCGAAGCGCGCCTGCGCCAGCTTCGTTATCGGCTCATAGCCATGCTCAGCGCCCACATAACGACGCAAGCGCACCAGGGCCGCCTGATGCCGCTGCTGGTCGACGCGCTCGTCGAGCAGGTCCTGGAAACCCTGGAAGACGAACTGACCGAGATCGAAAAACGGCAGCAGCAATTCGTGCTTGAGTTGCAAGGTACGCTGCTGGTTCTGCGCCGCCTGCACGAGAATGTCGAGATCCTGCCGGACTTGCGGATCACTCTGCGTAGCGCGCATGGCTTCGAGCTCCGTGGCGGCAGCCTGCATATCCGCTTGCTGACGCTGCGAATAGCCGGGTTTCAGGTCGAAGATTTCGGTGTCGTGGCCCTCGACGCCGAACGAAGCCGCATTCTCGGGTGCGTATTTCGCGACGACGTCGAGCAATATCTGCGCATTTCGATTGCTCTGCCGTACCCACTCGGGCAGGACCGGCGCCGCGTTCTCCGCCGCAGATGCGATCGTCATGCCGAACACGAGCAGCAAGGCGGGGAAAATATTCCGTCGAGACATAGAACACTCCATGGCAAATCCCCGAGGTGTACGGCTGCGGCGCCCATTGTAATCATTCACCTGTGATTCAGAGACAGAAACAACAGCATTCGGCAACCGTAGCTCCGCTCAGCGTGCGACCCTTTCTGCAGTGGGTGCATCCAGCAGCGAATGCCGCGATCGCTCACCGTCTCGCTGTCGATGCTCGCCTTGTGCGGAAACCCGCTTTGCGGCGAAAAAGTACAGGCTCAGCAGACCCCTGCCAGCGCCGGCCAACCGGCGCGCTTCGTGGTCGGCGAGATTCGCATCGAAGGCTTGCAGCGGATCGCCGAAGGTACGGTCTTCAATTATTTGCCGATCAATATCGGCGATGGGCTCGACAGCCGCCGCCTCGGCGAGGCGATTCGATCGCTGTATGAGACAGGATTCTTCCGTGACGTCGAAATGCGTCGCGACGGCGGCACGCTGATCGTCGCGGTCTCGGAGCGACCCACGATCGAGAGCTTCGAGGTCAAGGGCAACAAAGACATCAAGACCGAGGACCTGCAGCGCTCGCTGCGCAATGTCGGGCTGGCGTCGGGCAAGACGTTCGATCAGTCGGTGCTGGACGAGGTGCGGCAGTACCTGACCGAGCAATATTTCTCCCGCGGCAAGTATGCCGTGCGCGTAGATGCGCGCGCCGAAGATGTTCCCGGCAACAAGGTCAAGGTAACGATCGATATCAACGAAGGAAAACGCGCGCGCATCCGGCAGATCAACATCGTCGGCAACAGCGCGTTTGCCGATGACGAGCTGCTCGGACCGTTCGAACTGAGCGAGCCCAATTGGCTGTCCTGGTACCGCCAGGACGATCGCTACGCGCGCGAAGCTTTAGCCGGCGATATCGAAAAACTGCGCTCTTACTACATGGATCGCGGTTACGCCGACTTCGAAGTGAGCTCGACCCAGGTGGCGATCAGTCCGGAGAAAGACGAATTATTCGTTACGCTGAACGTGCGTGAAGGCCAGGTGTATCGGCTTTCACAGGTGCGCCTGAGCGGCGCAATGGCGGTGCCGGAATCGGAATTGCGCCGGTTGGTCCTGGTGCAGCCCGGCGACACCTATTCGCGCCGGCGCATTACGCAAGCCACCGAAGCCATCATGATGCGGCTGGGCCTGGACGGCTACGCGTTCGCCAAGGTCGACGCCGTACCGCAGCTCGATCCCGACACCAGGCAGCTGGCGATGACGCTGGTCGTCGACCCCGGGCATCGCGTCTACGTCCGACGCATCAATTTCAATGGCACCTCGAGCGTCAATGACGTGGTCTTTCGCCGCGAAATGCGTCAGCTCGAAGGCGCGTATCTATCCAACGCCGCGGTGGAACGCTCCAAGCAGCGCGTCCAGCGCCTGCCCTTCATCCAGAAAGTCGCCGTGGAAACGACACCGGTGCCCGGCACGCCGGACCTGGTCGATGTCGACTTTGCGATCGAAGAAGGCCTGCCCGGCCAGTTCGGCGGCGGCATCGGCTATTCGGAATCGCAGTCGGTGATCCTGAACGGCAACATCGTTCATTCGAACTTTCTCGGCAGCGGCGAACGCGTTGCCGTCGAGTTGAACGCCGGCCGCTATGCGCGCGCCTATGATATTTCGCACACCAACCCATTCGTCACGCTCGACGGCATCGGCCGCACCAGCCACGTTTCCTATCGCAAGGTTACGCAGCTGACTTCAGCATCGTCGGCTTTTTCCACCGAGACGTGGCTGGCGGGCATGGACTTCAGCTATCCGCTGAGCGAATACCAGAACCTGCGCCTGGGCAGCAGCTGGCAAAGCGCGCAGCTGGCGACGACCATTTACAGCTCGCAACAATTTCAGGACTGGGTCCAGACCAACGGGTCGCCTTACGAACAGGACTCGGGTGACTACACCATCCTCGGCACGCGCTACCAGGTGTTCGAGCTCAACCTCGGCTGGGGTTACGACAGCCGCGATCGTTTGATCTTTCCAACGCGCGGCGCCAGTCACCGCCTGTCGCTGAGCGCCACGCCGCCCGGCAGCGACATCGAATATTACGTCGCCAGTTACGACTTCCGGCAATTCGTGCGCTTGCCAATGATGCCCTGGTTGCCTTTCAGCTTCGGCGCGCGCGTCAGCTACGGCTCGGCATTCGGCGACACGACGGCCTTGCCGCCGCAGCGCAATTTCTTCGTCGGCGGCCCCGGCACCATCCGCGGCTTCGAGGAATCTCATCTGGGTCCGCGCGATTCGCTGGGCAATCCCTATGGCGGCGACCTGGCGGTCACCGGGCAGGTCGAAGCCATCCTGCCCATGCCGGAAAAATTCGCCAACAGCGCCCGCCTCACCCTGTTCTACGACTTCGGCCAGGTCGCTTACGTCGGCGACACCCAGTTCACCGACAAGGGCGGCTTCCCGGTCGAGTACGACTTCGACATGGATCACTTCCGTTCGGCCGTCGGCGTCGGCGTCGAGTGGCTCGCGCCGCTCGGCTTGTTTCGCTTCAGTTACGCAGTGCCCCTCACGTACCGCAGGAGCACGGAGTTGAATTATGGCGATGAACTCGCAGGCTTTCAGTTTTCGATCGGCAATGCCTTCTAACGCGGCGCGTGCATTTGGCGTCGCCGTGGTCGCAATGCTGCTGACAGCTTGCGACAACAGCTCGCTCAACGAAGATGAAACCACGTTTCATCTGCGCAGCCTCAATCTGGTCGAAGACTCGCCGACACTGCAGATCGACCTGGACGACACCACCGTTGCGAGTCTCGCTTATGGCAGCGCCTCCAGCTTCAACGCCGGCCATCCGGGCCAGCACGACGTGGCCTTCAACGCAGTGTTGCCGGCGGACCTCGATGACGATGACGACGATGACGACACATCGACACCGGTCAGCGGCAGCACGTCGTACACGTTTCTGCCCGGCACCGACTACACGATGGTGGCCTACGGAACGCTCGCGGACATTCGCACGTTCATGGTGGAAGGATTCGACCAGCGCGATGACGTCGATGAGGAAAAACTGATCCTGCAGTTCACCCATGCCGCGGCCGAGACGCCCGAGGTGGATGTTTACATCACCGCGGTACAGGCAGGGATTACCACGCGGCAGTACGTCGATACACTGGCGCTCACCGAATCGTCAGCGCCGCTGGAACTTACTCTGAACCGCGACGACGATGAGCTCGACGAGGACGCCACTGTGACAGCGGAGGTCGTCGTGGAACTGACAGCCACCGGCACCGGCCAGGTGCTTTATCGTTCCAATACGATGACTTTTGCCGAGCAGAACCGCGTGCTGTTCGCAATCGCCGGCGCCAACGGCCCGGGCCCGGCTGCGATCAAGCTGGTGTTGGCCGGCAGCGGCAGCGGTGATCAGCGCCATCACCTGGATGGCGCTGCGCTCAAATTCATTCACGCTTCCAGTGACACGCCGGCACTCGATGTGACGGTCGGCTCGGGGTTGGCCAATCCATTGGCGCAGAATGTCGCGTTTCGACAGTCCACTGACTATATCCGCATCGACAGCGGCGAGAATGGCATGATCGCGGTGCCGGCGGGTGCGGCCTCACCGTATGTATTCTTCGAAGAATTTACCGCGGCCGCAGGCCAGTACTATGCGGCGTATGCGCTCGGCCCGGCGGCGGTCGTCGACGCCGTGGTGTTCTCGGCCGATGCCCGCAGCATCCCGACGCAGACGACGTTTCGTTTCCTGCATGGCGCCGCCAGCCTCAAGGAGCAGGACCCGCTGGATCTCTATCTGAGACTGCCCGGCGCAGTGGTCGATTTCGACGATGACGATACCGCCGCCAATGTGACTTCGCTGACCTATCAGTCGGCCAGCAGTTATTTCACGCTCAAGGAAGGCGACTACGAAATCTACTTTGCCTATGCCGGCAGCTCAACCATCGTCATGGGGCCGACGCCTTTCCATGTGTCGAATGGCGAGGTTACGACGCTGCTGTTGCTCGACGACGAAGACGGCAACCTGGAAATGATACCGGTCGCCGACGCGGCCAATTGATCGGTCAGATGAAGTCGGCCTTGGCAACGCTGTATTTGAGCTTGCCGAAAGTGCCGTCGGCAGTCAGCGCGTTGATCTCCCGGCGCAGCACCTTCACGCGCTCCGGGTAGAGCACCGAACCGAGGCTGAGCAATGCGTCCAGCGGCTTCGGGCTGGCCAGTGCGGCGATGATCGCGGGACTCTTGGCGCGGCCTTGATGACGGATGTCGGCAACCACCAGGCATAACGGCGCGGCCGCGCCGTCGAGGCCGTAGCGGGCCGCATACTGAAGCATGTTTCTACGGAAATGGGCGATCCCCACTTCGATCTGCGCCTGGCGATGCAGCGGATCGTTCTGTGCCCAATGCACGAACTTCGCCGCCTGGATCACCTCCGTGTCCTCGATTTCTTTCGTGCTGGGATTGAGGTAATCGCATAAGCCGGCGGTCGACGCGTCCGATTCCAGCGGCACCGGACCGAGGTCCGTCACACGGCAGGCCCTGTTGCCGGCGAGCACGAGGTCGGGAAAATATTCAGCCGCCAGCGGCAGCTTCAACAGCTCTCGCAGATAAACCACGAAGTCGCCATTCGGAACGTGCGCGGCGAACTGCAGGAACGAAAAAGTGAAGCAGGCGCGATCGTAAGTGTTCAGTGTGTGAAACAACGCCCCTTCCGCGGTCGCCGTGGGATGAATGAAGTCGGCCCAGAAACCATAGTGGTCGCGAAACTGAGCGCGGCTATATTTCTGCGTCGGGGTGCCGCGAGCGTTCACCAGCCCCTTGCCACCCTGGTAAGGCACGCGGCTGCCGATGAAGAAGCGCGTGCCGTCGATCTTGCCGAAGTACTTGTTGCCCTCTTCGAGGGAAAAGTTCACGACTTTCATGGTGCTCCTGTTTTATTCCCGCTGCGGCGCCGATGTTATTTGTTGGCGGAGCAGCCAGACAGTGCCCGATGGGCCAGTCACTCAGCCGCCGAGGGCTTGATTGAGCTGGGCGGCGCTTACGCCGTCGACTTCGAGCACTTTGCGGCGGCTGCTCAGTCCAGTAACGATGCGAACCCGAGATTTGGCGATATCCAGTTGTCCGGCGACGAATTCGATCAGCGCCGCGTTCGCAGCACCGTCAACCGGCGGCGCCGCCAGCCTGATCTTCACGCACCCGTCGTGCATGCCTGCAATGTTTGTTTTGGCCGCACGAGGCTGAACATACACGCTGATGCGAGCGGACGCCGTCATGCTGCCGTCAACGCTCCAGCTGCTGCGCCAATTGGCCGGCAATACGCCGAGCCACATCGTCCGGATAGCGCTCCGCAAAACCTGCCAGCAATATCCGGGCGGTGCGCCCGTCACCGGCGTCACGCGCCAGTTCGATCAACTTGATGGCGTCACTGCTGGCGAGCGGGCGGAAGTTTGCGTCGATTTGCAGTTGCGAGCGCACGAGATTCAACGCGTCGCCGGTGCGGCGCGCGCTGAGCAGGTGCGGCAACATTTCCTGCGCCAGGCGATGCGCCAGCCTGCGGTCAGGCCATTGCGCAGCGCGTTGAAACAAGTCGCGCAGTTCATCGCTGGGGCGAGGACTCTGCTGGAGATGAGTTTCGATGGTGCGCCATGCATTGCCATACGCGCCGCCGCGCCACTCGGCGAAAATCCGGTCGACGAGGTGGTCAATTTCCCGCTGTCGTTCCCGATCCGCCTTGGCGGCATCGCGCTCCGGCGAATGCGACGGCTCGAAGCCCAGCTCCAGCCGTCGCACGAACAACACGCCGCCGATCATTGCGAATGACGCCAGCCACGCGTACATCAGTACGGCGATGCGCACTCCTTCAGGCAGAGGAATGTGAATTGCGAACGGCAGCTCCCCGTCGGGCAGCCAATTCACCAGCGCGGCGGCGAGCAGCCAAAATCCGGCGAGAACCGCGAGGATCAGCGCATAACTTGTCGGCACTCGGGCCACGAGCTGCAGCAACATGACCGGGTTCAGCGACTGCAGGAACCCGCCCGCTGCCTGCGCCATGATGACGGCCGGCAGTAGCAGCAATCCGGAGACTCGCAAAAATGTTGCCGCCTCGGTGCCCAGCCAACGGCCGAGCACTTCGGTGAGGCCGAAAAAAACCGCGACGACCACCAACAGTCCCAGCGGCCGTGACTCGTTGGCCGGATTGACCATCTCATACGACAGTACCGGCGGCTCGTTCACACCGTCAGCCACCCGGTCGAGCAGCGCAAAGCCATATTTGAAAAACCAGGAGACGACGATCAGCGTCAGTGGCAGACCCAGCAGGCCGCCGGCCGCTGCAATCAGCAGCAGCACGCTGAACAGCGCGATCAGCACGATGGCGCCGCCGCGCAGGGGGATCAGCAGGAATTTAAGCGTTTCCATCGCTTGCATGCGCACGACTGTAGTAGCGGCAGGCGACTCGCGGCAAGCGAACGGAAGGACCCCTCATCCCGCCCTCTCCCGATGGGCCCCGATGGGAGAGAGTAAAAGACTATTTCTTCTTGTTCTTGCCGAGGCGGCGTTCGTTCAGGCGCTCGATCATGTCATCGACCAGGCGCGTCACTTCGGTCTGAGTGCCGGCGCGCAGGCCGGTGATCTCATTGGTGCCCTGCGAAATCACATAGCGATGCCAGACGCCCTCGCTACCTGCCGGAGCGGCGACCGGGGTGATCGAATCGAGGCGAAACGGCACTTCGAGCAATGCCTCGGTAACAGCCGCTGGCTTCATGAAATGTTCTCGAGCACGGGGCCCGGAGTAATAATGGTAACGACATCCTGGCCGCCACGCGCTGTGGCGCGGCGACGCTGTTCGTCCTGCACCTGCTGCACCGACAGTTCGGTCTGCATAGCGATGAGGCGTACCAATTTATGAGTGCCGCTGCGCGGCAGAGCCAGTGCGTGCAGGCGTTCCCAGATGCGAATGCGGTCTTCGGGCCCATGCAGCGGCGAGCTTTGCGAGGCCAGCTGCTCTTTGCGCTCCGCCGCCCGCTCCTGCTCTTCGCGCATCACTGCAGCTCGTCGATCGGATGTGTTCATCGCGCCAAGGGCGGCCATGTCGCCCGCGGATGATCGATGAATGCTCATGTTGTCCTCCAATCGAGTTGCCATCGGATCGTCCCCGCACGCGCTTGTGGCGCGTGCGGGGCAGACAACTTACTTACCAGCGACGCTGACCACCGCCGCCACCGCCACCACCGCCGCCGCCACCACCACCGCCGCGGGGCTTGTCCTGGGCTTCGTTCACTTTGAGTGCACGACCGCCCATGTCCTGGCCATTCAGGTTCTGGATGGCGCGGGCTGCATCGGCGCGAGGCATTTCAACAAAACCGAAACCGCGAGGGCGGCCGGTGTCCCGATCCATGATCAGGGCGACCGAATCTACCGTGCCGTGCTGGGAAAACAGGGTGCGGACCGCATCTTCATCGGCTGAAAAGGGCAGATTGCCCACGTAAATCTTGCTCATTCGTAATTCCTAATAAGGCGAGACGCGAACCCGCTGACGATCCGTCAGCACTCAAACGCGCCGTAAAACTAAGGCTGCGCCAATGCGCGTGCCTACCGGTGGTTCGGCAACAATTCGGTTTAGGTTGAGTTGGTCGCGCGCTGGATGGAACGACGCTGGTGATCATCTGACTGGATCACCGCAGACCAAGAGAAGATAAAGAGAAAGGTTACGAGCCACGGCCACTATACACGGCCGGAAAGCGGCCGTGGAAGAAATTGTGCAAATCCATGCACTGCGCCGGTTTTCCCGGCACGTGCACGGCAGTCACAACCCGGTACGCCACACCTCAGGCCGCAAGGCCCTGCGCCTTGAGATATTCGTCGTAAGTGCCCTTGAAATCGACGATGGAACCGCCCGGGCGCACTTCGATGATGCGCGTGGCAATGCCGCCGACGAACTCGCGGTCGTGCGAAACGAAAATCATCGTGCCGGGATATTTCTCCACGCCGATCTGCAGCGACTCGATCGTTTCCATATCCATGTGGTTGGTGGGTTCGTCGAGCAGCAGGACGTTCGGCTTGGTGAGCATCAGCTTGCCGTAAATCATGCGGCCCTTCTCGCCGCCCGACAGCACCTTCACCGACTTGCGGGTCTCTTCGCCGGAGAACAGCAACCGCCCGAGCGTTGCCCGCACGATCTGGTCGTCATCGCTGCGCGCGCGCCACTGGCTCATCCAGGTGAACAGGTCGACCTTGTTGGCGAACTCCGCCTGCGGATCCTGCGGCATGTAACCCAGCTTGGCGTTTTCCACCCAGCTGATGGTGCCCTTGGTCGGTTGCAGCTCGCCGGCCAACAAGCGCACCAACGTGGTTTTACCCGCGCCGTTGGCACCGATGATCGCGATGCGCTCGCCCGCTTCGACATTGAAAGTGATGTTATTCAACACTCGCTGGTCGGAGTCGGGATAGGTGAAGCTCAATTCCTCCACCGTCACGGCGTTGCGATACAGCTTCTTTTCCTGTTCGAAGCGAAGGTACGGGTTCTGCCGCGATGACGGCTTGATCTCCTCGATCTTGATCTTGTCGATCTGCTTCAGGCGCGAGGTCGCCTGCCGCGCCTTCGAGGCGTTGGCCGAGAAGCGGCGCACGAATTCCTGCAGGTCGGAGATGCGGTCTTTCGCCTTGGCATTCGAGGCTTCGACGCGTTCGCGCGCCTGCGTGGACGCGAGCATGAAGTCATCGTAGTTGCCCGGATAGATCTTGATCTGGCCGTAATCCAGGTCCGCCATGTGCGTGCACACCTGGTTCAGGAAGTGCCGGTCGTGGCTGATGATGACCATGGTGGCGTCATAGTCGTTGAGCACGCCTTCCAGCCAGCGGATGGAATGAATGTCCAGGTTGTTGGTCGGTTCGTCGAGCAGCAGCACATCGGGACGCGAGAACAGCGCTTGCGCCAGCAGCACGCGCAATTTCCAGCCCGGCGCGACCTCACGCATCGGGCCGTTATGCAAGGCCGGATCGATGCCGGCGTCGCTCAGAATGCTGGCGGCGCGCGCCTCGGCGTTGTAACCGCCGTACTCGGCGTACTTCGCTTCCAGCTCGGCGGCGCGCATGTAGTCCTCGTCGGTGGCGTTCTCGTTGGCGTAGATGAGATCGCGCTCTTTCATGGCGCTCCACATTTCCACGTGGCCCTGCATCACTACGTCGAGCACGCGCTCGTCTTCATAGGCGAACTGGTCCTGGCGCAGCTTGCCGAGGCGCATGCCTGTCTGCAGCATCACCTCGCCGCCGCTCGCTTCGAGTTCGCGGCCGAGAATTTTCATGAAGGTGGATTTGCCGCAGCCGTTGGCCCCGATCAGGCCATAGCGGTTGCCATCGGCAAACTTGACCGATACCTGTTCGAACAGCGGCTTGGCGCCGAATTGAATGGAGACGTTGGCAGTAGAGAGCATGAGCGGCGAAGGAATAGCTTGAACGTGAAAAGGACAACTAAGTTTGTGGCTGGGGCGGACGGATCAAGAGCAGCGCCAGCAGGGATACCAGGCCTGCCGCCGTGAGGTAATAGCCGACATAAGCAAGCCCATAGTGCGTCGCGAGCCAGGTTGCGAGGTACGGTGCGAGCGACGCACCGACGATGCCGGCGAGATTGAACGTAAGCGAGGCGCCAGTGTACCTAACCGAAGTGGGAAACAGCTCCGCTAGCGCGGTGCCGAGCGGCCCGTAGGTCAGGCCCATCAATCCCAGTCCCAGCCCGAGAAAAATCAGTACGCGCACTGGCGACCCGGAGCCGAACAGCGGCTCGAAAAACAACCCGAACGCCATCAGGCCGAGCGTCGCCGCGAGCAACATTGCACGGCGCCCGCGACGGTCGGCCACCACCGCCGAAATCGGAATCGTCAAGGCAAAGAACAATACGCCGACCATTTGCAGTATCAGGAATTCCTGTCGCGAGTAACCCAGCGCCGTGGTGCCCCAGCTGAGCGAAAACACCGTCATCAAATAAAACACCACGAAAGTCGCGGTAGCGGCCAAGGTACCCAGCAGCAGGGTACGCGTGTGCTGCGTGCAGACCGTGAGCATCGGCAACCTGACGCGCTCGTTGTTTTCGATCGCGCGGCGAAAAGCCGGCGTTTCATGCAGCCGCAGCCGTACATACAAACCGACGAACACGAGCAAGGCGCTGGCGAGGAACGGCACGCGCCAGCCCCAGGCGAAAAATTCCGCGTCGCTCAGGTTCTCGGTCAACAGCAAAAACACTCCGGTCGAACACAGGAAGCCGATGGGTGCGCCCAACTGGGGAAACATCCCATACCAGGCCTGTTTGCCCGGCGGCGCATTCTCGGTTGCGAGCAGCACCGCCCCGCCCCACTCGCCGCCCAACCCCAGCCCCTGGCCGAAGCGGCACAGCGCCAGCAACAGCGGCGCCAGCACGCCGATGGACTGGTACGTCGGCAGCAGGCCGATGAACACCGTCGACAGCCCCATGGTCAGCAACGCAGCGACCAGCGTCGCCTTGCGACCGATCCGATCGCCGAAGTGACCGAACAGCGCCGACCCCACCGGCCGCGCGAAAAACGCCAGCGCAAACGTGGCCAGCGATTGCAGGGTCGCCGAGGCCGGATCGCCTTGCGGGAAAAACAGCTGCGGAAACACCAGCACCGCCGCCGTGGCGAAGATGTAAAAATCAAAGAACTCGATCGTGGTGCCGATCAGGCTCGCAAACAGCACCCGCCGCGGCGAGTTACCTGCGCCGCCCGACACCGACATCTGACCCATTTCTGGAGGTTCCGCCTTGGGCGAGGGCGCGGATTCTCGCACGAATCGGCGCCGCCACCGGCCCATTTTGACGAGTACGTCGAGTCACGCTTGCGGCGTCGGCCCACTTGCGATTTCGCCACCCTGTCGGCATTGGCGGCAGAAGGTTCGATCAATCTCGCGTGTCGGATCGTTGCCGACCAGGAAAAGAGCGCGGGCAAGCGGCGCAAATGACCCTCGGTGGATTGAAAACTACTGCCACAGTGAAGTTGCAGGTCGCGCCGCCAGGCGGGCAAAGACTGCTTTCATGGAATTCACGCGCGCGATGTAACCGCGCACGGAGTGATCGCCGCAGTATTGGCCGGCCCGCAACTGAAAACCGCGACGTGCATAGCTCGCACCCGCGCCCGCGCCGCAAACGTGAATCACCGCGGCGAGATCCTGTTTCTGTTTCAGCGTCGCGGAGCGGATGCGATATTTGCCGAGGATGGTCGCGATACGTCGATCCAGGTATGCCGACGTCATCTCGACCGCATGTGATGGCACGACGCGCATGTACAGGCTGTTGAGCCAGCATGAGCGAAAGTCGTTCCAGGGCCCGTCTTCGACGACCACGTGATCGTGAATGCAATAGCGCCTGGTTTCCTCGAACGTGCCATCGGTGATTTGATACATGCCGACGGCGCTGGAGGCGGGGCGATAGACCTCGAACGGCTTGATCGACAGCGACCAGCGCCAATAGGTGCGCACGATCGGATTGCCCGAGCCTTCCACTTGCGCCAGTGCCGCCAGCAGTTCCGGCGTGATGGTCGCCGTCGAGTGCTTGCGAAATATCGGCGCGTACGAGCGCCACGTTTCGCTGGGCGTTTTGTAGAGCGTGCCGCTGACCGGGAAAAACAGCTCGGAAGGCTTGCGGATGACCTGGTAGATCCAGTTCACCGTGAACCACGTCGTCACGGTGAACACCAGCACGATGACGACCTGCAGCGTCAGCGGCGCAGCGCGAAGGATTCGTAGCCAGCGTTTACGTGTGGCGGCGTTCGGCCAGAACTTGGGCACACGCCAAGCGCGGCGACGTTTACCCGCTGAGCCGCGTGCTGCGCTTTTTCCTGTGGAACGACGCGCCACTGCGCCGTCACGTCGCCAACGGACGGCACATTCCTGTAAACACCACGCCGCGGCCGGTGCGCATCGAAACCTCGCCATGATCGGACTGACTGAAGCCAGCCAGTATAACGGGCGTGGCCGGAGTTAATCCTCCGCCGGAGGACTCGGGTTCGGCGCCTCGTCAAACACCAGCCGGAAGACTACGCCGCCACCGGGCCGGGGATCGCTGTTGGCGCCGGAGCGAACGCCAGGCGACAGCTCCCGCGAGACGAACACCGTAATCCCGGTGCCGCCCTTGCCGGCCGACAGGAACGGTTCGAACACGCGCTTGGAATCGATGGGACCGATGGCCGTGCCCCGGTCGATGACGTCGAGATAGCGGCGTTGCGTCTTGGTGCTGCGGCCGACGCGGATCTCCACCGGGTCGGAGGCATTGTTGGCGCGCCCGTACTTCAGCAGGTCCGTACACAAAGTCCACAGCAATCTTTGCAGGTGGGCGGAATCAGCGCGTACCAGAACGCTTTCCCTCGGCGCGGTCAGCTTCAGCGTGTCAGCGTCGATTTCCTCGGTCTGCCAGAACTCGGTGAGGAATTCCTTGCACCACGCCGCCAGGTCGACGCGCTCCCTGCGCACGGAATCGCGGCGGCCAATCTGCAATGCGTTGCCAAGAATGATGCGCAGGCGCGGGTCGTTGTTGGTGAGCGTGCTCGTGGCGGGACGAGTCGCCTGACGGCGAGCAGGCGCTGGCGGCGGTGACGGTTGTGGCGCCACCCTCGGCGGCGGAGGCGGCGCTGCCGGTACGGGTTTGGGGTTTTCCCAGGGCGATACTTCCTGAAGCGCGGCGCGGAACGAGTTCTGCCGGGCCAGATTTTCCTTGAGCGAGTTGGATCTCGGTGGGCTGGGCCGGCGCGATTCCCTCGCCGCACTCAGTCTCGCTACATTGGCCTGGGGCGTACCTGATGCCATCGCGCTTACTCTCGACGGAGCGCTTGCGGGGAACGGCTCCTCTTCGAACAACTGTTCTCGCGACGAACTCTCGGCGCGGGCCACTTCCCAAGGCAGGCTCTCAACCGGTCGCGGCAGTTCACGGGGAATGGGCACCTTGTTCACTTGAACCGACGCCGGCGCCATTGATTCGGGCAGCCACACGGGCGCCGCGGCGCGCGATTTGTCTTCCACGAAGATCAGCGCTGGTCCCTGGGTGCTGTGGTCGAGCGACACGAATTTCAACTGCAGGCGACGCTCGCCATCGAACGCCATCATGGTCGGGGAACCGCGCTGCTCGTCGCAGAAGTAGCGCCGCCAGGTATCGAGCAGGTTGGCGAGCCTCGGCGAGACATCATCCAGCGTCATGCCCGGCTGCACGCCCGCCCCCTGCAGCAACATCGCGGCCGATTCGCTGATCAAGGGAATGTTGTTGTAGGCGTCGACCACCAGGATGCCCTCGCGCAGGTGCTGGGCGATCGCGCGATGCAGGTCCGTGATTTCATTCGCCGTGGCCTCGCGCTCGCGAACCAGTTCCTCGCTCTGGCGCAGAGCTCGCGACAACTGCGAGACGCCGAGCGCGATGATGATGATCAACGAACCGGTAATGGCCGCCGACGACAGGTCGCCGACGGCGTCTTCGTCCGCCAGCATCGTGATCGCCGGCTGGATGAGCATGGTCAGCGCTGCCGCTGCCGCGATCGACAGCGCCAGTTTCCGGCGCAGGATGAAACTGGTCGCTCCGACCGACAGCGTCACCAGCGCCGCGATGCCGGGATTTACGCCGCCGCTGGCGTAGGTGAGCAGCGACAGCACCAGCACGTCGGCGAACGCGCCCGTCCACGTCTGCAGCACTATGTCCGGCATACGCCGCCGGATGCTGCTGATGGAAATCACCGCATACAGGAAATACGCCGTCGCCGAACCGGCGAATAGAGCGGGGTCCAGCTGCCCGATGGTGTCGGGCATGACTGAGACAAACAACGTCGCCAGCGCCGAGGACGCCAGTAACCGAAGTCCGTTGACGAATCCAAGCACACGCCACGACAGCTCGGCCGTCGATAAAGGCACAAAAATCTCCGGCCTCGAAGCCACCGCGGCGCCCTACCTCCCATTCCAAGGCGGAAGTTCGCCTGCCAGGGAACTCCGGTTTCAATAGCGAGCTGCGCCTGCCTGGCTGCAAGCGGCGACAAAATGGGCCTTTACCCGAGAAATTCGCCCGCTTCCACCGCAGCCTTCAAAGCAAAATCGCTACCCTGCTTCCTTCATGTCAGGAATGACATATGATCTTCGCTATCCGAAGGGCCAAGCCGCTGGTGTGGCTGCACGGCGAAATCAAATCGCCGCCCTTCACTGCAGCGGCAAGGATAGAGGCCGGCATGCTGTTACGCCTGTTACAAAACGGCGAATACATCGGCATGCCGCACTGGAAACCCATGCCGCGTATCGGGCGCGGTTGCCACGAACCGCGCTTAGACGATGCAGGCTCGGCGTGGCGAATAGTGTATGCCTTTGAGACCGATGCAATTTTAATTCTGGCGTGTTCGCGAAGAAAACGCGCGAGACGCCGGATTCGATCATCGACTTGTGCCGGCGACGGGCGAGCTATCGCCAGCTGAGCCCATAGGAGCGACGCCGTGAAAGCATCCAAAGTAAAGCGCCTCGCCAACGCCGGCTGGCGCGTCGGCTCTGCCAAGGATTTTCTGGAACTATCGGCGGAAGAATCGGCGCTGGTCGAAATGCGCCTGGCGCTGAGCCGGAAGCTGCGAGAGTGCCGCGTCGACTCCGGAATGTCGCAAGCGCAGCTGGCCACCCGCGTGGGTTCCAGCCAATCTCGGATCGCAAAAATGGAAGCAGCCGATCCTACGGTTACGCTCGATCTGCTGATTCGCTCGCTGCTGGCGCTGGGCGCCAGCACCAAGGATATCGCACGCGCCCTCGCTGCCTGAGGCAAGTCCGATCCGATAAATCGCATTGACTGCCGGGAGCCCGCGCCACACTGGACGCTTGCCGGCGGGAGCGATAGCGTACCGGCAGTTTTCGAGCCACCCGATCTGAGCCTGAGGGATGTATGCGCCAGTTGTCGCTCGCTTTTGCTTTTGTGCTGGTCTCTTCCGCGTCCCTGGCGGCGCCTGCCGAGGCGCCGGCGAAAACGTTCGAGGGCCGCGATCTGTTCGGTCTGCAATATGCGACCGATCCACAGATCCGCCCGGATGGCCGCGCCATCGCTTATGCGCGCCGGTCGTTCGACATTATGACCGACCGCGGTCGCAGTTCGATCTGGCTGGTCGATGCCGAATCCGGCGCGCAGACGCCGCTGGTCACCGGCAACGGTTCGCACGGCTCGCCGCGCTGGTCGCCGAACGGCGATCGGCTGGCCTACATCTCCAGCGTCGAGGATGGCCGCCCGCAATTATTCGTGCGCTGGACCCAGACCGGGCAGACCGCCAAGCTGGCCGAACTGATCGATGCGCCCGATGCGCTCTCCTGGTCACCGGACGGCAAGTGGATCGCTTTCACCATGTTCGCGCCGGATTCAAAGATCCCGCTCGGCGCAGCGCCGCCCAAGCCAGAGAACGCGCAGTGGGCGCCGCCGCTGGAAGTGATCACGGACATTGTCTATCGCACCGATGGCGCCGGCTATCTGAAGCCGGGTTACACGCATGTCTATGTCGTCCCTGCGGATGGCGGCGTGCCGCGCCAGCTTTCGTTCGGCGCATTCAACGAATCGGGGCCGCTGTCCTGGTCGCCGGATGGCGGCTATATCATCGCCACCGGCAATCGCACGTCGAACTGGCGGCGAGAGCCGATCAACTCCGAGGTCTATCGCATCAGCTTCGCCGATGCCGCGATCAAACCGCTGACCTCGCGCGATGGGCCGGATGTCGCAGCCGGAGTGTCGCCGGACGGCAAATCGATCGCCTACCTGAGCTTCCAGGACCAGGTGATGGGCTACCAGAACCTGGAGCTGCACGTAATGGATGCCGACGGCGGCAACTCGCGCTCGCTGACCGCATCACTGGACCGCTCAATCGATGGTGCGGAATGGGCGCGCGACGGTCGCAGCATCTACATTCGTTATGACGATCACGCGGTCACCAAAGTCGCGCGCGTCTCGCTCAACGGCCGCGTCGAGCAGGTTGCCCAAGGCTTGAGCGGCGCTTCGCTCGATCGGCCGTACACCGGGGGTGAATTTTCCGTGGCTGCGAATGGCGCGGTTGCCTTCACCAGCGGCACGGGCCAGCGGCCGTCGGATGTTTCCATCGCCCGCGGCGGACGCTCCAGGCAACTCACGCATCTCAACGAAGGCTTGCTTGCCAACAAGACGCTGGGCGCGGTCCAGCCGCTCAAAGTGACTTCGTCGTTCGATCAGCGGCCCATCGACGCCTGGCTGGTGCTGCCGCCGGACTTCGATCGCAACAAGAAATATCCGCTGGTCCTCGAAATTCACGGCGGGCCGTTCTCGGCCTATGGACCAGTGTTCTCCACCGACAACCAGCTGTATGCCGCCGCCGGTTATGTCGTGCTCTACACCAATCCGCGCGGTTCGACTTCCTATGGCGAGGGCTTCGCCAATCTCATCCATCACAACTATCCCGGCAACGACTACGACGATCTGATCAGCAGCGTCGACGCAGCCATCGCGCAGGGTTATGTCGATGCAGACAATCTGTTCGTTACCGGCGGCTCCGGCGGTGGCGTCCTCACCGCATGGATTGTCGGCAAGACCACACGCTTCAAAGCGGCCGCGACGCAGAAGCCGGTGATCAACTGGGCCAGCACCGCGTTGACGACGGACATCACCACGTTCATGCCCAAATACTGGTTCGGCAAATTGCCCTGGGAAGATCCGGACGTTTATTGGGCGCGCTCGCCCTTGTCACTGGTGGGATCGGTGCAGACCCCGACGCTGGTGGTGGTCGGCGACCAGGATTTCCGCACGCCGCTGAGCGACTCGGAACAGTATTACCAGGCGTTGCAATTGCAAGGCGTGCCGACGGGGCTGGTCAAAGTCCCGGGCGCATCCCATGGCGGCCTGACGGCACGGCCATCGCAGTCGGCGGCCAAGGCCAGCGCCATCCTGGCGTGGTTCGAAAGATATCGCGCCAAGGATGGACGCAAGCAGGCGCACGCCGGGGTCGCGCTGGCGCCGTAGGCCAATCCTGTAGACGAGTCAATAAAAATAAGGGCCGGACGGCGAACCGTCCGGCCCTTCTTGCTTCGACTACTGTTCGACGCGAGGAGGCGCGCTAGGGTTAGCGTGCGCTGCCGCGACGGAACAGGTTGACGATCGCCAGCAGGATGACGGCGCCCAACAACGAGACCAGGAAGGTCGCGAGCGAGATGCCTTCATTGATGGTGCCTACGCCGACCATCGGTGAAATAATGAATCCCGCCAGCAGCGCGCCGACGATACCCACGACTACATTCAACAGCATGCCCTGCTGCGCATCGGTGCGCATGATGATGCTGGCTAGCCAGCCGACCACGCCGCCCACAATCAACCAAACGAGAATACCCATAACACCCTCCTCGGGCCGTCGATATGAACTTATCGACGACGAAATGAAGCGGGCCCGGGGTTGGTTCCGTCGGCGGAGGCGTTTTAGTCGGTAAAACGGGACACCAGTCGGGCGATAACTGCACGCTGGGGCGTTTCAGGCAAATAACGCACGTTCACGGTGGCGCCTACGGCCGGCAAAGAAGCCGCCGGTTCGTCTGCCGCCCGGCGGTCGACATGACAACCGCGCACCGCGCGGTCGAGACCCTGCGGCTCGAACTCGAAATAAATGCGGGTAAAGGCGCCGTGCAATTTCGGCCGCCAAATATGCAGTACGCGGCCGTGGGCCGGCTGGCCTCGTTTAAGAATTTCCTGCTGTTCCCGGGCAGCGCGCGCGGTAGTCAGCGACGAAAGGACTGCCGCCGCCATGGCGCCGGACAGAAAGGCGAAAATGGGTATGAATTCCACGGGCATCGGAGAGGTCCAGCTGTGAAGGCGCACGCAGGATGCGATAGACGTGACGCGGGGTTCAGTGCATTGGATCACGATTCGGCTGTGGCGCTGCTTAAGGCGAATGCTGATTTGTGCCTGTTCAGCCAGGCGCCGAGGCCCTGGGCGTTCAGTTCGATATCGGTCGCAAGAATCTCGCGTAGGAAAGATTCCGATTGCGTGGCGCCGGAGCGACGCAGCTCCTCGATGTAGAGGGCGCCGAAAGCAAGCTTCAACTTCTCGTGGCGGTCGGGCGCATCAAGCAGCGAGCGTGCCGCGGCCGCCATTGCGTCGACCTGGGATAGAAACTGCAGCGACAACTTTTCGGGCTCGGCGACCGCGCCGTAGTGTGTCAGATACATGAGTGTCGGCTTTTCGCCGAGCAGCCGCGCGACCGAAGCATGCAAGGCTTCCTGGTCGAACTGCACCGGCGCTGCCGCCGGCACCACGTATGGGCCTTGAGGTGTGTGCAGTTCCGGATAAGCGATGCCGAAAGTATCGCCGGTGAACCAGCCGCGGCTGGCCTCATCCCAGATGCAATGGTGATGCTTGGCGTGGCCGGGGGTGTCCATGAAGCGCAGCGGCCGACCGCCCAGCTCGATCACCATGCCGTCGCTGGTAGTAACGACTCGTTCCTCCGCTACCGGCACCAGCTCGCCGTAATCGCGATTCGCAACTTCGAGCCCGTAAACTGCCCGCACGCCTGCCATCAACGCCGACGGATCAATCATATGGCGCGCGCCGCGCGGATGAATCAGAAGCCGGGCGTTCGACAGCTGTTGCATCAACAGCCCGGCGCCGCCGGCGTGATCGAGATGCACGTGTGTGGGAATGACGTAATCGACGGCGCTGCGGTCCAGTCCCTGCGCCGCCAGCACCTCCAGCAGTCTGGGCACGGCATTGTTGGGGCCGGTATCGATGAAGGCGGCGCGGCCGTTGTGAACGATCAGATAACTGGCGTCGAACTGCGGCCGAACGAATCCAGTGTCGATCACCGTGATGCCGTGATCCAGGCGCTGGCAAATCCCATGTATGAACTGGCTCATGCAGAGATGATAGCCAATAATGACCGTCAGAATTACTTGCTACGCAGCGGGTGACCGGTCGCTTGCTTCGTCCGGCGGCCGATGCTGCCCGAGCAGCCGATCCAGCAGCCGACTGACGTGCTGCGGCGAACGAGTCTTGCGCGCCAGGATGGAGTACACCGCCGGCACCGCGAACAACGTCAGGAACACCGAGACGATAGTGCCGTAGAACACCACGATGCCGATGGGCCGGCGCTGTTCCGAACCGGCGCCGGCTGCAAACAACAGGGGCAACGCACCGAACGCCGTACACAAGCTGGTCATCAGGACGGGGCGCAACCGCGTTTCGGCCGCCTTCACCACCGCTGCAGTGAACTCCATGCCGCGATCGCGCAGTTGATTGGCGAACTCGACGATCAACACCCCGTTCTTGGCGGCGATGCCGATCAACATGATGACGGCGATCTGGCTGAAGATGTTGATGGTCGCCCCATACAGCTTCAGCCCGAACACCGCGCCGAGCAGCGCCAGCGGCACCGTCACCATGATGATGACCGGGTGCACGAAACTTTCGAACTGCGCCGCCAGCACCAGGAACACGATCGCCAGCGCGAAGAAGAAAGTCAGGTACATCTGCTGGCCGGTGCGCAAGTACTGCTCGGACTCTCCGTCCCACATCAACGTCGCTTCCGGCGGCAACTCGCGCGCCACTGTTTCCTGGAACCAGGTGATGGCCTCGCCCAAACTGTATCCCGGCGCCAGTTCGGCACGGATCTCCACCGCACGCAGCCGATTAAAACGCGGCAGCTGTACGGCGCCCGCCGTTTCATCGACACGAACGATGTTGGACAACGGCACCAACTCATCGCCTCGAGTGGAGCGCACGCGAATGTTGGTGAGATCGGTGATCGTCTCGCGCGCATCGTCGCTGGCTTGCAGGATGACGTCGTATTCGCGACCGCGGTCGACATAGGTGGTGACGATGCGCGAACCGAGCACCGTTTCGAGCGTACGACCGACGGTTTGCAACGAAACGCCCAATTCCGCCGCGCGGCTGCGATCGACCGACACCCGCAATTGCGGTTTGCGTTCCTTGTAATTGGTATCGAGGTTTCGCAATCCGGGGTTGGCGCGCGCCAGCTCAAGAAGCTTGGCCGACCATTGCGACAACTGCTGGTAATCCGGACCGCCGAGCACAGCCTCCAGCGCCGCGCCGCTGCCGCGCCGCCCGAGGCCGCCGGCCTGATTGGCCGAAGCGCGCACGCCGGGCATTTTCCGGGCCTCGCCCATGATCGAGTCAGTCACTGCGCGTGCCGAGCGTTGACGGTCGCGCCAATCGGTCAATATCACCACAGCTCGCGCCGAGTTGACGTCACCAGTCCTCGGGCCGCCACCGCCGCCGCCGCCCGGAACTCGTATCAGCACCCGTTGTATGTCGCCGTACTTCTGCTTCTCGTTGAGAATGATGGCTTCGAGACGACGGGCGTAGCCATCCATGTATTCGAAGCTCGAGCCTTCCGGCCCCTCGATATTGATAAAGACGCGACCGACGTCGGCGCTCGGCGTGAATTCGCTCGGCATGGTTCTGAAGGTGACGGCGCCGACGACGATCAGCACGGCGATCGCCCCCATGATCAACCAAGGACGACGGATCAGCGAGCGCAGGCGGCGCTCGTACACTTCGGCAAGGCGGCGGAAAAATCGGTCCACAGCCCGCGCGAAACGATTGCGCTGCTCGCTCTCGGGAAGCTTCGATGCGAGCATCGGCGTCAGCGTCAGCGCCACCAGCGCGGAGAACAACACCGACGCCGCCAGCGTGAACCCGAATTCACTGAACAGCCGGCCCAGGTCGCCGGGCAAGAACGAGATGGGAACGAACACGGCCGCGAGCGTCAATGTCGTGGCGATGACTGCAAAGCCGATCTCCTTGCTGCCGATCACCGCCGCAACCATCGGCGGTGCGCCCTCCTCGGCGCGACGATGCACGTTTTCGAGCACCACGATTGCATCGTCGACCACCAGCCCGATCGCCAACACCAGCCCGAGCAGCGTCAGCACGTTCACCGAGTAGCCCATCGCATACATCACCATGAACGAAGCGATGATGGAAACAGGAATGGTGACAGCGGGAATCAACGTCGCACGCAGGCTGCCGAGAAAGGCGTAGATCACGCCCAACACCGAGATCAGCGCGAAGGCGACGGCGATCAGCACCTCACGCAGCGCAGCTTCAATGGCCACGGCATTGTCGACGCCGACACTCAGCTTCGAGCCCGGCGGGATGGTTTTCTGCAATCGTTCGATTTCAGCGCGTACGCCACGCACGATGTCGAGCGTGTTCGCCTTGGATTGCGCTTCGACCGACAGTGACAGGCCGGTTGCGCCATCGAAGCGTGTAACGGATCGCTCGTTCTCCGCGGCGCGCTGCACGTTGGCAACTTCGCTCAGCCGAATGAGATGGCCATCCGCACCACGTGAGATGACCAGTTCCCGAAAATCCTGTTCGGTTTCCAATCCGACCACCGTGCGCAGGGAGAATTCGCGAGTGCGCGATTCCAGGCGCCCGGCAGGCAACTCGACGTTCTCGCGCCGCAAGGCGTCTTCGACGTCGGTGACGGTGAGCTGCCGGGCCGCAAGTGCCTGGCGATCGAGCCAGATACGCATCGAGTAGCGACGGCCGCCGCTGATGGCGACGCGCGCCACGCCAGGCACGGTCGACAGCCGGTCGATCAGGTTGCGCTCGGCATAGTCGGTCACTTCGAGTTCCGAGAGCACGTCCGAGCTGAAGTGCAGGTACATCACCGGGTCGGCGCTGGCGTCCGCCTTCAACACTTCCGGCGGATCGGCTTCCTCGGGCAACGTACCGAGCACGCGGGCGACACGATCGCGCACATCGTTGGCTGCGCCGTCGACTTCGCGGTTGATGTCGAATTCGATCCGCACCTGCGAGCGTTCGTCCTCGCTCTCGGATTCGATCTTGAGGATGCCTTCGATGCCGGCGATGGAATCCTCGATCACCTGGGTGATCTTGGTTTCGATGACGGGTGCGGATGCGCCGTTATAAGTCGTGGTGACGGAGACGACCGGCCGATCGATGTCGGGATATTCGCGCACCGACAGCCGCTGCAGCGACACCAGGCCAAAAATGATCAGCAGCAGGCTGATGACGGTCGCGAAGACCGGCCGGCGCACCGACAGTTCGGAGAGTTTCATGGCTAGGAACTCGCGTTCTGATCCGCCGGGTCGGCCCCGTTGGAGTGCGCGGCCGGTTGTTCGCGCTGCTCGCGAACCGCGATGCCGTCGCGCAGGTTCTGCGTGCCTTCCGTAACGACGCGCTCATGCTCCTTCAGGCCTTCGACGACTTCGACTTCCCCAGGCCGGCGCTTGCCGAGTTTGACCTCGCGGCGGATGGCGAGGTCGTTCTCTATGACGAATACATAAGTATGGCCCTGCTCGGGAACGATGGCGCCTTCAGGAATCAGCAGCGCCGGCGCTACTTCACCTTGCAAGCGAACCGTCATGAACATGCCGGGGCGCAACTGGCCGTTCGAATTCGGCAGCTCGGCGCGTACCGCAATCGAGCGAGTCACCGGGTCGACGCGCGAATCGAGCTGCATCACCTTGCCGTGAAATTCCTTACCCGGCAAGCCCGCCGTCATCGCCGTCACCGGCAGATTTTTTTCCAGCGCATGGATATAAGTTTCTGCAACGGTGAAATCGAGTTTGATCAGCGAGGCGTCATCGAGCGTCGTAATCACCGTGCCGGGATTCACCAGGCTGCCGACACTGACACGGCGAAACCCGGTGTTGCCGCTGAAGCTGGCGCGAATGATGGTGTCCGCCAGCCGGGCCTTTGCAATATCAACGCGGGCGCGGTTGCCCTTCAAGGTAGCTTCGATCAGGTCCAGCTGCGACACCGACAGCGCTTGCCGGGTGTAAAGATCGCGACTGCGCTTGAACTGGTTTTCGCTCTCGGCCAGCGCGGCTTCGGCCTCGGCCAGCGCAGCACGAACTTCGGCGCTGTCGAGCTCGACCAGCACGTCGCCCTTGCGCACGCGATCGCCCTCCTGGAAACGGATCGCCGTCACGGTGTTCGATGATTTGGAAGTGACTTCGACGGATTCGTTGGCGCGCGCCGTACCAACGGCTTCGATCTCGACTCCCAAAGGCTGCACAGCAGCGGCCACTGTGATTACGTCGACGACCTGTGCACCTGCATCTTTGCCGGCGGCGGCCTGCTGGCGTGAACAGCCCACCGCCGCGACCAGGAGCATCACGCACAGCGCCAACTGCAGCCTTCGCAGCCAGCAGGATCGTCGATCTGACATGAGTCGTTCCGATACGGCCGAAGTTACCCGCAACGGACCAGTCCTGGCGGGCTACGGGACAGAAGCGCGCATGGTAACCCGTCACCCCCAGCGAACGTGTGCAACTAAGAAACCTTTAACGCATGAAGATGTTAGCTGCCGGGGAAAGGGTGCCTGGGAGGGCGTCAACCTGTCAGTGCGCTGTCAGCAGCCTGTCAGTGACGACCACGTCAGAATGGCGCTTGACGCAATCGGGCCTCGCCGGCAGCGAACGCAAAGTCCTACTCGGCGAAGCGCCGCGCGAATCCCACCACCTGTGCCGCCAGCATTTCAAACTGCATCTGGATACGTTCGTCGGTGCACAAGCCAGCGTCGTCGAACAACGGAACAGCGGTATTGAGCGTCACCCCCAGCGGGGTTGGCCAGCCACGCAAGGCGTGCACGATGGTCCGCACCGACGTCAGCGTGGTCCCTGCGCCCTGCCAGCCATAGGCAGTCACTATGCATCCCACCGCCCGGCCATCGAGGTAGGGGCGGCTGTCATCGCGCAAATCTTCCAGCAGATCGATGGCGTTTTTGAGCAGGCCGGACATGCCCGCGTGATACGCCGGCGTCGCCAGAATCAGCCCGTCAGCCTCTCTGACGGCCGCCACGAACTGCCGCTGTTCCGGCGTTCGTGACGCCTCTTCGGGGGAGTACAGCGGCAACCCGGCCAGGTGCGTGCCGACAATGACCTCGACCTCAGCGCCCAATCTGCGCGCCGCCGCCAGGCAAGCCACCAGCGCCTTCTCCGTCGACGATCCCGCCTTGGTGGTGCCGCCGATGCCGACGATGCGCAGGCGGGTGGAAGGCGAATTCGACATTGACGGGGCTCCGGCGATCGGAGCCCCAAGATATCACCCCACGAACGCCGGAACCCGCTTCGAGCTCGGGGGGATCGAGCGCCTTGCAGACCCTCGTTGCCAGCAAGGGAAGCCGGCCACCAGCAGCAACGTCTCGAGGAACGACCGCGACACAGGATCGACGCTACCGATGTGCTCGCTCATACTCTCGCAGGAGGACAATGAAACCGCATCCGCATGCCAACCCATGCCGCGGTCGTCACCTGTAAAGACTTCGTGACCGGGACATCCAGCCCCCTTTGCCGCACTTTTTTTGGACTACTCGGGCGAGCGAATGGCGGCGGCGGGCAGCGTAAAGCGAAAGATAGTGCCGCGGCACGGCTCGCTGTCGACCGTGATCTTGCCGGCGTAGCGACGCACGATACGCGCGACGATGGCGAGGCCGATGCCGACGCCAGGAAATTCCGCTGCTGTGTGCAGGCGTTGAAAAGGTTCGAACAGGCGCTGCGCGCGCGACATATCGAACCCCGCGCCGTTATCCCGCACCGAGAATACGACACCGCCAGTGGCTTGCTTGCAGCTGAGCTCGACCTGCGCATGCTGCGTGCGAGTGGTGTACTTCCAGGCATTGCCGAGCAGGTTGCTCAGCAGGCTTTTCATCAGGCGCGGGTCTGCGTTGGCGGCCAGCTTAGGCTCGATCACGCACTCGACGACGTGCCTCGGATATTGATGGCGCAGGTCCTCGACGATGCTCCGCGCCAGCGTCGTGATATCGACGCGTTCGTTGAGCAGTTCCTGGCGCGATACGCGCGCCAGCGACAGCAAGCCATCGATGATCTCCGATGAGCGAGTGACGCTGGACTGAATGCGATCGATACGTTGCCGGATCGCGTCCGTCATCGAACTGCGCAAATCATCTCGCAACAGGCCGGCTTGCCCGGCGATGGCGCCGAGCGGAGAACGCAGGTCGTGCGATGCCGATGCGGTAAACGCCTCCAGTTCCTCGTTGGTCAACGCCAGCTGTTGATTTGCTTCCTGCAGCTCGTTGGTTCGCGACGCCACGCGGCTTTCCAGTTCCGAGTTGAGTTGCGCCAGGTTGGTGTTGGCATTCTCCAGTCGATGGATGAAGTGCCGCAACAACGCGGTGAGCGCGAGGAACAATACTGAGATGCCCGCCAGCACCACGGTCAGGCTGCGCGTACGATCGTGCGAGGGTTGCAGAATCGCGTCTTTCTCGCGCGCCGCCGAAACTGCCAGGCTATAACCGTTCAAGCGGCGAATCGCATACACCCAGGTGCCGCTTGCAAACGGGCTCGGCGCTTCGATGAACCCGCCTTCGATGGGCAGCTTGGCGCTGGCGCGAAACACCTTCTCGTCGCGCACATTGATCTGGCCTTTATGCGCCATGGCCGGCGTCGGCACGCGCAACAGCAAATCGCCACTGGTTGAAGTCAGGCTGAGCGCGCCGCCGCGAATCGTCATTGTTTCGTAGAGCTGGTCGAGTGCTTCAACTCCCAGCAAAGCGCCGGCCCACACCGTTGCGCCGGAACTGTCCAGCGTGCGCACGGCGATCGGGATCGCACGCTGCGAAGTTTCGACGGGATCAGCGATGGGAGCACCGATGTAGACGTTGCGAGGACCGTCGAGCGCCTGGCGCAACCAGGCCGGCGGCTGGTCGAACATCTGCATGTCACGATTGCGAATGGCGGCGACGTATCGAGTCGGTGTCGCAACGAACAGCGCCCGCACATAGTCGCCGCTGCTCAGTTCCCGAGCCAACAGCTCGGCGGTCTTCGCGACCGGCACTTCGATGATGCCGCCCTGGGCGTCGATGGCCTGAACGGCCGTGCGGGCGGCGCCGAGACTGTCGTTGAGCACCGCCTGCAGGTGCACGTACATGCCGGCGGCGATGGCCCGCAATTCATGGCGGGCCGACTCAAGCGTTTCGGCCCTATCGCCGTAAACGCGCCACGCGGCGTAACTCCAGATCGCGACGAGAATGAGAACGGCCTGCGCGACTACTGCCCGCTTGACCAGCATCGGCAGTGCCCCATCGATGAATCCTTTCTGTTGCGTGCTTCCTGCTACGCGGTGCCTGTTGCCATCCGTCATGAATTGCCCGTGCGAGTTCTCGTTCGCCGCGGCAGTCTCTCACGCGAGGCATGTTCCCGCCACCAACATCAGGCACACGCGCATCCCACGATGCAGCGTTCCGGCCGTTGACTTTTCCGCCTTGAGAAAGCCGTCACATATTGGCGCGCGCGCTGCCTGCCGAAATCTCCGCATCGCGCGCGCTGCTCACGACGTATCCTCTCAGGCCGTAGTAAACGATGTAGGCATAGCAGACCACTGGCACTACGAACGACGGCAGCAGCCCGATGGTATCGGCGAAGTAACCTTGCACCACCGGTACGATCGCGCCGCCGACGATGGCCATGCACAGCACGCCCGACCCTTCGCCGGTGTGCCGGCCGAGCCGCGCCAGTCCCAAGGTAAAAATAGTCGGAAACATGATCGAGTTGAACAGCCCGACCGCGAGCACCGCCCACATCGCAACCTTGCCGGCAGAGGTCATCGCGACGATCAACAACACGATCGCGCAGGTCGCATTGAAGGCCAGCACATAGCCGGGTTTGATCTTGCGTACCACCACCGCGCCGATGAAGCGGCCGATCATGGCGCCGCCCCAATACAGCGCCAGGTAGCGGCCGGCAACGCTTTCCGACAAGCCGCCGACTTCGGGCTGCGACATGAAATTCACGAGGAAACTGCCGATCGCGACTTCCGCGCCGACGTACATGAATATGCCCACTGCACCCAACACCAAGTGCGAGTGTTTCCAGACGCTGGGAACGTTGTGATCGTCTGCGGCCGCAGTGGTAGCGTCCATGCCCCTGACCACCGGCAATTTGAATTGCGAAAACGCGACCGCGATCGCGAACAGCAGGCCGGCCAGAATCAGATACGGCCCCTGCACAGTCTGCACTTCACGGGCGGTATCGACGGGCGCACCGACGCTCACTGCGACGGTAAGGATGAACATCGAACCGAGCAGCGGCCCGATGGTGGTGCCGAGCGAATTGAACGCCTGCGTAAGATTCAAACGGCTGGCGGCCGTTGCCGGCGGGCCCAGCACTGCCACGTATGGATTGGCCGCGACTTGCAACAACGTGATGCCCGAGGCGAGCACGAAGAGCGCGGCGAGGAACAGCGGATACGATTGCATCGATGCGGCCGGATAAAAGCCCAGGCAGGCAATCCCCGCCGTCGACAGGCCGATGATGATGCCGCGCCGATAGCCGAGTTTTTCCACCAGGTAGCCCGACGGCACCGACATGACGAAGTACGCGCCGAAGAAGCTGAACTGAATCAGCATCGCCTGCACATAAGTCAGCGTGAAAATCGCCTTGAGGTGCGGAATGAGAATGTCGTTCAGGGAGGTGATGAACCCCCACATGAAGAACAGCGAAGTCAGCACCACCAGCGCCGGCAGGTAGCTCGACTCATGAGAGGACGCCGCGTTACCGCTATTGGAATTCATCGTCTCGATCCCCCGATTTGAATGCCCCGAGCGCGCCGGAGCTGTGATCTGACAACGTTGTCAGCATGCCAGAGCGCGCCGCCGAGGGAAAGCGGGGCTGTATGCGATACCGGGCTATCCGCCCGTCACTCCTAATCGGGTGAGTGTGGCGAAGACGGGGGCCGCGACCGGACCGGCGATCACATGGATGCTGTTCGATTGCGGCCGAGCGACCCCTCGCACGCCTGCAATTCCGGTGAGATCGCCCGCAATGGAGGTGTCGTTCAGCGTGAAGCAGAGGCGGCTGGCGGCCAATCGCAACCCCCGAATATTGCCAACTCCGCCTAGCGCGCTTAAGAGGTCTTGGGCGATAACGCGGGCTCCCTCCTCCACCTGCGCCGTTATCGGTAACTTCGGAGGCGCAATTGTCGCAGTCGCCGCGCTCGCAGGCATCCTCAACCCCGCCCGAATCGAGGAGGCCAGTTGATCGGCGATGGGGCCGACGACGACTTGCAGGCTGGTCGGTGAGGGCCGCACGAAGCCGCGAGCGCCGAGCGCCTTGAGTGCGGATTCGTTTACGACTTTCTGATCGGCAATCGCCAGTCGCAGTCGTGTCGTGCAGGCATCGACGGCGACCAGGTTGCCGGCGCCACCGAGGGCGCGAATCCAGTCTTGGACGGAGCCGTCCCGGGTGGTCGCCTCATTGCTGTTGTTGATTTCCTCAACCTCGCGGCCCGGGGTCGCGAGGCCGAAGCGGACGATGACGTAATGGAACAAGCCGTAATACAGGCCGAAGTAAACCAGGCCGATGGGCACCAGCCACAACGGCTGCGTCGCTTGCGAGAAATTCAAGATGTAGTCGAACAGGCCGGCGGAAAAACCGAAGCCCAGCCGCACGTTCAGCAAATCCATCATCGCCATCGCCAGACCGGTCAGCACCGCGTGAAGGGCGTACAGCGCCGGTGCCAGGAACATGAACGAAAACTCGATGGGCTCGGTGACGCCGGTCAGGAATGAGGTCAGCGCCATCGAAAACAGCATGCCGCCCACGGCCTTGCGTCGCTCGAGCGCCGCGGCCCGATACATCGCCAGGCACGCCGCGGGCAGCCCGAACATCATCACCGGGAAAAATCCGGACATGAACGCGCCCGCGGCCGGATCTCCGGCGAAGAAACGTTTCAGGTCGCCCGTGACGCCTTGATAGTCGCCAAGCAGAAACCAGGCAACGTTGTTCAAGATGTGATGCAGGCCGGTGACAATGAGCACGCGGTTCAACACACCGTAAACGAACAGCCCGATGGAATCCGATGCGAGTACCGCCTCGCTGGCGGCATCCATGCCGCGCTCGAGCACCGGCCAACCGAAACCAAAACCCAGCGCGAGCGCGATGCCCGCGGTGCCGCTCGCAATGGGAACGAAACGCCGCCCGCCGAAAAAAGCGAGATAACTCGGCAAGCGAATGTCGCTGTAGCGGTTGTACAGCCAGCCGGCGATCAATCCTGACAGCAAGCCCGCCGGCACACTCAATTTGGCCAGTTCGCGGGCCCGAAACGCGGCGGCAGCGAGATCGCGCGCCTGGCCGGCGAGTTGAGCCGTCACTTCAGGCGGCACCGCGATCAGGACTTCGGCGCCTTTGGTCGTGACCAGATAGCCGACGACGCTCGCCAGCCCCGCTGCGCCATGGTTCTCACGCGCCAGGCCGACGGCTACGCCGATTGCAAACAACAATCCGATATTGGAAAAGATCGCATCACCGGCCGCGGCGATCGCCGGCACATTCAGCAGATCCGGCTGCCCCAACCGCAACAACAATGCCGCGACCGGCAGTACTGCGATGGGCAGCATCAGCGCGCGCCCGATCGACTGCAATCCTGCCATCACATTTTTCATGACGCCACCTGCGATTCCGACGCAGAGAAATCATTCGCCAGCGTTCGCACCGCTGCGGCGGTATCCATCGCCAGCGCTCGTTGCGCCAGCGAACGGCATGCGTCGAGGGTCAACGTGCGAATCACACTCTTGAGCTGCGGCACCAACGTCGGCACGACCGACAACTCGCGCACGCCAAGGCCGATAAGAACCGGCACTGCCGCCGGCTCCGAAGCCAGCCCGCCGCAGACAGCCACCAACTTGTGATGTTCCTCGGCGGCGTCGACCGTCATCGCGATCAGATTCAAGACTGCCGGATGCAATCCGTCAATGCGATGCGCGAGCTCGGCATGACCCCGATCCATTGCCAGCGTGTACTGCGTGAGATCGTTGGTGCCGATGGAAAGGAAATCCACCTCGCGCGCGATACGGCCGGCAATCACCGCCGACGCGGGCGTTTCAATCATCGCCCCCAGCTGCACCGGCGTAACGATGGCCAATTCACGTCGCACTTCATCGAGCATGCGGCGCACGGCGCGAATCTCGCCGGCATCGGTGATCATCGGCAACAGCACGCGACATTGGTCGGCCGGCTGCACTCGGAGAATGGCGCGGAGCTGAACGCGAAGCAGATCGGGACGCCACAGGCTCGTGCGCACACCCCGCAATCCAAGCGCGGGGTTCTCTTCGGCCGGCAACGGCAAATAAGGAATCGGTTTATCGCCACCGATATCCAATGTGCGCACGACGAGCGGCCGGCCGTCCAGTGCTTGCGCGATGCCTTGATATTGCTGCAGTTGTTCGTCTTCGCTCGGTGGCGACTCGCGATCGAGGAACAAGAACTCCGTGCGCAGCAGGCCGCAGCCTTCGGCGCCGTGCGCTACCGCGACTTGTGCTTCGGCTATGGATGCCAGATTCGCGAACACTTCGATGCGCTCACCATCGGCGGTCCGGCAATCGGCATGCGCCGCTGCTCGTTCGGTTTGCTGGCGCTGGCGACGCTGCGTCAATGTTTGTTCGGCGGCAGCCAATGCCACCTGATCGGGCGAAATGCTGAGACTGCCTTGTTCGGCGTCGACCACCAACCACGCCCCATCTGCAACGGCCAGCACAGCGGGACCGAGCGCGACCAATGCCGGCACGCCCATCGCAGCGGCGAGAATGGCAACGTGAGAAGTCGGCCCGCCCGCGGCGAGACAGATGCCCGCGAGCCTGGTTGCGTCCAGTGACACCAGCTGCGAAGGTTTCAGGTCTTCCGCAACGAGAACGGCGCGTTCCGGCAACTCAGGAATCGTGACCGGCGCCTCGCCACTCAATGCGAGCAGCACTTGGGATTCGAGATCGATCAAATCATCGACGCGCTCGGCCATGCGTTGATCGCCGAGCGATCGCAGCGTGTCCGCGCTGTCTCGTACCGCGCGGCGCCAAGCAAACGCTGCACTCTTGCCGCGCGAGATCGCACGACGTGCGGAGGCCACCAGTTCCCAATCGTCGATGAATTCCAAATGAGCCGTGATCACTTCCTTCGCAGCGCCGCGCGAATGTTGTACAAGCTGAGTAAGCCGCGCACGAACGTCAGCACGCGCACGTTCAAACTCCGTGCTTTCATGAGCGATGCCTCGACCCGCCTCGACGACGGCAATCTCGGCGACCTTCAGCGTTATCGCTCGCCCGACAGCAAGGCCGCGACTGGCGATGACACCGCGCAGGCGGTCGCCCGACTGTGTCGGCACTGGATGCGATTCCTGGGACGACTCAGCCTGCCGCTGCAATCTAATCGCTTTCTCTGGAGCTGCACTCGCATCGCGGGCTGCCGATGGCTGCGCTTCGGGTGCGTTGAGGATGAGTTGTCGCAACTCTTCAAGCATCTGCCCCGCGTTATCGCCGGAAGCGGTGACCGCAATCTCATCACCGTGCTTCACGCCGAGCGACATCAATGACACCGCGCTGCGAGCGTTCGCCTTTCGGCCGTTCGCGACGACGAAGATCTCCTGAGATCGGGCCTTGGCGAAGTTGGCAATCAACGCGGCGGGGCGCGCGTGAATGCCGTACTCGAGAGGAACGACGAAGCTGAGCGTTGGTTCGCGCGACACGGGGGTTGCAGCCACAGCGTTGCCTGCATCAACTGCTTGCAACTCGAGCACCACGTCGCCGATATCGACGCTGCGATTGCATTGGCTGACGACCACGGCGAACCGTTCGCCGTTGGTGATGACGACTGGCGTGATCAAACTCTTGGCACCGCGGGCCAAGGCGTCTAGATCGAACTTCAGCAGCGGCTGGCCGCGTTGTACGCGAGCACCCTGCTGCACGAGGACTTCGAACCCCTCGCCGCCGAGTGCGACGGTATCGATTCCCACGTGAAGGAGAATTTCCGCGCCGCCCTCGGCACGCAGGGCGACAGCGTGCCTGGATGTCGCGACCGAAATAATCTCGCCATCGCAAGGAGCGTGCAGCGTGTCGCCGGTGGGATCGATGGCAACGCCGTTGCCGAGCAGGCGCTGTGCGAAAACTTCGTCCGGAGTTTCGTCGAGGGGAGCGCACCAGCCACGCAGGGGGGAATAGAGCTTCAGCACGGAAAGGCCCTCACCCCAGCCCTCTCCCGCCAGCGGGAGAGGGGACGGAGGGCGTGAGTAGCAACATTCATTGAACGCCCTCTGCTGCGCTGGAAGCTCGTTTCAATTCGATCGAATCGATCGTCCACGTCGGATCGACGCTCTTCTGCGTGAAAGTGAAGCACAGGTCGTGCTTGCCCTCTTTCGGCTCGATAGCCTCGGGAGGCAACCTTGTCACTGCGTATTGGGCGACCGCGGGCGCAAGTGGCATCGCGGCGATCCGCTCGCCCTCGCAAGTGTCGAGGCGCACTTCCAGCTCGCCGGCGGCGGTGGCGGGCTTGCGAAGCCGGATCGCCTTCACGTCGTCGCCGATCTGGAAATTGAACGGCACCTGCCCGACCGCGGCCGCGATGGCGTTGACCTGCGAGAGGTCGGCCTGTTTCCAAAGCCAGCACGGCTCCATGACGTCGACCATGAAGATTGCGCGCTCGCCGGTGACAGGTGCATCGTCCTCGAGCGACAGCGGAATCTTGTTGCTACACAGGTTCAGCTCGTGGCTGGTGCGTCGATGTGCCTGCAACTGCTGCGTCGGCGCGCTCTGCGAATAGCGAACGTTCAGCAACTGGTAGCGCTCAAGCAGCGCGGGAAGGCGCTCCGCAAACGAGGACCAGTCTTTGGTCGCAGCCGGCGACCACGCGACTTCGGCGATTGCAGCCGCGCGAGGAAACGTCATGTACTCCACGCGCTCGGGCGTGCGGATATGTTCGGTCCAGATATTCGCCTGCACGCCGAGGATGTGCTTGCGCTGTTCCTCTTTGATCGCCGCCGGCGCAGGATCGAAGCCGTACACTTCTTCGACGCTTACGATGCGGCCGCGACCCGGCGGGCTCGCCGCCTCGACTGGACGGTGGTCGAAATACAAAGTCGGCCAGGGCGACAACACGGTATCGTGACCGGCCGCGGCAGCGGCAACTGCGCCGTCGATGCCGCGCCAGGACATCACCGTCGCGTTCGGCGCCAGGCCGCCTTCAAGAATTTCATCCCAACCGACCAGGCGCCGGCCTTTGCTGCTGAGGAACTGCTCCATGCGCGTGATGAAGTAGCTTTGCAGTTCGTGTTCGTCTTTGACGCCGAGCTCCCGCATGCGAGCTTGCACCCGCGCCGAGGCCTGCCATTGATCCTTGACCGCTTCGTCGCCGCCGACGTGGATGTACTCGCCGGGGAACAGGCTGACCACCTCGTCCAGCACCGCTGCCAAGAACTGAAACGTCGACTCTTCGACGTTGAACAGGTTGCGATAGATCCCCCAGTCCGCCGGCACCTGCGGCGCGCCTGGTGCGACGACGGCCAGCTCCGGATAGGCGGCGATGGCTGCACTGGCATGTCCGGGCATGTCGATTTCCGGAACGATGGTGATATTGCGCTTGGCCGCGTAAGCGACGATGTTGCGCACTTCATCGTGCGAATAAAAGCCGCCGTACAAGCGAGGCTTGCCGGTCGCAGCATCCAGGTCCGCCTTTGCGGCCGGGCCGGCCGGAACACGCCAGGCGCCGATCCCGGTAAGCCGGGGATATTTCTTGATCTCCAGCCGCCAGGCCTGGTCGTCGGTGAGATGCCAGTGCAGCGTGTTGAACTTATGCAGCGCCATCACATCGATGAACTTGCGAACGAACTCCGGCGATTGATAGTGCCTGGCCGAATCCAGCATCAAGCCTCGCCAGCGGAAGCGCGGCGCATCGCTGATCGTCACTGCCGGTACGACAAATTTGTCGTCCTGCATCGACAGCAGTTGCCACACCGTCACCGCCCCATAAAGCAGGCCGCGAGAGTTACCGGCGGAGACGACAATCCGCTTGGAGGAAGCGACCAGCGAATAGCCTTCCACATCGGGCGGGCTGTCGCTGGCTGCAGCCTTGTCTGGTTGCAGTTTGAACCTGATGACATTGCTGGCTGGGACATTGCCGGCTGCAGTGGTTTGCAGATTGACGCCGTAAGTCCGGCGCACGAGGTCGATGAAGTAAACGACGACGCGGTTGTCTTCGACGCCATCGCCGAAATAAACGCGTGTGTTGCCATTGAGAACGAATGTGCCCTCGCCCCGCTGCAGGCTGGCCGGCGCAGGAATGAGCGAAATCGCCGGATCCCTTGGGCCACTTGACGGAGAAGCATCGCGCGACGCTGTCTGTGTCGAATCGGAGCTGCAGCTTGCCGTCACGAAAGCAGCCAGTGCCCCCATGAGAGCGAGCGCCGCAGCAGCAGTCTGCCTTTGCTTCATGTGTGATGTCTGCCCGCCGTCTGGGGGGAGTCGCGCGGCACTCGCGCGAAAGCGCGAGCCGGCGAGCCGCCTGGTGTACACGATTCAAGATCCGGGCTGCGGCCGTTGTCGGCCGCAGCCCGTTCTGGCCAATCACAAGGCGAATCGTACTCCGGCAAAGTACCGACGGCCGTTTTTGTAGATCGCCAGCGGCCGGTTCTCGTCGCCGCCGTACTCGTAGTGCGTCTCATCGAGCATGTTCAGCACCTGCGCCGTCAGTTCGATGTTGTCGGTCAGGCGCCAGCCGAAGGATGCGTCGAGCTGCGCATACTCATCGTTGGTGACCGCCGCGCCGTTCCGGCCAATCTCACGGAAGTACTTGGAACGCCAGCCGTAGGTCAGGCGAGCGTTGAACCGGCCATCGTCGTAGTACGGCGTCAGGTTGATCGTGTGCTTGGAGCTGAATGGAATCTCCAGGCCCTCGTCGGTGCCCCCGTCGGCATAGGTGTAGTTCGACTGGATGCCGAAGTTGCCCCAAAGCGCGCTCTGATAGCTGAGTTCCGAGCCGCGAATTTCACCCCCCGAGCCGTTGCGCGGCCGCGAGATGCTGTAGGTCTCCACTTGACCGCTGAGAATGTTGAATTGCTGCTCGTCCGCCGCCTGCCGGACGATGAAGGAACGCACGTCTTTGTAGAAGAACGTCAGCGCGAACAGGCCTTCGTCACCGAGATACCACTCGCCGGACACGTCGAAGTTGCTGGCGCGATAGGGATCGAGGTCCGGATTGCCCCCGTTGCCCGAATTCACGGTGTCGAGCAGTTCCAGGAACGAGGCGAGATCGGAGAAGTTGGCGCGCGCCATCGTGCGCGATGCGGACATGCGCAGCACCACATCATCCGAGATGTCGAAGGCGAAATTCATGCTCGGCAACCAGTCGTTGTAGTCCTTGGAGACTGAATTCGGCACGAAGTTGCCGGCCGCGCCTTGCGCGATCGAGCCGTCGCTGACCTGATCGGTCATCACGTAGCGCAGGCCGACGTTGCCGCGGAAACCCTCGCCCTTGAAATCGAACTGTGTGTAAGCGCTCGTGATCTCCTCTTCCACGCTGAAGGCGGCCGCGGGGAAGTTCGGCAGCGAGGTGACCGCCGCTTGCGTGAACGGGTTGCGCAGTGGTGCGCCGCGCACGAAGCTCTCAAGTGCGCTCCGGTTAACGATTGCCCAGTTTTCCAGGTCTGCGCTTGCGTTCGCGCCGCTGAGCATGTTGCCGGGGGTGAGGCCGCCGTTGAAATTGGTCAGCGATTGTCCGGCGAAGGCCGCGGGGTTGATGTTCGCCAAGCGCGCTTCCTGATCGGTCTGGTGCTCCCGGTACTTCACGCCGACGCGCAATTGATTGATCGGGCCCCAGCCCAGTTCGCGGGTGAAATCGGTCTGGATATATTGCTCTTCATCATGCGTGGGCTGTTGCCGCGACTGGCCGAAACCGATGCCGGGCATCGAGGCTGGATTGGCCGGATCGTTGTCGAAGGTGATCGAGGCGCGCTCGTTACCGATGTCGTAGCTGAACCCGCCCAGCGCTTCGTACTCGAGGAAATATTGCTGCTGGGTGCCGCCATCGGCCTCGGTGGTGCCGACAATGGCGCTGCCGGTCCAGCCGTCGCCTCGCCAGTCGGCGCGCAGGTCGACCGCGTAGGTTTCAACTTCCGAGCGCCGCGAGATGGCGTCCAGCAGCGTCAAGCCGTTGGAAAAGTCCGCCTGCGTCACCACTCCATCGCTGATGGTGACATTGGTTGCATTGGGCGCGGACAGGGAGTGGCCGACGAAAGCGTAACGGCTCTGGTTGTAGTTGTCGTACTCGGCATTGACGAACAGGCCGGTGAGATTCAACTCGAAGCTGTCGCTGGGGCGCAGCTGCAGGCCAAGTGTGCCGCTGGTACGCTTGCGCTCCTGCTCGAAGAGCGCAGAGTTGATGGCATTCGGGAACACCACGGATGGGTCGTTGTTGACCAGAGCGGGGTTGAAGCCTGCGGCCAGCGCCGACGGATAGCTGAAGGTTTCGACACCGTGACGCGACAACTGCTCCTCGGTCTGCAGGGCGGTGACCAGCACGCCAAACGTATCGGCATCGTTCTTCCAGCTGTAGAGTGCCGAATAGTTCGGCGAGCCGTCCTCGGCGCGGTCGTTATAAGCGTAGTCGAGCGAGGTGCGCAGTGTGCCGGCCGGCAGGTCGATCGGGCGACGCGTATGCAGAATGACGGTGCCGCCGATGCTGCCTTCGTCGATGCGCGCCTCCGGGCTCTTGTAGACCTCGATGCGCTCGACGATTTCCGGCGCCAGCAGGGTGTAGTTGAAGGTGCGCCCCGGAGAATCGAGGATGAACCAGTCCGCGGACGCCACCGTCTGCCCATTCAGCAGCGTGCGGTTGAGCGCCGGATCGGTGCCGCGGATGCTGACCCGCTCGCCCTGACCAAACTGGCGGTCGATGTTGATTCCAGGCACATGCGACAACGACTCGGCGGCATTCTTGTCGGGAAACTTGCCCATGTCCTCCGCGGAGATCGCATCGACGATGGCCGTCGATTCGCGTTTGGTCTCGACAGACTGGCGCAGACTCCCGCGTATGCCAGAAACGACGACTTCTTCAACGATATCCGTTGCAGCGGTGGATTGCGTTTGGGCGACTGCGGTTTGCTGGAACAACGCCAGGGCCACCGCCGCACCGATCAATGTCGTGCTTGTCTTGCTCATTACAGCTCCCTACCCCTTGTGTGTGTTTTGATCAGACCAATATGGGTCCAATATAGTACCACTCCACAGGAAATGCCAAGCCCCGCGCTACCATTTGTCTTCCAGCGCCATTTCCCGCTAATTCATTGGCACCTGGAGCTGCGAATTATGCTCTATCAATGCACATTGGTATTGCATTGGTAATATTACGATGGCATCGTGAGCTCCGAAAACGCACCACAATGACCTTACGAAGCAACTTTTTTGGGCAAGGAGAGAGGATTTGACGTCGCTGTCCCAGCATCTGCGGCCGCTCGATGAGACCAGCACGCTGCCGCTATATCAGCAGCTGCAGCGCAAACTCCGCCACGCCATCGAAAATCGCATCCTCGGCCCGGATGACGCGCTTCCTCCCGAACGCGATCTCGCCGAAGAGCTGGCTGTCTCGCGCATCACGGTGCGCAAAGCCGTCGACGGACTGGTGGAGGAAGGGCTGCTCATTCGCAAGCAAGGTTCGGGCACCTTCGTCAGCAACCGCGTCGAGAAAAACTTCTCCAAGCTCACTTCGTTCTCGGAAGACATGCGCGCCCGCGGTCGAAAGCCTCGCAGTGTCTGGCTCAATCGCGCAGCCGGCACGGTTACCCCGGAAGAATCACTGACGCTGCGCTCCAGCCCCGGCACGCCCGTGTATCGCTTTCATCGAATCCGTTACGCCGATGAAGCGCCGATGGCCCTGGAGTATGCGACTGTGCTGGCTGATTGCCTGCCTTCGGTGGAAGCCGTGGAAACATCACTGTATGAAGCGTTGGAACGCACCGGAAATCGTCCCGTGCGCGCATTGCAACGTTTGCGCGCCGTCTTGTTTACTGCGGAGCAGGCACAACTGCTCAAGGCGCAGGAGAAAGATGCCGGCTTGCTGGTGGAGCGCGTCGGCTTTCTCAAGGACGGCCGCGCGGTCGAATTCTCGCAATCGTTTTATCGCGGCGATATCTACGATTTCGTCGCTGAGCTCAGCGCGTCATCATGACCGGAGGAATGATCGAAGGCATGAACAGCAGGATGTTCAGTGAAGCGGCTCAAGCGCCGGCCGTGGTGCGCGGCCAGTTGGAGAACAATGCGGTCAACGTGCGCCGCATTGGCGCTCTATTGCGCGAGATGGCGCCGCGTGCGGTAGTGACTTGCGCGCGCGGCAGTTCGGATCATGCGGCGACTTTTGCCAAGTACCTGATCGAGTCGCATACCAAGTTGATGACTACGTCGGCGGCGCCTTCGATGAGTTCGCTGTACGACGCACAGCCCGATCTGCGCGGCGTGGTGTTTCTGGTGATTTCGCAATCGGGCAAAAGCCCCGACCTGCTCGCCTCGGCCGAAAATGCAAAACGCAATGGCGCGCGGGTGATTGCACTGTGCAACACGCCGGACTCGCCGCTTGCCGAGCTGGCGCACCACGCGATTCCGCTGGGCGCAGGGCTCGAAACCAGCGTGGCAGCCACCAAGTCCTACATCGCCTCGCTGAGCGCCATCGTGCACCTGGTGGCGTCCTGGAATTCGGATCAACCATTGATCGACGCCTTGCTGCGCGCGCCCGAGCAGCTGGAACAGGCCTGGCAAGCGGATTGGAGCGAAGCGCTGCCGGTGTTGCAGCAGGCTGTGAACTTGTTCGTCGTCGGTCGCGGTTACGGACTCGGCGTTGCGCAGGAAGCAGCGCTGAAGTTCAAAGAAACCTGCGGCCTGCATGCGGAAGCCTTCAGCGCAGCGGAAGTGAAGCATGGCCCGATGGCGCTGGTCGGCCGCGGTTTTCCGGTGCTGATGCTGTCGCAGAATGATGAGAGCCGCAGCGGCATCGAAAAACTCGCCACCGAGTTCATCGCCCGTGGCGCCGATGTCTTGCTGGCCGGTGCGCAGGCCACCGATGCAATCGCCCTGCCGACGGTCAGCTCGCACGCCGTCATCGAACCGTTGCTGATGATCCAGAGCTTTTATCGGTTCGCATCGTTGCTGGCGCCGATGCGCGGCTTCGATCCCGATCGTCCGCCCCATCTCAACAAAGTGACCGAGACGCTGTGATGACCTTGGCGCTGGTCAACGGCCGACTGCTCCGCGATTCGGGCTGGGTCGAACATCAGGTGGTACTGATCGACGGCGAGCGCATTGCGCAGATCGTCGATCGCGACGCCCGGTGGCAGGCCGACAGTACCTACGATCTGCAAGGCCACTCGTTGCTGCCTGGCTTCATCGACGTGCAAGTCAACGGCGGCGGCGGCGTGTTGTTCAACGACGATCCGAGTGTCGCGTCGATTCGCGAAATCGGCCGGGCTCATCGATGCTTCGGCACGACAGGCTTTCTGCCTACGCTGATCAGCGACGATCTCGACATCGTATCGCGCGGGGTGAAAGCTGTGCAGGAAGCGATCGAAAGCGGCGTGCCAGGCGTGCTCGGCATTCACATCGAAGGTCCGTACTTGAACGCCGCGCGCAAAGGCGTCCACGATGAAACGAAACTGCGCTGGCTCAAAGAAGATGCACTCGGCCTGCTGACCGCGCTCAAAGGCGGCAAGACGCTGGTGACGCTCGCGCCGGAACGCACGACGCCCCAGATCATCCGCAAGCTCAGCGATGCCGGCGTAATCGTTTCCGCCGGCCACACCAACGGCACGTATGCGGAAATCCGCACTGCGCTCGACCATGGGCTGACTGGCTTCACGCACTTGTTCAACGCCATGTCCCAACTCACTGGACGCGAGCCCGGAGCTGTCGGCGCCGCGCTCGATGATGATGGCAGCTGGTGCGGGATCATTGTCGATGGCCACCACGTGGACCCGGTGACACTCAGGATCGCCATGCGCAGCAAGCGGCGGGACCGCTTCATGCTGGTGACTGACGCCATGCCCACAGTCGGCGCGCCCAACAAATCCTTCAGCCTGCAGGGCCGACCGATTTCGATCGCCTACGACAACATGCTGGTGGATGAGAACGGCCGCCTGGCAGGTTCGGACATCGACATGGCGACGGCGGTGCGCAACGCCCCTGCAATGCTCGACGTCGACCTGGCTCAGGCCGCCCGCATGGCCAGCCTGTATCCGGCCGCTTTTCTCGGCCTGGACCGCCAATTCGGCCGGATCGAGCCCGGTTATCGCGCCGACCTGGTGCTGGTGGACGCCGACGTCAATGTCCTGCAGACCTGGATCGCCGGCCGTCCCCCGAAGTGACTGGTGAGTAGGGATGGGTGACTGGCAGAATGGTCCCTTCCGGACGGGGGACCGATGCGCAGTAAAGGAAAAGCTACGTCGTTCGACATCGCCTACTTGGCTGGGGTGTCGCAGCCGACGGTATCGCGCGCGCTGCGCGGCAGCCCAACGGTGAACGAGCAGACGCGGCAGCGCATCCTGCAGATCGCGACCGAACTCAACTACAAGGTCGACAAGAACGCCTCCAACCTGCGCAACCAGCAGTCCGGCACGCTGGCGCTGCTGTTCTTCGAAGACCCGACGCTCGATGACTCGCTGATCAATCCGTTTTTTCTTTCCATGCTCGGCTCGCTGACGCGCGCCTGCGCGCTGCAGGGTTACGATCTGCTGATCTCGTTTCAACAGCTGTCGAGCAACTGGCACATGGAATATGAGGACAGCAAGAAGGCGGACGGCCTGATCCTGCTGGGGTACGGCGACTACGTCGAATACCTGTCGCGCCTGGAATTGCTGGTCGAACAGGGAACACACTTCGTGCGCTGGGGCGTGGTGCTGCCCGGACAACCGGGCGTTTCCATCGGCTGCGACAACTTCCAGGGCGGCCGCGACATGACCCGGCATCTGCTGGCACAAGGCCGAAGCAATATCGCGTTCGTCGGCCACGCCTCCGATCACTACCCGGAATTTCTCGAACGCTACAAAGGTTATTCGCAGTCGCTGCAGGATGCCGGACTGCGCTTGCGAGCCGAGTTGCAGATCGATGCATTCACTAACGAGCGCTCGGGCTACGCAGCCGTCGCCGAACTGCTCAGCGCAGGCGCGTCGTTCGATGCGCTGTTCTGCGCCAGTGATCTGATCGCGATCGGCGCCATGCGCGCGCTGGCCGATCGCGGCATTCGAGTGCCACAGGAGGTCGCTGTCGCCGGTTTCGACGACATCCCGATCGCAAGCTTCACCAACCCCAGTTTGACGACCGTGCAGCAGGATACGAAGGCGGCGGCAACGTTGTTAGTCGAGAGCCTGCTCGGCCTGATCCACGACGAGCCGGTGCAAAGCCGCACCCTGCCAGCGAAGCTGGCGATCCGGCAGTCGACCTCGTCGACGTGAACCCCTCAACTCTCTCCCAAGGAAGAGGGGACGGAGCCTTCACCTCTCCCGCTTGCGGGAGAGGTCGCGCGTCCGCGCGGGTGAGGGACGCGGCGCTAAGATCCCTCACCCTGCCCTCTCCCAAGGCAAAGGGTAAGAACTCCTTCACCTCTCCCGCTTGCGGGAGAGGTCGCGCGTCCGCGCGGGTGAGGGACGCGACGCTAAGATCCCCTCACCCTGCCCTCTCCCAAGGGAGAGGGTAAGAACTCCTTCACCTCTCCCGCTCGCGGGAGAGGTCGCGCGTCCGCGCGGGTGAGGGACGCGGCGCTAAGATCCCTCACCCTGCCCTCTCCCAAGGCAAAGCGTAAGAACTTCTTCACCTCTCCCGCTCGCGGGAGAGGTCGCGCGTCCGCGCGGGTGAGGGAGCCGCTCTCACGCCGCCACCAACCTGATCCGCGTAATTTCCGACGGCGCGCCAAATCTCTTCGGCGGTCCCCAATAGCCCGTGCCGCGACTAGTATAAATCCATAGCGATCCCAGTCGGTCGAGCCCCGCAGTAAACGGCTGCTGCATGCGAACGAAATGATTCCACGGCCAGAACTGTCCGCCGTGCGTATGGCCGGATAGCTGCAGATCAAAGCCTGCCGCCGCTGCGGCGGATGCTGACCGTGGTTGATGCGCGAGCAGAATCTTCGCACCGACATCTAACGGCGCATTCGCCAGCGCCGCCGCCGGATCGCTCTTCTGCGACGGATCGAAATGACCGGCGCTGAAATCCGTCACGCCGGCGAGTACGAGCTTCGCACCGTCGTCGCCCAAGACGACATGCTCGTTTATCAACACTCGCACACCCAGACGCCGCAGCTCGTTGGTCCACGCACGCTCGCCGGAGTAATACTCATGATTGCCGGTAACGAAATACGTCCCGTACCTGGCGCGCAATTGCGCCAACGGTTCGACATGCGATGCCAGCTCTCGCACGCTGCCGTCGACCAGGTCCCCCGTGATTGCAATAACGTCGACCTCGAGCTTGTTTACTGCCGCGACAATGCCTTCGACATAGTTGCGGCGGATGGTTGGCCCGACGTGAATGTCGCTGATCTGCGCGATCGAAAATCCCTGTAACGCAGCCGGCAGATTCTTGATAGGCACGTCAACGTTTACCACGCGAGCCACACGGCGCGCATTGACGTAACCCATCAGTGTTGCGAACAGCGCGATGCCGACGACTGCCAGCGCCGAGAGGCGCTGAACGTGCTCGGTTGCGACTACCGGAGTAAATAGCGCAGCGACCAGCAGCGCGACATCACGCAACAACGTGAAAACAAACAGCGAGGAGAACAGCCCCATCGCGATGAGTGCCATCAACACCAAGCGCTCTGAGGATGGCGAGCGATCCTGCGTCGACCGCGCCATCAACCCCAACGGAATGAGCGCAAACGACGCTCCCAGCAGCAGCGCGCCGAGGACTCGCCCCGCCATCGGCAGCGGCAGGGCAGGCAATAGTCGCAGCCCGATGTAGACATGCAAAAGGCCGAGTACGCCGAGAAGTATCAGCAACGAACGAGTTATACGCATCAGGCCAGCGAGCATACTCCTGCCGCGCCTCGCCAGATCCGCATCAACTCGCGTGCAGTCACGACATCGACGGTATCCATGTACTCACGCATCCGTTGCCTCGCGGCCGCGAGCGAACACCGGCAGTGAAGCATCGCCCGGCACGCGGTTTCCGTTCCACAAGGCAGCCTCCTTAAGGAAGTTGCTGCGGTCGGCCAATGCTCTCAGCTGGGGGTGTGGACCACGGCGAAGCGAATAAATCGCCTCAAAAGCTGAGGCCTTTATCTCGACTTTCACCTCACTGCTCGCCATAATCACCTCACTGCATGAGGTGATTTACATGCCAAATGAGCCCAGCCGGGTTTGGCAGCGGAAGGACTGGCCACGATGGCGCTGGGACACGGCTGCACTGTCGGCCACACTTGCTCCGGCCCGCAAGGCCCAGGGCGCAGCGTTCGGACGGGCGAAACTCCTCACCGAGTCGCTGGATGCCTCAGCCCAGGCCGCGTTCCTGGTCCAGGAGGGGCTGAATACCAGCGCGATCGAGGGCGAGCGACTTGACGTGGAAGCGCTGCGCAGTTCAATCGCCCGGCGCCTCGGCTTGCAGTTTGAAGGCAACGCAGCCGCGCCTGCGCCGCGTGCAGTCGAAGGCCTGCTCGATGTGCTTCAAGATGCGACCCAGAACTACGCTCAACCCCTCACGCTGAAGCGCCTGCATGCCTGGCAGGCCGCACTCTTCCCGACGGGACGATCAGGACTATATGAAATCCGCGTAGGAAAACTACGTGGCAGCGAGCCGATGCGCACCGTTTCAGGCCCGCACCAACGCGAGCGCAGCCACTACGTGGCGCCGCCCCGCGAAAGACTCGACAAGGAACTCAAAGCCTTCCTCGATTGGTTCAACGGCGAGTCGTCCAAACTCGATGGTCTGGTGCGCGCAGGATTGTCACATCTCTGGTTTGAAGTGCTGCATCCTTATGAGGATGGCAACGGCCGTGTCGGGCGTGCACTTCTCGAAATGGCACTCGCCCAGGACGAACAGCGACCGACACGCGCCTACAGCATCTCCGCTCAGCTCTATCGCGTGCGCGACGACTACTATGCAGCGCTCGAGCAAGCCTCACGCGGCGGGCTCGATGCCACGGCCTGGCTGCAGTTCTTCGCCAATCAAGTCGAGGCTGCAGCGAAGGCCAGCGAGCATGAGATCAGCAACGTGCTCGGCAAAGCGCGCTTCTGGATGATGCACGGCGCGAAGGCGATGAACGATCGCCAGCGCAAGGTCGTGAATTTGCTTCTCGATACAGGCCGCGGGAACTTCGAAGGCGGGATGACGAATGCCAAGTACGTTAACTTGACGAAGAGCAGTCCAGCCACCGCACAGCGCGACCTGGCGCAGCTCGTAGCGGCCGGCATTCTCATACTAGACGGCGCCGGACGTGGCGCCCGGTACGATATTCAGTGGAATTGAATTGTAACTAGCAGCTGCGATTCGCTCGGTAACCTGCGGGAGTATCAGATACGCTTCGCACCCGCTGCAGCGTGATGCTGAACTCCACTCAACAACTGGCTTGCCAGAAGCCGATCAAGAAATCCTGCACGCGCCACGCGATCGGCTTCGCGAACAGCGCCGGTTCGCTGTGCGCGTAGATGAGCGTCCTGCTGCGCCCTGCAATTTCTTGGCGACGCCGTGGCCTATCCAGTTAAACTCCGAGGCTTCAATTTGGCGCCCTTTACCGACCTGATCGCGCGTTTGCGCCTAAGGAGTGGTTGCTCGTGAACAGTCGCTTGCTCTCGCGTTTCGTTGCTGTCGCCGGCTTGGCTTTAACGCCCGTATTGACGCAAGCGGCCGAACGCCGCGTGGTCACGCATGAAGATCTCTGGCTGTTGCCGCGCGTCGGCGCTCCAGCGGTCAGCCCGGACGGACGCCTTGCGGTGTTCAGCGTGACTGAACCGGCTTACGCCAGCGATCAGCAGAGCAGCGATCTGTGGCTGGTTGCGACCGACGGCAAAACACCCCCACGTCGCTTGACACAAACGCGCGCGGCCGAAGCCGGAATGCATTGGAGTGCGGACGGTCAGCGCATTGCCTTCTCGAGCAAACGCGAAGGCGACGAAGTAAATCAGATCTACGTGCTCGACATCGTCGCCGGTGGCGAAGCGCAACGAGCGACGACGATCAGTACCGGCGCGCGACTGCCGAAGTTCTCGCCCGACGGCAAGCGGATCGCTTTCACCAGCGATGTGCCGCTCGGCAGCGCCAATGATGCCGACAGCAAACGCATCGTCGCCGACGAGAAAGCGCGCAAATACAAAATGCGCGCGTACGACAGCTTTCCGATTCGGAACTGGGATGTGTGGCTGCCGGAAGATCGCCGGCCGCATGCCTTCGTTCAAACATTGGGCCAGAACGATCCGCGCGATCTGTTCGCGAACAGCGAACTGGTCAAGCTGCCGGGCTTCGCTGGTCGCAGCACCCCAGGTGCGAGCGAGCTCGATCTCACCTGGACTCCCGACGGCCAAGGCCTGGTGTTCTCGGCGACGCGTAACGCGAACCGCGGCGCGTACGATTTCACCAATGTCGAGCTGTGGCAGGTGGCAGTGAGCGGCGGCGAGCCCAAGCGCTTGACCGGAGGTGAGGAACTCAAAGGCGGCGACAGCTGGACCGAACCCCGGTTCAGCCCGGATGGCCGCACGCTCTACGCGCTGAAAGAAATACGCACGCCGCGCGTGTTCAATCCTACGCGGCTGGCTGCTCTTGATTGGCCAACGGCGAAAGAACGCGCCACGATTTCGTTACCCGCGGATCGCGATCCGATGAACTTCGCGATCGCGCCGAACAGTCGCGATGTCTATTTGCTCGGCGAAGACTCAGGTCTCGTCAAGGTCTATCGCGGCAAGAGTAGCGGTGGCGAAGCCGCAATAGCATTCGACGTCCCGGCGGGCTCCTACGGCAACCTGGCCGGCGCCGATCGCGCCAGCCGCCCGATGTTGATTGCCAGTTTCGAAACGGCCGGCAGCCCGCCGGAAGTCGTGCGTATCGATCTGCAGCGCGGCTCGCATCAGGCGCTCACCCGCTTCGCCACCGACAAAGTGGCCACGCTGGACATGGCGCCGGTCGAGCACTTCTGGTTCGAAAGCAAGCGCGGCGCCCGCATTCATAACATGATCGTGCGTCCGCCCGGCTTCGATCCGGCGAGGAAATATCCGCTGCTGGTGCTGATGCACGGCGGTCCGCACAGTATGTGGCGCGACAATTTCTTCCTGCGCTGGAACTATCACTTGCTGGCGGCGCCCGGTTACGTCGTGCTGTTCACCAACTACACTGGCTCGACCGGCTTCGGCGCGGCGTTCTCGCAGGGTATCCAGGGCGATCCGCTCGAAGGCCCGGCATTGGAAATCAATCAAGCCGCGGACGAAGCTATTGCGCGCTATCCCTTCATCGACGGCACGCGGCAGTGTGCGGGCGGCGCAAGCTACGGCGGACATCTCGCGAACTGGCTGCAAGCCAGCACCGATCGCTACCGCTGCCTGATCAGCCACGCCGGCCTGATCAACCTGGAAAGCCAGTGGGCGACCAGCGATGTCACCTATTCGCGCGAAGCGAACATGGGCGGCCCGCCCTGGCAGGCAGGCGTCGATTGGAACAAACAAAACCCTATTCGTTATGCCGAGAAGTGGCGGACGCCGGTGCTGGTGACGGTCGGTGAACGCGACTTCCGCGTGCCGCTCAACAATACGCTGGAATATTGGTCGGTGCTGCAGCGGCAGAAAGTTGCCAGCCGCCTGCTGATTTTCCCCGAGGAGAATCACTGGATCCAGCAGGGCGAAAACAGCCGGCAGTTTTTCCTCGAAGTGCACCAGTGGCTGGCGCGCTGGCTGAAGAACTGAGCCGGTGATTGATTTGGGACTCTGAACGTCGCCCGTGGATCTCGGCTCGTCGCGCGACCCTTGCGCCGCGGGGCGCAAGCTCAGTAACGTTAGACGGCCAACGATCTGGAGAAATTGCAATGTCTACACGCCGTCAGTTCATTGGTCAATCCTCGGCCCTGCTCGCCGGTTCAGCGTTTCTCGGCGCCGGTGCGCTGGGATCGTTGGCGCAGGCGGCAAGTGAGGGAACGATGCTGAAGCGAACCATTCCAGCCAGCGGCGAAGCCATCCCGGCCATCGGCATCGGCACGTCGGGAAGTTTCGAAATCGCCCAGGGCAGCGCCGAGTATCAAGCGCTCAAGAAAGTGCTGAAAGTTTTCTTCGACGGCGGCGCGACGTTGATCGACACCGCGCCGACCTACAGCAATGCCGAGGACATTCTCGGGCCACTGCTCGAGGAGGCGAAGCTGCGGCCGAAGGCGTTCATCGCTACCAAGCTGTCCGGCGTCGTCGGACGCGACCAGGGCTTGGCACAATTTCAGAAGTCGCTGCAGTCACTGCGCACCGACAAGGTCGAACTGCTGCAGGTTCATAACCTCGGCGATTGGAAGACGCAGATGGCGCTCGCCAGAGAACTGAAGGCGCAAGGTAAGGTGAAGTACACCGGCATCACGCATTATCTCGATTCAGCGCAGGACCAGCTGGCCAACGTGGTGCAGGAAACGAAGCCGGATTTCCTGCAGATCAATTATTCGGTCACCAACCGCGGCGCGGAGAAGCGCTTGTTCCCGATGGCGAAGGATCTGGGCGTTGCGGTGCTGGCGAACCGCAACTTCAACGACGGCAAACTGTTCAATCAAGTCAAAGGCAAGCCGCTGCCCGCGTGGGCGGGCGACGTCGGCGTGACCTCCTGGGCGCAGATGTTCCTGAAGTTTGTACTAAGCCACGACGCCGTCACCGCCGTGATCCCCGCCACCGGCAAGCCGGAACGGCAGGCCGACAATCTCAAAGCCGGCTTCGGCCCGCTGCTGACGGCGGCGCAGAAGGAAGAAATCGTCCGGCTGGTCGGCTAGCGGCTGCAGCTCAATGCTGCTGCAGATGTCACCTTCTGCAGCAGCATGTCTGTAACACCGGGTGAAACGAATCAGTTGCGCGGTTTCCCCGACGCGTCGGGCGTCGCCACCGGCACAAGCGCGGACACGGTGAGCTCCGGCGTTTGATAGGTCAGCTGGCGAGGAACGCAGTTCACGCGGTCGGTGACGACCTTGACCGAGAGCTTAGGCAGCACGTGATCGCGCACTCCTTCCATCAACTCGCAGTCGCCGGGCTGCAGATCGAGCTTGCGATCGCGCGAGAGCTCGATCGTCTTCCACTGCGCCGCGAACGTCTCATCGAGGACCTTCGGCGCCACTCCCAATCGTTTGAGCAACTCATCCCGGCTGTTACCGGCCACGGGCTTGCTGTTATCGGTCTTGCTGTCAGCCAGCGGCACCGGCACTGCCGTCGTGATGTTGATAAAGAAATTCCGTGACGGCCGATTGAAGTCGCAGCCCTGCGCCGAGACCCGTGTCTGCTCGTGAGCGCCGAGCGCGCGCAAGATGGCTTTCAACCGATCTTCCGCCGCGTCGCAGCTGTAGGCCGTAGTAAAGCCGGTATAGCTGTAACGAATTTCCTCGGCCTTCCAGGTGGCCTGAACCGGCGCTGAATTCTCCGCCGCCCGCGCGACCAACGGCAGCAGCATGCTGCCGCATAACGCGGCGATACTTAAGTGGAAGGTGGGACTGCGCATGGAGTTCTCCGATAGCCTTGAGTCATTGTGAGAGTTGGACGAACGGCGAGGCGGCATGTTCCCGGCGGCAACGGCAACTGCATGAAGAGTCGTTCATCCTCGCCGCGACTTGCACTGACTTTCGGGGGTTGCGGTGAGCGAAAAGCGTCGCTCAAGTGAATTCGCGGCGCTGATCCCGCAGGAACGGCCGGTCGATCTGTTCGGCATATAAATCGATATCGCCGCGCGTGACGCCGCATTCCTTGAAATGTTCCTGCCACTCGTTGACGACGGCGACCACGGCGCGCACCTGCTGGATCGCGGCGTTCTTGTTCAAAGCAAACATCTGCGCCATCGACAGCGCGTTGAGGAGCGTCGAATCGGCCTCGTCGTCTCCGACCCGCAGCTGCTGGAACCCCAGCGCCTGCCCGGAAGGCAGCACGTCGTAGGCGGGGGAAAGGCGATACTGCTGCGCGTCGGTGGCGACCAGCGCGTGGTTTTTTTCGTGATCGTCAGTGTTGTCGATGAGAATGTTGAACACCATGCGACGAAACAGCTCGTGCATATCCCGCACATTCTGGTCGCCTTCGGCCACGCCGCGACGTCGCAGCAACTGGGCAAGCTCGGGATAACCGTACCGTTCCGCAGCGGCTCGCAAAGCGACGCTGGCTGATAAGCAATGCAAGCGTGCGCCGTGATCGCGATCGAAGCGTTTGATCGCCACTGCGTGGCCGTGCGTGAGTCGCACGGCCTGCGTCTGCGCAACGCGAATATCCGCTCGTTGCGCCAGCAGCATTGAAGCGTGCTCGATCAATGGCGTGTCGGTCGGTTCGCCATCGGCAAACTTGACCACCCATTGTTCGCCGGCGATCTCGAGCAGCGCCTTGGGGCGGGCGCCGCCCAGGGTCACGCCGGGAGAAATCAAGCGCTTTTGCGCCTCGGGCACCGGTTCATTCGCTTGCACCTTGCGAATCAGTTCGTGAATGGTGTCGGTATCGCTCAACGCCGGCAGCGGCCCCAGCCTGCGCGGCAGATATTCCTCCGCTGACGTCGATATCCCCAGCGCGCCGAATCGATCGTCACCCGCAAAATACAGATATTCGAGCAACGACAGGCGCGGCGGCTTATCCAGGAAACGGATCACCCGCTCGCCCCATCGATCCGGGCGGGCATCGTCCACCGCGCCGATGGCGATACCTTGTTCGACGGGCAGCAACTCGTCGTCGATCAGTGGCAGGTCCTCGCTGAGCGAGAACCCCCGCTGCAGCCAATCTTCCGCATACCGCAGAGACACACCTCGCGTCGCGCGCAACAGGTTCAGTTCGCCAATGAGCACTGGCTGCGAGGGCTGCGTCACCAGCCACAGATACAACCGGTCCGTCGGCTGATAGCGAACCGGTTTGCGCTCCAGGCTCATGACTTAGCCCGCTTCTTGGTGCCGGGACTTCGCGCAAGGCGCGCTTCGACCGAGGCGGCCGAGCGCACGGCGCGGCGTTTCAATGCATTACGCACATCGGTTTCCAGGGCGCCCTTGTCTTCCGCGGGCGCAGCTACATTCGATAGCACGTTGACGCGTCCCATCAGCCACAGCGCCGTGGCATAGATTCCGGCGCCAACCCCGGGGTCTCCCCGCTCCATCCGGATCAGGGTAGGGACCGAAATCCCCAGTCGCTTGGCCCAGGTTCGTTGGGACTCCCGGCGGCGGACCCGGGCAATCGCCAGGTTTTCGCCCAGGCCGCGCAGTGCCTGAGCGGCGGCGGGCGGCAGGGTTTGCAGGGCTTGTGGGGTCCTTGGCATAACATAGAGTTTATCAATGCAGCGGATTTGGTCAACTCTATGTTAGTCCTGGGAGGTAGATAGCGCTGCGGCACTTGCTCGGCGGGGCACAAATCGGTGGTAAACCCCTCCCCCACGCCTTGGAATTACCGTTGCCTGCCCCAACCCGCCGAATCGAACGGAAACTCCCCACAGCGGGTCCTCCGGCTTTTATCCCCGGTCCAAGGGCCGCCATGCACACTTCGCTCGCAATGATGACGCCTGAAGACGCACCTCCGAACCTGGTCGAGGTCTTTCGCTCGCTTCGCATGGCGGATTGCGATCAGCAAACGCTGATCCTGTCGGCGGTGGGTATCCATTCATGGACGGTGGTACGAGGCGGCATATTCGTCGTCGTGGTCGCGGAGGAATCCGAGACGCTGGCCCGTCGCCATCTGAGCGAAGTCGCGCAAGAAACCATCGTTCCGGCTTCCCTTCCCCACACGCCGAAGCCGCATCCCCGGGCGTGGGCCGGCTCAATCCTTTATGCGCTGCTGATGATTGCAGTCGCTTACGCCGCCGGCAGCAATCTGTTCGGTTTGGACTGGCTGGAAACCGGTTCTCTGCGGGGCACGATCCCGAGTACGCATGAATGGTGGCGCGTCGTCACCGCGCTCACGTTGCATGCCGACGTCGGCCATTTGATAAGCAATCTGCTTTTCGGCGTGGTGCTCGGTTATCTCGCTTCCCGTTCGCTGGGCAGCGGCGTGGCATGGGCAGGCATCCTGGTCGGTGCAATGATGGGTAACACGCTCGATGCGATGTGGATGCCGGAAGAGCAACGCTCCATCGGCGCATCTACCGCCGTGTTCGCGACCCTTGGAATACTCAGCGCTTATGCGTGGACACTGGAATCCGCGACCAGCTTACGCTGGGCGAAACGATTGGGGCCGCTGATCGCCGGCGTGATCCTGCTGGGGTTTCTCGGCGCCGGCGGTGAACGCACCGACGTCGTAGCGCATATCACGGGCTTCGTCAGCGGCGGCGCGCTTGGCGCCCTGCTTGGAAAAATACCGCCGCGGCACTTTGATTCGAAGCTGCTGCAGCTCGCAGCCGGCGCGTTCGCTATCGCGCTGGCCGGAGCTGCCTGGTTGCTGGCGCTGGGTTAGCAGCGCAGGGGGCGTTACTCTTCGAGCTGGAAATTCAGCCGCAGGCGATAGCGCTGATTCTTGCAGGAACTGCTCATGATCATCGCGCTGACCGCTTGCACGGCGCCCTGGTCCAGCCGGGGCGACAGGCTGCTCGCAGCCACTTTCACGTCGGTGGGACTGGATGCTTTGCCGGGCACGGTGAACTCGACAACCACCGGGCCTTCCTCGTCCAGCTGACGCGCTTCCGGCGGATAAAAGTCGGAGATGTTCACCGGCTTGACGACTTCGTATTTGCAGGTCGCCTCGGTTTTGAGCGGCGGCAACGGTGCTCGCGGCGTGCAAATCGCTTCGAACGTCGATGCGCTCACGCCCTGCTCCGCCAGGCTGGCGACCACTGCACGAATGGTTTTACGCAGCACCACGGCTTGAGCTTCGGTCTGCGCGCGGCCTTGAGAGTCGCCGCTGCCTTCGTACTTGATATAAGCCTTGCACTCGAGTTCCTGGTCCGAGCCGTTGGTCACGAACACCGTACGCCGCACGCAATGCTTGTCGGCTTTCTCGGTGCAGTAACGCGGCGTCTCATCGCGGATGAGCGTGTAGCTCCACGCGCCACCCTGCAATTCGAATGAATGCCCATCGGCTTCTTTGACGAACGCGCTGGGAGTCGGCGTGCCGCCAGGCGCCGGCGCCGCGGGCGTGGGCTTCTTCACCGCTTCCATGTACGAGGCGCAATTGGCCGGCTTCCCGCCCGCGCCGCCCTTGGTGCTACGGAAGCTTTCCAGCTGCGCGTTGAAGCACGAAGCCAGGCCAGCCAGTTCATCGGTGGCGGCGTTATGCGAGTCGACATATTCCTTCATCAGCTTTTCGCGGGTTGGCGGGTCTTTGCCCACCGTCGCCTGGCTGGTCTCGCCCTTGATACATCGCAGGTACTCGCCGACTTCCTGGTCGAGTTTCAGCAATTCCTGCGTCGCGGTCTTCATCTCCGCCTCGGTCGCCGTGGCGCCTTCGGGAATCGCGAGTTTGGCCTCCGGGCGAGTGCAGGCCGCCGCCGCGGTTGCGCCATGGCACAGCGCCCAACACGTTACTAACGTCGAAGCAATTGCAGATCGCATATCCCCGTCCCGAAACTGCGAGGGCGCCGATTGTCCGCGATGCGCAGCGGCGGCGCCAGCGGACGTCGTCGGGCAGGGCGGGCGATGCTACGCTCGGTGCAATCATGAGTCCTCCCGATCGCCCCTGGTCGACTGCAGCCATCGACGAAGCCATGCGCAGCGCGCTTGCGCAGGGCATGGCCGCAAACGAGCTCTGGTCGTTGTTGTTGGCAGTGCTGGAAAACCGCGCCGCGCAGCGCTCGCCGGCAACAGTTCGCCAGCAATGGGCGAACGACCGATTTGTGCAACCCTGCATGGTCGACCAACGGACGCTCAATGAACTCGATGGACACCTGCTCGCGGCCGCCGCTGATTTCGCTGCGCTGGAATTAGCTCCACTCGCGCCGCTGGCCGCTTGCTCCGCGGTGGCGCTGACGAGCCAGAACCGGATTGTCTCCACCGCTCGCGGCACCGAAGTTGTTTCCGATCCCACCAATGTGCTGGCGTTGGAATGCGCCAGGCAACTGCGTGCCGCCCCGGCTGCAATCGTGCGGCTGGCCACCAGTCATCGCTGCGTTCGAGCCCAGCCGGTGCCCAACCGGCCCGGCTTTTCGCCGCACTTCCGCATGTTTTGCCTGGCGACCGGCGGACACGAACGCAAAGACCACGCCTTCGTCACTGCAGCGCTGATCGAACACATTCGCACTCACCTGGCGGCGCTCGAGCGCCTGGAGCGGCACGGTTATCACTTTCCCGGCCGGAGAATCCGGCTGTTCGCTACGCCGGCTCGTCAACATGTCGCGGAGCGAATCGCGAAGGCCATTCAACTGGCGCCGGTGACGCTGGCGCCGCTCGATCACCACTACTACGACGGCCTGCGATTCATGATCGACGTGAGTACGCCGGCAGGCGAGCTCGTTCCCTTGATCGACGGCGGGGCATTCGACTGGCTGCGCAAACTGACCGCCAACAACCGGATGGTCTTGGTCGCCAGCGGCATGGGCTCGCAGGTCGCGGCGTTTTTGTTTCGCCGCGTCGCCATGCTGGCGTGAGCTTCAGGCTCGGCGCCGAAACGGCGAAATCGTCGCGGTCGCGGCGCGTTCGGCGGACAGCAGAGTGTTGTGCAGCAGCATTGTCACCGTCATCTGGCCGACACCGCCCGGCACCGGCGTAATGTAGGAGGCCTTTTCTTTCACGCCTTCGAAGTCCACATCGCCGACGATGCGACCGTCCGGCAGGCGATTGAAGCCCACGTCGATCACCACGGCGCCAGTCTTGACGATCTGCGGCACGATCAGGTTCGGCACGCCGGCCGCCACCACCAGGATGTCGGCGAGCAAGGTGAAGTTGCCGAGGTCACGGGTTTTTTTGTGGCAGATGACGACCGTCGCATCCTGCTGCATCAACATCAGCGCCGTCGGCTTACCGACGATGTTGCTGGCGCCGACCACGACCACGTTGCGGCCTTCCACCGGAATGTTCTCGTGCTCGAGGATTTTCTGCACGCCGTACGGCGTACACGGCGAGAACACCGTGTTGCCGGTGACGAGGCCGCCCATGTTGTAGAGATGGAAGCCGTCGACGTCCTTCTCGACCGAAATCCGCTCCAGCACATTGGCTATCTTGATATGCGGCGGCAACGGCAACTGCACCAATATGCCGTGCATGGTGGGATCGTCGTTCAGCCGCCCGATGTGATCGAGCAGCTGCTCTTCGCTCACCGTGGTCGGCAGCTCAATCAATTCCGAGCGGATGCCGACTTCCTTGCAACCACTGATCTTGTTGCGCACGTAGGACTGCGACGCCGGATTGTCGCCGACCAGCACGACCGCAAGCGCCGGGATCACATTGTGACGTGACCTGAGCTGATCGATGCGCGCGTGATATTCGCCGCGCAGCTTCTTCGCGATCGCCTTGCCATCGATGATTTTCGCCGTCATTTCAACACCACCGTTTTGCTACCGTTGGCGAACACGCGCTGTTCGGCATGCCATTTCACTGCGCGATTGAGCACGACGCTTTCCAGGTCGGCGCCGATGTTGACCAGCTCTTCGGGCGTCATGGTGTGATCCACGCGCGCCACTTCCTGTTCGATGATCGGACCTTCGTCCAGGTCCGTCGTGACGTAATGCGCCGTCGCACCGATCAGCTTCACGCCGCGAGCGTGCGCCTGGTGATAGGCCTTCGCGCCCTTGAATCCCGGCAGGAACGAATGATGGATGTTGATCGCGCGGCCGGAGAAATAACCGCAGGCGTTCGCGGTCAGGATTTGCATGTAACGCGCCAGCACCAGCAGTTCGCCGTCGATCTTTTCGAACAGCTCGATCACGCGCTGCTCCTGCTCGGCCTTGCGGCCGTCGAGCACCGGCAGGTAATGATACGGAACGCCGTGCCATTCGCTCAGGCTGCGCATGTCCTGGTGATTGGAGACCACGGCGACCACCTCGATCGGCAGCGTGCCGGTACTCCAGCGATGCAGCATGCTGTTGAGGCAATGCCCATGCTTCGATACCGCGAGCACGACGCGGCACTTCCGGCGCGCTTCGTGAAAGCGCCACTGCATGCCGAAGCGTTGCCCGACGCTCGAAGCGAAAGTCTCGTTCAGTTGCGGCAAGGCCGGCGCGCCCTGGCCATTGTCATGGAATACCGTGCGCATGAACGACGTGTCGGAAACCGGATCGTCGTAGTGCTGCGCTTCGGTGATCAGGCAGTTGTTCGCTGCCAGGAAACCGGCCACGGCCGCCACGACACCAGTCGTGTCGGGGCAGGCCGTGGTCAGGACCATGCTCGGCGGCTTCTCCAAGCCCGTACCGGCCGCACGCGCGGTCGAACGGGCTGGCACGGTCGGGCTCAACAGCGCACCGCCGTCGGACATGGTCAGTTCCTCATTATTGGATCAGTAACGATAGTGCTCGGGCTTGTACGGTCCGGCCTTGTCGACGCCGATGTACTTCGCCTGCTCATCCGTCAACTGGGTCAACTTCACGCCGAGCTTGGCGAGCTGCAGGCGCGCCACCTTCTCGTCGAGATACTTCGACAGCACATAAACGCCGATCGGATACTTCGCGGTGTTGGTGAACAGTTCGATCTGCGCCAGCGTCTGGTTGGCGAACGACGAACTCATCACATACGAGGGATGACCGGTCCCGCAGCCCAGATTGACCAGGCGACCTTCGGCCAGCAGGATGATGCGCTTGCCGTCCGGAAAGATGATGTGGTCGACCTGCGGCTTGATGTTCTCCCACTTGTACTGGCGCAGCGCGGCGATATCGATCTCGTTGTCGAAGTGGCCGATGTTGCAGACGATGGCGTTGTTCTTCATCCGCTTCATGTGGTCGTGCGTGATCACATGCAGGTTGCCGGTGGTGGTGACGAAGATGTCGCCCTGCGTAACCGCGTCTTCCATCGTCACGACGCGATAACCTTCCATCGCCGCCTGCAGCGCGCAGATCGGATCGATCTCGGTGATCCACACCTGCGCCGACAGCGCGCGCAACGCCTGCGCCGAACCCTTGCCGACGTCGCCGTAACCGCAGACGATCGCAACTTTGCCGGCAATCATCACGTCCGTGGCGCGCTTGATGCCGTCCACCAGCGATTCGCGGCAACCATACAGGTTGTCGAACTTGCTCTTGGTGACCGAGTCGTTGACGTTGATGGCCGGGAACGCCAGCTTGCCTTCGCTCGCCATCTGGTACAGGCGCTTGACGCCGGTGGTGGTTTCCTCGGACACGCCCTTGATCTGTTTCAGGCGCACCGAATACCACTTCGGGTCGACCTTGAGCTTGGCCTTGATGGAGTTGAACAGCGAGATCTCTTCGGTGCTGCCGGGATTGTTCAACACGCTGCTGTCGGTCTCGGCGCGCGTGCCCAGGTGCAGCAGCAGCGTCGCGTCGCCGCCGTCGTCGAGGATCATGTTGGAATATTGTTTTTCACCTTTGGGGCCATCTTTCCATTCAAAGATGCGATGCGTGTAATCCCAGTATTCATCCAGCGTTTCGCCCTTGTATGCGAACACCGGCGTGCCCTTCACGGCGATCGCCGCGGCGGCGTGATCCTGGGTCGAGAACACGTTGCACGACGCCCAGCGCACTTGCGCGCCGAGAGCCTCCAGTGTCTCGATCAACACCGCGGTTTGAATCGTCATGTGCAGGGAGCCGGTGATGCGGGCTCCTTTCAGGGGCTGGGATTTCGCGAACTCTTCGCGAATCGCCATCAGGCCGGGCATTTCGGTCTCGGCGATCAGGATTTCCTTGCGGCCCCAATCGGCGAGGGACAGGTCGGCGACGTGACAATCATTGCTTGGGGAAGACATGGCAACTGCGCTCATGAATAGCTCCGTTTGAAGTTGGAGGGCGCCGTTGCCTGGTTTGGCAAGTGCGAACCGAGCCTGGCAGGTCGCGGGGGAAACGCTAGTGAGGCATTCCCTTGAGCTGCTGCAGCGCCCCTCGGTTCGCGGGGGCGCAAGTTTAGCAAAAAGCCAAGCGAGAGTGATCAGCGAATAGCCACTAGGCGGGGGAGGTCGCGCGCAGCGCGGGTGAGGGCCGGGTTCGCTTCGAAAACCCAGGGTGGCATGTGCCTCCCCTCACCCTGCCCTCTCCCAAGGGAGAGGGTAAGAAAACTCTTCACCTCTCCCCCTGGGAGAGGTCGCGCGCAGCGCGGGTGAGGGCCGGGTTCGCTTCGAAAACCCAGGGTGGCATGTGCCTCCCCTCACCCTGCCCTCTCCCAAGGGAGAGGGTAAGAAAACTCTTCACCTCTCCCCCTGGGAGAGGTCGCGCGCAGCGCGGGTGAGGGCCGGGTTCGCTTCGAAAACCCAGGGTGGCATGTGCCTCCCCTCACCCTGCCCTCTCCCAAGGGAGAGGGTAAGAAAACTCTTCACCTCTCCCCCTGGGAGAGGTCGCGCGCAGCGCCGGTGAGGGGCCGGGTTCGCTTCAGCCGACAGCGGCGCGCTTGACGCCGGCCTCCGCGGCTAGCAACTCGGCCTTGTCGGTCTTTTCCCACGAGAAGTCCGTATCAGCGCGGCCAAAATGACCATAAGCGGCGGTCTTCTGGTAGATCGGCCGCAGCAGGTCGAGCATCTGGATAATGCCCTTGGGCCGCAGGTCGAAGTGCTTCGCGACCAGTTCTTCCAGCCTCTCGTCGGACACTTTGCCGGTGCCGAAAGTGGTCACCATGATGCTGGTGGGTCTGGCGATACCAATGGCGTAGGACACCTGCACCTGCGCCTTGGTGGCCAAGCCCGAGGCAACAATATTCTTGGCAACGTAACGTGCGGCGTAAGCGGCCGAGCGATCGACCTTGGACGGATCCTTGCCCGAGAACGCACCGCCGCCGTGCGGCGCCGAACCGCCATAGGTGTCGACGATGATCTTGCGGCCGGTCAGGCCGCAGTCGCCCTGCGGACCGCCAACCACGAAGCGCCCGGTGGGATTGATCAAATAGTTGACCTTCTTGCCGATCAGTTCTTTCGGCAGCACCGGCTTGACGATCTCTTCGATCACCGCTTCGGTGAGCTTGTCGTGCTCGATGTCCGGGTGATGCTGCGTGGACAGCACCACCGTATCGATCTCCTTCGGGCGGCCGTCGACATAACGCACCGTGACCTGCGATTTCGCGTCCGGACGCAGCCACGGCAGCTTGCCTTGCTTGCGGAGCAACGCCTGGCGCTCGACCAGGCGGTGCGAAAGATAGATAGGCAGCGGCATGCGCTCCGACGTTTCATCGCAGGCATAGCCGAACATCAGGCCCTGGTCGCCGGCGCCCTGGTCGAGATCGATGCCGCGGCCTTCGTCGACGCCCTGCGCGATATCCTGCGATTGCTTGCCATACGCGACCAGCACCGAGCAGCCTTTGTAGTCGATGCCGTAATCGCTGTTGTCGTAGCCGATGCGCTTGATGGTTTCGCGAGCGACGGCCTGGTAATCCACCACCGCGTTGGAAGTGATCTCACCCGCCAGCACGACCAGTCCAGTGGTGCAGAGGGTTTCGGCGGCGACGCGCGAATATTTGTCCTGCGCCAGGATGGCATCGAGGATGGCGTCGGAGATCTGGTCCGAGACTTTGTCCGGATGGCCTTCGGAGACGGATTCCGAGGTAAACAAGTAGCTGCTGCTGCTCATGAGAGAGGTCCCTGGAAATGGCTTGCCTAAACTGGCCTGAAAAGTTCCGTAGCGACCGCGCGTCAGCATTCCGACGTCGCGGCTGCGATGCGATGCTAACCCGCCGCTGGTAACAGGGGGGTAGCAAAATTCTCGTGATACCGAGTGGCAAATTCTGCCGCCGTGAACCGATGGTTTTGCGTGCCGCGAGATTCGATCTTAAGCGCACCCAATAATGAGGCTATGCGCCCGGTCGTCTCCCAATCGCGACCGTGCAGCAAGCCGTGGAGCAGCCCGGCCCGATAGGCGTCGCCGCAGCCGGTGGGGTCGACGACCGCCTGTGGTTTCGCCGTTGGAATGACGAACTGTCGCTCCCGCGTATGAATCACCGAGCCCTCGTGGCCGCGCGTGACGACCAGCGCTTGTACATGTTGCAGAACCTGCATTTCGTTCCAGCCGGTGCGCTGCTGCACCACCTGCCATTCGTAGTCATTAACCGCCAGCCAAGTAGCCTGGGTGATGAATGCCTTGAGATTCTCGGCATCGAACAGCGGCAGTCCCTGGCCCGGATCAAAGATGAAGGGAATGCCGGCGGCGGCGAACTGCTCGGCATGGCGAAGCATGCCTTCGCGGCCATCTGGCGCCACGATGCCCACTGTGATGTCCGAAGCCTCCGATACCTGTTTGAGATGCGACTGTTGCATAGCGCCGGGGTGGAAGGCCCAGATCTGGTTGTCGTCCAGGTCGGTGGTGACGAAACCCTGCGCGGTGTGTTCGCTCTCGATCACCTGCACATGATCGGTGGGCACGCCGTTATCGCTCATCCACTGCAGGTATAAGCCAGCATCGCGACCTACTGTCGCCATCGGGTATCCAGTATCGCCCAGCAGCTTCAGGTTGTAGGCGATGTTGCCGGCACAGCCGCCGTATTCGCGCCGCATCTGCGGCACCAGGAACGACACGTTCAGCATATGAATCTTGTCGGGCAGGATGTGATTCTTGAAGCGGTCTTCAAACACCATGATGGTGTCGAAGGCGACCGAGCCGCAGATCAATGCCTTGCCCGGTTGGGCCGGGGCCGAATGCTGAGTCAAATCCTCTCTCCTGTGGTCGCCGCCGGTGGCCTGACATACCCCGGCAAGGCATCGGGGAACGGGCGGCCGTCGGCAGCTGGCGACGATCCACCTTCGAGCGGCCGAAGTTTAAAGGCAAGCACTGCGGCACGCGAGGCGAATTCACGCCATCAAGTAACGGATAAGTGCTTTGCGGGTGAACCCGTAGGACGGTTCAGGCGTTAGACCTCCAATCAACCGGGGGCCCGATGGCATGCGTAGTACGGCGTACGGTCGGGACCGATACCAGGGGAGTGACGGATTGATCAACGTGGAGCCTCGCAACCGACTGTTCGATCGCGCAGCAGGTGCCGATTCGTCGCCGGCTGACGACAGCGGCAGTGACGCTTCGACTCCCGACGCCGTACCAGCCTCGATTCTCATCGTCGAGGACGAAGGCATTGTCGCGCAGGACTTGAAAGAGGCGCTGACGCGCCTGGGTTATCGCATCAGCGGCGTCGCCAGCGAAGGCACACAGGCTGTCGCCATGGCGACTCAGTTGCAGCCCGAACTGGTGGTGATGGACGTCAGCCTGCGCGGCGAAGTCGACGGCATCCAGGCCGCACGCATGATGCAAGAACATTCGCACGTGCCCATTATTTTCCTGACCGGCCACCGCGACAGCGAAACGCTGCAGCGAGCAGTGCTGACCGGGCCGCTGGGCTACCTGATCAAACCTTTCCAGGAAGACGAACTGCGCTGCGCGATCGAAGTAGCCATTCACAAACATCGCGCCGAACTTGCGGTCCGCGAACGTGAAGAGGCGCTGCGCCGCAGCGCCGTGTTGTTGCAGAACCTGTCGCTGATCGACGAATTGACGCAACTCAGGAACCGCCGCGGCTTTTTCGAGCTGGCCCAGCAGGCGCTGAAAGTCGCCCAGCGCGAACACTACGCAATGGGCGTGTTCTTCATGGACTTGAACGGCCTCAAGCGCATCAACGACACGCTCGGCCATCAGGCCGGCGACCTGGCGCTGCGAGATACGGCGGATGTCTTGCGTGACACCTTTCGCGGCTCGGACATTCTGGCGCGCATCGGCGGCGACGAGTTCGTCGCCATGGCGCACGTGCATTCCATTCAGGACCTGCACGCTCTCAGCAGCCGGCTGCGCGAACATTTGCACGCGTTCAACCAGACGCATCGGCGTCCCTACCCGCTCAACATCAGCGTCGGCATGACCCTGGTCGATATTCCCACCGAAGAAGATCTGGAATCGTTACTGGCGCGCGCCGACGCCGCCATGTACGAAGAAAAGCGCACCGTCGCGGCCGCTCGCGGCGCCTGATCTCTTTCCGACCGCCATCCGGCTATCATGAGCGCGCTCCTTGCCGCGCCTCATGAGATTCCTATGCAGAATGCTTCCGCGGGCGATGATCCGTCGCTGTGGCTCGACACCTATGCCCGCATTGAACCCGAACAGCCGCTGCTGGAAACAGGGGAAGGGCGGCGCCTCAGCTATTCGCAGATGGCTGCGCTCACGCGACTTGTGGCTGCTGCGCTCACTGCACTTGAGGTCGCGCCCGGCGACCGCGTCGTGGCGCAAATCGAAAAGTCGCCCGAAGCGATCGCGCTGTATCTCGCCTGCTTGCAGATCGGTGCGGCGTTCGTCCCGCTCAACACCGCTTACACGCTCGCCGAACTCGAATACTTTCTAAGCGACGCGGCCCCCACTCTGGCTGTGGTGCGGCCGGCAGATCGCGACCAGGTCGCAACGATCGCCGGGCGCGTCGGCGTTCGCCACGTTGAAACATTGGATGAGCGTGGCAGTGGCTCATTGTCCGAGATCGCCCGGAACGCACCGGCGTTGCAGGCAACCTCGCAACGACGCGATCCGTCATCACTCGCAGCGCTGCTCTATACCTCTGGCACGACCGGCCGCTCCAAAGGAGCGATGCTGTCGCGAGCCAATCTCGCATCCAACGCCGCGACGCTGGCACAAGCGTGGCAGTTCACTTCCACCGATGTACTGCTGCACGCGTTACCGATCTTTCACGTGCATGGCTTGTTCGTCGCGATCAACACCGTGCTCGCATCGGGTGGCTCCATGCTGTTCCTGCCGAAGTTCGATGCCGATGAGGTGGTGCGGCTGTTGCCTCGCGCGAGCGTAATGATGGGCGTGCCCACCTTTTACACCCGGCTGCTGCAACATCCAGGACTGAACCACGACGCTGTCCGCAATGTGCGCCTGTTCATCTCCGGTTCGGCGCCCCTGCTTGCAGAAACGCATCGCGAATTTCAGTCCTGCACCGGGCACGCGATTCTGGAACGCTATGGCATGAGCGAGACGCTCATGAACACCTCGAATCCATATGAGGACGCGCGCGTGCCGGGCTCGGTGGGCCAGCCGTTGCCTGGCGTCGAAGTGCGCATCGCCGATCCCGAATCCGGCGCGGTATTCCACGAAGCCAACGCCATCGGCATGATCGAAGTTCGCGGTCCGAACGTTTTTTCCGGCTATTGGCGCATGCCGGAAAAGACTGCCGCGGAATTTCGCCGCGATGGCTTTTTCATCACCGGCGACCTGGGCAAGCGGGACGAACGCGGCTACGTCTACATCGTCGGTCGCGGCAAGGACTTGATCATCACCGGCGGCTACAACGTCTATCCGATCGAAGTGGAACTGGAAATCGACGCCTTGCCCGGCGTCAACGAGAGCGCCGTCATCGGCGTGCCGCATCCGGACTTCGGCGAAGGCGTGACGGCTGTGGTCGTGCCGCAGAAGGACGCTGCGATCGACGCAGCCACCATCCGCCACGCGCTGGAGCAGCGGCTGGCGAAATTCAAACTACCCAAGCGCGTAGTGTTCGTCACCGAACTGCCGCGAAATACCATGGGCAAAGTGCAGAAGAGCGCGCTGCGCGAGCGCTATCGAGACTTGTATAAAAAAGGGGACTCGCCATGACTGCCACCATCATCGATGGCCGCGCCGTAGCTGAACGACTGCGCCAACGGATCGCGACCCGCACCGCAGAGCTGGCGAAACAATCGCTCACGCCGGGATTGGCTGTGGTGCTGGTCGGCGACGATGCCGCCAGCCAAGTGTATGTAGGCAGCAAGACCAAACAGGCCACCGCGGTCGGCCTCAAGCATTTCGATCACCGCCTGCCGGCAACCACCGGGACCGCGGAATTGATTTCGCTGCTCGAAGCTCTGAATGCGCAAGCGGATATTCACGGCATTCTGGTGCAACTGCCGTTACCACCGGGCGTAGACAGCGCAGCCGTGCTGGCGGCCATCGATCCCGCCAAGGATGTCGATGGCTTTCATCCCGTCAACGCCGGGCGTCTTGCCTTGGGACAGGACACCACCGTCCCCTGCACGCCGCTGGGGTGCCTGATCCTGATCCGGGAAGTGATGAGCGACCTCACCGGCAAGCGGGCACTGGTCGTGGGCCGATCGAACATCGTCGGCAAGCCGATGGCGCAATTGCTGTTACAAAACGATTGCACCGTGACCATCGCCCACTCACGCACTCGCGACCTGCCGCAGTTGTGTCGGCAAGCGGAGATCCTGGTGGCGGCCATCGGCCGTCCCAAAGCTATTGCAGGCGACTGGATACGCCCTGGTGCAGTGGTGATCGATGTCGGCATCAACCGCATCGCTGCCGCCGACGGCAAGAGCAAGCTAGTCGGCGACGTCGACTACCAGGCAGCGCTTGCCCAAGCCGGAGCGATCACGCCCGTGCCGGGCGGCGTCGGGCCGATGACCATCGCATGCCTGCTGATGAATACCGTCAACGCCGCGATTCGTTCGCGCTTCGGCGCGAACGCGCAGTTGTTGAAGCCTTGAGTTATCCCTTCTGCGTTGAGAGGCCGACCCTCACCCGCGCTGCGCGCGACCTCTCCCATGGGGAGAGGTGAAGAGCTCTTACCCTCTCCCTTGGGAGAAGGCAGGGTGAGGGGTTCTTAGCGCCGCGTCCCTCACCCGCGCTGCGCGCGACCTCTCCCATGGGGAGAGGTGAAGAGCTCTTACCCTCTCCCTTGGGAGAAGGCAGGGTGAGGGGTTCTTAGCGCCGCGTCCCTCACCCGCGCTGCGCGCGACCTCTCCCATGGGGAGAGGTGAAGAGCTCTTACCCTCTCCCTTGGGAGAAGGCAGGGTGAGGGGTTCTTAGCGCCGCGTCCCTCACCCGCGCTGCGCGCGACCTCTCCCACAGGGAGAGGTGAAGAACTCTTACCCTCTCCCTTGGGAGAGGGCAGGGTGAGGGGTTCTTAGCGCCGCGTCCCTCACCCGCGCTGCGCGCGACCTCTCCACAGGGAGAGGTGAAGAGCTCTTACCCTCTCCCCTTGGGAGAGGGCAGGGTGAGGGCTCTTACTGCTACCAACCCTCCCCCCGCGCTGCGCGCGACCTCTGCTGCACAAGGGAAAAGTTTATTCCGCTTCGCCGCCGCTATCGCCGTTGCCGATCGTCGCAAACAACTTATCGATAGTCGAATACAGTGCGACACGTTCGGACTCGCTCAGCGTCAGCAGCAGATCCGCCTGGCGTCGACGCGCCACCGGTAGCACTGCTTTGTACAACGCCGTGCCTTTGGGGGTGATGGACACCATCACCGGGGCGGCCAGCGCTTCGGTTGAGCGCGAACCACGATCCTTGATGGTTTTCATTTTGGTAAGCCCGCGCGCCGCCATCACGCGCAAGGTCCGGCTCACCTGCCCCTTGTCCATGCTGCTGCGGACGGTGACTTCCGAAAACCGCATCGGTGCGAAGCGTGCCACCAGTGCAAGCAGGCGCCACTCCGGCAAGCTCAGCTCGAACTCTTCGAGATAGCGCTTGGTGAGATTGGTGCGCAAGGCGTTCGACAGGCGCGTCAATCGAAACGTGAGGAAGTCATCCACGTTCAGACTGGAGCCGGCGCGCGAGACCGAGAGCCAAGGCGAAGTTGTTTTGGAGGACGACCGCTGGCGCGGGTTCTTCTGCGGAGCTTTCACTTACATACCGATTCGGCGTATGCCGAAGATAATTAGGAGAACGCGGATTCTGCCGTAAGCGATCGCGCTTGGATAGAACGTTGCAACATTCGCTGTTGCAACCATGGTTTCCCTGAGTACGACACGTTATGCAACGAACGTGTATAGCGGCTGAACCAACTTGCAATGTTTGTGCGCGAGAATTTGCCGTGTTTTCTTGATTCGCGCCGCGCGCCGTGCCGGCAGGGCGCGTGACAATTTTTGTCCATTCGTTACAAATCAGGCGCTATCTGCCTGTTTGCACGCCGTGAATTGCAAGTGACGTTGGCGAACGACGAGTGTCGCAGCCCGGCATGACAAAAAAACTTGTGCAGCGATAAAAACGGACTGCTATGTTCCGCGCGCTTTTGTGGAGACTCCATGCCACAACTCGATGCACAAGCTCGCGTCATCGAAGAATGGTTCCGATTGCCGGAATCGCGCCGTTTGCATGCAACCGACGCGGTCGCATTCGCATTCCGGTTGCTGCAGGAGCAGCCGGAGATGTTTGCGCGGATGCATGTTCACGACAGCACGGTCAATCACGACCTGATCGTCAGCTGGTTACTGCCGTATCTGAGGCAGGCGAGCTGAAGCTCACGCTCCCTGCAGCGCCTGGCTGATGCCGCTGACGGTGGATACCAGCGCCGAGAGCAACTCCCGGTCTTCCCGCTTGCGGGCGCGCCAGCGCTGTAACAGGTCAACCTGCACCAGGTGCATGGGATCGATGTAGGGGTTACGCAGCATAATAGAGCGTTGCACCGTCGAAGCGCCGTCGAGCAGGTGCACGCAACAGCGAATGTTCAACACCTGCCGCCGCGTCAGTTCATATTCGGCGCGCAGCAGCGGGATGAAACGGCGATATTTCTCGTCCACCAGCTGCTCGTAAACTCTGGCGATTTCGAGGTCGGCGCGCGCCAGCGACAGCTCGATGTCATCGATCAGATTGGTGAAGAAGAACCAATTTTCATACATGTCGCGCAACGCCGCATCGCCAAGCGTGCGGCTCGCCAGCTCCAGCGCGCTGCCGGCCCCGAACCAGCCCGGCATCATGTAACGGCACTGCGACCAGGCATGCCACCAGGGAATCGAACGCAGCGCCGCGATGCCGACGCGCTCCACCCTGGATACCGGCCGCGAGCCGATCTGCATGCGTTCGACCACGTCGATGGGCGTCAGCTGGCTGAAGAATTCGTGAAATTCGGCATCCTCGAACACCAGGCCGCGATAGACGCGTGAGCTTTCCTTACTTAGCAGTTCCATCGCCTCACGCCATTGCGGCTCGACGCGCTCGGGCGGGACAACGCCGGCTCGCGATAACGACAGTGCATTGAAAGCTTGCTCGAACACGCGTAGCGCGATCGGGCGCAGGCCGTATTTTTCGTTGATCAGCTCGCCCTGCTCGGTAATGCGCAAGCGGCCGCGGCGCGCGCCATCGGGCCCGCCTCGCACCAGTACTTCGGTGCGGCCGCCGCCGCGATCGATGCCATCGGCCTGACCGTGAAAAAGTGTCAAGTCGATGCCGGCGGCATCGGCGGCTGCAAACAATGATTCCTGCGCCTGCCGTAACAGCCAACGCGAACGAACGATGCCGCTTTCCTTGTTGCTGGCGGAGTAGCCGATCATCACGTACTGGTGATTGGCCCGGCCCAGCAGGTGGCGCTTGTAAACCGGCTCCTCGAACAGCTGCTTCATTACTTCGCCGCAGCGTTGCAGCGCTTCGGCCGATTCGAACAGCGGCGCGACATCGGTGGGCACGTCGCCGGAGCGGCGATCGGCGGTATCGGCCCAGCGGGCCAGCAACAGCACCGACAAGATGTCGTCGATGCCCTCGGTAGAGCTCACGACGTACGGTCCGATGGCATCCGGCCCGTAACGATGACGGCAATGGGCCAGCGCCTCGAACACCCACAAGCTGCGCTTGCCGCTCGCATCCAGGACGTTGGTCGGGCCCTCGTCTCGCTCCAGCGCTTCACGCAAACGTTGCGTCCGTTCTGCAGCGCCTCTGGCCGCCCACTCCGGGTCGCCGAAGCCCTGCCCAAGGACAACGCGATGGGCCGCAGCATTCTGGCGAATATCCAATGTCGCCAGGTGAAATCCGAAAGTGCGCACGCGACGAATCAGCCGGCGCACCTGGAACAGGCCGGCGTGCTCGCCCTTGTTGGCACGCAGGCTGTCGGCGATCAGGTTCAGATCGCCGAGAAAATCGTTGACCGATTCATAGTGATTGGCGCGCCCGTCATAGGTGGCACGCAGGCGCTCCATCACCTGGCCGAGAAACACGCGATAGGGCATGCGGTCATGGCGCGCCGGCGACATGCTGCCGGCGGACGGCAGCAACACGTTGTACTGTTCGATGCGTGCGGAAAGCTCGGCCGCAATGCCGATGCGCGAGGCGCTTTGCGACAGCGACTCCGCCAACCCTTTGCATTCCAGGAAGTAGCGATTGACGATGATCTGCTGCTGGCGCGCGACGGTTTCGCGCAGCGTCTTGGCGTGCACGTCCGGATTGCCGTCCATGTCGCCGCCAACCCAGGAGCCGAAGCGAAGGATTTCCGGCAGCTCGCGCTCGCGCACTTCCGGCCCGTACACCTCCTCCAGCGCCGCTTCAATTTCTTCGTAGAAAGTCGGCACGATCTGGAACAGCACTTCGGCGATGAAGAACAGCACGTGTTCGCGCTCGTCGGCGATCGTCAGCCGTTCGCGCGAATTGTCTGCGGTCTGCCAGCCGGAGGTGATCTCGGCGCGAATGCGTTCCCAGATAACGCGCGTCTCGGCCGCTGTGCGCGCCAATCCCAACCGGCCCAGCAGCAACTGCGCGATCTTCTGCTGCTTACGCAGGATGGTGCGACGGGTCGATTCGGTGGGATGCGCGGTGAACACCGGTTCGATCCACATTTCCAGCATCAGCCGGCGAACGTCATCGAGGCTCAGCCCCTGCTGCTTGAGCCGGGCGACGGCTTCGGGAATGCCGCTGGGCTGGGTCTTGCCTTCGTTGATGTACTGGCGGCGGCGGCGGATGCGATGCACCTTTTCCGCCATATTGACCATTTCGAACCAGGTCGAGAATGCCCGCACCAGGTCGCGAGCTTCGGCGGGCGGCACATTGCGAGTGCGTTCGGCCAGCAGGCGGGCGCCTTCGGCATCGCCTTCGCGGCGCGCGATGGCGGCCTGGCGGTCGCTTTCCACTGCTTCGAACAGGGCGCTGCCGCCCTGCTCGCGAATGACTTCGCCGACCAGCGCGCCGAGCATGTGGACGTCTTCCCGCAGCTCGGCGTCTTTTTGCGGAAAGGAAATGTCGGAACGAGGCATGGGGGTGCGGAGTCTAGCAGACCGCCCCGGTGGCCGCGGCTGGCCCGCTGTCTTTACCCTCTAATGGAGCAATACTAGGACGGCGCCTACTATGCGACGCGCGCCGGAAACGTCTTCAGCAGCGACTGTTTACAAGTCGAGCAGACCGCCGGATGCAGCTGCGGCAGGGTGGCGTCCGCCGTGATACCCAGCGTCTGCTGCGCCTCTTCGATCTCCTCCCAGGTGCCCAGCCGAACCTGGATCCGGCTGCACCACATGCAATTGCGCAGGATCCGCTCGTCGCGCGGATAGGAGGCGTCAAGCATGGCTATCGCGGGACGCTTCTCCCGCCACACCAGCTCGCAAATGTGGCGAATCGAACCGTCGCCCAATGGCACCAATTCGATATCGACCAGCCTGCGCTCGTTGACCCGGTCGACACGCATGGGTACGAATACACTGCCGCCAATGGCGCGCACGCGGTTGTAGAGCAATTCCCACAGTTGCCGCACTACCCCCGGCGGCAGGCGCTCCCACACCGGGCGGCCGATGACATCCTGCAGCGTCGGGCCAACGCCACTTTGCGGCGCCACGAAAGCACTCCAAGCGCGATTCACGAATACGATGCGGTCCTGCGCGTCGATGGTGTACACAGGGCGCAGATCCGCATAATGGTTGACCATAAGCTGGCACGCCGGCGGGGGTAGTGGAACAGGAGAGTCGGGCCGCTGCCGTGACGTTCATATCATCGGCAAGGCCCACAAAGCGGCCCATGAGGCTGGCCCTGAATGGCAGCGTAGCCCGAGCGCGGAACACCGCTGAAATGCGACGCCGTACGAAATGACGGATGTTGCAAAATAACTATACGCCGGAGCTTGCTGGTCGAATGTACTCGAGACTCATATGACCCTGACGGGACAAATCGCGGTATTCCTGGGCGCCACTGTATTGGCGGTACCCCTGTTTCGTCGACTGCGCCTCAGCTCCATCCTCGGCTATCTCGCCGCCGGCGTGGTCATCGGGCCATCCGGGCTCGGCGTCATCGACGACGCCGAAGGCGTGATGCATATCGCGGAGTTCGGCGTAGTGCTGCTGCTGTTCGTCATCGGCCTGGAATTGCAGCCTTCGCGCCTGCGGGCGATGCGGCGCTCGATCTTCGGCCTGGGCCTGGCGCAGGTAGTAGTGACTTGTATCGTATTCACTGCCATCGCCTATGCCTGGGGATTGCCGGGGAATACGGCCTTCGTCGCCGGCTTCGCATTATCGCTGTCGTCGACACCGTTGGTGTTACAGCTGCTTGCAGAACGCCATGAGTTGAACACCAAACATGGCCGGCCCGCGTTCGCGATCCTGCTGTTTCAGGACATTGCGGTCATGCCGATGCTGGCCATTCTGCCGCTGCTGGCTGCCACGAGCACATCGCACAGCCTGGGCGATACGTTGTTGGGCGCCGGCAAGGGACTGGGCGTACTTGCGCTGCTCGTGTTCGGCGGCCGTTATTTGTTGCGGCCGCTGTTACGCATCGTCGCCGAAACCAAAGCGACCGAAGCATTCACCGCCGCTGCGCTGCTGGTGGTGATCGGCACCGCGCTGCTGGTGAACGCTGTCGGCTTGTCGATGGCGCTCGGCGCATTCGTCGCCGGCCTGTTGCTCGCCGAAAGCGAATACCGCCACGAACTGGAAGCCGATATCGAACCTTTCAAAGGACTGCTGCTGGGACTGTTCTTCATGTCCGTCGGCATGGCCACGAACATCCAGCTGCTGCTGGAACATCCCGGCCGCATTGCCGCGTTGGTGGTCGGCCTGTTGCTCATCAAAGCCTTGGTGCTGTGGGCGATCGCGCGAGTCTCGGGACTGCCCGCCCAGCATGCTTCGCCGCTCGCGATGACGCTGGCGCAAGGCGGCGAATTCGGTTTCGTGCTGTTCTCCCTGGCGATGAGCTACGGCGTCATGCAGCAGGACCTGGCGCAAACACTGGTTATCGTCGTGACCATCTCGATGGCGGCCACGCCGCTGCTGCTCAAACTCCACAGCGCGCTGATCGAACCGCGGTTCGACAAACCCGCAGTGCGCGAATTCGATCACATCGACGAAAACGACAGCCGCGTACTGATTGCCGGCTTCGGACGCGTCGGCCAGATCATCGGTCGCGTGTTACGCATGCGTCACATCAAGTTCACGGCGCTGGAGGCCAGCGTCGCGCAGGTCGATTTCGTGCGCCGCTTCGGCAACAAAGTTTATTACGGCGACCCATCGCGACTGGAACTGCTGCAAGCCGCGGGCGCGGCGCGCGCCGAAATATTTGTACTGGCGATGGACGATATCGACGCGTCGGTGCGCACCGCCGAGCTGATCAGGAAACATTTCCCGCACCTGAAAGTCTTCGCGCGCGCGCGCAATCGCCAGCACGCGATCAAGCTGCTGGACCTGGGGGTGCGTTACGTGGTGCGCGAAACTTATTTCTCCAGCCTCGACATGGCGCAGAACTCGCTGGAAGTGCTCGGCCTGAGTCGCCCCGAGGCAGTGGAAAGCATCCGCCGCTTCGACGCTCACGATCGCAAGATGCTGGAACAGCAACGCGCCGCCGGCGATGACGAGCAGAAACTGATCCAGACCGTGCAGGATGCCGCCAAGGAACTGGAAGGCCTGTTCGAGGCCGACGTGGATCGGAATGAAGTGATTAGTGAATCGTGACTAGGGACTGGTCAGAGTCGATCGCCTGACTGACTCTTTCCCTCTCCCTCGGGGAGAGGGCAGGGTGAGGGGAAGCCCGTCGCTGTGACGTTTCCGTAGCGCGTCCCCTCACCCGCGCTCCGCGCGGCCTCTCCCACGGGGAGAGGCGAAGACTGCAGGCGCATCGCCTTAAGTTAGTGCCATTCGTCCTTAGTCGCGATTCACACTTCACCTTCCCTAAGAGACGGCCTGAATCGTGCGCGTGTAAGCCGCATGCATCAGGCTTTCGATGGCCTTTTCCGAGCGTGGCGCCAGCAGCAAGCGCAGCGTCACATCGTCGGAGGGCCGCGACGGATCGTCGATGAGGATCTGTTCGATGAACCGCGTCACGCGGTGCTGCACTTCATTGACGAAGCGCAGCTTCCTCGGATCGACCGCCTGCTGGCCGCCGGGCGCATAGAAACTACGCGCTTCCAGCGTCAGCTCGTACATGAAGTGCACCATGAAGCGCGCCTGGTCGTTGGACGACAGGTCGGAAAAATTCCGAATCTCCGACTCGATATTCATACATCCTCCGCGGTCATCATTGCGGCGGATCCTGAACATCGCAAGGCAAGGCGTCGGACGGCGCGCCCGCGCGGATGGGCGGTCGAATCCGCTTGCGCAGGTCACATTCGCTGTGATTTCCCGCTGCAACACGCGCCTCTTGCGTGTGACGCAGCGCTCATTTCACCGCTTATCGTGATCTTTCTTGCGATTATGCCGGGAAGAAATCGATCGGCTTGGTGACCGTGATGGTGCCGACGTCTTTCGCTTCGAAGCGGAACGACTTCACGCGCGCGATCAGTTTGCGTTCGAGTTCCGGATCGTTCAGTTCGCTGGACACGACTTCGCAGCGCTGGATGGAGCCGTCCGCGCCGATGGTCAACTCCAGCACGACTTTGCCCTGCAGGTCGGGTTTGTCACGGAGTGCGCGCGTGTAGAGAGCGTAGATCGCACCCTTGTTACGATCGAAGACCAGCGCGATTTCTTCCTCGCTGCGCGACGCTTTGCCGCTGCCGGCGCCACGCTGCACGCTGTTCTCGGCCTGTTTGGCGAGTACAGCGGAGGTAACTTGCGTGGTAGTGTGACCTGACAAAGCGCCCGTGCCGCCACCGTAACCACGACTCAATCCCGCGGTATTGATGCCGCCGCTGCTCGCGCCGACTTTGGATGTGAGCAACGAACGTTCAGAACGGGTCTGCTCACCGACCTTGCCCGTGAGGTTCTTGGTCTGGGCCGCCTTGTCGATCACTGAGTTGTCGCGCAGATCGGCGAGTTGATCCATCACGTTCGCCATCGACTGCTGCGCTTTCTCGCGCGCGGTCGGCTGCGGCTTGGTCGGCTTCGGCTGCTCAACCGGCTTGATAGGCTCGGGCTTCTGATCCTCGACCTTCGGCGGCGGGGGTGGCGGAGGTGGCGGCGCCTTTTGTTCGAGCACCAGCTTGACGATGCGATCCGGAATGTCCGGCGCCTTGACGCGCGTCTTCTCCGGCACCGGCATCAGCGGAATCAGGATCGCGAACACGGCGAAGGCGATGAACGCGTTGCGCAGGACTTTGCGGAAACGCTGCTCGACGTCCCCGGTCGGCGACCAAGGCAGGTCGTACAGGCGATAGAAAGGAACCAGTGTGCTCATGGCGGCCTCGTACCTCAGGTGCCCACGCCGGCGGCGCCAGAGAAGGACGCCGTGCGCGCGGCAGCGTTAGGCGCCACCTTCGGCGCCGCACCGTCACGCTCGACCACTGCCAGCGACACCTTGCCGTACTCGGCATCGGTGCAGGTGGCCATGATCTTGCGCAGCACGCTGTACGGAGTGTCGCGATCACCGAGGATGGTCACTTCGCGGTCGGCGATGTCCTGCTTGGCCGCATCGGCCAGCACGGTGTCGGCCTGGCTTTGCAGCGCCCGCTTTAGCGACTGAATCACGGCATCCTTGCTGTTGATGACATCGGCGAGCTTGGCGATGGCCCTGCCGTCGACCAGCAGATCGTCCTTGGTGATCATCACCACCACGCTCGGCCGCGGCTTCTTGTCCGACAGCGACTCCGGAATGGCGATGGCCTTGGTGTTCGGCAGGATGTCCACGTCGGAGTTGTGCACCAGCAGGAACACGGTGAGGATCATCAGCATGTCGATGAACGGCACCAGCGTCATGTGCATGTTTCCGCCGCCCTCTGCGCCGCCATGCTGGCGCTTGCGATGGCGTTTGATGCGATAGGGAGTCATGTCGGCGCGTCTCCCACGGACACATCCGGAAACAGTTCGCCGAAAGTCCAGGCATTTTCCGCCACGCTGAAGACGCGCACCGTATCCATCACCTGCACCAGCGTGTCATAGGCGATTTCCTGCTCCAGCAGGATGGTCGCCTCGGTCTTGTCGGAATATTTGGTTTTCACCAGCTTCAGATAATCCTGCAAGGCCACCAGGTCGTACTTGCCGCCCGTCGATGGCACGGTCTTGAGCAGGCCGGTGCCGCGGTCGGCGACTTCGATCTTGTCCTTGCGGATGATCACTTCCAGGTTCAACCCCTCGGGCAGGTCCGGCACCGCACTGTCGGCGCCCGGCAGGTTGAGCTCCAGGATGTTGGTCTTGGTGAACACCGCGGTGAAGATCAAAAAGAACACCAGGATGATCATCATGTCGATCATCGGCACGACGTTGATGTCGTGCCGGCCGCGATAACGCGCATGGTTGCGCATCACCCGCCGCTGTGACTTGGAATGAGCCATTGCCTTGCCTGTCCTTGAGTCGACTGACCGCTGCTGCTGAAGGCAGGTTCAGGCTATGCCGTGAGCGGCGCGGCCACGCGGCGCGGGAGGCACGAGATCGTCGCTGCCCACTTCCACGTCCTGCCGGCGCTCGACCACGGAGTTCATGAACTTGACCGCGGCAATTTCCAGGCTGTCGATCAGCTTGGTGGCCTTGGCTTCCAGGAACATGTGAGCCAGCAGCAGCGTGATGGCAACGAACAATCCCGAGGCAGTGTTGTTCATGGCCACGGAGATGCTGGCCGCCAGCAGGCTGGCCTTTTCCGCCGGGTTCGCCTGTGCGATCGAGGCGAACGCCGCGATCAGGCCGATGACGGTGCCGAGCAGGCCGACGAGCATGCCGATGTTGGCCAGCGCCGACAGATAGTGGGTGCGCTTTTCCATGCGAGGAATGATTTCCAGCAGGCTCTCGTCCATGGCTTTCTCGACGTCATCGCGACGACGCGCGCTGGCGAGACGGGCAATGCCGTAGTTGAGCACAGTGGCGATGGCGGCCTTGGACTTCGAAGTGATGGCGACCACCTGCTTGAAGTTGCCGTTGTTGATGAGCGGCACCACCTGGCTCCACAGGCGACGGTTTTGCGCAGTCTCCGCGGTCAGGTAGATGAAGCGCTCGATCGAAATGGCGACACCGACCACGAAAATCGCGGCCAGCGGGTACAGGAAGAATCCTCCCTCGCGGAAGAAATTCACCAGGAAGTGGATGAACTCCATCGTCAGTAACTCCTATGCGGTGCGTCAATCGAAATAACCAAGGCGACATCGAAGGCGGGCTTTATCGCCTTACATAAACAGCCCTGCTGCGACCTACTTCTCACTGCGGTCAGCTGGCGGGGGCGACGTATTCCGGACGCTGTCGCCGCCGTTACTCACTGCACCGTAGTAGGTCACTTCGCGACGAAAAACGTCACGATCGACCGGTGTCAGTGCTTCATCGAGCAGCGTGTTGAACGGTTGCGCCGGCAGATCCCCGAGGTCGGACTTCTTCCACGGCACGATGTACAGCACCTTGGGCAGCTCGCGATTGCCGGTGACGACGGTGGTGTCGAGATCGAGGCGATCGTTGTTTGGACGAGTGACGGCTTGCGGACCGCCGGTCGCCGGCCGACGCGCAGCAGGCGTTGCTTCAGCAGGCGGCGCAGCGCTGGTGTTGACTGCTGGTCCCGCCGAGGTCGCCTCTTGCGACAGCGTGCCAGGCTCCCGCGGCGGCGTGGCGAGCGGCTCGGCCGCATGCGCAGCGAACGAGGCTACCAGTGCGGCCAGGATCATCGGCATCGTGATGCGTAGTTCGTTGCTCATCATTGCGCTGACTCAGAAGCCCTGGCACTTCGCGGATCGCTGCCAATCCGTTTCTTCAATTCGGTCACCCAGCCGCTGACCTTCGCGTCGGGCGCACTCGCCAACGACAGATAACGCTCATACGCCTCCAGCGCGCGCTGCGGATCCTGCAGATACAGGTCGCACAACACGCCGAGATTCAGATACGCCAGTGCGTAGTTAGGATCGATCTGCACCGCACGCGTGTAGGCCTCGTCGGCTTCCTTGAAGCGGCCCAGCTTGCGATAGACGATACCGAGCTGATTGAACGCCGCCGCGTTGTTGCCGTTACGCGCGATCGCATCGCGAATCGCCTGCTCCGCAGCTTCCAGCTTGCCGGCCTTGACGTGCAAGATGCCCAGGTTCAACAGCGGCCCGGAATACGATGGATAGGCAGTCGCGAGCTGACTCAGGCCCTGCTCCGCCGCCGCCAAATCGCCCGAACTCATCAGCAGCACGGCGCGATCGAACTGCTGCACAGCCTCCGGCGGCAAAGCGGCTTCGACCGGCGCGACGCCGGCCTCCTCGGGTGCGTTCTTGGTCTCGGAAGGCGCGGAGCCGCAAGCAGAGAGCAGCAGACTCAGCGTCAACATGCCGGCAAGAGCAAGCGCACTCCGCCCCCTCTGCCTTTGGGAGAGGGTTGGGGTGAGGGCCTCAGGGCAGCGTCGGCACATAGTCTTCACTGATCTCGGTCTTGGCGTAACGCGCCGGTTTCAATTTGGCCAGCACATCGAAGCTGCGCTGCACCCACGCGTCGTACACGCCGTCGCCGGTGCGTTGCGCATTGGTTTCGTGCAGTTCGATGGACTTCTCTTCGAACGGGAACGCCTGCTCTTCGAGCAGCACGTCGTACTGTTCCTTGGCGTCGGCGTCGAGATTCTGCGGCCGTTCCGACGTCATGAGGTCGGCGCCCAGCTGGCGATACAACTCCGCCATGCCGAAGGTCGCCTGCGTGGTCACTTCGGCGACCGCGTAATCGAGCGCCTGGCCATAGATAGTCAGCGTCTTTTCCATCGCGGCGCGCTTGTTCTTCAACGACTTGTCGAGCGGCGCCGTCAGCTTGATGGAATTGAACAGTGCGACCGGCGCATCGGCGGTTTCGATGGTCGCCTTGGCCGCCAGGTACTTGCTGCGATCGGTGCGAGCGGCGCCGGCAGCTTTGTCGGCACGAATGATTTCATCATTCCATTGCGCACGGCCCTTCACGTCATTCTGCGCCTTCGCCATGTCGGCGAGCTTCTGTCGCGCGTCCATCGCCGGGTCGAGCGGCGTTGGATACACCTTCACGTAGTTCGCATAAATGCGCGCGGCATTGGTCGGAGACGCAGCTTTTTCGTAAAGCTCGGCCGCTTGCCACAACGCCGCACGCCGCACTTCCGCCGGTTCTTCCGTACGCGCGGCAACGCGTTCGAATTCCGCGGCAGCCTCGCTGCCACGATTGGTTTCGAGATAGGCGACCGCCAGCGAGCGCGTCGCCTCCGGCACCAGCTCATGATTCGGATAGCTGCGACGGAACGCCTCTAACACCTGCGCCGCGCACGATCCCACTGTTTGCCCTGGAGCAGGATGCTCGCGGCGTCGTACTCCGCGTTCGCACGCGCCTTCGAAGTCGGCGCCAACGCGCCGACGCGCAGGAAGTCATCGACCGCACCGATCGAGTCGCCTGCCGTGCGCTTCGCTTCCGCTTGTTTGTAAATCGAAGCGGCGATGCGCTCTTCGATACCGGGCCGCTCGGCGTCATTGGCTGCCAGGAAGCCCTGCGCGCGCACGTATGCGTTCTCCGCCTCGGCGAAGCGGCCACGATCGAACAGCGAGTGCGCCAGCAAAGTGGTCGCCGCGCGCTGGAACTTGCGATCCACCGGTGGATTACGCTCGAGAATCAGCGTCGACACTTCGATCACGCGCTCGAAATCGTTCAGCGCGAACAGATCTTCATCGGCCTTGGTCTGCACCCGCGCCGATTCCGGATGCTCGGGATAGCTGGTGGCGAACATCAATGCGCTTTCGATGCCTTGGCGATGCCACAGCGCACTGCGATTCGCCTTCAATGGTCGGCTCGTGCTTTTGATAAGAAACCAGCGCGGCATAACCCGCGGCAGCCGATTTGGCATGCAATGGATAGTCGTATGCGGTGAATTCGTATTCGCGCGCCGCTTCGGCAAAGCGACCGGACTCGAACAACACTTCGCCCAACGTGAAGCGAGTCGCCGGCGCTTCCGCGTCCTGCGGGAACGAATCCAGCATTGCGCGATACCAGCGTGCGGCGGCCGTGTAGTCTTCGGGCCTCTGGTTTTTCTGCGCCAGCGCGTAGTGATACTCGGCCAAGTCCTTCTGGTTGGATTTCAGCTGCGCGGCTACTTCCGGCGCATCGGTTACGGTGCGTTCACGCCAGAACGCCGAACCGAATGCATAGCGTTCGACGAAAGCCTGCTTGCCTTCGATCACCAGCGAAGCGAAGCCGCCCTTGGCGTACGCCTCGATGGTGCGCATCTGCAACGACGGCGCATAGCGATCGTCGGGACGGCGTTTGGCGAAGGCTTCGAAAGCAAGCGCAGCGTCCTGGTAACGTTCCTTCTCTATATAGAGATTGCCGAGCGCTTCGTAGATCTGATGCGCATAGAGCGGATCGCCACGCTGCAGCAGCGCCGCGTCGAGCGACTCCGGACCGTCGAGATCGGAATAAGTGATGGCAATGGCGCGCAAGGCGTCGTCGGTCAATTCCCGTTCCGGGCGCGTCAACGAATCGCGCTCACGCATCCGCCCGTCCTCCACCAGAACGCGATCGAGCATGCGCAGGAACGCAGAGACGCTCTCCTCGCCTCGGCTTTGCTTGAACAGCGACCAGCCGAGCTTATAGAGACCCTGATCGAAGAAACCGCTGTCGGCGCCTGGGATGGTCACCGCCGTATAAGCCTCTTCGGCGTCCCGATACTTGCCGATGCTGAACAGGATTTCGCCGCGGCGGAATTGCGATTCGATGAACCACTGGCTGCGCGGATAGGTCGTTACCAGTTTATCGAGCACCACCAGCGCTTTTTCCGGCTGGGCCTGCGCTTCATAAGCACGCGCCAGCTGATACATTACGACGTCGTTGCGCTCGTAGTCCGGATAGGAGCTCAGCAGTCCTTCGTACAAAGTCACGGCTTCGCCGACTTCCAGGCCGCCGAACTCGTTCTCGCCGGCGCGCGAATCCTGATCGACTTCAACCTGCAGGTCGCCGAGGCGGCGCATCGCTTCGGCGCGCATCTGTTCGTTCTTCGATTCGAGTTCGAGGAAGCGACGATATTGTTCGATAGCCTGCTGCGGGCGCACGTCGTTCGGCGGGTCCGGCTTGACCTTGACTTCCTTTTTCTCGAGATCGCGGATCGTGCGCGGCGGCAACTTGTTGTCCGCGGTAAATGCCGGCATCGCCAGCGCGGTCGATAGCGTCAGCGCCACCAGCATTCGCAGCTTGCGGGAACCGGGGCTCATTGCGCGCCTCCTTGTTCGCCGCCGCTGTCTTCTTTCGGTGGACTTTCGCTCGCGCCGCTGCCAGTCGTCGCAGCCTTGTCGTAAATGGACGCCAACGCGAACCTCGCCTGCAGCGAGTACGCTGCCAACCGCTGCTTCTGCGACTCCAGTTCCTTGATGGCGATGGCAGCGAGATACTGGTTCTGTGCCTGGCCGGTTGCTTCGAGGCGCGCGCTCAGGCCATCGATGCGCGGCTGGAGTGTCGCAACACGGCGGGCGAACTGTTCCGTTCGCGCCGGATAGTCGCCACGCGCGCGTTCCACCAGCACCCAGCGACGGCGGGCTTCTTTATATGCGACGTCGAGTTCGCGCACTTCCTTGCGAGCGCGCCACAGTCGCGCCTTGTAGCTGGCATTGAAATCCCACAGCAGAGTGCCGCGAATCAAACGCGCCTTCTCGCGCATCTCCTGCACCATCGGATCGTTCTGGTCCGCCTTGGCCAGCACTTTCTCGATCTGCTGGACCTTGGCCCATTGCTCCTGTTCGCGCGCAGTCGCCAGCGCGGCACTGTCGTTATCGCGTTCCGTCGCGCTCAGACGCGACTCCATTTCATTCTTGTGTGCTTCGATCGCGTCGAGATCGACGGTACCCAGCGTGCTGTGCAAGCCCGGCAGCCGCTGATCGAAAGCGCGCCGACGCGTGTCGATCATATCTTCGAAGGCCTGCACGCTGAGCGTCCAGGTAGCGAGATTCCGCTGCATCAGGCGCAGGTCGCGATAGTTCTTCAGGCCTTCCTGGAATTCGTGCGAGGCCAGCAGGTGATAGAGATAGCGGGTCTCCGGCGCGTCGGGGAGATTCTGCAGCTGCCAATACCAGCCCACCTGGTCGGCCTTGTCGTTCTCGACGATGGCGCCGAGCAGGCTGCCGTTGCGAATCGAATCGATCGACTCGTCGATGCGCTTGGATTCCGCCGAGAACGCCTCGACCGCATTTACATACTGTTCCGCAGCCTGGCCGTTGGCAGCGAGTTGCGCGTACGCATAAGGAATCGCGAGATATGATTCCTGTACCGCTGCATCGAGCATGTTGCGATCGCGCAGCTCCATCCAGGGCGCGAGCGCCTTGTTGAAACGTTGCTCGGCGGAGTCCGCCCAGCCGACCGCCAGCAACGCCTTGTTCGACAGCGGCCCCTGGAGCCGCACCCGCTGCAAGACCTTCTTCGCGTCCGCGGGACGATTCGCTTTCAACCAGGCAAAGCCGAGTGCGAGATTGGCCTTGTCGCGCAATGCCGCCAATTCTTCGGTGGGCGCGGCGATCTGGCCGACATCATTCAGCAGTTCCGCCGCCTCTTCGACGCGCTCCTGGCGCACCATCGCCACGCCGATGTTGAAGCGCGCATACGACGACCAGACATCCGAGTGATCGCCGATCGGCTGCCACCGCTCCAGTGCGCGAATGGCATCGTCGTAACGGTTCAGATACATGAGCACCTGCGCTTCGAGCAGATGCCGTTCCGGTTCCAGGTCGCCGGGCAGCGCGCCGCGAATCGAACTCAGTGCGGTGGCGGAGTCTTCCAGGTAATTGCGCTGGTACCAGACCTTGGCGAGATAAAACCAGGCGCGGTTGCGCACGTCGAGCGGCACATTGTCGTTCAGCAGCGCCTTGAAAATGCGCCCCGCTTCTTCATGCTGGCCCAGCGACAGATACAAGCCGCCCTTCAGCAGCTCGGCTTCGACGCCGTGATGCGAGACGACGGTTGAAATCCTGCGCGGCGCCGAGGCGAGTGAGCGCCTGCAGATGGTCGCCCTGGTAGAAATAGAACAACACGTCGCCCCAATGCAGGTCGCGCACGACCTGCGGGGTGCCGATCAGGGGACGCGGCTCGGGGACCTTGCGTTCCTTGGCGGTCGCCTCGGCAGCAACTCCTAGGCAAGGAGGGGGGCTGCCAATGCCGCGACCAGCAATCTGTTGCGCCGGCCGGACACGTGTTATTCCCATTCCTTCACGATGAATTCGGGCTGCGCCTTCACCGCCCGGTCGCTGATCTTGAGTTCCAGGTACTTCGCGCCGACTCCCTTCTCAACCTTGATGGTCGCGCCGCGACGATAGTCACGGACGTTCGGACCCTGGCCGGTGAACAACGCAATCAATTCGTGTTCGCCGGCTTTGAGATTGCCGATGAATACGCGATGCACGCCGCCCTTGAGCAGCGCCTGCGCTTCGCGCTCGGTGTACAGATAGTTGGCGACTTCCTTGTTGTCGAACTTCAACGTCACCGAGTCGAGCGCGAAGAATTCGCCGACGTCCATGGAAACGAACACCGCGACCTGGGTGTTGGCGGGGAACAGCAGTTCCTCTTCCAGCACGAACAGCTCGCGATTGAGATCCAGCACTTCTTTCTTGAGCGCCTGCACTTCTTCGTCGAGGCTCTTGAAGTCCTCGCCGGGCGCGGCGCCGCCGCCGGTGACGGCGGGTGTGCTCGCAGGCGCGAGTTCCTCTGCGGATGACGGGCCAGCCATCGACAGCGCGGCGATCGCTAGCAGGCAGAAGCCGAACTTGGAAATACCTTGGCGCAGCATAGTGGTCCGAAGAAGTGAGCTCAGAAAAAATTGACGATCAAGGGCGATAAAGGGGTGAATGCCGTGGGTTGATGGCGTTACGGCGCGCGAACTCATTCGTTCAGCAGTTCACGCAGCTTGTCGGTGTAGCGCACCTCGTAGCCGACCTTGTAACCCTCGGAGACATAGCGCACCACGCCTTCGCGGTCGATGAGTACCGTCAATGGCATGGTGCCGGTCTGATAGGCGCGAGCGACTTCCTTGCGCGCATCCACTAACACCGGGTAGCTGACCTTCAGCGTCTGCGCCATCTCTTTCGCAGCAGCCAGGTTCTCGTCTTCATCGAGGTTGACGCTGAACAGGACCAGCCCGGCGCGTCGGTACTTGCCGAGGATTTCATCCAGTAGCGGCATCTCCTGGCGGCATGGCCCGCACCAGGTCGCCCAGAAGTTGATCAGCACGACATCGCCGAGATGTTCGGACAGGCGCACGTTCTCGCCTTGTAGCGACCGCAGCGCGAAGTCGGGCGCCGGTTGCCCGACCAGCCCGCCGGCAGGCACGCATACGGCCGGGCCCAGCAGCAGCAATGCGAACAGGGTGGCCGCAGCAGGCAACCGTGCAGGAGCCCGAAACGGCAAGCGAGCTTGTGAGGATGGTGACATCAAACTTATTCGTCGCCGGACGCGCGAAGGGGAGCCGATCGGCGCCTCCGCACGATGGGGAGGCCGGCGCTGGCAACCCCGCTGTCCTAGGAAAATTCCCGTAGACCGGTGGCTTTGCGTCCCCACCTTTCGGTGAGTTTGCCTTTGCTGCGGTAACGCTCGGTTCAACTCGCGCTGCTGCAGACAACGCCGGCTAGGGTGCTATACGCAGCGCAAATATGTCAACGAACGAAGTGTGATCCCAGCGGCGCAAAACGGCGACTGGCATGTGATTCAGCGCACACTTCGGGGCTCTGTCGGCGGGCACAGACATACTTGCCGTACCCAGACCACCGACAGCGTTGTGCTGCCGGTGAGTTCTTTGTTGCGGTGTGCGGCCGGAGGGAGGCGTTCCGGCCGCACCCGACTTCACACCTATATTAGATAGGTGCTTTCGGCGCTTCGTAGTCAGTGGATGCGGCGGTGGCCTTCCACATCGCAATCATTTCCGGCGTCACTTCCTGCGACAACGGATCGTTGTCCGACGGCAGCGTGATGCGCGTGGTCTCTGCGACTACCGGTTCATGACCGTAGAAGAAAGTGCCGGCGACGGCGGTGCCGAGGGTGAGGAGCAGGGTGGCGCCAAAGGCGATGCGCGTCTTCATAAAGTTATCTCCGCTAAATCAAATGTCGTAATGGAATTCGTTGGTTTGTTCAGGCGAGAACCGGACGCTTGCCGCCAATGTCGCCATCGGCCAGAGCGAGCACCGGGCGTTTGCCGCCAATGTCGCCATCGGTCAGAGCGAGCACGGGGCGCTTGCCGCCAATGTCACCATCGGTCAGAGCGAGCACGGGACGCTTGCCGCCAATGTCACCATCGGTCAGAGCGAGCACGGGACGCTTGCCGCCAATGTCGCCGTCGGTCAGAGCGAGCACCGGGCGTTTGCCGCCAATGTCGCCATCGGTCAGAGCGAGCACGGGGCGTTTGCCGCCAATGTCACCATCGGTCAGAGCAAGCACGGGACGCTTGCCGCCAATGTCACCATCGGCCAGAGCGAGCACCGGGCGTTTGCCGCCAATGTCACCATCGGTCAGAGCAAGCACGGGACGCTTGCCGCCAATGTCACCATCGGCCAGAGCGAGCACCGGGCGTTTGCCGCCAATGTCGCCGTCGGTCAGAGCGAGCACCGGGCGTTTGCCGCCAATGTCGCCATCGGTCAGAGCGAGCACGGGGCGTTTGCCGCCAATGTCACCATCGGTCAGAGCAAGCACGGGACGCTTGCCGCCAATGTCACCATCGGCCAGAGCGAGCACCGGGCGTTTGCCGCCAATGTCACCATCGGTCAGAGCAAGCACGGGACGCTTGCCGCCAATGTCACCATCGGCCAGAGCGAGCACCGGGCGTTTGCCGCCAATGTCGCCGTCGGTCAGAGCGAGCACCGGGCGTTTGCCGCCAATGTCGCCATCGGTCAGAGCGAACACCGGACGCTTGCCGCCAATGTCGCCATCGGTCAGAGCGAGCACGGGGCGTTTGCCGCCAATGTCACCATCGGTCAGAGCCAGCACGGGACGCTTGCCGCCAATGTCACCATCGGTCAGAGCCAGCACGGGGCGTTTGCCGCCAATGTCGCCATCGATCAGAGCGAACACCGGACGTTTGCCGCCAATGTCGCCATCGGTCAGAGCGAACACAGGGCGCTTGCCGCCAATGTCGCCATCGGTCAGAGCGAACACCGGACGTTTGCCGCCAATGTCGCCATCTGTTAACTGGGCCCCTGCCTGGGCAGACGCCGCCACCAGAACACTCGCCACCGCCATAGAAATTGCAAATACATTACGCATGACCACAACCCTCCCGGAAAAAGTGCTAAAACTTCGATCCGTCGTTAGATCGATTCACTGACATAAGCGACGTGCCAATGTGATTCCCGTCACAGCGCCCACTGGACAACCGGACAAAAAACGGAACAATCAGCGCTTGGCTCAGCTGTAACTGGGGGGGACCCCCCAAACGTCGCTATTTGCTTGCATTCAGGGACGGTCGTAGGGCGAATTTGGTGGGCAGCTCTCGGCAGATCTGCCGGACCCAATGAGAAACTGTCGAACTTGGCCCGCTACACTTACATAACAGGCCCCGATTCGGAGACCCGCACCTGAGCAACACAATCGCAGCGGCCATCCCACCGCCAGACCGGCAGGCAGTGACAAGGCTGTTGTCTGCGTGGCAGTCAGGGGATACCCGCGCCCTCGAACGACTGACGCCGCTCATATACGAAGAGCTGCGTAACCGCGCCCGTCGATATATGAAGCGCGAGCGCCCGGGCCACACGCTGCAGGCCACCGCCGTCGTTCATGAAGCGTTCGTCAAGCTGGTCGAGATGAATGTCTCGTGGCAGGACCGCGCCCATTTCTTTGCTGTTGCCGCCCGCCAGATGCGACGCATTCTCGTCGATCACGCCAAAACACGTTTTCGTGACAAGCGCGGCGGCACCACCACCGGTTCGCTCGACGATTTCGACGTGCTGGACCTCGGGCCTGCGACCGCCGGCGACATCGACGTGCTGGAAATCGACGAAGCCCTGCAGCGTCTTTCCGGCAACAACCCGCGGCTGGCCGAGATGGTCGAGCTGCATTATTTCGGCGGCTTGACGTATCAGGAGTTGTCCGAAACCCTGAAAGTATCGGAAGCTACCGTGGATCGTGAGATCCGGCTGGCCAAAGCCTGGATCCTGCGCCAGATACGACCGCAACGGAATCGCGAACCTGAACCGCTATGACCACCGGACAACCAGGGAAGATTGTCGATGAGCGCTGGGACCGGCTGCAGGATTTGTTCTCCCGCGCCGTCGACTTGCCGGATAACGAACGCGAAGCCTTCGTCACTCGTGAAACCGGCGGCGACACGGAGCTGCGCAACGAACTGCTCGAGCTGCTCGCCTGCGATACCGGCCGCTCTACCGGCCCTCTGACCCATGCCCTGGGCGCCGCCATTGACGGCGCCACCCGCGACCGGCGCAAGGCGCTGGTCGGCCGCGTCGTCGGCAACTACAAACTCGCATCCATCCTCGGTCACGGCGGCACTGGCACCGTGTACTTGGGCGAACGCGCCGACCGGCAGTATTCCGCGCAGGTCGCGGTCAAAATTGTCGACAACGCCGCCGTGCACGGCGATCTCGGGCTGCGTTTCCGGGCTGAACGCCAGATTCTCGCCAGCCTCAATCACGCCAACATCGCGCGCCTGCTGGACGCCGGCGAAACCGAGGACGGCCAGCCTTACCTGGTCATGGAGTACGTTCATGGCGAACCGGTGGACCGCTATTGCGACCGCCAGCAACTCGACATACGCGCGCGACTGCAGCTGTTCCTTGAAATATGTAACGCCGTTCAATACGCGCACCAGAACCTGATCGTCCATCGCGATCTCAAGCCGGCCAATATCCTGGTGACCGGCGAGGGCGCGCCGAAGTTGCTGGATTTCGGCATCGCTAAACTCCTGGACACCGGCGACGCGGCCGCCATGCTGGCGCTGACGCGGATGAATGACCGGCTGCTCACCCCCGAGTACGCCAGTCCCGAACAGATTCTCGGCCGTCAGGTCACGACCGCCAGCGATGTCTATGCGCTCGGCGTAGTTTTGTATGAATTGTTGACCGGCCTGCGTCCGTACACCGTGCCCTCCTCCGCCAGCCAGCTGGAGCTGGAACGTTCCATCTGCATCAGCGATCCGCAGCGGCCCAGCACGGCGATCAGGAAGGCGATGGAACATACGCCGGCCGAGGGCGAATCGACGATCGCCGCCATCGCCCTGGCTCGCAGCATCGTGCCGGACCGCCTGCACAAGCGATTGCTGGGCGACATCGATGCGATCGTCATGCGGGCGCTCCGCAAGGAACCGCAGCATCGCTACGGTTCGGTCGAACAGCTGGCCGCGGACGTCCGCCGTTATCTGTCTCGCGAGCCGGTCGTCGCCCGCCAGGGCAACTGGCTGTACTACTCACAGAGGTTCGTCCGCCGTCATGCCTTCGGCGTCTCGGCCGGTGCGTTTTTCATCCTGGTGATCATCGCGTTCGCGATTGCCATGTCGATGCAAAACCAGCGCATCGCCGCCGAGCGCGATAAAGCCGCTAGCGAAAGCGAATCGGCGCAGGCCGTCTCGGCCTTCATGCTGGACGTGTTTTCGGCTGCCGACCCGTTCAGGGCGCAGGGCCGGGAAGTCACCGCCAAGCAACTGCTGGAACAATCGGGCCGGCAGGTCCGCGGCGACAAGGGCATGCGCCCGGAAGTGCGAGCCCGGTTGCTCGCGTCCATCGGTCGCGCGTTCCGTCGCAGCGGCGATGCGGAGCGTTCGCTGAGTTATCTGGAAGATGCCGTGCACCTGCGCCGCCAGATGCCCGAGGGCGGCGGCCTGGCCGCTGCCGAAGACATGTCGGAACTCGCAATCACGCTGAACAGCCTGGGCGATCGCGAAAGCGCGGGTCGAGTGCTGAAGGAAGCGATGACGCTGTGCGAGCGCATCGGCAAGCAGCACACGGCCACCTATGCAACGTTGCTCACCAATCGCGGTCGAGTGGAATTCCATAGCGGCGACGTGGCGCGGTCGCGGCAATCTTTCGAGCAGAGCCTGGCGCTCAATCGCCAGGTGCGCGGACCGAACGACCAGGAAGTCGCGGTCGTGCTGCTCGACCTGTCGCTGGTGTTCATGTGGATGGACGACATCCCAGCCGTGGAGCGCGTAACGCGCCAGGCCGTGGATATCTTCCGCCTGACCGCGCCGAATCTGCACCCGGATCGAGTGCTCGCCGAAACGCGGCTCGGCGAAGCGCTGCTGATGCAGAATCACATCAACGAAGCCAGCGCGATGTTCGAAAGCTCGCTCGACAAACAGCGCGTGCTGTTCGGGAACAACAGCCGGCAAGTCGCCGAGGTGCTCGACTCGCTGGCGCAGATCCGGCGTGCTCAGGGCCAGCTGGGCGAGGCCGAACAGTTCGCCGCCGAAGCGCTGAGCTCCATGGTCAGTGCGATGGGCGCCGAGCACGGTTACACGCCGTACTTCCGCACTGCCTACGCCTCGGCCCTGATGCGTCGCGGGAAGTACACCGAAGCCGAACGGGAATTGCGCCACTCGCTCGACACGCTGGCGAAGACCCGGCCGGCAGATCATCAATACGTCTGTTCGGCGGAACATTTGCTCGGCGAAGTGCTGCTCGAGACCAATCGCCTGCCGGATGCCGAAGCGATGCTCACCGCGGCGATGAATCGCTGGAAACGAACCGACGCGCCGGCGTGGCGTTCGGCTCGCTCCGCGAGCGCCTTGGGCGAAGTGCTCTATCGCCAGGGCCGCATGCGGGAAGCGGAAACTTATCTCACGCGCAGCTACAGCGAACTCGCCGCCGACGACAGCGCCGATCGCGACGTGCGCATCAAGGCACGCCAGCGCATCGAACGCTTCTATATCAACAACGGCCAGCGTGAAAAACTCAACGAACTGATGCTCGCCACCAGCGGCGCGGCGCCCAATTCAACGCCGAACGTCCGCCAGAACTGACATTGCACAGCGGCAGGCTCGAAGCGCCGGCCTGAACTGTCGGCTTCTGCTACAGTCTCAATGCGAGAAACACTGTAGGAGTGAAAGCAACGATGCTCACGCGAATCATGGCAGGCAACTTCTTCGCGACCCGGATCGCGGTTCTACTGTTCTCCTGCACGATCGCTGCTGCCTCCCTGGCCGGCGAGCGGCAGGACGGGCGCCTGCTCACCTCGACGCAGGTGCTGAGCGAACTCATGCGCATGCCCGAGCAGAATATTCCTACCTGGCTGCTCGAACGCGCTTACGCGGTCGCCGTCGTTCCCAGCGTCATCAAGGTCGGGCTCGGCATCGGCGGGCGTCGCGGCAAAGGCGTGCTGGCCATCCGCAAGGACAACGGCTCGTGGAGCAACCCGATATTCGTCAATCTCACCGGCGGCAGCTTCGGCTTCCAGGTGGGCGTGCAGTCGAGCGACGTCGTGCTGGTTTTCACCTCAAAACAAAGCATCGAAGGCATCGTCGGCGGCAAAGTGACATTGGGCGCGGATGCGTCCGTCGCGGCGGGCCCGATCGGCCGGCAGAGTTCGGCTGCGACTGACATCGGCCTCACCGCACAGGTGTATTCGTATTCTCGCGCCAGCGGCTTATTCGCCGGTGTTGCGCTCGACGGTTCGGCGCTGACCATCGACGCCAGCTCCAACGAATCTTTCTATGGCAAGCCCGGCATCCTCGCGAGCGAAATCATCCGCGCCGATGCGCCCTCCGCGCCAGCGCCGGCGGAGCAATTCCTCGTTGCGCTTCAACGTTCAGCGACCGGCGGGGTGCCTGCCGTGACTGCGTCGCCGCCGCCGGAGCAGAGCAATCCCCCCGCCTCGACCGCGAGCAGTTCCAACGCTCCCGCCGCCGTGCAGACCTACCCGATGGAAGATCCACAGCCGGGCGAAGAACCGCCGCAATGATGCAGCGGCCGATGGCCGCATCAACCCGGGTTAGCCGGCGGCGTCGACGAGTTGATAGATCTGTATCAGGTTGCCGCAGGTATCGGCGAACACCGCGAGCATCACCGGCCCGGCGCGAGTCGGCTCCATTGTGAACACCACGCCCTGCGCCTTCATTCGCTGATAGTCCGCCGCCACGTCCGAACTTTCGAACGCGGTTATCGGAATGCCGTCTTTGAGCAGCGCTTCCTGATAGGCACGCGCTGCCGGATGGCTGTTGGGTTCCAGCACCAGCTCTAAATCGTCGGCGCCCTCACCTACCACGGTGATCCAGCGCGCGCCACCGGCTCCCACCGGGAAGTCCTGCTTTTTCACAAAGCCGACCGCCGTCGTATAGAACTTCAGAGCCTTGTACTGATCATCCACATGGATGCTGACCAGCTTGATCTTCATGCATTCCCCGCGAAGCCGACGTGAGCGTGGGAGTCTGCCAGCTGCGCACCGGAATGCTTCTCGAAAATTGCCAGGCCGGCAGCGCCGGCCATCAGGCTGAAGCAGCCGGGAATCCACAGCCGCAGCGGTGCTCCCTGCACGACCACAGTGGAGCGCACCTGACGCCGATACGCCGACGGCGACATTCCGATGCGGCGCGTGAACAGGTCGCTGAAGCTGCCCAGACTGCTGAAGCCGACCTCCATGCACACCTCGGTGATCGAATAATCGCGCGCCGCCAGCAGCTGGCGCGCGTGATCCAGACGGGCCCGCATCCGGAACTGGTTCGGCGTCGCGCCGAACACCGCTTCGAACAGCCGGATGAAATGCCATGGCGACATGTCCGCCCGGCGTGCGATTTCGGCAATCGTTGCGGACTGCGCCGGCTCGCGCAGCAGGTCCCGGGCGCGGCATAGCCGAATCAATGCATTACGTCCGAGAGCCATGGATGAATCCGCGCTAGTGTGCACCTCGATATGAGTGGATATTGCATGAAGCCATCGAACTTAAGAACCGGGCCTGGCATCCAATTGCGGGTCGGCACATGCGGCTTCGGCGTCCGGCTCGGCGGAAAGCGACGATTTGTTGACCCGCAACCATCCGGATATGATCCGCGCGGCCCGGTTCACGGCTGAACCGGCATGTTCTCCAGCGCAATACGACACGAGATTGCAATGAAATTGACTCATTACTCCTTGGCGGCGCCGGCGCGCAGCAGCGGCTTCACCCTGATCGAAATCATGGTCGTGGTGGTGATCCTGGGGATTCTCGCCGCCATCGTGGCGCCGAACGTCATGCGCCGCATCGATGACGCCCAGCTCACCAAGGTCTCCAGCGACATCCGCACCATCGAGACCGCGCTCAACCTCTACCGCATGGATAACTTCCGTTATCCGACCACCCAGCAGGGCATCAAGGCGTTGTACGAAAAGCCGAATGACTCGACGGTGCGTAACTGGAAAGAAGGCGGTTATCTCGACTCGACCGCGCGCAAGGACCCTTGGGGCAACGACTACCACTACGCGTATCCGGGCACGCACGGCAAAGAATTCGACTTGTTTACCTACGGCGCCGATAACCAGGAAGGCGGCGAAGGCCTGGATGCCGACATCGGCAATTGGATCACGGAGAAATAGCCGGCGGGAGCTCCACTTGAGCGATTCGTGCGCCGCCCCACGAAGCACTCGGGTGGCGCCCGGCGTTAGACTTCCGCGTGGTGCTTTGTCGCGCCGATGGCAGGAGACCGCCGATGACTGACAGCAACGTCGCCCATCCGAAAATCGTCGCCGAGTCGGAATGGCTCGCCGCTCGCAAAGCGCACCTCGAACGCGAAAAAGAGCTGACGCGCGCGCTGGACCGGCTGCGCGCCGAACGCCGTCGCCTGCCGATGGTGAAGGTCGACAAGGACTATCTCTTCGACAGTCCCACCGGCAAGGCCAGCCTGCTGGAATTGTTTCAAGGCCGGCGCCAGCTGGTGGTCTATCACTTCATGTTCGATCCCGAATGGGAGCAAGGCTGCATGGGCTGCACCGGCTATGCCGATGCGCTCGGCGACCTGTCGATGCTCGCCGAGCGCGACACCACGTTTGTAATGATTTCGCGTGCGCCGCTCGCCAAGCTCGACGGATATAAGAAACAACGCGGCTGGAAAGTCGATTGGGTGTCATCGTTCGGCAGCGACTTCAACTACGACTTCCACGTGACCCTGGATGAAGCCGTGCAGCCGGTGCAATACAACTACCGCACCAAGGCGGAGATGCAAGCCGCCAATGTGCCGAACGCCGCTTCGGGCGAGGAGCATGGCCTGAGCGTGTTCTTCCGTATCGGTACCGATGTATTCCACACGTACTCGACCTACGCGCGCGGCACCGAAAGCCTCACCGATGCTTACGCGCTGCTCGACGTCACGCCCTACGGCCGCCAGGAAGCGTTCGAGGATTCGCCGACAGGTTGGCCACAAAAGCCGACCTACGGCTGACGCCGCTCGTTCGCTACAGTGCCGCACCATGAGCGCCTACACAGAAGCCGCGCCGACACGCGATGAAGTCGATGCCCTGCCCGGCGCTACCGTCATCGAGTTCGGCACCAACTGGTGCGGACATTGCGCCGCTGCTCAGCCTTTCATCACCGAGGCCTTGACGCAGCATCCACAGCTTCGCCACCTGAAAATCGAAGACGGCAAAGGCCGGCCGCTGGGCCGTTCCTTCCAGGTAAAGCTGTGGCCGACGCTGATCTTCATGAAAGACGGCGCCGAAATCGCACGCGTAGTGCGGCCGGGCTCGAGCAAAGCCGTCAGCGATGCGGCGAGCCAGATCGGCAGCAAATAAAGCGAGCTGAAGTCAGCCACCGGCTCCTCCAATACTTACCTGGCGAGTGCTCTCAGCAGGCTGTCCCAATGCGCCAACGCACCGTCGATGGCTCCGATCGGCGCACGTTCGTTGAGACCATGGGCGAAATCATCCGAGTCCTTCATGAACAGTCCGGATACGCCGTAGCTGGGCACACCAAGCACCCTGAAATGCATGCTGTCGGTGGCGCCGGCGGACATGGAGGGAACGATGGATAAACCGGGGAAGCGTGCATGCACGGCGGTGGTTACAGCGCCCATCACATCTGCCCGTAATGGCGATGCGTCGCTCGCCACCGAGCCAGCGCCCGGCTCGGTCACGATCACCGCGGGATCGGCCGCGACCTCGGCCAGGGTCTTCTGCACATCCGCCACCTGGACGCCGGGGAAGATGCGGCAGTTGATATTGGCCACCGCCTTCTGCGGTAACGCATTCGACGCGTGACCGCCTTGGACTTCAGTGGCAACGCAAGTGGTGCGCAACTGGCCGATGTAACCTGGGTCGGCGGACAGCGTTGCAATCGCGGCGGCATCGTTAGGGTTGGCGAGATAGCGCTTGATGGCGTCAGCGATCGGCCCTGACAACTTCGGCAAACTCTCCTTGAAATAAGCGCGCGTCAGTTCGTTTTGCATGGCCGGGAATTCATAAGCGGCAATGCGGTCCAGCGCCTTGGCCAGCTGGTTGATGGCGTTGCGCTTGCCCGGGCGGCTGGAATGCCCGCCGGGATTGGTGACCGTGAGCTTGAAGTCCGCATAGGTTTTTTCGCCGGCTTGCAGGCCATACACCACCGGCAGGCCGTCTTCGGACAGCAGGCCGCCGCCGGCATCGCCGTTCAGCGCGAGCTCAGCGTGCTTGAACTGGTTCGCCAGTTTTCGGGTGCTGACCATCTGTGTTTCTTCATCGCCCGACAGCGCGAGGATCACGTCGCGCCTGGGCTTCCAACCCGCGCGCTTCAGCTGCGCCAGCGTTGCAGTGATGATGGAAATCTCGAACTTGTTGTCGACCGAACCGCGGCCAAAGATGTAACCGTTCTCGATCACCGGTGTGAACGGATCGCGCTGCCAGTCTTCGCGCTTGGCTTCGACGACGTCCATGTGGCCGAGGATGAGCAGCGGCTTTTTCTTGCTGTCCGTACCGCGATAGCGCGCCACCAGCGTGGCCGTATTCGCCACCGGCTCGATCGTAATGTCGCCGGGCGCAAAGCCCGCCTCCACCAGCACGCCTTGCAAATACCCGGCATACGCCGGCACCTGGCCGGCGCCCTCCACGGTCCGGAAGCTGATCGATTTCTGCAGGATGCCCAGCGCCTGATCGTGCAAGGCCTGGTCGATCTTTGCCGCGCTTGCGGCCGGAACCGTCGCTGCGGCCGCCACGGCGGTGAGTCCAATCAGCGCGGACATGCAGTGTGTGATTTTCGAGTGGCACTTCACTTGAAACTTCTCCGAAAAAAAGGCCGCCATGGCCCAGGGCAGAGCGCATTGTGACATGGCCGTTTGTGTTAGCGACGTTGTTTGCGCCCAGCAGCTCCGGCAGTCGAGCCAAGCAGTTTCTTGAGCAGTCGCGCCGGTCGCGCCTCGCGCTGCAGTTGTTCGAACGTGCATTGGTTGGGCGCTTTATCCGGCCGCCAGCGCAACAGCTTGGTGCCGTGCCTGAAACGATCGCCGCTCACGTGGTCGTAGCAGACCTCGACCACCAGCTTGGGTTGCAACGGCTGCCATTCCGCCAAGCGTTCGGTGGCCCAGCGACCAGGCCCGCCGGGGCGTCGCCGGTGAAGCCTACCCCACCGCGCAACTTTTCAAGCTTACCCCAGCCGCTCACATTCGCGTTTGATGGACTGGCGAAAACAGCGGCAAGAAGCGGAGTGTTCGGCGCCTGGCCGGGCGGCAAGCTGCAGTTCCTTTCCAGAGGAATGCCATCATGAGTTTCCGCATTACCGGACTGCCCCTGAACGAGTTTGCCCCGCTCTTTTCGCTCACAGACCAACAACTGGCTCGCCATGCCGCAATCCGAATGATTGCAGACCAGCAACCCGGCTTTCCCTGCCGGGTGAGCCTGCAAGATGCGGCGCCGGGCGAATCGGTGATCCTGCTGAACTACGAACATCTGTCGGTGGCGACGCCTTATCGCTCGCGGCATGCGATCTATGTTCGCGAATACGCCGAAGAGGCTCGCCTCGAACCCGGCGAAGTTCCGGAACTACTTCGCACCCGCCTGTTGTCACTGCGAGCGTACGACCGAATCGGGATGATGCGCGCTGCGGATGTCGTCGCCGGCCGCACAGTCGAGACCGTGATCGAGCAAATGCTCAGCGACGCCACCGTCGACTACCTGCACATCCACAATGCCAAGGCCGGCTGTTACGCCGCGCACGTGGAAAGAGCTTAACCCCGGACATAGACACGAGCGCTGACGGTGGCAAGGAGCTCGCATGGTATCTTTGAGCGCATGAAGCCCTCCCAAGCTTTACGTGCGCACCGGGAAGAATTGCGAGCAATCGTAGCTCGCTACGGTGCCCTGCGGCCACGCATTTTTGGCTCAGCGGTCCGCGGTGAAGACACGGACGATAGTGACTTGGATCTGCTCGTAGACCCGGCCCCAAACACTACCCTCATGACCTTGGCAGCCATCCAACTCGAAACCGAGCGACTGCTCGGAGTTCAGGTCGACGTACTCACGCCAAAGAGTTTGCCGCTGCAGTTCCGGGAGCGAGTGCTAAGTGAAGCCATACCGGTATGAAGTCGAAGCATCCCGATAGAGTCCCGCAATACCTCCAGCATATTATCGATGCGATTGACCGCGCGACAGGACAGCTATGACGAATACCAGCGAAAACGCGAGGCTGTGATCCAGGGCCGCGAATAGTCAGCCCGACGGGTCGTTCGAAGGCGCAGCGCGCGCCCTCGAACGACCTGGCTCATCAATTCTCTTCGTCGGTGGCGACGCGTTCGGCAGCGACACGCTCGCGCACGGTGACCGGAACCGCCCCCACGATTCCACCGGATTGCCGCTCGAACAATCGGCGGTAATAACCCTGCGGCCGTCGCAACAACGCATCGTGATTGCCTTCTTCCATGATACGGCCCTGATCGAACACCAGGATACGATCCATCGCGCGCACCGTTGAAAGGCGATGCGCGATGACGATGGACGTGCGCCCCGACATCAGGCGATCCATCGCCTGCTGGATCAACGCCTCGGATTCCGAGTCGAGGCTTGAGGTCGCCTCATCGAGAATGAGGACCGGCGCATCGGCCAGGAACGCACGCGCCAATGCAACGCGCTGGCGTTCTCCACCCGAAAGCTTCACGCCGCGCTCACCGACCAGCGTCTGATACTTGCGAGGCAACCGCTCGATGAACTCATGCGCATTGGCAAGGCGCGCCGCACGCTCGATCTGAGCGAGCGTCGCATCCGGCCGCGCATACGCAATATTCTCAGCCAGGCTGCGATGAAACAGAATCGGCTCCTGCTGGACGATCGCGATCTGCGAGCGCAACGACTCCTGCGTCGCGTGCGCGATGTTCTGTCCATCGATCAGCACGCGGCCGCCGGTCACGTCGTACAGGCGCTGGATCAGCTTCACGAACGTAGTCTTGCCCGATCCCGAATGACCGACCAGACCGATGCGCTCGCCGGCCGCAATGCGCACGTTCAAGTCCCGGTACAGCGGCACATCCTGGCCGGCATAGCAGAACGTCACGTGATCGAAGCGCACTTCACCGGCATCGATCTGCAACGGCCGGGCTTCCGGCCAGTCGGCAACACCGAGCGGATGGTCGTAGAGATTCACCATCTCTTCCATTTCGTTCACGGCGCGTTGCAGGTGATGAATGTGCTGACCGATGTCGCGCAGATAGCCGTGCACGACGAAATAGGTCGTCAGAACGTAAGTGATTTCGCCAGGCGTCGCGCGGCCCTGCCACCACAACCACAGCGCTGTCGCGGTAACAGCCGAACGCACGAACCAGAGCAAAGTCAGCTGGCCGGTGCCGCTGTAGGTGTGGCGCATCCACGTGCGCTGAGTGCGCCGGGACCATTTGTCGATGACCCGACCCAGCCGCGCGTCCTCGCGGATCTCAGCACCGAACGATTTCACGACAGCGTTAGCGCCAAGCGCGTCCGCAAGGACGCCGCCCATGCGCGTATCCAGCGCATTGGACAAACGCGAGGCCGGCGCGATCACGCGAGTCGCAAGCACAACCGTCAACATCACATAGGCGACCGCGCCGAACGCCATCACTACACCCATGATCGGCCAGCGATGCGCAAGCAGCACCACCGTCGCCACCAGCACCACCATCGAGGGCAGCAACGCGAGCAGCAATACGTCGTTCAGCGTATCCAGCGCCCACATACCACGGGTGATCTTCCGCACGATCGAACCGGCAAAACTGTTGTTGTGCCAGTCGGTGGAAAAGCGCTGCACGCGATGAAACGCGCCCTGCGCCACTTTCCGCATGATGCTGAGAGTCAACGGTACGACACCCCACCAGGCGAGATGGCGCAGCACGACCATCGCCAGCCCGAGCACCACCATGGCGATGAACGCATCGATGGCGACGCCGGCGGCGGATTGCCCCTGCGCCAGAGCATCCACCAGGCGGCCGGCAAACACGGGCACGACCACTTCAGTGAGCGTAGCCAGCGTCATTGCCAACGCGATGGCGACTACCAGCGGTTTGCGATCGGCCCAGTGTTTGAGCGTGAAAAATAGAACATTACGCAGGGCTTCGAGCCCTCGGCGCGGGATTTGACCATGATGATGAAGCGCGCAGCCGCGCTATTCCTTGCGAAGAAAAAACCAGACTCGGGATCGGGAAGCGGCGAACCGGGCCGCTTGGCAGGTACTGGACCTACCGATTGCCGACTACGGGTGGGAGGTGCGTGTGTGATGGGTTCATCGGTGCCCTCCTTTTTCTTCGCGGTAAGCGGTCAATGACGGGATGTGAATTGAAGCATTGTTGCGGGCGTTGAGCAAGCCCAGCCAGATTAGCGATCCAAGGAACAGCTTGCCGAATGGCCTGTTCAGCCGGGCAATGGGCCGACCTGCACGCGTCCAGAGACGATGGCTTACTTCACAGTGGCACCGGCGAAACACCAATCAGCAACGCATGCAGCCAGAAGACGAACGCTGCATACAGCACCAAACCACCCACGACGGCGATGACGTCGTTGTATCCCGCAGGTGGTGCGCCGGGAACGGGGCGAGTGACGCGGCGCTTGAAAGAGATTCGGTCCACGACAGCCCAGGCAAGGAAGCTGCCGAAGAGCAGCACGTCAGCGAGCATGCCGTTGGCGAGCAGGTGCGCGAGCGCCCACAACTTGATGGCCGCCAGCATGGGATGTTTCATTGCTGACTTGATGCGCCCAGGCAGGTACGCGGCCAGGAACAGAGGAAACACCGGCAGCATGATCAATGCGGCCAAGTGACGCATCCACAACGCAGGCGCGTACAGCAGGATCGGATCCTGGCGTGCCACGCCGTAACCCCAGACGATCAATATGAAACCGGCGATCGACAGCACGGAGTAGCTGCCCTTCCAGGCTTTCTCCCCCAGCCGCGCGACGCTGTTGGCGCGCAAGGTCGAAGAGAAAATCTCTATCGAGTGAATGCCGAGAAACAGGATCAGGCCCAGGATCAGGTAGATCATTGCTTGGCTCCAGGTACTGGCATTCGTCACGGCGCCGGGCTGGCCGGGATCAAGACGCGCGCTGCGTTTCAGCCGCCTTGCGGATCGAATTCAAGGTTGCGTTCGGCGTGATGGCTTCCGCATCGATACGAACTTCGAGCAGCGCCGGCTTGCCCGCGGCGAGCGCTCGTTCGAAGGCCGGAGCGAACTGCTCCGTCGTTTCCACCACTTCCCCATGCGCACCGAAAGCCTGCGCGTACGCTGCGAAGTTCGGGTTGACCAGCGACGTGCCGTAAACTCTGCCCGGATAGTCGCGCTCCTGATGCATGCGAATGGTGCCGTACATGCCGTTGTTGACGACGATGATGATGACATTCAGGTTGTATTGAACCGCGGTCGCAAGCTCCTGCCCTGTCATCAGGAAACAGCCATCGCCTGCAAAGATGACCACGGTGCGCTGCGGATAGACCGCCTTCGCGCTGATCCCCGCCGGCACGCCGTAGCCCATCGCTCCGGATGCCGGTGCGAGCTGAGTGCGAAAGCCCCGATAGCGATGGAAGCGATGTGCCCAGGTCGTGTAATTGCCGGCGCCGTTGGTCACGATGGTATCGGCCGGCAACACGCGTTCGAGATACTGCATCACATCCCACATCTGCACCTTGCCCGGGATTTCCTTGCGAGCCTGCCAGGCCTGGTAGTCGGCGTTGGCGGCCAGCGCGTGAGCCCTGGTCTGCTCGCGCGTCAATCGAGGAAGCGCAGCAAGAACGCCGACCATCGACGCCATGGTGGCGTTGATCATCAGATCCGCGTGATAGAAACGGCCCAGTTCTTCCGCGTCCGGATAAATATGGATCAGCTTTTGCAGCGGCACCGGCCCGGTAATCAATCCATAGCCGCTGGTGGTGATCTCTCCCAGCCGCGCCCCCAGGACGATCAGCAGGTCGGAGTGCTTGATGCGCTCCGCAAGCTGGGGATTGATGCCGATACCGACGTCGCCGGCGTAATAGGAATGGGCGTTATCGAACAAATCCTGCGAACGGAATTCGCAGCCGACGGCGATCGACTGCGTTGCGACGAATCTGCGCAGGTCATCACACGCAGCTTCGCTCCAGCCGCTCCCGCCGACGAGAAGAAACGGTCGCTGTGCCTCGCCCAGCATTGCCGAGAGCTTCCTCAGGGCCGACGCTGACGGAGCCGATTCGATGGGCTGCCATTTGCGAGCATCCGCGACTGCGGCAGTGCCCGTCAGTACGTCCTCCGGCAACGCCAGCACCACGGGCCCCATGCGGCCGCTGGTCGCCACTTGATATGCACGCGCGATGAATTCCGGGATGCGATCGGTGCGGTCGATCTGCGCCACCCACTTCGACATCGGCCCGAACATGCGCCGGTAGTCGATTTCCTGGAACGCTTCGCGCTCCATGAAATCGGTGCCCACCTGGCCGATGAGCAGGATCATCGGCGTCGAATCCTGAAACGCCGTGTGCACGCCGATCGAAGCATTGGTTGCTCCCGGCCCACGCGTGACGAAACAGATGCCGGGTTTGCCGGTCATCTTTCCATACGCTTCCGCCATGTTGGCCGCGCCGCTTTCGTGCCGGCAGGTGATCAACCTGATGCTGTCGCGCACTGTATACAACGCGTCGAGCACCGGCAGGTAGCTTTCGCCAGGCACGCAAAAAGCCAGGTCGGCGCCGTGCGTCAACAACTGATCAACGAGGATTTGCCCGCCGGCGCGGGGAATTGGAGTGTGGGTGGCCATGGCGCTCTTGAAAAATCGGTCGAGCGACAGTCTAGGCCAAGCGACGGATCTTCTCTATCCAGGGACTGCAAGCGCGAATACGTTTCTCTCACCCCGCATGTCACGCAACGCGCAGCAAACATTCAATGTCGGCACGAATAAGTGTTCGCATCCGAACGCGGCGAGGCTTCACCTTCACCGACAACAGCAACATCTACAGCTTCATCGGCGGAACGCCGACCACATGGAACTGATCGTCGATCGGCTCTTCCTCATCCACAGGAACGGGCACGACCAAATCAGCGACGGCGCCGATCAATTCTGTTGCCGCGCTCGGCCTGCCGAAACGCAGGTGGGTATAGGTACCAATCTCGTGTCCGGCGACGCAACCTTCGCCGCGAATACGGCTTCTCCGGCCGTACGCAGACCCCCTGGAACCGGACGTTGATCGGAGCGGTGACTGTCACGGGAATCAATGCGATGCAAGTCGTCGTGACGGCGCCGAAGACGCAGACCAGCTACGTCGCCGAGAATCTTCCAATGCGGTTTACCGCGAGTTCATGCACGAACCGTTTCCGGCTCGCACTGCCCTTCAATGCGCTTTACTGCCGGGATTTCTGGTGGAAGTCCAGCTGTGGGCAGCGCGCTGGTGATAGGACTCAGGTGGCGTCGATGGCCATCTGCAACGCCTGAGCGAGGCCACCTTCATCGACATGGCCGACCACTTGAGCGGCGGCCTGAATCACCATCGGATCGGCATTCGCCATTGCCACCGGATAGCCGACCAGCCGCAGCGCCGGCACATCGTTGCCGGCATCGCCTACGTACATCACGTCTCGCAAATCGATCTTGTAGGCAGCGGCAATTTCGCGAACTGCGCTGCCCTTGCTGATGCCGGCAAGCGTAAGACTAACGAAGCGGACGTCGGGCATCAGCGGCGAAGTTGATACAGCCATTTCCAGATCTGGAGCGGGCGCGACGCGGGCTGCTTCTTCAGGCGAAAGCAACCACTGAGCGCGCACGATACGTTGCGTGAGCGACTCGAACGGCCGGGGCTTGAAAGGCAGGCCCAGCAGTTCCGCATGCTCCCGCGCCCACGCCAAGGTGCTTTCCACCACATAGGTAGTGTCGCTGTAGAGCTTGAGCACCCGCTCAGTCTCGCGAGCCTGCGCGATCGAAGCCCGCACGGCTGCAGGAGGCATCGGCTTGGAACGTGATTGATGTGTGCCGAGATGGACGATACTGGCGCCATTCTGAAAGATGTGCCAGCCGTCCTTGTCCAGCCGCCGTGCGTATTCCAATGCGAGGCCGAAGGCGGGTTGGCCGGAACACAGGGCCAGATGGATGCCAGCGGAACGGGCCTGTTCGGCTGCCAGCCACACGGCAGCGGGCACTTCACCGGAGCGGCCTACCAGCGTTCCATCGACATCGATGCCAATCAGACGAATCAACGGTTTCTTCCCGATCACGCCAGCGAGTCACTCCATACTAGCGCGACGAGCTCCGGCGCGGGCTTGAAACCGCGCTTCGCTCGCGAAATGAGCGTGCGCCTTACTCCCCGATGGCGCCGGTGGCCCGGCAACGCGCCTGTCCCGCGCTAGCTGCCCATCAACGCCAACCCCTGCGCCACGGATGAAAACTCGTCGCCACCGACGAGCTTCTGCGCACCGAACTTTCGCGCAAAGAGTTCGCGAACCGCCGGCACCAATGCAGTGCCGCCAGTCATGAATACGCGCGTGATTTTCGCCGGCGGGACACCGGCGGCCTGCAGAGCATTGTCCGCAGTGGTCGCTATGCGCGACAGGTCATCAGCGATCCAGTGTTCGAACTCGCTACGGGCAACGCGGCGATCGATCTCGATCGGGCCGGCTTTGAAGCTCAACTGCGCAGCGTCTTGCGACGTCAATGCCTGCTTCACTCGCGACACCGCCTGAAACAATGTGAAGCCTTCTTCGTTGCGGATGACGTGCACCAGCCCTTCGAACGCCTGTTCATCCACTGCTGTGCGAAGAATGTCGGTGATGTGCCGCAGCGTCTGGCGATTGTTCATCATCGACAGCTGATGCCAGCTGGCGAAGTTCGCGTAAATCCACAACGGGATCGGCAGCAGTTTGCTCTCGGGCTGGAACTGCGAGCCCATGCCGAGCGCGGGGCAGATGGCGTTGTAGACGATCTGATAATCGAAACGGTCGCCGGCGATGCCGATGCCGGTTTGCGCCAGAGGGGTGATCTTCGGCTGTTCGCCATCCGCATCGACTTCCACGATCGAGAAGTCACTGGTGCCGCCGCCCAGGTCCGCGACCAGCACGAGGTGCCGTCCGCGCGTCTTGCTGGCAAAAGCATAGGCCGCCGCTTCAGGTTCGAGACGGACATGATGCGCGTCGCGACCGGCGCTGGCGAATGCGGCCTTCAGTCTCGACTGCGCCAGGCCATCGTCAGGCGCAGATCCGGCGAACTCGATCGGACGGCCGATGACGAGCGGGCAGCGTGCAGATAACCCACGCGCGCCGGTGGCGTCGTACAAGTGGCGCAGCAGCGTACCTATCAACTCTTCGAGCGTGTAAGTGTGCGAGAACACTTTGGTGTCGACGAAGCTCCTGCTGCCGAGGAACGACTTCATCGATTGCACAAGCCGCGCCGGGCCGGTCCGTGCAATGTAGTCCGCAATCGCATCCGCACCGGCGCTGCTGACAGGACGCTCGCGAGGATTCGGCTCCGACGGCCGGAAGCAGAGGATCGACGGCAACGCCGCCGCCTCTTCGACACGAGATGTCACCTTCAACACACTGGCTGTGCGATCCGCACTAACCAGCGCGATCACGGTGTTGCTGGTGCCAAAATCTACACCGATGGAAATGGGAGACATGCAACCGGCGGGAGTGAAGCTAAAACGGGGCGCGATTGTAACAGCCACGCGATTCACACCGACGGTTGCCGCTCTTCGGCCGCCCCCTCACCCGCACAGACGCGCGACCTCTCCCACAGGGAGAGGTGAAGATCCGTCCCCTCTCCCGCTTGCGGGAGAGGGTTAGGGTGAGGGTCTTACTCATCCGCCCCCTCACCCGCGCAGACGCGCGACCTCTCCCACGGGGAGAGGTGAAGAATCTGTCCCCTCTCCCGCTTCGCGGGAGAGGGTTAGGGTGAGGGTCTTACTCATCCGACCCCTCACCCGCACAGACGCGCGACCTCTCCCACAGGGAGAGGTGAAGATCCGTCCCCTCTCCCGCTTGCGGGAGAGGGTTAGGGTGAGGGTCTTACTCATCCGCCCCCTCACCCGCACAGACGCGCGACCTCTCCCACAGGGAGAGGTGAAGAATCTGTCCCCTCTCCCGCTTCGCGGGAGAGGGTTAGGGTGAGGGTCTTACTCAGCCGCCCCCTCACCCGCGCAGACGCGCGACCTCTCCCACAGGGAGAGGTGAAGATCCGTCCCCTCTCCCGCTTCGCGGGAGAGGGTTAGGGTGAGGGTCTTACTCATCCGCCCCCTCACCCGCACAGACGCGCGACCTCTCCCACGGGGAGAGGTGAAGAATCTGTCCCCTCTCAATCGGCGTACCGTCCAGCGGCGGCGCCACGTAAATCGCCCAACAGCGCGAATCGAAATGCATCGACTCGTGCGAATAAGCAATCCTGCGCGACGCGCGCGCCTGACTGGAAGCGGCAGACTTCCACCGGGGAAAGCGGCATACTCGCCGCAGAAAAAGACTCTTTCTAAGCGGGTTCATAATGGTTGGATGGTCGCGCCGAATGCAGAGCGTCGGCATGCAGGCTCCGCGTGCCGAAGTGCGCCGTCGCTTACTGCGCTGGTGGGGGTGGCTGGTATTGACGACACTGGCGCTGGCGCTGTTGGTCGCCTTCAGATACTTCGAAGTAGTCGATTTCGACACGACCTCCTCGGCGGTGGCGTTTCGGACAGCGATGCTACTGGCGCACTTCACCACAGTGGCGGTCGTTGCCCTCCTGCCCGTGCTCGCCGTTATCCTCCTTTGGCCGCGTCCACGATTTGCGATCCCGTTTGGCGTGCTCCTGGGCGCGGCAGTCGTGACCGCGCTGCTCATCGACACGCAGGTGTACCAGCTCTACCGATTTCACATCAACGCCGGTGTGATGAACCTGCTGTTCGGCGGCGCGGCGCGTGAAACATTTGTCTTCTCCGCCACGATGTATGCGCAGGCCGCATTGATCGTTGCGGCGATCATCGCAGTGTTTGCCGTTGTGGCCAGCTGGTCCTGGCGACGCCTCAGCACCGCTTCTACCCCACGAATGTTCTCGCGGACCGCAGTGTCAGTGCTGGTCGTGGCGCTGGTGAGCTTCCACTGTGTACATATCTGGGCCGATGCGACCGACTATCAGCCTTTTCTCGAACAGACCGAAGTGCTGCCGATGCGATACGCCGCGACTGCCAAGCGGCTGTTACGCGCTCATGGCGTCGAGCTGCACGATATGCGGCTGGTGCACGCCGCCGAAGGGCAACACAAGAGTCGCTTGTCTTACCCGCTGCAGCCGCTGACCTGCCAGTCGCCGGCAACGCCGCCGAACATCGTCATGGTCGTCATCGATTCCTGGCGCTTCGACGCACTCAGCGCCTCGGTCACGCCGAACATCGAAGCGTTCTCGAAGCGCTCGGTGCGGTTCATGGACCATTACAGCGGCGGCAACGCGACGCGGATCGGCATGTTCTCGCTGTTCTATTCCATCCCCGGCACGTACTGGCATCGAATGCTGGCGGAGCGCCGCGGACCGGTGTCGATCGATCAGCTGTCGCAACAGAATTACGACGTGCAGGTATTTCGCAGCGCGCCGTTGCAGAGTCCGGAGTTCGACCGCACCGTGTTCACCGCGATCGACAATGTACGCACTCATTCGGACGGCGACCGGCCGGCCGCCTGGGATCGCGATCTCACCGACGACTTTCTCAACTACTTGAATTCACGTTCCAGCGCCTCGCCGTTCTTCGCCTTGCTGTTCTACGACGCCCCACATAGCTTCGACTACCCGGACGACTATCCCGAATCGTTCCTGCCGGCAGCGGATCAGGTCAATTATCTCACATTGCGCCGGGACACCGATCCGAAGCCGATATTGAACCGCTATCGCAACTCGCTGCATTACGTGGATTCGCTGGTTGGAGAAGCGTTTGCCGAGCTCGAAGCGCGCGGCCTGCTGGAGAATTCGGTCGTGATCGTCACTGGCGACCACGGACAGGAGTTCAATGACAACGGCCAGAACTACTGGGGCCACGCCAGCAACTTCACTCGCTTCCAGACCGGCGTGCCGATGATGCTGTATGCGCCGGGGCTCGCTCCCGCGGTCTATGCACATCGCACCACTCATTTCGACGTGATGCCGACGGTGCTGCGCAATTACCTCGGCTGCGACGAACCGTTCTCGACCTATAGCGTCGGCAACTCCCTGTTCGAACCCGGCGGCCGCGATACCATTGTCATGAGCGAATACGCCGACTTCGCCATCATGCATGCCGACCAGACCGCCATCGTGCGCAAGTACGGCATGGAAATGCGCGACGCCAACTACGTCGAGCTCGACATGGACCTGGACCCGAAGGTGGTCGAAGCGGCGCTGGAGCAAAAAACACGTTTTGCCAGTGGCGCGACCCACTGAGCCGATACAATGGCAGGCTCCCGTCCTACGGAAGCGCTGCCCGGTGACCGATTCTCCCTTCCGCTTCAGCGATGCCGAGCGAGCCGCCGTTTACAGGGCGATCGCCGAGCGGCGCGATATGCGCCATTTCAAGTCCGATCCGGTCGATGTGGATACACTGCAACGATTGCTGGCGGCCGCCCATTGCGCTCCCAGTGTCGGCTTGATGCAGCCCTGGCGCTTCGTTCGTGTTACCGATCCCGAACTGCGGCGGCAGATTCACGATCTCGTGGAAGTGGAGCGTCAACGGACCGCGGTCGCCATGGGCGAGCGACAGGATGAGTTCCTGCGCCTCAAAGTGCAGGGAATCCTGGAGTGCGGCGAGCTGCTGATAGCGGCGCTGCCTGACGCGCGTGAGAAACATATCTTCGGCCGCCGCACCCTGCCCGAGATGGACCTGGCGTCGGTGGCTTGCGCCATCCAGAATCTGTGGCTGGCGGCGCGTGCCGAGGGATTAGGCATGGGCTGGGTGTCCATGTTCGATCCAGAAGCACTCGCGCAAGCATTGTCCATGCCCGAAGGCAGCGTGCCGGTCGCCATTCTGTGCATCGGCCACGTCGAAGCGTTCTATTCCGCGCCGATGCTGGAACTGACGGGCTGGGCGCGAGCGCGGCCGCTGGCGGAACTGATGTTCCACAACCAATGGAACAATATGCCGCAAGCGCCGTAAAGGTCATCATGAATTCGAGGATCGCATGAGTACGTTGCCCGCCTGCCCGCAGTGCAAGTCCGAATTTACATATCAGGACGCGCAGATGTTTGTCTGCCCGGAATGTGCGCATGAGTGGGCGAGGGACGCGGTCGCCGCAAGCGCCGAGCCCGAGGCGACGGTGCTCGACGCCAATGGCAACGTGCTCAAGGATGGCGACACGATCACCATGATCAAGGACCTGAAAGTCAAAGGCTCCTCGTCGGTGCTCAAGATCGGTACCAAGGTCAAGGGCATTCGCCTGGTCGAAGGTGATCACAACATCGACTGCCGGATCGAAGGGTTCGGCGCGATGAAATTGAAGTCGGAGTTCGTGAAAAAGGCGTAGCGGATCGATGGACGAATGGGTGCAACGCGCGCTGCGACGCTGGCCGAACGTGCCCGCGCTGTTCGGCTGGCTGGGCCTGGACCGTCGCGGCCGATGGCTGATCCAGGGCGAGCCCATCAGCCATCCACGCATCACCGAGACGATCAGTCGCAATTACGCCGGCGACGAACATGGACGATGGTATTTCCAGAATGGTCCGCAACGCGGTTACATCCAGCTCGAGTCGACACCGCTGATCCTTCGTGTCGCCGAAGCTCAGGCCGGTTTGGTCACTCACACGGGCTGCGCGGTGGAACAGGTCCGCGCCTGCTATCTGGATGAGCAGGGCGCGATCGTATTGATGACCGAGCATGGGGCGGGAGAGATTGCTGGCGCAGACCTCGGTTGGGTACTGGAGCGACTGGCACGTGACGATCGCCCCCTCGACGACGACGACCTCGCTGCTGCGCTCGAGCTGGCGTCCGGCTCCGATACCAATATCATCCTGTCGCTTGCCGGCTTTCAGGCGCCAGTGCGGCGGCTGGATTTCGCAGCGATGCCGTCTATATTGAAGTTCGACCGTCAGCCGGAACCTCGTGCGGATGACAAAGTGTCGACCCGAACAATGGATTGAGATCGAACTCCGTGCAGAAACTCGATCAGCAACTGATTGACTTTCTCCGGCTGCTCTTCGGCGAGCGAATGGCCAGCGCCCTCGACGAAGTGGACACCTGACAGGCGCGTGCATGCGCCCTGTTGCATTTGCTCGAATGCGCCAGGAGACTGGTACACGCCCCACTCGCTGGCGCCGCCGATGAAACAAGCGGGAACGTCGATAGTGCGGCCCGCAAAGCCCCGCACCCCCACCGAGTACTTCGAATCGGCCAGGATCCGGTAAGAGTTCAAGCCGCCTTGAAATCCGGTGCGGGCGTACTCGCTGCTATAAACCTGCAGCTCCTGCTCTGTCAGCCACCGCTCGTCTCACGATTTCCAGTCCGGAACGCGAAACGGCGCGGAGTGAAATTCCATGCATTCCAGCCTTGTTTCTAATCGCAGACTGGGAACGCCTTAGTCGTTGCGCAATGGCCTTCGACGACAACCCCTGCCGCGCAAGGTCACGCAAGAGCCGGAATTCTGCAACCGACCACGAATTAGCGGCCGCCGCCCGAACTCGCATCAACGGGAAACTGAAAGAATCAAGCTCTCGCATTTAGATCTCCTTTGTTGTGTTCCAATACGTTCTGAATGCAGCCAACTGGGAGAGCCAAGTGACTCTGTTCGTGTTCCACGCAATCGATAGGCTTGGAATGGACGCGGTGAGGCTCGATGCACGCGAAGCCCACCGGGCGCACATTCGGCGTTTACGCGTCGTCCGCTTCTCGATGCGCCTGTCGTAGTGGAGACCCTGCAGGACGGCCGTAACACTCATTCTACGGCGACCACGAGTTTGCTGAAGCCTCGCAGGATATTGTGCAGCAGGCGCTCTTCAGTCTCGATGTGGAACCGCTTGACCTTGGCAGCGAGTGCGGTGAATAGAGCCCGCATTTCCAGTTTCGCGAGGTGCATCCCCAAGCACATGTGCGATCCAGCGCCAAAGGACAGATGGGTAGTCGGGTTGCGGCGCACGTCAAATCGGTCGGGGTCCGGAAAACGGCGTTCGTCCCTGTTGGCCGCACCGTAAAACGCTATGGCCCTGGATCCTTCCGGGAGCAGAACGCCATCCAGATCGTAGTCGCGAGCCACAAATCGCGAAAAGTCCTGGATTGGCGCCTCCATCCGCAAGATCTCATTGATGGCCGACGGCATCACCGACGGATCTTCCCGAACGATGTCCCATTGATCCGGATGACTGGCAAACAGCCATACGCCGTTGGCTATTGCGAGGATAGTCGTATCAAGGCTTGGACCCATATAGTCGATCATCATCACGGGAACGGCCTCATGCGGCACCTCGCCGCGGTCAGCAGCGTGATGAATCGCCTCAGCCCAGCTTCCTGCTTTGAGCTTCCCAGGGACCGCTTGCGTGCGCGCATAGTCCATCAACTCGGAGAGCACCGGGAGTGCCGCCTGGGCCCGTGCATTCATTGGGCCAAAGCAGTCAAACATTCCCAAACTCCATTGCATCATCCGTTCGCGCCCCTCCTCCGGCAGGCCCACTGCATTGGAGGCGATGGTCAAGGGAAGATACGGTGCGAGTTGCGTGGCTGCGCAAAATCGCCGCTGGCCGCACAGACGGTTTACGATGGTCTCAGCTTCGCGGGTTATTTCTTCCTGCAGAGACTTCAGCGCAGTTGGCGTGACCGGTTTGATGACAACCTTGCGCAGCTTGTCATGGGCTGCGCCGTCGCTGCAGAGAGTGTTTCCTCGCAGGACCTGATTCATCTCATCGTTCATCATGACGCCGAACGAAGAAGGGAACGACTCTCCGTCCTGCAGCACCCGTAGCACGCTGCTATGTCGAGTGAGAGCGAACATCTGGTACTGATCCAGCCATACCGCAGGCCCCATGTCCCGCAACTCCTTGTACATCGGCCATGGATTCAGCAGCGCAGCGTCGCTATAGGGATCTGTCGCTGCTGATGGTGCAAGCACAGCCGGGATGGTGGCCATGGCGCGTTCCTTCAATCTACCGCATTAGTGCGATGCATTGGCGGCCTTGCCCGGATCTGCTGGCAAGCCGTGCGGGACTCAACGAAATTTCGTCCGCAACGAGACATACCATTGCTTGGGTGCGTTGTAGGTACCGTAGATTGCACCAGTACCTTGTTGGTTGAGCCCGGTAACGATATATCGCTCACCGGTGATGTTGGTTCCACCGACCACAAGTTGGTATAGATCGTCGGCAGCGCTGTAGCGAATCGACACGTCGACGACATCGGTAGCAGGCCGCTTGAGCAACTCTGTATTGACAGCATCGTTAAACAGCGAGGCGGTGTAAGTGTAGGCAGCCCCGGCGACGACCTTGCCTCCACCGTCCAACCGCAGCGTAAATTCCGGTGCAATGCTGCCTTTGAACTTCGGCGTCTTTGGCAACTTGTTGTCGATCGTGAGCCCGCTGGCCGCTGCAGCGGGATCAATGTCCGTGTACTGTGCATCCGTATAGCCGATGGCGGCGCTGAGCCGAAAGTCTGGTGTCGGTGCGGCCTCAGCTTCAATTTCCACGCCCTTGATGGACGCAGTCCCGGCATTCTGGAACGTGGGCGAGTTGCTGCCCGGTGGCACGAAAGTGAGTTGAATGCCGCTGTACTTCGTATGGAAGCCCGCCACATTGATTTGCAGTCGACGGTCAAGCAACTCCGTTTTAGCCCCCACCTCATACGTCGATGCCGTCTCCGGGCCGAACTGCGGAGCCACCGCCTGACCGATCGGCAGCGGTTGAGTGAGTCGTGTCGTCCAGCCGCCGTCCTTGAAGCCCCGCGAATACTTCGCATACAGCAGCGCATCTCTGCCGAGCTTGTAATCGAGACCCGCGGTCGGGCTGAAGTCGTTGAACGTTCGGCGATTGACACCGGCAGGGTATAGTTGCTGCGGCAACCCGGACACGGGAAAGCCCAATGCCTGCTGACAAGTCAAATTGGCAGGCGCCCCAATGAGGCTTGCCGATGCATTGTATGGATAGCAGCCGGTTGCTTTGTAGAAAAAGTCGTTGCGTTCGGCCTGGAAGCCTTCGAACTCCTTCCTGTCGACCGAATAGCGAGCGCCAAGCATCAAGCTAAGTGCGTCGGTGAACTCGTAGTTCAGGTGCGTATAGGCGGCATAGGACGTCGTGTTCAGCAGATTGTTGCCGTCGACCTGGAACAAGCCGCCACCGAAGGTGACGAAGTCATGGATATAGCCTCCCTCCTCGAAGTAATACAGCCCCACCACGTAGTCCAAGCGGCTGTCGAGCCCTTCGCCAGTAACCTGTAGCTCTTCTGACACTTGATGCTGACCTTCAGCGAACTGTGGCTCGTTCAACTCGATCGGTGATCCATCTGCGTCGATCGCAGCGGTCCAATGCAGTTCGCGGTAGGCGGTGATTGACTTGAGATGGCTATCGAACGGCAATTCATAGTCGATCGTAAGTGCTTGGCCCTGGGAGTCGAGTCGCGAGAAGTTGTTTCCCGTTGCGTAGGTTGTGTCGCGGTCGGCAGGGATGAACTGGTCTGCGTACAGCAGCGAGTTCGATACAGCAACCGTTGTGCCCGCGTTTGCTCGCGTCAACGTGCACAACAGAATGGGCGCGCCCGATACGCAGGCGTTGTATGCCGCCACCAGATTGGTTGCGCCGGTGGTAAATGTCTTGAGCACGGTACTCGCGGTAGCGGGCTGGTCCTCGTGCGTCAGGTCTGCGGCCAGCGTGACTGTGAGATCATCATTGATGTCCCAAACGATCTTGCCACGCACGGTCTGCTGATTCTGGCCGCCGAGCGAGCTATGGGTCTGCTGACCAGGTGCGAGGAAGGAACCTTGATGATCGGCGATATAGGGGCCGGCGGCGGTATACGGGATCACCTTCTGGAAGCCGTCGCGTTCCAGCGATGAGAACGTGAGGCTGGCGCCAAGACCAGGGCGGATCGGGATGTTCGCGCTAAACGCGATATCGCGGCGATCGTAACTTCCGGCGGTCGCATCGGCCGTTAGACTGAATTCATCGCCGGGCGTCTTCGTGACGATACTGATCGCGCCGCCGATGGTATTTCGTCCGAAGAGCGTGCCCTGCGGTCCTCGCAGAATTTCGATGCGTTCGACATCGAGCAGATTCTGATTCGCACCGACGGTACGGGCCAGATAGACACCATCGATGTAGACGCCGACACCGGGGTCCAGGTTGAAGGCAAAGTCGTCTTGGCCGATGCCGCGAATGGACGCCGACAGGACCGACGAAGACCCGGAAAACGGAGCGCCGGCGTCCAGGTTCACATTCGGGACCAGGTTGCTGAGTGAGTGTATGTCCGTGATGCCGCGGCTCTCCAATACCTGTGCGGTAATGGCGGTGATTGCAATCGGCACGCTCTGCAGGTTCTCCGACCGCTTCTGCGCCGTTACCAAGACTTCCTCAAGCGGGGCTGAACCCGCAGAGGCCGTATCGTCACTGTCCTGCGCGCGCGTGATACTTACGCTACACATTGTCACGGCAGCGTAAACCAGAGCCCTACTTTTCATATGCGTCAAGATCATCCCCCCCCCCACTTGATATGCCAGCGGTCGTGCACCGGCCTATGCTGACAACGACCATTTTGGGTCGCCGCGCATTCTTTATTGCGAACAATCCGTCGATCCCAAGAACGGAATCGCGCTTCGTGTATCGCTATGGTCGAGGATCCGAGTCTTCAATTGCCTGCACAATGCGACCGGATTGCTGCACGAAATGAGCGGCCGCGGGCTCCCCATGCGACTGGCCGATCCTTAGACAATTGTCTGCATCGAGGTGTAAGGGAATGCGATCAAGTCGGCTCCCGACGCAGGCGCCGGCGACGCAAATGCCCTCGCTGATATCGAATTGCGCGTAATGGCGACGACAGATCAGGCTCTGGCGATCTGGCGCCAGAAAGGCATTCTCGCCGCAATTCAGCGGCAGCGAGGCGTGCGGGCAGAGATTCAAGTAGGCATGGAGCGCGCCCGCATGGCGCACAACGAACATACGAAATGCCGACGGCCCACACCCGAAAACGTATTCACGAGCGTCGTCCTCCGCCAGCTCCGCAAGAGGACCTAACCGCGTCCCGTCCCGCGGGGCGCAGGGGCGCAGGCGCCAATAATCTTTCATGCCCTGCTCAGCGGCCAGCGGTTGCCAGGACGAAATCGTAACGCACGCACCACCCATCATCTTTCATCGTAGGAGTCACAATCAGCGAAGGCTTCACGCCAAATACCGCATCACTCTGAAGATACGGATCTCCTGCAATGAACAGATGCGTGACGAGCCGCGCATGGCCCGGCGCGGAAATCATGAAATGCACATGCGCTGGCCGATAAGGATGCCGGCCGAGCGCCGCAAGCAGTTGGCCCACAGGGCCATCTGTGGGAATGGGATAACTGACAGGAATAATGGACCGGATGCTGTAGCGGCCGTCCTCATCTGTGCGAAAAGTCCCTCGCAGGTGACCGGGTGGCTGCTCCGGGTCCTGCACGTCGTACTGGCCATTCGGCGCGGTCTGCCACACTTCGACTTTCGCGCCCGCCAGAGGCACACCCGTCTCGCTGACGACAGTGCCTTCGAGCTGTAGCGGCTGACCACCCAACTCTTCCTGCCGAAGAATGGAGGCGCCATGCTCGCGCTCAGCCTGTTCGCCGTTGTAGAACGGTCCGAAGACCGTCGATTCGGTAACCGCACCGTCGGCGCAGTGGTTGACTGCATCGACCACCATCGAAACGCCCAGGACATCGGACAGGAGAATGAATTCCTGTCGTTGCTGCGAACAGGTTTGCCCAGTCCGGGTGAGAAACTCAATGGCGTTCATCCACTCCGTTTCGGACAGCTGGTACTCGCGGACGAACTCGTGCAGGTGCCGGATCAGGCCTCCCATGAGGTCGCGCAATCGCGCCGAGGAACATCCGCTCATGCGCCCGAGTGCATTCTCAGTCACGTCCAGACCGACGCTCATACAAGCGGCCGCTCGCCAAGCCACGCTCTGTGCAGCAAATCGGTGAGACCCTCGGCGGTTAACGGTCGCGGATTCCAATAAGAAGCCTGCAGCGCATCCGCCACTGCCGTGGCAATTCCAGATTCCGGCATACCAAGGTCCTTGAGTCCGCGCGCAGCGCCGACGCTGCGCGCCAAGTCGAATAGAGCTCCGGCCGGCTCTGAGACATTTAGGGCGCGCCGCAGATGCACCAAAGCCTGCGGAATCGCCGGGGCGTTGTACGCGATCGCGTGGGGAAGAATGATCGCGTGCGTATCTGCGTGCGGAAGATCGAAGCGTCCGCCGAGCGTGTGACAAAGCTTGTGGTGAAGAGCCATTCCAACATTGCCCAGCACCATGCCGCACAACCACGCGCCATAGAGAGCATTTGCGCGTGCGTCTCGGTCGTGTGGTCGTTCGCAAATGGCCGGTAGGCCGGCGGCAAGCGCCCTGACGCCTTCCTCCGCAATCAATTGCATGAGTGGGTTGGTGTCTTGCGCATAGAGCCCCTCGGCGGCGTGCGCGATGGCATTGATGCCACTTAGCCCGGACAGCCCCACCGGCAGACTAAGCGTGAGTTCCACGTCGTAGATCACTGCTCGTGGCAGCACCTTCAGCGAGCGCTGCGTCGTTTTCTTGCCGTTCTCCGTCTGGCCAATGATTGGCGTCATCTCGGAGCCGGCATAGGTTGTCGGGACAGCAATGAGTGGCATTTCAGTGCGCAGCGCAATCGCTTTGCCCAGTCCAATCGTGGAGCCGCCCCCAAGCGCCACCACAATGTCGATCGCTTCCGCTCTCACCAGTTGCATCGCCTGCTCAGTAACATCCACCGGCGTGTGCATCGTGGCGTTGCGGAAGTACGCCACCGCCAACTTGCCCAGTGTGTTGCCTACCTCTTCCACATGGGCCGCCTGCTCGGGCGTCGAAAGCAAAAGCGCACGCCCGCCGCCTAGTCTGCGGATCAGGTCGGGCAACTGTGAGAGCGTCCCGCTGCCGAAGACAACATCCACCGGCCCGTTGCGGTAAACAAAGGTTTCCATGTTCAGCGCCGATAAAATGGCTGGAGCTGCGCGTCGATATTTACCCACACCGATTTCGGCTGCGTATTTTCGCGCATCGCTTCGAACCCCATTTCGCGCCCGTACCCGGACAAGCCGACGCCTCCAAATGGCGAGCCCGGGTGCACGCGCTTGTAGCAGTTGATCCAAACCATGCCGCCGCGCAGTTTTTTTGCGAAACGATGCGCGCGCGTAATGTCGCGTGTCCACAGGCCGGCGCCAAGTCCGTACGCAGTGCCGTTCGCGATCGACAGCGCCTCCTCGTCGGTCTTGAACACGAGAACGGTGACAAAAGGACCGAACACCTCCTCCTGCGCGACCCGATGGCTCGGTTCAGCGCGCACGATGGTAGGCTCGACGAACCATCCCTTGCGAAGGGGCGGGGCATCGGGTCTGCGTCCACCCGCAATCAATGTGCCGCCCTGCTGCCTCGCCACATCGACAAACGCCAGCACCCGCTCCATGTGCACTTCAGACGTCAGCGGTCCCATTTCAGTCTCTGGATCCAGCGGGTCACCCAGCCGAATCGACTTCGCGAGCGATACAAAACGTTCGAGAAAGGCCTCCGCAATATCCTCGTGCAGCAACAGCCGGGAACCGGCGATACAGGCCTGGCCCTGATTGTGGAAAATCGCGAACGCGCTGCCGCCGACGGCAGCAGGGATGTCGGCGTCGGCAAACACGATGTTCGGCCCCTTGCCGCCCAGTTCGAGCTGTACCTTCTTGAGGTTGCCGGCCGATGCCGCCACGACCTGCCGCCCGGTTGCCGTCGAGCCGGTGAACGCGACCTTGCCGATATCCGGATGCTCGGCTATCCGCTGGCCGGCGAGGTGACCGTAGCCACATACCATATTGACCACGCCATCCGGGATGCCGACTTCCTGAATGAGCTCGCCGATTCGCAGCGTCGACAACGGCGTAATCTCCGAGGGCTTGATTACAACAGTATTGCCCGCCGCCAACGCTGGCCCCATTTTCCAGCTGGTAAACATCAGCGGGAAAATTCCACGGCACGATCGCGCCGACCACACCGATCGGCTCGCGATCAACGTAATTCAAAAAGCCCGCATCGACAGGAATCACCGTGCCTTCCAGCTTGTCTGCCACGCCGCCAAAATAGCGAAAGCAGAGCGCCGTTCGCGGCACGTCAAGCGACAGGCAATCGCGGATCGGGTGACCGGTATCAATGGCCTCCAAGCGCGCGAGGGCCGCTGCTTCAGCCTCGATTCGATCCGCAAGCTTAAGCAACAGCCGGCCTCGCTCGTGGGCTGCGAGACCAGCCCAGGCCGGCGCCGCCGCCTTTGCCGCCGCAACTGCACTGTCGACGTCGGCAGCGGTAGCCTCCGCTATGTCGCAAATTTTGGATCCGTCGAAGGGGTTGTGGACGCAGATGGTCCCAGCTTCGGCGCCGTCCACCCACTTGCCGCCGATGAGCAGGCGCGTCTGCAATCTCTCCACTGCGCGCGCGGGAATTGTGCCGGCGTTCACCTGGCTGGCACTCAAAATCTGACCGGCACTATCGGTGCCTCGCCCCTTGCAATCAGTTCCGGAATCGACGGTGACCCGTTTTCCCAGACCAGCAGCATGGAGCGCTTGGTCGAGTAGCCCTGATGCCGGATGTCGGCCGGCATGCAGGCGATATCTCCGGCACGCATGGTGACCCGCGCGCGAGGGCGACCCGTCTCTTTATCCTTGACGTCCCACAGGATCTCATCGGAGAGCTACAGAAACCACTCGACACGGTCGTTGCCGTGTTCGATGGGCAGAATGAACTCCTCGGAGGTCGGACAAAACAGACTCTCCCCGACCACGGAGCAAACGCTCGGGTTCCAAGTCACATCGGATCGCGACAGGTAGGCGAACAAGTTGTACGCACTGACTTCATCCTCAAAACCCGGCTCACTCTGCACCAATGGCTGGTCTTGCGGGACATCGGCGAACTGCCTGTTGACCGGATAACCAGCGGCATCGGTCCGCACGGGTGTATCACCCCGCAGTCCCACCATGCGCTTCGCGGTGACTCGATTGCGGCCGATGGCCTCTTCGTTGGAGCCATGCTTCGGCCCCCACGGGAGACCTGTCTCCATCGGTGCCGCAAAAGGGTCGTAGCCCTGATTGGTCCAGTCAGACAGCATCGCCCTGAGCGTCTTCAGCAGTGCGCCCGACTCAAATCGCTCCTCATAGTCACGGTGCTCCTTGCGATACGCCTCGTTGAAGCGACCGGCGAACATGGTGACTTCGCCGTAGTGGTTGATCGTGCCGAAGACATCATCGAAATTGACCACGCCGTAAAAGAAGCCCCATGCAACATCTCGCATGATCGCGCGCAGAAAAATATCGACCGGCATTACATGGGCGCCGCCTGGCCAAGAGATGCGGGCAAAGTAGTCATCCCGGCTGAACTCGAAGGCGCCCGCGTAGTAGCTGAAATACCCGGCTTGCGTCTTGTCGGCACGTTGCCCCATATCGGTACGCGCTGCCGACGACGCGGCTGGTGCAATTGGTTGTTCCTTCATCGCCATGAAAAAATTCTCTCTAGATAACGTTACTGTTGAGAAGTATCGGTCTGGCAGATGTCCGCCCATTTTTCGATCGTCAGAGGACCTTGCAGCGTCTGAAAAATCATCGCCGCCGGAGTCTCGGCATGGAAACTGTAGGCACTGCCCTTCGGCAGCAGAGCCATGTGGCCGCGTCTTAGCACGATCCGCCCCATTGGCCTGCCCTCCGGCACGGCCTCCGGCAGTCGACGAGCCCCGTGAGCTGCGGGCTCCACTGCCCGATCTGGATCGGCCAGCTTGATCAGGCGAACCTCGATCTGGCCATCCATCGCCAGGGCGAATTCATCGTGCGCGCACGTAAACCATGGCGAGGCGCCCGCCGCCCGGACAACCTCGATTACGTATTCGAAGTTCTTGCCGATCGCAATCCGCTCATAGGGGGCGGCCTGCGATGCGACTTCGAAGAGATTGGAGAAGACATAGTTGCGCGGATCGTCGTCAATGATTTCGACCCCGCCCTTCTCGTGGTGTTGTAAGGATCCGAATTTCGTGATCGTCATGACGTGCCTCGCTCGCAAATCCCGGCCCGGCAGCCTCACGGAAGAGGAGTCGATACCGCGTTCCGTCCAAGGGGGTACCCGGCCAGGCATGGCCCCTTTCAAGAAGCCTTGGATGCGAGAAGGATGTTAGGCGGACCGGCTCGGTTGATCCTGCACGATCCAACCGTTCGTCCTGTCCGAAGCTAGCGTGGAAATACTAGTGCCGCAGGGCGCGGCGGTAGGCTGCCGGTGTGACACCGGTAAAACGACCGAAGATTCGGGTCAAATGCTCTTGATGGCTGAAGCCGCATCGGTAAGCGACCTCAGCGATCGGCAAGTTGGTTTGCAGCAATCGCCTGGCCGTCTCGACGCGCGCGGAAAGCAGATATTGATGGGGGCTGCGGCCAGTGGATTTCTTGAACTGTCGAGCAAAATGGATGGGGCTAAGCGAGGCAGCATTCGCCATCTGTGCCAACGTGATCTGCTTGCCCAGATTGGCTTCGATAAAAGCATCGACAGTGTCGAGGCGGGCTTTCGACAACCCCTCTAAAACCCGAGGTGGTGCAAGCATTGCTGTCGAATGCTTGGATACCAGTTGCACCGCTAACGCACGCGCGAGGGTCTCTGCACCCCAGTCGCCAACGATCTGCGCGCGCATGAGTTCGCAGGCAGAATGCGCCGTAAGTTCGATCAAGCAGTCCTGCTCGCCAAGGCGCGGTACGATCTCGATTCGTTCGCTGTCGCCAATGGCGAGTTCTGCGGCGGCTTCGCAGATCAGCCTATGTCTGATATACACATGGATCGTTGACAGCGAACTGCAAAGCTCCACGCCGAAATCGCATCGAGCCGGCAGAATGAACAGGCCGCCCGGATATACCAGCCGCTCGGCACGGGTGCCGCAGAGATCACGACGCACAACGACCGGCCCGTTGCGATGAACAACTATCAGATGATCATCGAGCGCTGGATAGCTGTCCCGATAGGGCCGCTCGCGCTGCATTGAGACATACATTGAAGACCAACCAAGTTGGTCACTCGCTGCCTCGATTTCGTGCTCGGGACGCCATAGGATGCCGTGCGTTTCTTGCGCGGTAAATGCTTTGTGCGCACCCGACACAGCCATACTCAGGCCCCCCAATGTCTGCAAAAAAGTATGGGTCTTGGCGGCGTTGGAGTCAAACTGAGGCACTTCTAGTCTGAGGTACCCCAGTTGATCCGCGCCAACCTCGCAGCTGCCGCCGCTCGGCTGACAATCCATTTGGCGAACACGCCACCCCAGGCCGGCCTCTCCCGTCAGTTCCTTGCGGCGCATCTTACGGACGGCGATGCATATTGCTCGTCCGCGAAGGGGGGTAAGACTTCCTGCAAATCTTCAAGGTTTGTACGAGGTCCGCTACTCTGGTGAGACAGACGCCGGATGCAACCGCCACGATTCGGTTACTTGAGGCGATCAAGGACATTAAGAATTACGCATTTCTGCGATTACTATGCTGCGCGCTTTCGAATATCTGCAATACTCGCGGCATTGCGCCGGGCTTGAGCAGCGAATCCTTGCGAAATCAATCCATGGCCGGCAACTTCATTCCAGTATTGGCCTGCCAAAGCGGTCATCGCATCCCAGATGTGAAGAGTATCTGCGGTCGGAAACGATGGATTGAAGGTTCGCTCGGGCAGCTGATCTCCAGCAACCGGCGCGTAAAGCATGGGCAGCATGTCGTAGACTGGCGCGAGAGAAAGCGGTGTACCCAACGAGAAGAAGAAAGAAAGATTCCCGAAATGCATGTCTGTGTTGCCGATTAGCTGACCAAATGTAGCTAAGCGCCGAACCATGTCATCATCGGCTGCTGACACAATTCCCAGACGAGCGAGGCTGCTCGTCTGACTGATCCAGTTGTCGCGCCTGCCCAAATGGTGGTCGCTGACTGCGGCGAGACTTACGATTCCTACACGCCCCCGAACTCCGGTTCTGTCGAATCGTTCGGCCTCAAGAAAGATCCGACCATCGATTGAAAGAAGATCTGTCGATGCTGAAGTCAGCCCAGCACGCCGCAGCGTCTGCGTAGCCAGATGTTCGCTAATGAGCAAATCTGCCCATCTGCGTGAAACCGCATCCTCCCCACCCGGCGAAAACTTAACCAGTACGTGCTTAGGGTTCCTTCCCAAGCGTAGCGAGGCTGTGAACTTTGGATGCTCGCCGCCGGCGGAAGAACCAGGAGCTGTACCCGCAATCGCCGCCGCAGCCAATTTTGGATATTCGCGTAGCCGCTGCTTTGCGTTCAGGAATGTATACGGTGGATTAAACTGCTGCAAAAAACGTTGCAGCGATTCATCGCCAACCAGCAGATTGCCGATGCAGTCCTCGCCGCGCTTGGTAAGATATCTCAGAAAGTAGCCATCGTCCCAGTCTGTGGTTCGCTCAGGCAGCTCCAGCTCTGGAAAACGACGAGGCACGGTCCGACCAATGAAACCTTGCGGTCGCAGATCTTGCACGAAGTAAGGCAGTCCATCGCTTAGGTCGTTTTGGTTCGCCGATGTGGCGGCAAACCAGTACTGATCTTCGAGCCAATGCGTGCAGCCTTCCGAGAAGAGATGCGCTACCGCCGCTGTTGATGACGAAAATAGGCCAAGAAGACCCAATGGGTGGTACTTCGCGTCGCAATCCGTAACGCGTACTTCTTCCCTGCCCTATGCGGATTACCTTCTCGCCAAGCCCTGACAGAGCCCTAGATAGTGTGGGCTGACTTACGCCTAGCTCGCGCTGGAGTTCAGCGCTTGTCGCCACACCTCGCGCCAGCAATTGCGGCAAAGAGTCTGCTATCGAATGCATGGATGAATAGTACAAGAATAGATATTGAATAGAAAAGGGAATATAAAATTTCCATATTATTCATGCATTTACATCGATATTAACGGTATCTTTGAATAGAAATATTCTAGCTTGTCAAGCAGCTGATCCTCAGGCACCGCGCAGAACACGGCGGCGCGTGACTTGCGAATCTACGGTCATCGCCTGGTCAGTCCTTGCGTAGCGCTCGTCTCACGATTTCCAATCCGGAACGCGAAACGGCGCGGGAAGCGCCGGCGAATCCGAATACAAGTCCGCCACGGTCGGTGACACCGTACTTGGACAGCGGATGCACTTCGACGCCCGCGCTTGCGCATTCCGCCGCGACAGCGCGATCGTCGATGCGACGCCGCTGACCCTGCTTGAAGATTCCTGTGACGTGCATTCCTGCCCTCGCCGGGCCAAACTCGATCACGTCGGCCAGCACTTTCGCTTCCTCCAGGAACGCTACCCGCCGCTCATCGTAGATCGCGCGGGTCTTGCGCAGGTGTCGCGCCAAGTGTCCCTCATGAATGAAGGCTGCGAGCACCCCTTGATTGAGCAGCGTCGTGTGGCCATCGGCGACGTGCTTGGCATCGACAAAGGCCCCGACCAGAGGCACCGGCACGATCGCGTAAGCGATCCGCAGGGCGGGGAACAGGATCTTGTTGAAGCTGCCGATATAGATGACGCGTCCGTTGCCATCCATTCCCTGCAGCGACGCGATAGGCCGGCCTTCATATCGATAGTCGCCGTCGTAATCGTCTTCCACGACATAGGCATCGCGTTGCTGCGCCCAATCGAGCAGCTGTTTCCTGCGTTCCAGCGACATCTCGTATCCCAATGGATATTGATGCGCCGGCGTCACGTAGGCCAGCCGCGCCCTTGGGTCCAGCCGTTGGCCATCCGCCACGCTCAGGCCCTGCTCATCGACGGGCACGGGGACCACGTTCAATCCAGCGGCGCGCAGGCAGTGTTGAACCGGCTGATATCCCGGACTTTCCGCCCATGCGCAATCACCCGGATCCGCGATGACTTTACTGGCAAGCTCGACAGCCTGCTGCGTGCTTGTCACGACGATCACTTGATCGGGCGAGCATCGTGTCGCTCGCATGGCTGACGTATGTGCCGTGATTGCTTCACGCAGCGCTGCCAAGCCGTTGCTCGCGCCATACTCCCAATAGTCGTTGCCGGCCCTGGCCATCTCGCGATTCAGCAGGCGATGCCAAACTTTGCGTGGAAACAGATCAATGGGCGGCAGCGAAGGCGTGAATGGCACTGCCGTGATCTGTCGATAGTGACCAGGATAGCTCTGCAGCGCCGTGGCTCTTTTGGAAATGCGACGCTCGGCCACCGCCTTGGATACAGCGACGCGCTTGGGCCTTATCGGCGGCGTATCGCGCTCAGGCAGTCGCGGCGCTACGAAGCTGCCGGCGCCGCGACGCCGGACGATATAGCCGTCGGCAACCAACCGGCTAAGTGCCTCATCGACGGTATTCCTCGCGACGCCCAGATCCTTCGCCATGGTTCTGCTGGAGGGCACTCGCGCGTTCAAAGGCAGCGCGCCGCTGGCGATAGCAACGCGGATTCGTTCGCAGATGCGCACGGAAGTCGAGTAGCCTGGCTGCAAGTCCAGGCCGGTAACGTCGACGGAGAATATGGAGCCGGCGTGTTTTGCCATCCACCTCGATGTTAGCTGTTCGCGCGGGTGTGCTCCATGATCCAGTTGGTCTCCCATTGCTTGCCGTCGAGGGAGAACGTCTGCTCCCAGCGCGCGTTGTCGGGGCCGAGACGGGTCCATCGGAACACGACCTTGACCGGCCGGCCCTCATCGGTGTCGTCGCCGTAGAATTCGCCGCGATCGCCCTTGAACCCGCCGACCACCGGCGGAAACATCTCACCGGTGCTGCTGTTGATCCAGTACAGGCACCACTGGCGACGCTTCGGGCTGAACACGCGCACCGTCATGCCCGACCAGCCTTTGGTCGGGAAGTACCCTTCGTCGATGTTGACGATATTGTTGAGGCGGCTTTCGCAGGTGAGCGAGGCCGGAAAAGTTTCCCACTCGTCGCTGCCCACCCAGCGCTGCTTCAGGCGCCGGTTGACGAAGTTCCATTGACCGACGAAGAAATCAAAGTCGTGGATGTCGCCGGTCGGCAGGCCTTCGCCCGAAGGCACCATGGGATTGGGAGTGGCGTTGGCCGCATCAGCAACGCCAGCCAATACAGTCACGGCGCCGACGGCCCCGAGCGCATCAACCAGAATTTGCCGGCGGGTCGTGGAAGTGTTGTCGATCATGTAGCACGCTCCGTATGTACTGCGCGTGCAACGATGCTCGCAACTCAATTGCGCGGGAAGTGCCATTTACGAATGGCGCGCTGGGCCACTCGATCGCCTCCTCAACAATTCTGCCGGGGTAAACTCTGCTCAACTTACTGGTCAAACGATAGGCTCAGCATTTCGACTAAAGCCGAGATCCTTGCCTTCATCAAGCGAGGCGAACATGAGCGACTGGAATTTACCTTGGGACGGCGGCTGTCGCTGCGGACAGGTACGGATCAGGATCAATGCACCGCCGCGTCTGACCGCGGCATGTCATTGCACCGGCTGCCAGCGAATGAGCTCCAGTGCGTTCTCGCTCAGCGCCGCCATTCCCACCGACGGGTTTTCGGTCACGCAAGGCGACCCCGTCATCGGCGGACTCCATGGCGCGGCTCGACACTACTTTTGTCCGCACTGCATGACCTGGATGTTCACGCGACCGGCCGGCATAGACCACTTTGTCAACATCCGACCAACAATGCTGGACGACGCCTCGTGGGTCACACCTTTCATCGAGACTTTCACCAAGGAAAAACTGCCCTGGGCCACGACGGGCGCAGCGCACAGCTACGAAGCCTTTCCCGCGCTCGAAGCGTTCCCCGGACTGATCGAAGAATACGCCCGGTCCGCGTCGAAGCCGTCACGCTGATCACTGCAGGTCACGGCCGCCGGGCTGAGCATCCAATTGCGAAGGGGTCAGCATCGTCACGCCAAACTTTCGGGCGCACTTTTCCAAGCGCAGGATCGCCTTGTCCTTGGTGACCAATCCGCCCGCCTGCGCGTGATAGGCCAACGCGAGAAAGTGTTGATCGTCTCCGTCCCGGCAGCGTGGAAAGTCAGCGGGCAACAGCAGCTTGTCCAAGCTGAAACCATCAGGCAGCGCGGCATTGGCAGCCTGCGATTGATAGCGCGCCAGTATCTGCTGCCGCTCGAAGGGTTCCAGCTTGAATTGCGGATAAGCCAGTACGCGCTGGAACTCATCGAGTGCAGGCTGATGAGTGATCAGCTCGACGGATCGCTCGGATATCGCACGCTCCAGGCCCGCAATGCCGGGATCGTGAAAGACCAGCCAGTCGAGCACGATGTTGGTATCGAGCACCAACCGCGTCACCATGCGGATTCTGACACCGCGTCGCCGCGAGTTAGTTCCGTGCGCTGGGCGACCCAGGCAGCGAACTCCTGCACCTCGGCTTCGTCAGAATCAGCACGCGCAAGCACCCATGATTGCATCGCCCGCAACAACTTCCCGGCTTGTGATTTATTGAGCGCATACAGACGCAGATAATTGAAGCGCGCGTCGTCGATGCGATTCAGGCCAAGCAAGGCCTGCCCCTGATACTCGATTGCATAGGAATAGTCGGGATTGATGCGCAGGGCGCGATCGTACGCGTCAAGCGCCCGCGAATGCCGTCCCAGTTTTCGGTTCGCATAACCGAGGTACGTGTAGGCCTCATGCATCGAAGCGTCGAGCCGCACGGCCGCTTCGAACTGACGCAGCGACTCCTTGTACGCCTGCTGCGCCACGCGCTGGGATTTCTTCTTTTCCCCCGGATCCGCTGCGGCTTCAGCGAGCGCCTGCGCGTGATCCGCTTTCTGAATTGCAGCGTAGCCCGAGTTGTAGGCTTCGATGGCGCTTTGTTCGGAAACCACCGGCGCTGCAGTCGCTCGCGGTTGCGGCCGATGCGCGCCGGGGCCATCGGCGTAAACGGGCGCTGCGGTGAAAGCAATCCACAGCAGCGCCCAAATGCAAATTCTACGACCGCGCATGCGTTCCATCAAAACCGCGATGCGGTCAACGTGATGTCGGCATCCGCCCAGGCTTTCTTGAAGTCCGCTTCGGCCAGCTTGGCCTGCTCGTCCTTGCCTTGCGCTCGCAACGCCTTGCCGAGCCCGAACAGCGCCCAGCCATTGCGCGGATTGTGTCGCAAGTCTTCCCAGTAAACCGCTTCGGCTTCTGCAGGCCGCCCGGCATCCAGCAACACAGCGCCGAGTGCATGGCGCACCGGCTGATGCCAATCATCGGGTTCGGTGTATACGAGGTTGTCGTGATAGCGAACGGCGCGATCAAGATGTGCAATGGCTGCGTCATAGTTGCCCTGCGCCGCCGCCATCTCGCCATCGAGCACAGCCGCTGCCACTCGCAACACGGAATCCGCCAGGTTCAGCGACATGGACGATGGCGTCTCTACCAGCTTGGGATCGCTCGCGATCTGGCGCACCGAGGCGATCTCCTTGTTCGCCGCATCGAAGTCCTTTTTGCGGATGAATGCCATGCCGCGGGCATAGTGACGCACTCCTCGTGTGAACAGCGTATCGGCACGAGGCGCCGGTGCCGACAGGATGTCGTCCCACTTGCCGAAGCGCACCAGCACATAGTCCGGCACCAGCACGAAGCTTTGCAGGATCGGCAGCTCCTTCAACGCCTGCGGAGGGATGGCTTGCGCGGTCTTGTTGGCCGCGTCGATGGCGATTTTGCTCTGGCCCGCCATGCTCGCGGCAAACCACAGGAAGTGAATGTTGTGGGGATAGTAGCCAAGCGGATACAGGCCCTGGGCGCGACACTGCGTGATGTAGTCTTCGTCCGCCGCGATCGCAAGCTGATTCGCCTTCATCGCGTCGGCATAGCGGCCCACTCGTTGATAGATATGGCCGGGCATGTGCACGAGGTGTCCGGCCGCCGGCGCCAGCGGTAACAATCGATCCGCCGCAGCTTCCGCCTTCTCGGGCGTATTGCTCGCTTCCCAAAGATGGATCCAGTAATGCAGCGCGCCCGGATGATCGGGGTTCTTGGCGAGCACGCGGTCGAGCGCACCGATGATGTCGTGCGTCTGATCGTACGGCCGGCCGTCGCGGGTCCAGTAATTCCACGGCCGCAAGTCCATCACGGATTCGGCATAGAGCACCGCCGCGTCGAGGTCATCAGGGTAGGTTTCCTGCAAGATGCGCATAGCGCCAGCGTAGGCTTGATCGGCTGCTGCACGATCTTCCGGCTTGCCCGTGAAGCGTAACGCGAGCGCATCTATGTAATCGCGCTCACGCTGGGACACCTTTTTCTTGAGCGACTGCGCCTTGCGAATGTGGGCCCGCGCCTTTGGCTCCTCTTCCGGTGCCATCGGGGCATTGATATTGGGCCCTAACACCAGCGCCTGCCCCCAGTACGCCATCGCCGCGTCCGGATCCAGCCGCGCCGCTTCGGCGAATGCGCGGCCGGCTTCTGCATGATTGAAGCCGTACGCGAGATTCAATCCCTGATTGAGGAACAGCTGCGCCTGCGCGGATCGCGTCGTCACCGGAAAGGTATGTTTACCAACGTTCTGCAGGCGAGGAGCGACCGCCCCGGACGGCGCAGCGGCCGCAAAGGACTCATCCTCCTGATAGTGCTTGTGCACCGGCGTTTGAGCTTGTACAGCGGCGGCACCGGCGAACAGCAAAGCCCCGGTGATCAATGCAAATGAATAGTTATCGGCGCGCACGGCAGTTCTCCCATTCTGGTCAGCGACTTCCAGCCAGAGAGTGGCTGTTCATCGTGAGGCGTGAGTGATACGTCGCGTGAAAAATCCGTGAAAGCTGCCCCGAGAGCGCGGTTCGCCGGGATGCCACTTCCGCGGGGCCACAGGCCGCCAATAGTATTCCTTACGGGGCGGGGCCGCTAATCCACCGCGGTGGCTCAGCGGCGGCCCGTGTATCGCTTATCGGGGGGATGCACCGCTGTTACGAGGGCCCGGCGGCGCGTGCTGCGGCAAGGCCGGCAGCGACCCGATCATGCCATCCGGCCGGGCTTTCGCTAGCATCTGCTGGTAGGCGGGGCGAGCCTCGATTTTCGTTTTCCACGCGGCGACCTTGGGGAATTGGGCGGTGTCGACGAGGTTCAACTTGGTCGCCACATCCAGCGGGAATTTCATCATGATATCCGCCGCCGAAAACTCCGTTCCACCGAACCACGGATGCCGGCCGAGATATTCCTCGGCGAACTGGACCACGGCTTCGGAATCCACCAGCGGCGAACGCTGCTTCGGCGGTTGCGTACGCCAGACCCGATAGTCCTGGAACAGTCGAGCGGCGAGCGACCCTTCCGCGTAGTGCATCCACATCACGTAGTAAGGATAGTCGCGGCTATCGAGTGCAGGGCGCAGGCTGCCCGGCGCATGGCGGTCGAGAATGGTTTCGATGATGGCGCCGGATTCGACCATGATCTGATCACCATACTTCACCGTGGGCGCCATGGGCACCGTCGGGCTGAGCGCGCGAATCGCAGCCATGGAGCCGGCGAGGTCGCCGCGCTTGAACTCCAGTTTGTACGGCAGCTTCAGTTCTTCCATCAGCCACACGATCCGTTCCGACCTGCGGCCCTCGAGGTGAAAGATCGTCACCTCGGGCATCGCCATCGGCTGCTGTCTGACCGGCGCAGGCGCGGTGGCGCACCCAGCGAAAAAGACTGCGGAAAGCAAGCAAGCGAGCGCACGTTTCATGCTGATCCCCTGAGTTTGACGATCGGACTGCGGTCCATCCAATGATAGATAGGTTACGCGCCCCGCCTGTTTAGATTTGTGGTCGAAATTCCCAGGCGAGAGGCCGTAATGTTTTCAGCGATGCACCAGGTGTTGCGCCGGCATCGTGCACGCGCCGGATTGCTTGACAATGCAGTTCTCGTACGTTGATATCGGTTTGCGTCGCACCGCGACGCATTGTCAACACAAGGAGGTTTATCATGGAGCTGAACGAAACGCCGATCGAGCTGGGCGCAGTCACCGAGGAAACCAAGGGCATAGGCGGCAGCGACTATGAATTCAACCCTGCCGGTTGCGAGGCGAATAAGACCTGGTGGGGTAACGAGTGCTGATGCACTCGCGTGATTGACGATAAACATGTGCAGTGCTCGCGCGCTGCACGTGTTCTAGACCAGCATGCCGGAAAGCCCCGACTCTATCTGCAGCAACACATCTTCGCTTGCGGCATCCCGGATGTCGTGTTGCTGGACTTGCGAAGGAACCGGTATCTCGCAATTCCGGAGCATCAGTCGCGGCTGCTCGCGCAACTTGTGCCTGGCTGGCCGCACACGCTCGAATCAGCGCCAGATGTTCCGCGGCTGTCGGACGCGTCGGCCGCCACAATCGTCAACGAACTGCTTGACCAGGAGATTTTGACGACCACGCCGTTGCGCGGAAAATCCGCCACGCCAGCTGCGATCGCGAGCGCCACACGAACACTGGTTGCTCAGCCTAAGCTGATCCCCGAGCCCAGCGATTCAAAGCCACACCGTGCGCGCCATCTAGCCGCGCTCGTTCGTGCCGCGCTTACGGCGGCGGCCCAACTGAGATTCTTTCGAGTCGAGCAGATAGTCCTGCACGTCGCTGTCCGCAGGGGGCGCGTCGGCCGCTGTTCCGTTGGCGTCCCTGACTCGACCACCGCCGCGCTCGTTGCAGACTTCTATTGGCTGCGTCCGTTCGTCTTCACAGGAAGACAGAAGTGCCTGCACCATTCCTTGACGCTGCTGCACTTCCTGGCGAATTTCGGTGTCTATCCACAATGGGTGTTCGGAATCCGGAAAGCGCCGTTCGGCGCGCATTGCTGGGTGCAAGAGGGGGAGACGGTCTTCACCGACGCCCTTGAGCATGTCGCAATGTTCACGCCCATTATGGTTGTTTGATGTAGCCGTCGCGCATGTTCCGTTATCTCGCGATCGTATGGGACACGCGCAGCGAGCAGTCGCAAGCCGTCGCTCAATGTCTGCGGGGTCGCGTAAAAGAGTTGACGGGTCGATGGCAAACGGCAATCGAACGCCCTGGCTTGCAGGTCTACTACTCGGGCGCGCGCTCTCAATCCATCTGGCCCACAATGCTGCCCAATGGCGAGGGCGTAGTCCTCGGGACTCTGTTTGAACGCAATCAACCGCCGTCGAAGCTCAGGGATTCGGCGCGTCTCGCGCCCACGGAAGGCGCAGCTGTCATCAGCAGTGCCGGCGGCCATTTCATTAATAACTACTGGGGCCGCTATGTCGCATTCGTAACCTCCCCCGACGGATCGAACGCGTGGATTCTGCGAGATCCTACCGCTGGATTGCCGTGTTACTTCGCAACGATCCAAGGCGTGCAACTATTCTTTTCCTGGACGGAAGACGCCCTCGCTGTCGGCCTGGAGAACTGTTCGGTTAATTGGCACTACGTGTCCCGCTTTGTCTGCTGCGGCGATCCGCAGACGCGCGCGACCGGCATCCAGCAGATCCAGGAAGTGCACGGCGGAGAGCGCCTCGAGCTTCAATGGGGCCGCCTGTCCGCGAACAAACAATTATGGGATGCGACGCATATTGCACGTTCCAACTTGGTGGAGGACATCCAGGAGGCAGTCCACGCCGTGCGATCGACGACGGAGTACGTCACATGGGCGTGGGCCTCTTGCTACTCCCACGTCGTGCACCTGCTCTCCGGCGGGCTCGACTCTTCGATCCTGCTGAGATGCTTGCAATCGGCGCCGGCCCGGCCGGGAATCACTTGCCTCAATTACTTTGGATCAGCGGCGGTCGACGAAGACGAACGAGTGCTGGCGAGGCTCGCCATGAACGGCGTTGACTGCGAACTGATCGAGCGTGCGGAACAAGGCAGTAACGTGCGCCTGGAACGCATGCTCGACTGCGCCAGAACCGCCGTGCCGCTTGGAATGCTTTATCGCGCAGCGACGCAGGATGGTGAGCGTGCACTCGCTCGCCGCCTGGGATCGGGCGCTTATTTCTCAGGCGTGGGTGGCGATGCCGTCTTCTATCAAGGACCGGTGGCGCTCGCCCTTGCAGATCATCTGCGCAGGCATTGGGGTTCGCGCGGATTTTTTGATTTCGCTCTTGCCATCGCGCGCATGGAAGACGTTTCGCTCGCATCCGTACTCGCGCGAGCCTGCCGAAGTCTTCTACCTGGCGTGCAAGACCGCGTGGTGCAATCGGTCAGGCATCGAGCAGTCGTGAACGCGGATGTGCTGCGCGAGGCCGCGCGCGAGCCGGAATTTTTCTGGCATCGCTGGCCCGCGGTTCGAGACAAGCTCGGCCCTGCAAAGTTGCGTCATCTCTACTACATGAGAGGCAACGGCATTCATTTCTATTCCCCGTTCGGCGCGGCCGGCGATCCTGAGTATGTCTGTCCGCTGCTGTCACAACCACTGCTGGAATTGTGCCTGAGGATACCGGTCTATTTGCACACCGCGGCCGGCTGGGATCGGGCCATCGAGCGGCGTGCATTTAGCGACGTGGTTCATCCGAATATCATTCTGCGACGCCGGAAAGGCGCAGCCAGTGCGGAGATGCGCACCATGCTGCAAGCCAATTTGCCCTTGGTCAGGGAACTCATGCTCGACGGCCTGCTGGTCCGAGAGAAGCTGCTGGATCGCCGCAAGGTCGAGCAGGCGTTGCATGGCGCAAACGTCAGGCTGAGCCCGGCCGCGGGCGAAATCCTTGGCGATCATCTGAGCCTGGAGGCTTGGCTGCAGCGCTGGACGCGGGGTGGGGCTGCATGCGCAACCATGGACCTACATCGCGAAAAGCCTTAGCGCGGGGCGCGCATCTCTGCGCCGCTCCGTCTTCGCCTTGATTTTGCGGCGTTGAGGGCGTCTCGGGGGCTGCAGGGCAAGCCGGCGAGCGAAGGGCAGCCGGTTAACGAGGGCTAACGATCACCGGGGAAGGCACGGCCGAGAAATAGGTCGAGCGGTGAGGCCGGTCAGTACCAATCAGAAAAGCGATACAGCACTCCCACCGTCCACAAGGTGATGGGTTCGCGGGCCACTTCGTAGCGGACCCATTCCACGGTGCCGCTAAGATTGGGAATGAGGCTGACTTCCGCGCCCGCGCCGAAGAAGGCATCCGAATCCCGCTGATCGGAGCGATCGGACGCGCCGAAGCCCGCCGCGGGTTGCTGCAACTTCCAGCGATAGATGCCACCTCGAACGGACAATGCGAGGCGATCGGTTACGGGTGCCTTCAATTGCAAACCGACGTCCAGGCCACGCGCTGACTGCGGACCCGTCCGGCTGGTATCGCCAAGCATCAGGATCGACTGCGGATCGTTGAACCCGCCGTCCACTTTGCCAAGGTCGGTATAGCCGATCTGCAAGGCCAGGTAGTTGGTGAACCTGTAGCCGGTGAACACGCGCCAGCCCAGGCGATTCTTGCTGCCAACGGTGGTAGTGACATCGAAATTCATCGTGCTCAAATCGCCACTCGGACCGGCCGCCCCCTCGGCACTGCCCCGCGCCAATCCCAGCTGCATCCCCACCAACCAGGGCGAAGATTCGTCGGCAACGGCCGCAGCCGCGCCGAATGCACCAATTGCCAACATCAGCACGCGAACATATGAGCCCATCACCGGCATGTCGCTTTCTCCCCGTGCACCTGAGAGCCAGGTTTGGATGCGATCCTTAGATTCGCACGCACTTTAGCTGGCGAGGGTTGGCCCCGCAATGTCAGGGGGGTTTGGCGCGCGCAGCGTCACGACCAGCACTGCGATGAGCACCGCCCACGACAGCCAGACCATCGCTTCGGACTGCAGCGCGATCCTGCCATTGGCAATGAGCTCGTTGACGCCGATCACGACCAGGAACGTGATGAGCACGTTCATCACCGCAGAAGAGCGCAGGCAATGGATGATGAGCTGAACATGGCTGTGCCGCACTTTGAAATACAAGAAACCGATCAGCAGCGCATATAAAACCAGCGCGAAACCGAGCGCATTGAGCAGCCGCATGGTCGTGAACAGCGGCCAGTTGACCAGATCGTCAGGATCGACAGCCAATAGCCCCGGCGCGTGAGCGCCACCGACAGCCACGATCGTTCCGGTAGCCGCCGTGACCGCGAACAGATCAACGAAGGCGCTGACCAGCGCAGCGGTGAGCGGCAAGAAGACCACCGCCCTGTCCGGCTGCCAGCGACAGAACGATTACGTCAACAAATGCAGCACGGCCACGCGATTCGAATCCCTCTACGATACCAACGGCACGCCGAACGACGGTCACTATTACTGGCGGGTGATGTGGTTGAACACCCCCTCGGGTCCACTGGCCATTTCCCTGGAAGGCTCGCTCACCACTTTGTATGTAACCGACCTCAGCACCGGCAAGAAGGCGACAGCCTTCCATCGCTCGATGGGCATCAGCGGATTCACGGTCGACCAGCGTGCCGACGGCACCGTCGGTATCAAGGCGCGCCTCGGGTTCTCCACTGAAGAGCTGGCCGATGCCGTCGCCTTTCTCCAGGCCAGCAACGACGTGCGGGTGCCAGACCAGAAAGCGCCGTGAGCGGTGAAATCAATTCCTGCAGCCGTGGATGCAGCTAACCGGACGGCGAGATTCGTCCAGCCACAACCGCCTAGCAAAAGCGGACGATGGCACACTCGCGTTCGCAGCAAAATACTCCTGCATACCAACGACCGATAGTTATGTCCTGTTGATGTCGCAATAGTCGGCGCACCAACGACATGCGCCATCGATCGCACGACGCGTGATCTCTGACGAATCACGCCGCATGTCGCGGGCGAGTGGCGATGTCGGTGGTCCTACTCATCACCTGGAGATAATCATGAACCGCAAGAGTTGGCCTCTACTTTGTATAGGCGCATCCTGCATCGCGACTGTAGCCCATGCACAGTCGGCTTATGAGCTCGACCAGCCGCAGCGTAATCGGGCGGAAATGAGCACGCAGGCAGCAGCTGCAGCTGCGTATTGGACTCCTGAGCGCATGCGCAGCGCCAAGGCGATGCCGCTCCCTGCGCGTGTCGTACGAGCGAGCGAGCTTGCCGCTACCTCCAGTGTGGATGAAGTTCTCGCCGCAGGCGCCGAGCCGGGTTACGCCACGGGCTGCAAACCGCCGGCCGACAATTGCCAAAGCAGGGAACAAGCGATCAGCCCCGATAGCTCGCTCTATGCTGCTGCTCTCGGGCTGGCTCTGCCGCAACACGGCGCCAAGCCAGTCAATCCACTCAATGGTCCATATGGACCGTTCCAGCGCTGGAGCGAGCACGATTCCATCACGGTGTTTCCAAAGTCGACGATTGGCAAGCTGTTCTTCACGTTGCCGGGCGTCGGCAACTTCGTTTGTTCCGCGTCGGTGATCAATCGCAACACCGTGGTCACTGCAGGGCACTGCAATTCGAACGGCGCCGGTACGTTGGCGACGAACCGACTGTTCTGCCCGAGTTGGAAGGACGGCCAAAATCCGGCGCGCGGCTGCTGGTCAGTCCTCAACAGCAAGACCTCGGCCGGATGGCACAGCGCCGGCGATCCGGACCGCGACTATGCGTGCTTGATCACAAATACCCAAGGCACCGTGGTCGCGAACAGCATCGGCAACGTCACGGGCTGGCTGGGACGCGCGTGGAACTTCAGCGCCAGCCAGGCAGAGCGGACCTTCGGCTATCCGCAGGCGGCGCCGTTCAACGGCAATCGCCTGATCACGACCGCCTCGACCGAGTGGTACACGCATGACTTCACCGCTGGCGGCCAGGTCTCGAAAGTGATCGGCAGCGATCTGACCGGCGGATCGAGCGGCGGGCCGTGGATCCTCGGCTGGGCAGGCGCTGAGTTCGCCGATTCCGACGGCAGCGCGGCGACGGATCCCGGCAACAATTGGGTGAACGGAGTCAACAGCCACAAGCGTTGTGTGGGCAACTGCAGCTCACCGCCGACGGTAGTCGCGGGCGTGTTCTGGCAGGAAATGACTTCGCCGCCGTTCATGAACACCGCGGCTGCGGACGAGTCCGAGGATATTCTGCAAGTCTGCTTCAACGCCGGCGGTGCCTGAACGCACCTGGCGCGCGACCGATCGGGGATCCGATCGGTCGCGTTACTTCACGGATTAAAACGAAAGCTTTGCACGACCGTATGCGAATCGGGCGCGAGGACGCTCAGGCGCAGTATCCAATCCTTCGTCGCAACATACGTGAAGCGATTCGGCGCGAACATCTTGCCGGTCGCGATTTCCAGCGCAGGCAGGCCGCCGATGGACGTCGGCGTAACGGAACGAGCCGCAGCGTCGAAGGGCCAGCCGTGCTCGTCGAGCCATTCACGCAATGTCTGGCGGGCTGGATTGGCAAACACTGCAATGCTGACACTGCCCGGTGAGTAATCACGCAGCACCGCCACGTTCTCCTCCCGACTCAAGAACTTGAGACTCAGCAATGGCTCGCCTGGCTGCTCGCCCTGCCTCTCGATCACGGACCACGTCGCGGGATAATCAAACGCGAAGCCAAAACGATCATTGACGTATGTCTTGCGCGCCGTCTCCGCCGTGGAGGCCGCGTCTACTGCCGGACTGCTGTTCGCACAGGGAATTGCTACCGCTGCGAGGATTGCCAGCACCACCTGAACCTTCGCAAGGATCATAAGAGACCGGGCTCGACGTCGGACCATGCCGGCAGGGTCACACGCCAGCCATTTAAACGCACGCTGCAGTGCAAGTGTTGTATGTCCTGGCGCGAAGCATGTCATGCCTGATGTTCACCACAGTCTCGCCGCGTGGAACACGGAACTACACTGCCGCAGTGAATCAGCTAGTCATCCACGACCATCCGGATGATTGCCAGACATGCGCTGCGTATCATTTTTTCAGGTTCGGGAAACTTGTTCTGGAGGATGCCGTCGATCGCGAGGAGGGACAGTCCGTGCAACGCCGCCCAGACTGCAGCAGCCAGCACCTGCTGAGCACGCTCCGATTCGCCAGGCCGCGCGCGTGAGACTCGCTGCTGCAGCATGCCGAATGAGCGGTCTGCTACTGCGCGAAGCTGGTCTGCGTCCGGAGATTGTTTGACGTCCGGAAGAAACATCACGCGGTAGTGTGCTGGGTGGCTCATTGCAAACGCAATGTACGCTTCGGCCATGGCAAGCAGCTCTGAGTCGAGTGTCGTTCTTCGGGCTGCCGCTCGTTCGAGCTCTGCCACCAGTTGCTCGAATCCTTGGCAGGCGACGGCCGCCAGCAGTGCGGCCTTGTCGGCAAAGTGATGGTACGGCGCGGCGTAAGTGACGCCAGCGCGCCGAGCAACCTCGCGCAGTGACAAATCAGCCACGCTCCCCTCCGAGACGAGAGAGAGCGCCGCGTCGATCAGCGCACGTCGCAGGTCTCCATGGTGATATCCAGCCTTGGCAGCGGGGAGTCGACGACGTGATGCACGAGCCATAGTGCGCAGAATACATCATGGCCGTAGGCCGAACCAATCTTGACGGCGTCCACATTAAGGTCTACGTTGCATCTGAACGTCGTTCAGATAGGAGCAAGGCATGCGCACATTCGTTACCGGCAGCACAGGACTATTGGGCAACAACCTGGTGCGCAAGCTGCTCGAAGAAGGCCACGAGGTGCTTGCACTCGCCCGGTCAAAGGACAAGGCAGCGCGGGAGCTCGGAGATACCCAGGCGCGCATCGTTATCGGAGATATGAGCGACGTCGCCGCGTTCGCGGATGCACTCTCGGGTGTCGACGTTGTGTTTCATACCGCAGCGTTCTTTCGTGATTACTTCGCGCCCGGCGATCACTCGAAAATCATCGATCGCATCAATGTGGATGGAACGATGGATCTGGCGCGAGCGGCTCAGGCGCGAGGCGTCGCGAAGATGATCGATACGAGTTCGAGCGGCATTATCGGCCTCAAGCCGGACGGGTCGCCCGGCGATGAACAGACGCCGGCGTGGCCAGGCGCGGAGGAGAATCTCTACTTGCGCAGCAAGCGGAAGGTGGAGCCGTTGCTGCGAGAGTTTTCCCGGGAGACGGGGTTTTTCGTAGCGTCTGCTTTGCCCGGTTGGATGTGGGGACCGCACGACGCAGGTCCCACGACCAGCGGCCAGCTTGCATTCGATGCACTCGCACACAAGTTGCCGCCCGTGATTCCGCCCGGAGGTTCATCTACCGCCGACGCCCGCGACGTTGCCGCCGGCATGCTGCGTATCGCTGAAGTCGGACGATCGGCAGAGCGCTACATCCTGAGCGGGCGATACGTCGATCTCGGAGAGATTCTCACGGGTCTTGCCACCTTGACCGCAGGAAAGGCACCGAAGATGCGCATTCCCTTCGCGGTCATGATGTCCATTGCAGCCGTAGCAGAGACCTGGTCACGGATCACCGGGCAGTCCAGCCCGATCACACTCGAAGGCATTCGCCTCATGAACGCACGTCTCTGCGTGACCGCGGCGAAGGCGGAAGCAGAGCTCGGCATCGCCTTTCGGACGTTCGAAGAGACGCTCGCTGACACCGTGACGTGGACAAAAACGAGACTTCAGGAGAAAGGCACGGCGAGCTTTCAGCAACGCAAACCAGGACTCGCTCCGCGGCAACAGTCTGTGCGAAGCGAAGCTCGCTAGGCGGAAAGTGGTGGGGAGTTCAATGCATCGTTTCGCAGAGATATCGGCCCGCGCCGCTGTGCTCAGCCGCGCTGGGACACTTCGAGGCGATGCACGAGCCCCGTCCGCGATGTAACTGAAACAAGCCGGAACAAGACACAACTTTCCCGCGGCTAGCCGGGCCAGGAATTCCCGTGCTAACGTTCAGCCACCCCGGGGAAGGGGTTGTCGTTACTCAAGGAAAAGGACTTATGAGAAACCGATATCTTTCTGTGCTGATGGCAACTGCGCTAGGGATGTCTTCGACGGCCTCGATGGCAGCCGTTTGCGCATCTGGTGTGACGGCAGCCGGAGCGGACGCGGGACTTGCGTACTCCGCTGACGGCCAAGTGCACATCTTCTATGCACTCACCAACGGCAATCTTGCACGCCGATTCGGCAATCCACTTAGTCCAAACGATTTGACCTTCGAGAATCTCGGCGGCATCGCCGGATCCGAACCGTCAGCCACTTCGTGGGGCCCAGGACACGTAGCGACGTTCCTCCGGGGCAGCAACGGTGAATTGTATTACTTGCAGTGGAACAATGGTTCGACCACTGGCTGGCAGAGCCTGGGCGGGCAAGTCATCGGCAATCCATCCGGAGTTGCCACCAACGCAGGTAACATATCCGTTTTCTATCGTGGCACCGACCAGCAACTCTATAATGTCGAGTACAGCCTGGACACCTGGGGCGAACATCAGAGCTTGAACGGAAGTCTCACATCGAACCCGGTTGCCGTCTCCTGGGGCCCCAGCCACGTCGCCGTATTCACACGAGGACAACAGAACGATCTTTGGTATCGAGATCGCACCCGATGGACTTGGGGACCGTGGATCGGCCTCGGCGGCAACTTCAGCGTCGATCCGGTCGTCGTGTCGCGAGGTCCTGGCCTGCTCGATGTATTCGTGCGAGGGGATGACAATACGATCTACTACAAGGCCTACAACTTCGGAACCTGGAGCGCCGAGTGGATACCACTGGGCGCGCCGTCGGGAGTCTTCAACGGAATTTCCGAGCCTGGTGCGGTCGCCACTCCAAATGGTGAAGTGACGGTCTTCGCCCGTGGCATGGTCCTGCAAGGCCACAACGGCAACCCCGACACCATTGGTGTCTTCCGACGAAGCTCCTCTGACGGTGTGAACTGGTCACCCTGGGCCACTGTCCAGGTACTCGGAGGCTTGAACATCGGCGCCACTGCTGGAAATCCCGAAGCTGCGCCGGCCGGATATAACAGCTGGACGGTGGTGAGCCCGACTGGAAACGGCAGTGTCCCGATCACACTTTGCACGGGGCCGTAGCTAACAAACGAAACACGGGGGCGCGCCGCGCTCCTGTGTTTCCTTGCAACTCCCGGGCGCGTCGGTCAATCCACAAGCAACTCGTGCAGCGTTGCGAATGCCCCGGCCCGTTTCCAGACTGAGCGCTCGCCAATCACATATAGGCGTTCCTTCGCTCGGCTAACGGCCACGTTCAGCAGATTCGCCGGATCGCCCGCCCAGCTGCGTGAGCCGGCGCTCGCCGGCGACGGCGCGCCCAGCACGAAGATCACTGCCTCGGCTTGTTTTCCCTGGAACGTATGTACGGTGCCCACGCGCTTCGACACCCAGTCGTACGGATTCATCAATCTCCTGTTGATCCGCTTGTTGCTGTGAATAGCCTCGCGCAGGCCGCTGGCCACCGCGCGAAATGGTGTAATGAGAAATACATCGGGCGCTGCCATGCCTGCATCCAGCAGTCGCGCGAGCAGCTCTACGACGAACTGGCCCTCCACAGAGTCCCACTTGCTTGCAGAGCTCGCGGCGGCGGAGAACCATGCCGAAGGACCGAGCACATCACCGATCGGGCTGTCACGCGTCGGCGTTCCGAAGACCATGAGGCCCTCGTACGCGATTCGATTCGAGATGGAGAACATCGGTTCCTGGCAGCGCCGATTCACGCGCAGGGGCGACCCGACCCAGAGATCGCCGTCCAGCCTCGAAATGGCCGTGCCGAGCCAGCTCGCCCGATCCCCAAGCCGCTGCACGGAGATTCGAGGCGCGGCCCACTCCTCTGCCCGCAAATCGAACTGCTTGAAGATGGCACTCACGAGGCGCGGCGGAACCGTGACGACCGGCTCGATTTGCAACGGATCGCCGATCGATAGGACGCGACTGGCGCGCCATATCGCGCCCACTGCGGCCTGCGGAGCAGCCTGCCCCGCCTCGTCGATCAGAAGCCATCCGAATTGCTCGCGGCCCAGCCGCCCGAACAGCCTGTTGACGGACGCAAAGGTAGTCGAAGCAAGCGGAACGACGAGGAACAGGCTCGCCCAAAGCGAGCGCCGCACGGACTCGAACTCAGGCGGAAGCGATCGGCTCTTGAGAAGAGTCATCGCGACCATCAGATTGTGCCGCAGATAGCGGGCGGTAACGTCGATGAAAGCCCGATGCAGATTGAAAGCCGCGACGAAGAGCTGGTCGCGCGCGGATTGAAAAGGCTGCCCGAGCCAGGGAGAGCTTCGTTGCAGGTCGGCATCACTTCGTCCCCAAAAGGTCTCGTCGGGAAAATGCGCGCCCGCAACCTCTCGACCTCGATTCAGCTTGCGCTCGAGCGGCTGCACGGCTTGCTGCGCCATGCCATGCGCACGCTGCGCGCTCGCGACGAGCAGGTTGCGGTCCTTCACAGCAGCTGTGCCGGCGTCCTTTGCTTGCAGTGCTTTCGCGGCGCTTTCCAGAGCTTCGCCCAGCCGTCGCGTAGCACTCTCTATATCCGCGAGCCACGTTCGATAGCGACGCGTTCTGAAGAGACGCGCGAAGAAGCCGGGCTTGAGTGCGATGAGCGCATCGCGGTCCGCCCGCAGTTCCGTCACCCCCTGCTTCGCCGCCGCGAGCGCGGCCTCGAGCTCCACCAGTTGCTGTCGGCCAGCCTCCAGATCGCGGAGCGCGATGTCTAGCGCGGCCTCTGTCTGTGTCACGCGTGACTGAGCAGCGGGATACTTCTGCAAGGCTTCATACGCCGCTGCAAGATCGGTCGAAATCTGCTGTGCATGCTGATGGGCTTCACGGAATGCGTTCTGCGCCTGCTTCCAGCGTTGCAGAGCTTCCTGCTGGTTGCGGGGAGCGCCTTCCAGAGTCAGCACCTCCGGTACCTTCAAGCCCTCAGCTGTCGCCTCGCTCCATCCGTTTGCTACTGCGGTCAGGTACGCTCCGAAGCTGCGCGACGGGTGCCACCAGAATTGATTCGCAAACGCCGTCTTGTTCGCGGTGTTGCCCAGAACTGCGGCGACAAGTCCCCATGTCGCCCCGTCCTTTATAGGTTGTCCCTCCTCCGTGGCAACACAGTCCGCGATCGAGGACAGGTAACGCAGCGGCGGATCGAGATCGCCGGCAATCGCGTCGATACCCGGGATCTCGGCACTGATGTTTTGGACGGCGCCGTTATTGCTCGATGCGACGACGATTTCGTGACCCAGCAGCGAAGGATGAAGGTCGTACAGGTCCGCGTAGCCCCCGCCGAGCGGCATTCGCCCCTTGGCGGTGAATGCCTCGGCAGGTTTGTCGAACCGTGCGAGCGCAATCGCGCGATCTACGACGACCTTCGCGACGATATCCCGTAGCAGAGTGGTCTTGCCGGTGCCTGGTGGACCGTTGATACCGGCGATGCCGTCGACGCGCAGGTCCGCGACCACATGGTTCACGGCGGCCTGCTGCATCAGAGACAACGAATGGCGGTCGGGCCAGCGTGTGAGCGGAATGCGCGCTGGATTCAATGTCTCCTGCAGCAGCATGTGATCTTTCACGATGTCACGTGAATCGGGCGGCGGCGTGACGGCCATATATCGGCTCAGCGCAGCACCGATATCTCGCTGTTTGACCGCGTTCCGCACGATGTCCAGGTCCTGCAGATAAAAGCTGTTCAGCAATTCCGGCTCTGGCGGCTCCGACGTTGAGCCAGACTGGAGGACACGGATGGCAACGCCATCGAGCTCGACCTGGTGCTCGGGTACATTCAACTCTTGAATCAGCCAGCGCGTGAGGCTACGCAAACGTTCCGGTGTGACAGGCCGGATTTTCCCATCTTCTGCGTATTCGAAGAGTTCTTTTTCGATGCGCGCGCGCAAGACCGGCTTGGCGGATGAAAACTCAGCAAGGCTCTGCAGTGCGTTGGCAAGGACCTGCCCATATCCCCACGAGTAGCTCGCAAGGAACGTCTTGCGGGGAATCGGCCGGCCTGCGGAATCGAGCACAATGACGGCCAGGGGCACTCGACCGCCCACATAATTTCGTTCCTCTGCGTGTTCGTCGGGAAAGCGCTCGAGGAGCGAGGCCGTGGCGGCGTGGAGATCCAGCAGGCCGATGTACACGAACCACGAGATGCTTTGAGCCCTGCTCTGGTCCTTGTTTTGATCGTTGCTTTGCGGCCGGTTTTCCGGAAGCGTCCATGGCTCCGGCTGCTTTGCGAGATCAACGAGTTGGCGGCGCATGCCCTGCAGCGCGTCTGCATCCGGCAGCGGCTGGGGTGTGAGCACTTCGACCGTCGTCCAGGCGGCGAGTACAGCGTCCGCTCGAACAGAGAGGGGCGACGCGCGTACGCGCTTTGATGCCCGAGGTTCTGGAGAGCTATCGAGGCGTTGAGCCATTTTCCGTGGCGACCTTGGTAATGATCGGGAGTGCCGGCGACGTTGCTTGATTCCTGCTCTTAGGGCGGCATTGTAGCTTACCGAGCAGCGTCATCGTCGCGCTGCCGTTCACATGCCTGCGCGGCACGTAGGCGTGTTGTCTGAGCGGTCCATCTAAGCCCCGACGTTCGGATGCATGGATTCGCGCAAGTCTGGCTGGTCGGTCCAACCGTGACGTGCGTGCCAATAGCTCGAAGAGCAGGTCGCCTCGAACCGCTGGAGGATGCCTGGAACGAGCAGTAGCGCGGCACCCGAGTTGTTAGTCCGTTCTATTTCACCGATTGATGAATACTTTATGAATAAATTCATCGTTCAGTGAATATTGACTTGAATATACTCCCGCCCCCAGTTTAGCTGGCCCGGCCTATCCGTAAGAAAGCGCAGCCCGGCGTATAAACGCCGGGCGCTACACAGGGGGTTTCCATGTTCCAGATGATCCGGCAGATCGTTCACGTATCGATTGCTTTGGCTGCATTGGCTCCAGCCGCTTTTGCCGGCTCATGGAGCACCGAGCTGATGGGAGGAATGAATGTTCAGCTATACACGCCTACGAGCGCTCCCAAGCTCGCGGGCAAGCGCGCGCTCATGATCAATCTACACGGCTGCAGCCAGACAGCGACTGAAATGCGCGCTGGCAACGACTGGGAATCAGACCCGGGACGCTTGCAGTCAGCACTGGCGGAACTGAGCGCCGCTGGCATCGCAACGGCGTCAAAGCCGTCCAGCTCATCAGCATCGCTGGAATGGCTCACGCCTGGCCGGCCGGCCGTGACACCTCAGGCGGGGGCGCTTATATAGATCACACGACTATCGACTATCCAGCGGTGCTCACGAAGTTCCTGTTCTGTGCCAACCCGCGCGTACCCGGTGAACGTGGAAGTTGTGATGAACCAGGCGATCCACCGGACGAGCTGTATTGCGGCACGGCCCTGAATACCGAGCACGCAACGGCGGGTCGAGCGATTCAATTCGGCTCAGGCACATGGGCAAGCTATGGAGCAGCCGGCTCGTATGAGTGGCTGGGCTTTGGCACTGCGCAGACCACGCTGAATGAAACGAGCCCCGGGGTTTTCGTCACCGCCAAGAGCTGCGCTTGATCCTGCAGGTTTGCGTAACACAGAGCTGCATAAAGAGGCCGCCCTGCCGTCCAGGGCAGCCTCTCGACTCGCCGGCACCGCAGTCTCGTCCGGTCCGCAACCCGCCGACTACCAGACAGGTGATCAACTCACGCATGTGCCAGCCATCTGATCCTCACGACGTGTTCCACCGATCCGGACGCGGCTCGCGTTTCTCTCGTGCGCGGCGTATCACCCCTTCCTCTCATCCCGCCACCCGCGTTCCGCAAAACGCACAGAACATCGCATCGCGCGACAGCTCCCGGCCACAACCAGGATTGGTGCAGACGCGGTTCGTCGCTGCAGGAGACCCTCGCGCAGCCGTCAGCATGGTCGGTGCAGCAGCAGGCTGCGGCAGGGAATGGGTTGGCGCGCCCAGCTGTTGTTGTACCTGCGAGATGCGGGCTAGGCGATCGCCATCTGCCGTTGAAGACGGCGCGATCACGCTTGAGACATTGCGTGCGAAGTTCTTGAGATGATCGGCATAGAAGCGCGCCATGTCGGGGCGGCCACGCATGCCGACCAGGTCGCGATAGCCGTCCTTGGTGAGGATGACGCTGTCGAGTTCCGCTGCCCAGACCCGCAGGGTCATCGACTCGATGTTGATGATCTTCTTGCTGCTGCTCAGGGCAGTCGAAAACTGGTTGCCGATGTTGAGCTGTGCCTCCTCGAAGCTGCCGCCGATTTCGATCCATAGCAGCAGCGACTGGAAATCGACGCGTCCCCACAGAAGATGAGCGCTGCTGCGGCAGTACAGCGCGACCAGCAGCAGCACGACCATGAGAAACGCAGTGGCGCCGAGCGAGGCAGCATCGAGGGGCATGACTGCAAGGCGTATTGCCATGACCAGGGCCGCGATGAAGGTCACGAACGCAAGCGCAGTGAGCGCAGCGATCGGGCGAGTCGATTCTGCAGTGACTTGCTGCGCGATCGTCTGTGGTTCCGGGACGTTCGGAACCGGCTGGGTTTCCTCCAGGATCGTGCCATCGAACGAGCCGCTCTGGCCGCTCAAGACATCCGGCGGCTTCTTGATGTCGTAGCGGCGGTTGGGGATGGTTTCAGTCCAGCGCGTCTGCAGCGTACGCTCGAGTTCTTCGAACAGTTTTGCCGGATTGCCATTCATGCTCAAGCTGCGCTGTTCGCAGGCCATGTTGATGTGAGGCCGTGCGCGCAGCTGCTGCATGAGAGCGAGAAAGAACAATGCCTGGGCCACGAGCAGGATAACGAGCGAGATCAACAGCGTCCTGGGCACCTGGAATCTGCTGATGTCGGGCAAGGCGGGCGCCAGTTGCGCCAGCAACGGTGGGCCGAGAATCGGCAGCACGATGATCAGCACAACCAGCCAGATGCTGGTGGGCGCCTTGGCGTATGTGTTCTGCTGCTTCGCAAACGGCTTGACCAGTTTCTTGGTCAGCACCAGCAGGAACATGACTGCGATCCATGAACGCACCGAAGGATCGGAATAGAACAGCATGCCACTGAGCATGCCGAGCAGGATCGCAACCGTCAGCAGCAGGTTCGAACATTGCGCTTCGGCGGCGCGGCGGATCTGCTCTGGAGCGAAGATCAGTGTGTCGAATACGTGGTGCACCAAGCCGTCGATTGCGCCCTGGGGCTCGCGGTAGGCCAGCGCGTTCTGGCGCAGGTTATCCTTGAGCCATTGCGCGCGCTGGGCAGCCATCGTGTCTTCCGCGCTGTAAAGGTTGTGCGGACGGCCACGGCCGAAGAAATATCGCAACTGCGCAAGTCCGGCGCCCAGCACTGCAATACCGATGACCAGGGACACCAGGCCAACTACGATTGCCTTGATTCCCGCCGCATCACTGCTGACGAGGGCAGTGCGATAGAGGATCAAGAGCGCAACCCCGACCAGCAAGGCGGCGGCACCGGCAGCAAACAGCGCAAGATTCTCGACCCGGTAAGGGTTCTCTACTTCGAAACGTCCGCTGGCGGCACTATATTCGTAGCTCACGCGTCACCTGCTGTTCTGATTCGGGACGCGGCAATCATACGGATTTCAGTGATTCGGCGCGCGAGGGCTCGCGTCGTTCAGCTCTACCCGCGATCAGGGAGCGGGGCTCGGTGGCGACGGGCCGAGCCGGTTGCCGCCGTCGATAATGATCAACTCGCCTGTCACTAACGCCGCGCCGGTGAGTAACCACAGCGCGACTTCAGCAACGTCTTCGGGCGTGCTGGTTTTTTGCAAGGGCGAGTTATTGGCGTAACGATCGCGAGCCATTTGGTATTTTTCGCCGATGGCGCCTTGCAGCCAGCGGGTTTCGACAAAGCCGGGGCACACCGCATTGACGCGGATTTGTGGACCGAGCGCGCGAGCCAAGCCGATGGTCATGGTGTTCATCGCGCCTTTAGAGGCAGCGTACGCGATCGAGGTGCCTACGCTATCGACACCGGCGCGAGAGGAAATATTGACGACCGAGCCGCGGCCTTGACGGCGCATTGCCGGTTCGACGGCGCGGATCATCTGAAAGGCGCCGACCACATTCACCGCATAGATATTCTGGAAGTCGCTGGCTGACAGCGACTCCAGGTCGGCATGGTTGAATACCACCTTGGTGGTGCCGGCGTTGTTGATGAGGCCGTCGATGCGGCCCCACTTTTCCATCGTGGCGCCGGCCAGGCGCTGGCAATCTGCATCCTCGGCGATGTTTGCGCGCACCAGCAGAGTTTCGCCGCCCAGCTTTTCGCATTCGCTCGCCGTCGCCTGTGCTTCGGCCTCGCTCTTGGTGTAGTTGATGACGGTACGCCAGCCACGGCGCGCCAGCTCGATGACGCACGCAGCGCCGATGCCCGTGGCGGAGCCGGTAACGATGCAAACGTTTCTATGCATGATGTCCCTGTCAGATTCTGTGGCGGAAGTCCGATACTCATTGTAGGACACGTGGCCCTCACCCGCGCGGACGCGCGACCTCTCCCAGGGGGAGAGGTGAAGATATCCGTCCCCTCTCCCGCTTCGCGGGAGAGGGTTAGGGTGAGGGCGCTACTTCGCCTTGCCCCTCACCCGCGCGGACGCGCGACCTCTCCCAAAGGGAGAGGTGAAGATATCTGTCCCCTCTCCCGCTTCGCGGGAGAGGGTTAGGGTGAGGGTCTTCTTAAACCGCGCGCCGAGCGACGCGCACGCCGGCATTATCGATAGCCGCCTGATACGCCACCGAGAAATCATCGAACGCCGTGAGCGCCATATCCAAGTCCGCGCCTTCGGGCAGTTCGAACGAATCGAAGCCACACCGCGCGAGATAGAACAGTTGGTCACGCTGGATCTTGCCGATTGCGCGCAGCTCGCCGGTGAACTTGTATCGAGTGCGAAGCAGTTGTGCCTGGCTGTAGCCGCGGCCTTCCGCCATGCCGCCGAATTCGACGGCGACTAAGGCGATGCGCACGAAATCATTTTGCAGTTCGGCGACCTGGTCGGTCGGGCCGATACGCACGCCCAAGCGGCCGTCCCACAACCACCACTGCTCGCGCTCGGCCTTCCAGCGCGCGAACGGCAGGATCAGCGCGCGTTCACGCCCGATGGGATCTTCATCCGCGTACCGCCACTCGTCGGCGACGATTTCACGCTGCTTGATGAGACGGCGCATAGACTTTGGCCTTGAAGGGAGCGATGCCGATGCGGCGGAAGGTGTCGATGAAACGTTCTTCCTCCTGCCGCTCATCGACGTATACGTTGAGAATGCGTTCCACGGTTGCGGCGACATCGGCATGCGCCACGGACGGGCCGATCACCTGCCCGAGCGAAGCATCCTGGCCGCCCGCCGAACCGCCGAGCGTGATCTGATACCACTCCTCGCCACTCTTATCGACACCGAGAATGCCGATGTGGCCGACCGAGTGATGGCCGCAACCATTCATGCAGCCTGACATCTTGAGCTGGATTTCGCCCAGGTCGTACAGGTAATCGATGTCGTCGAAGCGCTCGTTGATCTGCCTGGCGATCGGAATGGAGGTTGCGTTCGCCAGCGCGCAGAAATCTCCGCCCGGGCAGCAGATCATGTCGGTGAGCGTGCCGATGTTGGCCGGCGCGAGATCGATTGCTTTCAGCGCCTGCCACAACGCGAATAGATCGGCCTGGCGCACGTCGGCGAACAGCAGGTTCTGGTCGTGCGTCGAACGCACCAGGCCAAACGAATACTGGTCCGCGAGATCGGCGACGCGCTCCAGTTCTGCAGCGGTGATGTCACCAGGGGGGCGCGTCGGCGATTTCAGCGAAAGGAAAGCGGCGCGGTAGCCGGGCACTTTGTGCTTGCGAGTGTTGTACTGGTACCAGTTGCGAAACTCCGCCGGCTTGCCGGCGATGACGTCCTGGTCCTGCAACGACTCATACGCTACCGGCTTGAAGAAGGCTTTGATGCGTTCGAAATCCGCTTCGTCGAATACCGGCGCTGTCTCGCGGGCGGCCTCGTACTCCGCATCCACCAGCGTGCGGAATTTCGCGGGCGTGATCGCTTTGACGAGAATCTTGATGCGCGCCTTGTGGATGTTGTCGCGCCGGCCCTCGAGGTTATAGACACGAAGGATGGCTTCGAGATACGCAAGCAGCTCTTTCTTCGGCAGGAACTCGCGAATCACGTGGCCGATCATCGGCGCGCGACCCAGGCCGCCGCCGACCAGCACTTCGAAACCGATTTCGCCTTGCGCGTTCTTCACCAAGTGCAAGCCAACGTCATGCACGCGCGAAGCGGCGCGATCTTGCGGCGAACCGGTCACCGCGATCTTGAACTTGCGCGGCAGATAAGAAAATTCCGGATGCAGCGTCGCCCACTGACGAATGTATTCGCACCACGGACGCGGATCTTCCAACTCGTCCGGCGCGATGCCGGCGAGGTGATCGGCAGTCACATTGCGAATGCAGTTGCCGCTGGTCTGGATGGCGTGCATCTCAACCGTCGCGAGCAGCGCCAGTATGTCGGGCACCGTCTCCAGCTTCGGCCAGTTGTATTGGATGTTCTGCCGCGTCGAGAAGTGGCCGTAACCTTTGTCGAACTCGCGCGCCACGCGAGCCAGCACCCGCACCTGGCGGCTCGATAGCAGGCCGTAAGGAATCGACACGCGAAGCATTGGTGCGTGCTTCTGGATGTAGAGGCCATTGCGCAGGCGTAAAGAACGGAAGTCGTCTTCGCCCAGTTGCCCGGCCAGGTAGCGGCGCGTCTGGTCGCGGAACTGGGTGACGCGCTCATCGACGAGGCGCTGATCGATGGGATCGTATTGATACATGGCGTCGGACTGTAAGCCGGCGGCCGGCAAGGAGAAATTCGGTTTGGATATGAGGTGATAAAGAAGCGGTGACGGCCGGGTGACGGAAAGGTGAAAAAGTGGTCGGCGAATCAAGTGGTTGGGGAGGAATCGCCCTCGCCGGACCCTCACCCGCCCAGACGGGCGACCTCTCCCCGGGGGAGAGGTGCAGACAAGATTGAGCTGAAGCCACCCGACCTCACCCCGCCCGGACGGGCCACCTCTCCCCGGGGGAGAGGTGAGGCTATCTGCCCCCTCTCCCTCCGGGAGAGGGCGGGGTGAGGGTCTCCTCTCCTTTCTCCCGTCGCCGGACCAGGCCTTCCTGCGCCGTCGAGGCCACCAGCCGGCCGTCCCGGCTGAACACGCTGCCACGGGCGAACCCCCGCGCACCCGACGCCGTCGGGCTATTCAGCACGTAGAGCAGCCACTCATCCGGACGCGCCGGACGGTGAAACCACATGGCGTGATCGATGCTCGCCATTTGCAGCTGCTCGCGTGCGTTCGTCATGCGGGCATCCATGCTGGCCGCGCTGAGCATGTAGTAGTCCGAGGTGTAAGCCAGCAGGCAGCGGTGCAGGACCGGATCGTCCGGTACGCGATCCACCAGCCGGAACCACACCTTCATGCGCGGCTCACGCGGAATGTCTGCGAGCGGATCCGGCAACTCCGCAGGACGAAAATCGAATGCGTGCCGATGTGCGCGAAACGGCCGCGGGCGATCCGGCGCCTGCCGCTTCAATGCCTCGATGGCTTCTTCCATGGTGGGCAGGGATTCGGGATCCGGCACCTGCGGCATGTCGCCCTGGCGATCGATCGCCGCTTCGGCGGCCTGGAACGATGCCGACATGTGGAAGATCTGTTCGCCATGCTGGATGGCGACCACGCGACGCGACGAAAAGCTCTGCCCGTCACGACTGCGGTCCACCTCGTACACGATTGGATGGTCGGGATCACCGCCGCGCAGGAAATAAGCATGCAGCGAATGCGCCTCGCGACCTTCGACGGTCGCATACGCCGCCGTCAGCGCTTGTCCCAACACCTGCCCGCCGAACACGCGATGCCCACCCGGATCGCGGCTCTCACCGCGAAACAAATCGACTTCCAGCCGCTCCAGCTTCAATACCTGGAGCAGGTCAGCGAGCAGCGGATCCACTTACTGGTCTCCGGCGACACCCAGGCGTTTTTGCATGATGGGGCTGGTGGTCGTGTACTGCAGCGGGATCTTCTTGGCCGGATTGAGATGCGCCGCGACTGCGAACGCCGCCAGCGCCGCCTCGTGGAAGCCCGACAAGATCAGCTTTTTCTTGCCAGGATAGGTGTTGATGTCGCCGACCGCGAAAATGCCCGGGATGTTGGTCTGGAATTTTTCGGTGTCGACCTGAATGGCGCGCTTGTCGATGCCGAGGCCCCAGTCGGCAATGGGGCCGAGCTTGGGATGCAGGCCGAAGAACACCAGCGCGCGATCGGCATGCAGGTCTTCGATCTGGCCATCGGTCTTTTTCAGGCGCACGCCCTGGAAATTGCCGCCTTCGGTGATGAGCGTCTGCGCGATGCCCTCGACGTAGCGCATGCTGCCGTGACTAACGAGGTCCCGCATCTTCGCGACTGACGCCGGCGCGGCACGAAACTCCGCGCGCCTATGCACTAGCGTCACGCTGCGCGCCTTGCCGGCAAACTCCAGCGTCCAGTCGAGCGCCGAATCGCCGCCGCCGAAAATGATCAGGCGTTTGCCGGTGAAATCCGCCGCACTCTTCACTTTGTAGTGAATGTTGGTGCCTTCGAAAGCATCCACGCCTTCGCAGCCGAGCCGGCGCGGTTGGAACGAACCCAACCCGCCGGCGACGATCACGGTACGGGTGTGGAAGCGCGTGTCCTGCGACGTGCGCAACAGGAAAGTGTGGTCGGGCAACACCTTCAATTCGGTGACTTCCTGCCCCATGTGGAATTGCGCGTTGAACGGCTTGGCCTGTTGCAACAGCCGATCGACCAGCTCCTGCGCGCCGCAAATCGGCAGCGCCGGGATGTCGTAGATCGGCTTCTCCGGGTACAGCTCGCTGCACTGGCCGCCGGGATGCTGGAGTGAATCGATGATGTGGGCGTGGATACCCAGCAGGCCCAGCTCGAAGATCTGGAACAAGCCGCAAGGCCCGGCCCCGACGATGACCGCATCGGCCTGGATGGCGCCATCGACGCCGACGGACTCTAAACTCTCACGCGAATTGGCGCTCAAAATTGTCTCCCACATGTCGGCGCAATGGCCGAGACCACCCTCACTCCCAGCCCTCTCCCCACGGAAGAGGCAGCCGAGGCGGGCGATTCTATACAGAAGCGGCGAGTGTGACAGTTCCACCCTGCGCGCCATGCAGGTCAGCGGGCCGTCAGGCCGCAGTCAGCGTTGGTGCAATCGTCATCATGGGCCGCAAAACACCACTGCCTCGTTCAAGGACAGCGCGGTGGAGATCTGGTGAACTCAGCCTCGCCTTCCATTTCAGCCACGCCGGACATTTCGCCGAAGTGGCCGGGGTCAGCGTCGATGCCAATCGCAAACTTACTCTGCATCGCGTCGTGGTGGCCGGCGACATCGGCCCCATCGTCAACATGAGCGGCGCCGAGAATCAGGTGGAAGGCGGCGTGATCGATGGCTTCAGCACCGCAATGGGAGTGGAAATCGGCTTCGAGAACGGCCGCATCACGCAGAACAACTTCGACAGCTATCCCATCCTGCGCATCACCCACGCGCCCAAGGTGGAATCGTATTTCATCGGAAACGATTTCACGCCGACCGGTGTGAGCGAACGCGATTTTTGCCGCGACCGGACATCGCGTCAGGACGCTGACGCGGGAAGGATTTACGGTCTAAAGCAAGCCCGCGCCGTTTATAGTAACAAGTGAGCCTGAGGGATTATGGGCTGGACCGTGCCGCTTCTGCGGCAATGTGTCCGGCAAGCGAAGTTATAAATGTCTTCAGTCCAGTCAGTTCCGATACGTCTGAGTACTCACCTGATGTCGCTGCAGTACGCGGCGACGTGATGACACAAGCGGCCGAGTATAGTTGCTCTTGTACAAGCCGTTGGCAGAGCACGTCATACCGCTTTATATAGGATGCACCGCGAAATTCCGGCACTACGGAAAAGTGCGGCGATGCCTCCCGCACTGGGGCACGTGATTCACTCGCATCCTCTACAAGGATCATCCAACCGGCAAAGGGCTTAGGATGTTTACCAAACACCTCCGCGCGATACGCGGTCCAAAAATCGTGAGCCATGCCAAGGGCCTCTTCGGTTCGGTTGTTAAAATTGTTTCCAAATGAAGGGCCTACATGGCTCTTTAGTTCTAATGCCGCAATTAGACGGCCATCGTTCACGATGAGCAAGTCCCATAACTTCGTGGGCCGAAAAAAACCCGGCAAACTCAGCCATGATTTTTTTTGATACACCGAAGCCTCAGATAAACCATTTGCAGTGACGACGTCAATGACAAGAGCTGTAAAGCCATTCATGTTCTTACCGCCGGTAACACTTGCCCGCTCCCCTTGGTCGGTCACGCCTGCTTCGACCTGCTTCTGCCTCGCCTGCTCGCGATTCCCCCAGAATGCCATTACCGACTCCCGGGATTTTCGCTCGTAGTCAACTAGGTCGAGTGGCACTGCACATCTCCAGACAATGCAGAGGCTTCCGCGCTGGTTAGTCTGTAGAGTTCGGCAACAGCTCGACCACGAGCCACTGCGTCATTCGCTCTCGTCGCTTGCGTAAGCTCATACCGTAAATCCTCAGAAACGTCTTCCCAATGAGGCACTCGTATGCGTCGTAGATACTGCGCCTGAAAGCGCAAGTAACCGCCTCGCATTCTGGTCGAGTAGGCAGATATAAAGATCCTGGCAATTCCTGACTGAAGCACACCTTGAAGAGCTTCAAGATCCCACGCTTCCGAGGTGATGTAATAGAGATTATGATGAGGATATAGCCTACCCTCCTCAAACACGATGTGTGCCGCTCCCTTAATATCAGGGATTAACAACTTCGGTTTGTTAGCCAATGCGGGATAAATTCGGTCAATCGTCCGATACCAGTTTGCAGGCATCTTCTGTGCAACGTGTCGGCCGGCGATTTGCGCCTTGTGGACTTCAAGATAGGATCTTAGTTTTGGATAATCATCTAGACGAACTAACCCGCCATCGTCGGCGAACGGATTAATGACCGCGAAACCGCGCCACTTGATCACGCCGGAATCTATGTCGCGTGTCATAGCGAGCGGAAGCTTCCGATCATTCTCAACATCCAGCTCATCAAACCTACCGATAAATGCCTTATCTGCCCCTGTAGCAACACCAATCCCTACTTTGCAGCCGGCCTCCTCTAATGTGGGAAGTGTTTTTTCCAGCCTTCGCACTAACGGCAATTGACTATCCGAGTGCAGAATCCATGGTTCTTCACCCTTCGCGACATGCTCCAGCTCCGTCACCCCGCTATTAGCGGTCAATTGCGGAGCTAGTAACTGTGCACTAAGGGTGGCCAAAGTCGATGCGACAACGTCGGGCTGATGGGCGACGCGCGTGAGGCCCGGCGACTCGCGTGAGATGATAGTGATGGCCGGATAAGCGATGACATCAGAATGGAACGCCGGCGTATCCACCATGTCGACATATATCTTCAAATGAAACCTGTGCGCGATCATCTTGCGCAATGGACCACCGTATCGGTTTTTCATCCAGCGATTGGCACAGATAAACCCAAGCCTGCCTTGATACGTCAAAACAGAGAGCGATCGTTCGATGAACGGAATATAGAGATCCGCGCGATCGTAAAGCGTCCGATATCTTGCTCGATACTCAATAAGGAGTTCGTCTGGTATTAACTCCTGACGCACATACGGAGGGTTACCGAGAACGAAATCAAATTCACCTTCCAGGGTTGTAAGTAGAAAATCCCCGTTCGTGAGCCACGTATTCGTCAAATGACGTGCGTCTTGCTCGGCGATTCTCTGTGACTGGAGATATTTGACAACTTTAGCCCTTGTCGCCTGATATGTTGAGCGATGAATCTCGACCGCTCGCAAGCTGCCGGAGAGGTCACTTACGGCATCGTGATCGCCATATGCCTTCCACGACGCAACCAGACGTTCCACAATAGGAAGCAGAAAATCGCCGTCGCCGAATGATGGCTCGAGTACGCGATTTCTGAAAATTGGCACATCAGAAGTAAAGCCCGCCAGATCGAGGATGAAGTCAACAACCTCACGTCGCGTAAATACCGCACCGCGCTCCTCGGTTCCGTCCGCGTTTGCCAACGCTTCAACAGCTGCTGTTAAGGGACACAGCGTCGGAAACGCTATCTGTGATGCAATAGCTGATGCCTCACGCCCCATTAACACCGACTCCAAAGACTGTTGTCGCAACGAGGTGCATCGTTTTCTTGGTAGTTCCAGGTTAGTTGGCAGAAGGGATCAATGGCTCGCTATCGGAAGCTGCAAGGCTACCGACCCAGTGCTTTGTCATGGTAAGTTTACCCAATACCCAGCTGTACGTGTACTTCGTTCGCTCGGTCTGGCTCGATATACGATGGGTCACCCCTGGAAGGCGTTACCGCCGCCCCAATCCCCGCTGAACCGCGAACAACGCGGCTTGCGTGCGGTCTTCCAATTTCAGCTTCGCCAGAATGGTGCTCACGTAGCCTTTCACCGTGCCTTCGGTGAGGTGCAGCTCGTCGCCAATCTGGCGATTGCTCATGCCGCGCGCGATGAGATCGAGCACGCTGCGTTCGCGCTGTGTGAGGAGCGCCAACGGATCGGCCTGACGATTGCGCAGCTCTTCGACTAGCGAGCGTTGTGCAAGAGGATGCAGCCAGGTTTGTCCGCCGGCGACGGTGCGCAGCGCGGTGACGAAGTCCGCTTTGGTCACATCCTTCAGGATATAACCGGCTGCCCCGGCCGCCATGATTTCACGCACCTGGCCGTCTTCGGCATAGCTGGTCAGCGCGATCACTTTCACTGCCGGCGACGAAGCACGGATGACGCGAATGGCATCGCTCGCAGCCATGCCGGGCATTTTCAAATCCATCAGCACGATATCCGGCTGCAGGCGGCGCACCGCCTCGCAGGCTTCATCACCGTTGGCTGCCTCACCGACGATGACGAACTCTTCGCCGTCGTCGAGCAGCGCCCGCAAGCCTTCACGCACAATGCCGTGGTCGTCCACCAGCAGCAGCTTGATGGTCGACTCTTCGGCGCTCACGGCGTCATCGCCAGCAACGGAATACGAATACATACATTAGTTCCTCGTCCAGGCTGCGATTGAACTTCGCAGACGCCGCCGAGCGCCGCGGCGCGCTCGCTCATGGTCTGCAGACCGATCCCTTGTTCGGGAGAGTTCGCCGTAACTTCCGCCCTCGCGACGGCATCGAAGCCACGACCATTGTCTTGAATGCTCAGTGTCAAAATATCGGCGTCCACTGCGGCGCTGACGTCGAGGCGATCCGCGCCGGAGTGGCGGATCGCATTCGACAGCGCCTCGCGGCAGATCAGATACAAACGTTCTTCCAGCAGCGACGGCTGCGGACGATAAGCGCCGAAGTCGAGCCGGATGCTCGGCGTCTGCGGCGCGAGGATGAAGGCAAAGCGCTGCAACGCCGCCGCCAGGCCCATTTTTTTGACGTCGGCGACCCCGGCGTTGTCCATGGTGTTGAGCCCTTGATCAACGGGCGAATCCGGACGCAGCTCCCGCAGCAGCGCGCGCATTTCAGCAAATGCCAATCGCGCCAGCTCTTCGATACGCCGCGCGCGACGCTCGCCTTCGGCCGGATCGCGACGCCATGCGGGCACGATGGATTGGGACATCAAACTGATCGACGACAATGCCTGGCTGACGGCATCGTGCAGGTCGCGCGCCAATCGTTGGCGTTCACGCATCACCGCCGCTTGCCGCGCTTCACGCGACAGGCTCGCGTTCTTGATCGCGACCGCCAAGTGGTCGGCGATGATCTGGATGCTGGCGACGTCGTCCTCGTCGAAAGGATTCAGGCCTTCGATGTTGATGCAGCCGAATACTTCGTCGCCCAGCACCATGGGCACAGCGAGTTCGGTGCGCACGTTGATGGGAATCGGCGGCGGCACATAACGCGGGTCCTTGCGAACGTCATTGACGATCTGCGGCATGCGTGTCGATACCGCGTCGCCGGTAACGCCCATGGTAATAGGCATTCGATGCGGCCCGGCGATGTCGCCATACGAGCCGGCATGCGAGTCGAACAGCAGAAAATCTTCTTCGTCGCGATAGAGCAGCGGAATGACGACGTTCGGGTAGCCGAGGTGCTCGTGAATGACCTGCGCCGCGGTTGCAACCAGTTCGTTTGCTTCCAGTCCAGCGGTGATGACGCGGGCGATGCGCGCGATCAGCGTCATTCTTTCGGTGCGTCGTTTCTCTCGCTCGTAGCGCATCGCGTTCTGGATCGCGATGGCGGCATGGCGCGCGAAAATTCGCAACGTATCCAGGTCGGCCTGCCCGAATTTGCGCGGCGGTACCGCGCCGATGCCGAATACGCCGAGCAGCCCACCGCCCCGGCCCGGAATCGGTACGCCAATCACGGCTTGGCCAGCCAGTTCTGGCAGCGAAAGGCGCTCCAGTTCCCCGTAGCTGTCGAGAAGCACCGGGCGGCCCGTGGCCAGCACCCGGCCGATGAGGCCTTCGCCGGGCTCGAACTCCAGCCCCAATTCCGAGCTCGGCAATTTATGAATGGCTTCGATCTGCACCGTATGACGCCGCGGCACATACAAGCCAATGGCGCCATCGTCTGCGCCGAGCAGTCCGCAGGCACGAGTGATGATGCTCGTCAGCAGCGGGCGCAGCTCCAGCTCACTCGCGATCTCCTCGAGAATGGAGCTGAAGGGCTCGCTCAATGCGGGCAGTTCGCGGCCTTCCAAGCGCAACCTTTGGGAGTTCACGGTGGGCAACTAAACGCGGGCGATACAAGGATTATGAGCGGAGTATTTGCCTCGCACACGCTGCGTTCAAGTGGCGTCAGGGAGCACTGACTTTGGTCAGAATAGCTCGCTGCCCTTTGATATCGGAGAAATTCGCGTTGACTTAGCACCTGCAGCGCTCAGCCGCGATGGGGTTCGAGCACCTGTGACAGCAGCGAGCCGATGATCTTGCGCACCGTATCGCGCTCGCGGCCGAGCATTTTTCGCAGCTGATTGCCGATGATGGCGTCACCCAGCGCCGCCATGGTGACGAACAGGGTCGCCGATGTGATGCGTTCGTGAACGTCAGCTGCGCTGCCTTCGGTGTCCGCACTCCGCTCGACGCTATCGACATGGTCGCGCACTACCTCGCCGATCGGCGCCAGATGCGTGGATTCACCGGACAAGACGATCCACGCCGCCAGCCGGGCCGCCCCGCCGTGATCGAAAGCGTCGAACACGATGTCGACGAAATCTTTCAATTCGCCCTTGCCCGCGCGCAACCGCATCACCGCCGACTCGATGGTCGCCGTCAGCTCGCTGACCATCTGCCGCATCAGCTCCGACTGCAGCCCGGCCGCCGAGCCGAAATGATGAATGAGATTGGTATGACTCATCCCCAGGTCGGTCGCCACCGCCTGCAACGTAATCGCGTCCGGGCCGTCCGCCAGCAGCCATCGGCGGGCCGAGGCCAGCGCCAGCGTTCGCACCTCGTCCGGGGTGCGCCGGATCCGAGGGTTGGTCGATTTCGGCGCCCTGCTCGCCGGCCGCGCAGATTTTTTCGGACGGGACACTATTGACATCACTCTCAATAAAAATTTTTAATAGGCGCCAGATGGATAAACTCACCCCCACGCCTGCCGACCTGAAAATCACGCCGCGCGATCTGAAGTTGGACCGCAACGCCAGCACCGCGCGATGGTGGCATGGCGCAGACCCGGTGGCGACGGCGTTTTTCAACGCGCTGTCGGCGTCGTTTCCCCAGGGCGAGACTTTTTTCATCGAGGCCGTGCGGCGCTTTCGCGATCACACCGATGGCAAGCTGCATGAGCAGATCGGCGCCTTCATTCAGCAAGAGGCCGCACACACCCGCGAGCACGTGGTCTTCAACCGCTTGATCAAAAGCGCGGGCTACGACACCTCGGCAATGGATGCGGAGACGCGTCGTCGCCTCGACGCCGCGCGTACCCGTCATCCAGTCGTGCAGCTGGCTATCACCGTCGCCTTGGAACACTTCACTGCCATCATGGCGAATTCGCTGCTGACCGATTCGAAGCTGATGCCCGGTGCGCCGGCGGAAGTGGTACGGCTGTGGCAATGGCACGCCATCGAAGAGGTTGAACATAAGGCCGTCGCGTACGACACCTTCCTGGCCGTTACGCGCGAGCTGTCCCCGGTAAAACGTTGGGCGATTCGTTGCCATGTGATGCTGCTGATCAGCGGGCAGTTCTGGTACTCGAACTTGCAACGCATGGCGGATTTCTTTCGCCAGGATGGCATCAACACGCCGCGCACCTGGTGGCGCGTGACCAAATATCTATGGTTCACGCCGGGGATGATGCGGAAGATCTTTTTGCCGTATTTGAGTTTTTATCGGCCCGGCTTTCATCCCTGGGACCACGACGACCGGCGATTGATCGGCGAGTTCGAAAAACGATTGTCGCTGGCTGACCCGGTGAGTTGACCCGGGCGGCCGACTCGCTTGCTCCAAAACATTCATAGACAAGCCGGTTTCGACAACGCCACCTCGCAATAAATTCCCTGTCAGGCCAACCGGAAACTGCCTACTGCAAGCAGCTTTCGTCCAGGCGCAGATTCGGTGCTGCGGGTGCAGCGCCGATCGTCGTCCGGCGCAATTGGGGAACCATCGGCCAGCGGATCACGGCCGTCGCCGCAACCGCACGTCACGTTCATTCGTGCGGACCCACGCTGATAGATGAATTCGCACGAGTGAATTTCATAAACACGCTGGGAGAAAAATCGATGTCTGCGACGATGATCAATGCCTTTCCACCCCTGCATGGTTTCAGTTCGCCGCGAAGTTGGGCCATGGCCATCATCGTGCTGCTGCACCTGGGCTTTTTCTGGGCCCTGAGCAACGGGCTATCCAAGACCATCACCTCCGTCTTCGATCCGGAGCCGCCGGTGTTCCTGCCGGAGGTGACGAAACCGAAGCCGCCGGAGCCGCCCAAGATCGAGTACGTGGTGGAACCGAAGGAGATCCCTGTCGTCCATCACTTGACGCCGGTCGAAATCGTTGATGATTTCGACAACACCAACGCACCGCTGGTCGACCCGGCGCCTACGCCGCCGACGTCGTTCACCGATACGGGGGACGTCAGTCCGCCGCAACCTGTGGTCATCGAACCGCGCATCGATCCTCGTCGCGGCTTGAGCGAGCCGGCCTACCCTTCAGGCGAGATTCGCCTTGAGCACGAAGGCACGGTGTTGTTATCGGTGCACATTCTAGCCAACGGCCGGGTAGGCGAAGTGAAACTGGAAAAATCCAGTGGCTACCCGAAGCTGGATGAATCGGCTTTGCGCGAGGCGAAGGTATGGCGCTTCCAGCCCGGCACCCGCGACGGCGCGCCGGTGGCGATGTGGAAACAATTGCCGATCACCTTCCGCATCAATAAATAAAGTCGCGCCGCAGTGGTGAAACCAGGGAAATGTGCCGGCATCTCGGGCCGGCACAGTAGCGGCAATCAGCGCTACCAGCGCAACGACGGAGGGGTGACTTCGAATCGCAGGCCGAGCACCAACGCATTTTGCAGCGCTCGCTGCGAACCGGTATTGACGATGTACTGCACGTCCGGCTGCACCGTCAGCCAATCGGTCAGAGTGGCGCGCCAGGTAAGTTCGAGCGCCGCTTCATAAGCGTCGATGTCATCGGCCGCAGTACGGAAGGCCGATGAAGTTCTGGCCCACGATGCGCCGATGCCAAAGCTGTGTTCGCGACCTTCCGGCCTTGGCAGGTCATAGGTGAGCGCCGTCGCCACGAACCACTCGTGATTGTTCACGCGTTTCTCGGCGCGTCCGATCCGCAGCGAGGTGCTCCACGATTGCTCCTCTGCTTCGTCATAAGAACCAAAGCGCGAGTCAGCGGACACATACCAGCCACGATTGTGCGCCGTGCCTGCAGGCGATACGTCCTCGGCGACGATGTAATCGATCTCCTTGGTGTAGCCCCACACACCGGCCGCGAGCTTTTCCAGCGGCCCGCTCGGCAGATATTGCAGTTCGGTGATGAGCAGCAAGCCATCGCTCTCATTCAGGCGAATGGTCGTTGCAGTGGGATCGTTCGCGTCGCCGGGCACGCCGTCGAACGCGGCGCTCAGCAATCGCCATTGCGGAGCCAGCTGCAAATCGAAACGCACCCCCAATGATGCTGCCGGGAAGATCGACGGTCCGTTGTCGCCGGTCTGCGCGAGGTCCTGGCCGACGCCGAAACTGGAATTGATGAACAAGCCGCGAGGCTCGCTGGAATCGAAGTCGGAATTCAGATCGTACAGGCCGGCGCGCACCGAGTGACCGTCTTCGGCACCGAACTTCCAATCCACCCAGGCTTCATACAATCGCGTCGCGGCTGGCGCATCGATGTTGGAAGCGGTGAACGAGTCGCCGACATACTTCTCCGAGAAGCCGCCGCCACTGTTGTAAAGGCCGTAGACGAACAGCGTGAGGCCGGGAATGTCCCACAGCTTCTCGCCGTCGATCGCCAGGCTGACGTCGACGTTGTCCAGATAACGCTCGCCCCGCTCGAGGCCGCCACGCCGATTCGAAAAGACGTCGCCCGTGTACAAGGTTTCGAAATGCAACGCCGAGTCGGCGGCGGTTTCCGCCTGCGCCCGGCTGCTGCCAAAGCCGGCGAGCACCAGTGCCGCGGTGGCTGCGAAATGTCTCGTCAATGTTGCTTTGCTCATACGCTTCCTCGTCCACCGTGATCTTTGCCGCCGCGATGGTGAGCGCCGGAACAGCTTGGTGAGCGGAGCATAGGGGCGCACGACCTCCTTGCCGGGCAGCGGCAGCGCATTTACGAAGCTTTCAGGCTTTGCCGTATTTTCCAGCCCGTGATGGACGAGGATTTCGGCACCCAGACAGTGATCTCCGATCACAACAGACCGTCCGAATACCAATAATCCAACGTCTGTCACCCTGCGGCGCGCGCGACCCGCGTCGACACCAGCCCCAATGGCCGCGCGGATGTGTGGGACAAATCGCACTGCGGTCAAGGCAGTCACGCCCGCGGACGCAATTGAAATCCTATTTTGGTATGGCAGGTTCGCCGGTGCACCGGGCAATACATATCGTGTTGTTCGACGTGCCGATTAAGGAGAGGGCAATGAACACGGATCTAATCGAGCTGGTCGACCTCGGTGATGCGACGCAGGAAACCAGGCAGCTGCTGGCGGTCCCGATTTTCCTCGACAGCCTGTATTACCTGGGATTGCTGCCTGACTTGGGCTGAAGCCTGAATGTCCGGGCGCTTGCGAGTGCATGCGCCCGGATGTCGGCAACTCCATATGTTTCGATACGTCGCCTTGACCTGGGACTGCAGCGACGCAGCCCAATGCACCGCCGCCCGCTTACTCGGTGATCAACTGCAGGCGCGCACAAAACAGTGGGGACAAATTCATGCGAAACCCGGTCTGAGCGTCTTTCACCCTCCGTCGGGTCACGGATCGATGACCGCCAAGCTCCTGCCCATGGGCGCCGGGGTCGTGCTGGGTGTGCTTTTCCATCGCAACCCGGATTGCACCGACGACACGGCCGCGCGCCGGTTCGTCCCGGATCACCAGCACTGCGAACAGATCATCGCCAGCCGCGGCCGCTGGTTGATCGAGCACACGTGGGGCAATTATGTGGCGCTGTTGTGTAACCCAGCGTCCGCTCGCCACTGGGTCTTGAAAGATCCGACCGGCAACCTGCCTTGCTTCAGGACTTCATTCCGCGGTGTGCAAGTGGTGTTCGCGCACGTCGCCGACCTGGTTGTCACGCGACTGTTCGAGTTCACTCTGAATCAACGCTATCTTGGCGAGCGGGTCTTGCACGGCGCCGTACTTGAGCACGACGCGCTGAACGAAGTCGAACGGATCTATCGTGGCGAATGCGCAGAGCTGGTCGACTCGAAACCGCGCAGCCGAGTGTTCTACTGGGACCCGTTGAGTTGCACAACCGATGCGAAGTCGTCGGCAGCATTCGAAGACGCTGCTTATGCCGCCCGTGCCATTCGAGCCACTGTTCGTTCGTGCACCCGCACCTTATGCGGCGAACATGCAAGCGCCCTGCATCGTCTCTCTGGAGGATTGGATTCCTCCATCATCGCGGCGTGCCTGCACGACTCGCGCGAACAAACAGTGCTGCACTGCTACACATACTACACACCCGGGGGTCGTTCCGATGAACGACCCTGGGCGCGGCTTGCAGCCGGGCGCAGCGGTTTGAAACATCTGGAGCACCCGATCACGCCTGATGACATTCCTCTGCCGGCGATCCTCGATGCGCCGCCGATGGTCGAACCCACTGCAGTGATGGGCTATCTGCATCGGAGCACCCTCGAACACCGCATCTCTCACGAGCATGAGGCTACTGCCGTGTTCTGCGGAGATGGTGGAGATTCAAGCTTCTGCGGCGACACCTTCGCTTATGCCGTGTCCGAATATCTGCAGCGCCACGGGCTGAGCGTGCAGGCATTCCGCCTGGCATCGAAGGTTGCTGCACTCACGGAAGAATCGAGTTGGACGGTGATGTTCAAATCCATGCGCCGGTGGTTGCGCGGCGTGGGAATGGAGCACCAACGCAAGATATTGTTGCCCGCGTCGCGGCTGCTCACCGAAGAGTTGCGCGCTACGTACTCCAGCATCACCAACTTCCCTCATCCCTGGCTCAGTTACCTGCATGCCGTTCCATGGCCGCTGGTGCGGCGGCTAGGCATGCTGCTGATGCCTCCTGAGTTCTACAACGTTGCACCTGGCCTGCGCGCGCCTGAAGTCATTGCGCCCCTGTATTCGCAGCCCGCCACCGAATTGTTTCTGCGCATCCCGCTCTACGTTCACTTTCATGGGGGTCGCGAACGCGGCCTGGCGCGACACGCATTCTCCACCGACGTGCCGGAACAGATCCTGCGCCGCACCTGGAAAGATCGTGCGCCTGGATTTCTCGACCAGCTGGTGCAACGTCATCGCAAGTTCCTGCGCGAACAGTTGCTTGACGGCGTGCTGGTCGAAGAGCGACTGTTGAGCCGCGACGCGCTGGAGGATGCGCTATCCGATCGAATCACCAATAGCCCGGTATACCCCGGAGAATTACTGCGGCATCTGGATGTGGAAATCTGGGCACGACACTGGCGCGGCCACGCCGGCGTGACGAGCGCTCAGAACTCTTTATCGAATCGCAGGTAGAACGAGCGCTGTTTCAAATCGCCTTGCGACAGGTCGAATCCCGAACCGTCGCCGATTTCGGCAAAGCGAGGTTCCTGGTCGAAAAGATTGACTGCGCCCACGGTGAATTTCATGCCTCGCCACCGCGAGGCTCCCGGCAGTGCACCGAGATCGAACGATCCCTGCAGGTCGAACAATGTCTGCGAGCTGATCTTGCGGCCGGTGCGCACGCCGGCGATGGCATCGCCATAAGAAGGCGTGTGGCGGGCGAATGCCTGGAGACCGAGCGGCCCGCGTTGCCAGCCGAGAGAAAAAATCGCGCGCCATTCGCCAATCGTTCCCAGCTCGCTGGCCAGAGCGACCCGATCGACCGCCGGAGCGCCGGGCACATCGACGGACAGGTACTCGTCGAACCAGGTCGTCAGCAGCTCCGGTGTAAGCACGCCGCCGCCGGTGGCAAAATCGGCAGTGATGCTGAAATCCACTCCGCTCGCTTTGACGCCGCCAGCGTTGATGCGCGAGCCGTTGACGAATTGCAACGCTCCCGGCCTGCCCGCCGCCACGTCGGCTGGCGTGGGCTGGGCACGAGCAACGCGGTCAGCGAACTGATCTTCATTCGCGAGCAGCAACGCTGCCGGCAGCGACGCGACTCGGCGGTCCATGTCGATTCGCCAATAGTCAGCGGAAACCTTCCAATGCCGCGGCCCCTCCGGACTGAAGGTGATGCCTGCGGTCAGAGATTCCGCGTTGGTCGCGTCGAGGTCGGTATTGCCACCGACGGTGACCAGAACGTTCGCCTGCTCGTTGCCGCGAGCCGGATCGGTCACTCTCGACGGCACTGGAATCGGCGGCAGATACAATTCATAGAGCGATGGGGGGCGAAAGCTGCGGCCCTTGGAGGTGTGCACGGTGACGTAAGGGTGCGGCTTCCAGATCGCGCCGAGCTGCCGACGAAACACCCAGCCCAGATCGCTGTACCGGTCCCAACGTGCGCCCGCCGTCAGTGACAACTCGCGCATCGCGGTCAGACCCAATCCGCGACTCACCAACGGAATGTGGATCTGCGCAAATGCCGAAGTCACATCGCGACCAAATTCGCCGAGCGCGGGATTGAACTGCGCAGTTTCCTCGCGCCACTCGCCGCCGATCACTGTCGAGAGCCGCCCAGCGGGCAAATACATGACCGTGCCTTGCACAGAGCCCGCGAACTGCGTGCCCGCAGACGCCAGATCATCCACGTGCCGCGGGGCACGCAAGCGATCTAACAACTCCGGTGAATACACGGCGCCATGCTGAAAGGGATTGAGCGCCCAGTCCCGATCGGAGCTGCCCAGCGCCTCCATGACTTGCACCATGTCGATGGGATTGGTGACCCACGTCGACGCCTGCTCGTCGGAGCGCAGCCACGACACTTCCCAATCCCAATCGCCCCAGCGGCCTCGCAGTGCCAGGACTGTGCGTAGCAGCTGCGATTCAACGAACTGACTCTGTGGCTCGAAATCGGCCAGCATCAGGTTGGCGATTACCGGGACGCCGAAAGGATTGAATGCGTTGCCCGCAGCCACCTGCAAGCCGGGGATAAACGGCGGCGAAAACTGGTAGTCCGCTTCACGCTGCACATACAGCACTTCGGCCGACGCCCCGATGCTGGCATTGAAATCGTACGAGGCCGTGGCGACGGTACTCAGACGCTTGCCCTCGGGAACCACTGACCAGTACTGCAGCACGCTGTCGAGGTTGCGTTGGCCAGCGGTGGCGATGAAATCTTCCCTGCTCACACCGGGCGTAAGGTCCGTCAGCGGCACCGCCGCGAACGACGATGACAGACCCGGCAGGTTGCCGGGAAGCGCGGCGCTGATATTGCCCGGACTGCTATTGGACGAACGACGATCGGCGCCGCCCAAACGACGGAAATCCTGGTCTCGCCACCGACGTCGATCCGCGCCGAGCAGCCCGCCGAGATCGAAGTAATCCACCACTGCCGCGGCATTGAAGCCGTGGCGCTCCACTCCGAAACTGCCGGTTACGCGCCGCTGTTCTGCGCCACCATCCGCGGCGCCATAACGAAGTTCGAGGACAGGCTCCGGCACCGTTTCGCGTAACACGATGTTGATCACGCCTCCGATGGCGTCGGTGCCATAGACCGCAGCCGCCGAGTCCAGCAATATCTCGATGCGTTCGACGGCGGTGATCGGCAGCGTGTTCAGGTCGAAAGCGCTGGTAGTGAGACTGTTCGCACTGGGGAATGCGCGACGGCCATTGATGAGGATGAGCGCGGTATCCGGACCCAGGCCGCGCATCTCCGCATATTGAGCGCCGCTGGTTCGAAAGCCTTCGGGCCGTGTATAGGCGCTTTGGGAAATGTATTTGAGGGCTTCGGCCAAGGTCGGCGCGCCGATGGCGTCGATGCGCTCGCGATCGATGATCCTGACGGGCGCGGCGGAAAAGCTCAGATCGCGCAGCTGCCAGCCCACCACGATGATTTCCTCGGGTGGCCCCATCTCAAGAGCATCGCCCGAGTGCGGCAACGTAGCCGGCAACTCCACGACCTCGCCGTTGCGGGTGCCGGCCAGCCGCATCGGTTCCACGTAAACGGTATGCGGCTCGAGCCAGCGGAAAGTCAGCACCGAGGAACGCAGCAGCTCTCGCAGTACCCCCTCGATGCTGTAGCGGCCTTTGACGGGACCAACGATGGCCTGCTCTTCCGCCGTATTGGTGGACAGATATCCGAGGAACAATCCGGTTTGGGTACCGAGCTCGTGGAGTGCCTGAACGCGCGTGACCCGGCCGATGTCGATGGAATATATCTCCGCTCGCTGGGCCAGCCTGGAATCAGTCTGAGCCGACGAAGGCAGGGCGAGCAGCCAGGCGACGGTCGCGAAAAGAATGGCCCACGCGCCCGCGTCCCTGTCACAACGACATAATGTATTCATCGGCAGCGCAAGCAACGTCGGCGTCTTTGGCGAAACGTTCGATCGATGATGGTTCCAGATTCACGTCCTGGAATCTTTGCTATACGGCAGTGTACGGTTTGCCGCAGCGAAGCATCGTTAAGAACGCGGCATTGTCCCAAAAAAAATGCCGACCCGAATCGGGATGAGTGCTCAAGCAAAGCTTGCATGTCATTTTGCTCCACCGCCTTATTGCCAGCCGCTGCCAAGCTGAATCCGGCATCGGGCAGCACAATCCTGCTGGGGATATTCGTAACCGAAAATCCTGAACTGGGATATTTTTATTCTGCCACCAGCTTACCCTCGCAGGCAAATCGGGCGCATCGGGGTCACGATTCGGACCATCACCGTGCGGGCGTTCGTCCCGGTGACCCGCTGCTGCCAGACCTCGGCCGTACATTGCAAACCGGCGTCACCGAGATACGCACCGGTGTGTTCGTCTTTTTCGATTTTGGTGATAACCGGCCGAAGCACGCCTGCGCTACTTCAGCCCCAGGACAGTGGCCGAGAATTCCTGCCGGTTGGTGCTGCCTAGCCGTCCCGGTTCCTGCGATGGTGGATGGCGCTCGGCATCGTCGCCTTCCTCTGGCTGGTGGCAGTGTTCTATTTGATGGTCGCCAAGCCGGCTTGAAAGCGCCGTTCGCGTTCGAATCGGTGCCGTCGCGTGCGCACCAGTTCTTCGAGGATCGGTACACCGGCGAGCACTGCGAAGCTGGCCACGAGCAGCACCTGGCCAACGCCTAACGAAGGTTGCAGCGCCAGGGCGGGTGAAGTGATCCCGGCGCGGATCTCAGGCCAATGCAATACACCGAATAAGACGGTCGCGGTCAGCGGCAGGGTATCCATGAAGCTGTGCACCTGCTGCTCGACGGGAGAGACGTAGCGCCGGCCATCGGTATAGGAAACATCCAGGTACGTCAGCAGTGAATGGCTCAACACCGCAACGACCATCAGCGCGAATACCAACGTATTGACTCGCATCAATACCGCGGCCGAAAACGCCAGCAGCAAACAGAGAAACTGGAGCACGTGGAAGTAGGATTCCCGGGCGCCGGAGGTATGTTCGATGTCGGTCTGGCGGTGGCACAGGTAGTCGGCGGCGCCTGCCATGAGCCACAAGGGGTAAAAGCCCCAAAGCAGCACTGTCTCCAGCATTTTTTGCAGGTTCATTGCGCCCCTTCTCGAATGCATGAATTCGCTTAGCGTTGGCGGAGTTCCCCCGCAACCAATGACGGGGAACCCGCGCAACGCGGCCGCCATTCTCTGCAGGCACCTGACAATTCGACCCAGATCACTCTATGCCCCGCAGAAAACGCCAGCAACGCACCGCTGTAATCATTCTCGATATGGTGCACTCTTCATTTTCTCCAACGCCTTGAAGGCGCACGTGACCAGTCTGCGCTTCTGAGCGCGGGCCTGCAGGGAACTTGCTCTAGGATAAATGGTTTAATATTGATGGTATTCCACGCCCGCTCGTATCGAGGATGACGCCCACCGCCTTTTTCGACATTCATTCTCATGGCCTGGTGCGGGTCGCCGGCTGCACGCCGCGCGTCGAGGTCGCCAATCCGGCGCTCAACGGCACGCACACGCTGGACCTTGCACGGCGGGGCCATGAGCAGCACGTCGACCTGATGGTGTTCCCCGAACTGGGTTTGTCCGCCTACGCCATCGATGACTTGTTGCTGCAAGACGCGCTGCTGGGCGAAGTAGAGTTGCAAGTCGCATCGCTGCTGCGAGCTTCCGAATCGCTGCTTCCCGCCTTGGTGGTCGGCGCGCCGGTGCGAAGAAATGGCCGCGTCTACAACTGTGCGGTGGTGATTCACCAGGGCCAGCTGCTGGGCATCGTACCCAAATCCTTTTTACCCAATTACCGCGAGTACTACGAAAAGCGCTGGTTCGCCCCCGGCATTGGGACCGAAGGGCTGGCGATCGACTATGCAGGACAAACCACCGCATTCGGCACCGACCTGCTCTTCGCCTGTCGCGACATTGCAGACTTCATCTTTCACGTCGAACTGTGCGAGGACTTCTGGGCCGCAACTCCACCGTCCACGCAGGGTGCGCTCGCGGGCGCTTTGATCCTCTGTAATCTTTCCGCATCGAACATCGTTGTCGGCAAGGCCGATGAACGTGCGGTGCTTTGCTCGTCACAGTCCGTCCGCTGCCACGCGGCCTACGTTTATTCTGCGGCTGGGCCCGGCGAGAGCACAACGGATCTGGCGTGGGACGGCCAGGCATCGATTCACGAACTGGGTGCACAGTTGGCCTGTACCGAGCGCTTTCCGCTCCAGAGCCAGATGGCGATCGCAGACATCGATGTGGAACGCTTGCGGCTCGAACGTATGCGCACGCCGACATTCAACGACGCCGCCGTCGCCAGCGGGCACCCGGAGCGGCGTTTTCGACGCATCGTTTTCAGTCACGCACGCAGCGTCGCCGATGTCGGCCTGCGACGGCAGGTCGATCGCTTTCCGTTCGTGCCCGACGACGCTGCACGGCTGGATCGAGACTGTTATGAAACATTCAACATCCAGGCGCAGGGACTGTTGAAGCGCCTGCAGGCGACCGGCATCGAGAGGATCGCCATCGGCGTCTCCGGAGGGCTGGACTCCACGCACGCGCTGCTGGTCGCGGCCAAGGCCTTCGATTTCATCGGTCTGCCCCGCTCGCAGATTCTCGGCTTCACCTTTCCGGGCTTTGCCACCAGCGAACACACCAAGAAGAACGCCTGGGCGCTGATGCAGGCGCTTGGCATCACCGCCGAGGAAATCGATATCACGCCGCTGGCCCGGCAGATGCTGGCGGACCTGAAGCATCCTTTTGCCCGTGGCGAGCAGGTGTTCGATGTCACGTTCGAAAACGTGCAGGCAGGGCTGCGTACGGATTATCTGTTTCGCTTAGCCAACCAGCGCCAGGCGCTGGTGCTGGGCACGAGCGACCTGTCCGAGCTGGCGTTGGGCTGGTGCACTTACGGCGTCGGCGATCACATGAGTCACTACAACGTGAACGGCTCGCTCGCCAAGACCATGATTCAGCACCTGGTGCGCTGGGTGATCGGCAGCGGGCAGTTCGACGCAGAGACGTCCGGGACATTGCGCTCGATTCTGGAAACGAAAATTTCGCCCGAGCTGGTCCCAAGCGGCGGCGCGATGCAAAGCACGGAAGCGAAGATCGGGCCGTACGAATTGCAGGATTTCAATCTCTACTACATCACGCGATTTGGTTTGCGTCCGTCGAAGGTCGCTTTCCTCGCGTGGCATGCGTGGAAAGATGCAACCCAGGGAGCCTGGCCGGAAGGTATGGCGGAGAACGCCAGGCGCGCGTACGAACTGAAGGAAATTCGCCACTGGCTGCAGGTGTTCGTGCATCGGTTCTTCGAGCTGAGCCAGTTCAAACGATCGGCGCTGCCCAATGGGCCGAAGGTAATGTCCGGCGGCAATCTTTCGCCACGCGGCGATTGGCGAGCGCCGTCGGATGCCAGCGCGGCGGTTTGGTTGGCGGAGTTGGAAAGGAATGTTCCGGAGGGGTGATCGCGGAGCAGTTCCCGCCGCATATTGGCCCCACGTCCGCAGCATGAATCGGTCGGCCGGTTCTGATCGAACTAGCAGGGCCCCGGCCGTCCCTGCTGCGCGATTATGCTCAGATCCCTGTTATACGAAGTACGCACCTGGCTGGTCGTCCGGCGCCGCCGGCTCGCTTTGTATTGGCTGATCGGCGACAAAGACAACCTCGCGTTCTTCGCGATGCTGGCCGTCCCGATCGTCATGATGGGCCTCATCATCCATTTCGCATTCGCAGCCCGAGCGACCATCGACGGCTCACGCATCGATGCAGCCTTGCAGCGTGCGGTGGACCTGCGCTGCCTCGCCGAAAATATCTATTTCGAAGCGCGCGGCGAGCCATTGAATGGGCAGTATGCGATCGCCGAGGTCACGCTGAATCGACTGGCGTCGCCGCACTTCCCCGACACAATCTGCGAAGTAGTTCACGACACGCGCTGGGACCGGGTGCGCCGCCGCCTCGTCGCACATTTCTCGTGGACGGCGCTCGAGCTGAGATCGCAACCAAGTGGCCCCGCCTGGGACCAGGCGATGGAGGTCGCAGCGGCGGTTTACGACAATAACTACCAGCGCGTGATGCCCGATGCGCTGTTCTATCACGCCACCTACGTCCGGCCTTACTGGGCAAAATCGAAACGCGTCGTCGCGAAGATCGGCAATCATATTTTTTATCGGTGATCTGTCAGCTGTTCCGCCCCCTTTGCGTGCTGCTGACCCTTAACGGCGCCGGCCCGACGTGGCGTGGCCCGCGAGACTTTGCTCCCGCTAGAGAGCCTGCCGACCGAAGGCACCAGCTTGGCAACATACGGATATTGGCCGCCGAAGAGTTCCGTGAAGACGAATGGCACTGACTTAAGGCGATTGCCCGCAGTCTTCGCCTCTCCCCGTGGGAGCCGCTCTCGCGCATCCATGCGCCCGCGACATTCGCACATCCCTGTGCAGCAGAGGCCGCGCGAAGCGCGGGTGAGGGGACCGGCTACGGAAACGTCACAGCAACCGGCTTCCCCTCACCCTGCCCTCTCCCAAGGGAGAGGGAAAGAACTCTCTGCTGACCTTAAGTCAGTGCCATTCCCGTGAAGACGGCCACGGCGCCATTCGAACCAGACTACCCGCCCTCTGCCGTGGCCCGCGTGTTGTCTTTCGATTTCGCCATGACACGCCAGGGCGCGATCGGCGAGCCCTTTATGGTGAATTCAAAGTCGGGCCGTTGCCCTAAGTTCCTGCTCCACGGCTGTTGCTGAAAGAAATATTCCTTGCCACGGATAGCCGCGCGTGCGGCGTTGATTCGTCGTCAAAACGGCGCAGACAGATGCGTACCGCGCGCAAAGGCTTGGGCAGAATCCCGCTCGCCTCGCCGGAAACCGTTCAAGGACCTGAGCCATGGTGATGATCAAACTGCTCCGCCGGCAAGCGCTGACGCAGGCGCATACGCTGGCGAACTGCGTGCTGGCGCTTGCGCGCGACCCGCGCGCGACCGAGCAGCTCGATGCGTGCGCATCTGCCGCGCGCTTGTTCGAAGGAACGGCACACATGGCAGGACTGCAGGCCGGCGCCGAATTGGCGCGAACGATGGAAGAATGCTTCGTCGCCGTGCGGCGTGGCGAGATCGAATTGCAGCAGGAGCTGATCGGCTTGATGCTTCAAGGCGCCGATCTGCTCGACTGCATGGCGAAGCTGCCGCAGCCCCCGCCGCCGCGGCTCGAGGTGGTGGCAGGACGGGACTGGCGGCCACGCAACAAGGGCAAACGAGTGCTGGTCGTGGACGACTCGCTGGAAGTGCGTGAGCTCGAGCGCAAGCTGCTCGAATATCGCGGTTACGAAGTGGCGACAGCGGGCGATGGCATCGATGCGTGGAACGCGGTTCGCAGCGAGCCTTTCGATCTCATGGTTACGGATGTGGACATGCCGCTGCTCGACGGCATTCGACTGATCAGGCTCATCAGGAACGACGAGCGCCTGAGACGGTTGCCAATCCTGATCACGTGCGATACCGACAACGCGCAACAGCGCTGGTGCGGCTTCGATGCGGGCGCGGACTATTACGTCATGAAGGCCCGGCTGCAGGACACTCTCGTGGAGGCCGTCGCGACCTTGCTCGCCCGGCGCAGTCGTAACGACGGGCGCCCGGATTGAATCTGCGTCAGATTGACGCAAATCCGTTCATTGATCCAGCGCAGCGCCGAGCTCGAACAGTTGCGCAGCTGCCGCCCCGCGAAACCTGACCAGCTCCCCTTCCAACTCCTCGGTTGCCTGCGCAACCTGGATGGACGAACACTGCAACTGCGCCTGCAAGCGCGTCGCAAGCGTCGCCAGGCGCTTGGCACCCATCATCGCGGCGCTTCCTTTCAGCGTATGCAGCGTGTCGATGCGCGCGTGGCTTTCCTGAACGCGCAACTCGCAGATGAAAGCAGCGGCATTCGCAATGAACTTTCGGTATAACGCCGCAACGGCCGGAGGCTGGAGCAGGCTCTCGTGTAGCTCATGCAACACGTTGCTGTCGAGCACCTCGACCTCGGACAAAAGTTCGACGATCGCATTGGCCCCCGGCTCTCAAGGGTCCGCGGTGGTTGACATATTTCACCGGTGCGCAGCGGTTGGGCAGGCGGCTTCGGATAAGATATTGCACGCAACCTACCTGTCGGGCGGGTAGATGTTACGGGACCACGGATGAAATTGCAGTCTGCAAATGCGCGCGCACAACACGTCGATGCGGTTAGAAGTCGTGTCCTGGTTATAGACAACGACTCCTCGATGGTGCTGTGGGTCAGCTCGGTTCTGCAGGCTGCCGGTTATGACTGCCTCCCCGCGCTGAGCGGCAAGGAGGCGCTCGCACTTCTGCGCTCGACTGCGGATATTCTCGTCGCAATCAGCGACATCCATATGCCCGGCATGGACGGCATCAAGCTGCTGGAGCGCGTCGGGCTGCTGGCCGGCGCCGCCTCGGTGCCACGTTTCATCTTCCTGACGGCTTATCCGGAGGTCGATTTCGCGGTTGCTGCACTGCGGCTCGGCGCCGTGGACTTCCTGACCAAGCCGGTGCGCCCGCAAGAGCTCGTGAACGCGGTGCGCAGCGCCGTCGAGCGGGTTAATCGCGATCGTGTTGCGATGCAACTACCCGATCGAGCCGCAATGCTCGCGCAACAGGCCGAGGCCTTGGCTGCTGCTCTCAACGCGTGGAAGCATCCGCAATTGGAACAGGTGGGACGGAAACCTCACGCCAGCCGCAGCGACTTTGCCCTGCTCGGGCTGAATCACGTGCGCCGACCACACCATCCCATCGCACCGCTCGGCGAACTCGACGACGTGGCGTGGAACCTGCTGCTCGAGCTGTTACGCGTTGAAAAGGCCGCGCAGCGCATCTCCGTCTCTGCGCTCAGCATCTCGGTCAAAGACATATCGCCGACGACGGCATTACGCCGCATACGGGAGCTGGTTAAGGCGGGACACATCGTGCGCAACCCAGATCCGCTGGACGCGCGCCGCGATTTCGTCACGCTGGCGCCCGAGAGCCGCGCGGCTCTCGACAACTATCTGGCACAGGTGGCGAAAGAGCTTGCTACTGCGGCGGCCTCTGGTACGTAGCGAGGCACCTGGCGGTGGCCGCATAGATTGCAAATCCGCAAGTGTCACTTGTTGTACTCGCCCTTGTTCGGTAGAAAACACAGCGCAAAGCGCATATCACGGCTGATAGAAAACGGAGCATAAGATGGGGAAAATCGAGCGGCGTAGACGCGGATTGCTCGGAGTCGGCGCCTTCGGCGCAGCGCTCATCGCAATTTTATTACTGCGCACGGAGGAGACGCCCGTCGCGTCTGCTCCCGCCGCGACCGCGACGGCCGAAATCCCAATTGCCCCTGCTCCTGCGCCTGATGCACGTACAACAGGCGCGCCGCTGCCTGTTCACAACGCTCCGATCGGAGTGCGACAGAGCTACATCGTGCAGGCCTCGAGCCTCGACCTGGCGCGCCGCGCCGTGGAGCGCGCCGGCGGAATCGTTACAGGAGAGCTCGACATCATACGTGCGGTCGGAGCCGAGCTCGACAGTCGCGAACTCGCGACGCTGTGGAACGAACCAGTCGACGGGCTGCGCGTCTACGACGACGCAACGGTGACAACGAGCGACACCACCGCGACGCCACCCGAAACGTACTATCCCACTCAGGTCGGCGCGAGTCCGCTGCACACAGGTGGCGTTACGGGGAACGGTGTCACTGTCGCGGTGCTCGATACGGGTGTGTGGCAGGAGAAAGGACCACTTCAGCAATCATCCTCCGGCCGCAATCCTCGCGTGCTCGCGCAGTACGATGCGATCCTGGCGCGCGAGAACCCGCAAGCGTATTCGTCGCCGTCGCTCGACAAATACAGCCGTGATATCGATGATCGAAGCGGTCACGGCACGCACATCTCTTCTATCATCGCGAGCAGTGGGATCGCGGCGAGTGGTAACTATCAAGGTGTCGCTCCCGGCGTGAATCTGGTTTCGGTGCGCGTTCTCGACAGCCAGGGCACGGGACGCTACTTCGACGTCATCGCTGGCATTCAGTGGGCGGTACGCGAGCGCCTCGCATACGGCATTCGCGTCATCAATCTTTCGCTGAGCGCGACGCCGAACTCTCACTACTGGGACGATCCGCTCAACCAGGCGGTGATGTCGGCCTGGGCTTCAGGCATCGTCGTCGTTGTCGCCGCAGGCAATCGCGGCCCGGAGCCGATGACCATCGGTGTGCCTGGCAACGTTCCGTACGTCATCACGGTCGGCGCCGTCACCGACAATTATGAACCGTTCCAGCCAAGCGAGTACCGGCTCGCGTCCTTCTCTTCCGCCGGGCCGACCTACGAAGGATTCGTCAAGCCGGAGGTCGTGGCGATGGGCGGCCACATCCGCGCCTATGCACCCGATGACGGGACGCTTGCGCAGAGATTTCCTCAATGGCTCGATGCGCGTTATCCAGATTTGACGATGTCGGGAACCTCGCAAGCCGCCGCCGTCATCAGCGGTGTGGTCGCGCTGATGCTCGACGTCGATCCGTCGCTGGAGCCGGACGATGTGAAATGCCGCATCATGAAAAGCGCGCATCCAGCTGTCAAAGCCAAGAAGAAGCTCGCCTATTCCGTGTTCCAGCAGGGAACCGGTCTCGTGAATGCGCATGAGGCGGTCTACAGCACGGCATCGGGATGCGCCAACCGCGGCCTTGACGTCGCGCTCGACCTCGCCGGGCTCAGACATTATGGAGGGCGCGCCAACCGCGGCCTCAATGTCGCGCCCGACCATGCCGAATCCGGACATGATGAAGGGAACGCCAAGCGCAATGCTGATGGCGACTACTACATCATGGAAATCGAGCCCGAGCCCGGCTTGCAAGGCGGCCCCGAGAATCGTCCGGGCAACCGGCCGTTGCGAGGCAAACCGATGGTCGGCGTCGCCTGGGTGCACGACGGCCTGTTCTGGGACGGCGGCCCGCCGTCGAGTAGGGGGCATACCTGGAGAGACGCCTATACCTGGGGCGGTAGTTATCCGTGGAGCGACGCTTACACGTGGGGCGGCGGATACACGTGGAGCGATAGCCATACATCGAGCAGCAGTTCCACCCCGTCCGCCGGGGGCTCTGGCATCGAGCCGGCGCCCCAGGAATAGAAAGCAGAAGTATCGTGCGTCGCTGCGCGCACCGCTGGATGCCTTTCTTTCTCGCATGCGCGGTGTTGATCACCGCGCATGCGGCGCCTCCCGTACCGGAAGTACGGCCCATGTACTTCGACCATCTCACCATGCGCGACGGGCTGTCGCAAAGCACGGTGATGAGCATTCTGCAGGACTCGCACGGCTTCCTGTGGCTGGCGACCGAGAGTGGCCTCGACCGCTACGATGGCTACTCGATTCGTGAATATCGCCGCGAGCGCGGCAATGAGCACGCATTGGCGAGCGATTTCATCTGGAAGATTGCCGAGGACACGCGCGGTGACTTGTGGCTCGCAACCATTGGAGGCGGCGTGGCGCGTTGGGACCGACGCAACGATCGCTTCCACCAGTTCCGCCACGATCCCAACGATCCCAACACTCTCGCGAGCGACGCCGTACGCACGCTGCTGATTGACTCCGATGGCCGTATCTGGGCCGGCACGGAGCGACATGGTCTCGATGTGCTCGACCCTCACACCGGCCGCGCACGGCACTTTCGCAACGATGCCGGCGATCCGCGCTCGCTCGCAGCCGACGCGGTGTTTGCACTCCACCTGGATCGAGCCGGCCGCCTTTGGATTGGCACCGATGGAGGCCTGAGCCGCTACGAGCCGACCAGCGACGATTTCGCCAACCACGTCGCGACGGCCGGAGCGCTCGTCGGTGCGCGAGTGCGCGCCATTACGGAAGATCATTCGGGCGCCCTCTGGATCGGCACGCTCAGCAGTGGCGTGCATCGTCTAGATCCGCAGACGGGGGAAGTCACGACCTTTCGCCACGACGCACGCAACGTGCGTTCGCTCAGCCACGATCGCGTGCGCGCGATCATGGAAGACGACGCGCACCGGCTCTGGGTCGCGACCTCCGACGGCCTCAACCTCTTCGATCGCGTATCGCAGGGCTTCGTGCGCTACGGCCGCGATGCAGACAATCCATACAGCTTGCGCGATGACGAGGTGATGTCGCTGTATCAGGATCGCGGCGGCGTGCTCTGGGTCGGCACGCGGGCCGGCGGCGCCAGTCGCTGGAGTCCGAAGAGTTGGATGCTCGGCCACTACCGCAGCGCCCTGATTCAGAACACCGCCGTGAACACCTTCACGGACGATGGCGCGGGTACGGTGTGGGTCGGAACCTCGGACGGACTCGTCGAGATCGATACTCGCGAGCGGCGTGAGCGTCGGTATGGGCGCGAGTCCGAAGGCGCGCTGCGACTCACCGACCACCGCGTCATGGCGTTGTTATACGATCGTGACGGCGCGCTGTGGATCGGCACGATGAGCGGGGGGCTTGAACGATTCGATTCGCAGCGAAGCGCGAAGCGCTCCTATCGACACGTCACCGCCGACCCGACGTCGCTGCCGGCGAACGGGATCATGTCTCTGTACGAAGACCGCGATGGCGATCTGTGGGTCGGGACCTTCGGCGGCGGCTTGGCGCGCATCGAGCGGAAGAGCGGGCGGCTCACGCGTTACCCTCATGGCAGCGACGATGCCACCTCGCTCAGCAGTCCACGTGCGAGCGCCATCACCGAGGACCTGCACGGCAACCTTTGGATCGGCACGATCGGCGGTGGTCTCAATTTACTCGAGCGAAGCACTGGCCGCTTCCATCACTATCGTCGCAACGATCGGGATCCGAGCAGCCTGAGCGATGACACGATCTACGCACTGCATGTTGACGCGCAAGGGACGGTGTGGGTCGGAACGGCCGGCGGCGGCCTGGACCGCGTGATCGGCAGCTCAGAGCGGCCGGAAGCAATACGCTTCCAAAGCGATGCGCGGCTGGCGGACATGCCGAGCCAGGTGGTGTACGGGATCGAGTCGGACCACGAGGGTAACCTGTGGCTCAGCACGAACAATGGCCTGGTGCGCCTCGATCCGCGCAGCGGCTCGAGCCGGCTGCTGCGCGAGGCGCATGGCCTGCAGGCCGATGAGTTCAACTTCAACGCTCATTATCGCGGCCGCGATGGCACGCTGTACTTCGGCGGCAACGGCGGATTCAACGCCTTCCTGCCGGCCTCGGCATCGACGGACTCGCCGCCGCCGCGCCTGGCGCTGACCTCAGTGGCGATCCTCAATCAGGAGCTGCCATTACCGCAGTTCCCGGCTGCAGGGCGGCCGCTCGCGCTGGCGCACGACGACAAACTCGTGACATTCCAGTTCGCCGCGCTCGATTTCATTTCGCCCGCGAACAATCGCTATGCCTATCGGCTCGAAGGCTTCGATCGGGGTTGGGTCGATGCCGGCAGGCTGCATCAGGCAACCTACACTAACCTGGACGCGGGGCAGTACGTCTTCCGAGTGCGCGCAAAGAATGCGGACGGAATCTCGAGCCACGAAGACCTGATGATTCCGGTACACGTCGCGGCGGCGCCGTGGAATACGTTCACTGCGCGTCTGCTGTATGCGGCCGCTTGCTTGCTGATCCTCGGTTATCTGTGGCGGCTGCAACGCCTGCGTCGCGAGCGGGAATTGGGTTACAGCCGCGAGCTCGAACAGATGGTTCGGATCCGCACCCACGAGTTGGAGGAGCGAAACCATCAGCTCCAGGTCCTGAGCCGCGCGAAGAGTGACTTTGTGGCACGCATGAACCACGAGCTGCGCACGCCGATGAACGGCGTGCTCGGCATGAGTGAGCTGCTGCTCGACTCGCGCCTCGATACCGTGCAACGACGTTTCGCCGAGGGAATCCACCGCTCCGCCGATTCGCTGCTCGCGATCGTCGACGACGTACTCGATTTTTCCAAGCTCGAAGCGGGGCGCTTGCAGCTCGCGCCGGTCGATTGCGATCTCGTCGAGCTGGTCGAGCAGACCGCCGAAATGCTCGCCGCGCGCGCCTCCGCCAAGAACATCGAACTGCTCTGCGATTCTCCTGCCAGGCCGTTGCCTCGCGTTCAAGCGGACGTGGCGCGGCTGCGCCAAGTGCTGGTCAATTTAGGTGGCAACGCCGTGAAATTCACTGAGCGCGGCGAGGTGACGCTGCGAGTGACCTCGCCAGGACGCGAAGGTGATCGGCTCCGCGTACGCCTCGAGGTAGCTGACACGGGCATCGGCATCGAGCCGGAGAATCAGTCGCGGATTTTTGAGGAGTTCGTCCAGGAGGATGTATCGACGACGCGTCGCTACGGCGGCACGGGGCTGGGGCTCGCGATCGCGCGCCAGTTAGTGGAGTTGATGGGTGGTCAGCTGTCTCTAGTCAGCGTGCCGGGAGAGGGCTCCACGTTCAGCGCCGAGCTATCGCTGCAGCTCGCTGATGCGCCAATGCACGCGCACTCGCCCATTGATCTCGGCGGCTTGCGCGTCCTGGTCGCGGACGACAGTACAGCGGCGCGACTCCTCCTTACTTATGCGCTCAACCAGTGGGGCGCGCACGTCGTGGATGTCGGCACCTTCCCGGATGTACTGCGAGAGCTGCGCGCCGCTGCCTACAATGCTGTCGTCATCGACGATTCTCTGATTCATGGGGCGATGGCCGCCGAGTTGCAGTCCGTACTCGCCGAGCGTGCGGCGCGGCCGCGAGTCATCCGTATGGCGAGCTTCGTCAACCTGGCGCAGTCGCCGGACATGCAGTGGTTCGACACGGAGATCACGAAACCGGTACGCCTTACGAAATTGCAAAGTGCGCTGACAGGTGACGTCGCGAGCGACTGCGCGCAAGCAGGCGGGCACCCAGCACCGGCCTCTACGCTAGCGGCAGGTGCACGTGTACTCGTGGTCGAAGATCAGCCGCTGAATCGCGATGTCGCCGAAGCCATGCTCAAAGCGATGAGCCTGGAGGTGGACGCAGCCCACGATGGCCGCCACGCATTGGAGATGCTTGCATGCAACTCCTACGATGTCGTGCTCATGGATTGCCGCATGCCTGTGATGGATGGCTTTTCGGCAACCGCCGAGCTGCGTCGACGCGAGAGCGCGGGACGGCGCATCCCTGTCATCGCGTTGACGGCCGATACCACCAGCGCCGCACGCGAAGCCTGTCTCACCGCCGGCATGGATGACTACCTCGGCAAACCTTTCAACCGCGCGACTCTGCACGCCGTCCTGGCGCGCTGGCTTCCCACTCGAACACCTGAGCCGGTAGCTCAGTCAAATCAGGGAGCCGCCTCCAGCAACCCAGCGCCTTCATGTCCTTCGCACCGGTCGGGCACGCACGGCGCTCGTTTCAATGGGTCTGCGAATGCATCCGATCATCGGCTTTGAAGAACTTGCGCGCGAGGGCGACGAGTTCGGCATCGCTCGGATGATCCAGCGGCTCGACGGCAGAGATCCGCTTCGCCAGATCGGCTTGGTGCTCGGTCACGTAATTCTTGAATTCCGCCTTCGCATTGCCGGGCCCCGTGATCAGGATCGCGCCCGCGTGTGCCAGCCCCTCGACCACCCGCTTGAAGAATTCCTTGTCCACGCCCTGATGACCGCTGCCGGTCACGTTCGCTTTGTGGTGCAGGTGGCCGCCGCCCGGCGCGCTCACCACCGCCCGGTCCGACTCGGACGCGCTGACATGGAATATCTTGGCTTCGCGATGATCGAGCCAGACGATGGCGTGATATTGATCAGTCATGAGAATCTCCCCGCAGCCGACTCCTCATACTGATCCTGGCAGGCATGCGCGTCGGTACGCTGCCCCACTTAAACGGGCGCAGACATCGATCAGCGGTTCCCCGGCGGGTTCTCTTCCAGAACTTGAGCCGCCAGGTCAAACCGCAGATGGTCGATATGGGCAGCCACCCGTTCATACGCATCCTTGCCCAAGATGCGGCGTAGCTGTGGCGACATATTACTGAAGCGGTCCATCGCGGACAGACTCACGACCGACAGCACGCAACTGGTTGAAGTGTTCCAGAACCTGGTCGGCAATGGCATCAAATACCGCCGCGCCGATGCTCCACACGTCCACGTTGCGGCAAACAATTGCGGCACTGAATGGATCTTTTCCGTGTGCGACAACGGCCTGGGAATCGATCCCCAGTATTTCGAAAGAATCTTCGTCCTGTTTCAGCGATTGCACGGGCGAGAAGAATTCGAGGGCACCGGTATCGGCCTGGCCCGCCATTGGTGGTGAAGCGATTACACGGCGCATTCGCGAACACCTGGATGGCTCGGACTACATCGAGCAGGCGGGGTTGACGGTTGCCACGTCTTATCCCTCTTTCGAGGTTGACAAACGCAGCGCCAAGGGATCAAGCAAGGATTTTCTGCAGAAGGTGGCCGCAAGGATTCAAGTGCTTATGAACGAGGAAAACTCCTCCAGGGCGGTGGGAAATGCCGAATAAGAGAATTCTCATTGTTGATGACGATCCGGATGTCCGCCAGGGCATGCACGTGCGCCTGAAGGCAACCGGCTACGATACTTTCTTTGCATCGGACGCGCTCTCCGGTGTGGCTGAAGCACGCAAGCAGAACCCCGATCTGATTATCCTCGACCTCGGCCTGCCCGCGAGTGACGGCTACGTTCCATCTCTCGAAACTCATCTGCCAAGGTGAGTAAAGATTACCGTAGAGGAAACCTCCGCGTGGCGCATTGTTAGGTCCAGGGACAGGGGCACGGCAGCTTGAACCACGGAGAGACTACCCATGAAAAGTTTGTATGGTCAAAAATTGCTCGCTACCTATGCCGGCGTGCTCACGGCGGGCGTGACCGTCGCGCTGCTCAGCGGCTTCACCAGCCAGGACATGAATCCGCGCTTCGATACCATCACCGTGCAGCGAATCAACGTCGTCGAGCCGGACGGCAAGATCCGCATGGTGGTGACGAACAACAATCGCATTCCTGGACTCATCATCAATGGCCATGAATATGCCGACTACGGCAACCGCAAGGCGAGCACAGCAGCCGGCCTGCTGTTCTATGACGCGCAAGCCACCGAAAGCGGCGGCCTTACCTTCGGCGGCCTGAAAAATGAACAGGGACAGATCTCGCGCTTCGGTCATTTCAGCTTCGATCGCTACAACCAGGACCAGATGCTGACCATCAGCGCCGCCGATGACGGCACCAACCATCGCGCCGAAATCAAAATGATCGACCAGCCAAGCTGGCCCATCCAGGAATACCTGGACCTGCTCGACAGCATCCAGAACCTGCCGCCCGCCGAGCAGGAACAGGCCATCGCGGAATTCTTCGAGACGCACCCGCAAGGCGCCGGCTTGCGCACGCTGCTCGGCACTCAGACGTATCCGTCGCTGCCGGCAGAGAGCAAGAACACGCTCAACCTGCGCGATGACCAAGGGCGTGAGCGCGCTCGCCTCACCGTGGCGGCGAACGGCACACCGTCACTGGAATTTCTCGATGCGGCAGGCAACGTGACTCATCGCTATCCGCCGAACTGATCGGCGCTCACCGGGCAGCTTGGCACGAGCGCCACGCTGCTTGCGTTGCCACGAAAGATTCTGGAAGGGCCAGTAAGCGAGGTCGGCCCCCGACCAGCTATCGCCTATCCCGCAAGCGATGTAAGGTAGCACCCGTTCACCGGCCGCCTGAACCGGCGAGACTCCAGCTATTTACACGATCGGATTTTCGGAGACACCCATGACAATTTCAATGTATCAGGCGTCGGTGCCGGCATTCGTCCGCGCGCTCAACAATCTTGCCGCGATCCTCGAGAAGGGGGCTGCGCACGCGCAAGCTCGCAAACTCGAAGATGCCGTCCTGCTGGGCAGTCGCCTCTACCCCGACATGTTCCCATTGGCGCGACAGGTCCAGATCGCGACGGACACCGCAAGAAGCGGCGCAGGCCGGCTTGCGGGCCTGGAGTTTCCCGCCTACGAGGATAAAGAAGCGACATTTCAGGATCTGGTGCTGCGCGTTCGCAATAGCATTTCCTATCTGGAATCGCTGCAGCCGGCGCAGATCGACGGCGGCGAAGACAAGACCATCTCATGGCAGAGCCGCAGCAGCACCAAGAGCATGCAGGCATTGCCCTATCTCATGAATCACCTGCTGCCCAATCTCCATTTTCACATCACGACGGCCTACTGCATTCTTCGCCACAACGGCGTCGAGATCGGCAAGAAGGATTTTCTCGGTCCGTGACCGGCGATGTCGGCTTAGCCGTCGGCGGTGACGGCGATTCGCCGGAGGAACTGCTATCTGCTCTCGCCGGCAGACGTGTGCGACGCCGTCACCGACGAGGACGCGTCGGTCGCTTGCCCATAGAGGCGCTGGCGTAACCACAGGGCCACATGCACGAGGCCGATGAGCGCTGGCACTTCCACCAACGGCCCGATCACCGCTGCGAACGCCACTTTCGATCCAAGACCGAAGACGCCGATGGCGACGGCGATGGCGAGCTCAAAGTTATTACCCGCCGCCGTGAAGGCAACCGTCACGCTGCGTTCATACTCGGCGCCAAGCCGATAGGCCATCAGGAAGCTGACTAGGAACATCAGCGCGAAGTACAGCAGCAGAGGGACTGCGATTCTCACGGCGTCGAGCGGAATTTGCACGATCGCCTGGCCCTTCAAGGTGAACATCACGATGATCGTGAACAGCAGCGCCACGAGTGTGATCGGCGAAATGCGCGGTAGAAACACGCCCGAGTACCACGCCTCCCCTTTCCATGAGACCAGCAGCCGTCGGCTCAAGAACCCGGCAGCAAACGGAATTCCCAAATAGATGAGAACGCTTTTGAACACGTCTGCGATACGAACATCGACGGCTGTGCCTTGCAGTCCGAGCCATTCCGGCAGCACCGTGACGAAAATCCAGGCGTACCCACTGAAGGTCAGCACCTGAAAGATGCTGTTCAGCGCCACCAGTGCAGCGCCGTATTCGCTGCTGCCCTTCGCGAGCTGATTCCACACCAGCACCATTGCGATACACCGTGCGATGCCGACGAGAATCAGTCCGGCCATGTACTCCGGATGGTTGCGCAGGAAGAGCACGGCCAGGACGAACATCAGGATCGGGCCGATCACCCAGTTCTGCAGCAGGGACAGCCGCAGAATCTTCGTGTCTGCAAACACTCGGCCCAGCAACTCGTACCTGACCTTTGCAAGCGGTGGATACATCATCAGGATCAGCCCGGTCGCGATCGGAACGTTCGTCGTGCCGCGATCGAATCTCTGAATGAATGCCGGCGCGCCGTCGACCCAATAGCCGATGGCGACGCCAGCGATCATCGCGAGAAAGATCCAGACCGTGAGATAGCGGTCAAGAAAAGAGAGCTTCCGGGAAAGAGACTCGGACATCAGCGGGTTCCTAATGCAAGCGGCGCTTGCGAGGGAGCGGCAATGGATCGGGATCTCAGGTCTGACGGGTCTCGCCGCGACCGATCTCATCGACGTGCTGCTTGATCCGCACACGATCGAGCGACGGGAAAGGCAGGCTGACGATCCGGGAAAAGGCCTGGAATACGCGACCTCCTTATAACACGGCGATTTGAGCCGTCCGAGAATGAGCTTGTCTTCTGTCTCAGTGGATGAGTGGCCTTCCCTGGCCACTCATTGACGGAACGAATCGATGGGTTCGCCGCAAGCCGCCTTACGGCGGCATCGATCATCGGCTAGTTGCAAGTACCCGGATAGCCCGTCCAGAACGTGCTGTTCGGGAAGCCCGTGACCGGGGTCGAAGCAGGCAGCAGGCTCAGATTGTTGTTACAGGCGTACTCGAAGTTGCTGAAGTCGCCCGAGGACACGGCGTCCACCGCGCCCGAGGAGAAGCAAGCGCCGGTGTAGGTGCTGGCGATCTCCACGTTGCTGAAAGTGCCGCCGCTGCCTTCCTTGAGATCGAATGGCGTGTCAACACTCGGCGTCGAGTCGATGAACGTCAAAGTCACATTCGAGACGCCGCCGTCGGCCACCGGAGTGGCAGCGAAGTTGTTAGGGTTGTTGGCCAACTCGAAGGCGTGGTCAGCACCGTCCTTCTGCAGGATGTTGACGTTGTTGATCGTGCCGTGGAAGCCGTAATCCCAGTCCACGCTGTCATCGCCCGCGCAGCTCACCCACACGTTATCGACGTCAACGTCGCCGCCGAAGAACTCGATGCCGTCATCGTCGTTGTTGTGGATGTGCACGTTGGCGATGGAGGTCTCGCTGCTGACGCCGTAGAGTGTCAAGCCGTTGATCTCATCGCCTGTGTTGGAGTTCGGATCCGGGTCGCCGTCGACATCGACGTTGACGGCATGGCCGCCTTCGGCGATCGCCACGAAACGTACAGTGCCGCTCGAAATATTGTCCCAGCTCGCCGTCGTCGCTTCATTGACATAGCCACCGAAGAAGAACTGACCATCGCTGATGCCTTCCATCGCGCATTCGCCGCCGGTGTTGCACTCGTTGCTGTTATCCCAGCTCGACAGAATGACGCCGCCCCATTCGCCCGCACCGGTGTAGTTGTTATCCAGCGAGGAGAACACGATCGGGTTGGTGGCGGTGCCGAGCGCATTGAGGCGCGCGCCACGCGTGATCACCAGCGCCGAATTGGCGATGGCGCCGGCGAGACGTGAGCCCGCGTTGATCTGCAACACAGTGTTGGCGGCCGTGCTCGGCGTCCTGCCAGCTTGATGACCGTTACCCACTGTCACGACGGTCGGCATGGTCCACAGGATGTTGGTGCCAGACACGGAGGCCGGCAGGGTGATGGTGGGATCGGCGGGGTTGGTAGTGACGATATCAGCCGGCAGATCGCAGCGGCGGCGCGAGCCGTCCGGGGTGGCGACCATGCCGCGGTCGATGCCGTTCGAGGCGCAAGTAGCATCCAGACCGAGATTCGCAGCCCCGGCATTGAAAGAGACGGAGCCGAGAGACGCGGCTACGGCCGCAGCCAACAGTTTCAGTTTCATACAAGCACTCCTTGGTAGTCCATCCATTGACGATCGGATTCCGACATCGCAGATCGATCGACATCCCAAACCCGATCGAGACTTACTGGCAACATCGCAATACACTGCATCCAAACATTTCCAGAGGCCGCCCATCACGGGGACGCGCGCTTCATTGCGCCGCCCCGCCGACAGCCGCATCGACTCGTAAGCCGATATGCATGCCTGCTCATGAGGCAAATTTAGAGTGCGCGCGCAGCATGACGCTGCGATAACAGAAACATTAAACCTTGTGACAGAGCGTTTGTTTGACTACGCAACGCGCGCGCAAAAGCACTCTCGCCCTGCGGCATGCGAGAGAGCTGAGTGTTTAATTCACTCCGCTCGCGCTCTCAGGTCTCGCACATGGACCACGTCCGTCGCTATTCCCTGCGTGAGGTGGACACGACCCACGCTCGTATCGAATGGATGCCTCGATACGAACTGGATCGCGCGCTGCCACCCGTGCGAGGAGAGCACACGCACCTCCCCGTGAAGGGGATGATAGGCCAAGCTGCCAGGCGGACACTTGACGAGCTCATGCGAGTTCCACTCGATAACGCTCACGCATCGTGTCTCGCTTTACCAAGGCTTGTTCCAGTAGTCCGCCGCGCCGAGGTAGTCGGTCACATGCAGGAAGTCGGTATCGGCCGTCGGAGAAGAAGACACGTCGAGCTCCACATGACCATACTCATCGGCCACCGCCTGCAGGGGATAGTAACGGTCGTATTCGTGATTCACTTGCATGAAGTCTGGACCAAAGTCATCGACGTAGTTTTGCTCCGAATTGTTGGCGAACACCGCCATCGAGCCGGCGTATGTGTTGTGCACGCCGTGCATCGCACCGAGCGAGATGCCGGTGTTGTCGCTCAGCACCTGGCACGTCGTGGCCAACTGCTCGACCAGCAGTTCGCCGACGCTCACTCGTTCGACGGCGCTCTCATCCAGCTTGAAACAGTAATCACTGATTCTGTTGTCGCCTTCGGTCGCGCCCATCACGCTGTGGTACAAGTGCAAGCCGCTGCCGCGAACCAGCTCGATCAGGCTGGAATCGATCGCCGCGGTCATCTGGCCGCTGGCGCTGTCACTCTCGTAGCTGCGCAACGAGAGATTGGCGATGGTCGGCAGCGAGCGCGGCAGATCGTTCTCATGGCCGACATCGCCGTTGGCGCCGCGAAGCAACGGGATGAAGTAATCGCGGCCGTTCGCCTGCAGCAGGGCTTGCCCGCCATCCGCAATCTGCGCTGAGGCGCCATAGATATATTGCAGCGTGCCCTGATAACCATGGTTCCAGCCGACCAGGGTTCCTGGCTTGCGGCTGCCCTCGATCGTGCTGAGATCGATCAGTACTTCACGCAGATTGACGGTGCCGCCATCGAGTTCGATGAGGCCCATCGCACCGGCTTGGTCGTTCGAGAACTGGCTGTGCCCATAGTTCAACCCGTCGACCACGCCGGCCACGCTGTTCAGCCGCAGTACGCCGCCGATCATGTAGAGATTGTGAATTTCCAGGTTGGCGTAACTGTTGTCGTAACCGCCATGGTGGCCAAGTTCGCCACTGATGTTGCAGACCCTCCCGTCAGGCTCGGCGGTCGCGGCTTCCTCACACTGATTGTTGCGAGCGAAGCCGTCTACAGTGATTCCGCGCCAGGAAGAGGCGAATTGGCTGTAATGCTCGCCGTTGAAGAAATCGTAAAGGTTGGTCCCGAGCGGCGCATAGGGAGCATAGCCGCCAAACACAGCGCCCCCATCGAGCTCGATGTCTCCCGTGGCGGAGTAGACAATGTCGATGTACGGCAACGCCACACCGTCGATTTCCCCAAAGATGCTGACCGGACCGGTCGTTGGGAACTCCAAACAGGCAATTCCATACAGCCCGTATTCGCAGTATTCGTCCTCGAGCATGGCGCCGCCGAGGACCTGCAGGCGCCCTCCGCGCGTGATGTGCAGTCCACCGTTCTCTGTAGCCATGACCCAAGCGCCGGGCCGCAGACTCAGCTCGACGGGATCGGACTTGAGTGCCGTGGCTGCTTCAACGCTGGCCAACTCCGCCGCGCCATTGCCGACAGTCACCATGCTGTCCAATAGCCAAATCGTCGGCACCGGAACACGGGTCCAGGTGACCTCTGCGCTGATTCCATATCGGCTGCCGGGTTCCGTGATCTGTGCGAAACCATCCGCATTGATCTGCGAGTCCGCGCCGGTATAGCGAGTCAGCTCCAGGTCCGCGGACACCACGCTCGGCAGTCTGCAAACCTTGTAATTGAGCTCGACGAACAAGCCGCTGCCGTAGCCCTGAAACGGCTGCCCGGAAGAGAAGCGGTACTGATAATCGTCCAGCAACGTGCCTTTGCCATCGCATTCGGGCGACAGCAGCACACCAAGACCGCTCCAGCCGAGATACCAACCGTCGTCGGCGCCTCCGACCGCTCCCCAATAGCCCGCGGTCGGGACTGGCAGCGCCGGATTCGAAGCAACGAAGTGTTCGTTGAGCTGCGGATCCACTTGATGAACGCTGCTCGAACTCGCGACGAGATGGCCGTAATCCGAGCCTGCATCTTCGGCGTCAAGGGCCAGCGCGGAAGCGCAGCTCAGCACCACATCGATCATCGCGATTTGCTGCGGCGTCGTGGATTGCAAGGCGGCAGTAGCCGCATCGTCGATATCGAGACAAGTTTCAAAGTCGACCACGATGCTGTTTTGAAGCAGCAGCCCCGAACCCTGCTCGAGCAGAATGGCCGCCCCGCTCCCCTGCCCGATCATCGTGAGATTGGCCAGCGTCGGTAGCGACCGCGGGCTGGCATCGTGGTTGGCGCCGTCGTTACGACCATGCAGCACTTGGCCAGTGCTCGCATCGCCGTCCGTAAACAAGCCGTAGCGGATAGTGCCGCGATAACCCTGTTCCCAGAACAGTTGAGCGCCGACGCTGTTACGCAGCACCACATGCTCCAGATCCGCGCGGCCGCCGTGCAAAGCGAGGGCAGTACTAGCGGAGTTGGCAATCTCAAGATAGTTGATCGTGGCGCCCGACCCAACCTCGTGGAGTGTCAGCACCGCCTGTCCATCGCCGGCCCGTAACAATCGCAGGTACTCGATGCTGAGCTGGCGCGCTCCAGCGTAGGCACAGACTCCCGCGGTCGATCCAGCTTGGCATTCAGCTCGATCGACGCCGTAGATGCGCACACCGCGCCATCGTGCGGCGTCCTCACCGGGCAGCGCAGTAATTTCAACTGGATCGCTGGCGCTGCCGTCGACGAACCATTGCATGCCCGGCTGCACCGTCAGACCGGCGCCAGCGCGCCCATAGATCACAGCACCCGCCGGCACAAAGACGTAGTTGGGCGATTGCAATGCTGCCAACTGCGCGGCCTCGCTTAGCCGGACGAAGTCTGCGCCCAGGTTCACGTCACCGTTCAGCACCCATGCAAATGAGCCGCCGTTGAAGCTGCTGTACAAGCGCCCACTCGCCTCGATCGTGCCACTGAGTTGGCAGATTCGGTAGGTCGTGCGCCCCACCGTCACCGTTTGATCCTCGGGCAGCAGCGTGCCGATGCCCATGCAATCCGGGTAAGTCAGGCGCAGGTCGTGGCCCTTCTGGTTCTGAATGTTTCCAACGATGCCGAGGCCCCCTGGACTATTCGCCCAGGCGGTATAAGTCAGCTCGGTATTGCCGACTCGCAGCTCCGCGGTCAGTGCAGGGTCAGCTTCGTAGTAGGAGCTGTCAGTATTCGAAAGCGCTGTCGCGGCAACGCGAACGGCGTAGTCGGTGCCGTCCTGAGCCGCCACTGTCGGCGCCAGACAACCGAAGGCCACGCCCGTGAGGGTGGCATCGGCATTGTCATCCAACTGCAGGCAACCGCGGAAGTTCTGCACCAGCACGTTGGTCAGATCGACACGACCGCCTTGGATGCTGATCGCCGTGCCCGCCGCGAAAGTGCGGTCGATCAGCGTGACGCCATTCAGATCGACATCGCCATCGACGCCTCTCAGTGCAGCGTGTCTGAGCACGCGATGATAGAAGACGCCCGTCAAGCCGCCCTGAAAGCCGTGATGCCAGTAGACGGCGGAGCCTTGTGCGTTCTGACCGAGGAGCCGCAGGCCATTGGCGTAGCCGCCGTTGATCTCGATGCCGTTGCCCGCGCTATCGAAGGTGTTGATAGGCTGCGAGCTTGAATGACTCTGCGGCGCGTTCAACACAACGGCAGCGGTCAGCGGCGCCCCTCCGCCTTCACTGACCAATCCGTCGAAGCCCAGCCTGTATGCGGGCCCCGACTCGGTGGGCCGAAGCAAGGTTTCTCTGATCACTTCAACCCGGGCGTCCGCCATGGACAGCCCGCCGTAATAACCGTAGGTCCCTGTGACGTTACAGAAGCGGCTCTTGCTGGTATCCGCCGGACAGTCGGGATGCGAGCCGATGCTGTTGACGATGACGCCACCCCACTCGCCGCTGCCCTCCAGGTTCTCGTCCTGCGAAACCATGTCACCTGTGAAGTAACCGTTGCGGTGGACGATGATGACCGACTCCGCAGTGGCGCGTAGCTCCGTACCGGCGGTACCCAATCGGGCAAACTTGCCGTTGACGAATGCATCGAGTGTGGCATACGTCTGGTTGTCGCCGATCTCCAGCTTGCCATCGAGCAGCCAGACCAGCGGCCGGTACTCGTGGCTCAATTTCAAGTCGATCTCGGTGCCACCGCGGATATGCCCCGCAGTGATGCGGCAGGCCTGGGTCGCTACGCCATCGATCATGATGGGATCCGTCGGCGCGCCGAGAACCGTGCCATCGACCAGCTGACATTGCTGGAGCCCGAGATCGTTAGGTGCGCGCTGAGCCGGCTCGCTGCCTTCGCTGCCGCAGGCGCTCAGCGCTGCAGCCAGCAGCAATACGACAAGAATCCGTCCGGCACCGAGGACGGAAAACCCATGACCGCACAACATCGGATTATTCCCTTGCTTGAATCGTTATCAATTGGCTGGTCGACATTTGTGACGGTCGACTAGAACGTGTAGCTCACCTTGAGCTTGGCGCGCCGGCCCGTGTCGTACTTCAGGTACGGCAGACCATAGCCCTCGTATTCGAGATTACGTGCCGAACCCAGCACGTTTTCCATGCTCAGCAGCACGCTCCAGCTGGACCCGAAGCCCTTCTGATAAATCAGCTTGAGGTCCTCGAAAGGCTGCTCGTAGACATTGGTCCTGATGGCTGCAGCGACTTCGGCCGCCGTGACGACGGCGAGCTCCTCGCCGCGATGGTTGTAGACGATCGTGAATTGTTGCTGAGTGGCGATATGGTCGTAGCCGAGCTGCAGGTTGATCAGATAGTCCGGTTGCCCCTGCAGTGGCCGGTTCGGATCGTATTCCAGCGTATTGGCCGGCAGGTTGACCTCGGAATTGATGTCCGTGTAGCTTGCCTGCACGAACAGCTCGTGGTTGGCGCCGAACGAAAAGACCTGACGCACGTCGAGCTCCCAGCCATCGACGCTCGCCGAAGAAACATTGTCGAACGTGTAAGCGCGATAGTCTTCACCTTGGCCAAGGAAGGTGTTCTCGATCGCATTGGTGAGGTCCTTGTTGTAGAAGGCCAGCGTGATCGACTGGTCCGCGCCCGGATACCATTCGAGCCTCACATCGTAGTTCTCGATCTCGGCCGGTTTCAGGTTCGGGTTGCCGCTGAACTGCTCCAGCGTCTCGTAGTCGGTGAAGGTGCGCGGCACGATTTCGAAGGTTTCCGGCCAACTGACGGTATCGCCGTAACCGAGGCGCAGCTGCCATTGCTCGTTAAACCGATAGGTCAACGCCAGCGAAAAAAGGTCGTATTGCTCGTCCAGCAGCTTAACCAGCGGCTCTGGCGTGTATTCATACATATCGGCTCCGATTGAAAACGCCTCACGGCGCATGCCGAAGCTGGCGCGGATCTTCTCGTGAAAATCCATGTCCGCCATCAGGTAATAAGCGTCCGTATTCTGTGCGACGCGGTAGCTATCACCCCGCCAGCCAGTATCCTCGGACGGCGCCAGCCCGGGAGTCTCCATGACGATGCAGGGCTGCGAGCCGCCGCCGGCGCAGATATTGTCCCTGTTGAACAAATCGCCCGGTTGCCGGCTTTCGACCTCCTGCTGGGTCAACGCGCCGGAATAGTTGAACGGCATCCAGTTGTAGTACCAGGCGTATTCGTATCCATCGCGCTCGCGATCGAGCAGGTACAGCCCGGCCTTCAATGCAGCGGACAGCGACGCGCTCTGGATGAGCGGCAGGCTCAAATCGGCGCGATAGCCGGTGCTGTCTTCCTCCATGACCTCCCATTCGAAGCGGTTGTTGTTGTCGCCACCGCGTAACTGCGCGGAGGCGAATTGCTCGTTGGCGGCCCACGTGTACCGCTTGGAATCCGGCCGGTCGAACTCGCCGTTGGCCCGCATCGACAGCCAGTCCAGAGTCAGGCCGCGCAGCGCGTCGAAGCGATGGCTGCCCCACAGCTGACTGCTCCACAACTGCTCTTCGATCCAGTCGATACCGTGCACGAACGAGTAGTCATCGGACGGGTCGAAGACGATATTGTCGTTCTCATCCAGCGTCAGGTCGGAATCGTACGTGCGTTCGGCCGAATTCAGCGAGTGGCGCAGCAACAGGTTGTTCAGTCCGAGTTGGTGCGATTCGCTCGGCTGCCACACGAAATTCAGCATGGCGCTCACATCGACAATGTTATTGCTGTCCCAAGTGTCGCTGAAGCTGGTGAGCTCCGAGCCCGTGACAATCTGTTGGCCGTTCTCAATCGCAAGCTCACGGCTGAATCTATAGTTTTCGATATCGCGATTGGTCCACTTGTTCGAATAGCGCACCGCGCCGATCAGTCCGGCCGATTGTTCGCCGAAATACCAGCGATAACCGCCCGAGAGATCGAGCGAGCCGTTGAGATTCGATTCGCCGATATTGATGTCCGGGTGACGGATCGAAGCAGCCGCCGCGATCTGCTGCTCGGGGCTGATGGCGTGCTCCGCCAACCCGTCCGTTCGGTAGTAGGTGTCCTTGATCGCGGCCAGCGCGGCGGGCAGATCGCGAGTGCCATCGTCGTACCCGAGCCAGTCCATATCGCCGCCGTCGACGCGCAGCACGTCATCGTCGATATCGTCCCAGACATCCAGCGATGTCGAGATCTTCAGGAAAGGCTCGTCCGGCACCGCTTTCGTGCGCATATCGATGTGGCCGGCCGTGGCCGTGCCGGGCACATCCGGGCTCGCTGTCTTCTGTAATGCCAGCGCTTCCATGATCGAGGTCGGGAAGATGTCCATCGCCAGGTCACGACGACCCGGATCCGTGTTCGGCAGAATCGCGTCGTTGAAATAAACGGACTGGTAGCGGCTCTTCATGCCGCGCACGATGGCGTAACGACCTTCTTCGAGGCTGACGCCGACGATGCGCGTCAGCGCGGTGCTGATGGTGCTGTCGTCGAAGCGCGCGATCTGTCCGAAGTCGATCGTATCGATCACGCCGGCGGCCGTGCGCTCGAGATCGATCGCCCGCTCGGTATAGCGTGCGCCCGTCACCTGCACGTGCTCGATGACGGCGGGCTCCTCGCTGGCGACTGCCGCAACCGCCGACGGCTGCAGCTTCAGCTCCAATTCCAGCGACAGATCGGCCACCACTTTGACACTCGGGACGGTTTGGCCGCCGTACTCGGCATGCTCCAGCTTCAGCTGATATTCGCCGGCAGGAACGTTAAATTCGAAGCGGCCGAAACGATCGGTGCTGGTGCTGAACCCAGTGCCGGGCACGCTGACCTGCGCGTTGCGAACCGGTACTTGGTTGTCGGCCCGCAGCACTTGGCCTCGCACGGTGCCGAGCACCCCGGCACCCTGCACCAGGTCGATGATCAGCGCACCGCCTTGTTCGCGCGCCTGCAGCCCGGTGCCTGTCAACAAGGCGGCGATCGCCTCCGCCGGCGTCGCGACGCCTGTGAATCCTGGCGACTGCTTACCTTCCGTAAACCGCCCCGACGCGGTGACCGTCATGTCCGCCTGGTGCGAAAACTCTTCGAGCGCGCCGGCGAGCGGCTGTGCGTTCACGGAGAAACTCATCGCCCTTTGTTCCTGTGCCTGGGCGGGCGCGATGAACAAGACGGCGAACACGGACAGGCGGGCGACCATTGCAGTCGCCATGAACACTATTGATCTCATTTCCCCGATGACCTTGATTGCAAAACACACGTCGATCCGCACGACGCGTGCGGATTGTTTGGTCTTCCGAGGTAACACGATCCAGATGCGGGGCTATTCCAGCCTGGCGCGAGATTTCATATAAAATTCACAAAGCGCGGCTTTGCTACGGCCGCTCGCGCCGCCGGATCGTGATCGCAGATGATGAACGCACGACGGTTACCGACTCCGTGGCTTCGATGCCCGCCAGCATCTGATCGACATTGTCGGCGCGGAACATGGTGGTGATCCGCAAGTCTCCGAGCGCTTCGTCCTCGATACTGATTTTTTCGGTCCGGTAGCGATTGACGTCGGCGATGATGTCCTCGAGCCGGGCGTTGAGATAGCTGAACCGGCCATCGCGCCAGCCCAGCACCCGCTGCGCATCGAATTCGACGATAGCTCCGAACGTGCCATCAGCTTCCACCGTGAGCTGCTGTCCGACAGTGAGCTCCACGGTGTGTGCGCCGCCACGGTTCTGATTTGTGACATCGGATATCGTGACATGCCCGTGCGTGACCGAGACGGTGACCGATCTCGGGCCTTTCAATACATCGAACGCTGTACCGCTGACGCGCACGCCAACACCCCCTGCTGACACCACGAACGGACGGCTTTCGTCTTTGGAGACGTCGAAGTACGCTCCGCCACGCTCGATGGTGACACTGCGTTCTTCGCTGGACATGGATGTGAGGATCGCGGTATCGGGACGAAGGACGAGTTGCGAACCGTCGGTGAGGCCAAGCGTGCGAACCTCTCCCACCTGGGTGGCAAAGTAATGCTCGTTGGCCCGATCTGCGATCTGCAAGGTGGCCAAGGCGGCGATCGCGGCAATTCCAGCAACGAAGGCGGCCGCGATTCGGACGTTCGCGGCCTTCTGTAGCACTGTCCGCCAAACCACCGGCTTGGTAACGTTCGCTGCGTTCCGCGGAGCTTCGACCAACCCATTTTCAACGCGAGGCACGCGGTCCAGGGACGTCCACAGCTCATTGAGCATCTGGAATGCGGCCCGGTGGTCCGAGCTCTCGGCGAGCCACGCCTGAAATCCGGCCTGGCCTCGCTCCGTGATCTCGCCGGAATACAAATAGCTCATCCATTCGCGGGCTTTGGCGTCGACGCTGTCACGGCGCGCTTGCGTCGCGCGATCAGTGTCACTCATGGCCCATATATTCCCGCATGGCGGATTGGAGTACACCAAGCGCAGCCTGAAGCGTGCGGCTGATGTCGGCCTTGCTCCACCCGCAGGCGTCCCGAATCTGCTCAAATGTTTCACCTCTGAGCCGGCTCCTGACCAGCACCTCACGCTGTTTCGGCGTAAGCGTTGCAATCGCCCGTTCCGTCACGGCCATGCATTCCCTTGTTTCATAGACGTTCGAGGGCGTGATCCGATCCACCTGTGCGAGACCCTGCGGGGCGAGCTGCGCTTCGATGAGTGCGTTGGCGCGCACGATATGTCGCCGACGATCTCGCCCGGCATTGATAGCGATGCGGAACAGGAACGATGCAGGATCGTCCAATGTCGCCGCATCCGTGTACTCGATCAACTTTGCAAATGCCGTCTGCGCCAGGTCCTCGGGCTCTGGAGGCCCGTTCCCAAAGACTTTGCGCAACCGAACGCACAGGTTTTCCCAATGATCCCGATATAGCCGCTCGACCAGACTCAGATTGCATGCCTGCGCATCCTGCGGATCAGCGCTCGCCGCCTTCAACAACCTGAGCTTCATGGGCGGGCATACCTGGTGGGAAAAAATGCACGCCACATCAATACGCCATCGAACATTTCCATGTGAAATTCACTCACATCAGCGGCCAAGTCCTGTTGTTCGCCCGAGCGTCGCGGTTAGTGCCCCGCGCCTGCGCCGCTCCATGGCGCCGAACCGTCCTTGTCTCTTTCAATCAGATCTCGCGCAACCGATGCGATCGAATTGTCAGCTCGAGACGCACTCTGGATGCCGGACTAACAGATTAGTCGGATGACGCCTATAAGCCGGCCAGCATCCCAGCAATTTACCCAGCGTGTGTTGCAGACCGATGGCAGCTCTACTAACGGTGAGAGGCGATCAACTTAACTAATCGACTGTCAGCATGCGAAAGGGCCGGCTGTCGAACAGCTGAGTGTGGACAATATCCATGCCCCATCGCTCGTCTGTACGTTGGGCGAGTGGCACCGCCCGCGATCGTTCCACTGAAGACACAGGGTTCCGGTTGCGGCGCCCTTACCGAGCGGGCAGCAACGTTTTCCCAGCCCACGCCCAGCCCGCACTGGCAACTATTGACATCTATTGCCAGTATGGCGTACTACCTCTCGCCGGCAGATTTCAATATAGGAGCCCGAACTTGAGCAGCAGTCTCAACGTGCAGCTGACCGATGCGCTACGAAAGTACGTAGATGAGCGCGCGAGCGACAAGGATGTGTATGCCACGCCGAGCGAATACATTCGCGACCTGATCCGGCAGGACATGCAGGACCGGGCCGTTGCCCTGAACGTACTTGAGGGGTTGGGGGACCTGCGGCATGGCAGGTTTTCCGCCAAGTCGATCCTGGATTTCAAGGATGCGGATTAAGACCGGGTGCGTCGGAAGTCTTACGTCCTGACCACGCGCGCGGCGGCCGATCTAAGCGAGGCGCGAGCCTGGTCGCGCGCCCGGTGGGGCAAGGAGCTGACGAACCGCTACTTCGACGATCTGCATGAGGGTGCGCAGTACATCGCGGAAAATTACGCTTCCTTCCGCGACCGCCAGGAACTCGCCGGCGGCACTGCGCTGCTGCTGTATCCGGTTCGCGAGCACTACATCGTGTACGAGCCTCTTGGGCCTCGATTCATTGCCATCGTGGCTGTAATTCGGCCGGGGCGCGACATTCCCGCAATTCTGCAGAAGTGGGCGGCGCCCGTTCGGCGGGAGCTGCTTGAGATCCGCGGCAAGATCGAACGTGGCAGAATCCGAATTCCCTCGCGAAGCACTCCGCGGCCACGGCGCAAGAAATAAAAGCTCGCGGCGTTCACGCGCGCGTCCCACAGGTCACCTCACACGCACAGGGACTGCAGGAACTGTGCATGTCGCTTCTTCGCCATTTACTGCATGTGACGCCAATGCCGAAGCAGCCTGGTTACTGGACCAGCCCTGCAAAGAGTTCCGGCTTCATCGCAATGACCAATGCGATCATGCCGCCGATGGCCAAACCCAGAATCGTGCCAGCAGCTACTCCGCGCCAAAGCACCTTTTGTTCGCCATTTGTCATTTCAACCTCCAAAGGGCTACCGCGACCCTATCATAGCCCTAGGTCAGACCGTAACAGTGCGCAAATCCTCGTACGCCATTTCGACGAGCAGCACCGAGACCGCACCAGCGCAAATCCCCGCTCGGCAACCATTTCACTGGAAGCCGCCGCTGACGGATAACGTGAGCGGGTCAATCTTCTGCAATTTTTACCCCCGAATGCTTTAGGAACATCCGCGTTCCCCGCAGTGTTTAAGCTCCATACTAGTTTGAGGAGCGAGCGCGCCTGCGCATGCCGTCCAGTCACACGAGCGCGAGCGGCGCCAGGTAAGGGTGCGCCGTTCGTTTGATCTTTCTGGCTGCCGTCTCGGTCGGAACGCGCTCTGGCTCCCTATGGATGAACCCAAGAGGAGGCACCATGCCGCGTTCGATAGTTCAGATGCTTTTTGCCGGCGCGGCTCTCGCGCTGATGGTGTGCAACCCGACCACGACAGAGGGCGCGCAAATGAGCCAGCAACCGAAACTTGCACCAACCACCAAGGGCTATGCCGACGCCGCCGACGGCTTGCGGGTCTATTACGAAATCTACGGCAAAGGTGAACCGATCGTGGTGCTCGCTGGTGGGCTGATGGACATCAGCTCGATGGCGCAGTCAATCGGTCCGTTGTCGCGCGAACGGCAGGTGATCGGCATCGACCTCGAGGGACACGGCCGCACGGCGCTGCGTGCGACGCCGATGAGTCACGCAAGAAACGGCGATGACGTCGCAGCGGTGCTGCGGCACCTGAAGATTGCGAAAGCCGATGTCGCCGGTTACTCGCACGGCGGCGACGCAGCGATCCGGATGACGATCCAGCATCCCCAGATGGTGCGCAACCTGATCGTCATCTCCACCGCCGCCGAGCGCGACGGCTGGTATCCCGAAGTCCTGAAAGGCATGGAGGCGGTGAGTTCATCGCAGGCTAAACAGATGCAACAGACGCCGCTCTATACGCGCTACGCCGAAGTCGCGCCGCATCCGGAGCAGTTCCCCCAATTGCTCGACCGCATGGGTGAGCTGATGAAAAAGGACTACGATTGGCGCGCTGAGATCAAAAACCTGCGTGTGCCGACGCTACTGTTGTTCGCCGACCATGATGCGATCTCGATGCGTCATATTGCCGAATTCTTCGCGCTGTTCGACGGCGGCGTGCGCGACGCCGGCTGGGAAGGCACTCCGCGATACGCCCGCGCACGACTCGCTATCGTACCGGGCTACACGCACTACAATTTTGGCCAGGGACCGGACATAGCGCGGGTCATCAAGGCTTATCTGGACCAACCCACATCGAAGGCCACCCAGTTCACGCCGTAATTCCTGACACCGTCACTTCAACCGCGGTGTCCGCTTCGGGCCCGCAAGCGGCGGAGCCTCCGCACCTTACACGTAGCCCCTCTGCGCGACCTGTCCACTGAGGGCTGCTGAAGCTCATACGCAGTTCCAGCTGTCGGCGCTGATCCAGGATTCGGCTCTTGGTACCGCCACCGTATTTACCGCCGCCCGGACTATCTGATTCGCGCTCGGATGCGATCTGCAAGCAGCATTTGCAGTGCAGGCCAATGCTGCTTCTCCAGAAATGTTGGGATTGCGCGAGGAATTTATCTCATCGCTTTACTATCCCATCGATCACCTCTTGAACACAGACAACACCCTTCTGTACTGCTGTCAGGTGCTCGAACTCGATCCAGCCTTCATTGAATCCATCGAGCATACGCCTCCGAGGAGTGGCACACGGCGCCGGCCAGCTGACCGGCGCCGCATGCTTGTTACTATTCTGCGATCATTGCGTTCATTGACGAACCTTCGCGGTCTCCTTCACCAACGTCGCAGCGGCGTCATCTCCGTCCAGGGACCAGGAGAACAAGCCGCCGAGGCCGAGGCTGTTGACGTAGGCGGCCTTGGTCGCAATCACCACCGGATCGTCGAAGCTCCAGAATTCCGTACCGTTGTAGGTCCACAGCTGCTTCGTCACCGGATGATAGAACTTCGGCGCATTGCGGGGCGCGAGCACTTTGTAGTCCTCGATGCCCTGCTCATACGTGCCCCGCGCCGGACCAGTCGCAGGTTGATAGAGGCCATTGGCGCCGCCGTTCGCGACGCCCGTCCAGCCGCGTCCGTACAACGGGATGCCGATCACGAGCTTTTGCGCAGGCACTCCTGCCGCCAGCAACTTATTCACTGCCGTCTCGGTCGCGTACGTCTTCGCGACGCCGGTCCCCGGATTGTTCGGGTCCATGTGCAGGTTGGACTGGAAGTTCGTCGGACCCTGCGGCTCGAAGCCGCCGTGATAGTCGTAGGTCATCAGGTTGATCCAATCCAGATGCTGCGAATACTGGCCCGGCTGGGTATTGTCGATCTTGTCCGCGCCGGCGCCGGCCGCGATCGTCAGGTAATACTGGCGGCCGGTCTGTGACGTCAGCTCATTCAGCTGACGGCGGAACTCGCCGAGCAGCAGCGTGAAGTTTGCTTTATCACTCGGGCTCACGGTGTTGTACGGCTGACCGCCGCCACCCGGATATTCCCAGTCGATGTCGATGCCGTCGAACACACCCGCAGCGGCGCCCGGCCCACCGGCGCCATCGGCGACCGGCAGGTTGCCTTTCAGATAGAGGTCGATACACGAGGCAACCAGCGTCTGCCGCGCCGCGGCCGTCAGCGAGAAGCGGCTGAAATTCTTCGACCACGTCCAGCCGCCCAGCGAGATGAACAGCTTGATCTGCGGATGACGCGCCTTGAGCTTCTTCAACTGATTGAAGTTGCCCTTCAACGGCTGGTTCCACACGTCGCCGACGCCATCTACCGAGCCTGCCGCATCGTAGGACTTCTGGTAGTCCGCATAACCGTCGCCGCCGTCGCCGTTACCGCTTTCGGCGCGCGTCACGATGCCGCAGCGTCCGTCATCGTAAACATTGCCAAACGCATAGTTGATGAACGTCAGCTTCGCGGCAGCTCCGCTCTGCTCGATGTTCTTCACATGATAATTTCTTTGATAGATGCTCCACTGCGTGAAGTAGGAACCGACCTGCTTGCTGCCACCACCGCCACCATCACCGTTGGTCACCGTGATGGTGACCGTGTCAGTGCCGGTCGCGCCCTGGTTGTCCGTCACTGTAAGGCGGAAGGTCAATGCGGTGTTTGCTGTAACTTGCGGAGCGGTGAAGCTCGCATTCGATGTGCTCGCTCCGCTCAACGTGACGGTAGGACCCCCGGCCTGAGTCCACGAGTACGAGGCGATCGTTCCATCCGCATCGGAACCGGAACCTTGCAGGCTCGCTGACGCTCCTTCGGCAACCGTTCGATCCGCACCCGCATTCGCTGTCGGCGGCGCGTTTGTTCCACCGCTGCAATCATGCTGCTTGCGCCACACGCCCCATTCACCCGACTGCGTCGGGATGTCGCCTTGCGTCCACCATTGCGCCTGATACGCCGCGTTCTGATAAGTGACGCGGTTGCCGTTCACATAGACCGCGGTGCTGCTCCAGGCTGGATACGGGCACGGCTGTGCCTGCGCCATTCCTGCCGACGAATACAACAGCCATAAGAACACCGCCACGATGCCGAGTGGCACCCGAGCAATTGATGCTGTCACTGTAAATTCCTCCATAAAGATTTCGTAGAACGGCAAGCGATCCGGCGCCGCCGGATGTGCCATCGAAGTCCCGGAAAGGTTGTGCATGGTCTGCGATCTGATGTCGCATGGAATTCAGGGTCGCGCCGCCCGCCGGCGGAGTGAACGCTGACTGCACGATCGATGCGAAGAGCTGGCGTCCTTTGCACACAACGCGTCCGTGCGGGAGTAGAGCCAATATAGTACCAATGAATACCAAAAGCCAAGCGCTCTGTCGCGATCATCCCTGACGCACGGTATTTTCTACAATATCAGCTCATTAGCGTAGTAGGCATTGGATTAATTGGTATTCTATTGGTCCTATTTCGGGATCGGCGGAGCGCCTGTCCGTGGCTTCAGGATTCGCGGCAGCCATCGCGACGTCCGCGTCGTCTCCATTGTGCGCAAGGTCTGTTCACGCAGCAGTGCGATGAGACGCTCCTCCTGATCCGGCCGCAATTCGTTACCCACCCCGAGGCGCGCGGAGAAATGGCCGACCTGTTGGCGCTCGCCGAGTGTTGCCACATAGTCCTGAAAACGGTCGAGCCCTTCCTCGCCAAGCAGCTCGCCCACTGCGTTCAGGTGTCGGGTCGTCTCCTCCGCCTCCCGGAGGCTATCGAATGCCGGACGAGATCCGCTGTACATCCGTTCGAGATGACTTAGCTACCGATCGGTCAGCAGCTCGATTCGATAGTCGCCGCCGCTGCATCAGCGCGCGGGAAGGATATTGCTCCACGTTTCCGTCAGTACGCTTGTGTCGCTCTGAAGGAAGCCGCGCAACTCGGTGGGTTCCGTGGGACGAAGTTGTTTGACGATTACAGTCATGCGCCACACTCCGGTGGCTTCGACTCGGTAGGTATTGCTTTCGACGATCTCGCCATTGAAAGGCGCCGTGACGACCGCCTTGACGTTGGCACCGGCCGGCAATGCGGTAAGCGATGGACCGGTGAAATCAACGACGAATTGTTGTTCGTCCTTTCCCAATTCGGCAAAGCCGCGGCCGATGCGCGTCTGCACTACCCAAGCGCCAGGTGGGCGCTGCATCTGCTGCGTCCCCTGCCAATGCAGGCGGTAGGCGAAGTCGAGTGGCTTCCCGATTGCGGGCAGCTGCTCGGGTACCCAGTATGCAACGATGTTGTCATTGGTTTCATCCGGTGTACTCAGTTGCATCAGCTCCACGCGGCCGGGTCCCCAAGATCCGACAGGTTCTACCCATGCGCTCGGCCGCAACTCGTAGCGCGCCTCACTATCTTCGTAGCTGCCGAAATTTCGATCCCGCTGCATCAGGCCGAAGCCGCGCAGCGCACGCATCGAGAACGACGTGGTGAGTGTACGGTTAGGGTTGAGCAACGGACGCCAGATCCATTCGCCCTCGCCGGTGGCGACCATCAAGCCATCCGAGTCGTGCACCTCCGGGCGAAAGTCGGTGCGATGCGGCTGATTTTCGCCGAAGGCAAACATGCTCGTCAGCGGCGCGATGCCCAGCGTCGCGACTCCTGCGCGAAGGAAAATACGCGAGCGCACTTCCATCACCGTCGCATCGCCGGGGCGAATGTCAAACTGATAAGCGCCGCTCGCCCGCGGCGAATCCAGTAGCGCGTAAATGGTCAGAGTGCTTGCGGCGGCGGCCGGCCTGACGATCCAGAACTCGGTGAACCGGGGAAACTCTTCGCCCTGCCCGCCGACGGTGTCGATTGCCAGCCCTCGCGCGGACAAACCGTAGCGCAGGCCTGCGCCGAGCGCACGAAAATAACTGGCGCCGAGAAAGACCGCGAGTTCGTCCTTGTAGCCACTGTCGTTTAGCGGGTAGTGAGCGCGAAAGCCGGCGAAACCCACGTCACCCCAAGTCTGGGGCGACAGCTTGTTCTTGCCATAGTCGAAGTACGCGCTTTTATACTGAATGTGATGCGTGCCTCGAGCAGTGATTTCGTTGACGCGTACCGATTCGGTCTGGAACTTGCCGAGGTGGAAAAACATCAACTCGAACGGCAGACTCTCCGCGCGCCACAGGGCATGATCGGGACGAAATCGAATGTCTCTGTATTGGTCGTATGTGAGTGCTTGCAACTCCGCGATCGGCTTGCGGCTGGCGCTTCGGTAAGGTCGTTGTGCCTGCAACTCAGCCCGCGCAGCGACGTCATCGAAGTCGAACGCTCCGGCCGGGTCCCCATAAGCGGACACCAGCAGAAAAATCAGCAACGCCCGTGTGCGCCATCCGCAGGGTGCGGCTCGACTGTAAGGCGCGGCAAAATGGAATCTGGTGTGCATCGACTGGGATCCAGCGCTGCTCGGTCGGATCAAGATAACACGTTGATCGACTACTTGAGATAATGGCGTTTTCGCAATCACCGTACCCGTCTGCCGCGAATCGCACTCGTAAGTAGAGGGACCCATTGCTTCGTCATGCGGAGAACATGGATGTCAGCGGGTAAGCGCAGCTATTGGGATCAGCTTTTCGGCCAGCATCGGCCGGGGCTGGCGGCCTTCATCCGCCGCCGCATCCGGCGGCCTGCCGACGCGCCGGACCTCACACAGGAGGTGTATCTGAGGTTCCTGCGCGCCGATCGTGCCGAGTTGATTCGCAACCCCGAGGCGTATCTCTACACAGTCGCCGCAAATCTGCTGCGGGAGCAGGCGGTACTCGAGCGGCGCTGGGAACGCGCGGTCGATGTCGGCGAGCTGTCGGCCGATGCGGCGTTGGTGAACTTCCGCACGCCCGAAGATGAAGTGGATCTCGAGGCGCGCATGGCGCGCATCGCCAATTTGATCGACATGCTGCCGGCGAAATTTCGGGCGGTGCTGATCATGCAGTACCGCGACGGCCTGACCTACGAGCAGATCGCCGAGCGCCTCGGCGTCACAACGCACGCCGTCAAAAAGTATGTCATGCAGGGCTTGGCCTTATGCCGCAAGCGGCTGAATCGATTTGAGGGACCAACCAGATGAATCAGCGCGACGAACAGCTGCGCGAGTTGATCGCTGCACAGGCGCTTGAGTGGTTTACTGCACACCGCTCCGACGAACTCTCGGCGGCGCAGCGTGAAGAGTTCATCGATTGGCTGCGAGCTTCCCCGGCGCATGCGCGCGAATATCTGGCAGTGAGCGGATTCGTCGAAGATTTCGCGCGGGCCGCGAAGCAATTGGCAGCACCGACCGAAACGCTAATCATGCATGCGCGGGCTGAAATGCAGACGGATACGGTGCGGCCGCTGTTTGCGGATGCTGAGCAGCAGACGCTGGAACGCGGCGCGGGCTTTCTTGAACTTGCAGGGCTTCATCGGCGCATGTGGGCGACGCTTGTCGGCCTCGCAATGGTCGCTGCGATGACCCTCATGCTGGGTACATGGTGGCTACACGATCGAACTGCGTACTCGACCGCACACGCAGAGCAGCGCTCCTGGCGCATGCCTGATGGCTCGACCGTTCACCTCAATTCGGATTCGGCAATCAGGGTGAGATTCGATGATGAGCGCCGCCAGGTAGATCTCATCCGGGGCCAGGCGTTGTTTCAGGTCGCGAAGGATCCGCAACGCCCGTTCTGGGTTCGCGCCGGCGACACCGTAGTCAAAGCAGTCGGCACGGAGTTCGACGTCTACCGCCACAAACAGCGCACGCTGGTCTCGGTAGTCGAAGGCCGCGTGGCCGTGTGGCGCTTGCCGGAGGATTCCTCTCCCCAACAAGTGAGCCGCGTGCTCGAGGCCGGAGCAGGACCTTCACATGCGCGGCCGGTTGCACAATTGGTCGCGGGACAACAGGCGCGTATCAGCTCCGTTTCGGCCGGAGTGTCCGAACGCGCTGATGACGTGCGCAAGACCGTCGCATGGCTGCAGCGGCAAGTGGTCTTCGACCATGATCCACTGGGCAATGCGGTCGAGGAATTCAACCGCTACGATGAGCTGCGCATCCGCATCGACGATCCGGCGCTGCGCGCGGCCGAGATCAGCGGCATCTTCAGCGCCTATGACTTGGAATCGTTCATCCACTTCCTCGAACGCCAGCCTGACATGCGGGTCGAGCGCGTCGGCGGGGAAATTGTCATCAGGGCGTCCGCGCCGGCGGCGCAATGAAATTTCCGTACCCGCCGGCAAGGCAACTCCGTCGTAGTCATCAGGACGCGCAATTTCGCTAAGCGTGCCGATCAGTCCGGGGTCATAAAGAAAGGGAAGGAATCCATGAGCGTACGACACCACCGTTATAACCTGCTTGGATCGCTGGCACTTATGTCCGCCCAGGCAACGGTCGCGGCACAGACGCTGCCGCGAGTCAACGATCCGATACCTGCGCAGCCTGTGGCCGCGGCACTGACGACGCTTTCACGCCAGACCGGATTACAAATTATCTATATGTCACGCATTGCGGACGGCGTGCATTCCTCCGCAATCCCCGGCGGGTTGTCGTCGGACGAAGCGTTGCGCCGGCTGCTCGATACGACGGGCCTGCAGTTCGAGTTCCTCAACGAGCGCACGGTGACGATCGTCAGCGAGAAGAGCAAAAGCGCCACAGCGCCCGCGCGGCAAGAAACATCGCGAACGTCAGCCACGGGCGCCTCCAACAGGTTCATACGCCTGGCGCAAGCCAGTACACCGTCGCAGGCGCTTCCGGCAGGCAATTCACAAGCACCCGCAACGGCACAGACCACGAGCGAGGGCAATTTGCTCGAGGAGATCGTCGTGAGCGGCATCCGTGGCAGTTTGCGCGAATCGCTTCAGACCAAGCGAGACGCGGACGCGATTGTCGATGTAATCACCTCGGAAGACATCGGCAAGTTTCCGGACAAGAATGTCGCCGACTCTCTGCAGCGCATCCCTGGTGTCTCGGTCGACCGCATCTGGGGTGAAGGCCGCGATATCTTCGTGCGCGGCACCGACAGCACGATGAACCGCACGCTGATGAATGGACAGAGTGTGGCGTCAGCTTACTGGTGGGCGAACGACAATCCGAGCCGCGGCTTCAACTACGACATCCTTGCGTCCGAGCTCGTTTCTGCGCTGGAAGTCCACAAGAGCCCGGAGGCGGATCTCGATGAAGGCAGCATCGGTGGTCTCGTCAACGTGCGCACGCGTCGCCCGATGGAACTGGAGCCTTTCACCGCCCTCGCCTCCGCCGAGGGACAATACAGCGACCTGCCCGACGAAATCGATCCGCAGGCATCCGGACTCATCAGCTGGCGCAACAGCGCGGGCACGTTCGGCGCGCTCGCCTCGGTCAGCTATCAAACCCGCAAGATGCGGCGTGACGGGCTCGAAGCCTTTCCGGACAACGCCCTGTTCGACATCACCGATCAAAACGGCAATGTCACACAGGATGTGTATTCAGTGTGGGGCGGCGGCTCGGCGATTTTCCAACAGGATCGAGAACGCATTACCGCCAACGCTACGCTGCAGTGGCGGCCGACCGAGCGCTGGGACGTCGTGCTCAACTACGTCAACTCCGACATGGATATGGACAACCACAATCAGAACTACCTGTTCATGCCTGGCGGCTACAAGCTGCCTGCTGGAGCGAGCGTGACCGACCCTGTATTCGTTCCGACCAGCGACGGGCGGCAAGCGCTGGTCGGTGGGACGCTGGAAGATCCCGGCACGCCTGGCGCCGCGATTGAGCCGATCTACCGCAAATCCTTCGTTCGCTCGCAAGTCATCGATCTTGATGCGAGCTTCGCGGGCGATGGCTGGCGTGCTCATGGTCAAACCGGCTTGACGGCCGCCGAAGGCGGCAGCGATCGTGATCAAAACTATTGGTTCCAGGGCAATACCCGCGAGCAGATCAATCTCCGCCCGAATACCATCGAGGTATCTTATCCGGATCTGGACGCGACCGATGCGGCCGAGCTCACGCTGGTGCCTGCCAACCTGCGCGACTGGGTGCGCAAGATGGAAGAGGATGAGTTCTACCTGCAGGGCGACCTGGAGATCGAACTCGGCAGCGGCTTTTTCAAATCGTTGCAGACAGGTGCCAAGTTCCGAGACGACACGGTCGAGAACAATCGTCGTATCGGCACTGTCGATCCCTCCAACCCCAATCTCGCAGCGCTCTCGGCGATCACGATGGATCAGGTCTCGACCGGTCTGACGCCTGATCTGCACGGCGAAGCCGCCACGCGCGGCTCGTTGACGCGGTACGCGTGGCTCAACGGGGCGCTGGCCGAACAGGTAATCAATCCACTGCTGAACCTGCGCTATGTGTTCGACCCGCTGGCGTTCTACAAGATCAACGAACAGATCACCGCGGCGTACATCAAAGGCAACTTCGAGTCGGGCCGACTGCGCGGCAACGCAGGCGTGCGCGCGGTGAGAACCGATCAGGACTCGTCCGCGTTCATAAACGACGTGCGCGGCACGGTCTCGCGCTCCTATACCGACTACCTCCCTAGCGTGAACGTCGCATTCGGGTTGACCGACGACCTGTTGCTGCGAGGCTCCATGTCGCGAGCGATGGCGCGCAATACTTTCCAGGATCTAAGCGCCAACATCACGATCAATGCCACCACTGGCAGCGCAACGGCCGGCAACCCGCTGCTCGATCCTATTTACGCCGATCAGTTCGAGCTGGGAGCGGAGTGGTATTTCGCCGATGCCTCGCTCGTATCCGCAACGTACTTCTGGAAGAGCCTGGACACCTTCATCTACAAGGGGACGGCGAGCGAGGTGATCAATGGTCAGACGCTCAACGTGACGCGGCCTTTCAACAGTGACGACGGCGCAGACATCCAGGGCGTGGAGCTGCAGTGGCAGCAATCGTTGGGCGGCGGTTTCGGCACAGTCGTGAACTACACGCTTACCGATGCCAAAGTCGATCCCGTCGCCGGCCAGCCGAAGCTCAAGCTGCAAGGCAATTCCGAGCACCAGCTGAATGCATCGGTGTACTTCGAGAACGAGCGCTTCAGCACGCGCCTGTCGTATAACTACCGCTCGGATGCGTTCGGCGCACTAACGATGGGCTCACAGATCGTCACCGATGCCTATCGTCAGCTCGACGCGACGGCGAGCTGGAACATTACGGACGATATCTCAATGTTTCTTACTGCGGTGAACCTCACGAACGAGGTCATCTTCCAGCATACCGACGACGGCATACCAGTGGGATTCTACGAGAACGGAGCGCGCTACAGTTTGGGAGCAAGAGTCAAGTTTTGACCAAGCACTGCGCGGCAGGACAACACGGTGCAGGCGTGGCGGCTACGCCTGTGCGAAAACCGTTCGTGGGTTTGGAAACATCAGCTCATTCACCGGACCGGCCCGGCGCAGACGATAGTTCACAACGCCGGATGGCGCGGGATACGCGAGGCGGACTGCGTTGACGCCCACCCGGACGCCCACGCCCGCCAGCACCGGGTCGTTCAGCGCCGCGGCACGGCTGAAATAGGCGTCGTCGATGCGGTAAGCCGCGCACCTGGGTCTCGCTATAGAGCCCCGACTGCTCGGTGCCGACGCGTTCGACAGGGAAGCAGACCGCGCCTAGTATTCTAGCCGCATCCGAAAAAACTGCGGTTCGAGCTCTTGGACAGAACGGGACAGTTTACGCTACATCGACGCTGCTCCGAAGCTAAATCACACCTCCGGGCGCGCTTGCTCCAGCACCGTTGTTGTTGCGACCATCGGGCTGGGAATGGCCGGGGGCGACGACGAAGCCGGCCGGCAAGCAAAGGAACAAGGACGCTCTCATGGATGGGAATGAAACCGGGGTTTCCAGCTGGCCGCTGAAGGGTCCGGCAATCAGCACCGCAGTGGCAGAAAACATTTCACACAGCGAGGGTGCCCCCCGCTGGCTGCTCCTGTGGGTCTCCTTCTGGGGCGGCTTTCAGATCATGGTTCTTGAGATCTGTGGCTTTCGCGTGCTGCAGACCAACCTGGGCTCGTCCGTCATCGTGACGGGCACGCTGCTGACCGTGGTCATGATCCTGCTGTCGGCCGGCTATTACGTGGGCGGGATACTGAGCACCAGGCTAAACAGCCTGCGCACCATGTTTTCGCTGCTGACGGTAGCCCCCGCTTACAGCGTAATCGTCACCGCGTTTTTCCTGGACGCGATCACGACACTCGGCCAGTCGACACGAATGGCGCTTCACGCCCATACCTACCTGGGGGTCGGACTGCCCGCGGCATTGCTCACACTACTGCTATACGGCCCGCCAGTATTCATCATGAGCATGATCTCGCCCTACTGGATACGATTGCAGAGTGTCGGCAGCCCGCGGCACAAAGGTGATCCGGGCACGCAGTCCGGTTTCTTCATGGCGCTTTCGACGCTCGGCAGTATCGCCGGCACCATGCTCAGCTCCTACCTGCTGGTCCCGTTCTTTGGTGTTGTCTCCTCGGCGCTCTGGACCAGCGCAGTGTTCCTCGCGATGACCACACTTGGATGGTACAAGTCGGATGCGACTCCGCCAGGGCGGCTCGTTGTCATGCTCGGCGCACTGGGAATTATGCTCGCATGCGCGCTCGTGCCACGCACTGCCGATCGCGACCCGCACATAATTTATCAAGCCGACTCTCTCTATGGAGAAGTTCAGGTCGTGCAGCGAACCGACGATGCAGGTCGCACTCTGCTCACGTACCACCCCTCGCGCGTCTATACGCATTCGGTCGTCTATCCGGACGAGCCGCTGCGCGACCTTCAGGGCCTCATGTATCTCGTACCCGGGCTGATCCAGCCGCCGCGGGACATCCTGGTGCTCGGGTCGGCGGTTGGAGGCGTCCTGCGCAGTATCGAGCTCGTCTTCCCGCAGGCCAGAGTGACGGGCGTCGATCTCGACCCCAAAGTTCACCAGGTCGCAACCGATATCTTCGGCGTCAACACTCGGCAAAGCGCCTTGGTGACTGCTGACGCGCGCATGCACTTGAGCGATGTCCCGGCGCGCTACGATCTCATCATCGTCGACCTGTTCTCCGGCGAGTTCACTCCGCCTCATTGCATCAGCCGGGAATTCTTCGAGCTCGTGCGCGAGCGCCTGAATCCGCGTGGCGGCGTGTTCATCAACACGAACATGAGCGACATCCATTACGAACTAGACGGGCGCAACGAGCCATTCCGCACGATCCGTCATTTGCACGCGACGTTGCAGGCCGCCGGCTTCCGCGGATTGTTTGAAAACAGTTTCTTCGATTCGATCTTCGCTTTTACGGAACCCATGTCGATCGCCGAGCTGCGCAACAATTTTCAACAGGAATTCGCCGATACGACACGCCCCGCTGCGCTACGCGCGGCGGCGGGCTTAGCCACGTATACGACAGTCGGGATCGCTGCGCGGCCCAAGCAATACCGGCCTTTCACTGATTACTGGATGCCGGCATTGTTGTTAGAGCTGAAATCGAACACAGGCGCCATTTATGGAGCGCTGCAATCGACCGGTGCCGTGTTAGCGACCGGCAATGGAACGACGCCTGTCGCCCAAGTCGTTCTGCATCAGCTGCTGGCCGAGCGAAAGCGCGGCGATGGGCCGCTATTGCGGGACCCGAGTGCGCTGATCAGCGCACTGAACGAAGTCGAGACGGCGCTGCCGCCTTCGGCAATCGATGAAGCGGCAAAATACTTCCGCTACCCGCCGAACGTGTCGAAGAGCGTCGTCACGGCAAGCTCGCAGTGGGCAATACTTGCCGATCTGTACGGAGAGATGCTGCGACTCGGCTACAGCAATGACTACGAAGCTTTGCTGCCCGTGCTGGATGAACTGCGCAGCCACGTCGCGTCCCAGCCGTGACCGAAAGAATCTCAGGTCGTCGCGGTGCCGGCACCGACGACATCGGCCATCTGCGCCGCCACCCGCTGCCGATAACGCCGGTCGAGAATTCCGATCAAGCCGCCGATGGCCATGATCGCGGCGCCCCACCATACGAAACGGACCATCGGCTTGAATTGTAGCCGCATGCTCCACGTGCCATTGCCCAGGTCCTCGCCCATCGAAACCAGCAGGTCGCGGCTCCAGCCGACGTCGATCCCTGCTTCCGTCAGGAGGGTCTGGCGGACCTCGTATAAGCGCTTCTGCGGGTACAGCACCGTGACCTGCTCACCGTCGCGCCACACGGTCACTTCGCTTTCCACTGCCTTGTAGTTCGGGCCTTGCAGTTCCCGGAAGGGCCCGACGCGAAACTCATATCCAGAGACGGTCACGCTCTGGCCCGCTGAGAGACTGTGATCCATCTGCAGCGTGTACGATTCAGTGATCGTGGCACCCAGCACGAACAAGCCGAGACCGAGGTGCGCCACGCTCATTGCCAGCACACCGGCCGAGAGGCTGTGGCCTTTGCGCAGGCGGGAGACCGGCTCGATCAGTGACGCCGCGACGATCCACAGACCGAGCGTGCACCCGAGCAGAGGCATGAACCTGAGGTCATCGTAGGCAAACCACATCACTGCCGCGGCACCGATGACAGAGCCGCCCAGGAGCAGGATCAGCACTCGTTGTTTGTCGAGCCTGGCCTGCTTCCACTGCGCATGCATTCCCGGAGCGAGCAGCAGCACCAGCGGTAGCATCGGAATCAGGAACGCGACTGAAAAATACGGCGGTCCCACCGACACTTTGCCGAGTCCGAAGCCATCGAGCACTAGCGGGTACAGCGTGCCGATGAGGATCAGCAGCGTTGCCGCAACCAGGAGCACGTTGTTCAACAGCAGGAACGACTCACGGGACACGATGCCGAAACCGGTCGTCGCCGCAAATCGCGACGCGCGCATCGCGTAGATCGTCAGCGCCGCGCCGACGCTCAGTCCGAGGAAGGTCAGGATGTATAGGCCACGCTCGGGATCGGAAGCGAACGCGTGCACGGATTCGATCACGCCGGAGCGCACTAGAAACGTTCCGAGCCAAGAAAACGAAAAGCCGAAGATGGCGAGCAACAAGGACCAGTGCTTCAGCTGCCCGCGCTTTTCGCTCACCGCGAGCGAATGGATCAGCGCCGTCGCAATGAGCCAGGGCATGAAGGAGGCGTTTTCCACCGGGTCCCAGAACCACCAGCCGCCCCAACCGAGTTCGTAGTACGCCCACCAGCTGCCCAGCGCGATCCCGACCGTTAGAAACATCCACGCAGCCAGCGTCCATTGGCGCACCCAGCGCGTCGTGGCGGCCTCAAGCTTGCCTTCCAGCATCACCGCGACCGCGAACGCAAACGGTACAGCCAAGCCCACGTAGCCGAGGTAGAGCATCGGCGGGTGCACCATCAGGCCTTTGTCTTGCAACAAGGGGTTGAGATCGCGGCCGTCCATGGCAGCGGGCCAAAGGCGTTCGAACGGATTCGACAGCAGGAGGATAAACAGCGCGAACGCGGCGCTGATGATGCCGAGCACACCGACCACGCGGCCGAGCAGTACGTTAGGCAACGTCCGGTTCAGGGCCACGGCGGCGAAGGACCATCCGGAAAGCACCAGGGACCACAGCAGCAGCGAGCCTTCGTGCGCGCCCCACAGTGCCGCGAAACGATACATCGTCGGCAATTGTGAATTCGAATTCTGGGCCACGTACAACACGGAGAAATCGTTCATGTACAAGGCATGCCAGAGGCATGCGAACGCCCCTCCTGTGAGCACGAACTGACCCACGACGGCGCGATTGGCCGCCATCAGCCATGCAGGCCGATTCGCGGCAGCACCCATGAGGCCGAAGAAGATCTGCGGGATCATCAGGCAAAAGGCCAGAATGAGCGCGAAATGTCCTAATTCTACGATCATGGTGCTACGCGTCCCGGCGATTTACACGCTCATTGCGAGCTTTCGGCGAATACGTACGCGCCTGATTCGATCGCTCTGCCCGGAAGCAACCGCAAAAGCTGGCTATGCGAACGCTGTGAAACCTTAGCGAAATTCTCGTGCAAACTCAATTACGCACCGGGCATATCCATCGCAGATCGAACCGATCGCCACTGAGCGTGCCGTGCGATCACTTTGTCCCAGAGCCTGGCGATATCCGGCGCTTCGATACCGAATATCGAATCCAACACCCGCCGGTATTCCGCAGCTGAATCCAGCGCCGTCTCGACTACCTCGCCGGCCGTGATGATCCTCAGGACACAGCCGCGCAGCACGAACAATGTGCCGCCGGCAAACCTTTGGCAGATCGCATTTAGAACGAAGCTCGATTCCGGTGCCGTCTGCAACCACCGACATTGCTCGGCAAGAATCCCGGGGACAGCGGGCCGACACTGGAAGTCGAAGGATGCCGCCCCTGCGTGCGGATGATTGTGAAACCGCCACCACCCCGCACCCAGATCTTCGAGCCGGAATTCCAGAAATTCCTGCCGGATCGGTCCGGCGACGATCGGGACCGGCTCGATCAGCCCGTCTCCGAAACCGACATCCACCAAGTACGGCTGCTGGAGATCCACGCATAACGCCATATGACGGCCGATGGTGCGATCTCCGGACAGCTCGCGCTCCACGCCGCAAGCGAGCCGCGTGACGGCGAAGCCGATCTCCTCGAGCGCCCACGCAAACAAGGAATTCATCTCATAACACCAGCCGCCGCGCACTCCGCTCAGGACCAGCTTGTGGAATATCGCGGGCAGGTCGAAACCGAGCGGGCGCCCTAGTTGCACGTCGAGATTCTCATAGGAAATTGCCTCGAGATGCAGACGATGCAGACGACGTAGCGTCTGGATATCCGCGGTGGCTCGACCGTCGAAGCCGATACGCTGCAGATACTGGGCGAGCTGCATGGCAGATCCTCAGGCGTCGACCCTCGGGACGTTGCCGAGCGGCCCATGGTGGAGCTGCTCCGCCAAGTTGCTTTGCGACAGATGTGACATCACTTCATGGCCAATCTGTTGCAGTCCCGGCAGTAACGGACCGAGCTCGGTCGTCATCGTGGACAGCCAGCGTTCAAACTCCATTGCGCCATGCGGTCCTGCCACCAGGGCGTTCAACTGCTCCAGCCCTTCGACCAACGCCTTGCGGCTGTCAGCCGCGAATGGATTGCCCGTCTGGATGTCCCAGTAGACCGCCGGGCTCTGTCCGAGAATGCGAGCAAGCAGCAACAGCAATGTTTGGAACGGAGGCGTGGCCACCGCGAACATCTCGGGCCAATCTGTTCTCGCGCGGAGCAGCGTGTGGCCGAAGGCGAGCAAGGCCGCATGCACTCCTGCCTGCACGGTCGCTACCAGTCGGTCGTGCCGCTCGGCCGCGAGACGAACGACCCTGGCCCCGCAGCTGTGCAGCCATTGCTCGAGCAGGTCAACGTTCGTTTCGTTTTCATAGGTCACAACGGACACGACCTGCCCTGCGAATCCCAGCGATGGAGCAAACATGGGATTGATCCCGAGGACATTCACACCCGGCGGCTGTCCCCGCAGCACCTCTTGCACCGGCGACTTCACCGAGCTGGTTTCGATCAAGAGCGCCGCTGCCGGCACGGCGCCAAGCATGCCAGGCAGCGCACGTAGTACGACGGATTCCGGCAAGGCGAGAACGACGAGGTCAGCAACGGCCAACGCCTCGCGAAGCGGCCCCTGCGGCGAGACCGCGTCGCCATGCGCGACATTTTCCCGGGTGCGCACGTCGAAAACACGCACATTGCGGCAACACGCACTCAGGCGTTCGCAGATCAACGTGCCGACGGCACCGGCCCCGACCACGATGGCCTCATTAAAAAGTATCAACGCAATATCTCCTGTCGCAGCCGGTTAGCCGCGCTCGACCCGCTGCTCGGTCTGCCGTACGCCCCGCTCGCTCTCGAGCCGGCAAGCTTCTTCTATGATCATGCGCCAAAGTTTCTCGGCGAAGACTGGAGAGACCCCGTGCCGAACGGCATTCATCGCGGCGCGTCCCGTTACGCTGGCAATGCGATCCGGTTGCATCATGGGGATGCCGAGCTGCTCCTTCAGGAGGCCAATTTCGAGGCACAGCGCAAATCGCCTCCCCAGATGATGCAGCAACTGCGCATCCACTTCATCGATCTGCCGGCGCAGAGGACCCAGCGCCGCCGCATCCGGTGCAGTCATGGAATCATTTCCTTGCCGGGCAAATCGGACCCGGCGTGATGGAGTGAGGTGCCCGCACCGCGCGTGGCACGATGGCGGTCAGGCGCATCCTGACGATCATCCTCGTCGTCGCAGCTCAGAAAGTCCTCGTAGGCATAGTCCGCGCCGCAGTCTCTCAGCGTCCGCAGCAGCGCACGAACCTTGAGCACCGTTTCCGCGTATTCCTCATCGGGATCCGACAGTGCCGTGATGGCCCCGCCCGTGCCGATCGTCAACTCGGAGCCATTCAGGACGAGGGTCCTGATGACGATGTTGAGCTCGGACTTGCGCGACAGCGACAGAAATCCCAGGCTCCCCGAATAGACGCCCCTCGGTCGGCCTTCCAGCGCATCCAATATCGCCAGGGTCCGCTCCTTCGGAGCGCCCGTCATGGAGCCGCCAGGAAACGTCGCTCGCACGCAATCGATGGCAGTCGCATCCGGCCGCAGCGTGCCGCTGATCGTGCTGACGAGCTGATGCACCGATGCATACGTTTCGACCGAGAAGATCTTGGGCACGTGCACGCTGCCGGTCCGGCACACCCGGTTCAGATCGTTGCGCAGCAGGTCGACGATCATCAGATTCTCGGCACGATTTTTTACGCTGACCGCCAGCTCCGCGGCCCGCCGCTGATCTTCCGCGACGCTGGCACTGCGTCGCGCCGTACCCTTGATGGGTTTCGATTGCACTGCCCCTTCGGCCGACACCTTCAGAAACAGCTCGGGCGAGGAGCACAGAATTGCCAGCGAATCGATTTTTAGAAAGGCACTGTACGGCGCGGGACTGATGCGCCGCAGAGCCTTGTAAGTGGCGAGCGGATCGAGCGTGCACGTACCTGCGATCTGGTTGGTCAGGCACACCTCATAGGTCTCTCCTTCGCGAATAGATTGTTGAGCGCGCCGGATCAACTGCCGATATTTGCCCGGCGCGTGGCCCCAACGCAGCTCGTGGATACGAGCCGCGCCCTCGTGGGGCCTCGGCACGCGGGCGGCAGCTGATGTTTCCAAATTCAGGAGAATGCGCGTCGTGCGCGACAACCAGGCATCATTCTCCGGCCCGAGCCCCCCCTCACTATCGAGACACAGCAGCCAAGTCCGGCCGCTGTGATGATCGAAGGCGATCATCCGATCCGCGAACACCCAGCAGGCATCCGGCGTACTGGCGGGCTTCGGCCGCCGGCCTCGCAATGTTTCCTTCAGCTCATAACCGAAGAAGCCGACATAGCCGCAGGTGAAATCGCAGGGCACATCCGCGGCAGACATGTCGCCGTGCGCCACCAGCTGCTCCTCGAGGTACGCCAGCAGGTCGTGCCGAATCGATGTCTGGCCATCCGAGCGTGTTATCTCGACCACATCGCTCGACGCTCGATATCGAACCACTTCCGCGCGCGGTCCGCTGGCATCGCCCATGTACGAAAATCTGCCGGCCTCTCCCCCGCTCAGGCTGCTGTCGAGCCAGAACGAAACGTCGGCTTTGTCATAGAGAGCCGCAAAGGCTTGCGATGTGTCGATCCGAGCCGGCAACTCAACGGCATGCAACTTCAGAGACCCGGCATGGGTCGCGCCGTTGCCGGATGAGAGCGCATCGGAGCGAACGCGAGTGGTAGATGTGCGCCGTGGCACGCGCGTCAAGTCGAAAAAGCGCGAAACGAGCTCCGCCCCATGCTCCGTGCAGATGGACTCCGGATGGAACTGCACACCCCATAACGGTCGATGGCAGTGCCGTAGGGCCATCAACGTCCCATCCTCCGCCCATGCGGTCGGCTGCAACTCCTCGGGCAAGTTGTCGACGGCCAGGGAGTGATAGCGCACGGCGCGAAAGGGTGACGGTAGGCCCGCGAACAAATCCACGCCGAGATGAGTCACTTCGCATAGCCGGCCGTGGACAGGCTCACGCGCCGGGCCCACTTGCGCGCCGAATAAGTGACCGATGGCTTGGTGACCGAGACAGACGCCGAGGATCGGCAGGTCGCCATGGAGGATGGCATCCGCCGACAAACCGAGATCGGTGCTGCGCTGTGGCCGTCCGGGCCCGGGAGAAATGACGACCCGGCCGATGTTCAGGGAGCGAACCGAGTCCCAGTCCATCTGATCGTTCTTCACGACGATCGGCGGCCGGCCGCTTGCCTCCGCGATCAGCGCGTAGAGGTTGTAAGTGAACGAATCATAGTTATCGATCAGGAGAGTGCTGTTCATCGAAGATCCCTGGTTCGTCGAGGCAGTATCCAGACTCAATCGCGCACAGTGCTCCTGTTGCTCCGCCGCTTCTGAACTCGTTCCTGCACGTCGCAGTACATTCCCTTGACCGCCGACGCGGTGAGGCGCGCCATGTAGTCATCGAACTCCCCCGCTTGCAGGACATCGAGTGTCGCGGGCGACCTGCCAAGCAAGGCGCGGTACAACGGCGCGATCGGGTCCGTTCGATGCACACTGCGAAGCTTGTGCGCGGTCAGAGCGGCGTTCTCCGAGCCGGAGATCGACGCGGTCGGCACAGAGTCCTGCGTGCTCACTCCGATCTGAGTCTTGATGAATTGGAAATGCTCATCGCGCCAGACGCGCACGCGCTGGTGGAAGTAGACGATGTTGCGCATGACGTCGGCGGTTTCGGCATCGCCATCGGCGCCCAGCAGGGCAACGGCGCGGGCATAGACCGATTGGTCGTCGCTCGATGCCTTGTCGTCGAACGCGCAGATCCGCAGCCGGAAGGATTGGACCAGCAGCGGATAGACGGTATTGAACAGCGCCCGGCGCAGATTCGTGGAATGCGAGCCGCTGGTGATCCCCAGCGCCGGCCTGATGTTGGAGTACGCCTTCGGACTGAGCGTGCGCACGATGGGCTTGATGTTGTCATTGACGACGCGCAACAACTTGTTGCAGGTCGAGAGAATATCTGCCACGGCCGGCATCTGCGCCTCATCCGTCGACAGCAACCGCAGTATCGCCTTGCAACCCCACTCATCCACATACTTCACCAAGACCTCGCTGATCTGGTGATAGGCGCGGAATTGCATCAGGTAGGACCGGCGGGTGAGATCCACCGACTCGACGGCCAGCCGCAGATCGTCGCTGTGAACCATTCGGCTGAAGAACTGCTCGGTGCTCTCGCCTGCACGCCTCGCGACGCCGGGAAGCCTCACGCCGCCCAGCACGGAGCGCCAGATCATCTCGTAGTTGCGATTGACGAATTCGTGGAAGCCGATGTAGCGGCGCGGATCGTCGAGATCCCGGGTTGCGATCTCGTCTTCGGTCTCGGCGGCGTCGGTTCGCAACAGCTCGTGGAGCTGCGTGACGCTGCGGCGATAGTTTCCGAACGCGCTCGAATCGTCGATGCTGAGGCAATCGCCTTGCTGGTCGCCGCGGTCCATCTCCACGACCAGCTGCGACAGCTGGTATAGCGTGCCATGGAAGTGATGGCACCAGCGGGCCATGATCGAGGCCTCGCCCAGTTCCCTGGCCTCGATACATTCCTTCATGCGTAGCGAGAGCACGGCCAGGTTGCGCAAACATATTTCCGCGCCTCTGAAGATCGCGAGCACAGCGCCGGCGGCGGCGGACAACCCCTCATCGTCCTGGGATGCGCGGTCCAGATAGCCCACGCCGTGGAGCAGTTCGTAGTTGGCCAGCACCACGGTTTTATCGACCTCTTCACTAGTCGTGAATGCAGCCATGCGGGCGGCGATCTCTGCATCGTCGAGTGCCTGCGCACGCAGTTTTCTTCTGGCATCTTCGCTGCTGATCGGCAAACCGGTTCTCACCCGTTCGAGCGCAGCCAACTCCTGCAGGATTCGTCCCACCTCAGCACTTGCGGCCATGAGCTCCATCTCCATGCAATTCTCCTGATGTACGGTGCTGACGAGCGTGCTCGCTCGGATCGAGCAAGGCGGCGACGATCCGGCGCTCGCCGACAAACGGCTGGCGTCCATGCGCCACCTGCATGTTGTCGAGGAGCAGAACATCGCCCGGTTGCCACGGGAAAGCGACGGCATGCTGGCGAAATGCCGCCCGCACCACTTCAAGATCGGCGTCCGGAATTTCTTTCCCGTTGCCGTAGCAGGCGTGGCGCGGCAGACCGCCGCCATACGTTCGCCGTAACAGTTCGGCGCTTTCGGCACCGAGGCTCGAGACGTGAAACAGGTGTGCCTGGTTGAAGAACAGCCGCTCTTCGGTCACCGGATGGATCGCCACGCCTTGACTCACCTGAGAAGTGCGCAGCGTATCCGCATCGAGCCACTGGTGCTCGAGGCCGTTTTCGGCGCAGTAGCGTGCGACCTGCGCACGATCATCGGTCTGAAACACTGTCTGCCAGGAGAGATCGACATAGGGTCGATAGTGACGCACGTACTTGACCCCGAGAGACTCGAAGCGATCGAGCACACGCGCCCCGATCGAGCAGGTGACCTCGCGCATGTCGGCCAGCGGTGTGGCTCCTCCTTGCCTGGCTGCAACGAGACAACAGAACGCCACCTTCAACGGCCAGCTTCTCTGGTAGGCGTTCTCGTTGTGAAGAGGAATCTCCTGGGTTGGCGGATACTCGGTGGCCGTGAATATCCGATCGCCGACCGCGGTTCTTGGCGTCGAGCGATATACATAGTCGGCGCGCTGGCTCGAGATGACATCGAGAAATGTTTTAAAGCTTGGGACATCCTGGACAGCGAAGCCGCGGAACAGCAGCGCGCCGTGCTCGAGCAAGCTTTCGCTCAGCGCGGTGGCAGCCGACATACCCAGCTGCGCCAAGTCGCGTCGCGCGGACGACTCCGGCTGGAGCATCAATGGTGCACGCGCCGAGGTAAACATCCGGCACGTCTCGAATCCGTTCATGGCGCCTCCGTGACGCTTGCTTCATGAGCCAGGAGCGCTTGCAGCTCTTCGGTGGAGAGGGCGCCCAGTTCCTCGTTCATGCCCGCGAGGTCCGCTCCCAGGAAGCGTTCGAACTGCAGCTGCAGAATGTCCTCGGCCTGGTGCTTCAGCTCGGCATGCTGCATCAGGCTGCGCAGGGGAATCTCCACCAGGAAATGTTCGCGAATGACATTCACGAGGCGGACTGCCAGCAGCGAGTGTCCACCCAGCTCGAAGAAGTGATCGTGGCGGCCCACCTGCGTCAGTCCCAGCAGCTCCTGCCAGATCTGAGCCAGCACACCTTCCACTTCGCCCTGCGGCGCTTCGTACTGGCGCTTGGCCACCGCGCGCTCATCGGGCGCCGGCAGCGCTTGGCGATCCAACTTTCCGTTTGCGGTCAATGGTAGTTGCGCCAACTCCACGAACGCGCTCGGCACCATGTACTCCGGCAACGTCCCCGACAGCTCCTCGCGCAACCCGCTGACCGACAGCGGTGCGCCCTCCTTCATCACCACGTACGCCACCAGGCGACGCTCTTCGGCGCTCTCCTCGCGCGCAATCACCACCGCCTCGTGCACCCCGGCGCAGCTGCCGAGCTTCGCCTCGATCTCACCCAACTCGATCCGGAATCCGCGCAGCTTCACCTGGAAATCATTGCGACCCAGGTACTCGATGTGGCCATCCTCACGCCAGCGGCCCACGTCGCCCGTCTTGTACATCCGCGCCTCGGGCACCTCGCTGAACGGATCGCGCACGAAGCGCTGGGCCGTCAGCTCCGCTCGATTCAAATATCCGCGCGCGACACCCGCTCCTCCGATGTAAATCTCTCCGCTTACGCCCAGCGGCACCGGCTCCAGGTGCTCGTCCAGGATGTAAATTTGCACGTTCGCCAGCGGACGCCCGATCAGCATCGTTCTGCCACAGCTTTCATCGAACTGATAGACCGAGGCGCAGACTGTCGCCTCCGTCGGACCATAGGCATTGAAGAATGGATAGTGAGCGCCCCATCGGGCGGCAAGAGCTCGCGGGCAGGCTTCGCCAGCGACAATCAGCGCGCGCAGCGGCAGCTCACAGTCAGTGTCGCAAGCGCTGAGAGCCGATCCCGGCAGGAGAGTGTGAGTCACTCTGTTCCTCCGCAGCGTATCGAGCAGCGGCTGACCGGGTCGCAGATCATCTCGAGAAGCGATGCATACCGAAGCTCCCGAGATCAACGCCATGAAGATTTCATAGACGCTGCCGTCGAAAGCCGGCGAAGAGAATTGCAGCACGCGACTGCTCGCGTCGACGTTGAACAGCTTCTGTTCCGTCTGCGCGAGATTGCACACACCGGCATGCTCGACCATCACGCCCTTGGGTGTGCCGGTGGAGCCGGAGGTGTAGATCACATACGCCAAGTGGTGCGGTTGCAGCCCCAAGGCGCGCGACTGCGGGTTCGCTGTCGATTGCTGCGCCAGTCTTTGGCGATCGGCTGCGTCATCGAGCAGCAACATGGGCAGCTGCTCGGCGGCCCAACGCTCGCGCAGGCCGCTCTGTGTCAGCAGCATCACCGGCGCACTGTCTTGCACCATGTACGACAGGCGCTGCGCCGGATAGCTCGGATCCAAAGGCACATAGCCCGCACCCGACTTCAGCACACCCAGCATCCCCACGAGCATCTCGACACTGCGCTCCACGCAGATCGCCACCCGATCCTCCACACGCACGCCCCGGCCGATCAGGTAATGCGCCAGCTGATTCGCTCGCGCGTTCAGCTCTGCGTAGCTCAGCTGCTCATCCTCGAACACCACCGCCACCGCCGTGGGAGTCGCAGCGACCTGCGCCTCGAACAACTCATGTATCAGGCCTGAGCCCGCATACTGTGTCTGAGTCGCATTGAACTCCTGCAGGATCTGACGACGCTCGGCCACGGGCAGCACATCGATCCTCTCCAGCGGCTGCCCATCCTCCCGACTCACGGCCGCCACCAGGCGCTCCAGCGTCGCATGCAAATAGCCGTTGATCCGCCCGGCATCGATTCCCTCGACGGCCTGCGCGCTGCACACAAAGCCCTCGTCCGTGTCGTCGATCGACATGATCAGCGGATAATTCGTACGCTCCTGCGACAGCACGACCCGCATGCCATCGAACACATCCGCTGCGCCTTCCCCCTCGCCCAGCGCCGCATGGCCGTGGCGGTAGTTCAGCAGCGTCGTGAACAGCGGCATCACCGCATCCACACCGCTGCAACGCTGCGCCATCGCCAGCGGCGCCTGCTCATGTTTCAACAGCTCCGCCAGACGGCCCTGCGTGTCCGCAATCACTTGCCGTACGCTACCCGACGTGCTCAATCGCACCGGCAGCGTGTTCATGAACATTCCCAGTACGCGCTCCACTCCCGGCGAACCTTGCATCCGCCCCGACAGCACCGTACCGAACACCACCTCGCGACGACCGGTGCAACACGCCAACACGCGTGCCCAGGCCACATGGAATAGCACTGCCGGCGCCACGCCGCTCCGCCGAGCACACGCCCGCACTGCGGCTGACAGATCGGCATCGAGCACTAAATGCGCTTCACTCACGCTCGCGCCATCGCCCTGCACATCCAGCACGCCGAACGGTGCCGTGGGCTCCTCAATGTCGCCCAGTTCCCGGCGGAAGTACTCCTCGTGCTGTGTCGTCGGTGTCTGCAGCGCTTGTGCCACGAAATTGCGAAACGGCTGCGCTTCGGGCAGCTCATCGCCGCGTCCACTCAAGATCAACCGCACCTCACCGATGATCAGCTCCAGCGTCAGGTGGTCACACACGATGTGATGCGTCAGCAGAGAGAACAGCCACCGGCTCGAGCGCTCATCCTCACCTACATATCCCGCCAGCAGCGGCGCATAGCGCAGATCGAAGCGCCGCTGTGCCCCCTGCGTCAGCTCCCTCAGCTCTTGCGCAGCACCCGCTCGACCGCTCAACGTCAACGCGGTGATCGCAAGCTCGGCGCGTCGCTGCACCACCTGCACCGGCCGCGACAGCCGCTCCCAATGCACGCAGCTGCGCAGGATGTCGTGACGATCGATGACCGACTGCAACGCCGCGGTGAATGCGTCCAGCTGTGTGCGACTGCCGAACTCCAGCAGCCAGAAATCCTGATAAGCATCCGCCACAGTCTCGAGCATGTGATGAAAGAGCATGCCCTCTTGCAGCGGTGACAACGGATAGATGTCCTGGACATTGGCAACACCGCCCGACACCTCTGCAACGATCCGGTCGATTTCCTCCTGTGTCAGATCGACCAGCGGCAACATCGCCGGGGTGATCGCTTCCGTCGCCGCAGTAATCCAGTTCGGCGGCGCTACGGGCGGCGTAATCACCGCGAGATCTTGCACGACCGTCAGTGCGAGATAAGCCAATACGGGTGACATGAAAACACTGCGTACGTCCGTGTGCAGACCTCTCCTGCGCAGCCGCTCGATCAGCGAGACCGCAAGCAACGAGTGTCCGCCCAGCTCAAAGAAGTTGTCCTGGCGCCCCACACGCTCGACTCGCAGCAACTCCTGCCAGACCTGCGCGAGCGCGGTTTCGATCACGCCACGCGGCGCTTCATACGGCCGCAACGCCCGCGTCATCCAGCCCGGCACCGGCAACGCCTGACGATCCAGCTTGCCGTTGGGAGTCAAAGGCAATGACTCCAGCTGCACGAACGCATCGGGCACCATGTATGACGGCAGTACCGTGTGCAGGTGAGCGCGCAGACTGTCGATGTCCGGCGCGCCTTCACGCGCTGAGAAGTACGCCACCAGGCGCCGCTCGTCGCCCTCATCGTCGCGCACGAGCACCGCCGCATCCTTCACCTGTGCGTACCTGCGCAACTGCGCTTCGATCTCGCCCAGCTCGATGCGAAAGCCACGCAGCTTCACCTGCTGATCGCTACGCCCCAGATACTCGATCGTGCCCTCGGGCAGCCATCGCCCCAGATCACCGCTGCGATACATCCGCCCCTGACCGCTCGGTTCAAACGGATCGCTCACAAAGCGCGTCGCGGTGAGATCCTCACGACCCACATAGCCGCGGCCCACACAGCCACCGCCCACGTAGATCTCTCCCATCACCCCCACCGGCACCGGGCGACGCTGCCCATCCAGGACATACACACGCGTGTTCGCAAGCGGCCCACCGATCGAGCGCCAGCTGCGCGCTGCGGTGCTGAGCGCCTGGATCGTGCTGTTGATCGTCGTCTCCGTCATCCCGAAGGCGTTGAACAACGCCGGTCGATGACCGCCGCGCTCGAACCAGGCGTGCAACGCGGCCTCGCTCACAGGCTCGCTGCCGATCGTGATCCGCGTCACCGAGCGCGGTATCGATCTGGATTCATCTCGTATCAGTTCCTCCCAGAAGCTCGTCGGCAGGTTGAGCACCGAGATGTGCCGGGTCTCGCACGCCGCTATGAACTCGTCCATCGTGATCCAGGCCGCACTGCGCAGGATCAGCGTTGCACCGGCCGTCAGCGTGCCAAAGATCTCTTCGATCGAGACATCGAAGGCGATCGAGGCAAACTGCAGCACTCGCTCGTGGCTCGCCAACCGGTAGTAACCGTTCAACGCCTGCAGCTGATCGCGCAGGTTGCGATGCTCAACCATCACACCCTTGGGTGTGCCGGTGGAGCCGGAGGTGTAGATCACATACGCCAAGTGGTGCGGTTGCAGCCCCAAGGCGCGCGACTGCGGGTTCGCTGTCGATTGCTGCGCCAGTCTTTGGCGATCGGCTGCGTCATCGAGCAGCAACATGGGCAGCTGCTCGGCGGCCCAACGCTCGCGCAGGCCGCTCTGTGTCAGCAGCATCACCGGCGCACTGTCTTGCACCATGTACGACAGGCGCTGCGCCGGATAGCTCGGATCCAAAGGCACATAGCCCGCACCCGACTTCAGCACACCCAGCATCCCCACGAGCATCTCGACACTGCGCTCCACGCAGATCGCCACCCGATCCTCCACACGCACGCCCCGGCCGATTAGGTAATGCGCCAGCTGATTCGCTCGCGCGTTCAGCTCTGCGTAGCTCAGCTGCTCATCCTCGAACACCACCGCCACCGCCGTGGGAGTCGCAGCGACCTGCGCCTCGAACAACTCCTGCACCAGGCGCTCCTCCAGCGCTGAGACGGGCTCCACTGCGTTGAACGTCACCAGCACCTGCTCGCGCTGTGCCTCGCTCAGCAGCTGCAGCTCCCCAATGCGCTGCTGCTCCTCCTCCTCCATGCCCCACAGCACTCGCTGCAGATAGCCCACCATCCGCTCCACCGTATCGCGATCAAACAGGCTGCTCGCGTACGTCAGCTCCCCTACCAACGCCTCCTCCACCTCCGTCAGCGACAACGACAGATCGAACTGCGTGCTGCCTTGCTCACTGGCTTGCCGGCTCACACTCAATCCCGACAGCTGCAGCTCACGCTGCGCAGGCGTGTTGTTCAACGCCAGCATCACCTGAAACAGCGGACTGAAGCTCAGGCTGCGCACCGGCTGCAGCGCCTCGACCACCTGCTCAAAAGGCACATCCTGGCGTTCGAACGCCGACAGCACCCGCGCGCGCACGTCGCTCAGCAACTGTGCCACCCGCGGCTCGCCCGACAGATCCACCCGCAGCGCCAGCGTGTTCACGAAGAACCCGATCAACGGCTCCAGTTGCGCTCGACCTCGGTTCGCCACCGGCGTGCCGATCACCACCTCGCTCTGTCCGCTCAGCCGTCCCAGCACCACCGCCCACCCACACAGCAGCGTCATGAACAGCGTGCTGTCATGGCGTTGCGATAACGCCCGCAGCTGCCGCGTCAGCGATGGCGGCAACACCACCTCCACGCTCTGCCCCGCATAGCTCTGCACCGCCGGGCGCGCTCGATCGGTCGGTAACTCCAGCAACCCCGGCGCACCCCGCAGTTGCTCGCGCCAGTACTGCACCTGACGCTCCAGCTCCCCCGCCTGCAGATGCCGGCGCTGCCACAGCGCATAGTCCGCATACTGGATCGGCAACGCCGGCAGCGGATCCTCCCGCCCCTGCAGGTAGGCCTCGTACAGCGCGGTCACCTCCTGGATCATCACCCCCATCGACCATCCATCGCTGATGATGTGGTGTTGCGTGATCAATAGGATGTGCTCCTGCTCGGCCAGCTGCAGCAGCTGCCCGCGGATCAGCGGTCCGCTCGACAGATCGAAGCGCTCCACCGCTTCGGCTGCACTGAGCTGGGCGACCCGCACCGCCTGCTCCCTCCCCGGCAGGCCACGCAAATCCACCTCGCGCAGGCTGAAGCCACCCTCGGGCGAACCTATCACCTGCACCGGCTCGCCCTCCACGCTGACAAAGCTCGTGCGCAGGCTTTCGTGCCGGTACACCAGCCGATCCAGCGTCGCGCGCAGTGCCGCTCGATCCAGCAGCCCTGCCAATCGCAACGACACCGGCAAGTGATATGCAACGCTCGCACCGGGATCCAACTGGTCCAGAAACCACAGCCGCTGCTGCGCCCATGACAGGGGCACCCGCTCGCCGCGATCCGCTCGCACAATCGCGCTTGGCACACTCGGTTGCAGCTGACGCACTCGCTGCGCCAAACCGCTCAGCGTCGGCTGCTCGAAGATCTCACGCAGCGGCACTTCCACCTCCAGCCGCTGGCGGATGCGAGAGCTCAACTGCACCGCCAGCAGCGAGTGTCCGCCCAGCTCGAAGAAGTGATCGTGGCGACCCACCTGCGTCAGTCCCAGCAGTTCCTGCCAGATCTGCGCCAGCACACTTTCCACTTCACCCTGCGGCGCTTCGTACTGGCGCTTGGCCACCGCGCGCTCATCGGGCGCCGGCAGCGCTTGACGATCCAACTTCCCGTTTGCGGTCAATGGTAGTTGCGCCAACTCCACGAACGCGCTCGGCACCATGTACTCCGGCAATGTCCCCGACAGCTCCTCGCGCAACCCGCTGACCGACAGCGGCGCGCCCTCCTTCATCACCACGTACGCCACCAGACGACGCTCTTCGGCGCTCTCCTCGCGCGCAATCACCACCGCCTCGCGCACCCCGGCGCAGCTGCCGAGCTTCGCCTCGATCTCACCCAACTCGATCCGGAATCCGCGCAGCTTCACCTGGAAATCATTGCGACCCAGGTACTCGATGTGGCCATCCTCACGCCAGCGACCCACGTCGCCCGTCTTGTACATCCGCGCCTCGGGCGTCTGGCTGAACGGATCGCGCACGAAGCGCTGGGCCGTCAGCTCTTCTTGATTCAAATATCCGCGCGCAACGCCCGCTCCTCCGATGTAAATCTCTCCGCTTACGCCCAGCGGCACCGGTTCCAGGTGCTCGTCCAGGATGTAAATTTGCAAATCTGGAAGACGACACCCGATCGGACTGCTTCCGCGTCTTGTGGTATCCGCCGGCGTCAACGGGTAGTAAGTGGCATGCACGGTGATCTCGGTGATGCCGTACATGTTCGTGAGGCGCGTATCTGTATTGTCTGATCGTGCATACCAGGGCCGAAGCGATCCAACTTCCAATGCTTCGCCACCGAAGATGACGTGACGCAGCTGATGGCGCGCCGCACTGAGGCTTTGCGCCGCCAGCAACTGGCGAAATGCACTCGGTGTCTGATTCAATACTGTGACGCGCTGAACTGTCAGCAGGTCATAAAGAGCATCGGGCGAGCGCACGGTCGCCTGGGAAGCCAGTACCAGACGCCCTCCATACAGCAACGCGCCCCAGATCTCCCAGACCGAAAAATCGAATGCGAACGAGTGCACCTGCATCCAAACATCCGTGGGGCCGAACTGGAACCAGGGTTGGGTCGTGACAAACAGGCGTGTGACATTATTGTGCTCGACCATCACGCCCTTCGGTGTGCCGGTCGATCCCGACGTGTAGATGACATAGGCAAGGTGCTGCGGCCTCAGACTCTCGACTCGGGGATTCGAGTTGTCCTGGCCGCACGTGATCACGGACCAATCGACATCAAGACACAACACAGGAACTTCGAGCACCGGCAGATGCTGCTGCAGGCCGCTCTGTGTCAGCAGCATCACCGGCGCACTGTCTTGCACCATGTACGACAGGCGCTGCGCCGGATAGCTCGGGTCCAAAGGCACATAGCCCGCACCCGACTTCAGCACACCCAGCATCCCCACGAGCATCTCGACACTGCGCTCCACGCAGATCGCCACCCGATCCTCCACACGCACGCCCCGGCCGATCAGGTAATGCGCCAGCTGATTCGCTCGCGCGTTCAGCTCTGCGTAGCTCAGCTGCTCATCCTCGAACACTACCGCCACCGCCGTGGGAGTCGCAGCGACCTGTGCCTCGAACAACTCATGTATCAGGCCTGAGCCCGCATACTGTGTCTGAGTCGCATTGAACTCCTGCAGGATCTGACGACGCTCGGCCACGGGCAGCACATCGATCCTCTCCAGCGGCTGCCCATCCTCCCGACTCACGGCCGCCACCAGGCGCTCCAGCGTCGCATGCAAATAGCCGTTGATCCGCCCGGCATCGATTCCCTCGACGGCCTGCGCGCTGCACACAAAGCCCTCGTCCGTGTCGTCGATCGACATGATCAGCGGATAATTCGTACGCTCCTGCGACAGCACGACCCGCATGCCATCGAACACATCCGCTGCGCCTTCCCCCTCGCCCAGCGCCGCATGGCCGTGGCGGTAGTTCAGCAGCGTCGTGAACAGCGGCATCACCGCATCCACACCGCTGCAACGCTGCGCCATCGCCAGCGGCGCCTGCTCATGTTTCAACAGCTCCGCCAGACGGCCCTGCGTGTCCGCAATCACTTGCCGTACGCTACCCGACGTGCTCAATCGCACCGGCAGCGTGTTCATGAACATTCCCAGTACGCGCTCCACTCCCGGCGAACCTTGCATCCGCCCCGACAGCACCGTACCGAACACCACCTCGCGACGACCGGTGCAACACGCCAACACGCGTGCCCAGGCCACATGGAATAGCACTGCCGGCGCCACGCCGCTCCGCCGAGCACACGCCCGCACCGCGGCTGACAGATCGGCATCGAGCACTAAATGCGCTTCACGCACGCTCGCGCCATCGCCCTGCACATCCAGCACGCCGAACGGTGCCGTGGGCTCCTCAATGTCGCCCAGTTCCCGGCGGAAGTACTCCTCGTGCTGTGTCGTCGGCGTCTGCAGCGCTTGTGCCACGAAGTTGCGAAACGGCTGCGCTTCGGGCAGCTCATCGCCGCGTCCACTCAAGATCAACCGCACCTCACCGATGATCAGCTCCAGCGTCAGGTGGTCACACACGATGTGATGCGTCAGCAGAGATAACAGCCACCGGCTCGAGCGCTCATCCTCACCTACATATCCCGCCAGCAGCGGCGCATAGCGCAGATCGAAGCGCCGCTGTGCCCCCTGCGTCAGCTCCCTCAGCTCTTGCGCAGCATCCGCTCGACCGCTCAACGTCAACGCGGTGATCGCAAGCTCGGCGCGTCGCTGCACCACCTGCACCGGCCGCGACAGCCGCTCCCAATGCACGCAGCTGCGCAGGATGTCGTGACGATCGATGACCGACTGCAACGCCGCAGTGAATGCGTCCAGCTGTGTGCGACTGCCGAACTCCAGCAGCCAATACGCTTGATAGACGTCGACCGTCCTCTGCAGCATGTGATGAAAAAGCATGCCCTCTTGCAGCGGTGACAACGGATAGATGTCCTGGACGTTGGCAGTACCACCGGGCACCACCGCAACGATCCGGTCGATTTCCTCCTGTGTCAGATCGATGAGCGGCAGCATCGCCGGGGCGATTCGCTCGGAACGCTCTTGCGTTTCCGACTTAGCCGGCAAGCGCAGCTGACCACTATTGATGGCCGTGAGCAGCTCTCCTTTCCACTCGCGCAGCGCGGCTACGACGTCGGTACAGAGCACGCCTCGCGGAGCTCGAATGACCAGCTCACCATCGGCGACACTGACTTGCACGTCGTTGCCCCGAAGAAAATCGACCAATGACTCCAGCTTCACAGGCGGATCTCCTCGATCGGCAGGCTGGACGAGCGACTGGACTCGCCAGTCAGCGGATTGGGCAAGATATCGTTCGTTGCTTCCAGGTCTGAGCCGGTTCGCAACGTCGCGGCCAGCTCGGCCAATGTCGGCACCGTGAACACGGTACGCACATCCGCATGCAACTTGTTTTGCCGGAGACGCTCGATCATCGAGATCACCAGCAGCGAGTGTCCGCCCAGCTCGAAGAAGTGATCGTGGCGGCCCACCTGCGCCAGTCCCAGCAGCTCCTGCCAGACCTGCGCCAGCACACCTTCCACTTCACCCTGCGGCGCTTCGTACTGGCGCTTGGCCACCGCGCGCTCATCGGGCGCCGGCAGCGCTTGGCGATCCAACTTCCCGTTTGCGGTCAACGGTAGTTGCGCCAACTCCACGAACGCGCTCGGCACCATGTACTCCGGCAACGTCCCCGACAGCTCCTCGCGCAACCCGCTGACCGACAGCGGCGCGCCCTCCTTCATCACCACGTACGCCACCAGGCGACGCTCTTCGGCGCTCTCCTCGCGCGCAATCACCACCGCCTCGCGCACCCCGGCGCAGCTGCCGAGCTTCGCCTCGATCTCACCCAACTCGATCCGGAATCCGCGCAGCTTCACCTGGAAATCGTTGCGACCCAGGTACTCGATGTGGCCATCCTCACGCCAGCGACCCACGTCGCCCGTCTTGTACATCCGCGCCTCGGACGCCTCGCTGAACGGATCGCGTACGAAGCGCTGGGCCGTCAGCTCTTCTTGATTCAAATATCCGCGCGCAACACCCGCTCCTCCGATGTAAATCTCTCCGCTTACGCCCAGCGGCACCGGTTCCTGGTGCTCGTCCAGGATGTAAATTTGCGTGTTTGCTATCGGACGGCCGATGGGAATCGAGTCGGCGACGCCCTCTCCGAACACCTCGTAGGTGCAACAGCCGACGACGGTTTCCGTTGGGCCGTACTCGTTGACGAGCCGCGTCCCCGGAGCGATCGACAGCCACGCCTGAGCAGTCGCGGGCGGCAGCGGCTCACCACCGACCACGACCACACCGGAAGCACCGCGCAGTTGCTCGGCGCTCAACCGTCCTGCAAGCAGGTTCAGCTGTGCGGGCGTCAGCTTCAGTAGATCCCAGGCAGTGGGCTGTCTTACCAGATCCACCAGACCATCGAGCTCGTCGCCGTCCGGGACCATATGAATGGACCCGCCCGACAGCAGCGGCAGATACACACTGGTGATGGTCGCATCGAAAGCGAACGAGGAATTCACGACTGCATGCCCGCACCGAGCAGTCATATACGCCTGCAGGGCCCATTGGAGATAGTTCAGCAGGCCACCGTGCTCCACCATCACGCCCTTGGGCCGGCCAGTCGAGCCCGAGGTGTAGATCACATAGGCAAGGTGCTCATACGTCGCGCTCTGTGGTGCCGGCTGCAAGTTTGTTTCGTCGTGGACAGCGACCTCGTTCCATTGAGTGTCCAGCATCAGGACTGTCGCGCCGCTGTCGGGTAGCTTCGGGCGCAATCGAGCCTGAGAGAGCAGCACAACAGGCGCCGCATCCTCCACCATGTATCGCAGGCGCTCCAGCGGATACTTGGAATCCAACGGTAGATAGGCGGCACCCGACTTCAGAACGCCGAGCAATCCCACGACCATCTCGTGGCCACGCTCCATGCAGATGCCAACGAGCTTATCCGGGCCCGCGCCGTGCTTTCGCAGATAGCGCGCGAGCTGATCAGCTCGCGCATTCAACTGCCCATACGTGAGCCTCCGACCGGCGTCGACGACCGCAACCGCATCGGGGGTTCTGCCTGCCTGTGCCTCGATCAGTTCGTGAATCAGCCGGCCGCGAGAATACGCACGCTGTGTGGCGTTGAAGTCGACCAGGATCCGACGGCGTTCGGCATCGCTCAACAACGAAACCTGCCGGTGAGGCGCGTCAACATGCTCGATCATCGCGAGCAATGCGGTGTGGTAGTACCCTGCGATGCGCTCGATCTGCCCGCGTGACAACAATTCATCGTCATATAGAAGTGACAGCCCGAGGGTGTCGCACGTCAGCGCCTGCGAGAAGCTTGCGACAAACGGAAAACTGGTCTGTTCAAACGCCTGCGCGCTGTCCGCTCTCACACCCACGTCGGGCAGATCACGATAGACGTGGAAGCGCACAAAGTTGAACGATGTCTGAAACAACTGGCCGCGACCGAGCAGCTGCTGGATAGCCTGCAGCGGATAATGGCGGTGCGCCAACATGTTCCGCTCCAGATCATCGAGCCGCAGGATCAGTCCGCTCCAGGTTTCGTCACCCAACGCGAGACGCAACGGCAGGCTGTTCAAGTACAGCCCCAGGACGCGGTCGCCGTCCGCTTCCTCGATGCGGCCGTTCGATGTCACTCCTATCAGCACGTCCTGCTGGCCGCCGCAGGCGCTCATGACCTTCACGTGCGCGGCGAGGAGCATAGTCTTCACGGACACGCCGAGCTGACGCGCGCACGCAACCAGCCTGGTACTCAGTGAATCGACGAACTCGACCGCATGAGTGGCTACGCCAGCGCTGCTGGCGCGACGCGACCCGCTCGAGAGGAATGGGAAGGGTAATGTCGTGCAATCCTCGAGTGTTTCCTGCCAATACCTGCGGCTTTCATCGGACGCGAGCACCTGCAGCTCGCGCGCGATGAAAGTTCGATACTGAGCGATTGGCGCCGGCGGCATCACCTCTTTGTCGGCGAGGAGACTGTGATAGTGACTGAACAGCTCCGTCTGCAACGTCGCCACGCTCCAACCATCGAGAATGGCGTGATGGAAGCTCAAGCTGTATTGAAAGGTTCCTGGCCCGCGCAGATGAATGAACACGCGCAGCAACGGCGCCGATGTCCACGAAAACGCCTGGTGACGCTCGTGATCGAGCCATTTCTCGATGTAGCCGTCCTGGGCGTCAGGTTCGATATGAGTCAGCTGCAGCTCATGGACACGGAGCTCCACTGTGCGGTGGACGAGCTGGATGATCCGGCCGTCGGCACTCGGGCGAAAGCTGGTACGCAGCACGGAATGACGCCGCAACAGCGACTGCACGGCACGTTCGAACAACTCGTGGTGAAAGCGGCGGTCGACGCAATAAGAGAAGACGTCGTGATAGATGGCGCTGCCGCGGTCCTTCTCGCTGTGGTAGTACATTCCGGCCTGCAACGCGCTCAGCGGGTAGGCGTCTTCAATGGTTTCTAAGTTCTCCTCCTCGACGAGTTGCCGTCGCTCGCGCGGAGTAAGCAGCTCGAACGGCACGGCAGTCGAGGCGAGATGAGCAACGCCGTCGCGAACATCGGAGCGCGCCACAAACTGCGCGACCTGCGCGATCGTCGGCCCGCGGAACAAGTCTGCTAGCGACAGGATCAATCCCGCCGCCCGGGCTCGAGGCTAACATCTTCACGCTGAGGATCGAATCGCCACCGACGTTGAAGAACACGTCGTGCCTGCCGATGCGGTCCCGTTTCAAGACGTCCCGCCAGACCCCGGCCAGGGCCTCCTCGATTTCACCGCGAGGAGCTTCGTATTCGGCGCTGCTGAAGGCGTCCTCATCGGGTACAGGCAGCGCCGCACGATCCAGCTTGCCATTCGTCGTCAATGGCAGCTCTTCGAGGCGCACGTACGCGGCAGGCACCATGTAGTGAGGCAACCGGTGTGCAAGATGAGCGCGCAACATCTCTGCCGTCAGTGCCGATTCGTGCTTCACATAGGCGACCAGGCGGCGTTCTCCTGGTTGATCCTCTCGTTCGATGACGACTGCCTCCTTCACCTCCGCATGCTGGCGTAGCGCGGCATCGATCTCTCCGAGTTCGATACGATGGCCGCGGATTTTCACTTGAGAGTCGTTGCGGCCGACGAATTCCAGGGTGCCATCCGGCAACCAGCGGGCCAGGTCGCCACTTTTATATGTATGTGTGCGCACGTCCCGGCCCAGGGGGTCGGGAATGAATCGCTCCGCCGTCAACTCGGGCTGGTTCAGGTAGCCACGTGCGACGCCCGGGCCGCCAACGTAAATCTCGGCGGTCACACCGATCGGCACCGGCTGAAGATACGAGTCCAGCAGCAGGACGCGCAGATCCCTCAGCGGACGCCCGATCAGCCCTCGCCGCGGCGGGTCGGACTCGATCTCATGCCGGGTCAATCGCTTGTAGGTGACATGCACGGTCGTTTCAGTGATGCCGTACATGTTGATGAGCTGCGGACACTGCGCTCCATTGCGGGCTACCCAGGGCCTGAGGCGGTGCAGTTCCAGCGCTTCGCCGCCAAAGACCACCACCCGCAGTGTGTGCTCGCCCGGCTCCTGCTCCTGCGCGGCGATCAACTGGGCGAACGCCGTCGGGGTCTGATTCAGCACCGTGACTTTCTGATCGCACAGCAGGCGATAGAACGCTCGGGGTGAGCGAGCCAGCAGTTGGGACACGATGACGAGTCGCCCCCCATGCAGCAACGCGCCCCAGATCTCCCACACGGAAAAATCGAAGGCGAACGAGTGAAACAACGTCCACACGTCGCACTCGCCGAAGTGAAAATCTTGCGCCGTCACCGCGAACAGGCGGCTGACATTGCGATGCTCGACCATCACACCCTTGGGTGTGCCAGTGGAGCCGGAGGTGTAGATCACATACGCCAAGTGGTGCGGTTGCAGCCCCAAGGCGCGCGACTGCGGGTTCGCTGTCGATTGCTGCGCCAGTCTTTGGCGATCGGCTGAGTCATCGAGCAGCAACATGGGCAGCTGCTCGGCGGCCCAACGCTCGCGCAGGCCGCTCTGTGTCAGCAGCATCACCGGCGCACTGTCTTGCACCATGTACGACAGGCGCTGCGCCGGATAGCTCGGGTCCAAAGGCACATAGCCCGCACCCGACTTCAGCACACCCAGCATCCCCACGAGCATCTCGACACTGCGCTCCACGCAGATCGCCACCCGATCCTCCACACGCACGCCCCGGCCGATCAGGTAATGCGCCAGCTGATTCGCTCGCGCGTTCAGCTCTGCGTAGCTCAGCTGCTCATCCTCGAACACCACCGCCACCGCCGTGGGAGTCGCAGCGACCTGCGCCTCGAACAACTCCTGCACCAGGCGCTCCTCCAGCGCTGAGACGGGCTCCACTGCGTTGAACGTCACCAGCACCTGCTCGCGCTGGGCCTCGCTCAGCAGCTGCAGCTCCCCAATGCGCTGCTGCTCCTCCTCCTCCATGCCCCACAGCACCCGCTGCAGGTAGCCCACCATCCGCTCCACCGTATCGCGATCAAACAGGCTGCTCGCGTACGTCAGTTCCCCTACCAACGCCTCCTCCACCTCCGTCAGCGACAACGACAGATCGAACTGCGTGCTGCCTTGCTCACTGGCTTGCCGGCTCACACTCAATCCCGACAGCTGCAGCTCACGCTGCGCAGGCGTGTTGTTCAACGCCAGCATCACCTGAAACAGCGGACTGAAGCTCAGGCTGCGCACCGGCTGCAGCGCCTCGACCACCTGCTCAAAAGGCACATCCTGGCGTTCGAACGCCGACAGCACCCGCGCGCGCACGTCGCTCAGCAACTGTGCCACCCGCGGCTCGCCCGACAGATCCACCCGCAGCGCCAGCGTGTTCACGAAGAACCCGATCAACGGCTCCAGTTGCGCTCGACCTCGGTTCGCCACCGGCGTGCCGATCACCACCTCGCTCTGTCCGCTCAGCCGTCCCAGCACCACCGCCCACCCACACAGCAGCGTCATGAACAGCGTGCTGTCATGGCGTTGCGATAACGCCCGCAGCTGCCGCGTCAGCGATGGCGGCAACACCACCTCCACGCTCTGCCCCGCATAGCTCTGCACCGCCGGGCGCGCTCGATCGGTCGGTAACTCCAGCAACCCCGGCGCACCCCGCAGTTGCTCGCGCCAGTACTGCACCTGACGCTCCAGCTCCCCCGCCTGCAGATGCCGGCGCTGCCACAGCGCATAGTCCGCATACTGGATCGGCAACGCCGGCAGCGGATCCTCCCGCCCCTGCAGGTAGGCCTCGTACAACTCGGTCACCTCCTGGATCATCACCCCCATCGACCATCCATCGCTGATGATGTGGTGTTGCGTGATCAATAGGATGTGCTCCTGCTCGGCCAGCTGCAGCAGCTGCCCGCGGATCAGCGGTCCGCTCGACAGATCGAAGCGCTCCACCGCTTCGGCTGCACTGAGCTGGGCGACCCGCACCGCCTGCTCCCTCCCCGGCAGGCCACGCAAATCCACCTCGCGCAGGCTGAAGCCACCCTCGGGCGAACCTATCACCTGCACCGGCTCGCCCTCCACGCTGACAAAGCTCGTGCGCAGGCTTTCGTGCCGGTACACCAGCCGATCCAGCGTCGCGCGCAGTGCCGCTCGATCCAGCAGCCCTGCCAATCGCAACGACACCGGCAAGTGATACGCAACGCTCGCACCGGGATCCAACTGGTCCAGAAACCACAGCCGCTGCTGCGCCCATGACAGGGGCACCCGCTCGCCGCGATCCGCTCGCACAATCGCGCTTGGCACACTCGGTTGCAGCTGACGCACTCGCTGCGCCAAACCGCTCAGCGTCGGCTGCTCGAAGATCTCACGCAGCGGCACTTCCACCTCCAGCCGCTGGCGGATGCGAGAGCTCAACTGCACCGCCAGCAGCGAGTGTCCGCCCAGCTCGAAGAAGTGATCGTGGCGGCCCACCTGCGTCAGTCCCAGCAGTTCCTGCCAGATCTGCGCCAGCACACCTTCCACTTCACCCTGCGGCGCTTCGTACTGGCGCTTGGCCACCGCGCGCTCATCGGGCGCCGGCAGCGCTTGGCGATCCAACTTCCCGTTTGCGGTCAACGGTAGTTGCGCCAACTCCACGAACGCGCTCGGCACCATGTACTCCGGCAACGTCCCCGACAGCTCCTCGCGCAACCCGCTGACCGACAGCGGCGCGCCCTCCTTCATCACCACGTACGCCACCAGGCGACGCTCTTCGGCGCTCCCCTCGCGTGCGATCACCACCGCCTCGCGCACCCCGGCGCAGCTGCCCAGCTTCGCCTCGATCTCACCCAACTCGATCCGGAATCCGCGCAGCTTCACCTGGAAATCGTTGCGACCCAGGTACTCGATGTGGCCATCCTCACGCCAGCGACCCACGTCGCCCGTCTTGTACATCCGCGCCTCGGGCGCCTCGCTGAACGGATCGCACACGAAGCGCTGCGCCGTCAGCTCTTCTTGATTCAAATATCCGCGCGCAACACCCGCTCCTCCAATGTAAATCTCTCCGCTCACGCCCAGCGGCACCGGTTCCTGGTGCTCGTCCAGGATATAGATCCGCACGTTGGCCAGCGGACGCCCGATCGGCATCGTTCTGCCACAGCTTTCATCGAACTGATAAATCGAGGCGCACACCGTCGCCTCGGTCGGACCATAAGCATTGAAGAAGCGGCGGTGCCTACTCCAGATCGACGCCAACTTTCGCGGACAAGTTTCTCCAGCGACGATCAATGTCTCGAGCGCGAGAGCGCTGCCCTCGTCAAAAGCAGCGAGCGCAGATGCAGGTAAGGCCGCGCAGGTAATTCCGTACTTCTGCAGGGTGCTCAGCAACGCCGGGCCAGGCACCAAGTTGTCGCGCGAGGCAATGCATAGACAGGCCCCGCTAAACAGCGTCATGAATATCTCCGCCGCACTGGCGTCGAACGCAGCGGATGCGAACTGCAATACTCGGCTCGCGCCATCGAGCTGGAACAATCTGTATTCTGTCTGCGCGAGATTGCACACACCGGCATGCTCGACCATCACGCCTTTGGGGGTGCCAGTGGAGCCGGAGGTGTAGATCACATACGCCAAGTGGTGCGGTTGCAGCCCCAAGGCGCGCGACTGCGGGTTCGCTGTCGATTGCTGCGCCAGTCTTTGGCGATCGGCTGAGTCATCGAGCAGCAACATGGGCAGCTGCTCGGCGGCCCAACGCTCGCGCAGGCCGCTCTGTGTCAGCAGCATCACCGGCGCACTGTCTTGCACCATGTACGACAGGCGCTGCGCCGGATAGCTCGGGTCCAAAGGCACATAGCCCGCACCCGACTTCAGCACACCCAGCATCCCCACGAGCATCTCGACACTGCGCTCCACGCAGATCGCCACCCGATCCTCCACACGCACGCCCCGGCCGATTAGGTAATGCGCCAGCTGATTCGCTCGCGCGTTCAGCTCTGCGTAGCTCAGCTGCTCATCCTCGAACACTACCGCCACCGCCGTGGGAGTCGCAGCGACCTGTGCCTCGAACAACTCATGTATCAGGCCTGAGCCCGCATACTGTGTCTGAGTCGCATTGAACTCCTGCAGGATCTGACGACGCTCCGACGTGGGCAGCACATCGAGATTGGCAATTGACAGATCCCGCGTTCCATCGAGACGCTCGACGAGCGCTTCCAGAGCGGTACAAAGATAGCCAATGATCCTTTTCGGCTCGAAGCCCGGAGGCGTGTGCGCGGTCAACGCAAACTCCTCTCCCAGATCGTCGATGGAAACCGAGAATGGATAGTTCGTCCACTCTTGCGCCGCCAGTATCCGGATGCCGCAGATCTCCCGCGAGGCGGCGGTACCCGGCATCGCACTGTGCCGATAATTCAGCAATGAGGTGAACAGAGGACCTCCGCCAGCAATCCCACTGCAACGCTGCGCCAGCACCAGCGATGCCTGCTCATGCTCCAGCAGCTCGACCAATTCCCGATGCGTCTGCTGGACCAGCTCCGTGGCGGTGACTCCGTGCAACTTCAACCTCAACGGCAGCGTATTGATGAACATTCCCAGCACGCGATCGGCACCGGCAATTCCTTGCAGGCGACCCGACAGTACGCTGCCGAACACTACATCGTCTTTGCCGCTGCACCGGGCGATGACGATTGCCCAGGCCACATGAAACAAAGTGGCGGCGCTGACGTTCGAACGGCGCGCCGCGCTGCTCACTTTCAAGGCTAGATCGCGATCCATGCCACGGCTCGCTTCCACGAACAAACCGGCGGTTCCGTGTGTATCGAGGACTCCAAAAATTGCGGTCGGCTCATCGACGTTGCCCAGCTTGCTACGGAAGAAGCGCTCCGCTTCTTCGCTGCGCGCGTGCCGCAGTGTCCTGGCGACGAACTCCCGATAAGACACGGGTTCCGCTAGTTGCCGGCCGTGGCCCTCGATGAATGCGCTCACTTCCGAGAGGATCAGCTCGAGCGCGACGTGATCATTGATGACGTGGTGTAGTTGCAGCAGTGCATACCACGTCGAAGCCTCAGGACTCCGTGCAACTTCCAGTTGCAACAGCGGAGCGCGTTGCAGATTCATGCGCAACTGCTCCGGCTTCATCCGCGCCTTGAGCTGCTCCAGCGGGTCCTCGGCGGAATCGAGTTCGAGCTCGTGCACCGGCAGCTCTGCGCGCCGATAGACAACTTGCACCGGGTTCGGCAAATCACGCCACAACACTGCACTGCGCAGCACATCGTGACGATCGATGACGGCCTGCAGAGCGCCGAGCAGAGCATCCAGTTTCTCGCGCGATGGCAGCTCGAGCAGCACGGGCAGGATGTATGTGTCACCCTCCTCCTTCAGCAGGTGATGAAACAATATTCCTTCCTGCAAGGGAGTCAGCGGATAGATGTCTTGAATGTTGCGCGCCCCCCCAGGGACGGCGGCTACGACCCGCTCGATCTGCGCTGCATCCAGCTGCACCAGCGTGAGCATTTCTGGAGTGATCGACTCGCGCTCCGGAGAGATGCCATTCGGAGGCGCAGCGACATCGGAGCTCGCAGCTTCGGCGAGCGTGTTCGCCATGGCGACCAGGGTCTGGGTACTGAACACACTGCGCACATCGGCGCTCCAGCCGACCGCGCGCAGCCGCTCGATCAGCGAGACCGCAAGCAACGAGTGTCCGCCCAGCTCAAAGAAGTTGTCCTGGCGCCCCACACGCTCGACTCGCAGCAACTCCTGCCAGACCTGCGCGAGCGCGGTTTCGATCACGCCACGCGGCGCTTCATACGGCCGCAACGCCCGTGTCATCCAGCCCGGCACCGGCAACGCCTGACGATCCAGCTTGCCGTTGGGAGTCAAAGGCAATGACTCCAGCCGCACGAATGCATCGGGCACCATGTATGACGGCAGTACCGTGTGCAGGTGAGCGCGCAGACTGTCGATGTCCGGCGCGCCTTCACGCGCTGAGAAGTACGCCACCAGGCGCCGCTCGTCGCCCTCATCGTCGCGCACGAGCACCGCCGCATCCTTCACCTGTGCGTACCTGCACAACTGCGCTTCGATCTCGCCCAGCTCGATGCGAAAGCCACGCAGCTTCACCTGCTGATCGCTACGCCCCAGATACTCGATCGTGCCCTCGGGCAGCCATCGCCCCAGATCACCGCTGCGATACATCCGCCCCTGACCGCTCGGTTCAAACGGATCGCTCACAAAGCGCGTCGCGGTGAGATCCTCACGACCCACATAGCCGCGGCCCACACAGCCACCGCCCACGTAGATCTCTCCCATCACCCCCACCGGCACCGGGCGACGCTGCCCATCCAGGACATACACACGCGTGTTCGCAAGCGGCCCACCGATCGAGCGCCAGCTGCGCGCTGCGGTGCTGAGCGCCTGGATCGTGCTGTTGATCGTCGTCTCCGTCATCCCGAAGGCGTTGAACAACGCCGGTCGATGACCGCCGCGCTCGAACCAGGCGTGTAACGCGGCCTCGCTCACAGGCTCGCTGCCGATCGTGATCCGCGTCACCGAGCGCGGTATCGATCTGGATTCATCTCGTATCAGTTCCTCCCAGAAGCTCGTCGGCAGGTTGAGCACCGAGATGTGCCGGGTCTCGCACGCCGCTATGAACTCGTCCATCGTGATCCAGGCCGCACTGCGCAGGATCAGCGTTGCACCGGCCGTCAGCGTGCCAAAGATCTCTTCGATCGAGACATCGAAGGCGATCGAGGCAAACTGCAGCACTCGCTCGTGGCTCGCCAACCGGTAGTAACCGTTCAACGCCTGCAGCTGATCGCGCAGGTTGCGATGCTCAACCATCACGCCCTTGGGTGTGCCGGTCGATCCCGACGTGTAGATGACATAGGCAAGGTGCTGCGGCCTCAGACTCTCGACTCGGGGATTCGAGCTGTTCTGGCCGCACGTGATCACGGACCAATCGACATCAAGACACAACACAGGAACTTCGAGCACCGGCAGATGCTGCTGCAGGCCGCTCTGTGTCAGCAGCATCACCGGCGCACTGTCTTGCACCATGTACGACAGGCGCTGCGCCGGATAGCTCGGGTCCAAAGGCACATAGCCCGCACCCGACTTCAGCACACCCAGCATCCCCACGAGCATCTCGACACTGCGCTCCACGCAGATCGCCACCCGATCCTCCACACGCACGCCCCGGCCGATCAGGTAATGCGCCAGCTGATTCGCTCGCGCGTTCAGCTCTGCGTAGCTCAGCTGCTCATCCTCGAACACCACCGCCACCGCCGTGGGAGTCGCAGCGACCTGCGCCTCGAACAACTCCTGCACCAGGCGCTCCTCCAGCGCTGAGACGGGCTCCACTGCGTTGAACGTCACCAGCACCTGCTCGCGCTGTGCCTCGCTCAGCAGCTGCAGCTCCCCAATGCGCTGCTGCTCCTCCTCCTCCATGCCCCACAGCACCCGCTGCAGGTAGCCCACCATCCGCTCCACCGTATCGCGATCAAACAGGCTGCTCGCGTACGTCAGCTCCCCTACCAACGCCTCCTCCACCTCCGTCAGCGACAACGACAGATCGAACTGTGTGCTGCCTTGCTCACTGGCTTGCCGGCTCACACTCAATCCCGACAGCTGCAGCTCACGCTGCGCAGGCGTGTTGTTCAACGCCAGCATCACCTGAAACAGCGGACTGAAGCTCAGGCTGCGCACCGGCTGAAGCGCCTCGACCACCTGCTCAAAAGGCACATCCTGGCGTTCGAACGCCGACAGCACCCGCGCGCGCACGTCGCTCAGCAACTGTGCCACCCGCGGCTCGCCCGACAGATCCACCCGCAGCGCCAGCGTGTTCACGAAGAACCCGATCAACGGCTCCAGTTGCGCTCGACCTCGGTTCGCCACCGGCGTGCCGATCACCACCTCGCTCTGTCCGCTCAGCCGTCCCAGCACCACCGCCCACCCACACAGCAGCGTCATGAACAGCGTGCTGTCATGGCGTTGCGATAACGCCCGCAGCTGCCGCGTCAGCGATGGCGGCAACACCACCTCCACGCTCTGCCCCGCATAGCTCTGCACCGCCGGGCGCGCTCGATCGGTCGGTAACTCCAGCAACCCCGGCGCACCCCGCAGTTGCTCGCGCCAGTACTGCACCTGACGCTCCAGCTCCCCCGCCTGCAGATGCCAGCGCTGCCACAGCGCATAGTCCGCATACTGGATCGGCAACGCCGGCAGCGGATCCTCCCGCCCCTGCAGGTACGCCTCGTACAACTCGGTGACCTCCTGGATCATCACCCCCATCGACCATCCATCGCTGATGATGTGGTGTTGCGTGATCAATAGGATGTGCTCCTGCTCGGCCAGCTGCAGCAGCTGCCCGCGGATCAGCGGTCCGCTCGACAGATCGAAGCGCTCCACCGCTTCGGCTGCACTGAGCTGGGCGACCCGCACCGCCTGCTCCCTCCCCGGCAGGCCACGCAAATCCACCTCGCGCAGGCTGAAGCCACCCTCGGGCGAACCTATCACCTGCACCGGCTCGCCCTCCACGCTGACAAAGCTCGTGCGCAGGCTTTCGTGCCGGTACACCAGCCGATCCAGCGTCGCGCGCAGTGCCGCTCGATCCAGCAGCCCTGCCAATCGCAACGACACCGGCAAGTGATACGCAACGCTCGCACCGGGATCCAACTGGTCCAGAAACCACAGCCGCTGCTGCGCCCATGACAGGGGCACCCGCTCGCCGCGATCCGCTCGCACAATCGCGCTTGGCACACTCGGTTGCAGCTGACGCACTCGCTGCGCCAAACCGCTCAGCGTCGGCTGCTCGAAGATCTCACGCAGCGGCACTTCCACCTCCAGCCGCTGGCGGATGCGAGAGCTCAACTGCACCGCCAGCAGCGAGTGTCCGCCCAGCTCGAAGAAGTGATCGTGGCGGCCCACCTGCGTCAGTCCCAGCAGTTCCTGCCAGATCTGCGCCAGCACACTTTCCACTTCACCCTGCGGCGCTTCGTACTGCGTCACCAGGGAACTCAGGTCGATCAGCGGCAGCGCGCCGCGATCCACCTCTTCATATTCGGTGCGCGGCAGCGAATCGAGAACCACAACGACTCGGGGTACACACTGTCTGGAAAGCACACCGGCGAGACGCTCACGCAACTCCTCGCCGCGCACACTGGATGTGTCATGGACCGAGACATACGCGATCACGTGCCGTTCGCCACGTGAATCGGTCTGCACGACAACCGCCACCTGTCGCACACGCTCGTCTTCCGCCAGGCATGATTCGATCTGACCAAGGTCCACGCGAGCGCCACGCAAGCTGATCTGCTGATCGACCCGACCGAGATATTCGATGCTGCCGTCCTCGTGCCAGCGCGCGAGCACACCGGTCCGGTACATGCGCGCGTGCGCCTCGCTGCTGAATGGATCCGCAACCGTGCACACTGCGTCGCCGGGGGCAGCGACGTACAGCTCTCCTTTAACTCCAATCGGCACCACCTGCCGGTCGCGGTCGAGGATGTACATTCGTGCATCCGGCGCGCGCCGCTCCAGTCGCAAACGGCGCACCAGTGATTCGCGGCCCTGCCGGAAGGTCGAGGTATTGAATTCCTCCAGAATGCGCCTGCGCTGCTGCAGATCGAGTAGCGGCAGATTTGCAATCGCGCCGCCATCGCCATCCAGAGCCGCTTGCAGCACTCGGGCCATGCAACGCTGCACGCTCTCGACGTCAACGGGCTGGAGCACATCCGGCCAGTAGTCGAACTGGACACTGATGTCGTCGCTCTCGCCCGACTGCTGAATGGCGTAGTCATGCACCGAAACCGACAGCGGCGCGGGGATGCTGCGAAAGGTATCGATCACCTTCAGTACCGCATCCTGCATGCCGAGCTTCGACGTGAAGCTCTCGACCGACAGCGTGACATCGAATAGTTGCTGCCGGCCAGCCCGGTGCAGCCCGATCGCCTGGTTGATCTCATGGATGGGCAGGCGCTGATGGCGATAACAGCGACGCACCTCCGCCGCCACCGAGAGCATGATCTCGATGAAGGAATATCCGCGCTCCACCTGGATTCCGAGCGGGATGATCGAGGAGAACATGCCGATCGTGCTCTTGTGGCGCACGCCGCTGCGGTTGTGAACAGGCACGCCGATCACAACCTCGCCCAGTCCGTACATCCGCGCCATGCACACACTCAACAGCGAGAGGAAGAAATGCGTGGTGGAGCAGCCGTGCGCGGCCGAGAAAGCAGCAATGCGATCGATGTTCGCGCGGCCGATCCGCCAGGTCAGGCGCTTGGTGACATGTCGCTGCCGTTGGGCACCGGGATGTGTCAGCGAGAACGGTGCCTCGGACAGAGACTCGAATCGCTCGCGCCAGAAGCGACGGTCACGCTGGCATCGAGTCGATGCCAGATAGGCCTGATCGTCGGCCACGAAGCTCAGATAGGAAGGCCGCCGGATGGCCGCAGCTCCATCCCCGGTGCGCTGCCGGTTGTACTCCTCGATGACGGCATCGTAAACCAGCGCCGCGCCGAATCCGTCGGTGATCAGGTGGTGATAATGAGTAACCCAATACCACCGGGAGCGCCCGACGGTGATGACCTGCGTGCGCCACAGTACGCTACCTCGCAAATCTATGGCGCGCGCGAAGGAATCCTGAATGTGCCTGTGCGCCTGTTCCTCCGCATCATCAGCTGCGCTGAGATCGATGCGCACGATCGGGACGCTGACATGCGATAACAATCTCTGCCGCGGCTCCGCCGTGTCGCCATCGACAGTGAGGCGCAAGGCGTCGTTGCGATTCGCCACGACGTCGATACTGCGTTCGAGGGTCGCGACGTCGAGATCACCATCGATCCGAATGACCACGCCGATGCTTGCATTCGAGTCGAGCGCCTGATCGAGCCAGCTCACTTTCTGGACGGAAGTGAGCGGCAGCGAGCGGTCGGTTTGATGAGCATCCATGCCCGGCATGCGTCTTTATCCGTGTGTCAGAGTGTATCGATTCGCGCGGCCGCAACCGTTTTGAACAGGTACCGGATACGTTGGGCAAGCACCTGGACATTGGGACGAGCGAGCATCGTGAAATGATTGCCGGGCACGGTTGCGGCGCTCAGCCCAAGGCAGTGACTTCTCCAGTCCGCCTCTCGGTTGAGGCGCTCACGCGGCTCGTCAGAGTGGGGCTGCAGCAGTTGAGAGGAACTGATGAGATGCATCACACCGCGATACGGCTCGCTTACCGTGTAGCCCGTATCCAGGTTGGCAGAAAAAACTCGCAGGATGCCGCGCAGGGCCGCAACGTCCGTGCCAGGTGGAAACACGCGTGCCTGAATCAATCTCTGTAACACCAGCTCCAGCCGCCCGTCGGCCATCAGCTGCTGGATCTCTCGTTGCGGCAGTCGCGCCGAGCGGTTCATTCTTGCTTCCAGCAGTTCCACCAGCATGCCCAGGATTTCCGCCGGAGACCGGTTCGGCGCTTCGCCTTGAGGCATCGGTGCACGACTATCGAGCACGATCAACGGCTCCACCGCGCAGCCGAGACGGCCGAGCTGCAGCGCCATCTCGAAAGCCACCCAGCCGCCGAAGGAGTAGCCCACGAGTTGATAGGGCCCGGTCGGGCTGATCGCCCTGATAGCCTCGACATAAGCACGCGCCGCCGACGGCACATCCGCATGAGGCGCAAGCGCGCCGTCCAGCCCTCGGGGCTGCAAGCCATAGACGGGGAATTGGTCGCCGAGCACCACGGCCAATTCATAAAAAGTAGCAACGTGGTCGCCGGCGCCCGGAATACAGAAGATGGGCAGGCGATCGGCAGCCCCGGTTTGAATCTTGAGCAGCGGTGAGTAATGGGCAGCCGGGACCTCGATCTCGTTCGTCAACGGCATTGCGGCTGTTTCGTGCCTCGTGGCGAGCGGCATCGACGTCGAGGATTCGTCACCGTTCGATGACAGCGACCAGACAGCAGCAAGCTCTGCCAACGTCGGCGACGTGGACACGGCACGCACGTCGGCGTTGATCCCTTGCAGTCGAAGCCTTTCGACCATCGACATCGCCAGCAGCGAGTGTCCGCCCAGCTCGAAGAAGTGATCGTGGCGACCCACCTGCGTCAGTCCCAGCAGCTCCTGCCAGATCTGCGCCAGCACACTTTCCACTTCACCCTGCGGCGCTTCGTACTGGCGCTTGGCCACCGCGCGCTCATCGGGCGCCGGCAGCGCTTGGCGATCCAACTTCCCGTTTGCGGTCAACGGTAGTTGCGCCAACTCCACGAACGCGCTCGGCACCATGTACTCCGGCAACGTCCCCGACAGCTCCTCGCGCAACCCGCTGACCGACAGCGGCGCGCCCTCCTTCATCACCACGTACGCCACCAGGCGACGCTCTTCGGCGCTCTCCTCGCGCGCAATCACCACCGCCTCGCGCACCCCGGCGCAGCTGCCCAGCTTCGCCTCGATCTCACCCAACTCGATCCGGAATCCGCGCAGCTTCACCTGGAAATCATTGCGACCCAGGTACTCGATGTGGCCATCCTCACGCCAGCGACCCACGTCGCCCGTCTTGTACATCCGCGCCTCGGGCGCCTCGCTGAACGGATCGCGCACGAAGCGCTGCGCCGTCAGCTCTTCTTGATTCAAATATCCGCGCGCAACACCCGCTCCTCCGATGTAAATCTCTCCGCTTACGCCCAGCGGCACCGGTTCCTGGTGCTCATCCAAGATGTAAATTTGCACGTTCGCCAGCGGACGCCCGATCAAAGGAGTCGTGATGGTCGGGAGAATGGCACAAACGGTTGCATACACTGTGCATTCAGTCGGTCCGTACGCGTTATAGAAACGTGCATGCCGCAGAGCAGCGATGGCCTTCCATAGCGACGCGTCTATCGACTCTCCGGCGATCAGGACGGCATCGACTGTATCGCCGATCGAAGTGAGGGCGCCGCTATCCCATACCGCTCTGAGCTGCGAGGGCGTGCAGTCGATCAGATGCGGCCGATGACGCTCGAGGAAATCCCTGAGCGCCGCTCCGTCGGCTCGGACACGCTGCGGAAGAATGACTAGCCGCCGGCCGCAGAGCAGCTGCGTGAGCCATTGCAAGGAAACATCGAAAGAGATACCCGCGTTCCCGGCAACCACGGCTCCCGCACGCAAATGACTCCGTAGTACTTCCTCCAGAGCGGCCCATAGATTGACGACGTGGCGGTGCTCGACCATCACTCCTTTCGGAGCGCCGGTGGAGCCGGACGTATAGATCACATAAGCAAGGTGGTGCGAGCACACACGCAGTGCACGAGCGTCCGGGTTCTCGCTCGACTGCCGTGCAAGAACCGCACGCTCAGCCGCCGCATCCAACAGCAACACGGGGACATCACCGACGCCCAGGTGCTCATGCAACTCGCCCTGCGTCAGCAATGCCGCTGGCTCACAATCTGCCAGCATGTAGGCGAGCCGTTGCGGCGGATAGCTCGGATCGAGCGGCACATACCCGGCGCCGGCTTTTAGAATTCCAAGCAGCCCTACGACCATTTCCAGGCTGCGCTCCATGCAGATCGCCACTCGATCATCCGGGCGGACACCCAGCGCGATCAGACGGTGCGCCAGTCGATTCGCCTGCACATTGAGCTCCTCATAGCTCAACTGCTGCTCTTCGAACACAACGGCGGCCGCGGACGGATGCAAGCGCACCTGCGTCTCGAACAGCTCGTGCAGCAAATGCTCCTGAGGATATGCCCGTCGCGTCGCGTTGAACGTTTCAATCAGCTGGTGCCGCTCCTCACTGGGCAGCACGTCGATGGATGACAGCGGTTGCCGTCCGCCAAGCCTCAGAGCGTCGACCAGTCGTTCCACTGCGGCGCGCAGGTAGCCCACGATGCGCGCAGGATCGATGCCCGGCGCGCACGCCGCGTGTAAATGAATGCGTTCCGAATCGTTGACCGAAACCGCAATCGGGAAATTGGTTCGGTCGACAATTTCCAGGGGCAACAAGCCCTCCAAGTCCAGTTCCTCGCGCGCCGCGCCACGCGTCGCCTGAACGATATCCGGGTGGCGATAGTTCAGTAGGGTGGTAAACAACGGCCGATCGGCTGGTACTGCGCTGAATCGTTGCACATCGGCCAGAGGCGCCTGCTCGTACGCGAGCAGCTCATTCATGTTTCTGGAAACGTCTTGCACAGCCTCGGTCACGCTCCGGTCATCGACCGTAACACGCAACGGCAGCGTGTTTAGAAACATTCCCAGTACCTGATCCGCACCGTGCACGCCTTGCATGCGCCCGGACAGTACGGTGCCGAACACTACGCTCTCGCGTCCCGTGCACTTGGCCAGCACCCGCGCCCAGGCCACATGAAACAATACCGCGGAGCTGACCTTCTCCTGGCGAGCGCAGCTGCGTATGAGGTTCGTCAGCTCTTCGGGCAGGAGGCAGGAGCTCTCGGAAAGATCCGAGCCGTTGCCGCGCACATTCGTGTCGCCAAATGGTGCCGTCGGAGCATCGATATCAGCCAGCTGCCGGCGGAAGTATGCCTCGAACTCCGGAGTACGAAATGAACGCGCCCGGGCGATGAAGTTTCGATAGGGAAGCGGCGTCGGCAGCTCATGCGCACGCCCCTGCATGAGCAGCTGAATCTCTCGCAGCAGCAGCTGATCTGAATAATTGTCATTGATGATGTGATGCACGAACAGCGACAGTATCCAAAGCTCGGAGCCGTGCTCAGCCGCGATACATGCAGCGAGCAGCGGCGCGCGTCGCAAATCCATCCGCTGCTGTTGAGGATCGGTCAAGGACCGGAGCTCACCCATGACGTCGGTGCAGCCGGGCAGAGACAGGACGGTCACGGGCAGGGGCGCGACGCGCTGTACCACTTGTACAGGCCGCGGCGACTTCTCCCAGTGGATGGAACTGCGCAGGACATCGTGGCGGTCGATGACGACCTGCAACGCTGCCAGGAACGCGTCCAACCTGGAACGGTCGGCGAATTCCACCCGGAAAACATCCTGGTAAACGTCCTTCTGCGCGTCGATGAGATGATGAAAGAGCATGCCCTCCTGCAGCGGCGAGAGCGGATAGATGTCCTGGATGTTGCCAACCCCATTGGGCACGGCCGTGACGATCCGATCGATCTGCTCTTGCGTCAGAGCCACCAGCGGCAACATCTCCGGCGTGATCCGGGTGGCACCGGCGGGGATGAGGTTCGGCGGGACCGCATGGCTTGCCGCCGGCACAGCGCCTGTCTCGATCGTTGCCGCCATCGTGCTCAGCGTGGGCGCAGTGAAGACTGCACGCACATGAGTGTGCAGTCCCCGCTCTCGCAGACGCTCGATCATCGAGATCACCAGCAGCGAGTGTCCGCCCAGCTCGAAGAAGTGATCGTGGCGACCCACCTGTGTCAGTCCCAGCAGCTCCTGCCAGATCTGCGCCAGCACACCTTCCACTTCACCCTGCGGCGCTTCGTACTGGCGCTTGGCCACCGCGCGCTCATCGGGCGCCGGCAGCGCTTGGCGATCCAACTTCCCGTTTGCGGTCAATGGTAGTTGCGCCAACTCCACGAACGCGCTCGGCACCATGTACTCCGGCAATGTCCCCGACAGCTCCTCGCGCAACCCGCTGACCGACAGCGGCGCGCCCTCCTTCATCACCACGTACGCCACCAGACGACGCTCTTCTGCACTCTCCTCGCGTGCGATCACCACCGCCTCGCGCACCCCGGCGCAGCTGCCCAGCTTCGCCTCGATCTCACCCAACTCGATCCGGAATCCGCGCAGCTTCACCTGGAAATCATTGCGACCCAGGTACTCGATGTGGCCATCCTCACGCCAGCGACCCACGTCGCCCGTCTTGTACATCCGCGCCTCGGGCGCCTCGCTGAACGGATCGCGCACGAAGCGTTGTGCGGTCAGCTCCGCTCGATTCAAATATCCGCGCGCAACGCCCGCTCCTCCGATGTAAATCTCTCCGCTCACGCCCAGCGGCACCGGCTCCAGGTGCTCGTCCAGGATGTAGATCTGCGTGTTTGCTATCGGACGGCCGATGGGAACGGTCCGGTCCGCAGCCAGATTCGCTGCCGTGACTTCGAACCAGCTGGTAAACGTCGTATTCTCAGTCGGACCGTAGACATGCAGCAACCGCCGCGGCATGCCTTGCGCCACGATGGTTCTAACATCCGACGGAGACACTGCCTCGCCACCGAACAGCAATGACTGCAGGCACTCGAAACATGACGGTTCAGTCCGCGCCACGCGATTGAACAAGGCTGTGGTGACGAACAACACACTGACCTGCTGCGCCCGCAAGCGCTCGCCGAGCTTCCGCGGTTCCATGAGCGTGTCGTGGCTGATCTGCACCAGCCTGGCCCCATTCACCAGCGCACCCCAAACCTCGAATGTCGCCGCATCGAAAGAGGCATTCGCCGCTTGCGCCACGACTGCATCCGCATCGATCCGAACGTAGTCGCAGTTCCTAACGAGGCGGATCACGTTACCGTGTTCGACGAGCGTGCCCTTGGGTTTGCCGGTGGAGCCCGACGTGTACATCACGTAGGCCAAGTGGCGGGAGTTGAGTCCCAGCAATCTCGGATCGGGGTTGTGATCGTGCCCGCGGCGCGAGAGCAGGGTCAGGTCGATGTCGAGACGCAGGACGGGAACACTCTGCACCGGCAGGTACGCTTCCATCTCCGAGCTCGTCAGCACCACAACCGGAGCGCAGTCCTCGAGCATGAAAGCCAGCCGCTCGGCCGGATAACTTGGATCGAGCGGCACATAGGCGCCGCCTGCCTTGAGCACAGCCAGCATGCCGATGATCAGCTGCGGCCCCCGCTCCACGCAGATCGCGACTCGATCATCCGGACGCACGCTCTTTCCAATCAGGTAATGCGCCAGCTGATTCGCTCGCGCGTTGAGCTCCGCGTAGCTCAGCTGCTCATTCTCGAACACCACTGCCACCGCCGTGGGATTCGCAGCCGCCTGCTCCTCGAACAACTCGTGAATCAGGCGTTCGCGCGGGTAGTCCGCTGCCGTGTCATTGAAAGTGACCAGCAACTGCCGGCGCTCCTCCTCCGGCAGCACGTCGATCTCCCCAAGCGGCGTTACGCCTTCTCCCAGCAACGCATCGGCTAACGCATTCAGTGCTGCAAGAAAATAGCCATTGATACGCCGGGCATCGATGCCCTCGACCGCTTGCATGCGCAGCGAGAAATCGTGCCCGGAGTCATCGACTGCGAGCGACAACGGATAGTTGGTGCGCTCTTCGGCGCGCAACACCCGTATTCCCTCAAACGCCGCCTTTGCATCGGTTCCCGCGCCGGCAGCCTCAGGAAGGGTGTTTCGAAAATTCAATAGCGCTGTGAACAACGGCCGCGACGAGCCCACGCCGCTGCATCGCTGAGCAAGTCCCAGGGGCGCCTGCTCGTGCTTCATCAGCTCTATCAATCGTTGCTGCGTGTCGCGAACCGCAGTGCGCGTGCACGCGGCGTCCACGCTAAGTCGCAACGGCAGCGTGTTGATGAACATGCCGAGCACGTTCTCCACCTTTCCGGGCGCCTGCATGCGTCCCGAGAGGACAGTGCCGAAGACGACTTCCCGGCGAACGCTGCAGCGGGCCAGAACCAGTGCCCATGCAAGATGAAACAACGCCGCCGGGGTGACGCGCTCACGCCGCGCACCGGCGCGCAGACGCTCGCCAAGAGCGTCGTCGATCGTCAAATTCGCCTCGTTGATCCCAGCACCATCGCCTCGCAGATCCACCCTGCCAAAAGGTGCGGTCGGCTCATCGATGTGACTGAGCTCCGCGCGAAAATAATCCTCGTGCTCCTGAGTCGGCGTTGCCAGCGTCTGCGCGACGAAGTCTCGAAAAGGATGCGGGCGCGGCAGCTCATACGGCCGACGCAGCAGCAATAACGTCGCTTCGTTGAGTATGATTTGCAGCGAGTAGTTATCTTCGATCAGGTGATGATGCTGCAGCAGTAGCAGCCATTGCCGGCGAGGTGTATCCGCGGCGATGTACGCAGCGAGCAAGGGTGCCCGGTGAAGGTCGAGCCGCTGCTCTGGGCGCTGAGTCACTGCTTTCAACTCCTCCCAGGCATCGATCTGCCCGGTCAGCGTCAGCTCCGTGACGGGTAATGTTGCTTGCCGCTGTACCACCTGCAGCGGCTTGGGAAGAAGCTCCCAATGCATGGCGGTGCGCAGGATGTCATGACGATCGACGATGACCTGCAGCGCCGTGAGAAAAGCGTCGAGCTTGGGCCGATCGTCGAAGCCGAGCAGCCAGAAGCCTTGATAGGCATCGGCCTCGTCGCTGATCAGATGATGAAAGAGCATTCCCTCCTGCAGTGGCGAGAGCGGATAGATGTCCTGGATGTTGCTGACCCCATTGGGCACGGCCGTGACGATCCGGTCGATCTGCTCTTGCGTCAGAGCCACCAGCGGCAACATCTCCGGCGTGATCAGGGTGGCATCGGCGTGGATGAGATTCGGCGGGACCGCATGGCTTGCCGCCGGCACAGCGCCTGTCTCGATCGTTGCCGCCATCGTGCTCAGCGTGGGCGCAGTGAAGACTGCACGCACATGAGTGTGCAGTCCCCGCTCTCGCAGACGCTCGATCATCGAGATCACCAGCAGCGAGTGTCCGCCCAGCTCGAAGAAGTGATCGTGGCGACCCACCTGTGTCAGTCCCAGCAGCTCCTGCCAGATCTGCGCCAGCACACCTTCCACTTCACCCTGCGGCGCTTCGTACTGGCGCTTGGCCACCGCGCGCTCATCGGGCGCCGGCAGCGCTTGACGATCCAACTTCCCGTTTGCGGTCAATGGTAGTTGCGCCAACTCCACGAACGCGCTCGGCACCATGTACTCCGGCAATGTCCCCGACAGCTCCTCGCGCAACCCGCTGACCGACAGCGGCGCGCCCTCCTTCATCACCACGTACGCCACCAGACGACGCTCTTCTGCACTCTCCTCGCGTGCGATCACCACCGCCTCGCGCACCCCGGCGCAGCTGCCGAGCTTCGCCTCGATCTCACCCAACTCGATCCGGAATCCGCGCAGCTTCACCTGGAAATCATTGCGACCCAGGTACTCGATGTGGCCATCCTCACGCCAGCGACCCACGTCGCCCGTCTTGTACATCCGCGCCCCGGGCGCCTCGCTGAACGGATCGCGCACGAAGCGCTGCGCCGTCAGCTCCGCTCGATTCAAATATCCGCGCGCAACACCCGCTCCTCCAATGTAAATCTCTCCGCTTACGCCCAGCGGCACCGGTTCCAGGTGCTCATCCAAAATGTAGATCCGCGTGTTGGCTATCGGACGGCCGATCGGGACCGAGTGGCAGTGCTCCGGCGCATGCCCTTCGTACCTCGTTGCCCAAACAGTAGCTTCCGTCGGCCCGTATTCGTTGTGAAAACGCGCCCGCGGGGCAACTGCCGCGCAACGCGCTGGAAGTGTGGTCGGGCACGGCTCGCCGGCAGCGATGACATGCTCGAGAGACTTCAATTCATCGTGGCTCGCATTTTCCAAGATCGATTTCAAGAAAGAAGGAACGCACAACAGGCTGGTGATTCCGTGACGTTCGATAGTCTCGCGTACCACTCGGGAAGGCTGTTTAGCATCCGAAACGCACAGCATTCCCCCGGATGCGAGCGTTCCGAAGATGCCCGCGAGCGAACTGTCGAACGCGATCGAGGACAGCAACAGGAACCGTTGCCCTGTTCCATATGCTGCTACTCGCGCCACGGTAGATGCGACAAGGTTGCGATGCTCGACCATCACGCCCTTCGGTGTGCCGGTCGATCCCGACGTGTAGATGACATAGGCAAGGTGCTGCGGCCTCAGACTCTCGACTCGGGGATTCGAGCTGTTCTGGCCGCGCGCGATCACAGCCAGATCGACATCGAGACGCAACACAGGAACTTCGAGCACCGGCAGATGCTGCTGCAGGCCACTCTGTGTCAGCAGCATCACCGGCGCACTGTCTTGCACCATGTCCGACAGGCGCTGCGCCGGATAGCTCGGATCCAAAGGCACATAGCCCGCACCCGACTTCAGCACACCCAGCATCCCCACGAGCATCTCGACACTGCGCTCCACGCAGATCGCCACCCGATCCTCCACACGCACGCCCCGGCCGATCAGGTAATGCGCCAGCTGATTCGCTCGCGCGTTCAGCTCTGCGTAGCTCAGCTGCTCATCCTCGAACACCACCGCCACCGCCGTGGGAGTCGCAGCGACCTGTGCCTCGAACAACTCCTGCACCAGGCGCTCATCCAGCGCTGAGACGGGCTCCACTGCGTTGAACGTCACCAGCACCTGCTCGCGCTGTGCCTCGCTCAGCAGCTGCAGCTCCCCAATGCGCTGCTGCTCCTCCTCCACCATGCCCCACAGCACCCGCTGCAGATAGCCCACCATCCGCTCCACCGTATCGCGATCAAACAAACTGCTGCAATAGACGATGTGACCTGTCAGCGTGGTGTCTGCATCCGTCAGGTGAAGAGACAGATCGGCCTGGGTGGTTGCAGTGTCCGCTTCCAGCCGCGTCCACCTCATGCCCTGCAGCCGCAATTCGTCGGCGCGGGAGTGTTGTGCCAACTGAACGTAGCTTGAAACAGCGGACTGAAGCTCAGGCTGCGCACCGGCTGCAGCGCCTCGACCACCTGCTCAAAAGGCACATCCTGGCGTTCGAACGCCGACAGCACCCGAGCGCGCACGTCGCTCAGCAACTGTGCCACCCGCGGCTCGCCCGACAGATCCACCCGCAGCGCCAGCGTGTTCACGAAGAACCCGATCAACGGCTCCAGTTGCGCTCGACCTCGGTTCGCCACCGGCGTGCCGATCACCACCTCGCTCTGTCCGCTCAGCCGTCCCAGCACCACCGCCCACCCACACAGCAGCGTCATGAACAGCGTGCTGTCATGGCGTTGCGACAACGCCCGCAGCTGCCGCGTCAGCGATGGCGGCAACACCACCTCCACGCTCTCCCCCGCATAGCTCTGCACCGCCGGGCGCGCTCGATCGGTCGGTAACTCCAGCAACCCCGGCGCACCCCGCAGATGCTCGCGCCAGTACTGCACCTGACGCTCCAGCTCCCCCGCCTGCAGATGCCGGCGCTGCCACAGCGCATAGTCCGCATACTGGATCGGCAACGCCGGCAGCGGATCCTCCCGCCCCTGCAGGTACGCCTCGTACAACTCGGTGACCTCCTGGATCATCACCCCCATCGACCATCCATCGCTGATGATGTGGTGTTGCGTGATCAATAGGATGTGCTCCTGCTCGGCCAGCTGCAGCAGCTGCCCGCGGATCAGCGGTCCGCTCGACAGATCGAAGCGCTCCACCGCTTCGGCTGCACTGAGCTGGGCGACCCGCACCGCCTGCTCCCTCCCCGGCAGGCCACGCAAATCCACCTCGCGCAGGCTGAAGCCACCCTCGGGCGAACCTATCACCTGCACCGGCTCGCCCTCCACGCTGACAAAGCTCGTGCGCAGGCTTTCGTGCCGGTACACCAGCCGATCCAGCGTCGCGCGCAGTGCCGCTCGATCCAGCAGCCCTGCCAATCGCAACGACACCGGCAAGTGATATGCAACGCTCGCACCGGGATCCAACTGGTCCAGAAACCACAGCCGCTGCTGCGCCCATGACAGGGGCACCCGCTCGCCGCGATCCGCCCGCGGAATGCCCGGCATCGCCGAGACCTGCGCCCGCTCCTGCATGCGTTTTTGCAAACGCTGCAGCAGCACCGCCTGCTGGAGTGCATTCCGATCGCCATCCTGTCGGTTCGCGTTCAATGTTTGCTCGCTCCCTAAGCTGGCAGCACGTGGTGCGCGGCCGCAATCCATTCGCTCATCAGGCGGCGCTATGCCCTGCTGCACTCACAGGTACAGCGTGTACTTGCCGAACAATCGCTCTACCGGGACGCCCACGCTGTTGCAGTGATCGACCATCTTCTGCGATTGAATCAGCTGCTCCGACCCCGGCGCATACTCGAGCCCGGTGAAATATCGGTACCAGGGTTCGAGTCCCAGCGCATAGATGAAGACTCGCTTGGCGCCAAAAGCATCGAGCATCCTGCGTGCCTTCTCGAAGTTCGATCCGTCGAGCCGTCGTGACTCTCTGATCCTCTTGGTCACCACTTCCGTTGTCAAGGCACCATACAACCATGTGTAGGGCGCGCCGACGCATTCCATGCCGATCGCAAGCACGTCGATGTCGCCGGTGCACTCGCGCACGTGCTGGTACATGCGCGACTATCGAGGTTGGATGAATCGGCGCCGAAGTACATCCTGCGTCCGGCGATGTCGAGCAGCCACGCACATTTGCTGCGGATGTTGAGATCGCCATGCTCGCCCAGAAACGGCACGCTCACGATGCGTCCCGAGTCGATCGCGACTTCCTCGAGATCCTCCATCTCCCGCACCCTGAAGCCGAGGTGCTGGAGAATGAGCTTCAGGGAAGGATCGGCGAGCGTGCCGCCGTTGTTCTTCGGCACCAGCACGGTGCCGATCTTGTAACGCAGCTGTAGCAGCGATTCGATATTGACGTGATCGGAATGGTTGTGCGTGATGCAGACGAAATCGATCCGTCGCGGCAGATCGCAGTACGAGACGACGTCCTGCGCATCCTGCCCGGCCCGGTATGCGATCACGGGATCGATCAGGATCGAGCAGTTCGGAGCCTCGACGAGGAATCCCGCGTGGCCCGTATATAACAACCGCACACCCGAACGCACGGGCTCATACCGGGAGCGCGGCGGCGTCGTCGTGAACATAGCCTCGGGCGACAATCCACCACTGCATTCCTCGGCATCGAACAGCGCCGGGATTTCGGCGGCGGCGATAGGCTCCTCGCGCGCACGAAATATCCGGTCCCACAGCTGCGAGTCGAAAGGGCGCTTCAGGCGCAGCCCCGTGGCATCGACGATTCTCGGCGTGCTCAGCACAAAGGGGCGCGCCTGCATCCTGTCCAGCACACCGAACTGAACCGACTGCAGTTGCGTGCGGTAGTACCCGCTACGGTACAGCAGCCCTTCGATCAGCCGGTACGAGGGTTGATGGTAGAGATCCATGAACAGCTCGACATAGCCCTTGAGCATCTCCGGCACGCGCTCGTAGAGCGCCTCCATGGATTCCCCGCTGGTGTGTGTCCTGACCAGCGCATCGAGTTGCTTGATGGCGTCGGCAAGCTGGTAATACTGCGAGCACTGCCTCTCATAGTGCTCAAGCAGCGCCTGCACCTGCGAGAGCTGTTCCTTCGAGCACGCCACGAACTCTCCTCCTCCCGCCAGCAGAGCGTCTTTGCTGCCGGCAAGATGCAGCTCGTGATTGTGGACGAAGGAAGTCATCAGGCGCCGATGCGTCTTGCTCATGTACATCGCATAGGTGACCGGAGCGATCAGATTGGGCCAGGCGTACCAGCTGTTCACTAGCGGATCGATGTAAACGCTCTCGCGCAGGAACCATGCTTTGTCGCTCATCCCTCACCTCGCTCCTTGTGCCGCACGATCCGGCCATGCTCCATAAAAAAGATGCGGTCGGCCACGTCGAAGTAGCGCTCGTCATGGCTGATGACGACCACGGCCTTGCCCAGCGCCTTGAGCCCCGGCAACACCTGCGTGTAGAACCGCTGTTTGAACTCCGGATCCTGGTCCGCCGCCCACTCGTCAAACAGATACAGCTGGCTGTCATCAGCGAACGCGGCCGCCAGCGCCAGACGTTTCTTTTGTCCGTCCGACAGCTCGACGGTCGAGAAGCAGCCGGCCTCGATGCTCACCTGGCTGCTCAACCCAAAATCTTCGATGTGACGCCGCACGTTCACGAGCTGCCGTGAGTCCACCTCGCCGAGCAGTCGATCGAAGAGGTGGAAATCGGAAAATATCGCGGAGATCCCGCTGCGGTATCGATCCGCACCCGCCTCCTGCACCCGCTCGCCGCCGAATCGAATCGACCCCGAGGACGGCGCATACAGCAGCGCGATGATCTTGCCGAGCGTCGATTTTCCCGAGCCGTTGCCGCCGGCGATGAAGACGACCTCGCCCTTGCGGATCTCCATGTCGATCGGTCCGATCTGGAAACCATCCCGGTGCGCATCGGCGCGGTGCCGGTAGCACACTTGCGACAACTCGATGCGATCCCAGCTCGCGTCCGCGCCGCTGCACGCTGCCGCCCCCTTGTCGGGCTCAGGCAGCTCACCGAACAGGCGTTCGATATTCGCGAACGACACCCGGGCCGCCATGAGAGCGGGCAACGCATTGGTGATGAGCGCGATCGGGCCACTCAGGTACAGCAAAGACATGATGATCACGATCAGCTCCTCGTGACTGATCGAGCGGTAGTTCACGAAACAGAATGCGAGCACGCCGATCACGATGAACCCGAGCATGTCGCCGTAGCTGTTCACGGCCGCCATGATCGACGTCGCCTGCTGCTGGCTGCGTTGAAATTCGCTCTCCTGTGTCCGCAGCACTGCATCGAGATAAGTTGCCCGCTTGGTCCCGCTCAGCTTCAGTTCCTTGATGCCATGTATCAGCCCGCGAATGGCTCGCGACAGCTCGTCGTAAATTTGCCGGGCGCGCCGCAGGCGGCGATCGGCGAGCAGCATGGGAATCTGGTAAGTGAGGATCGCGAGCACCAGCGCCTCGAGCACGAACACGAATACGTCTGCATCCAGAAACAGCAGCAACCCGAGCATGCCCAGCACGGTGACCGAACCTATCATCAAGTCGGGCAGCGTCTGCGCGCCGGCGACGATGCGCCGCACGTCCTCGAGTACCGCCACTGTCAATCGCGCCGGCCCGATGGCTTCGATGACCTGGTACGGCGTGCCGAGAATCCTGGCATACAGGCGCATCCGCATCGCGGTCGTCAGCTCCATGGAAACCCGGGTCAGAGTGGTCTGGGAGATGATCCTCGCCAGCAGGATCAAGAGACAGGCCGCAAAGAAGACGCCCGCGAGCCGCGGACTGGAAACCTCGATGTCGAGCACCTTGGCGACGCCCCGCGTCTCGTACTCGAGCCCCGGCGGCGGCGTCTGCAGAGCGCCGAACACCAGCGGAATGAGCACCGCATAGCTCATCCCCGCGAGTGCCCCGAGCAGCACCGCAATGAAAACGCGGTTCGGGGCGGTGCTGCTGAATTCGCTGAGCAGGCTCATGAGTGCAACGGCGTCGTGCAGGGCATGTTAGAAGTCCGCCAGCGAGTAGTACTGGCCGGCCTCGAACGGCTTCACCAGGTTCGAGTAGCGGCCGCTGAAGGGATTGCCGGATTGCCCGGCCGTGTTCATAAACACATGCGTGCTGCGCGCACCGCTCAACTGCATCACTTGGCGAAAGCTCACGCCGTGCGTGCCACGATAGCCTTCCGCTTCTCGATACTCCGCCGCGGCGGCACTGACGGTGTCCTCGGAGCCGCCGCTCGCGCTCCGGCGCTCAAACAGCAGTGACAAACCCTTGACATCACTGAACGGCAGATGCTCATAAACATTCTCGTGGATGCTGCCCCACTGCCACGAATCCATGTCCGCGCCCCGCAGCTTGCGTAACTCGATCAGTGCATCGGCCAGTGAGGCGGTAAGAATCTCCTGGCAGCGCGGCCGTCGCGGCGCCTGCGCCATTCCGGCGGCCGCCGAAGATTCGCACCAGATGCCGCGCGTGTCAGTCAATGCATCGTAAATAACGTCCAGCGGCAGCCGCGCGAATACCTGCTCGAGATGGTTGCGCGTACGACGCCGCCCCCAATCCCGGTCCAGCCGAGGCACGAACAGGCGCAGGCGCAAATGTCGCATCCAAACATTAAAGATCGATGCGCCCACGCTGGCTCCGTTCATCTCGCCATTCCATTGCTTCAGTCTGCTCACAGCCTCCAGCTGCAGCGGATCCGTCGCGGGCAGGGCCGCGAGAATGGGCAGGAGCCTGCGGGCCGGAAGGCTGAGCAGATCGCGTTGGATGCGTTGCGCCTGCTCGATCGTGGCGGATTCGCCGCGAGCCGAAAACTCTCGCACGAGCTGCTCGATTCTCTCGGCGCGGCTCGCCGGCGCCCAGTCGCTGGAGATGAAATAAGGATACGCATCATCGACGATCTTGTTGTTTGCGGTGACGATGTAGCCGGTCTCGGGATCGTACGACTGCGGCATGCTGTCGAAGGGAATAAAGCCGCGCCAGCCGTATTCTTCGGTCCACCCCGGCGCAGGCAGCGAGCCGTCCGCTCCGCTTCGCAGCGGAATCTTTCCTACCGCCAGCGACCCGATGTGACCCGCATCATCCGCGTAGAGCATATGAAGCGTCGGTGCCACGTGCTCGCGAAACGACTCACGGAACGAGTCCCAGTCGTGCGCGTAGCCAAGCCGGAGAAACGATTCGTACGATCGGTCTGTCTCGGCGAGCGCCGTCCATTGCAACGACACTGGCTCTTCGAGGGCGCCGACGGCGTCCGTGATCACGGGCCCGTGCCGCGTCGACCTGACATTGACGCGGACCGGCGCAAAAGCCTTGCGCAGGGACGCCGGAAAATCCTGTTTGACCGAGATGATCTCCTCGCGCACGGACACCTGCTGCCAGCCGTCGGCCGTGCGGTAGCGCCCCGGGTCGGCGACGTCGAACTGCTCGAAGTACAGGTCCTGCACATCCGCCAGCAGATTCGCGCCGCCCCAGGCGATCCGTTCGTTGCGACCGAACACCACGACGGGCAGCCCCACCAGGCTCATTCCCTTCACACGCAGACGCCCGCCGCTCTGAACGACCGGATACCACGGCGAGGGAATCTGCAATGCCAGGTGAGGATCGTTCGCGAGGATGGTGCTGCCATCGCGCGTCAGATGCTGCGAGATGGCCCAAGCGTTGCTACCGACGTACCGGCCACCGATTCCGAAGTCGCGTTCCAATGAGCGATGCAGCAGCACGACGGCCGTCAGCGAATCGGGACGCTCGCCTCGAGGTTCGGAGAGACTCACCTCCGCATCGCCGCTGCGACCACGGAACAAAGCGGACAACTCGGCCGCGCTCAGGTGCTGTCCCAGCAAATATCGATCGATCTCCGCCGAAAAATTACCGGAGAGGCTGAGTGCAAATACTTTGCTCCACGCCAGCGAATCGATTTCCTGCCATGGCTCCGGCACGACGCCCAGCAACGCATATTCCAGGGGCAGCTCGGGCTTGCCATCGAGCCATGCGTTGACACCCGCCGCATAGGCACGCAACGATTCGCGGGCATCTTCACTCAATCCCGCCCAGGCGGACCGGGAAACATCATAGATGCCCAAGGTCCGCATCCATACATCCTGCCGTAACGCACCGGGGCCGAGCAGCTCACTCAGTGTTCCCCTGGCAATGCGCCGTTGCATCTCGAGTTGCCACATCCGCTCGGCGGCATGCAGATAGCCCATCGCGAAAAAAACATCCCGGTCGGTCTTGCCGTGAACGTGGGGCACTCCATGCTCCTCGGTAGTAATGCGCACGTCGAGGTCCGAGCCCGGCAGCTTCGAGCGGACCCTCGACCAGGGCGGCCGAGGCCGAGTAGCGCGCGATCATCCATATCAGCACGACACCGATCGGCAGCAGCACGAACAATGCGAACCGGATTGCTAGCGGAAACGATCTGACCATTCCGTGGCTCCTTCACAACGCCCGGGCTGAGCAGCGCGAGCGTTGATCTCTCGCGCTGCTGCCGCACCTGAAGTCATCGCTCCCTCCATCCATCCCGGAAGGATCGAGGTTTGATCGCCGGCAAAATAAACGCGTCCTTCGGGCGCGGCCAGGTGCTCCCGCCAGCGAGAGAGTTGTCCGGGACGAAACCATGCGAATGCGCCTCGCGCCCACCTGTCTTCATCCCAGCAATATGCAGCACCACGCTGAAAGTGTGCGCGAATGGAGGGAAAGACTTGCTCGGCGTGCGCCAGCACGAAATCAATACGTTCATCCTCGCTCATGGCCGCAGCGATGCGTGCGGGAGGACCGGTTACATAGGACTCGAGGACACCTGCACTTGCCTGTTGACCGCGAGTCGCGTGCCTCAGTTGCATCACTGGAAGATCCGTCGAGACCGACTCATGCGCGTGCTCTCCCCACAGCTGAAGGTCGCACTGCAGATACACGCGAGCGACCGAGGTATGCGGCAACTCGCCGACGATCTCCCGCTTCGGCGCCGAGAATGGCGGCTCAACACGCAGTGTGCGCAACACGGAGAAGGGAATGGCAATCACGACGTAGTCCGCACGGAACACGCGCTTGTCGCCATCACGGGTGCGGCAACTTACTTGGACCTGCGTCTCGTCCTGGGCAATGACCTCCACCTCGCAGTCGAAGCGAATCACGTCGGCCAGCTCCCGCGCCAGCGCCAGCGGCAGACGCTCACTGCCTCCCTGAATCGTGAAAACGCCGCGGCATGCCCCGGAAACGAGCAGCGCGTGTCGGCGAAGCAGCGCCAGAGCCGACACTTCGCCCAGACCGTCGCCGATGATGCCGAACGTTCCCATGCCGAATAACTCCGCCACATCCTCGGACGCTCCTTGTCTCTGCAGAAGCTCGCGAAAAGTCAGTGTGTCGAGTTCCGAGTGCAACTGCCGCCACCAGGCGCTCGCACGCGGATCTCCGAGCGCCGCCAGCATCCCTGCGACATATTTCTTTTCCAATCCCGCCAGTCCGGCGCGACATTCCTCCGCAGTCAAAGAGTAGATGCGTGACCACGCCTCGCCGTCGTCGGCGCGCGTGACGACCTTTTTTCCACGCACATAAAACATTTCTCGATCGTCGGCGGCGGACGGGAGTGGCGCCAGCTGAACTCCGAGCTCGCGAGCGAACCGGATCACCACGTCGTGATCTCCGAGAACGTATTTGGCGCCGGCTTCCACGTACAGCCCATCCGAAAACGGTTGGCGCAGTGTCAGCACCCTCCCGCCGGGACGAGAGCGCGCCTCCACAACCGTCACCTCGAGCCCGGCCTCGCGCAGCTCGAAAGCGGCGGTCAGGCCCGCGAGGCCGGCGCCGATCACGAGTACTTTCTGCGGACGAGAGGACTGCATTGAAACGAGGAAGCGAAGCGACGCGCTCAGGCGAGCGGCAGGACGTAAGGGTTGAGAACTCCGGCTTCGAGCCGATAGTTCATCGCTGGCAGCGGCGGCGAGCGAACCGGCAGTTTCGTCGGTAACAAGCCAGTACCGAGCCGCAGCACTCCAGTGCCGAACGCCAACGGCTGCGTCCCGACAATGAGCGCCTGGCGGGTCACAAACGGTTTGGATTGCCGGATCGACAAATCGATCGAAAGCGGCCGCAGACCTTCCTGGCGCAACCGGGCGGCGATAGATGCCGCATCGTCGGCGCATTCGAACGCCGGAGTCCGCAGTCGAGGACCGCTGAAGAAGGCATCCACGACCGGCAGCATCGCCGGACTCAAGTAAAGGAAAGTGATATCGGTCAGCACGCCGACGTTCCAAAATCCGCTTAGCCGTGGCGTTTGGGTGAGCAGATCGCGATGTCCGGGGAGTTCCGCGCGCAACGTCAACGCCTCGGTGACCATCACTGTTTCGCGCAGGGCGCGCATTGCTGCCGACTTGATTTCTCCGGCGGCAGCTGAGCACAGCACGGTCGCTCCTTTAGGAAATCGCCCCTTCGCCGATTGCATCTCGGCAAGCACCGCGACCACGACAAGCCCCGCCCGCCCCTGCAGCCATGCGAAGCGCAGCGTCCACCCTTCACGGCTGAAATGTGCACGGAACTCCGGGGCGATGGGTATGCGCCGCGCGTCGAATGGGAAGGCGGCGACTCCGCCATACCACGCAATTTGGATCGCATCGCGCTCGATAACCTCGAGCAGCGCAGAACGGATCGCAGCCTCGGCGCTCGTGTGAGTCGCTACACCGTTGGACGAGGAACTCACAAAACGCCTGGTGTAGAGACGCGAGGTCATAGTAAATGCCGCGGGCACCAACAGCCGTTGGCCGGTCACCAAGTCCGTCGCCCACATCCAGTCGATGGGGGTGTCCGCATCGACGGGCTGAAACGGGAAGGACGGGCTCGCGTATTGCTCGGTCGTGTAGAGCCCCCACTGCTCCTGCGGGAGATGCGCCTGGGCGAGTTGCCGCGTGGGCGTGGCACGAAGATCCGGCTCTCGCAATATGGCTGAGGCGCGCTCGATGACTTCGGCACGACCCGTGAGCAGCCGCTCATGCTTATCCGATCCCACTCCGAGCTGAGCCGCAAAGTTTCCGTCGAAACTGCGGCGACCTGTTCTCGCGCGAAGCGCCACGGCCCATGCGACCCTGACGATCGGCAGGCGATGGCGCCCTCTTCGTTCAACGACTCGCTCGCGCAGCGACACGCCCAGACGCTTGATCACCTGCCGAGCGCAGAGCGCTGGATGCCGCATGTTATCGCTCATCGGCTCCTCGGATGACGGCACGCACTTCGAGCAACCCGCCGCAATTCGTTGCCTCTTCATGCGGATCCGCGCATCGGAATATTCGCCGCGCACCCAGCGATCCTGCACCAGGCTCGCTGCATCGACCACCGACCGAATCCGTTTCAACTCGACCGCACTCAAAGCCACCGCTGAGCGCCTTCGGCGCGCGGTCACCAATTTTGCGGCCTCGGTCGGCGAGCGGTCCGATTGAATCTCCCACAGTACCGCGCATTGCAAGCAGCACCCTCGGCGCATTGCCCGCCATCCGGTCGCATGCAGCTGCAACAGCACCGCGCGGTCCTGCTGAGCCAGATCCGGCTGGCGCAGTGGACCGATGCGTATTTCCATGCGCCGACCGTGATGTTTAAAAAATCGCCCGAGAGACTCGGGCGACCAGAAGGACGTTTCACCGCTTGCAAACACGTTCTGCTTGGCAAATTGAGCGGCGATCGTGCGGCTCTGAGCCTTATCGATGCCGGCTCTTGCAAGCAGCGCGGCGAAGCGCTCGCTTCCTCCTCGTCCGACACTGGCGAGCGCGTGCTCCAATAGGTCGAACCCGGCGCCGTCCACCTCGGTCAAGCCGAGGCTGGTGTGAAGGACGCAGAGAGTCCCGCGCAGCTCATGCAAAGAAACTCCTGCCCGGATGCCCATGTGAGGAGGGAACGCTGAGCTTTTCTACTGAGTGCTGCTAGCCGCCGTGGGTCCGGGTCGTCATCCCGGTCTCCATGGCCGTCAGAGAGTCCTTCAACACACGCACCTTCACATTGATCGCCTTCGCGCGCGACTTGCTCATCCTCATTACCTTCTTCATTGAGCTTACCTCCGTGAGAGAGCGACATGCTCTCAAAACAAACGTACCACCACTGAAGCGATGCGTACACGCTGCCGCGACATCGCACACTCGCTTCACGCACTTCGCACGGAGGGAAGTACCAACACAGTTCCAAGCAGCTCAGAGACTTGGGCACTTGCATTCTGCAAGCACCGGCGACTGCATGTAACGATCGTGGTGGAAAGCCGATTTCAACCCGGCTGAGAGTCGCGTTCGCTGCGCATCTCGCTGGCGCCGACCTCCCGAGCCGCGCCGAAGCGCCGCTCGAAATAGGAATAGAGTGGAATTCTATTGCGCCGGGCCGTGAAACCTTCACATCGGCAATGGAACGCGGCGACATGAGCTGCAGGAATCGCGTGGATGAGCAAGGGGACCGGCATTCTGGCGAGCTCACCGTAGTGTCGAAGGTGCCTGCGCTGTATCGCGAGGGCGATCTGCGCCTCGCGGCATGCCTCATTGAGCGACAGCGCTCCCGGGATCTTCCCCTCGGCGAGAGGAAAGTGGTCGACCATCACGCGACCGGACTTTCGCAGCGGCGCCTGCGACATCCAGTCAAGCATCGTCTGGAAATCGGCCATCAGCGGCTCGCAGCCTTTGAATACGAGTGCGGCGGCATCGAGAACGGGCGCGGACGTGGCGAGTGAGTAGCAGAAGCTGCGGTTGTGATTGGGCAGCCGATAAAAGTGCCCCTGCATGCTCGCAACCGCACTTCTTGGCAGCGGAATACGTTTCCGCGTCGATTCCAAGACGCCGCGTAGCGCAGATGTCTGCGCAATGGGTGCATCAAACAGGCTCTGGTCTTCCTGCTGCAGATCAAACACCGGAGCCTGCAGCTCCACGCGAGCGCATCCCAGCGCATCCGCATGGTGCTCGATCTTATGAGCCATCGCATCCTCTTCGACTCGCATCCGTCGAGTACGTCGGTTCGCATACCCTGCACATAGCGCATGCGCAACAAGGCCTGTCGCTTAGCGCGGGCGATAGTAAGGTCGAAGCAGACGAGTTGCAATTGACTCGGCAACGCCGACAGCCCGTTGCGATGGAGGTGCGCCTACCTGCACGCACGCATACATGTTCGTATATAAATTCGAATGCGCTGAGCGTTCACTGTCGCGCAATGACCGGCGTTGTCGCGTTGACGCAGCACGCAATAAACTGCACTCTTGTCGTGTCCATTCGATGAGTTTCAGCTCGCAACAACAATGACTAGTCAGAGTCCCATCAGCCAGCCGTTGCAGCGACTGTGCCTGGGCGGTTGTTCGAGAACGTCTGATCGTGTGCTCGCCATTGTTCATACCTTCGATGCAGAACGAGCATTCGAACCCGATGCGGCCGCTGAGCCGGGCCGCGTTTTCTCCCAACTGTTTCACTTGTCGACGACTAGTCCTGCAGCTTTCTCGAAAAAGCGCAGGACGCTGACCTATTGCGACCGCTCCGGGGGGATCGCAACGCTTCGCGAGGGATGGGGCACAGCGGGCTTGCCGGTGCTTGGGAAGCCTTTTCGCAAACGGCCATGGAGAGATACGCATGCGATCAGTCGTTTCAGTGAATCCGTTTCGATGTAAGTTGTGGCCGCTTCATGACCGCCTTGAAGAGCACGTGACCGAGCAGTCGTGCAGGTTGGAGATCGACAGCTTCAGCAAGCACGGACAGTTGATACCCGTCCTGGGACGCCGCCTGCGGGACGATCCAGATTACGACTTCGAGCTCATTTTCGGCGCCCGCCGATTATTCGTCGCCAGGCATCTCAATATGCCCATCGGCGTCGAGATCTGCGAGCTGTCGGACCGACAGGCGATCGTGGCGATGGATACGGAGAACAGACATCGCAAGGACATCAGCCCCTATGAGCGTGGGCTGAGCTATGCGCGCTGGCTACGCAGTGGTCACTTCAAATCTCAACAGGACATTGCGCAGGCGCTGCACATCTCCGCATCGCAGGTCTCGCGCCTGGTGAAGCTGGGCAGACTGCCCAGCGTGATCCTCGGCGTGTTCAGTGACACAATCGATATTTGCGAGGGCTGGGGGCTGGAGCTGTCCGATGCACTCGAAGACCCGCGCTGCCGGAAACGGATCATCGAGACTGCGCGGTTGATCAGCACCCTGTCTCCTCGACCATCGAACAGGGAGATTTATCATCGCCTGATATCCGCATCCGCCGCCGGCCGGAAGCCGAGAAGGAGTACGCGCGACAGAGTCGTGTCGGACGATAGCGGCGAGCCTCTATTCAGGATTCAGTACCGCAGGGACGCGATCGCGGTGCTGTTGCCGATAAAGAAAACATCCGATGGAATGCTGGCGGCAGTGGAACGAGCGATCACCGAAGCCATCCTCTCGAGCCAGCACCTGGAATGTAAAGCGTCGTCCCGCTCCATACCGATCGGGGCTACGGTGGATCTGACATCGATGTCCGTATCGACCTGACCCTGCTTTGAGTCCGAAGCGGAGAGGGTCTGCTCCAATCAGGAGCAGACCGCGATTCCAATGCGCGTACCACGCCTGATTGCGTTGAGGCGTGTGAAACGCGCCGCACTCCTCATAATCGCTCTCGGCGGTTGCACGAGTGAAGCGCTCGCACACGCTGACGTAGCGATCGAGGAAGTAGCGCGCGACGGCTTCGATGAGCTGCTGAATCGATTCGAACCGGCGGAGGAACATCCGCGACCCTGGCTCCAGCTGCTCCTTGAGCAACTTGAACTCACGCTCGGTCAGAGCGAAACCTTCAATATAGTCGCGCGCGTCGGAGTGCAAGCGTGCCTCTCAGTGCTTGCTCCAGGTCCGTCTGCTCGCGCGTAGTAAGCGGCACTGTGCCCCGCGCGAGCATCCGCAGCCAAGCTTTCAGGAACTCGATGCTCGCGGGCGCGACGTCGTCGTTGAGCCGGTTCAGCAGACTATCATTCGCACCTGAGCGCGCCTCTACAGGCGGAGTCAGCACTTGCAGCGTCAGGTGATGCCAAAGAGCGGCCTCGTGGTTGCGAGAACTTCGTTCAGTGGCGCACGCGGAAGCGGCATTGCCTGCCACAGGCAACGCTCCCACGGCCTTCGTCCAAGCCGCACGTTCCGGATGGCCGCGACGAAATATCTGCAGGATTACGCTCAACAGAAGAAGAGCATCGGTGACGATGCCATCCAGTTGAAGATGCCCGATCCGATGATCGATGATCTGGATCTTCGACAGGCACACATGGGCTCGCTGCTGACAAATGGGCAGAGCGCTACGGCGAACCGGCATCGCAGGGTTTTAGGAAGATTCGAGTCCATGACCTTAAACATACATTCGGTCGACGACTACGCGCGCCCGGCGTGTCATTCGAGGATCGTCAGGACTTACTTGGCCACAAGAGTGGACGCATCACAACGCGCTGCTCACAAGCGAGTTGCACAACCTGATTGCTGCGGCGAAGAAGTCTGCGACTCAGCAGTCCCGCAAAACTTCCGTGGCCACGTGGCCACATCGTCGTACAAACAGACTAAGTGCTTGGGAGATTGGTGCGCCCGGAGAGATTCGAACTCCCGACCTCATGGTTCGTAGCTCGGGCGGTGGGAAAATGGGCAATTTGACGGTTTGTAAGTAGCTGATTCTATTCACCGTGCTCGCGGGGCGTCCGTTGCAAACCCTTCGCCGAGCGCGACCGAGCAGGACGAAGCGGGACTGAGTCCCGCAAAAGTCCCGCAGTCGCATGGCTATCCGATGTCACGACGGCCCACATGAGTCCTTCTATGACGGACTTGCCTGAGTGGCAATGGCCAGCGACTCTTGTCTGTCTGGCCCGGTCCAGTTACCCCAAGTCAGACCAAGAGCAGTCCCCCTGCCAGGGGCGACGGACCAGCGCGCAGGGCCTTTAAGTGAATTGGGAATGCTTGCTAACGCTTGCATTGGCGAGACTACCGTCGAGCCATCCTAGGTGATAGTTCGCCTTCCCGCCGGATGTTCTATACCTCGCTCATGGCGTTCTGGCCGAATATCGGCTGGATGCGGAGCATCTTCGTCACCAGCGCCATGTATTCCGGGATGCCCTCAATGAGGCTAATTCCCTTTTTCGCGCGCTGGTGCAATTCCATAAGTAAGACGGCATTTCTTTGCACGTCGAGATTCCCGAGGTCCACGGCGTCCTTGTCGGGAATGATGCTGCCATAGTGGCCGAACCGTCCGATCGCTTCGCGCCACTTTCTTGCGTAATCATCGTCAGTACCGGAGAGGACGTGAACGGCGGCGGCTGCAACGGCGTCGGCGATCTGGATGCCGTGCGTCACCTTCGAGTCGCAGAACTGGACCGGACCCGAAAGGTTGAATGTGATGGGGTGGCGCTCGCCGAAGACGTCGCTGAATACGCGATCTTCCCGGCCGATCATCGCACCAAGGAGGGATTGGTCCTCCTTCAGCGGGTCCGAATGGTCGCAAATCGCCGTGACCTGCTCGTGCTCCGTTCCCCAGTTCGCGAGCAACGTATAGAGCGCCGTGTTCGTCAGGTCGAGAATCCACTTGCCGACGCCGTTACCGGAGAAGGCCGCCAGCTCTTTCCGAATATCGTCGGCCCGGTACTGCGCGAACTCCCTGATTTGCGTGATGACGGGCGAGTTCTCGGCATGGACCGAGGACAAGAAGATGCTTTCGAGTTCGCCTTCCCGCTTCGAGCGCATAAGGTCCTCGAACTCGCGGAATATCTGCTCCGCCCCGGCCCCGCGCGCCCTCAACTCGACGTAGAGGATATTGGCAATGAACCGATGGAACCCCACCTTGTAGAACAGCGCATTGATGTCCGAGTAGCAGGGCTCGAATATGTATTCATGGAACTTGCAGGCCAGCGCGAATTTCTTGTTCGAAACTGACACCTTCAGCCGATCCCCAAAATGCGTGAAGATTTCGTCGATCGCCTTCCGGCCCCGGTTGTAGCCGAGCAGATTTTTTCCCTTCAGCTCCCCGTTTTGAACGCGATAGCGGCGGATCAGGCTCTCGACGAATTCCGTGGCTTCCAGATCGTCGGTCGCCACGGAGGCATAGGCAAAAAGCTCCTGCTGGGGATGCAGCAAATTGTTCCCCGTGTATCCGGACTCATCGAAGTAAATCTTCTGGGCCATATCTATCCCCCACAATCGCACCGGCTCGGCCCCAGGGCCGCGACACCGTTGCGCTTCGCCGGGCACTGTTCCCACGAAAGTATCAATGATAGTTTGCAACGAGGACCTGGCGTCGCCCCAGCCTGTGTGGCGAATTGAGCCTCACGCGGCCCGCATCATTGCACCATCTGTCAACGCCGATTGAAAATTGACCCACCTTTGGGAAATACGCCGAAGTAAAAGTGACCCACCTGGACACCTGAGTTACTGGTTCTTGCTGCTGAGTTTGACAGCTCCCGCTTTGCGCTTGTCCTTCAATCGATAGCTGTCGCCGCTGATCTGCACGATGTGAGCGTGATGGAGTAGCCGGTCGAGCAATGCCGCTGTCAGCGTTTGATCGTCTGCGAGCGCCGTCCCCCACTGCGTGAACGGCAGATTGCTGGTCAGGATCATGCTGCCGCGCTCGTAGCGCTTGGCGATGACATTGAAGAACAGATTGGCCTCATCGCGTCCGAAGGGCAGATAGCCCAACTCATCGACGACCAGCAGCTTAGGTCCGAGAATGGCGCGATTGAAGTAGCCTTTCAGCCGGCCTTGGGCTTTCGCTGCGGCGAGCTGGATCATCAAGTCGGCCGCAGTGATGAAGCGCGTCTTGATGCCGGCCATCACGGCTCGATAGCCCAGTGCCATGGCGAGATGGCTCTTGCCGACACCGGAGGGTCCGAGCAGCACCACATTCTCGGCGCGCTCGATAAAGCTCAGCGAGGCGAGTTCCTGGATCTGCGCTTTCGGTGCGCCGCTGGCGAAGCTGAAGTCATACGCCTCCAGGGTCTTCACTGCGGGCAGCGTCGCGAGTTTGAGCAGCATCTGCCGGGTGCGCTCGATGCGCGCCGCCTGTTCGCTCTCCAACGCCGAGGTGAGGAAATCGGCGAAGCTGGCTTGTGTGTCTGCCGCGCGCTGCGCCAGCGCCGACCACTCACTACTCAGTGCCGGCAGCTTCAGATCGTCGCACAGCGCGTTGATCCGTTGGTGTTGCAGGTTCATGCCGCCACCTCCAACAACGAATCATAGACCGACAGTGGATGCTGGAGTGACTCGATCGGGATGGGTGCGTTGCGACTCTTAACGATGAGTGAGTGCCGCACTGGGTGGCTCGGCAGGGCACTGAAATGCGCCTGATCCTCGGCGAGGCGCACTCGTGGCGCGATCCCGGTGGTCGCATGTTGACGAGCGTTGGCGACCTCATCGAGCCAGCGCATCACTTCACGATTGGCAGTGGTCACATCCAGCTTCAATCCGCCGGCCCGCAAGGTGGCGTTGAGCGGCACCAGGAAGCTGCGCTTGAGGTAGCCGTTGAAACGCTCGACCTTGCCCTTCAAACAAGCAGTCAACTGCACGTGATCCGCTCGATCAGACACGCTCTTTTCGGATCACGCATCCGTTCCATCCACTGCGCGGGAAAACGTTCAAGCTGATTGAGAGACGCACGACCTGGGGAGAGGACCGTGTCTACTTTCGCGATGGCAAGAACGAGTTCCGGCGCATTCCAACGGCCTGGACCAGCGTATCGACACGCAATGTGTTCGAGACGATCTCGGCCGGACGTTCCCACTTTCGCGTCGAAGACCTGTTGCAACTCGTGGCGCTGATCGCGGAAGAGAAGCAGGCGAAGCAATACGCAGGCCCGGCGCGGCCCAAGGCAACTGTGTCAAAGAAATGATGCCGCAACAGTAAAATAAAATATGCCCGATCGGGCGAGAGCAATCGATGCACCGGACGGGATGCATAAGTACCTCATTCTGTGAATTGGCCTGTATTCTCACGGATTCATGCCGTTGCTGACGAGTGTTCGTTGCATCGGTGTTGACATCTCTATCGGAAAGGACATAATTATAGTTACAAATGACCCGTCAGCCTAAATCGGATCCGAAGCGCCAAGCCCTCGAGGAGAGCGGCACGGCGAATCCGCACGCCGAGCACGTTCAAGATCCCGCCTTCGCCCAAAGCGACTTCTTCGATCCGCGCGATTTGCTTCAGGTCAAATACGAGATGCTCCGGCGCGTGCGCACCGAGGGGCACTCGGTCACCGAGGCGGTGACGCGCTTCGGTGTGTCACGCCCGACGTTCTATAAGGTCCAGGAGGACTTTGATCGTGCCGGCCTGGTGGGCCTGCTGCCCGCAAAACGAGGCCCGCATGGGCCGCACAAGATCACCGATGAGGTGATGCGCTTCATCCGGGAAACACTCGTCACGGAGGCCGCTGTGGATGCTGCAACTCTGGTGGAACGGATCCGGCAACGCTTCGGGCTCGCCGTGCATCGGCGCACCGTCGAACGTGCTCTGGCACGTTCGAAAAAAAAACGGCAGTGATCGAAGAGGTGGCCAACGAGTGTATGGCCACGCTGCCGGATGGCCACTTGCTGGCCGAGCACTACGAAGCGTTGCGCCGAGAAGCCGTGGACGCCAGCGAATATCACGCCAGTGTACGCGGTCTTGCCCTTCTGATGCGTCGGGGAATGGCTGCGTGGATGAAGTGCATGCGTGAACTCCCCGCCCAGGCCTTGTCACCTGCTGCCTCGTCTGTTGTTGCGAATCTGCCGAGCACGCTCGAGCAGAATCTGATCGACATCCTAGCCACGATGGCTTTCGCCACTGCGATGGAGGTCTCCGATGAATCCCGAGACTCATTCGAAAGTGCAACCGCGGCACCTGAAGAAGAATGCCTATCTGTACGTGCGGCAATCCTCACTACGGCAGGTGTTCGAGAACAGCGAAAGCACGAAGCGTCAGTATGATCTGAAGCAACGAGCGGTCGCCCTCGGCTGGTCCCTCGAGCAAGTCATCGTCATCGACTCAGACCTCGGACAATCCGGCGCCTCTGCCGTCGATCGCGCGGGCTTTCAGCGTCTGGTCACCGAAGTGAGCCTGGGGCACGCCGGCGTCGTGATGGGACTGGAGGTCTCACGTCTGGCGCGCAACTCCACTGATTGGCATCGACTGCTGGAGATCTGCGCACTCGCCGATGTCCTGATCGTTGACGAGGATGGCGTTTACGATCCCGCGCACTTCAATGATCGGCTCCTGCTCGGCTTGAAAGGAACGATGAGCGAAGCTGAATTACATGTGATGCGGGCGCGGCTTCGCGGCGGCCTCCTCAACAAAGCGCGCCGAGGCGAGTTGGAGATGCGCCTGCCCATCGGCTTTGTTTACGACGGCACGAAGCGCGTCCGCCGGGATCCGGATGCCCGCGTGCAGGATATCGTGCGACAACTGTTCCGCACGTTTGCTCAGACCGGCTCCGCCACGGCGACCGTCAAAGCGTTCCGTGAGCAGGGCTTGCAGTTCCCACATCGAGTTTATGGGAAAGCCAACAAAGGTGAGGTGCTGTGGTCACCGCTCGATCACACCCGTACGTTGTGGCTCCTGCATCATCCGCGCTACGCAGGTGCGTACTGCTTCGGGCGCGCGCGGACGCGACGGATGCCCGACGGTCGTGGGCGATACGCACGCCTGCCACCTGAAGACTGGATCGCACTGATCCGTGATGCTCATGAGGCGTACATCACGTGGGAACAATACGAACGGAATCTGCAGCGCCTGCGCGAGAATGCACAGTCGCTTGGCGATGAGCGCCAAAGAGGTGCCCCGCGGGAAGGACCGGCCTTGTTGCAAGGACTGGCGGTGTGCGCTGTTTGCGGCGAGCGCATGACGATCCGATACCATATCCGCGGTGACCGACACGTGCCTGACTACGTGTGCCAGCGCCGAGGTATTAAGACCGGTCAACCGATCTGCCAGTTGGTGAATGGCGGCCCAGTCGATGAGGCGATCGGCCAGTTGCTCGTGGACGCGGTCACTCCCGTCACGCTGGAAGTGGCGCTGGCGGTGCAGAAGGAACTTGAGAGTCGATGCGATGAAGGCGATCGGCTGCGGCATCAGGAAGTCGAACGTGCGCGCTACGAAGCGGATCTCGCCCGCCGACGCTTCATGCACGTCGATCCCGGAAACAGACTCGTGGCGGACTCACTCGAGGCTGAGTGGAATCAAACGCTGCGCACCTTGTCGGAGGCGCAGGAGCGATATGAAAAACAAAAGCAGACTGACGGCACGACGCTCAGCGACAAACAGCGTGCGAATATTATGGCGCTTGCGAAAGACTTCCCTCGCCTGTGGCGTGACCCGCGCACACTGGATCGTGAACGCAAACGCATGGTGCGATTGCTCATCGCCGATGTGACGCTACTCAAGGGCACCGACATCCGCGCGCAAGTACGCTTCAATGGGGGCGCCACGCACACGCTGCACCTGTCACCGCCAAAATCGGCGTGGGAACTGCGAAAGTCTGCGCCCGTGGTTGTTGCCGAAGTGGACAGACTGCTGGAAGATCACACTGAAGCTGAGATAGCGGAGTTGCTCAATCGGAAGGGCTTGACATCTGGCATGGGCAAGCGCTTCCACAGACTGATCGTGCGCCGGATACGCTCAGATTATGGACTCAAGAGACGATACACGCGGTTGCGCGCACGAGGCTTGCTGACAATATCTGAGATGTCAAAGCGCCTCCACGTTTGCCAGACCACGATCAAACTATGGCGGCGCGCCGGTTTACTTGCAGCGCACCGCTACGATGACAAAGACCAGTATCTGTTCGAACCTCCCGGCGCTGACGCGCCCGTCAAGCATCAGCGTCAGGACAAGACAAAAAGACTGAAGAAAGCGCGACTTCAGAGCTAAGTACTCACACATCGATCCTATGAGGTGCATTATGAAACGTACGCGTTGGTGCGCGCCCGATACGGACGGCATACTCGCAGCGAGAAGCCATAGTCGCGTGCGCACTCGAGCATCCCGGCGTGCCAGCGATGCAGGCCCGGGCCATAGCAATCGCGTTCGATGATGATGCTCTTGGCGTTGTCGAACAGGATCTCTTGCGGCACCCCGCCGAAGTGCTCCAGGGCGCCGATCACGCCATCACGCCAGGCGCAGAAATCCTCGGTGTCGGTGAAGCGCACGAACGCGGCTCGGCTGTATCCCAGGGTGGCTACGAATGCCAGCAAGCGATCAGAACCGCGGCGGATGATCGTGAAATCCGCCTGCATCTGTTGGCCCCGGTGCGCTCTCAAAGCGAATCACCGGATCGACGCGTTCCATCTTGAAGGCCGCCAGATAGCTCTTGAGCTGACTGATGCCGCCGACGTAGCCGGCCGCCTGAAACTCCCGCAACAGCACGGTGGCTGGAATCCAATCGGGGCGCGCTTGTTCGATGCGCATATGCAGATACGCCTTGTGCGGATCGAGCTTGCAAGGCCGCGCTTCGCGCGGCCGGTACTTCACCGCCGGCTGCTCACGTAGGTACCGTCGCACCGTGTTGCGGGACAGCTCCATCGTCTTGGCGATCTGCCGAATCGAATGACCTTGCCGCTTCAATACTTGAACTTCCACTGCCTGCTCCTGAGTCAACATATCGGCGGCTCAAATGGCCGCCATACTTACCCAGGTGGGTCAGTTTTGCATCGGCGCTGACAACCATCCAGCAACGTCATTGCCAAATCCTTCGCGGCTTATGCTCCTTACATCGCGTCCAAGGCTGGCGTCAAAGGATTGGTTCGCGTGCTCGCTAACGATCTGAGTGGCCGTGGCATCACAGTCAACGCAGTCGCATCCGGACCCGTCGGTACCGATCTGTTCCTCCATGGCACGAGCTCCGAGCAGATCAATCAAATCGCCAGGCTGGTGCGGCCGGAGCGGCTGTGCACTCCTGACGACATCGCACGCGTGGTGTCGTTGCTCGCTGGCGGACGGCGGTTGGGTCAGCAGGTGCTGCGCGCGAACGGCGCCTTCGCCTGAATCACAGCGTTCGCTGAAGCGAACAAGAACTATAGATCTTGTCAGTGGCGGACGCGGCTGAATTGGAGTGCAGGAGCGTGGAAACAGCTCGTTCGTTCTCAACTCAAGAGATGCCATGATCGGTAAAGACCCGTTGCTGGAGCCTCCCGCCGTATCCATGGCGCTTAGAGCAGCGTTTGTCTGCCGTCATTCCGGTCGATTCTGCGCGACATCCACCCATTGAGCCTGAACAAGCTCAACCAAGCGATCAGGCGTCATTCGGAGCGCGGCATTGGTTGCGCCGGCGGCGGGAATGACAACATCGAATTTCTTCAAAGTTACATCTGCGAAAATCCGCAGATCCTGGGGCAAGCCAAACGGACATACGCCGCCCACGGGATGACTGGTCCACTGCACGACCTCGTCGGGCGTGAGCATAGAGGCCTTGCCGCCAAACTGATCCTTGTATTTCCGGTTGTCGACCTTCGCATCGCCGCCGATCACCAGGAGAATCACCTCGTCCTTCAATCTCAGAGAAAGTGTTTTGGCAATTTGTGAAGGCTTCACGCCGTGGGCCTCGGCTGCCTCTAATACAGTCGCCGTGCTTGTGGCCTTTTCGATGATTTCAATATCAGGAGCATGTTCGGATAGGAACGCGCGAACGGATTGCAAACTCATGCTTGGTCTCTTTGATGTGGTTGCAGAGATCGTCGGATAACTCACATTCGTTTAGCCTTCAGGCCATCCATCAACCGACCGAGGCGTACGAAAGCCTCCTCGAGGCTCGCGGCGGATGCGGAATAGGAAAGCCGAACGTGAGTTTCGGCACCACAGACCCCGAAATCTCTTCCAGGTGTAAGCGCAACATGGCCCTCTTGTAGCGCCTGCTCGCAGAACTCCCATGAACTGAGTCCGGTGTGGCTCACGTCGAAATAAACATAGAACGCGCCGTCGGGTGGCACGGGAGCTGGCAGGCCTATACGGTTCAGACCGTCAAGCACCAATGCGCGACGTTGCGCAAGCTCCATACGACGCGCCTCACAGATCGCGAGCGACTCAGATGTGAAGCACGCGAGCGCGGACTGCTGGGATAAAGTGGATGGACAGATGTAATAGTTCTGCGCCAAGCGCTCCATAATCGGAACGAGCACCTCGGGCACCACGCACCATCCGAGCCGCCAGCCCGTCATTCCGAAATACTTCGAGAAGCTGTTGATAACAATGGCGTCGGAATCGAACAACAACACGGTTGGGGGCGGGCGGCCCTGCGCATCGGGATCACCCAGGTTGAGATAGATCTCATCGATGATGCGCCAGGCTCCGTGTCGACGCGCCCATTCGCATATTTTTTTTAGCTCGCCCGGCTCGACTGAGGTCCCACTTGGGTTCGACGGGGTAGCGATCATCAGCCCAGATGTTTTGTTGTTCCAGTTAGCCTCCACCGCCGCTGCGCTCAGTTGAAAGCGAGTCGAAGCATCAGTTGCCACGAGCCTGACCTGCGCGCCGAAGCTGGACAAAAACTGCCGATTGCAAGGATATGAAGGGTCGCCAACGATCACCTCGTCGCCGGAATCGACAAGCGCCGCCGTGACGAGCAACAATGCGGCAGAAGCGCCTGCGGTGACAACAACTCGCGATGGATCGACATAGACGCCGTGAACGGATTGATAAAATCCGGCGATTGCTCGACGCAACTCGGGTATGCCCAGCGCTGAGGTGTAAGCGAGCGGTCTGCCATCGGTTACCTCCTGCGCAGCCTGAATCACCGCGGGCGGTGCACCAAAATCGGGTTCGCCGATACAGAGCCTGATGACGTCGACACCCTGCGCCTCAAGGGCAGCAGCATGTTTACCGAACTCCATCGCAAAGAATGGAGCGATGGACTGTGCGCGTTGAGATGTCTTCATATGTTCTGATTAGCTAATCGCCCGACTTGGTCCCATATCTTCCTCGCCCCTTTCCCTCCGTGATGTCCGTCCTGGCCACTTCCTGACGAGCGCAAATTACATGCAAGTAAGGGGCTATGGATTGCGAGTTCAGCGAAGTGGTGCTATTTCTCCGCAATCCGATTGCTAAAATCAAAGAAAAGTCACTGGAAAATGCCAAAAATCGACAGTCTCGATCGACGGATCTTGCGTGAGCTTCAACGCGATAGTTCTTTGAGGAATGATCAGCTTGCCGAGCGGATAGGACTCAGTCCGTCGCCAACATTGCGGCGCGTGAAGGCATTGGAGCAGGCGGCTATCTTGCGATATGTGGCTCTGCTCGATCCGAAGGAAATTGGACTCGGTGTCCGCATGCGGGTCGACATCCGTCTCAAGGTGCAAAGCCGCGATGTACTTGAGCGTTTCGATACGGCCATCGTTGCAATGCCGGAGGTCGTTGAGTGTTTGACGATGCTGGGAGAATGGGATTACTCACTCACCGTGGTCGCGCGCGACGTAGACGATTATCAGCGTTTCCTGCTTGATCGACTTGCGAAGCTTCCGAACATCGCGAATTACCGGTCGACTCTAGTCGTTAGAGAAGTAAAGAGAACAACGGAGCTACCCGTCTGATTTCGTGCTGCGGATCATTAGCCGCAAGCTATCTCAAGGGAACTGGAAGCACTCATTTTAACTAGGCCGTGACCGCCCCTCTCGGGCGCCCGGTCATCGAACCGGCGACCGAGCGGCCGGAGCCAAGCATCTTCGGCGTCAGTCGGACACGCTCGCTCGCTGCATAATTGACTTGGCAACGGCTTTGCTGACCGTCCCAGCCAACGTGCCATAGTGAGACCCCCAGGCGCCTGATACTCCCGGGTTGCGCGTGATTAGGAAAACGTCGGCTACCTCCTGGGCACTGTATCGCAGCAGTTCGGCCCCCTGAAGCACCCGAGTCACCGCCTCGGTCATCGGACGAGCGAGAAACTCATCCGTCACGGCTTCGCGCACTAGAAGCTGAGCGTGCTGCACCATGCAATCGAAGCGCGAATCCTGACCGGCCAGAGGTTTAACCTCGTCGAAGAGCGCGTCGATGGTGCGCGGGTCCTTCAACATGGCGCGACGTACATCCATGCACATCATATTGGCCGTGCCTTCCCAGACACTATTAAGCGGAGCCTCGCGATACAAACGAGCAATCGGGTTTTCTTCGATGAATCCATTGCCGCCATGGCATTGCAGCGCTTCGTAAGCGATGGACGGAGCTCGCGAGCAATTAAAGAACTTGGCAGCCGGCGTTGCAATGCGGGCCAGAAACTTCTCATGGTCGCTGCTCGTCAGCTGGTCCGTGGCTTTAGCCACGCGAAGCGCCATTAAGGTCGCCGCTTCGACTTCCACGGCCAAATCCGCAAGCACATTGGTCATCATCAGCCGATCAGCGATTCTGGTGCCGAACGCGTTCCGAGTTTTCGTGTGTCGCAGAGCGAGGGTCAGAGACTGGCGCATCAGGCCTGCAGAGCCGATAGCGAAATCCAGCCGAGTGAGATGCGCATGTGACAAGATTTCCCGGATGCCACGACCTTCGTCGCCGACGCGAATGGCGAGCGTTCCAGAATACTCCACTTCGCTAGATGCATTAGACTTGTTGCCTGCCTTGTCTTTCAGGCGCTGAATGAAAAACCGATTGAAACTTCCATCGGGCAGCGTACGCGGCAGGAAGAAGCACGTCACCTCTCCATTGACCTTGGCCAACGTAAAGAAGCCGTCGGACTGCGGCACTGAGCAGAACCACTTGTGACCGGTCAGCTCGTACCAATGCGCCATCTTTCCGTGATAGTTGGCCGTGTGTGAGAAGCGCGCGGTGGTCTGCGTCTCGCGCAGATCCGAGCCTCCTTGCTTCTCTGTCATCGCATAGCCAATCACGACGGATGGCTTGTCACCAACTTCCCTGCGGCTGAACTCATATTTCGTTCCCTTGGCTTTCTCGGCCCAAATGGCAAGCGCCGGCTCGGCCTCGAAGCCTGCATAAGCGGCATAGGCCATGCCCGTCGGGCAGGCCGTTCCATGCTCGACTTGGTTCCAGATATAGGAAAGTACAGCTCGGGCAAAGTGGCCGTTCTTTTGGTCGGTGCGCCAGGCGAGGTTGGGAACCTCGTGCTTCCACGCCAGCGCCATCAACTCATGCCAGCTCGGATGAAAATCGACCCAATCGATGCGGTTTCCGAAGCGGTCATGGGTTTTGAGTTCGGGAATGTAGCGATTCGCCAATCGCGCCAACTCCTGCACGTCCTCGTCGCCGGCAATCGCACCGAGCGCCACACAGCGCTCCACGGCCCAGGGCGCCTCGCGATGAATCGCGTCGCGAAGGACCACGTCGCAAGTGAAGGCGTTGAATCCCGTAGCGGGGCTCGCTTGGTTGCGAACCTCATGAGTGCTGAAACGATGGGGAGCCGCTTCGAGCGTATCTGACGGTAGACAATCGTTCAGAAGATAGTCGTTCACGGGAACCTCAACTTAGGTGCGTAGCGGAGTGATGCGGCAGCAGAGCTGGCGAGCCCCCTCCCGATGTCAGTCAGCGGAGTTGCTACGAGGTATCGGCAGGTATGGGCTTGCGAAGAACTCATGCGGCGATACTCATTGGCTTCGCCTCCTCATACGCTTTCATGAGTTCTGACCATCGAGGCAAAACCTGCGCCAGCGCAGCTTCCTTGACGTGCCCGAAGCCCCTGATCGATTCCGGCAGCCGGGCCAGATCAAGAGCGACGGAAATCCGTTCGGGAGTCAGGTCATCGACGAAACGGTCAAGCATCGCCTCGTAGCGCTCACTCAGGGCTCGCTCGGCGCGGCGCTCACGCGTGTAACCGAATGGATCGAACGGCGTGCCGCGCAGAAACTTGAAATGTTTTAGCGCACGGAAAGCCGTAAGGACCCACGGTCCGAAGGCGCGTTTCCGGAGATGCCCTGTTTCAGGATCGCGAGGTGCGAACATAGGAGGGGCAAGATGGATCTTTATGCGCCCCATCTTTTCGAAGGTCGTTGAAAGCTGCGCCAGAAAGGAGGGTGCGGAATAGAGCCGGGCGACCTCGTACTCGTCCTTGTAAGCCATCAGCTTGAATAGGTTCCGGGCTGCGGCTTCCGACAGCGCGCCTTCGCTCCCCCGTACGGCGCATTCCTTTTCGCGGATGCGCTCCAATAAAGCACCGAACCGACGCGCATAAGTCGCATTGTGATATTCGGTCAGGAACGCGATGCGGCGCTGTACGATCTCGTCCAGTGTCTCAGAAAGCGAATGGTGGGCAGGGACATCCTGCCAATGCGAGTCCGTACGTGAGCGCAGTGCTGTTGGATCGTGTGCAGCAAGGCGACCAATGTCGAAGGCCCGCTTGTTTAAAGCAACGGCCGTATCGTTCAGCTCGATCGCGCGCATCAGGGCGCCGAGCGGGAGAGGGACAAGTCCCTTCTGCCAAGCAAAGCCGAGCAGCATCATGTTGGCAGCGATGGCATCGCCGAGGAGAGTCGTTGCCAGACCTGTGGCGTCGAGGAAATCCGCGGCAGCGCCGAACCGCGCCTCGAGCAGGGATCTCAGGCTGGCGGCATGCCTTGGCGCGTCAGGGTTGCGGATGAAGGCGGCTGTGATGGCTTCGTGGTCGTTGACCACCGCACGTGTGACTTTGCGCCGGGTTCGGATCAAAGCATCGGTGGATGAGGCGGTCACGTTATCGCAGGCAATAAGCAGATTGGCGCTGCCCTCTGCGATCCGCACGGCATCGATGTCCTCGGGTCGTGGGGCGAGCCGCACGTGGCTTAACACCGCGCCGCCCTTCTGCGCCATCCCGGTCATGTCCATGACCGTTGCGCCAAGATTAGTCAGATGCGCAGACATTGCGAGGATGGCACTGATCGTGACGACGCCCGTTCCACCGATGCCGGTGATTAGGATGTCGTAAGGAGCGGTTAGCTCCGAAATGACCGGCGCAGGAATCTGAGGAAGATCCCGCTCGTTCTTCTTCACCTTGCGCAGCCTGACTCCTTCAATGGTTATGAAGGACGGGCAGAAGCCCTTGACGCAAGAAATATCCTTGTTGCAGCTCGACTGGTCGATCTGCCGCTTGCGCCCGAACTCTGTCTCAGATGGTTGGACCGAGAGGCAGTTTGAGGCCCGCGAGCAGTCGCCACATCCTTCACAGACGAGTTCGTTGATGAAGATGCGCAGATCGGGGTCCGCCATCTTGCCGCGCTTTCGCCGGCGCCGCTTCTCGGTTGCACAAGTCTGATCGTAAATTAGGATCGAGACTCCTTCGATCTTGCGCATCTCGTGCTGGACAGCCATGAGCTCCGTGCGTGGATGCACACTGACGTCGCTGGGAAGCGGAACGTGGGCCCAGGCGCCCGAATCTTCAGCGACTATCTCAATACGCCTCACCCCCTCCGCGCGCATCTGTTGCACAATCATCGGGGCCGTAAGCGTGCCGTCAACCGGCTGCCCGCCCGTCATCGCGACGGCGTCGTTGTAAAGGATCTTGTAGGTGATATTGTGCTTGGCCGCGATCGCTGCGCGGATCGCGAGGTAACCGGAATGGAAATAGGTGCCATCGCCGATGTTCTGGAAAACGTGCTTGGTTTTCGTGAAGGGCGCCAGTCCGGTCCAGTTCACGCCCTCCGCGCCCATATGAGTGAAGCCGACATTCTCGCGCCCCATTCCAAGCGCGAGTATGTGGCAACCCACTCCTCCAAGCGCGGTGGAGCCGGCAGGCACATTGGTCGACGTGTTGTGTGGACAGCCCGAGCAAAAGTACGGGGCGCGGTTCGCCGTCATTTCAACAGGGTTTGCGATCTTTATTGTTTCCTCCAGCTCGCGCAGACGAGCGTGAGTTCCTTCAGGGAGCCTATCTTCAAGTTGATTGGCCAGAATGCGCGCGATCAAAAGTGGGGACAACTCGCCTTCTGGCGGAAACTGTAGCTTGCCGTCTGGCCCGTGCTTCCCGAAAACACGCGGGGCGTCGGGTCGGCAGTAATAGATTTCTTTGACTTGCGGCTCGATGACCGCCCGCTTCTCCTCCACAACGAGAAGTTCGCGATAGCCTTGCGCAACAAAGGCGTGCAGGCCTTCCTGTTCGAGCGGCCAGACAAGCCCCACCTTGTAGACGCCGATCCCAAGTGTTGCCACGGTGGCCTCATCGAGTCCGAGCAGCCCGAAGGCCCGCCGCACATCGAGATAGGCTTTCCCAACGGTGATGATGCCTATCTCAGCCGGGGCACCGTGCCAAAGCACGGTATCGATGCGATTGACCGCGGCGAAGGATTTGGCGGCCGGCAGCTTCCAACGGTAAAGCCGGGCCTCCTGATCTCTGCCCTGAATGCTGACAGCCTGGTTCGGAATGCGGATATGGACGCCATCTTCTGGCAGGGCGAAATCAGGCGCCTGTATCTTAACTCGGAAGGGATCGCAATCGACCACGGCGGTTGCGTCGGCAATATCGGAAACGACCTTCAGCCCGACCCAGCAACCGGAAAAGCGGGACATTGCCCAGGCTACCGCGCTGAAATCCAGGAGTTCTTGAACTGTCGAGGGCACCAGGAGCGGAATCGCCGCGTCTATAAACGCAAGTTCGCTGTGATGCGGGATAGTTGAGGACTTGCAGGTATGGTCGTCCCCCGCGAGCGCGATGACGCCGCCGTTCTTCCAGGTGCCGGCGAAATTGGCGTGCTTGAGCACATCACCCGATCTATCGACACCGGGTCCCTTGCCGTACCACAGACCGAAGACGCCATCGACGTCCGGCTCACCGATGCAATGCGTCTGCTGTGACCCCCAGACTGCGGTCGCAGCGAGATCCTCGTTCACGCCGGGCCGAAAGACGATGCGCCTCGGTTTGAGGTATTTCTCTGCGCGTTCAATGGCAGTGTCGAGCGCTCCTAGCGGCGATCCGCGGTACCCCGAAACATATCCGCCTGTACCGAGCCCAACTGCACGATCGCGCTCTGACTGGTTGATCAGAAGGCGCACGACCGCCTGCATTCCGGTTAGCAGTACCCGTCCGCTTGGAGCTGTGAAACGATCGCCAAGGGCGACTTCCCTCATCGACCCTCCGCTCCTCGCTCTAGTGAATATGAATTCGCATTCATTGCAAAGCCACCTGTATAGTCAGAGTTGAATAGGAACTTGACACGGAGCGTTGCATCATATCAAGATGAAAATGAATTCGGATTCATTTCTAGGTAGGTACAGTACGTGGGCGCCAAACAAATGCGCACCCTCGACAAGAAGGCGCAGATTTTGCGGGCAGCGCGCTCTGTCGTTATGGATGGCGGCTTTGCGGACCTGCAGATGAATGCTGTGGCAGCGGCCGCCTCCGTGGCTGTCGGCACGATCTACCGATACTTCCCATCCCGGGCCGAACTGTGCGCAGCCATTGTGAGTAAGACCTCGCAACGCGAGGTGGACGTGCTTTCCGGAATCGCGGTGGCTGAAGGTTCGCCGTCGCAGAAAGTGCGGGATGCGGTCCGGACCTTCGCCGCGCGTGCCATCCGCGGCCGGCGACTCGCCTACGGCCTGATCTTCGAGCCGATCGACCCTGCGGTGGAAAGCACTCGCCTGAAGTATCGCCGCGCCATCGCTCGTGTATTCGAGACGATTATCCGTGAGGGCGTTAGCACCGGCGAATTCCGCGACGTTGACGCTGAAATTGCGGGGACCTGCCTCGTCGGCGCCTTCATGGAGGGCCTCGTTGGCTCACTCGCACCAGACGTGGGCGGCGCTGATGAGCGCGCCGACGATATTGCCGATGCGATTGCTGACATCTGCCTCGCTGCCGTCTCCAAACCCGATAATGCCCTGCTTAAGAACACCTCCGACGAGAAAGGGGTTGTGACGCCTATTAGATTGAGATGACAGCCCTTACCACCACGCACCTGCATCTGCATAGCGCAAGCCACGTAAATGGTCGCGCTCTATCAGCAACGAAAAATTCACGACCAAGAACTTACTCTTAGATCCAGAGAATCTCGAACCTCCGCACACAGTTTCACCAACTGCTTAGAAACAATAATGATACTTCCATCGTTAGTTTATACCCCAATCTCGCGTGTCGTTATCCCGTGACAGACACCACCATATTTAATACAAACATCACAGCTGAACTGTTTCTCTCGGAGATAGTCACTGTTACTTAGAGCTTAACTTGCATAGCAACGCTTAGCACAAACCCCAACCAACCGTCTCTTTCTTTCATAAGAACAGCTGAGCGAAGCTGTCACCGCGATGAGCGCTAACTAATCCACCAAAGAGCGTCATCAGCTCCCCGCAACCAGCGATTGACCACACGACAAGAGAACCTTAAATGGATCGGCGTCACACCCCACATCACCACGCCCAAGCACGACGCCAGGTCGCACACAAAACATCTGTGTTTCAGGAGAGCTACCATGTCAACGTTCGCGGAAACTCTTGCGCGCAAAGTCGAAAATCATCGCTGCTATAGCCACCCAATCTTTGATCATTGGGCCACGAGCAAACCGGACGCCGATACCATCGGCGCGCTGTTTCATCAGATTCAGAAATTTTGCGCGTCCACGCGCCCAGGATGGAACTTCCCTACCGCGTTAAAGGATATCGGCCTAGCCAGTCAAGGTGCGCTGATGCAAGAAATAGTGGAGAGCGAGTCGAATCACGGACCGGAGCTCGCGACCATGGCTGGTCATATAGTAAATCGGGCAGCAAACGCGACAGTTCTCGCAGACGTATACGATCAGAAGGCGGTGGAGGCTAAACTCAAGACTCTATCTGATACGATCCTCGGCACCCTTCCGGGGTATGACTCTTCCACTGGCCTTGCGACTCAAACTCGACGCGCGATCGAAGTCTTTGAGCGAAGAAAGCTAACCGACGAATCTTCAACCTATAAGAATCTCGGGAGCGCTCTCGCTCTAGAAATAATCTCAAATCGCCACCTCATTCCCGGCGAGAAGCACTGCCTTGTCGATAGCGGCACATACAACGCACGGTTAGATGAGCCAGAGATGCACTACCTGCTCGAACATTGGGGAGAAGTCGGCGCGGAGCAGCAGCACGAGAAAAACGCGATGGAAGCTACTGGGTCTATCACCGATCCCAAGCTCCAGAGCTTGCTCTCACAGGGGGCAGATGAGTTCCTCGACTCACTAACTGCCTTTTGGGATCTTTTAAGCAGCTCGCTCCTGCAATCTGGGTGTACGGGTAGCCGCCGAGTGGCTTCATAGCCATCCTTGAGCAGTAGCGCCTGCTAATCTTCGGTCACTGAGTTTCGGTGCATACATGGATGTGCGCATGATCACCCCGCCGCCCAATGAGCGCGTCAAACTTGGCGCATCGATTGACGTAATAAATCGAACCACCGACATATCGGCGCTCCTCATCGACACGTCTGAGGAGCGCGTCAATACAGACACAAACAATTACAACGCCCCGGTGGCCACTTCAAATTCCCCCACCCGTGGCCGGGTCAAAATCCCCCACTAGACAGCAGCGGGACGGCGCGATGATTACGTGCTGGCGGCCCGCTTGGCAACTCGCTCGGCAGCTTCCTTCAGTCGCCAGCTCTTACCGTCGAACTTCAGCAGATGGCCTCGATGCATGATGCGATCGAGCAGCGGCGTGACGACGATGGCGTCACCCAGAAGCTTCGGCCAGTCATCGATGGCGCGATTCGACGTGATCACAGTGGGGAGTTTTTCGTAGCGGCTCATCAACACGTCGGCGAGTTCGTCGCCGGCGTTGCTGGGTAGTTTACGCAGGAAGAGGTCGTCGATCACGAGCAACTCCGCGCTCCTGAGCAGTGCACGATATTTTCGCAGTTCGCCGAGCTCACGCGCTTCATTGATTTCCTCCAGCAGTGTGTGCGCTTCGCGATAGAGAACTTTGTAACCGCGCTGGATGGCGAGTTGCACAATGGATTTCGCGATGTGACTCTTGCCGGTGCCCGGCGGGCCGATCAGCAGCGCGCCATCGCGCGCTTCGATGAACTTCAGCGTCGTGAGCTCCAGGATATCTCGCTTCGGCAGCTTCGGATTGTAGCTCCAGTCGAAGTCCTTTAAGTCTTTGCGTTCGGTTAGCCCGGACAGTGCGAAGCGCCGCTCAAGTAGGCGTGAGCGGCGCCGGTCCAGTTCGTCCTGCACCAGCCAGGAGAACGCCTCGACAAAGTCCATCTGTTGATGCGCGACCTGCTGTGCGCGAGCTTGTAGTGTTGTGATCATGCCGGACAGGCGCAACGCGCGCAGTGCCCGCTCCAGTTCTGGGATCGACATACTCATCGTCTTTCGCTCCTTAGCGTTTGGTTGTGGAAGTGTGATCTGTGATCGGATCGGGCTCGCTCTGCCGGCAGTGGAAGTCCCAGAACGCCTGGTACTCCTCGATCGAGCGGATATGAGGACCGGCCTGTTGCAAGGGCGCGGTCGACGCCGCAGTCGCTGTGTTCTGCGTGCGCTCAAGGATGCGTTTGAGCGCCTGATAGGACGGCTGGCTCAGGCGCAGCACTTTCTCGCAGGCCTGTTCGATGTCCGTGCGTTTGTAGCGGCGAGGCAGATTGGCCATACCATAGATGGCCTTCTCGCCGGGACGGCCCAGGCGGGCGAAGATTTCGCGAGCGAGTTGCGCGCTGTGGGGACCGATCTTGCTGACTCTGCCGATCAGCTGTGCGGTTTGGCGCGAAGGATTGAAGATGCGATCGGCCTCAGGCAGCACGTACTCGCCGCGGCGAGCGGCCTTGTCGTGGCGGCGAAGTACTTGGCCGTCTTCACCGAGGATTTCCACCTCGCGTTCAAAGATACGCACCGTGACTTCGCTGTAGAGCGGTGCTGGCGAGGCGGCGTAGTACGACGCGTCCACCTGCACGCAGCCAGCATCATCGACGGTGCGTGTGACCTGTCGGAAGAAGCGGAAGTGCTCGGTGGGCAGCGCTCGAAGATGCGGACGTTCCTCTTCGAACATCGCCAGCACTTGGCGCTTCTTGCGGCCGTGGATGCGTGGGGCGGCCCAGCGCGCTTCCCAGTGTGCGAGCCATTCGTTCTGCGCGTCGACGGACTCGAACTTGCGACCTTTCAACGCCGTGCTCTGCGTGTGCTGGATCGCATTCTCGACGGTGCCCTTGCGATCCGGATCGGCGACGCGACACACGTCGGCGACAGCGCCGTAGTGTGAGAGCAGCGCGGCGTACACCGGATTGAGTTGCGGCTCGTACAAGTCAGGACGGATCACGCCCTGTTTCAAATTGTCGAGCACGACATAGGTGCTTACGCCGCCGAGCGCGTGGAACGCCTCTTCGTGCAGTCGCGCCCAGCTTTGCTGGTCAGCTTTCCACAGCACCTTGCGGAAGGACTTGCCGGAGTACTTCAGCGTCATCACGAACAGAGACGGCCGACGGTACTTACCGTTTGCGGTGAGCGTCAGCGCGCCTTGTCCGAAGTCCACCTGGGATTCTTCGCCGGGCAAACTGTCCAGCACATCAAAGCGCTCCGGCTCGCGCGCTTTCAGTCCGCGCACGAAGCGCTTGACCGAGTTGTAGCGATGCGTGAAGCCGTGTTGTTCGACCAGATCCTGATAGACGCTGACGGCGTTGCGGCCCAACTGGACCTGCGCTTCGATCCATTCGCGATGGACCTCACACGCCGAACGAGCTTCTGCCGGCGCCTGAGCCGGTGGCCGGGGTGGAGGACTTTCAGTGACCGCAATCGCTGTTTTCTCCGGCTCGGAGCCGGTGGCCACCCCGGGGGAATTTGCCGGTGGCGCGCGTTGTTCTCGTTCGTAGCGGCGGATGGTCTTACGATCCACCCCCGTCAATCGCTCAATCTCGCGCTGGCTGGTCCCGTTTCCTAACAGCGTCCGGATCGTGACGCGTAAATGCGGCTTCAAGACGTTCAACCCCTGCGCCCCCTCTTCGCAAAAGGGGGCAGCGTAACGTCCCGCTGCAACTCGACCCCCGGCGCCGACCGGCGCCGCTTTCACTTCAGGGGTGGGGGATTTTCAAGTGGCCACAGGTGGGGGAATTTAGGCGGCCGCCGGGGACAACGAATGCCTCCATGAGCTTTTCGAGCGAGAATGCTTACTCCACCCTGGAGACACCGCCGTCATCCACGACGGGGTTCATATCTCATATTCCGCCCTGAACCGTAGCGCGAATCAGCTCGCATGGTATCTGGCGAGTTGCAAGCTAACTGTAGAAGACCGTGTCGCAATCTGCCTCGACCGCAGCATCTCAATGATCGCGAGTATCCTCGCCGCGCTCAAAGCTGGCGCAGCGTATGTCCCATTGGATCCTCACCATCCGCCGGAACGGCTGCAATATATGATGGAGGATGCATCTCCTTCTGTACTGATTACAGAAGACGAGACCCTCAGAAAACTTTCGCTCTCGGCTGCTAGAACAATATCCCTTCCGCTCGATTATGGACGAACAGGCTCCTTCGCCGATACGAATATCACTAGGAGCGATATCAACTTGGATCCCCACAATCTCGCGTGGGTACTTTATACGTCGGGCTCAACTGGAAAACCCAAAGGCATCGCCATGGAGCACCGAGCCCTTGTCAACTCCATCATCTGGCAGCGCAACGGACAATACGTTAGCAGGCGGCAACGAACATTGCAGTTTGCCGCACTTGGTTTCGACGTCGCGTTTCAAGAGATCTTTAACACTCTTTGCAATGGCGGGACATTGGTTCTGCTTACCGAAGATTCTCGTCGAGATATGAAGTCACTCCTGGATGTCATATGCAGGAACTGCATCCAACGGCTGTTCATTCCGCCTGCCGTCCTAGACGCATTAGCGATAGTGTCCGAATCAAGCCCTGATGCGCTCAACTCTCTTGAGGACGTCATTACCGCAGGGGAGCAGCTTAGAATCACCCCAGCCATTCGGCGGTTCTTCTTGCGACATAAGCAGTGCCGACTTCATAACCACTATGGTCCCACTGAAACGCACGTTGCTACAGCAAGAACGATGGAGATTGATCCAAGCGTCTGGTGCGCGCTCCCATCGATAGGAAAACCAATCCTGAACTCAAAAGTGTACATTCTGAGCGATGAGGACCAACCGTGCCCACCTGGAGGCATCGGGGAAATATGCATCGGTGGTTCTGGCGTGGCGCGAGGATACCTAAACCGCCCCGAACTCTCCGCTGAGCGATTCGTGAAAGATCCCTTTACGGAGAAGCCCAACGCACGGATGTATCGCAGCGGCGACATAGGCCGATGGTTGCCTGACGGCTCCATTGAATTTGTCGGCCGAAATGACTCTCAGATCAAATTGCGCGGCTTCCGTATTGAACTGAGAGAGATTGAGCTTGCGCTCCAAAGCCATCCCGCTGTGAACCAGGCAGTTGTGGTGCTACGAGGAGATGACCCTACCTCCAGAGAATTAGTTGGCTATGTCGTTACAAGCCACCCAAAGATCTGTGCATCTCAAAGACAGGAACATGACACCCATATATCAACAGTGCTCTCCGAGTTCCTGAGTTCAAAGCTTCCTCATTACATGGTACCTGGCGCAATAGTCGTACTTGACGAATTCCCAATTACGCCCATAGGGAAGATCGATCGTGAGCTATTACCGGCGCCGAGACATCGCGATGAGAGGACAAGAGAAGTACTGAGTGACGCACGCACCTCTACTGAGATAACTCTTGAACGGCTTTGGAACCGAGTTCTGAACCGGGAACATACAGACATTGACTCCGAATTCCGCAATCTCGGCGGTAACTCCCTGCAGAGCATGCTTCTCGGAGCGTTAGTGTCAGACGCCTTCCGCGTCGATTCGAAGCTTATATCGACATGCCCATCGATTAGAGAGATGGCGCGCCGCATAGATGAACTCCGCTCTAATGAGCGCTAGTCAACCACACTCAGATGCCGAGACGTAGCCGCCATGGAACGACAACTGTTTAACGGGTTTGTTCGCGGAGCCATTCACGAGATAGCCACCCGTTGTCCCGACTACTTCTCTCATTATCCGATTGAGCTTCCGTTCATTGTGGCAACCTCGGAAGCGCTACGCTCACGCCTCCCCAGCATTTGTTCATCTCGCGCCGATGTGGAAACCGCTCTTGTCCGAGGCGCCCAAGCTCTAGATGACATGGGCATTCCTATAATCCTTAGCCCCGACGCTCAAACGGATCCTATTTCGATGCTCGTGGCCCTCAGCATAGTAGACGCATTTCTCGCAGCTAACGGGGAGATATGCTTGACCCCCCCCCCAATGGATCAGATCAGTTTAAAACAATATTCTCTCAAAACTACTCCATCGAGAGCACTCCAACTGGAGTGTGTTATGCGCTATCTAGAAGTGGCGACAGGCCGCTGTTGATCATTTCTGCTACAGGTGTTCCTTTGATTATATGGTCTAACTTCCTTATAGATTCTAAGGAGAGCTGCTTTACTGTGCAGAGCCAAGCAGGCTCTTTCCTCAATGGAGGCACTCCGAACTCCTCCAGCATCGCAGATGATTCAAGAGACATCCTCGATGTATTCCGAGAGAGGAACCTCAGCTCTATTGACGTTGTTGCTTGGTGCAATGGATCACGAGTCGCAATCGATCTGGCGGGAAATGCGCCTGACATGGTCAGGTCTCTCACTCTGATAGCACCGACCTTTCACGGATCAGTAGATTCGGCCACTTACCCGAGTCCATTTGAAGATAGCCTTCGCACCGCTTTCGAGGTTTTAAAGAACGAACCTTCTGCCGCACGACATCTCATGGAAAGCCTGTCCCATACCGGGGACATGAACAGTGCGAGAAACCTACCGCGCGATCCCACGACAAGAGGCGATACACTCCTATCCTCCGCACCGCAATCTCTCGCCCGCGAACTGGTGCTCCCTCTTTCCTCCATGGACCACCTTCAGAATTACATTGATCGAGCAATTACCGATGCCGCGTACGACATGCGAGCAGCAATCGCAAAAGTCTCCTGCCCAATTCTACTCATAACAGGTACACATGATTCTGCAGTTAATACTCGCGCCGCCCACGATGTGTTAATGCATGGCCAGAACAAAGTACTCCATGCGACGGTGCAAGGGGCAGGACATCATCTTCATTTCTTGCAGTATAACTACCTGAGATACGTCCTTGATTCTTTCTACGAACAGACTGTCCCCCCCAATACGGCACGACTTACGATTGAGAGTTCATGGCAGAGGGTCTCGGCGGCATAGCGAGCGTTAGGCCTACAAACGTCTCAACCGTCCTGCGTCTGGACTGAGCTTGAATGAGCGAACCTGTGGCACGGTGATATTGCCGCGTCGTGGAGCAGTCTGCGAGGAGAATCTCGTCGCAGACAAGCGCAGACGCTGGCACGCTTGTAGTTCGCAAGCACGAGTCGCCGCCGCTCTCGGCGGCGAGTGATATATGCCAGGATCGGTCCACTAACCGGCCGCCTGATCATCAAGCACGCAACTAGTCGCCACGAGCATCGGGTCGTCGAGTAGGCCGCGGCACAAACTGCGATTAACTGCGCTCAGGACTGCCAGCAACGATGCAGTGACGATACTATCGTGAATCCCAACTCCAAACAGCGTCGCGCGTGCCGATGTGGTGATCTCAACAAAGGCGGCAGCACGTGCACCGCTACCAAAAGTCATTGCATGTTCTTCGTATGACAGCACGTCAAAATGCAACCCCAGCGCGTTTACTAACGCATCGATAGGTCCGTTGCCTTCGCCATGTACCACGGCTCCTTGGCCGCGACAGCGCAGCCGCAAGGTCAAATGCTCAACGCAGGGTCGTTCGCGTATGGTTATGATCTGGTGCGAGAGGTATTTGTAGGCACCTTCGCAATCGAGGTACTCGCGTTCGAATAAATTCCAAATCTGCTCTGATGCCAACTCCTTGCCGGTGGCGTCGGTCACCGCCTGCACGACTTGACTAAATTCAATCTGCAGACGCCGCGGCATCACCAAGCCGTAATCCCGCTCGAGCAGGAATGCGATGCCGCCTTTGCCAGACTGGCTATTCACGCGGATGATGGATTCATAGGAGCGGCCGACATCGCACGGATCAATGGATAGATATGGAACTTCCCACAAGTCACCGTCACAGCGCGCGGCGAATCCCTTGCGAATGGCATCCTGATGTGAGCCGGCGAACGCGGTGAAGACGAGATCGCCGACGTATGGATGACGCGGGTGGATCGGAATCTGATTGCAGTACTCTGCGCAACGAGCGGCCTCATTGATATTGGAAAAATCCAGCCCCGGATGTACACCTTGCGTGTAGAGATTCAGCGCCAGCGTTACGATATCGACGTTACCGGTGCGCTCACCGTTTCCAAATAAGGTACCTTCCACGCGCTCCGCACCGGCCATGACCGCCAGTTCCGCGGCCGCGATGGCGGTACCGCGGTCGTTGTGCGGATGCACGGAGAGGACAATGGAATCCCGCCGCGCAAGGTACCTGCTGCACCATTCGATCTGGTCGGCATAGATATTTGGCGTCGCCATCTCAACTGTGGCAGGCAGATTCAGGATGACCTTGTGCTCCGGTGTTGGCTGCCACACCTCGACCACGGCGTCGCAGATCTCGACCGCGAAAGTCAATTCGGTACCAGTGAAGCTTTCCGGGCTGTATTCGAAGGTCCACACTGTCTCCGACTGTCGGCGCGCAAGCTCGACCATGCACCGTGCGCCGTTCACGGCGATGTCAACAATTCCGTCGCCCTCAAGCCCGAACACCACACGCCGCTGCACGGTGGAAGTGGAGTTATACAGATGCACAATGGCGCTCCGGGCACCGCGCAGAGACTCGAAAGTGCGAGCGATGATCTCTGGACGCGCTTGCGTCAGCACCTGAATTGTGACGTCCTCGGGGACCAGGTCACGCTCAATGAGCTCACGCAGGAAATCGAAGTCGGTCTGCGAGGCTGCGGGGAAGCCCACCTCAATCTCCTTAAACCCGATCTTCAATAGCAGGTCGAACATGCGCCGCTTCCGCGCGGCATCCATCGGCTCGATTAGCGCTTGATTGCCGTCACGCAGGTCAACGCTACACCACCGAGGTGCGACGGTGATGGCTCTGCCTGGCCAGGTCCGGGCGGTCAGGCCGACTGGACCGAATGCGCGGTACTTCGAAGCAGGCTCGTTCCACATGACAACTCCATTCCAAAAGCACCCGATGGGAGCAGGAGTGAACGGAATGCGCCCCCGAGGATCTCTCACGGGGACATGGGAGCATCGGTGACCGGAACAGCTCAATGACGTACAGTTTGCCGCTTATATAATTCTGCGGGCTATAAAATAGTTGCGAACACCTATCCCACGGATCATAAGAACTTGAACGCCAGCAAAAAATGACAAACCCAAGTGCGGGTGTCAGAGGTGGCATAACCACAGTGCTTGCAACGGTCTGCAGTTGCCGGCACAGGCCAAAGCGTTAATGTGGGGAAGTCGAACTTGGTTCACGCGTGCGTTCGGGCTACTCACGTTTCGGTACGCTCGCCGCGAGTTGCGCTGGCCGCATAGGGCCAGCATGACCCCGCCACTGCGGTCTCTGGCCTTGCACACGGCAATGCCGCTCCAGTCGTGCGTAGATGCCAGCAGTAACTCGCGATCCTCCTGTTCGCTCGTAAGCGTGTGGCCGTGGCCCCTGACGCGGTACGCGCGTAACAGCAATGATGTCGCCTATCGCAGTGAGGATGGGAGCATCGATGAAAGCGGAGAAACTGACCGAGCGGCAGCGCACGACGCTTGAGCAGCTGAAGCAGGCGCAGGAGCTGGGCTCATCGCTGTCCGACTACGCCGCCGGCTTCGGGCTGAATGTGAAGCAGCTGTACAACGGCCGAACACAGCTGCAACGTAAAGGGCTGTGGCCGAAGTCGAGGAGCGCGCAGCGGGTTCGACCGGAGCTGCTGTCGGTGCAGGTGGTGGAGCCTGCGGCACCAAAAATGAATGAGGTCTGGGTGTGCCGACTCATCGGGCCTGGTGGGTGGGTGATGGAGTGCCGACACCTGCCGGAGGTGTCGTGGCTATCGGCGCTATCGGCAGCGACAGGGAACGTGCCTGCATGATCGGGCCACCGGTTGGGGTGGGATCTGGATCGTGGCGGGATTTACCGATTTGCGTCGGGGCTTTGATGGCCTGAGTGCACTGGTGCAGACGCGGCTAAGTGCAAGCCCGTACTCGGGGGAGCTGTATATTTTTCGAGGCAGGCGCGGCGATCGAATCAAGGTTCTGTGGTACAGCCAAGATGGACTGTGCCTGTTCTACAAGCGGTTGAGCGCTGGCAAGTTCGTCTGGCCGCAGGCGATGAGTGGCACCGTGTCGCTGAGCACGGCGCAGTTGTCGATGTTGCTGGAGGGAATTGATTGGCGGCAGCCCAAGCGCACGGCACCGTCGCCGCAGGATCCAGATCGAACGCATCCGACGACGATATAAGCGAAGAAACAAACACGCGCAATAAAACGAACCGTGTGCATCGAACTCGATGCTTCACATATAATCCGCGCGTGCCCAATGCGAACGCACTACCGAACGATGTCGAAGGCCTCAAGCGCCTGCTGCTCGAAGAAAGAGCGGCAGATCGAGCATCTGAAGTTCCAGCTGGCGAAGTTGCGCCGTGCGCGCTTTGGCCAGTCCTCGGAGCGGCTGGAAGGCGCCGGGCAGATACCGCTGACGTTCGAAGAGCTGCAGGCGGCGCTCGCCGAAGCGGCGCGCGAGATGCCAGTGTCTACGGGGCACGCTACACCTGAGAAAGGGAAACCCGTCCGGCGCAAGACCCTGCCCGAGCACTTCGAGCGCGTTGCCAATATCATCGAGCCGAAGGAGTGCGTGTGTCCGGACTGTGGCGGAGCGCTCGGTGCGCTTGGCAAGCCGGATGAATCCGAAGTGATGGAAGTGAAGACCGTCACGTTCACGGTGACGCGGCATGTGCGTCCGAAGAAGCGCTGCTCGAAGTGCTCGACCATCGTGCAGGCACCGGCGCCCTCGCGCCCGATCGAACGCAGCTTTGCCGGAGCGTCGTTGCTGGCGCTGGTGCTGACGTGGAAGTACGGCTTTCACTTGCCGCTGTATCGGCAATGTCAGATTTTTGCGCATGCGGGCCTCACCCTGAGCCGTACGACGCTCATGCAGTGGGTGGGTGCGACGAGTGAGTTGCTGGGCCCACTGGTGGCGGCGCTGGCGAAACATGTGCTCGCGGCGCCGAACTTGAACGCGGATGACACGCCGATCAAGGTGCTGGCTCCCGGGACGGGCAAGACGAAGAAAGGCCGTCTGTGGACCTATGTACGCGATGGACGCGGTTGGGGATCGAGAGATCCGCCGGCGGTGTGGTATCGCTACTCACCGAGTTGGCATGGACGCTATCCGCAGAAACATCTGGCGACTTACCGCGGTAAGTTGCAGGTGGACGGCTACGCGGGCTTCGAGCCCTTGTTCGTGCCCTCCACACCGCAGGACGTCGCGCGCGTCCTGGAGGTGTCGTGCTTCGCGCACCTGCGTCGCAAGTTCTTCGATCTGTACGAAGCGATGAAGTCACCCACGGCGAAGCAGGCGCTCGATCGCATCAGCCAGCTGTATGAGATCGAGGCAGCGATCCGCGGTCAGTCACCCGAAGCGCGCCAGAGAGCACGTCAGCAGCACGCGGTGCCGGTGCTCGAGGCCTTGCACGTGTGGATGCTTAGCACGCGCGCGCGCAAGTGGAAAGCAAATCCGCGCTGACCGGCGCGATCGATTATGGCCTGGAGCGTTGGCAAACACTGACCCGGTATACCGAAGACGGCTGCCTTGAGATCGACAACAACATCGCCGAGCGTTCGCTGCGCGGCGCGGGCGTTGGTCGGAAGAATTTTTTGTTCTTTGGTTCAGACTCCGGTGGCGAGCGCGCCGCGATTGCCTACGCGCTCATCGAGACCTGCAAGCTCAATCGCATCGATCCTCAGCGGTATCTCGAATACGTTCTGGCGCGCATCGCCGAGTACCCGATCAATCGCATCGATGAACTGCTGCCGTGGAACGTTGCTGACAAACTCAATCAACCCGACCAGGTGAGACAGGCGTTGGCCGCCTGAGCGCGTGCATGAGCAAGCTGTTCTCGCGCCCCGCGAGGTTCGATCACATCCAGGCGTTCCTGGATGACACGCGGGGTCAGATCACGATCGGAGAAATCCCGCCGATCCGCCGCGCAGCGCTCGCGGCGGTCGGCAAGAAAGCCCGCGTCGCACTTGTGTGCCGCGATGACGAAGCGATCGCGGACCTGTTACAACGTCTGGATACGGCGCTTGGCAAGGCGCTCGCCGAAGATACCGTCATCGATGAAGTGTTGCCGGCGATCAAGCGACGGCGCTGAGCCTTCATAGGACAACATGCCCATGCAACGCGTGAAGCACCGCACGTTCGTTCCGATCAGCATCGAGGACTACATCCAGCGACACGTCCGCAGCAATGCCGGCGAGAAGCCCTACGAGTTACGGGTGCGGCTGCGTGAGTGTGTGTCGGCCGCGCTGCGCGGGGAGCGTTGTCAGTGCGGCGAGCCGATCTGGGTCATCGGCTCCGCCGTCGCAGGCCATGCCTGCTTCACGTGCATCACCGGCGAAGCTACGCCCGGCGACGACTACGAGATCGATGAAGTGCTCACAGTTCCCTCGCCGTAGATCCATCGGCCACCACCCGCGCGGTGATCGCTCTCTTGCGGTCAATGGGCTCAGGCCACACGCTTACGAATCTTCCCGCCAGCGAGAGCGATCTGCTGGAGCCTGGTTCTGAGACTCGCTCTGGGGCGTTATTGTTCGATGGGCTTGGAAGCCAAGTCGCTACGACAGCAGGCGGATGAGTCCATAATAAAGAAACAACGACAACTGGCAGCCAATCGAGATAAAGACGATTGTCCAAAAGGGAAAGTCGCCCGCTGGCCCAGCAAACTCGAAGAGAAATGCTGTGAGAATCCCGAGTACCGCAGCACCTGACAGCACCACCCGAACAATCGGCTCGAGGATGGTGAGAAAGGCAAGAATGGGAAGGCGAATGGTGTGCCAGGCGAGTCCGAATATGCCACGCGCAAGATCTGCCGCAACACTTTGCTCTTCCGAGACCGAATCACGAGAAGTTGCAGTCTTCATGACGGCTGGCCTCCTTGATTCCGAGTGACTTCAATTCGGACAAGCAGACATTACTCCGACGAACCGCCGATTGCGAGCAATAGCGCGCTCCGCCACAGTTTCGCTGGCAAACCTCGTCTTACACCCCCAGAGCCGCCACAAACGAGATGCTGCTCTGTATGTACGATGGGATTGCCAAGTCCAGCCCGACATCGGCGAAACGCGCCCACCGCGAGCACGTCCGGAGCTAGCGCCACCCACTCGGGCAAGGTCATCCACGAGTTTCGCCGATTTACCGCGTGATACCGGCCTGCGCTCCTGTGGCGGGAAACACGCACAGCAACGGCTGCGAAGCTCACGGCTTGGTTTCGTGGAAATTTTCCGCGATTCCGCCGGCTGACTTTCTTGCCAGCGCTCACCATGATCGGTATCGAGTGACAACTCGTCCCTGAACGACCGGACCGCGCAGCTCCGCGGGGGTCGCGATGCCTTCTCTAGATGCTTTCCAGCCGGTGCTCCTACCTCGCTTTATTCGGTTGCGAGATGCGCCGAAATATCTCGGTATGGATAAGAACCGCTTCAACAGTGATGTGCGACCACACCTCACTGTTATTCCGATTGGCACCCAAGGCGTCGCCTTCGACCGCGTTGATTTGGACTCCTGGGCGGATCACTATAAGGACCGCAACGGGCGTCCCGCGGCTCAATCTGAGAGGAGAAAGCCATGGGAAACCAAGCAACGCCCGGTCTCACCAATCGCGGTGGGATCTGGCATGTCGATAAGCAGTACCGAGGTGTCCGCATTTGCGAAAGCACTGGAACAGGCAGCCTCGCGAAAGCGCACGAGTATCTCGCCAAGCGGATGAATGATATTCGCGAGGCAATGCTCCACGGCCTTCGTCCAGACCGCACGTTCCGGATGGCGGCGACGAAATATCTGCAGGACTATGCTCAGCAGAAGAAGAGTATCGGAGACGATGCCATCCAGTTGAAGATGCTCGATCCGATGATCGGCGATCTGGATCTTCGACAGGTACACATGGGCTCGCTGCAGCCTTTCATCGCTAAGCGCAAAGCGGAAGGCGTCAAGACCAAGACTCTGAACACGGCACTCGCCGTCGTGCGCAGAATTTTGAATCTCACCGCCTCCGAGTGGATCGATGAGAAGGGGCTCACCTGGCTGGAGACAGCACCGAAGATCAAGCTGTTCTCGGTCAAGGACTCCCGATCGCCGTATCCGATCACGCAGGAGGAGCAGTCGCTCTTGTTTCAAGAGCTACCTGATCACCTGGCGCGCATGGCGCTCTACAAGGTGAACACAGGTTGTCGCGAACAGGAGGTCTGTAGCCTTCGCTGGGAGTATGAGGTGAAAGTGCCGGAGCTCGACACTTGTGTGTTCATCATACCGAGCAACCACGTCAAGAACGGCGAGGAGCGCCTTGTCGTTCTCAATCGCGTGGCGAAGTCCGTCGTCGACAGCATGCGCGGCTTACACCCGACTCACGTCTTCGTGCGTGTGCCATCGAAAGGTGAGCTGCGGCCGATACCGAAGATGTACGGAACAGCATGGAAGAGCGCTCGTGAGCGCGCCGCTGATAATTGGGTGGAGCGCCATGGCGAGCCGGCATCAGAGGGCTTTCGGAAAATCCGAGTGCACGATCTCAAACATACATTCGGTCGCCGACTGCGCGCGGCCGGTGTGTCGTTCGAGGACCGTCAGGACTTACTTGGCCACAAGAGCGGGCGTGTCACGACGCACTACTCCCAGGCCGAACTGAGCAACCTGCTTGTGGCAGCGGAGAAAGTGTGTGACTCGGGAGAGTCCCGCAAAAGTCCCGCAGTCACATGGCTACGTCGTCGCCAAAGTGCGGTAAGTGCTTGGGAGATTGGTGCGCCCGGAGAGATTCGAACTCCCGACCTCATGGTTCGTAGCCATGCGCTCTATCCAACTGAGCTACGGGCGCAGCACTGAAACAGCGGCCGACGGCGAATGCCGTCCCTCCTTGAGCCGCGACCGCGCTCATATAGATGAGCCGAGATCCGATTGCGGCAGCCAGTCTCGCGGACGGCGGTGTCAGCGGCCCGAGGGCCTTTGACTCCAAGAGGTCTTTCCTTAGCCGGATCAGTAAGTTACTGATGCCTGCCCGACCTTTTCCGACCTGTCCGCGGACGTTCCCGGGCGACTTTTTTGACTCCGGTGAGACACCGAAATCCGCCTGCCGCCGCGGGGCCGCGAATCCTACCACAACATTGCGCGGATGCAGCTAGTCCGTGCTGCCGAACCACAAAATTGCGCGAGCCGCTCGGCGAGCGTGCCGATGGTTTGCAGAGCACACGCCTGGCTCTTGATCGCACTCATCGCATTGCTGAGCGGCACTCCTACAAGTACGCCGACATTGTTGCCAGAAGAGTTTTCCGACGGTCAATCGCTGCAGCGATTGATTGCGATGCCTGTCATTCTGCCTCATCATCTACGCGCTTTTTTGCACGAGTATGTTTGAGGGAAAATTATGGCTGCGCGGGTGAGCGCCTCGAAGGCAAATAAAAAAACCGAAGTGCAGTCGCACAAGCACGAATTACGAACCGAAGTTCAGGAATTCAAGCGGCGACGGATTCTGGAACAGTCGCGAGAACTGTTTTTTGCACAGGGATATGAGGCGACCACGCTCGACACCATTGCGGCCGAGCTGAAAGTCACCAAGCCCTTTCTGTACTCCTATTTTCGCAACAAGAGCGAGATCCTCAACGCGATCTGCGAGATCGGCATTCGTTCGCCGCTGGCGGCGCTGGACGAAGCCTTGTTGAACAAATTGCCGCCGGGCGAGAAATTGCGGCTGGCGATCGAGCGAGTAACGTCGGCGGTGCTGCAGAACCAGCAATGCATCGTGGTCTATCGCCGCGAGGAGATGAACCTCGAGCCCGAAGAAGGCCAGATATTAATGACACTGAAGCAGGAGTTCGACCGCAAGCTTTCCAATTTGCTGCAGGAAGGCGCGAAACGTGGCGAGTTCGCCTTCGACGATCCGGATTTCACCGCAATTTCCATCGGTGGCCTGCTCACGTGGGTGGCGTTGTGGTGGCGGCCGCTCGGTCGTTGGTCGCAGACCGACGTGGTCATGCACATGATCCACAACGTCGAACGAATGGTCGGGCGCAGAGCGAAGGTCTGACGTCAAACTGTCCAGCAGTTGCTGTTGAGTAACGTCGCACTCAATGCTTCGACGTGGTGCTGCACGTCGAGAACGGCGCTGCCGGCGATCCGCTAGCGACTCTTCTGATCGAGCAGCATCGCTGCCGCGCGCTCGGCGATCATGATGGTTGGTCCGTTTGTATTACAAGAAGGCAAACTGGGCATGATCGAAGCATCGATGACGCGCAGCTTTTGCACGCCTTTGACGCGCAGCTGCGGATCGACGACGACGTTCTGCTCGCTCACGTCACCCATGCGACAAGTGCCGACAGGGTGATACATGGCGAACGCGCCGGCTCGCACGTACGCCTCCCACTGCTCATCCGTCGTGATCGTGTTGCCGGGTAGATATTCTTTTTTCACTTTGTCGCGCAGGATCGAAGAATCGAAGATCTCGCGCATGATGCGGGCACCGGCGATGAGCGTGCGCACATCCTCGTCGGCGCCGACCAGTGGATGATCGATAATGGGCGGATCCTGCGGATGCGGCGAGCGCAGCCGAATCGAACCGCGCGACTTGGGCCGGCAGACGTTCACCGCGAGGCTGACGCGATTGGCCTCCGCCAGGATCACTTTGTCGGTCTGGACCTCGTAACCCAGCGGCTGGAAGTGAATCTGCGCATCGAACTCGGGCAGCTCGCGTCGCGTGCGGAAGAAGACGCCAACGTGGGAAATCGGCGTCGTGCCCGGCCCGCGACGAAGGAGAGCGAACTGCAGCGCCCGCAGGGCCAGCCGTAATTTGGAATGCGCATCCACGTTCATCGTGCGCATGGTGACGTCGTAGCTGAGGATGATGCCGGGATGTTCTTGCAAATCCCGTCCAACGCCTGGCAAGTCGCTAGCGCAGTCGATGCCATGGCGTTGCAGCTCCTCGCCTGGACCGATGCCCGACAGCATGAGGATCTTCGGCGACCCGATGGTACCAGCCGACAACAGCACTTCACGCTGGGCGCGAGCGACTTTGCCGACGCCGTAGTGCTCGAACTCAACCGCTTCTGCAACGCCATCGCGGAGCCGGATTCTGGAAACGAAAGCACGAGTCAATACGATAAGATTCTTATGCCCCCGGATGGGACGCAGATAGCCGCGGGCGGCACTGCATCGCATGCCACCCCACTGAGTCGCTTGGTAATAACCCACGCCCTCCTGGGTCGCGCCAGTGAAGTCCCGATTGGCAGGAATGCCGGCAGCGACGCACGCCGCGATGAACAGGGGATTGAACGGATGGTTAACGCGTAGATTCGCGACGCCCTGCAGCCCCTGATCGGAGTGAAACTTGCTGGCGCCGTTCTCATTGCGCTCGGAGCGCAGGAAATACGGCAGCACCTCACCGTAACTCCAACCTTTGGCGCCCCGCTGCACCCACAAGTCGTAGTCCGTCGGAGTACCGCGCAAATACACCATGCCATTGATAGAGCCGCCGCCGCCCAGCACTTTGCCCGACGGCCAGTTGTCGACGCGGCCATTGCGTGAAGGGTCCGGCTCGGTTTCGTACTTCCAGTCGTACCTGGCGTTGCCCACGAGTCTCGCCGAACCGGCCGGTACGTAGATGGCAGCGCTGCGGTCATCACCGCCCGCCTCCAGCAGGATCACACTGTGACCGGCGTCGATCAGGCGGCGTGCGAGCACACAACCCGCCGTTCCGCCGCCTGCAATGATGTAGTCGGCCTGTAAAGTCTCCATGCCGTCGTGAGTCACGTTAGAACGATTTGGCAAATTGAATGCCGTAGCTGCGAGGTGCACCGAAGCGCGAGAACACATCGCCGAGAAAAGGGATCGCATCGACGCGATACAACTCATCGGTCAGGTTCTTGCCGAACAGCGCCGCTTCCCAACCGCCATCGCGCGATTCGATGGCGACGCGTGCGTCCAGCAGCCCGTACGACTCTTCGAACACCGTGTTCTCCACCAGCCACGGCATATCGTCTTGCCATTGGTACTCGACACGCGCATCGAGCGAGAGCGCTGCGCTGAGCGGCATGTTGTAATCGACGCCGCCCGAAAAAGTGAACTCCGGAGTGCGCGCCAGGCGATTACCGGAAAGATCGTTGCCGGCAGAATCGATGAAGTCCTGGTATTCCGAATCCAGATAGGAGCCGCTCAACCATAACTGCAGCGCCGGGAGCGGCCGGAACTGCAGCTCCAGCTCGACGCCGCCGATGCGTGCCGAAGCGGCGTTGTCGATGATGAGGGACAGCCCGCTGTCATCCAGCTGCTCAACCTGCAAATCGTCGAACGAGGTGTGAAAGATCGCAACGTTGGCGCGCACGCGGCCGCCGGCCCAATCGGTTTTGGCGCCTGCCTCGTAAGTCCAGGCAATTTCCGGATCGTAGGGAAACAGCGCGGCGGCTTCGGTTGCCGGCTTGCCTTGCCAGCCGCCGCCCTTGAAGCCACGCGCTGCGCTGATGTACAGCAAAGCACTTTCATTGGCGCGCCAGTCGAGGCTCGCCCTGGGTGTGAACTCGCTCCAATCCTTGCTGGTGCGAATACTCCAGAACTCCGCCCCCAGCGGCGCGACGCAGAAAATGAAATCCGGCTGCGCACCGAAGTCGAGGCACTCGGAGCGATTGTGATATTCCTTGTCGTCGTAGGTGTAGCGGCCGCCTACGGTCAGGGACACGTTGGGCGCCAGCGAATAGCTCAACTCGCCGTACACCGCCGAACTTTTGGTGATATTTTCCTGGTCGTAGATAAATTCCCCGTCGAGAATGTCGCCGACGCTGCCAGGGCCCAGGATCGACAGAAACGTCGTCGCGATGCTGTTGTCGATGATGTCGGTGTCTTCGCGCAGGAAATACAGGCCTGCGACCCAACGCAACTTGCTGTCGACCTCGGCGGCTGAACTCAACCGCAGGTCCTGCGTGATGCCCGTGTATTTTTCGCGTTGGCCATTGGCGGCGTCGGTCAGTGACGGCGGCGAGCCGGTACCGACCAGCGAATATCGACCGTGGAAGTTGCCGTAACGGACTGCGGAGAGATAAGTCAGCGTGCTGCCGCCGGCGAGTTCGTAATCGACACGCGCAGTCAAACCGGCAGTGTCCTGATCTTCCCATTGCTCCCAGGGCGCATCGCTTTCGCGAACATCGGGATGAAGCACTCCCGACGCGACGACGATCCCCAATCCCGGGACGGAAAGATCGTCCACCGCGCGGCGCGACTGACCGTTGCTTTCGTTGTGACTGAAGTCGGCAATGATGTTGATGTCGAGCGCATCGTTTGGCTCGAACAGCAGCGAGCCGCGTACGGCGTACGAGTCCTGATCGTCGAGCTTCTCACCGAGCAGTGTGTTCTGTGAATAGCCATCGTGTTTGCGGTAGAAGACTGCAGCCCTGCCCGCGAGCGAATCGGTCAATGAGCCGGTCGCATAAGCAGTGGCTTCCCACATATCGCGACCATCGAGCGCATCGAACTGACCATATGCAACGGACACGCGCCCCGACGCTTTCTGGCTCGGCTTGCCGGTAAGCAGATTCACCGCGCCACCGACGACGTTCTTGCCGTACAACGTGCCTTGCGGACCGCGCACAACTTCGACGCGCTCCAGGTCGAACAACGGCGGCGTGGCCGTGCCGCGCCGGCCGACATAAACTTCGTCTATGAACAGGCCGACCGAAGGTTCGGCGGCGGAACCCGTCAGGCGTAAGGTGCCGATGCCGCGAATGACGATTTCCTGTTGATTGCCGATCTGCTGGCCAAAGGTAAAGCTCGGCGTGCGCGAGGCGACTTCGGAGAGATCGGTGATGCCGGCTTTGCGTAGCGCTTCCTCGGACAAGACACTGATAGCCACTGGTACGTCCTGGAGTCGCTCATCGCCGCGGCGTCGCGCGCTCACCAGGACCTCTTCGATCTGTTGCGAATCTTCCGCCGCAGTGGCCCCCATGCTCTGGGCGGCAGCCGTCGCAGATTGCGCCGCCAGCATGATGAGCCCAGGCAGCGCCATCCAGGGATGAAACAAGGGATGCAGAAGCAATGTCCTGTCGCCCATTGATGAACTCCGTTCGGATGGCGAGGCCCACATCCATCATCCTCCAGTCTGTACCCATGAGCAGGTGCGGACGGGCTCGGGAATATGGGCCCTGTCCGCGACGACCTTCAAGCGTCGCCGGGGCGCGATGATCGCAGATGCGACGCTCCATGCCGCCTGGGTTTTCCCCAATGTAAATTTAGTTCGCGGCTGCAGTCTTAGTCGTGCCAATCGTGGCGCAGGCTCTTGGCGGCCAGGAGATAACCCATGACGGCCGGGATATTGGCGACCAGCACGGCCAGTAACCCATAACGCAGTGACACGGTGGGTTCGGCAGCGATGAATGCGTCGCTGACGATGCCGACCAGCAACGCGCCGCCACCGATGCCGAGCAAGTTGCTGACAAACAAAGTCAACGCCACGCCGGTAGCACGTAGCGCGACGCCGGCCACTCCATGGATCGCCGCGAGCGCGGGGCCGACATACATCATGCCCAGGAACGCGGCTGGGGCCAACGATGTGAGGCTGGTGGGGATCGAAGGCGACAGCACCGCGAAGGCATACAACGGCGTCGCCAATGCGGTTGCGATTGCTGGAATCCACAGCAACCAACGACGATCGCGCCGAGCCAGGTAAGCCGTAAGGCCACCGCCGACAATCGCACCGAGGCCTGCAATCAGTCCGTTGATCACGGCCAGCGTCGCGCCCGCTCGCGATGGCGTCATTGCATGAACCCGCATGAAGAACGCCGGCAACCACGTGGCGGCGCCGTAAGTCACCATCGACTGAAAGCCGCCGGCCAGCGCTATCAATACCAAAGTGCGCCGGCGCAGCAGGCCGCCCAGATCGGTCCAGAATTGCGATCGGGCCGTTGTCTGTATGGACTGGACCGGGATGCCTCCAGGCAAAGACATGCCTCGCGCCGGCTCGCGCAATGTCAACAACACCACCAAAGCGACCAGGACGCCGGGCAGCCCGATGATGACCAGCGCCTGTCGCCAGCCCAGCGATTCGGCCAGCCAGCCACCGCCCAGCAAGCCGATGAAAATGCCGATCGCCGCACCGGCCGAGTAGATTGACAACGCTGCCGGCCGATCGTCGGGCCGGAAATAATCTGCAATCACTGAATGCGACGGCGCGACGCAGCCTGCTTCGCCGATGGCGACACCAATGCGAGCCAGCAACAAATGCGTGAAGTTGGCGGCCACGCCGCACAGCGCCGTCATCGACGACCAGACGATCATGCAAAGGGTGATGAGATTACGCCGCGACTTGAGGTCCGCGAGCCGCGCGACGGGAATAGCGAAAGTGACATAAAATAGCGCGAACGCCAGTCCGGACAGCAGGCCGAGCTGCGTATCGGTGAGGTGCAGGTCGCGCTTGATAGGTTCGATCAGCACCGACAGCACCTGGCGGTCGACGAAATTGACGATGAAAACCAGCGTCAACAGTCCCAGCACGTAACAGCGATAACCACGGGAAACGCTTGCGAAGCTCGATACCGGCGTAGAGGTCAACTTCACGGGCTACCCTTGATCGCGCACGACCCCGCTATGATGAGCGAGAATCGCGCCGCTTGCCGAGGGAATTGTTGACTATGCACCGGACGCCCGAATCGGTTCGTCGGGCATGAATTGATATCTTTCGCCGGCGCTTCGGCACGGCAACGCTGAACTGACGCGACGATCCGCATTCCTGTCGAGGGCGGCAAGCCGGGGTTGGTGTCGCATGCGCCTGCCGCTCGCAGTCCGCATCTTGCGACTCGACGGCAGCGACCGGATATCAAGAACACGCTCTCAATCAAGCAAGTGATGAAGAACGGCCGGCTCTACGACGGCGACACGCTGGACGAAGTGTGGCCGCGGCAACGCCCGTTGCCGCCGCAATGGACCCCTCACCCGCGCTGCGCGCGACCTCTCCCAAGGGGAGAGGTGAGAAATCCGTCCCCTCTCCCGCTTCGCGGGAGAGGGTTAGGGTGAGGGTCTTACTCAGCCAACCCCTCACCCGCGCTGCGCGCGACCTCTCCCAAGGGAGAGGTGAAGAATTAGGGTGAGGGCGCCGCTGCAGCCTGCTCGCTGATATAGCGCGTCGGCGCCGCTCCAAACGCCTTTCTGAACATCGCCGTAAATGCACTCGGGCTGTTGTAACCAACGTCGAACGCGACGGCCGTAACCGATTCGCCGGTCGCAAGCCTGGACATGGCTTCCATCAGCCTCACGTGCTGGCGCCAGGTCGCGAAGCTCATCTGCGTCTCGCGCCGGAACATTCGCGTAAACGTTCGTCGCCCCATGCTGGCGACGTGCGCCCAGTCATCGAGAGTGTCCGAATGCGCGGGGTAGTCGAGGATGGCGCGACACACCTTCAGCAGACGCAGGTCCCGCGGCATTGAGATCTGTAATGGAATGCTCGGTGCGCCGGCGATCTCGTCGAGGATCAGCTTCATCACACGGCCGTCGCGGCCGTTTTCGTCATATTCGATAGGCATGCGGATGGCGGCGAGGATCAACTCCCGCAACAGGTCGGACACTTCGAAAATCCGGCAGCTGTCCGGCAGATCTTCGCGCACGCGTTCGTCGATGTAGAGCGTGCGCACTGATACGTGGCCACGGCAGCTCACCTCGTGCCCAACACCGCTGGGAATCCATAGTGCTCTTTGCGGTGGCAGGACGTAGCTCGCGTCGTCTGTGGTCACCGAAGAGATTCCGGACGTTGCATAAAGCAATTGAGCCCGTTTGTGCGAATGGCGGGGCTGCACGGAGCCTGATTCGTACTCGTCCGCCAGCGCGGCCACTGGACGCGGCACGTCCTGGTAGTCAATGCTCTGCGTGCTACGAGTGCTGACCGAGTGGGCGGCATTGCGAACAGCGGTTACTCTGCGGCTTGCCTTCGACGAAGTGCCAGCGTTACGGCGCTGGCCCGGACGAGATGAATGTTGCTCCATCGACGACGGCACACCTGCAGGCAGCTGATAGATTCCCAGGCAGCCAGTGATACCACAAAACCTGTCCGTGCGGCATGAGCTCGGGCATGGAGCGCCTCCTTGAGCGATCAGACCCCCGAATTCTCCTCGGCCGGCGGCGCCGATCTCGATCCCGACATCCGGCGCTTTATCGCTGCGATGAGCCAGGCCTTCGCGCGCTATCCGGATTTCAACGACCTGCCGCCGCCGAAAATGCGCCAGGCCTGCGAGCAAGTCCGCGCGCCGTGGGCCGCTGGCGGCCCCGTCATGACTCACCGCCTCGATCGGACGGTGCCGACACCAGTCGGGCAAGTACGGGTGCGCGTACATAATCCGTCGGCCCGGCCCGGCAAGCCCGCGCTCATATATATGCACGGTGGCGGCTGGATGCTTTTCAGCATCGACACTCACGATCGGCTGATGCGCGAATACGCCGCCCGTGCCGACGTGGTCGTGATCGGCGTCGACTATGCACTGGCGCCGGAAGCAAAATTTCCCATCGCCCAGCAGCAGGTCGCGCACGTAGTGCGCTGGGCTCGTCAGCACAGCGCCGAACTGGACATCGACGCGAATCAAATCGCCCTGGGAGGCGATTCCGCCGGCGGCAACCTGGCTATCACCGCCGCCTTGAGGTTGCGTGACGAAGGCGAACCGAATGCAGTGAGTGCGCTGGTATTGAACTACGGAGCGTTCGACACGCAACCTTCCGCTGAAGCGCTACAGCGTTACGGCTATGACGGCTATATGCTCGGTGCGGACGAGATGGTTCATTTCTGGAACAACTATCTGCGCAGCCCTGCCGACGCAAATCATCCGCTGGCCTGCCCCATTCACGCCGACATGCGCGGTCTGCCGCCTACGTTCATGGTGATCCCCGAATGCGACATCCTCACCGAGCAGAATTGGCGCCTGGCTGACAAGCTCAAGGCGGCCGGCGTGGCGGTCGAGACGTCACTCTACCGGGGCGCATCGCACAGCTTCCTCGAAGCCATGTCGATCTCCGCGCTCAGCAATCGGGCGCTGGACGACACTGCACGGTGGCTACAACGAGTGCTGCAATAGACTCATTGGTGCGGTATTGCAGCCGGTGGATGTGTATCGATAGCGTTATTGAGCGCGTACGCGGCGCTGATCAATGCCAGGTGCGTCCACGCTTGGGGGAAATTGCCGAGGTGATCGCCGCTCGATCCCAGTTCTTCGGCGTACAGGCCGAGATGGTTGGCATAGCTCAAGGTCTTTTCGAACAACAGTTGCGCCTGCTCGATGCGTCCCGCGCGCGCGAGACATTCGACATACCAGAACGAACAGGGGGTGAACGCACCCTCCCTGCCCTCCAAGCCATCGAAGTTGATGCCCTCGTTATGAGTCGAGTAGCGAAACACCAGCGCGTCGATGGTGAGTTCGCGCCCGATGGCGTCGAGAGTAGATAACCAACGTGCGTCGGTGGGACTGATGAACTTCACCAGCGGCATCGGCGACACCGCATCCAACGCCTCGCCGCCGCGACATTGCACGAACGCCTTTTTCTTGGGATTCCAGAAGTCGTCGAAAATCTGATTGGCGATGGCGTCGCGGGTCGCCGCCCACTGTTCGGTCGGTGCCGGGCGGGCAAACCTTCGCGCCATGCGCAGGCCGCGATCCAGCGCCACCCAGTTCATCAGTCGCCCGGACAGGAATTCTCGCTGCGGACCCCGGATTTCCCAGATGCCCTCTTCGGCCCGATCCCAGTTTTCGCACAGCCACTGCATGGCTTGAGTGAATCTCCGCCACACATCGATCCCGGCGGGGCGGCCGTTCTTGTCCGCGAGATACAAGGCGTCGGTGAGTTCGCCGAGCACGTCGAGTTGCAATTGGCCGGCCGCGGCATTACCGACACGCACCGGCCGCGAGCCGTGATAACCCTCAAGGTGAGGCAACTCGATCTCACTGCCAACGCGCGCGCCATCGACAGCGTACAGAAAACATCCGGGCCGCCGTGATTGCTGTGATTGCCGGTGTGCTGT
>CAVQAZ010000003.1:0-2291048 GCA_963710595.1 uncultured Gammaproteobacteria bacterium
GATCGCCGCTCGATCCCAGTTCTTCGGCGTACAGGCCGAGATGGTTGGCATAGCTCAAGGTCTTTTCGAACAACAGTTGCGCCTGCTCGATGCGTCCCGCGCGCGCGAGACATTCGACATACCAGAACGAACAGGGGGTGCATACCATCCTCCCTGCCCTCCAAGCCATCGAAGTTGATGCCCTCGTTGACCAGTCGAGTAGCGAGACACCAGCGCGTCGATGGTGAGTTCGCGCCCGATGGCGTCGAGAGTAGATAACCAACGTGCGTCGGTGGGACTGATGAACTTCACCAGCGGCATCAGCAACGCTACCGCATCCAACGCCTCGCCGCCGCGACATTGCACGAACGCCTTTTTCTTGGGATTCCAGAAGTCGTCGAAAATCTGATTGGCGATGGCGTCGCGGGTCGCCGCCCACTGTTCGGTCGGTGCCGGGCGGGCAAGCCTTCGCGCCATGCGCAGGCCGCGATCCAGCGCCACCCAGTTCATCAGTCGCCCGGACAGGAATTCTCGCTGCGGACCCCGGATTTCCCAGATGCCCTCTTCGGCCCGATCCCAGTTTTCGCACAGCCACTGCATGGCTTGAGTGAATCTCCGCCACACATCGATCCCGGCGGGGCGGCCGTTCTTGTCCGCGAGATACAAGGCGTCGGTGAGTTCGCCGAGCACGTCGAGTTGCAATTGGCCGGCCGCGGCATTACCGACACGCACCGGCCGCGAGCCGTGATAACCCTCAAGGTGAGGCAACTCGATCTCACTGCCAACGCGCGCGCCATCGACAGCGTACAAAACATCCGGGCCGCCGTGATTGCTGTGATTGCCGGTGTGCTGTTCCACCCAACGAATGAACTGTTCGGCCTCGTCGTTATAACCCAGCCGCATCAACGCATAGACTGCGAAGGCGGCATCGCGCAGCCAGCAATAGCGGTAGTCCCAATTGCGCTCTCCACCGACGTGCTCGGGCAAACCGAAAGTGGCGGCGCCGACGATGGACCCGTGATCGCTTGACGTCAGCAGCTTGAGAATAAGCGCCGATCGCTGCACGGTCTCGCGCCACCGGCCCGAGTACGTGGAGCGCTCGCTCCAGCCGCGCCAGAAACGCACCGTCTCCTTGAAGGACCGGTCGATAAAGCTTTGCAAATCGCCTTCGCTCGCACGCTCGCGCGCGCACTCCAGCACGAACCCCACCGACTTGCCGGGCGTGAGGCTGAATTCGGCGGTAACCAGGCCCGCCTGTGTCGTTAGTTGAGTGGTGCTTCTCAGTCGTAGCGGATCAGCGTTGCCGCTCACATCGAAGAACACCTTGAAGCCATCATCGCTCGGCTTTGCGATACAGTCGGCACGAGCGTAGTCGAAGCGTGGTTCGCAGTGCATGCGAAATTTCATCTCACCGCGCACGCATTCAAGGTTTCTCACCAGCGCGCTTTTCGGACCGTCGCCGCACACCGGCATGTAATCGGTGATTTGAGCCATGCCCTCCTCGCACATGAAGCGAGTGATGAGCACGTTGCTGTCCGGAAGATACATCTGCCGCGTGCGCACGTTGCTCGCCAGGGGTGAGATGGCGAAGTAGCCGCCCTTGTCCTGGTCCAGCAACGCCAGGAACACGCTGCCGGAATCGAATCGCGGAAAACAGAAGAAGTCGATGGAGCCGTCAGTGCACACCAAGGCCGCGGTGCGCATGTTGCCGATGACGCCGTGGGACTGGATTTCGGGATAGGCCATCGAGCCTAATGCACGAGTGGCGTCCGGAGTTTCAATCGCCAATCCGCAAATCGACCGGCCCAAGGGAAGGCCAGCGATGCCTTATTACATTAGAGCAGCGGCAGCTCGCCCGTGATCGCATCGACGCGATCGGCTCGATCCGGGCCCACTGCAATCGCGGTGTAGGTCGGCACGCCGCCGAATTCGGTGAGACCGGCGTCTTGAATGAGCGCGGTGATGACCCCAGCGGCGTGCGCTCTCGCGTGGAGCGCCAGCAACTCGGCTTCCGAATTGACCGAAACGCAGATTTTCTTGAAGCGACCGAGCAACCACGGCGCCAGTCGCTCATCGAGTGGAATCACAAACGATCCCCCTTCCTGGCGACCCATTTGCAAGATGGCCCGCATCGATGCATGTGCGCCCTGCGCCACCATCTTGCCTTTGCGCATGTTCAGGTCTTTGCGTAGCACGATGGTTTGTTTGTGTTCGACCAGTGACAACAGGTTTCCAATACTCATGTGCATGTCCTGGTCGTGTTTCAAACGCGGAGGACGGATCAGGCGCGCGGCGCGCCGGCGCAGCTTAGGCACCGTTAAAATTCTGCCAATCCTGAACCCTCTTTGTCTGCCCATGCAATGGCAGCCGCGTACCTGAGGAACAGGATCGACTCTCGCGCCGTTGATAGTCATTACATCCGATCGACGCAGGATGCTCATGGCTTCCCCTATTGCAAAGGTCAGCCTGTTGATCCGCTGCCCTCCAGCGAAGGTCTTCGAGGCGTTCGTCAGCCCAGAATGCCTGACGAAGTTTTGGCTTTCGCGCGCGAGCGGGCCGCTGGAGCCGGGCAAGACTGTGACGTGGGACTTCATGGTTCCGGGCGCCTCGGCGAAAACCCATGTCGAGGAGATGTTGCGTGACCGGCTGATCCGGATTTCCTGGGACGACGGAACCACAGTGTCCTTCGCGTTCGAGTCGTATCCGGACGGTGGTACGCGAGTCGAAGTGGTCAACGGCGGCTTTTCAGGTGACGCAGAAGAGGTCTTGGAGGCAGCCTTGGAAGCGACGCAAGGATTCACGATCGTGCTGTGCGATCTGAAAGCGACTCTGGAACACGGGCGGTCGATGGGCTTTGTCAGGGACAAAGCTCTGCTGATCGAGGCGAAGCAAGCGGCTGATTGATCAGATTGCGGGCAGAGCGCAAAAAACCTGACCTCTACCGTTCCACGAAAGCTGCCGCAAGACCGCTGATCAGCGCTTGCGCAACGATCGCAACTACAGCTGGTCGGCGTCGATCCTGGAGAAGATGACGTTATGCATGCTCGTCAGCGGCTCGCGCACTCGCCGCGGCCGCAGGAGTGAACGTCCCGGATAGACGTAGTAACGAAAGTTGTGAGACTCCGGCAGCACGTAAGGGAAGAAGCCGAGGCTGCCCAGGTACTCCATCAGCCACATCCGCTGCGCGAGGCGCTCGGGATCGACCGCGATTTCGACAATCAGCTCGAGCTCGTCATTGAAGCGCCCACTGTCCAGCCCCAGGCCGTGCACTGTCTCGGCTTCGACTCCTTCAACATCCACTTTGATGAGGCGCGCACGGCGACACTCCTCGTCCGTGAGCATCTCGGCGAGCGGCCTCGCGGCCACCGTTACAGAACGAACATCGCCCTCGCGCCGAAGCATGCCGGTAGAGCCGAGGTTTTCGGAACTGCCCCAGAACATCGTGACTTCTCTCGGCGAGCCCGGCCCTACAGCGGCCTGATTGATCAGGCGAGTATTCGCCAGCTGATTGTCGCGAACGTGCTTCGCAAGGTGTGTGAAGATCGCCGGCATTGCTTCCACCGCCACGACTTTCCCATTCGGCCCGACGCGGCGTGATGCCAGCAGCGTAAAGTAGCCGACGTTCGCTCCGACATCGATGAACACGCCGCCGCTGCCCAGCCGGCTTTCGATCCAAGCCGTCAGGTTCGGCTCCCACATGCCGAAGTAATACAGCGCGCGCTGAATCCAGTCCCGCGTGAGCGCGGCCGTGCGAACCGGACGCACGAAGTCCTCTACTGCCATCTCGATCAGCGGCGTCTCCTGCGTGTCGCCAAGGTTGATCAGATTAAACGAGATATCCAACGTCCCGGCATCCTTCACGACCTGATCGGCGTGCTCATTCACGGCCCGCTGATCCAGCGCGTCCACTTCGGCAGCTTCAGCTTGACCGCCGGCTGTTCGAATCTGATCGGCGACCTGGCGGGCATTCTCCAGACGTCGAGCGGTCAGGAACACTCTGGCGCCAACCTTCGCGAGGCTGCGCGCCACCGCTCCGCTCACCACTTTTATTCTAGAGGTAGAGGTACCGATATCGTTCCTAGAAACATTGCAGAGTCTTCTCCATGGAGCTAGGTTCGATAACCCTTCTCGTCACTCCAGGACGTACCGCTCTATTTTCCCAACCAGCAGCCAATACGCACCTACGGCAGCCAGAACGTGTATGCCGACATAGAGCAGCGCTCCGTCATAAGATCCTGTGCGGCTGATGATTGCACCGATCGCGATTGGAGTGATGATGCCCCCGACGCTTCCGGCAGCGTTGAAAAGACCTCCTGTGAGGCCGATCGCTTCCTTCGGCGCCGTGTCCGCGATGACGGTCCACCCGAGGGCGCCGAAGCCCTTGCCGAAGAAGGCGACGCACATGATGGCAATCATGACCGCGTTGCCGGCGGTGTAGTTACAGAGGACGATCGTGGCGCTAAGGCTGAGGCCGATGGTGATCGGCACTTTGCGCGCGATCACTAGTGATCCCGTACGCCGCAGCAGCCAGTCGGAGAACAAGCCTGACGAGACGCCCCCGAGGCAGCCACCCACGGCCGGCAAGGCGGCGACGAAGCCCACCTCGAGCATGGTGAAGTGGCGCGCCTCGACCAGGTAACTCGGGAACCACGAGATAAAGAAGGTCGACAGCGTGGATATGCAGTATTGCGCAACGAAGATGCCGACCAGCATGCGATTTGAGAGCAGGCGAAGGATCGTAGCGCCGGTGGCCACGCCAGTCCCGCTACCTTCGCGCGAGCGGCCTTCGACGAGGTGGGTGAGCGCGCCTCGGGCGGTGATGTCGTCGAACTCCCGCGACGACAGGCGTCGATCGCGCGCAGGCGAGTGGTAGAGGAACATCCAGAACACCGCCAGCACAAAGCCAAGTCCACCCATGACGGTGAAGATGTGGGGCCATCCAGCGTAGTGGAACAGAAGGCCCATCAGCGGCGTAAACACCACGAGCGAGAGATATTGTGCCGAGTTGAAGATGGCGCCGGCTAACCCTCGCTCGTCGGGAGGAAACCAACTCGCAATCACGCGTGCGCATGCGGGGGTGACCGGCGACTCCAGCACGCCGAGCAGCACACGCAGCACGTAGATCGCTACGACGGGCGCCGCGAAATAGCCGACGCCCCCCATGAGCACCGTCGCGGTCGACCAGCCCGTTAGCGCGATTAGGATCGCTAAGCGCGCGCCGCGTTGGTCGACAAAGTAGCCTGCCGGCAATTGGGAGAGGAAGTAACTCCACGAGAAGGCGGAGAAGAGCCATCCCATCTGCACTGGATCGATGGCGAACTCTCTTGCCAAGCCCGGGGCGGCGATCGAGAGCGTTGCGCGGTCGCCTGTGCTGAGCGCCAACACCGTCGTGATCAGCGCAAGCACCAGGAAGCGGCGACGGCCAGGGCGCGGCTGATCGGCTTGGCTCAAGCCGATGGCCGCCGATTGCACTTCCAACTTGGATTCATGAGTATCGGAGAGAGGCGTGGTCGCGTGCATCGGCTTACGCAAACGCAATCGAACCGTCGGGACGCAGCGGTACCTTCCGCTCCCATCGCACATAACGATCGCTCGCTAGATGCGCCTCGTCGATCGTGATGCCCCAGCCCGTACGGTCCGGTCGCAGTTCGAGAAAACCGTTACGCGGGAGGTACGGGTCAACGACGTAGTGCGCGTCCCCGACAGCCTCACCGAGCGTTGCTGATCTGCCTGCCGGCAGCACATCTCGGTTCGGCAATCGATACTCCAAAATTCTGAAATTGGGTTGGGCAGCGCAGAAGTGCAGGTTCACCGCGGTCGCCAGCGGTCCCATTGGGTTGTGCGGCGCCACGGTGACGTAATGCGCCTCGGCGATGGCGGCGATCTTGCGCATCTCGAGCAGGCCGCCGACGACGCAGATGTCGGGCTGGATGATGTCGCAACCGCCGACCTGGAGCAGGCGCAGGAACTCGAAGCGACTGTAGAGCGACTCCGCCGGTCGCAAGCGTGCAGTGCAGGCTACGGTGCAACTCTCCCCAGGCTTGCGAAATTCTCTGGCCGGATCGGCTCCTCGAAGAAAAGCGGATCGTACGGGGCAAGCGCGTTGCCCAGTTGAGCGGCTGAGGCGCGGCTCGAAGATCTTGGCGTGTGCGTCGAACGCAATCTCGTAGCTCGGATCGGCATGCTCGCGCAGATGACGGAAATATTCGGCGCTGGTGCGGACTACTTCGCCCCAGCGATGTGCGTGGATGTCGATGCGATAGGGGCTGAGCTTGAACGCAGTGAAGCCCCACTCCTCGCGCAGCAGATCCATCGTCGCCGCAGCCGCTTGTGGATCGGGCGCGGTGTAGATGCCGGCATAGACGCGCACCCGGTCGCGCACGTGGCCGCCGAGCAGCATGTAGACCGGCACGTTCAGCGCCTTGGCCGAGATGTCCCACAAGCAGTGGTCGATCGCCGAGATCGCGGCGAGCCCGAGCGCGCCGGGCGGGAAACGCGCTTGCTGCAGCAAGCAGCTGGATCGAGGAACTCGATGCGGCGCGGATCGTGGCCCTCGATGAAGGTCGCGAGGTAGTCGAGCATGGGCGGCAGCGCCCGGTCTGGCCCGTGGTTGTAACATTCGCCCCAGCCGGTGATGCCGTCGTCGGTGTCGATCGCCACGATCACGCGCGGACGCGCGCCGTCGCGAGTCATGAAAACGCGCAGGCGATCTATCTTCATTGCAAGCCTCAGCAAACCTCGGATTTCGGCGTCATCGCCGGCACCTGGCGCAGCAGATCCATCAGCACCTGTCGCGTGCGATCGGACAGCGGCCAGGCCGCGGGCACGCGAGGCGGACCGCAATCGTTGCCGAGGAGTTGCAGTGCCGCCTTGACGATTGAAACATTGGCCCCGTTGCGCTCCTCAGCGCGAAGGGCCTCAAAGCTCGCGATGCCCTCCACAAGTTCGCGCGCATGGGCGAAATGGCCGCCTTCCAACGCTTCGCTGATCGCGACCGAACGTTGGGGCCAGACGTTGATCAGCCCCGAGGTGAACCCCCGCGCTCCCGCTGCGTAGAAGACTGGGGCCCAGGTCTCGGCAAGCCCGCAGCTCCAGATCAACCGCGGATCGCTGCGCTTGATCGCCTCGGTCAGCCGCAGAGGCGTTGGAGAGGCCCACTTGACGCCGACCACTCCTGGAATGGCGCCCAGTTCGGCGATGGCATCCAACCCGATGCCATCGTCGCGCAGATACAGGATGACCGGCACATTCTGCGCTTCTTCCACGATCCGCATGACGTAGGCGACGATGCCGCGTGGTGCGACGAATGGATCGGGGGGCTGATGGACCATCAGCGCAGCCGCGCCGGCTTGCCGCGATGCTCGCGTCAACGCCAGTGCATCGTTGATGCCGCGCCCCACCCCACCAACCAACGGCACTCGATCTTCGATCAGCTCGGCAGCGGCGTGAACCATGGCCTCCGCCTCGGCAAAAGTCAGCGCATAAAACTCGCTGGTGTTGCCGTTCGCGACCAAGGCTCCGACGCCAGCTGCCACTGCTCGGTCAATGACTGGTGCCAGGAGCTTCGGCGCGATCCGATCGTCCTTATCAAAGGGAGTCACCATGATGCCGGACACGCCACGAAGCCCGCGTCCAAGCCAATCCCCCGGCTTGCTCGCCATCTACCACTCTCCCGCGATTTAATATGGACAATCTTGTAACTAATATTGACAGATCGGCGAGCGCTGTCAACGGTAGTCGGTCGTGCTAGCTTCGTGCGATACGGGATAACCCGTCCGAGGTACACAGAATTGGCGAACCTGATCTTGTTGCCGGAGAAGAAGGAACGGCTCGGCGACCGGCTCTACGGTCAGATCCTGGAGCAGATTGCCTCCGGCGTGCTGCGTTCGGGCGACAAGCTGCCATCCGAGAACGAGCTGTGCCGTCTTTTCAATGTCTCCCGACCGGTGGTGCGACAGGCGCTCATGCGGCTGCAGGCCGACGGCCTGGTCGCCACTCGCAAGGGTTCGGGAACGGTGGTGCAGAACACCCCACCGGAGGGGCTGACGCGCTTTGCTCAGCCCGGCGATGTCGCTCATATGCTGCGCTGCCTGGAGCTGCGCATGGCGATCGAAAGCCAGGCGGCGATGTCAGCGGCTACTCGCCACACGGCGCCGCAATTGCGCAGGATTGCGCGGGCGCTGGACGCGCTCAAGGAACAGGTGGGAAAAGGCAGCATCACAGCGGCAGCTGATTTCTCCTTCCATCAAGCAATAGCAGCAGCGAGTGGCAACGTCCTGTTCGGGCAGGTCTTGCAGTCGCTGGACGAGGCGATTCGCCGGGGCATGGTGATTGCCATCGGCCTGACCAGAGAAGGCAGCCCCGAGCGTGCCCAGCGTGTGTTCGATGAGCATCGCGCAATCTACGACGCGATCGCGCGGCGTGACGCGCAGGGTGCCGAACTCGCTATGCGCTACCACCTGGATCGCGTGCGGCAACGTGTAACCGACCGCGAGCGCGACCAATAGTCGACGGTTGACCCCCTCAACCTGTTAATGTAGTTTACAAGCTGCCTGACCTGGTCGCTCGACATTTTGGGCCGGGGACGAACGCAGCCAGACCAGCGCGACCCCGGCTTTGAGTGCTCTGGCGCCGGTACCACCGGTCCGCCACTGCCAAGGAGGCGCTCTGCGTCGTGCCTGGTTGACTGGGAGGCGCAGCCAAAAAACGCCGGTAGACAGGGGGAAAACGATGAAGATGAAAAGAGATTTGATCGCCACATTGCTGGCGGGAACCGCGGCCGTTCCAGCAATAGCGGCTGCGCAGTCAGCTCCATATGCAGCAGCGAGCGACATGCAGCCGGTCAACGTTTCCGTGAGCACCAGTCGACCCGGCCAAGAGCCTTCGCCAACCGATGCGACCGACACGCCGCCTGGCGGCACCTCGGAGCAGTCCCGTACGCCCGCTGCCGGGGAGGCGATTACCGAAATTGTTGTCACCGGCTCACGCTTGGCGCGCGCCGGTTACTCGGCTCCAACGCCCGTGACCATGCTGAGTGCCGAGAGTCTCAGCACCAAGGCACCGAGCAACCTGCCCGATGCGCTCAACCAATTGCCTGTTTTTACCGGCTCGATCAGCAACGCCCAAGATCGCAACTCCAACGCGGGCCGCGTCCGCACCGGCAATTATTTGAATCTGCGCACGCTCGGCCCACAGCGCGTGCTTGTCCTCCAGGACGGGCTGCGTCTTCCACCGACCGGCAATGCCGGTGGTACCGACGCTAATATGATTCCGCAGTTGCTGATCGAGCGGATTGATATCGTCACTGGCGGCGCGTCCGCTGCCTACGGCTCCGATGCGGTGTCGGGGGTCGTCAATTTCGTGCTCGATAAGAATTTCACTGGACTGAAGTTGCTGGCGCAGGGTGGCATTTCATCGCGTGACGACAACGACTCTAACCGCTTTGGCGCAGCATTCGGTCAGAGCTTCCTCGATGATCGCCTCCACGTTATCGCCAGCGCCGAACGCTACCACTCGGAAGGCATCAGCCCGAAGTCCTCTCGCAAAGGCATCAACGAGAACTATGCGGTGATTGGCTCCGGAACCGCCGCCGATCCGTTCTTCAATGCATCGAACGTGCGCTTTTCTACCGTCACCGAGGGCGGCTACATTCTCGATGGACAGCTTCGCGGCCGGCAATTCCTGCCCGACGGTCGGGTTGGCGCGTTCGATGCGGGCGTGCCGACGGGACGCGCAGGCCTGAGCTATGGCGGCGAAGGCGCCGTCTTTCCGGCGTCGCGCACCACGCTTAGCGCTGCGGCGACCACGGAGCAGTTCCTCGGTCGAGTGTCATACGATTTGGGAAGCGACATTACCGCCTACGTTCAAGGAACGTACAACCACGCGGTCAACTCCGACTCCCCCCAGCCGATAACGCGCAGCGCCTCTACGACCAGCACGCGCATCTTCGCGGAGAACGCTTTTCTCGACGCCGCAGACCGGGCACTGCTCGGCACTACACCGAGCTTCACCATCGCTCGCTTCTTAACCGACTTCCCCTTTTATTCGGTGGAACAAGAAACACACGCTGTGGTCGCCAATGCCGGCTTAGAGGGCCCGATCGGTGCCAGCGGTTTCAACTGGGACATCAACTACACCTACGGCCGGACACGCTTCAACGCCTCATCGCTCGATGCCGATATGCAGCGGTACTACGCCGCGATCGATGCAGTCCATAACACTTCCGGACAGATCGTCTGCCGCATCACGCTCACCAATCCGGGTTTACAGGACAACTGTGTGCCGCTCGACATACTCGGTTCCGGCAATCCGTCGGCTGCGGCGAGCGCCTATGTGACGCGCCTGTCGACTTGGAACGCGGTGAACGCCATGCACGACGTGGAGGCCAGCGTTTCCGGCGAGCCCTTCTCCACCTGGGCAGGACCGGTTTCGTTTGTGATCGGTGGTGAGTATCGTCACCAGACCCTCGACCAAAGCAGCAACAGTAACCCCGCAACGCCTCCGTCCTTCACCGGCATCCGTGGTGTGCCGACCAACACCGGCCAGTTCTCGATGACCAATGTGAGCTTGGCGCAGGGGAGCTACTCGATTAAGGAAGGCTTCGGTGAAATCCTCGTGCCGCTCGCCAAAGACTCGATCATCGGCAAGTCGCTGGACCTGAACAGTGCCTTTCGCTACACCGACTATTCCACGTCCGGATCGGTGAAGACATGGAAGGTGGGCAGCACCTACGAGCCCGGTTTTGGGCTTCGCGGGCGCGTCACGGCATCGCGGGACATTCGCGCACCTACTCTCTACGAACTGTTCGCCGGCCCCTCGCTCCGCATTCAATCGTATTCGGACCGGCTGACCAACCAGCTCGCGCAATACAGCGAGGTGAATCAAGGTAACGTCAACTTGCGGCCTGAAATTGGCTCGACGCTGACAGGTGGCATCGTGTTTCAGCCGGAGTTCTTGCCCGACTTTGCTATCTCGGCCGACTATTACCGGATCAGCATTCGCGACGCGATCGCAAGCCAGTACACCAGCGTCCAGGTGCTTGATCTGTGCGCGCTCAGCAACTATACGAGCCCGCTGTGCAACCAAGTCATTCGTCCCCTGGGGCCGACCGACACATCGGCGGCCAACTTCCCCAGCCGGGTCAATATCTTTCAGACCAACGTGGCGAAGATACGCACGGACGGGCTTGACTTAGAGGCCTCCTATCGCACGTCGCTGCTTGGCGGCATGCTCTCAGGCCGCGTGCTTGCGACGCGGCTTTTCAATTACACAGTTAAGGGCTCCGCCAGCGCGGCGAAAGTCGAGTACGCCGGCTACGCCGACTTCCCGGATACTGGAAACCAACCCTTCCCGATGCCCAAATGGCGCGGCAACCTCGAATTGACCTATACGACGGGCGGCCTCGCAGTCAGCGTACAAGAGCGGTACATCGGCAGTTACCAACGCTCCGGGCTCTTCGTGTTCGCTCAAAACAACTTCGGCTCGGTCGCTTATACCGACCTCAGTCTGAGCTACGACGTCAATATGCCGCGCGGCACATGCCAGTTGTTCACGACAGTGAACAACTTGTTCGACCGCGACTATCCCATCGCGCCGATCGGCTCCAATCCAGGCCTGGCGATTTCCACGTTCCGTTCAATCTATGATGTGACGGGCCAGTACTTTACCGCAGGAGTGCGCATGAGCTTTTGAACGGTCGAGTAACCCGCAGGGAGTGTCATGCACACTCCCCATTCGGAAAATGGACCGAAGGAACGGCATCCACTGATAGTACTAAGCGCTCTGGTCGTTACGGTCCTGGTGGAACCCACGACCGCAGCGACCTGGCCCGAGGGCGCCACAGTGCTGACCACGTTGTTATGAGATGAGTAGTAGCTGTGTAGCCGAAGCCGAGGGCGGCGCTCTTGGCGACGCCTGCATTGCTCACATACGTATATTCGAGCGTTAACGTGCCGCTGTCTTTAGCAGCAGGCGTATCAGCTCGAGCGCGATCAACCCATTTTGATGCTCACACCTGTGCAGATTCGCGACCGCGGCTACGGTCCGGTGCGATCACCCCGCCGATGGCGGCGCCGAGCAACAAGCTGATGCTGGAGATCAATGCCCACAATCCAACTGCCAACCCGCCGAAGAAACCCAGCAGCGGCCTGTCAAACGACGCCAACAATCCCCACAGCGACAGCCCCACGACGATAGCGGGCAACACAGCTGCACTGATGCCCCGACCCGCGGATCCAGCCTTGTAGCCGCCAACTGCGCCGCCTATCAGGCCGTTGATGGCAGGCAGGAAGAACAAAACCAGACTGATGACGATCATCCACAATGAACTCGCCAGGATTGAGCTGTCCCTTACCTGCGCCATGCCTATGCCTCGGTGATTGAACTCACCGACCTGACACGCTGCGCTTCAAACGGTTCCGCGATGACTTCGAGACAACCGAAGTTGTCGAGATAAATGATGAAGTGGCGCATGACCCAACGATCTCGCCACCCGGGGAACAGCTCCGCGCGCATTCCGCCAACCATCAGATTGTTGAATCTCGCAAACCGTGTCGTATGTGTCCTTGACGCGCCAGACGGTCACGCGGCAATCACGTCACCAAGTGGTGTCCTAGTGCGAACCAGACATGAGGAGGATACCGCGGACTTCGCTGGCGCTCATTGAGCGAAGCGAAAGTTAGTTAGGATTTGTCGCCCTCAGGGCAGAGTCACGGCATTTGCCGGCCCTGGCGCGACATTCTCGCTGGTAGCAAGGATGAGGGGCGGAACCTTCCAACCCTTTAACTCACTGATTTAACTAGAAGATGGCGGAGAGTGAGGGATTCGAACCCTCGATGGGCTTTTGACCCATACACCCTTAGCAGGGGTGCGCCTTCGACCACTCGGCCAACTCTCCGGCGCGGGACCTGCCTGTTTAGGACAGTGAGGCCTGGGAGATTCTACGTCCCAGGTCCGCGAAGGCCGGCAAGAATACTGGCCGCCGCCGATCAGGTAAAGAGTCGTGACTGAGTAGGGTCGTAACCAGCCTCGCGGAGTGGCGGGCCACGTCACCCCGCGGACAGGCTACTGGTGCGCGGTACGGTTAAGAACCCACGCCGGTACTCGGTCGCTTCGCTGCGCCGCCGCCCGCCGCCTGTTCTTCGCGCTTGATGCGCTCGTAGATCTCTTCACGATGCACGGCAACCTCTTTCGGTGCGTTTACGCCCACACGCACCTGATTGCCTTTGACGCCTAAGACGGTCACTGTGATGTCGTTACCTATCATCACGGTCTCACCGACGCGCCTTGTCAGAATCAACATGGTTCGCTCCTTGCTGTCAGCCGAATGTTCCAGTTGCGGTTGCCGGCGGTGGAATCACCGCCCTCCCACAGCGCACGCACTTTTCATTCGAAATCGAGAGTAGGTCAGCTGCTCAGGTAATGGGGATCGGGATTTCCCTGAATATCGAAATTACCCTCACAGGAAAGACAATATATTTTTTAATATGTTCGCACTAATTAATTCGTCGTGCGACCCGAATTTTCCCCAGTATCAAAAAATTCTACTTCGTGGGTTTTGGTCGACATAATGCGGCAGGAAACGCGAGGACCGGAGTAAATCAGCTTCCTCGCGGCCGTGCACTTCGCGCAATCACTGTTGACAGTTTCAGGCGGAGTTTGCCGTAAGTTTGGATTGGACCCAGGGGGCAACCGCGGCGAGGGCTTGGTCGAGTTTTGTCGGGTCATTGCCGCCGGCTTGTGCGAGATCGGCACGGCCGCCGCCGCGACCACCGACCTGCTGCGCAACGAAGTTGACCAGGTCGCCGGCCTTTACCTTGGAGGTCTGGTCAGCCGTTACGCCGGCGATAAGTACGACTTTATCCGCTTCTTGTACCGAGGCCAGCACGATGGCCGCGGAGCGGAGTTTATTCTTGAGTTGATCCACGGCGTCGCGAAGCGCGGGTGCATCAGCCCCGTCCACACGAGTCGCCACTACCTTCAGTCCCGCGACGTCAACCGCCGTGCTCGACAGGTCGTTGCCTTGTCCACTGGCCAGCTTGGACTTGAGGCCGGCAATTTCCTTTTCCAGCTTGCGGCTGCGGTCAACCAGCTGCCGGACTTTGTCCTCGACATCCTCGCGGCCCGCCTTGACCAGCGCCGCGATCTCGCGCAGCGCCCGATCCGACTGTGCAACCCACTCAAAAGCACCCTGGCCGGTGACGGCCTCGATGCGACGGACGCCCGCTGCAACCCCGCTCTCGTTGACAATTTTGAACAAGCCGATGTCGCCTGCACGACTTACATGGGTGCCACCACACAGTTCGGTGGAGAAGCCGCCGAAGCTGAGCACACGCACCTCGTCATCGTACTTCTCGCCGAAGAGCGCCATCGCACCAGAAGCGACCGCTTCCTCATAAGGCATCAGCTTGGTTTCCGCAGCGGCGTTGGCGCGGATTTCCGAGTTCACCAGCTGTTCGATCTCCTTCAACTCCGCGGCGCTGACGGCAGAGAAGTGCGAGAAGTCGAAACGCAGCCTGTCGGGCGCAACCAACGAACCCTTTTGCGTGACATGAGTGCCCAGAACTTTACGCAGAGCTGCATGCAGCAAGTGCGTCGCCGAGTGATTCAGCATAGTGGCGCTGCGACGTACCGGGTCGACGCGCGCTTCGATACGAGTTCCCACCCGCAGTTCGCCGCCCGCGACACGTCCCACGTGCGCGAAGGCACTGCCGATTTTCTGCGTATCGCTGACTGCGAACTCGCCGCCGTCGCCGACGAGGCTGCCGGCATCTCCAACTTGACCGCCGCTTTCCGCGTAGAACGGCGTGTGATCGAGGATCACCTGCCCTTCTTCGCCGGCGCGAAGCACATCGACGCGCTCCTTACCCCGCAGCAATGCAACGACTTTGCCGGTGTCGATCAGCTGCTGATAACCGCTGAAGTTGGTCTTGTCGTCCAGTGAGACTCCCGCGCGCAGATCGACGCCGAACTTGCTCGCGGCACGGCCACGCTCGCGTTGCGCATCCATGGCTGCTTCGAAGCCGGGCTCATCGATGGTGAGTCCCCGTTCGCGCGCGATGTCTGCAGTGAGATCGACTGGAAAGCCATAAGTATCGTAAAGGCGGAACACTGTCTCGCCGGGGATCTGCTTGCTTCCCTTGAGCGCGCCGATGGCCTGATCGAGCAGCGCCATGCCCTGCGACAGTGTTTCCGCGAAGCGCTCCTCTTCCTGCTTGAGCACGCGCTCGATCTGGCCGCGCTGCGTGTGCAGTTCCGGATAAGCGTCGCCCATCTCTTTTTCGAGCGCGCCGACCAACGTGTGGAAAAATGGCCGCGTCTGGCCGAGTTGGTAACCGTGGCGAATCGCGCGGCGGATAATCCGGCGGAGCACATAGCCGCGACCCTCGTTCGACGGATACACGCCATCGACGACCAGGAACGAGCATGCGCGAATATGATCGGCGATGACGCGTAATGAGCTGGAAGAAAGATCCGTGGTGTTCGTCGCCGCAGCAGCGGCGCGGATCAGATTGACGAACAGGTCGATCTCGTAATTCGAATGCACGCCTTGCATGACAGCGGCGGTGCGCTCCAGTCCCATGCCCGTGTCCACCGACGGCTTCGGCAGCGGCGTGAGCACGCCATCCGCCGAACGCTCGAACTGCATGAACACCAGGTTCCAGATTTCAATCCAGCGATCGCCATCGGCATCGGGCGATCCCGGCGGGCCGCCGGGAATGTGCGCACCGTGATCGTAAAAGATCTCGGTGCAGGGACCGCACGGGCCGGTCTCGCCCATTTGCCAAAAATTATCCCCCGACGGGGACTTCGCGGCGTCGCCCCCCCGCCCGGCTTGTCGCCGATGCGTACGATGCGGTCAGCGGCAACACCGACTTCCTTGTGCCACACGTCATAGGCTTCGTCGTCGGTGTGATACACCGTGACCATCAGCCGCTGCGGATCGATGCCCAGCCACTGCTTGCCGGTGACGAAGTCCCAGCCGAAGCGGATGGCGTCGCGCTTGAAATAATCGCCGAAGCTGAAGTTACCGAGCATCTCGAAGAAGGTGTGATGCCGCGCCGTGTAGCCGACGTTTTCCAGATCGTTGTGCTTGCCGCCGGCGCGCACGCAGCGCTGTGAGCTGGCCGCACGGCTGTAGTTGCGCTTTTCCTTGCCGAGGAACACGTCCTTGAACTGCACCATGCCGGCATTGGTGAACAGCAGCGTTGGGTCGTTGCCCGGCACCAGTGAGCTGGAAGGCACGACCTGGTGGCCTCGCTCACGGAAAAATTCAAGGAACAGCGCGCGAAGGTCGGCGCTCGACAGGCGCTTGGCAATCATGGGGAACCGTCAGGAGTGATCTGGACCGGACCTACGCGTCCGGTTCGACGTCCATATCTGGATCGAAGCTCAGGGCGGCGCGGATCTGGTCACTGTTAAAACCGCGATATTGAAGGAACCGGGCCTGCTTTGCACGTTCACCCTGGGTGCTCGGCAGCTCGGCGCCGAACTTGCGCCGGCGGACCTCGACGGCCCGTTGCTTCCAGTCCACGTCCGCTGCACCGACTTCCTGCTTGATCTGCGGATCGGCGATGCCCTGCTGGCGAAGCTCCGCGCGAATGCGGACTGGCCCCTGGCCGCGCCTGGCATGTTGGTGGACGAAGCCGGCGACGAAGCGTTCGTCGGACACCAATTTCTTAGTGCCCAGCTTTTCCATCACCGCGGCGACGCTGGCTTCGGGATGGCCCTTCGAGACCAGCTTGCGTCGCAGCTCTTCGCTGGAATGATCCCGGCGCGACAGCAGGCGCACCGCGGTAACTTCAGCCTCTTGTTCTCGTTTCTTGACGCGCTCGGCCAGCGCTTCGGGACTCAGATCTCCGTCCCCCGTCGGGGACTTCGCCGCGGCGGCGGCTGCGTCGCCGTCCGACGCAGCCGTGAAGAGGTCGCCCGGCTGGCCAGGTCGACGGCTGGTCTTAGACCGCCTCACCCTTCACCGCCTCGCCGCGCTTGTTGATTGGCGGCAGCAGCTTCTCGCGCAGCTTGGTGTCGATGTCGTTGGCGATATCGGGGTGCTGCTCGAGGAAGGTGCGCGCATTTTCCTTGCCCTGGCCGATGCGTTCGCCGTTGTAGCTGTACCAGGAGCCGGACTTCTCGACCAGGCCTTGCGCCACGCCGATATCGATCAGCTCGCCGTTACGTGAAATGCCCTGGCCATACATGATCTCGAATTCGGCCTCGCGGAACGGCGGCGCCACCTTGTTCTTGACCACTTTGACACGCGTCTGGTTGCCGACCACTTCCTCGCCATTCTTGATCGCGCCGATGCGACGGATGTCGAGGCGCACCGAGGCGTAGAACTTGAGCGCGTTGCCGCCGGTGGTGGTTTCGGGATTGCCGAACATCACGCCGATCTTCATGCGGATCTGGTTGATGAAAATCACGATGGTGTTGGAGCGCTTGATGTTGCCGGTGAGCTTGCGCAGCGCCTGCGACATGAGGCGGGCCTGCAGGCCGACGTGCGCGTCGCCCATTTCGCCTTCGATTTCAGCCTTCGGCGTCAGTGCCGCGACCGAGTCGACGACGACGATGTCGACGGCGTTGGAGCGCACCAGCATGTCGGTGATTTCCAGGGCCTGCTCGCCGGTATCGGGCTGCGACACCAGCAGTTCCTGCACATTGACGCCGAGCTTGCCGGCATACACCGGATCCAGCGCGTGTTCCGCGTCGACGAACGCAGCGGTGCCGCCGACGCGTTGCGCCTCGGCGATCACTTGCAAGGTCAGCGTGGTTTTACCGGAAGATTCCGGGCCGTAGATTTCAATGACACGGCCGCGGGGTAAACCGCCGACACCGAGCGCGATATCCAGGCCCAGCGAACCGGTCGATACGGCTTCGACATCGTAAGTGGCGCTGGCATCGCCGAGGCGCATGACCGAGCCCTTGCCGAACTGCTTTTCGATTTGCCCGAGCGCGGCGGCCAGCGCCTTCTTGCGATTCTCTTCCATCGGTGTGCCCTTGATCGGAAATGTCCTGGTGATTGGGACGGCCGGTGCTCATCGAGCTTCTGAAGAGCGCGTCGGCCTGGCGTCCAGTATTTTACAAACAAACGGTCGAATACAGTGGATATCTGTATATTTGCACAGTTAATCGTTGCCCGCCACTCTTTAACTTGTGCTTGCTGGGGAGACGGCTAAAGGCCAGCGCCCGAGCGGCGAATAATTCGAGCCGCCGGCGCCGCGCCGGGACTCCACCAGCACGAATTCATTCAGCTTCCAGCGCAGCGGTTCTATCGATTGGGCGGCCTGAATACGCGGTAAATCCCGCGCCAGCGTGATGTGCGGACGGAATTCCTGCGAGCCCAACCTGAACTGCTCCGGCGACAACCGACACTGTAATTCTTTCGACAGCCTGGCCGCTTCGGGCGGCGGGTTCGAAGGAGTCAGGCACAGCACTTTCGATCCCGGCCAGGCTTCGATGCGATCGAAGTCCAGCGTAAATGCGCCGATGCCGCTGACGGCGGCCGCTGCCTGCTGGATGGCGCCGATGTGCGATTGTAAAACTTCGCCGAGAAACAACAGGGTGACGTGGAAATTTCGCGGCGGAATGATGCGCCCTGCGCTATCGCGAGAGACTGCGCGTGTCGCCGCCTCGACCTGGGCGCGGAATTCATCGGACGGCCAAAGAGAAAAGAACAGCCGGCGGCTGTCGCGCTCGGAAACCGCGGACATTTACGCCTTCCGTTGCAACTGACTCAATTCACGAAGCGCACGCGCGACTGAATGCCGCCTGATGGCTTCCCGATCGCCGCTGAACGTCTCCAAAGCGACGCGCGTTTCGATCTCGCCGCCTTCACGCCACGCCCAGCCGAACCAGACCGTGCCGACCGGCTTGCCCGGTTGCGCGCCTGCGGGACCCGCAATGCCGGTCACTGCCAATGAAATGTGGCCGCCGAGCGTTTCCAGCGCACCCACCGCCATCTCCCGCGCAGTCGCCTCGCTGACAGCGCCATGCGACGCCAGCGTCGAGGGCCGAACGCCGAGCAATGATTGCTTCAAAGCGTTGCTATAGGTCACGACGCCGCCGTCGTACCATGCCGAGCTGCCGGCGATATCGGTCAACAGCTTCGCGACCCAGCCGCCGGTGCACGACTCAGCGGTGACTAGGCGCCGCTCGGCATCCAGCAGGTCCGCGCCCACCTGGGTCGCCAGCCGCATCAAGGCATCGTCACTAGTCACGCCACGCATGCTTTAGTTCCTGGGGGATTAACGTCAAGCTGGGCATATCCGGATTCGCACAGGCACAATTCCGCCCGCGCCGCGCCGAATCAACCTCTAAGCAACCAAAAAGAGTCATCATCGTCGAGATGTCCGCAGCCCTCGAAACACACACCCCGTCCATGCAGCAGTACCTGCGCCTCAAGGCGCAGTATCCGAACGAACTGCTGTTTTATCGCATGGGCGACTTTTACGAGCTTTTCTTCGAGGATGCCAAGCGAGCCGCGCGCCTGCTGGATATCACCCTGACGGCGCGCGGGCAATCGGCTGGACAGCCAATTCCCATGGCGGGCGTTCCGTACCATAGCGTGGAGAGCTACCTGGCGCGGCTCGTCCGTCGCGGCGAATCGGTCGCCATCTGCGAACAGATGGGCGATCCGGCGAAGTCGAAAGGCCCGGTGGAGCGGCAGGTCGTGCGCGTGGTGACTCCAGGCACAGTCACCGACGAAGCATTCCTCGATGCGAGGCGCGACAACTTGCTGGGCGCGTTGTACCGAGAAGGCCAACGCTTCGGCATCGCGTGGCTGGAATTATCCAGCGGCCGCTTCAGCGTGATGGAAGCAGCCGGCGACGAGGCGCTCGCCGCGGAAATCGAACGACTGCGCCCGGCAGAGTTGCTGGTGCCCGAAGCGGGCCAACCCGCAGGCATCACCACGTTCGTACGCGAGCGGCCGTTGTGGCATTTCGATCTCGAAAGCTGCACGCGCTTGCTGTGCGAACAATTTGCGACGCGCGACCTGTCCGGCTTCGGGTGCGCCGACTATGCACTGGCCATTCGCGCCGCGGGCAGCCTGCTGCAATATGTTCGCGATACACAAAAGGCGGCACTGCCTCATTTGCGCGGGCTGCGCACTGAAGAACGCAGTGATGCGGTGCTGCTCGATGCGGCCACCCGCCGCAATCTCGAACTCGACGTAAGCCTGACCAATCGTCCCGAATGCACGCTCGCTGCCGTACTCGATCAAACCGCTACTGCAATGGGCGGCCGCGAATTGCGGCGCTGGCTGAATCGGCCGCTGCGAGATCGCGGCGCGGTTGAATTGCGATTGCAGGCGATTTCGACATTGATCGAACGTTCGCTGCATTCGCCGCTGCATGACCTGCTCAACCACGTCGGCGATATTGAGCGTGGCCTTGCCCGTGTGGCGTTGAAGAGTGCGCGGCCGCGCGATCTGGCTCAACTGCGTGACGCGTTGGGAAGATTGCCGGACCTGCAGCAATTGCTGGTCGGCGTCGACTCGCCCCAGTTGCGTGAACTTATCGCCCAAGCCGGCACGCATCCGGACATCCATGACGTGCTGACGCGCGCCATCATCGAGATGCCGCCGCCGATTCTGCGTGAAGGCGGCGTCATCGCTGTCGGCTACGACGCGGAGCTGGATGACCTCAAGCGCATCAGCGAACACAGCGATCAGTATTTGATCGATCTGGAAACGCGCGAACGCGAACGCAGCGGCATCGCGAACCTGAGACTCGGCTACAACCGCGTGCAGGGTTATTACATCGAGATCAACCGCAGCTTCGCGGACAAAGTACCGACCGATTATCACCGCCGGCAAACCGTGAAGAACGCGGAGCGCTACATCACGCCCGAACTCAAGGAGTTCGAAGACAAAGTGCTCGGCGCCCGCGACCGCGCATTGGCGCGCGAGAAGCTTCTTTACGACCAGTTGCTCGACCTGTTGATCGCCAAGCTCGCGCAGCTGCAGTCGACGGCAGCTGCTCTAGCTGCGCTCGATGTGCTTTCCAACCTGGCCGAGCGCGCCGCCAGTTTGCGTTACACGCAGCCCGAGCTTACGGATGAGCCGGTGCTGCAAATCACCGAGGGTCGCCATCCGGTCGTCGAACGTTTCATCGATCAACCGTTCGTGCCGAACGACCTGGAGCTGCACGACAATCGCCGCATGCTGGTGATCACCGGCCCGAACATGGGCGGCAAATCCACGTTCATGCGACAGACCGCGTTGATCGTCATCCTCGCGCGCATCGGCAGCTACGTGCCGGCGCTATCGGCTCGCATCGGCCCAGTCGACCGGGTGTTCACGCGTATCGGCGCATCGGACGACCTCGCCGGCGGCCGCTCCACCTTCATGGTGGAGATGACGGAGGCGGCCAACATCCTCAACAACGCAACGTCGCACAGCCTGGTGCTGATGGACGAAATCGGCCGAGGCACCAGCACGTACGATGGTTTGTCGCTCGCCTGGTCGTGCGCCAATCACATCGCCCGCAACGTGCGGGCATTTACGTTGTTCGCGACCCACTACTTCGAACTCACATCGCTGGCTACCGACCTGGAGGGTTGCGCCAACGTGCACCTGGATGCGACCGAGCACGGCGAAAAGCTGATCTTCCTGCACACGGTAAAAGAGGGCCCGGCGAATCAAAGTTACGGCCTGCAGGTCGCAGCACTGGCCGGCGTACCCCCGAAAGTAATCACCGCTGCGAGAAAATATCTGCACGAACTGGAACGACGCTCAGCGGCAGCACAACAGGTGAAGCCGCAACAGGAGCTGACACTGGAGTTCGCGCCCGAGGAAGAGGAGCACGAGGCGGTCGCAGCTCTACGAGGCGTCGATCCCGACTCGATGACACCCAGGGATGCGTTGGATGCATTGTATAAGTTGAAGAAGTTGGTGGGCGGGAAGTAACTCAGCTTCGCCCAATTTAAGCAGTGAGGCCTGAGACCCCAGAGTAGCGCTCGAATAGGCATCGCTCCTGCCCAGTCATGTCCTTTCAGGACCGCGCGCGGCCGCCGCGCATTGCGCGGCTACTCCGTACGTCCCTGTAGCGCTGCGTAGAAAATCTGTCCCTGATTTTCACGCTCCTGAAAGGACATGACTGGGCAGGAGCGACGCTGTTGGTTGCTTGAACTTGCGGCGCTCGATTCAGAATAGCTCGAACTCAACGCATGCTTAACGCGTGATGCTGTTCCGAGTCGAGCGCTACTCCTTCTCAAACCGCGCAGCGCTGCTCCTGCCTTGGGTATTCCCTGTCGGGAGCGTGAAAATCAGGGACAGATTTTCTACGCAGCGTGCGAGTTTGCGAATTCGATGTCGGTTATACCTTCGTTGAGGCCGGCCAACGCCGCGGTGGGTTCAAATTGGAGGGATGTACGACAACGGCCACGCGAAGCGTGGCAAGGGTCAGTGCGCGGTCCCGACAGGGAATACCCAAGGCAGGAGCAGCGCCGTAACGAGCGGACTCTTAAAACTCTTAGCTCTTGGCCAAGGTTCACAAACCAACTCAAGCCCGCTGAAATGATCCTTCCTGCAAAAAGTGCGCAGCCTGGTGCGCCACTGCCGCCGAAAATACCAACCCCGTGTGTGAGGTTGACAGCACGATGTGATCTTTTGCGCCCGGCAGATAAGTTTCTTCCACCAGCACGGTGCCGTCGTGGTCCGAGTCGAGATTGGCGAACAGCCTGCCCAGGCCTAGTCCCATCGAGCCTGCGATGATGCCGATTTCGCGATGGCCGGACCATTCGCGTGGAGAGTATTCCACGCATTCCGCGTTCACGGCCGCGCCGAGGATGGCCTTGCCGAAAGGCAATATGCGCACGAGGCCCTGGGCCGCCTTCGAGCCTTGCAGCGGCGGGCCGAGTAAGACCGCGCGGCCCGGCGGCAAATCGTCGGTGAGTTGCAAGGCTCGCAGGATGACCAGCGCGCCGAGGCTATGGCCGACGAAATGCAGCCGAGTCGACCTCTGCGTCCTGGCAAAGTCCAACAGCCCGCGCACGTGATCGCTCATCGAGCCGGACAGCGAAGGATAGGAGTAGGCCACGGCGCGAAAACGGCCGTCGCTTTCCAGCCGGTGCTTGAGCACACGCAGTTCGAAGCCGGACATCCACAGTCCATGCACCAGCACGACAGTGGCAGCAGCGGCGCCGCCGGACGGTTGGTTCGATCCACTCTTGTCGCTGTCCAAATCGACCTGCTCTTGGCTTGCTGGTGGTGGGGCGATCTTGAATGGGCCCATGGCCGGAAAGCGGCCGTTGCCTCCCAAGCCCATTGCCCTCGAAGAAACCGAAGGCTATGGTCGCAGCCTGAGCTCGCCGGGCGCAAGACGAACGCCGTGGCGCTCGTTATTCGTTACCAGGGGATGATTTGACCATGCCTATAGCAGCCTCGCGGTTGGCAAGCAGCGGCCTTGCGTCGGCGATGACGTGCGCGCTCGCGTGTGTCTCGATGTCCCAGGCCCTGGCGCAATCAGCGCCGAACGGTGAAGAATGGATTCAGCTCTTCAACGGCCGCGATCTCGACGGCTGGACGCCGAAGATCACCCATCACGCCGTCGGCGAAAATTTCGCGGACACCTTCCGGGTCAAGGACGGGGTGCTGCAGGTTCGCTACGACAAGTATCCGGATTTCAATACCCGGTTCGGCCATCTCTTCTACCGCACGCCGTATTCCTACTATCGGCTGGTGATCGAATATCGCTTCGTCGGCGAGCAAGCCAAAGGTGGGCCGGGCGCCTGGGCCCTGCGCAACAGCGGCGTGATGCTGCATTCGCAGGATCCGCAAACCATGACTCGTGAGCAGGACTTTCCGATTTCTATCGAAGCCCAGTTCCTGGGCGGCAAAAGCGATGGCGTCGGCCGCTCCACCATGAATGTGTGCACGCCGGGAACGGAGATCGTGGTGAACGGCAGCCTGTATCCGGAACACTGCCTGTCATCTACGTCGCGCACTTTCGAGGGCGACCAGTGGGTGCGCGCGGAAATGTGGGTACTCGGCGGGGCGCAGATCACTCACTTCGCCAACGGCGAGAAAGTCCTTGAATACGCCCTGCCGCAGTTCGGCGGCGGCACAGTGAACAGACACGACCCAGCGATGCTGCCCGCGGGGAAATTGCTCGAAGGGGGCTATATCGCGTTGCAGAGCGAATCGCACCCGATCGAGTTTCGCAAGGTCGAACTGCTGAACCTGGCCGGTTGCATGGACCGCAAGGCGAGCAATTATCGTCAGTACTACGTGAAATCTGAGCCGGCGACGTGTAAATATGCCGGCCCGGCCTCGACTCCCTGACCCATTCCTCGAAGTGTAATCCTCATGTCCAACCCACTACGCGCGGCAGTAATTGGAACCGGTTTCATCGGCCGGGTTCATGTACGTTCTGCCCGGCTGGCCGGGGCACAAGTAGTGGGGGTTGCAGCCTCCACCCCCGCGCGCTCCGCCGAAGCTGCGAAATCGATGGACGTGCCCCGCGCGTACGCGACGGGGTTAGATGCCGCGAAGGATCCAGAGGTCGATGTCCTCCACATCTGCACCCCCAATGCGCTGCATAAGGAAGTGGCGCAGGCGGCGCTCGAGGCAGGCAAGCACGTCGTTTGCGAAAAGCCTTTGGCTACTTCGTTGCACGATGCGCGTGCCTTGACCGACCTCGCCAAGAGCAAGGGCCTGGTCGGCACCGTGCCGTTCACCAATCGCTATCACCCCATGGTGCGCGAAGCGCAGGCGCGCGTGCAGAGCGACGAAACCGGCAAGCTGTATCTGATTCAAGGTTCGTACCTGCAGGACTGGCTGATGCAAGCCGGCGATACGAACTGGCGTGTGGATGTCGCCGCCGGCGGCGCATCGCGAGCATTCGCGGATATCGGTTCGCATCTGTGCGATCTGCTGGAATGGATCACCGGCGAGCAATTCACCACGCTGATTGCATCGCTGGGCACGCCGATCGCGCAACGCTCCGCAGCGGCCAGTCGCGTTGCGTTTCAAGCCAGCGGTGACATCACCGAGACCAAACCTGTCTCCACCGAAGATGTCGCCTGCCTGATCCTGCGCACCAATCGCGGCACGCTGGCGTCGCTCACCGTCAGCCAGGTATCGGCCGGCCGCAAAAATCGCCTGTGGTTCGAACTGGACGGCGCCCGACAAAGCGCGGTCTTCGACCTGGAAAATCCCGAACAACTTTGGCTGGGCCGACGTGAAGGCAGCACGCTGCTGGTGCGCGATCCTTCGCAGGGCTCGGCCGAACAGCGACGGCTCGCTTTTTTGCCGGCCGGTCACGCGCAGGGCTGGGGCGATTGTTTCGAAGCCTTCGTGCGCGACACTTACGCCGCGATCCGCGGTGAGGCCCACCCCGGCTTGCCCACGTTCAGCGATGGTGCGCGCTCGATGAGCATCGTCGAAGCCGTGTTGCGTTCGTCTGCGACCAATCAGTGGACCTCGATTGCGAATTGAACCAACAGATCCCAGGAGAACCTTGCCATGAGCCTGATCACCCGTCGCACTTTTCTCGAATGCAGCTCGCTCGCCTTGATGGCTTCCATGGGCAGCATCAGGAGCTTTGCCGCCGGCGGCGGCGGCACGGGCCCCCTGGGTCTGCCAATTGGATTGCAGCTCTACACGGTGCGCGACGAAACGACCCGCGACCTGCTCGGCACGCTGAAAAAATTGGCGGCCATCGGCTATCGCGAAGTCGAAACGGCGGGCTTCTACGGCAAGTCCGGCAAAGAAGTGCGTGCGCTGCTCAATGAGCACGGCATGGCTGCGCCATCGGCTCATGCCAGCATGCAGGACATCCAGAAGGACATGCAGAAGCTGATCGACGGCGCAGCAGAAGTGGGCGCGAAATATTTTATCTGTGCATCCCCGGCGCTGCCTCCCGGCGCCAGCGTGCCGAGCGGCAAGACCATCGCCAACAGCATCTCGCTCGACCATTGGAAGTGGAACGCCGAACAACTCAATCGCATCGGCGAAGCGGCGAAGAAAGCCGGGCTGCAGGCCGGCTATCACAATCACAACATGGAGTTCCGCTCCTATAACGGCGTGGTGGCGTTCGACCAGTTGCTGCAAGGGACCGATCCGTCGCTGGTCACGTTCGAACTGGACCTGGCCTGGGTCGTCACTGCGGGCGCCGATCCGGTGAGCTATCTGAAGAAACACGCCAATCGCATTTCGCTGCTGCACGTGAAGGACCTGCGCAAAGACGCCGTCACGACTGCCGACGAACCCAAATCGCAAACGGTCGAAGTCGGTCGCGGCAAGATCGATTGGAAGAGCGTCTTCGCCGCCTGCGATCGCAAATACCTCAAGCATTACTTCGTCGAGCAGGAAAACTTCACCGGCTCTTCGGTCGACGCCGCGCGCGCCAGTTATGAATACCTGAGCACGCTCAAGGTGTAACCGGGCCGTGGAACATTGATCGCACTTATTGAACGAACGGATAAAGGAGAATTGTCATGTCGAGCGAAACGAATCGTCGCCATCACGTTACCGCACTGTGTGCTGCCGTGCTTGCCGCGAGCTTTGCGATGACAGCCGGCGGCGCCGAGAAGTCGGAATGGAAGCCGCTGTTCAATGGCCGCAATCTCGACGGCTGGAAACACGTCGGCCCGGGTGAGTTCGCGGTCGAGAACGGCACGCTCAAGACCGTCGGCGGCATGGGCCTGCTGTGGTACACCGGCGAGAAGATCGGCGATGCCGTGATCAAGATCGTCTATCGCGCACCCGATGATAACGGCGGCGGCAACTCCGGCATGTTCATCCGCATTCCTGAACCGCCCACCGAACCGTGGATGCCGGTGAACAAAGGTTATGAAGTGCAGATCGACGACAGCGACGACGACTGGCATCGCACCGGCGTGCTGTATTCCTTCACCAAGACGCTGGCGCAGCCCAAGGTGCAGGAATGGAACACCATGGAAATCACGCTCGACGGCGAGCGCACCACCGTCACGGTGAACGGTACGAAAGTGACCGACTATCGCGAAGGCGAACCGGTGCCGGCCAAGACCAAGCCGCACGAGCCGGATCGCGGCAAGCGCGCGGCCAGCGGCTACATTGGGTTACAGAATCACGGGGAGAAGGACACGGTTTATTTTCGAGAGATCAGCGTGAAGAAGTTGAGCAAGAGTTAGTCGCTCAGACCTTGTTGCCCCTCACCCTGCCCTCTCCCAAAGGGAGAGGGTAAGAATCTCTTCACCTCTCCCCACTGGGGAGAGGTCGGGCGAAGCCCGGGTGAGGGCTTGCTTACGCCCGCAACTGACGCTGCCTGCCGTAAACAAACATCAGCACCAGCAGCGTCGCGCCAAAGATGATCTGTCTGCCGAATGGCTCGATAGCCAGCGTCGTCAGGATGCTCTGCAGAAGAATGAGAATGATGGCGCCGGCGATGGTGCCGGTATAACGGCCGGCGCCGCCGCCGAGCGACGTGCCACCGATGACGACGGCGATCACTGACGGCAACACGTATTGACTGCCGACGCCGATGAAGACGTTGCCGGTGTAGCCGAGAATCAGAAAGCCCGCCAGGCCGGCAAATAAGCCGCTGAGCCCAAACAATAAGGCGCGCGTGAATACCACCGGCACACCGGCTAGCCGTGCCGCTTCTTCGTTGGTGCCGATCGCGTAGATGTTCAACCCGAGACGGGTTCTATTGAGCATGGCCGCGATCACCGCACCGAGCGCGAGCCACACGAACAAGACTCCAGGCACGCCGGCAATCAGCGGCTGGGTGATGAAACGAGTGAGCCCGGGCGCTGCGTTGCCCGAGGGTTGGCCGCTGGTCAGCCACACGAGCACGCCCTGCACGACGCCGGCCATGCCGAGCGTCATGACCAAGGGTGGGATGCGAACCAGTGTCACGCCGAGGCCATTGATAAGCCCGATGCAGAAACTGACGGCCGCCGCCGCACCGAGCGCCGGCAGAATTGCTCCGTTCTCGCCGCCCATGACGTTGCCGGCGACGAGAGCACCCAGACCGACGAGTGTGCCAACGGATAGATCGATGCCCTCCCGCCCGCCGAGAATCACCAGGTTCTGGCCGGCCGCGACAAAGCCGAGCACCGCTGCGATCACCAGCTGGCTGCGCAACTGCGCCGGCGAAGCAAACCCAGGCGAAATGATTTCGCCTGCAACCAGCAGCACGACGATCACGATGATCGCGATAGTCAGCGGGCTGCGTAGCGTGGCAGGGATGGTCACATGCGCCTCGACACAAGCACGCCGCCAGCCAGCGCCGCCAGGATGATCAGGCCCTTCACCAGATCTTGCATCGCGTACGGCAGGTCCGCGAAGAACACTACGTTATTCACCAACCCAAGGATCAGCGCACCGAGAATCGAACCAAGCACGCCGCCGGAGCCGCCGGCCAACGCAGTGCCGCCAAGCACGACAGCGCTCACTGACGACAATGTGAAACTGGGGCCGAGCAAGGGATCGGCACTTGCTGTTTCGCCGACCAGGCAGAGCGCCGCGATGGAAGCCATGAATCCCGAGACCACGTATGCAGACAAGCGCAGTGAGGCGACGGGCAAGCCCGTTTGATACGCAGCTACCAGGTTGCCGCCGGTTGCGAGCAGGCGTCGATACCAGACACTGCGTGCAAGGACGACGGCCACCGCACAGGCAGCCAGCAGAATCAGAAAAGTGACGCGCACACCCGCGATGGAGCCGGAGTAAGTGCGCCAGAACGATTCCGGCACCATGCCGCCCGCCTGCGGCAACACCCACAACGCCACGCCGCTGAAGATGATGCTGGTCGCGAACGTCGTCACCAGCGGCTGAAAACGAAACAGCGCGACGCAGATGCCGTTGAGCACGCCACACAGCAAACCAATGCCCACGCCCGCGGATACCGCGATCATCACCGCAGAGCTGTCACCGCCAAGCGATTCCACCAATGTGACAACGCTGACGTTCACCAGCGCGATGATCGCACCCATGGACAGATCGATGTCACCGGCGAGCACGACGTAGGTCTGTCCGATCGCCACCAGGATCAGCGGCAGGAAACTCGTCAGGTTCGACGCCAGCACTTCGCCGGACAGCAGCGACGGTTGCAACACCGCATTGACGCCGAACAGGATCACCAGGAATACCAACGCCAGCAGCCAGCGATGCCGGCGAAAGTCCCGACGTGGTGCGGTAACGGCACTCATGACGCTGCATCCATGCGATACGCCGCATGGTATAGATCGTGAGCCGTCAGCGAGTCACCTTGCAGCTCGCGCGAAATGCGCCCGCCGTTAAAGACGAGCACGCGATGGACATTTGCCAGCAACTCTTCGTCCTCGGACGAGAACAACACGATGCCGACGCCCTCTTCGGCGAGCGCGGCGATCAAGGCATACAAGTCTCGCTTGGATTCGATATCGATGCCCTTGGTGGGATCGTCGAGCAGCAGCACTTGCGGTGCGATCGCGAGCCAACGGCCGATCAACACCTTCTGCTGATTGCCGCCGCTGAGCTCGGAAATGGGCGAATCGAAACCCGCGAAGCGCAACTTCAGTCGTCCAAGCAAAGGAGCCACCCGTTCGATGAAGCCGCCGCGGTCAACCAACGGCGAGCGCTGCTTCACCAGCGACGCCACGATGAGATTCTCGAAGATCGTGCGGATGGAAAACGCACCGGCGCGAGTGCGATCACCTGACACATACGCGATGCCGGCGCGAATCGCATCTGCAGGACGCCGAATTTGCATGGTGCGGCCCTGCAACGTGACCGCCCCGGAACGCAGTCGATCCGCGCCGAAGATAGCTCGCAGCAACGCCGATTGACCCTGGCCATGCAGCCCCCCCAGGCCGAGCACCTCTCCGGGGCGCAGATCGAAACTCACGCCATGCAACCGATCCGTCGTCAGTCCTTCGACGCGCAATAGAGAGCCTGCCGAGCTGCTTTTCTTGATTTCGTGCGCTACCGGGGCCGCGCGCTCGGAACCGACCATGTGCGCCAGGATTTCCTCGCGACTGGTCGCCGCGATGGCCAGCGTCGCGACTGTTTCGCCATTGCGCATCACGGTCACGCGATCGCCGATGGCGAAAATCTCGTCCATGCGATGCGAGATGAAAATGATGCCGCGTCCTTCGCCCTTCAGCTTGCGGATCAATTCGAAAAACACCGCGACTTGCCGTGCATCCAGCGACGAGGTCGCCTCATCGAAGATCAGCAAGCTCGGGTCGCGTGCCAGCAGCTTGAGGATTTCGACGATCTGCCGCTGGTCCGCCGCAAGCTCGCTCACTGGCGATTCTGGATGAATGCCCTGCGACGCTGCGCCGAACCGCTGCAGCAACTCGACCACTCGGCGATGCGACGAGCTCTCGTCGATGAATGCGCCGGCGCGGCGCGGCTCCAAGCCCAGCAGGATATTCTCCGAGACAGTCAGCTGCGGCACCAGGCTGAGTTCCTGGTAGAACATGCCGACGCCGGCGCGCGCAGCGGCGGCGGGAGAATCGAATTGTGCCGGCTCCCCTGCGACTTTCAGTTCGCCTGCATCCGGGGCGACTGCGCCGGCAATGATCTTGCAGAGCGTGCTTTTGCCGCAGCCGTTGGAGCCGATCAACACGTGAACTTCGCCGGCAGCGACGCTGCAGCGACCATCCAACAGCGCGTTCACGCCGCCGAACCGCTTACGAATGCGGTCTGCTTCGAGCAGCATGGGGTGACGCTGGCCGGTTACTTGAAGAACGTGCGCGCCTGGTCGATCGAGACCACCGAGGTCACGGAGTAATAGGGCGGCTTGTTCTTGATGGGTTCGTAGACTTTGTCGACGTTGGTGGCGTCGATGAACGGAATCGGCACATACAACGCCGCTTTGTTCGGCCCCTTGAGCACGCCGTCCTTGAATTCCAGTTTCTTCAGCCGCCACACCGCCACGTTCAGCGCGCTCGCCATTACGCCCGGCGGATTCACCGAAGCGGCGGTCTTGAAACCGTTCTTTTTCCAATTGGCGATGAAGTCGGTGCGAATCTCGCCGGTCGCGACCAGGTCCTTGCGACCCGCCGCAGTGATCGCACGCCAGGCGCCAGAGGCCATGCCATCCTGAACCCACGCGCCCTGCAACTTCGGGTAAGTGGCAAGCAGCGTCTGCATCGTCTGCTGGCCCTGCGCCTGGTCCCAATTGGCATTGGCTTCGTTCAGCACTTTGATGCCGGGATATTTCGCGAACACCGCGCGATAGCCTTCGATGCGTTTCTGGTTCGCCGGATGCCCCGGCACTCCGTTGATGGCGACGATTTCGCCTTTACCGTTCAGCTGCTTAGCCAGCCACTCGGCGGACTGCGCCGCCCAGGCCCGCTGATCGATGCCCACATACAGCGCATCTTTGGAAGTCACTTCCGAATCGGTCGCGATCATCAGCACGCCGCGCGCCTTGGCCTGCGCGAAAATCGGATCGAAGGCGGTCGGGCTGTTGGGATTGATGATCACAGCCTGAACGCGGCCGTTGATGAAGTTGCGCACCGCTGCGATCTGGCCCTGCACATCCATATCCGAGGACTGCACGACCAGTTCGACGTCGACGCCCTGTTTCTTCCACGCCGCTGCAGCCGCCTGCGCTTCTTCGATCATCTGTGTGCGCCATTCGCTGCCGACCCAGCCGTTGCTCAGACCAATGCGATAAGCCTCAGCGCCCGCGCCGTGCGCGGCGAACAGGGAAAAAACCGCAAAAGTGGCCAGGAAACGTCGCAATATAGTTCGCATGATGGATTCCGCCGTGCTTTTTGAGGACGCGACCCGGCAGTATTCCCCCTACCGGCTCACGGCGCCGCCCGTCATTGCGACGGCCAGCACACATGACTTGAGATCATAATGAGGTCGCTGCCAGAATGTAACCGGTTTCGCCGGAAACCTGCGTCCTCCAAATCCGACCTGCGAGAAATCCGTGTCTGCCAGCCGTGTCACCTCGATTCGCCAAGTCGCCCGCCAGGCCGGCGTCTCGATCGCAACCGTTTCTCGCGCCCTGACCACGCCGGACAAGGTTTCCGATAAGACCTTGAAAAAAGTGCTCGCCCAGGTCGAGCGCAGCCGCTACAAACCCAACCTGCTGGCACGCAATTTTCGCAGCAAGCGCGCTTACGCCATAGTGGTGTTGGTCCCTAATATCGCCAACCCTTTTTTCGCCAAGGTCATTCGCGGCATCGAACAGGTCGCGCAACAGCACGGCTACGCGGTGCTCCTCGGCGACACCGAAGGTCGCGAAGATCGCGAGGACTATTATGTGGGCCTGGTGGAAACACGTCAGGCCGATGGCTTGATCCAGCTCCATCCGCGCTTGCCCAACGCCGCTCGCGGCGCCAACGGCACCCTCGATATTCCGCTGGTCAATGCTTGCGAATACATCGAAGACGCGCCCTGCCCTCGCGTAGGCATCGACAACGTCGCCGCCGCCCGCGAAATGACATCGTATCTTCTCGATCTCGGCCATCGCCGCATCGGCGTGATCCTCGGTCCCGATTCCAGCCCCCTCACCAGCGATCGCTTGCGCGGCTACAAACTCGCGCTGCGCGGCGCAAAGATCTCTTCGGACGATGCGCTGGTCGCCCAAGGCGACTTCAGCATGAGCTCAGGGCGCGCCGCCGCAGGCAAACTTTTCGAAGCCCCGAATCCGCCGACCGCCATCTTCTGCTTCAACGACGAAATGGCCCTGGGGGCGATTCGTTTCCTGAAAAGCACCGGCCGCTGCGTCCCCAACGACGTCTCCGTGGTCGGCTTCGACGACATCGAATTCGCCAGCTTCTGCGACCCGCCGCTCACCACCATCGAACAACCGACCCACGAGATCGGCAACAAAGCCATGACCCTGTTGTTCGACCTGCTGAACGGCGGCAAACCCGAACCGACCATGCACGCCCTGCCGACCAAGTTGATCGTCAGAGACAGCGCGGCCGCGCCGCCGAAACACTAGAACGATGCAAACCAACCAAGGGAGGTAGCCATGCCACTGATAGACATCGCGAGAATGCAGAAGGACTACGACGTGATCGTGGTCGGCTCCGGCGCGGCCGGAGGACAAACCGCTTACACGCTCACGCTCGATGGCGCGAAGGTGTTGATGCTCGAAGCAGGTCGCAACTACGTGCCCGAGACGGAAACGGCGATGTTCAACACGCCGGACCAGGCGCCGTTGCGCGGCACCTCGACTTCCGACAAGGAGTTCGGCTTCTATGACGCCACCGTCGATGGCGGCTGGCAGATACCCGGCGAGCCCTACTCCAGCGCCTCCCCGGACGCGGAAAGAAAATTCTGGTGGTGGCGCGCGCGCATGCTCGGGGGCCGCACCAATCACTGGGGCCGCATCTCATTACGCAACGGCCCTTACGATTTCAAACCGAAGTCGCGCGACGGCCTGGGCTTCAACTGGCCCATCTCGTACGAAGACGTCGCCCCTTACTATGACAAAGTCGAAATGCTGGTCGGCGTGCACGGCGACAACGACGGCATGGAGAACACGCCGAACTCTCCCGACGGTTGTCTGCAACCGGCGCCGAAAGCTCGCGCCGCCGAACAGCTGATTCAGAAGCACGCGAAGAAAGTCGGCGTCCCGGTGATCGCGATCCATCGCGCGGTGCTGACTCAGCAGCTCGATTACAAACGAGCTCCCGCCTTGTTACATCCTGGCAACGAACGCGCGCAGAAAATCGTCGCCGAGAGCATGCGCAGCCGCGCGCCCTGTTTCTGGGCAACCCCTTGCGGCCGAGGCTGTTCGATCAAGGCCAATTACCAATCGACCACCGTGCACCTGCCGCCCGCGCTGGCGACCGGCAATCTCGACATTCTCCCGAACGCGATGGTGCGTGAAGTCGAGATGTCGAAAGACGGCCACGCCACTGGCGTGGTCTTCATCGACAAGCTCACCGGCAAGGAACAACGCGTGAAAGGCCGCATCGTGGTGCTCGCCGCCAGCGCCTGCGAGACGGTTCGCATCCTGTTGAACTCCAAGTCAGCGCAGTTCCCGCAGGGTCTGGCGAATTCCAGCGGCAAGGTCGGCAAATATCTGATGGACACGGTCGGCGCGAGCGTCACCGGCCAGATCCCGACATTGGAAAACGTGCCGGCGCATAACGAAGACGGCGCCGGCGGCATGCACGTGTACTCGCCGTGGTGGCTGTACAAGGAGCAACTCGCCGGCAAACTCGACTTTGCTCGCGGTTATCACATTGAAATTGGCGCCGGCCGCGATATGCCGAGCTTCGGCTCGACCGCGGGGCTGGCGAATCACGTCGGCGGCTACGGCAAGCAATTCAAGAACGACATGCGGCGCTACTACGGCTCGTTCATCCAGCTGGTCTGTCGCGGCGAGATGATTCCCAACGAAGACTCGTACTGTGAAATTGATCCGCAGAACAAGGATCAGTGGGGCATTCCGACCTTACGTTTTCACTGGAAGTGGTCCGAGCACGAGAAGCGCCAGGCGGTCCATTCGCACAAGACCTTCACCGAGGTCATTCAGCAGATGGGCGGCAAGGTCACCGGCAAACAGGATCTCCTGCCCGGCGGCTTCATCATTCACGAGGTTGGCGGCACCATCATGGGCGCGGACCGCAAATCCTCGGTGGTGAACCAGTGGGGCCAGACGTGGGACGTTAAAAACCTGTTCGTCACCGACGGCGCGCCCTTCCCCTCCAACGCCGACAAGAATCCGACGCTGACCATCATGGCATTGGCCTGGCGCTCGGCGGATTACATGCTGGCCGCAATGAAACGACGGGAGCTGTGACATGGACATGCTGAACGATCACGATTCGATGCGCGTCGATCGACGCACGGCCATCAAATGGGTGCTCGCCGCGAGCGCAGCGATGCAGTTGCCTTCGATGTCGTTGGCGGCGACAGCGCCAGCTGCGACCGGCTATGGCAAGGATCCCGACCTGCTGAAGATCTACAAAGCCGATTCGCTGTGGCCGCTGACTCTTAACAAGCCGCAGCGCGCGACCGCCGCCGTGTTGTGCGACTTGATCATTCCAGCGGACGAAACATCGCCTGCCGCGTCCACCGTCGGCGTGGTCGATTTCATCGATGAATGGATCAGCGCGCCGTACGAGGCGAGCCAAGGCGACCGGCCGGTGATCATCGAAGGCCTGGCCTGGCTGGACGCGGAGTCCCAGCGGCGCTTCAAGAAAGATTTCGTGTCGAGCTCCGACGCGCAGCGAGCGGCGATCTGCGATCAGATCAGCGCCGCCAATGCTCCGGCCGAGTTGTCCAAAGCCGTCGCGTTCTTCACGCGCTACCGCGCATTGACCGCTGGTGGCTTCTACACGACTCCGCTGGGCATGAAGGATCTGAACTATGTCGGCAACGTGGCGTTGACGAAGTTTGATGGTCCGCCGGCGGAGGTGCTGAAGAAGTTGGGCTTGGCATAGTCGCGACTGCTGATGCTTAGCTGTTCATGATGCTCGACACAGCTGCATCAGCGGCCCGTAGTTGCCCTTGTCCGCGACTTTCAGGCCGTCGAGATAAATTTGACGATGAGGATCGGTGTTTCCGAGTTCGGCGTTGCCGCCCCATGTGAAAGGCGCGACGCCGAAATGCTTTTCGAGCACCAGATCGGCAAGTAGCCGCGAGTGGCGGCCGTTGCCGTTCTGAAAGGGATGAATCTTGACCACACGGTGATGGATCCTCAGCGCCACTTCATCGGGGCTCATGCTCTTGTCCGGGAGCCAGTATTCCATCGCGTCGTGATACAGCCCCTGCAAGTCCGAGCGGATATAGGGCACCGCTGATGCGAATGCATTCTGCAGTTGAATCGAGCGAATTTTTCCTGCCCATTGCCAGACGTCGCCCAGCATGCGCCGATGCAACTCCTGCATGTATTCGACAGTCAGCATCTCGGGCAGTCGCGATCGCCTGGATTTCAAAGCCCACTGCTTGGCGCTCAGGATATTCGGTCCTTCGACTGCGCTGAGCTGTGCTCTGTTGTTGACCAGCGGCAGTTTGAGTCCCAGCAAATCCTCTTCGGTGAGTGGAGTCTCACCGGGGATGGTTACGCCGATCAGCGCCATAACGCTTCCGGCTTGTTCTCCAACTCACGCGCCAGCTCATCGATTTGCCGCTCGATCTGCGCTTGAGTGAGGCCCTGTTCTTCCATCGCCATGGACTTGGCAATGGGAGCGAAGCGTTGCTCGGCAAGTTCACGCGCGCGCGCAGCCACGGTGTGGCGCAGTTTGTTACGTGGCACGATTGCATAGACGAAATCGGCATCCATAGCTTCAGCCGCTCGCTTGAGGGTTTGCAACGTAATCGTGCCTGCGAGTTCGTTGCGTTCCAGCTCTTTTACGCTGGCCGGTTCCTTGAAGCCGATGCGCCGCGAAAACGCTCTCATGGACATCCCAAGCGACTTGCGGATGCTTCGAACCCATCCCTCGCGGGGCAGACGGTCGCGCAAAGCGTTACCGGCTTTTTGCAGTTGCGGGAGTTCTTTGTCGAACAGCTCGAGCGCCAGCAGTTTGGTTGGAGTCCGCATAACCTGCCTATCGGGTGGTTTTAACCACCCGGAGGATATGATAGTCAGGTGGCTATAACCACTCTGTTAATGTAATTCTGTGTGGTTATAACCACCCATAATCCTTGCGATCTATCGCTATCCTTCTAAATATAAATACTTTTGTCTAGAACTACTCTGTCTTAACAGCGCGGCGGCAGCTTCCCGCCTTCACCGGCATCTTGACGCGAGTGTGCAGCCCTTTGAGCTGCTCTTCGCTGACCGAAGGGGCGTTCGTCATCAGGTCCGCGGCGGTTTGCGTCTTCGGGAAGGCGATGACGTCGCGGATGCTGTCGGCGCCGGCCATGCTGGCGTCACTGGCAATCACCCCAGCGAAAGACTCCGCCGATAGTTCGCAGTCGCTGTTGGACATACCCCGACGCCGTTCCAAAGTAGCGAACGTCGCTAGGAGAAGGGTGCGGAGCATCCAGTTTCAAAAGAGCTAAGTTCATCCTGTGAAATGCGAAGCCAAGAAACAGCAGAACCGTGGCCTCGCGAAAATGCCAGGCAAACTCCAGGCGATGCGGCACTTGGTCAACGATCCTGCTTGACGCGATAGATTGCGCAGAGCTTGTTGCCGTCGGGATCACGCACATAGGCTAGGTACATTGTCCCCAAGCTGCCGTCGCGCAGACCCGGCGGGTGTTCGATCGACTTGCCGCCATGCGCGATCGCCGTGTCATGAAATTCTCGAACTTGCTCGGGCGAGTTGCACTTGAAGGCGATGGTGCCTCCATTTGCAAAGCTCGCCTCTTCATCGTTGATTGGCTCGGTAACGCAAAAGGTGTTTCCGTCATGCCGGTAGAAGAGCCGGGTGTGGCCTGAACCCGCCTTGTTGCGCAGCGGTTCGCTTGCCCCGAGCGTTCCGAGCACAGCGTCGTAGAAGCGCTTTGAGCGCTCAATGTCGTTCGAACCAATCATTACATGATTGAACATGCCTTCTCTCCTCTAGCTCCAGCGTTATATCAAACTCATTTGTTGATGGCCGTCGTCAGCCTATAGGGCTGGCACCGGCGATTCTTCATGATGCCGAACGTCGCCCATCATGCGCGTGCGCCTTCGCACGTCGCGTGCATGGGCTTGTTCGGCCCATATTTGCCCGGAGGGATGATGGGCTAGTACGAGACACGCACCCACTCTCGCAGCCAGATGATTCCATTGTTCATCTCGATGCAGCCCATGGCCAGCAACCGATTGATGGCCTTGTTGTACTCCGCTGGGGTTAGCTGCGGCAGGGCGCAATGAGCCCTGAGAGCGTTTGTTACAGCGAACCCATCCGCTTCAGAGATCCTGTTTCGGCCATCCTTGCTCTTCCAGAGGGCGTATATGATGCACGCCTCTACGTTCGTTAGATCTTCTTCAGCTCCGCGCCAAAGCTTGTTCCAAACATACAACCCAATCAACGGCAGCAACCAAGCAGGTGATGTCATCGCTCCGGCTGCTGCAATCGTTGCGTCCGGGACTATGTCCATCAGCTTCCGCCAGTTTAGAAAGATATTGCCTGGCTTCCTCGAAGTACCGCCTTCATCTCCGAAGGAACCCAAAGTGATCATCTTGACCACAGGTTCAGGCTCCACCGGTGGTGTTAGCCGAGTAAACGCTTCCACCGCCTTGTCTGCCAGATCCAACCGAGGATCTCCGAGGCGATTGAGAACTTCGGACGCAAGCTCAGTGAGTTCTTCCTTCTTCGCCTGCAGCTGTTTGTTCTCGGGGCGCACGTTTTTTCCTTCCGCTTTCGTCATGTCGCCGAACGCCCACGCTGTACCGCAAGCAAAAGCGTCTCGCTTTTGCGAGTCGGAACCAGCGTGATGTCAGGCGCGACCATGCGAAAAGTGTTCTCTGAAACCCTCTCTTGCCTCGCCGATGAAGGACAAGAGCTGGTCTTCCGAAACCTGGACAACTGTAATGCCATGGCGTTCAGCTTCCGCGGAAAGATGGTGCGCTGGTTGATCGTCTGGAACGAACAACGTCTGTGGCCACTGCTCCTTATGGGCATGGCCCTCCTCAAGCAGTCGCCTCGACTCTGCCCGGGAGAGTTCCGCCACCTTGGCCGAGACTGGTGTCGAGCCCAGAATGAAACAGCTCGCTGCATCCATCAGAGCCACAAAGTCAAAGTTTCCATCCTGTTCCGTTCGAATCGGCGCGCCGTTCAACTTGAACACGATCCACGCTTCGGAAACTTGAAACTGACTCGGGTGTAGCACTCTGCATCTCTCTCTTGAGGCCTAACGCCGCGAATGAGCCGCGAGCAAAAGCGCTGCGCTTTTGCGAGTCGGGCGCCCGAAGGGCGCGAACTCGATTCGCTTGTTAGGCATTCTTATTGACCTCGCTCCCCTGATCATCGCTACATTGCTCGGCAGGTGCTGAACACACCTTTCTCTAGGCGGATGACTGCTCCCGTAAGCCCAGCGGTTTTTTTACGCCCGTAAGTTTTGCATGTGTCCGTTGCATGGGCAATGCCTGCTTATGGCCGGGTGGCGCGCAGCCATACAACACCCTTCGGGGGAAATCTGCGGGCCGTCCTAGAGCGGTGTTCAAGCACCCGGCCGCCTCTCTGAACAGGAGGCGGGGTCGCGCGGTCCACTGGAAACATCACGACCAGACGATATGCGTAGTCGGCGCCAGGACCAGGCATCCTCCAGTTGGAACGCCAACTGTTAGATTGCTGCGATTGGCAAACAAGCGAAGATTAGGAACGCCACGTTTCCGCGGAAACGCCGAATGTTAAATTGCGCAGCGGGCATCTGTCTGCGCGACTGAGAGTGAGGGAATCTTTCTCGCACGCGCGCGTCGCGTGAAGCGCGCTTCAAAGCCGCCAGCCGCGAGCGTGCAGCTCCAGCTCCGAAAACAATTGCGCAACCGCAGGCCCCCTCACCCGCGCTTCGCGCGACCTCTGCTGCACAAGGATGTGCGAATGGCGCGGGCGCATGGATGCGCAAGAGCGGCGCCCACGGGGAGAGGTGAAGAGAGGACGCCCGCTCTCTCTAACTCTTGCGGGGACTCTCTTACTCCGCCTTCGTTTCCGCCTTCACCGGCAGCTTCACCCGAATATGCAGCTCTTTCAGCTGCTCTTCGCTGACCGGCGTCGGTGCGTTGGTCATGAGATCCGCGGCGGTCTGCGTTTTCGGGAAGGCGATGACGTCGCGGATGCTGTCCGTGCCGGCCATGAACATCACGATGCGATCGAGGCCGAAGGCAATGCCGCCGTGCGGAGGTGTGCCGAACTTGAGGGCGTCGAGCAGGAAGCCGAACTTCTGCTGCGCCTCTTCGGCGCGAAATGCCTAGCAGGTCGAACACGGTGGACTGCATCTCCTGGCGGTGGATACGCACCGAGCCGCCGCCGATTTCCGAGCCGTTCAACACCATGTCGTAACCTTTCGACAAAGCATTGCGCGGATCCGCTCGCAACGCGGCCGCATCTTCGATACGGGGCGCCGTAAACGGATGATGCAACGCTGCCCAGCGCTTGCCATCCGGGTCCCATTCGAACATCGGGAAGTCGACCACCCACAGCGGCTGCCAGCCGGCCTTCGCCAGCTTCAGGTCGTGACCGACTTTGAGTCGCAGCGCGCCGATGGCGTCGTTCACGACCTTGGCCGTGTCGGCGCCGAAGAAAATCAGGTCGCCATCCTCGGCGGCAGTGCGCGCCATGATGCCGGCGATGGCATCGTCACTCAGGAACTTCAGGATCGGTGACTGCAGGCCCTCGCGGCCCTTGGCCTTCTCGTTGACCTTCACATACGCCAGGCCCTTCGCGCCGTAGCGGCCGACGAAAGTGGTGTAGTCGTCGATCTCCTTGCGCGACAGCTTCGAGCTTCCCTGCGGCACGCGCAACGCGACCACGCGACCATTGGGGTTCGACGCCGGGCCGGAGAACACTTTGAAATCCGAGCCCTTCACTAGGTCCGCCACATCGACCAGTTCCAGCGCAATGCGCAGGTCCGGCTTGTCCGACGCATAGCGGCGCATCGCTTCCTCGTAGGTCATGCGCGGGAACGGGTTCGGCAGGTCGTCCTCGAGCACGACCTTGAACAGATGACGGATGCAGATCCTCCATCAGCTGCATGATCTGCTGTTCACTCAGGAACGAGGTCTCGATATCCAGCTGCGTGAATTCGGGCTGGCGCTCGGCGCGCAGGTCTTCGTCACGGAAGCAGCGAACGATCTGATAGTAACGATCGAAGCCGGCCATCATGAGCAGCTGTTTGAACAACTGCGGCGACTGCGGCAAGGCGAAGAACTGCCCAGGGTGCGTGCGGCTGGGTACGAGATAGTCCCGCGCGCCTTCCGGCGTTGCCTTGGTGAGCATCGGCGTTTCGATATCGACGAAACCGTTCGCGTCCAGATAGTCGCGCATCGCCTTCGTGACCTTGTGGCGCAAACGAATGCGCTTCTGCATCACGTCACGACGCAGGTCGAGATAGCGATATTTCAAGCGCAGCTCTTCGTTGGTCGCCTCGTCGTGATGGAACGGCGGCGTCTCGGCCCGGCTGAGAATTTCCAGCTCGCGCGCCAGCAGCTCGACCTGGCCGGAGGGAAGAGTGGCGTTGGCCGTGCCGGCCGGACGCGCCCGCACCAGGCCTTTGATACGAATGCAGTACTCCCCGCGCAGCCGTTCGGCGTCGGCGAACACTCCCTTCGCATCCGGATCGAACACGATCTGCAGCAGCCCCTCGCGATCGCGCAGGTCGACGAAAATCACCCCGCCATGATCGCGGCGCCGATGCACCCAGCCGGCCACGCCGACTTCCTTGCCGATGAGGGATTCGTTGACCTGGCCGCAATAGTGGGAGCGCATGGAAATGGGGCTTAAGAACGGAGGGAGCGCGGGATGTTACGGACGCCCCCGGAGGGGCGCAAGGCAAGGCTCAGCCCCCTGTCGCTTTGGGAGCGGGTTGGGCGAGAGGGGATTCTTCAGCCGCGTGAGCGGCGTTGAGCGCCCTCACCCGCGCTGCGCGCGACCTCTCCCAAAGGGAGAGGTGAAGAACTCCCTCTCCCTTTGGGAGAGGGTTGGGGTGAGGGGATTCTTCAGCCGCGTGAGTGGCGTTGAGCGTCCTCACCCGCGCTGCACGCGACCTCTCCCAAAAGGGAGAGGTGAAGAACTCCCTCTCCCTTTGGGAGAGGGTTGGGGTGAGGGGATTCTTCAGCCGCGTAAGCGGCGTTAAGCGCCCTCACCCGCGCTGCGCGCGACCTCTCCCAAAAGGGAGAGGTGAAGAACTCCCTCTCCCTTTGGGAGAGGGTTGGGGTGAGGGGATTCTTCAGCCGCGCGGCGGCGTTGAGCGCCCTCACCCGCGCTGCGCGCGACCTCTCCCATGGGGAGAGGTGAAGAACTCCCTCTCCCTTTGGGAGAGGGTTGGGGTGAGGGGATTCTTCAGCCGCGTGAGTGGCGTTGAGCGCCCTCACCCGCGCTGCGCGCGACCTCTCCCTTTGGGAGAGGTGAAGAACTCTCTCTCCCTTTGGGAGAGGGTTGGGGTGAGGGGATTCTTCAGCCGCGTAAGCGGCGTTAAGCGCCCTCACCCGCGCTGCGCGCGACCTCTCCCAAAGGGAGAGGTTAAGAAGAACTACCGCCGCTTGGCTTTTTTCTTCGCCGGGGCCGATTTTTTCACCGGCTTAGCCGGCTTGCTGGGCTTGCTGGCCGGTTTGGCAGCAGCCTTGGCCGGGGCCGGCTTGGCCTTGCCCTTCGGTTCGGCCTTGGCGGCGGCCTTCTTGGCGCCGCTGCCGGTGTTCACTTCCGGCCGCGACTCGGCTTTCTTGTCGGCAGCGGCATCCGCCTTGACGTCGGCGGCCGGCTTGGGGTCCTCGGACTTCTCGGCCGGCTCGTCGCGATCGGCGATGTTGCGCTTGTCCTCGCCGTCGGACTTGAAGTCGGTCTCGTACCAGCCCGAACCCTTGAGGCGAAACACCGGCGCGGACACCAGTTTCTTCATCGACTGCTTCTTGCAGCTCGGGCATTTGCGCAGCGGATCATCGGAAATCTTCTGCAGAACCTCGACATAGAATTTACAGCTGCTGCATTCGTATTCGTAAAACGGCATGGTTGTTCTCGTAGCACTCGATCAGGCGGCACGCGGGCGTCGCCGATAATAGAGGGCAACGCCGATTCTTCAAGCTCAACCGCGCTCGAATGCCATTTCGCCGTCCTTCACCGTGACCTTGATCCGGGTGCCCGGGCTGAATTCTCCCCGCAGAATCCGCTGCGCCAGCGGGTTTTCCAGCTGCTGCTGAATCGCACGTTTCAGCGGGCGAGCGCCGTACACCGGGTCGAATCCCGCCGCCGCGAGCCGATCGACCGCCGTTTCGTCCAGCACCAGCTCCATATCGCGGTCGGCAAGGCGCCGGCGCAGATAAGCGAGCTGGATGTCCACGATGGCACGCAGCTGCTCGCCTGCCGAGCGGATGGAACACGACGATGTCGTCGACGCGGTTGATGAATTCCGGGCGGAAGTGCTGTTGCACGATTTCCAGCACGGCCTGCTTCATCTTGGCGTAGTTGGCCTCGCCCGATAGTTCCTGAATGACGTGCGAACCGAGGTTGGAGGTCATGATGATGACGGTATTGCGGAAGTCGACGGTGCGTCCCTGGCCGTCGGTCAGGCGACCATCGTCCAGGACCTGCAGCAGCACGTTGAAGACATCCGGATGCGCCTTCTCGACTTCATCGAGCAGCAGCACCGAGTACGGACGGCGACGCACGGCCTCGGTGAGATAGCCGCCTTCTTCGTAACCGACATAGCCCGGGGGCGCGCCGATCAGCCGGGCGACCGAATGCTTCTCCATGAACTCCGACATGTCGATGCGGACCATGGCCTCTTCGGTGTCGAAGAGAAATTCGGCCAGCGCCTTGCTCAGCTCGGTCTTGCCGACACCGGTGGGGCCGAGAAACAGGAACGAACCGTTGGGACGATTGGGATCGGACAAGCCCGCGCGTGAGCGACGGATCGCATCCGACACGGCCTTGACCGCTTCGGGCTGGCCGACCACGCGGCGCGCCAGCTGCTCTTCCATGCGCAGCAGTTTTTCCTTCTCGCCTTCGAGCATCTTGGCAATCGGAATGCCGGTCCACTTGGACACGACTTCGGCGACTTCCTCCTCGGTCACCTTGTTACGCAGCAGTTTTTTCTGGTCCTGGTTTTCGGCCGCCATCGCCTGCGCCAGGCGCCGCTCCAGTTCGGGAAGCTTGCCGTACGCGAGTTCGGACATGCGTGCCAGGTCCTGGGCGCGACGCGCGGTTTCCAGTTCGAGCTTGGCTCGTTCCAATTCTTCCTTGATGTGCGCGGCGCCCTGCACCGAGGCCTTCTCGGCTTTCCACACTTCTTCCAGGTCGGAATATTCCTTTTCCAGTGTGGCCAGCTGTTCATCGAGCGCCTTCAGGCGTTTCTTCGACGCCTCATCGGATTCTTTCTTGAGCGCCTCGCGCTCGATCTTCAGCTGGATGATGCGACGTTCCAGCCGATCCATGGACTCGGGCTTGGAGTCGATTTCCATGCGGATGCGCGAACCGGCCTCGTCGATCAGGTCGATGGCCTTGTCCGGCAGCTGGCGGTCGCTGATATAGCGATGCGACAGCGTGGCCGCAGCCACGATCGCCGGATCGGTGATCTCGACGCCGTGGTGAACTTCGTAACGTTCCTTCAAGCCGCGCAGGATGGCGATGGTGTCTTCCACCGAAGGCTCGTTCACCAGCACTTTCTGGAAACGGCGCTCGAGCGCTGCATCCTTCTCGATGTACTTGCGATATTCGTCGAGCGTCGTAGCGCCCACGCAATGCAGTTCGCCGCGCGCCAGCGCCGGCTTGAGCATGTTGCCTGCGTCCATCGAGCCTTCGGCCTTGCCGGCGCCGACCATGGTGTGCAGCTCGTCGATGAACAGAATGACGCGGCCCTCCTGCTTGGAAAGGTCGTTGAGCACTGCTTTGAGGCGCTCTTCGAATTCGCCGCGGAATTTTGCGCCGGCGATCAGCGCACCCATGTCGAGCGAAAGAATACGTTTGTTGCGCAGGCCTTCCGGGACTTCGCCGTTGACGATGCGCTGCGCGAGCCCTTCGACGATGGCGGTCTTGCCGACGCCGGGTTCGCCGATCAGCACCGGATTGTTCTTGGTGCGACGCTGTAACACCTGCACGGTGCGGCGGATTTCATCGTCGCGGCCGATGACGGGATCGAGCTTGCCCTGCTCGGCGCGCTCGGTGAGATCGACGGTATATTTTTCCAGCGCCTGGCGGCTTTCCTCGGCATTGGCGTCGTTCACTTTCTCGCCGCCCCGCATTTCTTCGACGGCCTGTTCGATACTGCCTTTGACCGCGCCGGCGTTGCGCAGCAGCGTGCCGACCTGGCCTTTGTCTTCCAGCGCCGCCAGCACGAACAACTCACTGGCGATGAACTGATCGCCGCGCTTTTGCGCCAGCTTGTCCATCACGTTGAGCAACCGGTTGAGTTCGCTGGAGATGTGGACTTCGCCGGCGTTGCCTTCCACCTTCGGCAGCCGGTCCAGCGCCTCCCCCAGCTGCGAGCGCAGCAGGTTGATGTTGACGCCGGCTTTGTCGAGCAGATGGCGTACCGTGCCGCCCTGCTGATCGAGCAGCGCGGTCAGCACATGCACCGGGTCGATGTATTGATTGTCCTGCCCCACCGCCAACGATTGCGCGTCGGCGAGAGCGGCCTGGAATTTGCTGGTGAGTTTGTCCATTCGCATTGGAATACCGTCCTGGCGCCCGAACTTAAGGGACGCTGTTTTACTTGCCTGCGATCTGGGGGGAAAGCCCGGAAAATTCAACTGTCCCGCCGCCTCGCCGCCCTCATCTGCGCGAACGAGCCCCCTCACCCGCGCGGACGCGCGACCTCTCCCGCACGCGGGAGAGGTGAAGAATCGGTCCCCTCTCTCAGCTTGGCGGGAGAGGTGAAGAATCCGCCCCCTCTCCCTTTGGGAGAGGGTTGGGGTGAGGGCGCTTCCTAGTGCGCGAGGCTATGGCTGACGTAAATCAGCGCTGCGCCCAGCACGATGAAGCCGAACTGCCAGGCCCCGGAGCCCGGATCCACCTTGCGATGCAGACCGGGAATGAGATCAGCCACCGCTATGTAAAGAAAACTCGATGCCGCCAGAGCGATGGCGTACGGCAGTACTTCCTGGACCTGCGCCATGGCGAAATAGGCCCCGACACCGCCCAGCACCGAGGTAACGCTGGCCAGCAGGTTCAAGGTCAATGCCCGCATGCGAGACATCCCGCCGTTCAGCAGGATCGCCAAATCGCCGACTTCCTGCGGGATCTCATGCGCGCAGACGGCAATCGAGGTGACGATGCCGAGGTGCACATCGGTCATGAAGGCGGCGGCGATCAGCACGCCATCGAGGACGTTGTGGAAACCGTCGCCGATCAGGATCAGCGTCGCGGAAGCAGCGTTCCGGCGTTGCTCGTGATCATGCCCGTGCTGGTGAGCATGGGCATGATCGTGCGGCTCCGGATGGACATGAACCTCACAGACATCCTGATGGCAGTGCCGCCACAGCACCATCTTTTCCAGCACGAAGAACAGCAGCAGGCCGCCGAGCAGGGTCAGGCCGATCTGGTGGGTGTTGGCGATGCCGGCGGATTCGATCGCATGCGGCAGCAGGCCAAGCAGCGCTGCGCTGAGCAATGCGCCGGTGGCGAAGCTGACCAGATGCGGTAACACACGGGACCGTACCGAGGTCGACACCACCAGAAAAACCGAGGCGGCGAGCGCGCTGAGCGCACCGCCGATGGCCGTGAATACAACGATCCAGGTGAGAAGATGCATGGCGCAGAAGCGGGCGTCCGGAGGCGTAAAGCGGCGGTCGCAGCCGACTAAAAGTCAGTCCGGCGAAGCGTTAGTGGTATGGCGGGCAGCCTATCATGCGTGTCAAGACAGCCAAACCAGCGTGCCCATCCGGCCGGTGCGATTGTTACGCCGGTAGGAAAAGAAACGTTCGGCGTCAGCATGGCAGCGCAGTCCGCCGCCATGAACTTCCGGCACGCCCAGACGCGCCAGTTCGTTTCTCGCCAATTGATACAAATCAGCGTGCCAGCGCCCGCGAGGGTTGACCTGGAACGCCGCTGCGTTACCGGCATCGACGGCGAGAAACTGTTCGCGAACTTCCGGCCCGACTTCGAATGCTGCGGGTTCGATGGCCGGCCCAAGCCAGGCCAGCAATTGCGACGATGGAACATCGAGCGCGCAAATCGTCGCTCCTAATACGCCGCCGGCGAGGCCACGCCAGCCTGCATGAGCGGCAGCGACGCGCGTGCCTTGACGATCACAAAACAGGACCGGCAGGCAGTCGGCGGTCAGCACCACACACACTTGATTCGCGCCGTGCGCAAACGAGGCATCGGCTGTCGGCGGCGGAGTTTGTGAATTCGCGGCCACGACATTGATGCCATGAACCTGATTCAACCAAGTGGGCTCCGCAGGCAGCTGCAGCGCTGCCTTCAGCAAGCGACGATTCTCCGCAACTGCGGCGGCATCATCACCTACGTGCGAGCCGAGATTGAGACTGGCAAAGTCTCCTTCGCTCACGCCGCCCGTTCGCAAAGTGGTTGCAGCTTTAACGCGTGCTGGCGCGGGCCAATCCGGAACGATCCATTGCGGCTGCATGGTCAATTCTTTTTGGCGGCCGCTGCGACGTCTTTGGCCAGTATCTTTAGCAGCCCGACGATGTCGGCCGGCAGCGCCGCCTCGTTCTCGACCGGCTCGCCGCTGATCGGATGTGCAAAAACCAGTCGCGCGGCATGCAACGCCTGTCGCTTGAACCCTCGCAACGCTTCGATCAATTCCGGCGCCGCGCCCTTGGGTAACAGCATGCGTCCGCCGTAGACGCGATCGCCGACCAGCGGATAGTGAACATGCAACATGTGCACGCGGATCTGGTGCGTGCGGCCGGTCTCGAGCTTCAAGCGAACATGCGTGTGGCCCCGGAACCGCTGTATCACCCGATAATTGGTGACAGCTTCACGGCCATTTTCACGCACTGCCATCTTCAGGCGGTCGACGGGATGACGGCCGATCGGCGCATCAACCACACCGCCCGCCGTCATCACGCCAACGCAAACCGCCTCGTACTCGCGTTCGACTTCCCGGGCCTCGATGGCACGCACCAGGGCGGTATGAGCTTCGACCGTGCGAGCGACTACCATCAGTCCGCTGGTGTCTTTATCAAGCCGGTGCACGATGCCGGCACGCGGCACCTGGGCCAGCTTGGCGTCGAAATGCAGCAGCGCGTTCTGCAAGGTGCCGGCGGCATTGCCCGCGCCCGGATGAACGACCAGCCCGGCAGGCTTGTTGATCACCAGCACGTGCTTGTCCTGGTGGACGATATTCAGCTGGATCTTCTCGGCAGCGACCTCGACGGTGTCCGGCAGTGTGGCGCTGACCTCGACGCTCTCCCCGCCCAGGACCTTGTCCTTGGGCCGCAGCTTCGAGCCATTGACCAGCACCTGGCCGGAGTCGATCCACTCCTTGATGCGGGTCCGCGAATAGCCGTCGAGCAGTTCCGCGAGCACCTGGTCGAGGCGCTGGCCGGCGTGTTCGGTGGGAATGGTCAGCTGATGATGGACGGATTCGGTCATTTAGTCGGGTCGACGGTCAGAGGGAACTTCGCGGCGAAATGGCCGCCTTATGGACGTGGGTCGCGGGCTGTAAAGCCGCACTGACAAGGGCGCAGCTGATGACCCCGACGCCGGGTCAGTTATACTCGCCAGCCACTCGGCCCGCGGTATCCGGACGTCGATATGACCGGCACCGCAGAATTACTACTGGAATTGCTGTCAAAGGCCCGAAGAATTCTCGCATGCGGATCCTCCTCCTGACCATGGCGGCGCTACTGGCGCTGAATCTTTCCGGGTGCGGCAACAAGCCGCGCGAACAGGCCGGCAACGCGGAGAAGCTCTACGAGCTGGCCAAGCGCGCCTCCGACAACGGCAATTATCGCGACGCCACCCAGTATTACGAGCAGCTCGAGGCGCGCTTTCCGTTTACGAACTCGGCCCGCCAGGGCCAGCTCGACCTGATGTACGCCTATTACAAAAACCGCGAGCCGGAAGCGGCCATCGACCAGGCGGACCAGTTCATCCGCGAGAACCCGGCGCACCCGCGCGTCGACTACGCCTATTACATCAAGGGCCTGGTGCAGTTCGAACGCAATCCGAATTTCCTCGAGCGCTGGTTCAGCGCCGACCTGTCGCAGCGCCCGCCGATCGACGCGCGCAAGTCGTTCCAGGCGTTCCAGACCCTGCTGCAGCGGTTCCCGACCAGCGAATACGCCGAGGATTCGCGCAAACGCATGATCTTCCTGCGCAATCGACTGTCGGCGTACGAGGTCTATGTAGCCGGCCATTACCTGGAGCGCGGCGCCTATGTCGGCGCGATCAATCGGGCCAAGTACGCTGTAGAAAACTACGACGGCTCGCCGCAGATCCGCCAGGCGCTGCAGATCATGGCCGAGTCTTATCGCCGCCTGGGCATGGTCGATCTCGCCGCCGACACCGACAAGGTGCTGAGCGAAAACTACGCCAGCCTGAACACCGAGGCGCAGGATGTGCCGGTGGAGCAGAAGAAAGGTCATTGGTGGAAGTTCTGGTAAGAGCGACCCTCACCCGCGCTACGCGCGACCTCTCCCACGGGGAGAGGTGAAAACTCCGGTTCCCTCTCCCTTTGGGAGAGGGTTAGGGTGAGGGTCTTACTCTGCCGGCCCCTCACCCGCGCTACGCGCGACCTCTCCCACAGGGAGAGGTGAAGACTCCGGTCCCCTCTCCCTTTGGGAGAGGGTTAGGGTGAGGGCCTCTTCAACCCGGCCCCCTCACCCGCGCTGCGCGCGACCTCTCCCACGGGGAGAGGTGAGCAATCCGGGGCTCCTATCCCCTCGTCCGATATCCCGACGTGATCGGATAACGCCAGTCGCGGCCGAAGGCGCGATCGCTGATTCGCACGCCCGGCGGCGCCTGCCGCCGCTTGTATTCGTTTCGTTTCACCATCTCCAGCACGCGTCCGACGGTGGCGCGATCGAAGCCGCGCCCGCTGATCTCGTCCACCGATAGATCATCCTCGATGAACAATTCCAGGATGGCGTCGAGCACTTCGTACGGCGGCAGCGAGTCCGAGTCCTTCTGATCGGGCCGCAGCTCGGCCGACGGCGGCCGTTCGATGACACGCTCGGGAATGACGGCGCCGCGCGAGTTGCGGTACTTCGCCAGCCGATACACCAGCATCTTGTTGCAGTCCTTGATAGGCGCGAAACCGCCGGCCATGTCGCCGTACAAGGTGGCGTAGCCGACCGCCATTTCGCTCTTGTTGCCGGTGGTGAGCACCATGCGGCCGGTCTTGTTCGAGATGCCCATCAGCAACAGCCCGCGGCAGCGCGCCTGGATGTTTTCTTCAGTGGTGTCCGGATCGCGGCCGGCGAACACGTCCTTGAGCGCATCGAGCGCGGCGGCAAACATGCCCTCGATGGAAATCACGTCGTAGCGGACGTTCAGTTTTCTGGCTTGGGCAGCGGCGTCATCCATGCTCATCTGCGAGGTGTAACGCGACGGCATCATCACGGCATGCACTCGATCGGCGCCAAGCGCATCGACCGCAATCGCCAGGGTCAAGGCCGAATCGATGCCGCCGGACAGGCCGAGCACGATGCCGGGAAAGCGATGTTTGGACACGTAGTCCCGCACGGCCAGGACCAGTGCGTTGTAGACGCTCTGTTCTTCGGACTCCAACGGCTCGATGTGCGCCCGGCGGGGTACGGCGCGGCCGTCCACCAGATCGATGTCAACAGGAAACAAGCCTTCCACGTACGGCGCCTCACGCTGCACGATCTCGCCTTCAGCGTTCATCACGAACGAGCCGCCGTCGAACACGAGTTCGTCCTGGCCGCCGAGCAAATTCACATAGACCACCGGCAATCCGGTGTCTTTCACACGGGCGCGCACCGCGGCTTCGCGACGTTCCTGATAACCCAACGAATAGGGCGAGCCGTTGATGACGACGATCAATTGCGCGCCACGTTCTTTAGCGGCGCGCGCGGGATTCGGTTCCCAGACGTCTTCGCAGATCAGCACTGCAACGCGAATACCCTTGATCTCGACGATGCAGGTGTCGCGGCCGTGCTTGAAATAACGCTTCTCGTCGAAGACCCGGTAGTTCGGCAGCTCCTGTTTGCGATAGCTCGCGACCATTGTGCCGTCACGAAGCACGGCAGCGGCGTTGTAGATGCCTGCGTCGGTATATTCGGGAAATCCAGCGACGACGGTGATGCCATTGGTTTCGCTCCGCACGCGATCCAGTGCCGCCTGCACCTGGCGGCGCAGCCCTTTGTGAAACAGCAGGTCTTCGGGCGGATAGCCGCTGAGGCTGAGCTCCGGGAACAGCACCAGGTCGGCGGACAGCCGATCGCGGGCGTCGTCGGCGACTTCGATCAGTCGCTGGGTATTGCCAGCGACATCACCGACGAACAGGTTGAGTTGGGCGAGCGCGATGCGAAGAGGGGCGAACATGGCAATCGCACGCGCTCGAATCGTCCGTTACTTCTTCTTGCGCGCCGGCTGCGATGACTTCTTCACCGGTGCCGCCTTCTTCTTGGCCGGCGCCGACTTCTTCACCGGGGCCTTCTTCGCAGCTTTCGGGGCACCCTTCGCAGCGGGCTTCTTGGCAGCCTTGACCGCGGCCTTCTTGCTTGCAGGCGCTGTCTTCTTCGCCGGCTTGGCGCTGCTTGCGGCGGCGCTCTTGAAGCCCGACTTGACGTTTTGGGTGGTGGTCTTGCGACCGCCCTTCTTCAGCTGCTCGGTGATGGCCTTGCCGAGATCGGCCGGGCTCTTCACGGTGCGTACGCCGGCGCGTTCAAGCGCCGCGAATTTGTCGGCTGCGGTACCTTTGCCGCCGGACACAATGGCGCCGGCATGACCCATGCGCTTGCCCGGAGGCGCGGTCACTCCTGCGATGTAGGCGACCACCGGCTTGGTGACGTTGTCACGAATGAAATCCGCTGCGGCTTCTTCGTCGGCGCCGCCGATTTCGCCGACCATGATGATGCCTTCGGTCTGCGGGTCCTGTTCGAAATGCGCCAGCACGTCGATGAAGTTCATGCCGCGCACCGGATCGCCGCCGATGCCGACGCAGGTGCTCTGGCCGAGGCCGGCATTGGTGGTCTGGAACACCGCTTCATAGGTCAGCGTGCCGGAGCGCGACACGATGCCGATGCGGCCCGGCTTGTGAATGAAGCCCGGCATGATGCCGATCTTGCACTCGCCCGGCGTGATGATGCCGGGGCAGTTCGGGCCGATCAGCAGGCTGCCGTAGGAAGCCAGCGCCGACTTGACCTTCACCATGTCGTTCACCGGAATGCCTTCGGTGATGCAGACAATCAGTTCGATGCCGGCATCGGCTGCTTCGATGATCGCGTCCGCGGCGAAGGGTGCGGGCACGTAAATCATGCTCACTGTCGCGCCCGTCTCCTCGACCGCTTCGCGCGCCGTGTTGAAGACCGGCAGGTCGAGATGTTTTTCACCGCCGCGGCCCGGGGTCACGCCGCCGACCAGTTTGGTGCCGTAAGCGATGCACTGCTCGGAGTGGAACGTGCCCTGCTTGCCGGTGAAGCCCTGGCAGATGACGCGCGTGTTCTTGTTGACGAGGATGGACATAGTGAGAGATGACTAGTGAATAGTGACTGGTGAATTGCCGGTGCCCCTCACCCGCGCGGACGCGCGACCTCTCCCAAGGGAGAGGTAAGGAACAACTCTTACCCTCTCCCCTTGAGAGAAGGCAGGAACTCTTACCCTCTCCCCTTGGGAGAGGGCAGGGTGAGGGCCTCTTAGGTTCATTTGCCTTTGGCAGCGACGACGACTTTCTTCGCTGCGTCGGTCAGGTCGCTGGCGGCGGTGATAGCCAGTCCGCTGTCGGCGAGCAGCTTGCGGCCGAGTTCGGCGTTGGTGCCTTCGATGCGCACCACCACCGGCACTTCGACGCCGACATCCTTGACCGCGTGAATGATGCCTTCGGCGATCATGTCGCAGCGGACGATGCCGCCGAAAATGTTCACCAGGATGGCGCGTACGTTCTTGTTGGAAAGAATCAGCTTGAAGGCGACCGTGACGCGCTCGCGCGTGGCGCCGCCGCCGACGTCGAGGAAGTTCGCCGGTGAACCGCCATGCAACTGGATCAGGTCCATGGTCGCCATCGCGAGGCCGGCGCCGTTCACCATGCAAGCGATATCGCCGTCGAGCGACACGTAGTTGAGCTCGTGTTCGGCCGCGGCGCGCTCCATCTCGTCTTCCTGGCTCGGGTCGCGCAACTTGGCCAGGTCTTTCTGGCGGAACAGCGCGTTGTCCTCGATATTGATCTTGGCATCCAGCGCGACGAGGTGGCCGTCGCCGGTGACGATCAGCGGATTGACCTCGAGCAGGCTGCAATCCTTATCGAGGTACAGCTTCCACAGCGCCTGCGCGATCTTGGCGAATTCCTCGATCTGCTTGCCTTCCAGCCCCAGGCCATAGGCGAGCACACGCGACTGCGAAGGCATCAGGCCGGTGGCGGGATTGACGTTCACGCGGATGATTTTTTCCGGGGAGTGCGCCGCGACCTCTTCGATGTCCATGCCGCCGGCCGCCGAGGCGACGAATGCGATATGACCCTTGTCGCGATTTAGCACCAGGCTCAGGTACAGTTCGCGCGCGATCTTCGAGCCTTCCTCGACGAATACCTGGTTGATCGGCAGTCCTTCCGGGCCGGTCTGGTGCGTCACCAGGCGCTGGCCGAACATGGCTTCCGCCGCCTTGGCCGCCGCCTCCGGCGAGTCCACCAATTTGACACCGCCGGCCTTGCCGCGACCGCCAGCGTGAACCTGTGCCTTGACGACCCACTTCGAGCCGCCGATCTTGCGGGCCGCTTCAGCTGCTTCCGCCCCCGTGGCGGCGACGTGGCCGTTCGGCACCGGAATGCCATAACTGGTGAACAACTGTTTGGACTGGTATTCGTGAAGGTTCATGGCAGGTCGACGGGGTCTGGGTAAATCGGGCGGACGTAACTGGGTAAAATTTCGACGGCGAAAGGCCGCGTATTCTGGAGGAATTCGGTCGCGATGCAAAGGCGAGTACCAAGATTGCAGCCAGGCTCGGAGCAAGGGCGTTGAAAGGCGCCCTGGAAAGCACGCGCCCGTGGGGTTCATCGACCGAACTTGCCTGGCGGGTGCTTGCGCTCGTCAACTTGTTCAGGCTGCTGGTGCCGCTGCTGCTCGCTGTGCTGTATGTGACGCTGCAGCCGCGCATGGTCGGCCAGGTCCACACCACGCTGTTTTTCGCGAGCGGCGCCGCTTATTTCCTGTTCGCCGCGCTGTCGATTCCGAGCATCCGGCAGCGCTGGCCGGACCTGACCGTGCAGACGGCGTTCAATGTCAGCGTCGACGTGATCGCGATTTCGCTGCTCACCTATTCCAGCGGTGGGATGAACAGCGGCCTGGGAGCGCTGCTCGTGCTGCCGATCGGTGCAGCGAGCTTCGTGGTGGGGCAACGCCTCGCATTGATGTTCGCGGCGGTGGCAGCGCTGGCGCTGCTGTTACAGCAGGCTTTCACGACCCTCGCTTCGCGCAGCGATCCTGCGGATTTCGCGTCCGCCGGTATCGTCGGCGCGCTCATGTTCATTGTGACGTTGGGCGTGGGGCCGCTGGCCCGCAGCCTGCGCGAAAGCGAGGAACGCGTCCGGCAACGAGAAGTCGACGTCGCCGATCTCGCCGAGTTGAATCAGTTCATCGTCCAGCACCTGCGCGAGAGCATCCTGGTCGTCGACGGTAACGACATCATTCGCCTGATCAACGAATCGGCCGCGTCTCTATTACACGGCAATGCAGTGCAGCCCGGTACGGCGCTCAGCGACGTCTCGCCGCGCCTGCTGTACCTGCTCGATACCTGGCGGCGCCATTCCTACGACTGGCAGCTCAGTTCGCTGTCGCTGATGACTTCCGACGGCAGCAGCCTGGTGCAGCCGCACTTCGTGTCGTTGCAAAGCGGCGGCGGGGGCGGCCCGACGCTGATCTTCCTCGAGGACACGACGCTGATCGCCGAGCGCGTCCAGCAATCCAAACTGGCCGCGCTGGGCCGCTTGAGCGCCAGCATCGCGCATGAAATTCGCAATCCGGTGGGCGCGATGAGCCATGCGGCACAACTGCTGGCCGAAGCGCCGCAACTCACATCGCAGGAGCGGCGCCTGACGGACATCATCACCAAGAACGGCGAACGCGTCAGCTCCATCATCAACAACGTGCTGCAGCTGTCGCGGCGTGACTCGACACGCCAGGAACGCATCGAATTGAACGGCTGGCTGGAAGACTTCCTCGGCGAATTCCGCCAGACCGCGCAGATCGCAGCCGACAAGCTGTACCTCACCACCTCGGAGGCGGACCTGGAAGTGCGTGTCGATCCGTCGCATCTGCATCAACTTATGTGGAATCTGTGCGAGAACGCACTGAAGTACGGCCGCAAGTTCGATTCCAATGACGGCATCGAAATCCGTACCGGTCGCATTGCCGCCTCGGAGCGGCCGATGCTGGAGGTGCTGGATCGAGGTCCGGGCATTCAACAGAGCGACGCCGAGCGCATCTTCGAACCGTTCTTCACCGCCGGCAAAGGCGGTACGGGCCTGGGCTTGTTCCTCGCCAGAGAGCTGGCTCAATGCAATCGCGCCGTGCTGATTTATGAGCCGCGCAGCGGCGGTGGTAGTATTTTCCGTCTCGTGTTCGCCGATCCACAACGTTGGGAAACACAGTGAAGAAGCCCCGGGCGCTTGTCGTGGACGACGAGCCGGACATTCGTGAGCTGCTGAGCATCACGCTCGAGAGAATGAATCTCAAGGTAGCCACGGCCGATAGCGTCGCTGCGGCATCGCGCGAGCTGCGCGCCAACGCTTTCGATCTTTGCCTGACCGACATGCGGCTGCCCGATGGCGACGGCCTCAATCTGGTCGAATGGATCCAGACGCACAAGCCGCAAACGCCGGTCGCTGTAATTACCGCGCACGGCAATGTCGAAACGGCAGTGCGCGCACTCAAGCTCGGCGCGTTCGATTTCATTTCCAAGCCGCTGGATGTCGCGGCGTTACGCAAGCTCATCGTGGCGACGCTCAAGCTCGGCGAATCGAGCGAGAGCACCGTCCAGCTGCCGCAGATCAAACTGCTCGGTCGCTCGCGGGTGATGGAAACGCTGCGCGAGATGATCGAGCGTGTCGCGCGCAGCCAGGCGCCCGTGCACATCTACGGCGAGTCCGGCACCGGTAAGGAGCTGGTCGCGCACCTGATCCATGAAGCCGGCGCGCGGCGCGATGCGCCGTTCGTCCCCGTGAATTGCGGAGCCATCCCGACCGAGTTGATGGAAAGCGAATTGTTCGGCCATCGCCGCGGCAGCTTCACCGGCGCAGTCACCGACAAGCAGGGCCTCATTCAATCCGCCGAGGGCGGCACGCTGTTCCTGGATGAAATCGCCGACCTGCCGCTGCACATGCAAGTGAAGCTGCTGCGAGTGATTCAGGAAAAGACCGTGCGGCCGGTGGGCGACTCGCGCGAAATGCCGATCGACGTGCGCATCCTGTCGGCAACGCATAAGAACCTCGCCGCGGAGGTGGCCGAAGGCAGGTTTCGCGAAGACCTTTTTTACCGTGTCAACGTGATCGAAATTCGCGTGCCGCCGGTGCGCGAGCGACTGGAAGACATCGACGAACTGGTGGATTCGATCATCACGCGACTCGGCCGGCAAATCGGCAATCGTTCCCTGCGTGTCACCGAAGCGGCTTCACGGGCGCTGCGTGAATATCACTTTCCGGGCAACGTTCGTGAACTCGAGAACGTCCTGGAACGCGCCGCGACGCTGTGCGCCGCCGGCGTAATCGATGTTGGCGACTTGCAGTTGCGACCGAAAGTCGCTCACAACGACTTGGCGATGCAGAACAGCGTTGCACCCGGCGAACGCCTTGGCGACGCCTTGGAAGATATCGAACGCGACGCGATCGTACGCGCGCTGGAGCAGACCCGTTACAACAAGACCAAGGCGGCGCAGCTGCTCGGCATGACGTTCCGGTCGCTGCGGTATCGGATCAAGAAACTGGGGATCGAGTAGCAAGCTCATGAGGGACATGAACTCCGCCTTCGACGCCACGGCCACCTCCTCCAGCGCCAGCAGCCTGGAAGGCACTGCCATTTTGGCGGCTAACATCGCCGCGCTGAGCCCCAGGGTTGCTGTGCTGATCCCCTGCTACAACGAAGCTGAGGCGATCGAAGGCGTGGTGCGTGAGTTCAGTTCGGCATTGCCGGCCGCGACGATTTACGTCTACGACAACAACTCCACGGACGACACCAAAGCGCGCGCGGCGCTCGCCGGAGCCATCGTGCGAACGGAAACGTTCCAGGGCAAGGGCAACGTCGTGCGGCGGATGTTTGCGGACATCGAGGCCGAGGCGTATGTGCTGGTCGATGGTGATGGCACCTACGATGCTGCCAGCGCTGGAGTCATGGTCGATACGCTGTTGGCCAATTCTCTGGATATGGTCAATGGCGCACGCGTGCCCGTTTCAACTGCAGCGTTCCGTCCCGGACATGTGTTCGGCAACAAGCTGTTGACCGGCACCGTCGCCATGATCTTCGGCGATCGCCTCAAGGACATGCTGTCAGGCTACCGTGTTTTTTCCCGCCGCTTCGTCAAATCTTTTCCGGCGCTGGCGAGCGGCTTCGAAACGGAAACGGAGCTGACCGTGCATGCGCTGGAATTGCGGCTGCCGATCGCGGAGATTCAAACACCATATCGCGACCGGCCCGAGGGTTCACACAGCAAGTTGAACACGTTTCGCGACGGCTTTCGCATCCTACGCACCATTATCTACCTCGTGAAGGAAGAGCGGCCGATGCAGTTCTTCTCGCTGGTAGCGCTGGTGCTGTTCGCCGGCTCGCTGATCCTGGGTTGGCCGGTGGTCATGACCTATCTGCACACCGGCCTGGTGCCGCGCCTGCCCACAGCGGTGCTGGCGATGGGTTCGATGATCGTGGCATTCGTCAGCTTCATCTCCGGGTTGATCCTGGATACGGTCACGCTCAGCCGACGCGAGATGAAGCGGTTGCATTATCTGGGACTGCAGGGGCCGACTTTTCGGGAACGCCGGCGGTCGTCGTGACCAGCAAGGCGGACGATAACTCCCTCGCTAGCTCCGACGCTCCGTCCCGGCCCTCGCCGCGCGCGCTGTTGAGCTTCGCCGCCGTCGGTGGCATCGGCTTCGCCATCGAAGCTGTCATCCTCACCGCGCTTACGCAGTTCGCCGCATGGTCGCCTTGGCAGGCTCGCATTCCCTCATTTGTTACTGCCGTCCTCGTCACGTGGGCGCTCAACCGTCGACACACGTTCGCAAAACGCGGCTTACAGCGCCGTACGGTCGAAGCATTTTTCTATGCCGTCATCCAAGGCGGCGGCGCTGCGATCAATCTGGCGATTTTCGGCGCCTGCCTCGCTCTCGCGCCCAGCGTTAGCGCCGTTCCAGTGATACCGCTCGCTGTCGGCGCGGTGGGCGGCTTCGCTTTCAATTTTCTGGTGAGCAGTAAACTGCTGTATTCACGGCTTCGCGACGGCGCCAGCGGATGAAGGATATGCAGCCGCCCGAGGCATACACCGGCGTCGACAATCTGGAAGTCATGCAAGAAGCTGTGAACTACAACAATTACCTGCTGAACACGGTGCGCAAGTTCGTGCCTGCCGGCGGCGGTAGAGTTTTGGATTTCGGCGCGGGCGGCGGGCAATTCGCAGCGCCGTTATCGGCTCAGGGCTGGGACGTGACTGCGCTTGAGCCCGACGACGCACTACGCAACCGCTTAAGCAGCAAAGGCCTCAAGACCGCGGCTTCCACCCAACAATTCCCGGACGGCTCGATCGTTTACATCTACACTTTAAACGTGCTAGAGCACATCGACGATGACGTGGATGCTTTACGCCAGCTGCACGCCAAACTCGCTCCGCACGGCAAGCTACTGATCTACGTTCCTGCTTTTCCGGTTCTTTACACCAGCATGGACGCCAAGGTCGGCCACGTCCGCAGATATACGCGCGCCACCCTACTTAGCGCAGTCACGGCCGCAGGCTTCAAAGTCGAGCAAGTGAGCTATGTCGATTCGTTAGGCTTTTTTGCAGCGTTCGCCTTCAAGCTAATGGATAACAGCAAGGGCGACGTCAATCGGACGGCGTTGAAGATTTACGATCGCCTGGTGTTTCCCATCAGCAGGCTTCTCGATGCAGTCGTGGGGCGCTGGTTCGGAAAGAATGTACTGCTGGTAGCGCGCAAGCAGTGACAGATCGAGTGCAACAGCCCTTGCCGGCGTCAGCGGACTTAGCCAGCGTGACGCGTTACTTATTTGCCGGGCGCCACGACGCGACTTTTCCACGCAGGATGTTTAACAATGACGTAAGCGCGGTCACGGTGAGCACCAGGAACAACGGCTCGATCAAGTATCGATAGCGATAGTTCTCAGCCAGTTCGAACGCGGTGCCGACCACGTAGAGATAGAGGGCGGTAACGACTACGAAACCGATGACGATAGCGCGCGGACGTCGGGCAGGCTGCTTGGAAAGCAATCCTTGACGAGATTGTGCATAACCATAGCCGAGCACGATCCACCATACCAGGATCAGTGGAATGGAAGTATTGACCTCAAGCACCGAGTTGGTATCGAAACCGAAAGTCGGCTGGCGCATCTCTGCAGGCCTGGCGCCCGTGCCATAAAGCAGAGGATTGAACACACGCTCCATAGGACGCGCCGCCGCCCGATTGGCATCGCTGAAGTACAGATTCATACTGGGAGGAGAAAAGAATAACCGGTTGGAAATGATCAGTCCGATGACGTACGAGAACGGAAAGTTGCGAATGACGGTGACCGCATCGGCCGTGTAGTGGCGGTCGATAGCGACGATTTGGATGTTGTTGAAATTATACTCACCGCTGGATTTTCTGATTCGATCCAGCACCGGGACGCCGGTGGGCTGTGCGGACTGGGCAAATAGCTGATCGATCTGCTGATAACGAGATATCAGTGCGTATGGCGACAGTCGGTGATCGTCCACCAGCGGCTGCAATTCCTTCCGCGTCACAACCAGCGTTGAAATATTGGACAGACCCAGTCCCATCCAGGTGCTGGTGGAAAAAGCACCGAAGTAATAATAATTCTTGCCGTACCAAAAGGCGACCACCAGTATCGGCAGCACCGCTGCCACCAGGACCTGCCGTCGCCGGTCCCACATGGTCGCAGTGAGCAGCGCTGCAATGAGAATCATCCAGGCGATGTGGAACAGGCTGCGAGTGAGCAGCAAGATCGCGAGCAGGCTGAAAAAGCCGATGCACCAGCGGCTTTTCTGCGTCAATGCGTATTGATAGAGGGCCGCGGCCGACATCGTCAGCAATGCCACGGCCGGGAACGAATACATCAGCCAATTTTCATAGAGCACGAAAGCCGGACTGAATACCAGCAGGCCGGCGGCGATGCCGGCCGCGATTCGCGACGCGCTGAAGCGCCAAGTGAGCAGGTAGACGCACAGCGCGGTCAAGAGGCCCAGCAGATGAAAAATAACAGCGCAGAACACGCCGAGATTGCTGCCGAAAAGCTTGTAGCCGATCCCGGCGGCAAGATTGAACATCGGGGGATTCGCGTGATAGTACCAAATCGACTCCAACAGCCGAGTAGAAAGCAGCTCGGAGTCGATGAACTGCATGTATCCGGGAAACGGTGAAGCGTCAAACCGCAGGCCAAGCGCGGCGTACAACAACCGCGAGATGACAAAAAGCCCTGCAACGATCAGTAGATCACGTCGATCGAGACCCAAACTTCGGAAGGCCATGAGAATACGCTGCTCACTCATCGGTCAAAGAACACAGAGAACAGGAGCCGTATGCTTGCGGCCTGACAAGAAATGTCGATTGGTTCACATTCATCATCAGCGCTCGCTTGGAGTTTGCCGTGAAACGATCAGCACCTATTGTACGTAAGCCGGCTTATTGCATATCGTGACGCATCGCGCACGTGCGACGCTTTCGCCCAAAGGACATTGTTTTGAGTATCGAAAATCGATGGCACTCCGCGGCGATCTGGCTGGTCGTGAGCGCATTGGCGGTGCTTTCGTGCAGCATCAATCTCTCGTCCGCCAAGCTCGATGGAGAATACATTCCCACCGGCAACGATTCCTTTTATCACGCACGTCGAATTCTCGACACTGCGCAGGATCCCGCTGCGTTCTATCAGTTCGATACACGCATTCATGCTCCCGAGGGCAGCCTGCTGGTCTGGCCGTGGGGTTATGACTACGCGATGGCCCGGATAGTGCGCGTCGGCACGCAGGCTGGCCTAAGTGCCGATCCGATGGGAGTTCTCATGTGGATCCCAGTAGCCGCGGTGCTAATTTCGCTCGCTTTGCTGATCGTCATTGCGCGACGGCTCAAGCTCTCATCGTGGGCCACTGCTCTAGCAGGCTTATGCATGGCGCTCGCGCCTACCACTCAGCTGTTGCATGGCGTGGGGGCAATCGATCATCACTTCGCCGAGTTCATCTTCATCCTCGCCGCACTCGCCAGCGGCCTGGCCTGGCTTGACGATCCAAAGTCCACGCGAGCTTCATTGGCTGTGGCGATAACCCTGGGCTGCGCGCCAGCGATACACAACGGCTTGTTCGTCGTCCAAGTGCCATTGCTGGCAACTTTATTCCTGTGGTGGATGCAGCACAGGTCGATACCGGCAAAGAACGCCGCGATTTTTGCCGCAGCTCTGGTGCTGTCCACAATCGCGATATTGCTTCCTTCGCTGCCATTCCGCCTTGGGCGCTTCGAATTCTACACGCTTTCCTGGTTTCACCTTTACATCGCCGCCTGTACCGCAGCCGTAGTGATGGCATTGAGCCGCTTGAAGTTTACGCGCGGCGTTCTGATAGGGCTTATGGCCGCGGGGCTGGCCGCGCTGGTGCCTATCATCAGCGAAGTGATGCTCGCCACGTCTTTCATCGGCAATTCAATCGAGTATTTGTCGGCGATCGGTGAAATGCAGTCGCCGTTGCGGTTGGCCCAGCTCTTTGGCACTAGCGTGCTCGGAAACTATTATTCTTACCTGATCTGGATCGCCCCCTTGACCGTGGTGCTGTGTGCGATCAAGTGCTGGCGCGATCGCAACTCGCCGCGTCTGCTTTTTTGGCTCACTTCATTGCTCGGACTGGGATTGCTGTCGATGCAGATTCGTTTACATTACTTCGGAGGCTTTGCGTTGTACTTGCCGTGGCTGGTACTGCTACAGGAGTTTGTCGACAGCCAGCCGCTGCAGTACAAAAAGAGTTTTCTACTCGCTTCGCTCGGCCTTTTGTTGTTATACGTGCCGCCGTTGCGGCATCAACTTATCGCGCCGATGCCGAAAGGCAACGACCTGTCCTTCGAGAACATCCAGCCGATATTTGCCGCTCTGCGCAAAACGTGCGAGAAAGATCCGGGCATCGTCCTCGCGGATAACGATGCCGGTCACTTCATCCGCTATTACACCGGCTGCTCAGTCATCGCCAATAACTTCCTGCTGACCCCTCAGCAGATGGAGAAGACACATGAGGTGCTGCACCTGCTGTCTCTACGCGCCACTCAACTCTACGAGGAAGCGCCGCAAGTAAAGTACGTGCTGCTGAGGCCGTTCAAGATCGGGCCGGGACCGGAGGGCCGCTTGCGCTACACCTTCGTCGTTCCGCAGCCGAAACTCGCGAACGATCTGCTGCTGGGAAACGCATCCACGGTGCCGCCACAGTTTCACTTACTCGATGAAGTAAACTTCGCCGAACTCGGCAATGCTCCTTACGCAAAGTTGTACAGAATCGAGCGTTCGACACCCGCCAGCGGCAGTGCGCTGGCCACGACGTCTGCTGGCAACGTCACCGAGTGACATATTTTGTCGATTTGTGGCAAGTAGGGCTCAACCAGAGCCGTGAATTCACCGGCAATCTCCCGACGACGCCTTCCCAAAGGGCACGTACGATCAGTCACTTGCGATGCGCGATGGCGCTTGGCATGCCGTTTGCTTTGTCTCCAAGCGCAGGCTTAGAGCCGCAGAAGCAAGATCCATCCTCAGGAGAGTTAGAAATGTTGAAGCAGATGCAAAAGGGTTTCACCCTTATCGAATTGATGATCGTGGTTGCGATCATCGGCATTCTGGCGGCCATCGCCATCCCTGCTTACCAGGACTACACGGTCCGCAGCAAGGTGACAGAAGGCTTGAACCTGGCCGGCTCGGCCAAGATTGCGGTCTCTGAAGGCTTCCAGTCGGACGGCATGGCTGGCATCACCACGGCATCGGCCCAGTGGAACAACGCGTTCGCCGCGACCAAGTATGTGTCCAACGTTGCGATCACCCCTGCGGACGGTTCGATCGTGATTACCTACGGTGCGGTCACCACCCAGATCGCGGGTAACACGCTCGTGTTGACGCCATTTATCAATAACACGCTGCTCACTACGCTTTCCGAGGGTAATATTGACTGGGCCTGCGCCTCGACGAGCAACACCACTGCCACTAACCGTGGCCTCGGTGGCGCCATTACCGGCACCATCAATCCCCGCTACGTCCCGACCGAGTGCAAGTAATCGCACTCAGTCGAGTCTAGCGACTTGATCGACGAAGCCCCTCGCAAGAGGGGCTTCTTCTTTGGCGCCGGCAATCGCCGTGTTTTTAAATGTGACGCAGGCCCCGCAGCGCTGGGCTTTCCTGCCGCAAAATCCACAGGTATTTGACAATTGATCGGGACGGTCGCTTGCCGTCAGACTAGCCGGACTTCTTCAGAAATTCGCGGGCCCGTAACCGTCATGGCCGAGAACGTCGTTTCAACCATCACCAACCAGCGCATGGTGCTGCAGGGGCTTCCCCAGCGGCTGATTCAGGATGGCTTGGTCGACGAACAGACCATGACGCAAGCCATGGTGGCCTCAAAGGAAGCGGACACCAACCTGGTATCGCATCTGGTCAGTCAGGGCATTGCCGACGCCAAAGAAATCGCCATCGCAGCCTCGCAGGAGTTCGGCGTCCCACTGATGGACCTGGATGCCATTGCACTCGACCTGGATGTCGTCAAGCTGGTTTCCGACAAGCTGCTCGCCAAGCATCGCGTCCTGCCGCTGATGAAGCGCGGCAAACGCCTGTTCGTCGCCGTCTCCGATCCGACCAACCTGCACGCGCTGGACGAAATCAAGTTCCAGACCGGCCTGTCGGTCGAAGCGGTCGTGGTCGAAGAGGACAAGCTGCAGAAGGTCGCCAAGAAGACCATGGAGCAGGTCGACACGCAGATGCCGGCAATGTCGGACGACGACCTGGACCTCGAGAACCTCGAAGTCACTGGTGGCGATGAGGACGATAACAAGGACGCGCCCGGCCGCGACGACATCGAAGACGCACCCATCGTGCGCTTCGTCAATAAAGTGCTGCTCGACGCCATCAAGCGCGGCGCTTCGGATATTCACTTCGAACCGTACGAAAAAACCTATCGTATCCGCCTGCGGCTCGACGGCTTCCTGAAAGAAATCGCCAGCCCGCCGGTGCAGCTGGCCATCAAGCTCGCGGCGCGCATCAAGGTCATGTCACGCCTCGACATCGCGGAACGTCGTATCCCGCAGGACGGCCGCATCAAGATGCGCATCTCGAAGAATCGCGCTATCGACTTCCGCGTGAGCACCTGCCCGACGCTGTTCGGCGAAAAGATCGTCGCGCGTATTCTCGACCCTTCAAGCGCGATGCTCGGCATCGACGCCTTGGGATACGAAGCCACGCAGAAAGATATGTACATGCATGCGCTTCAACAGCCGCACGGCATGATTCTCGTCACCGGCCCGACGGGTAGCGGTAAGACGGTGTCGCTGTACACCGGCTTGAACATCCTCAACAAAGAGGACACCAACATCTCGACCGCGGAGGACCCGGCGGAAATCAACCTGCCCGGCGTCAACCAGGTCAACGTCAATCCCAAAGTGGGCCTGACCTTCGCTTCCGCCCTGCGCGCCTTCCTGCGCCAGGATCCGGACGTGATCATGGTCGGCGAAATCCGAGACCTCGAGACGGCCGAAATAGCCATCAAGGCCGCCCAGACCGGTCACTTGGTCCTGTCCACCTTGCACACCAACGACGCGCCGAAGACGCTGACTCGTCTGATCGACATGGGCGTAAAGCCGTATGCGATCGCGACGTCGGTGTCGCTGATCATCGCGCAACGGCTGGCTCGCAAGTTGTGCAACAACTGTAAAGTGCCGATCGACATGCCGCCGGAAGCATTGCTGAAAGAGGGTTTCACCGAGGACGAGATCGCCGAGGGCATCAAGATCTATAAGCCGGTGGGCTGCAACTCCTGCACCGACGGCTACAAGGGCCGTACGGGTTTGTATCAGGTCATGCCGATCACCGAGGAAATCCAGCGCATCATCCTGCAGGAAGGCAATGCCGTGGATATCGCGGCACAGTCTGCGTCGGAAGGCATCTGGGATCTGCGCAAATCGGGCCTCTCGAAAGTGAAGGCCGGCATCACCAGTCTCGACGAAATCAACCAAACGACGGTCGAGTGACCGCACCTCGCGCTCGTATAGTTATTACGCAAGGACCTAGACCATGGCCCAAGTAGCATCCAGCCAGCAATTCCCCTTCGTCTGGGAAGGCACGGATAAGAAAGGCAAGCGCCTCAAGGGAAAGATGCTCGCGGTATCCGAAGCCGCGGTCAAAGCCGACTTGCGCCGGCAAGGCGTGCTTGCGAAGAGCGTGCGCAAGGAAATGCAGCTGTTCAAGAGCGGCAAGAAGGTCGATGCCGCGGACATTGCGCTGTTCGCCCGCCAGCTCGCGACCATGCTGCAAGCGGGTATTCCGATGGTGCAATGTTTCGACATCATCGGTAACGGCCACGACAAGCCATCCATGCAGAAGCTGGTGCTGGCAATCAAGGGCGACGTCGAGGCGGGAACGTCGTTGCACGAGGCGCTCGGCAAGCATCCGCTGTACTTCGACGATTTGTTCGTGAACCTGGTGGAGGCCGGCGAACAGGCGGGTGCGCTGGAAACGCTGCTCGACAAAATTGCGACGTATAAGGAAAAGACCGAGGCGCTGAAAAAGAAGATCAAGAAAGCGCTTTTCTATCCGACCGCCGTGCTGGCCGTGGCCGTCATCGTTACCGTCATTCTACTGGTGTTCGTGATCCCGCAGTTCGAAACACTCTTCAAGGATTTCGGCGCCGATCTGCCGGCCTTCACGCAGATGGTGATCGACCTGTCCAAGTTCGTACAGGAGAAAGGCTGGATTCTGGCAATAATCGCCGGCGGCGGCGGCTACGCGTTCATGTACTTCAAGAAGCGTTCACGTCCGATGCGTCGCACGCTCGATCGAATGCTGCTGAAAGCGCCGGTGGTCGGGCCCATTCTGGTCAAAGCCGCCATCGCACGCTATGCCCGTACGCTGTCGACGATGTTTGCCGCCGGCGTGCCGCTGGTCGAAGCGCTCACGTCGGTGGCCGGCGCGACCGGCAACATCGTTTACGAAGAAGCCGTGCTGAAGATTCGCGACGAAGTGGCGACCGGCCAGCGCCTGCAGCGCTCGATGGAGTCTACCGGGTTGTTTCCGAACATGGTCATCCAGATGATCGCGGTCGGCGAGGAATCCGGTTCGCTGGATGCGATGTCCGCCAAGGTCGCCGACTTCTACGAAGCCGACGTCGACGCTGCCGTCGATGCGATGAGCAGCTTGCTCGAACCAATCATCATGGCCATCCTCGGCGTGCTCGTCGGCGGTCTCGTGATCGCGATGTACCTGCCGATCTTCAAACTCGGCGCCGTGGTGTAAGCAAGCGCTACAACAGCAACCAAAACGCCGCGCCCTGCGCGGCGTTTTTTTAGGTCAACATGCAAGACTTACTGGGCTCATTGCTGTTCATGCTGACGACCTCGTCGGCCGCATGGATTGCGGTGATCTTCGGTCTCGGCCTGCTGGTCGGTAGTTTTCTCAACGTCGTGATCCATCGCCTGCCGATCATGATGGAGCGGGAGTGGAAGGCGCAGGCCGAAGAGATCCTCGGCAAGCAGAACGACGCGGCTGAAACCCTGCGGCCGTACAACCTCGTCGTTCCCCGCTCCGCCTGCCCCAAGTGCGGCACGATGATCACCGCCGCACAGAACATTCCAGTCATCAGCTACCTGCTGCTTGCGGGCGCCTGCGCCAAGTGCGGTGAAAGAATTTCAGTCCGCTATCCACTCATCGAGCTGTTCACCGGCGTGCTCTCTGCAGCGGTCGCCTGGAAGTTCGGCTTCACTTGGTACTGCGGAGCCGCGCTAGTGCTGACGTGGGCCCTGGTCGCGCTCAGTGCGATCGACATCGACCACCAGCTGCTCCCTGATGACATCACGCTGCCGCTGTTGTGGATCGGCTTGTTGCTCAGCCTGGCGCCGACGCTGCCTCAGTTCGGATTGCCGGTCGACCCACGCTCCAGCATCATCGGCGCAGCCGCTGGTTATCTGAGTTTGTGGAGCATCTACAAGCTGTTCAAATGGCTCACCGGCAAGGAAGGCATGGGTTACGGCGACTTCAAGTTGTTCGCCGCCCTCGGCGCCTGGCTGGGCTGGCAGATGTTGCTGGTGATCCTGCTGATTTCTGCATTCACGGGCGCAGTGGTCGGTATTGCTTTGATCGCATTGCGCGGCCGCGACCGCAACATTCCAATTCCTTTCGGCCCTTATCTGGCTGCGGCAGGTTGGATTGCATTGCTGTGGGGCGACCAGCTCATGGGCTCTTATCTGCGAGCCAGCGGCCTCGAATAGTCGCAATTGCTCCCGCCGTGGCGGCCCCCTACACTGCCACGAACATGAACGAGAACTTTCGTCCCCTGTTGATCGCGCTGACCGGCGGCATCGCCAGCGGCAAGAGCGCGGTCGCCGATATCTTCGCCAAGCTCGGCGCGACCGTGTTGGATACCGATCAGATCGCGCGCGACGTGGTCGAGCCGGGCACGCCGACATTGGCAAAGCTGGTTGTAGAGTTCGGCAGCGACATCCTCGATGCCAATGGACGGTTGGATCGTGCTCGCATGCGCGACCGCGTGTTCGGCGATCCCGCTCAACGCAAACGCCTGGAGGCAATCACTCATCCGGCTATTGGCGAAGAGCTGGCAGCACGCTCGGCGCAGGCAAAAGGCGCTTACCAGATCCACGTGATCCCGCTGCTGGTCGAAGGCGGCCGCCGTGATTTATATGATCGCGTGCTGGTGGTGGATGCGTCCGAAGAGGATCAGCTTAAACGCCTGACCGCGCGCGACCGGTCTACCCTCGAGCAAGCGCAACAGATCCTCGCAGCGCAGGCCTCGCGCCAAGACCGGTTGGCTGCGGCCGACGACGTCATCGTCAACACCGGGACGATGGAGGATCTGCACCGGTTCGTGCAGACCCTGCACCGTAACTATTCGCTGCTGGCTGAGCGAATGAACGCGGCCAGCGATTAGAACTTGTACGAAAGCTGCGCGCTGATGATGTCTATGCTCGATTCCTGCTGGCCGATCAGGAAGCCACGAGCGATGGCGTTGCCGTCGTCTTGATTCAGCGGCGCCTCGTCGGTGAACAGATGCGCATAGCCCACGTCCACCACCAACGCGCCGCCCGGATTCCATTGTGCACCGACTGCTACCCAGGTGCGGTCCTCATCAGGTAGGCGCGCCGTGCGCGTGCTGTCGGGAACATTGGTTTCGTCGAATGCGACGCCGCCTCGCAGCTTCCATCGATCATTAAGCTGATACGTCGCACCGAGCGCGTAACGCCACGTGTCTTCCCAACGTTCCGGAGTCACTGACAGCACCGCTCCGGTATCGCGCACGATGCGAAGCTCCTGAATGCTGCTCCATCCAGTCCAGGCGACGTCGGCCAGTAACTCGACCTTGCCCATGCGGTGATACGCAGAAGCGGTCGCGACATCCGGCAACTTCAGATCGAGGGTTGCCAACCCGGTAGCCAGCGCGGCGCCGGGAGCTGATGCGCCAGCGATGATGGCTGCACCGGTCGGATCAGTAGTCGTCGCCGGACGAAACCGAACGCCGCCCTCAAGTGTGTAGTCCACAGTGGAGCGATACGACAGTCCAACCCGCGTTTCGGGCGAGAATTCATACATCAGCCCTGCGTTGAATCCCCACGCGCTGTCATCGCCGCGCAGGCTGGTCTGCCCTTCCAAACCCCCGTTGGCTGCGACCAGGCCGGGTACCGCCGATGCCGGCAACTGGCCGCCGCCACCAGGCCCTGCAATCCTTGCGCGACCACGGCGGTGTAGTTCACGGCGTTGGTCAATTCCGCCTGAATGCGCTGATAGTTCACACCCACGCCGAGGCTCAACTGCTCGCTCACCTGCCACGACAAGGATGGATTGAAATTGTAGGTCTGGATCTCCGATTTCAGTGCTTGAAAGCGACCCATCCAGCCGTCCTCGTACTGCGTCTTCAAGCCGAACGGCGCGTTTACGCCCAGGCCGACGACAAATTGGTCGTTCAGCGGCATCGCGAGAAAAGCGGCGGGTATGGCGCTCCAATCGCCCGCATCACCGCCCTCGCCGCCCAGCGGCTGTCCGAACGCGGGTTGCGAATTGCGGTTGTTGAATTCAGACGAAATCAGTACGCCGCTGCCGACCACCAGAAACTGGCTTTCGGTCAGCTTCGCCATGCCTGCGGGATTGTAAAAAATCGTAGGGCAGGGTGAGAGGAAGCCGGTTGCTGTGACGTTTCCGTAGCGCGTCCCCTCACCCGCGCTTCGCGCGGCCTCTCCCACAGGGAGAGGCGAAGATTGCAGGCGCATCGCGTTAAGTTAGTGCCATTCACGCCTGCGCCCAGTGCACGCCGGCGAGCGGCGGCTCGAACAGCATTGGTAGAAAACATTTCCTGACTCATGGGGCATCCCAGCAATAACCAAGGACAAACACGCAAGAAAGGGGGAACGCGTTTATGTTCCCAGAGTTCCCGAACGCAACGCCTGCGACGGGACACCCAGCATTTCGAAAAGCGCCGGCACTTGGACGCCCCGTCAATCGTTGTTGGGGCATGGCTAAAATTCGCGTTGGCATTTCCGGATGGCGTTATACGCCGTGGCGCGGCGTGTTCTATCCGTCGGACCTGCCGCAGCGGCTCGAACTCCACTACGCATCGCGCGTCCTGCCCACGATCGAACTGCTACGTGACCACAACATCGCGTTGGTGATTGCCGAGACCGCGAAGCGCTGGCCGATGATGCAAGATATCACTGCGGACTTTGTCTACATGCGGCTGCACGGTGACAAAGAGCTGTACAAGAGCGGTTACAGCGACCGTGCGCTCGATCGATGGGCTCGACGAGTGGCCGCCTGGCATCGGGGCAGCGAACCTCGGGATGCCCAGAAGGCGTCTAAACTCAAGCCTCCTACCTCGAAGCCGCGCGATATCTATTGTTACTTCGACAACACGGACGTGAAGTTGCGGGCACCGGTGGACGCGCAATCGCTGATGCGCAAGTTGAAGCTGCGCTGACTGGCCGCCTCCAAGATCACTTCGGCGCTACCCAACGACGCTCGGCCCGACCGAATATCCATTGCACCAGCAGCGCAAGCACAGCGGCTGGCACCGCACCTTCCAGGATCAAATTCGTGTCGTCGAGCCGGATGCCGGTGAGAATAGGCTGACCATAACCGCCTGCGCCGATCAGCGCTCCCAGGGTCGCAGTGCCCACATTGATTACCGCAGCCGTTCTGATGCCGGCCAGCATTGAACGCGCTGCCAGGGGCAGTTCGACGTAGCGAAGCCTTGCAAGTCGCGGCAATCCCAGCGCTTCCGCAGACTCGCGCAGGTCGCGTGGAATATCTGCCAGGCCGGTATGCGTGTTACGCAGAATTGGCAGCACGCTGTAAAGAAACAGCGCCACGATTGCGGGCGCATAGCCGATGCCCAACCAGGGAATGAGAAATACCAGCAGTGCCAGCGCCGGCAGCGTTTGCAGAATATCGGCGATAGCAAAGGCCACGCGCCCGATCGCCGGTCGATAGAAAGCCAGCACGCCGAGCGGCACGGCTACCAGCACCGCAAGCCCAAGGGAGATGCCAACCATCGCCAGATGTTCGCGGGTCCGCTGCCAGATCCGGGTCCACCGGGTGTCCTCTTTGGCCTCGGCAACCACGTGCAACTGCTCACGCAGGAAACTCGCTGCGATTTGCGATTCGGGTTCGCGATCCAACGCGGCGCGCGCATTCATCTTGGTCATCGTTGCCGCGTCGATGCGGCCGCCCAGGCGATTGAGCGACTCCCTGACGGCTTTGGGAACATCATTCCGGCAGACCATCAAGGCGTCATAGGCCGGGAAAAAATTGGCATCGTCCTGCAGGGTCGTGAGATCGTAGTGAACGATCTCCGCGTCGGTCGAATAGAGATCAGTGATATCCAGCGCACGCGACTCGAGCCCGCGATACGCCAGATCATGGGTCAATCCGCGCACATCCTGCTGCGGCAGACGATATGTCGAGCGGATGCCCGGCCAACCGTCGGCGCGCTCCATGAATTCGTTGCTGAAACCGAAACGAAGCGTCGGATGATCCGCGAGCTGCGACATTCGGGTGATGCCCAGCTCCGCAGCTCGATCTCGACGCATGCCGAGCACGTACGTATTATTGAAGCCTAGAGGCGCAGAGATCCACATCGATTCCCGCGTCAACGCCGCGAGCAACTCGCCGTCATCGCCAAGCTTCTTATCCGAGAATATTTCGGTTCGCAGCGTGCCCGTGTATTCCGGATAGCAATCGATATCGCCTCTGACCAGCGCGCTCCAAAGTACTCGCGTGCCACCGAGTTGACGCCGATGCTCCGTCGCATGCCCGGCCTCACGAGTCAGCTGGCTCGCCACTTCGCCCAGGATCACCGACTCTGTAAAGGCCTTCGAAGCGAACACGGTCGTCTCCGCCGCTGCCGACGACATCGAAACAAGCAGCGCCAAGGCCAGAACATTACGCAGCTCAACCACCCGTTTCCTCGGCGTGAACGCCACGCTGTGCCTTCACGAAGTCGCGCACGAATTCCTCGGCCGGCGCTTCGGTCAGGTCTTGATAAGTGCCGCGCTGAACGATCGTTCCCTCCCGCATCAACACGATATTGCGCGAGAAAAACGCCGCTTCGGCCATGTCATGCGTGACCAGGAGCACCGACTTGCCCAGCCGTCGAAACAATCGACGCAGGTCTTCCTGCAAGCCATGACGCACCATCGGATCCAGCGCACCAAGCGGCTCATCGAGCAGCAGGACGGCGGGATCGAGCATCAAGGCGCGCATCAGGCTGACGCGCTGACGTTGGCCGCCGGAAAGATTGTTGGGAAAACGATTCAACGCCTCGCGGGGCAGCTGCACCAGTTCGGCAAGCTCGACGACACGCGCTTCGATCCACTGACGTTCGCGCTTGAGGTAGCGTGCAGCCAGCGTCACGTTACCGACCGCGCTCAGGTGCGGGAATAGCCCACCCGACTGGATGACGTACCCAAGTCGCCGCCGGACTTCCAGCACGTTGTCGGGCGCCAGCTTTCGATCGGTCACAACCACGATGCCTTGCTGCGGCCACACCAGCCCTGCGGCCAATTTCAACAGCGTGGACTTGCCACAGCCGCTTGGTCCAATCAGCGCCACGGTTTCGCCCGCATCGACTTGCAGGCTGACGTTGTCCACTGCGACGGCATGCGGATAGCGGTGACTGACGTTGTCGAAGGCAATGGCGCAGCTCATGAGTTCACGAGCTTAAAGCAAAGCATGCTCCGCTCCCATTCCGACAGGAGAAAAACGCAAGCGAGAAGGCGCGGCAAAGATGCACAGCGCCGCAGCATCGGCTATACAGGCGCTGGGAAGGAACCTGAGCGCTGCAATGAACAAGGATATCGAGATGAACGGAACACGGCGACCACGACCACCGCGTATTTTTGCGGCGGTCCTGTTGCTTGCCGGCGTGGTGCTGGGAGCCGGCGGACTGAGTCTGATCACCCTCGGCGGCTCCTTTTACTACCTCGTCACCGGGCTGGCTTTGATCGCGAGCGCCGTCTTGCTGTGGCGTGGGCATCGATCGGGCGCGTACCTATATGGACTGCTGACACTGGGCACGTTGATCTGGGCGGTAGCTGAAGCGGGCTTCGATGGCTGGGCACTCGCGCCGCGAGTGTTGCCGTTCCTGGTGCTGGGCTTGTTCCTGCTGCGACCCAAAGTTCGACGCGCTCTGTTCGGCAGACGGCCGCGACGGTTGCTCAGCCTGCCAATGACCTGGATCGCCGTGGCGCTGCTGCTCGCGGTCTGTATCGGCGTCGGCCTGCGCACTCCTTACCCAACCAAGGCATTCCCTGCAGCCGCAACGACAGTAGCGAACAACGATGTCAGCGACTGGCAGCATTGGGGCGGATCCGCCGCTGGCAGGCGCTATGCAGCGATCGATCAAATAGACACGAAGAATGTCTCGAAGCTCAGCGTCGCGTGGACTTATCGTACCGGCGTCGGCGGCGCGTTCAAGGCAACGCCGCTGCAGATCGCAGATACGCTGTATGTTTGCCTCGCCGGCAACATCATCGCTGCGCTGAATTCCGCGACCGGCGAGGAACGCTGGCGTTTCGATCCTGAGTTCAAAGACTCCAAGATCGGCTTCAACACCACCTGTCGCGGCGTCACTTACTACCAGTCGCCCGATGCGCCTGCCGAATGCGCCGAACGAATTCTCACGGCCACGACCGATGCGCGGCTGATTGCCGTCGATGCCAAAACCGGCCAGCGCTGCAACGGCTTCGGCACGCACGGCGAAATCAGCCTGCTGAATGGCATGGGCGATGTTAAACCCGGCTTCTACTACGTGACCTCGCCGCCGACAATGGCGAGCGGCGTCGCCGTGCTTGGCGGCTGGGTCGCCGACAATGTCGAAGTGCAGGAGCCTTCCGGCGTGATCCGCGGCTTCGATCCCATCACCGGCCGGATGCTGTGGGCATGGGATATCGGCCGCACCGAACCCGTTACCGAACTCGCGGCAGAAGAAACCTTCACACGTGGCACACCGAATGCGTGGAGCGTGTTCAGCGCCGATGACGAACTGGGCCTGGTCTACATCCCTACCGGGAACGCGACGCCCGACTATTACGGCGGTCATCGCTCGCCCGAATCCGAGCGCTTCGCCAGTTCCGTCGTCGCGCTCGATGCGAAGACCGGCTCGTTGCGCTGGTCGTTCCAGACCACGCATCACGACATCTGGGACTACGACGTGCCGTCGCAACCCGTCCTGGTAGACTTCATTCCGCAAGGTCAAACCGAGAAAGTCCGCGCACTGGTAGCGCCGACCAAGCGTGGCGAGCTGTTCTTACTCGATCGCACCAATGGCCAACCGCTGGCTGCGGTCGAAGAGCGCCCCGTTCCGCAGACCGACGTGCCGCATGAATGGACTGCGAAGACGCAGCCGTTCTCGGTCGGCATGCCGGCGTTCAATCGCGAGCCGCTGAGCGAAGCGCAGATGTGGGGCATCACGCCCATCGACCAGATGCTCTGTCGCATCGAGTTCCGCAAATCGCGTTACGAAGGCGTATTCACTCCGCCATCGCTCGGCGGCAGCATTCAGTTTCCGGGCTTCGCCGGCGGCATGAACTGGGGCAGCGTTGCCATCGACGAAGGCAGCAACGTGATGATCGTCAATGCGCTGCAGATGGCGAACCAGGTGAAGTTGTATCCACGCGCGCAAGTCAACAAAGACACGCCAGTGGGCTACGGCGGCGGTCATCAACTCGGCACCCCCTATGCGGCGTTCACGACGCCATTTCTGTCGTCTGTCTTCGCGCCCTGCAATCAACCGCCGTATGGCGAGATCGCCGCCATCGATCTGCAAACCCGCTCCGTGATCTGGCGTCGGCCGCTGGGCACGACGAATGAACTCGGACCGCTCGGTCTGAAATTCAAGTTGCGCCTGCCCATGGGCGTCCCCTATTCCGCAGGCGCGGTCGTCACCAAGGGCGGCCTCATTTTCATGGGCGGCACGATGGACCGTCACATGCGCGCGCTGGACCTGAGAACCGGCGAGGTGTTATGGAGCGATTTCCTGCCGAATAACGCGGAGGCCACGCCGATGAGTTACGTCTCGCCGCAGACGCAGAAACAATACGTGGTGATCGCCGTGCCCGCCGTCGATTCGCCGGAGGACAGCCACGTAGTGGAACCGGAAGCGCAACAAGGCGCGGGGCAAGCCGCCCCTGCCAAAAGTAAGGGCGGCTGGCTGATTGCATATGCACTGCCCGAGGCGGAAACTCGCTAGCGGTCGCCTCTGATTAGCGCGCAACAATGCCCGACATTCCCAGCATCGCCGCCTCGGTTCCGTCGCTCAAGCAGCATCTCGAAACGCATCGTTACATCTGCTCGGACCAGATCGCCACTTCCGTCTATCTCGCTTACCACTTGCGCAAGCCGGTGCTGATCGAAGGGCCGCCGGGCGTCGGCAAGACGGAGTTGGCCAAGACCACCGCGGCAATGTTCGACTTGCCGCTGATCCGGCTGCAGTGTTACGAAGGCCTCGATGAGAGCAAGGCGCTGTACGAGTGGAAGTACGGCAAGCAATTGCTGTACACGCAGGTGCTGAAACAAACGCTCGATGAAGTCCTGCAAGGCGCGAAGGGTTTCGCCGAGTCCGTCAAGCGGCTGCACGAGTTCGGCGATATCTTTTTCTCGGAGGAATTTCTTGAAGCGCGGCCGCTGCTGAAGGCGCTTCAGCAAGAGCGCGGCTGCGTACTGCTGATCGATGAGGTCGACAAGTCCGACCACGAATTTGAATCGCTGCTGCTGGAAATCCTTTCCGACTACCAGGTGTCGATTCCCGAAATCGGCACGGTGAAGGCGAAGAACACGCCGCCGTTGGTGTTTCTAACCAGCAACAACACTCGCGAGATCTCCGACGCGCTCAAGCGTCGCTGCCTGCACTTGTACATTCCGTTTCCGGACATCGAGCTGGAACAGCGGATCATCAAGGCTCGCGTGCCGGAGATCCCGCCGCAGCTGCGCACCCAACTGGTCCGTTTCATTCACGACCTGCGCGAGATGGACCTGAAGAAAGTGCCATCGATCAGCGAGACCATCGACTGGGCGCGCACCCTGCTATTGCTGCATGCAGATCGCCTCGATCCGGAACTGGTCCGCAACACGATGAACGTGATCCTGAAGTACCAGGAAGATATCGAGAACGTGCAGCCGGAGGTGCGAACCTTGACGGATAAGGCGGTGAAGAGCAGCTAGCCATGGATCAGTTGCTGACCAATTTCATCCGTGCCTTGCGGAATGCGGACATCCGCATCTCGACCGCAGAAACGCTGGATGCCTTCGGCGCGGTGGAATTGGTGGGTTATCGCGACCGGCAACTGCTCAAGGACAGTTTGTCGCTGGTGCTGCCGAAGACGCTGGACGAGAAAGCGGCGTTCGACGCTTGCTTCGACCAGTTCTTCTCGTTTCGCGAACGTACTCCTTTGCGTGCGCCGGAAAGCTCAGGTGAAAATGGCACGAATCAGTCCGAAGATGCTGGCACGGCTGGCCAACCGGGCAATGGTGATGCGGGGGGCGGCGGGGATTCCCAAGGAAAACGCACTGGCCGCGGACAAGGCGCGACCAACCCTGTGGCCACGGCCCAACGGAGCACTGGCCAGAGTGAAAGCCTCGGCAGCGGCGCAATGTCCGCGCCTCAATCCACTCTTGGGCGACTGCTGACGCGTGCGAACTCGATCGAAATCAACATCGCGATCACATCCGCGGGCCAGCAAGTCAAAGTCCATGAAATCGAGATGTTCACGCAAAAGGGCGTGTACACCCGGCGCATCATGGATGCCATGGGCCTGCCGGAGTTGCAGCGGGAAATCATTGCACTCACTGACAGCACACCTCTTCCCGACCGCCGGCTGGCTCAGGACCTGACTCGCCGGCGCGATTGGCTGCGCGAGCGCGTCCGGGATCACGTCGAACATCAGTTTCTGCTGCACGCCGACGTCACCGGCCGCCGGCTTCGCGAAAGCCTGCTGCGAAATGTCCGGCTGTCCTCGCTGGAGCAGCGGCATCACCGCTTGATCCAGGACATCGTGCTGCGCATGGCAAGGAAACTGGTTTCCGCTTACTCGCAACGGCGCAAGGTCTTTCGACGCGGCCAACTTCATGTTCCGCGCACCTTGCGGCGTAACATGAAGTACGACGACGCGATCTTCGACCTGCACTGGAAATCGGCGAAGACCGCCAAGCCGAAGGTCTTCGCCATCTGCGACGTCAGCGGCTTGGTCGCCGACTACGCGCGCTTCATGTTGATGTTTCTATACAGCCTCGAAGAAGTGCTACCCAGGGTCCGTTCGTTCGCCTTCTCCTCCGATCTCGGCGAAGTCTCCGAACTGTTCTCACGCAACACCGTCGACGACGCGATTGCATTGGCGCTCAAGCAATACGGCGGCGGCTCCACGGATTACGGCCAGGCGCTCGCCGACTTCCGCAAGCTGTGCCTCGATGATATCGACAAGCGCACAACCGTGATTATTCTCGGCGACGCTCGCAATAATAATGGTGACGCGCGAACTGATGTGCTTAAAGAAATCTACGACCGCGCACGGCGAGTGATCTGGCTCAATCCGGAGCCGAGAGCGATGTGGAATACGGGAGATTCGGAGATGCGGCACTACTCGCCGTACTGTCATCAGGTAGATGAGTGTGGGACGCTGGTGCAGTTGGAGCGGGTGGTGAGTCGGCTGCTGCGAGCTACGCATTGAACCGACCCCAACTCATTCGGGCACTCATTCACTGAAGCCCGACTTTCTTCCTCGAGCGGAGCCTGTCAGCTCACCACCTTGTTCTGCTGCTTCATCACGCTCGTCGCCATCGCGATCATCGAGGAGATGTCGCTCAGGTTCGCCGGAACGATCAGCGTGCTGGATGCCTCATCGGCCAGCTTGCCGAACTGCTTCACGTACTCTTCGGCGACGCGTAATTGCATTGCTTCCATGCCGCCCCGGCCGGCCAATGCTTCGCCGACTTGGCGCAGGCCTTCGGCAGTGGCGGTGGCGACGGCGAGAATCGCTGCGGCCTGGCCTTCTGCTTCGTTGATCTGCTGCTGCTTGTTCGCCTCAGACTCTTTGATGACGCGCTGTTTCTCGCCTTCCGCCTGGTTGATCTTGGCATCGCGATCGCCTTCGGAGGTCAGCACGACGGCGCGCTTCTCGCGCTCGGCGCGCATCTGCTTTTCCATCGCGTGCAGCACGTCCTTGGGCGGGTTGATGTTCTTGATCTCATAGCGGAGCACCTTCACGCCCCACGCCGCGGAAGCAGTGTCCAGTTCGCTGACCACGTTGGAGTTGATGGTGCCGCGCGCTTCGAAGGTGCGGTCGAGGTCGATCTTGCCGATCTCACTGCGCAACGTCGTCTGCGCCAGCTGGATGATTGCGAAGCGATAGTTGGTGATGCCATACGAGGCGCTGCGCGCATCGAGCACCTGCATGTAGAGCACGCCATCGACGCCGACCTGCACATTGTCCCGGGTGATGCAAATCTGCTCGGGAATATCCAACGCATCTTCCTTCAGCGTGTGTTTGTAAGCGATGCGCTCGACGAACGGCACCAGGATGTGAAAGCCGGCCTGGATGGTGCGGCTGTAGCGGCCGAGCGTTTCGATCACGAAGGCGCTCTGCTGCGGCACCACGATGGCGGTCTTCATCAGGATGATGATGACCAGCACGGTCACGGCGAGCACGACGTACAAAGTTGTTCCCACGGCAGTCTCCGGAATTGTATTGAATGTGGTCGCGCGTTAAACGTTAAGCGGCCGCGCGAATCAGCAAGATCAAACCGTCGACTCGCGAGATCACAGCTTCGCGACCCGCTTCGATCGCAATCTCATCGATGTTACGTGCGGTCCATGACGAACCGCGATAGTCGACGCGGCAGTTCTGCCCCGGTTCGAGCCGCACCGGCACCGTCACGCGATCGCCAAGCGTCAGCGGCTCGTTGACGACGCCGGTGCGCCCGCGCACCAGTTGGTAGACGCGTTTACGAAAACCGACCATTGCGATCAGCGCCAGCAGCGCGAAGGTAAGCCACTGCGCCCACTCAGGCATATTCACGCCGGACAGGCCCAGCAACCCGACGACTGCTGCGGAAACGCCCAGGAAAACGAGGTAGAACTGCGCGTCCAGCACGAACATTTCCACCGCCAGCAGGATTGCGCCGGCGACCAGCCACCCCCACCAAGGCATAGCGATTCTCCCCCGAGCGTAGCGATTCGAACGACAGCCGCGATGGTAACAGCTGTTTCAGTCCACCATTCGCTCCTGATCCCAGAAACCAAGCTTGCGAATCGAAGGCAGCAACTCCGTATCGGCGAATGCACAGCCAGTGGCGACAGGATCCACTTGGCGGCGTGCCCCCAAACCATCCACTGGTGAATGGTTGCCGGCGGCAGCCGCGGCTAATTCGGCCAGCATCGGCTCATAGCCGGGACGCCAGGCTTGGACTTCGCCGAACCGTTCGCGCAGCGACTTGAGCATTTGCATGCCGGCGAAATCCAGGTCGCCCCAGAAAAACAGCGGTCCGGGCATCTCAGCAGCATCGAACCACCAGCGCTCGAAGGCTTCGCGTTGCACCATGCCTGGGCCGGCAAAATGCAGGCGCACTCCCTGCCGGCTGCGAATGCGCAAGGCGGTGCCGCGAAAGCCCGCAAGGTAGATGACTGCGTGATTGCGGGCGGACGACGGCTCGCCATCGAGGGCAGCGCTGTAATTATCCTGATTCTCTATGAACAGCGCACCGTCGATGCGCTCGGGCAGATGGACCGCGACCACCATCGGCCGCTCGCGGACCTGCAAAGCGGGAAATAAAGCCGCGATCAGCTCACCGCGCTCGTCGAGAACCTTCGAGTCTCCCCAGAACGCCCGTGTGCTGAGCTGGCGCAAGGTCGCCGGGCGTTGGATGGAGGCCAGACTCGCCAAGGCCATTACCACTTCCCGCGAGGTTCGTCCTGGCACGGCAATATGCTTGGTTCGCAGCAACTCACATCCAGCGGGGAACAACGACGCGTGCTCGTCCACGGCCTGCCGCCATAGCTGCAGTCGGGATTGCCCCGCCGGTCTGCGCAACCATTCACGCAACACGGGCTCGATGGTCGGCGCAAACGCCAGCTTGGAATTGTGCCATTCGGCATCGTAGGCGCCACGCTTGCCGGGCCGAACCTTCAGAACGCCAAGGCGGGCGAGTTCCTGCACCAGCGCCCAGGTTTGATCGGCCTGCTCATCGCCGCGCCCGAGGCTGGGCAAATGTTGCTGGGCGCCCGGCAAAATCGGGCGACTGCGCGCTTCACCAGGCTGTTCGTCGAAGCGATCAATCACGAAGTTGAGCAGGCCGAGAATCTCAGGTTCGTCTTGTAGCCACGACGGCGCATTCATAACGTCGCTGCTACGTCGTGACCGTCGCTTTCTTGCGAGGCGCAACCTGTTCGACATCATCCATGAAATCCAGCTCCGCCTGCTGGCGCACGGTGCGCCGGTGTTGCGCCCACAGTTCGCCGATGCGCTCCTTGTTGCACTCCTTGCGATCGACCAGCACGCGGGTATTGAGCTGGCCGCGCGGGGTGCTGGGCACCTTGGCGAATACGAACTCGTTGCTGATCAGATCCATGAACGGGCCGCACTTGCTGGTCGGCATGATGAACACCAGCTGCAACCCGAGCGTGCGCGTGAGGTAGTCGATGACTTCACGCGACCGTGTTTCGTCCATCTTGGAAAAGGCTTCGTCGACCAGCACCATGCGCAAGTGATTGGCGCCTTCGCCGTAACGCAGCGCTGAGGTGATGCTGGCGGAGCGAATGATGTACGCCGGCGTCTCCAGCTGGCCGCCGCTGCCGGTGCCGTATTCGGACAGCGCGATCGGCGGCTTACCTTCGACTTCTTTGTAGATTTCGTAGCGATGATAGTTGCGGTAGTCGGCGATACGCTCCAGCTCGCGCTGCGATTGCTGTTCGTCCGCGCCGAGCAACAGCGCCATGAGTGCATCGCGGACCGCTGTGGACTTCGGCGACAACTGCGCCTCGAACAGCGTCGTGCCCTCGCCCATGGCCGGGTTGCGCACCACTTCCTCAAGGAAGCGCCAGTATTCCTTGAACTCAGGCACCCACTCGGCGGCAAACCGGAACTGTTCGCGGTCCGAGCCGAAGCGATGGTTCACCAGCTCCTTGTTGAGCAATTCGAGCTGGCGCCGGCCATCGACGATGGACTGATAAATCTCCTGGCACAGATGCGCGACGAACGCATCGTTGAAGCTGGTCTTCAATCGCTGCAGGTGTTCGTGCTTCTCGACCAGCACATTGTTCTTGAGGATGTTGTACACGCGATCCAGTTCGCGCCGCAGACTGCAGATGTTTTTGAACAACGCCGCATCGTAACTGCCATTGAAGGCCACGTAGGCGATGGCGTCCGAAGGGCGGCATTTCTGGTTGTGCTGCTGGATAACGCCGCTCATCGCACGCTCCGCTTTCAGCAGGCGCGCATCGATTTCTTCGCGCAGCAGCGGGGCGCGCTGCGGATCGAAAGACAGCGCCTCCTGGTCGGCGAACTGCAGGCGGGTCTTGAGCGAAAACTCCGGCCAATCGGCGTGCAAGGCGCGTAACGCCTCCTCGGCGCCCACCATCGTGTCCTGGGCGCTGTCTTTTTGGCCTGTCAGGGTTTCGATCTTGGCATTGACCTGTTTGGTGCGGGCCTGCAGCTCCCCGGCGCGCATGCTGAGTTCGCCGAACTTGCCCAACGCTTCCCGCTCTTCGGTCTTGAGCTGCGCCAGCCGGGCGTCCAATGATTGGTACTCGCCCACGTCCAGCTGTTCGATCAGCAATTCAGTAGCGCGAATCTCGCGATGAAGAGTGAGTACTGCACCGATGGCGTCGCCATAGTTCGAGGCTTGCAACTTGTCGACAGCCTCCAGCACACGCGCGCTTTCCTGCATGCGCTCGTTCGCTTCATTGCGAGAGTTCAGCAGGTCCTGCAACTCGGATCGACGCGCCCGCAACGCACGCTCGCGGGCAGCGACGCCGAACACCAGGTCGGCGTCGGGAATGTCGCAACGGAACATCGAATAGTTGCCGGAACCCATGCCTTCGGCGGTCACGCCCCGCGCTGTCTGCCGCAATTCCTCCGCCGACTCGACGCGCACCACCGCGCCGTAGCTGGCGGTCAGGAATGCCTGTGCAATGGCGTGCGTGAACTTCAGAACGTGGACGATGGAATCCGTGGCCGGCTTGGTGCGAGCCGCATCTCGCAACGCCTTTGCGCCCTGGATCACGCGGGCGCGATTGTCGCGGCCCGACAGCGAGCGGACGATACGAATCGCATCCGCCTCACAGTCACTGTCGACGATGATGTTGAAACGAGCACCGCCGAGATACCCCTCGATGGCCATTTGCCAGCGCGGATCGGTCACTTCGATGTGGTCGCACAGCACGCGCGGGTCGGCTTTAGGCAACTGCGCGCGAATCGCGGCCAGCGCCCGCTCGACGTAAGCCGGGTAGACTGTTTGCTGCGCTTCCAGCCGTTCGACTTCCTGCTGTTTCTGTTGCCACTGGCTGGACAGCTGCTCGTATCGATAACGCCGACTGTGATTCGCTTCGCCCAGGCGATCACGGCGGCTGGACTCGCCGGTCGTGCTGCGCTTCCAATGATCGACCAGCTCTGTATGCGCACGCTGAGCGGCACGAGCGTCGTCGAGATGCTTCTCGAGCATGGCGAGATCGCCGGTGTGATCTTTCTGCAGCAGCCGCGCCAGGTCGATGTCCGCCGCCTTCTCCGTCGCACGCGCTCGCTCCGTCAACTGCCGCGAATGCATGTCTGTCAGCTGCGGCAGCTCTGCGGCCAGCGACGGCGACGCCAATAAATTCCCCAGGCTGCGCGCGCCACGCAGATTTTCCTGCAGCTGCTGATCCTGTCGCAGCAACTCGCGCACTGCTTCGGCGAGGCGAACTTGCAATGCCTGGCTTTGCTTCTCGAGTTCGTCTTTGCGGCGCAGGGGCTCGACGCTTTGCCGTTGCGCTTCTAGCATCACCACGGCTTCATGAGCCTGCAATCTTCGTTGTTCGGTAAGCGACAGTTCTGCGGCGTTGTCCTGCAACTGCCGCTCGAGGCCGTCGCGATCCTGGCGTGCCTTGAGATACTGCTCCTGCAAATCGAGATACGCTGCCTTGGCCTGCGTATAGTCGAACGTCACCCGCTCGGTCCATGCATCGATAAACACTTGCGCGTGCAGGCCGGCCTGTTCCAGCAGCACCGCACTGTCTTTATAGGACTGCGCTTCACGCTCCATGGCGTGAATGGTCTTGAGCTGGCCCGACACCGAGCGGATCGCTTCGCCGAGATCTTTACGCTCCAACACCTCATCGGCGACGAATGCATTGATACCGCTGATCGGCTTGTACGCCATGAAGCGGGAGAATGCGCGTGCCGCCGCCATCGCCTCACGCTCGGTGACCGAATCGCGTTTGCCGCGAAGGACGGCGTACAGCCGCCGCAGATAAGTGCGCTTTTGATCGTACCGCTCGACGGCGGCCTTGCGATGCTGCGTTACCAATATTTGCTGCAGCTTGTCGAGCAGCACCACCTGTTTGGCGTCGGCACGTTGCTGGATGAAATCGTCCAGCCCCAGCTCCACGCCGGGCAGAATGAAAAATGCCAGTTGATCTTCGCGAGCGGTCGCCTGCTTACCGGACTGATCGAGCCAGGCACGGACGGCGACGATCGCCGTGAACAGCTCCGCCGTTTCGCCGGTCGTCGGATAAAAAACTGCCGCGATGTAGCCATCGGTCGCTTCGGTTCGAGCGTAGCTGCCGTCATCGCAACCGAGCACGTAGGAAGCCAGCGTGCGCACCCGTTTACCGCCGCGACCCCGCTGCGTGGTTTCTTCCTGACCCGGGTTGTAGTGGAACAGATTCTCGTGCGCCGCCGTCATCACCGTCTGGATGGCGTCCGCCGCCGTGGTTTTGCCGGAGCCGTTGGCGCCGGACAGCAAACTGATCGGGCCGAACTCGAATTGGCCGTTGGGAATGTTGCCCCAGTTCACCAGCACCAGTCGTTTAAGAAACACGGTCGTCCTCGCTGGCTGTCGCGCCGCCTTGGGCTAACGCATCGATGGCGTCGTTGCTGACGAAATCGACGATCATGGGATGCACGCGGATCCACGCCTCGGCCTGATCCAGGTCCTCTTCCTGGCGATACTCGATCAACCGCAGTTGCTGCAGGCGTTTGAATACTGCGCGACGCTCGGTCGCCTTCTCCGGCAGGCTGCGCCCCAGCCAGCTTTTCATCGCCAGGCCGATCGACTCCAACGGCTCGGTGGCATAGCCACGTTCGTCGATCTTGCCTTCGCGCACCGCCTTATCGTACTGAGCGCGCAACACCAGAATCAGCGCCACTTCGTGCTGTGACAATCGCGCCCGCAAGCTGCCGCCGAACGCCTGCTCCTCGGCGTGATCCATCCCCGGCCGTTGGCTGCCTGGTGGATACAGGCGCACGTACTCGAAACGTCGATCGTGATGCAACTCGATGCCGTACAGATCGAGCGACTCCTCGACCAGTTCTTCGATGCGCACGAAGCGATCGTAAAGTTCGCGCGTGATCTGCGATTCGTCGCGGACCAGCACGCCGTAATTCAGCAGGCGAATCAGCAATTCCTGCAGCTGGGCGAACGAGACCGCGGCCGATTCCAAACGCTGCTCGAGATGTTCTTTCAATCGCATGTCGTCAGCTCGCAACGCTCAGCGCCGGCGCGTCGGCGACGACGCGGATGACAAACTCGTCCATGCCCGCGAAGAATTCATTCTGGGTCCGGTTTCCCGTCTCGAGCACTTCGAATCGATAGCCGTAGCCGCTCGCACCGTTCGCGCTGCCCAATTCGATGGCATGCGCCGAATACAGCAGTTGCAGTGCATCGCCGATCGGCAGCGCGGTGGTACGCACTTCATGACCGCCGGCCAATGCATCGACGATGTAGTCGTACAGCTGCCGATTACTGACGGCAAAGGCGCGCTCCAGGGCTTGCTCGACGAACAGCCGTCGCTTTGCCGCGGGATCGGCGTCCGCTTCTTTGTCGACAGAGCTGTTGACCGCGCGCTTGCGCTCCAGGTTATACAGGCGCAGGTGATCGGGGTCGACAAAGCCGACCTCCAACACTGCAAGCGGTTCGGCTGCCCGGGCCAAGCGATCGTCCTGCTCGGCCGGGAGCAGCTTCGACAACTCGCCGAACGCATCCAGCAACGCATGCTGGCTGGCTTCGGAAAAGCTCAATTGCCGCAGTAGAATATCGGCGCGACGAGTGAAGCCATGCAGCGCGCCGCGAAGCGCCGGCAGCATCGTATCGGCGGCGCTGTGCAGGCGGCTTTCGATTTGCTCGAGCACCTGCATATAGACTGAGTGGCGGCCTTCCTGGATCAGCTCCGGCGCGACCCGGCGCAGCTCGAGTTCGACCGCGGCCTTGGTTTCCCGTCGCTGCGCACGCGCGCTGCGCAGCAAACCATCCAGCTCATCTCGATACTTCACCACGCTGTCTTCGGAGAAGCGCACCGCCAGGTCCGGCATGAAGCGCTTTTCCATGAAGTCGAAGAATTCTTCGCTGGCCCGCTGCACCAGTTGCTGGGTCTCAACGTCGCGGACCAGCTGTCGTTTGCGCTCTTCCAACTCGGCGATCACGTCGGAGAAGTCGGCAACGATGCGCTCGGAATGCTCGTAGGCATCGAGCAGGTCATAGACTTCTTTCTTCTCCAGGAAGGAACGCAGCGCGCTGCAGGTATTGCGGGTATTGCGGTGGCGCGTGCGAAAGCGACCGCTTTCCAGCTCATGCATCGGTTGCGTGAACAAGCGGCCAATGCGGGAGAAGGCGTAGGTACTGGTGAGCGTGGCGTCGTCGACGTGGCGTTCGATCCAGCCATGCTCGAGCAACAGGTTCAACATCCAGGTCGACTGCTCGCGTTCGCCCCGGGGCGGCGGCGATATCGCGTCGTCGGATTCGTCGAACACTGGCGTGCGCGCGATGGTTTCCTGGAACACTTCGATCACGAGGTCGCGTTGCACGACCCGGCTGTAGTCGGCCAGCGAACTATACAAACGCGCGTACAGGGCGCGCAGGCAGGCCAGCACCTGTTCGCGATATTTGCCGGTCAGCGGGCGAAAAAAATGCAGACGTTCGTCGGCGAAGAACTGCGGCCGTGACTCCATGCGCGCAGTTTCGCACAGCGCGCCACGCAGGTGAAAAAGAAAAGCCCCGCCGAAGCGGGGCTTTTCGCAGAAACATAAGTTTGGACATCGCGAGCGAGCGTGAGCCCGCCCGCGGCGCCCGACGACTTACATACCCATGCCGCCCATGCCGCCCATGCCGCCCGGGGCGCCGATGCCCGTGGTCGGCCTCATCCTTCGGGGCCTCGGCGATCATCACTTCGGTCGTCAGCAGCAGGCCCGCCACCGAGGCGGCGTTCTGCAGCGCCAGGCGCGTGACCTTGGTCGGGTCCAGGATGCCCATCGTCGAGCATGTCGCCGTAGTCGCCGGTGCGCGGCGTTGTAGCCGTAGGTGCCCTTGCCTTCCTTGACCTTCGCCAGCACGACCGCGGCGTCTTCGCCGGCGTTGGCGACGATCTGGCGCAGCGGCTCTTCGATCGAGCGCGACAGGATGCGGATGCCGATCGTCTGGTCTTCGTTCGCGCCTTCCAGCTTCTCGAGCGCCTTCTGCGCGCGGATCAGCGCCACGCCGCCGCCCGGAACCACGCCTTCTTCGACGGCCGCACGGGTGGCGTGCAGCGCGTCTTCGACGCGGGCCTTCTTTTCCTTCATCTCGATCTCGGTGGCAGCGCCGACCTTGATCACGGCCACGCCGCCGGAGAGCTTGGCCACGCGCTCCTGCAGCTTTTCCTTGTCGTAGTCGCAGGTGGCTTCTTCGATCTGCTGGTGGATCTGCTCGATGCGCGCCTTGATGTCGGCCGCCTTGCCGTGGCCGTCGATGATCGTGGTGTTTTCCTTCTCGACCACGATCTTCTTGGCCTCGCCGAGGTCGGCCAGCGTGGCCTTCTCGAGCGACAGGCCGACTTCCTCGGAGATCACGGTGCCGCCGGTCAGGACGGCGATGTCCTGCAGCATGGCCTTGCGACGATCGCCGAAGCCCGGGGCCTTGACGGCCGCGACCTTGACGATGCCGCGGATGGTGTTGACGACCAGCGTCGCCAGCGCTTCGCCTTCGACGTCTTCGGCGACGACCAGCAGCGGACGGCCGGCCTTGGCGACGCCTTCGAGCAGCGGCAGCATTTCGCGGATGTTGCGAGATCTTCTTGTCGTACAGCAGGATCGAACGGGCTTCTCGAGTTCGGCCGTCTGGTTCTGCTGGTTGTTGATGAAGTACGGCGACAGGTAGCCGCGGTCGAACTGCATGCCCTCGACGACGTCGAGTTCGTTCTGCAGGCCCGAGCCTTCTTCGACCGTGATCACGCCTTCCTTGCCGACCTTTTCCATCGCGTCGGCAATGGTCTTGCCGATCGACTCGTCGCAGTTGGCGGAGATCGTGCCGACCTGGGCGATCGCCTTCTGGTCCTTGCACGGCTTGGACAGCTTCTTCAGCTCCTCGATGGCCGCGATGACGGCCTTGTCGATGCCGCGCTTGATGTCCATCGGGTTGGCGCCGGCGGCGACGGCCTTGAGGCCTTCGCGCACGATCGCCTGGGCGAGCACGGTGGCGGTGGTGGTGCCGTCGCCGGCTTCGTCGGAGGTGTTGGAAGCGACTTCCTTCACCATCTGCGCGCCCATGTTCTCGAACTTGTCCTTGAGCTCGATTTCCTTCGCGACCGACACGCCGTCCTTGGTGACGGTGGGGGCGCCGAAGCTCTTCTCGAGCACCGCGTTGCGGCCCTTGGGGCCGAGCGTCACCTTGACGGCGTTGGCCAGGATGTTGACGCCGCGGAGCATGCGCGCGCGGGCGTCATCGCCGAAACGTACTTCTTTAGCTGCCATGATTCTGATGGTAGTCGCCGGACTTACTTCTCGATGACGGCCATGACGTCTTCTTCACGCATGACCAGGAGTTCGTCGCCATCGACCTTCACTTCGGTGCCGCTGTACTTGCCGAACAGGATCTTGTCGCCGACCTTGACGTCGAGCGGACGGACGTTGCCGTTCTCGAGGATCTTGCCCTTGCCGACGGCGACGACCTTGCCCTGGATCGGCTTCTCGGCGGCGCGTGTCGGGGATCACGATGCCGCCGGGGGAGGTGCGTTCTTCTTCGAGGCGCTTGATGATCACGCGGTCGTGCAGGGGACGAATCTTCAATTTTTCAGCCATTGCTGCAAACCTCGGCAAATTCGTTTGCGAATGGATTGATGAAGGGACAGTCGTTCGAATCGGGGGCGGTGCGGTGGCTTCGGATGCATCCTGCGCTTTAGCACTCAACCCAAGCGGGTGCTAATAATAGGCACGCAAAGGGATATTTCAAGTCGAATTTGACCCTCTTGATACCTCTTCTTCATTCCTCCTGCGATGACAGGAAGGCCTGCGAAGGCTATGCTGCGCGGCGCCTGAAGTGAGGCTAACCCCATGACCGAGCAAGTGATTATTGCCATTTCCAGCTGCCCGGACGAGGCCACGGCGCAGCGTCTGGCGAGCGCTTTGGTGCAGGAACGGCTGGCGACCTGCGTGAATCGACTCAGGGGTGCGACCTCGACTTACTTCTGGGACGGCCGTCTCCAGGACGAGGCGGAGATTCTGTTAATCATCAAGACCACGGCGGCGCGCCTCGCCAAGCTGGATGCGCGGCTGAAGGTTCTGCACCCCTACGAACTGCCGGAACTGGTGGCCATCCCGGCGACCGGCGGGAACGAACAGTACTTGGAATGGGTCCGAAGCGGCGTGGCGGACGAAACGCAGCGAACTGAGACAACGTGACTACAACCAATTTCAACGCGGATGCTGCTGGTACCCCTGGGGAGAGCGCCTTCTGTTCCCTCTCCCTTTGGGAGAGTGTCGCGTTCCGTGCCCTCTCCCTTTGGGAGAGGGTTAGGGTGAGGGTCTTCAGGTGGGCCTCACACGCCAACTCCCTCACCCGCGCTGCGCGCGACCTCTCCCCAAGGAGAGGTGAAGACCACTCCCTCACCCGCGACCACATGGATAAGTTGGGCGACCTCTCCCCAAGGAGAGGTAAAGAAAAGCGCGCGATGGCGTTCCTGGCGGCGAGCCTGCTGGCTCTGCTCCAGCCCGCGCTGGCCAAGGATGACTTCCTGCCGCCCGAAAAAGCTTATCGCTACACCGTCAAGGCCGACGGCGATCACGTCATCGTCCACTGGCAGATCGAGCCGGGCTATTACCTTTATAAGAAAAAGATGGGCGTGGCCTCGTCGATGGCGACGGTGCAACTTGGCGAACCGGTCTGGCCCAAGGGCAAAGACCACACCGACGAATACTTCGGTACGCAGGAAATTTATCGCGGCAGTGTCGATGTGCCGGTGCCGTTCACCGTCCACAGCGGCGAACGGCCGAAGCAGCTGGCGCTGGAATTGAAACTGCAGGGCTGCGCCGACGCCGGCCTGTGCTATCCGCCGCTCAAATGGCAAACCGAGGTCGACCTGCCCGCAGCGGGGGGCAGCACGGGCGGCTTCAGCTCATTCTTCAAATCGAAACGGCCGGCGTCGACAAAGGACGATGAGTTCCTGCCGCCGGACGCAGCGTTTCGTTTCGGCCCCGGCATGGAAAAGCCCGGCTCGGTATCGCTGACCTGGATCATCGCCGAGGGCTACTACCTCTATAAGGACCGCATTCAGGTCACCAGCGACACGCCCGGCATTCAACTCGGTCGGCTGCAGCTGCCCAAGGGCGATCCCAAGCACGACGAGTTCTTCGGCGACACCGAGGTCTATCACGAGATCCTGGAAGCTTCGTTGCCGATCGCGCGCCCCGCAGGCGCCGGCGGCACCCTGAATCTCAATGTCACATATCAAGGCTGCGCCGACGGCGGGCTGTGCTACAACCCGATCACCAAGAACGTCTCGCTGGAATTGCCGCCGACCGACCAGGCCATGACGCTGCCGGCCGATGCGTCGCCGACGCGAACCAGCGCAGCTTCTTCATCGTCGCGCCCGCCGGTCGCGGAACAAGACAAACTGGCCGCGCTGATTCGCGATGGCAACTTGTTCGCTGTGCTCGCGACGTTCTTCGGCATCGGCGTGTTGTTGTCGTTTACACCCTGCGTCTTGCCGATGATCCCCATTCTTTCGGGAATCATCGTGGGCCAGGGCGACAAAGTCACCCCGATGCGGGGCTTCTCGCTCGCGTTCACTTATGTGCAGGGCATGGCGCTGACCTACGCCGCGGCCGGCGCCGCTTTCGTGCTTGCCTTCAAACAAGCGCCGCAAGCTTTCTTCCAGCAGCCGTGGATTATCGTGCTGTTCTCGTTGCTGTTCATCGCCTTGGCGCTGGCCATGTTCGGCGCGTACACGCTGCAATTGCCGAGCGCCCTGCAAACACGCCTGACCGATGTGAGCAATCAGCAGAAGTCGGGCACTTACATCGGCACGTTCATCATGGGCGCGTTGTCGGCGCTGGTCGTCACTGCTTGCGTCGCACCGGCCATCATTGCCGCGTTATCGGTGATCAGCCAGACAGGCCAGATCGCGCGCGGCGCCGGCGCTTTGTACGCTACCGGTTTGGGCATGGGCGTGCCGTTGCTGATCGTCGGCGCCTCCGCCGGCTCTCTGCTGCCGAAAGTCGGCCCCTGGATGGACACGGTCAAGTCGCTGTTCGGCGTGCTGTTCCTCGGCGTGGCGATTTATCTGCTCACGCCGCTGCTCCCCGATGCAGCAGTGATGCTGTTGTGGTCGCTGCTTGCTGTGCTCTCGGGCTTCTGGATCTTCTCGCTCAAGGGTCGCGACGGCGGCCCCGTGCGCATCGCCACTGCGCGCGACCGGATTGATCACGCTGGTGTACGGCATCCTGTTGCTGATCGGCGCGGCGTCGGGCAGCAAAGATCCGCTGCAGCCGCTGGATCGACTGAGCGCTGGCGGCGGTGGCGCAGGGACGCAGGAACATGCCCTCATCTTCCAGCGCATCAAAACAGTTGCCGACCTGGAACGCGCGGTCGCAAGCGCGAAGGCTGCCGGCAGGCCCGTGATGCTGGATTTCTATGCGGACTGGTGCGTGTCCTGCAAGGAAATGGAGAAGTACACCTTCCCCGATCCCGGAGTGCAGTCGGTGCTGGCGAACGCGGTGCTGCTGCAAGCCGATGTCACGGCCAACGACGACGAAGACAAGGCGCTGATGACGCGCTTCGAAATCTACGGCCCGCCGACGATCGCCTTCTACGGCGCGGATGGCAGCGAACGAAAGGACTTCAGGCTGGTAGGATTCGTGCCTGCGGAGCGTTTCCGCGATCACGTGCAGTCGGCATTCGGCAGCTGATATGAAAAACACCGTCTACATCGCCGTCGCCCTGGTCGCAGCGGCGGCCGGCTTCGGCATTTATCATTTCGGCATCGCGCCGCGCGCGAAAATCGAGACGACATCGGTCGAGGACACGACGACGCCTCCCGAAACGCCTGAGACCGCCGTGCCGGACACCCTTCCCGATTTCACGCTCGCCGATCTCAAGGGCACACCGCGCTCCATTCACAGCTGGGAAGGCAAGTCGATGATCGTTAATTTCTGGGCGACCTGGTGCGCGCCGTGCCGTCGGGAAATTCCGCTGCTGAAAAAGCTGCAGGCCGACCACGCCGCCGAAGGCTTTCAGGTCGTCGGCGTCGCGGTGGACTTCCGCGAGGACGTGCTCAAGTACGCCAAGGAGATCGGCATCGACTATCCGCTGCTGATCGGCGAACAGGATGGCCTGGAAGCGGTGAACAAATTCGGCCAGGGCTCGCTGGGCTTTCCCTTTACGGTCTTCACGGATAACCAGCGGCGCATCGTGGTTTTCCATCTCGGTGAGATTCGAGAACCGGAAGCTGCCGTGCTGCTCGGCGCGGTTCGCAAGGTGAATGCGGGCGAACTGACGCCGCAGGCCGCTCGCGCCGTTGCAGCCAAACAACTCGCCGAACTGCCCCCGCCGGCGCAGTGACCTCAACCTGGCAGCGGACTTCGGCTATGATGCCGGCCGCTGATTTTTCAGCCTTCGGACCAGATCAGCGCCGGTCGCGCAACGCGATAGGCGTTTAACACCCCGCCTCCGCAGCAGCGGCGCTGTTGCAAATTCGCCTGTAACCGGGCGCAAACCGTGCCGGCAACCACGCGCTGGCGCCGCCTAATGGTCGCCAAGTTGTCTGCAATCTGGTTAAATTCGCCGCTATCTTCGTTAAAGTGATCTTTGCCACCGCAACCTTCATGGCGCATCTGTTACTGCTCAATGGTCCCAATCTGAACCTGCTCGGCACGCGCGAGCCGGCGACGTATGGGGCTGTGACGCTGGAACAGATCGTGGCCCGGGCGGGGCAGCTGGCGGCGGAAGCAGGACATCATCTCTCGGCGTTCCAAAGCAATGCCGAGGCCGAGTTGATCAGCCGCATCCACGAGGCCCCGGCCACGCATGTAGCTTGCATCATCTTCAACCCGGCGGCGTTCACGCATACCAGCGTCGCGCTGCGCGATGCCTTGCTGGGCGTCAAGATTCCCTTCATCGAAGTGCACCTGAGCAACGTGCATGCGCGGGAAGCGTTCCGCCATCACTCTTATTTCTCCGACATCGCGGTCGGCACGATCTCGGGGCTGGGCGCATTCGGTTATGAGCTGGCGCTGCGCGCCGCGGCTCACTACCTCACGCTCCCCCGCAAGTAGCGCCGGCTTTCCGCTCACCCTTTCCCCGCACCCGCAGGACAAAGAACAAGAGGATCCATATGGATATTCGCAAGGTCAAAAAACTCATCGAGCTGCTCGAAGAATCGGGTATCGCCGAAATCGAGATCAGCGAGGGCGAGGAGTCGGTGCGCATCAGCCGTTATCCGCAAGGCCAGCCTGCTCCAATCATGCATTACGCCGCGCCACAGGCGGCACCGATGCAAATGCCCGCGCCCGCTGCCGCGATCGCCGCGCCTGCCGCTCCCGTGCGCCGCCGCCAAGGCCGATCACAATGTGACTGCCCCGATGGTCGGCACTTTCTACGCCGCGGCCACGCCGGGCGCGAAGCCGTTCGTCGACATCGGCAGCGAAGTCAACGTCGGCGATACCCTGTGCATCATCGAAGCGATGAAGATGATGAACCAGATCGAATCCGACAAGGCCGGCCGCGTCACCGCCGTGCTGGTCAAGAACGGCGATCCGGTCGAGTTCGGCCAGCCGCTGTTCATCATCGAATGATGAATCTTAAAAAACGCATCATCGAATAAAAATCACCCATGCTCGACAAAGTCGTCATCGCCAATCGCGGCGAGATCGCGCTGCGGATCCTGCGCGCCTGCCGCGAACTGGGCATCAAGACGGTCGCGGTGCATTCCACCGCCGACTTCAACCAGAAGCACGTGCTGCTGGCGGACGAATCGGTGTGCATCGGCCCGCCGGCTTCCAAAGACAGTTACCTCAACATGCCGGCCATCATCAGCGCCGCGGAGGTGACCGACTCGGTCGCCATCCATCCGGGCTACGGCTTTCTGTCCGAGAACGCGGATTTCGCCGAACGCGTCGAAAAAAGCGGCTTCATCTTCATCGGCCCGAAGCCCGAAACGATCCGCATGATGGGCGACAAGGTGTCGGCGATCAGAGTGATGAAGGCCGCCGGCGTGCCGTGCGTGCCCGGTTCCGACGGACCGCTCGGCACCGATCCGGAAGCGAACTTTCAGGATCGCGCACGAACTCGGCTATCCGGTGATCATCAAGGCCTCGGGCGGCGGCGGCGGCCGCGGCATGCGCGTCGTGCACAGCGATGCGACGCTGCTCAATGCGATCAATGTCACGCAGGCCGAAGCGCTGGCCGCGTTCGGCAATGACGAGGTCTACATGGAGAAGTTCCTCGAGAAGCCGCGGCACATCGAGTTCCAGGTGCTTGCCGATCACTACGGCAACGTCATCCACCTCGGCGAACGCGACTGCTCGATGCAGCGCCGCCACCAGAAAGTCATCGAAGAAGCGCCGGCTCCGGGCATCACGCCCAAGCAGCGCAAGACGATCGGCGATCGTTGCGTCGCCGCCTGTCGCGAAGTCGGTTACCGCGGCGCCGGCACGCTGGAGTTCCTGTACCAGGACGACGAGTTCTATTTCATCGAAATGAACACGCGCGTACAGGTCGAACACCCGGTGACGGAACTGATCACCGGCATCGACATCGTCAAGGCGCAGCTGCGCATCGCCGGCGGCGAACGGCTGCAGTGGACGCAGAACGACATCATGTTCCGCGGCCACGCCATCGAGTGCCGCATCAACGCCGAAGATCCGAAGGGCTTCATTCCCTCGCCCGGCCCGGTGAAGCTGTTCCATGCGCCCGGCGGCCCCGGCATTCGCGTCGACAGCCATCTGTACAGCGGCTACACCGTGCCGCCGTACTACGATTCGCTGATCGGCAAACTCATCGCCTACGGCGAAGACCGCGACACCGCGATCGCGCGCATGAAGAACGCGCTGTCGGAAATGGTGATCGAAGGCATCAAGACCAACATTCCGCTGCACCAGGAAATCTTCAAGCACGCCGCGTTCAAGGCCGGCGGCTTGGATATTCACTACCTGGAACGCCGGCTCGGCATCAAATGAGGCAGAAAGTGAATAGTGACTAGGGACTGGTGACTGGCCAGAACAAATGCCGGCCCGCTTCTGACCATTCACTAGTCACCAGTCACGAGTCACTTCCATGCCTTTTCTCCAGCTTATCCTGCCCATCGGCGCAGCCGACCCTGCGCCGTACGAGGATGCGCTGCTGGCGGCCGGCGCGTCCTCCATCACTCTCGAAGACGAGGGTGATGATCCCGTGCTCGAACCGCTCCCCGGTACGACGCCGCTGTGGCCGCGCGTACGGCTCAAAGCGCTGTTCGACGCCGGGCTCGATAGCGAACACGTGTTGCAATCGCTGAGGGACGAACTGGCGCAGCCGTTGAGCCAGGCGCGCTTCGAAACATTGGCCGATCGCGCCTGGGAGCGCGAATGGTTGAAAGACTTCAAGCCCATGCGCTTTGGCCGGCGCCTGTGGATCTGTCCCGGCGGTCAGCTTCCTGCCGCGGGCGTCACTGCGGTCTTGATAGAACTGGATCCTGGCCTGGCGTTCGGCACCGGCACGCATCCGACCACTGCGCTGTGCCTGGAATGGCTCGATAGCGCCGATGTCGCGGGCAAACGGGTCATCGACTACGGTTGCGGTTCAGGAATTCTCGCGATTGCGGCGGCCAAACTCGGGGCGGCATCGGTGCTCGCCATTGATATCGATCCGCAGGCGCTGCTTGCCACCTGCGACAACGCTGAGCGCAATGGCGTCGCGCCGCTGATCGTCTCGCAGCTGGCGGCTGATTTGCGTGGCGAACCCGTCGACATCTTGCTGGCAAACATTCTTGCCGGGCCGCTGGCAAGCCTGGCGCCTGACTTCGCGGCGCGCGTGGCCGCCGGCGGCCGCCTGGTGCTCTCAGGGATTCTGCGAAATCAAGCCGAAGCGGTGGCAAGCTGCTATGCGCCATGGTTTGATATCGCCCCGGTCGTGGTTCGTGACGACTGGGTGCGCCTTGACGGCGTGCGCCGCCTGACTCCACCGCCTCCAATGTTATGACTGTATCGATCCGAGCATGCTGACTCAGTGCCCCAGCTGCCAGACGACGTTCCGCGTCACGAGCGAGATCCTGCGCGTTGCGCATGGACAGGTGCGTTGCGGCCGCTGCCAGACGCAGTTCGATGCACTGGCGCGCTTGATCGAGGAAACTGACGACGGCGCCATCGAAACCGGCCGCTACCTGCGACCGCCGCGCACCCTTCCTCAACCACCGCCGCAGCCGGGCCAGATCGAAGTCGAAGAACCCATCGAGCACGAGGACATCACGCTCGAAGGCCGGCACATCGAAATCAGCGGCGTGTACGAGGCCATCGACGAGACCGGCCAGGGCGAACACGCGGTGCGCGAGGAAGTGGTCGAGGAATGGGTGGAGATCGACGACCAGGGCGATGAGACCGTCGATGCCGAGCCCCAAGTCATCGACATGCAGCGGGAATATTCCACCGTCGTCGATGAAGACGACGATGACGACATCCGCGCTGCCGCTGCCGAGATGGCCGCCGAGCGGGAGGCGCGATTCGAATTCAGGGGTCGCAAGAATGCTCTTGACCTCACCCCCAGGGAAAGCTCGCGCGCTGCGCGCCCGAGCGGAGTTCGCAGTCAAGTCGCCACCGCCGCGGCAGAGCCCAGCGAATTCGATTTCCCAACGACGCAACGTCGCCCACAGACCGCAAGTGTGTGGAAAATTCTCGCGCCGCCCCTGGCATTGCTATTACTCGTTCAAGTGGTGCACAACTACCGCTCGACTTTGGCGCGCCACCCACAAATCGGTGCGCCGCTGCAGAGCGTGTATGCAGCGCTCGGACTGACGCTGCGACCGGATTGGAACCTGCACGCTTATGAAGTTCAGCAATGGGGCATCGTCTCCGATCCGGCGACGCCCGGCACCTTGAAGGTACGCGCCAGCGTGAAGAATCTCGCCGCCTTTGCGCAACCCTATCCGTTATTGAAACTGGTGCTGGAAGATCGCTGGGGCGAGCAAGTGCGCGCGCGCGAATTCGAGCCGGCGGAATATCTCGACGCGACCACGGCGCCGAATCGGCTGCTCGAGCCGACACAACAAGCCAGTGCGACTGTCGCCATCGTCGATCCCGGTCCGGACGCCGAAGGTTTTCGCTTCGACGTCTGCTTGCGCGGCGCGCGCGGCCCGGTCTGCGCAGCGGACGTGCCTGGTCAAAAGTGATAGTGACTCACTAACTTAAGGCGATGCGCCTGCAGTCTTCGCGAAGCGCGGGGGAGGGGACGCGCTACGGAAACGTCACAGCGATCGGCTTCCCCTCACCCTGCCCTCTCCCCGTGGGAGAGGGAAAGATTCTCCGCTGACCTTAAGTTAGTGCCATTGGTGACTGGTCAGAATTCATGCCACCATCCTGCCGCCGCCTGGCTATTCACTAGTCCCGAGTCACTATTCACTTCTGTCTGATATGCGTATCGGTCCCTACGAACTTGTCAACAACCTCGCGCTGGCGCCGATGGCGGGCGTCACCGACCTGCCGTTCCGGTTGTTGTGTCGGCGCATGGGCGCGGGAATTTGCGCTTCCGAAATGCTGACTTGCGATGTGCGTTTATGGCACACCGATAAATCACGTCGGCGCATGGACCACAGCGGTGAGCCTGAACCACGCGTGGTGCAGATCGCCGGCGGCGATCCGGAGATGATGGTGGAAGCCGCACAGCGCAATGTCGACGCCGGCGCGCAGATCATCGATATCAACCTCGGCTGCCCGGCGAAAAAAGTCTGCAATAAAGCGGCCGGCTCGGCGCTCATGAAAGATGAGCCACTGGTGCGACAGATTCTCGAGGCCGTTGTCAAGGCGGTGAACGCACCGATTACATTGAAAATGCGCACTGGCTGGGACACTCAACATCGCAATGGTGTCGCGATTGCACGCATGGCGGAAGCGATCGGCGTGCAAGCACTGGCCGTTCATGGACGCACGCGTGCATGTATGTACCAGGGTAAAGCCGAGTACGACACCATTCGCGCCATCAAGCAGAGCGTGTCGATTCCGATTTTCGCCAATGGCGACATCGACTCAGCCGCCAAAGCGAAGTCGGTACTTGAACAGACCGGCGTAGATGGCTTGATGATCGGGCGCAACGCACAAGGTCGGCCGTGGATCTTCCGAGAAATTTTTTCCGCACTGAACGGTGGTGACTTATTCGTCGAGCCTTCCAGCGAAGAAGTCCGTGATATCATGCTCGCCCATTTGCGCGATCTGCATGCTTTCTATGGGGAAGAGGCGGGAGTCCGGGTCGCGCGCAAACACATCGATTGGTATGCGAAGAGTCGCGCGCCGCTGCCGGCTTTACGACAGTGCGTGATGCAGGCGACAGACGCGTCGACACAATTCGATCGCGTGCGGGCGTATTTCGATGCGCTCGCAGAAGCGCCGGAAGATTGTCTGTCAAGCGCCGCGTAAGTCGCGACGCCAAGGGGCACGCGACGTGAATGATTTTTTGCTTGCAGAAGAGTTTGGCGGAGAGCCCATGGCGCCCAGAAAAAAAACCAGAGCTCGCCGAGAGCCGCTGGCACGACCCGCAACGCGGGCCATGCCCTTAAGGACGATGACGGCGGAAGCACTCGGCTCCTATTTCGCGACGCTCAACGGCCACAAGCCCGGCCACCTGTACGATTTGGTGCTGCGTGAAGTGGAAGAACCGCTGTTCAAAGCAGTGCTCGATTACGCCGAAGGCAACCAGAGCCGCGCCGCCGACATTCTCGGCATCAATCGCGGCACGCTGCGTAAGAAATTGAAGGACTACGGCCTCGCGAATTGATCGCACGCTGCGTCGTCCCCCGCTTTGCTAGTCACAGGTCTGGCCGATTGCCGGAGATCGAGAATTCCATGTCGTCGCCGCTCAAGTCGTCGTCGCCCATCGCCATCCGCCGGGCGCTGCTGAGTGTTTCCAATAAAGACGGCCTGGTGGAATTCGCCCAGGCGCTGCAACGTCGTGGCGTAGCGATTCTCTCCACCGGCGGCACCGCGAGCCTGCTGGAAAAGCATGGCATCCCGGTCAAGCAGGTTTCCGCGCACACCGGTTTTCCGGAAATCATGGACGGCCGCGTCAAGACGCTGCATCCGAAAATTCACGGTGGCCTGCTCGGCCGTCGCGACATCGACGACGAAATCATGCGCACGCACGGCATCGAGCCGATCGACCTGGTGGTCGTCAATCTCTATCCGTTCGCGGCCACCATCGCCAAGCCCGATTGCACGTATGAAGATGCGATCGAGAACATCGATATCGGCGGCCCGGCGATGGTGCGCGCGGCGGCTAAGAATCACGATCGTGTCGCGGTGATCGTCGATCCGCTCGACTATGCAGTGGTGCTGGATGAACTGGCGCGTTCTGACGGCGCGGTCTGCGAACCGACCCGCAAGCGACTCGCGGCCAAGGCGTATGCACACACCGCAAGTTACGACTCCGCGGTCGCCAGTTACCTGACGCGAGTGACGCAACCCCCTTCCGGCAGTAAGGAAGAATACCCAGAGTCACTGTCGCTGCACTTTCGCAAGCGCATGGACCTTCGCTACGGCGAGAATCCACATCAGACAGCGGCCTTCTACTCCGTCCCGGATGCGCCGGGCGCGAGCATCGGCACTGCGAAACAGTTGCAGGGCAAGGCGCTTTCGTACAACAACATCGCGGACGGCGATACCGCATTCGAGTGCGTCCGTCAGTTCGACGAGCCGGCGTGCGTGATCGTGAAGCACGCCAACCCTTGCGGCGTCGCTGTCGCCGGCGACACGCTGGCTGCTTACGAACGCGCGTATCGCACCGATCCGACGTCGGCATTCGGCGGCATCATCGCTTTCAATCGTCCGCTCACCGCGAACACTGCACGCGCCATCGTCGAACGTCAGTTCGTCGAATTGATCATTGCGCCGGAAATCGATGCCGACGCGCTGGAAATCTGCGCGCGCAAAGAGAATGTTCGGGTACTGGTCACTGGCGGTCTCGCACCGACCGGCATTCGTCACGAATACCGCAGCGTCAATGGCGGCTTGCTCGCACAAACGCGCGATGAAGGCCGCGTCGGCAGGAGCGACCTGCGTGTGGTCACCCAGCGCCAGCCGACCGAAGCTGAGTTCAACGATCTGCTGTTCGCGTGGCAGGTGTGCAAGTTCGTCAAATCCAATGCCATCGTCTATGTGAAAGAGCACATGACCATCGGCGTCGGCGCCGGCCAGATGAGCCGCGTCGTGTCGAGCCGGATCGCCGCCATGAAGGCGAAAGACGCAGGCATGAGTGTCGAGGGCGCAGTGATGGCGTCGGACGCTTTCTTCCCATTTCGTGATGGACTGGATGTTGCGGCCGAATTCGGCATCAAGGCCGTCATCCAGCCTGGCGGCTCGATGCGCGACAACGAAGTCATTGCCGCCGCCGATGAGCATGGCATGGCGATGGTGCTGACCGGCATGCGCCACTTCCGGCATTGAAGCCATGAAAGTATTGATCCTCGGCGCCGGCGGTCGCGAACACGCGTTCGCCTGGAAGATCGCCAACACGCCGCGCGTGAAAGCTGTGTACGTCGCGCCGGGTAATGCCGGCACCGCGCTCGAAAAAGGCGTGCAGAACGTCGACATCGCGGCCGACGACATCGAGCGCCTGATCGAATTCGCGCGCCGTGAAAAAATCGACCTCACCATCGTCGGGCCGGAAGCACCGCTGGTCCTTGGCGTGACGGATGCATTCGAAGCTGCCGGCCTGCGCTGCTTCGGGCCTCGCAAGCTTGCCGCCCGACTGGAAGGCTCGAAGGCGTTCACCAAGGAATTTTTGCGCCGTCACCACATCCCGACGGCTGCTTACGCGACGTTCACCCAAGCGAACTTTGATGCCGGCTGGGTGCGCGCTCAACGTGCTCCGCTGGTCGTCAAAGCTGACGGGCTCGCGGCCGGCAAAGGCGTGATCATCTGCGAGACCACCGAAGAGGCCGTCGCCAGTGCGCAAGCCATGTTCGACGGCCAGTTCGGCGCAGCGGGCAGCACTGTCGTCATCGAGGAGTTTCTCGAAGGCGAAGAGGCGAGTTTCATCGCCATCGTCAGCGGCAAACATATCCTGCCGCTGGCAACGTCGCAGGATCACAAGCGTCGCGATGATGGTGATCAAGGGCCGAACACTGGTGGCATGGGCGCGTACTCGCCTGCGCCCGTCGTCACCGAAGCAATGCATGCGCGCATCATGCGAGAAGTGATGAATCCGACCGCGCTAGGGCTCATCGCTGACGGCACACCGTACATTGGTTTTCTCTACGCCGGCTTGATGATTGCGCCCGATGGCACGCCGAACGTCCTGGAGTTCAACTGTCGCTTCGGCGACCCGGAAACCCAGCCCATCCTGTCGCGATTGATTTCAGACCTGACGCAGCTGTGCGAAGCCGCGCTCGATGGCCGGCTCGACCAGATCGACGCCGAATGGGATCCGCGCGCCGCGCTTGGTGTCGTACTCGCGGCCGGCGGTTATCCGGACTCCATCCGCAAAGGCGATGAGATCCGTGGGCTGGATACGGCGGCAGCCCTGCCCGGCAAGGTGTTTCATGCCGGCACTGCGCTCAGCGACGGTAAGGTTGTTACTAACGGCGGTCGCGTGCTGTGCGCCGTCGGGCTCGGCGCTTCGGTCAGTGAAGCGCAGCGCGCTGCTTATGCGCTTTGCGAGAAAATCAGCTGGGAAGGAATGCAGTATCGGCGTGATATCGGTTATCGCGCGGTGGCAAGAGAACGTAAGTAGCGCTCGTTGAGCGGCCCCCTCACCCGCGCTGCGCGCGACCTCTCCCAAGGGGAGAGGTGAAGAGACTCGATCTCATTGAGGAAAGGTCATCTGTCCCCTCTCCCGCTTGCGGGAGAGGGTTAGGGTGAGGGTGAGGGCTCCGCCTCGCCCACAGCCACTTCCAGCACCACCTGCACTTTCGTATCCGAAGAAACCTCGAACTCCCGCATCAACCTTTCCGAGAACATAGTCGTCTGCCCGAGCAACTCGATCTCCGCTCGCGGCACCGTCAGCCAGATCCCGGTCGGATCGCTCTCGAGTTGCCAACCCCCTCGATCCGCAGCCAGCGCAGACGACCGCACATTGATGCGAAAATTGTGACTGCGGGGCAGAGCCACCTGCAGCTCGGTGGCGCGGCCGGATAACAGGCGGTCCAACTCAGCACGGCTGATCTGGCAATACAGCGCCTGGCCGGCAAATCTTACTTCCATGCCGGCTCAATCGTCATCGACGATGATGACCGCGGCGCTGCTGCGCTCGCCGAGCACGACGCCGTCTCCTTCCGCCTGCAGCTCGATCAGGAACAGCTCGGTGGTTTCCTTGATCGAATCCTGCACCAGCGGAACCGTGATGCTCGCTTCCCGCACGCCGGCAGGAATGGTTTCCGTTCCCGGGCCGATGCCGGCGTAGTCAGGACCTGGCTCGGCTGAGTTCTTGCGCAGAATCCATGTGAATGTGACTGCGCGCCGCGTGCCGCCCGTGCGGCGAACGGTCGCCTTCATGGAGCCGTCGCTTTCAGAAGAGACGTAGGTGTCCTTGTCGAATTGAAGCGTCACTGGGCCGCGCGCCGCCGGTGTCGACGGAGGCGCAGCAACCGGAGCCGCTGGGGCATTCGTATCCGGCACCTGCGATTGCGACGGAGTGGGCGCCGGTCGAGTTTGCGACCGCTGCGGCTGCGCCTGCGGTGGCGGCGAATTCGTTTGCGGTTGCGGCTGTACCGTTTGAGGCGTCGGCTGACGCTGCGACTGGGCCTGGTTCGCTGGCGCTTGCTCCGTCACAGGCGCCACAGCCGGAGGCGTAATCGCTACCCTCGGCGGCGACTCCTCAGGCGTTGCAACGCGCTGCTGATCCGCGGGCGATGATTCCGACACCGCCTCGCTCTGCAATTCACGATCCGCAGTGGGCGGCGTGATCGGCCAGATATTCGCCAGCTTATCCTGCAAGCCCGCCTGCCACGCCATGTAGCCGCCGGCCGCGAGTAACAGCGCGATGCAAGCCGCGCCGAGTGAACGACGCCACCGCGAACCGGCAGCATCCGGCACGGCGAGATCTTCCGGAGGGGCGAGCTGACCCGGCACTTCGCCGCAGCCCAGACCACTCAACAATTCGATGATGTCGATGCGGCGTTCGCCACGCGTCCACATCAAGGCACGCTGCAATGTTTGCTGTTGTTTGCTGCTCAGGCCTGACACTCGGTGTGGCGCCCGCCCATGCGCACGCGCCAGCGGTGCAGAGCGCCCCCCGAAAGGATGCCTGCCGGAAAGCAATTCATAGGCGACGCAGGCGAGGCTGTACACGTCATCACTAGGATGCGGCTCGCTACCGTTGACCCGCTCGACGCTGGCATATGCAGGCGCGGCCGTGGGCACGTCATGCAGCCCCGCTGCACTGTGCAATTCCAACGGGCGCTCGCGGGCAAAGCCGAAATCCAGCACTCGCACTTCACCCGCCGTAGTGATCATGATGTTGCGCGGTTTGATATCGGCATGAACGATGTCACGACGATGCGCATACGACAGCGCCGCGCCGACACTGCTGATGATGCCGAGCGCGAAGTGACGCGCCATCGGCTGACCATCCAGCCGCTTCAGGATGTCCGCCAGCAGCTCGCCTTCGAGCAGTTCCATGACAATGAAATAAACATTGCCGTCCCGATCCAGGTCGAACACGCTGACCACGTTGGGATGCGACAGCGACTGCGCCTGGTGAAACTCGTGCTCCAGCTGCCCCAACTCATCGGGCCGCTCCAGGTAGTTGAGCTTGAGCACCTTCACGGCGACGCAACGCGCCGTCGCAGAAAGATGCGCACGATGGCGATCCACGGCTTTGTATACAGTGCCGGTGCTGCCACGGCCGAGAATCGAGATCAGTTCATATCGATCCCGAAGGACATCACTGGTGGGAGCAGCAGGCCCGGGGGACGACGGCGACGGCCGCACCGGGGGTGAGTCGCGCACTTCGGAGTGGGTGTGCACTCCAGCCGCCGCTTCCTGTTTGGGAGCGCGTGCCGATATCGGTGGGCCCTCGTTCAGTTTCAGCGGCGGGGGCGGACGCGTTACCGGATCGTCATACTCGCGGCGAAACAGCGTCGGGTCGACGAAGGCCGGTTCGGAATTGACGGCATCGGAACCCCGCTCGGCAATCAACTTGCGCCAGCGCGAGCCGGTGGTGTCGATCGTGGCGTCGGTGTTGTCCGAGTCGTTGGCTGGCGCTTCGGGCTGGCTGGGTTCAGTCTGAGTGGCTACGCCGAACACCAGCTGCGCGATGTCTGTCTTCAGCGATCGCGCCAGGGCGACGTCGATGCGTCCGCGGCGCTGGTACTGGTCGAGCAGCGCCAATGCGTCCCAAGGAGCATCGGGATTGCTGCGGCAGACCGACAGGAATTGAGCTTGCATGTCGGCACGGTCGCACCGGCCGGAGATGTAATCATCCAGCCAGCTGGCGAGGACCGCACGGGCGTTCTCGCCCTGCTCCCCAAGGTCCTTGTCGATGGACAGGCTCATCACCGTTCAGTTTATAACCTTGAGTCCACGGGAAGACACTGTCTCCCGGGCACGACCCGCTAGGAATTGCCTGGAATGGCGGCCGGCAACTGCTTTTCCATGCGGTAATCGTCCATTACGAAGCCGCCGCCGATGTCCATCACCAGGTCCGCGGCAATCCGGAAGCCTAAGCGCTGATAGGCCTGCACGGCTGGATTGCCTTTATTGACGGTCAGCCACAGCTGAGAGAGCCCACGCCGCCGGGCGAGCTCCTCAATGAACTCCATGCATCTGCGCCCGGTTCCCCCGCCACGTGCACCCTGCAGCAGATAAAACTTGCTCAGAAACAGGCTTCCCTCGGGCTGAACCTGAACGGCGCAGTAGCCGATGTCACTTTGCCGATCGTTCGCATCCTGCTGGCACACCAGGAAGTATTCGTAACCTTCCCGGATTTGGCTGTGCATTGCCGCGGCATTCTGGAACTTGGCCACCATGTAATCGACCTGGGCGCGGCCAATGAGCGGTACGTAGAACTCGTACCAGATTTCCCGGGCCAGCGCCGCCACCGTAGCGAGCTGTTCGGGACTGTCGACCGGGACACAGTGCAGGACCGGAGGGGTTGGGGTCATCGAGGGCGGGCTCCTTTATGTCAGCTAACCCAATTCTTCATGTAATCGTTTCTCGTCCAGCGCCCCGCACCACTTCGCAACCACCAGCGTGGCCACGCCATTGCCAACCAGGTTGGTCAAGCGCCCGCGCCTCGGACATGAAACGGTCAATGCCGAGGATCAACGCCAGGGCGGTTACCGGCAAGGTGCCCAGGGCCGACAGCGTCGCCGCCAGGACGATGAAGCCGCTGCCGGTCACGCCGGCGGCTCCCTTCGAGGTCAGCAGCAGCACGCCGAGCAGCGTGATCTGGTCGAGCAGAGTCATCGGCACATTGGTGGCCTGCGCGATGAACACCGCCGCCATGGTGAGATAAATCGAGGTGCCGTCGAGATTGAACGAGTAGCCGGTCGGGATCACCAGCCCGACCACCGACTTCGCGGCGCCGGCCTGCTCCATTTCGACCATCATTCGCGGCAGCACCGACTCCGAGGAGGAGGTGCCGAGCACGATGAACAGTTCTTCGCGGATGTAACGAATGAAACGCGCGATGCTGAAACCGTGCAGCTTGGCGATCGTACCGAGCACGAAGAACACGAACAGCAGGCAGGTCGCATAGAAACACGCCATCAGCTTGCCGAGCGACGCCAGCGAGTCGAGGCCATATTGGCCGATGGTGAACGCCATGGCGCCGAACGCACCGAGGGGCGCCAGTCGCATGATCATGCCTACGATGCGAAACATCACCGAGGCGAAGCGATCGATGAAATCGAACACCGGCCGCGCCCGTTCGCCGACCCCATGCAGCGCGAAGCCGAACAGAACCGAGAACAGCAACACCTGCAGGATGTCTCCCTTGGCGAAGGCGTCGACTATGGTGTTGGGAATGACGTTGAGCAGGAAGTCGGTGACGCTCTGCCGTTCCGCGGCCTTGGCGTAGGTCGCCACCGCCTCGGCGTCCAGCTGCGACACGTCGACGTTCATGCCCGCGCCCGGCTGCACGACATTGACGATCACCAGCCCGACGACCAGCGCGATGGTGCTGACGACTTCGAAATACAGCAGCGCCAGCGCACCGGTCTTGCCGATGGCCTTCATGTTTTCCATGCCGGCGATGCCGGTGACCACGGTGCAGAAAATGATCGGCCCGATCATCATCTTGATGAGCTTGATGAAGCCGTCGCCGAGCGGCTTGAACTGCGTGCCGAGCTCCGGCCAGAAGTGACCGAGGAAGATGCCGATCGCAATGGCGATCAGGACTTGAACATACAGCGAGCGATACAGGGGCTGCTGTGCAGGTTCGGAAGCGACGGCGTCAACTTGCATCCGCGGAGTCTACCGCGGAAGTTTCAGTTTGCGGGCGCCGCCAAGCGTGCGCTGGGAGCGGTTCCCGGCGTGCCATTGACCCAGATGCGACCGGCGCGCGGATCGAGCCGCACCACCAGCCCGACCGGGCGATTAAATTCCTTGCAGTCCACCGGCAGCCGCGCATCGGAAAAATAAGCCTTGGCGAGATCGATCACCGTCGCCGCCGGACCTTCCATGCCGGGCATGTCGGGCGTATGGCCGAAAATGCTGACGCGCCAGCTCTGCTTGCGGGCGCCGGCCGCTCGCAGTTCTTTGCAGAAGCGATCCATCAACAGCAGGTCCGAACTCAGCGTGTTGTCGGTGAGGTCGATGGGTTGATTGTTGGCGGTGGCGACGTAGCGAAGGTGCAGCAGCCCGCCGACCGCCTGCGTGTCGTCGTAGAGGCAAACCGCCAAAGCGCCCCGCAGCTCACAAGCGAGCAGCAGGGACTCGCTGGAGACACGAAACGAATCGGCTTGGACCACGATTTCTGGCGGCGGCTGGATCATGCTGTGGCCATGATGCCGGGGGAGGCGAACGCCAAGTTGTGCAGTGGATCACGGAATCGTGCGAAGCATTCCGCAGTGACAATTTTCGGCCATTTTTGTGCTTGCGGCTGTCATTGTTTGGCGACGGGCGGCGCCGGGCGCACCCCGCCGAAAGTGAGTGAATTGGTGGCGAGAATGACTTCACGCAGGAAATAAACCAAGGCCGCCGCCAGGCACAGCAACGCGATCACGAAGGTGATCGCAATCGGCGCATCCAGATTGATGCTCAGGGCAGAACTGATGAACAAGGCAGCGACCACCAGCGACACCAGCAAGCCGCACATCACCGACAGGCCGATCGCGCGATTTATCAACGTGGCGCGCTTGGACAACACGCGCAGGAGCTGATGCAGTTCTTCTGCTTGTTCCGGAGGGGCGTGTATCAGCCTGTCTTCCATGACGCGCGCACGATCGATGATGCGGCCGACGCGAGTCGCGAGCGCATTCAGCGTCGTACCAACCCCTGCCAACAAGAACACCGGCGCTACGGCCAACTGAATGACTTGCGCGAGGTTGGCGATGTGCGGAGCGGTGTTGAGCATGAGAAGCCGTTTCGGAGTTGCAATTACTTGAGCAGGCCTTCCGCCTTCAGCGCTGCCTGCACCGCCGGACGTGCCGCGACGCGCTCCTGAAACTGCAGCAGTTCGGCGCACGAACTGATATCGACCTGCACCAGCTTCGACCACGTGGTGGTGACGAACAAATACGCATCCGCGACGGTGAACGTATCGCCCATCAGGTACTGCCGGCCTTGCAGGTGTTCGTTGACGAATGCCTGCCTCGTGGCGAGGCGCGTACGAACGACGGGCTTGTAATCTTCCGGCGTCTCCGGCGAGAACAGCGGCGAGAAGCCCTTGTGCACTTCAGAAGAAAGGAAAGTCAGCCACTCGATCAGCCGGTAGCGCTCCATCGTGCCGGCGGGCGGCGCCAGTTTCGACGCCGGTTTGAGGTCGGCGAGGTACTGCAGGACTGCCGCGACTTCGGTCAGCACCTGCCCGTCGTCGAGCGCCAGTGCCGGCACATAGCCCTTGGGATTGACCTGGAAGAAATCGCCGCCGTCTTCCATGACTTTGGTCTTGATATCGACCCGCATGATCTCGGCCGCGAGCCCTGCCTCATGCAGGGCGATATGTGCGGCCAGCGAGCAAGTGCCCTTGCCGTAGTACAGCTTCATTGATGTGCTCCGAGGAGTGCGAGACGCGAACGATACACCAGGCATTCGCAATCCGCGCCTACCCGTTGCAACCCTTTCGGATTTCGCCGCGTCCAATCCCACAAGAGTGCCTGCGAACCGCAATGGCGCCACGCTCGATGGAGGATGCCAAAATGAAAACGACCCTGCCGCTGCCGACGCTTGTCACACTGACCCTGGCGCTGGCCCTGACCAGCCCGACGCTGCTGGCCGACGCCGAGAACATCTCGAAGATCAACGGCTCCATCCGCGTCGACAGCGGCCGCGAAGTGGGCTCGGTCGAAACGGTCAATGGCTCGATCCGCCTCGAAGATGCGGTGACGGCGGGCGACCTCGAAACCGTCAGCGGCTCGATCAGCGTCGGCCGCGATTCGCGCGTCGGCGATATCGACTCGGTCAATGGCAGCATCACGCTGGATCAGAATACCAAGGCGGACTCGGTGGAAGTGGTCAACGGCAAACTCACCATCGGCGAAAACGCGCACGTGCAGGGAGGCGCCACTTCGGTCAATGGCGGCATCTCGCTGGCGAAGTCGTCGCAGGTCGGCGGAGCGCTGGAGAACGTCAACGGTGACATCAAGGTCGATGGTGCGCAGGTGCGCAATGGCATCAAGACGGTCAACGGCGACATCGAAATCGGCGCGGACTCACGTATCGATGGCGGCATCCTGGTGGAAAAACCGGGCCTGGGTTTTTTCAGCCGCAAGCGCACGCCCAAGGTGGTGATCGGACCGGGCGCGGTGGTGAACGGCACGCTGCGCTTCGAACGCGAAGTGGAACTGCGCATCAGCGACACCGCGAAGGTGGGCGAGATCGTCGGTGCGACCCCGATCAAAGATTGACTATCAAAGGGCCCCCATCAAAGTGAGATATACCTCACCAGGCCTGCGTCGTACTGACGGCGCAGGCGGCCGGCATGGACGAGATATTCGAGATGCGCCAACGCCTCGCCGATGGCCAGGAACAAGTGCATCCCTTTGAGCTCGCGGCGGAACATCAGCGGCAACAGCACGACTGCGGATTTGGGTTCGACGCAAACCTTCGCGAGCTTGTCCAGCTGTTCCATATGATGGCCGGTAAGATCGTCAATGCGTTGCTGCAAACCCCGGAACGGCACGCCATGCGACGGCAACACCAGCGTGTCCTGATCCAACGTCCGCAGTCGCTGCAACGACGACAGGTATGAGCCGAGCGGATTGGGATCACCGCTGCCGAACATGAAACTGATATTGGAGGAAATCGTCGGCAACACCTGGTCGCCGCTGATCAGCACGCGCTGCGCCGGGTTCGACAGACACAAATGTCCTTCGGCGTGGCCGTTGGTTTCCAGCGCGGTCCATTCGCCCTCGCCCCACGGTACAACTTCGCTATCAGCGATGAACTGCGCTACTCGCGGCATGCCGCTCGACATGCGTGCGAACCGGCCGGGGTGGAACATCGCCTGAATCTGCGTCGTATCCACGAGCCCATGCGAGCGGAAGAATTCCTCGATCGCCGCAAACGGCGACCTGCCCTCACCATCCAGCATGATCTTGGCCAGCTTGTGCGTTCGCTGCGACATCAGCACTGGCACGTCGTAACGTTCCTGCAGCCAGCCTGCCAGCCCGATATGGTCGGGATGAATGTGAGTAACGAAGACCGCGCGCACCGGCCGCAGTGAAAAATACTCGCGCTCGATGGCTTCCCACGCGTCTTTGCCGATCGACGCTGCCATGCCGGTGTCAACTACGACGCAACCATCAGCAGTTTCGAGCAACCAGACGTTGATGTGGTTCAAATCCATCGGCAGCGGAATGCGCGCCCAACGCACGCCGGGTGCGATCGACACACTTTGACCCGGCTCGGGCGTCGGCACATCGACGTACGTCAGCCGCTGGGGCGGCGACGGGAAAGCCTCGCCTTCCGCAGTGACGGCAGGTGCGGGTGGAGAATTGGCTGGGTCGGCCGTGGTGGTCACTCGCGTATGATGCTGCCTCCCCGCGCAAAGAGGAAATTCCACCATGCGACTCTTCCGTTTGCCGTCACTGCTTGCCGCCCTGGCGATCCTCAGCTGCGTATCCGCCGGCGCGGCGCCCAAGGACGCCAAAGAGAAAGCGCTGGTCGGTTATGTCGACGCCGGCGAAGCGAGTTCCATCAAGCTCTTGGAGCAGATCGTCAACGTCAACAGCGGCACCATGAATTTTGCCGGTGTGCGCAAAGTCGCCGACTTGCTGCGCCCGCAGTTCGAGGCGCTCGGCTTCAAAGTCGAGTGGATCGACGGCAAGCCGTTCGGCCGCGCCGGCCACTTGGTCGCCAGCCGCGCCGGGCGCGGCAAGCACATTCTCCTGATCGGACATCTCGATACGGTGTTCGAGCCCGATCATCCGCTGCAACGCTGGGAACGCGTCGACGCCAACATCGCGCGCGGTCCGGGCACTTCGGATATGAAAGGCGGCATCATTGTAGGGCTCGCCGCATTGGACGCGCTGCGAAAGGCCAAGGTGCTGGACAGCCTGCAACTGACTTTCGTACTGCATGGTGATGAAGAAGATTCCGGCCGCCCGCTGGATCTGGCGCGCCGCGACCTCATCGAAGCCGCCAAGGCCGCCGACATCGCGATTGGTCTGGAGAACGCCGCGGACAATACCGCGACCGCAGTGACCGCCCGCCGCAGTTCGACCGGTTGGGTCGTCAGAGTAAAGGCAAAGAGCGCGCATTCCTCGCAGATATTTGCGGGCGACGTCGGCGCGGGCGCTGCTTACGAGCTGGCGCGAATTCTCAATGGATTCTATGCCGAGGTGCGCGGCGCCGAGTTTGTGACGTTCAATCCGGGCCTGGTCGCGAGCAGCACGCAAGTGGACTTCAAGTCGCAGCCGCTGGGCGCGGCGCTCTCAGGTAAGAACAACATCATTGCGCCGACCGCCATCGCTTCGGGAGATCTGCGGACGCTGACGAAAGAAGAGCTGGAACAAACGCGGGCCAAAATGCGCCAGGTAGTCGCTGCGAGCTTGCCGCAAACGTCGGCCGAGATCGAATTCACCGATAGCTATCCGCCGATGGCGCCCACCGAAGGCAATCACAAACTGCTCTCCATGTACGATGCTGTCAGCCGCGATCTGGGCTTCGGCGCCGTAACTGCGGTGAATCCGCGCAACGCCGGCGCCGCGGATATTTCTTTCGCCGCGGATCATGTGGAGATGGCGCTCGACGGCCTGGGCCTGCTCGGCGGCGGTGCGCACACGCCGGAGGAATTCGCCGATCTCAGGAACTACAAGATTCAGACGCAGCGATTGGCGGTGTTGCTGTATCGGCTCGGGAAACAATAAGACCCTCACCCTAACCCTCTCCCTCTCCCGCAAGCGGGAGAGGGGACCGATTCCTCACCTCTCCCTTTGGGAGAGGTCGCGCGCAGCGCGGGTGAGGGGCTTGGCTGAAGAGCCCTCACCCTAACCCTCTCCCAAATCAGAGTCTTCACCTCTCCCCCTGGGAGAGGTCGCGCGCAGCGCGGGTGAGGGGCCGCGGGCGACTACGCCCGGCGTATCAACCCTTCCACCGCCCTCGCCGCGCGACTATCCGGGAATACGCGCGTTTCCAAATCGCTTTCGCTGGCGCCGAGATGCGGCGCCATCACACCTTTGAACACCGATCTCAAATCCAGCGTCGGCTGCAAATCACGCTGCTGATACAGATCGCCGTTCGCGAGCCCCGGCCAATCAGCGATGACGCGACCACCCGCAACGGCGCCGCCGGCGAGGAATGCACAAGTCGCAGTACCGTGATCCGTGCCACGAGTACCGTTCACCGCAACGGTGCGACCGAACTCCGTCACGACCAGCACCGCCGTGTCGTTCCACGCCGGGCCCAGCGATGTTCGCAGCGCTTCCAATCCTTGATCGAGGCCGCGCAATCGATTCCCAAGTTGGCCCTGCTCCGCACCTTGATTCGCATGTGTATCCCAGCCGCCCACTTCGATCACCGCGATCCGGGGGCCCTGCGCTGCGGCCAGGAATTTTCCAGCGGCTGAAGTGATGGCGTTGAGACCGTTGAGCGGATCTCGTTTACCACCCCCCCTACTCATGCCTTCGCCCGCGACACCATCGGCAGCAAGCGCCGACTGCAATCGGTTGGCGAAGTATTCGTCGGTGGCATACAGATCAGCGATTCGCTGCAAAGTATCGGCGTCCGTGTCGGGCAGCCGCGATGGCGCCCATGAATTCACTGCCGCGTCGCCTCGCAACACCAACGGAACAATCTGCGCGAATGCGCTGGCGATCTGATCCGTGCTGCGTTCCTTCGTCGACGGCAATACGGGCAGCATGCGATTCAACCAACCATCGCGCTCGCCACTCAGTTTCGTCATGCCGTTCTCGAGCAGATCCTGGCCGTCGAAATGCGAACGCTCTCGATATGGCGAAGCGACGGCGTGAAAGACAATGAGTTGCTTCTCCTGATATCGCTGATACATGCCGGTCATCGCAGGATGCAACGCGAACATGCCGTCCAGCTTTTGCGTCGGCGAAGTGATCGCCAGCTGGCCGCGCTTACCCGCGTAGTTGCCATCGCCATACGCCGGCACCGCGCCCAGTCCATCGAGCGCGCCCCTCAGAATCACCAACACAAAGCGCGCATCGGGTTTCGTTTCGGCAACGGGAATGCGAGGCAGCAGCGTCGCGACGCCGCCGAGCAGCGAGGCAATGACGAAGGTTCTTCGGTCGAAATCAGCCATCGATGATTCTCCGCTTCGCTAGCGCCGCTGAAACTCCGGACTCGCCAGCAGCAATGCGATTCCCTGCGCCCCGCTCTCCGCGCGGGAAATCGCGGTTCGTGTTCGCTCCGCCAATGCGCTGCCCAGCGATTCCTGGCCGACCTTAAGCGGCTGCACCTTGGAGCCCATGCGATGGCCGATGGCGCTCGCCCATTCGATGCGTTTGAGCAAGGCATCCGGGCCATCCCAATGACCGGCCGTATCCGGCCAACCCGCAGGCGATCCTGGCGCATAGGGCCGCTGCCCGAGCAATTGAAACGGCGCCAGAACCTGCTGAGGTTGCTGCGGCACGAAGTCGAGCATGCGAAACGTCGAGACGACGAAGTCGTGCGGCGTCTTGAACTTCGGGGTCTGCGTTTCCCATGCTTCGGGCATCTCCACCAACACCCGATGCACCGATGGCAGGTCGCCATCGCTGTCGCGAAACACCTTGGCCAGCTTGTCGACGGCGCTTTGCGGAGGTTCATCAGCAACGAAATGGCGCACCAGCTTGGTTGCCAGATGTTTGGCCGTCGACGGATGAGCGGCAAGATCACGCAATACCGCACGCGGCTGCGCAGCGCCATCCTCGCCGTAGCGTTTACCTAGAATAGTTTTCGCGCCCGGCTCATGCGCCATCTCGCGAAACTCGAATTGCCCCGCCAATTCCGGCTGCTTGCCGCGCTCGGCGCCGACCGACCAACCTGTCAACGCGCGAGCGAAGGTTGTTACATCGGTTTGCGTGTAGCCGCCGTTCACGCCCAGCGTGTGCAACTCCAGAATCTCCCGCGCGAGATTCTCGTTGATATCCAGTTTGCGATCGCCCTTGGCGCGTTTCGCAGCGCGCTGAGCAAGCGCGGAATTCGGACCGATGGACGCTTGATTGTCCAGATAGAGAATCATCGCCGGATGCGCTGCGACGGCCAGCAGCAAATCGACGAACCGCCCGCCCAGATGCGGCCGGATCGCTTCATTCTCCAGCGCCGCCGCCAGCCCCAGCACCTGTGCCTTGTCGGCGGAGACAGCGAAGTGATTGGTCCAGAAATGCACCAGCCGCTCGCGAAAGGGCTCTTCGCTGCGGGCCGCCACCCGGTATCGGGCCGCGACCTGCTCCTGATACATCGCCACGACCTGTTTGCGACCGTTCTCCATTCCCTTGGCGTCGTCGCCCTCCTTCTGCGCCGAAGCTTTGTTCTCGCGACGCTGCTGCCGAACCTGAGCATACATTTTGAACGCCGTCGCCGAAGATGGCAGCGAGGCGATCTCCTGCGGGAGGTTGCAAGCCCCGCTGCTTTGCTTGATCAGCCAGCCCCGAGGGTCGCGCCCGATGTCGGTCAATTCACCCGGCCGAGCACCGAGCCCAAAACGATTGGCGGCGATGATGGGGCCAAGAGTCAATGTGGCAGCCTCGAGCAGTCGTTGGAAGAGATAACGCTGGGGATAGCGATTGGTTGACACCTCGCTGCGTGCCCTGCCGCCTATCTGTTATCCGCTGGCCTGCCGTGGACGAACCTCAGTAGCAGCGGTGCTCAGGCACTGCTCATCAACTGCTCCATCGGCAACATGTCCGGCGGAGGCCTGCGCGACGCCGCCAGCATATCCATGATGCGATCATCGCTGCGCAGGACGAAGCTGTTGCCGGTCTGCTGCTTGGCGTATTTCTTCACGTGAGCGAGCAGGTGCGCTACCGCGTCGGCGCTGCTTGCGCCGATCGTCTCCGAATCCAGCGCCGCGACCGACACTGTCAGCAGCGGAAACTTGCGCTGCCGCCCGTCGCGATCGGTGGCGGTGATGTAGCCATCGGAGGCATGTTCGGGTGAATAGAAATTGGCCACGGTGGCAGAGAATCTTTCCAGCGTTTTGAGCACCCGGTCGCGCCAATCAGCCGATCGCATGACGACCAGGAAATCGTCGCCGCCGACGTGGCCGATGAAATCCAGGCGCGCCGAGAACTGATTCTTGAGCAGGCCGGCGAGATGCAGGATGACCTGGTCGCCGTGCGCGAAGCCGTACACGTCGTTATAGGGCTTGAATGAATCCAGGTCGAAGTACGCGACGATGAAACGTTTGCGCGTTTCGATCAGCTTCTCGACGCAGTTGCGAATCGCGGCATTGCCGGGCAGCAGCGTCAGCGGGTTGGAATGTTTGGCGGACTGCAGCTGCTGTTCGGTGATCAGCCGCAGCACGTCGATAGTCTGGCCGAGGCCGTGATAGCGGCCATCCTTGGTGATGACGAATTCTTCGGTCAGCCGCGGCCGGCCTTTTTGCGTCACCAGCCGACTGACCTGCTCGAGTCGCAACTGGCCATCGATCAGCAGCGTCGGCGACTCCATCACCGCAGTCACCGGCTTTTTGTTGAAGATCTCCGGGTGCAGCGGCTTCGCCAGCAGGTCGAACAACCGTTCGCGCCGCACGACGCCGAGCGGGCGGCCTTCCTGCACCACGGCCAGCGTCAGCTGCTCGGGATTGTCGCGAAACAAATCGGCGACTTCGGTAACGCGCATTTCCGGCGGTACCGGACGCACAGTACGTCGCGATGTGCTCGGCGCACAACGCGGTGTAAGTGACGATGGAGCGATCCAGCGATTCGAGCGGCTGCAGCGCTGCGATGGGCGCGATGCCCGGCCGGCCGAACAAATGACCTTGCAGGCGATCGAGCCCGAGGTCGACCAGCTCGCGACATTCTCTCTCGGTCTCCACGCCTTCGGCGATGACGCGGCAACCCATGGCGCGGCCCATGTCCAGCATGGAGCGAACGAATTCGAGCTTGGTGGAGTCGGCGTCGATGCCGCTGACGAAGTAGCGATCGATCTTCACGTAGTCGGGCTTCAGCTCCGACCACGTGCGCAGCCCCGAAGAGCCGGCGCCAAGATCGTCGATCGCAATCGCGCAGCCGGCCTCACGCAGCCTCTGCAGGGTGAAGCGCAGGCGGTCGTAATCGTCCAGCAGGCTTTCTTCGGTGAGCTCGATGACGCAGCGGTCGGGCGCAAGGGCCGCGGTGCGCGCCATGTCGAGGAAATGGTCGGCGAAATCAGGGTCCTCGTAAATCGTGTCGGGCGAAACGTTGACGAACAACTGCCCGGCGACGCGCGCCGCGATGAAACGCTTGAAAGCGCTTTGCATGCACAGGAAATCGAGTTCGAGCTTGAGGCCGGCGCGGCGCGCGGCTTCAAAAAGATTCTGCGGCGAGTGCAACCAGCTGTCGGAAGGGCCGCGACTCAGCGCTTCAAAACCGCAGACAGCGCGCGATCGCGGATCGACGATGGGCTGGAACAGGGTAGTAATGCGCCCCTCGCGCATGAGCTCCTCGAGCTCCTGAGCCGATGCGTCCAAGCGACGCAGGCGCAGCGTCGGTGAATCGGGGCGTGGATCAGACATGCGGACCGCGGTGCCGGCATTACCGGCATCCTGGTGTTCCTTATCGGCTTGTGGATTTGCGCGCTAGTTAATGACGGCATCCCCCACCGAACCGCGAACCGCATCGCAACCGTTGAGCACGCGACCAACAGCGGCCCGGGCCGCTGCGGGAACTGTGATCCAGTTGGCACTTGCGATCTCCCCTCAACGCGTGTCCGCGCCGCTGAGGGGTCAAGGCAAGCGCGCTCAGCGCTTCATCGCATCGAAGAATTCGCCGTTGGTTTTCGTGTCCTTCATCTTGTCGATGAGGAACTCGATGGCCGCCAGTTCGTCCATGGGGTGCAGCAGCTTGCGCAGGATCCAGATCTTCTGCAGCTCTTCGGCCGAGGTGATCAGTTCTTCGCGGCGGGTGCCCGAACGGTTGATGTTTACCGCAGGGAACACACGCTTTTCCGAGACGCGGCGATCCAGGTGGATTTCCGCGTTGCCGGTGCCTTTGAATTCTTCATAGATCACGTCGTCCATGCGCGAACCGGTGTCGATCAGCGCCGTGGCGAGAATGGTCAGCGAGCCGCCCTCTTCGATGTTGCGAGCCGCGCCGAAGAAGCGCTTGGGGCGCTGCAGGGCGTTGGCGTCGACACCACCGGTGAGCACCTTGCCGGAGCTCGGGATGACGGTGTTGTAAGCACGCGCAAGACGAGTGATGGAGTCGAGCAGGATCACCACGTCGCGTTTGTGCTCGACCAGGCGCTTGGCCTTCTCGATCACCATTTCCGCGACCTGCACGTGACGCGTCGCGGGTTCATCGAACGTCGAAGACACCACTTCGCCGCGCACGGTGCGCGTCATTTCGGTGACTTCTTCCGGACGTTCGTCGATCAGCAGCACGATCAGGTACACATCGGGATGGTTCGAGGTGATCGAACTGGCGATGTTCTGCAGCAGCATGGTCTTACCCGCCTTGGGCGGGGAGATGATCAGGCCGCGCTGGCCTTTGCCGATCGGCGACACCAGGTCGATGATGCGGGCGGTCAGGTCTTCGCTGCGAGCCGTTGCCGCGTTCCAGCTTGAAGCGCTTCGGTCGGATGCAGCGGCGTCAGGTTCTCGAACAGCACCTTGTGCTTGGCGCCTTCGGGGGAGTCGAAGTTGATCTCGCCGACCTTCAGCAGCGCGAAATAGCGCTCGCCGTCTTTCGGCGGGCGGATCAGGCCGGAGATGGAATCGCCGGTGCGCAGGTTGAAGCGCCGGATCTGGCTCGGGCAGACGTAGATGTCGTCCGGGCCGGCCAGGTAGGAGCTGTCGGAGGAGCGCAGGAAGCCGAAGCCGTCCTGCAGTATCTCCAGCACGCCGTCGCCGTAGATGTCCTCGCCGCTGCGCGCGTGCGCCTTGAGGATGGAGAAGATGATGTCCTGCTTGCGGGAGCGGGCCAGGTTTTCCAGCCCCATCTTCTGCGCGACTTCGACCAGCTCCGGCACCGGCTTCAGCTTCAGCTGAGTCAGGTTCATGGACTGGCGCGAGGCCGCCAGTTCCGCCGGGGAAATTACGCCGACGTCATCGCCATCGAACGGATCGTCCTGCGGCAGGTCGTCGTGCTGCGGCTGGCGGTGATTGCCGCTGCGCTCGCCGCGCTCGCCGCGATTACCGTCGTTGTTGTTACCGCCGCGGTTGGAACGACCACCGCCACCACCGCCACCTTTATTGCCCGGGCGGTTACGAGCTTGATTACCGAGATAGCCTCTCACAGTTTGCTGTCCAGAAATGCGGCCAGGTCAGATTTACGCAATGCCCCTACCTTCTGACCTTCGACCTGGCCGTTCTTGAAGAGGATGAGGGTGGGGATGCCGCGCACATTGAATCGCTGCGGCGTTTTGGGATTCTCGTCGATGTTGAGCTTGGCGATCGTGACCTTCTCTTTGTACTCGGTCGCGATCTCGCCCAGCATAGGTGCAATCATCTTGCAGGGGCCGCACCACTCCGCCCAGAAATCCAGTAATACCGGGCCTTTGGCCTTGACGACGTCATCTTCAAAGCTGGCGTCGGTGACATGCACAATCGTCTCGCTGCTCACCAGGAACTCTTCCTCCACGGAATGGACGGGATGGCTGATCGGATAATGAAAACTTGTTGAAACTTGGGTTGTAAACCAGCGGCTGGATCAGTAACTGAAACCGGGCGTGGGACATGCGTGATGAATTCGAAGCTTCGCGCCGCCTGACGGGGGCGGAAATGACCGGGTGACTGCGTGTGCCCGGTCGGGCACAATGCCGGGGCCCGGCGGCTGGTCTGGTCTACCAACCTGGACGACTCGACCGATCTGGCTATCTTGGCGTCATCTCCATACGAAGGGCGCGTGAAAAAAATTGCTTGGAAAAATCTGTGTGAGCGGTGCTTGTGCTCGATGTAAGCCAGTCTGCTGACGCTGATCGTTACTCGCGATATGCGCTTGAGTATCCGCTTAAGTGTCCCCTGGTGAAATCTACCCTGGAATACTTCATCAGGGGTCTTAACTACGAGGGGCTTGGAGCCGGTGCTCCGGTCGGGGCAGGTGCGGATGAATCCGCTTCGTTGAGGCTTATTAAAACCGCCCGCCTGCCAATTTGCAAGCGTCGTCCCACCGATAACAGCTGGGAGCGCCAGGCCGGCCGCCGTCATGGCAGCCGACCTGAGTCCAACTTCATACAGGTAAATCATATCGAATGGCTGATTCGCACTTAACCGAGCTGTCCTTTACCAGCCTGCATCTGCCAGAGGCACTGGAAAAGGGTTTGGCCGACGCATCCTTCGAGCGTTGCACGCCGATCCAGGCGCAGACCTTGCCGCAGGCGCTGGCCGGTCTCGACGTAGCTGGACAGGCGCAAACGGGAACGGGAAAAACCGCGGCATTTCTGGTTGCGATGTACGCGCGCCTGATGCGCGAGCCGCCACCGCCGTCACGAAGTCTGAATGCACCGCGGGCGTTGATTGTCGCTCCGACGCGCGAACTGGCGGTGCAGATCCATGGCGACGCCGAAGTCCTTGGCTCCCACACCGGCCTGCAACTAGGCCTGGCATTCGGCGGCGTCGACTACGAGAAGCAGAGACATCATCTGGAACAGGGCGTCGATATCCTGATCGGCACGCCCGGACGCATCATCGACTTCGTCAAACAGCGCGTCATCGACCTGCGCTCGGTCCAGGTGCTGGTGCTGGACGAAGCCGATCGCATGTTCGACCTCGGCTTCATCGCCGATATCCGCTACATCCTGCGCCGTCTGCCCGATCCTCAAGCACGCCTCAACATGTTGTTCTCAGCGACGCTTTCGCAACGCGTGCTCGAGCTCGCCTACGAGCACATGAACGATCCGATGCTGGTGCGCATCGAGCCGGACAAGATGACCGTCGACCGTGTGCGCCAGGTCATCTACTACCCTTCGAATCGACGAAAAGCCGCGCTTGCTGGTCGGTTTGCTGCAGCATATGGATCCGCGACGCACCATGGTGTTCGTCAACACGCGGCGCGCGGCCGAGGAACTCGAGATCGCTGCTGCGCCTCAATGGCTTCAACGCCGAGGCGATTTCCGGCGACGTGCCGCAACGCAAACGGCTGCGGATGCTGCGCGATTTTCACAGCGGCATACTCGCCGTGCTGATCGGCACCGACGTCGCTTCGCGCGGCCTGCACATCCCGGATGTCAGCCACATCTTCAACTACGATCTGCCGCAGGATCCGGAAGACTACGTGCATCGCATCGGTCGCACCGCGCGCGCCGGCGCCGAAGGCGACGCGATCAGCTTCGGTTGCGAGGAGTACGTGATGTCCCTGCCGGATATCGAGGCGTACATCGGCCGCAAACTGCCGGTCGCCGCAGTCGTCACCGACATGCTGCCTGAAATCATCACTCCCGATCGGCCGCCGCGGCGCTCCTTCGGCAGTAGCGGCGGCAGAGGCCGGCCTGGTGGCGGTCGCCCCGGCGGCGGACGAAATGGCAGCAGTGGTGCTGGTGGCGGACGTCGCGGCCCACCTCGCAGCAGCAGCGGCGGTCAATCGTCGTATCGCCCGCCTCGGCAAGAAAGTTCAGTTCGCCCAGAGAGTGCACCGGTGCCCGCGCCTGTGGCAGCAGCCGCGAATGGCGGTCCTGGCGATGCTTCGGGCGATACAGCGAACGACGCGCCGAGAAAACGCAGAAGGCGGCGTCGAAGCAAACGGCCCGCCGAGAGCGCCGCGCCCCCACCGGACGCGACTTGATAGATTGCGGCTGGTCAGCGCTTTGCAAGGCGGGGGGACCGGACATCTAGAATTGGCAGAACGCCGCAGCAGGATTTGCAGGGGACCAACATCGTTTGGGGAGCGTAGTTCTGTCACTCTCCCAATAATTCCCTCACCGCCTCCACCGCCATGAATTCCCTCACCTCTCGCGCACTCAGCGTCGAGTCCGGTCTCGAGATGGCGAAGATATGCGCGATGCCATGGCGTCGCGCGGCTTCCAGCACAGAGTGACTGTCATCGACAAATAACGTGTGCGCAGGATCGAAGCGCAAGGCCGCTTCGAGTTGCTGCCAGAACTGCGGATGCTCTTTCGGCACGCCGAAACTGTGCGAGCTGAACACGACATCGAAATAATTCAGCAGTCCGGTCTGCGTCGCCTTCACTTTCAAACTGTCGCGATGGGCGTTGGTCACCAGCGCGATGCGCAATCCCTTCTCCCGCAGCGCCTGCAGAAACTCTTCGGCGCCGGGCAGGAAGCGCACGTGCTCGCGCACTTCGTGCTTCATCGCTGCAATATCCAGCGCCAGCTCGCGGGTCCAGAAGTCGGTGCAGTACCAGTCGAGCGTTCCCTGTTTACCGGCAAATAGCGGCCCGAGCACAGCGCGCGCCTGCTCCACCGTCAGCCCGTGCCGCGCGGCATATCGCTCGGGCACCAGCTCCAGCCAGAAATAACTGTCAAATCGCAGGTCGAGCAGGGTCCCGTCCATGTCCAGTAACACGGTGTCGATAATCTCCCAGCGCGGTAGGGTCGCGGCCGGCGGCACTACGGAAAGCAGGGGGGTCTTCAAGCGTAATCTCGACTTCTTTGGGCGGGTGGCGGCCGTATGATAGCCAACCTCGAAGCCAGCTCGCGTCGGCCAATGTCGGCCCGGCGTCGGCCGAGAGTCCCTGGGAGACTTCACTGATGGAATTGGGTTGGGGCGCCTTGGTGCTGCTACTCGCGGCGACCGCGTTTGTCTGGTTCATCCAGGACAGCCTGGCGGTGCGTGAGCGTGCCAACGCGGCGGCGATGGAGGCGTGCCAGCGTCTCAGCCTGCAGTTTCTCGATGGAACTGTCGCATTCGCGCGACTGGCGTTCACGCGCGAGCGCGGGCAGCTGGCGATCCGACGCACCTACATTTTCGATTACACCGCCAACAGCATTGAGCGGCGTCAAGGTTTTGTCATCCTGACCGGTCGGCGCGTCGATTCCGTGGGTTACGCACCGGGCGAAGAGCAACGCGCGCGGCCACACCCTGAGCCCGTCACCATATCGATTTCTACAACGATTCCGCCGGCAGAGCCCGCGCCGCCTGCGCCCGTTGAAAGTGCCACGGAAAGCGCCACGGTGTTTGATCTCGCAGACTGGCGCGCACGCCGCCGCGGAACGGAACACCAGCCCCCGTCACAGCGACGTCTTGGCAGTCCCGAGCCTGGCAATGGCCAGGATCACCATCAGTAGTCCGGCATGCGCTAAAGTACGCGCCGATGAGCGAAACGGAAAACAACGTCGAGACCGAAACATTCCGACGCCTCGAGCGGCTGCGGGAGCTGCGCATCGAACATCGCGACCTGGATGACGTGATTCACCGCCTGCAGATGGACCTGTACGTCAACGAAGTGCAGCTGCGGCGGCTCAAGAAACGCAAATTAATGCTGAAGGATCAGATCGCACGGCTGGAAAGCGAACTGATCCCCGACCTCAACGCATAACGACTCATGCAGGAATTGCTGCATAACGCGGGCCTGGCTCTGGAGGCACTGCTCACTCCGATATCGCTGTTGCAACTGGCCGCGATCGCGATCGCTATTGTGGTCGCCTGGTGGTTCGGCCGGCAGGTGCGCAATACCGAGCGCGGCAAGCTGGCGCTGGTGCAGGCCGGCTTTCAGGCGCGCGTCACCGAAGCGCTACTCATCACCAGTCCGCATCTCGCTGCCTTGGTACTGATCGCTGCGTTCGGCGGTGCTCTGCACGCATTGAAGACGGACAGCAAGCTGGTCGATCTGGCGATCACGCTGTCCGGGCTGCTGCTGCTGATTCGCCTTGCCGTCTATGTGGTGCGCCTGTCGGTGGGCAATCGCACCAAGGGCTGGGGCAACATCATCACGTTCGTGATCTGGGGCCTGCTGGCGCTGCACGTGCTCGGCTGGTTCGACCCGCTGGTGCAGGCCTTCGACAGCGTCGGCATCGAAGCCGGCAAGCGTCGCATCACGCTGTGGTCGGTGATGAAGATCCTGTTCACCGTCGGCGCGTTCATCATGGTCGGCGTGTGGCTGGCGCGCTGGATCGAGCGGCGCCTGATGTCGATGCAGGGCCTTGCGCTCAGCATGCGGATCGGCATCTCCAAGTTCTCGCAGGTGTTCCTCATCAGCCTCGCCATCCTGCTCGGGCTGAATGCCGCCGGGCTCGATCTCACGACGCTGAACGTACTCACCGGCGCCGTCGGCATCGGCCTGGGCTTCGGCCTGCAGGCCATTGCCGCGAACTTCGTCAGCGGTTTCGTGTTGCTGATGGACCGTTCCATCAAGCCCGGCGACGTCATCAGCTTCACCGGCACCACCGGCACCAGCACCGAAGGCTTCGGGTGGGTCCAGGAATTGCGCGGCCGCTACGTCGTCGTGCGCGATCGCGACGGCGTCGAGACACTGGTGCCCAACCAGAACCTGATCACCAATCCGGTGATCAACTGGAGTTACACCGATCCTCGCGTGCGCCTCAAGCTGCCGGTGCGCGTCAGCTATCGCGACGATCCGGAAAAGGCGCTCGACGTGCTGCTGCAGGCAACCGACGATCAGCCGCGCATCCTGCGTGACCCTAAACCGGTATCGCGCATGATGGGCTTCAACGATTACGGCATCGACCTGGAACTGCGCTTCTGGATCGCCGATCCGCAGGAAGGCGTGAACAACATCCGCTCCGATGTGAACCGCGCCATCTGGCGGCTGTTCAAGCAGCACAACATCACCATCCCGGTGGCGCAGCGCGAAGTGATTCTCGAGATGCGCGAACGGGGCCCGATCGCGCGCGACGTTTGAGCCTCTCATGAGCGAGCAAGGCGTTCCAGACGCGGCTATCGAGCTGCACTTCATTCGCGCCGGCGGACCAGGCGGCCAGAACGTCAACAAGGTCGCAAGCGCGGTCCAGTTACGCTGTGATCTCAAAGCCTGGCCCGCACTGCCGGAGCGGGTGCGCATTCGTTTGCGCACTCTGGCCGGCCGGCGACTGACGTCGGACGATGTCATCGTCATCAGCGCGCAACGCTTCCGCACCCAAGAGCATAACAAGCGCGACGCGATGGAGCGGTTGGACGAACTCGTCGCGCAAGCCCGCATCGAACCGCGCATTCGCAAGGCGACTCGGCCGACGCGAGCGTCGAAGGAACGCAGGTTGGAAGGGAAGCAGCAGCGCAGCCAGGTGAAGAAAGGCCGCGGCAACGTCAAAAGCTACGATTGACTCACAGAGCCCTAACCACGAAACAACGGCAAAACCATGCCCCGCTATGTTGCCTTCCTTCGTGGCGTGAGCCCGATGAATGCGAAAATGCCCGAGCTGCAGCGCTGCTTCGAGGCCGCGGGCTTCACTAAGGTGAAGACCGTGCGGTCCAGTGGCAATGTCGTGTTCGACGCACGCTCCGCATCCGAGACCACGCTTGCACGCAAAGCGGAGGCAGCCATGGCGAAGCAGCTGGACCGCACGTTCTACACAATCGTACGCTCCGTAAGCGCTCTGAATGAGCTGCTGGATGCTGACCCCTACGCCCGCTTCCGGTTGCCCGCCAACGCGAAGCGAGTCGTCACGTTCTTGCGCGAACCCGCCAAGACGAAGTTGTCACTGCCGCTGGAAGTTGACGGTGCTCGCATCCTCACAATGAACGGCCGCGATATCCTCACAGCCTATATTCCGAAACCGGGCTCGCCCGTGTTCATGGCATTGATCGAGCGGACGTTCGACAAGAACGTGACCACGCGCACCTGGGACACCGTCAAGAAGTGCGCAGCCGCGTGAGCGGACTCGTCAAAGAGCGACGGAGATCCCCAGCCGCAACTGAGAATCCAGCTTGCGGTTGTAATCGATCAGGCTCTCGCCGTAGCCATTGAAGTATTGCAGCGTCAGCCAGCCGGTGAGATCGCCGCCGCTGAGTTTGGACAGCGGGTAGGAAACATTCAGCTCCACGCTGCCGTAGTCGCTGCGCTGGCCCTTGCGCAGCGTGGTCCAGAAATCCAGCCCGCCCTTGGCGCCGAAGCCGAGCACCCAGTCGACATAGCCGCGATAGTCCTTGAGATCGCGATTGTCGCCGTCGGCAATATAGTTATGAATCAGCGGCGCGGCGAAGAAACGCAGTCCGGAAGGATCGCCGAGCGTCAGCGTCGGGCGTACGTACAGCATGTTGAAGCTGCGCGATTCGTCGGCTTCCTTGCCGTTGGATTCATGGCCGAAGCCGGTCTCCACGCCAATGCGCATCTGGCCGTCGAAAAAGCGCGCCAGGTCGTAGTTCGAAAAGAACACGCGCGGCCGATAGCTGGAGTCTTTGAACGGCTTCGACAGGTCGCCCAGGTCCCACAGCGAGGTCTGTGAATACGACAGGTACAGATCATCGATCCACGGCAGGCGGCTCGCCAGCGCGCCGCGGCCGTCGAACAACTGGTAGCGCAGGCTGATCTGGAATTTCGCGTTCAGCCCGCCGTCGCCGCCGATGAGGAAATACACAGGCTCATACACCGACACCGCCAGCGGCGGCGGCTTGTCCACCAGCGCCGTGGCATAAGAACCCTTTCGCTGCGGCGGCTCGGCGTTCTTCGCCGACTCGTTCGCCGCAATCATCCCGCCCGGAGCGGGCGCAAGAATCTGCAATGCCACGGAATTCGATGCCAACCCCGTTGGCACCAGCGTCGCGCCCCCCTGCACTCCGGCCGGCATCACACCTTGCAGCTTGATGCGAGTGAACTCACCGGGGGCCACTTCAATGCGGCCGCTGCGTTCAGGCGTGAGCTCGATGACGGAAAGCGCCGCAGGCGTTTCAAAGCGCACATGTACTGGCGACGGCAGATCAACCACCAGCGGCTCAGCCTCGCTGTTGGTGATCGTGAGGTCGAGATCCAGCGTCGTGCCGGACACAACCTGTGCCGCCGGCGTGGAGAGGATGAGGTCTGCGTGAGCTGCCGCGCCAGTAGCGAGCGCGACCATCGCGAATAGGGTTCTCATACACCGGCACCTTACCTAGTCACCGATCACGAGTCACTCTTCACTGCCTATCGATGCGTCACCTGCAGCACGCTGTTGCGGATCTGTTCATGCAACACCAGCTGAGCATCGTCGACGACGGCGGGCAGCATGTCGGTATAGGTCAGGCGCCCTTCGGCGTTCACGCCCAGCACATTCCGGGAGCGCAGCAGGTCGATGAAGTTCTTGAACAGCGTCTTATCGAAGAACTCGGGCGAGTTCAGCTCATAGAGCAGCGACATGCGCTGCGCCATCAGCTGGCATTGCGACTCCAGCGCGTCCTGGCTGATGCGCCCGCTGCCGGACTTCAGCAGCACGGCAATGACGAGGTAGTACCGTTCGATGATCTGCACCGTCACCTGCGCCAGCAACGACAGCTGCACGGCTTCGGCTGAACCGGTGGGCGGCCGGCGCCATTGCGCGCCCGACTCCACCGACTCCAGCAGGCCGTGATTGGCCAGGTCGTCGAGGGTTTCAAGGACCGCCGCGCCGATTTCCGCTTCGGTCCAGCGCAGGAACAGTTCGTCGCGCACGTAGGGATAAACGCGCCACATCAAGCGCTGAATGTCTTCGGTGCGCATGGTGCGATTGTTCAGGAAGCAGCAGGCGATCAACGACGGCAGCGCCATCAGGTGCAACACGTTGTTACGGAAGTACGTCATGAGCACGGAGTTCTCCTCCGTCATCTGCATGACATCGCCGAGCGGATGTTGCAGCCGCTGAATGACGCCCATGCGTTCACCATGCCGCACGATCGAAGCGCCATCGGTCTCGGTGATCCATACGAGGGGCGAGTAAGGCGCGTGACGCAACAACGAGGCGTACAACTCGAACTGCCGGGCGAGATCGCCTTCGAGCATCGACTGCTTCGGCGTCGCCAGCAACGCCAGCGCGATGAGGTTCATCGGCGCAACGCAAGCCGCGCTGTTGATGTTGGTCATGATGCGCATCGCAAGTTCGTCGACGGCAGCGGGCAGCCACGGCGGGCGCTCGATTTTCTCGACGGCGCGGCGGTTGTCTGGATCGTGCCGCTGCAACACTTCGTCGAGATGGATGGCCTCGCCGAAGCTCACATGCACCTTGCCGAAGCGCTTGCGCAGTGCCGCCGGCACCGTACGCAACATGCCGAATACCGATTCTTTTTCCTTGGGCTTGCCCAGCATCTCGCCGACATAAGTCTTGCCTTCGACCAGCCGCTCGTAGCCGAAGTAAACCGGCAGGAACACGACCGGCCGTCGTGGATCGCGCAGATAACTGCGCAAGGTCATCGACAGCATGCCGGTCTTGGGCTGCAGCAAGCGGCCGGTGCGACTGCGCCCGCCCTCGATGAAATATTCGATCGAGTGGCCGCGCGCCATCATCAGGCCCAGGTATTTCATGAACACCATGGTGTACAGCGTGTTGCCCTTGAAGCTGCGACGCATGAAGAAGGCGCCACCCTTGCGCAGGAACGGGCCGGCGCCGGCCATGTTCAGGTTGATGCCGGCGGCGATGTGCGGGATCGCGTAGCCCTTGTAATAGATGACGTAGGACAGCAACAGATAATCGATGTGGCTGCGATGGCACGGTACGTAAATGACTTCGTTGCCGTCGATGATTTTCTGCAGCTGTTCGACGTGGTGCAGCTCGACGCCGTCGTACAGCCGGGTCCAGAACCAGCTCAACCCCTTCGCCATGAAGGCGACGAAGATGTGCGAGTAGTTGGCCGCGATCTCCGCAACGTAGTCCTGCGCCAGCTTCAATGCTTCACGGCGCGAGATCTTTTTCGATTTCATTTCATCGGCCATCGCGCGACGCACGGCGGCGGCACGCAACACCTGTGTCGCCATCGTTCGACGATGCGACAGGTCGGGGCCGATGGTCGCCCCCCGCTGCCGGGCCAGCATCAATCGCAACGAACGAGTGACGCGCCGAACGGCACGCGATTTGTCCGGACCTTCATTGATCGCATTACGCAACGACAAGGATTCGCCGAACTGCACGAACAGGTTGCGACCATTCACCAGCAAGGACAGCAGGCGACGGAAGCGCCCGACACGCTCCCAGTTCTCCGACAGCAGGATGCGCAGCCACGAATCCTTGCGATCCGGCGCACGCCCCCACAACACCGTCACCGGCACCAGGTCTACATCGAGCGTGGGGTCGTCGATGGCGGCGGCGACCAACTGGCGCATCGAGTGGGAAATGCGATAGTCAGTGCGCTCGCCCCAGAACCCCGCCGCGCGTTCGAGGAACAGCACCGACTGCGACGGCAGCGGCGGCTTCAACGCCTGCAAAGGCTGCGTCAGCCCGTAAGCGGCGCAGACTCTTTCCAGCACCACCAGGTCGGCGACGGCGAATTCGCTCAGCACATAACAAATCGGTCGCTCGCGCTGCGCGTAACGATTGCGCAAGTCTTCCGGCAAAACATGAGGGCGCGCCCACGCGGAAAGCGGGGCACGCAGCAGCCCGAGCCAGAGTCTGTCGAGTCCGGAGAGATCGGCCATCGGTAATAATTCGCGACGCGCTATTCGGCGGCCGGATTCTCTTGTTCTTGCAGCGCGTGGTCGAGGCCTTCTTTCTGCTGCAGCATCGTTGCTTCGACGCCTCGCGCCTTATCCATTGCACCCACCGCATCGCCGAACACTGTGTCCTTGACCGGAGGCGGCGGCTCGACGGGTTTTTGCTGCGAACCGCAGGCTGCAAGCAACAGCGCAGCGAGCGCCATCGGGGCCGCGATCCAATTCCCGTTCTTCTTGCTCATGAATGTCACTCCTGTCGCTCGACCCGCCCGAAGCTGCAGAGGAACTCGCAAAGCGAATACTAGCAGGAGCGGCCGGACTTCAGGCGCCGGCCAGCACCCGCTGCAGGAAGCGGTCGAGCAAGGCGCACACCTCATCCAGGCTCGCGGTCAGGCGATGATCGGAATCGAGCACATGCAATGCGCATTTGTATTGGCGCGCGTAGCGGATACTGTTCTCCACCGGCACGATGTCGTCGTTCCAGCCGTGCACGATGTCCACCGGACAGGCAGGCGGCGACGGCGTGTAACGTTCGTAGCCGGGCATGAAAAAGGCCGGCGCGAGCAGGAACAGGCCGCGCGTCAGCACCTGCGTCGAAACAGTAGTGCAAACATGAGCGCCGAGGCTCGAACCGACCAGCAGCAGCTCGCCCGGTAGTTTCTTGCAGACTTCCAGCAGCTTCTGCACGCGCGCCGCCGGATCGGGCATGTTGCGATAGTCGACCGATTCCACCGTCAGCCCATGACGACGCGCCACTTCGGCCATGGCGAGGATTTTCGTGCCCCAGGGATCGCCGTCCTGGCCATGCGAGAACACGATGTACTGCTGGCTCACTAAAACAGGTCTCCTGGAACGTCGATGGCAGACCGCTCACCCGCCCGGGCTGATGACCTGGGCGAAATGCCCTTACTGAAATCGAACGCGGCCGGATCGGCGAGATGCGACGGCGCGACGTTACGCAGGCTGGAGAAGATCGACTCGGTACGGCCGGGGTATTCGCGCTCCCAGTCATGCAGCATCTTCTTGATCTCGACGCGCTGCAGGTTGTCCTGCGAGCCGCACAGCTTGCAGGGAATGATCGGAAACTCGCGGGCCGCGCGCGTAGCGTTCGATCTCGCGCTCGGGCACGTACGCCAGCGGCCGGATCACGATGTGCCGGCCGTCTGTCGGAGCGCAGCTTCGGCGGCATCGCCTTCAGCTTGCCGCCGAAGAACATGTTCAGGAACAGCGTCTCGACGATGTCGTCGCGATGATGGCCGAGCGCGATCTTGGTGATGCCGTTCTCCGCCGCGTAGCGATACAAGCGCGCCGCGACGCAGCCGCGAGCACAGACCGCACATGGTCTTGCCTTCGGGGATCACGCGCTTGACGACGCTGTACGTGTCCTGCTCGATGATGTGAAACGGCACGCCCAGCGCGCGTCAGGTATTCGGGCAGCACATGCGCCGGAAAGCCCGGCTGCTTCTGGTCCAGGTTCACCGCGATCAGCTCGAAGTCGACCGGCGCACTGCGCTGCAGCGACAGCAGCATGTCCAGCAGCGTGTACGAATCCTTGCCGCCGGACAGGCACACCATCACCTGGTCGCCGTCCTCGATCATGCGGAAGTCTTCGATGGCCTTGCCGACGAGGCCGCGCAGCCGCGCTTGCAGGCGTTTGAAGTTGTTGGAGAGACTCGGGGACGGCTGACATCAGCTACCTCTTCCAGATATTTGCCCTTCGACGTACCGCAGCCAGGCCGCGGCCGTCAGCGGCTTGCCGGTGGCGTTGCGGATCAGCTCCGGCGTGCTGACGCTGCGCGCGCGAGCGCATGCACGTTCTGCCGCAGCCAGTCGAACAGGCCGCCGAATCGACCGGCGGCGATCTCCTCGTCGAGTTCGGGCCGGTCGGCGCGCAGGCTCTCGTACAGCTGCGCCGGCGATCACGGCGCCGATCGCATACGACGGAAAATAACCGAACGAGCCGACCGCCCAGTGCACGTCCTGCAGGCAGCCTTCGGCGTCGTTCGGCGGGCCGCACGCCGAGACGATCGGCCATGCCGAGCGTTCCAGGCTTCGGGCAGGTCCCGGATCGGCAGCTCGCCCTTGAGGATCTGCTTCTCCAGGTCGTAGCGCAGCATGATGTGCACCGGATAGGTCAGCTCGTCGGCGTCGACGCGGATCAGGCTGCGCCGCACGCGGGTCAGCAGCCGATACAGGTTCTCCACTTCCCATTCCGGGCCGGACACGCCGAAGGCTTCTCCAGCAGCGGCTTGAGATAGCCGCAGGAACGGCCGGCTGCGGCAGATGAGCATTTCCAGCAGCAGCGACTGGCTTTCCTGCAGCGGCCATGCCGCGATCGCGACCCACCGGCTGATCGCGCCAGGCTTCGGGCAGCCCGATGTCGTACATCGCGTGCCCGGTCTCGTGCAGCACGCCCATCAGGCCGGTGAACGGCTCGGTGGACTCGAAGCGCGTGGTGATGCGCATGTCGCCGGGCACGCCGCCGGTGAACGGATGATCGCTCTCGTCGAGGCGGCCGCGGTCGAAAGGAAAGCCGAGCGCCTTCATCACTTCGATGCGCCAGCGCGCGCTGCTTGCCGGTCGTGAAGCGGCCGGTGATCTCCAGCGGCGGCTGTTGCGCCTGCAGGTCGATGACTTCCTGGATCAGTCCGGCAGGCGCCGCCCGACGGCTGGTGAAGATGCGCGTCGATCTCGGCTGTCGTCATGCCGGGGCTGAACTCGTCGAGCAGCGCGTCGTACGGCTCGAGCTTGAGCGCCTTGCCCAGCAGCTCGGCCTTGTCGCGCACCAGCCCTGACCACTTCCTCGAGATGCGGCGCGAAAATGCGCGAAGTCGCTCTTCTGCGCGCGCCTCGATCCACTTGACCTCGGCGCGGCGACGTGGCCTTGGCAAGCCGTGACACAGCGTCTGCGGCGTGGCGATGGCGTGGTCGCGCTCGCGGCGCATCTCGCGCAGGTTGGCCTGCTGCCAGTCCTCCAGGCCTGCGCAGATCGGCCTCGGCCCGCTCGAGCAGTCGCGAAACCCTTGGCGAGGTCAGCAGCGCATGGCTCTCGGTCTCGAGCGCTGCCAGCTGCTCGCCGCGCAGGTCGGAGCTGCCCCGCGGCATCATCACCGCGGAGTCCCAGCGCAGAATGCTGGCGGCGCCGCGGAAGGCGTGCAGGCGCCGGAATTCCTGTTCGAGTTGTTGGTAAGGCGTCAGAGCCATTGCGACATTCCAAGCAGCGGGCCACCGGATCGGCAGCCGTCGGGTGGCGAGCATTCTAGCAATGTGCGGCGCCGCCCCCGACTCGGAAAGTCGCGCTCGATCAGTTAGTTTTCCTAACTAATGGAGGGAGCATGGCTCACATTGGTGCGGAACTGCTTCCAAAAAACTTTTTCCGAAATGAAAAAGATTCAGGGAACCCTGCCACCGGGACGCGGTCATAGCATGCGTCCTCCTGCGAGAGCTTTCGGTACGCAGTGTGCGAACTGAATGTTCTGGGACACGAGCCGGTGTGTGTTGCAGCCCACCGGCTTTTTTTATCTAGGGCCTGTCCGTCACGGGCTTACCGCTGCCCGAGCGCAGCCGGTCGATCAGCTGCGCTGATGTACTCGGGCGACTTGGTGTTACGCGCCACGAAGGCATACACCACGGGCACCACATAGAGCGTCAGCAACAACGAGAACGTTACGCCGTAGACGACGACCGAACCGATGGTGCTGCGGCTTTCCGCGCCTGCCCCCGAAGCAATCAGCAACGGCACTGCGCCGAACACCGTACACAGGCTGGTCATCAGCACCGGCCGCAGGCGGATCGCCGACGCCTCGATGATGGCCGCGTAGAACTCGACGCCGCGATCGCGCAGCTGGTTGGCGAACTCCACGATCAGGATGCCGTTCTTGGCGGCGAGGCCGATCAGCATGATGCAGCCGATCTGGCTGTAGACGTTGATGGAGCGATCCGTCACCCACAAGCCCGAGCAGCGCGCCGGTCGACCGCCAGCGGCACGGTCATCATGATGATCAACGGATGGAGGAAGCTCTCGAACTGCGCCGCCAGCACCAGGAACACGATCACCAGCGCCAGCACGAACGTCACGTACAGCGCGCCGCCGGAACGTTTGAACTCGCGCGACTCGCCGTCGTAGTTGATGACCGCGTGCGCCGGCATCTCGTTGCGGATCAGGTTCTCCATGTAGTCGAGCCGCCTCGCCGAGCGAATAGCCGGACGTGAGATTCGCGGACGACGTGATGGAACGCAGCCGGTCGAAGCGCTTGCAGCTCCGTCGGGCCCGCCATCTCCTCGATGCGCACCAGACTCGACAGCGGCACCAGCTCGCGCGTCGACGCCGAGCGCACGTAGATGTTCGTCGAGATCGCTGGCGGTGGCGCGATCCGTATCCTCGCGCCTGCAGGATCACGTTGTATTCCTCGCCGTCGATCCAGATACGTCGTGACGATGCGCGAGCCCATCATGGTTTCCAGCGTGCGGCCCACCGTCGTCAGCGACACGCCCAGGTCGCCGGCGCGATTGCGATCCACAGTGACGCGGAGCTGCGGCTTGCGCGCGTAGAAGTCCGAATCGAGGTTGGTGAGCCCGGGATTCTCCGCCGCCTGCGCCGAGAATGGTGTCGCGCCAGCGGGCGAGCTCTTCGTAGTCGCTGCCGCCGAGCACGACCTGCACGGGAATGCCTGAGCCGCGGATACCCGATCCACCCGGCGTGATCACGTTGACCCGCACGCCGACCAGGCTGGACAGCCGGGTTCGCAGGCGGGCGGCAATCTGCTGCGCCGACTCGTTTCGCTCATCCCAATCGCTGAGGTTCAGCAGAAACAAGCCCGAGTTGACGTCGCTGCCGCCGCCGAAATTGCCGCTGCGCGCGTTGTAACGCCGGACCGTTGCCGCGCTCGACTTCCTCCAGCGCGATTTCTTCGACCTGACGCAGGTAACGATCGAGGTACTGCAAGCTCGCGCCCTCCGGTGCCGTCACGCGGATGAAGACGCGTGCCGGTCTTCCGGCGGGCGAGTCTCCGGCGGCAGCATCGCATGGACAGCCACGAGCACCAGGCCGAAAGCCAAGGCGCCGCGATCACCGACCACATGCCGCGGCGCAGCCAGCGCTGCGCAGGCTGCGTTCGTAGCGCTCGACAATGCCTGGAAGAAACGGTCGACGGCGTGCGCCACTTGCCGCGCACGATGCCGTTGGCAAACAGCTTCGAGCTCATCATCGGCACCAGCGTCAGCGCGACCAGCGCCGAGAATGCCGACCGCCGCGGCGATGGTGATGCCGAACTCGCCGAACAGCCGGCCGATGTTGCCGGGAATGAACGAGATCGGCAGGAACACGGCCATCAGCACCAGCGTGGTGGCGATGACCGCGAAGCCGATTTCGCGGCTGCCGTCGATCGCCGCCAGCAACGGCGGCTTCGCCGAGCTCGATGCGCCGCACGATGTTCTCGAGCACCACGATGGCGTCGTCGACGACCAGGCCGATGGCGAGCACCGCGCCCAGCAGCGTCAGCGTGTTGATCGAGAAACCGAGCGATCGCCATGACGATGCAGGCCGCAGATGATCGACACCGGAATCGTCACCGCCGGAATCAGGGTGGCGCGCAGCGTGCCGAGGAACAGGTAGATGACGACCAGCACCAGCAGCAGCGCGACACCAGCGCTTGATCGACCTTCAGAAATCGACTCGCTGATGAAGACCGAGTCGTCGATGTTGATATCGAGCACGCAGTGTCCGGCGGCAGAGTCTTCTGCACTTCGCAGCGATCTCGGCCTGCACGCCTCTGGAAACATCGAGCACATTGGCCGTGGACTGCGGCACGATGCCGAGGCTGACGCCCGGACTTGCCGTCGGTGCGCGCCAACGTGCGCTAGTCCTCGGCCGCGAACTTCGCACGATTCGCGACTTCGCCCAGCCGCACCAGGTAGCCGTCGGCGCCCGCGGCCGATCGACCAGCTGGCGGAAATCCTCCGTCGGTGTCTCAGGCCGGTGTCGGTGCGCAGCGTGAATTCGCGCTCGCAGCGATTCGATGCGGCCGGCCGGCAGCTCGACGTTCTCGCTGCCGCAGCGAGTCTTCGATGTCCTGCACCGTCAGCTGCCGCGCTGCCAGCGCTTTGCGATCCAGCCACACACGCATGGCGTAGCGGCGCTCGCCGCTGACGCGAACGGTGCGCCACGCCGGGCACGACCGACAAACGATCGACCAGGTAGCGATCGGCGTAGTCGGTCAGTTCGAGCTGCGTACGGGTGAGGCTGGTCAAGGCCAGCCACATCACGGGCTCGGACGCGGTATCGACCTTGGCGACCTGCGGCTGGTCGGCTTCGTCCGGCAGCTGCTGCCGCGACTCGCGATACGCGATCGCGCACGTCGTTCGCCGCCGACTCGATATCGCGATCCAACGTCGAACTCGATGGTGATGCGCGAGCGTTCGTCGAAGCTGGAAGAACGCAGCGTCTCGACGCCTTCGAGACCCGCGATCTGGTTCTCGATCACCTGCGTGATCTTCGATTCAACCACCGGGGCGGACGCGCCTCGATACACAGTATCGATACTCACGACGGGCGGCTGCACGTTCGGCGTTTCACGCACGGTCAGGCGGCTCAATGCCATCAAGCCGATGAGGGTCAGCAGCAGACTGACCACCATGGCGAACACCGGTCGTCGGACCGAGATTTCCGAGAGAATCATGAGGCAGTCTGCGCAGACGCACCGGTGCGCGTGGTGACTGGAGTGCCGTCGTGAATGTTCATGGTGCCGTCGACGACGACCACATCTTCGGCGGTGACGCCGTCGAGAATTTCCACCTCGCCGGGGCGGCGACGGCCGAGAGTCACTTCGCGCTTGCGCGCTTTGCCTTCGTCGACCACGAACACGAAATGCCGACTGTCTTCGGGCACGATGGCGGCTTCCGGCAGCATCAACGCCTGGCCTTCCGAACGCACCAGGCGCAGCGTCATGAACATGCCGGGCCGCAGCCGGCTGTCACGGTTGTCGATCACGGCACGCACGACGATGGAGCGCGTGGTCGGATCGACCCGCGTATCGACGCTGTCGACGCGCCCTTTGAATGTCGTGTTCGGATAGGCGTTGGTCTGCGCTTCGATGGTGAGCCCGGGCTTGAGGCTGGAGAGAAACAATTCCGGCACGGCGAAATCGAGCTTTACGACGCTGAGATCGTCGAGTGTGGTAATGACGGCGCCGGGGTTGACCAAGCCACCTAAGCTGACATTGCGCAAGCCGACGCGGCCATTGAATGGCGCAGTGATGACGCGATCATTAACCCGCGAACGCGCAGCGGCGACTCGCGCCCGATTGGCAAGCATGGTGGCCTGCAGTTGATCGAGCTGCGCTTCCGATAAGGCTCTGGTCTCGTACAGCTCCTGGCTGCGTTTGTATTGGCTGCTGCTGTCACGCTCGGCCGCTTCTGCCGCTGCGAGGTCCGCGCGCGCTTCTTCGTTATCCAGTTCGATCAGCACCTCGCCCTTGCTGACCTTCTTGCCTTCATCGAAATGGATCGCCGCGACGCGGTCCGCGACCTTGGCGGTGATGTCGACGGATTCGTTCGCTCGCACCGTGCCGAGCGCTTCGACCTCGAGCGCAAAGTCCTTGAGCTGCGGATGATCGGCGGTGACCGGCACTTCCCTGGCTGCGCTCGGGTTACCAGCGCCGGGTGGCCGCTCACCCTCGGGAGCTGCGGAATCGGAACATGCGCCCACGCCTGAAACGATGACAGCCAGCGCTGCAATCACGATGCTATTGCGATTCACGAGTTCGCCAGCCCTGCCAGAAGCTTGGAAAAATTTTCTTGGGAAAAAATCATTGTGCCGCAACTGCCCAGGCACCCAGGTCGCCAAATCGTGCCGAGCGATTCGAATGCCCAGGCTGCTGAAAGTTCAAAACTCTCCGCAGTTCAAGCAAGCGAAATGAAGATCGCGGGAAATGGGGCGCACCACGCATTCGCTGAATTGTCTGCATAACGCGCGCTGGCAGCGTAGCAGCAGCCTCGGACGAGGCTGTAAAGAATCGTAAATTCAAGGGTCTGCGCGCGACCCGTGGCGGGGCCGCGGCAAGCTGACAAAATTGTCAGCTAACGTTCGCTGGTCGAGTTCGCTGGTCGGGGCCTACGGCTCCGCATCCCCTACGGCTCCGCATCCGAAGCGTCGCCGATGCCTTCGAACAACGGCGTCGACAGGTAGCGCTCGCCGGTGTCCGGCAGCATCGCCAGGATCACCGCGCCCTGCGGCGCCTTTTGCGCCACCTTCAGCGCCGCGGCAAAGGTGCCGCCGGCAGGAGATGCCGCAGAAGATGCCTTCCTTCGCGCCAGCGCGCGCGACGTCTGCATCGCCTCGTCATCGGTTACCGGCACGATTTCGTCCGCAATCGCGCTGTTGAGCACCGCCGGGACGAAGTCCGGCGTCCAGCCCTGGATCTTGTGCGGCTTGAATTCGGCGCCGGCCAACAGCGAGGCCGCCGCAGGCTCGGTCGCGATGATGCTGCACGTCCGGACGCGCCTTCTTGATCATCTCGCCGGCGCCGGTGAGCGTGCCGCCGGTGCCCCAGCCGGTCACGAAGAAATCGAGCCTGCGGCCGGCGAAGTCGCTGAGGATCTCCGGGCCGGTGGTGTTGCGGTGGTAGTCGGGATTGGCCTGGTTCTCGAACTGGTGCGCCAGGAACCAGCCGTGCTTCTTCGGCCAGTCTTCGGCCTTGCGCACCATGCCCGTGCCGCGTTCCGCGGCCGGCGTCAGGATGACCTTGGCGCCAAGCATGCGCATGATCTTGCGCCGCTCGATCGAGAAGGATTCGGCCATGACGGCGACGAACGGATAACCCTTGGCCGCGCACACCATGGCGAGCGCGATGCCGGTGTTGCCGGAGGTCGCCTCGACCACCGTCTGCCCGGGTTTCAGCGTGCCGCGCCGCTCCGCGTCTTCGATGATCGCGATGGCGAGGCGGTCCTTGACCGACGCCATCGGATTGAAGAATTCGCACTTGACGTACATCGTGACGTGCGCCGGCGCGAGGCGGTTGATGCGGACGATGGGCGTGCGGCCGATGGTGCCGAGAATGCTGTCGTAGATCATAAGTAATGAAGTGACTAGTGAAGGATGACTAGTGACTGGACGAATGCGGGAAGCGCAGATTGCGCGCCGGCCTCGATGCCGTCAACAGCACTTTGGTCATGTCGCAATGCCGCCGCGCTTTACGATTAGATGACCATTAACGCGCTTCAGGCCGGTCGCGCTCGCGCAGCCAGCCGGCAATTTTCTCGGGAATCTGCCGCTGGGCAGCGCCGCTGACATAGATGCCGATGTGGCCGCCCTGAAACTCATGCGTGCTGTAATCGCTGCTGCCGACCAGTTGCTGTAATGGTTTGCTGGCAGAGGGCGGCACCAGGTGATCCTGCAGCGCATAGATGTTCAGCACCGGCATGGCGACCTGCTGCAGGTCCACCTTGCGCCCGCCCACTTCCAGGCCGCCGGTCACCAGGCGATTGTCCTTGACGAACAGCTGCAGGAACTGCCGGAACATTTCGCCGGCCTGGTCGGGGCTGTCGAAAATCCACTTTTCCATGCGCAGGAAATTTTCCAGCGCCGCCGCGCTGGTGTCTGGATCGTTCAGCTGGTCCAGCAGGTCGACATACTTTTGGCTGTTGAGGCGGAACGGCATCAGGCTGACGAACAAGGCGTTGAGCATGTCGCCCGAGACGTTGCCGGTGGTCGCCACCAAGGCGTCCACATCCACATGCCGCGCCCACTTGGTGAGCAGGTTTTCCGGCGTGTGAAAGTCCACCGGCGTCACCATCGTAATGAAATTGCGCAGCCGCTGCGGAAAAAGCGCGGCGTAACACAGACTCATCGTGCCGCCCTGGCACACGCCGAGCAGGTTGATCTGCTCCTGGCCGCTCGCCTTGCGCACGAAGTCGGCGCAATGAGGCAGGTAACGCAACACGTAATCTTCCAGCGCCAGGTAACGATCCGCGCCGTCGGGGTAGCCCCAGTCGATGAGATAAACATCTACGCCCCGCTGCAGCAGGCCGCGGATCAGCGAACGATCGGCCTGCAGGTCCATCATGTAAGGACGATTGACCAGCGCGTAACAGATCAGCAGCGGAGTACGCACGCGCAGCTCGGGCGCCATCACTTCGGAGGGCCGATAACGGTACAACGTTACTTTGTCTTCGCTGAAGACCGCGTCCTTGGTCGCGCTGCCGATAGTGACATCGCCGACATTCGCGAGGGCCGCCATGCCCTGCGAAATGCGCTGCATGAATTCGCTCACAGCGCGCGCGAACTGCGTCGACCCGGAAGTCGATTCGCTCATGGCTGACCCCGCTCGCGGGCTTCGGCCAGTTGCGACTCCAACGTCGCCACCCGTTCACGCAGTTCACGCAATTGCTTATGAACGGTGTTCAATTCGGAGCGGGTCGGCAGGTCGAATTGTTTCAGCCCGCGTTCGATGATTGCCTGGTGTCGCGCGCGCAGGCGCATCGCCGCGTTGCCAGCCTGCGCTTGAAGGTTGCAGTACGCTTCGCTATGCGCCACTTGCGAGAAAACTTTTTCGCCGCATTCGACCCACAGATCGTACAGCTCACGATAGTTGGGAGTGCTCTGCTCGGCAGGCTCCCTGGCCGCGTTGCGCTCGTGCGCAAGCCGCTCGACCATGGTCAACGCGTCCGCCTGAACCTTGGCCCAGACGTTGCGCAGCTCTTGCTCGAGCTGCTGGCATTCCGCTTGTGCAGCCACCAGTTCGCGCCACGCCTCGGTATGTTCGCGAGCCAATCCAAGCGCCGGCGAGCGAGCGGCCAAATCGGCGAATTGACGAGCCGCGCCCTCACCTGCGGAGGCCATACCTGCCCAAGCGCCCTGCATCGCACTGATCATCTCTTCGCCAAATTTCAGCGGCGCGGCGCCGGCGGGCGCACCAGTCGCGCTGTGTTGCACGAATTGCTGCCAACCTTGCAAATAGGACTGACCCATCTCCAGCCAACGCAGGCCAAGGTTGCGGATTTGCCCGGCAGCCGCCTCGGCATCGCTGGCCGCGTTGTCAGTGGATTGATTGCCTGACATGCCGGCGCGCCGCAGCTGCTCGCGCTGCTGCTCGACCCAGGCCTGGATCCAGCTGGGACCCTCGCCGTTCGATCCCGTCATCGCCTCTCACTCGTCATTCTGAGGAAATCCTGCACCACTGTGTTGCACCGCCAAATGGGCGTCGTTACAGTAGCCCGCCTCCCGCACCGGGTCGTTTGCCGGGGTGTGAGGCGCATTGTGTCCCACTTCCAAGCCCGGGTGGTCGCGAATCGAAGGTCGAGCTGAGCATGAGCGAAGAACGACTGATCAAGAAATACGCGAACCGGCGCCTGTACGACGCCTCGCAAAGTCGTCATATCACGATCGACGACATTCGCAATATGGTGATCTCCGGCACCCGTGTGAAAGTGGTGGAAGACAAAACCAACGAAGACATCACACGCCTGGTGCTGCTGCAGGTGATCGCCGACCAGGAGCAGTTCGGCCGGCCGATCCTCTCGACCGCGCTGCTGGAGTCGATGATTCGTTTTTATGGGAACTCGCTGCAGGGTTTCTTCAGTTCCTATCTGGAGAAAAGCGTCGAGACCTTCATGCGCCAGCAGGACGTGATGCAATCGCAGTTGAACCGCCAGGCCAATAATGCGGCCGGCGGCAGCGCACCGAATCCCATCGCCGAGCTGACGCGGCAGAACCTGGAGCTGTGGGCCAAGATGCAGGAAACCCTGCTGGCTTCTTTCGCACCGCCGCGCGATGCCGGGCGCGACGCGCCGTCCCGGGAATCGACGCGGGACCCCACCAAGACCAACGCCGCTGACAGCAGCGACGCCGACAAGCCCTGACGGCCGGCGCTCTTGAAGTTTCGCCCCGCATGCCTTTGAAAATTTGTTTCGTCGCTTCGGAAGTCGCGCCGCTCGCCAAGACCGGTGGGCTTGCCGATGTCGCGGGCGCATTGCCGCGCCACCTTCATGCGCTGGGTCACGACGTTCGCGTGTTCATGCCGCTGTATTCGAGCATCGGCATTGGCGCGATACGCAGTGCGCCGCTCGAAACGGCCCGCCACGTGCTCCTGACGCTCGGGCCGCATCGATATTGGTACACCTTGCTGGAATCGCGGCTGCCGAATTCGTCGGTGCCCTTGTACCTGGTGCACTGTCCGGAAGTTTACGATCGCCCGTCGCTGTACACGTCCGGCGTCGACGAACACTTGCGCTTCCTGGTGCTGCAACGGGCGGCCCTCGATGGCTGCCAGCGAATGCAGTTCGCGCCGGATGTTGTCCATTGCAACGACTGGCACACCGCGCTGATGCCCATGCTGCTGAAAAGCGTGTATGCCTGGGACGCCCTGTTCGCGAACACGCGCACGGTGCTGTCGATTCATAACATCGGCTACCAAGGCATCTTCGATGCTGCGACGATATACGACGTCGGCAGCGACCTGCGCAGTCTGCTGTCGTGGGAAACGTTGGTGGGCGGCGGCTTCAACTGGCTGCGCGAAGGCGTGCGTCATGCACATCGCGTCACGACGGTCAGCCCGACCTATGCAAAAGAGATCTGCACGCCCCTCGGCGGGCATGGTCTCGATGGCGCACTGAGAGCGCGAGCTGATGGCGTCGTCGGCATCTTGAACGGCGTCGACTACAGCGAATGGGATCCCGCCACCGATCGTTATCTCAAACATCGCTACACGTCGCAGGATCTGTCCGGCAAGCGCGCCACCAAACGTTCGTTGCTGGATTGGCTGAACCTGTCGATCAGTGACGCCGCTCCCATGCTGGGCGTGGTGTCGCGTATGACAGCGCAGAAAGGCTTCGATCTGCTGTTCAATTCGCTGCCGCAGATTCTCGCGACCCGCGACCTGAGCCTGGTAGCGCTGGGCAGCGGCGAGGCGCGCTATGAAGGATTTTTCACGCAGCTACAGCGCAGCTTCCCGGATCGCGTGGTGTTTCATCGCGGCTATAACGAGGAGCTGTCGCATCTCATCGAAGCCGCGAGCGACCTGTTCCTGATGCCGTCACAGTACGAGCCCTGCGGCCTGAACCAGATGTACAGCCTCAAGTACGGCACCGCGCCCATCGTGCGTCGCACGGGCGGACTCGCCGATTCGGTGCAGATGTGGGACCCGGCAACGCGCCAGGGCACCGGCATCGTGTTCAACGACTTCGACGTGCCGGCGCTGGAATGGGCGATTCACACCGCGCTGGATTTTTTCAAGGATCAGGATGCGTGGACGCAGCTCATGCGCAACGGCATGGCGCAGGATTTCTCCTGGGACCGACAATCAACGCAGTACGTGAAGCTGTATGAAGGAATGAAGTGAATAGTGAATAGTGACTCGTGACTGGTGACTAGTCAGAGGCGATCGTGACCGGCACAGGCTGGGTTTCTGCTCTGACCAGTCACCAGTCACTTCAGGACAGAAAGATTGACACTGCCGGTTTCCTGAAACGGGATTTTCTTCAGGAAGCGGATGTCGGTGAGCAGCTTGCCTTCGATGACATAGTTCACCTGCGGGCGACCATTCAGGCGCGACAGCAACCGGCCGATGCCGCTGACGAAATTCGTGCGCACCGTCATGTCGAAGTCGATGTCGCCCAGCGCGGGCACCACGAACGGCTTGTTGCTGACCCCTTCGGCGAAGCTGTCCCCCTCCAAAAACAGCTTGTAATCCAGGCCCTCGATGGGCAGCTCGCGGTTGTTGGGGTTTTGTACGTTGACCCGCACCAGGAACTGTTGATTGAAGATGTCGGCGGAGGTCATTGCCACGCGGACGATGGCAAGCCGGGGCACTTCCAGATCGGGGCGCAACGAGCTGCAACTGCTGCCGGTAAGCAGCAGCATGATGATCAGCGCAAAGCGCGTAACAACCTTGTTCATCCGTCCCCCGGCCAGTTGATGGGTCGGCGCGAAGGATAGCAGGAGCCCCTCACCCCAACCCTCTCCCAAAGGGAGAGGGGGCAAGAACTCTTCACCTCTCCCCGTGGGAGAGGTCGCGCGCAGCACGGGTAAGGGTCGCTGGACGCCGCTCACGCGGCTGAAGAATTCCCCTCACCCCAACCCTCTCCCAAAGGGAGAGGGGGCAAGAACTCTTCACCTCTCCCCGTGGGAGAGGTCGCGCGTCGGCGCGGGTGAGGGCCGCTGGACGCCGCTCACGCGGCTGAAGAATTCCCTCACCCCAACCCTCTCCCAAAGGGAGAGGGGGCAAGAACTCTTCACCTCTCCCCGTGGGAGAGGTCGCGCGTCTGCGCGGGTGAGGGTCGCTGGACGCCGCTCACGCGGCTGAAGAATTCCCTCACCCCAACCCTCTCCCAAAGGGAGAGGGGGCAAGAACTCTTCACCTCTCCCCGTGGGAGAGGTCGCGCGTCTGCGCGGGTGAGGGGCTGGCCTCTACGGCTGTTGTAACCGTGACAGCATGTCGCGGGTTACCAGAGCCACGCCCTGCTCGCTCATGTAGAAGCGCCGCGCATCGTCTGCGGGATTGACGCCGATCTGCGTGCCCGGCGGCACCACGCTGCCGGTATCGACGATGGCGCGCTTGATGATGCTGCCGGCGCCGATCATGACGTCGGGGAAGATCACCGAGCGCTCGATGTAGCTGCGTTCCTCCACCCGCACGTTGGAGAACAACAGTGACTCGTTTACATGCGCCCCGGAGATGATGCACCCGCCGGATACCATGGAGTTGACCGCCATGCCGCGACGGCCTTCGTCATTGAGCACGAACTTCGCAGGCGGATACTGGCGCTGATAGGTCCAGATCGGCCACTGCTCGTCATAGATGTTCAGCTCGGGATTGACGTATACCAGCTCCATGTTCGCGTCATAGAACGCGTCCACGGTGCCGACGTCGCGCCAGTAGTGCTGCACGCGAGTCTGCTGGTCGGTGAAGGGATAGGCATACACCTTCAACGTATCGAGCACGCCGGGAATGATGTTGCGGCCGAAGTCATGCGAGGTGTCGGGGCGCTTGGCCTGCTCTTCGAGCAGGCGATACAGCAGGCTGGCCTTGAACACGTAAATGCCCATGGAACCGAGCGCGAACTGCTCGCGGCCGGGAATGCCTTCGGGCTCCTTCGGCTTCTCGGAAAACTTGGTGATGCGGTATTCGGCATCGACGCTCATGACGCCGAAGGCAGTGGCCTGCTCGCGCGGCACTTCGACGACGCCGACGGTGATGTCGGCCCGTTTGGCCACATGGGAAGCCAGCATCGGACCGTAATCCATCTTGTAAATGTGATCGCCCGCCAGCACCAGGATGTGCTTGGGGTTGTGCAGCTTGATGATCTGCAGGTTCTGGTACAGCGAATCGGCGGTGCCGCGATACCAGAAGTCCCCCAGCTGCTGCTGCGCCGGGATCACCTCGACGAATTCTCCGAACTCCCCGCGCAGGTAGCCCCAGCCGCGCTGGATGTGCTGGATCAGCGAATGCGCCTTGTACTGGGTCATCACCGAGATGCGGCGGATGCCCGAATTGACACAGTTCGACAGCACGAAGTCGATGATGCGAAACTTGCCGCCGAACGGCGTCGCCGGCTTGCAGCGGAAATCGGTCAGGTGTTTGAGCCGTTCGCCCCGCCCGCCGGCCATGACGACGGCCAGAGTGTTACGTGTAATACGACTGACATAGCGGCGCGTACGCGCCTGTGTTTCGCCGGATTTCCGGGAAACACTTTCCTTCGATCGAGCGGGCACTGCTCTATCGTCCATACCAGGAATTCTCGCTTGGCGTGTAACTGAATCAGCCTCAGTTACAGGGTTAGCCGACCGCATTGTCGGCGAAGTCCGCCGCCGCTTGCCTCGCAGGCGCGGCTTCGGCATTGTGGGACGCTCGCCGCCCTCGTAGTCATTAGGACGGTGACGCTCCGGCGCCACAGTGTGCCGGAATGCCCCATCGAGAGTAAGCATACTGCCATGCTGCAACGGTTCAGTAACGACGTCGTCTTCCTGCTCGGTCATGGCTGCGGCTCCTCGCAACGTGCGAGCCGGCGGCTGCGCCTGCCCGCGAAAACGATCATCTGGTTGTTAACGTTGGGAGTGTCCTGCAAGGTCCATGCTCAACAGCCTTCCGTTGACCCTGACAACGCTGACACGCCTGCTGCTGCAGTCGCCTGCTTGCCTGGCGGTGATGGCTACCTCCGCGCCCGCCTGTCGGGCGCGGTAAAAGCGGAGCTCGTTTGGGGCAACGACAGCGCGGAGTGCACCGGCGCCGTGCGCCCCGATGGCGGAATTCGTGTGCGTTTTCGCCAGAAAGACGCAATCGACGGCAGCCGCCTGGTGCTGTTGTTCGGTATCGCCGGCCTGCGCGAAGGGCAGTCAGCCAAGATATTGCCGGTGAACGTGACCGTGATCCGCGAGGGCAAGGGCGAGTTCTACAGCACCCAGGGCGACAACAAATGCACGCTCGATGAAGTGAAGCAGGAGCCGCTGGTCGGCATTCCGCATCGAACCCGTTCCTATCGAATCACAGCCCGCGGCTTCTGCACTCATCCGGCCCGGGCAGTCCGCGGCGAAGGCGTGATCCTGCTGTCGCGTTTCGACTATGCCGGCCGCGTGGATTTCGATAGCAAAGACACGATCGAAGATCCGGGCGTCGAGCCGCTGACAGCGAAACTTCCAACAAGGAAAGCAGTTCCGTGACCACCCTCATGAACCGAACCCACAGTTTATTCGCAGGGATACTATTGATGCTCGGGCTGTTCTTCGGGACGGCTCACACCACCGACTCCCCACCGGGCGACGCCAGCGACCTGGATCGCATCTTCAAGCGTTCGTCCTTGCAGATCGCCACACCCGATGCGAAGTTACATCCCTTCAACATCTGGATTGCCGACGATGACCGGCGCCGCGAGCGCGGACTGATGTTCGTCAAGCAGCTGGGCGCCGCAGACGGCATGTTGTTCATTTATCCGCGAGTGCAACCGATCTCCATGTGGATGAAGAATACATACGTGCCGCTGGACATGCTGTTCGTCGCCGCCGACGGCAAGGTGACCCACGTGGTCGCGAACACCGAACCGCTATCGTTGAAAACTATCCATTCCGCCGGTCCGGTGCTCGGCGTTGTCGAACTACCCGCCGGCAGCGCCGCGCGGCTGAAGATTGGGCAGGGCGCACGCGTTCTCCATCCGGCCTTCTCCAGTCCATAACTTTTCGGACCCGCTTAGTGGACGCGCAGCGTGATCGCGTTGGAGCGCGGCTTGAAGCGCACTTCACGGCGCCGGTAGTCGATCACGATCATTTCCAACACGCCGAGCACGTCCATTCCCACCAACAGTGCGGGCTCCTCGGTGAGGCCCCAGATGTCGAACACGTGCATATCGCCAAACGCAACGTTGACCTGAGCCATATGCATGCCGCCTAGTCGGATGAGCGGGGCTGCGGCCAACTGACCCACCTGCACTTCGGCGGTAACGCCTTGCACGGAGATGTCCGTCGCCCGTCGCGAACGGGCACTGATCTTCAGTGCCTCGTGCAGCGCACGATTGCCCAACGTGTGCTCTGCACCCGTATCGATGATTGCCTTGACTCGCACGCGCCCCACGTATCCGTCCGCGAGCAGCAGTCGGTTGAAGCCGAGCCTGACGGGAACGCTGGTCAGATCGTTCCAGCGCTTGGTGCTCGCACCCAGGATCTGGATTCGATCACGCTGGAAATCGACCACGATGACTTTTTTTTCCAGCCCGTGCGCGCCCAGCACGCCATCGGCGCCGGACCACACCGACGTCAGCACCGGGATGCTGCCGTTCTCGATCAGCAGGTCGCCGGCCCGAAAGCTCCGCACTTTCGTCGTCGCGACCAGAGCAGAGCCAGTCACGCCGCGCAACCGCACTGGCTCGTCCGCATCGATGGTAAGTCCCAGCAGTCGCGCGAGTCGTTCCGATATGACGGAGTGGGTCGCGCCCGTATCGACCACGAAACGGAACGGCCCTCGGCCATTGATCATGACTGGCGCGATGATTCTGCCAATGCGATCACGCCGGGTGGGCGATGCGTACAATGGGCCGTCATCATCCAGAGCCATGGCTGCGGATATCTCTTCCGCGGAGCTGCGTTGTACCGGCTCCGGCGGCGTAATAGGGAATGGCTCGGTCGCCGTCATTATCGGGTTGGCGAGGGCGAGCAGCAGCAAGGCGCTACCAAGAGACAGCATGGTCTATTCCAGCCGGTGCACTTTCGCCGTCAGAGGCGCGAACGTTGCGAGGCGAGCGGCGGCTCGGACAATGGTAGCGCCACTCGACCCTGAACCCCACGAATTCTTGCAGCGATTCAGGCGCTGCCGTAGCCGAATTTGCTGGTCCGGCGCTACAGTACCGTACTGCCACGGGATTACGGACCCTCATGACGACAACTATGGTCGACGATGCCCAGGTTCGCAGCTTGGTGCAGCAGTCGGAACGGGCCTGGGCCGGCGGCCAACGCGCTGAAGCTGAACAGTTGTTGACCCGCGCCAGAATGTTGGCGCCAGAGCATCCGTTAGTGCTCAATGCCGCGGGCGTACAGCAACTTCATCATGGAGATGCGGCCGCTGCCCGCCGTTTGATAGAGCAGGCGATAGAGCGGGACTCACGCAATCCCGCGTTCTGGATCAATCTCGGCTCGGTGCTGCGGCGCTTGAATCTGCCGGAGCAGGAAATGACCGCGCTGGAGCGGGCGTTGGCCATCGAGCCTCGCCATCTGCTTGCCCTGCTGCAGAAGGCTTCGCTGCTGGAATTGATGAACAAGAGGCGCGCCGCCGCGCTGGTTTACTACAACGCCTTGCAAACGATTCCACCGGGAGCTCAGCTGCCTGAATCGCTGCGCGCGCCGCTGCAGCGCGCCCGGCGCGCGGTGACCGATAACACTGCTGCTTTGGAGAAGTTTTTGCAGACGACGCTGCAGGACACTCACGCCAAACATGTGAGCGCCGACCGCAGCCGATTCCAGCTCTGTGAGGACGCGTTCCTGGGGAAACGCCGCATTTTCACGTCGCGACCGACTTTCCTGCATTTCCCCAAACTGCCTGCGGAAGAGTTTTACCCGCGAGCCCAGTTTCCCTGGCTCGAGCAGATCGAATCCGCCAGCGCGCAGATCCGTGCCGAGTTCGAGCGCATCTTTGCCGAAGACAGCGACAAGCTGGAACCTTACATCGCCTATCCCGAAGGCCTGCCGCTCGACCAATGGAAGGAGCTCAATCATTCGCGCCGGTGGAGCGTGTTCTACTTGTGGCGCGATGGCAAACCGATTCGGGAACATCTTGAGCGCTGCCCCAGGACTGTCGAGCTGATGGGCGCCGTGCCGAAAGTGGACATCCCTGGCGTCGGTCCCACTGTGTTCTTTTCCATCCTGGATGCAAAGTCACACATTCCCGCACATACAGGCGTCACCAATACGCGGCTGATCGTGCATGTGCCGCTGGTGATCCCAGCAGGGTGCCGCTTTCGCGTCGGTTCAGACACGCGCGAATGGCAGGCGGGCGCAGCCTGGGTGTTCGACGATACAATCGAGCATGAAGCCTGGAACGACAGCGAGGCGTCCCGCGCGATACTCATCTTCGACATTTGGAATCCCTATCTGAGCGCAGCAGAGCGAGACCTCGTGCGAGGCACGGTCACCGGGGTAAACGAGTATTATGGTGCGCACTCTCCTGTGAGAGAAACGCACTGATCGAGAGGTTGCAGATTGCGCATGGGGTGCCGAGTACCGCTCATCGTTTGGTCCATTTGTGTAGCGGCGATAGTTTGGTCGGGAGCGTGCCTCGCGAACGAGCCGAATCATGCTCTGCCGGAGATGCTGCGCACGTGCGCATCGATGAAACGGAATACCGAGCGCCTCGCCTGCTACGACCGGGCTGTTGAGCAGCTCTCTTCGACTTCGACAGACTCGGGCACTGAGTTCAAGCCTTCACCGGAAGCGCTGTTCGGCGCGACGGCGAACGATGCGAGGCCCACACTATCCTCGTCAGTGCCGGAGCGCGAAGAGCTCGCCGCTGTGACTGCGCGCGTTACTGCGCTGAAAACAGATGGCGAAGGCATGCACGTTATCGAGCTCGATAACGGCCAGACGTGGCACCAGATCAGTGGATCAAGGAACCTGCTGCTCAATACGGGCGATAAAGTCACGATCACGCGGGCCGCGCTGAACTCCTTCCGGCTCTCCACGCCCAGCGGGCGCATTGCCAAGGTCAGGAGAGTCCGCTGATCAGCTGCCCGGCGCCGCACCCTGGAGCTGAAACCAGCAGTTGAAGGCGACGGTGATGCGCTCACCCTCGCCTTCGAACGGCTTCACGTCGTGCAAGACCCAGGATGGGAACAGAACCAGTTGTCCGGCCTCGAAACGCACGTGGCGAATGTTGGGTGCGTAGGCGCCGGAGAGGTTGGCATTCGCCGCGTCCATATACATGGCCGAGGCGATGGTCGGGTTCAAAAAGCTCAACAGTCCACTGTCGCGCTTACCGGGATCGTGCCGCCCCGGGTCCACGCAGTACACCCCTGACCATGAGGCGTTCGGATGGTTATGGAGCCCGAAGAAACCGCCACGCCGCGTGACGTGAAACCATGCATCGGAATAAATCAGCAAGCGGTCGCGTGTGGCCTCGTCATAGCCATTCAGCTCGCATACCAGCTTGAGCAGGTGCCACCAGCAAAAGTCTTTGAGCTGCTTCAGGCAAGGCTCGGTGGATCGAAACAGCTGAAAGTTGCTTTCGAATACCTGCGGATTGCGATGCGTGAGCGGACGCGGGTTCGCGTGCTTCTCGCCTTCAGATCGGCGAGTCATGAACAGCGCGCGCAACTGATGGTTCAACGCCTCGGAGTCCTTCAGCTGCGCGAACCCGAATGGGACGGCGAAGAAAGGCATGATGTCCGGCATGACTGCCTCACGAGCCAGGCACAGGCTGGTGCGCCGTACCAGTCGCATCCGAGCTGGCGGGGAACAATCCCCGCCAGCATGCGACCCTCACTCCAACGTGCTCAAAACTTCACTAGCACGCCGGCGTAGCCGTAACGGCCGATCGGATCGTAAGTATCCGCGGCGGTTTCAGTACCTGTAATGTGTGACGCGCGCAGCTGGTTGAGCACCGGCGGCAGCTTGTCGAACAGGTTGTCGATGCCGAGGTACGCGGCGTACTGCTGATCCTCGCCGAACGCATAGCGCAGGTTCAGATCGTGATACACGTAGGACCCCACCGTATTCCGCTCGTCGTCGGGATCGCCACCGTTCTCGATCAACGTATCCTTCATCTTGCTCAGGTAGTTCACGCGCCAGGTGGCGGTGAAGTCCCCGATGCCGTAGTTGATGGTTCCCACGGCGCGATGCTCGAATCCGGCGCCCAGACGACCGTCGCCATCCAGCTGACCGACATTGTTCTCGATCGGCTCGCCTTCACCCGACTGCAGCGTGAGCTTGTCGAGATAGGTGTAGTTCAACCCGAAGCGCAGGCGCTGATTGCCCGCGAAGTCGAAGCTGTAAGACGACGCCACGTCCACGCCACTGGTCTTGATCGCCGCCGCGTTGATGAAAAACGAGTCGATGTTGAACAGCGTGCCCGGAGTACGCGGCCGCGGCGTCGTGACGTCTTCGCGCGTCACCAGCTCGCAGTACTGCGAGGTGCCACCAGAGAATGCACACTCGTCGATCGCGGTCTGGCGCGGGATCAAAGTGATGGCGTCGTCGATCTCGATCTGGAACCAGTCGATCGAGGCCGTGAAGTTCGGCATGAACGATGGCGTGAACACCAGGCCGACCGTCCAGGTCTGGGCCTCTTCCTCCTCGACGTCCGGATTGCCGCGCTCGCGGCCCTCGATGCTCTGTATGTCGCTCTGCTGGTACGCGAAAACGCCGTTCGGGTTCGCGGCAATTGCCGCGGCAATCGCCGGGATCGAGCGGCAGTACGCATCCACAGCTCCCGGGCTGGTGGCGGTTACGCCTGCGCACGGATCGACAAGCCCCGTCGGGAAGGTCTGGTTCGCGCCCTGGAAAAGCTCACCGATGTTCGGCGCGCGCGTCGCAACGGAGTACACCGCACGCAGCCGCATGCTGTCGATCGGAGCCCAGGTCAGGCCGGACTTCCAGCTGAAGACTTCATCGACCGTGGAGTAGTCCCCGACACGGACCGCGGCTTCGAAGTCCAGAGACTGCGCGCCGGGAGCATCCTTGAGCAGTGGCACGAGCGTCTCGACGTAAGCCTCGTTGACGGTGTAGTCGCCGTCCGTGTTGCTCAAGGCATTGCCCATCGTGTTGCCGGCCTGGGTGTCAGCCGAGAAGCGCTCCGAGCTTTCTTCCCAGCGGCGCTCCAGGCCCGCAGCCATCATCACATCGCCGGCCGGCAGGGCGAACAAGGGACCGCCGATGTTGGCCGCTGCGACCTTCTGTTCGATGATGGCCTGGTAGGTGTCGAGTTGACCGCCGTTGGTGATGTACTCACCAGCCTCGGCCGATGCGGAATTGAAGCCGAACGGATTGAATGGCACGCAGCCCGCCGCCCGTGCTGCCGCGTTCCGGCAAATCGGCGTGCCGCCTGGACCATCTGCGATCGCGTCCAGTGCGTAGTAGTAGCGGTCGCGCAGCGCGGTTTCCGACGCGGTGTATTCCTTGGTACGGCTCTGGTTGTAGTACACGTCCCAGTCCCACGAACCGAATACTTCGCCCTTCATGCCGACGACAAAACGATGGAAGTCGCGGTCGTTGACGTTGGAACGGTCGAACACGCCGTTCATGCGCTTCCGGAAGCCTAAAGTGCTGGCGCCGGTAGCGATCATCTCCTGGAGGATCGCGTCGGGAATGAACGGATTGTCGAGCGTCAGACCTGAGGAGATCGTCCCGTCGGGAAGTGCCGCGTCGGCGTTGTCGGTCGCCAGCGGCTCGAGGCTAGAGTTCGATTCCACCTCACCGTAGGTGCCCTCGAAGAACAGCTGCGCTGAGTCAGTCACATCGTAGTGCGCAAGTGCGGTGTACAGCGTCCGCTCGAGCGGGACCGCGATGTAACGCTCCGCGTTGCGGTTGAAACCGTTCACCGGTGTATTGAAGCCTCTCTGCAACTGATTGTCCGGAGAGTAGGTCCATGTGGCGCCGCCGGGCCTGTTGACGGTGAACGAGCCCTGCGGTGCTATGGCGCTGCGCGCAGGATCGTCGTTCGCGGAAATGGCGCGGTCGCGCGAACGCAGGCCGTCATCCTTGTCGTACTGGATATTCATGGTGACGTTGCCGCGATCACCAATGTTCTGGCCGACAGTCAGCGAAACCAGATTCTGTTTGCGATCGTCCTCACTGGTGATACCGGTCTGTCCCCGCAGGCTCACGCCTTCGAAATTGTCTTTCAGAATGAAGTTGACCACGCCAGCGACCGCTTCGGAACCGTACACGGCCGAGGCGCCGCCGGTGAGGATCTGCGCGCTCTCGATCAGGTCGGTCGGAATGTTATTGATGTCGACAGTGGAAGTTCCGCCTATGCCGGATACCACGCGCCGGCCGTTCACCAGCACCAGCGTGCGCTTGTCACCCATATTGCGCAGGTTGATCGTCGAAACGCCGTTGCCCGAAGTCAGGAAGTTGCTGTTGGTGCGCGACAGGCCGGGCGTACCGACGCTGGGCAGCTCGTTGAGGATGTCCGCGATGTTGGGAGCACCCTGTTCCAGGATAGCCTCACCGCTGAGGACCTGAACGGGAGTTGATGACTCGATGTCCGGACGCGCGATGCGCGAGCCGGTGACCACCACTTCGGTGATCGACTCGTCTTCCGCAGCCAGCGAGGGAGAGATTGGCGCGGCGACCGAGACCGCAGCACCGAACAGCAGGGCGGTACGTACCGCCCTGCGCACGAGAATGTGATTCGCCATTACCAAGGCTCCTTCTGCAAAAGTTGTGGACTTCCCCGCCCGGGTTCCTTGTTGATCGCGGCCTGCCGCAGGCGTTTGTTTGCTCAATACTGTCGCGACAGTGCGTCACCGAGAAGTGGTAAAGAGCATACAGCCCTGTGCGCAGCAATAAAAGCTACATTGTTTAGCGTCGTGTCGAAGTCTCGTCGCAGTATTCAACGCAATGTGGGGCGGCCATGGCCTGCGGTGGGCGAAGGGTGCAACCGCATGTTGTATTGGCGATACGTGGACACCTGGGTGCCTAGTCCACTTTGTCTATAGAGAAAAAGACGGCAGGCCAAAGCCCGCCGTCCGTTTAGGCTTACAACGATCGGATCAGAATTCCACGCTCGCCGCCATGAAGATCTGACGACCCAGTGAATCGTATGCCTGCGGCCAGGTGTTGCCGTTGCACGGGCCGGTCGGACAACTGGTGCTGCCGTTGAGCGGCGGATCCTTGTCCAACAGGTTGTTGGCACCGACACGCAGCGTGTAACGATCCGCCAGCGTCATGGACGCGGACAGATCGATATAGCTGCGGCTGCCCAAACGTGCATCCGTCGGCAGAGCACCCGTCGCCGTGCCCAGGAAGGACAGGAACGTGTTGCTGTCCTCGGCGTCACGCTTCACCTCATCGAGATAGCGCCAGCCGAGGGTGATGCCCAGACCATTCCACGGCAGATTCCAGGTCGCGCTCGCCTTGTGCTTCCACTCCGACAGCGGCGCGCCGTTGGGATTGCCGCTCGTGCAAACGCTGCCGTAGAGACCAGCGCAGTCGTAGGTCACGCCGGGCTGCGGAGTGACTTCGTACGAGTCGAGCAACGTGCCGGTGAACGCCAGTCGGATGTCGCCCGCGCTGCCAACGTTGAAGCCGTACGAGGCGTCGAAGTCGAAGCCTTTGGTACGGATCTCGCCGATGTTCTGCAGCGTGTCGACGACGAAGCCTTGGTCGGAGAACCACAGCGACTGGTTCTGATCGCGCTGAATCCTTCGAGCACAGAGCCGGGTCGCCGTTCAAAGCGCACAACAGCAGCGTGAAATCCGCGTTCGGATTCTGGATCGCGTCCTCGATCTTGATGTCGAAGTAGTCGATCTGCACGCGCAGGCCGGGGGCGAAACTCGGCAACAGAGCGACACCGAAGGACCAGGTCTTCGCCGTCTCCGGCTCGACCTCGGTGTTGCCGCCGATGAAGCCATTGTACTGAGCGGCCGGGTTCGCTTCGATATTGCCGTAGCCGGAGCCGGACAAAGGACCGGCGCCATCAGGATCCGCAACCGTGGGCAGCACACCCGTGCGAGCGCACTGCTCGAACGTCAAGCCCGGAGTCGGACCCGCACAGGGGTCGACCGTGCCACGCAAACCAACCTGCTGGACCGTGAACAGGTCAGCCACGTTGGGCACACGCACGGCATTCTGGTAGCTGCCGCGCAGACGGATGTCATCAATCGGGCTCCACTCGACGCCGAACTTGTACGTGTCGGTCTCCGCGTCCGTGCTGTACTCCGAGTAACGATAGCCGAGCTCCGCGGACAAGCTTTGGGCGAACGCTTGGTCAGTCATCAGCGGCACACGCGCCTCGGTGAAAATTTCCTTCACGTTATAGCCACCCGCCAGCGGCAAGGTCGCGCCGCCCTGGCCGGCGCCGTCGCCCGTCTGGTATGAGCCGTCAGGCAGGTAGGAGCTCTTCTCTTCGCGCCACTCCAGGCCGACGTTGACGATCACACCGGAATCGGCCGACGGCAGCTTCACGCCGTAATTGGTCAGGTCGCCGGTGACCGATGCGTTCACGACACGCTCGTCGATCTGACCTCGGGCCAGCAGCGGATTCTGCACGTAAGCCAGAGCGTCGGGAGTTACTGCGCCCAAGCTCCAGATGTTGTACGGCACGCAGGTCGTATCGGTGCCATCGAGCACTGATTGGCACACCGGGCTGCCATCGGGACCCGTAACGACGTCCAGCGATCGACCGGTGCGCGAGATGGACAGGTCCGCCCCATACACGCTGTCGGCGCTGGTCGTGCCGTACTGACCGTAGGCGTCATAGCTCCACGCCTCATTGATGTCGCCACGGACACCGATGACGGTGCGATAGGAGGTGTGCTGCAGCTCCTGGTTACGTCCGCCGCCTTCCACATTGCGGCGATTGACGACGATGCCAACGGTGTCAGCCGCGGTCAGGCCTTGCGAGCCGCAGAATGCATCGAACTGCGCGGCCGACCACAGCGGATTCGAACAATGCACGGTGAATGTGTCGCCGAATATGCCGCTGGGAGCGATCTGCGAGACCGAGGTGTCCCGCATGAACATGAACTCGCCATACATCTCGGCCGCATCGCTCAGCTCGAGATTGGTGAACACGCCGGCCGTGTAACGCTCATCGGGTCGCTGGTAATAGTTCAACGGGCCGAAGTTGTAAGCCGCAGCCTGACCGGCTTGCAGCGCGCCGCTGGCTGGATTCAACGTGTACGAGCCGACGATGTTGCCGTCGTCATCGAGCGGACGGAAACGTGCGGGGAACGCAGTTCCGGAACCGCCGCAACTGAACTGGTCGCCTGAGTTGAGAGTACATGAGCTGTAGTCGTAGTCGCCTTGCAGCACCGCATCGACGTCACGATAAGTCGCGTAGAACGTCGCGTTACCGCGATCGTCCGCGAAGTTCGAGCCGAGCACGAACGCGAAGTCCTTCGCGTAGCCACCGTTGACGCTGCCGTCGGCCACGCCGATGCCTGCGCTGCGCCCCACTGACGCCACCGAGTTGTCGTTGTCGTGATTGTAGAAGCTGTAGTTCGCCTCGAACTTCACGCCTTCGAACTTCGTATCCATGATGAAGTTTACGACGCCGCCGACGGCATCCGCGCCATACACCGAGGACGCGCCGCCGGTCAGCACTTCCACGCGCTGCACGAGCGCAGCGGGAATCTGGTTCAAGTCCGCCGCGAATGTTTCAGAGTTCGGATCACCGGGACCCAGCCGGCGGCCGTTGACGAGCACCAGGGTGCGGTTGCTGCCCAAGCCGCGCAAGTTCACCGTCGCGGTGCCGTCCGAGTCGTTCGAAACACCGGAGCCCTGTGCCGCGAACACTTGCGGCAATCGGTTCATGATGTCTTCGATACGAGTCGCACCCTGAACTTTGATGTCCTCGTTGGACACCGAAGTCACCGGGCTGATGCTCACCATGTTCGGCGAGACGATACGAGAACCCGTGACCACGACCTCCTGGATGCTCTCATTCTGCGCGTACGCGGGTAATGCAGCTCCAGCGGCCGCACTTGTCAGCAAGACATATTGCACAGCTCGCCGTAGCGAATAATTAGTCGACATTAAAATTTCCTCCTGCGAGAGGTATGTATTGAATCGTTGTCTGCCCACCCGCACGTTGCATTGCGGTGTTCCCTTCTTGGCATCCTGATAAAGCGGGATCTGAACCAAGCGTGGTGCCGAGCATACAACTGCATTTAGCGCTTTGAAAGAACAATTGCGGACTTGTGTCAAACGTGCCTCGACTCGGCGCACTTCGGCAAAACAAGGGTTTTTTGCGGATTGTTATGGTGCTTAGTTGAGCCCGAAGCCGAGTTGCACAGGTTCTCCCTGTCGCTGAGGTACAACTAAAGTTAGGGGTGTCGTTCAGGTTGCGCGCAATAAACGATTCTGCAGTGTGGTCACAAATCGGCCACCGAGCCCCTGACGCAGCGGCAATGTATGCAATTTTCGCCGGTATATTTTGACTACGCCGCGGAACGGCTTAACCGCCGGTCCCGCAGGAACTCTTTTAGTATGCGGGCGGTATGCGATCCACGCGCGGCGCGCAGTACCTCATCAGGCGAACCTTGTATGACAACGCGCCCACCCTCGGCGCCGCCTTCCGGACCCAGGTCGATGATCCAGTCCGCTTCGGCGATCACGTCGAGGTCGTGTTCGATCACGACCACGGTGTTGCCGGCATCGACCAGCCGATGCAGTACCCGGATCAGCTTCTCGACATCCGCCATGTGTAAGCCGACGGTGGGTTCATCGAGAACATACAGCGTGCCCGGCGGCCGCTCGGCCGTCTCACCCGGCAACGGGGTGCGCAGCAGCTTCGATTCGCGCACCTTCGACAGCTCCGTCACCAGCTTGATACGTTGTGCTTCACCACCCGATAACGTCGGGCTTTGCTGGCCCAGCGTGAGATAGCCGAGGCCCACGTCCTGCAGCAACCGCAGGCAATGATGGATGCGCGGATACGCGCTGAAAAACTCCACGGCTTCATCGATGCTCATCATCAAGACGTCGCCGATGCTTTTTTCCTTGTAGCGCACCGTCAGCGTGTCGTGATTGAAGCGACGGCCGCCGCAGCTGTCGCAGGTCACTCGCACGTCCGGCAGGAAGCTCATCTCGATCTTCCGCATCCCCTGCCCTTCGCAGGCTTCGCAGCGCCCGCCGGCAGTGTTGAAAGAAAACCGGGAGGGCGTGTAACCGCGCATGCGCGCTTCGGTGGTCTCGGCATACACGCGCCGGATCGCGTCCCAGAAGCCGATATAAGTCGCCGGGCAGGAGCGCGGTGTCTTGCCGATCGGCGTCTGGTCGACCTCGAGAATGCGATCGATCTGTTCCCAACCGGCGATCTCTTTGCAGCCATGCCACTGCAGCTTCGCGCCTTTGCGCCGATTGATCGCCGCACGCAGGTTGTCGTGGAGTACGTCGCGCGCGATGGTGGATTTGCCCGAACCAGAAACGCCCGTCACGACGACCAGTCGACCAATCGGCACGCGGCAAGTCTGCTTTCGCAGGTTGTGCAGCGAAGCTTCCTTGATGACCAGGGCAGGCGCCCGCGGGCTCACCACGCGGCGTTCGCCGATAGGATGCTGCAGCGGCCGTGCAAGCAACCGCCCCGTCACCGATTCAGGCGAACGCTCCAGTTCCTTGGCGGTGCCTGCAGCTACCACACGACCACCGCGAGTACCGGCGCCGGGGCCCAGATCAAGCACATAGTCGGCGCGACGAATTGTTTCTTCGTCGTGCTCGACCACCAGCAGCGAGTTGCCTTTGGCCGCCAGACGGTCGAGCGTATCGAGCAGGATGCGATTGTCGCGCGGATGCAGGCCAATCGTCGGCTCGTCCAGGATGTAACAGACACCCTGCAAGTTCGAACCGAGCTGCGCCGCCAGGCGAATGCGCTGCGCCTCGCCGCCGGACAACGTCGGTGCAGAGCGATCCAGCGCAAGATAGCCGAGACCGACGTCTTCAAGGAACGCCAGCCGGGAATTGATTTCAGCCAGCACGTCGCGGGCGATGTCGACCTCGCGGCCTTTCAGCTTGAGCGCAGCGAACGACTTGCGCATATCGGATACCGAATGCGACGTCACTGCCGCGATCGACTGATCCCGGAAGCGCACGTTACGCGCAATGGGATTCAGCCGGTGGCCTTCACAGCTGTCGCAGACTTGCGCTTCTTCCTCGAACCAGTCGTTCCACCAGATCTCCTCGCCGCTTTGCTCCGCGTCGAAGCCGCGTATTTCCAATCCGGTGCCGAAACAGTCTTCGCACCAGCCATGCTTGGAATTGAACGAAAACAGGCGAGGATCAAGCTCGGCAAAACTCCTGGCGCACGACGGACAGGCGCGGCGCGTAGAGAAGATGGCTATTCCCGCCAACGAAGTCGCCCTCTTCTTCGCCTTGCTCCTCGCCTCTCCCTTCGGGAGAGGCCGCGCGTCCGCGCGGGTGAGGGTTGCGTCCGCGCGGGTGAGGGTCTTCTTCGCCTCATCCAGCAGGTGCACCACTCCCTTGCCAAAGTCGAGCGCCTTGGTCAGTGCTTCGCGCAACTGCGCTTCATGACGAGCGGAGACCAGCAGTGTCGCGACTGGCAGCTCGATGGTGTGTTCCTGGAATCGCGACAGGCGCGGCCAGCTGTTCGTCGGCGTCAACTCGCCATCGACTCGCAGCTCCTCATAACCCTTCTTCGCCGCCCAGGCCGCAAGGTCGGTGTAATAGCCTTTGCGCGCGACCACCAATGGCGCCAGCAGCGAAACACTCTTGCCGCGATAGTCACGCAGCACGCGAGCGAGAATGGACTCGAAGCTCTGCGGCTCGATCGGCACGTCGCAGTCGGGGCAATACTGAGTCCCCAGCTTCACGTACATCAGGCGGAGGAAGTGATAAATCTCCGTCAACGTCGCGACCGTGCTCTTGCGCCCGCCGCGACTGGTGCGCTGTTCGATGGCGACCGTCGGCGGAATGCCGAAGATCGCGTCCACGTCCGGGCGCGAAGCCGGCTGCACGAACTGTCGTGCATATGCATTCAATGATTCCAGGTACCGGCGCTGCCCTTCGCCGAACACGATGTCGAAAGCCAACGTCGACTTGCCCGAGCCGGAGACTCCGGTCACGACGACAAACTGGTCGCGCGGCAATTCCACGTCGATGTTTTTCAGATTGTGTTCGCGAGCCCCATGGATGCTGATGGAGTTGGTGCGCGGACGATGGGCTGAAGACGCCGGCAAGGTGACGACGGTCTTGTTGTCTGCAATCTTCCAGCCGCCATCGGCTTCACGCAACGCCCGACCCGTGTGCGAGCCCGGCACTTTCATCACTTCCGCCGGCGTGCCGACCGCGACGATCTCACCGCCGGCGTCACCGCCTTCAGGCCCCAGATCGATCAACCAGTCGGACGCCGCGATGACATCGAGGTTGTGTTCGATGACCAGCAGCGAGTGGCCGGCTGCAATCAACCGCCGGAACGCGCGCAACAACTTGGCGATGTCGTCGAAGTGCAGGCCGGTGGTCGGTTCGTCGAATAGAAACAACTTCCCCGGCGTGGAATTGTCGGCAGCAGCGGGCGTAGCGCTTTGCGCCAGGTGTCCGGCGAGCTTCAAGCGCTGCGCCTCGCCGCCGGATAACGTCGGAACCGGCTGACCCAATCGCAAATAATCGAGGCCGACCTCGGCGAGCGGGCGCAGCGTCGCCAGCACTTCGCGTTCGCCGGCGAAGAATTCCACCGCTTCGGACACCGTCAAGTCGAGCACGTCGGCGATGCTGCGGCCCGGACCGGAACCGCGATTCAATGCGACTTCGAGAATTTCGCTGCGGTAACGACGGCCGTTGCAATCCGCGCACCGCAGGTAGACGTCGGAGAGAAACTGCATCTCGACGTGTTCGAAGCCGTTGCCGCCGCAGCTCGGGCAGCGGCCGTTGCCGGAATTGAAGCTGAAGGTGCCGATGGTGTAGCCGCGCTCCTTGGCGAGCGGCTCGTTGGCGAACAGCTTGCGGATGGCGTCGAACGCGCCCACATAGCTGGCAGGATTCGAACGCGTGGTGCGACCAATCGAAGTCTGGTCAACCATCACCACCGCGCCGATGTGCTCTGCGCCTTCGATGCCGAGATGCTCGCCGGGAGCTTCGGTCGGCTTGCCGAAATGCTTTTTCAGCGCCGGGTACAGCACATCCTGGATCAACGTCGACTTGCCGGACCCGGACACTCCGGTAACGCAAACCAGGCGTTGCAATGGAATTGAAACATCGACGCCTTTGAGGTTGTGCTGGCGCGCGCCCTTCACGGTGAGCGACGCGGTAGATTGAGCGCCGGCCGCTCGAGCAGCGACCTCACTCACCTGCTTGCGACCCAGCAGATAGTCCGCGGTCAGCGAGCGCTTCGCGTCCACCAGCTGCGGCGGCGCGCCGAAGAAAACAATCTCGCCGCCTTTCTCGCCGGGGCCCGGGCCGACGTCGATCAATTGATCGGCGGCTTGCATGACCTGCGGATCGTGTTCGACCACGACCAGCGAATTGCCGGCGGCCTTGAGTCGTCGCATCACATCGATGACTCGTCCCATGTCGCGCGGATGCAGACCAATGGACGGCTCATCGAGCACGAACAACGTATTGACCAGCGAGGTGCCCAGCGCCGTCGTGAGATTGATCCGCTGCACTTCGCCGCCCGACAGCGTGCGCGACTGCCGATCCAAGGTGAGATAGCCCAGTCCGACATCCATCAGATAACCGAAGCGGCTGCGGATTTCACGCAGCACCAGATCGCTGGCTTCATCCAGCGGCGCCGGCAGGGTCAGCCGATCGAAGAAGGCCTTGCAGCGATCGATGGGCAACAGCATCAGTTCGTGAATGCCGATGCCCGGCAGCTGCGCCAGCTTATCGTCGGCCCACTGCACGCCATTGGGTTTAAAGCGCGTGCTGTCAGGAAGAATGGACGCCACTTCGGCGCGCGTTCCCAGTCGCCACAGTAGCGCATCAGTCTTCAAGCGTGCGCCATCGCAAGTCGTGCAGGGCGTGTAGGCTCGGTACTTCGACAGCAGCACGCGGATGTGCATCTTGTAGGACTTGGTTTCCAGCCAGGCGAAAAAGCGCCGCACGCCGTACCACACCTTGTCTTCCCAGCTGCCTTCGCCTTCCAGCACCCAGTGTCGCTGCGCTTCGGTCAGCGAACGCCATGGCACATCGATGGGAATGTTTCGCTTGCGCGCGTACTTGATCAGGTCGTCCTGGCATTCGCGATTCGACTCGGTCTGCCACGGCCTGATCGCGCCGCCCTTGAGCGTCTTGCTTTCGTCGGGAACGATCAGCCCGAAGTCGATGCCGATGGTGCGGCCGAAGCCGCGACAGGATTCGCACGCGCCCAACGGCGAGTTGAAAGAGAACAGGCTGGGCGTCGGCTCGCGATAGTGAATATCGCAGTCGGCGCAGTGCAGATCGGACGAGAACCGCCAGGTCGACGATGGCTTCGGCAGGGCCGTCTCGGCCTCCGCGTCGCGCGAACCACCACTCGATGCTTCCAGCACGTGAACCGCCACTCGCCCGCGTCCCACGCGCAACGCGGCCTCGAGCGCTTCGATCACGCGCTCGCGATCTGTGCCATCGAAGCGGAAGCGATCCTGGATCATTTCCAGGACCACCGTCGGCTCGTCGGCGACATCACTCTCGCGGCCCTGGTCTTTGCCCTGGACTTTCCCCTGGGTTTTCTTTTTCGCCGCCTTCGGTGCGACTGCCGGCGTGGCAGCCTCGATGCGACGAAACAGGCGCGTATAACCCTGCTGCTCCAGCAGGCTCAGCACTTCCGCCTCGGAAAAGTTGTTCGGCACCGGCACCGGGAATGTCACTACGACCCGGGCATCGCTGCGACCCAGCGCCTGCAAGCGTTCGCCCAACTCGGCATACACGCTTTGGGCTGAGTCGCGCTTCACCTGGGAGGCGCAATTGCGGCAGTAGACCTGCGCAGCACGCGAGAACAGCAGCTTCAGGTGATCGTTGAGTTCCGTCATCGTTCCGACAGTGGAGCGCGACGTGCGCACGGGATTGGTCTGGTCGATGGCGATCGCCGGCGGAATGCCATCGATGCGATCGACTTGGGGCCGATCCATGCGATCGAGAAACTGGCGCGCGTAGGGAGAAAACGTCTCGACATAGCGCCGCTGGCCTTCCGCATACAGCGTGTCGAAGACCAGCGAAGATTTACCCGACCCGGAGACCCCGGTGACGACGATCAGCTCACCCGTCGGCAGTTCCAAGTTCAGGTTCTTGAGATTGTTCTGGCGCGCGCCGCGAATGACGATGGATTGGGACATGCTCACCGACGGCTGAGCCGCAGCAGGTAGGAAAAACAAGGGGTGGCTTGGGGCCTCGGGTAGATGTGGATTGTAAGCGCCGCTTCAACCCGCGCCACATTCAATACGAGAAAGTTGTCAGTGTCTGTCGTCTTTAAACTCTTCACACCTCTCCCCCTGGGAGAGGTCGCGCGCAGCGCGGGTGAGGGCCGCTCAACGCCGCTGACGCGGCTGAAGAAGTCCCCCTCACCCCAACCCTCTCCCAAAGGGAGAGGGGGCAGAAACTCTTCACCTCTCCCCCTGGGAGAGGTCGCGCGCAGCGCGGGTGAGGGCGCTGGATGCCGCTCACGCGGCTGAAGAAGTCCCCTCACCCCAACCCTCTCCCAAAGGGAGAGGGGCAGAAACTCTTCACCTCTCCCCTTGGGAGAGGTCGCGCGCAGCGCGGGTGAGGGCGCTGGATGCCGCTCACGCGGCTGAAGAAGTCCCCTCACCCCAACCCTCTCCCAAAGGGAGAGGGGGTAAGAACTCTTCACCTCTCCCCTTGGGAGAGGTCGCGCGCAGCGCGGGTGAGGGCGCTTAACGCCGCTGACGCGGCTGAAGAATCCCTCACCCCAACCCTCTCCCAAAGGGAGAGGGGGCAGAAACTCTTCACCTCTCCCCCTGGGAGAGGTCGCGCGCAGCGCGGGTGAGGGCCGGCTTACGAGGCGGCGTCGACGAGCGGCGGCAACGGGCAGTGCAGGGTTGCGCAAACCGTTCGCAGCAGCTCGGATTCGCCGAGCGTCAGTTTTTGATCGTGGGTCACCGTCTTCACCATGGCTTCGACCAGGTGCTCTTTCATGACGGGCGCGAGTTGATCGAGGCGGCTCAGCGCCAGATCCAGCGATTGGGTCCAGTTTTCGCTGGCGGCGAAGGCTGGCCGTTCGCGCGGCAACAGGTGATGGACGCCGGCCTCGTATGCACGCCTCGCTGATGCTTCGTCGGCGTGGCCGTGTTGAGCGAGCACCGAGAACAACACTTGGATGTCTTTCTGGACCACGTTCAGCGGTAACGTTCGTGTGCGCGCAGAGGGATTGAGATCGTCGCGCAGTTGCACCTGTGCCAGCTTTCGCAGCACGTAGCTCTGCAGCGACATGCGGCCTTCTCGTTGCAGCATGCCGTTGAGACAGGACATCAACTTCAAACGATCTTCGCGCGTGAGTTGTCGCAAAGCCGGGAAGGCTCGCAACAACGCTGGCATGCGCTGCTCGGGTTCCAGCGCGTCGATGGCGCCCTGGAGTTGATCGATAGCGTGGGCGACCTGCCCGCCAAGCTGGTGGGCGATGAATTGCTTCTGCCTCTCACGCGCTTCGTTGTTCGAGTCGAGTGCTAGCGCCAGCAAGAGTGCGCGCGCCGACTCGGGATGACGGCCGGCAGTGACGATGGCGTCGGGCAGTGATTTTCGAATCTCCCTCGCCACCTGCATGTGAATCGTGCCGGGATTACCCACCAGGCCAGCGACAGCTGCAGGCGCTGTGCCCGGCACATTGATCAGCGATTCGAGGCGCCCTGCTGAAGACTGTTTCGGTGCGACCTCGGCTTTGGCCTGCTCTGCCGCGGCGATCAGTTGCTGGCGCGCTTTGGCGAACTCTTTGGGATCGAACTGCGGATCGATGGCCTTGAGCCGACTTTCCAGCGAAGGATGCGTGGCGAAGAATCGACTCATGCCGGGCGCGAACAGCATGTGCGCAACTTCTTCGACTTCGGGATTGCCGATCTGCGAGCCGCCCGACAGCGCACCGATCTTGAGCAACGCGCCCCGCAATCCGGTCGGGTCGCGAGTGAATTGAACGGCTGACGCGTCAGCCAATGCTTCGCGATGGCGCGACACGGCGGCTTGTATCAAGCGGCCGAAGAACAGGCCGACGTAGCCGATGATCAGCACTGCGAACGCAATCGCCATCGCGACCGGCACCGCTTTCTTGGAATCGCCGCGCGCATGCGCAGTCAGCCGCAGCACGGTGCGGCCGATCAGAGCGATCACCAGCAGGCCGAACAGCAATCCCATGAGGCGGATGTTCAGCCGCATGTCGCCATTCAGGATGTGGCTGAACTCGTGCGCGATCACGCCCTGCAGTTCGGCACGATTCAACGTGGTGATCGTGCCACGAGTGACGCCGATGGCCGCGTTGGCTGGATTGTGGCCGGCGGCGAAGGCGTTGATGCCGCTTTCCTGTTCCAGTAAATACACTTCCGGCATGGGAACCCCGGAAGCGATGGCCATTTCCTCGACGACATTGAGCAGGCGGCGCTGCTGCGGATCGGTGGTGTCCGGCGAGATGCGCACGCCGCCCAGCGAGCGGGCGACGACGCCACCGCCGCCGCCGCCGAGCACGATGGTCTTGTAGAGGCTGGCCAAGCCGATGATGCCGGCGACGACCAGCGTCGTGAGCAGCATCGTGCTTGGATTTGCCGCTACCCACTGCCCCAATGTCGGAGCATAACCCTCGGTGTGCTCCTGAACTTGAGCGAGCACGAAGAACACCACCACGTTGACCGCCGCGATCACCGCCAGCACGGCGACCGCGAACAACGCAACGAGCCGGCGCGACGAGCGTCGCGTCTCTTCCTGACGCTGGAAGAAGTTCATGGCAGTGCTGCGCCCGGTGGCGGGCTTAGCGCTAGAACTTCACCACGGGGACGGCGCGCTTTTCCGGCGATTCGATTTCCAGCAGCTGCGCCGGCCAGAACGCGAACATGCCCGCGACGACACTGTTTGGAAACATCTCGCGGGTGTTGTTGTAGTTCATGACGGCGTCGTTGAAGGCCTGGCGAGCGAACGCGACCTTGTTCTCGGTCGAGGTCAGCTCCTCGGACAGCTGCATCATGTTCTGGTTGGCTTTCAGGTCCGGATACGCTTCCGCCAGGGCGAACAGACGACCCAGCGCACCACTCAGCGCGTTCTCGGCGCCGGAGAGCTGCTGCACGGCGCTGACATCGCCAGGGTTAGCGGCAGCGTTCTTCAGGCCGCTGACAGCCGCATTGCGCGCGGTGATCACCGCTTCGAGCGTTTCCCGCTCGTGCTTCATGTAGCCCTTCGCCGTCTCGACCAGGTTCGGGATCAGGTCGTGGCGGCGCTTCAGCTGCACGTCGATCTGCGCGAACGCGTTCTTGTACGCGTTACGGCTGCCGACCAGCTTGTTGTAGATGGATACGAAAAAAATCGCGATGAGGATAACCACACCGAAAACGATCCAGCCCATCTGACGACCTCCACCGGCAACTAGCCGCGATTTATAAAGCATACCGAATGCGCGCGCCGCACAGCAGCGCTGCCGGCCAATGGCCGCACGGTACCGGCCAACTCCCTGACCCTCACCCGCGCTGCGCGCGACCTCTCCCAAAGGGAGAGGTGAAGACTCCGTCCCCTCTCCCGCTTGCGGGAGAGGGTTAGGGTGAGGGCCCTGCCTTAGGGTGAGGGCTCCGCCTATTGAGCCGAAGTCGCCTTCTCCAACCAGCCTTGCACCGCTCCCCTGTCGATCTGCTCACTGAGCCAACCGTTGACCAGGCCACGCAACGGCTCATCTTTCGGCAGGAGAATAGCCTTCTCGCTTTGGGTGAAGGTCTGCGGCGTCGCCCGGCACAGCCGCGGATCGCGACGGACTTGCAGGTCCACCTCGACGTCATCAGTGACCATGACATCGGCGCGCCCAGCGGCGATCTCGCCGAAGATGCTGCGATTGTCCGGGTGAACCACGACGCTCGCATGGGTCAGCCGCTCGCGTACGAACTGCTGGTTGGTGCCGCCGGGATTCACGACCACTCGCACTTTGCGATGATCGATTTCCGCCACGGTATCGAGCCGCGTTTCGGAGCCGCAGCGAACGATAGGCGTTTTGCCGCCGCGATGATAAGGAGTGGAGAAAGCAGCCAGCTGCGCCCGCTCCGGCGTGATGCTGATGCCGCCGAGTGCAACGTCGAAGCGACCAGCCTGATAGTCGCGCATCAGGTTCGACCAAGTGGTACGAACAAAGTGGGGCCGTGCATTCAACGATTGCGCCAGGGCCTCGGCCATTTCCACATCGGCACCCGACAACGTGGCATCGCGCTCGAGAGCGAAGGGAGCGTAATCACCTGTCATGCCGACGCGGAGTACTTTGCTCGCCGTGATCCGTGCCAGCGGCGGCACGGCAGCAGGCCGCAACTTGGCCAATGCCTGTAACAGTTCCTGTCGGTCGGACTCTTCGAGTCCCGGCACATCGACTCTGGCAGCAAGTTGGGAGTAGCGAGCGAGAAAATCCTGTTGTGCGATCTCGGGCATAGCGAGGTAGATCGCGCGGAGCAATTGTTCGCCGAGTCGATCGAGCTCGGGGCGCAGCTCTTTATTCAGGTCACGAACCGGTTCGCCGGCGGCGCCTTGCTCGCGCCAAGTGGTGATGAAGTGTTCCTGCACCTTGCGCGCCATGCGAATCTGCAAGTAAAACAACTCGCGAGCCGGCGCCGAATCGATGCCGAGGCGCTGAGCATCGGCGACAGTAGCGTCGAGCACTCGTTGCTCGCGAGGCGCATCGGTGACCGCAATCTTGTTGGCAAACTTCCAGGCAGCGACCGCACGCATCACCGTCAGTCGGGACTGCATCAGATCGAACACCGCGCCGACATCCTCTTCGGGAGTGCTGAAAGCCGGCGACGCCTGACTGACAGTGATCAGCGTCGTTCCCAGCAGCAGCGCCATGACGCAGAAAGACTTGAATCGCAGCATTGCGCTACTTTAAAGCGGCGCACATGAAAAAGCCCGCCGGCGTGGCCGACGGGCTTGGCAACAGTGACTTTGCTGTCGGGTTAACGCTTGTTAAGCGGCGCAACCAGGTCGAACAGTTTGCTCAACAGCGACGGCTTGAGACCCTCGACGTCGAGGGTGCCGCGCATCACCGGGAGGTCGCTGAGATTCAGACGAATCTCGTCTTCGCCTTTGGGTCTCGAGAAGTCCAATGCCTGCGCATGCGCGGCCTGACGCACCGGTGCGTGTGCAGCTTGCTGAGGAGCATGCTGGGGAGAACGGGAAGGCGCGGCCGCAGCGGTGCGACGAACCTGGGTCTGGGCGGGGCTGGCAGCGCTCATCGAAATCCTCCGTAACGAAATGGGCTAAGGAAGCATCGGACGCGGCAGACTAGAGCAAGCGCAGTGGCGGCCGTGTGAGGCAAATCACGTTCGTCGCTTGATCACATGACGCGGGCAGTGATCGAATGCGCCGTCTCAGGGCAGCGCCGTACACTGCGTGGTGCAAACAAGCTTATGTTGAGCGTGTGTCGCCACGGACAGACGCTGCAGCTATTGCAACTCGTCGCGATGCGTCGAACGTTTCGCACAATGGGGATAGGTGGATGAACTCTCTCGGCTCGCTTTTCGAAAAGATTTTTTTAGTAACCGCACTGATTGCATTCGCCGGCTGCTCGAAAGAAGCCGCGGCGCCGGCGGCTGCGGTATCAAACCCCACACCGCTGGTTGCGCAGAGCGCGGTGGATTCGCCCGCAACGAAGAGCGACGAGTTGCGCAGCTCCTTCGCCCCAGGCGGCATTGCAGCGACGTATCGCGCCACCTTCAACGGCGATCAAATCAAGGCGCTTCACGAGACGCGAACGGCGGACCAGCGCAAGGGCGATTATGAATTTCTCGGCGCACGCCTGATGAAGTACTCCGGCGCTGCGCTGGGCTCGGCGAATATTCTTCAGCTGGAGTTCAACGAGCAGGGAAAAGTGCTGGTCGCGCGGGCGGGGGCAGATACGGCAAGCGATGAGGAAATCATCGCCATTCGTGACCGCGCTCAATCATTGCGCAGCCACGCAGTGGCGCAACGCGCCATCCGTGGCCACGACCAGAACTAAGCTTGGCGCAGCGGCAGCCGAATCTCCACCCGGAGCCCGCCGCTGGCCGCGGTCTGTGCCCGCACTTCGCCGCTATAAAGCCCGACGATACGCGCGGTGATGGCGAGCCCCAGGCCAGTACCGCCGGAATCGCGATCGCGCGACTCGGCAACCCGGTAGAACGGCTCGAATATCCGCGCCAGCTCCGCTTCGGGCACGCCGGGGCCGTGATCTTCGATGACGATCAACGCTTGCTGTTGCTCACGATGCAACGAGACCGCCACCGCCGAATCCGGCTTGGTGAAGCGCACGGCATTGCGCAGCACGTTCTCGATCGCACTTCGCATCAAGTCATGATCGCCGTTGAGCCACAGGCTCTCGCCGGCGGTCCAGTCGACGTTCTTGTCGGCCGCGTTGGCTTCCAGCCGCGCATCCTCGACCACTTCGCTCAGCAGGCTGGTGAGATCGATGGGCTCCAGCGGCAAGGTCGGCTTGGCGGCGCGCAGCTGCGAGAGTTGCAGCATCTGGCCGATCAATGTATCGAGCCGTTCGGCTTCCAGTTCGATGCGATCCAGCTGCTTGATGATGTCGGCCTGCGGCCTGCGCGCGAGACCGGACGCGACGCGCAAGCGAGCCAGCGGTGATCGCAGCTCGTGCGACATCGCGCGCAACAGATCTTCCTTGGAGGCGATCAGCGCGCGGATGTGATCGGACATGGTGTCGAAGTCGCGGGCCAGCACTCCGAGTTCATCGCGACGGCTGGAAAATTCCTCGCCAACGCGCGCTTCCAGATTGCCTGCCGCAAGCGACCGGGCACTCGTCTGCAATCGCTCCAACGGCTTGCTGACGTAACGCGCCAGCCACCAGCACACCAAGCCGCTGATCACCAGAGCAAACGCCAGCACCACCATCCGCACGTCCGATGAGAGCAATGGACCCAGCGGATAAGTCGGCCCGATCATCAGCGTGTAGACCGTGCCGTCGCGATCGGTGAACAGCGGCGTCAGCAGCAATGGATCGTCGCGACCGTTGGGTGGCGGCTCGCGCCCGAAGAAGCCCGCGTCCTTCAGTCGATTTACATAACTGCGATAGGTCGGCGGCAGCGGTCGTTGCAGAATGTCCTGGCCATCAGGACGCACGACGAACATGTGGCGGCCGGGAAAGCGGTCCTCGGCCTCCTCGATCCAGTCATACAGTTCGTCCATGCCGCCGACCAGCAGGCGGTTGGAGGCTTCGGAGGCGAGCTGACGAATATTGGGCGACGCGTTCTGGTCGCGGTCGAATCGATACCAGGCGACCGCCGCGGTGGTGGCCAGCACCAGCAGCGTCGCCACCCAGAACGACAGGAAGATGCGGAGGAACAGCGATCGCACAGAATTCTCGATGCAACCTCAGACGCGAGATTCGGCTCGTGCCGCTTCACCTGTCGCGATCAGCACATAGCCCGCGCCACGGATGCTCCGGATTTCCGGCAGGCCGCCTTCGCCCAGGCCCAGCTTGCGGCGCAGGTTACTTATATGCGTATCAATGCTGCGATCGTAAGGAGTGAGCCGGCGGCCCAGCACTCGCTCGGTCAGCGATTCGCGCGATTGCACTTGCCCCACTGCCCTCATCAGCACTTCGAGCAGTCGCAACTCGGTGCCGGTGAGCCGCACCGATTGACCCGACAAAGTGACTTCGAAGGTCGCCGGATCCAGCCGCAGCGGTCCGACGCTGACAGGATGCGCGGGAGTATCGGCGTCGCGCGGCGAAAAACGCCGCAATACGGCCCGGACGCGCGCTACGAGTTCGCGAGGGTTGAAAGGTTTAGACAGATAATCGTCGGCGCCCAGTTCGAGACCGACGATGCGGTCGACGTCCGCGCCATGGGCGGTGAGCATGATTACCGGCACCGACAGGCTGTGGCGCAGACGGCGCAGAACTTCAAATCCGCTCAGCGAAGGCAGCATCACGTCGAGGATGACCAGGTCGAAAGGATGGGACTCGCCGGTCAACCGCTCCAGCGCCTCGGCGCCATCGCGCACCAGGGAGACCTGAAAGCCCTCCCCGGTCAAATATTCAGTCAGCATCTGGCCGAGTTCGCGGTCGTCATCGACGATCAGAACGGAAGCAGGCAAGGTCATGGGTCGATCCATACGGGTTGCGTCGCTGCGCCATTAGCGGCATGCGGAACAGGCACGCGGCGGGCCGGACCATGGCACATCGAAATTCCATCGGTTGCGAAGTTTCGTCAAGTTTCACCGACATCCGCCGGGTGCCCATCTTGGCGTCTAGAGGCCAGGCACCGCAACGCACGAGTGTTCGTTTTGCGCATCGCTGTCCATATTTGGCGTCATCGGCTGCGTCATGTCCGCAGTTTCCCGGGTGCGCGCATCCAGCAGGATGGCGCCCCCCTCGCCGCGGAACCGGCTTTTCCCGAGCCGCGTTGAGAAGGGACTGAAGAGACCAGCCAAGTAAGCGATACGAGGAGACGATCATGACTAAATTGATTGCCCTGTTTGCCGCCACCCTCCTGTCCGTCACCGCTATGGCGGGTGACAAGGAACACAAGGATCAGCAGATGAAGTCCACCGCCGCGACGTTCGAGGCGCTGGACAAGAACGCCGATGCGCAGTTGAGCAAGACCGAGGCGGCCGCCGACAAGACACTGGCCGACAGCTTTGCATCTGCGGACAGCAATGGCGACGGCTATCTGAGCAAATCCGAGTTCGCCGCCCGCACCAAAAGCTAAGCCAAGCAGTGCGTCTGACGAAGCCTCATCGCAGCGATGCGGTGGGGCTTCGTCGTCTCTGTTACTCTTAACTGACGACCCACAGCCGTTACCTACTGTGTTGCCTATGGCCCTGCCCTGGTTACAAATCGTTCAGCTGGTGCCTTCCATCGTCGAAGTGTCACGCGAGCTGCTGAAGCGCACCAAGCGGATGCCGACGCCACAGCAGCTGGAGTCCGCCTTGCCGCAAAGCCCCGACGAGCTGGCGCTGCGGGTGATGGCGCTGGAAGAGAACGAACAGCGCCAGGCAGAGCTGGTGAGCAAGATGGCGGAGCAGTTGTCCAATCTGACCCGCGCCATCACCGCGCTGCATCGTCAGGTGATGTGGTTGAGCGGCATCAGCGCCGTCGCCGTGGTCGGGGCGATCATCGCGATCGGCATCGCCGCTGCAAAGTAAGGTTGTTTCTATTTCTTCGCCGCCTGGTACAGCGGCAGTACTCTCGGCACATTCTTTTCGAGATCGCGAATGCGCGATTCACCCGAGGGATGCGTGCTGAGAAATTCCGGTGGTCCGCTGCTGCTTCCCTGCGACATCTTCTTCCACAGCGTCACCGCTGCATTGGGGTCGTAACCGGCGCGCGCCATCAGCTCCAATCCGATGCGATCTGCTTCCGCTTCCTGTTCGCGACTGTGCGGCAGCTGAAAGGTTACTGCGGAAATCTGACCTGCCAGTCCCATCATCGTGTCCCCGGCACCGGTCGCGATAGCGATGCCGCCTAACACCATTTGCTCAGCGTAAGCCCGCGACAGACGTTCCCGCGAGTGCTCGCGCAAGGCGTGCGAGATTTCGTGGCCGATGACAGCGGAGAGTTCCGCGTCGGTAGGTTTGATCATATCGATCAGCCCGGTGTACACCATGATCTTGCCACCAGGCATGCAGTACGCATTGACGTCCTCGGAGCTCTGCACGTTGACTTCCCACTTCCACGACACCGCGTCGGGGCGGAAATGCACGGTTTGCGGAATCAGCCGCTGCGTAATCTTCTGGACGCGCTCGTAAGTCGCCTTGTCCTGGTTCAGCGCGCCGGCAGAACGGGCTTTGTTCACTTCCTGGTCGTACGCGACCTTGGCGCCCTCATCCACTTTATCCGAGGACACCATCATCATCTGCTTGCGATTCACGCCCACGGCGCCCGGGTTGGTGGTCTGCACTGTTTGGCAGGCCGTGACCAGCAGGGCGACGGCGGCGACGAACAAGGCGCGAATTCTCATTGGGAGGACTCCTCGAGCCGGTAATGCCTTTGCTGCCACGTCGGTTCCTACTTGGGAGATTCCGCCGTTTTGGGCGCTTCCGGGTTGCCGACGGTGACGTAACGGGCCAGCCGCTGCAACTGCCCGCCGAGCACTTCGTCGACGACGGGCGCCCAGTCCGCCAACGGCCGGTCGGCGAAGCCGCTGACGTTGTATGTAAACGTGATGCGTGAACCGCCCGCAGCGGCTTCGATCTGCCAGGTCATCACGCCGGTCACGGCGAATTCCTGCAACGGTCCGAGTGCGCCGTTGATTCGCAGCGTTTTCGCCGGCTGTGCATACACGACACTGCCATGTTCGATGCCTGCGTACAGGCTGAGCTTTTCGCAGAAACAGCCGCGCACGGAGGGCTCGAGCGTGAGATTGCGCGCATCGCCTGAATAGGTGTGCTCGGGATCCCACCATTTCGCCACGTCGGCGAGCGCGGCCCAGATCACCGGCGGTGCGACATTCGGCGCTTCGGCGATGTGACGCAGATTGAAGCCCGCGGGTCCGGCGCTGACGATCTCCGCCTGTGTCACCCCCGCGCCCATTAAGGTTGAGGCCGCAAGCCAGGCCGTGAGCATCGATGCCGACCGAATACGCATTTATTGTTCCCTTTGCCGCTGCAGCGCCCGCATGGTAATGCCTGCGGGCCGGGGATGGTACGCTAGCACCCCTGGCCAGCCGACTGTTAAATCGCCCTGATCCATGAACAATAAAAGCAAGCGCAAATCGCCACCGCCGCCATTATCGAGGGCAGGCTCGAAGACGGCGCCAACGGCGTCCGTAGTCAGCGAACAAGAGGCGCGCCAGGCGGTGGAAGTGCTGTTGCGCTGGGCCGGCGACGATCCGCGCCGCGAAGGTCTGCAGGACACCCCCACTCGCGTGGTGCGCGCCTATCGCGACTGGTTTTCCGGTTATTTGAGCGACCCCGCCGATTATCTGCGCCGCACCTTCGAGGAAGTCGAAGGCTACGATGAGATGATCGTGTTGCGCGATATCGAATTCGAATCCCACTGCGAACATCACATGGCGCCCATCATCGGGCGCGCTCATGTGGGTTACCTGCCGACCACCAAGGTCGTCGGCATCAGCAAGCTGGCGCGCGTCGTCGACGGGTATGCGCGTCGTTTTCAAGTGCAGGAAAAACTTACCGCGCAAATCGCCCGATGCATCAATGACGTGCTCAAGCCGCGCGGCGTCGGCGTCGTCATCAATGCAATCCATCAATGCATGACGACTCGTGGTGTCCACAAGCGCGGCGTGTCGATGATCACCAGCAAAATGCTCGGCGACTTCCGCGAGGATGCGCGCACCCGCAACGAATTCCTGCGCTTCATCGACATCGGCACGGCTTAGCCGCCGACTTCCGTTTAACAGTTGTCGAGGTCTCTTCAGGGACTCCCCGAATCGACCTGCATCGCTACACCGCGCGCTCACGTGAGTGTGACGGCGTTCTCGTTCGCCGCCGACCTTCAGCCATAGCATCTCAGCTTCGTGGAATTGCGATAGTCGGATTCGTCAGGGTTGAGGTCGGGATGTGAAGGCGGTTGCCAAGACGATGCAGGAACCTCAAAGAGAACCCAGAAAGAGCAACCGGGCCGAGCAGTACGCGCACGCGCCGAACACATTTCGATCGAGACCAACAACGACGACGCCACGGCGGCACCGAAGCAACGACCGCGGCGCAAAGTACGCCTGGACTACGCCCTGCACAGCAAGCTGCGCGGCTGCGTCACCGAACTGGCCATCCTCGAAGACCATTTCCTGTCCGTGCACGCGATCCGGCCGGACTGCGAGCCCAGGAAATACGAATTCGATCTGCGCTTCGCCAACGCGAAACCGAGAATCGTGCGCTACGTTGCATGGTTCTGGCTGGCGCTGGCGGTCAGCCTGACCCTGTTGTCCGTGGGTGCCATGGTGGTGCTATGGCCGCCCTCCGCTGCGGACTGGGCGGATCCGGTGCCGCTGACGGCAGGGGCGGCATTCTTGGCCGCGGCAGCGTCGGTGTTTATGTTTCTCCGTCGCACCACCGAATCGCTGGAGTTCACCAGCGTGCACGGCGGCGTGACATTGGTAAGCGTCGTGGGCGCGATCGGCAGCGCACGCGATGGCAAGAAATTCTTCGTCGAATTGATCAAGAGCATCGCCGCTGCAAAGGCGGCTCGCCCGCAAAACCCGCCGCTATTCCTGCGCGACGAAATGCGGGAGCATCATCGCCTGCGCGAGCTGGGCGTGCTGGCCGAAGAACAATACGAAGCGAGCAAGACCCGAATCCTGTCCTCGCATTAGGAAATATTCCTCGACGTGAAGTGCTCTACATCGATCACTGCCCGCAACGGCAGGTGGTCCGATGCGCGCCGCGACGCTGCGGATTTGTGAACTTTCACGGATACGATGGCCTGCACCGGACGCACCCAGATTCGCGTGAGCGCCAGGAACGGCGCGAACGATGGAAACTCCGGCGGCGCAATGGCCTCGCCGAGGATGGTGTGAGCATCCCGTAGCGTCGCCGAGCGCTGAAACCATTCATTCATATCGCCGAGCACGATGGTTGGATGATCCGGTGGTGAAGCAGCAATGGCCGCCAACAGCTGCCGCCACTGAAAGCGGCGCTCAGAACGACTCAGCCCCAAATGCGTGGCGATCACTCTCAGTGCACGCCCGCCGACGTCGAGTTCTACATCGAGGGCGCCGCGCGGCTCGAACCATTTGCCATAGCTGAGATCGTGGCGATGCACGCTGAACACGGGGAATCGCGTCAGCAGCGCGTTACCGTAGGCACCGCTGTGTCGCACGATTCGCAAGCCGGGGACAGCCGCCATTTCCATGGCTTGCGACAAGTATTCCAACTGCTTGGAATCCTCTTCTTCGCCCGGTTCGTTATCGACTTCCTGCAACGCGTAGATATCGCAATCGAGTTCTTTGAGCACGCTGGCGATGCGCGACGGCGACCGGCGCCGGTCGAGCCCGATGCAGCTGTGAATGTTGTAAGAGCCGATAGAGATACGGCGCGCGCCCGGCGCCGGCGGCTTGCCGGCTGCCTCGCCGTTCGGATCGGCTTCAAGCGGCGCGCGCGTCGCTAACGCCATGTCGTGGAGAAGTCGTTGCCGCCGACAGCAACCAGCGCCGCACGAACCAGGTTGCCCCGCCGAGCAGGAACACGGCGAAAGCGATCAACCAGTAGTTGATGCGACCGGGGTCTTCCATCCATGCCTGCAGCTGGTCGCCGAAGATGGTCGATGTCAGCGTACCCGGCAGGATGCCGATGGCCGTCCCCAGCAGGAACTCCCACAAGCGCATGCGAATCGCACCGGCGACCACGCCTTCCACGGCGAACGGCGCCAGCGGAACCAGTCGCAGCGCCGTCATCGCCAGCAGCCCGCGACGCCGCAACACCTGCAGGATTCTCTCCAGCTTGGCGCCCGCCATCCGTCGCACCGTGCCTGCGTCCAGACGGCGACCCAGGACATAACTGCTCCAGGCTGCGATCTCGATGCCGAGCATGGCGCAGATGAAGCCCCAGATCGGCCCGAACGCGATCACTGCAAACAGCGTAATGAGCGGTCTTGGAAACATCACATACGATGCCGGCGTGTACGCAAACACGGTCAATACCGGCACCCACCATTCGCGACCGAGCTCGCGCGCCCAGCTGGTGATGCGGTTGCCATCGAGATACTGGGCCAGCGGCGTGAACTGCCACAGCGCCGTCAGGCCGATCAGCGCCACCGCCACGGCAGTGAGTTTTCCCCACGATGGGCCGCGTCGAACGCTACGCGCATCCATGGATCCGTAGTCACTTTCGGCCACCGCCTCCATGCCTTTGCTCGCGATGCTGGTTTCCGCCGCGCTGGAACTGAAGATCTGCGCCAGATCGCTCAATGCCACCGGCCTCTCGGGATCGGCGACGCTGACCACATTCAGCAGCGTATCGGACACTTGCGCCAGCTGGGTGAGCGGCTTCAGCGTGCGATCTTCGCGCTTCAGGCTGTCGATGGCCTCGCGCAAATTGCCGGCATCGGCAACCGCTTCGCTGACCTGTTCCACTTCGAAACCAAGATGTTCGGCCAACAGCAGCGAGCGCAAGCCGCAGATCTGCTGCCGCACATCTTCACGGCCCCGCGCTTCGATAGTGAGATCGCATTCGGTGTCCAGCCCCATGGAGCGATTGGCGATATTCGCCGAGCCGATGCGCACGATGTCGTCGTCGACCACCATCATCTTGGAATGCACGTCGATGCAAGTGCCCTGTTTCAGGCCGGCGATGAACGGATAGGTTACTCGCAGGCGGCCATACTTGTCGGCGGCCCGCATTCGTTCGATCAGCCGGGTGCGCAGCGTCTGCATGGTCAGCTCTTCGAGCCAGCCATGACTCAACTCGCGCAGCACGATGACGACCTCCGGGCCATCCGGCTCTTCCAGCCGCGCGGCCAACGCCTCGCCGATTTTTTCGGCGGTGAAATACTGGTTCTCGATATAGATGCTGTGTTTCGCGGCCGCGATCATATCGATGTACAGCGCCTCCACTTCACGCACACCAGCGCTGCCATTGATCGCGGGCTCGGTGCGAGAGATGCCGACGTCGACGTTGCTGACGTTCGCTTCCAGCGACTCCGGCCAACGGGATCCTTTCATCTCGTCCGCTGCGTGTTTGCGTCTGAACATCCGACGCTGCGTGGCCGGCGGTCGTATCGTGTCGCCCGTCGCCTTGCGCCAGCGCTCACGCACGATGTCGCCCAAAGCGCGCGCCGCGTCGCCTTCGACGGCCATCATGAGGTCATGGAACGGCGGATAAGCCGCGCCTTTGACGTGGCGATGCTCGTTGTTCGGCGAATGATCTTTGGTATCCCAGCGCCGGCAGGTCAGGTCGATGCCGCCGTTGAACGCCACCGCGTCGTCGATCACCACGATCTTCTGGTGATGCGATCCGCCGATGGGATGCGTGTTGTCGTAGCGAAAATGCACGCGTCGATGCGGCTGCCAGCCCAGGCCGTAGAACGGCGCCCACTCGCGATCCAGCCCGAAAATCATCGGGTAGTCCCAGATCAGGATGTGGATATGCAGGTGGCGGTTGCTGCGCGCCAGGTCGTTGAGAAACTCGCCCAGCTCGAGCTCGCAATCGTTCGAGCCGCTGCACAGCAGGCGCGTGCGGCTGTGAAAATCCCATCCGGACATGAGAATGGAGCGCTTGGCCTTGCGCGCCACTGCGACGAACGAGTGGAAATAAGCGTCGCCATCGACCAGGAACGCCGCACGCTGCGCCTTCTCTACCCGCCAGCAATTGCGGCCCGGCTGGAACAATGAAGGAAGTGCGGAATGCGCAGACATGGCGGCCTGAAGGGTGGGAACGGCTGAGATGTCGGCGAAACGCTTGCAATGAGCGGACAGTTCCGCACAGGTGAGGGGCCGGCTGAGTAAGACCCTCACCCTAACCCTCTCCCAAAGGGAGAGGGGACAGAGTCTTCACCTCTCCCCGTGGGAGAGGTCGCGCGCAGCGCGGGTGAGGGACCGGCTGAGTCAATAACCGCGCGACACGTCCACCACCGACAGCATCTTCTCGCCGGCTGCGTAGCGCCGTAGATTTTCCCGCACGACTTGCGTCTGGGCGTCGAAGCCTAAGTCGGAGTCGTTAGCGACGTGCGGCGTGATGATGACATTGGGCGCCTTCCACAGTGGGTGATCGGCGGGCAGTGGCTCGGGATCGGTAACGTCGAGGCCGGCGCCGGCGATTCTCTTGTTCTTTAGCGCATCGACCAGAGCGGCGGTGTCGACACTGCCGCCGCGGGCGATGTTGATGAAATACGCGGTAGGTTTCATCTTGGCAAAAAACGCCGCGTCGAAAATTCCCTTGGTTTGCGGCGTCAGCGGCACGGTGTTGACGACGAAGTCCGCTTCGCTCGCCAGCTTCGGCAATTCATCGGGCAAGCCGACATAACTCACGTAGTCCGGACCGGTGCGGCCACTGGCGCGCGTCGCCGTCACCTTCATGCCGAGAGCATGCGCGCGTTTGGCGACTTCGCTGCCAATGCCGCCGAGGCCGACCACCAGCATGGTCTTGCCATCGATGACTGAAGCCGCGCGGCCGTTGGGCAAACCTCCGCGAGCCCATTCTCCCCTGACCTGCGCGGGAATATAAAAATCCAGGCCGCGGCTGAACGCCAGCGCCATGGCGATCACATGCTCGGAGATGATGGGGCCGCCGATGCGCTGCATGTTGGTGACGAGAATGTTTCTTTCACGCACGGCAGGGATCGACACGCAGCCTTCCACGCCGGCCGTGACCAGCTGAATCCACTGAATCGATTTGCCGCCCGCGAGCACTTCGGCATTGCACACGCCGATGATGGCGTCGATGCTCGCCATTTTTGCTTTGGCCTCCGGCGAACCGGCCACGATGAATTCAACATCGGGGGCTGCCGTTTGCAGCACCGGGCCCATTTGCGCCGCGAAGCCGCCGAGCAGGATGCGCTTGGGCTTGCGCCAGCCGGCGCGATCCTTTGCAGCAGCTTCGCCCTGCTCCAGTCCGTAGTGCTGGATCACACCCGAGGCGGAATGCTCCGCCGCGCTGCTGACGGTCGTGGCAAGGGCCAGCAAACAGGCGCTCGTCCACGACCAACGATGCCTCTCACCGCGGCAATTCATCCAGAAACCTCCGCAGACAATCGAATGGGTTGCTCGACGCGCTCACGCCACGCCGTATTTCTTGAACCAGGCCAACAGTTTCTGCCATGCCGCTGCGGCGTCGGCTTCGTGGTACGAAGGGCGATAGTCGGCGTAGAACGCGTGACCCGACTCGGGATACACGATGATTTCCGAATCGACCTTGGCCGTCTTGAGCGCGGTGCGCATCTGCTCCACTGTCTCGGGCGGAATGCCTTGATCCTTGCCGCCATACAGCCCGAGCACCGGGGCCTTGAGCTCGGCGGCGACGTTGACCGGATGCTTCGGCGTGTTCTCCGACGGATCGCCGACCATGCGGCCATACCAGGCCACGCCCGCTTTCAGCTGCTTGCTGTGCACGGCGTACAGCCACGTGATGCGACCACCCCAGCAGAAGCCGGTTATTCCGAGCTTCGCCACGTCGCCCTTGCCGGACTTCTGCGCGAATTCGACGCAGGCGTCGAGATCGGACATCACTTGCTCGTCGGGCACCTTGGCGACGATGACGCGAATCTCATCGATGCTCTTGAGCTTGGCAACATCGCCCTGGCGCGCGTACAACTCGGCAGCGATGGCGAAGTAGCCGAGCTTGGCGAAGCGACGGCACACGTCCTTGATGTGTTCGTGAACGCCGAAAATTTCCTGTACCACCAGCACGACAGGGAATGGGCCACCCTTCGAGGGCATGGCGCGATAGCCGGGAATGGTCGTATCACCGACCGGGATTTTCACATCACCGGCGATGAGGCCGTCGGCGTCAGTCGTGATCGTCGCAGCGGCGACGGGCTGCACCGCGAGCGCAAAGCCGGCGGCGGCGAGGCTGCCGGCCATCATATGGCGCCGGTTCAACTCGACATGCGAGAACACATTGGCAATATCGGCCTGCAGATCCCGGCTCATGGCGTTCTCCTTCGACGATTGTTGAAGCCGGTCGAGTGTAACGGCGCACCCGCCGCGCGCCTAGTTCGCGATCACGCCACCGAGATTGAGGCACAGGCCGGCAGGCCCTGTGCCAGCCACCGAGGCTCTTCCTCCTGAAAGGTGGTGACAAAACCCGCAGGGCATGCGCGAGCCACCGAGATTCTAAGCCTCTACACCAGCACCCGCTCGATGCCGCCCGAGTTGGCTTTCTGCACATACTCCGGCATCCAGTTGCTCGCCGAGCACGTGCCTGGCGATTTCGACCACGATGTAGTCCGCGTCGAGGTCCGCGTCGTCGTTGTAACGCTTCAGGCCCTGCATGCACGACGGACAGGAGGTGAGGATTTTCACGTCGCCTTTGAACCCGTCGGCGCGCAGTTGGTCGGCGCCCTTGCGCATTTCCTCTTCCTTGCGGAAGCGCACCTGGGTGGCGACGTCGGGGCGGCTCACGGCGAAAGTGCCGGACTCGCCGCAGCAACGATCGTTCTTTTCGATCTTGCCGTTCAGCCCGTTCGTTCATCAGCTTGTTGACGACCTTGAGCGGGTCGTAGCTCTTCATCGGCGAGTGACAGGGGTCGTGATACATGTAGCGCGTGCCAGTCACGCCTTCGAGCTGCACGCCGCTCTCCATCAGGAACTCGTGGATGTCGATGATGCGGCAGCCGGGGAAGATCTCTTCGAACTTGTAGCCTTGCAGCTGATCGAAACAGGTGCCGCAGCTAACCACCACTGTCTTGATGTCGAGATAGTTGAGCGTGTTGGCGACGCGATGGAACAGCACGCGATTGTCGGTGATGATCTTCTCGGCCTTGTCGAACTCGCCGGCGCCGCGCTGCGGATAACCGCAGCACAGGTAGCCGGGCGGCAGGACGGTCTGCACGCCGACCTGCCACAGCATCGCCTGCGTCGCCAGGCCCACCTGCGAGAACAGTCGTTCGGAGCCGCAGCCCGGAAAATAAAACACCGCTTCGGAATCGCTGGTGGTGCGCACCGGGTCACGAATGATCGGCACGTAGTGCCGGTCTTCGATGTCCAGCAAGGCGCGAGCGGTTTTCTTCGGCAGGCCGCCCGGCATCTTCTTGTTGACGAAGTGAACCACCTGCTCGCGTAGGGGCGCTTTGCCGGTGGTCGCAGGCGGACGCTTGGTTTGTGCCGACGGCGAATGCGCTGAGCGCACGGTTCGCCCATGCGCTGCGCTTTGAAGCCCCATTCGATCATGGCTGTGCGCGCGAGCTTGATCGTCTCCGGATTCGTCGCGTTGAGGAAGAACATCGACGCCGCCGTGCCGGGGTTGAAGCGCTTCTTGCCCATGCGACGCAGCAGGTCGCGCATCGCCATGGACACATCGCCGAAGTCGATGTCGACCGGGCAAGGCGTCTCGCACTTGTGACAGACGGTGCAGTGATCGGCCACGTCGGCGAACTCGTCCCAGTGACGCAGCGACACGCCACGGCGCGTCTGCTCTTCGTACAGGAACGCTTCGATCAGCAATGAAGTGGCGAGAATCTTGTTGCGCGGTGAGTACAGCAGGTTGGCCCGCGGCACGTGGGTCGCACAGACCGGCTTGCACTTGCCACAACGCAAGCAATCCTTGATCGCATCCGAAATCGAATTGATGTCGGACTGCTGCATGATCAGCGATTCGATGCCCGAGCAGATTGAAGCTCGGCGTATAGGCATTGCGCAGGTCGCCGCCGCGGCATCAGCTTGCCGCGATTGAAGCGGCCGTCGGGATCGACGCGATCCTTGTAGCGCCGGAACTCCATGCGTTTCCTCGTCGGTGAGGAATTCGAGCTTGGTGATGCCGATGCCGTGCTCGCCGGAGATGACGCCATCGAGGCTGCGAGCGATGTGCCATGATGCGCTCGACCGCCCGGTTGGCCTCGCTGCAACATCTCGTAGTCATCAGAGTTGACCGGAATGTTCGTATGCACGTTGCCGTCGCCGGCATGCATATGCAGCGCAACCACACTCGGCCCCGCAGCACGCGCTTGTGCATTTCTTCCACGGCTTCGAGCACGGGAAGGAACGCACCGCCGACAAACAATCGACGCAAGCTGCGCGCGCACTTCCGTTTTCCACGACATGCGCAGTGAACGATCCTGCACCAGGTCGAACACCCGCGTACTCGGCTCACGTTCCAGGCGACGCTCGAAATCGCCACGCAATGGCGCAAAGCCGAGCGCGGACAGCTGCGGCGACGCTTCGCTCAGCGGCGTATCCAAGTGCTCGCCGAGATAAGTCCAGCGCGCGAGCGTGTCCGCGATAACCTGCTGCGCCTGAATCTGTCGGTCGCCCAGCAACTCCGCTCGCGATACGCGCTCCAGCTCGGGATCGTCGACTGTACCCAGCGGCAATTCGGCGTCGAAAAAATCGCGCCAGCTGCGTCAGCAGCTTCAATTTGTTCGCGAACGACAGCTCGATGTTGATGCGCTCGATGGCATCGGTGTAGTCACCCATCCGCTCCAGCGGGATCACCACGTCTTCGTTGATCTTGAAGGCGTTGGTGTGTTCGGCGATAGCGGCCGTGCGCGACCGGTCCAGCCAGAACTTTTTGCGCGCGTCCGGCATTGACGGCAATGAAACCTTCGCCGGCGCGGCTGTTGGCAATTCGCACGACTTCGGAGGTCGCGCGAGCGACCGCATCCTCGTCGTCGCCGACGATGTCGCCGAGCAACACCATCTTCGGCAAAGCGCCGCGCTTGGACTTGGTCGCATAGCCGACGGCGCGCAGATAGCGTTCGTCAAGATGCTCCAGACCCGCGAGTTGCACGCCGGTCACGTTCGCTTGCTGGTCAAGATAAGTCTTGATCTCGACGATGGAAGGAATCGCATGCCGCGCGTGGCCGAAGAACTCCAGACAGACGGTGCGCGTGAACTTGGGCATGCGATGCAGAATCCAGCGCGCCGACGTGATGACGCCGTCGCAACCTTCTTTCTGCACGCCCGGCAAACCACCCAGGAATTTGTCGGTGACGTCTTTACCCAGACCAGCCTTGCGAAACTTGCGGCCCTCGATATCGACCTGCGCCGTGCGCAAGACGCGAGCACGCGCCGGCGCATCGCGACCATCTTTCCAAACGAGTGCGAATTTCGCGACCTCGACGTCGTGAATCTTGCCGCGGTTGTGCTCAAGGCGGGTCACTTCCAGCCAGTTGCCGTCCGGATCGACCATCCGCCACCACAGGAGATTGTCGACGGCCGTGCCCCACAGTACGGCTTTCTTGCCGCCGGCATTCATGGCAACGTTGCCGCCGATGCACGAAGCGTCGGCCGATGTCGGATCGACAGCAAATACCAGGCCGGCACGATCAGCCGCATCGGACACGCGGCGTGTCACGACTCCCGCACCGCTGAAAATCACGGACACCTTGGCGTCAGCCGTGGCCGCACCGGGAATCTCAATGGTTTCGATCTCGCCCAGCGCTTCGAGTTTTTCGGTATTGATCACCGCCGACAACGGCGTGAGTGGAATCGCGCCGCCGGTGTAGCCCGTGCCGCCGCCGCGAGGAATGATCGTCAGCCCCAGTTCGATGCAATCGCGCACCAGCGCCGGAATTTCTGCTTCGCTGTCGGGCGAAAGCACCAGGAATGGATATTCGACTCGCCAGTCGGTAGCGTCGGTGACATGAGAGACGCGAGCAAAAGCATCGAAGCGAATATTGTCATCGCGCGTGTGACGTTCCAACAAACGACGCGCCCGTTTGCGCGAAGTCGAACCAACTGATCGAAATCTCCGGCGAATGATTCCACCGCAGCGACGCGCGGCCTGCAACAGTCGCCGACTTTGCGCGTCACGCTCGGGATCGGCAACGCTCGCGGCGGCGTTCCACATCGTTCAGGCGATGATGCAGAGCATCGATCAGCAGGCGACGACGCTTGGGATTGTCGACCAGATCGTCCTGCAGGTACGGGTTACGCTGCACGACCCAGATGTCGCCCAGCACTTCGTACAGCATGCGCGCCGAGCGACCGGTGCGACGTTCGCTGCGCAATTCGTCGAGTATCGCGCCACGCCGTGCTGCGCCCAACAGACGGATCACGATCTCGCGGTCCGAGAACGAGGTGTAGTTGTAGGGAATTTCGCGCAGACGGACGGCGTGGCCGGCGTCGACCTCGGGATCCGGCGCCATGGCTTCAAGAGGCAGGGACAGATTGCGCAAGGACATTCCGGGGGTGGCGGCTTGGATGGCGATTGTAGAGGGATTGTAGAGATTAAGGGCCGGGTCGCAGCAGGCGCGCTTCGGGAACGCGCGCAATCCTTTATATTGGCCTAACCAAATGGCATAAGCTCGCCCATGAACATCTTACTGTCCGCGTTGGAAGCCCGGCTCATCGGCAGCCTGATCGAAAAGGCCCTCACCACGCCGGACCAGTATCCGTTGTCGCTCAACGCACTGGTCAACGCCTGCAACCAGAAGAGCAATCGTGATCCGGTATTGACGCTGGACGAACGCACCGTGCAGGACACTGTCGACGGCCTGGTGCGCAAGCACTTCGTGCTGGAAAAATCGGGCTTCGGCAGCCGCGTGCCCAAGTACCAGCATCGCTTCTGCAACACCGGTTTTGGTTCGCTTGAATTCACGCCGGTGCAAACCGCCGTGGTCTGCGAATTATTACTGCGAGGGCCGCAGACCCCCGGAGAGTTGCGCACCCGGGCCGGGCGCATGACTGAAATCCATGACGCCGGCGAAATCGATACGGCGTTGGAAGACCTCGCGACGCGGCCCGACGGTCCGTTCGTCGTCCAGCTGCCACGCGAAGCGGGGCGACGAGACTCGCGCTATGCGCACTTATTCAGCGGCGAAATCGACGCGGCCCTCTATGCCGCGGCGTTTCAACCTGAACCGCAGTCGAACGCGACGGCCGGCGAACCACGCAATTCCCTGCAAACCCGCGTCCAGACCCTGGAGGAACAGGTCGCCGACCTGCGCCAGGAACTGCAGGAGCTGCGGGCCAGCATTAAATCCCCGTAATACAGTCCGCGCCCGGCAAACTTTGCCGCGCCCCGCGCGTCTCACAGGCAATGAATTAAATCCCCTATGGGGAGGAGCCATCGATGCTTGCCACCGATTCGAGACAGCCCATTAAACGACCCCGTAGATATGCCCGCGTTAGCCTGGCCGTAACCGCGGCCCTGCTGGGCATCAGTGCAGCAGGCTGCTCTGGTAGTTTTGCCGACGGCAATCCCGCCGAAGCCGCGGCTTCAAGCCCGGCACCCGCTGTTGCGACCGCATCGCCGCGCGCGGCTGCCGCCGCCCTGCCTGATTTTGCCTCGCTGGTGGAACGCTATGGCACGGCCGTGGTGAACGTTGCCGTCGTCGGCAAAGCCCAGCCGGTAGTGGACATCCCCGGCATGTCGCCGAACGACCCGTTGAACGAGTTCTTCCGCCGCTTCGGCCAGCCCATGCCCCGAGGTGGCCAGCCGAGTCGCGGTGAGGGCTCCGGCTTCATCGTCAGTTCCGATGGTTACATCCTGACCAACGCGCACGTGGTCGCCAACGCGGATGAAGTGACGGTGAAGACCACCGACCGCCGCGAGTACACCGCCAAAGTCGTGGGCTCGGATCGAGAGCACCGACGTTGCGGTATTGAAGATCGACGCCAAGAACCTGCCGACCGTGAAACTCGGCGATCCCAACAAGCTGCGTCCGGGTGAATGGGTAATCGCGATCGGCTCGCCGTTCGGCTTCGAGAACAGCGTGACGGCCGGCATCGTCAGCGCCACCTCGCGTTCCATGCCCGGCAGCAACTACGCGCCGTTCATTCAAACCGACGTCGCGGTCAATCCCGGCAACAGCGGCGGACCGCTGTTCAATCTCGACGGCGAAGTGATCGGCATCAACTCGCAGATCTACAGCCGCAACGGCGGTTACATGGGCCTGTCGTTCGCCATTCCCATCGACGTCGCCAGCAATGTGCGTGAGCAGCTGGTCTCCACCGGCAAAGTCACGCGCAGCCGCATCGGCATCTCCATTCAAGATGTGAATGCGCAGCTTGCCGAGTCGTTCGGCCTCGATCGGCCACGCGGCGCGCTGGTCGGCATGGTGGACGACGATGGTCCGGGCGCGAAGGCCGGCATCAAAGCGGGCGACGTCATCCTCAAGGTCGACGGCGTCGAAGTGGACATGTCCTCCCAGTTGCCTGTCATGATCGCCGGCAAGAAGCTCGGCAGTGCGGTCGACATCGAAGTGTGGCGTGACGGCAGCATCAAGCGGCTGACTGCGAAGCCGGTGGAGCTGGTGGAAAAAGGCACCAAAGTGGCGATGCGTAACGACGCTCAAGCGGATGAGACCGCGAAGCTCGGCTTAGCGGTGCGCCCGCTGCAGGAGCAGGAGAAGCGCCAGGTCGAAACCGACGGCGACCTGGTCGTGGAGGATGTGGACGGACCCGCTGCCGCCGCCGGCGTACAACGCGGCGACATCATCCTCGGCGTCAACGGCAAGTCGGTGAAGTCCATGGAGGAGTTCCGGACTGCCGCCCGCAAGACCAAGGGCAAGGTCGTGGCGCTGCTGATCGAACGCGACAGCGCGCAGATCTTCGTGCCGGTCCGGGTGGGCTGACAGGTTGAGGTGACGAAGTGGCTGGTGACTAGTCACTGCCCATGCGTTTGTTACTCATCGAAGACGACCTGCAGGCGGCCGAATACCTGGCCAAGGGGCTGCGCGACAGTGGCTACGCCATCGAGCACAGCCCCGACGGCCGCGACGGCTTGGAAAAGGCCACCCAGCGCAATTACGACGTCATCATCGCCGACCGGCAGCTGCCGCATCTGGATGGGCTGAGCATCATCACCACGCTGCGCGAGCGCAACGATCGCACGCCGGTATTGATTCTTTCCGCGCTCGGCACCGTCGACGATCGTGTGCACGGGCTGAAGGCCGGCGGCGACGATTACCTCACCAAACCTTTTGCCTTTGCCGAGCTGCTGGCCCGCATCGAAGCGCTGAGCCGGCGCAGTACGGCGCTGACAGACGCCAGCCGGCTGAAAGTGGCCGACTTGGAACTCGACCTGCTGGCCCGCCGCGTCACGCGCGCCGGCCAGAACATCGATCTCACCACCAAGGAATTCCAGCTGCTGGAGTTCCTGATGCGCCGCCCCGGCCAGGTCGTCACCCGCACCATGCTGCTGGAAGGCGTGTGGAACCTGCACTTCGATCCGCAGACCAACATCACCGACGTGCACATGAGCCGACTGCGCAACGCAGTCGACAAAGGTTTTTCGCGGCCGCTGATTCACACCGTGCGCGGCGCAGGGTACGTTCTCAAGGAATGAACACAGGGCGAGCTTGATGACCGACTCCGGCCTACCGGATACCGGCGGGCCGGAACAGCGCCTGCGAACGCGCATGCGCCTGTCTACTTCTCGGCTGGCGGCGCTGTTCATCCTGATCTTCGCCGCCGGCGTCACGCTGGTCCTGACCGCCGTTTATTTCCTCACGGCGCGCGTGCTCGACAGCGAAGTCGACGCCGTCATCAATTCCGAGGTCAACAACCTCATCGACGACTATTCGCGCGGCGGCTTGTTGCAGCTGGTGGCGACACTGCATCGGCGCGCCGACGGCTGGGGCCGCTCCGGCGCGGTGTATTTATTGGTCGAAGCCAATGGTTTTCCCATCGCCGGCAACCTCGCCCGCTGGCCGCAAGTGGTCAATCGCTACAACGATTGGGTGGAATTCGAAATCGATGCGAGCGAAGCCGGCGGTGTGGTGTCGCATCCGGTGCGCGCGCAGATCATCCGGTTGCCGGGCAATCGCTGGCTGCTCGTCGGTACGGACATTCTGGAGCGCAGTCGCCTGGCGTCCCGGCTGCGCACGGCGATGTTCTGGGGCGTAGGTTCGAGCGTGTTGCTGGCGACGTTGTTCGGGATCAGCTACAGCCGACGCATCCGTCGCCGCGTACGTACGTTCGCCGCGACCTGCGAGTCCATCATGGGCGGCGACCTGTCGCAGCGACTGCACGTCGAGGCCGCGCATGATGAATTCGATGCGCTCGGCGCGGCGGTGAATCGCATGCTCGAAACCATCGAACAGCAAACCGACATGTTGCGCACGACGTTCGACAGCGCCGCTCACGATCTGCGTGGGCCACTGTATCGCGCACGGGTACGTATCGAAGAATCTCTGCAACACGAAGACCTGACGGAAAACGTCCGCGAGACCATGGAAGCGACGCTGGCCGAACTGGATCGCGTGCAGCGAACGTTGGGAACGCTGCTGCAGATCGCGCAGACCGACGGCCGCGGCCGCGAAGTCCCCACTGAAGAACTCGATGTCGCCGCCCTGGTCCGCGAACTCGTCGAGCTGTATCAGCCGGAAGCGGGCACTCGCGACATCAGTCTCGACTATCGCGGCGACGCCACCGCGAGCGTACGCGGCAACCGGCAATTGCTCGCGCAGGCGGTAGTGAACCTGATCGAGAACGCCATCAAATACGTTCCGGAAAGCGGCAAAGTCGAAGCTGGTGTGCGCATTACCGGCGACTCAGTCACGCTCACTGTCGCCGACAACGGGCCCGGCATTCCTGTCCCCGATCGCCAGCGCATCCTGCAACCTTTCGTCCGCCTCGAGCGCGATCGCGAACAAGTCGGCAGCGGACTGGGGCTCAGCCTGGTCGCCGCCGTCATGCGCCTGCATCGCGCCACGATGGAACTGCTCGACAACCAACCGGGACTGATCGTGCGCTGTGTGCTGCCGGTCAGCGCTCAGCGCCGTTCCAGCGATTCGACATAGAACAACTCGCATGCGCCCGCACCGGTGTCGGCGCGAGTAAGCGAGCTGTTCCAGGTGAAGTTGTCAGGGCCGAGCGCGCTGACCAGCTTGCCGCGAAGGCGCACGATGCTGCCGGCGCGAACGCGTTTCAGCTCGGCGCGCAGGTCGGAAGTGGCGGGAATCAAGTGCATGTTGGCGGCGCTGAGCAGTGCGGTCTGCAGGTCGATCGCCTGTTCGTCGGGATAGATGCTGAAAAAGCGTCCGCCCTGCTTGACGCGGAAGTGATCGAGCACCGCGCTGTCGGACATCGGGCCCCAGCCAACTGCGAAATCCATCGGCGACAGGCGCGCGCCGCTGTCGACGCTGTACTTCTCGACCGACAGCACACGCGCTTCGATCTCGTAATCGGCCAGCGGTGTGAGTTGATAGTCACCGAAAGAGAATGCAGGGCGCTCCACCAACCGCTGTTGTGGCTCGGTGGGCGCGAGCACGCCGGGCGGGCGATCGATGGCGCCAGTGGTGACCAGGCTGGCGATGCCGAAGCCCATCCCCACCAGCGCCAGCAGCAATTTCCAATGGGCGAACATACCCGCAGGGTAATCGCCAGGCCGCCAATTCCGCAGTGCGCCGATCACATCAATCCAGCGGCGCGCCTACCGTGCGTCCACTTTCACCCATATCGACAGTTCGTTACTGGAGCTGCGGTATTGCTGATTTAGAATGCCGCTACTGCTGCTGCTCGAAGATTCGCTGACGCCGCCGAGCTGGAGCCACGAACCCAGGCGTCCGGCCACTTGCGTATTCAGCGATTGCGTCTGGATGGCGCCGCGTTCGACGCGCTCGTCTTGTTGTGAGATATCGAGCACGACCTGGTCGCCATTGACCCGTGGCGTAACCATGAAACCGCGCTGCAGATTGCGATGTTCGACGGCGCCGGCGACGAACGGCCTGCGGCCGCCACCGACGGCTACAGCCGTCACCATCGGCACGCTGGTCCCGGTCGCTATGAATGCGGCGTTGCCTTCCAGCACCTGCACGCTGGCAACACTCGTTCCTTGCGTTCGTAACGAACTCTCGCCCGCGCGAACAGTGACGCCGGACCCATCGCCGGTGCTTACTGTTCCTGACACCGATGCTCTCTCACGCTCGATGTCCTGTGCTGTGCCCCGCCGCACGGAAACCAGCATCTGCCGTTGTTGTTTATCCAACTGGGCGAGCGCCGCGCGAATCTGCGCCACGTTGCCGCTGCTGGCGCGCACGAATAATTTGTAATCCTGCCCGGTGAGCGCGCCGCCGGGCTCGAGCAACGGCTGCAGCACCGGAATGATGTCGTCGGCACGGCGGTGTTTGAGGTCGATGACCACCAGCGATTGCGCCCATACCAGCGCAGCCATCAGGCAACCGCTGATGACCACCCAGGATCGTCGCTGCAATCGGGAAATCTGCATGTGCTGCTGCTGCCTTGGCGTTGAGGATGCGCCTTAAGTGCCTGTTATCGGGTGATTAAACAACCCTCTAGGACATTAGCTTAAGTACAAGCAACGGCGCGCGTCTCCGGCCCTCGACTCAAGCCCTCCCAGATTATGCCGAATCATCCACTGTGCGGTCATAGAACCGCCCGTGCGACGTTGGCCTCTTGGGAAATTAATGAACCTGATCCTCGGCATCGTGGTGGTGTTCGGCAGTGTGCTCGGCGGCTTCGCCGCGCACGGCGGCCAGCTGGGAGCTCTGTGGCAGCCCTCCGAACTGATCATTATCGGCGGTGCCGCGATCGGCGCGCTGATCATCGCCAATCCATTCAGCGTCACCAAGCGGATCGGCGCCGGCATCCCGGCGCTGCTCAAGGGCGCGCGTTACAAGAAGGAGCATTATCTCGCGCTGTTCTCGGTCATGTACGAACTTCTGTCGATCGCACGCAAGGAAGGCATGATGGGCCTCGAGCGCGTCATCGAAGAACCGGCCAAGAGCGAGCTGTTCAAGAAGCGTCCGCTGATCCTGGCCGATCATCACGCGCTCGAATTCATTCAGGATTACCTGCGCCTCATCATCAGCGGCGACATGGACCAGCACCAGCTGGAAGCGCTGATGGACCTGGAAATCGAAACCCACCACCACGACGGCGAAGAGCCGGCGCTGGCGTTGAGCAAGGTTTCCGATGCGCTGCCGGGCTTCGGCATCGTGGCTGCAGTGCTCGGCATCGTGAACACCATGGGCGCGCTCGGCGGCCCGCCGGAAGAGATCGGCAAGAAAGTCGCCGCAGCGCTGGTCGGCACCTTCCTCGGCATCCTGCTTGCCTACGGCCTGCTCGGTCCGATGAGCACGGCGATGGAGCGCATGGCGCGCGATGAAAGCAATTTCTACACCGCCATCAAGACCTGCATCATGGGTTTCCTGCAAGGCCATCCGCCGCAGATCGCGATCGAATTCGGCCGCAAGTCGACCCCGGGCGACCTGCGCCCGAGCTTCAAAGACCTTGAAACGCAGCTGCGCGGCAAGAAGTAACGGCCATGGCCAAGGCGAATGCCGGCGGCGAAGCACTAGCGCCGATCATCATCAAGAAGGTCAAGAAGGGCGGCCATGCGGCCCACGGCGGCTCGTGGAAAGTCGCCTTCGCCGACTTCGCCACCGCGATGATGGCGTTCTTCCTGCTGATGTGGCTGATGGGCGCCACCGACGAGAAGCAGAAGGGCGCGATCTCCGAATATTTCAACAATCCTTCGGCCGTGCCGGGCGCCAGCACCATGCCCTCGCCGACGTCCATGCAAGGTCCAGGCGGCGCCAGCACCAGCATGATCAAAGTCGGCGGCGGCATGGAATTGCACAGGGATGTGGCGCCGCCGTCCGAAAGCAAGCCGGGCGAACAGACCACGGCGATGAGCGACGACGACGCTGAGAGGCGCGCCGAAGAACTCGATCGCGAACGCTTGAACTCGTTGCTGGATCAGCTCAAGGAAGCGATCGATGCGCGCGAGGCGCTGGCCAAGTTCAAGGACCAGATCCTGCTCGACATCACGCCGGAAGGGGTGCGTATTCAGATCATCGATCATGAACGCCGTTCGATGTTCCCGCTCGGCAGCTCGCGCCTGGAAGACTTCAGCACCAAAATCCTCGCCGAGCTGGCAAACATCATCAAGAGCGTGCCGAACCGCATCAGCATCAGCGGCCACACCGACATCAAGCCGTACATCGCCGTCAACTACAGCAACTGGGAATTGTCGGCGGACCGCGCCAACGCTGCGCGCCGCGCCTTGATCACCGGCGGCTTGCCCACCGGAAAAGTCGGCCGCGTCGTAGGCCTGGCGTCCAGTGTATTGCTGGATACGGCGATACCGGACAACCCGGTGAACCGACGCATCAGCATCATCGTGATGAACCGCCGCACCGAGGAAGCCATCCAGCACGAGAACGGCACACTGCTGAGCGTGCAGCCGGGCTCGAACGGTGACGGTGAACTTGGCCCCGTGGCTGCGGAGCCGCTGGCCGCGGTGACTACGCAGTAAGAACCCCTCACCCCAACCCTCTCCCAAAGGGAGAGGGGGCAAGAACTCGTCACCTCTCCCCTTGGGAGAGGTCGCGCGCAGCGCGGGTGAGGGCGCTGGATGCCGCTCACGCGGCTGAAGAATCCCCTCACCCCAACCCTCTCCCAAAGGGAGAGGGAGTCAGAACTCGTCACCTCTCCCCTTGGGAGAGGTCGCGCGCAGCGCGGGTGAGGGCGCTGGATGCCGCTCACGCGGCTGAAGAATCCCCTCACCCCAACCCTCTCCCAAAGGGAGAGGGGGCAAGAACTCGCCACCTCTCCCCTTGGGAGAGGTCGCGCGCAGCGCGGGTGAGGGTCTTAGCTACGCCGCATCCAATCCGGGTCCGGTATCTCGTGGAATGCATGCCGGAGGCTCTCGCTCCAGCGCGTGCGGATCATTTTGAAATAGGCGTGGTTTTCGTCGATGTTCACATGACTGGCGACGCGCAGTTCATCGCGATGAATCGACAACAGATCCAGCGGCAAACCTACCGACAGGTTCGAGCGGATCGTCGAGTCCATCGAAATCAACGCGCTCTTCGCAGCCTGCGCCAGGCTCGTACTCCGCGACACCACGCGATCGAGGATCGGCTTGCCGTACTTGGATTCGCCCACCTGGAAGTAAGGCGTGTCGCTGGTGGCTTCGATGAAATTGCCGGCAGCGTAAATACAGAACAGGCGCGGCGGCTCGCCGCGGATCTGGCCGCCGAGAATCAGCGACGCGTTGAATTCGATGTTGTGCTCTTTGAGCGCGGCGGCGTCGCGACGATGGACTTCGCGCAGCGCTTCGCCGACTTCGAGCGCCGCCTCGAACATGTTTTGGGCGCCCCAGATGCTCTCGCCGTCATGCAACGCATGCTCGTGCAGGACATTGACCACCGCTTGCGAGATGGCAAGGTTGCCGGCAGTGAGCAACACCATCACGCGCTCGCCCGGCTTCTCGAAGATCGAGACCTTGCGGAACGTGCTGATCTGGTCGACGCCCGCATTGGTGCGCGAGTCGGAGAGGAACACCAGGCCGGCGTCGAGCAGGATGCCTACGCAATACGTCATGGAGAGAGATGTGAGTAGTGACTGGTGACCGGCGAATAGTCGGAGCATCGCCGCGGCCGCTGAACGGGAAAACGCATTAAAGCCTCCATTGGCCCTCCGCCAAAGGAAGAGGGTAAGAACTCTTCACCTCTCCCGCTTGCGGGAGAGGTCGCCCGTCCGGGCGGGTGAGGGTCTTCAATACCGCCGCGATGAAACAGCGCGTCCCGGCGCACGCACGATGATGGTGCGAAGGCTGCCGATTACGGCAGCTGTATTTTCCCGCCGCCGCGACCGCCGCCACCGAGATTGGGCGGCATTCCTCCCTGCGGCACAACCAGCTGCGACGCCTGCTGTCGGCGCATCTCCTGGATCTGCTGCATGGTGCGCTCGATTGCCGCCGCGGCCGCGGGCGAAAAGCCCTGCACCGCCTCTGCCAGCGTAGTGCCGCCAATTTCGAAGCTGATCGGCACCGGACCCATGTTGGTCATGATCTCGGCCTGGCCGATGTAGAGCACCGGACGGGTGGGATCGACCGTGGCGTCGGGACGGACCGGCGTCAGGCGCCGGATGGAGCCGACCCGGCGATCGGTGAAATTGTCTTCCTGGTACAGCCCTGCCGCGTCCATTTGCGGATCCTGATTGCGATCTTCAGCCATCGGAAACCTCTAAACCCGAATTTAAGGATGGTTTTATGACAGTAAACCAGCGCCCCCGGCCTTCTTTCAAGGGTCCTCATTCAAAGGACAGCCGCAGGGCCGGCGCCAGCGCCCTAACTGGCGCTGGCTGGCGCTCATTACAAGAGTTGCGCCTCACGTTGGGTGACAGTCTTCGTCGGCGCCAGTAACGCCGGTACAATGGTCACCCTCTTTAATGACAGTGACGGGCGAGAGCGCCCGAGCGATGCAGCCATGCAGGAAACCGACAATCCCTTCAGCGAAGCCTTCGGCAAGGCTGTCGATCTTGGCAACCGGATCGCCGATACCGACGACAAAGCGGACATCTGGGACATCGCCGATGGACTGCTGGCCGGGGCCGTTCAGTATTGGCTGTATTCGCGCCAGCCCTGCTCCGATCTGGATTGCGAGGAGTGCCAGCCGATCAGCACCGCTGCCGGACGTATCGAGGAACTGCGCAAGTTGATGCGGCAGTTCGCCGAAGAAAGCGAGTATTTCCACTCGCCCACCGATCGCAACGTGGGCCGCGCGTAACGAAGTCAAGCAAAAAATTTTGCCGCGTACGTGCTTGATCCGTAATGCGGCATAAACGCAACGCCCAGATCGAGCCGCGTTCTGCGATCCAGCGCACACCACGCGAATCGTGCCGCCCTTCACACTTTCCCCCGCACCTTGCGTGCAGGGAGACCGATGCGGTGGGAATGTTGAAGAATCTGAAGTTGAGGCATCGCGCCTATGTGTGCGCGTACAACTCGTTTCGATTCGCCGCGAGGCTGCGTGGCGACTTGAGCGAGTTCGCGCCCTCGATCGCCGAAACGCTGGAAAGCGTCGGCGACGAACTCGCCGCGCTGGCGCGCGACAGTTGCCCCAGCGAAAGTGAACGTCGCCAGCTGATCGAAGGCCTGGAAGGCGCCCTGCGCGCGCTCGGCTTGTCCGATGCGGCTCAAGTGCACATCGTTTCCCAGCTCGCGCCTCGCATCATGGCGGGCGAACCGGCCAGCGCCAGCAAGGAAGCCTGGACGCGCATGGCGGTGTAAGCGCTACTTAGTACGACATAACCCTACCCATCCAGCAGACCCCCGCTTGTCGCAATTCCCCATGTCTGCTGAAAGCGACCGGACTGCTTGACTTATCCCCTACTGGTGCCGATCATCGAGTCGTTCCAAGGGCAAACTCGCTGAAAGGCGAGGACGCAAAGCTTCCGGTCTAACGGATAGATTTCCTAAGACAGCGGGGTTGCCACGGGCCGCGGCGTAGCGGCAACGGTTTCGCCAACTAAAGAAAATAGCGAGATCGCCGTGACTGAGCGCGACAGGCATAAGCGCGCTCCTCCCCCGTCGAAATGCTTCCGTCCTCACCGTTAGTGCGTCCACTGCGCATCTTGGTGGTAAGTGGATTGGGGAAGTGAACGTGGAAGACAACACCAGCAGATTCTACGTGGAGCCCGGTGGCTCACAGCCTCCGATCGTTGCTCCAGGAACCGGCAGCGGTACGCAGCTGTTCGTCATCAACCTGTGTGCATCCATTGCACCGGTGTCGACGACCGGCCGTAACATTCCCGGCCTCGAAAACTACCGTCTTTATCAGGTCGCGCGCGTCGAAGACGGCCGTACGCGGCATCGTTTGCGACTCGGCTTCTTCACCAACGAAGCGCATGCCGAGCGCGTGCTCACCGTCGTTCGCCAGCAATATCCAACCGCATTCACCACCTGCCTCGGCGATGAAGATCGTCGCTTCACGCGCGGCTATTTGCCCGAAAGCACGGCGGCTGCCGCGCCGGCAGCTCTTGCGCAAAAGCGTCCGGCCGTTGCGATGGTCAACACAGCGCCCGCGCCGGCACCTCAGGCCGCAGCGAAGCAAGTGTCCGCTTCCGTTCAGGCGCCGCCGGCCAAGGTAGCAGTCCCTCCGGCTGCAGCCGCAGCGGCGAAAGCTGCCGCTGCCAAGCCGCTTGCGCCCAAAGCTCCGGCAAAGCCGGCCGCCAAGAAAGCCGAGACCGAAGTCGTCGAGATGACTTGGGAGCCGGACGAGGCAACCAAAGCCGCCGCCATCTCGGCGTCGCTGCCGAAGATCAAGGCGCTGACTGAAACCTCCGGTCTCGATGATATGAGTTGGGACGAACCGGCGCCGGCAGCGCGTGTGTCGACCTCCACCACTCAGTCCATCAAAGGTCCGTTAGCAGCCGGCTTGTTGAGCGGCAAGTTCGCGGCACTCGATACGAGCAAACTCCGCGCTGCTTCCGCATCGAAGCCTGCAGTGACTCCGCCGGCCGCAGCCAGGCCGGTGACGCCGCCTGCTCCGGTGAGCGTGCCGCCCAAACTGGATCCAGCTGCCAGCGTGCGCGTGCCCGCGTTGACGTTCTCCGATCCCGTGCCGACTGCAACAAGCGCGCCGAAGTCGAACGCGCCAGCCGAGCCGTATCACATCGGCAAGGGCCTCAAGATCGAGGAAGTCGAAGACTTCGAACTCGATCTTTATGACGAACCGCCGCCGGCGAAAACGCCTGCCGCCGCAGCGAAAGCAACGGCGCCAGCTGTTGCAAACAAGCCTGGTGCAAGCAAGCCTGCTGCCAAGGCTGTCGCCGCAGCTCCGAGGCCTCCGGTTGCGAAGAAGTTCGACCAGCCCGCGAAGCCCGCCGCTTCGATCGCCGCCAAGTCGGCGCCTGCCACGCTTGCAAAGCCGGCTCCTTCGCTGCTGGTTCGCGACTCATCCTCAGCACACCCGAATCTCGACAGCACGCAAACCATCCGCGCGCTGACCACCGAAGAGATGAACGATGGCGCGCAGGAAAAGTGGTTCGCGATTCAGCTGGCCGCGTCCGAGCAGCCGGTGAATCTCGACACCATGCCGCATCTGGACATCTTCGAAGCGTACAGCCTGTACTCGGTGGCGACTGCCGGCAGCGGCAAGATCGTTCATTCGCTGCGCCTGGGCTTCTTCAAGGAAGCGGTCTCGGCGGAAGCAGTCACCGGCTATCTGAAGACGTTCTTCGCCTCGCCTACCGTCCTGCGCATCAGCGTCGCCGAACAGGCGCGCTTCAAGGACGCGCCGCAGCCGAAGCGTTCGGAGCCGGTCGACGAGCCGAAGAACAACGTCGTCGATTTGAACAATGCCCGCGGTCGCGCGCCGGTCGTTCCGACCGTGACCATGGAGGTCGTCGATCCGATGGCGACCGGGTCGTTCCGCGCCAATGCCACCGGTGCCTTCAAGGCCGGCAACGGCGGCACCTTCAAGCCCGGTGCGACGGGTGCGTTCAAACCGAGCGCCACCGGCGCCTTCAAGCTGAACTCCACCGGCAACAACCAGGGACTGACGCCCGAAGGCAAGATCGCCGCGAAATCGGCCGGCCCGGCCACCAAGCGTTCCGAACCCACTCGCGCCAGCATGACCGGCAAGAACAAGGCGCTGAAAAAGAGCCTGGCCGATGAGTTGCTGGAAGAGGCGCGCGAAGTGGAGCTGTCGGAAAGCGGCATTCGCAAGCTGCCGCAAAACAGCTCGCTGCTGTCGCGCCTGCTCGGCAAGAAAAAGTAGAGAATCCGGCCCCCTCTCCCGCCTTCGCGGGGGAGGGTTAGGGTGAGGGTCTTACTCCGCCGGCCCCTCACCCGCGCTGCGCGCGACCTCTCCCAAAGGGAGAGGTGAGAATCCGATCCCCTCTCCCGCTTCGCGGGAGAGGGTTAGGGTGAGGGTCTTACTCCGCCGGCCCCTCACCCGCGCTGCGCGCGACCTCTCCCAAAGGGAGAGGTGAGAATCCGATCCCCTCTCCCGCTTCGCGGGAGAGGGTTAGGGTGAGGGTCTTACTCCGCCGGCCCCCTCACCCGCGCTGCGCGCGACCTCTCCCAAAGGGAGAGGTAAACCGGCAAACTGCTCGCGCCTTTCCTCACCGGAACTCGCGCCGTGGACATCAGAACCGCCGACCTCTGTGACGAATTCAGCGACCAGCTGGACATCTGCGAACCGTTGTTCGGCGATTTCGGCGGCCAGCTGCAGTTCGGCGGCCAGATCGCGACCGTCAAATGTTTCGAAGACAATTCGCTGGTGCGCCAACTCACCGCTGAGGCTGGCAAGGGCCGCGTGCTGGTGATCGATGCGGGCGGCTCCATGCGACGCGCCGTGGTCGGCGATCAACTCGCCCAGAAGGCTGCAGACAACGGCTGGAGCGGCCTTGTCGTTTACGGCTGCATCCGCGACGCCGCCGCTCTAGCCGACATCGCGATTGGCATCAAAGCGCTCGGCGCTCACCCCCTCAAAACCGACAAACGCGGCGAAGGCCAGCGCGACATCGCGGTCCGATTTGGCGGCGTGAATTTCCGCCCCGGCGATTGGCTGTATGCCGATGAAGACGGCGTTATCGTCGCGCGGCGTTCCTTGCTCAAAGAGTAAAGATCTGTCGGCCCGCGCTGGCGCGCCGTCCGCGAGGTCTATGATTCGGTCCAGCTAGCTGCCGCCAGCAAAGAGGTGCCGATCATGTCCGAGACTCGCTACGACCGCCGCACGATATTGAAGAGCGTGCTGGGCGCCTTGCCCGCCGCAGTTGTGATTGGTGATGCAGCCGCCCAGGCCTCGCCGCCGCCACACATGGACGAAAATGAATCGCTCGCCAAAGCGATGGGCTACGTCCACGACGCGAGCAAGATCGATGCGGATAAAGTGCCGCAGTACAAAGCCGGCAGCACCTGCGCCAACTGCATGCAGTTGCAAGGTAAGGAAGGCGACGAGTGGCGGCCGTGCACTGTGTTTGCCGGCAAAGTCGTCAACGCGCACGGCTGGTGCAAAGTGTGGCAGCCGAAAGCGTGAGTCGAACCGCTCAAAGGCGGATCTTATCGCCGTAGCCCGTGAGTTCCAGATAGCCCTGGCCGATGAGTTCGTTGTGGACATCGAAGGCGCGCACCGCGCCTTCCCAATAAATCGTTCCGGTGCTGCCGCGCGCGTCGTTCTCCTGATCGTCCATCAGCGGCCGTAGTGTCAGCACGCGGTCGCCGACAGTGACGCGCCACTCCACTGGATAACGAATGCCCGTGCGCGGCGATCGCCAATAACGCAGCGGCGTCCACTCCACTGCGTCTGGCTGGTAAGTCGCGGCTTCATTCGAATGGCCGGCGCGCCACTTCGCTGTCGCCCACAGTTCGTTCGCCTGATTGCCGCGCATTTGAAACATCATCAATGCGCCGCCGTCATCGAGATTCAATCCGACCCAGTCCCAGCCTTGCGCCTGCTCATCGACAATCACGCCAGACCATTCGTGATCGAACCATGCCCGGCCTCGCACCGACTCCTCATTCCCATCGATGACGACGCGCCCCGTGGCCGCGAGTTGCGGCAGGCTGTAGTAATAGGTCGCCGAATTCGCCTGCGGGCCCTTCCGGCTGAAGCCGTCGTCGCCTTGAAGCAGCGGCGGTGCCTGCGGTTGCAGACGCAAATCGATGGTTAGATGCTCAGTCCTGGCGACCGCGTAATAAGTTTCGCCCTCCCGGCGCAGCTGCCAGTCGTCGATGTAAACATCGAGCGCGCCTTCCGCCGCCGCCGCGAGACCGAACCCTGGCCGCGCGGATTTTTCGTGATGAACCAGCGCGCCGCGTTTCGGATCGCTCACCGCAAGGTGGGCGAACAGCACTTGTCTCAAGGCGAAGCGCGACGGATTGTCTTCATCGATGCCGGTGCGCGAGCGAAAGAACGTCAGTTGAAAACCCAGCGGTTCGCCCGAGCCCGTTTCCAGCCAGCCGGTGAGATACCACCATTCGGTTTTGAATTGCGGGTGACTACCTTCGTCGCGCGGCAACTCGATTCGATACCCGGGAACGACGCCGGGATAGACGACATCGGCGCTTACGCCGCCCGCGAAGCTGAGACACGCAGCGAGAGCCATCAGCACCGCTCGCATCACCAATCCTCCCGGACCGCGCGCACCACTTCGCCGCCCATCGCCTGCCGACCGCTGATGACGGCGATCAGCGCCGCTGCTGCGATCAACGCCACACTCAAGCCGCCGAGCAGGCCGACGGGTGCGCTTAAATCCATGCTCCAATGGAACGACTGACGATTGACCACGTAGATGAGGATCAAGCTGACCATGGCGCCGGCGAGCAGGCCGACGATCACTCCCAACACACCGAGCACCGATCCTTCAATCGCCAGCATCGCGGCAATCTGTCCACGGGTAAATCCAAGATGGCGTAATGCACCGAACTCGCCGCGGCGTGCAAGCACTTGCGCACTGATACCGGCGGCGATGCCGAACAGTCCGATGGTCACGGCAACCAATTCCAGCAAATAGGTGATCGCAAAGGTTCGATCGAACGCTGCCAGCGACAGCTGACGCAATTCTCGTGGCGTGCGCATGTCATGTTCGGTTCCCGGCGGCAACAGATCACGGATGGCGTTACCGACCGACGTCGTATCGACGCCGTCGTCGAGCCAGAACCAGACCGTGTTGATGGCGCGATCGCCACTGAGTTTCAAATATTGGTCGCGGTCCATCACGATGGCGCCATTCTGATGTGCATAGTCGCGCCAGATTCCTCTGATCGACGCAGCAACAGGCTTGCCGGCGATTGCGAACTTGATTTCGTCGCCGGCGCGCAGGGCGAACAGATCGGCGGCAGCTTCGTTGATCCAGACGGGAGTCGCCCGAGGATCAACAACGGTCGCAGCAGTCTGCACCATCCACAACGCATCCTCCGGATGTTCCCGATCCAGGGACTGTGCGATCAACGTCAGTGGCGGACGTGCCGCAGATAATTGCACTTGGGAGAAGCGGTTGAATTCCACGCGCTTCACGCCGCGCAGTTGCGACATCGAGCGAACCAACGCTGCGTCGATATAAGAGGACTCGCCGACGTAGCCAACGCGCACATAGAGATCGGCCGGCAGCACCTTTTGCGTCCATTGATCCAGGGAATCGCGAAACGAGGTGACCATGATGGCCATCGATGCCATCAAGCTGAAACTGACGAGGATCGAGGACACACTCAACGTCGCGTACCGCGCTGTGCCGGCGATCTGCGCAATCGCAATCTCGTACGGAAGGCCACGCAGCCGCGGCGCATGACGAAGGACGAACCGAATGACAGTCGGCATAGCAATCACAGTGCCGATCAATAACAGCGCAATGGCGACGAAGCCGGGCAGCGGCAATCCGGCGATCGGCGGCATCAAGACGGCGGCGATGGCCAGCACCGCGAGCACCACGACCGTCCAGCCATGCGAGTGAATCTCGCCGCTGGTGATATCGCCCGCTTTCAACGCGCTTGCCGTCGGAACGCGAGCGGCATCGAGCGCCGGCCGCAAGGCGCCTGCGACCGCTACTGCCACTCCCAGAAACGAGAACACTGCGATTTCCAATACGCGCACGTCCAATCCAGGCGCGAGACCTCGGAAATATCCGGCGCCGAGATCCGCACCGAGCGCGTTCAAGCCGATTCGCGCAATGAAGATGCCGAGCACGATGCCAACGGCGGCCCCGAGCACGCCGACCAGCACGCTGCTGGAAAGCATCAACAACAACTGCTCCGAGCGCGTGACGCCAATCGCATGCATGACCGCGAATTCCCGCCTGCGCCGCAAAGCCGCGAGCGATTGCGTGGAATAGACGAAGAATCCGCCGGTGAACAATGCCACCAGCGCCAGCGCAGTGAGGTTGGATCGATAGGCGCGCGACAGGCGGAGTGCATCGTCGGTCGCTTCGCCGGGCGTCGTGACGTGCACTGTCGGCGGCAAGATATCGGCGAGCGACTTTTCCACTTCGGCCGGACGGGTCCCCGCAGCGAGCCGTAAATTAATCCGAGACAACTTGCCGAGTCGATCAAACATCCATTGCGCCGTGGCAATGTCGACGACACCCGCAAAGTCTTGCAACGCCGCTGGCGGCAACACGCCCGAGACACGCATGCGTTCGTGCTGCACGCCGATTTGAAATTCGATGAAGTCGCCGCGGTCGAGCTGCAACTCGCGAGCCGCGCTCGCGCTCAGCAGCACCATCCGATCGTCAAAGCCCGCCGAGCCCTCTTCTTTATCCGACAGTGACCCGACCGACGCGGCGAATGCAGGCTGCAGCAGCCTGGAGCGGAATCCATCCAGCCCGATCAGCGTCAGTGCGCCACGATGGCCGACCAGTTTCGCGGCGACTTCCACCACGGGACTGGCCACCACCACGCCGGGAATGCGAGCGATCTTCGGATAAAGGTTTTCGTCGAAGCCCTCACTGCCGCCTTCGACGGCGAGGTCGGCGAGGCCGTAAAGGCTGCGCGCGGCCAACGAGATTTCATCCGCCGCCGACCGATTGATGAGGTAAATCGCCAGCCCAAGCGCGACACCAAGCGCAATGGCCAACACCGCCAGCATTGTTCGCCCAGGCGAGCGCCGCATCGGCCCGATGATCGCAGCCTCGATGAGCAGCGGCGCAATCACGATCGAGCGGTGGCAGCGGTAACGCGCGGCGCCAATCCTTGCCGTGAAAGCTGGAAGATGCGATCGGTGGTGTGAGCCGCGACTTCCGAGTGCGTCACCAGGATGCCCGCCGCGTTATCGCGCTTGAGTTGCGACGCCAGCAGTTCCAGCACTTCCGCCGCCGAATCCGCATCCAGGTTGCCGGTGGGTTCATCAGCCAACACGATGGCGGGCCGATGCACCAATGCCCGAGCCACCGCGACCCGCTGCATTTCGCCGCCGGAAAGCTGCGACGGTGAGGCACCGGAGCGGTCCAACATGCCAACTGCACTCAACAACTCTTTGACGCGATCCGCAGCCTCTCGACCATTGCTGCCGTTGAGCGCGAGCGGCAAAGCGACATTGCGCGCCACGCTCAGGTGCGGCAGCAAATGAAACGCCTGAAAGACGAAGCCCATCCGAGCGCGGCGCAAGCGCGTGCGAGCTGCGTCATCGAGGGCGCCCAGGTCGCGACCGTCGAGCGTGATCCGGCCGGCATCCGGCGTATCGAGTCCGGCAATCAGGTTCAGCAGCGTGGATTTGCCGGTGCCTGACTCGCCCATGACGGCGATGTACTCGCCGGCTGCGAGCCGCAGCGAGACGCCACCGAGTACCTGCCGCGGTGGCGGTCCGCCGAAAGACTTGGAGATGTTCTCGACCTGCAGCATCTACAGCGTCTGGCGACGCCCTCAGAATGCGACCGTCAACCCCAGCGCCGCCGAGTATTGCAGGAACGTGTCCGACTTGGCGCGAATAGCGCAGGCGCCGACGCCATTGTCGGAAACGCAGAAAATGTTGCCGTCGGTTTCGAGCAACGACACGAAGGCGCGCGCATCGAAGCGCAAGCCGATGTGATCGCTGATGGGCACTTTGAGTCCGCCGGCAATTGAGAACGCCAGCTTGGTCTCATCGTCCAATCCCGGTTGATCGGGGCTGAAGCGCGCGCCGCCGAACGTCAAGCCGAAATACGGAATCACTCGTTCCGCATCCGGATGGCTGACGGTGCCGCCGAGCTGCAGGTACTGCACGTCGAGGCCCATCGGCACGGTGCCGTCGATCTGCGTGCTCTGCGTGCTGTAGAGCAGCTCGTAATGCCGCCATTCATCCACGGCCGCGTTGAAGATGACGCCGAAGTTGTTGTCCTCGTCCAGGTCGCGTTCGGTGCCGTCCGCCGGGTCCTCGAATTCACCGCCCGCCATGTAGCCATAGAACGGCGTGATCTCGAATTTCGAATAGTCGTCCTGGCTGGTCTGGGCCGACACCGAAGTTGCCGCCGCGGCCAGTGCCAGGCCGGCCACGCCGACGAACCTCCGCCGCACCAAAATAGATTGGAGAAAGAACCACTTACCCATGTCCCACTCGCACATAATAAGGCTCCTGAAATCCGGCTCGAACGCCGGCCCTCTACTGCTGGTCTACGGCGCGGCGCGGGGGCTCGCAACGCGCCGGCTAAGTTAACATGTTGCAGGTCGGTTGCCTGAACGGTCGCCCGCCTCGCCTGAGCTATTCGCAGTCCAGCAGAAAACGGTCGCGCTGAAGTCGCCATGAAATGGTCTGGTATTTTTGTTGCGGCGGTATTCGCGGCGCTCACCTTCGGGATGTGGGCGTACGTGAATCGGCCGACAGCGGAACCGCCGTGGCCGGAGCGCGTGCAGGGCATGGCGTTCTCGCCGTTCTATTCCGGCCAGGACCCGGTGGTGCAGGTGTTACCCAGCGACGCACAGATCGACAGCGACCTGCAGCTGCTGTCGGGCAAGGTCACCGCCATCCGGACTTACTCCGCGCTGAAAAGCCTCGGTCGCGTGCCCGAAATCGCCGCGCGCCACCAATTGAAGGTGGCGGTCGGTGCGTGGCTCGATCGACGACTGCAGACCAACGACGAGGAAGTGCAGGCCGCAATCGAACTCGCCAACAAGCATCCCAATGTCATTCGGCTGGTCATCGGCAACGAAGCCATCCTGCGCGGTGATCTCACTGTCGCCCAATTGAGCGAACAGCTTGATCGCGTGCGAGCGGCGGTGTCGCAACCGGTGAGCACCGCCGAACCCTGGCATGTGTGGATGAAACATCCCGAACTGGTCAAGCACGTCGACTATCTCGCCGTGCACCTGCTGCCGTATTGGGAAGGAATCGCTGTCGATCGTGCGATCGACTACATCACCGCCAACATGGACCAGTTGCAGCGCGCCTATCCCGGCAAGCCCATCGTCATCGCCGAGGTCGGCTGGCCATCGGACGGTCGCACCCGCGAAGGCGCCGTCGCTTCCACCAGCAACCAGGCCATGTTCCTGCGGCGCTTTCTCGATCGCGCCCGCCGCGAGGGCTACATCTATTACTTGATGGAGGCCTTCGATCAACCATGGAAGGCCCGCTACGAAGGCGCGGTCGGTGCGTACTGGGGCGTCTACGACGTACATCGCCAGCCGAAGTTCGCGTTCGTCGAACCGATCGTGCGCATCCCGCAATGGCAGACTCTGGCGACGGTCTCAGTCGCGGTCGCTACGCTGATCCTGGGCATGCTTTACGTGCATGGCCTCGCGCTGGGCACCCGTGGTCGCAGTCTTCTCGCGGTGGTCGTGTACGCCGCGGCGACGACGATGGTATGGATCATCTATGACTATTCGCGTCGCTATCTCACGTTCACCAGCATTTTGATCGGCACTGTGCTGATCGTCGGCATGCTCGGCGTGATCGCGGTATTGCTGGCCGAGGCGCTGGAGTGGGCCGAGGCGCGCTGGGGGAAATCAAGAAAGCGTCCATTCGCCATCGGCGAATTCGCTTGCGGCGCGCTGCCGAAAGTCTCCATCCATGTGCCGGCTTATAACGAGCCGCCGCAGATGCTGGTCGAAACCCTGGATGCGCTGTCGCGCCTGGACTATCCGGACTATGAAGTCATCGTGGTCGATAACAACACCCACGACGCCGCAGTATGGCAACCCGTCGAACAGCATTGCCGCAAGCTCGGCGAGCGCTTCAGGTTTTTCCATGTCGCTGCGCTGGCGGGATTCAAAGCGGGCGCTTTGAACTACGCGCTTCGGCAGACGGCGTCCGATGCCGGCATCGTCGCCGTCATCGACAGCGACTACAAGGTCGACCCGCATTGGCTGCGTTCGCTGGCGCCCGGATTCAGCGATCAGAAGATCGCCATCGTGCAGGCGCCGCAGGACTATCGCGACGCCGATGAAAATGCCTTCAAGGCCATGTGCTATGCCGAATACCGTGGCTTCTTCCACATCGGCATGATCGTTCGCAACGAGCGCAACGCCATCATCCAGCACGGCACGATGACCCTGGTTCGGCACGAAGCCTTGCAACGCGTCGGCGGGTGGGCGGAGTGGTGCATCACCGAAGATGCGGAATTGGGGTTGCGCCTGTTCGAGCATGGCTACCAAGCACAGTACCTGCCGCAGACTTTTGGCCGCGGCCTGATGCCCGAGACATTCACCGACTATAAGAAACAACGGTTCCGCTGGGCGTACGGTGCGGTACAGATTCTGCGTGCGCACGCCAAGGCGCTGTTATCGGCCTCGGATCTGCGGCTCACCAAAGGCCAGCGCTATCACTTCATCGCCGGCTGGTTGCCGTGGCTGGCCGACGGCCTCAACCTGCTCTTCAACCTTATCGCGATCGGCTGGTCGCTGGCGATGATGTTCGCGCCGCATCGGTTCGATCCGCCGTTGATGATGTTCTCCGTGCTGCCGCTGTCATTGTTTGCATTCAGAATGGCGAAGCTCGCTCACCTTTATTCGTCGCGCGTCGGCGCGAACTTTCGCCAGACACTCGCGGCCGCGATCGCCGGCCTGGCGCTGACGCACACTGTCGGCATCGCAGTCGTAAAAGGCTTGTTCACGCGCAACGAACCGTTCTTCCGCACTCCCAAGGAGAAACAACCTCACGCCCTCGCCGAAGGCTTTGCCGCCGCTCGCGCCGAGACCGCCTGGCTGCTCGCGCTGGTGTTCGTCGCCGTCGGCCTCACCCGCCAATTCACCGTCGTCCCCGGCTTCGTCCTCGGCATCCCCGAAGAACTCAAAGCCCCCGACGTCTCGCTATGGGTCGCCGTGCTGCTGATCCAGGCCATTCCCTACGCGGCTGCATTGCTCATGTCGCTGGTGAGTGCGTTGTCGCTGCCGGCGAAGTGGCTGGGGCCCCCATCTGTTGCTGCAACGGGTTCGGCCACAATCCAGGCCGCCGGCGCTCGAAAGTAATCACGGCAAGGAAGATCCCCTCACCCTGCCCTCTCCCAAAGGGAGAGGGTAAGAACTCATCACCTCTCCCAAAGGGGGAGGGTAGGAACTCATCACCTCTCCCAAAGGGGGAGGGTAGGAACTCATCACCTCTCCCAAAGGGGGAGGGTAGGAACTCATCACCTCTCCCAAAGGGGGAGGGTAGGAACTCATCACCTCTCCCCGTGGGAGAGGTCGCGCGTAGCGCGGGTGAGGGGTCGTTCAAACAATGTACGAAGTGGAGTTTTATCGGCGAAAGCACCGTTCGCCAAACACTAAGCTCCTTTAGTTGCCGTGCCTGCAGGGACGGCGGACAATCGCGTCCGCCATGACGGAACTCTCCGCGGTGTTGCTGTCACGAATCCAGTTCGGATTCGTGATGAGCTTTCACATCATCTTTCCCGCCTTCACCATCGGGCTCGCCAGCTGGCTGGCATTTCTTGCCGGAATGTATCTCAAGACGCGCCGTACTTTATGGCGCGAGCTGTACCTGTTCTGGCTGAAAATCTTCGCAGTATCGTTTGCGCTCGGCGTGGTCTCCGGCATCGTCATGAGTTTTCAGTTCGGCACCAACTGGGCCGAACTGTCGGTGCGGGCGGGCAATATTCTCGGGCCGCTGCTTGCGTATGAAGTGCTTACAGCATTTTTTCTCGAAGCGACTTTCCTTGGCGTGATGTTGTTCGGCTGGCGGCGCGTCTCGCCGCAGCTGCATTTTTTCGCAACCTGCATGGTTGCGCTCGGCACCTTGATTTCAACGTTCTGGATCATTTCCGCCAACAGCTGGATGCACACGCCGGCGGGTTACAAAATCGTCGATGGCATATTCGAGGCAGCTGACTGGTTCAGCATCGTTTTCAATCCGTCGTTCCCGGTGCGGCTGACTCACATGACGCTGGCGGCGTTCATCACCACGTGTTTCGTCATCGGCGGCGTCAGCGCCATCTATCTGTTGAAGGGCCGGCATCGCGAAGGCGCGACGTTGATGCTCAAACTCGCTGTCGGCTTCGCGGCCATCACCGTGCCGCTGCAGATCCTGGTCGGAGACCTGCATGGCCTGAAGGTTCACGAACATCAGCCAGTGAAGCTTGCGGCCATCGAAGGCCACTGGGAAACGCATCGCGGCGCGCCGCTGATTCTGTTTGCCTGGCCTGATCAGGAGCAGGAGAAGAATCACTACGAAGTATCCGTGCCCAAGCTCGGCAGCCTCATCATCACGCACAGCCTGGACGGCGAAATCGCCGGGTTGAAGAGTGTGCCGCCCGAAGAGCGGCCGCCGGTCGCGCCGGTATTCTTCGCTTTCCGCGTAATGGTCGGCATCGGCCTATTGATGCTCGGCCTGGTTGTCTGGTCGGGCGTCCTGTGGCAGCGAGGAACAATGACGGAATCGAAGGGATTACTGCGCGCATGGATGTGCATGGCGCCCGCCGGCTTCGTTGCGGTGCTGGCCGGCTGGTACACCACTGAAATCGGCCGGCAGCCTTACGTGATTTATGGACTGATGCGCACCAGCGAGGCCGCCAGCGCCGTGAGCGCGGCCAGCGTCGCCACTTCTCTGGTGGCCTTCGGCACGGTGTATTTATTCATCTTCATCGCCGGTACTTATTACTTGCTCAAGCTGCTGCGCAAAGGTCCACAGCCGGTCGAAACGACCATGCTGCATCCCGATGACAAGACTCCTGCTCGTCCCTTCTCGGTACCGGAAGACTCGGTCGAGCGCAGCTAGCAGTCGAATGGTCATGACCATGTCATCGCTACCCGTTATCTGGTTTGCCATCATCTGCTTCGGCATCTTCATGTACGTGCTGATGGATGGCTTCGTGCTCGGCATCGGCATTCTGGCGCCGTTTGCCGAAGACGAGGCGCAGCTCGATCGCATGATGAACACCGCTGCGCCGGTGTGGGACGGCAACGAGACGTGGCTGGTGCTCGGCGGCGCCGGGCTGCTCGCAGCGTTTCCCAAAGCCTACGCCATCATTCTTTCCGGGCTGTATCTGCCGGTGCTGCTGATGTTGATTGCATTAGTGTTACGCGGCGTGTCGTTCGAGTTTCGCTTCAAGGCGGTGACCTCGAAGCGCATCTGGGGCGTGTGCTTCGCGTTGGGTTCGATTGCAGCGGCCTTCGCCCAGGGCCTGATGCTCGGCGCAATCGTGGAAGGCATGCCGCTGCAGGAAGGCAAATATCTCGGTGGACCGTTCGGCTGGTTCAGCCCGTTCTCGATGCTGACCGGCACCGCGGTGGTGTTCGGTTATGCGCTGCTCGGCAGCACCTGGCTGATCATGAAGACCGATGGCGGATTGCAGAATATCGCCTTCGCATTGACGCGGCCGCTGGTCGCGGTGGTAGTCGCGTTCATGGGGCTGGTCAGCACCTGGCTGCCGTTCCTCAGCAGCCAGATCATGGCGCGCTGGTTCGAAAGCGGCAATTTCGTGTGGCTGTCGCCGGTGCCGCTACTGGCGCTGGCGAATGCTGTAGCGCTGTGGCGCGCAGCGATGCGACGCGCCGATTACCTGCCGTTCATTTTTGCGCTGAGCTTTTTTGCACTGGGTTTCATCGGGCTGGCACTGGGCATGTGGCCCAATCTGCTGCCGCCGAACCTCACCATCTGGGACGCCGCGGCGCCGCCTTCCAGCCAGGGTTTCGTGCTGGTCGGCACGCTCATCATGTTGCCCGCAGTGCTCGGCTACACCTGGTGGTCGTACTCGATCTTCCGCGGCAAAGTGGCCGCGGATGCCGGGTATCATTGAGCCAGGCTAGCGCCAGCAGGCAACCAGCCCTAGACATGTCGTTGCGCTCTCGCAACGACATGTCAACGATCGTTGCCGAAGAAAAGCATATCAAGCCGCGTACTCCGCGCGATACCGAGTAGCTGAGCGGCGATTGTGTGCAGCTCATGTTGGATTTCGATGCCTATCCATCGCCATCCATGATCTTCCGTATCCATGTACGTCCGTCCTGGCCTCTACCCGCCCTTGTCGTGGTAGCATCGGAGCGCTGAATCGGCGCAATAAAGTTTGCTAGACCTCAACCGGACGGTGGGCGCCGCCGCACCGATATGCGGTTTTGGTACGGCGTAAGTTCGTTACCGCAGAAGACATCGTTGCGTGGCACATGGGCGCTCCTGGTGAATCGAATGAATGTCGCCGGAGTGTGCACTAGCCATCGCAGCCTGGGCAAGGCGACTAAAGTCACCCGTATCGACGCGCGCAATCACTGACATGACCGCCACCCCCGAATCCGTGGTCGCAATCGTTGATGAGGCGCGCAAGCTACCTATCGATGCGCAACTGGGTTATTTGCAGCAGGCTTGCGCCACCGATCAGGGTTTGTATGAGAGCGCAGTCGCGCAGTTGCGTTCGTGGCCCGATTCGCGTCAGGAATGGCTGGACGAAGCCGATCCAGAAGCGCTGCAGGAATCTTACTTCACATTGCGAGCCGGTGACCGTATCGGCGCTTACCTCATCGTCCGTAGCCTTGGCGAAGGAGGCATGGGCGAGGTGTTCCTGGCCGAACGTGCCGACGCTCAATTCCATCAGCAAGTGGCAATCAAGCTGGTGCGCCGCGGCTTGCTATCGCGCCACGCACAGGGGCGTTTGCGACTGGAACGGCAAATCCTCGCCGCACTCGATCACCCGAACATCGCACATTTGTTAGATGGCGGCACCACCACCGAAGGCACGCCATATATCGTCATGGAATACATCGATGGCGAGCCCATCGACACCTACTGCGACAATCGCGGCTTGACCATCGAAGCACGACTCAAGCTATTCCAAACGGTGTGCTCAGCGGTGCATCGCGCCCACCAGAACCTGATCGTCCACCGCGACCTGAAACCTTCCAATATCCTGGTGACTGCAGCAGGCACGCCGAAGCTGCTCGACTTCGGCATCGCCAAATTGCTGGACGATCGCCAGATGATGCATACCATGGCTGTCACGCTCGCCGACGTGCGCGTCATGACGCCGGGTCACGCCAGCCCCGAGCAGATCCGGGGCGACGCGATCACCACTGCCAGCGACATTTATGTGCTAGGCGTGCTGCTGCACGAACTGCTGTGCGGCTTCAAACCTTTCCCGATTCGCGGCCATCATATCGGCGAACTGGAACGCGCAATCTGCGAAGACAAAGCTCCAACACCCAGCGCCACGATCGCCGCCGCACGCACCTCGCGTCATCATGCGATCGAACAGCTCGCTGAGCAGCGGGGCACCACGCCGGCGCGACTACAACGACAACTCAGTGGTGACCTCGACAACATCGTCGCAATGGCGATGCGCAAGGAACCCGAGCGCCGCTATTCGTCGGTCGAACAATTCGCCACTGACGTCGATCGTCATCTGCGCGGCTTACCGGTGCTGGCGCGCGCCGATTCGTGGAGCTATCGCGCCGGCAAGTTCGCAAGACGAAACGGGGCGGCGATCGGCCTCGCGCTGGCATTCCTGGCCGTGCTGATCGGCTTCTCCATCAGCACACTGGTGCAATCCAAGCGCGTTTCGCGTGAGCGCGATGTGGCAGAACTGGAACGGGCCACAGCCGAAGCGGAACGAGCGCGGGCCGAAGCCGTGTCCGAATTCCTGATCGACTCCTTCAGGCTGGCCAACCCCTCGAGGGCGCGCGGCAATAGCATTACGGCAAAGGAAATTCTCGATGCCGGCGCGCGTCGCATCAGCAGCGAGTTGCGAAGCCAACCGGCGCTGCAGGCGACGTTGATGGACACGATCGGTAACGTCTATCTTGGCCTGGGAGAGTTCGACCGGGCGCAGCCGCTCATCGAGCAGGGTTTGTCGATTCGGCGCGCGGCGCGCGGCTCCGGCAGCCTCGATGTTGCTCGCAGCCTACTCAGTCTCAATCGCGTCTACGGCGAGCGTGGTGAACTGCAGCAGGCGGAACGGCTGGCGCGAGAGAGCCTGGAGTTGATGCGAAAGCACACCGGCACCGACAGTTTGGAAACGGCGAGCACGCTCTGCCAGTTGGGAGTGATTGAGCAACGCGGGGGCAAGCTGGCGGCTGCGGAGCAGCGATTTCAGGAATGTCTCGACATCCGCGTCGCGCGCCTGGGCAGGAACCACGAGTTAGTAACGGACCCGCTTGACAACCTGGCGCTGATCGCGCAGGACCGCCAGGATTTCGCCACCGCCGAGCGCCTGGCTCGCGAGGCGCTCGCCATAGACCGGCAAGTCCGTGACGAAAACCATCCCCTGTACGCGCGGCATCTCCACAATCTTGCTTCTGTATTGCAGGGCAAGGGTGACTTGTCCACCGCTGGATCGCTGTATCGCGAGGCCATCGCGTTGTACCAGCGCGTGCTGGGCACCGCGCATCCGGAAACCATCGACGCCATGAACAATCTCGGCCGACTGCTGATGAATCAAGGCCAGTTGGACCAAGCACAGGCCCTGTTCGAGACCGTGCTGGCGAGTGATCGCAAGTTACGACCGCACCACTCTTACGTGGGTCATGACCTGGATAGCCTGGGGCGGCTCTCGCTGCGCAAGAAAGACTATGCAACGGCTGAACTGCGCTTTCGCGAAGCATTGGCCATTTACGACAAGACGCTGCCGGCGGGACATGGCTACACAGCAAGCACTTTGACGCGGCTCGGCCGCGCGCTGGTGGAACTGAAACGACCGCACGAAGCCGAGGCAGCGCTCGGTAACGCCATTGAAACATGGGCGAAGGAATATGGAGAGAACAGTCTCGGCTACGCCACAGCCGCGGCAATCCGCGGCCGTGCGTGGGCACAGCAGGGACGCATGGCAGACGCCGAGCGCGCGTTGACGCAAAGCTATCCGATCCTGGCGCATTCGCAACGTGCATCCGACGTCGAGGTGACGCAAGAAATTCGCCGCTGGATCGAAGAACTTTATCAACAGCAGAACCGACCAGAGGCCGCCCACGCATTCTTCGCCGGACTGCAAAACAAATGATCGTCCAAACAATCCTCCAGCCCTGGCCGTAAGAACGATTGCCCGGCGCTGGGGCACATGCCTAGTATTCGCTCTCCGCTCGCAAACCAAACAACGGGAACCGCCCCATGCGCATTCTGATCGCCGATGATTCAGGCACGTTGCCAGAGGGACTCGCCGGATTGTGGCAGCGGATTTTCGGCCATCGGCCGCCGGACAGCACCGCAGGTTCTGCAACAGAGTTGATCGCCTCGGTCATCTCCAAGCTGCATGTCGACAGGCAGGACAACCACTACGCTGGCTTGCACGTCGATCTGATGGATCAGCCGGAACTCTCCAGCGCCATTCTCGATTCGCTCGGCCTCGCGCTATTGCATCGGGGCCACACCGAAGACGGCCGGCCGCTGATCGAACGGGCATTACAGATCCGCCGCGATTTTTACGGCGAGGATCATCCAGCGACGGCGCTCAGTCTCAACAGCTATGCACGCGTGTTGCGTCAGCTCGGCGACTATACCGCTGCGGAGATCGAGGTTCGCAAAGCGCTCGCCATCAACAGCCGCGTCTATGGCAGCGACAGCTTGCCGGTCGCGCTCAACCTGAACGAACTGGCGGTGATTCAGCTGCAACTATCGCAGTTCACGGCGGCCGAACAATCCGCGCAGAGCGGCCTGAATATTTTGGAAGCCTTGCGGCTCGAATGTACCAACCCGAATGTCACCCGCCTCATGGATACGCTCGGTCGAGTGCAACAGGTGCGCGGCAACTACGAGCGCGCCACGGATATCTATACCAAGTTGCTGGATTTCGACCGTCGCCAAGTCGGCGAAAAACACCTGAAGTATGCGACGCACCTGCTCAATTTCGCCACGGTCGAAGCGGCAGCGGGCAAGTTGAAGGAGGCGGAAAACCATCTCACCGATGCGATCCGAATCATCCGCGCCGACGTGCACCGGCCGCGGCATCCCGATGTCATCGATGGACTGGCGAATCTCGGCTCGGTACTGCGCGCCCAGGGTGACACCAGCGGCGCCCGCAAAGTGCTGAAAGAAGCACTCGATCTGGATATGGAAATCCGCGGCAAGGATCATCCCTATATTGGCAACGATCATGCGCGGCTGGGGCGAGTCAGCTACGACCTGCGCGACTTCGGTGCGGCAGTGACATCATTCCGTGCCGCGCTGGACGTCTACAACAAGTGTGTCGCGGATGGGCGGTTGCCGGCGCAGCATGCCTTCATCGCCGAGGCCAAGGTGTGGCTGGCGAGATCGCTGGTCGAAAATGGCAAGCCGTCGGCGGCAGAAGCTCGCGATGAAGCGCGGAGTGCGCTGGCAATTTGGGAACCGGAGTTCGGCGAACGCAGCGTCGAATATGCTATTACCAATGCAGTGCTGGGCTGGGCGCTGTACCTGCTGGACAACTCGTCCACCGAGGCCCGCGACCGCCTCGCCAAGGCTTATCCCATTGTAGTCGCGGCCCGCGGCACGGATAGCGCGGTTGCCCTGATGATAAAGGGCTGGCTGGACCACACTGGCGGCGGTGACGCCCGGGGCTGCTAGCGGCCACTGCACTAAAGGTCATTGCCCGCCCCCCTAGCGCGGAAGTACGATGGCCTCCGGCAGACATCGGGATTACAACCGATGCGCAAGGCGACGGAACGTCCTGCAGACGACTGGCGGTACCGGGCATCAGATTGGGGCAGTGTCATGAAAATCCTCATCGTCGACGATCATCCGTTGTTTCGCGCCGGCTTCCATGCCGTGCTGGAGCAAAGCGCTCTCGAAGCCGGGGTGCTGAGCGTGTCCTCGGTGCCCGAAGCACTGCAGGCCTTGCAGCGGGATGCTGATATCGGCCTGGTGCTGCTGGACATCCACCTGCGCGGCGACGACGGGTTCGCGGCGCTCAAGGTCATCGGCGAGCGCTTCCCGACCACCGCCTGCATCATGATTTCCGGTGACGAGCAGCAGAGCATCGCGGCCCGCGCGGTCGCATCCGGTGCGTCCGGCTTCATTCCCAAATCGTTCACTGCCGACGAAATGATCGCGGCGATTCGCCAGGTGTTGGCTGGTGAAGTGTTCGTGCCAGAGACGGCCGATCTCACACTGCCGGAACAACCGACCGGACTCACGCTGCGACAACTGGAAGTGATCAGCATGCTCGGTCGCGGCTTTTCGAATAAGGAAATTGCCCGTGCCCTGGACGTGGCCGAACGAACCGTCAAAGCTCACGTAAGCGCGGTGTTCGAAGCGCTCAACGTGCGTAATCGCACTCAGGCGGTGCTGGTCGCCCAGCGCAGAGGCTTCCTGCCCTCGCAGCCCGCGTTCGCAAGAGCGAACTGACCGCCTCCCCTCCTTCCCGCTCTCGCATGGACGCCGCACTGTTGCGACGTGTTGAGCAGCAGCGCGTCGAAATGTTGTACGGCAATGCGCTGGCCGTCTCCGGCTCATCGCTGTTGATGGGCGCGATGATCGCCCTCATCACCTGGCCGCACACATCGCACACGAAAATCATTACCTGGGGCGCCGTCGCTCTCCTGGTGCAAGTGTGTATGCTGTGGCTGACCGCGCGCTATCGAAGCGCCGACGATCGCGCCACTGCATCAAGTGCCTGGGGTTGGCGATTCGCTGCAGCCGCCGGGGTGGCAGGTATGGTGTGGGGCTCGGCAGCTTTTGTGCTGGTCGACGCCGATCAACCGCTCACGCTGGCTTTGATCGCAGCTTGCCTGGCCGGGCGCGCGACCATCAGCGTCATCACGCACGCGCACTTCCCTCCCGCTTTGCATTCGTTCGCCGCCCCGATCTTCGGCCTGCTCGCGCTTCGTTACATCTCGCTCGGTGGATATGGCAACGCTGCGCTGGGCGTCATGTGGTTTGCGGTGCTCGGCTATCTGCTGTTGTTCGGCGATCGGCAATCGCGCGCGATCGTGGCGCAGATACGCCTGCGTTACGAGAACGAACAACTGGTTGACCAGTTGCAGCAGCAGAATGTGCTCGCCGAGCAAGCACGCGCGCGCGCGGAGTCCGCAAGTCGTTCCAAGTCATTGTTCTTCGCTGCCGCCAATCACGATTTACGCCAGCCGCTGCATTCGCTGGGACTGTTCGCGGCGGCGTTGCGCAACGGCACTGTCGACGAATCCGCTCGCCGAATGATCGACCAGATCCTGCAGTGCACGGAGTCATTGGAGCAGTTGTTCGATAACCTGCTGGACATTTCCAAGCTCGACGCCGGCCAGGTCGAGGTCAAAAAGGAAATCGTCGCCGTCACCCTGGTCTTCGATCGGCTGCGCAGCACCTTCGCCACTCCGGCCCAGGACAAAGGCATCAGACTGGTGGTGCGCCGCTCGCGCGCCATGCTGATGACCGACCCGACGCTGCTGTTTCGCGTCCTCTCCAACCTGGTCTCGAATTCGATTCGCTACACCGAAAAGGGCGGCGTCATCGTCGCCTGCCGCAAACGCCGCGGCTCGGCCAACATCGAAGTGTGGGACTCGGGCATCGGCATTCCGGCGGAACAGCACGAGCGAATTTTCGAAGAGTTCTACCAGCTCAACAATCCGTCTCGGGATCGCACGCGCGGCCTGGGGTTGGGCCTTGCGACGGTTCGACGCATCGTGCAACTGCTCGATCATCCCCTGCGCCTGCACTTCGAGCGCCAGCCGCGGCTCGCGCTTTATCATCGCAGTGCCGCTGGCAGATCCCAACAAGATTCATTCGGTGGCGGCAACGATCGAACAGAAAGTGCCCAACCTCATCGGCGGCAAACTCATCGTCGTCATCGACGATGAAGAGTCGGTGCGCCTCGGCATGCAAAGCCTGCTCGAAAGCTGGGGCTGCAAATGCATCACCGCGACGGACTCCGACGACGCCTTGCAAAGCATCAACGGCCGCACACCCGATTTCATCATTGCGGACCTTCGCCTGCGCGGCAACCGTAACGGCATCGATGCGATTCGCGACCTGCGGGCGCAACTGGGTGAAGGCGTTCCAGCCGTGCTCATTTCCGGCGACACCGCCGCAGAACAACTACGCAAGGTCAGCGCAGCCGGGCTGACGATGATGCACAAGCCGCTCAAAGCGGTCCGGCTGCGCGCACTGCTCAATCATGAGTTTGCGAAGAAGCCGCACTAGGCGGCGAGGCGACGAATCATATCGCGAATTACAACAAAGCGAATTGAACGGAGCACGTGGAGCTGCCCCTCTCTTACGATGGGCTGCGGGACTTCGATAGCTTCGAACTCCCGATAAAGATCGCCGGCGGCTTGCTCGATGGTCTCGGTGAAGCGTTTTACCAACCGCGAAGCTGCCTGAGTGTTGACGCCCAGTTGAGTCGCGAAGGTGATGAAGTCATCGCGTGTGACGGTCGCGAATGTCGTTGCGTCCCCTATGCGTGTACTGAGAGTCCTGTGGGGCCACCGCGGATCGTAGCCGATTGCCGCGCGGTAGCTTTCGGTTGAGACCAGATCATAGAACGGCGCAAGCTCTATACCGCGGTTACCTACACGGAACGACAGGTTTTTGAGATGCGCATCGCCATTGCCAACCAACAGATTGAACAAAACCCAAGCGAGCATGCTCTGGCGGCTGCGAGCGCGGTTTTCGCAAAGATCGATGCAGCGAACCAGCGTTTCGACCCTGGCCTGCTGATACTTGAAGGTGCGGTCGAGGCCGAGCAATTGGCAAGCGTCGATGCTATGCAGTCGGCGCGTTTGGCTGTTACTCAGGTCGCGATCGAAGCGTTCGATTAGATAGATGGGATCCGGAACGTAGCGAATCTCGACCGGCGGCACTTCGAGGCCCAGCTGCGCGGCAAGACGCATGACAAAGTATTCGTTGGCGACGGAGCTGGGGCAATCGTCCACATCGACATGATTCGGTTTAAGTAGGTGCGTCGACGGTGTGCTGCCGATAGGATGAAACAACCGGCCGTCGAGAATCGCAACAGCGAGCTTGTGTTGTGCGCCAGCGTTGGACATGCGCTTGGGTGCGCCAAGGGACAACGACTGGCGAGGAAGTTTCGAGATGCGGTCGTGGAGTTCTTGGTCGGTCAGCGCGCGATATCCGGATTCGGCCGGCGCTTCCCCAAGCCCTTGAAGAGTGATGGCGCCGGCAGATTCTTTGCCGTAGTAGGCGAGCAGGCCAAAGGCATCGCTACTGGCGATGTTTGCCTCCTTTGCTAACACCTGCCGCGCCGTTTCCTCAGGCAGTAGATTGTCGAAAAACCACTGCACCGGCCGCTGGCTGGCGCCATCAATAATTTTTCGGCTTGCGCGTGGCAGATTCGGAGCCAGGTCAAAGGCCGCGACGGCATCGGCCCAATCCGAGGCATACTCGAACGACCAGACGTTCGCTTCATCGCGCAGGATGCCGACCTGATGGCCATTGATCGTCGCGGCGAGTTCACGCACCAGCGCGTTCATTTGCTCGACGTCGAAAGCTGCTGCTCCACCCATTGGGGATCCATCCCCGGCGGCAATTCGGCGTAGAGTTTGACGCCCAGCTCCTTCAAAGCCTGCAGCACCTTACCGACCTGAGCTGTCGGTTTACCCATTTCCAACTCTCCTATAAAGGAATGGGAGAATCGACCTACTTCGTCCTGCCGCAGGTCCTGCCTCTTGCGAACGGCGCGCACCAGATGGCCGAGTCGCTCGGTGTCGGAGATAAGGATTAGTGATTGCACTGGTGGAGCCCAAAAAAACTAGCCGATCGGCTATTCTTGGGGCGTCACTCCACCAAAGCAAGCAAAAAAGAGCCATTCGGCTATTTTCAATCATTGCCCGGCCATAACACCAAAAAAATAGCCATACGGCTATTGTTTGCCAAGCACTTTGACCTCCACCATTGCCGCTAGCCGGGTGAAGAATGGGGTGGCCCCCGCGGGGGTGCCCCCTACGTTACCCAAGAGCTGCGAAAGCGCTAAGGCCCGCGTTCGGCGTTCGATGCAGCGGCTGTTGTCACGTTGAAGCTACGCTGTGCGTGAAGGGATTGATGCAGGCGAGCGCGGGGCCGCCATACACAATCGTTTCCTGGCGCGGATCGCGGACCCGAAAGAAATTGCTGCCGATCAGGAATTCCGTAAGCACATGCCTTTCCAGGCGCACGAGGCCATCGCGCGCCCGGACCACGCGGGCCGGCAACCAGGGAATGAATTGATCGGCGAACACCGTGGCCTTGACCACGCGAGGCCGCATTCTTTCCTCGGCCAGCATGTAGTCGACGAAGGTCTTGAGGGAGGCGGGATCGAGATCCATGTCCGGCAGATAATTTCTCACCACCTGTTCGATCCACTCCGCCCGATAATTCTTCAGCCGGCGCCACGAGCCGGCACCGACCACAGCGAGCGTCGCAGTGCCGGCGGCGCCGATCAGCAGCTTGCGGCGGGTTGGAGAAAAGCGGGCGTCGCCGTTCATCGAAAACTCCGGACCTGCTTACGCGATCAAGTCCGCGCTGCGTAACGACAGCGCGGCCACGCTGAGACTGGGGTTGCAGTTCGGCCCGGACGGAAAGACCGCCGAGCCCACGACGACGAGGTTGCGCACGTCGTGATGGATCTGCTTCGCATCGATCACGGAGGTAGCCGGGTCCGAGCCCATGCGCAGCGATCCCTGTATGTGAGATTCCGTCTCGCGCATGCCTTTGAAATCGACCCGCTCCACCGGCAGCGGCTTGAGCACCTGTTCGATTTTCGCCAGCGATTCCTTCAGGCCCCGTTTTGCATAGTCCGAAACACTGGTATGCGTGACCTTCGGTGTACCGTCGCTGTCGAGCGTAACGCGATTGGTGTCTTGCGGCAGGTCTTCCACCACGACGACCAGCGGTGCGAGTTGCCGCCAGCGTCCATAGGTCCGGCGCAGGCCGTAAGGCCAGCGGTTATCGAAATAGATCAAGGCACCGGCGTGATCCTTGCGAAATGCACCGTCGTATAAAGAGAAATTCAGCGCCGTCGTGATGGTGCCGCCATCGAGATTGTCCAGGCCATCCAGCATCACTTCCAAGCTGTAACCTACCTGCTCGTGAATGCCAACGCCGGTCAGTGGTCGATCGATGCCCGAGCGCAGCAGGATGGCCGGGCTGTGAATGGCATTCGCACCCAGCACGAACAAATCGCCCGTGACGCGATGCTCGACTCCGCCCTTGCGATAGACAGCGGCCCGGACTACGCCATTGACGCTGTCAAGCTGCGTGACCTCGCACTCGAGCCGGATCTCGACGTTGGCTTGGTTGCGCAGGGCAGCGAAGCCATTCTCGAAAGTGAACTTCGCATTCACCGGACAAAGATTGCAGCGAGCCGAAGCACAGCACGGCGGGCGTTCGGCAGTCGCCACGCTTGCGCGCGCGGTCGCGATCGGAAAATGAAATTCCGGCTGCGCCTGCCGCATGATCCTGTCCACTGCGGTGAGCTGGTGCGGCGGCTGGGGGAAAGGCGCCGAGCGCGGCATGATGTCGCCCATTTCCGGCGCACCCGCGACCGACATCGTGGTTTCCGCAGCGACGTAGTACGGCTCCAGCTCCGCATAATCGAGCGGCCAATCCTGCGCGACGCCATATCGGCTGCGCATTTTGAAATCGCTCGGATGAAAGCGCGGCGTTTGTGCGAACCAGCAGTTGGTGCCCCCGCCGAGACCGATGGTGAAATTCCAGACCTTGTTGGTCTCATCGGTGCGGAAGGTGGAATCGTGCGGGAGGGGAGAATTCTTCTGGTGCTGCAGCTGCCACGCGTGCGAGTTGAACGTGCCCCGTTCCAGCACCAGAACTTTCGTGGCGGGGTGTTTCTTCAGGAAGCCGTCCATGAAGAACAACGACCCGAAGCCGGAGCCGACGACGACCATGTCGAAATGCTCTGCGATCATATTCCACAAAGTATGCAGCAGCGCCGCGGTACGCGGCGGCGGGTAGGCCAGGATGCTGAGACGACAGATGCAACGATTGACACGCTGCGGGATCCCCTTATATTCGCCGCTCTAAGCAATTGGATTCATGAGATTTTAGCTACAGGGCGCCATGGCACACGCCAGGCCGCCCGGGCACGGCCACGACATAAACCATACTTACCCCTGTTCACTGGCGAGAGGGGGCCTCGCCAATGGTACCGGGAGTTATCGAGAATTTGTGGCGACCATGTAAGCTGCGCGCCCTGCCGGCTTTGTAGCGACCCTTCATGTCCAGACCGCGAACTTCCAACGGCCCTAAAGGCGTGCGATTGCAGAAAGCCATGGCTGATGCTGGCCTCGGCGCCAGGCGCGATTGTGAGGACATGATTGTCGCGGGGCGTATCCACGTAAACGGGCGCGTGGTGACAACTCTGCCGTGCTTTGTCGATCCAGCGCAAGACGAGGTGAGGCTGGATGGTGAAGTCATCGAGTTGCCGATTCCCGAGGGAATGGCCGATGTTCCCACCACGAGAAAAACCAAAGCGCCGGCCAAGACTCGAACATTGATCTACGTCCTGGTCAACAAGCCGAAGGGCGTCATCACGACGACCAGCGATCCCGAAGGCCGCCGCAACGTTCTCGACTTGGTGCCCGACTCGCTGAAGCGCGACGAGCGGCTGTTTCCCGTCGGCCGCCTCGACGGCGACTCTACCGGCCTGCTACTGATCACCAACGACGGCGACCTCGCCTTTCAGCTCACTCATCCGAAGTACGGCGTGGCCAAAGAATATCGCGTATTGACCGCCGGCCTCGCCAGCGACGAACAGCTGCAAAAACTTCGCAGCGGTATGTACCTCGTCACCCCCGCTGCCGACGGCACCAAGGCTTCCAAGCGTGCCTCGATGGAATCGGTCCGCATCATCAAACGTTTCGTCGACCGCGCCCGTGGCGACCGGACGATGCTGAGCGTCACGCTGCGCGAAGGTCAGAATCGCGAAATCCGCCGCATGCTGGCTCGCGTCGGCCTGAAGGTGCGCGAACTCGAACGCGTCGCCATCGGACCGCTGCGCGCGGGTGATCTGAAGCCGGGACAGGCGAAGCTGCTCGGCAAGAAGGACGTGGAAAAGCTGCGTTCGGCGGTGCTGGGCGAGTAATTGCGAGCGCCACGGCCTCTCATGCGCTCGTCGTCTTCAACAGCCTGATCAACCCCTCCTGCGCCACCGACGCGAGCAGCTTCTTGTCGCGACTATAGAGCTCTGCACGCGTCAGGCCGCGAGCGCCGCCGGCGAAAGGGCTGACTGCGTCGACGAGAATCCATTCGTCGGCGCGCGGCGGAGCATGGAACCACATCGCATGATCGAGGCTCGCCATCATCACCTGGTGAGAAGTGAGCGAGGTGGGATGTTTTATCAACGTGGTGGAGACGAGAAAGTAATCGGAGAGATACGCCAGGCCTGCCAGGTGCGTCAGCGGATCATCCGGCAGTGGCGACGCGGATCGAATCCAGTACTGCGCGCGAGCGAGCGGCTCCTTACGGAACAAGAAAGTTTCCGGATTGACGGGTTTGAATTCGATGATGGCCTGCTGTGAGGCCAGCGCGCTTGCGCCCTGCGGCAATCGGTCGCCGAATTTTTCCACCAGCTGCCGCACGTCCAGCAGGTCGTCCGGATCGGGGATGTCCCCCTGGGGCGAGACGGCATGTTCGAGGCCCGACTCATGGCGGTGGAACGACAGCTCCATGTGGAAGATCGGCCGCGAGCGCTGCCTGGCGACCACGCGCCGGGTGGAGAAGCTGCCGCCATCGCGCGTCAGTTCGACGTCGTAGATGACGGGAATATCACTGGCACCGGCGAGCAGGAAATATCCGTGCAACGAATGGCAGACGCGGTCGGCGGCGACGGTCTGGCTCGCAGCCTTCAATCCCTGTCCCAGGATCTGCCCGCCGAACAGCGAGCGATTGACGTTGATCTGGTTGGCGCGGCTGCGGAACAGGTTGGTGTCCAGCTGCTCCAGCTCCAGCACTTCGCTCAGGAATTTCGGCGCCGGCGGCGGGGGATTAGGTGTAGCCATGGCCCAGTGTAGCAAGAGTCTCTCCTCTCCCCGTGGGAGGGGTCGCGCCACGTCGCCGCAATTGGCCCGCCCTCACCTTGCCTCTGCAAGTGAGAGGGTAAGAAATCCACCGGTAGCCGCTGGCCACTCACCGGCACCCGGCCGCGCCTCACCCGCCTTCGCTACTCCGCGACGGTGAATTTCGTTACCCTGCACGCACGGTTTTAATTCATTTGGCAACTTTCCGGACCGCATCCGCCGGTGCCGGCCTCAAGCGGAGGGTGCATGTTCAGCCGACTCGGAAACCTCATCAAAGGCTTCTTCTCGCTCTTCATCTCCGGCATCGAAAAGCGCAATCCGGAAGCGCTGCTGGAACTGGAGCAGGAAAACCTGCGCAAGCAGATCGCCAACTTCAACCAGGGCCTTGCTACCCATGCAGGCCTGTGCGAACGGATCATGGGCCAAGTCCGCAAGCTCGAAGGCGAGCAGAAAGACTTGCGCGCCAAGACGGCTGCGCACCTCCGGGCCGGCAACAAATCGGCGGCCGGTCAGTACGCGCTGCGGCTACAGACCATCGATGCGCAGCTGGAAGAAAACCGCAAGCAGCTCGAACAGGCCGAGGGCACTTACAAGAACCTGCTCAAGGCTCGCGATGTAGCGGTCCAGACCGCACGCGCCAAGATCGAAGGCCTCAAGGGCGCGATCAACGACATGCGCATGAACCAGGCCATGGCCGAGATTCACGAGATGGCCTCGGGCATGATCACCAGCATTGGCGGCTCGGGCGACACGCTCAATCGCCTGCATGAAATGGTGGAAGAGGAACGCACCAAGGCCGCCGGGCGCGCGCGCATGGCCAAGGATTCCATCGACATGACCGGTGTCAACGTGCAGGAAGCGGAAATGAATGCGCTTGCCGACCAGGCGCTGGCGGACTTTGCGGCACGCGAAGGCATTTCTATCGAAGGGGACGCAAAGCCAGCGCCTGCGCCGCGCACCATGGGCGCCCAATCCGAAACGTAACCGGCGGAACTCAATTCAATGCCTGCTCCGCATGGCGCACCGGCCTGGGCAAATGAACTGGCGCTCGCGTATGAAAGCAGCGCGCATGGCCAGTTCATCCTCTACGGCAACGTTCACGACCGCATGGCGGTGGGTTCGCAGCTGGTCAGCCTCGCCGGCTATCTCGAACATCACCTGCTGTCGAGTTTTCAGATCGTGCTGTCGTATGACCTCGGCAATGGGTTGACCATCGAACGCGGTGGCGAACTGGTCGAGAAATGGGGCGGTTCGGATCTGAAGTCGCTGCCGCGCGAACCACAGCAGGCGATTCAATACATCAGCCGCTATCTGCGTTATCTCGGCAACCTGCGAGCGCTCGGCCGCGAAGTGAAAGAGAACGTCGCTGTCATCCTGCGCGGCGTCGATCACATCGTCCCTGCTGATGGCGCCGGGTTTGAGCATGGCAGCCTGACCAGCGTGCTGCGCGATTGGTCGTCGGAAGCACCTTTCTCCGAACTGCCATTCACCAGCATCCTGATTGCTGACAACCTCAACGATGTCGAACCGCTGGTCGCATTCAGTTCGCATGCGTCACGCATTCGGGTGCCCCTACCGGACTCGGCGCAGATCGAGCGATCGCTCGACACTGTTGCGATGCGCAAGAGCCGAAAGCATTTGCCGCCGACGCCAACCTCGCACAGGTCGCGGCGGCGTTGGTCGGCGTCACTGTCTCTGCGCTGGAAAGCCTGGTCAAAGTTCGCGATCACTCCGGCCAGTCGCTGGGCGGCGCCGACCTCACGCGCATCAAGAAAGAACTGGTGGAGCGCGACTCTGCCGGGCTGGTCGAGTTCATCGAGTCGGGCCGCACGCTCGATTACTATCACGGGCAGGACGCTGCTCAAGACGCTGGCTGCGCCAGGACATCGCGCTGTGGCAGACCGGCGATCTCAAGGCGCTGCCAATGGGCTATCTGCTGCTGCGGCCCGGTGGGTACGGGCAAAACATTCCTGGTCGAGTGCCTGGCGGGCGAAGCCGGCGTGCCGGTGGTCAAGCTCAAGAATTTCCGCGACCGCTGGGTGGGCTCGAGCGAAGGCAACCTGGAGAAAATCTTCCGGCTGATCCGCGCGCTCGGCCGCTGCATGGTGTTCATCGACGAGGCCGATCAGACGCTCGGCCGTCGCGACGCCGGCAGCGGCGATAGCGGTTTGTCCGGGCGGTTGTATTCGATGATCGCGCAGGAGATGTCGGACACGTCGAATCGGGGCCGCGTGCTGTGGATTCTGGCCTCATCGCGGCCGGACTTGATCGAGGTCGATCTCAAGCGTCCCGGGCGCATCGATGTGAAGGTGCCGCTGCTGCCTACCAGCACGACAGCGGAGAGCGCGGCACTGATCGATGCCCTGGCAAAACGTTACGGCCTGCAACTAAGCGACGCCGATCTCTCCACACTCGAATCGCGCATGCCCTTACTGCTAACGCCGGGCGCTGCCGAAGCGCTGGTCGTCAAGGCGTATCGCCGCGTGCGCACGGAAACTCTCGAACCGCGCGCGGCGCTGGAAGCGTGCCTGGTCGGCTATCAAAATCCAGTGCCGGCCGACGTGCTCGAATTCCAGATGCGAATTTCCATTCGCGAAGCTACCGACCTCGCCTTCGTGCCGCCGGCCTTTCACAAATACGCCGAGCCACAGTCGACCGTATGAGCGGCCAACGCTCCTATCTCGCCGCCGCCTTCAACGCACGCCCGTTCGGCATGCCACTGCCGCCAAATTGGTTCGGCGTCGCTGCGTTCGCGCTGCTCGGCGCGTTCGTGAATCCTGGGCTTTGGCTCATCGGTGCCGGGCTCGAAGGACTGTATCTCTGGACGGTGTCACGCAACGCCCGCTTTCGTGCGACCGTCGATGCAGGCAGCAAAGGCGAAGACTGGCATTCGCGTTACAACTCACTGAGCATGCACCTGGACGAAGACGCACAACGTCGCCAGGGATCCATCGAGCAGCAGGCGCGCGAGATCATCGAGCTTCTGTCTCGCACTGGAGCCACGGATTCGCAGAAAAGCGATGTACGGCAGATGGCGTGGCTGCACCTGAAACTGCTCGCCGCCCGCGCCTCGATCCTGCAAGTGATTGCCGCCGCCGATCGAGACAAACGTTCGCTCGAAGAGCAGGAACGCCGCGTCATCGAGCGCCTGTCTGATGAAACGGTCAGTGACGAGCTCAAGCGCAGCCTGGAACAGCAGCTGGAGGTATTGCGCTCCCGGCGCGCGGGCCACACAGATGCACAACACCGACGTGAATTGATCGAAGCGGAACTTGAGAGGTTGAGACAGCAGGTGTCGCTCGTGAGAGAACAGGCGCTGCTCGCGACGGACGAACACAGCGTCGCATCTTCGCTCGACTCGCTGTCGGCCTCGTTGAACGAAGCGAACCGATGGTTGAAGGATCAGCGTGAGTTGTTCGCAGGATTGGAAGGGCTCACAGATGAACCGCCGCCCGCGGATTTGCTGAAGCCGCGTGCCACTACGTCAAAACGCAGGGAGCGGGTGTCGCAGTGAAAGAGATGCGTCTGCGGTCTACATCAACCGATGCAGGGCTTTGGCGCTCTGGAAATGAGAGAGCGGCCGTGCGCGGTGCCGGGAGGACACATGACCCAGCAGCCTTCGCGAGCCGCCGACTCTCTTATAGCAACAGCAACCGCACCCATTGGTCAGCAAGCCACTACCGAGGATCTCTTCAGTGAGCAACTCTAAAGCACGTTGTCACCACCGCGGCTCGGCCGCCGGCAACATCATCACGCTGCTGCTGTTGGTCGGCGTGATCGGCCTGGGGGTGTATTTGTGGCTGGGCAAGAAAGCGCCCGACGGCGCCGACTCCGCGGGTACGCCGAGCGCATCAACGTCGCAATCTGCTGCTGATGGTAGTGGCGGCGATGGCGGTGCTCCCGCCCCGATCGAGCCGGTCACCGGCACGCCTGCGTTAGAGGCCGCCGCCATTTACACGCCGAAGGATGGCGTGTTGCAAATCGATATCAGTGAATACGCCGGCTACGGTGGGTTGATCGTCGCCAACGGCGGTCTCGAACCGAATCCGGAGTCGTTGTTCGCCAAGGAATATGGCTTCAAGGTCAAGATCACCAAGAGTGAAAGCGAGACCTGGTCCGCGCTCAACAATGGCCGGCTCGCCGCTACTGCCACGACCACCGATGTGCTTGCCGTGCTCGGTCGGCAGTTCGATGCGGTCGTGCCGCTGCAGATCGGTTATTCGCGGGGCGCGGACATGGTGGTGGTTGACCGGGGCATCGCTTCGATCAATCAGCTCGCCGGCAAGGTGCTGGCCGCTTCGCAGTTCAATGAAAGTGAATTCTTCATTCGTTACCTGGCGCAAGAAGCCGGCGTGCCGGTGACCGTGCTGCGCGACCTGGACTCGAAGCCTGCGTCTGGCGAATTGGGGTTGGTGTTCTATGAGGACGCCTTTGTCGCCTGCGATGCATATGAGCACGAACTGACCGGTTCACAACGTTTGAATGGCTGCGTCGGCTGGACGCCGCGCACCGATGAAGTGGTCGAGAAATCCAACGGCGCTGCCAAGGTGCTGGTCTCGAACCGCAACCTGCTCGTGATCGCCGACGTGCTGGCGGTGAACGGAGGTTTCGCGAAGGCGAATCCGGATATGGTGCGCGGCCTCGTGCACGGCATTCTCGAAGGCAACCGGCGTTTGCGTGACCAGCAGGCGGCGAACATCGGTGTCGTCGCTAAAGCGTTCGGGTGGAGTGAAGAGGATGCGCGCGAGGAGCTTTCACGCGTGCATCTCGCGAACCTGCCCGAGAACCGTGCGTTCTTCGCCGGCACCATCGACTCCGCCGGTTCTTTCGGCGGCATCTTCCAATCATCGGTGCTGGCTTACGGCAACGTCATTCGCAATCCCACCGACGCGTCCCGCTTCGCCGACGTCAGCGCACTCGAGGCGCTGGCGAAGAAAGGGCTGTATGCAGACCAGAAGATCGCGATCGCGCCGATTCGCACGGCATCGCAGGCTTCGCTGGAAGGTGATCCGCTGCTGAGCAAGGACATTCGTTTCTTCTTCGAAGCGAACTCCGCCGCGCTCGACAAAAGCGCGACCCAGAATCAGGAATACCTGGACACGATCAAACGTTTCCTGCAGGTCAGTCCCGGTTCGACCGTGCTGCTTCGTGGCCACGTCGATAATGCCCGCGTCAATGAGTTCCGCGATCAGGGCGGCGAGCAGTTGGTGAAGAGCATGGCGTTGAAGGCAATGGAGCTATCGCGCCAGCGCGCCCTCGCCGTCAGTGAAGCGCTCCGCGCCCGTCATAAAGAGATCGACGCCTCGCGCATCGAAGCCGTCGGCCGCGGCTGGGAAGAACCCGCCGGCCCGGACAGCGAGCTGAATCGTCGCGTCGAGGTGCAGTGGTTTACGTTGGAGTAAGAGACAGAACCCCTCACCCTGCCCTCTCCCAAAGGGAGAGGGTAAGAGTTCTCCACTCACTTTCGAGCGAATCTCACCTCTCCCGTTCACGGGAGAGGTCGCGCGTCCGCGCGGGTGAGGGTCAGGGGTGAGGGCGTCAAGCCGCGACCGTGAACCCGATCGTCGTCGCTCCGTCATCGCTCTCGGCGAAGACGTTGCCGCCGTGCATGGCGGCGACGGCGCGAACGATAGCGAGGCCGAGGCCGTGGTTTTCGTGGCTGCCGCTGCGAGCGCTGTCGACGCGATAGAAGCGATCGAACAGGCGGTTAAGGTGCTCCCGCGCGATACCGGGACCGGTGTTCTGCACGGCGACGCGAACAGCGTCGGCTTCCGGCAAAACCAATACGAGTATCTCGGCACCGCGCGGGGCGTGCTGGACGGCGTTCTGCAGCAGGTTGCAAACAGCGCGCCGAAACAAAGACGTCTCGATGCTGGCGTGGGCATCGCCATCGATGCGCACACGCACTTCAGCCTCTTCGAAAATAAACTCCAGATACTCGACCGCATGCGCCACTTCCTGCGCAATCGAGACCTCGACGCGGTTCGGCGCACGCTCACCGCGATCGGCGCGGGCGAGAAACAACATGTCGTTGACGATGGCGCGAAGCCGTTCGATGTCCTCCAGGTTAGAGTGCAGCGCCTCTTTTAGTTCCGTCGGATTCCGTTCGCGCGACAATGTTACTTGCGTCTGCCCGATGAGGTTGCCGAGCGGAGTGCGTAATTCATGCGCCACATCGGCGTTGAACGCCTCCAGCTGCTGATACGCTGCCTCGAGCCTGGCCAGCGCGCCGTTGAAGGAACCCGCCAGCTGGGATAATTCCGGCGGCAGCGTGGCGGTTTGCAGGCGTCGCGACAAATGCCCTGGCGACAACGCCTGCGCTTCGCCGGACAAGCGACCCAGCGGACGCAAGCCGATGCCAGCGATGTAATAATCAAGCGCCGCCGCGCCCAGCGCACCCACGACAGTCAGTGCAATCAACCCGACAGTGAACGCGCGCAGTGTTTCAACGAATGGCTGCGAATCAATAGCGATCATGAGCCGCACCGGCGGACGCTCACCATGGCTTTCGATCTGCGCGACGTACGTTTTCATCGAGCTGGGATGCGCGCTTAAAGCGAGCTGACCCAAGCCTGCGGCCGGAATCGTACTCAACTGCTGCGCCGACAGCGGCGGGCCATAGCGAAATCGCGGATCGTCACTCAGCACCCACACCTGAACCCGGCCATTCTCAGGCAGGATGCCGTCGAGTTTGTTCTGAACGATGTGCCAGTGCTCGGCATCGTCGTTGCGACGGATCATGGGCTTGTGCATTTCCCAGCGCGCCTGCAGCTCGTGGACCTGGTGGCGTTCCAGTTCCCGCTTGAGCAGGCCGTGCATGGCGATGCCGAGCACTGCCAGCATGATGAAGCTGGCCGCCGCGAACATCACCGCAAGGCGTTGGCTGATGGACAGGTTCATGCGCCCTCACCATCGTCCCGCACTTCGAGCACGTAACCCATGCCGCGCACAGTGTGAAGGAGCGTGGGCTGAAAAGGGCCATCGAGCTTGCTCCGCAGGCGCTTGACGGCGACTTCGACGACGTTGATGTCGCTATCGAAATTCACATCCCACACCAGCTCGGCAATCGTGGTCTTGGAAAGGATCTCGCCCTTGCGGCGTGCCAGGGCGGCCAGCAAGGCAAATTCCTTGGCGGTCAAATCCAACCGCTGGCCGTTGCGCCAAGCCTTGCGGGCCAGCAGATCGATCTGCAGATCCGCAATGCGCAGCTGCATCGCTTCCTGGCCACGGCTGCGACGGGTCAGCGCCTGCAGGCGCGCGACCAGTTCCAGGAACGAAAACGGCTTCACCAGATAATCGTCCGCCCCTTCACGCAGGCCCCGGACGCGGTCGTCGACGCGATCCCGCGCCGTGAGCATGATAACCGGCGTCTGTCGACGCTCGCGCAAAGCATTCAACACCGAAAAGCCATCGGTGCCCGGCAGCATCACGTCCAGCACGATGACGTCGTATTCGTATTCGAGCGCCATGTGCTTGCCATCGAGCCCGTCGCGGGCCACGTCCACGACATAGCCCTGCTCGCGCAGTCCCCGTTCGAGATAGTCGGCAGTCTTGAGCTCGTCTTCTACGATCAGAACTTTCATGGCGTCATCGGCTAACTGCTATCGGCACCAGTCCCCTGGACTGATCACTCCTCCACAATCGCCTGATAAGTCAGCGAGCGCGACAGCGCTCGCAAGTCCGGCATGTCTTCGCCGCGCTGCTGGATCATGCCGATGACAATCACTTTGTAGACCGGGTCGATCCAGAACCAGGTGCCGGCATAGCCGCCCCAGTAGTACGTGCCCTCGCCTACATAACCGCCCGCAGCTGCCGGATCTTCAACGACGGCGAAATCCAGGCCGAAGCCCGTCCCCGGCGCCATGGTGCGCGCTGACGCGGGCAGCATGTTCGTGCGCATTAACTTCACGCTGAGCGGCGACAACAAACGTTGGCCGTCGAGCACGCCACCATTGAGCAACATCTGGCAAAAGCGCATGTAGTCGCTCGCCGTCGACACCAGCCCACCACCGCCCGAGGGCAGCACGGGGGGCTTGGTGTAATCGGCGCCAGGATGCTTGCCCATCTTGCGATCTTTGTCGCGCAGGTAAAATTCAGCGAAGCGATCCAGTTTTGCCGGCGGCACGTAGAACGCGGTGTCCACCATTTTCAGCGGCCCGAAGATGTGCCGCTGCATGAACTCCGGCAGCGTCTGGCCCGACAGCTTCTCAACCAGGTAGCCCTGCACGTCCACCGACAAGCTGTAATGCCAGCGCTCGCCGGGCTGGAACAGCAGTGGCACCGTGGCCATCTTCTGAATCATGGTCTGCAATGGCTGGGATTGGTCGAACACTGTTTTGTCCATGTACATCTTGTCGACCGCAGTGCCGCCGAACACGCCATAGCTCAATCCGCCGGTGTGCGACATCAGCTCGCGCATGGTCATCGGATGATCCGCCGGCACTTGCGTCACCGAGCCGTTGGCCGGGTCCACCTTGGCGACTTTCAGGTCGGCGAATTCGGGAATGTGTTTGGATACCGGATCGTTCAGCTGCCACTTGCCTTGCTCCAGCAGCATCATCATGGCCACGCCGGTGATGGGCTTGGTCATGGAATAGATGCGGAAGATCGTGTCCTTTTTCATCGGCGACCCGCCTTCCAGTTCGCGTTTGCCCGCCGCTTCGAGATGCACGACCTGGCCGTCTCTTGCAACCATGGTCACAACGCCGGACAGATCGCCGCGGTCGGCGAGCGCTTTCATTTCCGTGGTGAGACGATTGAGCCGCTGCGAGGAAATCCCGACGCTTTCGGGACGGGCGCTGCCGAGATCGGCCGCGGCGACATCGGCATGAACGGCGATGGTCGCACCAGCGAGCAACAGGGAATAAAAGAACTGACGCGCGAACTGCATTGAAACTCCCGATTCGATCCGCCGTTGTTTGGGTATGAGTGTAAGCACACGGCCTTGCGGAAAGGAACTGCCTCTGCCGCACCCGCCTCACCCGCCTCACCCGCCCGGACGGGCGACCTCTCCCGTGAACGGGAGAGGTGAAGACAAGAGTGGTTATTGGAAGGCAGAGCAAGGATCGTTCCGCAGTACGAGCGCAGCCTTGCTGCATGAACGATAATGGCGAGGTGAACCAACCCGCATTCAGGCTCCCCATCGAACAGGCGCTGCCCGACCTGCAGCACGCGCTTGCCGATCATCGCAACGTCGTGTTGCAGGCACCGCCCGGCGCGGGCAAGTCGACTGGCGTGCCGCTGGCGTTGCTGCCGGCAGCATGGCGAGGCCACGGACGGATCGTCATGCTCGAACCTCGGAGACTTGCCGCTCGCGCAGTTGCCACGCGCATGGCGCAGACGCTCGGCGAGCCGGTCGGACGAACTGTCGGCTTTCGCACGCGACTCGAGACCAAGATCAGCAAGGACACTCGCATCGAAGTCGTCACCGAAGGAATTCTCACACGCTGGCTGCAACGCGATGCCACGCTCGAAGGCGTTGCGCTGGTGATCTTCGATGAATTCCACGAACGCAGTTTGAATGCCGATCTTGGACTCGCGCTATGCCTGGATGCCCAGGAAAACGTGCGGGAGGACCTGAAGCTGCTGGTGATGTCGGCAACGTTGGACGGTGCAGCTGTCGCGAGGATCTTGGGCGATGCGCCGATTGTTTGTTCCGAAGGCCGCGCATTTCCCGTCACGACTCACTATCGCGAACGGCTCGATACTCGTAATTCGGCGCGTTCGCAGTACGAAGACATCGCGCACGTTACCGCTCGCACGATCGCGCGAGTGATCGAAGACGAGCATGGCGACGTGCTCGCATTTCTTCCCGGCCAGGGAGAGATCCGTCGCGCGCAACGCTTCCTGCAAGAAATGGCGCTGCCCCCCGGCACCAGAGTACTGCCGTTATTCGGTGAACTGTCTGCGCAGGAGCAGGACGCGGCGATTCAGCCCAGCCGCAGCGGCGAACGTAAAATCGTCCTCGCCACCAACATCGCCGAAACCAGCCTCACCATCGAAGGCGTGCGCATCGTCGTTGACGCCGGGCAGGAACGTCGCTCGCACTTCGACCCGGCGACCGGCATGAGCCGCTTGGAAATTTCCGGCATTTCCCGCGCCTCCGCCGATCAACGCCGGGGGCGCGCAGGACGGCTCGAGGCCGGCGTTTGCTATCGATTGTGGAGCGAAGTCGAACACGCGGCACTGCCGGCGCAGACCGCGCCGGAAATCGTCGGCGCCGATCTCGCGCCGCTGGCCCTTGAGTTGGCGAACTGGGGCATCGCCGATCCGTCATCGCTGCGCTGGCTCGATCCACCGCCAGCAGCGACCTTTGCACAAGCTCGCGACCTGCTGCGTTCCCTCGATGCTATCGCGGCGGATGGTCGCGTCACTGCACACGGTCGCGCATTAGCGCGCATGGCCACCCACCCACGCCTGGCTCACATGATCGTGCGCGGTGGAGAATCTGGATTGCAATCGACCGCGCTGGAAATCGCGGCCGTACTTGGCGAACGCGATCTGCTGCGTACTCAAGGAGCGGATCGCAACGTCGATTTGCGCTTCAGAGTCGAAGCATTGCGCGGCGAGCGCAGCTTGCCCGCCGGCATTCATATCGATGCGGGAGCAAAGCAACGCGCTCAACGCAGCATCGATCTGCTCTCGCGCCAACTGGAAACATCGAGCAGCGACTCGGCCAAACCCTCGGACGCCGACGTCGGCCGCTTGCTGGCGCTGGCCTATCCGGATCGTATCGCTCAATCGCGCGGCGCAGGCGGACGCTATTTGTTATCGAGTGGCCGCGGCGCACAGTTGCCGCCGGCGCAAAGCCTGGCGCAGGCGGAATTTCTCGTGGTCGCTGACCTGGATGCCGGCGCTCGTGAAGCGCTCATTCGCCTGGCTGCCCCGATCGCTCGCGAAACGTTGGAAGCAGACTTCGCGTCGCAGATCGAGCGCCGCGCGCGCATCGAATGGGATTCACGCGAGCAAATCGTGATCGCGCAGGATGAACGCTGGCTGGGCGCACTCAAACTCTACGAACGTCGTATGGACAAGCCCGACGCCACGCGCATGCTGGGCGCCCTGCTCACCGGCATTCGCGAACTCGGACTCTCGGCGTTGCCCTGGACCAAGCCAGCTCGCGCCTTGCAGACGCGGTTGATTTTCGCCAGGCGTTTCGACGAACGCGCCGCGACGCCGTGGCCCGACGTCAGCGATGCGGCACTGATGGAGACTCTCGATGACTGGCTTGCCCCGTGGCTTACCGACATGAGCCGTCGCGATCATCTCGCCCGGCTCGAGATGCACGACATTCTCATGTCACTGCTGGATTGGAATGCCCAGCAACGACTGGAAGAATTTGCACCCACGCACCTGGAGGTGCCGAGCGGCTCACGCATTCCCATCGATTATGTCGACGGCTCCCCTACGGTCGCCGTCCGCCTGCAGGAAGTTTTCGGGCTGCACCAGACGCCCTCGGTTGCGGACGGCCGGGTGCCTTTGACATTGCAGCTGCTGTCACCGGCGCATCGGCCGGTTCAGGTCACCAAAGACCTCGTCAGCTTCTGGGCGCGCGGCTACCTCGATGTAAAAAAGGAACTCAAGGGGCGCTATCCCAAGCACTACTGGCCCGACGATCCGCTGACGGCCCAGGCGACTGCCAGGGCCAAGCCGCGGCCGCGCTGAGCCGGCGGCAAGCGAGTAGAATCCCGGCACTCACCAGGAGATGCACATGCTCGTCCGTACCTTAAGCGCTCCCTTGTCCATTCTGATACTTGGGGGAATCACGGCCGCGGCCCAGGCCGGGACGATCCTGGAAACCCTCAACCGTGGTCTCGGCGGCGGCGGGACGACCACCATCAACACCTGGGCGCAGGACGGCATGCTGCGCGTGGAGACCAAGCCATCCGAGGCGACCATGATTTTCAAGGACGACACGCTGTATTCCATCAACCATCAGGAGAAGAGCTTTGTCGCCATGGACCGCGCTTCGATGAAGCGCATGGCCGACCAGCTCAGCCCCGCGCTCAATGCGATCCAGGAGCAGATGAAAAACATGACGCCCGAACAGCGTGCGCAGATGGAAAAGATGATGGGTGGCCGCATGCCCGCGGGCATGGGCGCGCCGGAAACCAAACAGGAACTCAAACGCACCTCGCGCACCGACAAGATCGGCGACTACAAATGCACCTACGTCGAAGTGATCGAAGACGGCGTGCTGACCGACGAGGTGTGCGTGGCGCCGGCCAGTTCGATCAAGGGCTCGGAGGAGCTGATCGTCGCCGGCAAGAAAATGGCCGACCTGATGAAGGAAATGATGTCCGGCATGAATGCGCCGTGGCTCAAGCAGATGGCCGAGAAGCAGACCCAGAATTTCGAGAAGCTCGGCGGCATTCCGGTGCTGAGCCGCCACTTCGAGGACGGCAAGCCGAACAACGAAACCACCATGACTGCCATCCGCAGCGAGTCACTGGCGGCTTCGATGTTCCAGGTGCCGGCCGGATATACCAAGAAAGACATGACCGCGCCGCGGTAATATTTCTCATATTTTCCTGCGGCGGCGCGTGTACCGCGATCGCCGCTGCCCAATGGAGGCTTGCCGTGAGTCTAGAGATCCAGCAGCACATCACCGCCCTGCATGAGCGGCTCGAACGCCTCGACAGTAATTCGCTCGACCCGCGCACGCAGGAGTCGCTCCTGGAGCTGCTGAACGATCTGACCCGCCTGCTCGGCTCGCCGCCGATGGACGATGAAGATCGCCCGCTGACCGAACGCCTGGAACAAATCGCCGTGCGTTTCGAGGCCCAGCATCCGGCGGTCGGCACCGCCGTGCGACAGCTGATCGATGCGCTGGCGCAGGCCGGCATCTAGGAGGCGCGATGTACGATCCGGACAATATTTTCGCCAAGATCATTCGCGGCCACATCCCCGCAGCGAAGGTGTACGAAGACGAAAATGTGGTGTCATTCATGGACGCCATGCCGCAGTCCGACGGCCACACGCTGGTCATTCCCAAAACCGGCGCGCGCAATTTTTTCGATATCGAAGCGGACGCGCTGGCCGAACTGATCAAGGCCACCCAGCATGTCGCGAAAGGCGTGCAGAGTGCTTTCCAGCCGGCCGGCATGCGCATCATTCAGTTCAATGAAGCCGCCGCCGGCCAGACCGTATTTCACATTCACTTCCACATCATTCCCTGTTACGAAGGTGCGGACCTGCGCGGCCATGGCCGCGATTGGGCGGACAAAGCGGTGCTCGCCCAACATGCCGAAAAAATTCGCGCCGCTTTAGCCAACCTGCCACCCCGTCAATAACAATGAGCCAGAAGCTATATAAAGTCCCCGAAGATTTCGCCGCCCTCGCCCATCTGCGGCTGGCCGACTATCAGCGCCTGTACCAGGAATCGGTGCGCGATCCCAATAGTTTCTGGGCGCGCATCGGTCGCCGCCTGGACTGGATCCAGCCGTTCGCGAAGGTGAAGGACACCAGCTTCGAGGAGCATGACTTCCGCATTCGCTGGTACTACGACGGCAAGCTCAATGTCGCGGCGAACTGCCTGGACCGCCACCTTACCAAGCGCGGCGACAAGACCGCGATCATCTGGGAAGGCGACGATCCGAAACTTTCCGAGCGCATCACCTATCGCCAACTGTACGAGCGCGTCTGCCAGTGCGCCAACGCGCTCAAGTCGCTGGGCGTGAAAAAAGGCGACCGCGTTACGATTTATCTGCCAATGATTCCGGAAGCGGCGGTCGCCATGCTGGCCTGCGCTCGCATCGGCGCGGTGCACTCGGTCGTGTTCGGCGGATTCTCCGCGGACTCGCTCGGTGGACGCATCGCCGATTGCGGTTCCAGCGTCGTGATCACCGCCGACGAAGGCATTCGTGGCGGCAAGCGCGTGCCGCTCAAGACCAACGTCGATCAGGCGCTGACCATGCCCGGCACCGATTGCGTGAAGCATGTGCTGGTCGTGCGCCGCACCGGCATTCGCGTCCCCATGTACACGCGCGATCGCTGGTTCGACGACGTGGTCGGACCGCAGGCCAAAGAATGCGCTCCCGAGCCGATGGATGCGGAAGATCCGCTGTTCATTCTTTACACCTCCGGCTCCACCGGCAAGCCCAAAGGCGTGCTGCATACGAGCGGCGGCTATCTCGTTTACGTTTCGATGACGCACGAACTCGTCTTCGACCTGCGCGAAGACGATATCTTCTGGTGTACCGCCGACGTGGGCTGGGTTACCGGCCACAGCTATGTGGTGTACGGCCCACTTGCGAATGGCGCGACCACCGTAATGTTTGAAGGCGTGCCGAACTATCCCGACTCGGGACGTTTCTGGCAGTCGGTGGATAAACACAACGTCACCTTGTTCTACACCGCACCCACCGCGATTCGCGCTTTGATGCGTGAGGGCGAAGAGCCGGTAAAAGCCTGGTCGCGCAGCTCGTTGCGATTGCTGGGCACGGTCGGCGAGCCGATCAATCCGGAAGCGTGGGAGTGGTATCACCGCGTCGTCGGCGATGGCCGCTGCCCTATCGTGGATACCTGGTGGCAGACCGAGACCGGCGGCGTGCTGATTGCGCCGCTGCCCGGCGCGATCGATCAGAAACCCGGCTCGGCGACGCTGCCGTTCTTCGGCGTGAAGCCGGCGATCGTCGACAACGAAGGCCAGCTGCTCGAAGGCGCCTGCGAAGGCAACCTCGTCATCACCGACAGCTGGCCCGGACAGATGCGGACGGTGTTCGGCGATCATCAACGTTTCATCGATACTTACTTCAAGACTTTCCCCGGCCGTTATTTCACCGGCGACGGCGCCCGCCGCGATGAAGATGGTTACTACTGGATCACCGGCCGCGTCGACGACGTGCTCAACGTCGCCGGCCATCGCTTGGGCACCGCCGAGATCGAAAGCGCCATGGTCGCGCACCCAAAAGTGGCCGAAGCCGCCGCCGTCGGCTACCCGCACGACATCAAAGGCCAGGGCATCTATGTCTACGTCACTCTGATCGTCGACGCAGAACCTACCGAGGCGTTGCGTGCCGAATTGAGAGAGTGGGTACGCAAAGAGATCAGCGCAATCGCCACGCCCGATTGCATTCAATGGGCGCCCGGATTGCCGAAGACGCGCTCAGGAAAAATCATGCGCCGGATCCTGCGCAAGATCGCCGCGAACGAGCACGAGCAGCTCGGAGACATCTCCACCTTGGCCGACCCCAGCGTCGTCGAGAACCTCATCAAAGAACGAATGAATCGTCCCGCGGCGGAAATCGCAGCCGCAGCTGCGGCAAAGGCGCCGTCGAAGAAGAGGAAAAAGAAGGCCCTCACCCCAATCCTCTCCCAAAAGGAGAGGGAGTAAGAACTCTTCACCTCTCCCTTGGGGAGAGGTCGCGCGCAGCGCGGGTGAGGGGCTCTGGACGCCGCTCACGCGGCTGAAGAATTCCCTCACCCCAACCCTCTCCCAAAGGGAGAGGGGGTCAGAATTCTTCACCTCTCCCTTGGGGAGAGGTCGCGCGCAGCGCGGGTGAGGGGCTCTGGACACCGCTCACGCGGCTTGAAGAATTCCCTCACCCCAACCCTCTCCCAAAGGGAGAGGGGGCCAGAATTCTTCACCTCTCCCTTGGGGAGAGGTCGCGCGCAGCGCGGGTGAGGGGCTCTGGACACCGCTCACGCGGCTTGAAGAATTCCCTCACCCCAACCCTCTCCCAAAGGGAGAGGGAGTCAGAACTCTTCACCTCTCCCTTGGGGAGAGGTCGCGCGCAGCGCGGGTGAGGGGCTCTGGACGCTGCTCACGCGGCTGAAGAATTCCCTCACCCCAACCCTCTCCCAAAGGGAGAGGGAGTCAGAACTCTTCACCTCTCCCTTGGGGAGAGGTCGCGCGCAGCGCGGGTGAGGGGCTCTGGACACCGCTCACGCGGCTGAAGAATTCCCTCACCCCAACCCTCTCCCAAAGGGAGAGGGGGTCAGAACTCTTCACCTCTCCCTTGGGGAGAGGTCGCGCGCAGCGCGGGTGAGGGGCGCTCAACGAACCACACACGACCACTAAAACAGCCTGCCCGCCCCAGCCAGCTTCGGTCGATAGAACTCATCGTCGAGCATCCGCAGCTCTACCAGCCTTCCGGTCTGAGGTGCATGAACGAAGCGCCCTGCTCCGGTGTAGATCGCGACGTGCGAAATCTGTCGTCCCTTGATGCGGAAGAACAGCAGATCGCCCGGCTCCAGGTTGCGCAGGTTGACGGGCGTAGCGGCGGAATATTGTTCGGCAGCCGTGCGGGGCACGAAGATACCGAGCTGGTCGTGAATGAAACGCACCAGGCCGCTGCAATCGAAGGTGGTCGGCCCATTGCCTCCCCACTGGTACGGCGCGCCCAACAACGAAATGGCTCGAATCGCCACCTCGTTGCCGACCGTGGTCGGCGGCGCGACCGGTGGCCGAATCTGCGTAGGCGTCGAGGGCGCGTAGGGCTGCGGCACCGCGCATCCCTGCAGCGTGAGGCTGGCAGCGATACAGGAAAGACAAAGCGTCAGTGCTGTGGAGCGGTTCATGGCGACACCGTCAGAAGCATGCCGGAGCTCAGGCTAAGAGCCAAGCACTGAATGCCTGATGAATTCATCGCGCCCCGGGCTCAACAACGGAACAGAGGCGTTCAGTGATAATGTTGCAGCCGTCGCCGGAACACAAACCAAAGCCAAAGATCAACGTGATCGCAGCCACACGAGTCGTCATGCGCGGATTTTCGGGACTGTTACTGCTGGCCGCCGCCAGCGCGCTGCCTGCAGCTGAACGTGGCCCATGGACCGAAGTTCAGCCCGAGGCCATTCGCAGCCATGTCGAATTTCTCGCCGGCGATCTGCTCGAAGGCCGGGCCACCGCGTCACGCGGCTATGACATCGCGGCAGCGTATGTAGCCGCGCAATTTCGCCAAGCCGGATTGCAGCCGGGCGGCGACGACAAGAGCTACTTTCAAAGCGTGCCGCTGCTGGAAGCAACACCGGTGTTGCCTGGCTCGTCCGCGGAATTGGTTCGCGAAGACGACACTCATACGTTCGAGTACGGCACTCATTACCTGCCGACGGCGGACTTCTCTTCGGCCAGTTCGACGCTCAGCGCGCCGTTGGTGTTCGCTGGCTTCGGCGTCGACGCGCCCGAACTGGGCTACAACGATTTCGAGCACATCGATCTCAAGGGCCGCATCGCCGTGGTCTTCAGTGGTGCGCCGGCAAAGTTTCCGCATCATCAGCGCGCGTACTACTCGTGGGGCGATCGCAAATGGTCGACGTTGGTGGACCATGGCGCGGTCGGCGTGATCACCATTGATTCATCCGCGGACGCCAAGCGCACGCCGTGGGAGCGACGTGTCGCCATGAGCTGGACGCCGGAGATGCGGTGGCTGGATGAAACCGGCGTACCGCAGGACGCATATCCGGCATTGAAGCTGCGCTTTCGTTTCAATCACGACGCCGCCGCGCAATTGTTCGAAACTGCGTCGACGAATTTTGCCGCCGCGCTCGCCGCCGCCGACGAAGGCACGCCGCAAGGTTTCGAGCTACCGGGCATGCTGACCTTGTCGGCGACCACGGGATTGCGCCGAACCGAGAGTGCGAATGTGGTCGGCATTCTTCCCGGCGCCGATCCGCAGTTGAAAAACGAATACGTGGTGCTGACGGCGCATCTCGATCATCTCGGACGAGGCGCGGGCGTCAATGGAGATTCCGTTTACAACGGCGCGCACGACAACGCCGTCGGCATCGCGATCATGTTGGAGATCGCGCGCGCTCTGCACTCTTCCGGCGTGCGACCGAAACGTTCGTTGATCTTTGCCGCGGTCACTGCCGAAGAGAAAGGCTTGTTAGGTTCCGATTTCCTGGCACAGCACGCCAAGGGCCAGGACCGTCGCCTGGTCGCCAGCATCAACATGGACATGCCGCAGCCGTTCACACCTGTTGCCGACTTCGTTGCGCTGGGCGCCCAACATTCGAGCCTCGGCGCGACGGCGCGACAAGCGGCCGCCGCGCACGGCTATCGATTGAGTGCGGACGCCGTGCCGGAACAGGCGAAATTCATTCGCAGCGACCAGTTTTCATTCATCCGCCGCGGCATTCCGGCGCTGGTTTTGAGCTGCGGTTATGAGCCGCGCGACGCCGACGTCGACCTGGCCGAAATCCGGCGGGAGTTTCTTTCCGCTCACTATCATCAGCCGAGCGATGATCTGTCGCTGCCCATCGATTACCCGACCGCTGCCGACCTGGCCCGCGTCAACGTGCGGATCGCGCTGGGGATAGCCAACGCCCCCACCCCGCCCCGTTGGACCCCGGGCGATTTCTTTGCCGAGAAATTTACCGGCGCCAAGTAACAGTTGCCAGGGTAAGATCCGCCCGCATTGCAGCAGCAGCTGCGAAAAGGACGGAAATGCCCTTATGACGGACCTGAACGCGGTTAGAGATATCGATGTGGACGCCTCGGAGCTGGCGGAATTACGCCAGAGCTTCGACGCCTGCGACAGCAACGGCGACGGCTGGATCGTCAATACGGAATTCAGCAGCCTGCTGCGTTCGCTCGACCAGGAGCTGTCGGAAGACGAATGCCTGCTGGCGTTCGAGGTCACCGACACCGATGGCGATGGGTCGATCAGCTTCGAAGAATTCATGGGCTGGTGGACCGAGTGACTCCTTGGCGGCCTCCGTCCGCCGGCTGCGCCAAACAGCGCAACCCGATCTCCAGTCTGCATTAAGTTAAGGCTCGTCCGCGCAAACGCTCACAGGGATGTGACGTTCCTCACATGGCCGCGCCGCGGCCCCCGTGACGCGTTGCTCATTCCAAGCACGAACCCGCCGATTCCTGCCTCCCCTAGTCGAACATCAACGTAGATGACCCTAGGCTAGCGCGTCGCTCGTGCCGTTAACGTATGGAAGGAGACATCATGAGCAATGAGATGAGCAAAGAAATGCGCAATCGGCTGCGCATCGGCGATCCGGTCCGTCTCAAAGACAGCGACGTCGACCTGCGCGGCGACGTATGGCAGTTACGCACCGGCCGCTATGTCGTCATTCGTTGGCAAGACGAATGTCGTAGCACACATTCGGTTACGGCGGTGGAGTACGACGCCTCACGCAGCCGCGCGGAGTGGAGCCGTAATCTCAGTCACGAAGATCGCGATCGCTAACCGATCGCGGCAGCCAGTCACAAGTTCGATCAGCCGTGGCTGCCTGCTTGCGTTTGGCCGTCGCGCGTTTGCGCGGCGCCGGCGCCTTCTCAGCGTAATCCTCAATTCTCCGGTCTCCCCTTCGCCATCGGCATTTCCTTTGGCCGGCAAGCACTTTGAATTCTTCTGCGCCGACCAGTTCGCGGGCGAAAAGAAGGCCGCGCCCCATTGAAAAGGCGCGGCCTATAAGTGCGCAATCGTCACGTGGTGTCCGATGGGTTCTCAGCGGGTGCCCCCATCGTCCTGGGGAGGTCCATGTAACGAGTTGCGCAGGGTTCGGTGATTCCAAGCTTGAATGGCACAACAATGCGCCACAATCGGTTCGAGATCCTGAGTATGTTCCGTGAGCGAGACTTGCCTTTGCTGCGGATGTTACGGACCGGCGTGGTCAGGCGGCCGAAGCGTCTATCTGTAATAACACTTCGCGAACCTTGTGAAACTCGGAGGCCTTGTCGAAAAAATGGTCCGCGCCGCATTCGCGGCTCGCGGTTCGATAGTCATCCGATGGATAGTTCGTCACGACAATCACGGCTTCCGGGCGGCTGGCGCTGGCTCGCAATTGTTTCAATACCTGGAAGCCGCTGCCGCCGCGAAGATGGATATCCAGGATGAGCACGCGCGGTTGCGCTCTACGCATCCCTTCCATCGCCGCTCCGACCGCATCAGCGCTGCCAACTACTTTTGCGTTGGGAATATCACCGAGAGCTTCGAGCAACCGCTCCATGACCGCGGGCGAATCTTCCACGATGTAGATCGTCAGCTCGGTCCCAGTCATGACACCCAGCCAGGCACTGCGTCGGCGACCATTCAGACCGCCGAGCTCACTCCACCAACTGGTTGCGGACTGCGTACGCGGCGATCTCCGCATTACTGCGCATGCCCATCTTCTCCAGGATTCGGGCGCGGTAGGTGCTGACGGTTTTTACGCTCAGTCCCAGTTCGTTCGCCATCACCGCCGGAGAAACGCCACGCGCGATGCGCGTGAACACCTGCAACTCCCGCTCGGAAAGCCGGTTGTGCATCGGGCCTTCTTCGTCGGCAGCGCACTCGGAGGCCAGCAATTCTGCGACCAGCGGAGTGATGTAACGCCGGCCGGTGCCGACGGCGCGCACAGCCTTCACTAACTCTTCCGGCACGATCATCTTCGGCACATAGCCATTGGCGCCGGCTCGCATCAGCCGCACAGCGAAGCTGCGTTCCGGATGCATGCTGAGCACCAGGATCGCAAGCTCGGGCTGGTCGCGCTTGAGCTGTTTCAGCAGGTCGATGCCGCTCTGGCCGGGCAGCGTGATGTCCAGCACCACGACGTCGACTTGCAAGCCGTTACGCAATTGCTGAGTCGCATCTTCTGCGGAGCCCGCCTCCGCCACCACTTGCAGATCGGCCTCTTCGGCGAGCATCTCGCGCACGCCGGCTCGAAGGATGGCGTGATCGTCGACGATCAAAACACGGATTGGCGTCTGCATGGACTGTAATACATCCCGGGCTTCGCCTTCCCTGGGACCTAGTTCGGTTGGATTCAACATCGCTGCGGTACCTCGGTCATCGCTTCACGGAGGTCGGCCCCCTGTAAAGCGGTAATGGCCACATCCTGGCCGTCGTTCAAGCCGTAATCCATGGCCAGCCCCAGCGCCCGGTAGGCATTGAGGCGGTTGTAAAGCGTCTTCAGGCTTACTCCAAGTAACGCCGCGGCGCGGGTCTTGTTTCCGCCGCATTTCTGTAGCGTCGCAAAGATCATCCAGCGCTCTACATCGGCGAGATTTGTGCCTACCGGTATGCGTAGAGCTACGGGTGCCGGCGCCAGGCTGCGCTCCGAGGCCACCATCGATTCCTCACCTGACTCTCCCGAATGGGTGTCGTCACCGGCATAAGCGGCACGATGGTCGCTGTGGGGCGCTCTTTCGACGTGATTCTCCATGCGTTCGCTCCTGACGGTCAGCTTTACAGATGAGGACTGATGGATCACAACGGCCTCAGGCGTGCGAAAAGTTCCCAATCACGTGAAGTTCGTTCCGTCAGCGTTTTCCTACGCAGGCGTGCCGCGTTGCTCAGGCGGAAAGGGCCGCCGGGCTGGCCGCGCCTGGAATGAAGGCTTCAACCACGGTGCCTGGGCCTTCCTCGGGGCGACGGATCTGGAATTTGCCGCCCATCTGGCGCATGCGCTCACGCATGCCCACAATTCCATGGGATTTGGGCTTGCTCAGGGATTCCTCGGACAGGCCGACCCCATCGTCGGTGATGCGCAGGCGAATGCCGCCGTCCTCGCGAAGCAACGAGATTCGCACCCGGCTGGCCTGGGCATGCTTGGTAATATTGGTCAGTGATTCCTGGGCAATGCGATAGAAGGCGATCGACCAGGCGGGGTCGAGATCGTCGAAATCTTCTTGCACCTCCACCTCGCAGGGCAGCCCGGTGCGGCGCGTGAACTCGCGACAGTGCGAGCGCATCGCGAACGCCAGGCCGAGATTGTCGAGATGGCTGGGACGCAGCCCCTCGATGACCTCGTGCTTGAGCTCGACAGTCTCGGTCAACATCTGCAACACGCGCTGTAATCGCTCGCGTACTTCCCGCGTGCCTTCGGGAAGGCGCCGCTGGATCCAATTCAAATCCATATTGATAGCGGTGAGATTGCTGCCCAGAGTGTCGTGCAGCTCGCGCGCCAATTTTGCTTTCTCCTCTTCGGAGACGCGGATCAAGTGCTGCGACAACTCGGTGAGTTCCGCGGTGCGTTGCTCGACCTGCTCGTTCAAGACTTGGTTCGCTTCGCGCATGGCGTCTTCGGCCGCTTCGCGATCGCGCACATAGCGGCGCAGCAGTTTGTTCAAACCGATCAGCACTGCAACCGTGACAACCGTCGTCAGCAGCGCGATACCACCGGCGACCAGCAGATCTCGCAGCACCTCGCGGCGCAACCCTTCAATACGCGAATCCTCTTCGGCAATCATGCGATCGACGATGCCGCGCACTCTGTCCATCGTGGTTGTGGCGCGCTCCGTGCCCGCCACGTCCGCGCTGCCATTCGGACCGGGCTGCGGACTGCGGCTGATGGTCGCCTTCAACCGGCTGATTGCTGCGGCGGTAAGGCTTTCCAGTTCAGCTATATCTTGCTGGCGCGCAGGATTGTCTGCAGTCAGGTTTCTCAGTCGATCGATCTCGGCTCGCCAGCTGCGCATCGCGACGTAATAGGGCTCCAGGTAACCGGTTTGCCCGGTGAGCAGATAACCGCGCTGCCCTGATTCGGCAGCGGTGATGACCGATTGGAACGTGCTGAGCGCCCGCTTGATCTCGTACGAGCGTGCGTACTGGGCATGCGAATCCATGGTCGCGGCGGTGTTGACGATAAGTAGCGACGCATTGACGACCAGCAGGGCGATGGAAATCACGATCACGAACCGGACGTGCAACGGAACGTTGCCAGTACGCGCCGTGGTGATCGCTGCAGGAGGACTGGAATGGGTGGTGGACATGGAAGCAGAAGCAGCCGGAGTAATTGGAATAAAAGACCCTCCTCTTACTGCATCGCTGCAGTCCTGTCCGCAACGGTTGTGTGCATTTTCTGGTTCCCCTCGTCAGGCGTCTGCCCTCACTGACGTTTGTATCTTTGACGCGCCAAGATTGTGCGCGGAACCTTGCAAACGCCCGGCACGTTATCCGACGCGAATGCCATGCCCTGCCTGCCGGCGGCAGCACAGCCACAGGCGGAAGCGGACCTTCTGCAGGAGAATTGATCCGTAAGGGCGCATGGTTACTTGGTCAACAAATACATCGAGGGTTACTGACATGAAGGGCAATCTATTTCTGATCATCGCCGCCGCCGGCTTGGCGTTGGCAGGCTGCAACAAGGCGGAATCGCCAGCCGAAGTTCAACATGATGTCACAAACGCGCAGGCCGAAGCGCAGCGCGATGTTACCGATGCACAGGCGGATGCGCAGGAGAGCATGGCTGACGCACAGAAGGATGTGGTGGACGCGCAAGCGGATAATGACGCCGATGACGTCGCCGATCAGGCTCGCGACGCCAGCGAAACTGCCGCCAAGGGCGACTACAAAGTAGCTGTGGCGCGCGCCGAAGCAACGCATAAAATCGCCACCGAGAAGTGCCACGCTCTGACGGGCACCGCCCAGGAAGATTGCAAAGAGCGTGCTGACAGTGATCTCGACAACGCCAAGCGCGCCGCCGAAACTCGTCGCGATGGTTCGGGTTAATAGTTGGCCGCACCGGGCGGATTGACATACTCAGGAGCGATGGACATGGCACGGCAAAAAACTGCAGCACTGATGTTGGCAGCAATCATGGCTTCGACCGTTGTAGCCTGCACGTCGACACCGACGCAGCAGTCCACCGGCCAGGCTATCGACGATGGCGTCGTGACTGCCAAGGTGAAGGCCAAACTGATCGAAGATCCGGTGACCAAAGCGCATCAGATCAACGTGGAGACCTTCAAGGGCAGCGTCCAGCTGAGCGGTTTCGTGGAGAGCAATGAGGCTCGCAACCGCGCGTTGCAGCTGGCGCGTGATACCGACGGCGTCAAGAACGTCAAGGACGCGCTCGAGGTCCGCAAGGGCCAGAGCTAAGCTTGCAGCCTGACTGAAAGGCGACGCCACGAGCGCGTGGCAAGGCGGGCGACCCCAAATCGCCCGCCTTTTTTATGCGCCGTTTGTGCGCAAGGCATTTGTAAGCGAATTCCACCCAGCGGTCGGCGGGCCGCCCCGCGTGAATCCGATTGACGCTGGACTGCGTATACTCCAGCGCTTCGGATTGAAGCGTCCACTTTCCACTGAGGAATGGCATCGATGACCTACGGCAAAAAACTCTCGAGTCTCGCACTGGCGACTGCAGCTGCTGTGATGTTCAGCAGCGCGCCGCTGACCGCTGCCAACGCGGCGGACGAAGCTAAGGTGAAATGCGAAGGCGTGAATGCGTGCAAGGGCACGAGCGCCTGCGGCACCGCCGCGAATGCGTGCGCCGGCAAGAATGCCTGCAAAGGCACTGGCTTCCTGATGTTGTCCAAGGCTGAATGCGACGCCGCCAAGGCGAAGCTGAAGAAATAATTTGGCCCCAACCCCGGTCTGATCTTCGGTTCGCCCTCCGTCAGACCGGGGTTACCCTGCAACGTGCCCGATCCATTCTCCAGCCGTTCCGCTCACACCCCGCTAGGCTTCGGCCTGGGAGTGCGGCCGGTCCATTATGAACAGCTGCTCGGCGACCGCCGCGGCAGCGTGGGCTGGCTGGAAGCGCTGACCGAAAACTACTTGTTGCCCGGCGGCCGGCCGCTGCATTTCCTGGACCGGCTGCGCGCCGAATATCCGATTGTGCTGCATGGCGTGTCGTTATCCATCGGCAGCACCGATCCCCTCAATGAAGATTACCTGCGGGAAGTGAAAGCACTCGCGGCACGCGTCGAACCGGCCTGGGTGTCGGACCACCTGTGCTGGACCGGTGTCGACGGCGTCAATTTGCACGATCTGATGCCGCTGCCTTTCACCGAAGAAACCCTTCGACACGTCGTGTCGCGCGTCGCCGCCGTCCAGGAGCGGCTGGGTCGCCGGCTGGTGCTCGAAAACGTTTCCAGCTACGTCAGTTTCGCCCGCGCGGACCTGACGGAATGGGAATTCCTCCGTGAAATCGCCGAACGCGCCGATTGTCACCTGTTGCTCGACGTGAACAACGTTTACGTCAGCAGCGTCAACCACGGTTTCGACCCTATGGCGTACCTGCGCGGCATTCCCGTGGAGCGAGTGCAGCAGTTCCACCTTGCCGGCCATCGCAACATGGGCGACTACCTCATCGACACCCACGACGAACCGGTATGCGAGGCTGTGTGGCGCTTGTTTCAAGCCGCGGTCGAGCGTTTCGGCCCCGTATCCACGATGATCGAGCGCGACGACAACATTCCCGAACTGGATGAGTTGCTGACGGAGCTCGATCGCGCGCGCGCAATCACGACGGCGGTGCAATCGGCGAAATCGGCTGCATGACCTCGTTAGCAGAACTGCAGAAGGATTTCCAACGCCACGTGATGTTCGGCCACGCCAGCATCGCCGGTGCGGTGACCGGTACTGCACGCGTGCCTTCGGCCCTTCGCCTGGCAATCTATTCGGAAGCGTACCGACTCCGGCTCACGGACGCATTGGCAAGCACGCTGCCGCGATTGCAACAGTTGCTGGGCAAAGATCAGTTCGCCGGGGTAGCGAGCGACTACATCGATGCCTGCCCATCGCAGTTTCCTTCGATTCGCTGGTTTGGCGACCGACTGCCGTTGCTGCTGGAAGGCTTGTTTCCCGAGCAACCCTGGCTGGCGGAACTTGCCTCCTGGGAATGGTCCATCGCCGCAGCGTTCGATGCCGCGGACGCCGCTCCTGTCGGCATCGAAGCGCTGGCTGCAGTGGCGCCGGACAGTTGGCCCGCACTGCGATTCGAATTTCATCCGTCAGTGCAGCTGCTACACATGCGCACCAACGCGCCCGTGCTGTTCAAAGCGCTGTCTGCCGAGTCGTTGGTGCCGGAATGCTCGGTATCCGATGAGCCCCAGCCCTGGCTCATCTGGCGCGAAAACCTCAAGACTCAGTACCGTTCGCTGACACCGGACGAGGCAGCGGCTCTCGAAGCGATGCGCGGCGGCGGCAACTTCGAAACGCTCTGCGACACCCTGTGCACCTGGCACGAAGCGGAGTCGGTGCCGCTGCAGGCCGCCGGCCTGTTGAAGCGCTGGGTGGTGGAGCAGATGATCGTGGGGGTATCCTAGCGGCCCGACAAAACCGCCTCCGAACATTGCTCCATGTCTTTCGTTTTCCCGCCGCCGGCACCTCCCGCCGTCGAGATCCAAGGCCGCAGCGAGCGCTTTCCCATTCACCGCATTTATTGCGTGGGCCGCAACTACGCGGCGCATGCGCGGGAAATGGGTAAAGACCCCGACCGCGAGCCGCCCTTCTTTTTCGCCAAACCCGCCGACGCCATTGTCGCCAATGGCGCGAAAATTCCGTTTCCATCGCGCACCGACGATTTGCAGCACGAGATCGAATTGGTGGTGGCTCTTGGCAGAGGCGGCGTCAATATCACAGTCGGCCGGGCGTTGGAGCATGTGTTCGGCTACGCGGTTGGGCTGGACCTGACCCGACGTGACTTGCAAGCAGCCGCCAAGGACAAAGGCCGCCCGTGGGACACAGGCAAGGGTTTCGACCGCTCCGCTCCCATCACCGCGATTACGCCCGCCACTCGCCTGGAGCACGTGGAACAGGGCAGAATCTGGCTCAAGGTCAACGGCCAGCAGCGGCAGCAGGGCGCGCTCGCCGACATGATCTGGAGCGTGCCGGAAATCATCGCCGAGCTCTCGACGCTGTTTGAATTAGCGCCCGGCGATCTCATCTACACGGGCACTCCGGCCGGCGTCGCCGCACTCAAAAAGGGTGACCAGCTCGAAGGCGGCATCGACGGCCTGAAAGAAGACATGGAAACGTTACGCATCACCATCGGCTGACCGCATGAAGCTCTACACTTTCTTTCGCAGCTCCGCCGCGTTCCGCGTGCGCATCGCGCTGAATCTCAAGCAGCTGCCGTATGAGTCCATCCCCAAAGCGTTCGCCAGGAACGAGCACCGCACCGCCGAGTACCTGGCGCTGAATCCGCAGGGGTTGATTCCGGCCCTGGCCGTCGACGACGACACCGTGCTGTCGCAGTCGCTCGCGATCATCGAGTATCTCAACGACCGCTATCCTGCGCCGCCGTTCCTGCCTGCGGATCCGCTGGCGCGTGCGCAAGTACGTTCGATGGCATTGGCGATCGCCTGCGACATCCACCCCCTCAGCAACCTGCGCGTGCTGAACTATCTGCGACAGAATTTCGCGCAGGACGACAACGGCGTGAACACCTGGTATCGGCACTGGATCGCAACCAGCTTCCGCGGATTGGAAATCCAGGCGCGCCAGCATTCGGCCGCGCAGCGCTTTTGTTTCGGCGACGCCGTCTCGATGGCCGATATCTGCCTCGTGCCGCAGATGTATAACGCGCGTCGTTTCAACACCGATCTCACCGCGTTTGCGACGCTGGTAGCGATCAGTACCCATCTCGAATCGCTGCCGGCATTCGCCGCAGCCCGGCCGGAAGTTCAACCCGACGCGCAGTGATACGGGAAACCACCATGAGCAAGGCCGGGAGTTTGGCGTGTGTGGGCATCGGGATGACGCTGGGGTCGCATCTCACGCCGCTCGCCCGCGATTATATCGACAAGGCCGACGTGGTATTCACGGCGCTCTCCGATGGCATCATCGAGATGTGGATTGCCAGCATGAACGCCGACGTACGCAGCCTGCAATCGTTCTATCGTGAAGGCAAATCGCGAATGCAGACCTATCGCGAAATGGTCGAGGCCATGCTCTGTGAAGTGCGGGCCGGCAAGCGTGTCTGCGCCGCGTTTTACGGGCATCCCGGCGTGTTCGCGTGGCCCACTCACAAGGCGATCGAGATCGCGCGCAGCGAAGGCTTCGATGCCCACATGGAGCCCGGCGTTTCGGCCGCCGACTGCCTGTATGCCGACCTGGGTTTCGATCCGGGCAAATATGGCTGCCAGCACTACGAAGCCAGCCAGTTCATGTTCAACCGCCGTCGCCTCGACACCGCCGCCTACCTGATCCTGTGGCAGGTGGGCCTCGCGGGCGACCAATCGCTGGCGCGCTTTTCCACCGGCGCGGCGTATCGCCAAGTGCTGGTCGATGTGCTGGGCCGCGACTATCCCTTGGACCACGAAGTGATTCTTTACCAGGCCGCGACGCTGCCGACATTTCGGCCGAAAATCATCCGTCTGCCCTTGGCGCAATTGCCGGCCGCCGAAGCCGACATGCATTTCACCCTGGTCGTGCCGCCGGCCCACTCGTTGCAGCCGGATCGTGAAATCCGCGAACGGCTGTCCGCGCTCGATCGCGAACTCGAACTCGCCTCGCCGACGTAACTTCCGACCCGGCCCGCCGTGCGCATATTTCCGGTAGAAACGGACAGGCTGCTGATGCGTCCGCTCGCGCCTCAAGACAGCCCACTGTACTGCCACCTCTACACCGATGAGGAAACCATGCGCTTCATCGGCGCGCCGCTGTCGCCGGAGCGTGCCGCCCGCAGCTGCAACAGTGCGCTGGCGGGCATGAAACGCGAGCCCCTCGAACGACTATTTTTCACCGTGGTGGAAAAAGCGTCCCGGCAGGACGTGGGCGTTTGCAGCTTGCAGAATTTCGATGCACAGCAGCGCACCGTGCAGGCGGGCGTGATGTTCGTCGCCAGTGCACGCGCGCAAGGTTATTCCAAAGAGGGCTTCATCGGCTTGATCCGGCAGGTGTTCACGCACTTGCCGGTGGATGAGTTATGGGTTCAGTTCGCGGCCGACCACATCGTTGTGGAGCGGGCTGTCATCAGCGTAGGATTTGAACGCGGGCGTGACGCAGCGTCGGAAGACGGACCTCAGCAGCGCAGCACATGGTCCGTTCATCGTGATTCATGGTTGACGAAATTTCCTTCCTGATGACCAAGGAGCTGACGATGTCGAACATCATCGAATTTCTGGAACGGCTGGGACAGGATTCCCGACTCTGCCGACCCGCCGATAGCGAACTGCAACTAGCGATGGATCGCGCCGGTATCGCACTTGCGCTGCAAGATTCGCTGCTGAGGGCGGATCGGCGTGCCTTAGAAACAATGGCCGGCGCACAAGCAAATGTCTGCTGCGTGGTGCAGGCGGCCGAGGATGGGGACGAAAGCGAAGCTTTGCCGTCGCCTGCGTTTCGGAATGCAGCATAACTGCCTCGCTGCAAGCCAAGTGCTCAACACCTAGCGCGGCCTAACTAAGAGAGCCATTGACTGGCGTCCGCCCGGGCAAGCCGGGCGGATGTCTGCTTATACGCCCCGCCTTTAAGCCATGATGCGATCGGCCCGGTAGCCGGCCTATTCGCTACGGCGCCATCTTCCTTCTGTTCGTCGGCCCGAAACAGGCATAATTCTGTTAAATGCCCCGATGGGCTGGCCGGCACGATTGTCTCTTCTATGACTGAACTCCATGCCGGTTTGTCGACAGTGGAACGAAATTTTGTGGAGTGCTCGCGCGCCCCGTTCCGTGGACTCGCCTTAGTCTTTCGAGCTTTTCAACAACAGCTGCGCGACGCCGCAGCATCCGCGTAAGACATCTTGGGGAATGAAGGAGAGAGCATCGTGTCCAATGTGGTGGCCCTGCTAGAACAAATCGGCCAGAACTCACGGCTGAAACGGCTGACCGAACAGCAACTCGCCGAGGAGCTGTCGCTGAGCGGACTGACACCCGCAGTGCAAACCGCGCTGGTCGAGCAACGTTCCAAGCGCCTCGAAGAATTGCTGGGCGCCAGCAGCAACGTGTGTTGCCTCATCCATGCACCCCAGGATGAGCAGCCGGAGGAAGAGGACGCACCGCAGAAAGACAAGTCAGCGCGGAGTCAGGGGGCACAGATGGAGCAACGCTCCCCTCGCCGTGCGGCCATTGCGCGCTGAACGAACGCCGATGCAAAAAAATCTCGCCCGGCAAATGATGCTGGGCGGAATTGCCCAGCTTTGGCTGTTGAGCGGTGCCGTTGCGCTGGCGATGGAACCCAAAGACTCCGCCGCCCTGCTGCAGCGGGCGGACAGCCTGAAAAGTATCGATCCGGCGGAGTTCAGCCGAATAATGGACACGCTCGGTCCGCTGGTCGCCCGGCTGCCCGCACAGCAACGAGATTACCTGCACTACCTGCAAGGCTGGCGCCATGCTTACGCGGGCAACTACTCCGCAGCGATTGCACTGCTGGAAGCGATAGTCGACGGGTCGGACGACTCCACCTTGAAGTTTCGCGCCGGATCCACGGCAGCCAACGTGCAAGCGCTGGCGGCGCAATACGAAGGCGCGTTCTCGCAACTCGGCAAATTGCTAGACCGGCTTCCCGAGGTCACGGACAAGGAAGCGCGGCTGCAGGGCATGTCGGTGGCTGCCGATCTATACATCCTGGTGGGCGAATACGACCTGGCCGTCCGGTATGCGGAACAAGTGATGGAGGAGGATGGCAACGGCCGGGGCATCTGCCGCGGCGGCCAGGTGCGATTGCAGGCGTTGTACAAAGGTGGCCGGCTGCTCGCGGGCAGCAGCGATGCCGAAAAGGGCATCGAAACCTGCATGCGGCAGGAAGAGGTGCTCGCCGCGCATGCAATCAGGACCATCCAGGCGCGCCTGCGTCTCGACGCAAAGCAGGTCGATCAAGCGATCGCGCTGCTCGAGTCCCATTACGCCAGCGTGCAGCAGACCCGCTACCCGCGCGGCATCTCGGAATGGGAATCGCTGCTGGCATGCGCCTATCAACGGCGTGGCGACGCAGCGGCGGCCCGCCGTTTCGCATTGCGCTCCATCGAGCACGGCGTGCAAGATCAGTTCACTCAGCCGCTGATGACCGCCTATAAGGTGCTGTACGAAGTGGCGGAAACCCAGGGCAACGCCGCCGAGGCATTAATCTATCTGAAAAAATTCGCGGCCGCCGACAAAGGCTACTTGGACGACGTGACGGCGCGCCAGCTCGCGTACGAGCGGGTGAAGCAGGACACCCTTTCCACCAAGGTCCAGATCGAAGCGCTCAACCAGGAAAACAAGCTGCTGCAACTGCAGCGCCAGCTGGACAGCAAGGCTGCGGAGACCAGCCGCCTGTATATCGCGCTGCTGATCCTGGTGGTGGTCTTCATCGCGCTGTGGGCTTACCGCACCAAACGTTTGCAGTTGCATTTCATGAAGCTGTCGCACGTCGATGGCTTGACCGGCATCGCCAATCGGCCGCGCTTTATCGAATTAGCCGAGAACGTGTTGGAAAGCGCGCGGCGCTCGCAGCAACAAGTCAGCGTGGTCCTGTGCGATCTCGATCACTTCAAATCCATCAACGATCGTTACGGCCACGCCGCGGGCGACCAGGTGTTGCGACAGACCGTGCTGGCCTGCCAGGAGCACTTGCGCGTCAGCGACATCTTCGGCCGCTTCGGTGGCGAGGAATTCGGCGTCGTGCTGCCGGGTTGCGGATTGGCGGACGCCGAGCAGAGAGCGGAACGACTGCGAGTGGCGGTCAGCGCCATCGTGCCGCAGTACAACGGCGAGCACTGCTCGGTGTCGGCGAGTTTCGGCGTCGCCTCCACCGCAACTTCCGGCTATGAACTTCGCCAGCTGCTCGCACACGCCGACGCGGCGTTGTACCGAGCGAAGGCTGCGGGACGCGATCGCGTCATGCCGTACGATCCGAAAGAGGCGCAAAACGCGTCCATGCCGTCCGACATCGACGTGCGCAACGCCAACCAGGGATAGCGCGAAAGCCCCCCAAATGTATCGCCGCGCCGCCCGGCAACACTTGGTTACAATCTCCCCGGGCGCCGCGCCTCGCCATTCGTCATCATTCGAGCATGAGCGAATCCAGTCATATCCTGGTCGTTGACGACGATCGCGACATCCGCACGCTGCTGGGCGATTACCTGCAAAAGAACGGCTATCGCGCCACGGCGGTGGCCGATGGTAAAGCGATGCGCCGCGCGCTGGAGCAATCGCACGTCGACCTGATCGTGCTCGATCTCATGCTGCCGGGCGAGGACGGGCTCAAACTCACACGCGAACTACGCGCTCACTCGCAGATTCCGATTCTCATGCTCACCGCGCTCGGCGAAGAAATCGATCGCGTCGTCGGGCTCGAAGTCGGCGCCGACGATTACCTGTCGAAGCCTTTCAGTCCGCGCGAACTGGTGGGGCGAATCAAAGCGATCCTGCGACGGACTGTGCACATGCCGCGCGATCCGGTGCAGAACAGCGCCAACACCTATCGCTTCGGCGCTTGGACTCTCGACGTCACCGCACGATCCTTGAGCAACGTCGATGGCTCGCAACATGCCTTGAGCGGCGCGGAGTTTCGCCTGCTCGCCATCCTGCTGGCGCATCCCACTCGAGTGTTGTCGCGCTCGCAATTAATGGAGCTGCTGCGTGGTCGTGACATCGATCCTTTCGATCGCAGTGTCGACGTGCGCATCAGCCGCTTACGCCAAGTGCTGCGCGACGATGCGCGCTCTCCTAAAATCATCAAGACGGTGTACGGCGAAGGCTATGTGATCGGTGTGCCCGTCGAGCAGGAATGATGGCGCTGCGTTCACTGCTGCCCGATACGCTGTTCGGACGCCTGTTTGTCGCGACCGTCGGCGTGATCGGCGCGATGTTGCTGATCTTCATCTTGTTGATCGTGCGGGAGCGCCGCGAACTGGCGTTGCTGGATAGCGGCGCGGGCAGCTCGGCCGCGACCATCGCCGAGACCAGCGAATATCTCGCCGGTTTATCCGTCGCAGAACGCGACGAAGCGCGCTCCAAACTACGCGAGCAACGCTTGCTACCCGACGATGTTCGCGCCCCGCCTCGCATGCGCGAGCGAAGCAACGATCAAGCGATGCTGGAGCGCGCGTTCGCAAGCCATTTGCAGCGGCACCTTGGATCGGACTATCAGGTGACGACCGGGCCGCCGCGCACCCGTCGCAGTGAAGTGATTCCGCTGCACCTCTATCGTCGTGACGAGCCCTCGCCCGGCGGCGGTGGTCCCAGCGAAGGTCACCCACACAGCCGCCGCTTCGAAAGAGTGTTCGACGTTACCGTGACCTTGCCGGATGGCGACAAAGTCATCTTCCGCACCATCGCGCCTCGCTCCGGTCCGCGCCTGCCGCGCCAGATCTTTCTGGAACTCGGCATTCTCGCCGCCGCTTTGGGCGCCGTGCTGTACGCGATGACTCGAACGATCACGCAACCGTTGGGCGATCTCGCTCGCGCTGCCGATGAAGTCGGGCGCGGCGCCAACGCGACACCGTTGAAAGAACGTGGAGCTCGCGAACTGCGTCGCGCGACGCGCGCTTTCAATTCCATGCAGGAACGGATGCGTCGTTATCTCGATAGCCGCACACAAGTGCTGGCCGCAATGTCACATGACCTGCGCACGCCCTTGACGCGGTTGCGACTGCGCGTCGAGTCCATCGACGACGAGCAGCTGCGTCAGCGTTGCATCGAAGACCTGGACGAAATGTCCAGCATGGTGCGGGGTGCGCTCGGCCTCTTCCGGGGCTTGAACGACGAAGAAACCACGGTCCCGGTTGATATCAATACATTAGCGTTGGAACTACAGCGGCAGCACGCCGAACTCGGTGGCGAAGTCAGTATCGTCGGTGCAGCCCGCGCGCCCTACGTCGCAAGACCGCTGGCGTTGAAACGCTGCCTCGGCAACCTGGTGGAGAATGCGCTTCGCCACGGCGTCCGCGCCACGATCCATATCGAAGATGGCGCGCAGCTGCTGATACGCGTACGTGATGAAGGCCCCGGCATCCCGGAAGATTCGTTGGAAAAAGTGTTCGAGCCGTTCTTTCGCCTCGAAGCTTCACGCAATCGCGATACCGGCGGCACCGGTCTCGGCCTGAGTATCGCCAGGGACATCGCCCAGCAACACGGCGGCGCGCTCACCTTGCGCAATCTCCCCGAGGGCGGACTGGAGGCAGCGCTCACCCTGCCGCGCGAGCCGACACCCGCAACTCACTGATCTTCTGGTCGTTTTCGACCTTACAGTTAGTAACCATTGCTTACGGCTGCGGCCCGTATGCCTGGCCTACTCTGGGACCGTGTTCAACAGGACACGTTTGTCACCAACGGAGAGCTTTCATGAAAACCAAAGTCACCCTGCTTGCGCTCGCCTGGCTTGCCAGCGGCGTGGCGCTGGCCCAGGCCCCGGCAGCGCCGCCCTCGGATACCGATCGCATGGACCGCATGGCGCTGTTGCTCGACCTGGACGACTCGCAGAAGGTGCAGGTCGAACAGGTGCTCAAGGAGCAGCACGAACAAATGCGCGCCGCACGTGAAGCTGCACGCGCCTCTGGCGAACGTCCGTCACGCGACCAGATGAAGGCGCAGCACGAGCAGTCCCAGCAGGAACTGCACACCAAGCTGAGCGGCATCCTGAACGAGACGCAGCTGAAAAAGTTCGACGCGTTACGGGAAGGCCGAGGCCACGGCCCGGGGCGTCACGGCACTAAAGAGCGTGGCGCGAAGGATGAGACTGCCACTCAGACCCATTAATCAACCAAGCTCACAAAAGTCGACGGCGGTGAGCAAGCTCACCGCCGTCGTATTTCAGCCCGTAGATCAGTCCGGCTCGAACCGATCGATTACTTCAGTGTCGTCTGGCCCGCCGCCAGTCCGCCGACGCTGATAGAGATCGCACCCAGGTCGGCAGCACGACCATTGCTCAGATCGATCGAGTACAGGCGCGTCGTCGTGCCCACTGTGAGCGCCGCGAAGCCCAAACCTGTTCGCCGGCGCCGCCGAGGTCGTCACGTTCACGTTCGAAGGAATATCGAAGGCGTTCGCTTCGACGAAGTCCAGCGCCGCGGTGCCGTTCAACGACACCAGCTGACCGGCGGTAAGGGTGCCGTTGTTGGGCGGATTCTGGATGAACAGCGTGTTGCTGCCCGGATCCAGCACGTACTGCGTCGTCACACCGCCAGTCAGCGACTGACCGAAGCTGTTGGTGTAAGCGGCCGCAGTCACACCGGTAGAGCCGGTAGGCAGGGCGTTGATCGCGCCGTCGGGATTGTTGCCCGCGTTGGTGGCGTTGCCGTCCACCGGTCCGCCGGTGCCAGGATTGAGGCGGAAGTTCAGGCCCGTCCCGGTGACGACGCGAATGCGATCCACGGTCGGATTGAAGTCGAAGCCGTATCCAGCCGACACCGGCGGCAGATCCACCGCGGCGCCCGCAGCGTCGACGAAGGCGACCAGGCCGGTTGAGCCAGCCACAGCCACAGTGGCCGCACCGGATTGCGGATCGAGAACGTACACCGTGCCGTTGTCCGTCGTGGGGTTGACGCCGAGCGCGAACAGCTGGCCGGTCTGCGGACGAAAGTCGATGCCGACCAACGTTTCTCCCGCAGTCACGCCACCGACGTTCACCGTCACTGCCGTACCAGGCGAAGTGCTCAGGAAGCGAGACAGCTGAGTGCCATCCGCCGACAGCGCCACCAGCGGAGTCGCCGCCGGCTGTTGGAGTGCGATGCCGACGATGCCGGTGGTGGTGATCGGACCCTGGGACGTCACGGCACCGCTCGCGAGATTGATGCTGACCAATTCATCCTGCGTGCGCCCCGAAGCGCGCACCACGGCGACACCCGAGCCCGTCGCTGCGATGTTCGAAGTCGCCACCGTCACGGTTGGCGAAATATCGAAACCCTGCACGGTTTCGACCGGCACCGAGAGCACCTGACATGCGGTCTGCGTGCCGGCATTCGGCGGATTCTGGATACACACCGAGTCGATGGTCGAATCGATCGCGTACTGCGTCGTCGCGGTCACGCTCTGCGCGCTGTTGGTATAAGCCGTCTCCTGCGCGCTCACGGTGGCGCCGTTGATGCCGCCGTCCATGTTCAAGCCGGGTACCCCAGGTGCGGGAAGTCCGGTATCACCGTCGACCAGCGCACCGTTGTTCGGGTTCATGCGGAAGTTCTGGCCGGCACTGTTCACCACGCGCACGCGATCAACCGTCGGATTGAAATCCATGCCGAATGTCGTCGTCGCATCCACACCGATGCGCACTGGCGTCGTGCCATCAGCCGCTACGAAACTACCGACCGTACCGATCGCAGTGGCGAAACCGGTGTTCGATGAGATGCTGTAAAGCTGAACCGTACCGGCGGTGGCGTTGTAACCCAGGCCATACAGGAAACCGTTCTGCGGGCGGCGATCGATGCTGACCAACGCGTCGCCGGTTATCAGGTTGGTGACGGCGATCGGCGCTTCGAAACCGCCAGGAAACGTGGACGGGAAGGCGGCCAGCATGTTGTTGGACAACAAGGCGTTGCTGTCGGAGACGGGGGTCACGACGTCCTGCATGTACGGCCGGCTGTCCATCCCATCGTTATTGGTGGCAGTGACCGTGAAGGTGTAGGAACCCACGATGGTCGGCGTGCCGGTGTAGTTGCCGCTCATGGCATCCAGCGCAAGTCCCGGCGGCAGCGAGCCTGCCGAAACGCTCCAGGTAATGTTGCCGCCCGTAGCTGTGAAGGAAGCCGAATACGGCATGCCGAGCGTAGCCGCCGCCAATGGCGAGGCCGGCCCCGATATGCTTGGACCAGCGCGGCGACGATCGTTATCACTGCAACCGGCGAGTAATGTAAAAGCCGCGCAAATCAGGACTGCGGCCGAGCCCACCTTCATCTGTCTCATGGGAATCCCTTTAGTTCAAACGCACCTATCGTCCTAAGCGTCGCCCGGAAATTCGCGTGGCCGGCGCCAAGGCCACGTACACACGGGCCGGATCTGCTGCGTTATTCGAGGTTCCAAGCCCTGCGGATGCAACTCTGTCGCGCTCTGCAGTGTCTGGCGGCGGCGACATTCGCCTCGACGGGATGGCTGCGGTCGGCTAAATTGCCTGCCACACTTTCCGCGGCTGGTCGGCACACAGGAAACTCGCTTGAATTGGCTGGCGCATGTGTTCCTGTCCGAACCGAACATCGAATTCCGTCTCGGCAACCTGTTGGCCGATATCGTCCGCGGCGAAGAACTGCGCCGCATGAGCGCCGTATTCCAGCGCGGCGTGCAGAAACATAAGCAGATCGACGCTTTCACCGATGCACATCCGCTGGTGAAACGCAGCCGTGCGCGTGTCAGCCCGGAGTTCCGGCGTTTCAGCGGCGTGCTGGTCGACGTGTTCTACGATCACCTGCTGGCGACGCGCTGGAACGATTACTCGCCGATCGTGCTCGACGCCTTCACCGCGAAGTTTTATGCGGACATCGAAGCGAGCAGCCTCGAGCTGCCCTCCTCGGCGCGTGTCACCATCGATCGCATCATCCGCCATGACCTGCTCGGCTCATATCGCGGCGTCGCAGGCGTCGAACGTTCACTGCGCCGCCTGTCTGCTTATCTATCGACGCGCTGGCAACGGCCCTTCGCGCTCGAGCAAGGCGTGGCCGATCTCATCGCCGAACGCGCCGGCTTCGATGCCGATTTCGCCGAATTTTTTCCCCAGCTGCAGGCGCTCACTGCAGCGGGTCCGAATCGCCCGTCCTGACGTACCAAGGAATCGCTTATGCCAGTAGCTTCGTTTCAGAGAACTGTCGCGCTCGCGATGCTCGCCTGCGCGTCGATGGCGACGCAGGCGGTCGCGCAGTCGAATAACGAGGGCGTGGTGCTGGTGCAAGCGGGCCGCTTGCTGGACCGCCCCGGCCAGGCGCCCAGAAACAATGCGACGGTGATCATTCGCAACGGTAAAATCGAAGCCGTGCGCGATGGCTTCGTCGGGGCGGAAGGCTATCCGGACGCGCAAGTGATCGACCTGCGCGAGCGGTTCGTGCTGCCCGGCTTGATGGATTGCCACGTGCATATGGACAGCGATCGCGCTGGCCAGGAAGGGCTGCTTGAGTCGCTTACCAATGGCGACCCGTATTTCGCTTATGAAGCGGCGGTGAATGCACGCAAGACGCTCGATGCCGGCTTCACCACCGTGCGTAATCTCGGCAATGCCGGCGGAGTCACGCTGGCACTACGCGATGCAATCGCCGCGGGCAAGGTGCCCGGACCTCGCATTCTCGACGCCGGCGAATCGATCTCAACCACGGCCGGCCATGGCGATCCCACCCTCAGCCTGCGTGCCGAGATCGGCGAACACCAGTCGCAGGACAATCTATGCGACAGCGCCGAATCCTGCCGCCACGCCATTCGCTTGCAGATCCGTCGCGGCGTCGACGTCATCAAGATCCTGACCACCGGCGGCGTGAACAGCCGCATCGGCGCCGGCCTCAACAAACAAATGTTCGATGACGAGGCCAAGGCGCTGATCGAAACCGCGCACATGTACAACAAGAAAGTAGCAGTGCATGCGCACGGCGCCGATGGGATCAACCTGGCACTCAAGTACGGCGCCGATTCGATCGAACACGGCACGCTCATCGACGAAGAGAGCATCAAGCTGTTCCTCAAGACCGGCGCGTACTACGTGCCGACGCTGTCTACGGTGAACGGCTACCTGGAACGCATCGCGAAAGATCCGAACGCGTACCCGCCGGAAGTGCGCGCCAAAGTCGACTGGCGCATTGGCGTCACCGGCAAGGCACTGGAAAAGGCCTATCCGCGCGGCGTGAAAATCGCGTTCGGCACCGATGCCGGCGTCTCCAAGCATGGCCGCAATGCCGACGAGTTCGAACTGCTGGTGAAACACGGCATGCCGGCCGCGGAAGCGATCAAGGCCGCAACCGTCAACGCCGCCGACCTGCTCGGCATCTCGGCGGAGGCAGGCTCGCTCGAACCAGGCAAGCGCGCCGACCTGATCGCGGTCGCCGGCGATCCGCTCGCGGACGTGAAAGTATTGAAACAAGTTGCGTTCGTGATGAAGGACGGCCGCATCTACAAACAGTAGGCGCCGCTGCCACAATTCGTCAGCATCCTGGGCGCGGCTTGCAGTAATAGTGCGGCCGCGTCCTGAAGTGCAGGAAGTATCCCATGACGAATCCCAAAGCAATCGCAACCGCCACGCTGCCACTCATCCTCATAGCGGCAGTGGTTCAAGGCTGGGCACTTACGGTTTGCGTGTCGCCATCAAAGACCTGCATTGGCCCGCTACCGAGCCGGGCTGGCTGCTCGCGTTCTACGCTCTCGCAGTGTTCGTCCCGCTCACGGCGCAATTGCTCGCGGAGCATGCGCAACAAAAGACCACGTGGATGGTCATCGCCGCGCTCGGCGTGCTGTTCTGTTACTTCGGCTGGCATCACGGCGCGATGGTGATCGACGCCACGGAGCGTTTCGCCGATCAGGACGAATAGGGTCCGCTCGGCGTCCTAATGTCGGTCGACCTCAATGCCGATCACCAGGATGAATTCGTCCTGATCATGGCGGGGCAGGCGTTCGCCTACACCCGATCCGGTGACGGCCAGTGGCGGCGCGCCGGGCAAATGACACCGGTCAGCAGCTGGGACCGCGAAAAGTTATTACAGCAGCTCCTCAGCGGCGATTTCGCAGCGCGCGAACCGGCTTGGCGAGAACTACGCGTAGGCCGCAGTGTGCTTCGGTTGGATAACTACTGAGCCTGAGACAGTAAGAACTGGCGACATTACGGCTTCCGACCACTGACAGCGAGCTCATGATTGGATTACCGTGGCGGGCATATGGGGGCCCGTTGCGTTGTGTTGCAGTGGGCGCCCGTGCACATGGGGGAGAATGCGCATGGTCACCGATACTGCGCGCGTCAAACTAGAATTGGCGTCCGGCCGAAACGAAATCACCGCGCCGTTTCAATACACCGCCGAACGCAAGCGAAAGAAGCCCGAAGAAGCTACTGCTACGATTGCGGTTGCGCCTGCAACGGCAACCGATGCGCCAGCCGAGCCGCCGCCAGCTGCGCAAGTCATCGTCGATGTTCCTCTCGCCGAGGCAACTTCGCCGAGCGCAGCGTCACTGCCGCTGAACGAATCGCTGCCGATCATGGAGCGTCCGGTGGTTGCCCGGCCTCCCTGGATGGCGTTCATCGCAGCGGTGCTCGCCGTTGCCGGCGCAGTGTGGTGGGTGATGTTCCAGCGCATGCCCGACCTCGACCCGCAGGAAATCATTCAACGCAATCTTGTCGATGCGCAACAGGCGATGGCCGATGGTCGCTACACCGATCCGGCGGAGCGCAGCGCGCTGCATTACTACAGCACGGTGCTGGCGTTGGATCCGGCCAATGCGGATGCAGTGGCCGGCATCGACACCATCGCGGATCGGCACCTCACTGATGCACGAGTGTTGCTGGCGGATCAGCGGGTCGCCGAAGCGGGTGTCGCGTTGGATAAAGCGCGACGCGTGCGGCCTGATCACAATGGACTCGCGGCACTGGACCAGCAGTGGCGCGTCGAGCTGAAGAAAATGCTCATCGGCTCAGCCGCGCCAGCTTCGCCCACCGAATCCCAGCAGGCGCTGGCAGCAAGTGCTGTTCCCCCGCCTGCACGCACAGCAGTGGCTCGACGAAGCAGCGAGGCAGCGCGGGAACCCGCTCCTCAGGCACTCAGGCCGGCAGTGATCCCGCCTGTAGCAAGCGAATCGCCGGCGAGGGCAACAGCGGCAGACCCGCCTATGCAGCCGGCAGCGACGTTGGCGAATGCCAGTGAAGCATTGACGGCGCTTGAAAATATGGCCAACGCGGTCGCGGCATCGCCAGCATCCACGGACAGCCCCGCGGGCGCCGGTGCAAACATCGACAACTCTTCCATCGATGATACGGCCGCCTCTGCAGCTCTCCCGGAACGTACGCCGGCAACCGCTGTGCCTGCAGTCGAACCCAAACTCATCAAAATGGTTCAACCCGAATATCCCCAGGAAGCGCTGATGCGAGGCGTCGAGGGCTGGGTCGAGGTCAGCCTGCAGGTGACGCCTGCCGGGGATGTGGTTGATCCTCGTATCGAGGCAACGAGCCGCGGACGGCTGTTCAATCGCGCGGCGCTTACTGCCGTTCAACAGTGGCAGTACGAACCGCGCGGCGCCGGAGCAACCACCGAACGATTGCGCGTGCGACTGCAATTTCGGCGCTCGAACTGACACATGAGAGAGCAGGCTGAAGCCTGTCTAAGCGAGGCGCCGCCGATCGCTCACGCGCTTCGCCTTCCCCACTGAACGCTCGATCGAATTCGCCGGGTGCACGACCACCGTCGTCGTAACGCCGATGTATGACTTGATCATCTGCACCAGCTCGCCGGACACCCTGCTCGCGTGCTGGCTCTCGACTCCCGACAGCAGCTCCACATTCACGGTGAGCGAGTCGAGGTGGCTGTCGCGGAATATTTCCAGGTGATAGTGAGGCGCCAGCGCCGTCTGCCGCAGGATCAACTCTTCGATCTGCGTGGGAAAGATGTTCACGCCACGAATGATCAGCATGTCGTCGGTGCGGCCGGTGATGCGTTCGATGCGCCGCATGGAGCGCGCGGTCGGCGGCAGCAAGCGAGTTCGATCGCGCGTGCGATAGCGAATCACCGGCAGCGCTTGCTTGGTCAGCGATGTCAGCACCAGCTCGCCTTCCTGGCCATCGGGCAGGACGCAGCCGCTGTCGGGATCGATGATCTCGGGATAGAAATGATCCTCCCACAACACCGGCCCGTCCTTGCTCGCGACGCATTCCATCGCAACGCCCGGTCCCATGACTTCCGACAGGCCGTAGATATCGAGCGCATCGATGCCCGTGCGCGACTCGATTTCGTGGCGCATGGCATTGGTCCAGGGCTCGGCGCCGAAAATGCCAATGCGCAACGATGACGACGCGGCGTCCAATCCTTGCCGTGCGAACTCTTCGGTGATCGCCAACATATACGACGGCGTCACCATGATGATTTCGGGTTGCAGGTCGCAAATCAGCTGCACCTGCTTTTCCGTTTGCCCGCCGGACATCGGCACGACGGTGCAGCCGAGTTTCTCGGCGCCGTAATGCGCGCCCAGACCGCCGGTGAACAATCCATAGCCATACGCGATATGGACGATGTTCCCCCGGCGTCCACCCGCCGCGAAGATCGAGCGCGCCATCAGCCCGGCCCACACATCGATATCGGCCTGGGTGTAGCCGACGACGGTCGGCTTGCCCGTCGTACCGCTGGAGGCATGCAATCGCACCAACTGTTCGCGCGGCACGGCCAGCAGGCCGAATGGATACTGGGTCCGGAAATCCTGCTTCACCAGGAAGGGAAAGCGGCCCAGGTCTTCTAACGAACGCACATCGTCGGGGTGCGCGCCCGCTGCATCGAACGCAGCTCTGTAGTGTGCGACGTTGTCATAGGCGTGTCGCAGCGACCACTGCAAGCGCTGCAACTGCAGGGCCTTGAGTTCGCCGCTGCCGGCGCGCTCGATGGGTTCGAATGTTTCTTTTTCAGGCGTCACGCGCCTCTCCCGGAACGTGCTCTCGCAGCTGATGCGAACGACCGCGAAAGACCGCAATGACCTCGCCACGCTGATTGGCGACCGATACGTCATAAATGCCGGTGCGTTTGGCACGCCAGCGTTCAGTGGCGACCGCGGTCAGCTCATCTCCCTCGCGCGCCGGTGCCAGAAAATCCATGGAGGCCGCCGCGCCGACCGTGTCGCCGCCGTGTGAATTGCAGGAGAAAGCGAAGGCGCTGTCAGCGAGGGAGAAAATCAAGCCGCCGTGACAGGAGGCATGACCGTTCAACATGTCGGCGCGAACTGTCATCGTGACTTTGGCGAAGCCGGGGCGAGCTTCTGTCACGCGCATACCAAGGCCCTGCGAGGCCCGATCGTTTGCGTATAGCGCCGTTACGGATCGCTCCGCAAGCAATTGAGCAGCATCGGTCGACACGCGAGACTCCGCAATGGCATGGAGTGCCTTAACATGACACACCAATTCTCACGACTCAAGTTGTCGTGTGTCAGGTTACGCGGACGGTTCGCTCGCGGCGTGCGGCGCCGGATCGACTGGCTCAGGCGCCGCTTTCTGCTTTGGAGCGTGCGAACGATCGCCGCGCCAATACGCCTTGGCCCTCTCGCTGAAGGCATGAATGTAGGTGTAGAGCACCGGTACGATCAGCAAGGTCAGCAAAGTCGAAGTAATCACGCCGCCGATCACGGCGCGCCCCATGGGCGCCAGCATTTCACCGCCGGCGCCGACACCGATGGCCATCGGCAGCATGCCGAAGATCATCGCCAGCGTGGTCATCAGGATCGGCCGCAAGCGCACCTGGCCGGCTTCGAGAATGGCCTCACGCACGCCGCGCCCATCGCGAATCGCGTGATTGGTGAAGTCCACCAGCAGGATGGCGTTTTTGGTCACCAGGCCCATCAGCATGATGAAGCCGATAATGGAAAAGATGTTGAGCGTCGTGCCGGTCAGTGCCAGCGCCAGCAGCACGCCGATCAATGACAGCGGCAACGACACCATGATGGCCACCGGCTGCAGGAAGCTGCCGAACTGGGACGCCAGCACCAGATAGATGAACACGACGGCAAGCCCCAGGGCGGCCAGTGCGGCCGCCCCCGTCTCATTCATTTCCTGCTGGGCGCCGCCGACATCGAAACGATAGCCGGGCGGCAGCTGCATGGTCTGGACGATTTTTTCGGCGTCGGTGCCGACGTCACCCGAGGGCCGGCCCTGCGCGTTGCCATAGATGGTGATGCGTCGTTGCAGGTTCAGCCGCTTGATCTGCTGTGGACTGCCAGTCTCGACGAAGTCCGCGACCTGGCGGATCGGCACCAGCAACGGTGCGCCGTTCGCGTCGGTGCGCGTGCTGGTTACATACAAATCGCCCAGGTCCGCCGCGATCTCGCGCCGCTGTTTCGGCAATTGCACGATTACGTCGTAATCCTGTCCGTCCGGGCCCAGCCAGGTGCTGATCTGGTCGCCGGCAATCAACGGCCGCAGCGCATTGCCGATGGCGGCGGTGGTCAGCCCGAGGTCGCTGGCGACTTCATTCTTGATGCGCACGGCGATGGTCGGATTGGCGCCGCGCTCGCTGCTCTCAAGGTCGGCGATGCCCGGAATCTTCGCCAGCCGCGCCATCAACTCCTGCGACAGCTCGGTCAGCTTGGCGTTTTCCGGACCGAGGATGGAGATCACCACCGGCTGGTTCTGGCCCTGGATGGTCACCTGCAATCCGGCCAGCCGTGACAAGCGGTCCCGGATCATCTGTTCGACGTCTTGCTGCGGCAGACGGTCGAACAGCTCCTTGTCCTTCAGCAGCACATGCAGGCGAGCGTAGTTCCGGCCTTCGTCGGTGCCGACCGTGCTGACGATGCTGTCGACGGCATCGATCTCGCGGATCGCCGCTTCGGCGTCGCGCACTTTCGCGTCGGTGTATTCGAGGCTGGAGCCGATCGGCGTGTTCAGGCGCATCTGCATGATGCCTTCGTCCTGCGCCGGCACGAACTCGGTGCCGACCAGCGGCACGATGAGGAAGCTGCCGAAGAACGATACGGCGGCGATGCCAAGCAAGATCGAACGCGGGCTGACACTGACTCTGCGCGAGAGGCCGTAACGACGCTGGCTCAGCGCCCACCGCAGCAATCGATCGTAGACGCGATGCGCATATTCGATGACTCGTTCGACACGCTCCATCAGTCTGCCGAGCCAGGGCACGCGACGGAACCGTCCTTCCGGCGGATCGGGCCAAACCGACGACAGCATCGGATCGAGCGTGAAGCTGACGAACAACGACACCAGCACAGCGACCGCGACGGTAATGCCGAAAGGCTGGAAGAACTTGCCGATGACGCCGCCCATGAACGCGACCGGCACGAACACGGCGAGAATCGCGAACGTGGTCGCCATCACCGCCAAGCCGATTTCCTGCGTGCCTTCCATCGCCGCCGCGCGGTGGCTCTTGCCCATGTCGGCATGGCGCACGATGTTTTCGCGCACGACGATGGCGTCGTCGATCAGCAGACCGATGCACAACGACAGCGCCATCAGCGTCATGAAATTGAGAGTGAAGCCGAACGCGTGCAGCGCCGTGAAGGTCGCAATCACGGAGATCGGCAGCGTCAAGCCGGTGATGATGGTCGAGCGCCACGAGTGCAGGAACAGGAACACGATCAGGATGGTCAGCAACGCGCCTTCGAGAATCGTTTCCTTGACGCGATCGAGCGAACCTTCGATGAACTTGGCGTCCGACCATAGCGTGCGGATCACGATGTCGCCCGGCAGCCGCGCCGTGAGATCGGCGATAGCTTCTTCTATGCCCTTGCCGACCTCGACCGTGTTGGCCTGTTGCACCTTGAATACGTCCAGCGACACCGAGCGCATGCCGTTGCTACGGGCAATGGATTGCTCTTCGGCTTCGCCATCGACGATGGCGGCGATCTGGTGCAGATACACCGGTGCGCCGCCCTGGTTCGCCACGATGATCCGCTCGAAGTCGCGCGGTTCTTTCATCTTGCCTTCGACACGGACCAGCTGTTCCTGCGCGCCGCGGGAAATGCTGCCCGCCGGCAAGTCCTGGTTCGCAGCGCGTACCGCTTCGACGACCTGGTCGACGCCGACGCGAAAACTTTGCAGTTGTTCGGGCCGCAGGAAAATCTGCACCTGGCGCTCGACCGCGCCGCCGACCATGACGTTGCCGACGCCGTACGAATTCTGCAGCCGCTTGGCGATCTGCTGATCCACGATAGTGGATACCTCGCGCAGGCTGCGCGTGGTCGAATATGCAACGAGGCTGACGACGGGCTGTTGCGAACTGTCGTTGCTGGCGCGAGAGATGGTCGGCTCGCGAACTTCGCGTGGCAGCGAGGAACGAATCTGCGCCACTTTGTCCCGGACTTCCTGTGTCGCCGCCACGACGTCGATATCCATGCGGAAGTCGATCATCAGGAAGGCGTTGCCTTCGCGCGCCGTTGCATAGATGTTCCGCACGCCATCGACGCTGTTGATGACGTTTTCCATCGGCTTGATGATGTCGTTCTCGATGGCTTCGGGCGACGCGCCGGGATAACTCACCGTCACATAGGCTTGCGGAATCGCGATGTCCGGCATCTGCTCGACGGGCAGCAGCCGGTACGAATACACGCCGAGCACCACCAGCGCCAGCATGACCATCGTCGCGAAGACGGGCTGATTGATGCTGGTGCGGGTGATCCACATGGCGAAAGAGTGAGTGTGACTGGGGGCTAGTGAACAGGAAGAGTTAGAGGCGCGAGGCGACTTCGGTGTCGGTCGTCGCGGCCGTCGTCTCAGACTTGCGGATCTTCGCCACCGTGCCGGCCTTGTCATTGCCGATGTCGGCGACGACGACACGGTCGCCGGCGCTCAAGCCTTCGCGCACTTCGACGTAAGCATCGCCTTTGGTGCGCACGCCCAGAGTTACCGGCGTGCGGACGATCTTTTCGTCCTGCAACGTGTAGACATAGGAAACGCCGGCGTCATCGCGAACCGCACGCTGCGCCACCGCGATCACCGGCTGCGTCGAATCGAGCATCAGCTCGCCTTGCGCGAACATGCCGCCCTTGAGCGCGCTGTCTGCATTCGGCACGGCGATATATATAGTGATGGCGCGCGAGCCGTCGGCCGTCATCGGATTGATCCGCTGCACTTCGCCTTGGAACTGCCGCTCGCCGAAGCCGCCGACGCGGAAGCGAACTTTCTGGCCGACCTTCACGGACGGAATCTCGGCGGCCGGCACCGCGGCTTCCAGCACCATCTGCTTCAGATCCACCACCGTCACGATGGCCGAGTCCGGCGACACATTTTCGCCCGGCTGCACCAGCCGCTTGGAAACCGTGCCGGAGAACGGCGCGCGAATGACGGCGTCATCGAGATTGATCTTTGCCACTCGCGCCTGCGCTTCGGCCAGCTTGAAGCTGGCGACGCTGCCGGCGTAGGCGCTCTCGGTCTGTTCGAACGTATTCTGCGAAATGAAGCGCTGTTCGAGCAGCGTGCGATTCTTGTCACGGTTCAGGCGCGCCAGATCGAGATCGGCGCGGGCTTTATCTACCGCCGCCGCCTCGCGATCGTATTGCGCTTGCAGGTTGCGAGTGTCGACGAGGGCGATCACCTCGCCTTCGCGGACGTCCTGGCCTTCGCGCAGCTTGAACTGTTCGACTTCACCGCCGACTTTTGATTTCAACGTCGCCTGCACGAACGGCGCGATCGAACCGGACAACGGCAAAGCTCGCGACAATACCCGCGGCTCGACTGTTGCAACGTCCACGGCGGCCAGTTCCAATGGCGCAGCACTCTGCACACCCGTCAACAGCGGCGCCGCGGGCTTGCGAGTCGCAACCCATGCGACGGTGCCGACCGCTGCGATCAATGCCACAACGAGTAACAGGTACAGCGGCCGGACAGCTGTGAAAGAAGAGACCGTGCTCGAGTCCTGCCCGTGAGAGGCATCCTGCTCCGGGACCATTTGCCGATTCTCCGCCGTGCGCGCCGGAAAAGGGGTTACCGCGGCTGTATGAACCGCGTCACGATGGGAGTTGACGTTGCCGAAATCCCCGGCGTCGGGGTTGGCGGGTTGGTCCGTCCGATCCGTGGCGTCATAACGCGCCGAAGGCTGATTTGCGCTGATTTTCATTGCTCGTTCCACTACCGGGGTGTCCTGGACCGGCGCGAAGTCAGCTTAGAACACCGGACTTCGCCTTAAGTTGCACCTCCGCCACGCGGCCAGTGCTGTCCCTTCCTTGGACGGGGTCCCAGGCCAAAAGGTTACAAGCCGCCCAACTATTTCTGCGGTCGGCCAGCACAGTCATTGCAGAGCGGGGGTTCCTACAGCTTCTGCTGCTTCCAGCGCCCGCGCCTGAACAACAGCAGGCTCCACAGCGTCAGCACCGAAAATCCGATCGGCACGGCGATGAACACGCCGAGCGGCCCGAGTCGGAAGAATTCCGCCAGCAGCCACGCGAGGGGAATCTGCAGCAGCCAGAAACAGAAAAAATTGAGGCGGGTCGGCGTCCAGGTATCGCCGGCGCCGTTGAACGCCGCTTCCAGGCACATGCCCGCGGCGTACAACGGGAATGCCAGGCTCACGATCCACAGCGCCTGGATGCCGTACTTCAACACCTGCGGATCGGTGCTGAACAACCTCACCAGGGGCCCCGAGCACACGATGAACAGAAGCCCGACGATACCCAGAAACACGACGTTAAAGCGTGTCGCAATCCAGATCGCCTGCTCAGCGCGCTCCGGTTTATTCGCCCCCAGGTTCTGGCCCACCAATGTCGCTCCGGCGTTCGCGAGGCCCCAGGCAGGCATGAGCGCAAACACCACGATGCGGATCGCAATCGTATAACCGGCCAAAGCGGCGCTGCCGAAGGTCGCCAGGATCTTGAACAGGCCGATCCAGCTGGTAGTGCTGATCACCAGCTGCGCGATGCCGTTGGACGCCGTCGTCAGCAGCACTCGTATGTCTTCGAACACCGGCTTGAGATGCCGCAGCCGTACGCGGACGCGGCTGTTGAACCCTGCGAGGTGCCACAGCTGGTAAAGCACGCCGGTGCCCCGGCCGATATTGGTCGCGACCGCGGCACCGGTGACGCCCATTTCCGGAAACGGCCCCCAGCCGAAGATGAAACAAGGACCGAGCACGATATTCAAAGCGTTCGCCAGCCACAGCGTGCGCATCGCCAGCACCGCGTCGCCGGCACCACGAAACACGGCGTTGATCAGGAAGATCATGAACACCGTCACATTACAGCCCAGCATGATGCGGGCGAAGTCGGTGCCGAGCGTGACGACGCCGGCATCCGCGCCCATAAACCGCAGGATATCGCCGGCGAAAAAGCTCAAGCCGAGACCCAGTGCAGCGGAAATCGTGACGCCGAGCAGGATGATCTGTCCCGCGGCCTGTGCCGCCCGTTCCGGATCCTGTTCGCCGATGCGCCGCGCGACGATAGCCGTGGCTGCGAACGAAATGCCGATGGCGACCGCGTACACCAGCGTCATCACCGACTCGGTCAGGCCGATGACCGCGATCGCGTCCGAGCCGAGCCGCGAGACCCAGAACACATCGACCACGGCGAACAGCGACTCCATGATCATTTCCAAGACCATGGGTACGGCCAGCAGCAGCACGGCGCGGTTCAGCGGCACCGAGGTATAGTCGAGGTGCTGGCCCTTCAACGACAGGCGCACCACCTGCCAGAACGAAAGGTCGGCCTGCGACGCGGACGCATCAGCCGCGATGTTTTCCGGCGTGGGAGTAGACATGGAGCGGTTGGCCGTCGCTGCGAGGGGCGCGATTGTACAGACCCGGATCGTTTCTGCTGCACGCGGCGAATGGATCAAACAGGGAAAAGCTCACATTCGCAACCGCTGCAAATCGGTTGCCTTTGTGCCCTCAACAAGCTGCAACGGGACCCGGACCGGACGATGGCGACGCGAACTACTTTTCCACCCCGAAACTGGCTGCTCGCAATCCCCACCTGTCTGCTCGCGACCCTGTCCTGGTCGCAGCCCCTGCCCACCGGCCGGCCGGAAACCAAGTCGGCTTCGGTACTGGTGGTCGACAGCAGCGATCATTCCGTTCTGTATTCCAAGCAGGCGCAGAAAGTCATGCCGGTCGCGTCCATCACCAAGCTAATGACGGCGCTGGTGGTGCTCGAGGGCAAGCAGCCGCTGGATGAAACGGTGACGATTCTGCCGATCGATCGGGAACGCACCAAGGCGTCGGCGTCTCGCTTGGCGGTCGGCACTAAACTCAGCCGCGGCGAGCTGCTGCACCTGGCGCTGATGTCGTCGGAAAATCGCGCCGCCCAGGCGGTGGGTCGCGCCTATCCCGGTGGCTTGCCGGCATTCACCAAGGCCATGAACGCCAGGGCCAAGGCGCTTGGCATGAAGAACTCGCACTTCGTCGATCCCACCGGTCTTTCCAGCGGCAACGTCGCCAGCGCCGCGGACCTGACCAAGTTGGTGATCGCCGCCTCGCAGGAACCGACGATCGAGGAGTACTCCACCAGCGACCGGCTGACCGTGAAGGTGGGCCGCCAGCTACTGGAATTCCGCAATACGAACTCGCTGACCGCGAAAGAAGACTGGGACATAGCGGTTCAGAAAACCGGCTACACCCAGGACGCCGGCCAATGCCTGGTGATGAAGGCCTCGATCCAGGAACGCCCGGTCATCATCGTGCTGCTCAACTCCTACGGCAAGTTGACGCGTGTCGCCGACGCACGTCGCATTCGTCGCTGGATGGAAGGCGGCTCCAAGGGCGCGCAGCTGGCGCGTAGCGGCAAGTAGTCGCCGAGCGTGAGCACCCGCCCTCTCCCAAGGGAGAGGGGTAAGAACTTCTCACCTCTCCCCGTGGGAGAGGTCGTGCGCAGCGCGGGTGAGGGGTCGCGGAAGTAAGAGCCCCTCACCCTGCCCTCTCCCAAAGGGAGAGGGTAAGAACTTCTCACCTCTCCCCGTGGGAGAGGTCGCGCGTAGCGCGGGTGAGGGGTCGCGGAAGTAAGAGCCCCTCACCCTGCCCTCTCCCAAGGGAAAGAATGCCACTACTTAGTACCGGCCAGCAGCGCGGTCGCCTTTTCCAGCCGCTCGCAATACTTCGTCAGCGCTTCGGACGTCAGCGTCGAATAGCGGTTCGCTTCTTCCCAGCGATTGTCTTCGATGGCCTCACGCACCCCCGGTAAGGTTTTCACACCATAGCCGGTGAGCAGGCCCGGCGCGTAGATCAGGTGCTTGTACCACTGGCGGCCGGGCAGCCCTTCTGGACGCGTCAGTGTCTGCTCCAAACCTCGCAACAGGTCGTTCAACTGTGTGCGGTTCGCTGCACTCAGCGCTTTGCCCCCGGCAACGTGAGCGGCATAGGCGGCGTCGTATGCCTTGGCGCTTTTCTGCAGCCGGCCGAGCACGTTATCCAGCGGCGCAAAATTCAGATACGGCACTTCCGCTTCAGCTTGCGGAGCCGCGACTGCGCGAGTCGGATCGGCGGCGAGCTTGAATGCATTTTTCTCCAGCAATACAGCCAGCGACGCGGCCTTGCTGCGCTTGCCATCCCCACGAGCGCATCAGCTGCTGCGTGAGTTCGGCATTCGCTTTGTTATGCGGCGCGCCGACGTGGGTCGGGCCGGCCGACATTTTTTGCAGCCATTCGCGCAACTCGGCGGCGTTCAACTGCGCATCGAATTGCTCTTCCTCTTTGCCGGCGGCTGGCTGGGTTCGCCGGTAACCGGCCGCCACTGGCCGGCGCTGGAGCGTCGCTTGCAGAATCCGTTGCAACCCTTTGCGAAGATCTCGCGTCTGAACCCACGAACGCCGCAATAACGCGGTCTGAAACCAGCAGACAGGAGATCGAATCATGAACACTCTCAACCAGTTCGCCTTCAGCGCTCAGCGCACCGTGTGCATGTTGATGTCGGCCGCAATCGTCACTGTGTCGCTCGCCTTCGGCGCGCTCGGTGTGCAGTCGATGGAAGACGTCGGTTACAGCGTGACCGTGACGCAACTGCAGTGAGCCGGTGGCTGCAGATGCAGCCCAAGGAAAAGGCCTGATCCTGATTTCGTTTGCAGGATCAGGCTAGAACCTGGCCGGATCTTGCTACCGCCGCCCCGGCGACGGTCCCTAGACTTCTCCCCCAAGCGGCGCGCTCAGCCGCAACAAGCAACGATCGGGAGAAGTCACATGTCACAGCAGAAAGTCTGGTTTGTTACGGGCGCTTCGCGCGGCATCGGTGCGGAGATCGTCAAGGCCGCGCTGGCTGCGGGTGATAACGTGGTCGCCACCGGCCGCAATCGCGACCAGATCGTCGCCACTTTCAAGCAATACGCCGAGCGCATGCTGGCCGTCGAACTTGACGTCAGCAAGGAGCTGCATGCTTTCGCAGCGGTGGAGGCGGCGCTCGCCCGCTTCGATCGCATCGACGTGCTGGTCAACAATGCCGGCTACGGGCAGTTCGGGCTGTTCGAAGCAAACACGGCGGAGGAAATCCAGCAGCAGTATGAAACGAATGTGTTCGGCACATTCCACGTTGCACGCGCCGTGCTGCCTGCCATGCGCAGGCAGCGCAGCGGACACATCTTCAATGTGTCGTCGATGGGCGGCGCGCTCGGCTTTCCAGCCGCCGCCGTATATTGCTCGACGAAATTTGCCGTCGAGGGCTTTTCGGAATCGCTGGCGCTGGACATTGCCGACTTCGGCATCCACGTCACCATCGTAGAGCCGGGGTTCATCCGCACCGACTTCCTCGATACGAGTTCAGTGCGTTACGGCACACGCCGCATCGCTGACTTGGAACAGCTGTCGGCCAAAGCGACCGGCGAATACGACAGCTACAACCATCAGCAAGCCGGCGACGCCGCCAAGCTCGCAGCCGGGCTGATCAAGCTCGCCAACAGCGCCAATCCACCGCTGCGCTACGTCGCCGGTTCCGATGCCTTCGAGCGGATCACGACCAAACTTGCCAGCATGCAAAGCGAACTGGAAAGCTACCGGGAGTTGTCGGCGTCGGTGGACGGCGCTCGATAGAGGACTCCGTCCCCTCTCCCGCTGGCGGGAGAGGGTTAGGGTGAGGGCTCTTCAACCGGCCCCTCACCCGCGCTGCGCGCGACCTCTCCCACAGGGAGAGGTGAGGAATCCGTCCCCTCTCCCGCTTGCGGGAGAGGGCTAGGGTGAGGGCTCTTCAATCGGCCCCTCACCCGCGCTGCGCGCGACCTCTCCCACAGGGAGAGGTGAGGAGTCCGTCCCCTCTCCCGCTGGCGGGAGAGGGTTAGGGTGAGGGCTCTTCAACCGGCCCCTCACCCTCACCAAGGAATGGGCGCAGAGTGAGGCGTCTCATGTCCTCACTCTCCGCAAGCCACCGACGTCTCTATAATCCAAACAAGGAGCAAACACATGGCAGACATCACCTTCTTCCACAACCCGCAGTCCCGCGGCCGCATCGCGCATTGGATGCTCGAAGAAATCGGCGTCCCGTACCAAACGGAAATCATCGATTTTGCGAAGCGCGAGCATAAGACCCCGCGGTTTCTCGCCATCAACCCGATGGGCAAGATCCCCACGATCAAGCACGGCGACACCGTCGTCACCGAAGCGGCCGCCATTTGCGCCTACCTCGCTGACGCGTTCCCCGCGGCGAAACTCGCCCCTGCGATCGGCTCCTCCGAGCGCGGCACCTACTATCGTTGGATGTTTTTCGGCGCCGGCTGCGTCGAGCCGGCGCTGATCGATCATGGTTTCAAGCGACCCCCCATCGATCCACCCTCCGCGCTCGGCTATGGCAGCTACGAAGACACGTTGAACGCGCTGGAGAAGGCAATCACGCCCGGGCCTTTCATTCTGGGCGAACGCTTCAGCGCTGCCGATGTTTATATCGGGTCGCAGATCGCCTGGGGGCTGATGGCCAAGACGCTCGAACCGCGCGATTCCTTCCAGAAATATTTTGCCCGCTGCGCCGAACGCCCCGCGTTCAAGCGCGCCGCCGCCCAAGACGAGAAATACATCAAGGCCATGAGCCCGAAGGAAACCAGCAAGAGCGCGTAGCCACTATCGGCCGCAACCAAACCTGCCGTGGCGGCGCCAGCTGCAGATGCCGGCGCCGCCACCAGGAATCAGTTCTCATTGAGCTGTCACCACCGGCAGTTCGATCGCGCTCGCCGTGCCCGGCGCGCGCCAGATGCGTTGCGTCGCCTTCACGTAGTTTTCCGGCTTCGCGTACATGATGTTGGGCACGAACGTTTGCGGGTTGCGATCGTACAGCGGGAACCAGCTCGACTGGATCTGCACCATGACGCGGTGGCCGGGCAGGAACGTGTGGCTGGCGTGTGGCAACGGGATCGCATAAGGCAACGCTTCGTTCGACGGAAGCGGCTGCGGCTTGGCAAAGTCCGTGCGATAGCGGCCGCGAAAAATATCCGCCGACAGCATTTGCTGATAGCCGCCCATGCTCGGACGCTCGGGCACTTCGGCCGGCCATACATCGATGATCTTGACGACCCAATCGGCATCGCTGCCGCTGGTCGACGCGAATAAACGCGCGATCGGTTCGCCGGCGAGGCGCAGCGGCTCAATCAACGGTTCAGTCTGATACACCAGCACATCGGTGCGCGTCGCGGCGTGACGTTGATCGTCGACCAGCCAGTCGCCCCAACCAGATTCGGCCGCACTCATCGACAACGTCGGCCGCTGGCGATACGGCACCGGCTTGGCGGGATCGGAAACGTATTCATCGTACTTCTCCTCGCCGGCTGTGGGCGGCTCGAAGCCAAGGCGGCCGTTCGGCAGCAGATACAGGGACCGTGATTTTTCGGCGCATGCATCGCCGCAGGCGCGCGGCCAATGATCGTACTCGTGCCATTCGTTGGCGCCGGTCTCGTATACCAGCGCCCGCGGCGTTGCCGGCTTCGGCGCATCTTTCAAATAGTGATCGAGGAAGGGCTGCATCACCTTGCGGCGAAACCAGCCGGCTGTATCACCTTCGAATTGCAACGCGCCGAGGCTGCGGCCCTCGCGCCGCCCCTGGCCATGATTCCAAGGGCCCAGCACCAGGTGCACGAAATCGCCACGTGGATCTTGCGCCGCCAACGCCTTGTACAACGCGGGGCTGCCGTAAATATCTTCCTGGTCGAACAATCCGCCGACGATCAACATCGGCACCGTCACCGGCTGCTTCGCCAGCAACTTGTCGACGGCCTGCTCCTGCCACCACTGGTCGTAACTTGGATGTTCGGCGATGGCGCGCCAGAAGCCGAGTTGATCGAGGCCGCGCGCCTTGGCGAGCGCCCCGGCCGATCCTGCGCGCAGGAAAGTGTCGTAGATGTCGTATTCGCCGGACCACCATTTGAAGTCGCCCTTGCGCGTCGACTGCTGGCCGTAAATGAACTCCAGCGCCGCGCCCTGGCGGAACGCACCGTAATGGAACCAGTCATCGCCCATCCAGCCGTCGACCATCGGCGCGAACGGCACCGCGACCTTCAACGCCGGATGCGGATTCACAGTCGACATGACCGTGGTGTAGCCCTCGTACGAACCGCCCATGGTGCCGACGCGGCCATTGCTCTCCGGGACGTTCTTCACCAGCCACTCGATAGTGTCGTAGCAGTCGGTGGCGTGATCCACCTTGGTGGGATTCAACGGCCCGCGCAAGGGTCGCGTCATGACGTAGTCGCCTTCGGAACCGAATTTGCCGCGCACATCCTGATAAACAATGATGTATCCGGCAGCCGCGACTGTGTCGTTCATGGCTGGAACAGCCGCCGCAAGGTGCGGGCTGTTGAAACGAGTGATGCGGCCGCCGGCGTTGTACGGGGTGCGGGTCATCATCATCGGCGCATTCTTCGCGCCCTTGGGAACCAGGATGAAGGTCTTGAGCTTGACGCCATCGCGCATCGGGACCATCACTTCGCGCTTGGTGTAATCGAACTCCTCGAGGCTGGGCGTGAACTTCTCCGGCGTTTCGCTCGGCAGTGTCTTGACCGCCTGCGCGGCGCCGGCTTCCAAACCGATCGTCAAAAAAAGTGCCGCAGCCAGGGCGGCCAGGCGCAGCAGAGTGTGCAGTTGAGTCACCGAACGTTCTCCCGATCCTTCGATCATTCCGACCAGGCGGGCAAGCTTAGTGGCAGCAGTCATGCAACGGCAATGCTCGACAGCTCGCATCGGCGTAGAACGTTGTCGCAACACTCGCTATGATCGTGAACGTCACCCCGTAGATCGCCAGCCGGATGCCGTACATCGAACTGCCGCGCGCGCTTCGAGGACTACTTTGCGTTCGCAGAAACCACGCCGACGCGCAACGGCCGTCGTTTCTCGATCACGTTGCCCTATCTCGACGGGGAACGGCTGGACCGCCTGCAATGGTGGTATCACATTTCGCCGGCGCAGGAACAAATGTATGAAGGCGGCGGCCTCGCGTTTTTCCGGGCGCGCGCCGTCGAACGGTTCTGCCGGCATATCCAACGGTGGCTCAAGATCACCGCTCAGCGTTTTCACGGCAACGAGCCGATTCCTCGCCTTGGTTCGCAGCAGGGCGCACCTTCATCCGCCATCCTTTCGATCACTCAGCCCAAGTGCTCGGTTCTGCAAGGCGCGCCGCCGCCGGTCGAGAGAGTTGCCAACGGTTAGCGAACGGATTCGAGATAACTTCAGGGAATCCCCGATGCCTGGCCGCATCCGACTGCTACGCGTTCGGCACCCGGCGAATGCCGATGGCCCGGGTGTGAAAGTGCCGACCCGGGTTCCTGCAAGGTTGCGCCGCTCAAGCCTGGTAGACCTCGAGGAACGCCTGGCGAAAGCGCTGCATGTTTTCGTCGGTGCCGATGGTGACGCGCAGCATCTTGCCGAGGGGTGGGAAGGGACGGCCGACGGCGATGCCCTTGCGAAGCATGTCGGCGCCGAAGCCCCGAACGTCGCGCTTGACATCGATCATCACGAAGTTGGCATGCGACGGAATGTAGCTCACGCCGTTCTTATCCAGCCACTGGGTTAGCTCACCGCGAATACGCGCGTTGTTCTTGCGGCGCTCCGGAACCAGCACGGCCTTTTCTTTCAGCGCGGCGCTGGCGGCGCGAACGCCGGCAAATGGAATGACGTTGTCCATGAATTGATTCATGGCTGCGACCAGGTCCGGCCGTGCACAGCCGAAGCCGGCACGAACGCCGGCCATGCCATAAATCTTGGAGAACGTTCGTGCGACGACCACATTGCGATCCTCGCGAACATATTTGATCGCGCTCTCGACCGCGCCGGGCTCGGCGAATTCCAGGTAGGCCTCGTCGACGAACAGCACCGTATTCGGCGGCAGGTTGGTTGCCAGCCAACGGATATCTGCAACGGGCGTCAGCGATGCAGTGGGATTGTTCGGATTGCACAGGTAGATGAGGCCGCCGCCAGCTTGCTTTGCTGCCGCCGCCAACTGCTTCACCGGATATGCCCACTGCGGCGTCAATGGCACCTCGACCACTGGCCGGCCAAGACTGCGCGCCATCGCGACGATGATGTCGTAAGTCGGCGCAGCGGTGATCATCGGCTTGGACGTCGTGGCGAAGGCGCAGATCGCAGCGATGATGACGTCACTTGAGCCGACGCCGAACAGCACCTGCTGCGGCGACACCTGTTCGCTGGCCGCGATCGTCTGCGCGAACTCGCCGAATTCATCGAAGTGATAGCGGCCGCTTTCGGCAGCGGCCTGCACCATGGCGTCGATCGAGGATTGCGGCGGCCCGGCGGGATTTTCGTTGGCATCCAACCATAGGGTCGCGGACTTGCCGGGAGTGTTGGCCTGCGCCGTAGCCGCGACCAGCGTCTCGCCGAAGTACGTGCCGGCGGCCGCCAGCACGCCTATCTGACGCATGAAGGAACGACGGTTCACCATGGTCCTGCTCCCCTGTCCAAGTTGCGATCCAGTCGATGCCGACATGGACTATGAAACTTGGCGCTGTCGCAAGCAATGCGTCAAACAGCGCAGACTGCGAATCGACGGCAATCGCGCTCAGTCCTCCACCAGACCGGTGCGGACGGCGCGATCCTGGTCCTCGAACTTCGCCATGGCCGTGAGCATGCGCCGGAAGCCGAGCTTGCGATAGAAGCCTTCCTTGCCGGTTCGAAAGCCCATTGTTCGGGACTCATGGGAGGACCTCGCCGGCGCAACGCTGAGTCGAGAACTCAGCGGTACAGTCGATCCCGCGTCTTCAGTGCCACCTTGGTGCCGAAGTGATAGATGACGCCGAAGTTGATGGTGCTGATTTCCTGGTTGCGATCGACGGTGGAATAGCCCAGCAGCACGCTCAAGGAGTTGCCCATGAATTCCGGCTGGTGCTCCACCTCGAAGCCATACGTGTCCTGGTCATACAGATCGCCGCCGGAGAGCGAGACGCGCACACTGTCGATCGGATACCAGCTGGCGCTGAACGAATCCGACTCGAGCTTCGGTCCATCTTCCAGTTCGGTGGAAATGCGCGAGGCGCCGACGGTGAAATCACCGAGGTAGGCTTCGACGGCCAGCCGATAGCTGTCGGTACCCATCTTGTCGTCGCCGGTGGAGACGAACACCGCGTCGTCGCCGCAATCCGAACTCAGGCTGCCCTTGCCGTAACTGGCCGAGACTTTGCCGAGCGTCGGGCGGCGGGCGAACAGTGTTACGGCGGCATCGGTATTGTTGAAGCGGCAGGACGGGCGCGACGAAGTGGGCGATATGGCATCGAGCAGCACGTCGCTGGTGCGCGCCGTCGAGCGCGAATAATTTGCCGCGACCGAGGCACCGAACAGATCGCCGATCGGCAGGGTTGCAATACCGCCCAAGCCGAAGGTGCCGTTGGAGGTGCTGTCTTTGGTGTCGCTGTCGCTCGCCGCGAGGCCGAGCGAGAAATTGGTCGACTGCACCGCCTTGTTCTCGACCGGGCGACCGATTTCGGCCGCGGCCGCAACACCGCTCAGCACAGACCACGTCACCAGCAGCGACGCGTGGGCAGAAAATTGTTGTCTGGTCATGAGAGTCTGGCTCACAGCGCCGGCGTCGGTTGAATCACGATTTCGCCACCGGTGCCAGCCAGAAACAATGTGCCGCCATCGGGAGTGATGATCATCTGCACCGCTGTGCCCGGATTACCCGCCAGCGGCACGGCAGCGCCCAACGGTGCATAGGCTGCTTCGTCGCGATCTACTGAAATGTCATAGGTGACAATGCCGCCTGCCGTCGGGTCGTAGGCATATGCCCGCGTGCCATTGGGCTTGAGTACGATCGCCGCCGTGGTGTTCGGCAGCGTGCCGAGCAAAGCGAAGCCGGAGTCGTAAACGCGTGTGCCGTTCAGGACGATCCGAGTCGCGGCGCGATCCAACACCGGGGCGATCGTAGTCTGATTGAGCGAAACGGTGCCGGGGCTAAGCGAATTGGCGGCCGGCGAATACAGAAAGACCGGCGGCGGGGTAGTCAGCGTCGGATCGCCCTGTATCACCACGCCGCTGGCGCCATTGGCTGAAATTGCCGGCGTGCCGTTGTTCAGGTTGACGCCGTTCTGCTGTACCAGGCCGGTGCTCGGCGTATAGACGTAGCCGGGCGTAGCAGTGCTCGCATTGATGCCGGTGGTGATCACACCGCGATTGTCGTTGCCCACGATGATGTTTTTAAGGAACGAACTGGCGGGTAGCGAAGGCGCCGCGATGGCGGTGCCGGCCGCGAGAGTCGCCGCATCAAACGGCACTACCGAGGTCGCGCTCAAGGCAAACAATTGTGTGCCGTTGGTCGACAGCGAGACGTCCCGCAAATCGGTGCCGCTCTGCACTGGTGCGCCCCAGGCGCCGCCGACGTAGGGATAACGCACGATCGAGCCATTCGCACCATCGGTGACCGCGAGCAAAGAGCTGCGCGCGGCATCATAGATCAACCGGCGCGTGGCGGTGCTGCCGGCAGGATAAGTCAACGTGCCAGCCGCAAAAGCGATCGGATCGACGACGACCAGCGTCGCGGTCGACGGAATCGTACCCTGGTGTGAAGAAGCGTCGAGCGCGATCGGGTACGTGCCCGCAGCCAGCGCCGGATAGGTCGCACGAAGCTCAGTCGTGCTCAGAAGCGTAAAGGCCGTCGCCGCAGTGGCGCCGAAGCGCACCCCTTGAATGGCGAAGCTCGCCAGGCCGATGCCGCGAATGACGACGCTATCGGCTACGCCAGCCGTCACCACATACGGCGCGACCTGCTGGACCACCGGCGAAATCTGATAATTCACCGCGACGGTCGAGGTGCTGCCGGCGGATAGCTTGGTACAGGTCGGATCCGCACAGGTGTAACCGGTGACGGCTACCGCGCCGACGAAGGCGCCCGGACCGAGGGTCGCAGGAGCTGTCGGTACGACAACGATTTGCGCGGTGCGTCCGTTCAGCGTCGAAACGGCGCTGGTGATCGCATCCCCGCTGTGAATCACCGCCAGGTGGGCGATATCCGAGCCAAAGGTGGCCGTGATGACTTGCGACGCAGGGGTCGCGGCATCCGGGGCCGCGGCGGTGAAAGTGAGCGCATTGGTGGAGATTTCGGTTCGCGTGGCCTCGTCTTCGCCACTGCCGCCGCCACAGCCGGCCAGCAATGAAATCAACAAAAACCCTGCTACGCGGCGGGCACCGGGTAGATCGTGCACTTGTTCTCCCTTCGAATTGGCGACGCGCGCCGCCCCTTGAAGACCGGGGGGATGCGCGATGCTACCGGATGAAACTGAACTGGGAATGTATGCGCGGCATTGTCGCAGGATACGCCGTCCCGCGCACTCCCCCGTTCGCAAGCTTAATCAAGGCCCGTTCAGGCCGTCATCCTTGGTTTCCCGCAGAAACAAGCTGCCGATGATGGCCGTCATCACCGCCACCACGATCGGATACCACAGCCCGTTATAGATGTTGCCGGTGGCCGCGACGATAGCGAACGACGTCACCGGCAGGAAGCCGCCGAACCAGCCGTTGCCGATGTGATACGGCAGCGACATCGAGGTATAGCGGATGCGGGTCGGGAACAGCTCCACCAGCCACGCAGCGATCGGGCCGTACACCATGGTCACGAGAATGACGAGGTAGGTGCAGAGTGCAGGATCACCATCGGATAGTTCACTGCGCTCAGAGTCCGCCTTCAGCGGATAGCCCGCTGCGGACAGTGCACTCTTCAGCGTCGCGCTGAAACGCGCCTCGGCGCGCCTTGAACTGCGCTCTGTCGAAGGCGTTGCCGGCGAACGAATCGATAGACGTTGCGCTCGCTCCCGTCGCCGATGCGCAGCGTGCGACCGCCCCGGTCGCCGCCAGCTTCGTTCTCATAGGGCACGCCTGCCTTCGCCAGCGCCGACTTGACGACGTCGCAGGACTTGGTGAACGCGGTCTTGCCGACCGGATCGAACTGGAAGCGAGCAATCCTCGGGATCGGCGACCACCGTCGACCGGGGCGGTCGCCACGGCCTGCTCCAGCGCCGGATTCGCGAAGTGCGTCAGCCCTTGGAACACCGGGAAATACGTGAGCGCCGCGAGCACGCAGCCCGCCATGACGATGCGTCTTGCGGCCGATCGCGTCCGACAGCGCGCCGAAGATCACGAAGAACGGCGTGCCGATCAGCAGCGCCGCCGCGATGATGAGGTTCGCCGTCAGCGCCTCGACCTGCAGGATCTTCTCGAGGAAGAACAGCGCGTAGAACTGCCCGCCGTACCAGACGACCGCCTGGCCGGCGGTCGCGCCGAACAGCGCCAGCAGCACGATCTTGAGATTCTTCCAGTTGCCGAACGCCTCGGTCAGCGGCGCCTTCGACAGCTTGCCCTCGTCCTTCATCTCCTGGAACACCGGCGATTCCTGCAGCTGCAGTCGGATGTAGACCGAAATCGCCAGCAGCACGATCGAGAGCAGGAACGGAATGCGCCAGCCCCAGTCGTCGAACTGCTCGCCGAGCATCGACGCGACAGGCGAGAATCACCAGCAGCGACAGAAACAGGCCCAGCGTCGCCGTGGTCTGGATCCAGCTCGTGTAGAGGCCGCGCTTGCCCGTGCGGCGCATGTTCGGCAACGTAGGTCGCCGCACCACCATATTCGCCGCCGAGCGCCAGGCCCTGCAGCAGGCGCAGCGCGATCAGAATGACCGGCGCAGCGACGCCGATGCGTGGCGTAACTGGGCAACAAACCGACCAGCGCGGTCGAGACGCCCATGATCACGATGGTGATCAGGAAGGTGTGCTTGCGGCCGACGAGGTCGCCCAGCCGCCCGAACACCAGCGCGCCGAACGGCCGCACGAAGAAGCCGGCGGCGAAGGCCAGCAGCGCGAAGATGAAGCCGGTGGTCTCGTTGACACCGGAGAAGAACTGCTTGCGAGATGATCGCGGACAGCGAGCCGTACAGATAGAAGTCGTACCACTCGAACACCGTGCCGAGCGACGACGCGAAGATGACGCGCCGGTGCGAACGGTCGATCCCGCCTGCGGTTGCCTGAGTGGTCGAAGCGACAGCCATCGATCAATCCCCTGTTGCATCGTTCAATGTCGGAAGCCCTCACCCTGCCCTCTCCCAAAGGCAGAGGGCAGGAGTCTCTTCACCTCTCCCGCTCGCGGGAGAGGTCGCCCGTCCGGGCGGGTGAGGGCCGGGGTGAGGGTGCCGTTACTCTTTGTGGCGGCATAATACTGGAGTGATCAGCTTTAACGTATTTCTCGATCGTGAGCGGCTGCCATCGACGGCAGATTGGGCGCGGGTGATTCGCGAAGGCGGCTTCGAAACTCAGCTGGATGGCCACTTCGACCCGCAATCACACAGCGGCTACTGGCCCTGCCCGGACGATCGCACCGGCTTCGAGTTCTACCTGGAGGCCTTCGACACGCCGACGGACGAGATTGGAGAGGAAGGAATGCAGGTCATCGGCGCGCGCAACGCCGTGGTGAGCCTGCGATTCAGCGGTCGCGATTCGGACCGCGCGGCCGCCACTGCAGCCGCAGCGACGCTCGCGGCAATGACGGACGGAGTCTTGTTCGACAGCGAACCCGGTCACTTCATCGCTGCCTCGGAGGCGCTCGCCTGGGCCCGCAATGAAAAGTATCAGCCGCTCGCCGTTCGTCGCCGACGCTTCAATCGCAGGAAGGCGCGGCTGACGCCGTCGATGATTGTCCGCCTGCTGGTGATCCTGGTATTGGCGGTGATGGTGTTCTGGCTCAGGAAGTAGGCGGTGGGGGGTGCAACACAGAGAAGGCCCTCACCCTAGCCCTCTCCCGCGAAGCGGGAGAGGGGACGGAATCTTCACCTCTCCCCGTGGGAGAGGTCGCGCGCAGCGCGGGTGAGGGACCGGCTGAGTAAGACCCTCACCCTAGCCCTCTCCCGCGAAGCGGGAGAGGGGACGGAATCTTCACCTCTCCCCTTGGGAGAGGTCGCGCGAAGCGCGGGTGAGGGGCCGGCTGAGTAAGACCCTTACCCTAGCCCTCCCCGCAAGCGGCTGAGGGAAGTGTTACTTCCCAGCGCGCTTTTTCAGCGTTGCCAGCAACGCGTCGAACGGCTCCTTGAATTTGTTCACGCCTTCGCGCTCCAGCTGCTGGCTGATTTTCTCCAGGTCGATACCCATGCCTTTGAGGCTGCGGACGGTTTCCTTGGCGTCCGCCAGTTCCTCTTCGATGCGCACCGCCGGCTCGCCGTGATCTCGATACGCTTCCAGCGTCGCGGGCGGCAGAGTGTTGACGGTGTCCGGTGCGATCAGTGCTTCGACATACATCGTGTCCTTGTACGCCGGGTCTTTGCTGGATGTAGACGCCCACAACAAACGTTGCGGCTTCACTCCGCTGGCGGCCAATTCCTGCCATCGCGGACTGCCGGTCCACTGCTTGTAGTACTGATAAGCCAACCGCGCGCTCGCGATAGCCGCGCGGCCACGACGTGCCTTCGCTTCATAATTCTTCAGAGCGTCGAGCTTCGCATCGACCAACGTGTCGATACGACTCAGGAAGAAACTGGCGACCGACGCGATCTTGTCGATCGGCTGGCCGGCTTTGACCCGCTGCTCCAGCCCGGTCAGATAGGCATCGACGACGGCGCGATAGCGCTCGACGCTGAACAACAAGGTGACATTGATGTTGATGCCGGCGGCAATCAGTTCGGTGATCGCGGGCAAGCCGGCTTCGGTGCCGGGCACTTTGATCATCGCATTGGGACGCGCGAACGCCTTCCACAAGCGCAGGCCTTCGGCGATCGAGCCCTGGGTATCGTCGGCGAGATGCGGCGAAACCTCGAGGCTGACATAACCATCGGCGCCGTTCTTCGCCGTGTAGAGCGGGCGAAACAAATCGGCGGCGCCTTGCACGTCTTCGAGGGCGAGCGTTTCGTAGATCTGGTCGATCGTGCGCCCGGCCCGCGCCATGCTGAGGATGGCGTCATTGTATTCGGCGCCTTCGCTGATGGCTTTGGCGAAGATGGCCGGGTTGGAAGTCACGCCCGCCAGCGCGTCGTCGGCAATCAGCCGCGCTAAGGTGCCGTCGCGCAGCCAGGCGCGACGAATATCGTCGAGCCAGATGCTCTGTCCCAACTCGTGGACCTGGCGTAGCGGGTTCATGGGCAGCTCATTCATCGGACCAACTCCAACAGTGCAGGGCGTCGGCCGCCATTCTATAGAATTTCGTGTCGATTCCGGACGAAAGCCCACGCCGGGGCCGCTTCACCTACGTACAGTCCCGGCGGGTAAGACAGCAATTCCTGCCATAAGCGCGGCAATGTTTACATCGTCACCGCCTGAATGTTGCGCTTAACGACACCAAATTCTCCTGAGTGTTATCGCCTCGTTGGCGGCGAAAAAAATAGTTGGCGCAGCGGTGACACGGCGAAGTTCGACGCACCTTGTCATCATCAAAGCTGCCAGCCGCACCGACACTCGCCGCGTGATTCTTTTATGCGACATGGAACGATGGCGGTCTAACCCTGTGTTGCGATGGATTAATCGCGCAACCGACCGAGACCTGATTCGCGCGGCGGCAACACCAAAACGCAAGCGGGCGAACAGGCTGGCGGGCTGAACATATATTTTTGTATGTTCGTCGAATCCGTGTGTGCCAGCTGCGCTGTGTACTACTTGCTTATGAACAGTGCTCACAGCGAGCTGCTGCACGGGCCTGTTCAATCGGCAAGAAAGGCCTATAAACAAAGGCTCTGTGCGCATTCGTTCGCTGTTGAGCCGTCAATCCACTTAGCGGCTGCCCGCGCCGACGAGCGGTACTCCTCACCGCGAACGCGATCTTTCTCAGAAATTTTTCCGACAGGGAACTTCCCGCCTTGGGTCTCGTTGCTTGCTTATTCGCGGCACGGTTTCTGCAAGCTTCTTGGCCAAGAGGGTTGACCAGCCGTCGAAAGACGGGAGCGTGCTATGAAGCGTCTTGCACTCGTGTCTGCTTTTTTATTCCCGGCTCTGTTGTTTCCAACCGTCGGCTCCGCTTGCGAAAGCGTCAACCGTGAGCAGTGCAAGCAACGCTTTGCCGCTCTCGTGACCTATCGCACCGAAGCCATCACCAATGCATTCGGCGACCTGCTGGGCACCTTGCCAGGCGCGCTGCAGGTCCGCTTCGTCGGCACCAAGGACCTGGCGGACAGCCACGGCAAGGAAACCTATGACCAGGAACACCGCACCTTGGTGTTCCCGCGACGATTACTCAGCGCCAAGGTCCCCAATCCAATACGGGCGGCCGCCTACTACTGGCCCTTTTACGAGAACGATCAGTACCGGACCACGTTTCCGGTGGTCGCGACCATCGATCAACTGATCTGGACTGCCTATTTGCAGGAGGCCGCCCGCTCGCGCGGCCTGTCCTGGCCGCACAAGGACTGCAATTCGCACGATCTGGGCCAGCGCTTGCCATGCGAGATGCTGGTCGAAGGCATCAACGAACACCTCAAGGAGGTGCGCGCGCCGATTTTCAACGCCAACCGGCTGGACATGATCTGGCCCGAGGATTTCGCCGGTTTCCGCCGCGGCCTGTGGAACAAGGGCGACCAGGGTTACCTCGATGTGCAGCGCTACGGCGGGATTCTGCTGATTCGTCCGCTGATCGATCGCTTTGGCGTGCCCCGCGCGCTGGCTTACATTGCGCAGACGCCGTTTCACATCGAAGAAAACAACCTTCGGGTGTCGGCGCAACGCTATCAGGAACGGGCGCGGCAAGTCCTTGACTGAAGCATCCCGGTGCATGACGCACCGGGATGCGCCAAGAAGGCCTGTGAACCCTGCTCTGGCTTACGGCGACCTCACCACATGAGGTCGTCGGGAACGACATATTCCTTGTAAGGATCGTCGTCACCCGGTTTTTCTTCCGCGGCGTTCAGCTTCACCACCGCCCGCTCGTCGCGCTCACGAATGCGCTCGGCGATTTCCGCCAGCACGATGTCATAGCGCCCTTCGCAACGAACGATCATCACCGCGCCGCTCATCAGTCTTTCACGCAAGGCGTTGTCGGCGGTGATCCGGCGGACCTTTTGCCGGTCGATGAAGTTGAAATATTCCTCGCTGTCCGGCTTGGGGAGGCGATGCTGTTCGATCAATTGTTTGATCTGCGCCCAGCGCTCCTTGCGCTCGGCATTCTCCTGACGCTTGCGGTTCAGCTCCGCATCGCGCGCAGCCTTGGCGGCTTGAGCCTGGGCACGGGCCTCGGCCGCGCGCTTTTCCTGCTCTTCGCGCGCAACTTTGTTCTTGGCCTGCTGATGTTGCTGCTGTTTATGCTGCTGCTCAGCCTGGCGCGCCTGCTTTTTGTTGCCCAGGCCGGCGGCCAGCAGCTGCTCGCGCAATGACATGCTCATGGAAGTGCTCCGAACGACCTCGACACCGACGGCGGCATTTTACGCAAACCGGCGGCTGGCGGGGGTCGGACAGCGGCGGATTTATGCAGGTTGTGGTGTGGCGCCGCGCACGGTCTCGATTTCCCGTCGTGGCGGCGCCCCGAACAAGCGGCGATATTCGCGGCTGAACTGCGACGGGCTTTCATATCCGACACGATGAGCGGCCGCAGCCGCCTCCAGGCCCTCGGTGAGCATCAGTCGCCGGGCCTCATGCAGGCGCAATTGCTTCTGGAACTGCATCGGCGACATGGCCGTCACCGCCTTGAAGCGGTGGTGTAACGAAGACTCGCTCATGTGCGCGGCGGCTGCCAGATCTTCGATGCGCAGCGATTCGGTGAATCGTTTGCGCAACAGCTCGATCGCGCGAGCGACGCGATGCACCTGACTGTCGACCACGCACAACTCGCGCAATCGATGCCCCAACTCGCTAGTCAGCACTCGGTAGTGAATTTCACGCATCGCCAACGGCGCCAGGATCGCGGCGTCGCGCGGATGCTCGAGCAGTTTTGTCAGCCGTAGCACGGCGTCCAACAATTGCGGGCTGGTGCGGGCGACGAATAAGCCACGATCTGTCGACGCCGGCACGCCACTGCGTCCTACCTGCAACAACAGCTCAGCAATCAGGCGCGCGTCCAATTCCAGCCGCAGGCACAGGTAAGGACGATCTTCGGTGGCCTCGAGGATCTGCCCGATCGCCGGCAGCGTGACCGACACGGTCAGGTAGTTGAGTGCGTCGTACACGTAGACCTCGTCGCCCAGGAATGCGCGCTTGCGACCCTGAACGACGATGCACAAGCTCGGGATCGTAAAGCGACGGCACCGGCAGCGAAGGCGAATTGGCGCGGATCAGCGAGAACCCCGGAATTGCAGACGAATGCACGCCTTCGGCCGGCGTCAGGCGCGTCACCAGTCCCGCCAGCTCAGCCTGCTGCGCATCCAGGTTGGGCAACTCGATGGAGGGTTCGGAATACATGGCAATCATGACTGCGGCCCTCGAAAGATCACTGCGGGATATCGGGCTAGCCCCGAGCCCGATTATCGACACAGTTCAGCGCGCTTGTCGCGACCGGGCAAGCCACCTTTGCAGGATCAGGCAAGGATTGTCGAGGAATTGGTGAGGGTACAGGCCGGACCCCGACCCCTCACCCTGCCCTCTCCCAAAGGGAGAGGGGTAAGAACGCTCTTCACCTCTCCCCTTGGGAGAGGTCGCGCGTCCGCGCGGGTGAGGGGCCTTCAGCCCGCGGTAACGCTAAACAACCGCTCCACATCCGCCGCGTTCAGCATCCGCCACTCCCCGATCGGCAGATCGTCCAGTTGCAGCCCGCCGACGCGGCTGCGGTGAAGTGCTTCGACGTGATTGCCCACCGCGGCAAACATTCGGCGCGCCTGGTGATAGCGACCTTCCGTCAGCGCCAGACGCGCCTGTCGTGGCCCGAGCACTTCCAGGGTTGCGGGGGCCAGCGGTTCTCGCTCCGATTCGAGCATCAGCTTGCCGCTCGCGAAAATCTTTGCTTCATCGCCGCGCAGGTCGCGGGCCAGCGTGGCTTCGTAAATTTTGGGCAGCTTGGTTTTCGGTGCGACGATCTTGTGCAACAGTTTGCCGTCATCAGTCATGAGCAGCAGGCCGCTGGTGTCGCGATCGAGCCTGCCCACCGTCGACAAGACCGGCTCACGCTGACGAAATCTCGGCGGCACCAGTTCATAGACGATGCGGCCGGGATCGCTGGTCGAGCAAGTGAAGCCGGTCGGCTTGTGCAACATGAGCACCATGCCCAGCGGCGGATCGAGCGGCTCGCCATCGATGCGCACGCGAGAGTGTTCGACCTTGTCGTCGGCGTACAGCACCTCGCCATCGACATCGGTGATGCGCCCTTCGCGGAAAATCGCCGTCACTTCCCGGCGGCTGCCGTAGCCGAGATTGGCGATGAGCTTCACCAGTCTCATCGCGATTTTCTGGCCGCGACAGGCCTGGAACGTACAGCTTCGATAATCTTGTAGCCATGTGCCTGCACCACTGTGCGCACACTGGTGAAGATGCCGGTCAGGACCGCCTCATAAGGCAAGTGACGATTGGCCACCAGCCACAACCTGCCGCCCGGCCGCAGCGACTCTGCCGCGACAGCGATGAAGCGCCGGCCGATGTCGGGCCGATCGATGCCGCGCTGGGCATGAAATGGGGGATTGGTGACGATCACGTCGTAACTGTCCGGCAAGCCGGCGCTGACGTCATGCCAGCGATACTGCAATTCCGCCCGGTCTTCGAAACGTTGCAGATTGATGCGAGCCAGGTCCAGCGCGCGCTTTTCCGCTTCGTAAACATCCAGCGACGTAATGCCGGGACAGCGGGCCAACAATCCCGCCGACAGATACCCGAAGCCCGCGCCCAGATCCGCGGCGCGTCCGGCAAGTTTCTCGGGCAGCTGCTCCACCAGTAATGCCGAGGCCACATCGATTCGATCCCACGCGAACAAACCCGGCCGGCTGACGAAACTGCCATCGACGACAGGTCGCACGGCGTCGAGCTCACGCCATTCATCGATCAACGACGCGTTGACGTGAGCCAGTGGCGCAGTCCAGAACACGCGACATTTATGTTTGCTCATCGACTCGACGTTGCCTGCAAGGCGCGCGAGGTCAGCCTCCGCCGAGCGTGCACCTTCATCATTGCTCTGACATGCAATGACTCGCCCGCCAGGACGCGTCATCGCAACAGCGCGCGACATCAAGGCCCGCGCCTCGTCGCGCTGACGCGGCGGCAATACCAACACCAACTCGTAGGTTCCGCCAGCATGGGCCTTGTTGACGGCAAATCCCGCCTGCGACAGTGCATCGGCTTCCGGCTTGAAGCTTTGCTCGCATACCAGCCCAGGCCACGGTTGCTGGTGCAGCGGCCAACCATCGCGAGCGCGAAGAAACATCGCGCCGCTCTCCGGCCATTGCAGGCGACCTTCGCCGAAAGGAAGGAACAGCGTTTCGAGTGCGACGTCGGCGCGATCAGCTGGCATGCGACTGCAACAGCTTTTCGGTCACGGCCAGCAACACGCACACCGCGACACCTTCGGCCGCCTGGGTGATTTCGGGCAACTCCGGAAAACTCGGCGCGATGCGAATGGTACGGTCGTACGGATCCTTGCCGAGCGGATGAGTCGCACCCGCCGGCGTGAGTTCGACGCCGGCTTCCTTGGCCAGCTTCACCACTTGCCGGGCGCAGCCATCCGGCACTTCGAGCGTAATGAAATAGCCGCCTTTGGGGCGCGTCCAGCGAGCCACGCCGGAATCGCCGAGCACCTGGTCGAAAGTATCCAATACTTGCTCGAACTTGGGCGCGAGGATGACGCGATGACGCTCCATCAACGCATCGACGCCGCCGTTGCTGTTGAACAAACGGATATGGCGCAGCTGATTCACTTTGTCGCCGCCGATCGTGCGCATGCCCATGTTCTTCAAGTACCACGCGACATTGTCTTTCGAGCCGGCGAACAGGCCGACACCGGCGCCGGCGAAAGTGATCTTCGAGGTCGAGCCAAAAATGAAGGCGCGATTCGGCTGGCCGGCGCGCACGCAGGCGGCATCGATGTTCGCAATCTCGATGCGTTCCGCGGTCAGGTGATGCACGGCGTACGCGTTATCCCAGAACAAACGAAAATCGCGCGCCGCCGTCGGCATTGTCGCCAAGCGCTCGATGGTCGCGTTCGAGTACACCGTGCCACACGGGTTGTTGTATTTCGGCACGCACCACATGCCTTTGATCTGCGGATCGGCGACCACCAGCTTTTCCACCGCGTCCATGTCCGGACCGGTATCGAGCATGGGCACTGTGATCATCTCGATGCCGAACTGTGCACAGATGGAAAAATGGCGGTCGTAACCGGGCACCGGGCAGATGAAAGCGATACGAGATTCGCGCGACCACGGCCGTTCGCTATCGACGGTGCCCTTCAACAGCGCATAGACGACCGCGTCGTGCATCAGCGCAAGGCTGGAGTTGTCGCCGAGAATCACACGATCGGCACTGACGCCGAATATCGGGGCCAGCAGTACCCGCAGTTCGGTCAGTCCCTGCAATTCACCGTAGTTGCGACTGTCGACGCCGCCGGACAGGTAGTCACCGCCGGGCAAAGTCAGCAGCTCGTTACACAGATCCAGCTGACGCGACGAGGGTTTGCCGCGCGTCAGGTTGAGTTTCAGCTTGCGCTCGGCGAAAGCCTGATAGCGGCGGCGGATATCTTCATGGCAGGCGCGCAGTTCGTCCGCATGCAAAGTGGTCAGGTTGGGCATAAAAAGAGCTGGCCGGCGTTGGCTGTGTGAAGGGTGCGTTCGCGGTGCGGATCTTAACGGCTCGCTGGCCGCCAGCCCATGCTTAGCGGGTAAACTTCTGCAGTATTCCCAGTCACGATTCGCTGCTCGCTTATGTCTTCAGTCCTTGTCGTCGGTGCCGGCGCAGTCGGCGCGCTGTTCGGCTCCGCCCTGGCGCGCCAGGGTGCGGAAGTTTCGGTCGTCTGCCGTTCGGATTTCGGCGTGGTCAAGCGCGACGGCTATGACATCACCAGTGCGCTGCTGGGCAATCACATCTTCCGCCCGCATCGGGTCTACCGCGACGTGGCCGACTGCGAGTCGCCGCCGGATTACCTGATCCTTACCGTCAAAGTGCTGGCCGGCGTCGATCGCGCCGCGCTGATCCGCCCGGCCGTGGGGCCGCAGACTGTCATCGTGCTGATCGAAAACGGCATCGACATCGAAGCGGAAATTGCCGACGCTTTTCCGGGCAATGAACTGCTCAGCGGCCTTGCGATCGTCGGCGTCGGCCGCGGCGAACCGGGCAAGATCCAGCATCAAGCAGTCGGCTCGCTGAACCTCGGCCGTTATCCCGGCGGCGCTTCGCCGGCCGCAGATCGACTGGCGAGCTGGTTCACTGCCAGCGGCATTGTCTGCAAAGTGACGGACGACATCGTAACCGCACGCTGGCAGAAGGCGGTCTGGAACGCGACCTTCAATTCGATTTCCATCATGGGCGGCGTGCTCGACACGGCTGTGATGCTGGGTACGGAGCAGTCGCGAACCTTCATCCGCACGACGATGGAAGAGGTCTGCGCCGTCGCGGCGGCGGCTGGGCACCCTATGCATCCCAAGCTCATCGATCAGCTCATCGCCACCACGCGGGATATCCCTGCGTACAAAACCAGCATGGCGCTGGACTACGAGCACGGTCGGCCGATGGAAGTGGAGGCGATTCTCGGCAATACGTTACGCGTTGCGCGCCAGCACAGCGTCGCTACACCGATCCTGGAGACGCTGTACGCCCTGGCGAAAATGATCGAGGCGAAGGCGCCCCAGGCCATCGAGGCCTAAGTCGGGACGGCCTTCTTCTTGGCCTTCGGCGGCTGCTTGACGGCATGCAGTACGTTATCGGCGACGCGGGACATCCAGCCGCCGGAGTACAGCATCATCTTCAATGTATGCAGCAGTACCTGGCCCGGGCCTTCCACCGCCAGCCGGCAATCTTCCTCGATTTTGCAATTCTGCATCTCGAAGAGGCCGTTGCCTTCGATGATCAGATTGGAGTCCTTGAAATGACAGTCGACGAAGGCCTTGCCGTCGAGGACCACTCGCTGCCCGCTAAAGGTTTTTCCGCGTACCGTCTTCATCTGTATGTACCCCGAAGCGAGGCGCCTTTCTACACGAATGCGCCGGCTCTTGCACGGCCCGCCGCGGTAAGGGAAGCTGCTGTCGCATGCGCTTATGTAGATTCGATGCCGACCGGTTGGGCGTGATTCGCGGCGACATGGTCGTCGATGTGAGCTCCGTCCTGGATTCCATTCCCGCCGCGCGCTGGCCCATCGAGCCCGGGGACCTGCTGGTCGCCAATCTCGACCGGTTGCGCGGAATGATCGATCATCTCGCGGAGTCGGGCGTGCCCCGCCGCCTGAGCGACTGCTCACTGAAAAGCCCGGTTGCCAATCCCAGCAAAATCCTCGGCGCGCCGAAAAATTATCGCGAGCCTGGCGATGATTCGGTCGTCAGCACACTGCAGCGCGACGGCTTGTTCCTCAAGGCGACCAGCTCGCTGATCGGGCCGTCCGAAGGCATCGAGCTGTCGCTGCCGGGACGCCAGCATGATCACGAAGTGGAGCTGGCCGCAGTGATCGGATCCTGGTGTCGCAATGTGAATCGCGAGCGGGCGCTGGATCACGTGGCGGGTTATGCCGTCGCGCTCGATATGACAGTGCGCGGCAGCGAGGATCGCAGCCTGCGCAAATCCCCTGATGGTCACGCCGTACTCGGACCGTGGCTGATCACTCGTGATGAAGTTGCCGACCCCGGCGCCCTGGGATTGTGGTTACAGGTGAATGGCCAGCCGCGCCAACGCGGCAACACTCGCAACCTGATCAACGATCTGCCCCGCCTGATCGAATACGCGTCATCGTTCTATACGCTGTACCCGGGCGACCTCATCCTGACCGGAACGCCGGGCGGCATCGGTCCGGTGATCGCGGGCGACATCGTCGATGCCGGCATAGGCGGGATAGGGTCGATGCGAGTGGAAATTCGCTGAGGGCGGATCAGGACCCCTCACCCTACCCTCTCCCGAAGGGAGAGGGTAAAGATAGAGAGCCTCTCCCGAAGGGAGAGGGTGAAGATAAAAAGAGTCCGCGCTTACTTATAAGATCGGGGCCGCCGAAGGAATGCTCTTCCGGCGACCCCGCGCTACCTAGTTACTAATCGCTAGTCACTAGCCCCTTCCTTGGGTTACTTGTCACTTCCCCTTGCGCGGTTTGCTCGCCGCCTTCTTCTTTCCCCCTGAGCGCGTCTGCTTGCCGACCTTCTTGGCGCTTTTCTTGGCGCCCTTTTTGGCGGCGGTTTTCTTGCTGCCGGCGCCCTTGCCCTTGGCGGCCGGAGATTTCTTCTTGCCCGCCTTCTTCTTGGCGGGAGTCTTGCTCGGAGCCTTTTTAGCCGGGGCTTTTTTGCTCGGCGCCTTTTTGGCGGGGGCCTTCTTGGCCGGCGCTTTCCTGGCAGGAGCTTGCTCAGCCGGAGCCTTCTTGCTCGGAGCCTTTTTGGCCGGCGCCTTCTTCGCAGGAGCTGGCGCGGACGGTGCTTCCGGCGGCGCCTGCTCGGGCGGTGGAGTTTCCTCCGGCTCCTCGACTACCGGCGGAGGAGATTCAGCCGCGGCCGCCGCCTTGGGCTTGGATTTTTTCTTCGGCTTCTCGGCCGGCGCTGCTGCCGCCGGCTCCGGCTGAGCTGCGCCATTCGCAGCGGACTTCACCGACTTCCGCATGCTGGCTGCCGCCGCATGCGCCGCGAACATCGCACCTTGAGGATCGATCAGCTGCACGATCCAGTCGCCGCCCGGCACTTCCATCGGGCCGTTGGCGATCTTGCCGCCGGCGGCCTTGACCTTCTTTGCTGTCTGATTGACGTCCTTCACGTGCACATAGCTCATCCACGAGGGCGGCGAGCCACCAGGAACTGCGTTCATCATGCCTCCAAACGGTTGACCATCGAATCCATAAATGAGGTAGACGCCCATCTCGCCCATGTCCAGCTCGTCGACCTTTTCCCAGCCGAACAGCGAGGAATAGAAATCGAACGCGCCGGCGTAATCCTCGCTCATCAGCTCGTGCCACGAATGCTCGCCGGGTTTCGGCGCGCTGATCTCGCCATAGTCCGCGGCCGATTCATAAACACCGAAGGTGGCGCCGTAGGGATCCTGCAGCACCGCGTACTTGCTGCCACTCGACAGGGGGGTGATGCCCTTCACCAGGCTGGCGCCTTTTTCCTTGGCAAGATCTACGGTCTCGGCGATGTCGCCGGTGCCGATGTAAGGGAGCCAGCGCGGCGGCGAGCCATCGGTAGTCGCCACGGTGGCACCGACCGGGCCGCGGGACGCGGCGAACATGACGTATGCAGGATCTTCTTCCCAGGGCTGACTCTTCCAGCCGATCGCCTTCGAATAAAACGCGTGGGCGGCGCTTGAGTCCGGCGTCATCAGTTCATGCCAGACAAACCGTCCGCGGACACTCGGATCTGCCATCGCAATCTCCCTCGATGAGAACTGCTTGTTAGGTTTAGCTTACGAATTGGAGTCGTTGAATGCGGCTGAGCATACTCCGCTCGCTGCCGCAAAAGTAGTCAACACCGAAACGACATATGAGCAACAAGCGAAGTTGCGCGTACTTGCCAAATGGCGACGATGAGGTACAACAGCACGCCAGGAATTCACCTCGCACAGCAATCGACCTCATGACCACCACGCCTGAATCGCGGCTCACTCGCCGTGCATTCGTGGGATTCGCCGGCGCACTTGCGATCGTCAGCCTGTTGCCGCCGCCGGCCACAGCCGCCGCAACCCCGCCGCTGCAGATCTGGTTCATCCGCCACGGCGAAAGCACCCTAAATATTGCAGCGGGCAACATCCCCGGCAGTCCCCGGCCGGTGCCCGATGGCGGCGTTAGCTATCCATTGACGCGCACAGGCGTGGAGCAGGCGCGTGCCCTGGCCGCGGCCATCAGCGATGCGCCCATCACCAAAATTTACAGCAGCACTCACCTGCGAGCCATTCAGACAGCGGACGCGGTGGCCTTCGATCACACGCTGACCCTGTCGCTGGCGCCCGAAGCAGTCGAGATCAACTTCGGCATCGCGCCGGACTCGAACGAAGATGTTCGCGCCATATATATGGACCTGGCGCGCAAATGGCTAGTCGACAAGGACTTCGAAGCGCGCCATGGCAGCGGCGAGAGTCTTGCCGAAGTGCAGCGCCGCTTCCTGCCGTTCGTGAGGGAAGTCATGAACCGACACGCGCTGGATACCGGCGTCGTCGTCATCGTCGCGCACAGCGCCACGCTCGGCTTCATGGTGCCGATGCTGGCCAATAACGTGCCGGCCGATTTCGCCCTGCGCCACCCGCTGCCGAACACCGGCATCATCAAGACCGAATTGCGGGATAGCCGGTTGTTCTGCACCGACTGGGCCGGCATCGCCAACAGCCGGTTCGACGAATAATCTGCCCTGATAAGCTGCCGGCTGGCGCCGGCGAGTAGCCCACTCTCTCAACTATTGCGGGGGACGCGAGCGCTACGATCCGCCGGTTTTCGGGGTGGTAACGCAGCGCTGGTAAACGAACGATGCAAAAACTGTTCTGGAGTCTGGTAGCACTGGTCGGGGCGTGCGCCGCCGGCGGCATCGCCTTGCATCGGGGCGAGACCATCAACGCCATGTGGATCGTGGTCGCCGCGCTGTGCATCTATGCCTGGGCTATCGCTTCTACAGCGCCTGGATCGCGGCGACGGTGCTCAGCTCGATGCGACGCGCGCGACGCCGGCGAACGACTCAACAACGGCCGCGATTTCGTGCCCACCAACCGCTGGATCGTGTTCGGCCACCATTTCGCCGCCATCGCCGGCCCCGGCCCGCTGATCGGCCCGACCCTGGCGGCGCAGTTCGGCTACCTGCCCGGCACGCTGTGGATACTGGTCGGCGCCGTGCTGGGCGGCTGCGTGCAGGACATGACCATCCTGTTCTTCTCCACGCGGCGCAATGGCCGCAGCCTCGGCCAGATGGCGCGCGACGAACTCGGCCCCATCGGCGGCATCGCGGCGCTGGTGGGCACGCTGATGATCATGATCATCCTGATCGCGGTGCTCGGGCTGGTGGTCGTCAACGCCATGAAACACAGCCCCTGGGCGACCTCCACGGTGGCCGCCACCATTCCGATCGCCATGCTGGTCGGGCTCTACATGCGCAGCATCCGCCCGGGCCGCGTGCTGGAAGGCTCGCTCATCGGGCTTGTCCTGCTGCTGCTGGCGGTGGTCGGCGGCGGATGGATCGACGGCAACAGCGTACTGCGCCCGCTCTTCGACCACGACGGCCTGACCCTGGCCTGGTTCGTCATCGGCTACGGCTTTCTCGCCGCCATCCTGCCGGTCTGGCTGCTGCTCGCGCCGCGCGACTATCTTTCCACCTTCATGAAACTGGGCACCATTCTGCTGCTGGCCATGGCCATCATCGTCATGCAGCCGGAGATCAAGATGCCCGCCATCACGCCAGTTCATCGACGGCAGCGGGCCGATCTTCGGCGGCAGCGTGTTCCCGTTCGTGTTCATCACCATCGCCTGCGGCGCGGTCTCCGGCTTCCACTCGCTGGTGGCTTCCGGCACCACGCCCAAGCTGCTCGCCAATGAAAAGGATATCCGCATGATCGGCTACGGCGGCATGCTGCTCGAATCCTTCGTCGCGATCATGGCCATGATCGCCGCGACCGTGCTCGATCCCGGCGTTTTCTTTGCCATCAACAGCCCGGCCGGGCGTGGTCGGCAAAACGGCCGCCGAGGCCGTCGCGACCATCTCTTCCTGGGGCTTTCCGGTCACCGTCGAACAGATGGAGCAACTGGCACGCGATATGGGCGAGACCACCCTGTTTGCCCGCACCGGCGGCGCCCCCTCGCTGGCGGTCGGCATGGCCAGCATTTTTGCCAGCGCCTTCGGCCAGGGCATGCTCGCCTGTGGTACCACTTCGCCATCATGTTCGAGGCGGTGTTCATCCTCACCACGCTGGACGCCGGCACGCGCGTCGGGCGCTTCATGCTGCAGGATTTGCTCGGCAACCTCTGGCCACGCCTGGGCGCAGACTTCCTGGTACCCCTCGGTGATCCTGAGCTCCAGCCATCATCGTCGCCGCCTGGGGTTATTTCCTCTATATCGGCGTCATCGACCCCAATGGCGGCGTCAACATCCTGTGGCCGCTGTTCGGCATCTCCAACCAGATGCTCGGCGGCCATCGCGCTCTCCGTGGGCACCGGCATCCTGGTCAAGTCCGGCAAACTCCGATATCGCCTGGGTCACCGGCGTCCCTCTGGCCTGGCTAGCCATCATCACGAGCACTGCGGCATGGGAAAAACTCACCAGCGACGACGTGCGCATCGGTTTCTTTGCCGCCGCCAGACGACCTCGCCGCCAAGCTTGCCGCCGGCACCTTGCCGCCGGAACAAGCGGCAGTCGCGCCGCAACTGATCTTCAACCAACGGCTCGACGCCGCCCTGGCTTTGCTGCTGACGGCGATTCTCTGGGTGGTGATCGGGGACATGATCCGCATCAGCTTGCGAGTGATGCGTGGGCAGCCGGTGCCGCCGAATTCGGAAGCGCCGTATGTCAAAGCCACTGCGGAGGCAACGTGATGATGCGTCGACTCCAGCTTTACTTCGCGGCTGCGTGGAGCCTCATACGATCGCTCGCTACCGATGACGCATACGATCGATATCTCTCGCACCACACGGCAGCGCATGCGGGTACGCCGCCGATGAGTCGGCGGGCGTTTTACCTGAGCGAACAGCAGCGCAAGTGGACGGGGGTTTCGCGCTGCTGTTAGGAGACCCTCACCCTACCCTCTCCCGCAAGCGGGAGAGGGGGACGGATTCCTTACCTCTCCCCTGTGGGAGAGGTCGCGCGCAGCGCGGGTGAGGGACCGGCTGAGTAAGACCCTCACCCTACCCTCTCCCGCAAGCGGGAGAGGGGACGGATTCCTTACCTCTCCCTGTGGGAGAGGTCGCGCGCAGCGCGGGTGAGGGGACGGATAGCGTCACACCACAAAGCCCTGCTTCGCGATGGGCAGTTTTCGCAACCGTTTGCGGGTCGCGGAATAGATCGCGTTGCAAACTGCCGGCGCGACCAGCGCCACGGCGGGCTCGCCCATGCCGCCGGGCTTTTCGGTGCTTTCCATGAGATGGACTTCGATGACCGGTGTTTCGTTCAGGCGCAGCAGGCGGTAAGTATCGAAGTTCTGCTCCTGCACCTTGCCGCCAACCACGTTGATCTCGCCGAACAGGGCCGCGGTCAGGCCAAACACGATGCTGCCTTCGGCCTGAGCCTGCACGATGCCCGGATTCACCATCTGTCCGCAGTCCACTGCGCACACGATGCGATGAATCTTCAGCTGTGCGCCTTGCAGGGAAATCTCCGCCACCTGCGCCAGGTAACTGTCATATCCGGACATCAGGGCGACGCCTTGATAACGGCCTGCCGGGGGCCGTCCCCAATTTGCCTTCCGGGTCGCCGCATCCAGCACCGACAACCAGCGCGGTTGTTTGCCCAGTAGCGAGCGACGGAATTCCACCGGATCCAGCTGCGCCTCGGCAGCAAGTTCATCCATGAAGCTCTCGACGGTGAAACAGTTGAGCGCGTGGCTGACCGAACGCCAGTAACCGACGTCGATGCCGATCTCGTGCTGCACATAATCGATGTGCAGGTTCGGCACGTCATAGGGGAAGTTATGCGCGGCTTCGACCGCGAATGGATCGACCGCCCCATTGGCCACCACCGCTGGCGCCCACCGCGAAGTGATCGACGGCGCGACCAAGTGAACCTTCACGGTATCCAGCCTGCCGCTGGCATCGAAAGCGCCCGACATGCCGTTGCGAGCCGGCGGCCGATACTTGTCGTGAGACGTATCGTCTTCGCGCGTCCACAGCACCTTCACCGGCTTGTTGACTGCCTTGGCGCATTCCACCGCGGCCGGGATGAAATCCACATCCAGCCGGCGGCCGAAGCCGCCGCCAAGAAACGTCGTGTGGACAAAAACCTTCTCCAGCGGCAAGCCGGCTGCTTGCGCCGCTGCGCCCTGCGCCAACTGTTGCACCTGAGTCGGCGCATACACGTGACAGCCGTCTTCGCGAAACTCGACCGTGCAGTTCTGTGGTTCCAAGGTCGCGTGCGCGAGCATGGGCAATTCGTACGTTGCTGCGACTTTGCGGCTGGCGGAACGCCAGCCCGCGTCGGCGTCGCCTTCCTTCCGGACTTCCAGGCCCTTGCCGCTTGAGGCTGTTTTCAGCCCGGCATAAATCGCCGCGTTGTTGAGCTTGGCATTTGGCCCGGCAGTCCACTGAATCTCCAGCACATCTCGCGCTTGCTTCGCCTGCCACCAGGAATCGGCGACCACCGCGATACCGGAGGATGTTGGTAATACTTCGCGCACGCCGGGCATGGCTTTCGCCTGGTCGGCATTGAAGCTCTTCACGCCGCCGCCCAGCTCCGGCGATTGCGCCAGCGCGGCGTACAGCATCCCCGGCAATTTCACATCGATGCCGTACTGGGCGCTGCCATCGACCTTCGACGGCGTGTCGAGCCTGGGGAAGGTCTTACCCACGTATTTGAAATCGCCGCGCGCTTTGACCTGAAAATTCTCCGGCTTAGGCAAAGCCGCGGCGGCTTCTGCCAACTCGCCGAAGGATTTGCGACGGCTGGTGAATACGACGTAGCCATCGGCGACCGAACATGACTGCGCAGGTGCGCCCCACTCTTGCGCAGCGGCGGCAATCAATCGCGTTCGCGCCTCGGCGCCGGCCATGCGCAACTTTACCCAACCTTCACGTACGCTGGTGCTGCCACCAGTGGCTTGCACGCCGAGCAGAGTGTTGACGTACTCGGCGCCAGGCGGTGCGAATTCAACTTTGATGGTCGCGGGCGACACGCCCAATTCTTCGGCGATGAGCGTCGGCAGCGCGGTGTACACACCCTGGCCCATTTCCGACTTGTCGCACAACACAGTGATGGAACCGTCAGTGCCGATCCGCAGCCACGCGTTCGCCTTGACGACTCTTGGCAGGCCCGCGTTCCTCGCTGCCTCGTCGGGCTTGCTGCACCCGGGTAGATAGCACGCGATGACCAACCCCCCGGATGCTGCAGCGGCCGTCTTGAGAAAACCGCGACGTGAGAACGCAGCGAGTTCGGCTTCGAGGCCACGAGACGAAATTGCCATGTCAGCCTCCCTCTTTGGTCGCTGCGCCACCCGCGAGAGCCGCGGCGCGATGAATCGCTTTGCGAATGCGCGGATATGTGCCGCAGCGACAAATATTCCCGCTCATCGCCGCATCGATATCGGCATCGGAGGGCTTGGCGTTTTGTTTCAGGAGGGCCGCGGCCGACATGATCTGCCCCGACTGGCAGTAGCCGCATTGAGGCACATCGATTTCCAGCCACGCGCGCTGCACGGGATGGCTGCGATCCGGCGACAGACCCTCCACCGTAGTGATGGATTTACCCGCGACGCTTTCGACTGGAGTGATGCACGCCCGAGCCAGCGCGCCATCAACGTGAACAGTACAGGCTCCGCACAAAGACATGCCGCAGCCGAACTTGGTGCCCGTGAGTCCGAGCGTGTCCCGCAGCACCCAAAGCAGCGGCGTATCCCCCGCCACATCGACTTCCCGAGGTTGACTATTGACCGTGAGCTTGATCATGTCGCAATCCTCACCGGCTTGGGAGTTGTCCGCGGACTATAGGCCTGCGCGAACTAATTCACACTACGGGTTCCTGCGTTGCAAAATGCGCAACTGAACGACCGAACTGAACGAATGGGGAGCGAGGCGATGGCTATTGTCGTCCGGGCGCGACGTGCATGTCGGAATGTTTGACACGTTTTCGCCGGCTGTGTAATTACCGGTTTCGTTTTAAAAGTGAGGAGAGCGGACATGGCGTTGTGGAAAGATCAGTACGGCAGGGAACAGGCTTCTCCGGATCCGGCGCCAGCGGAAAAAACCGCTGCCGCCGCGGTCAGCCTGGATACGGTCCGCGCACCCGCGGCCACCCCCCGCCCCGCCGAAGCTAAGGAATCCGTACTCGCCGCCGGCCTGACCATCGAAGGCAAGATCGAAGGCGCCGGCAATGTCCGCGTCGCTGGCAGCTTCAAAGGCGATGTGCATGTGCAGGGCAACCTGACCATCGAACAGGGCGCCAAGATTACCGGCAGCGTGCGCGCCAACACCGTGATCGTCGGTGGCGAACTGGAAGGCAATATCGATGCGGCCACGCGTGTCGAATTGCTCCAGACGGGTGTGTTGAATGGCGACCTGAAAGCCGGTTCGCTGACCGTCGCGGCCGGTTCGCGCATGCGCGGCCGGGCCGAATTCGGCTGGGATGAGAAGGACGACAAGGTCGGCAAGACGAAGTGAGCTGCGCGCAATGAGTACGGGACGCGCGGCCCCCACCGGCAAGACGCGCATTTGCCCGCACTGCAAGTCGACCATCCTGGAAAGCGCCAGTGTCTGTCCGGCCTGCCAGCATCACCTGCGCTTCGATCCCAAGGCCATCGTCGAGCGGCGCATGCAGCCGACGTTCTCGGCCTTGCGGGTCGAAGGCGCATTCCGCCATCCGGCCGGCGGCGAGGCCTGGGAATACTCGGTGGTCGTATCGGTGCGCAACGATCGCGGCGAGGAAGTGGCGCGTAAGGTCGTCGGTGTGGGTGCGCTCGGCGCCAACGAAGGCCGCACCGTCACCCTGTCCGTCGACGTGTTCAAGCCGCCGGAGAAATGACCGAGGAAATGACGCACACTGGCGGCTATGCCACGTTTGTATCTGGTCCGACACGCCAAGCCGGCGGCGTCCTGGGGTCAGGACCCCGATCCCGGCCTGGACGCCACCGGTATTTCGCAAGCACGAGCGACAGCACAAGGACTCGCCGGGTCGCTGTCGCGACTGCCGCTTTACACCAGTCCGATGCGGCGCTGTCGCGAGACCGCCGAACCGCTGGCGCAACTTTGGTTTTGCGATGCCGAGCCGCTGCCAGTGGTCGCGGAAATCCCCTCCCCTCCCATAGAGCTCGCCGCACGACATGATTGGTTGATTGCAGCCATGCGCGGCAGCTGGCAGCAGCTGCACGAAAAGGCGCCGGCGGGATCGATCGATTATTTGCAGTGGCGACGCCAGATGATCGAGTCGTTATGCGCCATCGATCACGACTGCGTGATCTGCACGCACTTCATCGCCATCAATGTGGCCGTAGGCGCAGCGCAGAATCGCGATGAGGTGGTGTGCTTTCGTCCCGATCACGCTTCAGTCACGGTCATGAGCGTCGACCAGGGCCGCCTGCGACTGATCGAACTGGGGCGAGAAGCGGATACGCTGGTGCTGGCTCGCCAATAGCGAGGCCCGATAACGACGAGCGGTAAACAGACTCGTGATCCAGAACGCGCAATAAACCTCCCGTCCGCACAGGCCGGTTTGTAACCGCGCCCCTATAATCCGCGCGTCCTAACGGTTAGGAGAAATATCATGAGCCTGTCGTTATTCGATGCTTCGATTGCCACGTTCCTGCACACACTGCGCAGCCTGCAGAACATCCTGGAAAAAGGCGTGGCGCACGCCGAAGCCAGGAAGTTCGATCCCAACGTGCTGGCGACTTTGCGCCTGTACCCGGACATGCTGCCGCTGAACCGCCAGGTGCAGATCGCCAGCGACGCCGCCAAAGGCGCCGCAGCCCGACTGAGCGCGACCGAGCCGCCGAAGTTCGAAGACAACGAAACAACGATGGCCGAGCTGATCGCGCGCGTCGCCAAGACCATCGACTACCTGCAAAGCTTCAAGCCGGCGCAGTTCGAAGGCGCCGACAGCCGTGTCGTTACCGTCAAGTTGCCGCGCAACACATTCAACTTCACCGCTGTGGATTACGTGCGCCACTGGGCGCTGCCGAATTTCTTCTTCCATGTCACGATGACGTACGCGCTGCTGCGTCAAGGCGGCGTGGAAATCGGCAAGGCGGATTACCTCGGCTCGATACCGCAGGCCTGACCTTCTTACCCCCTCTGCCCTCGGCAGAGGGGGTAAGAAATCCTGGCTTCATTCGCGTTCGACATCGATGCATGCCGGCGCTGGCCCTAACAGCAGCTCCCCCGGGAACATTAAATGACAATATAATGTATATTACAGCCCTAAAATGGGCTGTATCTACAATATGAAGCACATTGACGAGGTCGGAAAGTTATTGGAAACGTTAGCCGGAAGGCTGCGCGCAGCGCGTCTGGGGCGTAACGATACGATGGCCGTTTTCGCAGACCGTATCGGGGTGTCGGCAGGGACCCTCCGCGCCATGGAAAGTGGCTCACCCACTGTGGCCATCGGCGCCTGGTTGAACGCTCTTTGGGCTTTGGATCGACTTGCTGAGGTGGAGCAGTTGCTGCAACCTCACCTGAGCTTGTTGGATCGTGCGCGGGATGCCGGCAAGACGCGGCGACAACGCGCATCGAAACGCAGGCAATGAAACATTTATTTGTCTGGGTGCGCCGCTGGAATGGCGACCTTGCGCTCGCCGGCGAGCTGGCGACTACGGATGTAGCCGGCAATGGCAACTTCGAAGCCGAGTTCGAGTACTCCAGGGAATGGCTGGCCGATGCAGCGAGGTTTTCGCTCGACCCGGCTTCATTACCGGTCGCGGCGAATCAACGCTTTCGCTCGCAGCAGTTTCATCCGCCATTGGCGGTGTTCGACGACGCATTACCAGACGACTGGGGCCGGCGCCTGCTGTCGACCGCGATCAAACTCGAAGGTGGGCAGCCGTCACCGCCGGAAATGCTGTTGCGCATGCAAGGAGGAGGCACCGGCGCATTGCTATTCACGGACAAGAGAGAGCCGCCAACCGTTTTGCCAAGCGCGTCGAGCCGTTCTTTGGCGTCGCTGCTCTCGGCAGCGGCGAGATTCGCAGCGGGCACGCTGCCGATGGACGATCAATTTCGCAAGTTGCTCGACGGCGGCAGCCGCGCCGGAGGCGCAAGGCCAAAGGCATTAGTGCATGACGCCGATGGTGAATGGATCGCCAAGTTTCCCAGCCGCGAACGCGACGCCGGCCACGACGTCACGGGTCTCGAAGCAACTTGTCTCGAACTCGGGCGGCGCGCCGGACTGGCAGTCCCCCAAACACGGTTACAGACAGTAGGACGGCGACGGGTCCTGCTGGTCAAACGATTCGATATCACTCCAACGGATGGCCGCGTTCACATGGTCAGCTTACGCACGCTGTGCAAGGAGCGGCCGGGCATTTTCGCCACCAACTATTCCGAGTTGGCGCAGGCTATCGCCCGTTATTCCGCCGCCCCTGCCACGGATGTCGCCACGCTGTATCGACACATGGTGTTCAACGCCGCCATCGGCAACGTCGACGACCACCTGAAGAACTTCTGGATGCTCGCGACCTCTGCTGGATATCGCCTGGCGCCGGCATTCGATTTGGTGCCTGACATCAGCGGCCGCGGGGAGCATACCCTTGCATTTCAATACAGTCTCTCGGCTCCAACTCGAGCAGAGTTGCTGGGCGTGGCAGGTGCGTGGAAGGTGGTTGAGCCGGAAACAATCATCGATGAAGTGCTCAAAGCGGCTCGCAATTTCGGAGCTGTGGCGTGCAAGCTCAAAGTGCGCGCCGATCCCAATCTAGAGAAAGTACAAGCGGACGTGCGGCGCCGAATCAACTCACTGCGCCCTCTATAACGCAGCTTCGCTTTATCACTCGCGGATCGACCCAGGAACGTCAGGTGATCGTTCAGGGCGTTGACGATGCGGACGCAGGCTGCGGCGCATTACATCCTGAGTGCGGCTGAGTAACCTGAGGATATTTTGCAATCGCATCGCCGCGCCTCAAGCACTGACCATGGGCGCCAGTGCGGCGTTGATCCGCTGCATTTGCAAGCGAGTCGTCATGCCCGAGATCATTTTGATGAACTGCGGATGCTGCGAGCCCGAGACGATGTACTGCCAACGATAGGCGCGCAACATCGTCTCGCGGATCTGCTGTTGCTCGGTCGGCGAGAAGCTGCGGTCACACAGGCGCATGAAGTAGCCGGCGTCGGCCGACGACTGCGTCCGCACCACATCGTCGATCAAGCGCAGCAGGGCGATGAAGTCATCGACCGCGATATCGCGCTCGGCGGCAGTGAGATTGCGATGCTCGCGGCACCATTCGATCTCGTCCATCACGGCGTGCTGGCATTCCTCCAGCCAGTGAAAACGGAACACATCGCGGTACAGGTCGGACAGCTCGTCGTCGCGTTCGATGCTCTCGCGATAATGAGCCTGCGTGAACAGCTCGATGTGGCAGGTCAGCGCCAGCACCGCCCAGGTGGATTTGTTGAGCACGGCGCGCGCGACTTCGGTGGCGTCCGCGATCAACGCGTAGCCGCCCGGCATGCGCGAGCCGATCGCGGATTCGATGCGACGGAACAGCTCCTGGTGCTTGAGCTCTTCATCGCTGAACCGCACCAGCCCTTCCAGCGCCACCTGGTCGCCCAGGCCCTGCTTGCTGGCCAGTTCCAGGGTCTTGGCGCCGATGAAACGCTCCAGCAGGCCGAACAGGCAGGCATAGCTGCGCCCCTGCACATGGCTCATCGAGCGCTTTTCGTCGGTGGTCAGGAACGTCAGGTCGTTGACCTTGGTCAGCCCGTCGGGCAGGAATTTGCGGCGGAAGTCGAACGCCCGGCCCCGGAACACATCCGCGTCGATATCCCAGCGCACCCGCTTGGATGCCTTGATGCAGCGGGCATAGCGGGCCCGGTCGGAGTTTTCCTGGAACAGTTTCTCGGCGGCGGGGGACACCACCATCTGGGCTGCTGCACTCATACGTTTTTTGGCTCGCGGGGTTCGCTTTTTCAAAGTGGAGCGAATCATGGGCCGGCGCCCTCCCGGGCGCATGAGGCGGGTGACTCATTCAAGGTTGGGACAAATGTCCCAACTGGAGCGGCCATGAGCGGGTAAGGGTGCCTGGTGCGCTGCTCGAAAGTGGCCAAGGCCCTTGCGACACGCCCGGCAAAGACGTGACTTTTGCGGGGCTAAATCATGCCTCTATCGCGCGCCATGACGATGGCGCGGGCGCGCGAGTCGACGCCGAGTTTTTCGAAAATGTTGGTCAGGTGGTTGCGCACGGTTTTTTCGCTGATGAACAGCCGCCGCGCGATCTCGCCGTTCGCTGCTCCTTGCGCCACCAGCCGCAATATGGCGTTCTCGCGGGCGGTGAGTTCCACCAGGTCGACCGGCGCGGCCTGGCCCGAGCCGCCGTCTGGCGCCACGCTGGTGCCCATGATTTCATTGAACGTAGCGCAAAACCGCGCCCAGGCCGGCTCGGTCTCGATAAGGATGTGATTGCGACCTTCCAGCGCCACGAAACTGGCGTTGGGAATTTCTGCCGCCAGCGTTCGGCCTTGCTCGAAGGGAATCCGCGCGTCGCCGCGGGCGTGCACTACGACTGTCGGCACTGTCACTTGCGGCAACAACGCCCGCACGTTGATCTCACCGAACGACTTGAAAATGCGCGCGGCGATTTCCGGCTGAGTGGTCGTGCGCATGAGATCGGCGAACCAGCGGACCTGTTCGGTGGTTGCGTCCGGGATGAACAACGAGGCGAACAGCTGGCGAAACGCCGGGTTTTCCTGGCCCCAGCCTTGACGAATCAATTCGATCAGCGCCTCGCCATGGCGGCGCGATTCATCGCCCCGTTGCGCCCAGCCTTCGGCGTAACAGCCATACAGGATCAGCTGCGTAACGCGTTCGGGATGGCGCACGGCATATTCGATACAGGCCGCGCCGCCTTGCGATACGCCCAGCAGCGGGAAGGTGTCCAGGTCCGACGCATCGATGATGGCTTCCAGGTCGGCGACCTGCGCGGCGTGCGACAGGTCGGCCACGTCCCAATCGGACAGGCCGCAGCCGCGAGGATCGAAGCGGATCAGCTGGCGTCCGACGGACAGGAACCGGAACCAGTGGCGCCAGACCGGGCTGGCCCAGTCGAATTCCAGGTGCGACAGCCAGTTCGCCGACTTCACCAGGGGCGGTCCGCTGCCCGAGGTGGCGACCGCCAGGCGCGTGCCATCGGCGGATTTGATGAATCTAATAGTTTGCTGCATGCGGCGGACGTCCGGAACCGCTCAAGAATAAACAAAAAAGCGGTCCGGACTACAACTCTCTTCCGTCGCAATGGCGCTCGCCCCGCCGGTTACACCGCCCGCAGCGCCGTCGCTACCGGCAGGCGTGCGGCGCGCACCGCCGGAAACAAGCCGCCGATCAAGCCGATTGCACAGGCCCAGACGATGCCGATGACCATCAACTGCCAGCTCACGTTGAGTTCGAAAATCATCTGGCCCATGCCACCGCCGGACGTGCTTGCCGTATTGCCGTTGAAGAATACCCATGCGATCAACGCGCCGATAACGCCTCCGATCAATGCCAGCAACAGCGCTTCGGCCAGCACCGACATCACCATCGCCGCCGAACCGAAGCCGAGCGCGCGCAAAGTGGCGATTTCCTGCAACCGCGCGCTGACCGCGGAATACATGGTGTTCAATGCGCCGAACACGGCGCCGACCGCCATGATGCCGCCGACCACATAGGCAATCACCGAGATGATGGTGCTCATGGTCTTGGACTGCTGGCGGTAATAGTCGCGCTCGCGCTGCACTTCCACGGACAACGCTGGATTCGCATTCAACGAATCCTTGAATGCCTGGAACGCTGCCGGCGATTCCAGTAATGCGGTGACGCTTTGGAAGGCGCCGCGATGATCCACGGAAATGAGCGTCTCCGCATCGGTCATCAGGGCAGATTCGTGCGAATCGCCGCCGGTCGAATAAATACCGACGACGGTCCAGGTCGCGCCGCGCGAGTTGAGCGTGTCGCCAATGTTCAGGCCTTTGAACTGCATGTGGGCGGCCTTGCCGACGATGAGCTCGGTGACAGCCGGCGTGAACATGCGTCCCTCGATGATTTTCAACTCGGGGCGCAGCTCGGTCACTTTCGGGCCGACGCCGCGCAGGATCACGTTTACTTCCGCATCGTCGTCCTTGCGATGCAGCGCCTGGATGCGCATCGTCTCCGCCGACAGGATCGGCTCGCCCTGCGCATCCCGTTTGATACCAGTGGCGTCTTTGACCAGGCGCGCCGAATCGCGATCGAGCGCGCTGGATGTTTCCGCGTAGGAACCATTGCGCATCACGATGGCGCGGTCGTCGCGGCCGGAATTCTCCATGGTGCGAATCATGCCGGTGGACATGGCCAGCACCGACACCATCACCGCCACCACGCCGGCAATGCCGATCACGATCACCGATGACGTGCCGATCCGCTGCGGCAGGCTGCGAAAGTTCATCGCCGTCACGGCGGCGATCTGTCGAAACAGTTTCATGCAATGTTCCCTTATCGTCCCGCCAAGGCATCGACGATGTTCAGCTGTCGTGCGCGCCACGCCGGCGGGAAGCCACTGACGAACGCCAGCAGCAGCGCCATTGCCGCACCCATCGCGACGACGATCATCGGCATCGAGAAATTGCCGAACAACTTCTGCAGCGCCGGCGATTGGAATACGGCAGCGGCCAGCGCGATGCCAAGAGCGGCAGCGAACACGCACAATATCAATGCTTCGATCAGTACGAGCGTGAGCACCTTGGCGTCGGAGTAGCCGAGCGTCTTCAACACGGCGAGCTCCGAAGTGCGTTCGCGCACCGATTGCATCATCGTGTTGGCAGTCAGGAACAACAATGTGAACAGCACCGCGCCGACGATGGCGTTGGCGATGAAATTGATATCGCCCAACTGTTTGAGCTGCGATTGCGCCAGTGCCGACTCGGTCTGCGTGCGTGTCTCGTGGGTCGAGTTGGCGAACAGGGCGTCGATCTCGCGCGAGATGCGATCAGCCTGCTTCGGGTCCTGCACCGACACTAGAAAGTAATGCACCTCGCCGTTGCCGAAGGCGCGCGCCTCGTCGAAGTAGCTGTAATTCAAATAGAACACCGGGAAGCCGGCGCCATAGGCCGAGGCGTCGAAGGTGCCGACGACATCGAACAGCCAGGTATTGCTTTGGTTCTTGTCGGTCCAGATCGAGGTGCCGATCGGGATACGGTCGCCGATCTTCCAACCCCTGTCGGCGGCGTACTCTTCGCCGACCAGAGCGCCGGTCCGGGTGCGTTGCATCGCCTCGATGTACTCCGGGCGGATCTTGATTTCCTTGTAGACCTTGAACAGGTCCGTCACTTCGGTCGCAAACGCCGGGACCGGCGTGCGTGCGTCCTGGTAATAGCCGCCGAAATACGCCCACAACGACACCGCACGCACGCCCGGCACGGCCTTGATGCGAGCCATCTGCGAAATCGGCAGGCCATCCGTCATGCTGGTACGAGCCGAGACATACAGCCGGTCGACATCGAGATTCGACATTGCGGTGCCGAAGCCCTGGTTGATCCCTTGCAGCAGGCCGAACAGCAGGAACGCGACCACGATGGAAACCATCGTGAACACGGTGCGCGTCTTCTTGCGCCACAGGCCGGCCCAAATCAATCCAAAGTATTTGAGGCCGAACAATTTCATGCCGCGCGCCTCGCGTCGTTGGTCAGGCGGCCTTTGTCGAGATGCAATTCGCGCGACGCGTATTCGGCCGCCTTCGGATCGTGCGTCACCATCACGATGGTCTTTTTGTGACTGCGATTGAGGGCCTGCAGCAGGTTCATGATTTCCTCGGCGCTCTGGCGGTCGAGGTCGCCGGTGGGTTCGTCGCAAACCAGCAGCGTCGGATCGGACACGATGGCGCGAGCAATGGCGACGCGTTGCTGCTGACCGCCGGAGAGTTCGTTGGGTTTATGTTTGGCCCGATCCGCCAGGCCGACCAATTGCAACGCTGTCTGCACACGCTGCCGCCGTTGAGCTTTGGACAGATCGGTGAGCAGCAACGGCACTTCCACGTTCGCTTCTGCGGTGAGCACCGGCAGCAGGTTGTAGAACTGGAAAATGAAGCCGATGTGACGCGCGCGCCAGTCCGACAGTTTGCTGCGAGACAGTTGATCGATGCGATCGCCCGCGACCGCCACTTCGCCACTGGTGGGCTGGTCGAGCCCGGCGATCAGATTCAGCAGAGTGGTCTTGCCGGAGCCGGAAGGGCCCATCAGCGCAAGAAATTCACCGACTTCGATTTCCAAATCGACGCCGTGGAGCACTTCTACTTTCTGTTTGCCGCGAAGATAGCTTTTGGTGACATTGCGCAGGGTGACGAGTTCGGTCATGGCGCGGTGAATCCGTGTCGGCTGGTGAAGGCGCGGAAGTGTACGACTCGAAGCGCGTCGCGTCAGTGTTTTGTCGGTGAATGGCAGGTGAACGCCGGTTGCTTTCTAAACGTCACAGCAATCGGCTCGCCCCTCACCCTGCCCTCTCCCAAGGGAGAGGGTAAGAAACTCTTCACCTCTCCCCGTGGGAGAGGTCGCGCGCAGCGCGGATGAGAGGCGCGCTACGGAAACGTCACAGCAATCGGCTCGCCCCTCACCCTGCCCTCTCCCAAGGGAGAGGGTAAGAAACTCTTCACCTCTCCCCGTGGGAGAGGTCGCGCGCAGCGCGGGTGAGGGGGCGCGCTACGGAAACGTCACAGCAATCGGCTCGCCCCTCACCCTGCCCTCTCCCAAGGGAGAGGGTAAGAAACTCTTCACCTCTCCCCGTGGGAGAGGTCGCGCGCAGCGCGGATGAGGGGGCGCGCTACGGAAACGTCACAGCAATCGGCTCGCCCCTCACCCTGCCCTCTCCCAAGGGAGAGGGTAAGAACTCTTCACCTCTCCCCGTGGGAGAGGTCGCGCGCAGCGCGGATGAGGGGGCGCGCTACGGAAACGTCACAGCAATCGGCTCGCCCCTCACCCTGCCCTCTCCCAAGGGAGAGGGTAAGAGCTCTTCACCTCTCCCCGTGGGAGAGGTCGCGCGCAGCGCGGGTGAGGGGGCGCGCTACGGAAACGTCACAGCAATCGGCTCGCCCCTCACCCTGCCCTCTCCCAAGGGAGAGGGTAAGAAACTCTTCACCTCTCCCCGTGGGAGAGGTCGCGCGCAGCGCGGGTGAGGGTGAAGGTAGAACTCGTCAAGCTGCCGCAGGCTGCGCCTGAATCCGGGCCTCACGTATCGGCAAATTGATGATGGCCGCCATCAGGGCGAGGGCGATGTCGGCGTACCAGATCCAGTCGTAGGTGCCGGTCTTTGCCAGCACGATGCCGCCGAGCCAGGCGCCGAGGAAGCCGCCGATCTGGTGGGAGAGCAGCGTCAGGCCGAACAGCGTTGCGAGATAGCGCGTGCCGAAAAGTTTGCCTACCAGCCCTGCCGTGGGCGGAACGGTGGCGAGCCAGGTGACGCCGAGAGCGGCGGCGAACATGTAGATGTTCACGGCGGTCTTCGGCATCACGATATAGATGGCGATGATGGCGGCGCGGCTCGCGTAGATCCACGCCAGCAGATATTTCATGCGATGGCGCTGGCCGAGCCAGCCGATGCCGAGGCTGCCGGCGACGTTGAACAGGCCGATCAGTCCCAACGAATTCGCCGCCACTTCCGGCGTGAGGCCGCACAGTTGCAGGTCGCTGGGAAAATGCGTCACCAGAAACGCAATGTGAAAGCCGCAGGTGAAGAACCCGGCGTGCAGATACAAGTAGCTCGGATTGCGAATGGCATCGCGCAGCTGTTCGCTCAGTGTCACCTGCGTCGCTGCGACCGCAGCAGTCGCTGCCCCGACCGTGCCTGAGCTGGCGCGCATCAACGGCAACACCAGTGGGATGGTGAGTAAGGCCGCAAATGCAGTGGCGAACATGGCGCTGGCCCAGCCGGCAGTGCTGATGATGAATTGCACCAACGGCGCGAACACGAACTGGCCGACCGAACCACCGGCGTTGATGATGCCCGCGGCCATTGAGCGCTTTTCCGCTGGCAATCGTTGCGCGGTGATGCCAATGAGAATGGAGAAGCTGCCCGCCGCCGTGCCGGCTGCGGCCATCACGCCCATGGTCAACATCAACCCGACGTTGGTCGTCATGAATGGCGTAAGAACGGAACCGATCGCCAGCAGCAGCGCGCCGGTGACGATGACTTTCACCGCGCCGTATTTATCGGCGATGGCGCCGAACACGGGTTGAGCCGCGCCGAAGACGAATTGACCGATGGCGAGTGCGAAGCTGAAGGCGACGATGGAAACGCCGGTGCTCTGCGTGATCGGCAGCAGGAACAGGCCGGTCGTCTGCCGCACGCCCATGGTGATGAGCAGGATGGCGGAGGTGGCCAGAACGAGTCCAAGGACTCCTGGCGATGGAATGACACGCGGTGCGGAGGTGCTCATTTCGCTGGCGAGTATCCAGCTTTCCGCCGCTGCCTCACAGGTACAGTTTGGCTGCGAATCGCTCACCACTCTTTTGCCACAGCAGGCCGTAATGAGCAGCGCGCGCTACACGCAGCCTGCGTGGTCACTTATCATCCGCGCCTCTGTGATCAGTAAGGATAAGTTGATCGATCATGAATATCTCTTCAATCATGGTGGTGCGGATCGCGGTCGCCGCCATGTTCATCATTCACGGCGTGGCGCGCATCGTTGACAACGCGGTCTCACCATTCGGCCCGTTCCTCGAATCGCAAGGCTTTCCGTACGGCCTCGCCTGGGCCTGGGCAGTCACCATCATCGAGATTGTCGGCGGCACGCTGCTGGCGCTGGGTCGCTACACTGCGATGCTGGCGGCGTATTTCATTGTCCAGACCGCGCTCGGCATCTGGCTGGTGCATTGGAAGGCGGGCTGGTTCGTGGTCGGCCTGGGCCGCAACGGCATGGAGTACAGCGTATTGCTGATCGCCTGCCTGGTAGCGATCTTGCTGGGCAAGAAGTGATCTGAATCAGGCGGTCGCCGCGACGACTCGCTTGGCCTGGGCACGCAGCTTCCGGCGCAGCGTGCTCGGGCTGACGATGTCGGCCTCGAACACCAGGTCGAACAGGATGCGCAGCGCGACTTCTTCGCGCTCGAAGTCCAGCGTCACCGGCTTGCGGCCTTTGAACTGCTCGCCCAATGGTTCCAGGCGCAAGCGAAACCACCGGCCGAAGCTGGTCAGCAGCTGCTGCCTGCCGCGCGCCGAGATGAGCAGTTCGACCGGGAAAGTGTTCGGCGGATTTTTCTCGAACTTCTCGCACCACTGCGTCCAGAATTTTTGCAGGTCGAAGTCCGCGTCACGTGTGAAATGCGTGCCGGCGGACTGCAGGCTCAGCATTCGGGAAATCCTGAACACGCGTGTTTCGCGTTTGACGCGGCCGATGAGATACCAGGTGTCCACTTTGACGACCAGTGCATAAGGCTCGACCTGGTAGTCGCGCTCTTCGCCGTTGCTGCGTCGATAATTGATGTTGATGCACTCGTCTTTCCAGATCGCGGCGCGCAGCGCATCGAGATAAGGCGAAGTGTCGTTGGAGCGGAACCAGGGCTTGGTGTCGAACAGCAAGCGCCCGCGAGCATGCTGGGCGCGCAACTGATGCATCGATGGCACGGCGGCCGCGAGCTTATCCAGCGCAGTTCGCGTCGGCGCGGCGAGATCGCGCACACCGATACCCGCAGGGCTCGCGATCAACGCCAGCGCTTCGGCTTCACCGGAGGACAAGCCGGTGAGATCGGAGCTGTAACCCTCGATTAAGCGAATGCCGCCGCCGCGTCCCTGTTCGGTGTAAACCGGCACGCCCATGGTCGACAGCGAATCGACATCGCGAAAAATCGTCCGGACCGAAACGCCCAACCGTTGCGCCAGTTCACCCGCGGTGAGTGCCTGCGCCCGTTGAAGAGCCATGAGGATTGCGATGAGTCGTTCGGCGCGCATGTCGGGATTACAACGTCAAAAGATGACATCGAATGGCAACGACTGAAAGAACCCTCACCCTGCCCTCTCCCAACGGGAGAGGGCCAAAGGGAGAGGGGAAGACCTCGCCACCTCTCCCTCTGATCACCTCTCCCGTTGGGAGAGGTCGCCCGTCCGGGCGGGTGAGGGTCAGCGAACTCCCATGAACGCGGCGACGTAATCCGCCTGGCTGCGCTTGATCGCTTCGTACGCTTCGTCGCGTCCGTACACGTGCGTGATCTCGACCTGGTGTTCGGGCGAGCCCGGCGCGTGCTTGTATGTCAGGAAGTAATGCCGCAGGCGTTCGATCACCGACTTGGGGCATTGCGCGATGTCGCTCATCTGGCCATACAGCGCGTCGTCGCGCATCACCGCGATGATTTTATCGTCGGCTTCGTTGTCGTCGATCATGCGCAGGCCGCCGATCGGAATCGCCTGCACCAGCAGGTCGCCATGGCCGATCGATTTCTCGGTGAGCACGCAGATGTCCATGGGGTCGCCGTCACCGACGATGCCGGTCTTGCCGGTGCGCTCTTCGCAATAGGCGCCGACGCGTTCGGCGCACAGGGTCCGGGGCAAAAAGCCGTACAGCGAGGGGCAGACGTTGGAAAACCGCTGCGGCCGGTCGACCTTCAGCAGGCCGGTGGCCTTGTCGATTTCGTATTTGACGGTGTCGGTGGGCACGATTTCGATGTAGGCCGTGACCACCGCGGGCGCTTCGGCGCCCAGTTCGACGCCGTGCCAGGGATGGGCGCGAAAAGCAGAAGGAAACATAGTCGGCATTGGATATCGGTACTGGAGCAGGAGGAAAAGATGGCAGACAATCGCTGCCGGGCATTTTACCCGATGACAGAGGATTCAGCGGCTCATGACTGACCTCAAGCGCCACATCCGGGACGTGGCAGATTTCCCCCGGCCCGGCATCCTGTTTCGCGACATTGCGCCCCTTTTGCGCAGTCACTTCACGGAGACAATCGAGGCCATGAGCGACCTGCTCGGCGCCGGGCAGTGGCGACAGCTGGACGCGGTGGCCGGCGTCGAATCCCGCGGTTTCATGCTCGCTTCGGCCCTGGCCCTGCGCCATGGCAAGGGCTTCGTGCCGATCCGCAAGCAGGGCAAGCTGCCCCCGCCGGTAGTCAGTGCCGCCTACCAGCTGGAGTACGGCGCGGGAGTGCTGGAAATGCAGCAAGGTACCGGCAGGCTACTGCTCGTCGATGACATCCTTGCCACCGGCGGAACCCTGGCGGCTTCGGCCAGCCTGGCGGCCGAAGCGGGCTACCAGATCGAGGCGCTGGCGGTATTGATCGACCTGAACCTGGTCGCGGATTTCCGCTGGCGAGCGCTGTCGGCGCTGGCCGTGCTCAGATACTGAGCCGCGACAAGGATAATCACAATTCTTTGCTCGGGGCGGAGTGCGGGCCGCCGCGCTGTCATTGACAATGCTAATTGACATTGATGTAGATAGCGCCGAGGGCGCAGATCACGGACGTCATCTAGCATGGGGGGTTTGGTATGAAAACTGCGTTGTATTCGTTAGCGGTGCTGGCGTTGACCTGCTGGTTCGCAGGCCCCGCCGCCGCCCTTGAACCCGGGCAGGTCGTCGATAACTTCCGCCTGCTGGACCAGCGGGGGAAGTCGCACGAACTGTATTACTTCTCGGACATGAAGGCGGTGGTGGTGATGGTGCAGGGGAACGGCTGCCCGATCGTGCGGCAGGCGTTGCCGGCGCTGGCCGAAATCCGCGCCAAGTACCAGGGGCGGGGCATCGAGTTCCTGCTGTTGAACTCCAACCTGCAGGACACGCGCGAAGCGGTCGCCAGGGAAGCCGCCGATTTCAAAATCGACTTCCCCATCCTGCTGGACGAATCGCAGCTGATCGGCGAAGCGCTCGGCGTGGTGCGCACTTCGGAAGTGTTCGTCATCGATCCCAAAGGCTGGAAGCTCACCTACCGCGGCCCGATGGACGACCGGCTGTCGTATGAAAGACAGCGCCCGGCCAAGCATCACTACCTGACCGACGCGCTGGACGCGATGGTGGCTGGCAAACCAGTGAAAACGCCCAAGGCTGATGGCGTTGGCTGCCTGGTCAACTTCCCGGAACGCGACCGGAAGATGTCGCACCAGCAGATTTCCTATGCCAAGGAAGTCGCCCCGCTGCTCAAAGACCGCTGCGTGGCGTGCCACCAGGCCGGCGGTGTCGGCCCGTGGGCCATGACCAGCTACGAGATGGTCAAAGGGTTCGCGCCGATGATTCGCGAAGCGGTGCGCACCCAGCGCATGCCGCCGTGGCATGCCAATCCTCATTACGGCACGTTCGAGAACGCACGCGGCCTGACCAATGACCAGCGAAAACTGCTGGTGCATTGGATCGAGGCCGGCGCGCGGCGCGGTGCGGGCGACGATCCGCTGCTGGCGATCAAGCCGGAACTCCAAGAGTGGCAAAACGGCAAGCCGGACCTCGTCGTGGACATCCCGGCGTACGAGATCCCTGCCACCGGAGTCGTCGCGTACCAGTACCCGCGCGTAAAGAATCCGCTGGGCCGCGACGTGTGGATCAGTGCCGTCGAGTTCCATCCCGGCGCCAAGCAGGCCATTCACCACATCATCGTCAACGATCCGGCAGTCGCCGACCTCCCCGGCGAGGGCAGCGGCGGCAACCTGGCAGACTTCGCCCCCGGCATGGAAGCCACCGTGTACCCGGACGACACCGGCGTGCTGTTTCCCACGGACGCGGACTTCGTGTTCCAGATGCACTACACGCCGAACGGCAAGGCGGTCACCGACCGTAGCCAGGTCGGCTTCTACTTCCGCGAGGCCGATAACGCGCCGAAGTATCCGCTGCGCCTGACGGCGCTGACGGATTTGAAATTCGAGATTCCGCCCGGCGCCAAAGAGCACACGACGGTCGTGACGCAGCCGATCCAGCGCGACATGCTGGTCTACAACATCATGCCGCACTCCCACCTGCGCGGACGCGCCGGCACGATGACAGTGACCTATCCCGACGGGCGTGAGGAAATTCTGCTCAACGTGCCGAAGTACGACGTCAACTGGCAGACGGTATACTCGTACCGCGAACCGAAGACGATTCCCGCCGGCTCGAAGCTGACCTGGCGCTTCACCTGGGACAATTCCTCGCAGAATCCAGCCAATCCCGATCCCGGCAAACCGGTGCGCTGGGGCGACCAGACCTTCGAGGAAATGGGCATCGGCTTCGTCCGCTTCCGCTACCTCGATGAAGTGACCCAGCCGCCGGCCGTCGAGCAAACCGCGAGCACCCTCGCGAACTAAACCGGCGCCAGGCAAGTCTTACAAGAGGCGGCTCGCTGGAGCCGCCTTTTTTATTCCTCGCGACGATCCAGCGCGTAACTGTTGCAGCGCCGTTATCGCCATTTTGGCGAAGCGGTCTGCGGCCGCGGCGAGTTTCGCTATAGTGCGCGGCTTGATAGATGATGATGACCTGCTGAGTTAAGAGAAAATAAGGATCTCGCCGATGAGAAAAGTGCTGCTGGCGCTGCTGATGGTGTTGCTCGGGCCCGTATCCACGATCGCCGCGACGGCTTACATATCCGATGAATTGACCGTCCCGCTGCGTCGCGGCCCGTCCAACAGCCACAAGATCATCAACGCGGCGTTGCCCAGTGGCCTGGCCCTGGAAGTGCTCGGTGAAGACAGCGCGGCCGGCTTCACCCAGGTTCGTACGCCGAATGGCACCGAGGGCTGGCTGCCAACCCAATTCCTGGTCAGCCAGCCGATTGCCAAAGATCGCCTCGCCGCCGCCACCAAGCGCGTCGAAGCGCTGGAAGCGCAACTGAAATCGGTACGCGGTAATTATCAGGATGTGCGCGGCGCGCGCAGCGAGATCGAAGGCCGCGCCAGCGAACTCGGCAAAGAGAATCAGAAACTGCAGGCCGAGCTGGCGGAAATCCGCCGCGTCTCGGCGACGGCGATCACGCAGTTCGAAGAGAACAGACAACTCAAGACCGATAACGCATCGCTGCAAACGCAGGTGACGCAACTCAGCGATCGCGTGCGGACTTTGGAACGCAACCTCATGCTCAAGTGGATGCTGACCGGCGGCGCGCTCATATTGGCGGGATTCATCCTCGGCGCGTGGATCAAATCGCGACCGAAGCGCAGTACCTGGGCCTAGGGCCTAAGAGAAGCCTGTGAACGACCGGGACGCCCCGCTTGCGAAATCGTCGTACCCGTGGCCTGCAGGAGGACACCGATGGCCGAAGGTACGACGGGCCAACTCGCAAACTAGCTCGCCTCGATCGCTCACAGGCAGGCTCGGATAGACATGAGACCAGCACGATCACATCGGAACCCGGAGCGGACTCGCAGTTTCGGTAGAGCTGCTTGATGGTTTAGACCTGCCCGCCTGCCGCATTCAGCCCTGGGTGACTGCAAAAATTCAGTCGCGTTACGCCAGGCAACTAACGGCAACTGCAGCGCGAGAATCCAGCCTGGCAACTAAGGCGGCACCGGCAGCACTTCGGTGCCACCATCAATGCGGGCGCGCAACAGCTTGCCGTTCTGGATGAACAAGCCCTCCATCACCGACGTATTCGTTTCCCTATCGCGGTGCGGATACACCTGCACTGCAACGACGCGACCATCATACAACGGCGTGACGGTCGGCACCCTGGTGTGGCCGACCAGGATGCGTCGCACTTTGAATTTTTCGAGCATCAAGGCCACGTCGGCGGACTCGGCGGCTTTGAAACCGCCTTCACGCGCTTCCTCTGCAAAGTAACCGCGATACCACAGCGGACCGGCTGGCCCCATCACCAATTGAATTCGATCGCCGGTGGCTCCGGACAACGACTCGCGCACGGACTGATTTATCTGCGCGAGCGTCAGGCCGGCATCGATGAGCTCACGCGAGACGCCGCCATGAAGGCATAAATAATCGCCGAGACGAAACACCGCCGCCTTCGCTCGCAGCCAGCGGCCAAGCAAGGTTTGTTCGCCCCACAGCGCGGTGTAACGCGGTGCACCGAGCAGCGCGGCGACTTGTTTGTACCTGGGATGCAGATAGCGATCGTCGCCCCCGAGCACCATGACTTCATGATTGCCGATCGCCATGTGCACGCCGCCGCCGGCACGCGCGGCTTCGGCTTCGAGTTTATAGAGCAGCCACAGCAGCTCGGTTTGATTCGGACCGCGATCGAACACGTCGCCGAGAATGGCCAGACGGCCCTTGCCGAACGACCAGCGCAGCTGCTGGTCGATAATGTGCTGACGCTGCAGCAGCTGCACAGCGATCTCGAACTCGCCATGGGTATCGGCCATGACGAACAGCGGCGTGCGAGGGCGCACGTCGATTTCATCGGCGGCGATGGTTTCCTCACCGCGCAACTTGACGTCAAAGGGCGGCAGCGCACCGACAGCGGCGACGGTCACGATCTCGCCGACCTTGACCGGCTGTTCGCGAACGCGCGGCGCGCCTTCATTGCCTTCAATCCAGCGAGCAACCCATCCGCCGGCGGCCGATCGCGTGACGTACGGTCCGTCTTGCAGCGATTCAGCTGTGCTGATGCCGCCGGCGAGAAATAGCAGCGCCGTGAGCAACAGGAAGCTCAAATTCATCTGTGACCGCGTCTTACAGTGATAAGACATAGCGCGCGCATGATAGTGGATTGTGACGCAGGTAAATATTTTTCCCGCTGCGGGTACTCGCATGGAGGCAGGCGCCGTCTATAGTTTCGAAAGGGGGGGAGCGATGGCCGGCGACATAATCGTGCTGAAGTTTGGCGGCTCGGTGCTGCGTAGCCAGGCCGATGTGCCCACCGCCGTGCATGAGATCTATCGCTGGTATCGAGCGGGATGGCGAGTCGTGGCCTTTGCCGCTGCGATCGGCGACTCGCAGCTGGGGATTGCGTTAGATCGCGTCGGCGTGCCCGCGCATGTCGTCGATCCGCAAGAGATCGGCCTCACCCTGGCGGGCGCCGCACCCGACGGCGACGCGTCGGCGGCCCATACAAGCCACTTCCAAGCACTGCTGGAATACACGCCGGTGCTGGTGGTCGCAGGTTTTGGTTACCGCGCTGACGGGCACTTGCAACTTTCGGAGCCGGGCGGATCGGATCATTCGGCGGTGTATCTCGCCAACGCCTTGCGCGCGAGTCGCTGCCGCCTGTTGAAGAACGTCGATGGCGTCTACGAGTCCGATCCCGCGGCGGCGGCCCCTTCCTCGCCGTTGCAACGCTTCTCTGCACTCGGCTATGCGGATGCGTTGGAACTGGCCACGACGCTCATTCAACCGAAGGCAGTACGGCTGCTCGATCGATACTCGGCCCGCGCCGAAGTGGCGGCGATTGCTTCACCGTATGAATCCGTCATCGGTCGCTTCGGCCGCACGCCGGCGCATGCCGCTGCGGGCGCGCCGACTGCAGTGTTGATCCTTGGCCTCGGTGAGATCGGCCGCGGCATCTATCGGCGGGCCGCGGCGATGCCCGAACACTTCAATGTGACCGGTGCGCTGGTTCGCGATCGAAACAAATACGCACACAGCGATCTCAGCACGCCGCAGCTGTTCGACTCGTTGCAGGCCGTGAGCAATGAGCGCCCCGATGTAGTGATCGACGCCCTGCCGGGCCTCGAACCCTCGCAGTCATTGGTCAGTCATTTCCTCGAGCGCGGCATCAGCGTGGTCTCGGCCAATACGACCTTGATTGCCGATGCGGGCCGCAAACTGGTCGCGCTGGCCGCCCGCTGCAATGCTTATCTCAGCTACAGCGCCGCGGTCGGCGGCAGTGCGCCGATGATCGAAGCACTCCGTCGCGAGATTCATCAGGGTGATATTCGTTCCATCGCGGCCGTATTCAGCGGCCCGGCCGGCCATATCCCCGAGCGCTGTGAGAAAGGACTCGCGTTCGAAAAGGTGTTGCTGAACGCGCAAGCCGAGCTCGGCGCCGCGTCGGTGCGCAAACTGAAAGTGCTGGCGCGGCACGCCTTCGGCCGCGATCCGGACGCGTTGCATACGAAATCGCTCGATACCGAGGCGCTGACGCGAGCGCGTGATTCGTCAGGTGAGAACTGCACACTACGATTGGTGGCGCGCTCGTGGAAAATCAGCCATCGTGTTTTTGGACAGCTGCAACTGGAAGCGCTCGACAGGCGCGACCCGCTGGCTCAAGTGCAACCTGAATGGAACGGACTGCTCATTACCCGCTCGAACGGACAGGAAGTCGTCATCCAAGGGCGCGGCGACGGACGGTGGCCGACCACCGAGGCGCTGATGGCCGACCTGCTGGATGTGCGCTTCGCGCGCCTGGCGGTGACGCAGTCGGCGGCCGACAAACCTTAACAACGCCGGTTGTCGACCGGGCCGGTTCCGTCCGGCGCGGTTTTGGTTAATATCGACGGCGATGAGCACGATCACCATCGGTCCGGCGCGCATGGGCGAAGCCCCGGCGATTGCCCAACTGTCGCGCGACTTGATTGAAACCGACCTGCCCTGGAGCTGGACGCCCCGGCGCGTCGCCGGGTTGATGCGCCAGCGTGAGAGTCTGGCAGTAATCGCGCGCGATCCAAACCAGCACGCAGGCAGTCCCATGGCTGGTTTCATCCTGGCGCAGTTTGGCGATGAGTCGGTGCATATCGCGCTGTTGGGCGTGGCTGCCGAGTATCGGCGCCAGGGATTGGGACGACGGCTGATCCAATGGGTCGAGGAGACCGCGACCGTTGCCGGCCTGTTCCTGATCCGCCTGGAAGTGCGCGCCGTCAAACGCGAGGCGCGGCATTTTTATGCGGCGCTGGGCTATCGCGAAATCGGCCGCGTCACCGGCTACTACAGCGGCATCGAAGATGCCATCAAGCTGTCACGCGATCTGAGCGCGGTGTCCGTTTCGAAGTAATCAGCTCGACTTCGGGCAGGAGATCACCAGCCCCAGACGACCCATACCGAAACACTGGAGTTGTCCCCCATTCCGGCAGTGACCGCGCGCAGGAACTGTACCGGATCGAGGTGCAACAGCGCCGAGGCCTGATAGGGCGCTCCGATGTCCAGCCACGGCGCATCCCGCGCCAGCCGACCCTGGATGTGCACGTTCGCCTGACCTTCCACCGCGATCTGGCAGGTAATCTTCCCCGGCACTTCGCGGTTGCCCAGCACTCGCATCGGGATTTCGGGCCCGGTGGTGTCCCGATTCACACCCTTCAACAACAAGGAAACCGACATGCCACTCTCCTGCGCCGAGAACCGGCAGCGGACGCACTACAGTGGCACACAATGGCTCGCGGTGCTGGCCTTACCGCTCAGTTACGCCGGAGCGCTTCAGAATAGTTCGCCCGCCGGCCCCGGCATCATCTGCGAACGCACCAGCGGAATGGGCGGCCCACCGTACGACAGGAATTCGTCATTGAACGCCTTCCACGCCTCGCGTCCGCCGCGCGTGCCAGTCCAATCCTCGCGCAGTTTTCTAATCATCAACTTGCCGAGCGTGTAGTTGAGATAACCCGGGTCGTAAGTGCCGCGCGCCGCCTGCTGGCGCGCATTGCCGGCGTCCTGGTAAGCCTTGTCTTTGAACATTTGCTCGCACTGCGCGACGGTCATGCCTTGCGTGTGCAAACCGATCGCACACATGTAGCGCACATTCCGCAGCAATGCATTCAACAACTGGCCGATGTGCAACTCGGACGCGTTCGCCGCGATGCCCTGCTCGATCATCAACTCTTCGGAGTAGTGCGCCCAACCTTCTGCAAAGGCATAGCCGACGAACAGCTGCCCGAAACGCCACGACGAGCGATTCGAGTGCAGGAACTGCAGGAAATGGCCCGGCCATACTTCGTGGATGGAAGTGAACAGCAGGTCGGCCTTGCCGGGAATGTAAGCATCCTGCTCGGCCTGCGACCATTTCGGATCGGGCGGCGCGATGTAGTACACCGAGGGCAGTTCCTCTTCGAACGGACCGGGAATGTTGATGTACGCGAAGTTCTGGCGGCGATACGCCGGCGCTTGCTCGACCTTCGCTTCCTCGGCGCCCGGAATGCTGACGATGTCGTTGTCGAGAATGAATTTCTTGAGCGTGCCCAATTGCGCGCGAGCACCGGCCACGGCGCCACCTTCGGGTTTGTCCGCGTTCGCTCTCGCGACACACTCTTCGATCTTCGCTCCGGGAGCATACGCCCTGCAGGCTGCAGTGAGCGCGGAGAGATTGCGCTCGAAGATCGGCGCGACCGATCGCTTCGATTTTCTGCAGCGGCGTGTCGACGTTTTCCGTCATCCGCAGCAAGGTGGCGAAGCGTTCCGGGCCGAGCGCATAGGCCTCGTTCGCAGTAGCGCGCTGCGACTCCAGCCATTTGGCAAATTCCTCCATGGCCTTGGCCGCCGGCTCGATGGCATCCGTCAATTCCTTCTGCAGCGCCTCGTCCTGCACCTCGGCGAACGCCTGCGGCACATCCTTGCGATAGAACTCGGCGAAGCCGCCGAAACTGGCGCTGCTGAAATCGATGAACGTCCGCGGCAACGGCAACTGCAGGTTCGACTTGATCTGGCCGACTGCCGCCGGCACTTGCTTGATGTACGAGATGAAGGCGCGGAGGCGCTGCTCGGCCGGCGCATACGGCGTCGTCACATAGGAGCTGGGATCGAGGCCGGTATCGAAATACCACGCCGGATTGGTGAACGGCTGGCGCGTCTCGCGCAGCGCAAACAAATCGTTGTCGATGCGGCTCACCAGGTAGTCGCGCTGGAAGCGCTCTTCCGGCATCAGGTTCGCATCCTGGAAACCAACCGCCTTGATGCGCATCTGCTCCAGCCGTGCGATCTCCTTCTTGATGCCCTCGGCAGTCCAGTCCGGCAGCTGGCCGTCGAATTCGTGACGACCCTGCGTCACCGCGAACGCCGGGTTGGCGCGGAAATAGCCGTCGACGAATTCATCGACGTACTTCGACCACTCGACATTCACCACCGGCGCCGGCGGTTCGGTGGCGCGGACATTGGGTTCGGGCGCGCGGTCGCAACCCGCCAGCGAAGCAAGCACCGCGATGATGCAAACGGCGCGACGCAAGCCGGCCGGACGTGAATACGTCCCGCGTGAACCTTCCATTCAGCAGTCCTCGGCGAAGAAAAAAGAACGCCGATGATAACCGGTCAGTCGCGGGAAAGTGACCGTCGCGCAGCACGCGACAGCTGGGAGGAGCCGCAGGCAATTTTTACCCTGCTTCTCCCGACAGCCGCCGCGTGCCCGGCGTTTTTTTAGAAGTTCATGCGCAACGCCATGCCGTAGGTACGCGGCATGTTGGTGAGAAAGCCGACGCGCGCCCGCGTGCCACGTTCGCGATCCAGCGACAGAAACGCACGCTCGTCCCAAAGATTGTTGACGAACGCCGCCGCTTCCCACGCTTCGGACCGCACGCCAAAGCGCAGATTGCCCAGCTCATAACTGGGTAATTCAGGATCGAACGTGAACTGGGTGATGCTCGGTGCGCCGAACGGGAAGAATCCCGGCGCCCCGGGGCATCCGACACATCCGGTCGGCGGTTCCTGGTCGGCAAGCTGCGTGTAGGACGAACCCACATGCTGGAAAGTGAAATTCGCGAAGCCATCCATCGCGGTCGAGAACGGCCAGGTGTAAGTCGCGCTCGCTGCAGCCTGAAACTCCGGCGAGGTGGGCAGACGATTGCCATCACGAATGCCGGCAATCGGTGTACCGGAGGCATCGGCGCGCGTCTCGGTGATCTCCGCCTGCACATACGTCGCCGACAAAGCGAAGTCCCAGCTGCTATTCGGCCGCGCCGACAACTCCACCTCAGCCCCGACAGCTTCCGCCTGTGCGTTCAATACAACGCGCGAGGAACACGAGCCGGCGTCGGCAACCGCCTGCAAGTTGTCGATATCGGAAAAGAAGACCGCCGCGTTGAGCGTGACGCGGCGATCGGCAAACATCGTCTTGGCGCCGAGCTCGTAGTTCAGCACCTTCTCGTCATCGAAGGTCGGTTGCCCGCCGTAAGTCGCCCGGTCTTCATCGTTACAAAGGGCGACATTGAGCGGATCGTTGATGCCGCCGAGCCGGAAACCTCGCGCGACCTGCGCGCTCAGCAGCACATCTTCATTCGGCTCGAACGAAAGAATCACGCGCGGCGAGAAACCATCCGAGCTGGTCGAACCGGGCTGGTCGGTGTAGCCGAAGTCGGCGAACGCCCCGGCGAACGTCAGCAGGCGATCTTCGTCGAAGTCGTAGTAGCGCAGTCCACCAGTGAGGCTCCATTGCTCGTTGAAGTGCAAGGTTCCCTCGCCGAACAGCGCAAGTTGCTGGAAGTCGTACGGCACTTCGGAGAAGTACGGCGTGTTGGGCGGCGCGTTGAAGCCGGTGCTGGTCGGCAGGCCGAAGCGAACCAGCAAGGCGTCATAGCCCGGCGTCGGCAGGTTCTGCGTGTAATCGCGATCGATGTCCTGATAGAAAGCGCCGAGCAGCCATTCGAAAGCGCCGCCGCCAGCGGAGGCCAGCCGCACTTCCTGGCTGAAAGCCTTCAGAGAAGTCGTGTCGTAGAGCGGCGAGTTCAGGCGCACGTCCGCCGACGTCACAGGCACGTTGCGCTGGGCGCTCAGCGACAGCGTCACGCTGCCCGTCAACGAAGTCGCATCACGCAATACCACCAGGTCGCGATCGGTGTAGGAACTGATCGACGTCAGCGTGAAGCCGCCGAGACCGAATTCCAGCTTGAGATCCGCGAGCGTGAATTCGTCGTCGAGGCCTTCGCGAAATTGAGTGACCTGCCCGCGCTCGCCGGGATTCACCGCCGGCTCGGTGGTCGTAAATGGATTGCCGAGAATGTTGTAAACATCGATGCGCGGATAACCGTCTGTTTCCAGCTTCTGATAGACAATGCGGGGCGTGATGGAAACAGTCTCGCTGGGTTGGATCAGCAGCGACACTCTCGCGCCGCTCTTCTCGCCGCTGTTGACGTCTTCTCGCACACCGCGCCCTGGATAATAGGAATCGATGAAGCCAGCGAGCTCGTTGTAGTAACCGACCAGGCGGACCGCCGCGGTCTGCCCCACGGGAACGTTGATCATGCCCTTGATACCGCCGCCGACGTCGGTGTCGCTGCCGGTATAGCCATCGACCGCCGCGGCGCCTTCGAATTCGCCAAGCTGCGGTTGGCGCGTAATGTAACGAATGGTGCCGGCGGATGAACCGGCGCCGAACAAGGTTCCCTGCGGCCCGCGCAGGACTTCAAAGCGATCGAGGTCGAACAATTCCAGGTCCGGCGTGAACAGCGCCACCGAGATTGCCGACTCATCGAGATACACGCCGACGGATTCCTTCACGCCTGGCTGATCGCGAATCACTTGCCCGGCGCTGATGCCTCGAATCGCCACCTGACTTTGGCCGGGACCAAGATCGGTAATCGTCAGGCCGGCGAAATTGCGCGACAACTCGACGACATTGGCAGCCCCCGAATTGCGGATCTGCTGTTCGCTCGCCGCCGCCACCGAAAACGGCACGTCTTGCAATGCGGTCTCGCGTTTCTGCGCGGTGACGATGATCTGCTCGATGATATCTTCGTCGGCCGGCGCAGCCCCTGCATGCATGGGCGCGAGCGCACCACCGAGGACGGACCAGATTGCTGAATTGATCAGTGATCTTTGCTTATTCATGACAACCCCTGCAAGAGCCCGGCCGCTTTAGAATTTGAGCGCGGCGCGGGCGTGGAAGAAGCGGCCCGGCACCGGATAGAGCGTGCCGTCATAGTTGTTGAGGTCGCAGCTCAGGCACGGCGGCGGGTCTTCATCAAGCAGGTTGTTGACGCCGACCGCGAGTTGCAGTTGCTGATCGAATACCGCCGGCGTCCAGCTCAACTGCAGATCGGTGTAGATCTTGCTGTCGAGCTGGTTCTGCAGCCGCGCGGGATCGGAGCAGATTTGCGACAGCCCGGCCAGGACCAGCGCATTGGGGCACCGTTCCGTGAGTTCGCTCAGATAACGCAGCGTGAGCGATGTCACGAAACTGCTGAACAACCAGTCGGCGCTCAGCGACGATTTGTATCTGACGTAGCCGCGCGTCGGCGAGCCGACTTCAATGCCGGCTCGCTCGGTCGCGGTGAGCCCGTTGACGCCGAGTGTGAACTCCTTGTAGCCGGCCAGATAAGTGTTGGACCATTGGAAACGCAGCGAGCCGAAGCCCAGCTCCGGCGTGCTCAGCACCACAGTCCAGTCGAAGCCGTCGGTTTCGATGCGGCCGATGTTGGTGAGCTGGTTGGCGAACGCAATGATGGAGCCCCCCGGACCGCGTACGATGCCGTCACAGAACAACGGCGACAATGTGGTCACGCAGTTGGTCAATTGAATTTGCGCCGACAGCGCCTGGATGGCGTTCTCCAGCTTGATGTCGTAGTAGTTGACATCGAACGTCAGCTCTTCGACCCAGGCCGCGTTCTCCGCCCACGACGGGCTGTAGGCAAAGCCGATGTTGGTGGTCTCGGAAGTTTCCGGCCGCAACGCTTCGTTGCCGCCGGTCTGCACGCTGATCTGCTGATTGATCTGCGTGAACGACGTCGGCACGCCAAGCGTCGCGCAGTTGGCTTGAATGAGCGCGCTGCCGGTCGTTACATAGTCCGAGCAGGGATCGTTGATGCCGCTATCGAATCGCGAACCGCTATTGAACAACTCGCCGATGTTCGGCGCCCGGAATCCTTCGGCATAGCTGGCGCGGAACGACAGGTCCTCGACCACGCGCCAGTACAAACCGCCTTTGAAGACTTCGTCGCGCCCGATGCGGTCGTAGTCTGACGAGCGCACGGCCGCGGACAGTTCCAGTCGCTGTATCGCGGGCAGATTGGCGAGCAGCGGCGCGCGCAGTTCCAGGAATGCCTCGCGAACTTGAGTTTCGCCATCGGTCGGCGCCGCTGGAACGTCGGCGGTTTCGCCTGCCTGGACGGTCGCGTCCGGAATGAACGACCCCGTTTCCTTGCGATATTCGAAGCCCAGCGCGAACGCGAATGCCCCGCTCGGCAGGTCGAACAGGTCGCCGCTGACGTTCGCGGTGATATCGTTGAGTTCCTGCTCGCTCTGGTCGCTTTGCGTGAACGTCACCCAGTCGAGCATCTCTGGCGTGATGCTGCCGGTGCCGTCGGGCCCCTGCCCACCGAAAATATTGAACGGCACGCAACCCGGCACAGCGGCGCAATTGGCTTCGGGGCCCAGCGCCAACGCCAGCTTGCGCGCGTTGAAGATATTGTGTCCCTGCTGCGAGGCGTTGTTGCGCCCCCAGTTGAGGCTCACATCCCAGAACAACGGACGTTCCACCAGCTCCACTTCGCCGCTCAACGTGCCGGAGACCATCCACGTGTCGACGGTCTGATCGAAAATACGCGGCCCCGCTTCCACCGGCCGCCGGCCGAGGGTGATGAGATTGCTGCGTCCATCGAGATCGATGCCGAACGGGTTGTAGCGGTGGTCCGCCGGAATGAAGATGTTGTCGAGGTAGAAGCCGGAGCCGGCGTCGGAGCCGAGAAACAAAGGATTCGGCGCTGCCCGGTTGCTCGATTTGCGATTGGTGTAGGCCGCCGTGAAGCGCAACTGGATGTCGTCGGAGACGTCGTACTCGGCCTTGCCGAACAGGTTCACGCGGCGGTTCGGCGTCACCAGATAATTGAAGGGCCGGAAATTGAAGCGATCGGCGGTGCCGAAGTTGTGGAAATCCCCGCCGCCGGGATTGTTGGGGTCGTAGCTCGGCAGGTTCACGCCATTGTTGAGCGCCCCGCCGTCGAGCGTGATGGCGATCTGGTCCGGTTCGCCGTCGCCGTCCACGTCGCCCCTCGGGTCAAGGAAATTGAAGAAGCCCTGCGGCGTGCCGGCACTGCCGCCGACGCCCGGGGGGGCGCCGAAAATCACCTCGCGCGACAGGGCGCGATCCTTGGAAAAGACCGCGTTCTGCCGTGCGTAACTCGCCGCCATGAATACGCGGGTGCGCTCGCTGCTGGAGCCGAACGACACGCTGTAATCCTGCGTGTAGCCATCGCCCTCGTCGAAGGCGGCCTGGTTGGTCTCGACATCGAAGCCTTGATAGTCCGAGCGGGTGATGATGTTGACGACGCCGGCAATGGCGTCCGAACCATAGATGGGCGACGCGCCGTCCTGCAGGACTTCGATACGCTCGATGGCTGCGGTGGGCACCGTGTTGAGGTCGACCGATCCGGAAACGCCACTCCCCGATGAGCCACGCACCCAGCGCTTGCCGTCGACCAGCACCAGCACTCGCTTGGAGCCGAGATAGCGCAGGTCGATTTCGCTGGCGCCGGCGCCGATGCCGCCGCCGTCGGGCGGAAAGCCGAGATTGCCGCTGGAGTTATTGGAACGATTGATCGCCGAACCCGAAATGGGCAGGCGCTGCAGATAATCCGCGACCGATATTTCACCGCTGCGATCGATGTCGGCGGCGGTCGCCGTTTGTAAAGGTGCGGTACGTTCGACGGGATTCTGCCGAATACGCGAACCGGTAACGACGATTTCTTCCGGCTCGTTCTGCGCCGCAGACGCCGATGTCCCTGTTGCCTGCGTGATACACAGGCCCACTGTTGCGAGTAAATAACGGCGGCTGCAACGAGCGATCTTTGTTCTTTCCATGATCCGACCTCCGTTGAGAAGGCCGGAACGTAGCACCGATCAGCCACCCTCCAATACGTCTATATACTGAACTCCACTAGCACCATATATCGCACCCGGCATGCCGCTTTTTCACATCATGTATGCAAGGGGGCGGGGGAATGCGCCGGGGATTGACTTGCGTCGCTTCAAAACAAATTCTCCAGCAGATAGGAATAGGCGCGCGGTTCGACCAGCGCGACATACAAAAGGCCGGTGATGGCGCCGCCAAGGTGCGCATCGTGATTGATGCGGCCGTGGGGATTGCGAGCCGCATACCACGTGTACGCGAGATAGCCGATGCCGAACAGCGGCGCCGGAATCGGTACCGGGATGGGAAGGATGAACAGCGACTGTTCCGGGAAGAAAACAATGGCCGCAAACAGCACCGCGGAGATCGCGCCCGAGGCGCCCAGGCACGCGTACTCGGGATTGTTCTTTTGTTTGAAATAAGTGCCGGCGTGGCTCACCAGCAAGCCGGCCAGGTACAACAGCAGAAAGTGCGTCGAACCGATGGCGCGCTCCAGCGGGAAGCCGAAGAAATAAAACGTCATCATGTTGAAGATCAGATGCATCAGGTCCGCATGCACGAAGCCGCTGAGAATGATCGTGTCGTACTGCTTGCGACGCAGAAACCAGTAAGGCCGGAACAGGCTTCGGTCGATGAGTTGCGGCGCGCCGAACAGGCCGATCAGGCTGATGGCAAGGGTAGCGATGAAAATGATCAGCGCGGCGGAAATCTGCAGACTCACGTGATGGAATCCTGGAGCGAAGGAGACGACTGTTATTGTGCCGGATTCGAACTGACGGCGTGGCGGTCAATCGAGTAGAACCTGCGTCATGAAAGCGGCGACGATGCGCTTCGCCGCGGCCAACGCGGTTGCGTCATGGGCGAGCGTCGGGTTCAAGGTAAAATGCTTGCCGGCGGCCGCTGCGGGAATGTCGGTGTCGCTGAGATAGATCTCTGCATCCTCTCGCTCAACCAGCAGTGCGCCGTTGTTCGAGCGCACTCCTTGCAACACTACGGGCTGGGCCAACAGCGGCCAGTCGAATACGTGGCGCGCGTCCGGAAATTCGTGCAGATGGATACGACCGCCGGCCCGCTGGACGCGGGCCACATAGTCCCGGCACGGGCCAATGGGATTCAGGTCGTCGGCAGTGCCGTGCAACACCTGCACCGGCCGCTCGACGAGATGCTCATCGTCCCGATAGCGAATGTGACAGGCCGGATAGAACGACAGGTAACCGGCAAAGCTTCCTTGTTGCGGACCATGCATGGCTTGGAAACGCCGGACTGCCGCGTATAACGTCGCCTGCCCACCGCGTGAAAAACCCATCAAGGCGATGCGCTGCTTATTAATGCGCGGATGTCGGGCCAGCACGTCGAACGCGCGATAGGCGTCGATGATCATGGCAAGGCGGCCGAGCGCTTCCTGATTCGCGAACGTCGTGTCCAGGCCGCGGGCCGTAAAGCAGTCCACCATGAAACTCGCGACGCCGCGATCCGTCAGGAAGCGCGCCCATTCATCGGCCTGGCCCGAAACGCCGCCCGAGCCATGCATGAGGATGACCGCCGGGACCTTCGCCGTGCCCGGCGGCAGCCGCAATGCCGCCGCCAGCGTGACCGACTGTCCATGCTCTGTGCCGGTCAGGAAATCTCGATCGCTCAACGTGGTCGAAGCAACCGCGTGCAGCTCGATCTTCCAGGTGCGCCCCGCAGTGTTGCCATCACTCATCGCCATCGTCTCGTCCGTTATCTTTGGAGCGTCAAGTGTAACGGCAGTGACAGCGCGGCGTCGCCCATGCAGACTCGACTCGCATGAACGCTCCGCTGGCCCCGCCAAATTCTCGTTATGCCATGGCTTCCGATCCTGTTCCCACCGCCCCCGGCGATCGTATCGGCATGCTGGATACGACACGTGGCATAGCTTCGGCCTCGCTCTGATTCAACTTTCGCTTTGCGCGGCGAAGATGCGTCGCACCGACTCCATCGTGTCGGCTTCTTCCGGCCGCTTGTCATCTCGATAGCCCTTCACCCGCGCCAGCCGCAATGCCAGTCCACCCGGATACCGCGGGCTGGCTTGCAGATCACTGAATGCGATCTCCACGACCAGCTCCGGCCGGACATACACCGTCCAATCGTCATGACGAATTTCGCGCGCGAGGAATTCCTTGGTCTGCCACTCGAGCATGACATCGGTCAGCCCCTTGAAGGTCTTGCCGAGCATGACGTACTCGCCCGTCGCGGGGTCGAGCGCGCCGAGATGCAAGTTGGAAAGTTTGCCGGTGCGGCGGCCGTGTCCCCACTCGGCTGCGAGCACGATGAGATCCAGGGTATGCGCGCGTTTGATCTTCAGCCAACCGGCGCCGCGATTGCCGGCTTCGTACGGCGCCGCCGGCGACTTGGCCATGAGGCCCTCGTGCCCGGCGGCGATCGCTGCGTCGTAGAAGGCGCTCGCCTCATCTTCGGATGAAGTCACCAGGCGCGGAATCAGCAACGATTCCGGCACGGCGCGTAACAGCGCATCGAAACGTTCGCGCGTCGGCCGATCGGCGAGGCTCTCCTCGCCCAGTCGCAGGCAGTCGAAGAAATAGGCGCGCATCGGCAGTTCGGCTTGCATCTTCTCAACGTCGAGCTTGCGACCGAAGCGGCGCATGGTGATTTGAAAAGGGTGCGGACGGCCGCTCGCGGTAAAAGCGATGGCCTCGCCATCGAGAATGGCTTCACGCGCCGGCAACGCGCGCACTGCTGCAACGATTTCCAGCACGGCGGCGGTTACGTCGTTGAGACTGCGCGTATAGATATGAACGGTGTCGCCGCTTTTGTGAGCTTGAATGCGCGCGCCGTCCATCTTCCATTCGAAGATGACGTCGCTCCCCAGCTGTTCCAGCGCCTCACCCACGCTGGCGGCGGTCTGGGCCAGCATCGGCGCGACGGGAGAAAGCAATGCCAGTTGAAAGTTCGCCAGCGCTGCGACGCCTTCGGTTAAAGCCAGGTGAGCGACAGCCCCCAGACTCTTGGCATACATTGCTGCACGACGCACTTGCTCGACCGGAATCTGCGCAGCCGACGCAATGGCGTCGACCATGACACCGGCCAACGCGCCTTGGCGCAATTCCCCGATCAACAAGCGCAGCAGGAAATACTGCTCGGCTTCGGTGGCACGACCGAACAATGCTCGCAACGCATCGCTGCGTCGCGCAGTGGACCCGCTGCCGCGAATGCCGGCGATCTCGGTCAATTGCCGATCCACTTCCAACACGGTGAGCGAGGGTTCTTGCGCCGTCGCTTCGGCGCCGGCCGCCTTGAGCGCCGCATAGCCGATGCCGAACTTGCCTTGAGGGGTTTCTCCTGACAGATAAGCGACGCCGATGACGATCTCATTGGCTGTAAACGAGCGCAGGCATGCGGCCAGCTCGCGTACTTTGGCCAGGCGTGCGGACGTCGCTGCGACCTTCGTGGAAGTGTCGACGATAGCGGCCAGCAGGGTCATGAGATTCGATCAGCCTGCAATCACTGCTCCTTCGTTGCGCGCTCCACAGCAGCCAGGGCGCGGCGGCGAAATAATTCCGCCAGCGTATCGCTTTCCGCCAGCGCCGCTGCTGCTCCGAAGGCCACCGCGGCCTGCCGGTGTTCCTCCAGCGCCTGGTGCAATTCCGCCAGCGTGGCGTGATAGATCATCGAGTCCTGGACAGCGTGCAATTCATCGCTGGCCCGCAGTGCAAGGAACGCCGCCGCCGCGCCCCGTGCGTAGCGTAACGCTACGATGCGATTCAAAGTTGCAACCGGGCTGGGGTACAGCTCGCACAGCTGGTCGTAATGACGCACGATCTGCAGCCAGTCGGTCGTTTCCATACTGGTCGCGCCGGCATGCGTCGCCGCGATCGCAGCTTCGATATGGTAACGAGTCAGGTGGTCGCCACGAATTGCCGCCGCGAAGTACCGCAGGCCGGTGCTGATCGCGGCCTGGTCCCATTGCGAACGATCCTGCCGCGCCAGCGGCACTGGCCGGCCTTCAGCATCGACTCTCGCCGGCGAGCGAGCTGCAGTCAAATGCAGCAGCGCTGCAAGCGCTTGCGTCTCCGGTTCTGCAGTGAGCGGATGCGCGGCCAGCATTCGCGACAGTTGTAACGCATCCTCGCAAAGCAAAGGCCGGAACCACTGCGGATGGCGCGGGCTCAAGTAGCCTGCGTCGAATAGCAGATAGATCGCATTCAGTATTCGAGGCAATCGTTCCTGCACCAGTTCGCGCGGCGGCACATCGAAAATTACTTCCAGCGCGCGCAACTCGCGCTTTGCTCTCACGATGCGCTGAGAAATCGATTCAGGCGTCGTCAGCAGTGCATTGGCGATTTCATCGACGCCGAGACCGCACGCCAGTCGCAGCGTCAGCGCCAGCTGCGACGCGGCGCTCAACGACGGATGACAGCAGAACGCGATCAGGCGCAGCAGTTCGTCATCGAATGCCGCCTCCGCGGAGAACGAATTGTCCGCGTCTGTCGCCAGGCCCGGCTCGATTTCCTTGGGCACTTCGAAGCGCGAGCGGCGCAGCCGATCTGTCAAAGCATTGCGGGCAGCGGTGTAGAGCCAACCCGCGGGATTGTCCGGCACGGTGTGGATCGACCAGTTGCGCATGGCGGAGACGAGCGCGTCCTGTACAGCGTCTTCCACCAGATCGATGCGCGCCACGCCGACGCGACTGGCGAGCAGCGCGATCAACCGACCCGATTCGCGACGAAACAGGTCGGCGACCAATGCCTGCGTCGCGGTGCTAGCCGACGACATCGATTTCGCGCAGCTCGATCCAGCCGAGCTCCAGATGCGGCCCGGAAGCCAGCAGCGCTTGCGCTTGATCGTAGCTCGACGCCTGGATCATGAACAAGCCGCTGACGACGTCCTTACCCTCGGCATACGGGCCGTCGCTGGCGAGCATCTTTCCTTTATCGCTCCGCACATGCCGGCCGCCCTCATCCTTGAGCTTCTTGGCGAGCGACAAGTGCCCCTGCTCGCGCAGCTCCTGCACCCAATCGGAATAGCGCCGGATCAATGCCTGCATCTGCGTCGGGCTGAGCTTGTTGGTAGCGGCGGGATCTTCGTGTAACAACACCAGGTATTCGGCCATGGGGCACCTCGCGTTTCGAGTGGCTTGGCGGACAGGATACCCGTCCGTTGCGCCTGGATGACGAAGCACGCAGCCCCACATAGACATTGCCGAGAATAAAAAAGACACGGAGCATTCCTTACTCCGTGTCCAATGCAGGAAGAGGCGGGAGGGCCCCTTCCCTGCAACCGATGCACCAGCGAAAGAATTCCTAGCGAGCCGCCCCGCCAAACGTGCCGCGCACGCCCAACAGGATGCGGCGTGAACCCGACTCGAATGCGAACGGCAGGTTCTCGTACTGCAAGTACTGGCTCTGGTCTTCTTCCGTCAGGTTGATGGCTTCCAGCGTCACGCCAAGATTGTCGGTGACCTGGTAACCCAGCTGCGCGTCGAGCTGGCCGTAGTCGCGATTCCAGACGCCGTAAGTGCGCGTGATGTTGTCAGCCGAGCTGTTGGGATCGAACGGCGCGATCTGATCGGCAAACTGGTAGTTGCTGTCGAAGGATTTGTCGCGCCAAGTGTAGGACAGCCGCGCCTCGAAGCCGAAATTCTCATAGTAAATCTGCGCGTTGTAGGCGTTCTCGGCGACGCCGGGAATCGGCAGGTCGCGCTCGATGTCGTTGGCGAACGGCGATTTGGAATCCGAATAGGTGTAGTTGAGATTGAAACCGCCGCCCCACTCGAATGCATACTGGCCGGAGACCTCGAAGCCCTTGATGGACCCGCCCTCGCCATTCACCGGCCGCTCCACCGGGCCGAAGCGGCCACCGGCCTGATCGGGCACGAATACCGATTCGGTGACCGCGGTGATGAACGAATCCACTTCCTTGCGAAAGCCGGTGATCGCCGCCAGCCCCTGCGTGCCGAAATAGAATTCATAGCCCAGGTCGACCTGCTTGGCGCGATACGGATCCAGCTCCGGGTTGCCCGCAGTCCCGTTGGTGAATTCAAACAGATCGGTGAGTGGATTACGGGTGAAATTGGTGGCAAAGCCGCGGCCGAGCTGGAACAGGTCCTGCCTCGCGACGACTTTTGCCGCCGCAAGCCGCACCTTGTGACCCTCCGCCACATCGAATACCAGGTTGGCGCTGGGCAGAACGTCGGTGTAGCTGCGATCGTTGGTATTGGTCGTGAAGTCGCGCAACACACCGTTCCAACTGTCCGTGCCCCAGAACGTCGGCTCCGGCAAAGCAGCGTTCTGCGCGACCGCCAACTCGGTGCGCAGCACTCGTGCGCCGATATTGATGTGGTACCGCTCGCCCGGCCGGCCGACATCCGCCATCAGATAAGCGGACGTGGTTTTCTCTTCGACGTTGAATGTTTCCAGCGGCGAGGGGAAGAACGAGAACGGCGTGTCCGGATACAACGATTGGATCCACGCCAGCGCGTTGCTCATCTGTCCCCGGTTCTGCACCAGCACGCTGTTGGTACCCGCATTCCCGGAACTCCAGAACCCGTTGATCCGCTCGACGCGGCCGGCGGTGTTGGCAAGCGTCTGATACGGCACGATCAGCGCCGGGGAGGTGCTGAAGCGACTGTCCACCGCGCAGTTGGGCCGGCCGGGCGTACCGAGCGGAGCACCGCCCGCGCCGAGCGAGTCGCATTGTTTGGGGCCGATCGCACCATCCTGAAAATAGCCGAAGTTGGTCCAGTTGGCGCCGTAATCGATACCATCCAGAGCGCTGTTGCCGTGGTAGTCGGCCAGATAACGCCCGAACTCGTAGTCGATCTCGCGCCGGGCCCCTCGGACGCCGCCGCTGAAGGTCACGTTGCCGGCCGCGATGAATGGCGGGTCCCATTGAATATCGGCCCGCACCGACCAGTTTTCCGCATCGGTGGTATCGGCGAAGGCCCAATGCGACTTGAAGAAACCGTTGTTCGGGTTGGTGAACAGATCCTGGTTGCCCACCAGCGAGAACGACGGCAGCGTGCCGCCGTTATTATTGTAAGTGAACTGATAATTCGCCGGCGCCGCAGCGTTGGCCGCAAACCCCGGGCCACCTCCGGGCGCACGCACGCCGTATTGCGTGTACCGCACGTCGTTGTTGGCACTGCCGCTTTCCTGGTCCGCCTTCGAATAAGCGGCTGATGCGCTGGCGCGCCAGGCGCCGCCGTTATCGAACTTCACGCTGGTCTGGAAATTGTCGGAGCTGATGTCGGTGTTCTTCACGAACGAAATCGACTCGGCGGAGTTGGCGGTGAAGGTGCCGTTGAGCAGCACGCCATTGGCGTCGATGCTGAAGGGCTGCGAGGTATCCAGGCCCGGCGTTTCCAGCGAGAACGGAAACTTCAGCGACGCCTCTTCGGTAACAATCTCCAGATCGGAGTGGAACCACATGCCCTCCACTTCGATCGAGTCGGTGGGCCGGAAGGCGACGGAGATGGACGCGCCGAGGCGTTCGCGTTCTTCGTCGCGATCGGTCGCGTAACGATATTCGGGGGCAAAGTAATTCTGCACCACCCGCGCGCGGTCGCCGCGATCGCTGAACTTCCAGCCGCCGCGGTTCTGCCCACCGAGCACGTCGGTTTGAAACACCTGCTTGTCGTACGACACCGAGGCGATGACGGCGAGGCGGTCGTTGAACTTGTGGCTCGCGACCAGCGCACCCAATGGCTTCCAACCTTCGCCGGCATCGGCATAGCGCACGTTGCCGGCGATATTGGTCCCCTCGCCAAGCGAGAACGGACTGCGCGTTTTGAGATTGACGATGCCGCCCAGGCCGCCCTCCAGCTGCGCGGCATTCGGTGATTTGTAGACGTCGACGCCGCCGAGCAATTCCGAAGGGATGCCTTCGAGCGAATCGGTCTCGCGGAAATTTCCTTCGCCCTGCGTGTACAGCTCCAGGCCGGTAAGGAAGATGTCGTTGTTGAGCAGCGTGACGTTCTGGTCCAGGCCGCGGATGCGCACCTTGGTGCCCTGGCCATTCGAGCGATCGATCTGCACGCCGCTCAATCGCTGTAATGCCTCGGCCACGTTCTGGTCAGGAAACTTGCCGATGTCCTCGGCCGCGACCGATTCGATGAGTTGAGTCGATTCGCGCTTGTTCTCCAACGCACTGGCAAGCGCGGCGCGGAAGCCGGTGACGACGACTTCTTCCAACGGCTCCACTTCTTCGGCGTGCACGCCGACGCTCGTCAGTCCCAGTCCACTGACAAGACCGCCCAGTGAGGCAGTCAAAGCCAGGGCGCGTGAAGGCTTCTGTCTGATCCGCATATGTCTCTCCCTGCAGTGCGAATTGAAGTTCCCGGCAACCGATGGGGCAGAGGCATTTGCGGTGCTCAGCTGTCATCGATTGCTTGCGATCTGTGGCGGCCGGCCATCAAGTAGCGGGCCTTATTGCGTGATTCCCCCGGACGCCACGCTCGAGCCCGGCCCCCGCGCAGCGTCGGGGCTGATCTTGCGGCTGCATGTCTATCGTTGTCAATCTGTCCATTTATGAAAATTGCTGATCTGGAGAATTTAGCTGTTTTTCCCCTGTCTTTATGGATGACAGCGTCAGCCATCGTTACTCCGTGAAGCGGCTTCGTGGCGGCCAAGCCACGAGCACGGGCGGCTCCTGCATCGACTCGCAGCTGCCGCGCGAAGCTGCTGATTTGAGATGATCGCGACTTCGCCGCCTGCCTCGCCAAGCACATGAAGAAATGGGCCCCGTTATTGTGGATTCCGATGGTCGGTCTCGCCGCCTGGGTGCTGGCGGACCGGCTGCAGAACATCGACTTCCACGATGTGATGCAGCAGCTGCTGGCCTTGCCCCCGACCACCATGCTGGTCGGCCTGGCCTTCAGCGCTGGGGTTTACACGCTGGTGGGTATCTACGAAGGAATCGCCGTACGGATCGCGACCGGGCGGCGCATGTATGCCACTGCGTTTCGAACCGCAATCATCGCCAATCCCATCGGGCGTGCTATCGGCATGGCATTGGTCAGTGGCGGCGCCTTGCGCTATCGCATGTACGCAGCTTCAGGCCTGTCGGCACGCGAGGTCGCTACTGTGGTCGTCATCGCATCCATGCCGTACTTCTTCAGCGTCGGCTGGCTGATCGATCTGTCATTGTTGTTCAACGCCGGGCAAGCGGCGCAGGCGCTGCGGTCGTCGGTGGGCTTGGTGCTGTTGCTTGGAGCGATCGGCTTGGCGAAGGATATTGGCTGGCTGGCGTTCGTGATTGCGCGCCAGAAGCCGGTGATGATCGGCGGACAAGCCACGCCGGTACCGACGTTGCGCGACACCTCTCTACAACTGGCCATCGGGCTGACGCAGATTTCCCTGATGACGGCCATGCTCTACCTGTTCATGCCGCCGGAACTGAACATGAGCTGGCCGGCATTCATCGCCATTTATTGCATCGCCTTCGTCGCCGGCCAGCTCAGCAACGTGCCCGCCGGCCTCGGCGTCTTGGAAGCGGCGTTGTTATTGATGTTGCCGCACGTGCCGCCCGCCAAGTTGCTCGGCGCGGTGCTGGCCTACCGGGCCGTGTTCGAAATTTTGCCGCTGCTGGTGGCGCTGGTGTTGTTCGTCACTTTCGAATCGACCAGCGCCGGCGGCTTTGTTCGCCGCCGCGTGTTACGCAGGTAATTCCTGCCCCCCTCACCCGCGCTGCGCGCGACCTCTCCCACGGGGAGAGGTGAAGATTCTGTCCCCTCTCCCGCGAAGTGGGAGAGGGTTAGGGTGAGGGTCTTACTCCGCCGGCCCTCACCCGCGCTGCGCGCGACCTCTCCCACGGGGAGAGGTGAAGAATCAGAAGCGTCCGCTCGCTTCCTGCGCCCAGGCCTTGCCGTTGCCTGCTTGCGCCACCGGCACGCAGGCCTGATAAGCGCCCGGCACCGCAACGTATTGCAGCACCTGCGTGGCGCCGGGCTCCGACGTGAAGAATCCGAGCAGCGACAATTCCTTGGTCATCAGAATGAACGGCCGCCGCAGCGTCTTCGGTGGCGGATCGTAGGCGAGCTCGACGGCGACGGCTTCGTCGTTGGCGGCCTGCACGAACTGCGTTTGCTCCTGCTTGCCGAGTTCCATGAAGGGCTTGCCGTGCTTGCCCTGCGCCGCCTCCTCGAAGGACTTCAGGCCGGTGAGGTAACGGTCGCGGTCTTCGTCCGTATAGACATCCTTGAGCATGGTGTCGATGAAGGCCGGCACACCCGCCTCCTTGGCGCCCGGAGTGTCGGTTTTCGGAATGATGATTTCGGCGATCTCGGCCACCAGCGCAGCCTGTTCCTTGCTCAGGAACGCCGGTCGCCAGGCGATTTCCTTTTTGGCCGAGCAGCCGCCCAGCACGCCGAGAACGGCGGGCGCGGAAATCGCGCCGCCCATCATCCAGGCGACCCGCTGCAATAGTTCGCGACGATTCATGATCGGTGTCCTTTAGATGTTCATGCGCTTGAGCTCGTCGACGGCATGGTTGGCCGCGCGCGCCGTCAGCGCCATGTAAGTCAGCGAAGGATTCTGGCAAGCGGCCGAGGTCATGCAGGAGCCATCGGTGACGTATACGTTCTTGCAGGCGTGCACCTGGTTCCATTCGTTGAGCACCGAAGTCTTGGGATCGCGACCCATGCGCGCTGTGCCCATTTCATGAATGCCCAGGCCGATGCCCATCTCGCGCTGATAGGTGCGAACGTTGCGATAGCCGGCCGCTTCGAGCATTTCCGCGGCGTCGTTGATGATGTCCTTGCGCATGCTGAGTTCGTTCTGCTTCAACCCGGCGTCGAACGACAGCACCGGCATGCCGAACTTGTCCTTGCGGCTCCGGTCGATAGTGACGCGATTCTCGTGGTACGGCAGAATTTCGCCGAACCCCCCCATGCGCACGTGCCAGGGGCCAGGCGTCGCCGCCTTTTCCTTCAATTCCGCGCCGAGCGTCGATTCCAGCATCAAGCCGGGCCAGCCGCCGCGCGACGCGCCGCCCTGGTAGCCGAAGCCCCGAATATAATCGCGCTTGTCCTTGCCGATATTGCGATAACGCGGCACATAGATGCCGTTGGGCCGGCGGCCCGTGTAGTACTCGTCTTCGAAGCCATCGACCAATGCACCGGCGCCGACTTCCAGCTGGTGGTCCATGATGTTGCAACCGAGTTCGCCGCTGTCGTTGCCGAAGCCATTCGGGAAGCGGCTGGAAGTCGAGTTCATCATGATGAACGCCGAACCGAACGTCGAGGCGCACAGGAAAATCACTTTGGCGAAGTATTCGGTTTGCGCACCGGTTTCCGCATCAAGCACGCGCACGCCGGTGGCCCGGCCCTGCTTCTCGTCGTAGATCAGCTCGTGCACGATGGAGTTCGGCCGCAGCGTCATGTTGCCGGTCTTTTCCGCCGCCGGCAGCGTGCTGGAGTTGCTGCTGAAATACGCACCGTACGGGCAACCGCGAATACACATGTTGCGATACTGGCAAGTGCCACGCTGCGGACTGTGGGCCAGCGGCGCAGTGAGATGCGCGACGCGGCCGATGGTCAGCATGCGGCCGAATTTGTCGGCCAGCGACTGCTTCAAATGTTTCTCGACGCAGTTCAGCTCCATCGGCGGCAGGAATTTGCCATCGGGCAGTTGCGCCAGGCCCTCGGAATTGCCGCTGACGCCGATATAGCTCTCGACATGGTCGTACCAGGGCGCGACGTCGTCGTAGCGGATCGGCCAGTCGACCGCGATGCCGTCCTTCGCATTCGCTTCGAAATCCATCGGGCTCCAGCGGTAGCTCTGCCGACCCCACATGATGGAACGGCCGCCGACGTGATAGCCGCGGATCCAGTCGAAGCGCTGCACCTCGGTGTAAGGATGCTCGGTGTCGTCGACGAACCAGTGCTTGGAGGCTTGCGCAATGGCGTAGCCGCTGCGCGCCGCGACCTCTTGGCGTTGCAAGTCTTCGGCGGTGGCCCGGCCGCCGTACGGCAACTCCCACAGATCCTTGGTGGCAGTCGGATATTCGCCGTGCTTGACCATCGCGGCCACGGTCCAGCACCAGCGTCTTCAAGCCTTTTTCGGTCAGCTCCTTGGCCGCCCAGCCGCCACTGATGCCGGTACCGACGACGATGGCGTCGTAGGAATTCTCGTTCATCCAACCCCCTCTTTCTCGCCGTCCTGCGGCGTTGCTCTGGCTCGACTCTCAGGTCACTTCCCGGGCGTATTGCCGGAGTGTAACCGGTTGCATTCGCCGCCACTTTACGCGCTGCCGCGATCCAGGGGAATCGGGGTACGCTCAAATGGGAGCTGACGGCTATAAGTGCGCTGCTGGCAGGCAAGCGGCGGTACGGCCCTTCGGAAGGGAATGGACCTCGGCAGCCGCTTCAAGTTCACGGGCTGCGCTGGTTCGTCTTCAGCGGGTCGTCCTCACCGGGTCGTCCTCACTGAGTAGCGTCGCGGGCGACCGCCGCCGCGGGCCGGCGTTTCATCATCCAGTACACCGGCAATCCTATCGCGAACAGCGCGATGCTCCACCAGAAGGCTTCCGCGCCCGCGCCATACAGAGTCCATGCGGAATACAGCGCTGCCAGGGTGGCCACCAGCAGAAACGGCGACCAGCGCCTCCCCTCCACCCCTAATGAACCATTCCACGCCAGCTTGAGCGCCGCCACGGCGCAGCACAGATACATGACCAGGTATGCCGAAGTGGATATCAGGATGATGAAGGTGAATATCTGCACCATCGAGCGACTGTAGTTCATCAACACCAGCACGGTGACCAACCCGCTGGTGATGAACAGCGAGGCGTCCGGAGTGCCGTGGCGAGATTCATGCGCGAATAGTTGCGGGAAAATGCCTTCCTTCGCCAACACTCGCGGCATCTCGCCTTGTACGAGAATCCAGCCGTTGAGTGCGCCGAAGCCGCTGATGAAAGCGAACAACGCCAGCGTGCTGGCAATTCCTTCGCCCCAGAACAGCCGCACCACGTCGGCCAGCGGCGCGCTCGATTCCGCCAGCTGCGAACCTGGAATCAACAGTACGACGACCGAACACAACAGAATGTAGATCGCGGCAGCGATCAGCGTGCCCCACAGGGTGGCCAGCGGGATATTGCGCTGTGGGTTTGCAACTTTGCCGGCCGGCACGGTCGCCGACTCCAGCCCCAGCAGCGCCCACAACGTCAATGCCGCCGACGCGTTGATTGCCGACAGCGTGAACGGTTGTGGCTCCACCTTGATCACCGACGTATCGCCGCTTGCCAGCAGCGTCAGCGCCAGCACGATGATCGCCACCAAGGGCATCAACTTCAGGATGGTGGTGACGATCTGCAAGGCGCCCATCTGTTGCACGCCGCGCCAGTTGAGATAGGTGAGCAACCAGATGATCGCGCAGGACGCGATCGCCGGCGCGCCCACGGTGTTCTTGATCCACGGTATCAACTCGGCCAGGTAGGCGACGGTGGCGATTGCCACCGCGGCGTTGCCGACCCACACCGCCATCCAATAGCCCCAGGCGATGATGAACCCGACGCCTTCGCCGAAGGCGACGCGCGCAAAAACGTACGGGCCGCCGGCTTTTGGCAGAGTTCGTGCGAGTCGAGCGAACACGACCGCCAGTGCGACGGCCCCGCCAGCGGTGATCAGCCAGCCAAAGATGCTATTGAGTCCATAAGGCGCGAGCGACGCCGGCAGCAAATAGACACCCGAGCCGACGATATTGCCGATCACCAGCGCGAGACACATCCAGAAACCCAGCTGGCGGCGCGGATCCGAACTGCCGGGTGCGCTCATGGTTTATTCGAGCCGAATCTGGCGGCCGGCCTTGATGACGCCACGTACCTGGCGCAGCTTGTCAATGTCCAGCAGCGGATCGCCGTCCACCGCAATCATGTCGGCGAATTTCCCGGGCGCAATGGCGCCCATCTCGCTCTCTTTCGCCAGCAACTGCGCGGAGTTGATGGTCGCCGTCCGAATCGCGTCCATCGGCGTCAAGCCATAACGAACCATGTACGCGAACTGTCGCGCATTGTCGCCGTGGGGATAAACGCCGCTGTCAGTGCCGAAAGCGATGCGCACGCCGGCCTTGACTGCCTTGGCGAAACCTTCGCGCTGACGTTCCGTGGTCTCGTCGTTCTTGCGGAGGATCTCCTCGCTCCAATGATCGCGACGGCCGGTCTCCGCGATGTAATCGCCGTTGTAGATATCAGCCACCAGCCAGGTGCCGCGCTTTTTCATCAGCGCAATACCTTCGTCATCGAGGAAGGAGGCATGCTCGACCGAGCGAACGCCGGCACGCACCGCGCGTTTGATCCCTTCAGCGCCATGCGCATGTGCGGTGACAAAGATGCCGTACTGTGCCGCTTCGTCGACCGCTGCGTGAATTTCCGCTTCTGAATACTCAGCAGCGCCGGGAGTCGTTCCCGCTGCCAGCACGGCGCCGGTAGCGATGACTTTTATGAACGTCGCGCCGCCGCTGATCAGCTCTCGCACTCGCTGCCGGACCTCCGCTTCGGAATTCGCCACACCGCGCCGCATGTCCGCAGGCACTGCGACATCGGGAGCGAAGCCTGTCACCTCGCCGCCACCTGCAGTGACGGTGATGTATGCGCCGGCGACGAACATGCGCGGCCCTTCGACGATGCCGCCATCGATTGCCTTGCGAAGCGCGACGTCCGTGAATGCCCTGAAGCAGCCCACATCGCGCACGGTCGTAAACCCGGCTCGCAATGTGCGGCGCGCATTTGCAACTCCATGCAAAGCGTCGTCGGCTGCTGAACTGTATAGCGGCGCACCGATATCGGATGAGGAGATGTCACCGACCAGGTGAGTGTGCATGTCCATCAGGCCGGGCAGCACGGTGTACGACGACCAGTCGATCAGTTGCTCGCCGACATTCGAGCCCACTTTGAAATCGCTGATGGATACAACGCGCTCGCCATCGATGCGAATGACTTGATCCGCAAGCACGCGACCGCGTTCGACGTCGATCAACCTGCCGGCGCGAACGAGGACTTGTTCTGCTGTCGCGATATGAACCGGCGCCGCAGCCAAGAGTGCCCAACAACACAGCAAGCTGCCGCGAAGGGCACAGGAGCGGCGGCCGATTTCGTTCCAGTTCGTCATGTGAACTGCAGCGGAGTCATTCAAAGCAGGGCGGCGAACTCAGCCAACTCCCCCACGAAGTGATCGTGGTGATCAGCCAATGCGTCGACGAATTGGCAGCCCGAAAACTCGAAGCCGGGACTGACCGTGCAACCTACCAGCGAATACTTGCCCAAGCTGCGCGCGGCCTGCCACACGCCGGAAGGGATGACGCCAAGAGGCCCGGTGCCGCTGCCGGGCGCATCGAGAACATGCCTCGTCAGCTGCCGCGATGACGGATCGTACCGCAGCAATTCCAGTGGCGCGCCGCCGTAGAAATGCCAGATCTCATCGGCGTCCACCACATGCCAGCGGCTGAATTGCTGCTGTTCCAGCAAATAGTAAATGGCCGTCGTCGCGCTACGCGACTCATAGCCTCGCTTCACACGATCGGCGGAGCGATAGACTTCGCGATACCAGCCACCTTCCGGGTGCGGCGCCAGCTGCAGGCTGGCGATGATTTCCTGGACGTCCATGTCGACAACATACTGGCTGGCTTGATCGGCGTCGAGCGCCGGGCCTCACGATGCTATCAGAGGTTCCTGGCTTCGAAACCGGCGAGGCGGTGCCGGTTCGCGTCGAGCAGGTCCAATTGCGAACCGGAGATTTTCCAACTCGCGGTGGCTTGCATCGCCTCCAGCAACGCGGTCTCGGTCGGCATGTCGGGGCAGAACATGCGAGTGGCGATCACTTCGCCGAAGCTGAACTGTGCGCCGTTCAATTGAAATGTGCTGGCGATGCGATTGCAACCGGCGTAACCAACGACGCGAGTCTCGACAGCATTGAGCGCAAGGTAAGCTTCTCTGCCCCCTTCGCTGATCGTCACCGCCTGGTCGCCAAGCCGAACCAGCGCCCATCGCGTACCAATCAGCTCGTACGTCACTTCACTCGACGCCGTCGCATCGACCGGCTTGGGGTTCATGCCGCCGCAAGCAGCGAGCACGACGAGGAGGCCGAGGGCAGGCAGGCGGGACATGGCCATCATGGCCAACCTTCGCCCAGGGCTTCGGGCAAAGTCGCTCTGATATTCGTACTTCGCTGGATTCATAGTCTGCAACGCCTTGCGGGCGGCCTCGCTCAAGGAATGCATGATCAGATCAAAATACAGCGTGGCGCGGTCTGCGTCGAGCCGGAGGCTGGCCTGTTGCGCGGCTGCCGCGATCCGCACTGACTTGGTGACATCGGAATTCTGGCCGTGCGCCATCGCGGCGAAAATTAATCAGGCCTTCCCCGAAAATGTCGCGTCCTGGTGGTTAAACGCACTTCCCCGGATAGCGCGCTCCTATACTCCGAGACATGCACGTTCTCGATCACCCCATCGAGTCCCGACTTCACCTGCTGGCAAGAGCGATGCGCACGCTGGTCGACCTGCTTCACACCGAACACGGTTACGCACGGATTTTTTTCGACCAGGAAGGTTACAGCTACGAGCTGCAAAGCTATCAGCACACGCCGATGGCCGATTTGTTCACGCGCATGCTCGGCTATCCATCGGCGACGGACGCTGCCGAAGCCGCTCGCCAGACTCTCTCCGCCATCCATGGCGCGCGTCGTGGCAGAACTTACAAAACTTCTCGAGCTCGCGGCCGGCGAACCGCCAACTCGCAAGCGATGCAACTCGTTCTTCCCGTCGGCGGCGTGCGTTAGCGCTGCGCCCTCACACCGGCAATCGAAGCAGCGACTGATACCACAGGGCACTGCTCTTCAATGTGCGACGCAAAGTTGCGTAGTCCACGTGCACGATGCCGAAGCGTTTACGATAGCCTTCGGCCCATTCGAAATTGTCCATCAGGCTCCAGACAAAATAGCCTTTGACGTCGACGCCGCGCGCAATCACATCGGCCACGGCAACCAGGTGTGATTCGATGTACTGCCGGCGCTGCTCGTCCTCGACCCGGCCGGCGACGACGCTGTCGCGATAAGCGGCGCCGTTTTCGGTAATGAACACCGGCGGCAGTTGATAGTCGCGATGCAGCCGCAGCAGCAGGTCGGCAAGGCTATGCGGCGCCACTTCCCAACCCATATCTGTCACGGCCGCGCCATTCGAAGCGGGCGAGGCGGGATTGGCGCTACTCGAAACGGTCGGGTGATAGTAGTTGACGCCTAGAAAGTCACAGGGCTGGGCGATGAGCCCTGCATCGCCAGCTTGAATATGCGGCGCATCCGCGCCCAGATCCTCGACGATATCGACCGGGTACTGCCCCTTGAAGAGCGCGTCCGTGTACCAACGGATCAACCGGCCATCTACGAGCCGCGCCTGCGCCGTATCCATGTCGGAATCCGTCTCGGGATACACCGGCGACATATTCAACACGATGCCAACATCCGCTTTGGTGTGCGTGCCGCGAATCGCCTGCGCTGCCAACGCGTGACTTAGAAGTAGATGATGACTGGCTTGATAAGCGACGCGGCGATCTTTCACGCCGGGCGCAAACACACCTCGCTCGTAGCCGAGCACTGCCGACACCCACGGTTCATTGTGAGTGGCGAATGAAACCACACGATCGCCCAAACATTGCGCGACGATCTGCGCGTAATCAGCGAAACGATAGGCGGTCGCGCGCGCCAGCCAGCCGCCGTCGGTATGCTGCAATTCGGCCGGCAGATCCCAGTGATACAGCGTGGCGTAAGGCTGGATGTTTCTTGCCAACAGCCCGTCGACCAGCCGCTCGTAAAACGCCAATCCCTGCGGATTCACCGCGCCGGCGCCGAGTGGCTGCACACGCGGCCATGAAATTGAAAAGCGATAGGCCGTGACGCCGAGGTCCGCGATCAAATCAAGATCCGAATCCAGCCGATGATAGTGATCGCAGGCCCTATCGCCGGTGCCGCCATCGGCGATCGCACCGGGAACGCGACAGAACTCATCCCAGATCGAAGGACCCTTGCCGTCGGCGCGCGCCGCGCCTTCTATCTGGAACGCACTGGTGGCGACTCCCCAGACGAAGTCGCGAGGAAAACGCCGGCGCAGCTCGGTAACCGGCAGTTGCTTGGTCATTGTCGATTCGGATTGGGTGCAGCGGTCGATTCGCGCACGATGAGTTCAACTTGCGGCAGCGAGATGCTCGGTTTCTGGTTCTGCAACATCTGCAGCATGGCCGCGCTGGAACTCTCGCCCAGCACCCGGATGGATTGACGGACCGAGGTCAGCGGCGGCACTCGATAAGTGGAGGAATGCAGGTCGTCGAAGCCGACGACTGAAACGTCACGAGGTACGCTGAGCCCGGCGCGATGCAGCGCGAGGCAGGCGCCATAGGCGGTTTGATCGTTCACGCAGAACAAAGCGGTGAACTTGCTGCGTGAGTTCAACAAGCGCAGCGTCGCCTTGACACCGCCTTCTTCATGGAAGTCGCCGGGCGCGACCAGCTTGGGATCGTGCGCGATGCCGGCATCGGCCAGCGCGCGACGATACCCTTTGAAACGCTCGGCCGCGTCCGGATGGTCGAGAATGCCCGCGATGAAGGCGATGCGCCGATGCCCCAGCTCGATCAGGTGGCGGGTTGCCAGCATCGCGCCTTCTTGGTCGTCGACCGGCAAGCTGAAAATGCCGGGCGCCTTGAGGCTGCGTCCGCTCACAACAATGGGCACTTGCTTGGCGTAGCCGGCGAGTTCGGCGTCCTGCAGACGGCCCGAGAAAATGATGATGCCGTCGACGCGACGTGACAGCAGTTCGGACATGCAACGCGCTTCGTCCTGTTCGTTCCAGTTGCCGCTCATGAACAGAGCTGCATAGCCACGCTGTTGCAGATAATCTTCGATGCCTCGCAAACCTTCACCGTAAAACGGGCTGTCGATGGCCTGGGTGATGACACCAATGGTGGTGGATTTGCCCAGCGCCAGTCCGCGCGCAGCGGCGTTCGGCCGGAAGTTGAGTTTGGCGATGGCCGCCTCGACCGCGTGCTTGCGTGCGGCGCTGACCTGGGCCGTGCCATTGATGATGCGCGATACCGTAGCCATGGAAACGCCGGCCTCCTTCGCCACCATTTCCAGGGTTGGCGGCGCATCGGCGGCGGCAGTCGCGGCGCGCTTGTTTGCGCTGTTGGTCGAAGCTCGCTTGGTCATCGTCACTGGCTAACTGCTGAGCGCTGGCACATGGAGTTCGGGATGCCTTTTTTATGTCTTGACCGGCGCCATCAGGTCGCCTGCCAACTCTTCGAGGGTGCGACCCTTGGTCTCGGGCACGAACATTAATACGAATAACCATGCGGCCGAAGCGAACAACGCATAGACCAGGAACGTGCCGGCCGAACCCAGCGTCGACAGTTCCCACGGAAAGATCAGAGTGACCGTAGCGCTGACCAGCGAATTCCAGAAGCCGGCCACCGAAATCGCCGCCGCGCGCTGTTCGTTGGGGAAGATCTCCGACAGCACTACCCACATGACCGGACCGAGCGAAATCGCGAACGAGGCGACGAAGCCGACGATGGCGACCAGCACCAGCTTGGCGTTGTAGCTGCCCTGGTTGAAGGCCCAGGCAATGGTGAACAACGACAGCGCCATGCCGGCCACCCCGATCAGCAACAGCGGCTTGCGGCCCAGCTTATCGATCAGCCAGATCGCAACGAAGGTCATGCCGACGTTGACCAGGCCGACCAGCACCGCCTGCCGGAAGGCGTCGTTCACGCCGCCGCCGGCCTGGGCAAAGATCGTCGGCAGATAATAGAAGATGGCGTTGATGCCGGTGATCTGCTGGAAGAACGCCAGCCCCAGCGCGATCAGCATAATCAAACGCACGCGTGGATCGAGCAGGCCGCGAAAGCCGCGCGATACCGACATCGCTGCCAGGCTCTGGCGGATCTGCTGGAGATTTTCCTGGGCCTGCTGTTCGCCGGCCACTCGCGTCAGCACCTGCATCGCCGCCTCGTCCCTGCCCTTCAGCAGCAGCCAGCGAGGGCTTTCCGGAACGAACCACAGCAACGTGAAGTACAACATCGCCGGAATCGTCTGCACGCCGAGCATCCAGCGCCAGTTGTGTTCGCCGCTGCCCAATAGAAAGTAATTGGAAAAGAACGACGCCGAGATGCCGATGACGATCATCAACTGGTTGAGCGACACCAGGCTGCCCCGCTGGTTGGCCGGAGCGATCTCGGCAATGTAGACAGGCGCAATCAGAATCGCGCCGCCGACAGCCAAGCCACCGACGATTCGCGCCGCCACGAAACTCACAAAGGTGGTCGCGGATGCAGCCAGCAGCGACGACATCATGAACAACAGCGCCGTTCCCAACAGCACGCGGCGTCGACCGAAACGATCGCTCAATGCGCCGGCGACTGCGTTGCCCGCCATCGCCCCCCAGCCCAGGCTGCTGACGGCGAAACCGAGCTTGAGATCACCGCCGGTGCCGGTAAGTGAAAAATAGTCGCGAATGAACGGCACCACGCCGGAAATCACCGTGGCGTCGAAACCGAGCAGGAAGCCGCCGAGCGCCACTGTCAGCGCCACGAATGCGATATTCAATCTGCCTTGCAGCATGCAGGTCACTATTTGTTAGTTGTTAGCGGTCACAGTAACCATTGCCCCCAGTTTCCCCCACGTCCACAGCTTTAACACAGGAAATCGTACCGCTGCAGCCGACTGGCACCGTCAACTCAAGCTGGAGCAGCTGCTTGCCGGAACGCCGCAGGGCATGCTACCGTAATTTGTAAGCGCTTACATCCGCTGTTTATCGCGATGAGCGTAAGAATAACCGATTACAGATTGGCGCACCGGCAGGGGGGTATCGCAGTGAACAACCGCGCAACTAGACGCACGCCCGACGGCGTTTCGCTCAGGAGCACGACCATCGCGCGTGCCATTTCTTTGATTCTCGGCACAGCGGCGGCCCTCCCGGTCATCGCGCAGGAATCCGGCGAGCTCGAAGAAGTGGTCGTCACCGGCATCCGCGGCAGTCTTACCTCTTCAATGGAAATGAAGCGCGACGCGGTCGGCGTGGTCGACGGGATCGTCGCCGAAGACATCGGCAAGTTCCCGGACACCAACCTGGCCGAGTCGCTGCAACGCATCAGCGGCGTGTCGATCGATCGCTCGCTCGGCGAGGGTTCGAAAGTCACCGTGCGCGGCGTCGGACCGGACTTCAACCTGGTGTTGTTGAACGGCCGGCAGATGCCGTTCCTCGGCAATCGCCGATACCGACGCAGCGAATTCGCGCGCCTTCGACTTCGCCAATCTCGCCTCCGAATCGATTGCCGCGATCGAGGTCTACAAGACCAGCCGCGCCAGCACGCCGACCGGCGGCATCGGCGCGACGATCAACATCAAGACCGCGCGGCCGCTGGAAAATCCGGGCCTGCACACCAGCTTCGGCGTCAAGGGCGTCGTCGACACTTCGGTGGACAATCTGCCGAGCGCGTTGCAGGGCGACTCGATCACCCCGGAAATCTCCGGCATCTTCAGCAACACCTTCGGCGGCGACAAATTCGGCGTCGCTCTCAGCGCCAGCTATCAGGAGCGCGACTTCGGCTTCAACCAGGCGTCGGTCGGCAACGGTTGGAAGAGCTTCGCCGGCGATGAGAACAACTGGGGCACGATTCCGCAACCGGGCGCGCCGGGTTCGGAGAACATCATCAATCGCCCTGGCGCCACCGACACTTATTCGGTGCCGCAGAATCTCGGCTACAGCGTCAACGGCGTGCAGCGCAAGCGCACCAACGGCCAGCTGACTCTGCAATACGCACCGACGGACACGCTCACGACGACGCTCGATTACACCTACTCCGAAAACAAGATCGCCACCCAGCGCAACGAGCTGTCGGTGTGGTTCAACTTCGGCCCGTCCGCCAGCACGTGGACCGACGGACCGGTATCCTCGCCGCTGATCTATTCCGAGTTCATCGACGCCAACGCCGCGCCCTCCGACCTGTCGATGGGCGGCGCGAAATTCGCTACCAAGAACCAGAACAACTCGGTGGGCTTCAATGTCGAGTGGCAAGCAACCGACAGCTTCGGCTTGCAATTCGACTTCCACGACTCGACTGCCGAATCCGGCGCCGACAGCCCGTATGGCTCGAACTCGGTGCTGGGCGTCGCAGGCTTCTATCGCGGCACCACCACCGCCGATTTCTCCAAGGATTTCCCGGTGATCAGCGTGGCGTTACCGACCGGACAGAACGGCATCAACGCCGCGGCGATGAAGGTGACCGGCTCCAGCTTCCGCAACAGCTACATGAAATCGGAGATTCAACAGGGGCAGTTGAGCGGCCATCTCGATTTCCTGGAAGACTCGCGGCTGGATTTCGGCGTCGCCCTGACCGACGCGAAGAACCGTTCCGCCTACTCGAACGTGCAAGCCGACACCTGGAGCGGCGCGACCAACCCGGGCAACTTTCCGGACCTTGCCAACGTCTATCCGGACGATGTCTGGCGCGCCGATACGGTCCGCCATTACTTCGACAACATCGGCGGCAGCGGCAATCCGGCGCTGTTCAACCAGTTCTTCACCTTCGACTTCGAAACCGTGCGCGGGCTGGCGGCAAATGCGCTGAACAACGATGCGCTGTATCGCGCCTCGCCCATCTTTACGACCGACCGGCGCGTCGAGGAAGAATCGAAGAGCGCATTCGTTCAATACAGCCAGGAATGGCAATGGGGGCTGCCGATGCAGGGCGCCATCGGCCTGCGCTACGAAAAGACGGATGTGACTGCGCGCGCCCTGGTGCCGACGCCGACCGGCATCGTGTGGGCAGCCGACAACGAGTTCACGCTGGTATTGGACCAGAGCGCTCGCGTCTTCGAGCAGCTGGAAGGTGACTATGACTACGTGTTGCCGAGCCTGGACTTTGCCGTGGACCTCACCGATACCATCCGGGCTCGCGCCAGCTACGGCCAAAGCATCGGCCGGCCGCTGTGGGATCAGATCCAAGGCGGGCGCACGCTGAATCAGCTGGTGCGCATCAACGGCGGCACCGGCAACCAGGGCAACCCGAAGCTCAAGCCGCTCGAATCGGAGAACTTCGATCTGTCGATGGAGTGGTACTACAGCGAGTCGAGCTATTTGTCGGTGGGTTACTTCCGCAAGAATATCGACAATTACATCGGCACCACGCTGGAGGTCCAGACTCCGTACAACCTCAATACGCCCTCCGGCGGCGCCTATTACAACGAAGCTGTCGCGTCGGGATGTACGACTACGACCTGCATCCGCGACTTCATTTTCGCCAATCATCCCAACGACCCTGGCGTGAACGTCACCGCGCGCACGATCGCCGGCTTGCCGGGCGATCCGATTGCAAACTTCAATATCACCGTGCCGCGCAATCAACGCTCGGCTTCGCTCGATGGCTGGGAATTCAACGTCCAGCACCTGTTCGGCGACAGCGGCTTCGGCGTGTCGGCCAACTACACGCTGGTGGATTCCGGACTGACGTACGACAACTACAATCGTGGCGACCAGTTCGCGCTGGTGGGCTTGAGCGACGCCGCCAACATGGTGGCGTTCTACGAGAACGAAAAGTTCCAGGTGCGCGCGGCATACAACTGGCGTGACGAGTTCCTCGCCGATACTTTCGATGGTGGCGGCCTGCCCAACCCGGTGTACACCGAAGCTTACGGTCAGCTCGACCTTAACGCGGCGTACAACTGGAACGAGAACCTGACCCTGATGGCCGAGGTGATCAATCTCACCGACGAGATTTATCGCCAGCACGGACGCACCGACCACCAGGTGATCATGGTGCAGCAGACCGGGCCGCGGTACATGATCGGCGCGCGTTACAAGTTCGGACAGTAGGCTTCCAGTAACGGCAGGCCGGCCGGGCCTGCAGGCCCTGCTGCAGGCGAAAAAGCCGCTGCTCCCCCCGCGGCTTTTTCTTTTTGGCGTAGTGCCCGGACCTCGGGGTCCGAATATAGTAGGGGTTGCTGATCAGGGGCGAGTAAGTTGCTGGATGAGATCAATCACCTCGTCATCGTCGGAGGCGGCTCGGCCGGCTGGCTGACCGCCGGCGTCATCGCTGCCGAACATCGCTCGCGTTCCGGCCCCAGCCTGCAAGTGACGCTGCTGGAATCGCCGGACATCGGCCCGATCGGCGTCGGCGAGGGCACTTGGCCGACAATGCGCGACACGCTGCAAAAGATAGGCGTGACGGAAACGGACTTCATCCGCCAGTGCGATGCTTCGTTCAAGCAAGGCTCGAAATTCCAGCAATGGGCCAGCGGCCGCGAGGATGATTACTACTTTCATCCGTTCGTCCTGCCGCAGGGCTACACGGAAACCAACCTGGTCACCGGCTGGCTGCAACGACACTCCGATGTTCCTTTTGCCGACCTGGTGAGCTTCCAGCCGCACCTGTGCGTGCATGGCAAGGCACCGAAGCAAGTTGCGACACCCGAATATGCCGCGGTCGCGAACTACGCTTACCATCTGGATGCGGGCAAGTTCGGCCTGTTCCTGCGCAAGCACTGCGTCGAGAACCTCGGCGTGCGCCATGTACTCGACCACGTCGTCGGCATCAACTCTCACGCCAACGGCGACATCGCCTCGGTGCAAACGCAAGAGCATGGCGCCGTGGCAGGTGATCTGTTCGTCGACTGCACCGGCATGCAATCGCTGCTGCTGGGCCAGCATTACGGCGTTCCGTTTCGATCACAGAAGTATGTGCTGTTCAACGACACCGCGCTCGCACTGCAAGTGCCTTATCAAGACGACGACAGTCCGATCGCGTCGCAGACGTTGTCGACGGCGCAGAGTAATGGCTGGATCTGGGACATCGGGCTGCCGACACGACGCGGCGTCGGTCACGTGTACTCGAGCTCACATACATCGGACGATGCGGCCGAGCGCGAACTGCGGGCGTATATCGAGCGAACCGGTGGACCGACAGGAATGGCGGCGCCGCGCAAGCTGTCGTTCCATCCCGGCTATCGCGACAAGTTCTGGCAGCGCAATTGCGTGGCGATCGGGCTGTCGGCGGGTTTCATCGAGCCGCTGGAGGCCTCGGCCATCGCGCTGGTAGAACTGTCGGCGGCGATGTTGAGCGACCAGATGCCTGCGACGCGTGCGTCGATGGACATCGTCGCGCAACGCTTCAACGATGCGTTCACTTATCGTTGGCAACGCGTGATCGAATTCCTGAAGCTGCACTACGTGCTGACCAAGCGCACCGACTCGGATTTCTGGCGGGACAATTGCCGCACCGAGTCGATTCCGGATCGGCTCGCCGAGCAACTGGCTTTCTGGCGCCACCATCCTCCTTCCCGGTACGATTTTTACCGGGTCGAAGAAGTGTTCCCGTCGGCGAGCTACCAGTACGTCCTCTATGGCATGGGCTTTCGGCCGGAGCGAAGCGAGGCCGCCAAGCGCTGCGATGATGCCGATCGCGCCGATGGATATTTCCGGGAAGCTGCCGCGCTCACCGCCCGGATGCTGGCGGCTCTACCCACCAATAGAGCGCTCATCGGCCATATCAAACGCCACGGGCTGCAAAAAATTTAGGCGAAGCAAATGACCCACAGCGTGCTGTTGAACAACATCGATCACAAGGACCTGCGAGTCATCACCACTCGCAGCGCCGAGTACGGCGACAATGTGATGTACGCAATTACGTTTCCGGCCGAGTTCCGCAATCTCCAGGCGCACTACCCCCTCGTCTTTCGCAAGACGGCGCAAGGCCAGTTCGAGCCCATTGCCCTGCTCGGCTTTCAGGAGCGCCAGAATCTGTTTCTCGACCAGCACGGCTGGAACGCGACCTGCCTGCCGCTGACCATCGAACGCCTGCCGTTTCTCATCGGCATCGCCGACAGCGAGCCGATGGTTCACGTCGACCTGAATAGCTCCAGGGTCAGCCGCACGGCGGGCGAGCCGGTGTTCCGTGAGCACGGCGGCAACACTGAATTTCTCGAGCGCATGAACTCGGTGCTGCTGGCGATTCATCAGGGCATCGCCGGTACGGCGCCGTTCATCGCCGCCTTGCTGGAGTACGAGCTGCTCGAATCATTCGTGTTCGACATCCAGCTCGCTGACGGCTCGCAGAATCGCCTGGCAGGTTTCTACACTGTGAACGAGGAGCGCCTCGCCGGACTGAGTGGCGTGGCGCTGGAACGCCTGCACCGCATGGGTCATCTGCAGGCGATCTACATGATGATCGCGTCGCTTTCCAACTTTCGCGCGCTGATCGAGCGCATGAATAAACTGCATGCCGGCGATCTCTAACCAAGTCCCGGAGCTCAGCGGCGTCGATCCGCACGCATTGCCGGATGACGTACTGCAATCGACCCGGCCCGTCGTCTTGAAAGGACTGGTGGCGAACTGGCCGGCGGTGCGCGCGGGTCTCGAATCGGTGCAATCAGCGTCGGCTTATCTACGCAAGTTCTATCGAGACGCAACCGTCGGCGCGTTACTCGGCGCACCGGACATCGAAGGCCGGTTCTTTTATAACCACGACCTCAGCGGCTTCAACTTCCGGGCGGTGAAGTTGAAACTCGACGTGCTGCTGGATGAAGTCGAACGGCACGAGGACGCCGAGAAACCGCCGGCGATTTACGTCGGCTCGACCACCATCGATACCTGCCTGCCGGGATTTCGCGCCGAGAACGACCTCGGCTTCGGCGATCGCGCGCCGCTGGCGAGCATCTGGCTCGGCAATCGCACGCGCATCGCCGCTCATCACGACGTGCCGGACAACATTGCCTGCGTAGTCGTCGGCCACCGGCGCTTCACACTGTTTCCGCCGGAGCAGCTGGCGAATCTGTATATCGGCCCGCTCGACTTCACGCCGGCGGGCCAAGCCATCAGCCTGGTGGATTTCGCGCACCCGGACCTGGCGAAGTTTCCCAAATTTACCGAGGCCCTGCGGAATGCACAGGTCGCCGAACTCGGGCCGGGCGACGCCATCTTCATCCCGAGCATGTGGTGGCATCACATCGCAGCGCTCGACAGCCTCAATGTGCTGGTGAATTACTGGTGGCGACAATCGCCCGCCTACATGGACTCGCCGATCAGCGCGCTGATGCTCGCGATCATGACCGTGCGTGACCTGCCCAAGGAACAGCGCGACGCCTGGCAGAACCTGTTTCGCCACTATGTATTCGAGGCGGACGCAAACACGGCCAGCCACATTCCGGAACAAGCCCGTCGCGTGCTGTCGCCGATGGATGCCGAAGCGGTGCGTGAACTGCGCGCACGGCTGTTACAGAGACTGAATCGCTAGAGGATCGTATGGACCGTAAGATCAGAAAGATCGTCATTGCCGGCGGCGGCACCGCCGGCTGGATGATCGCCGCGGGCCTGTCCAAGACGCTCGGCAAAGTGCTCGATATCAAGCTGGTGGAGTCGGACGAGATCGGCACCGTCGGCGTCGGCGAAGCGACCATTCCCACGCTGGTCACCTTCCATCGCCTGCTCGACATCAACGAGCAGGAGTTCATGGCTGCGACCCAGGGTACGTTCAAGCTGGGCATCGGCTTCGAGAACTGGCGCGACGTGAACCAGGACTACATCCACTCGTTCGGCGTCACCGGCAAGGATCATTGGACGGCGGGCTTCCAGCATTTCTGGCTGAAGGGACGCGAGCGCAATCTCGCCGGCGACTATGGCGACTACTGCGTCGAACTGGTCGCGGCAAAGCAGAACCGCTTTGCGCATCTGCCGCGCGGCGGGATGAACTACGCGTTCCATATCGATGCCGGCCTGTACGCGAAGTTCCTGCACAAGTTCAGCGAAGGCTTCGGCGTCGAGCGCGTCGAAGGTAAGATCGTCGATGTTCGCAGCGACAGCGAGTCCGGCTACATCAAATCGATTCGCCTCGATTCGGGCGCGGAGCTGGAAGGTGACCTGTTCATTGACTGCACCGGCTTCCGCGGATTGTTGATCGGGCAGACATTGAAGGAACCCTATGAAGACTGGTCGCACTGGCTGCCGTGTGACAGCGCCGTCGCGCTACAGACGGAGTTGGCCGGCGAAGCGATTCCCTACACACGCTCGATAGCGCGCGACGCCGGCTGGCAGTGGCGCATTCCATTGCAACATCGCGTCGGCAACGGCATGGTCTACTGCAGCCGCTATGTCAGCGACGAGCAGGCCAAGCAGACTTTGCTGGCCAACATCGAAGGCAAGGTGCTCACCGAGCCGCGCTTGATCAAATTCAAGCCGGGGCAACGTCGCAACACGTGGGTCAGGAACTGCATCGCTGTCGGGCTTGCAAGCGGCTTCATCGAACCGCTCGAATCCACCAGCATTCATTTGATCAGCCGCAGCCTGATCCGTCTCATGCAGTTGTTTCCCACCAGCGGCATCCGGCAATCCGATGTCGATGAATTCAACCGGCAGGCGAAAGACGAGATCGAACATATTCGCGACTTCATCGTATTGCACTACCACGTCACCAATCGCCAGGACACTGCGTTCTGGAATGCCTGCCGCAGCATGGATATTCCGGCCTCGCTCAGGCATCGCATCGAACTGTTTCGCGAGACCGGCCGCGTGTTTCGCACCGCCAATGAGCTGTTCGCCGAGAACTCCTGGATCCAGGTGATGCTGGGCCAGGGCATCACGCCGCAGCAGCATCATCAGGTGGCCGATTTGATGGGCGACGCGGAGCTGTCGCGTTTTCTCGATGGCATTCGTGCGACGGTCGACAACACCGTGGCGCAGTTGCCGAAGCACCAGGCCTACGTCGAGCAGTATTGCAAGGCGAAGAGATAAGCTCAGCGCCGAGCAGCGCGTGGAACAGGGCCAGAAAGGCGCCTTCCGCGGCTGAATGTCGGCAGCGATTATGCTTGGTCGCTGTCCCGCGAACGCCGCAAAGAAATGCCATGCATTCCGGCTTTATTGCGAATCGCCGATGCCGTGCGGCGCAGGCGAGCGGCAATCATCTCGACGGCCACACCGGCTCCGGCCAGCTCCCGCAACTCACGCAAAGCGGCCGTGCTCCAAATGTTTCCTTTCGCCGTGAACCGAGCTGCAATCAGCTTCACTGCAGCTCGATCCGGCTCAATTCTGCTGACACTCGTCTGGGACATTCATCCACCCTACTTCATCGTCGGCATCACGTACTCGGACTCGGCGCGAATACCGGTCGGCCAGCGCGAGGTGACCGTCTTGAGTCGTGTGTAGAAGCGCACGCCGTCAGGGCCATGCACATGGAGGTCGCCGAACAATGACCGTTTCCAGCCGCCAAAGCTGTAGAATGCCATCGGCACCGGGATAGGAACGTTCACGCCGACCATGCCGACCTGCACTTGGTGGCAGAAAGTCCGCGCGGCATCACCATCACTGGTGTAGATCGACGTGCCGTTGCCGAACTCATGCGAATTCACCAGCGCCAAAGCGCTGGCGAGATCCGGCGCACGCATGACGACCAGCACCGGCCCGAAGATTTCCTCGCGATAGATACGCATCTGCGGTTGCACATTGTCGAACAGCGAAGCGCCGAGATAGAACCCGCGTTCATGCCCTGGCACTTGCTGCGCTCGTCCATCTACGACCAGCGTTGCACCTTCTGCCACGCCCAAGTCGACGTAACTGCGGACGCGCTCGAGATGCTCACGCGTGACCAGCGGACCCATCTCCACCGACTCGCTCGTGCCCGGTCCCACTTTGAGCGCCGCGATCATGGGCTTGAGCTGTTCGATGAGACGATCTGCCGCGGTGCCGACCGCAACGGCAACGGAAATCGCCATGCAACGCTCGCCCGCCGAGCCGTAAGCCGCTCCCATGAGGGCCTGCGCCGCCAGTTTCGGATTCGCATCGGGCATCACGACCATATGATTCTTGGCGCCGCCGAGCGCCTGCACACGCTTGCCATGGTGGGCGGCCGTTTCATAGATGTGTTGAGCGATGGGCGTCGAACCCACGAAGCTGATTGCAGCCACGTCCGGATCGGCCAGCAGAGTGTCGACCGCTTCCCGATCACCATTCACGACGTTGAATACACCGGGCGGCAAGCCAGCCTCGGTCAACAGTTGCGCGAGGCGCAGTGCGCACGATGGATCCTTCTCCGAGGGCTTCAGCACGAACGTGTTGCCACATGCGATCGCGATTGGAAACATCCACATCGGCACCATCGCCGGGAAGTTGAATGGCGTGATGCCGGCACAGACGCCGACGGGCTGCCGCAGCGACCAGCTGTCGATACCGCGCCCCACGCTGTCTGAAAACTCGCCTTTCAGGACCTGCGGAATGCCGCAAGCGAACTCGACTACTTCGAGGCCTCGCGTTACTTCACCGCTGGCATCCGACAGCACCTTGCCATGTTCGCTCGTGATGATGGCTGCCAGCTCACCGATGTGCTCATCGAGCAGCGCCTTGAACCGGAACATGACACGAGCGCGCTGCAGCGGCGGCGTCGCTGACCAAGCCGGCAGTGCATCTTTCGCTGCACGGATCGCAGCCTGCATTTCCTGTTTGGATGCGAAGGCGACGCTTGCCGTGACATCGCCAGTCGCTGGGTTGAACACTGTGCCGGTGCGCCCTGACGACCCGACCTGCAAACTGCCGCCGATGTAGTGACCTAGCGTGCGCACTTGTGTCGCAGCCGCTGATGCCGATGAACTCATCATATCGCTCCTTCTATTCTCAATCGGCCGCGCGTTGCCGGCGTCGAGCAAACGACTGCTCGTAGGTAATGGTGATAGTGCCGGATCGGTCGCGCGGCGTTTCCAGGATGCGCACCGTCATCGACTCCGGTTCGAACGTCAGATGTGCAAATCCCCAGGCAAGACCCTTCGCGTACAGCGTGCGCAGCTCCGGGTGGTTCTGCTGCTGGTGGCGGATAAACGCAGTGTTCGTCGGCCGCATCTTCGCAGCGGCGCCCGAAACGATCTGCGGCAACGGCTCGACGTAATCGCCAACATTGGTTGCCGAGCAGTTGTCGGTATGCACTTCCAGCGTGTGCTCATGTCCCGCAAGATAGGCGTCCGCGTAACGGCACAGGGTCGGCAAGAGCACCCTCCGCAGCGCGCGACTCTGTTCGAACTTGCTGCCCGAAGTCGACCACAGCGGATGATGGCCAAGCACGATCTTCCAGCGCGCCGTCGAGCTGCTCAACGCTTCATCCAGCCATCGCACCATGTTTCGCTCCGCATCCGTCTGGGGCACGGCCCAGGCAAGCGGCTTCTCGAGCCGATCGCTTGGCATTTCGCTGCCGTCATCTGCGAGTTTCGCCTTGTACACCGTCGTCGAGGACAACAGCACCTCGGTGTCGATGGCGAAGATTTCAACTTCTCCCCGCGCAGAAGGCGGTCGCACGCGGTAGACGAGGCCGTCCATATGGAACGGCGGCGTGCGCTGCAGAAAATTTATCTGCGCCATCGCTCCCTCACGCGAGGTGCGCCAGTCGTGGTTGCCAAGGACGGCATAGATACGGAAGTCTTTTCGATCGGGCGCCAGTCCGCCGAATGGCGTGACGAACAGATCGCGAAAGCGATCGGCATCGCGGCCATCGGCATTCGCGGTGGCGCCGTCCGGATAGATGTTGTCCCCAAGCATGACGGCGAAATCGCATCCGGCGGCGCCCGCGCAGTAGCTCTTCATAGCCTTCGCAACCGGTTCCAGGCCGCTGGCGGCGACGACGCTGCCGTTCTTCGCCAGCCGATGCAGCGGCGGAAAATCCAGTTCCGCGATGGGGCGCTTGTCGGCGAGCCAATCGAGCCGCTCTTTTTCGATGAATTGCTGCTCGGTGACGACCGTCTCGTAATCCTCCGGCTCCAGATAGTCATAGTGATATCCGGTGTCACCGAAGGCGAGCAACGTGATCGGCCGCGCAGCGTACGCTGTCGCCGCAGCCTCATTGTTCGGCGTCCTGACCGAGGTACAACTTGCGATCAGCACCGCGACCGTCGCCGCCGCCAAGGATTTGCAGGCATTCAACATCAGGAGTACCGCTGGCGAATCAACTCTTCAACTTCGGCACGCTCGCGTCGGATCGGCCCCTCGGCTTCCAGTTTGAGGCTGGTCAGGGCCGCAGCCCACCGCGTCGACTCCCCGGATTCCGCACGCAACCGATAGGAGAGATAAGAACCGACGCACGTATCTCCTCGCCCGCTCCGGCCGCGCAGTTCGACGGGGAGAAAAGGATGCGCGTAATGCACGCCGTCGGCGAGTACCAGCAATCCGTCTCTGTGAGTGAGAACAATCTCCTTCGGGCCGTACGCTGCGAGTTTTTGCGCAGCTGCGCGCATGTCGGACTCGCCAGTGAGAAACTCCGCCTCGACCGCATCCGTCTTCAGAACGTCCACGAGCGCTAGTACTTGCTCCATCTCCGGCCAGACCTCGTACGCAAGCTGACCCTGCGGCGTGCGAATACGAACGAAACCTTGCACGTCGACTCCGAGCAGCCTGCAGCGTCCGCGCAAAGCAGTGACGACTTCCAATGGCACTTCACCCCGGATCGACGCACTGATCAGCACTGCGTCGGCACGTACGTCGGCGACATGCTCCGGGAGGAACGGATCCGCCACCTCGGTGACAGTGAGAATGCGCTCATCGACGTTCGCAGTTGGATATTCGAGCCGCATGATCGTGGAGTGAGGCGACTCATGCACCATCACTTGCACACCAGCGCGAACCAGCAGGTCGGTCGACCCGCGATCTTCGGGAGCAAGTCGCGTGATCGCACCGACGTTCAACCCGGCAAGCCGCGCCGCGTGGGCTGCGTAGCTGTAACCGCCGCCGTCCACTTGACGAACGCCCGAACGCGTCACGATGGTATCTTTGGTGTATGCGCCGACAGTGACAAAATCGAAGGAGTGCAACGCTGTTTCCTCTGGCTTGATTGGAAAGGTTAGCAGGGCTACTCGCGCAACTGCACGCGCCACAAACTGGCCGCGAGCAGCATCGAGACAAGGGAGGCGCCGATCCAGAACCAGATGACCGTACTGAAATCGTAGCTGCGCGTGCCGTCCACTACCGTCATGCCGCGCTCGATCAGGTGGCCGCTGATGTTTTCTTGAATAGCTGCGCCGATATAACTGAAAATCCCGATCACGCCCATGGCGGCACCGGCCACGCGCTTGGGACAGATGTCGGTTGCGAACAGCCCGCCAAGTGCGGTCACCAGGCCGGTCAACCCCAGCCCGAAGAGCACCATGCCGAGCGTCAGCATGGCGGTATTCGTCGGACCGAAGAAAATGAGCGCGAGCCCCGCGAGTTCGAGCACCGCGAAAAGAAGATTTGCTGGTGGCCGACGCGCGGCGAACAGCTTGTCGGAGCTGAACCCATAACCGATCGCGCCGACCATGCCGGCAAGCGTGCTGATCATCAGCAGCGTGCCCGCCATCGGCAGCGAATAACCGCGTGCTTCCTGCAGATACAACATACCCCAGGAGTTGATCGCGTAACGCGTGACATAGATGGCGGCGCTGGCCAGTGCCAGCACCCAGATTTCTGGAATCTTCAGAATCGATAGCTGCACGCGGAAGGTGCTCAGATTCTGCGTACTGGAGGGTGTGTAGTGATCGTTCCGCCAATCGGCTACTACCGGTAACCCCAGCGTGCGTGGCCGGTCCTGGACGAACAGATATGCGATTGCGGCGACGAGGATGCCGATCAATCCAGGCAGCCAGAAACCCCAGCGCCATCCAAGTGCAGCTACCAGGGCGCCGACGACCAGAAACGTCAGTCCTTCGCCTATCGAATGCGCCGTGCTCCAGATGCCGTAGTATCGGCCGCGCTCGCGATTGCTGAACCACGAGGTCATCGCGACCACACCGCCGGGCGCGCCGAAACTCTGGAACCAGCCGTTCAGACCCCACAACACGACCGCCGCGCCGAGCACCGACGAAAATCCCATCCCGAGGTTGCACAGCGCACTCAACAGGAAGCCGATCGCGAGGAATTTCTTGATGTTGGCATGGTCGGCGAGAAAGCCGTTGGTGAGCTTGCCGATGGCGTAGGCGTAGAACAGCGCCGAACCGATCAAACCCAGTTCGGCGGGTCCAAACACGCCTGCATCAATGAGCGGCTTCTTCACGACCCCGAGCGCGAGCCGGCAGGTATAGATCACGCCGTAACCGAGCGTAACCGCGAGCATTACTCGCAGACGGTGGCGCCGATACAGCGCATCGACGACAGCACTGTCGGTGATCAACGGCTGATCAGGCCCGGTCGCGAAGTACTGCAGCACCGACTTCAACATCCCCCCTCGTCCCGTCAGCTCGATTGAGTCAAGCCGCGGGCGCTTGGACGAAGCCGAACAACTCCGACGCGAGCGGAGCCAGGTGATCGAAACCCTTCTGCGCGTAGATATGCGGGATGGCGATTGCCGGGTCCTGTTCCGCTTCCACTACCAGCCAGCCTTTGTAGCCGCTGCGCGCCACCGGCGTGAGCACCCTTCGATAGTCGACCATGCCGTCCCCTGGCACCGTAAAGACGCCATCGAGCACCGCATTCAGAAAGCTTGCGTCTTCGTTACGCTCGCGTTCGAGCACAGGGCGGCGCACGTCCTTGCAGTGCACGTGCACGATGCGGCTCGCATACTGTTCCGCCGCTCGGGCCGGGTCTCCACCCGCATACGTGAGATGCCCTGTGTCGAGCAGCAGGCCCACAGGCTCGCCCGTGGTCATCATCAGCTGCTCGATATCTTGAGATGACTGCACGACTGTTCCCATGTGATGGTGATAAGCCATGCGTAAACCCTCGCGTTGCATCCGTTCGGCGAGTTGTGTCAAGCGAGCGCCGAATCGCGGCCACTCGCTTTTGGGCAGATGAGGTCGTTGCGATAGCGGTGCACACTGATCCCCGTGCGTGCACCGAGAAACTTCGGCGAATACCATGACCTCGCACTTCAACGCGCGCAGCAGATCGAAATGCGCGCTCATTGCATCCCACTCCGCGGCCACCTCGCGCTCCAACAACCGTCCGCTGTACCAGCCTGAGACGAGATCGAGATCGTGCGCGCGGAGAATCGGCCGGAGCACGGCGGCGGTGCGCGGAAATTTATTGCCCAGTTCAACGCCGGTATATCCCGCCGCCCCCGCCTCGCGCAGGCAGGTTTCGAGACTGGTTTCCGCGCCCAACGACGGCAGGTCGTCATTGGTCCAGGTCAGTGGGTTGATGCCAATTCGTACGCTCATGTGTCGGCTGCCGTTGATATCGATCTTTGACTACTCGCGGCGAGGCAGTCCGTCGAGCTCAGCTCGATAGTTCTCGTACGCGGCCTTTACTTGCGCGTTCTCGGAAACCTCCGGCACCGCGACGTCCCACCACGCGCCACCGTTTTGGGTAGTGCGATCAGGGTCGGTTTCGATCACGATCACCACAGTGCGATCCACGGCACGCGAATCGTTGAGAGCACCCTCAAGCTCGCGAATACCGTTCACCTTGACTGCACGCGCGCCAAGGGAGCGCGCGTGAGAGGCGAAGTCGATCACCGGCGCAGAATGCTCCAGCAGATTATTGAAAGACTCTCCGCCGCAGGCGCGCTGCAAGCGATTGATGCAGCCGAAGCCTCGGTTGTCGAGCAGCACGATCGTGATCTTGCGCTGAAGCGCGATGGAGGTGGCGATCTCCGAGTTCATCATGAGATAGCTGCCATCGCCGACCATGACGACGACCTCCCGGTCCGGGCGCGCCAGCTTTACACCAAGACCGCCGGCGATCTCGTAACCCATGCAGGAGTAGCCGTACTCGAGGTGATACGCATGGCTGTCCTGTGCGCGCCAAAGCTTGTGTAATTCGCCGGGCAATCCGCCCGCCGCACAAACGACAGTGCCGTTCGGCCCGAGCGCGCGATTGACGGCGCCGAGCACTTGAGCATCGGTGGGCCGCTGTGCGCCAGTATCCGCAGTCGCTGCATCGACAATGCTGTTCCAATGCGATTGGAGGCTGCGTACGCGCTCCGCCCAGTCCTTTCTGTGCGCCGTCGAGGGTTCTAGCAGTCCGTCGAGTTCAGACAGAGTTCGCACGGCGTCGCCCTGGACGGGTAAAGCGTCGTATTTCACCGAGTCGAAGCGGCACACGTTGATGTTGATGAAGCGGCGCGTCGGATGGCGGAACAGCGACGCCGACGCGGTCGTGAAATCCTGCAACCGTGTACCAATCGCGATGATGACATCGGCGTTCGCGGCAAGTTCATTGGCGGCGCTTGATCCGGTGACACCGATGGAGCCGACGTTTTGCGGATCATCCCAGCGCAAAGCACCCTTGCCCGCCTGCGTCTCTGCGACGGGAATGAGCTGTTTCGAGGCAAACCGGCTCAGCAGCTCACAGGCCTCCGCATAGTGAACACCGCCGCCGGCGATGATCAGGGGCTGTCGCGCCTGTGCGATCAAATCGGCTGCGGCTTGCAGTTGCTTCTTGTCGGCGCCGAGTTGTACCGGCTCGTGCATGCGTCGCTCGAAGAACGAGGCCGGATAGTCCCAGGCCTGGGCCTGCACATCTTGCGGAAGCGCGAGTGTCACCGGTCCGCACTCGGCCATATCAGTGAGCACGCCCAGTGCCTGCGGCAAGCTACGCAATAATTGTTCCGGCCGAGTGATGCGGTCCCAGTAGCGTGAGACAGGGCGGAAGCAGTCGTTCGCGGTGATCGTCGGATCGCCGAAATCCTCGACCTGTTGCAGTACCGGGTCCGGACGGCGACTCACGAACGTATCTCCGGGCAACAGCAACACAGGGAGTCGATTGACGTGCGCAAGCGCCGCGGCCGTGACCATATTCGTTGCACCAGGTCCGATCGACGTCGTGCACGCCATGAAGCGCCGGCGACGCATCGTCTTCGCATAGGCAATGGCCGCATGCGCCATCGCCTGTTCATTGTGCGCGCGATAGACTGGCAGCTCGTTGCGTCCGTTCGCCAACGCCTCGCCTAGCCCGGCAACATTGCCATGCCCGAAAATCGCGAACACGCCAGCGAACAGCGGCACTTCCTTGCCATCCATCAGGCTGCGCTGCGCGGCCAGATAACGGACCAGCGCCTGGCTCATGGTGAGACGCATGACGCCGGACCTCCTCATGCCGACAACACCGATGCCGTACGAACCGCAGCGTTCGCATTGCGCGAGCGCAGCCCCCGCCACATATGGATCAGCCGTTCGTAGCGCGCCGCTACATCTGCCGTGGCATCCGCATCATTCATCCGACCCGCGAACCACTCGCGTGCGGCCGGATTGAAAATGCTCCTGCCCACTGCAAACCCTTTGCACAACGCGACGTCGGTGGCGCTTTCGAAGGCACGACGCAGTACGTCCTCGGGAGCATCCAGCCCCAGCAGCAACACGCCATTGCACCAGGGGTCCCTGGCTTTGATCACCTCGCCGATGTTGCGCCAGGCCACTTTCGAAGGAGGCTCGAGCTTCCACCACGCCGGCCGCACTCCGAGATTGTAGATTCGCTGCATCGCGCGCGCGGTCGTGTCATCGTCGACCGGCAATTCGCGGCCGCTGCTGATGATCTCCAGCAGCAGATCACGATCAAGCGCCTGCGCGGCCTGATACAACTCTCGCATCCGTTGCTCCTGGCACAGTCGCAGCTCCACCGGCTCATCGGGGTGATAGAACACCAGGCACTTGATGACCTGCGCCGCGGGCCAGTTGATCAAATGCAAGCCGATACTCTCGGCAGCATCAAATGCCACGGGCCGCGATCCTGGCGTCTCGATCGGGCGGCCGATCCAGAAGCCTCGTTCGCCGAAGCGGCTGAGCACACGCTGACCGTGGCGGCCGTCCACGATGACGCCGACGCGCTCGCGCTCGTCCAAGCGTTGCGCTACGTCTTCAACCGCCTGCGCAATAAGATCTTTGAAAATCGCGATGCGTTCGCGGGCCACGCCGTGCTCATCAGCCAATTCCTCGAGCTGCCGGCGGTGATCAAACGCAAGCACATATAGCTCCTCACGGCGACGACGCACGGTCGTCGCGTGATGCATATGCGAGATGAGTTCATCGTAGTCTGGCCGCGGCAAATCGTGTGCGCGCCTCAGATATTCAGTGAGTTCGGCACGGCCCGGCATCGCGGGCGTACAACCGTGTCGGCTGACCACGAGTGCGCCACAGGCGTTTCCCAGCCGCCCGCATTCAGTCAAGGACTGTCCGTTCAACCAACCGCACAGGAAGCCACTCAGAAATGCATCGCCAGCGCCCAGCACGTTGAACACTTCAACTGGAAAACCGCCGACGGTGAGCACTTCACTCAGCCGTGCCGGCACAGATCCCTCCACAATGCTGCAGCCGGAAGCTCCGCGCTTCATCACTATCGTTGCGCTCGTGCGAGTTCGAATCTCACGCAAGGCCGTGAGCAGATCGTCAGAGCCGCCAGCGATGCGAATTTCCTCCTCCGTGCCGACCACCAAATCGCACACAGGCAACACGCTCTGCAATGCGGCTGTCGCTTCACCGCAGGCGACAAAGCGCGCATCTCCCTCGCCGGCGCTGATGAGCTTCCACAACACGGGCCGATAGTCGATGTCGAGAATCACCGCCGTCTTGTTGGCACGCGCCCAGCGAAATGCCTGCTCGACAGCGGCGCGAGTCGTCGGTGTCGACAAGTGGGTGCCTGTCACCGCGAAGGCTCTGCTCGAAGCAACAAAGCCCTCGTCGAAATCGGTTGTGACCACGCCCATGTCGGCGCAGTTCTCCCGGAAGAAGATGTGCGGATATGCCCCTTCACCTTCGATGCCAAGCACGACCAGCCCGGTAAGTCGCGTGGGATCAGTCATCACATGACTTACATCGACGCCTTCACGCGCCAGCGCCTCGCGAACAAAGCGACCCATGTGCTCGTCGCCGACCCGCGTGAGCATCGCAGAGCGCACGCCAAGCCGCGAAGTGCCTGCAGCGAGGTTGCCGGAAGAGCCGCCGAGATATTTGGCGAAGCTCTGCATGTCCTCGAGCCGACCGCCGATCTGCTGGCCGTACAGATCCACGGCCGCCCTGCCGAGGCAGATCAGGTCCAACGTCTTATTCATTTTCTTCGAGCTCGCGCGGGTGCCAGTAAGGCGCATCGTGTTTGAGAGTCCATGCATGTTCGGCCGTGAATTCCGGAATGGTGTACGGATCGTCCGGCAGGTGCCGAATCACCCAGGAGTAATACATTCCATAGCCGGGTGCGGCGCATTGCGCATGGTCGAGGCCTGCCGGAATATGGATCGTGTCGTGCTGCCGCACCTTCACCACTTGGTCGCCGAGTTCGGCGTGGCCGTAGCCTTGCGGCTGCGTAAACCTGTAGTGATAGATCTCCGGCTGCGGATGATGATGGGGCGGATAGCTCGACCAGCCACCGGGGAAGGTGACGACCTCTCCGAGCACCAGTTCCGCCTCGATGGGCGAGTTGGTGCGATCAAAAATGGTCCGCACGTATCGTAGTGCGCGATTGCCTACCTGCCCGCGGCCGCGCAACTCGTTCGGCACCTGTTCCGGTTGGAAGATGCGAGCCGCAAACGCCGCGCGATTGGCGCATTCATAGACCGTCAATTCGCTGTCACGGCTCGCTTCGAAGCTGACCGTGCAACCGGCAGCAACGTGCACGCAGCTTGCCGATTCATCAAACAACGACTCGCGATGGAAGTCGAACGCTTGCTCGGCGACTACACCTCGAACGGCGCCGCTCATCAGCAACCATGCAGTCTCACCTGCGGCGAGCAGTGTGATCCGCTCGCCCTCGCGCACGAGCAACACGCCGACGCTGATGCCCGAAGGATTGTCTGACTGGCCAAGCCGCGTGATTGCGGTGAAGCCTGGTGGAAACCCGCGGCGATGCGCGGTGATGTGCTCGGTGGTGGCCATGCTCGGCATTTCTGGTGCGCCAGCGGCGAAGCGCCGCTTCAGATATCGACGCTATCGCAATGGAATGAAAATTTCAATTTTATATTTTAGTGGAATGTACATTCTCAGCCGTCCAGCATTACCGGCGCCCCGCTGTGCAGCGATCGTTGCGCGGCATCCGCCAGCAACAGCGCACGGCGCCCATCTTCCGCAGTCGCCAGTTGCACCGGCTTGTTTTCCAGGGCGGCGATGAAATCCTCCAGCTCCAGCCGATATGCGTCGGCATAACGCTCGAGAAAAAACGGTAAGGCAGGTTCGGTGGTGTAACCGTTGCTGCCCGCCAATATCACGCTCGTCGTGGTGTGATTGTCCGCAAGTAACATTCCTTGGGAGCCGAACGCCTCGATGCGTTGGTCGTAGCCGAAGCTGCAACGTCGGCTGTTCGCGATCTGGCACAGCCTGCCGTCCTTGGTTCGCAGCATCACCATTGCGGTATCTACATCGCCCGCCGCGCCGATGGCAGGATCGACTAAAGCGCTGCCGCGAGCGAATATCTCGACCGGTTCGGCGCCCAACAGCCACCGCGCCATATCCAGGTCGTGAATCATCATGTCGCGGAACAACCCTCCTGAACGACGCACGTAGTCCACCGGCGGCGGCGCAGGATCACGGCTGGTGATATGCAGCGTTTCAAGGCTGCCGATGCTGCCCGCTTCGAGTTCTCGCTTGAGCCGGGCGAACGAGGGGTCGTAGCGGCGATTGAATCCAAGGTACAGCTGAATTCCAGCCTGCTGAGCTTTGCGCACACACTGCGTGGCTCGTGCGATATCCAGGTCGAGCGGCTTTTCGCAGAACACGGCTTTGCCGGCCGCTGCACAACGCTCGATCCAGTCGGCATGGGTATCCGTGGAGCTGGCGATGAGAACTGCATCGATGTCGGGGGTGGCGAGCGCATCGTCGGTAGCCACGGTTCGACAGCGCCAGCGTTGGGCGAGATCGCCGGCCGCCTTGCCGTCGGCATCCGCGATCGCTACCAGCTCTGCTCTTTCACTGCGAGCAATGTTCTCGGCGTGAATGCGCCCGATGCGTCCGGCGCCGATCAACAGGAATCGAATCATCGTCTCCCCCTTGGCTCAAAACGTTGGCGGCGCTACGTGCGGCCGCGGGCACCGCCGCCTTCCATCTCGAAGGCGTAGCTGATGACGAGGCTTTGCGCGAGACACAGCGATGCGGTGAGCGAACGGAACTGGCGCACTTCGGCGTCCTTGATCTCGAAAACGACATCCGACGGCGCGGCGATCGGACTCAGGCGGCTGTCCGTGATCGCGATGATCTTGGCCTTTTGCTCCCGGGTGGCGCCGACGACTTCTACCGTCTCCGGCGCATACGGGTGAAAACTGATCGCGATCAGCAGATCTTTTGCGGTGAGCATCGTGCTCTGCTCCGCAAGCATGCCCGCTACGCCGTCGAGCAGGTGCGCGCGCTTGTCGACGTGCCGTAATGCATAGGCCAGGTACGCTGCGACCGGAAAGGCTCGGCGCAGGCCGATGATGTAAACAGCATTGGCGGCGCGGATCATTTCGACCGACCGCTGCAGATCGGTCTTGCGGACGCTGTTCTTCAAGTGCTCCAGCGCCAGGATGTTGCTGTCTGCGAACTCCTGCATGACATCCTGCGGAGCCAACGCTCCGGCCGCACCGGCGCGCCGGTTGAACTGCCGAATGCGCTCGGCGTAACTGGGGCTGGGTGGCTGCGTGAGCATTTCGTCCTTGAACAACTCCTGCATGTTGCTGGCGCCGTCGTAGCCGAACGTCTTGGCGAATCGCACGATCGTCGATGGCTGAACGCGACAGCGTTCGGCGATCACCGCCAGCGTTTGCAGCGCCATGTCGTTGGGATTCTCCAGAACATAGCGGCCCACCTGTTGCAGTCGCGGGCTCAGATCTTCGTAGCGGCGCACTATCTCACCCCGCAGCGTTTCCAGATTCTTAGAATTTGTAGCCAACGCCTGCTCCCGTGCCTGTCATGGAATTTTCAAGATCTTAATGGCGTTGCAATAAATGTTCTACGTAGCGGAGGCATAGTCGCGCCGGCGGGGCGAATCTGGCCGGCAACGGGATCATACCATATGGAATTTTTATTTCACTTCTTGCGCTTTCCGAAATTCCTGTTCTACACTGACCGCCGATCTCATTACTAGAACCGACGATGGAGAGACGCGTCAGCGTCCAGGGGAGAATGACGATGAACCGTGTTCTTTGTCGCAACATGCTGGCCCGGACCGTGTCCCTGGTGCTGGCCACGTCTGCCGCGGCGGTTGCCGAGGAGCGATCGACAGACCTGGAGGAAATCCAGGTGCTGGCCAAGCGCATCAATGCGCGCGAGCGCACCGAACTGGCGGAGCCGATACTCACCTACTCCGAAGAGTATTTTCAAAGATTCGAACCGCTGTCGGTCGGCGAGATGTTGAAGCGCGTACCCGGCGTCACGTTCTCCGACGACATCGGTGAATACGCCGCGCCCTCATTGCGGGGCATCGGTTCCGAATACACGCAAGTGCTCATCAACGGCCGCCGCGTCTCCGGCTCGGGCAACGACAATACTGTTCTGGTCGATCGTATTCCGGCGGAACTGGTCGAGCGCGTGGAGGTGATCCGCAGCCCGACCAGCGACATGGACAGCCAGGGGATTGGCGGCACGCTGAACATCATTCTGAAGAAAGGCGCCGAGTTCAACGGCGGCATCTATCGCATCGGCGGTTATCACATCGACGGGGAGACGCGGCCCAGCGGCTTCGTTTCCTACGGGCACAGCACCGCGGCAGTACAGTGGGGCACCTCGTTCAATTACCAGGAACGCTTCAATCGCAAGCAAGTGTTCGCGGCCGAACGCGTACTCGACGGCGCAGGCGGAGCCGAACCGGCGTTTAAGACCACCATCGAGCCGGATGAGCGCGATACCCGCGACCTCGCCTGGACCGGCGACCTCGCGTTCAAGCTGGACGGCGGACAGGAACTCTCCCTGAACGCTCTGTACGTCGACACCGATCGCGTCGAGCATGAGTTCGAACGAGCCTTCGAGGCCGAAGACGACGACGGCGACTTCGAGACGGATGCCGAGCAGACCAATCAAACCGATGCGTTCCGAGAGCGCAACTACATGCTCGCCGCTACGTACACCGTGCCGACGGATGCCGGCCATTCGTGGGAACTGTCGGCCAGTTACGACCACACCGAAGGTGATAACAAGGAAAGCAACTACGTCGTCGGCATGGACGCCTTCGACTTTTCCAGCGTCGGCCTCAACACCGCCGCGGACATCCTGCCCTTCCTCCAGTCCCGCAGCAACGCGCAACTGAACGACGAATTCCGCCGCAACAGCAGCCAACTCGGCCGGGAGATCGATATTTTCGACAACATCGACAGTATCGAGAACGAAGCGATCGAAGACTCCGAAGCCAAGGCGGGCGGCAAGTACAAGTGGAAGTTCGACGGCTCGACGCTCAGCGTCGGTACCGAGTATGTGCTGAAGCAGCGTGACTACGACTTCAACGTCCAGGAATTGGACGACGGCCAATTGGTGGTGCTGGATGACCTGTTCAGTGCCTTCAATGCAGATGACCAGCGCATCAGCGCATTCGTGCAATGGGGCCTGGAATTCGGCAACAAGAAACTGGAACTCGGCGTACGCGGCGAACAGACCAATCTCGAGATCACCTCCGTGGTCGCCGCCCCTGTCGCCGAAGCAGCGGCGGCGCTCGCCTCGTTGGGCTTGAACGTTACCGGCAACGAGATCAACGTCGACAACGACTATTTCGAACTGAACCCGACCGCGCACTTCCGCTGGGACGTCACCGACAAACTGCAGGCGCGCCTGAGTGCTGCGCGCACCGTGCGACGCCCAAGCTTCGATGAGCTCAATCCGACGCTGCTGCTCAACGAAGATGAGAGCGTGCTCGGCAACCCGACCTTGGACCAGGAAACAGCGCTGGGACTGGATACCGGCTTCGACCTTACGCTCAATGCGTCGGAAGCGATCCTCGGCGTCAACGCGTTCTACCGCAAGATTGCCGACAAGATCGAGCTCAACGGCGTCGGCGACGCGGCGAACGCCATCTTCCAGGCGCAAATCGACGAGGAGATCGAGGCGACGCAGTTCGTCAACAACCCCAACAAGGGCACGATCTACGGCGTCGAGTTCGACCTGAGCTACCCGCTGGCGTTTCTCGCTGCGCCGAATTTCCACGTGTTCGCCAACTACACGTACATTCATTCCGAGATTCGCGACGCCAACGCCAACTTCCCGATCGACCGGCGCTTCTCGCTGCAACCCGATTACATCTACAACGTCGGCTTCGACCACTTGATCGAAGCATGGTCGCTGACTTGGGGCTCCAGCTATCAAAAGCGCGGCGCGGCCGAGGAATGGATCGACTCCGGCGCGCAGACCAAGGAAGTCGCCGATGTGACCTTCCAGGGCAATCTCGAAGTATTCCTTCGAGAAAACATTCGCGCAACGCTTCGTCGTGCGACTGGCGGCGCAGAATCTTCTGGACGCCAAGCGCAAGGACATCACGCGCATCTACGAATCAGTCGATCAATACAACGCACGCACTCCCGTCAGTTCGGAGCTGGACCAGGAAGAGTCTGATCCGTGGGTGATCCTGACCTTCCGCAGCACCTTTTGATGAACGGCTGCCGTCTCGCTGAAGCCGGCAGCCTCATCCCTTCGTACATAGATCGGCAGCGCCCAACGCTGGGCGCTGAGGTGTCCCTGTTATCCTAAGTAGGAGGTTCTATGTTGAAACGGCATTCTATTCTGCTCATCACCGCAGTCGCGGTTCACTGCGCAGGCATGAGCCATGCAGCGACCGTGCAGGCGGTACGCGAAACGCCACCAGCACTCGACTACGACGACGGCGAACGGCTCGCTAACGCCGACGATCCCGCGATCTGGGTGCACGCCGATGATGACGATGGCGACCAGAGCCTGGTGATCGCGACACTCAAGGAAGGCGGTGTCGACGTTTACAATATGCAGGGGCTGAGGCTGCAGAGCATCCCAAGCCTGCCGGCCGCGGATCCCGAGCAGCCGCGACAGCGCTTCAACAACGTCGATCTCGTGTACGGATTCAAGCTCGGCTCACAGACGGTCGATCTTGCAGTCGCGACCGATCGTGGTTTCGATCGCCTCGCGATCTACAAAATCAACCAGGACGGCTCGGACGCCGCGGTGCCGCTCACGGAAGTCACCAAGCCGGGGCTGCCGTTCGTGTTCGCGGCCGACCAGGACGAAGTGAACGACGAACTGACCGTCATGGGCATCGGCACAGCGAAGCTCGCGAATGGACAGACGATCGCCTTTGTCACTCGCAACGATCGCTCGCAGGTGGCCAAATTCAGGCTCTACGATGCGGGTGGCGGCAAGGTCGGCTACGCGCCGCTGGTGCGCTTCCAGCTCCCCGCGCAGTTCACGTTGCCCAACGGACAGACGTGGACGCCCTGCCTGGATGAGGATGGGCTCACGCCGATGGCCGAAGGCACGGTGATCGACCGGAAACACGGCTTGGTCTACATCGGCCAGGAAGCCGTGGGGCTGTGGCGAACGACGATAGATAATCCCGCGGCCAATCTGACGCTGATCGAAAAGGTGTCGACCTTCGGCACGCCGTATACGCGCACGTACGATCCGGACGAAGAAGAATACGTGTGTGAATACCAAACGCAGCAGGACCCGGGCTTCGGCGGGCGCCTGGTCCGAGACGTCGAAGGCGTCACTCTCTACGAGGCAGGTGATGAAGAAGGCTACGTGATCGTTTCAAGCCAGGGCGCCAACGAATATCTCGTGTTCGAGCGCGAGGACGACAACGACTACGTCGGCAAGTTCTCGATCGTCGACGGCCTGGTCGACGGCACCCAGGAAACCGACGGCATCGGCGTCAGCAACGCCAACCTCGGTTCGCCCTTCGGCAAAGGCATATTCGTCGCCATGGACGGTAACAACACTCCCGACATCCTCGATGAAGAAGGCGAAGTGATCGAAAATACCAACTTCAAGTTCGTTCGTTGGCGTGACATCGCGACACAGCTCGACCTCATCGTCGACGAAGAGCACGACATTCGCGATCCCGACTGAGGAGAGCTGTCTCTCGTGCTAGTGAGACTGCAGGCGCGCTCGTCTCTGCTCGAGCGCGCCTGCCTTTGCCTGGAAACCTGTTGGGCGTCCCCTTAATCGAGCAACTCTCGGCCGCGGATCGTCAACGGCACATCAACGATTGAAAGCTGCAGCACGCAGATGCCGATAACTCCGCTCGGCGATCGGAATGCGACAGACACTTCCGCAGACCGATACTGCGTAATCCGGAATTCGCGCGGGTACGTTAATTATTCGGCCTCGACACGCCGGTCGCTGCGCTCGGCGGGGGCACAAACGACTCCGCGCGCTGTACGGGCGCCTGCTCCGTTGTCATCCTCGAGACGTCTTCTGCGGGTGCTGCGCCAACGGTTTGCTCCGCTGGCGCGGCCGTCTTTGGGTCGGAGGGTGTCGATTTACGGCCTTGCAAGGTAAGCACGACGGCCCCGATGAGCACGATCGCACCGGCGGTAACGAAGATGGCGGAGCGCTTGTTCATGCGATTTCAAACCTGCGTGCGTAAATCTGCAAATGACTGGCGGTGGAAGCGGTTTCGAATTCGAAACATTTCAGATCTTCCAGGGCGACGCCACTCGGCCGCCACCGCTCACGCAGTCGCATGATGTCCGCGCCATCGGCAAGCTCACTTGCGGCAAGGATGGTTTCATCGGCGATCACTCCGAAATTCAGCTCGCAACGCACCGCGTACACATCCTTGAACAGGATCGTCGCATCCACTGAGTCCGGCCACCGCACGGCCAGCTGCACCTCGTCGCGTTGACCCGGTTCACTACGGTCGATGATGATGCTCATCAATCGCGCATCGTGCCAAGGCAGTTCGTCAAAATCTCTCATGGTTGTTTGGCAGGTGGTTGGAAGCCGGGGTCCTTATCTCCATTTGCCGGACTGTAGTGTGTACCCTTGCCTTCCTTGTGATAGTGCGAGTAGTTCGGTCCCTTCTTGCCTGGCGCAGTCGGCGGATCGATGCGCAGACGCTCGCTGAACTTGCCACCGATGATATCTCCGTAGCTGCCGTCTCGGTATGGATTCTGCACGTATTGGTCCGGTATTTTATATTTTGGATCGGTCGGCAACGCCACCCCCGCTTTGGTGACGTGAATGACATCGTCCGATTTGCGCAGTTGCTGCCCCGCCTCCCTCACCGCTTTGGTGGCCTTTTTGCTGTCGGCGACGATCAACGCCAATTTGCTGGCATTCTTCAGAGTTTTGGCAGGATTGAGCACTCCGACGGCCGACTCCTTGAGCGCCGCACCCACCCCGAGGCTGCCAGTCGTTGCATAGTTCAACGCCACATTTATACCGACGTCGAGCACGAACTTGGCGGCGAAGTTCAGGAACTCGCCATCCGGGTCGACGTACTTGTACGGGTTGTTGTTGACGTACGCGTAGCGGTTGAAGCTCATCGGATTCGATTCGACGAAGCCGACGGGGTCGACGCTCATGAAGCGCCCGAGATGCGGGTCGTAGTAACGAGCGCCGAAGTAGGTGAGGCCGGTGACGTCGTCGTGTTGCTTGCCGGTGTACGAGAGCTTCTCGTTCTCAGCGGTTGAATCGACCTGCTGGCCGAATGGCGCATATTCTTTACGCCACAACAATGCGCCGGCGTCGTTGGACGCCGCGATGACGGACCCGAGGCCGTCGGTGTGGTAGTACGTGGTCGTGCGTTCGGCGTGCGCGAGCGACAATCCCGCCAGCACGAGCAGAAGAACGAGGCCGAGTTGTTTGAATACTGAGCGCATGATGTTCGTCCCTGAGAAACTCATCGCGTGCGAACCCGGATCGTGCGAGTGACAGCGGCCTTGGCACCGGCGTTATCGGTTACCATGGCCTTGATGGTGTGATCGCCCGCGCGCAGCGTCCGGACGGTCAACGGTGTGCCACGGCCGAGCGCGCCATCGAGATTCGACGACCACTGAATCAAGCTGTTCATGTTGCCTTGCTCAGCATCGCTCGCGGCGCCTTGCAGCCGAACCGCATCGCCGACATAGAACTGCGCGTTATTGGCGGGTGCCGTGATCGACACCGTCGGAACCGAGTTCGGATAGGCATCGACGATGATCGAGATGAGGCCGGTCGCAGTAAGCCCCGCGCTGTCGGTGACCGATAGAGTCATGGCGTGCCGACCAGGGCTCAACGGTGCGGTTGAAATGGACGCGCCAGTGCCGATCAACCCATCGAGCAGGGACGTCCACCGGATGCTGGAGCTCAGATCGCCGTCGACCTCGTCCGATGCGCTGCCGGCAATGGTCCGAGGCGACGATGGCGAGACGACGAACCAGTCCCCATCCGGCACCCCCACGAACGGCGGCTGCGGGCCGATCGTCAGCGTCAACGTCTCGACTGTTGTCGCGCCAGTAAGGTCGCGTGCCGTCACTGTAATGACATGCACACCCTGGCTCAGAGTCGAGGTGATGAACTCCCGACCCGTATATAACAAGCCGTCGCGATTGGAGCGCCACTCGATGCTGTCGCTCACGTCGTCAGCGCCGTCGTAGGCGCCGGCTCGGAATTCGACCGGTAGACCGATGTCATAACCATCATTGTCGTAAGGCGACCAAACAGACAGCTGGGGCGGCCGCACTTCGACACCAATCTGCACGGTCGCCGTCGCACTCGTGTTGCTGCTGTCCGTCACTCTCGCGGTGATGACATGCTGGCCGGCGCTCAGCATCGCGACCGGCACCGAACGGCCGCTGCCGATCGCACCATCGCGATCCGACGACCACTGGATATAGTCGCTCAGGTCACCATCGATGGCGTCATCTGCTTCACCCTCGAGGGTCACGGGGACGCCGTGTTCGATGACATCGCCAGCGACGGGCGCCGTGATCGCAATGGTCGGCGGCAGATAACCGAGATTGATGGTGACAGTATCCACCGTGGTAAGGCCGTTGCTGTCGGTCACAGTGGCGGTGATCTGGTGCGTCCCCACGTTCAACGGCGGCGAATTGAGCGTGGGGCCTTGTCCCAGCACGCCGTCCAAGCTCGAAGTCCACACGATCGCGCCGTTCAGATCACCATCGACAGCATCGGTTGCGTATGCAGTCAGAGTGAACGGCTCGCCGACATCGAGGTTCAGCGGTCGAAACGGATTCGGCGAGGTGATGCCGAGCGTCGGCGCGGCGCTCGGCTGCACAGCGACCAGACCCAACCCGTTGCGGCTGTTCTGGTAATCCCGGTTACCCGCGGGCCACGGAGAATTCGCCAGCCCCCTGGAATCGCCGATGACCAACGCCCAGTAGCGTTCGTCGGTCAGGTAGATCATGCCGTCATCCAAGATGAAGGCGCGCATGCTCGTGGCGCCTGCCGGTGCCGGCACATTCCACAGTGGCGTGCCGCTCTGATCGAGGGCGAACAGGCCTTGACCAGTCGTTAGATAAATGACGCCATTCTTGCCGACGGACACGCTGTTGAAACCCGGGTTCGGCGCAGTCCACGCGAGGGTGCCGGTGCGCGTGATCGCACACAGCGACGTCGGCTGTCCCGACGCTCCGCAACCTTGCAGGATCAATCCATTCTGCGTGATGACCGGAGCATATAGCGCGTTCCTGTAGGACCAGCGCCACGAGCCATCGCTGCCAAGCGCCTGCAAACCATAGTAGTTATTGACGTAAATGGTGTTGTCGGCGTCGATCACCGGCGCTATGGCACTGTGGAGAACGTTATCGCCGCCCTGGCCCAACCACAGCAGCTGCCCGTTTTCGCCACGATATTTAGACGCGCCCTCGTGCAGGTTGTAGGCAATGACATTGCCGTCGCGATCCAGCGAGAGCGCCGGCGCAACGACTCGATAGTTGGTCGCGACTCGCCACTTGAGTCGTCCCCGCGCATCGATCGCCGCGATATGATGATAGTTATATTGGTCTCCCGGTCGGGAGCCGACGATCAGCACGAATAGGGTGCCGTCGCTGCCTATCACCGGCGAGCCAGCGAACTGCACGAACGCACCGTCGTCGACCAGCTGATATTTCCAACGATCGCCCCCGGTGGGATAAAGCGCCAGCAGTTCACGACGGTTGACGCCATTGGTGTACACCGTTCCATCCGCCGCCACCGACACATTACCGACGTACTGCGCTACCCTCCGCGTCCACTTCGGTTTGAAGTTTGCATCGACGGCATGCAGGTCGTAGTCCCAGCTACCGGTGATGTGATAAATCGTGCCGTCGGACGCGATCGCGGACGGCCGCGGCCCGGCATCAGGACCCACAACCTCGCGTGCGACTGTGCCGGGCGTTGGGCGACTGCCGCTTTGAGTGAGATCGGTGCCGGCCCAGCCTTCGGCGCGATTGCTGAAGCCATCGCCATCGGCGTCGAGCAATGCATCGGCCGCGTCGAGCGGATTCAAGCCATATTGAATTTCCTGACCGTCGCCGATCGAATCGCTGTCGCTATCGACATGCAGCGGATCGGTATGATGCGTCAGCACCTCCTGACCGTCGCTCAAACCGTCGGAGTCGGTGTCGGAATTGGAAGGACTGGTGCCGATCGCATGCTCTTGTGAGTTCGACAGGCCGTCGCCATCCGAATCGAATGCCGCATCGTTCGGGTTATTCGGATCGAGCCCGTGCTTCAGTTCGCTACAGTTGTCGATGCCGTCGCCATCGGAATCCACCGCAATGCTGTAAGCATTGCTATCGAAACAAGCATACGATGAGCTCGCCGAGTCGTGCCGGAACATCGGCCACGGCGTATCGGCGAGGCCACCGGAGTTGTCGATGACCGCGTACAGCTGTCCTGTGCGCGAGCCGAAGTAAAGCGTACCGTCGCGATCGATCACCGCCGGCGCGCTCACCTCATTGTCGGTGCGATACCGCCACAGCAGTGTTCCAGCCGGATCGTACGCGCTGATCGAGCCGCCGAAGGTCGTCACATAAATGGTGCCGTCGCTGCCGATCGCCGGCGTGTACGACGTGCCATAGGTACCGACTTCCCAAATCGTCGTGCCATCGGCCGGATTCACCGCGTACAGCTTGCTGTCATAGGCGCCAATGTACAGCGTGCCATCGGCGCCGATGGTGACGGACGAGCGGTTCTGATTGTCCGGCGACTGACGGGTCCACAGCAACTGACCTTGGGAGGACACCGCATACGTCTTGCCATAGGTATCCGAGAGATAAATTCTCTGCATCATGTCGATGACGGGAGCCTGCCCTGGCCAGCCGCCGGTCGCCAAGGTCCAGCGCAACGTGTCGTGCTCATCGAACGCCACGACATCGCCGGTGCTGAAAGTGAGATAGACATCGCCATTCACGCCGACGACGGGCGCAAACTGCACGCGCTGCGACAGCGGCATCGAACGGACGACCTGGCCGGAGTCGTTCAACGAGCCCCACTCGCCAACGACCACGTAGCCGGTGCCCTGCCACACTTCCTTGTAACCGGCGTAATAAATCAGGCCGTTCGGGCCCAGCGTCAGGTTCTGCCGCAGCCAGACGTTGGCCCGATACACCCAGCGCAACGTGCCATCCGGGTTGATGGCGTACAGATTCTTCGATCCGTTGGTCACATAGACCACGCCGCTTAGGCCAACGGCCGCCGGCGAATGGATCGGTCCAAACGTTTCGAAGGTCCACGCTTTCCGGCCGCGTGCCGGTGATTTCACCGAGTTCAGGGGATCGGCGCCGAGCAGGCTCTCCTGACGATTGCTGAAACCGTCGCCGTCGGAGTCGAGCCATCCGTCAAGCATATCCTGCGGATTGGTATTGAGCTGGAGCTCCCAGTTGTCATTGACGCCATCGTGATCCGCATCGGCGAGCCTGGGATTCAGGCGGGAATCCACTGCCTCGGTCGCATCGTCAATGCCGTCGCCGTCGGAATCGGCGAGCGTGGGATTGCTTTGATACTGATTCGTTTCCTGAAAATCGGACAGGCCGTCGCGATCCGTGTCGGCTACAAGCAGCGAGGTGCCAAGGTTCAGCTCCTGCAGGTTGGTGAGCCCGTCGCCGTCGGCGTCGGCATTCGCGTCGGCGGCATTGTTCGGATTGAGACCGAGCTGCCACTCCATGCAATCGTTGATTTGATCGCCATCGGTATCGAGCGCCGGATTGGCGCGCTGATCGTCGGAGCGCGCCAGGCTCAAGGCGCCGAGCCGGATGTAATCAGTCTTGATGCAATCGACGATGGAATCTTCGAACAGCAAATCGCCGCCGCGGCTGTGCACGCTGTAGCGCATGTCGTACGTGCCGTGCTTCTTTTCGACGAAGCGCTGGCCGTTGCCGTCGTAGAGATATTCCTTGTCAGCCACTGGCGTCGACTGTGTCGGCGTGACATTGGCCACGCGCGCTTTCAACAACGTCGAATCGGCTCCGTAGGTGAACTGCATGTCGCTGACCGAAAGCACGTTGCGGCTCTGGTCCAGCGCATAGCGTTGCTTGGCGATGGCGTTGCCACGGGTGTCGAAGTCCATGCGAATGCGCGCGTCTTCGATTCCGGTGTTCGGGTCGCTTCTTTTGACCTGGATCAGGCGGCGCTGGTCGTCGAACTGGTTGCTGAGATTGTCGGTGCCGACCCGCTTGGTGACGATGTTTCCATAGTAGTCGTAAGTGAATCGGGCCGAGCCCCACGAGCCGCTCGCGTTCACCAGCCGATCAAGCCCATCATAGCTGTCGGAGAAGTTCATGCGCACCGACTTGGTCGAGTCGACACTGTCGACGATGTTGGTAACGTTGCCAACGGCGTCGTAGGTATAACCGAGGTTGACCAGCGAGCCGGCCTGGATGCTCTGCGGGAGTAGCCGTGCGTTCAGCCCGACATTCGTTACCACATCGTTCGCCAGCCGATAGCTCTGCAGCTGACCACTTGGGTGATAGATAATGTTGGTGGCGAATGTACCCGCCTGCGTCGCGCGGCCGAAAGCATCGGGGGCGTAGTCCACTGCGAGGCCGCTGGGATAGGTGATCTGCCGCTGCACGTCCAGGTTGCTATAAGCATGGCTGGTCACGTAGCTGCGATTGCCGAACAGCGGATCGGCAATGGTCAGCGTCTCGGTCAGCAAATTGTCGTTCTCGTCGTAGCCGTAGACCCAGCGGGAGGTCCCTTTTAAGACCTCCTGCACGTTGCCGTTGCGATCGTAGGACGTCGATACATCGAGCGCCAACCCGGGGAAATCCGTGAGCCTGCGTCGATTCAAATCGTCATAGGTGAACTGCACGGGTTCGGCATCGTTGACGCGTTCGCTAAGCACATTGCCGATGGCGTCGTGCGTGAATACGATGGTGCCAACCTCCGGATCGGTGGCGCGGATCAAGAACTTGCGAGAGTCATACTCGTAGTCCCGACCGTAACCGCGCACGTCGCCGTTCGCCAGCCGCTCACCCTGGAATACGCGCGTCGTGTTGTCGAACGAATCCTTCATGATGATGGTGCCGACATTCTGGGGCGCGCCGATAAATGCCAGCGTCTGCCCGCCAAAGTCCATGCCGCGCACCTGATAAAGATAGTCGGTGACGAAGCCGCGCTCGTTGGTTACCTTAACCTCGATATCGTCGAACAGGTAGTTCACGCCCGTGCCATCTGGGTGCTGCGTGCGGCGCACGCGCCCCAGCGCATCGTAAGTTGTCGTGATGCCCACGGCCGCGTTTGGATAAGAAACAAACGTTTCCCGGCCCGACGCGTCATAGCCCTTGGTGCGATAGATCAGCTGGCCGCCGAGGGTGTCCGAGCGCTCGACGCGTGTCGTTTGGCCGAAATCGTTGATCACCTCGACCTGGCGATAGTTGTCCCGGGTCAGCGTGCGTCGATAGCCGCCGGATGCCGAGCCGTAACTGATCAAGACATCCGCTTTGATCGGGAAGTCGATGCTGGTGAGCCGATTCAAATCATCGTAGCCGAAGCTCGTCGTGAAACCGCGGCCGTTGGTCTGCGAGGCGACGGTACCCGTGTCGTTCACAGTGCGGTTGATCGTGACGGACTCGGGTAGTTGCTCCAGGCGAGGAATACCACGCTTGTAGTTCGAGTAGCGGCTGATGTTGCCGCGCGCGTCTTCGACGGTTTCGAGATCGCCGCGTTGCGTGTAGGTGTATTCGGTGGTGATGCCGAAGGTGTCCTGCTCGAGCAGCTTGCCGTTAGTGTCGTACTCGCGCTCGATCCGACCGATCACGCGTGTGCTGCCGCCCACTTCCTCGTGCTGTTCGTCCTTCAGCAAGTGCAGAATCCACTTCGTGGTATCGATGTGATACGTCAACCGCCTTTGCACTGGCGGCCGATTGTTAAGCGACGTGCTTTCATACACGCGGCCAGGATTGCCGAAGGCGTCATGCTCGAAGTACTGCACGTAGTGCACGTAGCTGGAGGCATTCGCCCAGCTGTCGCGACCGGCATATTCGGCGGTGAGCACCGGTACGAATGTGCCTTGCTCGCGCCACCACGATCGATAGCCGGCGCCGTGCCAGAAATCCTCGTTGGAAATCCTGCGATCGGCCCACGAGTAGCCGGTCAGTTCCAGCAGTGAGTTGCTGCTACTGTATGTTTCTTTTCGCGCCAGGGTGCCCACGAAGGACGGGCGCACAAAAACCAATCCGACGGCCGGGTCAGGCCGATAGTCCTTGCCGTAGTGATAGAACTTCACAGTGTCGTCCGGCCCGGCGATGGTCGTAACGTCGTAGTGGAGCTCTCCGCCGTAGTGGTCCGGATAGGGATGGCTGTGGGGCGCGAATGTATGGGTCCACGTACCCCCTGTGACGCCGGAGCCCGAGACAATCTTGGTGTGAATGCTGGTGGTTTTCTGCGGCGAGCCGGGATCGAACGCCACCCACTGATACGTGTAATCGATCTCGGCGCCGTAGGGGTACTCGATGTGGATCAGCGAGTAGCTCGCCAGGCCGTCTTCAAGCACGTCGTCATTGGGGTCGGGATCGCTGAGCTTGGGATTGTAGGCGTAGCCCCAGCTGCGGTTGTCGGGCCGCACCACTTCGACCAGCTGCTTGTAGAACGGATACAGAAAGCCCGGAATGACTTCGTAGCGATACTGAACCCGCTGGCCGTTGGCGCTCACGGCGGACAGTTTGATATCGGCAGTGGCCTCGGACTCGTATTCGTAGGTAACGACGGGCGTGCTGTCGCCTTCTTCGCTGCGGTACACCTTATCGATATAGGCGACGCCGACGGCGTTGACCTTGTACTCGATGCGTATCCAGTTGCCGTGCAGGTCTTCGATCCGCGTCGTCATCCAGCTCGGCTCGCCTTGGAACGAGTCGTACTGGTTCATGGTGTATTTGGTGCCGTCGGGACTGGTCACCAACATCCCGCCGCCGATGCTCAGGCATTGCGCGCGCCAGTTGCTACGCGTGATCAACGTGTTGTCGTTGCTGATGTGATTGAGCACCAGCAGCTCCCGGCCGCCATCTGAGTGCTCCAGCGACGGGTTCTCCATCGTCGTTTCCGGAAACGCGCCCTGATTACACAGCTTGCTGATATGGTTGCGCGAGATCACGATGCGGCCGAAGTGCATCGTCCAGCCCAAGCCGTTCAATCCGAGTGTCGGATACTCATTGGTTTGCAGACTTGTGTAGACGCGCGTGACGTTGATGTCCATGCCGCCGTTGCCGGGGATGGTCAAGTCCGTGTACTTCAGCTGCAGCGTTCCGGAGAACGGATCGATGTGCTCGTTGAAGTGCTGGTTAATCGATTCTTTGAAGGGATTGATGCCGGGTTCCGCATAGTAGTCGCGGATTTCCTCGGCTCGGAGGGCGGCAGAACCAAACAGCAGCGCGCAGCCCAGCGCGAGCCACCCGAAAGTTCTTATCATTATCTGATCCGTCAGATTGTTGTTGATCGTCCGTCAAACGCCGTCTATCCGTCGGCGCGCACCCGTGCGACATATTTAGCAGCGCGGCATCGCAGCGTCAATTGCAGAGTTGTTGCCCCTGATTGTTCCTCGGCAAATATTTCTTCGACGCTGTGAGGCCCGCTGCCCAGGCCGGTCGCGCGAACAGAGGCTGACCTTGCGGGTCAGCCTCTCAATATATCCATCACCGTGCCCTTCCTCTGAGGGAGAGGGAGAAGGAGATAAACTGCACCGGGTTAATTCCTAATCTCCCGGAAAGTCGCATCTTGTTGTGCCGCGCTACCGGAAATTGGATCAATCCTCAACACATAGTTAGCGTGCCTGATGTAGTGCCCGGGGAAGTTGTACGATTCCCATCTCACGCCTGCAGGGACAGGACCTGAACCGACATCGCCATAGTGCGTCAACGACCCGAATCCAGGCTGGTCATACGTTGTGGCATGACCTCCGGGCCCTCCCTCCGGCCGCATGCGTTGTGCTTGCGCCGCTACGGATGGAATAAGACTTGCCTGACCTGCCCTGTTGGCATAGTGGTTGTAGATCATTTCCCAAATTGGACGCAGCTCTCCACGGCCGGCAGCCGATATTCCAGGTTGCTCCTTATATGCACAGTTCTGCCCTGATCCCCATGAATAGAGTGTGTATGGAACACTTTGTCCCAAGTTGTATCGGGCCACATACTCAGCGCCTTTCCTGAAACGATTGTCATCGTACCCATACATGTCGTCGCCCTGGTTCCAGGCTATCTCAGCAAAGCTTGCCATTAAGCCCACACCCAGAAGGGAATGGCCCTGGTCTCGGCCGCTTTCCTGCCATTGACCTAGAGTTGCAGAGTGAAGAAATGGAACGGCATGCCTGATGGAGCCGTTACCGGCGCCGTTTTTGAAGTATTCAATGCCCCGGTTGTAGATTCCACGGTTATCGGTGAACACGCCTATGGCGATCATTGCCGCCATGTTGGCCAAATCCCAATTGGCCCAGTAGTTGGTAATGCAAGCATCGTTGTGGTCTGCACCGTGGCTGTTCCCCACCAGGAATCTCTCTACCAAGGGGTAGTAATAAACGTTCAGCAGATAATTTTGAAAAGATCCAACATCAAAACCACCGTAGCCGCGCATCATTTCCGCAGCATTGGCAAATTGATACCCAAAAAGCCCGGAGGCGAGATACCTGTCTGCATTACCGGTTAATACGGTATGTGTTGAGGACCATGCATTCAGAATATCCCTGGCCTTATTACCATGAGCCGTATTGCCGGTTATTTTGTAGATCAATGCATGCTGGTAAGCCGCCTGCACATCTCTATACAGCAAGAAAACGTTGTCTCCGGTACCCCCTCGAACTACGGTGGCTGTTGCTCTGGGGGTCCAGCTCAACCGTGCCTCGGAACTGCTGACCAGCAGGTTGTAACTACTGATATAGGGCTCTTCACCGGCATTAACCTGCTGCGCCATCCGGGCAAAATCAGCCTGCGTGTGCAGGATGCCGGGGTGATTAAAACTTTGAGCCAGCGCTGAGCCAAACGATGCTGAAAACACCAATAATGCGAGAACGAACCCGCGGGCCAATCCAATAGACCAACTACTCGGTGTCATGTTTCTCTCCTCCATGTTGCCCTGTCCTCTCTTCGTCGAACACGCCCACCGACAGGCAGCTACCCTGTTGAAATACCACTCCAGCGATAATTCGTAGCTGTCAGTCGTGAGCGCCTTGAGATCGGATTGCCACGCGAGCCGGTACCCGTGCTTGGATTCACGGTGAGCGAGGGATTGAGCTCGCTCACCCCTGATGAGTGGGCGCTTTGGCGGGCCGAAGCGCAGTTGCAATGGCAGCGCGAATGCCGTCGCAGCGCCACTGTCTCGGGAATAGCGACGTCCGCCGAAGGAACGGTCCCTGCGGATCTGTGAGGTTGCGCACTGTCTAGCTTCGCAAGCCAATATCCCGCAGCCGCAATTCGATTTCGCGCTGGATCTCGGCAAGCTCAACACCGAGCGCTTTCTCTCTGTCGGCCAGCACGGTCACATCCATCGCCACGACCTCCGACTCTCCCTGCCTCACATACAATGGAATATTCAGGTTGAAGTCATTCTCGGCGAGCTCTTCATGGCTGACCAACCTCGAATACCCTGCAATCGTCACGCGCTCCCGGCACGTTTTCACGATGCGTGCGGCATCCTCTTTCCTGAGACTATTGAGCTTCCTGCCGACTTCGAAGTCGCGGCTCGCATCGACGAACATCACCGCATCAGTCTTTCGGCCGTGGCGGAAGAACATCAGTGCCGTCGGAATCGCGGTGTTATAAAAGAGCTTTGGTGGCAGCCCGACGACTGCATCCAGCAAGTTGCTATTGATAAGGTTTTTCCGGATATCCCCTTCGCTGCCGCCCCGAAACAGGACCCCGTGCGGCACGATGACTAACATACGACCCGTCTCGGGCTGCATGCTCTCGATCATGCGGAGGATGAAGGCGTAGTCGCCACGCCCTTTCGGCGGCAACCCATGCGTGAAGCGACGGGACGGATCGTCCTTTAGGATTTCCCAGCCCCAATCCGCGAGTGAAAACGGCGGGTTTCCTATCACGACGTCAAACTTGCGGAGCGCGCCGCTCTGCTGCAGCAGCGGTTTATGCAGCGCATCTCCGTGCGCAATGCCCTCCGCGTCCACGCCATGTACGAGCAGATTCAGCCGCGCCACACGCGCGGGGATTGCTCCCATCTCCTGCCCAAAGATTCTGAGTCCGCCCTTCCCATTCCCGGAATGCTGCTGCATGTACTCGGTGGCCGCGAGCAGCATGCCGCCTGTCCCGCACACCGGGTCGTAGACAGATTCGCCCGCCCGGGGCGCCGCTAATTCCACAATCATTCGAGTGATTTCTCGGGGCGTGTAAAACTCGCCGGGGCGCAGACGGGCCTTGGCAAAGTGCTCCTTCGAGAGTCCATCCAGCGCCTTGCTCATCGCCTGGTCCAGCTCTTTCCCCAGGGACAATAGCGGCGGCGCCGCAGCGATGATCTTGATGGCGTACGACAGCGATGCATCGAGCCCGGCTGAATTCCGCACCGTCTCCGAGCCCAACTTCAGGGGTGATAAAAGACCGTCGAGCAGGGGCTTGTTAGCGCGCTCCAGCTCGCAGAACGCACTTTCCAGTCGGTGTGCATTGTGAGGTTGATCCGCGTCGCTCAGAATCGCATCGAAGTTCGCCGACGGCGGCACTACGAAGTGTTGGCTAGCACCCACGACGCGTTTCTGCTCGATGTCTGACGCGTGCTTGAGAACGAGAAGCGCGAGCGCAAATTCGCCGGCGGCGCGTATATCGAGGACTTTGCGCAGCTCACCGGTAATATTCCACAGAACGCTTTCCAATCCGAATGCGTCGCTCATTTCGACTCCTTCGCTTCCGCCGAGGCCAGCAGCTCGACTGCGACGCGATTTAGTTGTTGCTCCCGGATATCGATGAGTTCTTCGAGCGCCGCGCGTTCGCGCTCCGCGAGCCTTGCGAGTTCGACTACCGATCGCTGGAATGGGAGTGACGGCACTGCAACCCTGGCTCCCTCGATCACTGCTCGACGCAGGCTTCGTTGCGCTGTGCCTTCGGCGCTTCTGTCAAAGTACTTCCGGGCTGGCGGCTGGTTCAGTTTCCACGCAAGAAATTCGGGCAGCACAACACTGGGTTCTTTGACACGAATAAGCATGAACTGCGTCGATGCGACTGCTGCTGCCGGAACATTTTCCAGCATCGCCGCGAAGAAGCGCGTTCCGCGAAAGGCGAAGAGAATGTCCTTGTCCTTGAGCCACTCTCCTTCCGAGGGTGCCCTGGGTAACCTCGTCCGCGTAACCTTCGCCCAGTCCGGCCTTCCCCCCCCCTGAAAATCCTTGAGCTGCACGGCCAATACATCGCCGTCCTCAACCACTGGGATCGCGCTCCTAAAGGAGTAGCCGGCCCGAAGATTCGCGATGTCCGCCAGAGGGCGGACCATTGCAGTAGTGGCAGTGATGTTGACGCTGGCTGGCACGGGGGCATAGTCTATATGAGTCTTCTCGCAGTATGCTCAGTGATGCAGGAAGCTTTTTCGAACCTACGACTCGTGCTAGCGGCAGACTCATTTGAGCGCCGGACTCAGCTGTATGTCGCAATCATGGCCCTGCTGCCCGTGATTTGCCTCTTTGCGGATTGGTATCCGATTGATTTTAAAGACGCCTCCATCGTGGTAGGGCTCTTCACGATCTACGGCGGTTCATGGGTACTTGGACAGTTCGTACAAAGCCTGGGCCAGCGAAAACAGGAGTCTCTCCGTCTGCGCTGGGGGGGCCGGCCGGCAACCCTCCTGATGAGGCACCAAGACCCGACCGTAGTCGCCTCTATCAAGAAAACCTGGCACGAGAAGTATGCAGCGCTTTTGCACATCCCTTTCCCAACAGCCACTGAAGAGCGGCGACAGCCAGCACATGCCGATGCCACCTACGCACAGGCAGCCTCGTGGAGTGAATGTCACACGGAAGACCGGACGAAGTTCCGAACGCTTTGGCAGTGCCGCGCCCAGTACGAGTTCTTCCTCAACGGCCTCGCCTTCCGGGGCATCGGGCTCATTATCGCTTTCTTATGTGCCGCGTGCACCTGCCTGAAAAGCGGAGGGGTGACCTTCGGAGGCCATCCTGAGTGGGAACTCAGCGCCTCCATGTCGTTACAACCAGGATCGGTTGTGGTACTTGCGATCTCGCTGCTGATGGCGAGTGGCTGGATATTCTGGTTCACGGAAGCTCGAGTTCGAGCAACCGCGCAATCGTATGACCGGCACCTGCTGGAAATCGGCGGCGAGCCGCACATAGCAACCCCTCGCTCCGATCTCCCGATCGAGGCGAGGGGCCGTCGCGCACGCGAGGCGTAAGTCGGCGGCTTACATTAGTCGGGCCGGCGTCGGGAGCGCACGGCCTCGCCGCGGCTCGTACGATGTATCAATCGCTCCTTCGAGAAAGATACCCCCTACTGCAACCGGTTTCGGCGTGCCAAACAGATTCGTTAGTCGAGTAGCAGTCGCGGAGTACCGTTCGCTGCTCAGACGCTGCAAGTCTGTCGACGACCCCTGATGCAGCACGACGATCTTTTTCTTCTGTCTCGTGAGCGCCGTGTACAGCAACTCGCGCGTCAGCATTTTCAGCCTCCGCATCGGGCCCGACTTCTGGCCGGCGTTCGAGCGGGCCGTGAGCAGCAGCATCCCCAGCTGCCGAGCATCTCGTGCAGCTGCCGGCTCTTTGCGGGATTGGTATTATCGATCCATAGAGATAGCCGTTCACGATCCTCCGCGCGTGGCGAACGCCTGCGGTATCGATCGCGTCCCTGGCGATGGTGCAAGAGCGGGCCACTGGCCGAGGACTCATGCACGAGAGACAATTGTCCTATTGGGATAGAATTAGGCTGCCCGACATAAATGAAGCGGACTGGAAGATTCTGAGACGTGTACACCCGCTCGCGCTCCAGCGCTTCTGCGAAAGCGTGCTCGGCGAAATCGAGCAGGCCGTGCGAAACAGCGCCCGAAGTCACCACGAACGCTATCTCGATGTCTTCAGTCTCGTGCAGCGACGTAACCGGCACATGGCGCGTCTGTTTGACGATCTCCGACGCTCGCAAGCACTGACGATGCTGGCTCATATTCGCTTGGAAGGACTGTTGACTGAAGAGGAATTCTCGAGTTTCAGTCAGGAAACACGCAGCGCTGTCGAGATGCTGCTGGGCGCCGGTGCCAGGTGATCTCGATGGCGATGCACTCGCGCTTTTCCACACGTACCGCGATCAATTGCGAATAACTCGTTCCATGGCTCGCTCACGAAGGGCCGCTGGCCTTGAGCAACACCCGCATCACGACGTACTTCGCGGGCGAGTCCGAGGTCAAGATCGTTGACCCGAGCCGCATCCGGAAGATGCAGGCCTTCGGCTGCGAAGTGCAATGCATCTCCCCGACGGAACCTTAGAAGTAGAGGATTCTCGATCCCATGCTGACGAAGCCGAGCGCTGATCTGACCCTGTTCGATACACTCTCGCGCCTCACGTTTGCCCGCGCTGCGAAGCTCCTGGGTGCCCAAGGAAGCCAGCTCATTGCGGCCGGCGGCAAGTACGACATCGATATCGCCACGCAGGTCGAATTCGATCGGCACAAGTTTCGACTCGCCATGAACGGCCCGGCGGTCACGCTGGCCCTCAGCGCGTCCGCTCGCGACCGACTCGAATGGCGCTGTGATACATGCGACGTCCCGTGTGAGCATGCCGGCGCCGCCTTCTCCCTGATTCTGGAAGAGAAGCTCGCGCTCGGATTGGCGGGCGCGCCTCCCGAGCGAGCCCCGGTTGAAAGCGCGACCGAGGACGCGCTGGTTGCCCAAGCGCTGGCAGAGCGACAGGAGCGCGCCCGCACCGAGAGAATGCGGCTCATCTCCCTCGATCCCCAGGTGATCTGGACCGACTACACCCTCACCAACGCGGCCTCAGGGAAGTCATACCGCGTCGCGCTGCGAGGCTGGCGACCGGGCGAGTCGTACTGCTCGTGCCCGGACTTTCGAAAGAACACGCTCGGCACCTGCAAGCACCTCCTTCATGCCCTGGAGAAAGCCCGACGGCGTTTCCCCGAATCGGTTCGCAACCGACCTTACCGGCAGCGCGAGATTTGCGTGCATCTCTCATACGGCAAGGACCTGGAGCTGCGAACCCTGTTGCCACCCCGCATTGATGACGCAGCCGGAGCCATCGTGCGTTCGATCCGCGACCGACCGATCACTGATATACCGGATCTGCTCAAGCGCATCCGGCGACTGGAAGCTCTGGATCTCGCCGTAACAATCTATCCCGATGCGGAGGAGTACATTCAGACCCGGCTCTTACAGCAGCGCATCGCCGCCACCGTTGCCGACATCCGGCGCGATCCGAAGGCCCATCCGCTGCGGATCGGGTTGCTGAAAACGCAGATCCTCCCTTACCAGCTCGACGGCATCGCCTTCGCAGCCGGTGCAGGACGGGCGGTCCTGGCGGATGACATGGGGCTCGGTAAAACCCTTCAGGGGATCGGCGTGGCCGAATTGCTTGCGCGTGAGGCCGGTATCCGCAAAGTCCTGGTCGTTTGCCCGGCTTCGGTCAAAGCGCAATGGTCGCAGCGAGATTCTCCGGTTCTCCGAGCGCAACTGGCAGATCGTACTCGGGAGCGCCGCACAGCGCGCTGCGCAGTATGAGAACGACTGCTTCTTCACGATCTGCAACTACGAGCAGGTGCTGCGCGACAGCCTCGCGATCGAACGCGCGAAGTGGGACTTGATCGTTCTGGACGAGGGCCAGCGCATCAAGAACTGGGAGGCGAAGACCAGCCAGACCATCAAGGGCCTGCGCTCGCCGTTCGCGCTCGTGCTCACGGGAACGCCGCTGGAGAACCGGCTCGACGATCTGTTCTCCGTCGTCGAGTTCATCGACGACCGGCGCCTGGGCCCTGCGTTCCGCTTCTTCCACCGTCACCGCGTGACCGACGAGAACGGCAAGGTTCTCGGCTACAAGGATCTCGATGAGCTGCGCCAACAGCTGAAACCGGTGCTGCTGCGCCGAACGCGCAGCGCCGTGCTGAAGGATCTGCCCGCCGCGCACAACGGAAATCGTGCGCATTGCGCCCACGGATGAGCAAGCGGGCATCGAGCAGGCGCAAATGCAGATCGTGAGCAGCATCGTGCGCAAGAAGTACATCTCCGAGATGGATCTGCTGCGTCTGCAGAAGGCATTGCTTCTGGCGCGCATGAATGCCGACAGCACCTTTCTCGTGGACAAACATCCGCCGGGCTTCTCCAGCAAACTGGAGCGCCTGGAGGAGCTGCTGGAGGAGTTGGCGGCAGAGGACGGGCGCAAGATCGTGCTGTTCTCAGAGTGGACGACGATGCTCACGTTGATCGAACGGCAGATCAAGCGATTGAAGCTCGACTACGTCAGGCTGGATGGGACCGTTCCGCAGAAAAAGCGCCAGCTCCTGGTGCACCAGTTTCAGCGTGACCCGGCCTGCCGCGTGTTCCTGACCACCAACGCGGGCTCAACTGGGCTCAACCTGCAGGCGGCGAACACCGTCATCAACGTCGACCTGCCGTGGAATCCGGCGGTCCTCGAACAGCGCATCGCACGGGCTCATCGGATGGGACAGAAGAACCCGGTGCAGGTCTATCTGCTCGTGACGGAGGGCACGATCGAGGAGAAGCTGCTCGGGACCCTCTCGGCCAAACATGATTTGGCGCTCGCCGCCCTCGACATGGAATCGGATGTCCGGGAGGTCGCACTCGCCTCCGGTATAGAAGAGATGAAGCAGCGACTCGAAGTGCTGCTGGGTGCAAAGGCGCACGGCACGCTGGACGAGACGGAAAGGCAGCGGCAGCAGCAGGAGGCGGAGCGGCTCGTTCGCCGCTCGCGTGTGGCGGAAGCCGGCGGCCAGCTCGTCGCCGCTGCATTCCAGTTCCTCGGCGAGATGATTCCGCAGCGGGAACCGACGAATGGGGCGGCACAGATGGCGAAAGAACTCAAAGCGCGCCTCGATGAGTGCCTGAAGCGAGACGAGCAGGGTCGCCCGCAACTCACAGTCACGCTGCCGAACGAAACGGCACTTGAAAATCTTGCCCGATCACTCGCCGCATTGCTCGGTTGAAAGTAGTCGCCACACGCACATTGGATTTAGTTCACGTTGCTGGGAAAGATCGAGCAAGATCGTCCTCGTAGACCATTTGAGCGGCTTCAATGCAACGCGCATCGCCGGTAGCAAGCAAGTCCGCATATACGAGCGCCTGAAGCACTACGTCTGGGCAGTGACATATGCGGCCACCAGAAGCGGACGCCTTTTTGTTATCTTGCCCCACTACTGGAGCTGGACGACGACCGCTCCCAGAGTCTGATGGGTCACCTGACGGTTCACTTCGACAGCGTACGGCCCCCTCATGTGGTCGCATAAACCATTGATCTCAAGTGAATTAGATCCATCCTACGCGCCGGGATTCATACCCTATTCAATCACTGCCCACCCAACGCGCTTCGTTGATGCTCGAGGAATCTCACGCCCCAGGCCGGATCGCAACCAAACATTTCCTGCTTGCTCTGACGCAGATCACTCCGAGTAGCGCCGTGATGGCACCACGTGCTGAATCTTTCGTTGCATGCGCTCCGCCGGAACCCGCCACTCCGCACTGTCCAGATCGAACTCATCCCACCGCGCGTAGCGCAGCTCCGATGAGCGCACGAACACGAGCGGCAGCAACTTCAATGCCGCTTGCACGACGCGCGATTTGCCCTGGTAGCCATCGATCACTCTTAGCAACGCGCCGACTTCCGAGGGAAATGTGATCGATGCGTAGTGCCGGACCCGGACCGGCGGCAGCATACCTTTCAGATCGACAAGAGGATCTCGCGGCGCCCAGCGACTCGCGATTGCGTAGCGCATGACTTCGCTGCACTTGGTCTTCACCTTGTGCGCCGTCTGCAGCACGCCGCGCTTCTGCATTCGCTCCAGGCACTCGAGAAAGTCGGGCGCCTCGAGCTTCGCCACCGGTCGCTTGCCGATGTAGGGCCGTTCGGCTGTACCAGCAGGTACAGCCCGTCACCATCGAACGGCTTAGCAATAAGTCGCTGCTTTCACAGCGCTTTGTAGACGCCTGTAGACGAGTGTGGAAACTTAAATGGCGGCCAGGGACGAGATCGAACCATCGACACACGGAATCGCTGTTTACATCGGAGCGGAATCGAACCACCGCCGAACGGAATTTCAGTCCAGCAGCCAATGTCCACCTTGCTTCATCAGCAGCGCGCAAAGTCGTCGAGCTTTTGGACTGGGGACTGCAACTTGCTCGCCGCACCGTTACGCCTGCCACCTGCGCGGCGTTGGGTTCCCCGCCATTCGACATCATGTACATTATTTGATATGTACACGTAACGTGTACATTATCGAGAAATGGACGCTCAGCGTGCGAAAGCTGCGAAGCCTCCCTGAAACGCACCCCCGAAGACGCGGAGGAGCGCGCTCTTGTAGAACGAGCGCTGGACACCCTGCGGAAAGCTGGGGGGAGGTGGAAGCAAAAGTGGATCGTGAGCGGCCACACCAAGCCGCCAGGTCGACTACGAAGTTTCGCGGAAGCTCAGCGAAAAATTTCGATTTCCGCCGGAGGTGGTTGCGCAACTGCGCGAGTCGATCCTCGCCGCCGCGCAATGCGTAGAACCTGTCGACATTCCGATCGGATCCTGTCGAGATCCAAACGACTTGCCTGTCCTCGGTACCGCGATCGCAGCGCAAGCCGACGCGCTAATCACTGTCAACAAGGATTTATTGGAGCTGCGCCGCTTCGCCGGCTTCTCAATCGTAAAGCCCGGCGAATTTTGGCACTTCGTGCACGGATAGGTCCGGAGACTGATTGTCATGCCGATGCACATGGTGGCGCGCCTGCCAGCCGGAGTCGCCCGCTCACGCCCAGTCGACTCCGGCGGGCAGCCTAAAGCTGCTGTACTCCAGATGCACCACTCGACGATGGGTGCGTCCTTGCGACTTCCCCGATGAATGCAGTATGTGCGGTCGCATGATCACCGCGTCACCGGTTGCCGCGACACAGGCCACGGCATGTGCGTTCTCGACCGCTGGGCCGATCGCCTCTTGCCCCAATATCCCCAAGCGGTGCGGTCCAGGAATGACCTTCAGACAACCGCTCGACTCGTCGGCGGGATCGATATGCAGGCGGATCGTGATCATCTGATTCAGCACATCGCACGGAGGCTGTACGTGACAGACACCGTCCTTGAGCGACCAAGGCCCCCATCCTTCCAGGTCCACCTTCCGGTTCAATGTGACCGTCTTGTCCTGGTGCCACGCGACGAACCAGTTTCGTTCGGGTGTCTTATCGAAGAAGAGGGCCCGCACCAATCGCGGGGCTGCACCGAGCAAGGCCCGGACTATCAATAGCACGGCGGGGCTTGCGGCGAGCTGCGCGATGGAGTCGAATTTCTTCTCCAGGTTCCTGATGCCGGAGCGCTGCAGCTTCTCGCTGTCCAGGTTGATTTCCGACCTGACGCAACGAACAGTTTCATCCGAGAGCAAGCCACGGCGAATCTCGATTCCGTCGGATACGAACCGCAGGGAGGAGAACCGCTTGCTCGACGCCGGCTCAGTCAATTGCACCACTGCTGCTCACAAGGCCCGCCATCATTGTTTCCATCCATCTGTGTGTTCGGGCAATGTTGCAAGAAATAGGTAGCTTCTACGCACGATGTCATCTGAGAGCAGTGGGTCCGCCCATCGCATGTGAACTGTTGGCCGGCGGCTTCCGTGTGCTGAGTCGATTTTCCAGCAATCGCCATCCCAGGCTCATTGCTCATGCTGTCAAGCTTAGCCGTGTACACCTTGTACCCGACAACTCCCAGCACGCCTGCGATGACGATTGCGAGAAGAGTCCCAATCGGCTTGCGATCATCTCTAGGGCTTACACCACGACTCTTTCGCACAGGTGTCTGAGCACCCGGCCGCAATACACCTTCCGCACGCTTCTTTCCATCAGGCCCGCTCCTGACTTCGAACGAGATCATCTCTCCAATGCGGGGTCGGACACCATCTCTCGGAAAAGCAGAAATATGCACGAAGACTTCTTCATGACTCTGAGGGAGAACGACGAATCCATATCCCCTATCGTCGTTCCATTTAATCAGCGTTCCGTGCGTTCTCATTATTTGAATCTAACGTTGACCATCACGCGGATGCGTCTTCGCCGGTTGCGTGATGACATTGTTACGCACTGACGGCCCACTCAGCACTCGAAAATCATTACGCAGACCTTGCACGCTGTTGGTCACGATGTCGGCCGGCTCGGTGTAAAGATCCGGAACTGATTCGATCCACGGATTGCAGCATGTGGCTGTCTCGACGTGGCCGAATGGCCGTTGGTCGCGATCACCGAATTCTGGAGGTTGTCGCGCACCTTGAGCCTCCGCGTCGACGGCATCTGTCTTTCGATTCACACGCAACGCATCGAGGTAATCCCCGGCCAACACCGCATCTGGATCGCTTGCCAGTTTCGGCTAACCCTCACTCGCTCGATGACGCTCGACGCGGCACGATGGCGACTCGCAACAAGGCGATTCGGGACGACATGAGGGAATATCAGTAATCCGTGGCTCCCTGGTCGGTTAGCTCGGTCGGCGCGTGGCACGCCTGGGCTCCTTTGGCTCGCATTGATCCTGAATTGTGTGCTGCCGCAGGCCCGCGCCAAAGAGGCGCATAAGTCGGTTCAGGCCCTCATCGTCTTCGATGTTTCAGGCAGCATGCGTCAGAGCGATCCGAATCGCTTGAGCGTGGCGGCGGCTCAGCTCTTCAGTAATCTCTCCCAGCCTGGCGATGCGGTTGGACTCGCCGCCTTCAGCGATCGCGCTGTCGGACTCATGCCCGTCACTTCACGCGAGGAAGCCAGTACCCAGGAGACGCTGCAGCGCCACCTGACGAAGCTCCAGTTCAACGGCCAGACCACGAACCTGGCAGCAGCCCTCGAGGCGGGCCTGGCTGCCTTTCCCGACCAGGAGGACAGCTCGCACCGCAGGCTGGTGTTGCTGCTCACGGATGGTAAGTTGGATTTGGGCAGGCAGCATGAGGAGGAAGAGGCCGCTGCGCGAACGCACATCGTGCGTTCACTCATCCCGGACTATCGACGCCGCGATATTTCGCTCTACACCATCGCGTTCACGACCGCAGCGGATCGTGGATTCCTCAAGGAAATGGCCGAAGCCAGCGCAGGTGAGGCGATCTTCATCGCGAATGCGCAGACACTCCATCAGGCATTTACTCGGATTTTCATCGGCGCCCACGACGGCGAGTCTTTTCCGCTCGATCAGGGGAATATTCGCATCGATGAGAGCATCAAAGAACTCTCGCTCGTATTTGCGAAGAGTACGCCCGGTGAGCACATTGCCCTGCTGACACCGCAGCTGCGTACAGTGCAAGCCAACGACACCCCTCCCGGCACGACCTGGCAATCGACGCCGGCCTACGAACTCGTGCACATGCACGAACCACAACCCGGCACCTGGCAGGTCGACCGCTCGGGTGACGTGCAGAGCGGGGTGGGCGTCATTGCCGAGAGCACCCTCAGCTTGCAGATCGAACTCGGCTCAGCATTCATTGAAGCGGGCACACCGCTTGCGCTCCGGGCGTTTCTCCAAGACGAGTCGCAGACACCAGCGCGCATACGGCACGACGACACGCAAACCATCACTGCCGAAGTGAGCGTTGCGGACAAACCCTTGGTGAGCTTGACCCTGGCTCCGCAGGCCGACGGCAGTTTCAGCGTGGCGACACCCGTACTGCTTGCGGTCGGGAAGTACAGCATGACCGTCACGGCCACGGCGCCGACCCTGCAGCGCCAACGCACGCGAACCTTCGAAGTCCATCGGGAATGCCTGCAAGGCAGTGTTACGCAGGCGGCGCCGATCAGAGTGCAGCTTGCAATGCACAGCTCCTGCCCGCCTTTCAAGGATCTGTCGATCGAGGCCGACTACGCCGCGGCAGACAACGCCAAGCTGCGAGTACCCTTGCACGCCACGCAGCCAGGGCTTTTCGAGGCCAACCTGCCCACGGCGCCCGTCGGCCAAAGGGCCTCTGTCAACCTGGTCATTCGCGGTGAAAGTCCTGGTGAGGGCACATTCACGCTGATCAAGGGGCCGTGGCCTGTGCCGATGGCGGTGCCCGCCGTCACCGTGAATGAACGTGATGTCGCCGTCAGTGCCGGACGCACACTTCTCAAGATCAATGCGGGACTCTTGCTCCTGGGCGCGCTCGGCTATGCCATGTATCGGACGACATTGCGGCTCAAGAAGGGGGGCTCATGGAAGAAACCATGATCTGGGTTACTGCCCTCGTCGCCGAAATAGTGTTGGTGGCCGCTGTCGTGTTTGCAGTGCTGCTGCGACGCTCACGCAAAGCCCAGCAGAAACTCCTCGCCCAGCTTGCCAACCATGAGCCCCCTCCTGCAGAGCACGTCGTCGCAGAGATTCCTGCGAAGATTCCAGCAGAGACCGAGCTGTCCTCGATTGCTTCAGCAGTAGTGGAGTCCGTTCAGATCGAGATCCCGGCAGCCAAGGTAACTGCGGCTGAAGTAGTGGTTGAACCGCCACCGGTGACGAACGAATTCGACCAACTGCTGACGAGCATCGACAACGCCAAGCTGGATGAATCTGTCGAGCGCCTCCAGCAGCGGCTGGAGGCGACCACTCAATCCCTGCAGCGCCTCGCACCGGAGTTGCAGGCGTTGACGGGTTCCGAGCAGGGTCATGCCGAATTCGCATCGCTGCAGCTCAACATCCAGGAGATCACGCAGGAGGTCGATTCGCTGCAACAGAGCAATGCTCAGTTGCAGCAGGACCTGAGGCAAAAAACGCAAGCCCTGGAGAAAACTTCCGCGGCAAGGCGCGATCACGAGGAGTTGGTTCTGCACCATGCCAAGAAGCTGCGAGGCGACATCGTCACGCTGCGAGACAAGCTCAATAACAGCGAGGGCGATGTGGAGCGCCTGCAGTCGGAGAAAGAAGCGCTCGCCTCGGAGTACGCCGCGCTCAGCCAGGAGTATGAGCGGATCTACTCCAAGGTCAAAGAGTGAGACGTCGACACGCAGGACTACATCGAAGGCCTTGAGAAGACCGGCTTCAAAGGCTCGCGAAAACGCCTGCCAAGGCGCTGCGCACCGAGGGCCCGGGGGTCGACACCAATCAACGACCCGGGCCTTCGGCTCTTCATCCTCCTGCACCGCGCAGCATACCCAAACAACACGCAAGCTCGCGCCGTCGCAAATGCTACTGGGCCCTCACGAACCCAGGGGGACAAAGCGTCTGCGAGCTACGAATCTGCAATGAGATCGGGGATGAAGACATGAGGAAGCGCACTGCTGTGCACGCCTTCCCCTTTGATGCAATCAGGTGAGAACGATCAACGCGAAGAGGTGCGCGCCATCGCCAGAAACAAGCGGTTCCTAACAGCCATCAACACGTGGACAAATGCGAGTCCTCCGCTTCCTTCACTTGCGACGCTTGGATCGTCAAGCAAGGCCTTCCGACCGACCAATGACCCCGCGGGCACTGGCGACTCCGGATCGGAGAATCCTGCAGATTCAATATGGGCGTTAGCTGTTTGTACGCCTTCTCCGAGCGCGAGCTTTGCCATGCTCTCGCTCCATGCATGCAGCACCTGTTTAGCGATCGTGTGCCAATTCGGATCTCTTGGCCCCTGCGATGACACTTTGCCGGTTTCGACGGCGGATTCGCATGGGCGCTCTGTGTACTATGGGCTACAGAAATTCACTTTGCGGTGACTTTGGTAGCTCTCGGGCTTACAAGTCAGCACACCTGAATTACGGATGGATTCGGCCGTTGTCGTCGCTATCGAACCCTCATCCGGAAAGCGCCTTCTCGACGTCCGCATGCTCGAACGCGGAACTCATACGATTGCATTCAGCAGCTGAGATTCCGTATGAGCCTGCCACAGTGCGCCAGGCAGCCACCGCACGTCCTACCTCCGCTGCTGTCGTTCGTGCCTGAAGTTCGCTCAGTTCGAAGTATCCAGCCACAGAGAGCGCGAGATCGAGGGATGCGCTCTGATCCTCTTCGTCAATGGCCGTAGAAAGCACTCGCGGCTTCACGTCGATCGGCATTGGATTGAGATCATATGCCGGCGAAAGCGCCCAGCCCTCCGTGCCCGTATAAACAAAGCCGTGGTTGCACATGTGGTCATCGACATTCGAGATCAGCACGGTGAAGACTATGCGCCGCCAGAGCTCATGCATGTCTTGAACAGGCCGTGCACCGTGTTGACGTAGTGCATCGACGATCTCGAGATAACTGCGCGTTTCGTTGTCTTTTGCTCCGAGCATGCTCATTGCCGATAAAAACGGGGTACGCTCCTTTCCACTGCGGTCGAATCGAGAGACGATCAGGACATCCTTGCCTGCTATCGTTTCAAGACGGAATTTGGGCACGTTGACTCCCGCTTTCGCAGCGAGAGACAGAGCGGTTGCTTCCCATGCAACTGCTCGCCACTCATCTTCCTTATGCGGAAATTTTGCGATTGCGAGATTGCCATCGTTCTCGCGCACCGATGCCTTAGGGCGTGCTCCGCCGAGAGAGGAACCCGGCGCGAAGAGCAGGCGCAGATCTTCGTCGCCTTCATCTTCATTGATGACCCGTTCCGCTGCAGCCAGCAGGCGTGGCAGCTCGACGAGTGGAGGAACGGGAGTGTGCTGAGTTTCCGCCAGAAATGGGCCGCCCGGCTTCGATGCGAAGCGCAGAGCGCCCTGTCGAGCCTCATCGTTCACCATCAGCAGAAAGTCGATCTCGTATAGCGTTCGAGGCGCTTCACCGGCAGTTGCTGCGCGTCGTCGCTCCGCTCGGCGCATCAACATGCGACCCCAACGATCGGGTGCGGAATCACCAATTGCGCCGAACAGCGCGCGATCTGTTGCTGTATGGAATGCACCAGCGCCAAGCCGCAAGGCAGGCTCCAGTGCGTATCGTTGAGCGCTGCTCAACCACGCTCTATCGTATTCGAAGGAAGCGCTCTCCTTGCCGCGACGCAAGTGCGCCCATAGGCGTCCCACCAAGTTTGGAGCACCCTGCAAGTCGGCGTAGACGAGAACTTCCGTTTCCATCACGACGGCTCAATGGGATCGCGTCGTTTGCGCGTGCGAATGCGTTTCGGCAATTGCTCTTCAGCCAGCGCCAGCCCCTGCTCATCGTTCCTGATGTCCGCGAGTTCGCCGACTCGCTCCGCCATCCCAAGGACAAACAACACGGTGGCCGTGATGCCGATGGAGACCCCGGGATCGCCGCCTTCGAGCTTAACGAGTGTGGTGCGACTGATCGACGCACGCTCCGCAACTACCGCCGCCGGGATGCGACGTCTGAGACGAGCATCGCGGATATCACGGCCCAGCTTTCGCAGGGCTCGTGTCACGGGCAAAGGATAGCCAGAAGCTGCGCGCAATGTGGCCTTTACGTTCATTATAGTAAACCATATAAATGGTAGCGTTCACTATACTGAGCGTTAAGTGTCTTAGCAATGATCACTGGATCGATCGCCCACTACGTTCATTTCAGTGGACGTTATAGGCTTTAATGATCATTAAGATGAACATTAACCAACAAGAGGAGGGGACGAGAACGCGAGACCTTTGGGCCGGCTCAATTACGCGTCAATAGCGTGAGTTCGCCACGCGCGTTCAGCTAGAAATCCAACTCCTTCCGGGTCGTTGCTCCTTTCGGCAGCCCGTACGGTGGATCGGTAAAGTCATGGATCGACAAAGCACTCCAGTGCGTAGAGCTCTGTATCAATTCGTCAGTCGGCCGTCCGGTTTGTCGCGCTTGGCGCTGGAGATCGAGATAGCGCGCCCCTGCAACTGACGTGCGATCTACGAGTTTCATAGAACGATTTCCAGCGCGCGCCGCACAGCCTTTTCTGCGCCGTGAAAGTATTTCGCCATCGCCAGAAGGGCCGCTGGTTTCGAGCCTTTGCGAGCGATCGAAAGTCCGATCACCTGCGTCATAGTCGAGGCTCATCGGTACAGGCTCGTATTCCTCGGCCTCCTGAATCTGCGCTGAGTTCTGCGCGGGCTTCTCCTCCGGACATCCCTGCGTGGAAGCGCCAGATTCCTCGATCACGGCCGTACTCAACGCTGAGGATGCTGACAGCGGCGACGACTCCATCACCGGTGTGCCCGCTATCGTCGCCAGGGCAAGTTGCTCGAACCCCTCACTCTTCGAGGGTCCTACCAACTTTCTGATGGCCTTCTCATTGACACCCAGTCGCTGCGCGATGGTTCGGTGGATTCTACCAGCTTCCACCGACGACCAGCAGCCAAGTGCAACCTTGGTGCAACAGGCCCGCGTCCGAGTAGATTGCGTGAGTCCATCACTGAGAGCTAATTCCTCGCACGGTCCGGTATACCAGGGACCTCGCTAAGCCTTCGGGACAAAGCATCCGAGATGCAACAATTCAACATCGCGGCCACTTGCGTGTAAGTGCGCTGTGACGAAACCACCCTGAATCGAATGCAGGTTGCTCTCCTTCGATTGCGATAGAGGCTTCTCCAAGTCCATGCGTCTCCGCAACTCGTCGAGCTTCTCAAACATCTTGCCGGTTCTGAAGAAATCCAGGCAAAAAACCCGAAGCTCTCGTCCTGTACAGTAGCCCAACAACTGCTTGCAGCCGTCGATGTGGTACTGGAAGCTCTTGTGGATCTTGCATTCGCCGAGGTACTTCCATCGGTGACCGAAGTAATGTTCGATCACCACATCGACGTGACCATTGACGTTGCGCTCCGCCGTCGCGCGATACCCGGCCGCGCTGAGTAGATCCGTAAGCAAGGTCGATAAACCCCGCTCGTCCAGACTGGCGTACTGTTTCGCGCCACTTTCGATAGCTCGTGTTGCGTATTCCAGCGCACCTTCAGTCGCAACGACGAACGCCTCTTCCGTCTCTGCCTTGAGCAACTGTAATAGATTCGGGTTGTGGGTTTCGAGGATTCCGAAGAGCCGCTCGAGCGACGAATCCGTTGCAACCTCTCCAGTCATGCCGATACACCCGAAAGCAGTGCCGCTTCCTTCGAACCCGCCCACACGACTTCAACCGCAGACATCCACTCATGACGGCGGCTCTTGCTCTGCGCGTCACGAACGAATCGCTCGCGCACTTCGGCAGGCTGCAGAAGCTGAGTACTGCCTTTGGATCGATGGACATAAAAGCGATTCAGCCCTGCGGTAGTAGGCCGAGCGAGCCGCTCGACTGCAGCCAACGCTTCCGCTTCGCTGAGGCCACGCTCAGTTGCAACCGCCAGCGCGTCGGCGAGAGTGATTCGTGCTCGACTCTCAAGCACAAGAAGCATGTCTGCAGCAGCCTGATCTGTTGGATCGCCGGAGACGCGAAGTTGATCGGCGAGCGACCGAAGTTTGTCACTCAGATCACCCGATCGACTCGAGCGAAGATGCGCGTCACTGTCCTCCGTCAATGCGAAGACCATGTCAGTCACGAAGCGCTTGAAAGATGCATTCTCGACGAACTGTTTGTAGACCTGCGTGTCGTCTTTCAGAAGATGCTGCATCACCCTGCCTAGCGCCTGGTCGTGAGCCATACGCGCGGTGTGAGGCGTATTCTCCCTGGCGTTGCGGTAGGCAGCGTCGGCGGCCACCTTGGGTGCGATGTCGTCGCGGATGCGCTTCGCGACGCGATCTGCGTCAGTGAACAACGTTGCGAACTGATCATTGAACGTCTTGAGGATAGCGCTCAGGCGATCGATCTCAGGCTCGCTCCTGTGACGACTGGACCGCATTGGAACCGGCTCGATCTCGCCGTCTTCATCCGCCAGCGCAATCTCCATCGCGGCCTTCTTCTCGACGCGATAGCTGTCCATGTCGATCGCTTCGAGAATACCTTTGGCAAGGTCTTCTTCTCGCGGCGCCGGTAACTTTGGCGTCAGCAAATTCAGCAGGATCGAGAGCTTCTCCCACTCCGCGTTGCTGTACGCAATGATCGACGCCAAGAAGCTGTAGGTGCGACAGAACACCTTGGCGTTGCCTTTGAATTCCACCTGCCCATCCTCGTCGAGCCTCTCCTTGTAGACGGCGACACACGCATCGAGCATGGGATCTAGTTTGTCGCGATCGGCGCCGCTGAGGAACAACTCCACGAGCTGCTGGATTTGTTCCGGCGAATACACTTGTGCGGCATCCAGAGCCAGCTTCAGGTCATGCAGCTTGTCGGCGTCCGTCTCTTCCGCCAGCAGCGTCGTGCGGTAGTAGTCTTGAAAGGCGAAGAGAATCGCCTCGCTGTTGTTCTGGAAGTCGAGCACGAAGCAGTCGTGCTTCTGCGGATGAGCTCGGTTGAGTCGAGACAAGGTCTGCACTGCCTTGATCCCGGAAAGCGGCTTGTCCACATACATCGTGTGCAGCAGCGGCTCATCGTAGCCCGTCTGGAATTTTTCGGCGCAGATCAGGAAACGATACGGGTCCTGCTGAATCCTTTCAGCGATCTCCTTGCTGGAGAATCCGTTGAGCGACGCTTCGCTCACCTTGTCGCCGCCATACTCGTATTCGCCGGAGAACGCGACGATCGCCTCGTACCGGCTTTTGCACTCAACCAGATACGTCTTGAACGCGTGAAAGTACTGAATGGCGCGCTCGATGCCACTCGCCACCACCATCGCCCGCGCCTGGCCGCCAATTTTCCCCGCCGCCAGCACCTGCTCGTGGAAATGGTCCACCATGATCTCGGCTTTGAGCCGGATCGCGTGGTCATGGCTCTCTACATAGCGACGCAGCTTTTTCTTCGCCTTCTTTGTGTCGAACTCGGGATCGTCCTCGGTCTTCTTGACTAGCTTGTAGTAACTGTCGACCGGCGTGAAACGCTTGAGCACATCGATGATGAATCCTTCCTCGATGGCCTGCTTCATTGTGTAGCTGTGAAAGGGCCGGTGCTTGATCCTGCCCTCGGGGTCTGGCGGTAGCGGCTCGCCGAACATCTCCAGCGTCTTATTTTTCGGTGTGGCGGTAAACGCGAAATAACTGGCATTGGCCAGCAGCTTGCGTGCCGCCATACGCTTCTCCAGTGCTTCGTTCACCGTGTCTTCGGCGTCCTGCCCTTCGTCCTCGTTCTTCGCGTCTCCCAGCACCTGACTCATCGCCGCCGAGGTTTTTCCGCCCTGACTGGAGTGAGCCTCGTCGATGAGGATGGCAAACGATTTGCCCCGCTCGGTAGTGATTTCGTCAAGGATGACGGGGAATTTCTGCACCGTCGAAACGATGATCTTCTTTCCACCTTCGATGAACTTGCGCAGGTCGCCGGAATGCTCAGCGTGCCCCACGGTCGCGCCTACCTGCATGAACTGCTTGATGGTTCTCTGGATCTGGTCGTCGAGGATGCGTCGATCAGTGACCACAATCACTGAGTTGAATACTTCCTTGTCGCCGCGTTTCACCCCGATGAGCTGGTGCGCAAGCCATGCGATGGAGTTCGATTTTCCGCTGCCCGTCGAATGCTGGATCAGATAGCGCCTGCCGGCTCCATTGTCTCGAACATTGGCCAGCGATTGCCGTACCACGTCGAGCTGGTGATAGCGCGGCCATATCTGCGTGCGTTTCTTCCTCCCGCTGCGCGAGTCTTTTTCCTCGACGATCTGCGCATAGTTCTCGAGGATGTTAGTCAGTCCCGCCGGCTTGAGGACTTCTTTCCATAGGTAGTCGGTCTTGAGACCATGTGAGTTCGGCGGGTTGCCCGCGCCGTCGTGGTATCCCTTGTTGAAGGGGAGGAACCATGAGGCTTTACCTTTCAATTCAGTGCAAAAGCGGACTTCGCTGTCATCCACTGCGAAATGCACCACGCAGCGGCCAAACTCGAACAGCCGTTCACGCGGGTCACGATCGCGCTTGTACTGCTGTACGGCGTCCTCGACGGTTTGCTTAGTCAAGCTGTTTTTCAGCTCGAATGTGGCAATGGGCAGGCCGTTGATGAACAGGCCAAGATCAAGCGCACGTCGGGTCTCGTCCATGCTGTAGGCAAATTGGCGCGTAATCGAGAAGCGGTTCTGTACGTGTAGTGCCTCAGCCTTCGCGTTGCCCGGTGATGGTGTGCCGTAGAAGAGGTCAAAATGCACTGGCCCGTGCGCCACACCTTTGCGCAGCACATCGATGACACCGCGTTTGCCGATCTCTGAAGACAGGCGGGTGAGAAACTTGAGGCGATTTATGTCCTTGTGGTTGTACTCATCCAGTACGCCGAGCTTCTTTAAAGCATCGGGCTGGGTGAGGCGCAGGAAGGCAAAGAGTTGCGGCACGTCGAGCGCATGGGCGCGGTCATAGTCCTGCGCACTGCCGGCGATGTACCCGATACCGCCGTAGGGAGCTAATGGCTCCGCGACTCTGTTCTGTGCGACGACAAGGCCATCCGTGCCGGTCATGTGCCGCATGATCAGCGTTTCAAGTCCCTTCTCGCTGGTATCGGTGGTCATGAATGTGCCGAGTTGCGATCAGGCGGCCATTGCGGCCGTCCAACCCTTCCTTATCAGTACATCTGCGGCGATGCCGATCTGCCGTGCGGTGAACTGCTGCTTGCGCGGACTCCAGGCGTGGACTCGATTGACGATGTCTTGCGTAGACGAGACGCCTTCGTGCTTCATTACCCAATGCACAGTGGACAACAGCTCCATACCGAAGGGCGATTCGAAACCTTTCACCAGCTCGGCCACTTTGTCAAAACGATTGCGCGTCTCGGTGTCCTGAGCAAGAAACGCCTCTGCCTCGTCAACTGCGCCGGGCACCAGTGTCAGAGGCTTGTCTGGCGCGTCGCCGCCGTCTGCGTAGCCTGCAATCAGATGCCCCTCGATCGCATGCAACACATGGCGCAGGTTCTCAGCATAGGGCCCGTAAGTTGCCGGCTTGAACTGAAGCCGCAGCGGCGCCCCCGCCTCCTGCATGAAATACATCAGCTTATGCACTTCCAGCAGGGTGACGAACGGATCTAGCAAGCCGTCGAGATAGCGGCGCATCAGCTCGACGAGAGCCGTACGCCCGGCCGTCATCGTCGGAACTGCGCGACGATGAACCATCGTGTCAGATGCCGGCGCACCCTTGGGTTCATAGATCAATACCCGCACGCCATCCAGTCCTTGCAGAGCGGCCTCGATGCGGGGCCTGACTTCATCCCATTGGAGCCCACCCAATCCACTGCCTAGCGGTGGGATTGCGATAGAGCGAATGTTGCGGGTTCGAATTTCTGCCGCCAAAGCGGCCAGCCCAGCATCGATATCTTCGATCCGGCTCTTGCCCCGCCAATGACGCTTGGTGGGGAAATTGATGATGTAACGTGGCGGCATGAGCCGCCCCGCCTCGAACACGAACATCCGGCCAGGCCGCACTTCCTCACGCCGGCAGGCGGCAGCGTATGCCTTGAAGTTCTCGGGATAGGCATTCTTGAACTGCGCCGCGATACCGCGTCCCATCACTCCCACACAGTTGACGGTATTAACGAGCGCTTCAGCCTCGCATTTGAGGATGTCACCGCTGGTGTACTCGATCATGATCGATGCCTCCGCGCTCAATAGTACCAGTCAGGGCGAATACTGACCGTCGGCCAATGCCCATGTGCCGGCAACGCATTGACCACTTGCTGATAGACGCCCCGCGAGTGGACGCCTATATGTTCAACCAGAGACCAGGGAAAACTCTGCTCCAGGAGAAACTCGGCCTGTTTGCCTTCCTTGCATTTCCGCCAGTCACGCGCCTCGACCGCATCCCAGTCAATCTCGCTCAGCTGCGCGAGGTCACAGCGATCCTCAAAGAAGTACGATCCTGCATTCGACAGCGTGAACGCCCATCGACGGCCGCGCTGGTCGGCCTCGAAGTGGATGACCGGCCCCTGACCTCCGCGGTAGTCCAGCTCCGGATGATTACCCGAGGCCAATCTGTCCACGTGCGCGATGTGGTAGATCTTTGGCCGCGCCAGCACGGTCATGCAGCGGCTACCTCTTCTTCAGCGGATTCAATCTCGTCGCTCATGTCCGATTCGTCTTCGGCAATATCCGGAGCGGCCTCGTCGGGCAGCCGGGCAGCCGCCTCGCGTACATCGAGCTTGCCGGTCACGACATCGGCCACGAGGCGGGCGCGGTATTCGCGGAGGAGTTCGATTTCGCGTTCGAGGCGACAGATAGTCATGTGTAGACCCGCCGTTTCGCCCTCTAGATAGCCCGCTATTACTGAAGCTTCTTTCGTAGGCGGTATCGCGAAACTAAAATCGCGGAGTGATGACAATGGAAGATTGTTGGCCATTCCTTCCGCGCCACTAATTGCCTGCTCGACCTGGTGTCGGTAGTAGCGACAGTTCATTGCAAAGACCATGAAGTCCACATCTACGTGTCCACGAAAACATGCACGAAACGTCTTATCTGACAGGATGAGTCGATAGCGAAGCGATCGTACTCGACCGACCGATCCCACGAGAGTGGGTGACCCACACGCCCGCGAGATGAGGACATCACCAATCTTCACGATGATCGCCGGATCGATTTTGAAGTTGCGTGCAAGTTGCTTGTGCTCCGTTTCTCGAAAGACACCTCTGTTCACGCAACCAGATTTGAGCACGCCCCATGAGTCGCCTTCGGCGAGAAATCCCACGGCAAGCGGACTGACGCCCTGTTCAATGCGGTGAACCAGGGTGCGCAGCCTGCGCACCTCCCAATGCTGGGGAATGTCGCCGAGCCAGGGGATGCCAGAAGGTTTTAGCGGAACGGAAGGGTCGAGTCCGAGAGTGACGGCGCGATGAATGATGGCCTGCCTCTGCTCGTTAAGCAGCGCGATCACCTTCCGCTTCGCCCGGATCGCCCGCTCCAGCCGCCCGTTCGACCACTGCAGAAATCGGACAATCGCTGCCTGCTCGGGGAGCGAAGGCTGCGGGGTCTTTGTGCCTAGAAGCTTGTCACGCGGAATCGTGTTTCTCAGGCCCGAGTACAGAGGGCTGAGAAGCTTTTGATCGTCCATCGCCTGGTAGAACAACTCGAAGTACTCATCCCGGCCGACACCCCGGGATTCGAACACGGTATAGGCACCCGTAATCATTCCATCGTGGTGGGACAACCCGACAGTTCGAGGCGTCTCCGGCACATCGAAAAGGCAGAAGACAAAATCTCCGCGCCGAACCTCCTGTGAGGTCCCCATGTCTGAGGAAAACTTCCCCTTTCCTGTCGATATGTCGCGAACAATTACCCCTTGCTTCGTAAGGGAGAGAAGTTGGTAGTCGTTGTGGCGCTTTCCTACCAATTTCTTACGAATCCGCACAAGTCCACGATTGGGCACCAGATCCCAATGCTTGGGCACGTGGCCAACCCAAGGCAGCCCCGACTCTTGGTATTCCGGATAGGGCTTGAGATCAGCGATCACGGCTGACTCCCGTCGCCCATCTGCCGCTCATAGGATTGGCGCACGAGCCCCATCACGTAGGGCAGTTCGTCGAGTGACTTCAGACTCACCTCGACGTCGCCATTACCCCAGCGGCCGAGGCCCGTCACGTCCTTGCAAAGTCTCTTCGGGTCGTTGATCTCGGGGAAAGGCATGTTGAGGCTGAGGAGCAATCGCTGCACCTGCGGCACAACGTCGACAAAGTTGGTCTCGGCCTTATACGCAACGTATAGCTTCATGAACGATTCGCTTACGCATGGGTCGAGTGCGAGCACCTCCTTCCGAAAGGCTTCGAACACCGCGCGAAGGCCGGGAATTCGTAGGTTCGGATGGTCCTCAATGCTGTAACTACCAGCCGCTGGAACTCTGACCGGCTGATAGGTAGCGAGGATCTCGGCATCGAGTAAGGGAGCGCCCCACACCGTAACGGCTCGCTCGGCCAATCGTCCTGCACGATCCTGGATCGCGGTCTCGTTCCAGGTGTCCAGTTGACCCAGACCCGCGTTCAACCGGAGCGGACTCTCCTTGAAACCACCTTTCATACCCCTCTTCTCAGCAAAGGACCGGTCGCTGTATTCGGTGTTGTACCCGGTGAGGGTGAGGTTGCCGAGTGTATGCAACCACTGCTCCTGCACGCGCTGCCATTCAGCGCCAAGCGCATCCTTCCAAGCCATCGAGAGTTCAGGGTTCTGCGGCAGAATGTGCTCGATGGTGTACTCGTCCACCGGCACGCGTTCCTTACGGCCGTGATTCTCCAGGCGGCGCAGCCAGTAGCTGCGGCTCCTGAAATGATACAGATCGCGCGTCTGCAGGTCGCGGCGAAATTCCTCGTCACTCGGGAAGCGGCGATAAGAAGGCAGTGTGAGGAAGTGGGCGTGGATGCTTTCGAGGTAACGATCCTTCTTGAGCGCCTTGCCGAAGGTGGCGAAGGTCCTGCTCATAGAATTGGTAGGAATGGCGCAAATGGCGCGTCGAAAGACATATGCCTCTATCAACCGCACTGTACCCGCGAAATCCGTGGCGCTGAGCAGATGATTAGCATAGTCGTGATACAGCTCCAGCAGGAATGGGTAGGCCACATCCACTTTCAGCTCGCGCAGGTCGTGAAAGGCGTGGCTGAGTGTGGCATCCCGCTCGCTGCCCAGCGCGAGCGCGCAGAAGTAACCAGCGAACGCTCGGATCTCCTTTACCAGCGATTCAATGCCCGCGTCTCTTACGCGGATGGTACGAGAGTAGTCCTTGAAAGCTTCGTACACGTCGCCTTCACGCGGAATGTCGCCCGTGCGTACGGTGAGGTAGTGGCGCATGAAGCTATCGAACTGCGTACCATAGGCTTCCTGCCCGAAGTCCAGTTCCATCGGTCGCCAATAGTCCTCATAGAGTCGCGTCTGCAGCGAAGGCTCGAGACCCATCAGGATGTAATTTCGGATCAGGTCGGCCTGACTCAGTTCCTTGCCGGTCGAATTCATGCTCTCGAAGATCAGCTGCGGATTGTCCTGATCACGGCTCAGCGCAATGTCCACGACAACCAGCTTGGCAAGGCCGCGGCATACGGGCGCGAAATCGCCTTTCAGGCCGGCCAGGAGATCGGTGAACAGAGCAAAGTTCTGCGTCACACGCAGCGACGGCTCCTTGGGCTCTGCGCCGTTCCTGATAATGGTCTTGAGCGAGGCACTATCGGTCTGCGAAAGCAGCAACTTGTAGTAGCGATCATCCTTCTTCGAGACGATTGGTCAAATAGTACTCACGCAGCTTGGCGGCCGAGAATCCATCGACGGGCTCCTCATCGCCGATCGCACGGGCCAACGCTTCGAGCAGAAGCATCAAGGTTGTTAAGCGCTGCTGTCCATCGATCACCAGCAAGGGCGCCTGATGCGTGACTTGCGACAACCCCTGCTCCACATAGACGATGGAGCCAATGAAATGAACTGCAATGGTGTCGCTCGAACCGGCGCGCAGGATGTCATCCCAGAGCTGTCGACACTGCTTGTCTGTCCACGAATAGGTGCGCTGGTAGATCGGGATGATGAACTGCGGAGACTTTTGCAGGAAGCTCAGAAATTTCGCTTCGGTAGCTTTCACTTCGCACTCCCTATCAAGAGCCCGTCGAGCAATCCCTCAGCCTCTTTCTCGACTGCCGCGATGTCGGCACTGATTTCTTCCAGCGTGCGCAGCGGCTGCGGCTTGTAGAAGTGCCGGGTGAAGCTGATCTCGTATCCGATTCTCGTAGCGTCTTCCTTGATCCACGCATCGGGCGTGTAGGGCAACACTTCGCGGCGAATAAAGGCTTCGATACCGCCTTCCTCCAGCAGCGGCACCTGCTCGGTATCGCGCAGATCGGAGTCGGGTTCGTACTCGACTATGGCTGGCTTGCCATTCACGCTCGCCTCATACAGGCCGCGCAGCGGATCGGCATTAATCTTACCCGGTTTATGCACTTTGGCGATCACCGGTGGCGCGGTTTCGACGCGCCAGCTCACTGCCTTGAGGATTTGCTTCAGATCGGCGGCGAGAAGCTTGATCCCTTCCCTCTTTAGCACCGTATCTATACTGTCGCGGAAGGCATTGTGATCCTCGAAGAGCGCGTCGCCGAGTGATTCGCGCAGCTTTGCAGCGACCTCGACCAAGTGGCCGTCACGCTCCCAACTCCTGGCATCGAGCAGTTTCCGTTTCTTCTTCTCTGGCAGTCCTTTCTTCGTGCTACCGCCCTCGTCGTCGTCAGCCTCTTGTTCGTCACTACCCCACTCAGCCAGTCGCTTTTCGAGTGCGTCAGAAATTCTGGCGAAGTTGGTAAATAGCTCGTCGCCGAACTCATCATAGAGCGCGGTGCGAATATCTTCGTCGCCCGCAGCGAAGCGCAATGTTTCTATCGCCTTGAGCGAGAGCTGGCTGTGCAGGCGCAGCGGGCGCTCGACGGTGGCCTTCCAGTAGCCGAAGGCGGCGTTGAGAAAGATTTTGGACTCCGGAGTTTCTTTGAAGTCCAGGAAGGTACGGCTGATGCGTTCTATATCCCCCGCTGCGAGTTCGCAGTTCTTCTTGCCAAGATTCTTGCGCAGCGGTTTGAACCACTGGGTGGCATCGATGAGCTGCACCTTGCCCTTGCGGCGCGCGGGCTTCTTGTTCGACAGCACCCATACATACGTTGCGATGCCAGTGTTATAGAAGAGATTGAGCGGCAGCGCGACGATGGCTTCTAGCCAATCGTTCTCGATGATCCAGCGCCGGATATTGCTTTCACCCTGCCCGGCATCGCCCGTGAACAGCGATGAGCCGTTGTGGACTTCGGCAATGCGACTGCCGAGAACAGACCTCGCATTCATCTTCGACGCCATGTTGGCGAGAAAGAGCATCTGGCCATCGCTGGAACGCGTGACGAGCGAGATCTCTTCACCGTTATGCATGACCTTGAAGCGCGGATCGCGCATTCCGTCCTTGCCGCCCATCGCCTCCAGGTCCTTCTTCCAGCTCTTTCCATAGGGCGGGTTGGCGAGCATGAAATCGAATTCCTGCGCCGGGAACGCATCATGCGAAAGCGTGGACCACTCCGCGCCGCCCACGATGTGATCGGCGCTCTCGCCTTCGCCCTTCAGCAGCATGTCCGCCTTACAAACAGCGTAGGTCTCAGGGTTGATTTCCTGGCCATAGAGCAGAGCCTTGACCTCCTGCTTGCGCTTCGCAGCGATCGCTATGAGCGTCTCCTCGGCCACCGTGAGCATGCCACCCGTGCCGCAGGCGCAGTCGTAGAGCAGGTAGGTACCGGACTTGATGTCGCCTTCGATCGGCAGGAACACGAGGTTTGCCATCAACCGCACGGCATCGCGCGGCGTCCAGTGCTCGCCCGCCTCCTCGTTATTCTCTTCGTTGAACTTGCGAACCAGCTCCTCAAAGACCGTGCCCATCGAGTGGTTGTCGATGCCGGCCGGTGAGAGATCGATTTCAGGATCAAGGAATTTGTTGATCAACGTGCCGAGCGAGTCTGATTTGGAGAGCGTCGGGAGCTGGTTGCGAAACTTGAAGTTCTCAAGGATATCCTGGACGTTGGATGAGAACCCGTTCAGGTAATCCTCGAAATCGGCGAGCAATTGCTGCTGACTGCCGCGCGACTTGAGATCGCGCAGAGTGAATTTCGAGGTGTTGTAGAAGGCTTGATCGGCAGCGTCGCAGAGCGCGGCACGCTGCTCGGTGATCTGCGCATCATCAAGCATCTTTTTAGTATCGAGTACGTTCTGCTTAGTCGGCTCGAGCACGGCATCCATGCGTCGAATGACGCACATTGGCAAGATGACGTCCGGATACTTGCCGCGCTTGAAGAGGTCGCGCAGCACGTCGTCGGCAATACCCCAGATGAAGGAAACGATTTTGTTGTGAGTGGCCTGGTCCATTTCGCTTTGAATTTCTTGGCTTCCGTTGTTGCGGTGTGCAACGGGCAATGCTTTTGATCTCCGGTTCGAGCCGCTCGCCAGCAAGGGCTTGCATCGATCCCGGCCTGCCAGATCTTCTAATTCATTGATCCTATTTACAAATATAGGCTCCCCAGCCCCTCATGTCGACCGCGGACTTCGACCTACTACCTCGGAACGGACCTGCTCTTGCTGTGCCTTCTGCGAGGACGAGCCGACAGTGCCGCACGTGCCAAGAAGATCCAATCTGTTACATATGGAGCGGATAACGAATCCGCGTGCCGCCGGTTGATCGCACCTTGCAACCGGCACGGTCCTCCACAAGCGGACACGCAAGCAATTGATCTGACGCCGAAGTGGATCCTGGCTCTCGCTCGCCCGAGTGCTGACTCCGCTACCCAACGGCCCGAACGTTGCTTCATGAAGTGCAACGTTAGTGCAACCGCAATCCGCTGGCGAGCACGTAAGTATTTGATTTAATGGTGGCCAGGGTCGGAATCGAACCAACGACACGCGGATTTTCAGTCCGCTGCTCTACCAACTGAGCTACCTGGCCATACGGGGCGCCGAAAGAGGATCGGGGCCGGGAGGCGCGCGACGGCGGGATGCGCCGAAGCGGGCGCGTATTAGAGCGGGGGGGCGGCGAGGCGTCAAGAAAAACGCGAGGCTGGAGGAATGCGGGCCGGCTGGAGCACCCCTGAGCAGGCAGTGGCCCTTGAGAAGGGCCGTCGGCGGGCCCATCTCAACTGCACATGCGCACGTAAATACCGGCTGATACCGGCGTAGTCTGTCACGTTTACGGTTCTATACTTCGCCCCCCGGATTGCAGCTAACCCGCAGTAACCATTGGGGTTCGCAACTTTTTAGTGCGTCCGGGCGTTGGTTGGGGCGACTCCTTGAGGCTAAGGAAGCGCGTTGCTCATGTCACATAAATAAGGAGTTCGTTCATGGCAGCGGTGCAGCCGGCAACCACTCCAATTCCGGATCGATCGCCCGAACCCCTGGCCAGCCGCTACCGCCGCATCCGCGAAACCTCGCTGGCGATCTGCCAGCCGCTGGAAATCGAAGATTACGTCGTGCAGAGCATGCCGGATGCGAGCCCGGCGAAGTGGCACCTGGCACACACCAGCTGGTTCTTCGAACAGTTCCTGCTCAAGCCAATGCTGCCGGATTACCAGGCATTCCAAGCCGGCTTCGAATATCTGTTCAATTCCTACTACCAAGCCGTGGGGCCGATGCACCAGCGGCCCGAGCGAGGTTTGCTCACCCGACCCACGGTCAAAGAAGTAATCGCTTATCGCCAGCACGTCGACGAACACATGCTGAGGCTGCTCGATCAGCGCCGCGACGATGATCGAATCGTTCCCCTGGTCACGCTGGGGCTGAATCATGAGCAGCAGCACCAGGAGCTGCTGCTCACCGACATCAAGCATCTGTTGTCGCGCAATCCACTGCTGCCGGCCTATTCCCGTAAGCCGCCGCCCGCCGCCGAAGTGCGCACTTCGGCGCCGATGCGATTTCATTCCTTTGAAGGCGGCTTGCGCGAGATCGGCGCCAGCGGCAAACACTTTTGCTTTGATAACGAGACGCCCCGCCATCGCACGCTAGTGGAACCTTACGCGCTCGGCGACCGCTTGGTGACTAACGGCGAATACCTGGAGTTTGTGCGCGATGGCGGGTATCGCCGCGCCGAGTTCTGGTTGTCGGACGGTTGGAGCACGGTGAATCAAGAGAGCTGGGTGCGTCCGTTCTACTGGACGCCCGCGTTCGACGCAGAGTTCACGCTGCGGGGCTTGCAACCGCTGGACGAAGCGGCGCCCGTCTCGCATCTGAGCTTTTACGAGGCGGATGCGTTCGCTCGCTGGGCCGGGGCGCGCCTGCCGACCGAGGCTGAATGGGAACTCGCCGCCGAGTCACTGCCCGTCCGCGGCAACCTGCTGAAGACCGAAGTGCTGCGTCCGCTGCCGGCCGGCGATCAGCCGGGCATGAAGCAGATGTTCGGTGACTTGTGGGAATGGACTGCCTCGCCCTATGTCGCCTACCCCGGCTACAAGCCGTTGGCCGGCGCGCTCGGCGAATACAACGGCAAGTTCATGTGCAATCAACTCGTCTTGCGTGGCGGCTCGTGCGCTACGCCGGCCGATCACGTGCGAGCGACCTACCGCAATTTCTTTTATGCGCAGGCGCGCTGGCAATTCATGGGCGTGCGCCTGGCGCGCAACCTGTAGTTCGAGGAAGATCAATGTCAAAGCATCCGAACACCGCTCCTGCCGCTGCGGCCGACGCACTCACCGCCGACGTTCTCGAAGGCTTGAAAAAAGAGCCCAAGCAACTGTCGCCGGTCTGGTTCTACGATGAATTGGGCTCGTTCCTGTTCGACAACATCTGTGAGCTGCCCGAGTACTACATCACTCGCACCGAGCTGCAGATCATGCACGCACACGCGAGCGAGATGGCACAGCACATCGGTCATGACGCCGCGTTGATCGAGTTCGGCAGCGGCACCAGCATGAAGACCCGCTTGCTGCTGGATCGGCTCGAACAGCCGGTCGCGTATGTGCCGGTCGACATTTCGCGCCAACATCTGTTCGATGCCGCCGGCAATCTGGCGAAAGATTATCCGGACCTGCATATCGTGCCGGTGTGTGCGGACTTCACGCAGAATTTCGAACTGCCGCAATTGATCCAAGCGGCGCAACGTCGCGTGGTTTATTTCCCGGGCTCAACGCTGGGCAATTTCGACCGCACCCAGGCTCGGGCTTTGTTGGTGCGCATGCGCGAAATGGTCGGGAAGAACGGCGCCGTGCTGATCGGCATCGACCTGCGCAAAGATCCGCGTGTGCTCGAACGTGCCTATGATGACGCCGCAGGCGTCACCGCCGAATTCAACATCAACGCGCTACGCCATGTAAATCGAGAGTTGGGCGCCGACTTCGACCTCGACGCCTTCGAACACACGGCCGTATGGGTTGAGAATGAAAGCCGCATCGAAATGCACTTGGTCAGTACTCGAAGACCAGGTGGTACATCTCGGCGGTGAGAAAGTGCGGATCGGCCGTGGCGAGCACTTGCGCACGGAGTATTGCCATAAATACACGCTCGAAGAGCTTCAACGAGCTGGCCGCGACCGCGGGGCTGCAGGTGAACCGCGTGTGGACCGATCCAAACCAGCAGTTCAGCGTGCAGCTGCTCGAACCACCAAGGATCCAATAGAGAGCGCCTCACCCTGCCCTCTCCCAAGAGGAGAGGGTAAGATCCATGGTCATGTCGCCGGATACAGCCCTTCGAAATGAGGCAGGCTGGGCGCTGTTCCTCGATGTCGACGGCACGCTGTTGGAAATCGCCGAGACGCCGCAGGGAGTGCACGTGCCCACCAGTCTCAAACAAATGCTGGACGAAGTCCGCTGGCGCCTCGATGGGGCGCTGGCGCTCGTCAGCGGGCGCAGCCTGGCCAATCTCGATCAACTATTCGCGCCGTTGCGCTTCATCGCGTCGGGTGTGCATGGCTGCGAGCGGCGCGCGTCGAACGGCAATGTGATGCGGCCGGAAATTGATGCGGCAAAGCTCGCGCGGGTCCGCAATGAACTGGCCGAATACGTCCGCAATCATGAAGGCTTGCTGCTCGAGGACAAGCACTACGCCCTCGCCGTGCATTTTCGCCGGGCGCCGGAGATGCAGAACGAGGTGTATCGCATCATGAACGACGTGCTGTTGCAGCTCGGCCCCACCTTCGCATTGCAAGCCGGCAAGAGCGTGCTCGAGCTGCGCCCCGGCGCATGGAGCAAGGGCAGTTCGATCACGGCGTTCATGCAGGAGGAGCCGTTTCGTGGCCGCACTCCAGTATTCATCGGCGACGACGTCACCGACGAAGACGCGTTCGCGGTAGTCAACGAGATGCAGGGTGTTTCGATTCGAGTCGGCAATCCGTCGGCGAGTTTGGCGCGTCACCGCCTGGGCAGTGTCGCCGAAGTATTGCGCTGGCTGCAGATCGTGCCGCCGGTGATTCCTCCGCAGCCCGCGGCACGATCATGACCGCATTCGACTATTCGTTCGGCATCGAAGAGGAGTTCTTCCTCGTCGACGCGGCTACCGGCGCACTCGGCACGCCGGCGCCCGACAAACTGATGCAAGACGCGCGGGCGAAACTGGGCGAAACCGTCACGCCGGAACTGCTGCAGTCTCAGATCGAGATCGCCTCGCCGATTCTGTACAATCACGCCGAGGCCTGCGAAGTCATGTCCCGCTCGCGCCGTGTGCTGAGTGAAGTCGTCGCCACACATGCCCTGCAGATCGTTGCGGCCAGCTCGCACCCGCTCGGCATCTGGCAGGACCAGCTCATCACCGAAAAGCGGCGCTACGACAAGCTGATCTCCGACTTCCGCATCATCACCCAGCGCAACCTGGTTTGCGGGCTACACATCCATGTCGCCATTCCCGATGAGGTCGATCGCGTCGATGTCATGAATCGCGCGATGCGCTGGTTGCCGGTGTTCCTGGCGCTGAGCACATCGTCGCCGTTCTGGAATCATCGTGTAACGGGATTGCTCAGCTACCGCCAGGCGCTGTACGACGAATGGCCTCGCAGCGGCATTCCGGATTTCTTTCTCGATGAGGCGGATTACCAGGCGTTCGCCGATCGGATGCAGCGCGCCGGCGCCGTGAGCGATTCGAGCCAGCTGTGGTGGGCGATCCGGCCGGCGTTGCGTTTTCCCACCTTGGAAATGCGCATCGCCGATGTGTGCACCCGGCTTGAAGACGCGCTCGCGATCGCCGCGCTGTATCGCTGCCTGATTGCTGCTTTGGTGGCGAATCCGGAAATGGGCAAGGGTCGCAGTACGCACACTCGCCGCATCATCGATGAGAACCGCTGGCGCGCCAAGCGCGACGGGATCAAGGCAGAGTTTATTTTGGAAACCTGCAACGAAGTTGTGCCGCTGGCCGCGGTGGTCAGCGACCTGCTCGGCGACTGCGAGGAGCAGATCAATCGCCTGGACAGCGTCACAGCGTTGGCGCCTTTGCAGCGCATCCTCAGCGAGGGTACAAGCGCGCATCAGCAGCTGAAGATCTACAACGACTGCCGGGCCGGGGGCGACGATAACCCGCAGGCGTTGAGTAAAGTGTTGGATTGGCTGAAGGCGACGACGCTGAAAGAAATCGCCGGCTAATTTTTTCCGCCGTTTAGCACAGTGGCCGACTCGCGAGCGATTGCCAGCTCTTCGTCCGCACGCACCGCGAACAAGTGAACACGTGAAGCATCTGCGTTGATCGCCACGACCGGGTGGTCATCACTCAACTGCACTTGGGCATTGCGACGCTCATCGAACACCGCGTCGAGAAACTCCAGCCGCTCTGAACTGCGCTGTCGAATCAAAACACTGTTCTCGCCGACGCCACCGGTGAATGCGATCACATCGACACCTGCCATCGCCGCGGCGTATGCCCCGATGTACTTGCGGATGCGATGAACGTAAACCGCGATGGCAAGCCGGCAACTTTCATCGCCGTCGCCAGCGCGTTTTTCGATTTCGCGCAGGTCATTCACGCCCGTGAGGCCCTTCAGGCCGGAACGTTTGTTCAGCAATTCATCCAGTTGGTCGACGCTGAACTCGCCGGATCGTTGCAGTTGCAACAGCACGCCGGCGTCGACATCTCCGGCCCGCGTCCCCATGACCAGGCCTTCCAGCGGAGTCATGCCCATGCTGGTGTCAACGCTGCGGCCGTTCTCAATCGCGGTAACGCTCGCTCCATTGCCGAGATGACAGGAGATGATGCGCAACGTCTGCACATCGGCTCGAAGATGAGCGGCGACGCTGGTCGCGACATGGCTGTGATTGATGCCGTGGAAACCAAAACGGCGAATGCCAAATCGTCGCCGCACTTCTGAGGGTAATGCATATTCCCGCGCGTGTTCGGGCAGCGTCGAGTGAAAGGCTGTATCGAATACAGCAACATGAGGAACATCCGGCAGTTCCTTGCGCGCCTGGTGAACCGCAGCCAGTGCCGGCGGATTGTGCAGCGGCGCCAACGGATTCAGTCGTTCGATTTCTTGCAACACTGCATCGTCGATCAGCGTGGCGTCGCGGAACTTTTCGCCGCCATGAACGATACGATGCGCGACCGCTTCGGGTTGCGTCGAGGGATTCCAGTGACGCCGATACTCCGCCAGAACTCGCGCCACTGCAGCCGGCAGCTCCGCATCGGTGCCTAGCTCGACGCGCAACTCTTGCAAGCGGCGGCGGCTCACCGTATCGATCAAGGCGCTTTTGACCGACGAGCTGCCGCAGTTCAGGGAGAGAATGCGCATGCCGGAAAAATACCACCCTTGGGGCCGAGCTTGTACACTGCTTGGACTTTCCGGGAGGCCCGCATGCATCGCATTGCTCTGACTTGCAGCGCCGTCGCACTGACATTTCCCGCGCTCTTACACGCCGACGCCTCCAGCCTGGACGCAGCCGCCAAAGCCGTCGAGCCACGCGTCATCGAGTGGCGTCGCGCACTGCATGCGCAGCCGGAGCTCAGCAACCGGGAAGTGAAAACGGCAGACTTCGTCGCCAAGAAATTGCGCGCACTCGGCCTGGAAGTTAAAACGGGCATCGGCATCACCGGCGTCGCCGCGCTGCTCAAAGGCGGCAGACCTGGACGCACGATCGGGTTACGCGCCGATATGGACGCACTGCCGGTCACCGAACAGACCGACGTGCCCTTCAAATCCAAGGTCACCACCGAGTTCCGGGGTGAAAAGGTCGGCGTGATGCATGCGTGCGGCCACGATGGGCACGTAGCGATCCTGCTCGGTGTGGCGGAAGCGCTGGTCAAGATGAAGGACACTCTCCCCGGCCAGGTGCTGTTCGTGTTCCAGCCGGCCGAAGAAGGCGCCCCGGAAGGCGAACGCGGCGGTGCGCAGGTGATGATGGAGCAGGGACTGTTCAACCTCGCCAAGCCCGACGCGATGATCGGCCTGCACCTGATGGCGTCGCTGCAAAGCGGTGTCATCGGCTACAAGCCCGGCCCGCTGATGGCCGGCTCGGATTCGTTTTCCATCCAGGTGACCGGCAGCCAGACGCATGGCTCTCGGCCGTGGGCCGGTGTCGATCCCATCACGGTGTCGGGGCAGATCATCACCGGACTGCAGACCATCATTTCGCGCCAGATAGACATCACGCAGGTGCCAGCCGTCATTACGGTCGGCGCCATCAAGGGCGGCATCCGCTTCAACATCATTCCCGACTCGGTGGAAATGATCGGCACCATCCGCAATTTCGATCCCAACATGCGCACCGATATCATCAAGCGGATGCAGACCACAGCGAGCCATATCGCCCAAGCCAGCGGCGCGACCGCAGTAGTGAAGATTCGCGACGAAGTATCGATCCCGCCGGTGATCAACGACGCCGAACTTACGCAACGCGCCGTACCGATATTCGAGCAGCTGGTCGGCAAGGAGAATGTGCAGTTGATCGGGCTGCAAACGGTGGCCGACGACTTTTCTTTCTTCGGCACGCAGATGCCGTCCATCTACTTCTGGGTCGGCGTTACCCCGCGGGACAAGGACGCCACCACGGCTGCGTTCAATCACTCGCCCCTATTCTATCTCGATGAGTCCGCGCTGATCACCGGCGTGCGCGCCATGTTGTCGCTGACGACGGACTTCCTGGCGAAGTGAACCTACAGTCGGCGCTCAGCAGACCGCCGATATCCGCGGCCATCCCGCTGGGCGCTCGCATCCGGAATGCGAGTCGTGTCACAAATCCGCATCGTCGCGCCACCGATCGGTCATAACGCGACGCTGTCTGCTTGCTGACAACGCCCGCAGTGAATGTACTGCGCTCCTGGCAAGACATCTCCCGTCCCGATTGTCAGCAGCGGCTCGCACGGCGCCCTTAAGTGACGCCCGTCGCATCCGCGGTACGCGATCCGGCCGGGCCATCCAGTTTGCAACCGTGGTGTCGTTGTAGACTTAAACCGCCGCCCGGGAGTGGCGATGAAACAATCAAGAAATCTACTTGCGGTCATCGCCGGACAAAGCTCGGTCGTCGCCATCCTGGTACTGGTGCTGGCGTTGTCCATTGCCGGCGCGCCGATCCTGCAGCAGAAGCAGGTAGTCGCCCAGAATATCGGCTCGGAACTTGCGGTCACCAAGGCTTATGCGCTCACCGAAGCATTGCTAGCGAATGCCGACGGCAAGCGTTCGCTCGATACCTTCAATGCAGCGTTCAATGCCCGCCACTTTCCAGGTTCCTTGCGGGAGGACGGCGTCACCCCGGCGGACCTCGCCGCGGCCCGTGCGATCGGCGAGCTGCGCAAGCATCCGTCCACTCCCTACATCCGCTTCCAACAGGTGGCCGAATCGCCGCATCTGTTGTACGCCGTGCCCGATCGAGCCGGCGGCGCGCTGTTCATCGACTTGCCGATGGAACGAGAGCAAGCGGTGATCGGCCGCTTCTTCGGTCAGTCCTATCTGTCTTCGAGCGCCCTGGGTTACCTGCTGGTTGGCCTGCTGCTGCTGGGCGCTCTTGGTTTGCGTTATTACCTGCGCAATCTGATCGCCCTGCCCGACGCAGAACGGCGCGAGACGGTGCTGCAAGGTTTGAACGGCGCCGGCGGCGATCGCCGCAACCTGCTGCCTTGGCTGTTCGGCATCTGCGCCCTGGTATTTGCGGCGGACCTCGCGAACATACTCGAGTCGGCTATCGGCATCGGTTACGTGCTGGCCGTGATCCTGGCGCTGTCATCCAACCGCCACTGGCACGTCACCGTCATCGCCGGCGTCAGCGCCGCTTTATTGCTGTTGTCGCCGCTCGTTTCGCCATTCAACAACGGCTGGTGGGCTTATCTGGAAAACCATGCGGTTGCCGTGTTCGCCATCTTCGTTACTGCCTTCTTCGGCGCCGCCAACATGCGGAAGTCGCAGGCGGAAGCATTGGCGCTGGCCGAAGCGTTGCAGTCGCGCAGCGAAACAGCCGACCTGCGCGCCGCGCTGGAACGGGCCGAAGCCGCCGAAGCCAACAATCGCCGCATGGTCGAACGCATGCGCATGGCGAACGAGTCGGCCGGCCTGTCGGTGTGGGAGTGGAATGCCGCGGATGACAGCATCCGCATCGATGCCGGTGGTCCGATGATCGCTCGTGTCGGCGGTGCGAACCAGATCACGGGCCGTGAGTATGTGGAGAACTTCATACATCCGGACGAGCGGCCGACTTGGTATGACTTGTTCCGAGAGGCGTTCCGCAGCAGGGACAACTTCCTCGCGCAGCGCTATCGTCTCATCGACAGCGATGGCAAGCGTCGCTACATCCAGTTTCACGCCAGCATCCTGCGTAACGAAGACGGGCGCGCGATCAGCGTGCTGGGTATCGACTGGGATGTCACCCGCGAAGAAGAAGGGAAGGAAGAAATCTCACGGCAGGCGGCCGAACTGAAAGCGGCGCAGGAACGTTTCCAACGCGCCGTCTCTGGCACGCAGGATGCGCTGTTCGAATTCAACCTGCAGACCGGCGAAATCTGGCACTCGCCGCGCTTCCGCGAAATGCTCGGCTACGAAGTCGGCGTGCAGCCTGACGAAGGCCGGCCGGAAGCGTTCGTTCATTCCGACGACGGCGCCATCGTCGGCAAGGCGATGAGCGATCACCTGCAGCGCAACGTGCCGTATGACATCGAGTATCGGCTGCGCAAGAAAGATGGCGATTGGCTGTGGGTCCGCTCACGCGCCAGCGCCGAACGCGACAGTGATAATCGCCCGCTGTGGCTGGCCGGCTCCATTCACGAAATCACCCAGGAACGCGCCGCGCGAGTCGCCATGGAGCGCGCCACCGAGGAAGCAGAAGAAGCGAGTCGCGCCAAGAGCACCTTCCTCGCGACCATGAGTCACGAGATCCGCACGCCGATGAACGGCATCATCGGCATGACCGACCTGCTGCTGGACACCAGCCTCGATCGCGAGCAGCGCGACTATGCCGAGACGATTCGCGCACAGTCGCCGACTCGCTGCTGACCATCCTCAACGACATTCTGGATTTTTCCAAGATCGAAGCCGGCAAGCTCGACATCGAAACCCTGGAGCTCGACCTGCGCTCGAACGTCGACGACGTCGGCTCCATCATGGCGTTTCAGGCCGCGGCCAAGAGCCTCGAACTGGTGGTGAACGTGCGGCCGGAAGTGCCGGAGCGGGTGCTCGGCGATCCGCAACGCATTCGTCAGTGCCTGCTCAACCTGGTCGGCAACGCGATCAAGTTCACGCACAGCGGCGAAGTGGTGTTGGAGGTTTGTTCGCTCGGCCGTCAGAACGGCCGAGCGCTGGTGCATTTCGAAGTGCGTGATACCGGCATCGGCATTCCGCGCGAATCACTGGATGGGTTGTTCCAGCCGTTCACGCAGGCCGACTCCTCCACCACGCGTCGTTTCGGCGGTACCGGCCTGGGGCTATCCATTGTCCGCAAACTGGTGGAAATGATGGGTGGCCAGACCGGCGCACAGAGCGAACCCGGCCAGGGCTCTACGTTCTGGTTCACGCTGCCGCTGGAACCTTCTCACGGCAGCGAATCCCAGCCGCTGCGCCAGATCGCGCAAAAGGGCCGACGCATCCTGCTGGTCGACGACAACGAAACCAATCGTCGCGTGCTGTCGAGCCAGATGGTGCACGCCGGCTATGAGGTGGAATCGGCTTCGCACGCCGACCGGGCGCTGCAGATCCTGCGTTCGGGAAAAGGCGCGTTCGATGCGGTTGTGCTCGACTACCAGATGCCGGACATGGACGGTGCGATGCTCGGCGAGCGGATCATGAAGTCGCGAGACATTCCGCCGACTCGCCTGATGCTGCTGACCTCGCTGGATCGTTCGGGCGACATGCAGCGTTTCGCCGACATCGGCTTCTCGGCGTACCTCACCAAACCGGTTCGCACGCGCGAGCTGCTCGACTGCTTGAATCGCGCGCTGTCGCATGAAGCGCAGGACTGGCACATGCACAGCCAGCCGATCATCACTCGCGGCACGTTGGTCGCAAGCGAAGTGAAACGCGCCTACACAGGCCGCGTGCTGCTGGTCGAAGACAACGCCATCAACCAGCGAGTCGCACGTCGGTTTCTCGAACGCCTGGGCTGCGAGGTCCAGGTGGTCGGCGATGGCCAGCAGGCTGTCGATGCGTTCCAACGCAGCAGCTACGGCTTCATTCTCATGGACATGCAGATGCCGGTCATGGATGGCATCGAAGCGACGCGACGCATCCGCGATATCGAGGGCGGCCAACGCCGCACACCGATCGTCGCACTCACGGCGAACGCCATGATGGGCACGCTGGAACGTTGTCTCGAAGCGGGCATGGATGACTATCTCACCAAGCCGCTGGACATCTCGCGCCTGCAGGACGTGCTGGATCAGTTCATGAACGCAGTGACACCGGGCTCGCGCCAGGTGGCGGGCGGTGCAGTGACGAACGGTTCCGAGGAAGCGCTCAAGGCACGGTTGTGCGAAGTCGCCGGTGACGACACCGAGTTCGCCGCTGAACTCATCAGCGCCTTCATCATGGGCGGCGAAGAGACGATTCTGGAATTACGCGCCGCGGCGCATCGCCAGGATCTGGATCAGCTGGGTCGCGCCGCGCATAAGCTCAAGGGCGCGAGCAACAACTTGCATATCGACCGTTTGGCGGTGCTGACCGCGGATGTGGAAATGCGCGCCAAAGCCGGCGGATGCAACGACTGGAGCGAAGAGCTGAAAATGATTTCGGCCGAGTTCGAACGCATCAGCGAACAGATGCGTTCGATGCTGGAAACGCAGTGGCAGCGGCAAGCCAGCTGACGCGGCAGCGCGCTACTTCTCTTCGGGAACGAACTCCTGCGGCTTGTCCGAGCCGCCGCCGAAAAAGAATTTTTCCATTTCGGCGACCAGGAATTTGCGGGCCTTGGGCTCGATGGGAGTGAGCCGGTACTCGTTGAGCAGCATGGTCTGGTGCTTGAGCCAGCGCTGCCAGCCTTCCTTGGAAACATTCTCGTAGATGCGCACGCCGAGTTCGCCGGGATACGGCGTGTAGTCGAGCCCTTCGGCTTCTACGCCCAGCACCACGCATTTCACCATTCTGGCCATGATCATATCCCGTATAAATTAGCTCGGCCGACGCGGCACGATGCACAGGGTTCGAATTCCAGGATCTCGTCCTTCAGTCGCTGACAACACGCACCTCACTTGGCTGGCGCCAGTCGCTATCACGTTGTAGCGGCGAGGCCGCGAATGAGATCGACCGCCGGCTTCGCCAGACCGATCCTTGCCGGCTGCCTGGCATCGTACCAGCAGTAACGCTGCGCATCGGCAACTGCTGGAATTTCTCGGGCATTGCGCACCAACAGCGGCTGCAGCGTCAAATCAAAGTGAGTGAATGAATGCGAATACGCCGGCAACGACTGCGTTGCCAGCGACGCATCGGCGGTGTGTTGTTCCATCCAGGAGACAGCGGCGTCACGTTGCTCGAATTGAGGAAAGGTCCACAAGCCTCCCCAGATGCCGACCGGCGGCCGTCGCTTGAGCAACACTGCACCGTCCTCGCGCATGAGGATGGCAGCATACGCCGTTCGCTCGGGACGCTCTTTGCGAGGTTTGGGCGTAGGCAACAGCGATTGCATTCCTTCGCGACGCGCAACACATCCATCGTGCATGGGACAGACGACGCACAGCGGTCGCGAGCGAACGCAGACAGTCGCGCCGAGATCCATGATGGCTTGCGTGTAGTCGGCGACGCGATGCGCCGGCGTGCAGTCGCCGGCAAGCGACCATAGCTTGCGCTCCACCACCGTCTCGCCGGGAAAGCCGTGCACACCGAAATAACGCGTCAGTACTCGTTTGACGTTGCCGTCGAGAATGGGATGTCGCTGCGACTTGGCGATCGCGAGGATGGCTCCGGCCGTCGATCGGCCGATGCCGGGCAACGCCTGGACCGCTTCGATGCTGTCGGGAAATTCTCCGCCATGGTCCGCGACGATCACGCGTGCGGCACGCAGCAGATTTCTTGCCCGGGCGTAGTAGCCCAGGCCGGTCCACAAGTGCAGCACCTCGTCGTCCGGCGCGGCTGCCAGTGCCTGAACGTCGGGGAAGCGCTGCATGAACCGTTGATAGTAGGGAATGACAGTCGCGACCTGCGTCTGCTGCAGCATGATCTCGGACACCCAGACGCGATACGGCGTGAGCTGCTGCTGCCAGGGCAAATGCTTGCGGCCGGAGGTGTCGAACCACGCCAGCAAGGCGGCAGCGAACTTGCCTCCATCCGGCGCCGGCCCAGGGACCAGCGGCATTGTTAATTCGTCGGCAATCGTTGCGGCCATATCGACATGATGCCATGAGCCCCTCACCCGCGCAGACGCGCGACCTCTCCCCAAGGGAGAGGTGAAGAGAGTTCTGCCCCCTCTCCCTTGGGGAGAGGGTTGGGGTGAGGGGATTTCTTCAGCTGATCAGTTCAAGGCGAGGCTACCGGCTGCCTCGCCTTCTTTTCAACATTCATGAACAGGTCGCGGGTGGCAGTTTCCAACGTCTTCAGCATCATGCGCCGGCCGCCGATCGCCGGCACCCAGAAATCCGGCACCACGCTCGTCACATAAGTCACTCGCGTCGTGCCGTGTAACGCCGGGCTCAACTCACTGCGTGTTTCGCTGAACTTGACGTCGCTGCGCCGCGGATCGGCAATCGCCAGCAGCACATACCTGGATTCGGCGACGCGCTCCACTCGCTTGACGTTGCGACAGATCAGCCCGTAACAGACTTTGACTGTCGTTTCGAGCGTGACCACGTCCTGCTCCGGCCGCTCGAGGATGGTCGCGTTGAGAATGCGCTGGTCGAGCGACGGATACTTCGAATAATCGCGCAGCACCTGTTCGACGCGATCGATGGGCGCATCCAACATCACCACCATCTCGTAGTGGAAATGTTTGTCGGCATAACGGGCCTCGCTGCGCTCGATGGTGAAAGCTTGCGCCTGCTGCGCGCTGAGCAGCGTCATCACCGCAGCCAACTTGGTTATGTAGAGCGCCGGGGACAGGGCCCAACGGCGCCACGTACGCGTCGCGGCGTCATCGACTGGAGCATGTGTGTCGTAAGCATTCACAGCTTCTTAGTCGCCCGCCGCTGCATTTCGGTTTCCTCTTCAGCGGCGGAAAATGTCCTTGAGCTTGTCGTTGAGCTTGTCCTTCAGCTTTTCCTCGACCTTGCCCTTTTCCGCGTCGACGCGCTGTTTCAGCTCGTTCTTCAGATAGCCTTCCAGGTCCGGGCGGATCTTCGGATCGCTCAGCGAGCCGGTCACCTTGATCGGAATCTGCGCGTCGACCAGGTCCTGCGCCTCGGCAACATCGGCGCCTTCACGAGGGATTTTCATCACCGCGGCCAGCAACTTGTAATCGAGCGTGCTGGCCGGCACGTCGACCGTACCCTGGCCCGTCACCTTCAGGTACTGCATCGCCACGGTGAGATCGTTGTTCGACAGTACGCCATTTTTCATCGTGCCGGTGCCGGTCAACGCCGTGAACGCCGTGCGCACTGGTCCTGCTGGGCGTTCGGGAGCGGCCTGCCGCTTCAACAGCGCGCGAGCACGACGAATTTCGTACCAAAGGTCCGCGCCCAGGAAGGCCCCGTCGGCAACTTTGAAATCGAGATTGCCGGCGAGCGTCTTCATGATGGCGTCGGTGTCGCGGCCTGAGCCGGCCAGTTTGATGTTGGCCGTACCCTTGCCGGTCACCCGGTCGGTCTCGAAGAAATCCTTGAACAATGGCGCGAAGTCGACACCGCTGATGTGTTCGTCGAGCGTAACCCGCGCCACATTGCCGGTCGCATCGATGCCGATGTCGCCGGTGTAGTTGCCGCCGTACATGGATGCTTCGGATGGATTGAAACGCACCTTGCCGTCGCGAGCGTTCACGCCGAGCCGCAGCTTGGTGAATTTGATGCCGGCGAAAATCGCTTCACCGACTTGCAACTGACCACGTGCATTCAACGTGCGCAGCATGTCGACCGGAATCGGCGTCGGCGGTTCCTTCTGCGTCGGCTGCGCCGGCTTGTCGGCCGCCGGCGGCAGATACCGATCGGCGTTGATGCGATCGACGTTCAGGTCGAAGCGCAGCGCCTTGGCGTCGAAGTCGGCGATGCCGAGCATGCCCTTCGCCGTCGTGTCATCCAGCTGCAGCACGATGTCACCGAACTCAGCGGATGATTTGGTCAAGGCGACGTTGCCGGCGAAGCTCAGCTTTTCGAACACTTTGGCATCGGTGGTCACCGGCAGCGCAACGCCGAGCTTCGGCGCCCATTCACGCAGCGATACCTGGTCGAGCTTGAGCGGGCCGTTGAGCGTCGGCGCGTCGAGAATTTCCTTGCCGGTGAGCCCGCCGCTCAGATGTCCGCCGGCCACGTCGAGATCGAGGCCGATGAGTTCGAGGGTCTGTGCCGCGAGGTTGGCGTTGAAGTCCCTGGCCTGCAAAGTCACGGGCACACCGGCAGCGGGAAAACCTGCGCCCTTCCAGGTGGTTTTGACGTTCAACGCTGCGAGTCGGTACAGCTCTTTGCCGATGTCCGCGACGATTGCGCTGGCGCGAACCTGAACCGGGATGCCTTCCTGCGGATAGCCCTGCCCGGTGATCGTGATATCGATCTCGGGCTTGGCGAGTTGATGCACGTTGCCCTGCAGATCCGCGGTGACGGTGGTCGAGAGTCGCACTTTGGCGGACAGCGTCGGCTGCTGGTCGAGCACGAAATCGCTGCTGAGATCGAACGGCTCGCCGGATGCGAGGCGGCCGGTCTTCAGGTTGAAATCGCGCACCACGCGACGGGTTTTTTCCTGGCGATTCTCCATCGTGACCGCGGCATCCTCGATCTGTAGCCCGGCGATGGTCGGTATCTCCATGGGCTTCTCATCGGCAGGCTTTGGCTCAGCGGTGTCTTGCTGCTCGCCGAGGTCGGCCCAGTTGTTACGGCCACGTTCGTCGGTGATGAGCCGAACGCGAGCGCCGGCGAGACGCACGTCACCGACTTCGATCTTGCCGCGGATCAACGGCAGCAGGCGCACGCCGACGCGCGCTTCCTGAATGGAAACGAAAGGTTCGTCGCCGAAGCCCGCGCCCGGCGTTTCACTCAGGCTGGCCGGGCCGGCCTTGAGCGCCAGCCATGGAAAAATGGACAAACGCAGGTCGCCCGCCAACGTCAGCTGCCGGCCGGTCTTCTGTTCCACGACGCGTTCGATGTCGTCGCGATAGTCGTTCGGGTCGACGAACAGCACCACTGCCAGCAGCACCAGCACGATCAGCGCGACGACGACGCCAACCACAATCCCGGCAATTTTCAGTGCACGCATCGCAATCCTCGCAGGGGCAGCCGAGCCGTTTTCATCCCGCCAGATACGTGCGCAGGCTCACGATTTACGGCAGCCGAATGAGTGAGTTGCGGATTCTAGCAGCGCGTCGCAGCTAAGGCCGTCCCTGAAAATCCCTGCGGCCGGGCGGCCTTCCTTGTTGCTGGCCGTTACAACTGGTGTTCTGCGAATCCCTCATACGCGCTTTCCAGACGTATTTTCGCGCCGGATCGGCGGGAGCACAGGCTGCATCGATGTTTCAGTTCGTCGCTACGCATTTGGCCAGCGCTGCACTCGGAGCCCTCGCGGGCGTCGTAGTGCTGTGGGCCATCCGCCGTGCCCGCAGCACCACGGCCGCGTCGCTCACCCAGTCACACACCGAGTCATCGAGCACGCCGCAGGCCGAACTCGAAGCCCCGTTGCGCGCCCAGCTGAACCTTGCGACGCAGACTGCCGGCATCGGCGTCTGGCACATGGACATCGCCACCCGCCAGATCACTTCCGACGCCACCTTGCGCAGCCTGCTCGGCATCGAGGGCGAAATGGTGGCCAGCATGCTGCCGATCCACCCGGACGACCGCCAGCGCGCCAACGAGGCGTTGCAGACGGCATTGCACTCGCCCGACGTCGTCGTCCCCTTGCGCGCGCGCATCGTCCGGCCCTGCGGCCGGGTGTGCCACATCCAGACGTACTTCCGCAAGTTGCGCAGCATCGGTTCGAGCCAGGGCGCGTTGCTGGGCGTGAGCCGCGACGTCAGCGAAGAAGTCGAACGCGCCGAACAGGAGCGCACGTCGAGCGATCGGCTCAACATGGCCACCGAAGCCGCCGGCATCAGCTGCTGGGAAGTCGACATGCAGACGCATCGCTTCTTGTGGGTGGAAAACCCACTGCTCAAGCTGGCCGGCGCCGGGCAGGCTCGTTCGCTGGATCTCTACCGGGAAAAAATGCATCCGGACGATCGCAGCATTGTGGAGACCCGGCTCGAACACGCCATTAGCAGCGGCCAGGAGCGCATCTCTTATCGATATCGCCTCTATGACCACGCCGGCAATCTGCTGTATGTGCAGACACACGCGCGGCTGCTGAGGGACGCCAACGGCAATATGCGCTTGCTCGGCGTGTCCTGGGACGCCACTCGGGAAGTCGAAGCAGCCGAACGGCTCGAACAGCAGGCGCGTCATGAACGCATGCTGCGCGACCGCCTCAGCATGTCCACCGATGCCGCCGGCATCAGCTGCTGGGAAATCGATCTGGACCAGCAACGCGTCGTGCTTGCCGACCAGGGCGTGCGCACCCTGCATCTGTTGACAGACTTCGACGGCTCGGTCGAAGATTTTTTCTCGCACGTGCATGTGGAGGATCGAAGCAATTTCACCCAAGCCGTACAGCAGACGCTCGCGGCGCAAGGCGATCGCTTCTCCTGCCGCTATCGCGTGCTGGTCGCGGACGGCAATCCAATCCATATCCAGACGCACGCCCGCCTGGTGTGCGACGACGCCGGCGGGGGCCGGCGCTTGTTCGGCGTATCCTGGGATATCACCAAGGAGATCGAAGCAGCCGAACGCCTGCGGCAACAAGCTCAGATGCTGCGCGATGCCGAGCGCCGCCTGGAGCGCGCTTCGTTGTCGAGCTCCGAGGGCCACTGGGAATACGATCTGTCCCAGCATCGCATGTGGTATTCGTCGAGTTACCACGTATTGCTGGGTTACGAAGACGGCGAACTGCCGCGCACAGCAATCGCCGCGCGCAGTCATGTGCATCCGGACGATCATGCTCGTACCGGCACGGAACTGCATCAGCACATTGTCGGCGGCGGGCTGCTCGACACCTTCATGCGCTTGCGAATGAAGAATGGCCAGTACCGATGGTTTCGCCATCGCGGCATGGCCGAACGCGACGAGAACGGCCGCGCGCTCTCGGTGGCCGGCTCCATCCAGGACGTACACGAGCAGAAGCTGGCCGAGGACGCACTCGACCGCACGCAGCAACGTTTCGAACGCGCCATCAACGGTACGCAGGATGGCCTGTGGGAAATCGACGCCGACGGGTCAGCCTGGTGTTCGCCCCGCGTGGCGGAGCTGCTCGGCTATGGGCCGCAGCAGTTGCCGAGCGATACCAATTTCCTGCGCCAGTTCCTGCATCCCGAAGACACCGCGGCAGTGGCCACCGCCACGAGTTCGCACTTCCAGCAAGGTCTACCGTACGACGTCGAGATTCGCTTGCGCAGCAGTCTCGGCGACTATCGCTGGTATCGCGCCCGCGCGACGGCGGAACGAGACGCCGACGGCCGGCCGCTGCGCCTGTCGGGTTCGCTGCAAGATGTGACCGAAGCTCGCTCGGCGCGCGAAGCCTTGTTGAACGCGACCGAAGCCGCCGAGAGCGCCAACCGCGCCAAGAGCGAATTCCTCACCAACGTCAGCCATGAAATCCGCACGCCGATGAACGGCATCATCGGCATGACCGGGCTGCTGCTGGACAGCGCACTCAACCGCACCCAGCGCGATTACGCCGATACCATCCGCGCCAGCGCCGATTCGCTGCTGATCGTGATCAACGACATCCTGGATTTCTCCAAGATCGAAGCCGGCAAGCTCGAACTCGAAGCTCTGGAGCTGGACTTGCGCAACACCGTCGAGGAAGTGGCCGTCATGCTGGCCTTCCAGGCCGCCGCCAAGAATCTCGAACTGGTGGTGCACATTCACCCGGACGTGCCCGACCGCGTGGTCGGCGATCCGCAGCGCATCCGTCAGTGCCTGACCAACCTGGTCGGCAACGCCATCAAATTCACCCGCGAAGGCGAAATCGTCATCGAAGTAAGCACCGCCGACGTGGGCAACGGCAAGCAGCGGACACGCTTCGAAGTCCGCGATACCGGCATCGGCATCGCCGACGGCACGTTGCTGAGCTTGTTCCAGCCGTTCGTGCAGGCGGACTCCTCCACCACGCGGCACTTCGGCGGCACCGGCCTCGGCCTGTCGATCGTGCGCCGCCTGGTGCAGATGATGGACGGCGAGGTCGGCGCGCACAGCGAACTCAACAGAGGATCGCGTTTCTGGTTCACTTTGCCGCTGGCGGCGTCGACACCAGCTGCGCCGCCCGCGCCACTGGACCTGAGCCGCCTGGGTCGACGTATCCTGGTAGTCGACGACAACGAAACCAATCGCCGCGTGCTGGCCGGCCAGCTGATGCACGCCGGCTTCGAAGTGAGCCTGGCGGCCGGCGGCATCGAAGCCATCGGCCTGCTGCATCGCGCCGCTGCCGACGACCAGCCTTTCGAAGCAGTGCTCGCCGAGCATCGCATGCACGACATGGATGGCGCGACGCTTGGAGAGCGCATCAATGCCGATCCGCAATTGTCGCGCGCACGGCTGGTGATGCTCACTTCGGTGGATCGCCACGGCGACATCCGTCGCTTCGCGTCGCTAGGCTTTGCTGCCTATCTCACCAAACCGATTCGCACGCGTGAGTTGCTCGAATGTCTTGATCGCGTGCTGGCGCACGACTCGAAGCAGTGGCACTTGCAGAGTCAACCGATCGTTACGCGCAACACACTGGCGGCCAATGACACGCGTACCTACTGCGGCACGGTGCTGCTGGTGGAAGACAACGCGGTCAACCAGAAAGTCGCGGTGCGCTTTCTCGAACGCATGGGCTGCACGGTGCGCGTGGCCGATAACGGCGCAGAAGCGGTGCGCGTCTGCGAGGACATGTCTTTCGACATCATCCTCATGGACCTGCAGATGCCCGTGATGGACGGTATCACCGCCACGATGCGCATTCGCGAGAGGGAAACCGGCGACGGCCGTCCGCGTACACCGATCGTCGCGCTGACGGCGAATGCCATGGCGAGCCAGCTTGATCGCTGCATGGAAGCCGACATGGACGGTTTCATGACCAAGCCGCTGGAAATCGCGCGGCTGCATGAAACGCTGGCGAAGTTCGGACTGCGCGTGGGGGCCGAGGAAGAGGCGGCGGCCAGCAACGTCGACCCGAATATGCCGATCGACCTGTCGCGACTGAACGAACTTACCGACGGCGATCCGGAATTCACCCGCGAACTGGTGGCGACCTTCATTGCCAGCGGCGAACAGGCCATGGAAGAAATGCGCTCTGCGCTGGTCGCACTAGACCGTGCCGCTCTGAGTCGCCTCGCTCACAAGTTGAAAGGCGCCAGCGCCAACATTCACGCCGAGCCGCTACGGGATCTGTCAGACACGCTGGAATCACAGGCCTCGGCGCTCGACCAGCCGAGCTTGCATGCCCTGGTGGAACAGCTGGCCACCGAATTGGGCCGCGCGGCCGAATTCTTGAATCAGTACGTCCCGTCGCCGGCAGCCAAGGCGAGCTGAGGGATAGCGAGTCGAGCCCTCAGTCGAGAGCTTTGCTGGTGATGCGATTGCGGCCGCCGGCTTTGCTGGCGTAGACGCCGGCGTCGCAGCAGGCCATCAGCGGATCGAGGGACGCGCCGTTCGGCACCTTGTCCTTCCAACCCGACACGCCGAAGCTGGCCGATACGGAGAATTCCACGCCCGCTGCCGCAAACGGTGTGTCGGCGATGTTGTGCCGTAAATGTTCCGCGGCAATGGCAGCGTTGCTGACGTTGGTTTCCGGCATCACGATGACGAATTCCTCGCCGCCGTAGCGTGCGACCCAGTCGCTGGTGCGCACACACTTCTGCATCGAAGAAACGAACCATTTGAGCACGTCATCGCCGGTCAGGTGGCCGTGCGTGTCATTGATCTTCTTGAAGTGATCGACGTCGCACATGATGGCCGCCAACTGCCGGCCATAGCGCGCCGCCCGATCGATCTCCCGCGGCAGCTGTTCCATCAGGAAGCGCCGGTTGTACGCGCCGGTCAGCGGATCGGTGATGGATAACCGGCGGTTTTCTTCGTTGGCGGCGCGCAGCGAACGTTCCAACGTGACAATGCGCCGGCCGGTGTTCAGCCGCGCGATCAATTCCGGCTCGATCACCGGCTTGATCAGGTAATCGTCGGCGCCTGACTGCAGTCCGGCGACCAGATGTTCGATGGCGTCGCGCGACGTCAGCAGGATGATGTACGTGTAGCCCTTTTCCGAAGAACGCAGCGCGCTGCACAAGGCGATGCCGTCCATTTCCGGCATTTCCCAATCGGTGATCATCAACGGGAAATCGCCGTGCTGCAGCTTGGCGAGCGCCTCGCGGCCATTGGCGGCCATCTCGACTTCGTAGCCGGCGCGCTTGAGCAGCCGCGCCATGATGAGCCTCTGGGTCGGTTCGTCATCGACCAGCAGAATGCGCCAGGCGGGTTGCGCAACGGCTGGTGCTGTAGCGGAGACGGGCGGTGAGATTGCAGCCATCGCCGCGGATCGTAACCGTTGCAGCGCTGAGCCGCAAAGCATCGCACCGGCACTCAATCACAATTGCGGCCGCTGCCTGCCATTATGCGTCGTTGTTACATTGTCGGCGCGGACGGCGACCGTTGCGGAATCATCACAAACTTCACCGTCACGAGCGGCTGCTCGTTTTTCGCAGTACTAACGCTTACACACCATCACGCCGCCGTTCAGGGTCTTGATGCGCACCCGCGCATCGCCCTTGCCTTCGGTGAAGCGCAGTTGGTTGCCTGGGCCGTATTCGCGGGTGCGGCTGGGCTTGGGGCCGAAGCAGTTGTCGATGTCGCCGTTGAAGGTCTCGATGTCGAACTCGGCGTCGATCCTGCCCCGCAGGGTGAAATGCAGGTCGCCGTTGATGGCTTCGGCGTCCAGCCGCGCCGCCTCGCCGAGCGTGGTGGTCAGTTCGAGATCGCCGTTGGTGGTCTTGATGCGGCCGCGATCGAGCCGGTCATGACGCACGATCATGTCGCCCGAGACGGTATTGAGATCCAGTTCCGGGCCGACGTCGTCAAGTTGAATGTCGCCGCTGATAGTGGTTGCCCGCACCGAACCTTTGCCTAGCTTGCCGCGCGCGAGAATGTTGCCGCTCACCGTTTTCACTTCCAGTTCGCCGGAGCCGAGTTCCGTCTCGATACCGCCGCTCACCGCCTGCAACCGTTGTCCGCCGCGCACGCCGGTGATTCTTTGATCGGCGCTGACTGTGTTCACCGACAACGAGCTGTCCCGCGGAATTTTCACGATCAGGTCGCTGGCGCCCGATGAACCCCGCCCCCGCGGCAGAATCACTTTGACGTAAGTCCGCTGCCCATCGCGGCGGAATTCCAGCCGTTCCACCGAGGCGCCGAGATCGGCTGCCACCTCGACTTCAGCGCGATCCCAGCCGCTGACTTCGACCGCGCCGGCAATGTTCACGATTTCCACTTCGCCCCGGGCGTCGGCGGCAGCGATCTTCCTGACCTCTTCCGCAGCGGCGTGCTGAATGCCCGCCGACATCACCGCGACGGCCAAAGCGATTGGCAGGGCTTTCATAGATCGGTCCTCGCGGCATTCGGGGTCGTCACATCGCTCACGTCGGCGAGCAGCTGCAGCTCGCGCTGATAGGTGGACATCAACAGATCCTGCAGCAGCGGATCGGTAGGGTGTTCGGCCAGCGTGGCGGAAATTTCCTTGGCGGCATTGCGCAGGTCGGCCAGGTTTCTTTCCAGCTTGGCACGCGTCGACGGCGGCAGCGTCTTGATGCGCTCCGCAAACACCTTGTCGAGTTCGGCGCGGGCCTGCAGGTAATCCTTGCCCAGCACTTCAGGGCCAAAATTCACCGGCATCGCGTTCAGCGCCGGCGCCGGCAGCGGCTCCTGGGCAAGCTGCAAGGCGGCGTCTTCCTGGAAAGACTGCCGCGTAATGACATAAGTAGTGAAGGACGTGGCGAGCACGAGAAGCACCCCCGCAGCGAGCTGAAACCAGCGCGAGGAAGAGAAATGCACGACTGGTGCGGAGTCGGTGACGATAGGCGTCTTGGCGATCTCGGCCTGAATGCCTTGCCAAAGATCGCGTTCCGGCGCCACCTCGCGAGGCAACGACGCCAGCAGCTCATTCAAAGGATCGTCTCGCTCGCTCATTGTGAGCCCTCCTCGTCCGCGTCGGCTGCCAGGCCCATGCGATCGCGCAGCAGGCGCCGACCGCGATGCAGCTGCGCCTTGCAAGTCCCGACCGCGATCCCAAGCATGTCGGCAACTTCTTCATGGCTGTAGCCATAGACAGCCTGCAACACCACCACATGTCGCGCGCCATCCGGCAGCGTCGACAATGCGCGTTCCACATCCATCACTTCGGCGGCGTCATACTCCTTCGCGCCATCGCCAGGTTCGGCGACTGCGTTTTCGACCGCATCATCGTTCGATTCGAACCGGGTGCCATGATTGCGAGCCTGGCTCAGCACTTCGTTGACCGCGATCCGATGCAGCCATGTGCCGAAGGTGCTGCGACCCTCGAAGGCCGCCAAATTCCGCCAGGCTCTGATGAACGTCTGCTGCACGCAATCCTCCGCCACATCCCGCCGCCGCGTCATCCGCAAGCAAAGTCCCATGACCTTGCCGCTGTGCGCGCGATATAACCGCTCGAACGCCCGCATATCGCCGCCACGGGCAGCCGTAACCAACCCTGCATCCGAGAGCTGAGGGTCCGCCGCCGGGACCGATTCGTTGGCGCCAGCGCCGTATGACAAGTTCGCCTCACTCCATTCGCGTTTGTAGATTGGATGCGGGCTGGGAGACGTTGGTTTAAGGCTTGTTGGACTGAGTTTGGGCGGCAGCTTAAATGTCAGAGCGTGGCTGCCCTCTCCCAAAGGAAGAGGGTAAGAGTTCTTCACCTCTCCCGTGGGGAGAGGTCGGGCGAAGCCCGGGTGAGGGCCGCTCGAAAGAAACCCCTCACCCTGCCCTCTCCCAAAGGGAGAGGGGTAAGAACTCTTCACCTCTCCCCGCGGGAGAGGTCGGGCGAAGCCCGGGTGAGGGTGCTCGAAAGAAACCCCTCACCCTGCCCTCTCCCAAAGGGAGAGGGGTAAGAACTCTTCACCTCTCCCCGCGGGAGAGGTCGGGCGAAGCCCGGGTGAGGGCCGCTCGAAAGAACCCCTCACCCTGCCTTCTCCCAGGGAGAGGGATAAGAGTCAAACGACGGACTACTTCTGCTTTCCGTTCCACTCGCGCACGGCGAGTTCGAGGGCGGTGCCGGCCATGGGGCGGCCGATGAAATAGCCTTGGGCTCGGTCGCAGCCGACGGAGTCGAGGAAGTCGAGGACTTCCTGCGATTCGACGCCTTCGGCGCAGGCGGTGAGGCGCAGCTTGTGGGCCAGCAGGATCATGGTTTCGACCATGGTGCGGGCGTCTTCGTGCGCAAAGATGTCCCGGACGAAGGAGGTGTCGATCTTGAGTTCGCTGAACGGCATCAGGTACAGCTGTTTCAGCGACGAGTAGCCGGTGCCGAAGTCGTCGATCGACAGGCCGAAGTTTTTCACTCGCATGCGCGTCAGCACGTCCATGGTGGTGCCCGGGTCGAACATCGCAGCGCTTTCGGTGACTTCGAAAATGATTCGTCGGGCGTCGGCGCCGACCTGCGCCGCCATGCGCGCAACCTGGTCGGGGAACGCGAGGTCGTTCAGTAGTTGCGGCGAAAGATTGACCGCGACCGACATCTGCAGGCCAACGGCATCCCACGCTCGACACTGCGACAGGGACATCTCCAGCACCTGTTCGGTGAGCCGCCGGATCAAGCCGTTCTTCTCCGCCAGCGGGATGAAGCGCGCCGGCGAAATGAAACCCAGTGACGGATGATTCCAGCGCGCGAGTGCTTCGACGCCTTCGACGATCCAGCGATTCGGCGCGATGCGCGTCGCTTTCGGCTGGTAGTGGACAAGGATCTCACGCTTGTCGAGCGCCGCGGTCAATGCAGCCGAACTGATCGGCGTGTCGCTGCGGAGGCATTGGCGCAGCGTCGCTTCGAGATCGGCAAGCAGGATGGGTTTCTGGAGTGCGCCGAGCATCTGCAAACCATGCGCTTTGCCGATCTGCTGCGCGGTGGCCAGCACGCGCTGGTCCATGCCGCTGGCGACGAGAATCTGTGCTTTGCTGCCGCGCTCGCCGAGATAACGCAACAGCTCGATGCCATCGGCACCCGGCATTTGCAGGTCGAGCACCACCACAGTGGGCTGGAATTCCTGCACGGCGCGGCGGAATGCCTCGGGCTCGGTCACGCCGCGCGACTCAAAACCGATGCCGGCGGCGGCCTCGGAAATGAATTCGCACAGGTCGGGCTGGTCGTCGATGACCAGCAGCTTGTTGGAATGATCAGGCGACACGGGCCTCCCTATCGAGGACATGGCGGATGCGGGTAGCCAAGTCTTCGTTGCGATAGGGTTTATGGATTACATCCGACGACGTCAGGCCGGCAGTGCCCGCGAGCACGGCATTGTCGGCGTAGCCGGTAGTAAAGAGCACATCGATGTCCGGACGCAATTCCCGTGCGCGCTTGGCGAGCGCCGGGCCAAGCATGCCGCCGGGCATCATCACATCGGTGAACAGCAGGTCGATCCGTTCGGAGCCGGACAGAATCCGCACCGCCGCCGCGCCGTTGGCGGCTGCCAAGGCGCGATAACCCAGTTGCGTCAAGGCAGTCACCACAGTCTCGCGCAAGTCGGCGTCGTCCTCGACCACCAGGATGGTCTCGCTGCCGCCGGGGGCGGTGCGGGTGACGATAGTATCTTCGCGTTCGGATTGCTCATCCTGCGAACGGGGCAACAGGATCTGCACCGTCGTGCCCTGGCCGACGGTACTTTCGATAGTGGCAATGCCGCCGGCCTGTTCGGCGAAGCTGTGGACCATCGCCAGCCCCAGGCCGCTGCCCTTGCCCGATTCCTTGGTGGTAAAGAACGGTTCGAACACGCGCTTCAACACTTCCGGTTCGATGCCGACGCCGCAGTCGATGACACTGACGGACACGAACTCGCCCGGTTCGATCGAGGGATAGTCGCTGCAGAATTTGGCGTCGAGGTGGACGTTCTGCGTTCGCACCGTGATCCGGCCGCCTTGCGGCATGGCGTCGCGGGCATTGATGGCGAGATTCAGGATTGCGTTCTCGAATTGTCCGGGATCGGCGCGCGTATGCCAAAGGTCATGCGCCTGCACCATGCGTACATCGATGGACTCGCCGATGGTCCGCTGCATCAGATCGCTCAAGCCGGACACCTGACGATTCAGGTCGAGCACGGCCGGCGCGAGGATCTGTCGACGCGCGAACGCCAGCAAACGTCGTGTCAGGTCGGCGCCGCGAGCAGCGGCGCGCATGGCAGTGTGAACCTTTCTCGCCAACGTTGGTGTTTCGGCAACGCTGCGTTCGAGCAACTGCAGATTGCCGATGACGACGCCCAGCAGGTTGTTGAAGTCGTGCGCGATGCCGCCGGTGAGCTGGCCGATCGCTTCCATCTTCTGCGCCTGCATCAGTCGCGCTTCCAGGCGCTTCTGCTCGGTGAGGTCGTAGACGATGGAGAAGAAACCGATGACGGCGCCGTTGGGGCCGATCTGCGGCACGAAGTGGTTCTGCCACTCACGGGCACGGCCGTTGCGCACGCCGGTATGAATGACTCGAATGAACTCTCCTTTCATCACCCGCGCGATCAGCGGCTCCAACTCGGCGTTGAATTCACTGCTGAGCATCTCCCGCAGCGGCCGCCCCAGGATGTTGTCGCTGCTCAGCGCGTACCAATCCTCCAGCGCACGGTTCACATACGTGATGTTCATGTTCGAGTCGACGTACGTCACCGGCGTCGGCACGGCGTTCAACGTCAGCTCGAAGAAATCGCGCGTCTCGCGCAGCTTGCGCTCGGCGCTCACCAGGTCGGTGACGTCTTGAATCGTGCCGTGCAGGCGCACGGTGTTCCCGCCGCGACGTTCGGCTTTGATGATGCTTCTCACCCACAGCTGCCGGCCGCGCGCACTGGTCATCCGTAACAGCAGGTCGGACGGCAAGCCGGCGTCGACCGCCATGCGCTCGGCAGCCTGCAGCTTCTGTTGATCCTCGGCGTGGAAGAAAGCGCGATGCGAATCGACGTCGATGGCGTGGCCCACCGGCAAGTCATGGATGGCGTACAGCGCTTCCGTCCAATGCAATTGTTTGCTGGTGACGTCGTATTCCCAGCCGCCGACTTTGGCGGTGGCCTGCATGTCTTTGAGCAGATTGTCGAGTCGCACTCGTTCGCCGATGTCGCGGAACACCAGCACGGTGCCGACCGAAGCACCTTCTTCGGTGACGGGGAGGATTTTGTATTCGACCGGGCGGAACGTGCCGTTCTTACGCCGCAGCAAGGCGCCGACACCGCGCATGATGTCGGTGGTGTAACGAACGCGACGGACCGGATCGGTACGCGGATCGCCGTCTTCCTGTGTGTTGATGAGCACGCGATAGTCGAGGCCGCTCAATTCTTCGGTTTCATAACCGAGCATTTTCGCCGCGGCCGGATTGGCGTAGCGAACATGCCCGACGTTATTCAGTTCCAGCACGCCTTCGCCGGAGCCTTCGACGATGGATTGATTGCGTCGATTGGCGGAGGTGAGTTGCGCATGCCGGCGCCGCAACCGCCTGCTCAATCGCTGCAAGACGGCGAGCGAAAAGATCGCCGGCACCAGGCCGAGGGCGATGCCCACGGCCAAGCTGGCGATATCGCCGCCGAACAGTCCTTGCAGTGCATTCATGGCGCGTCGGCGCCTGGCCTAGGACTTCAAGCCCGGCTCACGCCCGGCGTACCAGTTGACCGCGTATTGCATCAGCTGGGCCGAGGTGCGCAACGACAGCTTGCGTTTGATGCGCTGGCGATGCGATTCGACCGTCTTGACGCTCAGGTTCAACGCCTCCGCCGTCTGGCGTGTCGACAGGCCCTTGCCGATCATGTGCAGCACCTGCAATTCGCGATTGGTCAGGCTATCGACCGGATTGGACGAGATGTATGCGCCGCCGGACGCGAACTTCTCAATCATGCTGTTGCCGACGGCTTCGCTGACGTAGATGCCGCCATCGAGCACGCGCCGCAGCGCGACCAGGAATTGATCCGAGGCAGCCTGCTTCATGATGTAGCCGTTCGCACCGGCCGACAGCATGCGCTCGGCGTAAATCGCTTCGTCATGCATCGACAGCACCAGCAAGGGCAGCGATGGATAATGGGCGCGTGCATCTTTCACCAGTTCGAGGCCGTCGCCCTGCTTGAGCGATACGTCGACGATAACGGCATCCGGCTCCTGTTCGCGGATCATGGACTTCGCGTCGCGAGCCGTCTCCGCCTCACCGCAAACTTCCAGGTCCGATTCCGCTTCGATCAAACGCCGTAGTCCCTGACGGACGATGGGATGGTCGTCCACGATCAGCACCCGGCGCTTCTGGTCCTTGGCCACGCCCGAGTGGGGCTTGTGCGCCGTTTTGAACAGAGAAGGCCCAACGCTCATTGCATCACTCCTCGATATGAATCTTTGCACTGATGGCTTGCCCTGGCGCACGACCAGCCTCCGCTGGACTCGGCTTGGCGCGGCGACGCGGGCGCCGTGGGCGGGAAGCATCAGCGGCCGGTTCAAGCGGGCACTCGCAGATGATGCGGGTACCTTGCGGGTCGGAGCGCTCGAAGCGTACTTCACCACCCAGGATCCGCGCCCGATAACGCATGATCTTCAGACCCATGCCCGGCGCGTCTACCGCGTCCGACGGCATGCCTACTCCATCGTCGGTTACCGTGAGTCGAACCTTAGCGCGAGCACCATGCAAATGCAGTCGTATAGACCGCGCCTGGCCATGGTGGACGGCGTTGCGGACGGCTTCCTGCGCGATTCTGTACAGATGATTCGCCAGTTCGGTGCTGAGCGGGCGAATGGTCTTCACCCGGTGCGTGCAACTCACCTGAACGCCGTACAGCTCCGTGGCATGCAGTACCAGACCTTCCAGGGCGTCGGACAGTCCCCCACGCTCCAGGTTAACGGGTGACAAGCCGCGCGCCAGGGCCCGCGTGCTTTCGATCGAACTGCTCACCAGCCGTGTGATGCCCTCGATTTCCGGCAGGATGGCGGGATATTCCGTGGTCAGCCGACCGGCCAGGCCGCGCAGCATCAGCGCGATGCCGGTCAATTCCTGACCCAGGCCATCGTGCAGGTCGTTGCCGATGCGGTACTGCTCGCGGCTGACCGCTTGCAGGATGGCACGCTCCAGCTGCTTGCGCTCGCTGACATCCTGAAGCACGAGCAGGCTGTGATTACGGCCTACAACTTCGAAACGCGATAACACGCCTAAAGCGGCAAAATGGGTCGCATCCGAACGGCGGCCGTCGAACTCCACCTGCATCGAGCGGCCCTGCTTCGCCGACAGCGGCTGCCAGCGCTCGGGCTGTTCGAACGGCCAGCCCGCCAGCATGGCCATGTTGCGGCCGATCAGCTCGCCGCGGCGATAGCCGAACAAGGTGTCGAAGGCGGGATTGGTGATCTCGATGACGCCGGCTTCGTTGATCACCGCCACTCCTTCCAGCATGGCTTCGATCATGCGCGCCTGGGTGGCGATGGCGCGCTCGGCGCGGATCTGCTCGGTGGTCTCTGTAGTCACCAGCGCGAGTGCCACGACTGTCTTCTGGTCCGAACGAATCGGACTGACGCGCACGTCGAAGTGGCGGGCCCGGCCATCGAGACCCTGGATCTCGGCGGAATAACCATCCACCTGGCCGTTCGCGAGCACCCTGTGCAGCGTCGACAAGACGCGCGCGTGCAAGCTCTCGGGGAAGAATTCTGTGATGAGTGCGCCTTCCAGCTGCTTGGCGCTACGGTCGCTGATACCACGGTTGGCGATCAGCACCCGCAAACTGCGATCGACGACGAAGACGAACTCCGCGACCGCACCGACCAGCTGCCGCATCGTGTCCGTCTGCAGCGCCGTACGCAGTCCGGTATCGGCTTGCGCCGGAGCGCTGCCGGTCGGCAGGTCGAGTGTGTTCGCGGCGTTCAAACCGAGCTGTTCCCTGCAAAGGCGGGTTCAAAAAACAATGCGTCTCGACGCAAGTCCCGCACAGCTACCGCTGCCGGGGCGTCGTGATCGCATGTTGTTGGAGCCCGTGTGTAGGGGATATCAGCCACTCCCCTAATGTCACAGGTGGTGCCGGCGTCTTTGACGGGACTGTGGCGGAGGTCTCGTCTTATGGCAAAACTTCGCCGCCGAACAAGGCGTTAGCGCACTCCGCCGGGCCTGTAAAAAGAGCCTTGACCGAGGCTGGACCGTGAGCTCCGTCACAGCTTTTTGGCAAACGCCGCCAGTCGTTGCGCCGTTTGCCTAGTGGGGTTCCGGTAGGGCGCCCTTGTCGGAGACCCACTGCGTGGCGTAGCGAATGAGTTCGCTGGTGGAACGCAGGTTGAGCTTTTCACGCATGTGGCGTCGATGCGCATCGACCGTCTTCATCGACAGGTCCAGCCGCTGCGAAATCTCGCGGGTGCTGATGCCTTCGCCGATCAGGCGAAAAACCTCCAGCTCACGATCGGTGAGCGCGGACACCGGATCTTCATCCGTCGTCGGCGAACGACCGCGCGCCACCTGGCTGAGCAGACGCTCGCCCATCGCGGAGCTGACATGCCGCTGACCGCGAGCAACCTTGCGCAAAGCGCCAAGGAAATCGGTGCCGGCGACGTTCTTCATTACATAACCACTGACGCCCAGACGCAGCAGGCGCTCCGCATAGAGAGCTTCATCCTGCATGGACAGCACCAGCACGCGAACATTGGGGTGATCGCTGCGGATCCATCGCACCAGCTCGATGCCGTCATCGGGGCCCAGCGCCAAGTCGACGACGGCCACGTCGGGCTCCGCGCCGTTGATTGCAATCTGCGCCGCCTGCACCGTAGCGGCTTCACCGGCCAGAATGAATTCGCTTTGCCCTGCCAGCAGCTGCTTCAAGCCCTCGCGTACGAATGGATGGTCATCAACGATCAAGATCCGTGTTGGATCTGCCATAGTGCTTCCTCGAACCGGGAATTCGACCATGCCGGCCCCGATTTCTACCTTCAGTCTTGCGGCAAGCACAAGGATGGAGCAATCCCCATTTTCCACAGTGCTCGCATAGTGATACGTTCGGCTTGGCCAGAACGCATGAGCAGCCCAGCGCGCTCCCGGAAGACCGCGTCATGAATAAGGATTCGACAGAGCCGTTGCATTTCGTCCTGCTGGAGGACGACCCCAACGATGCCGAACTGATCCAGCTGCAGCTGGCGAAGAACGATCTCGACGTCACCTGGCGACATGTGATGTCGGAAAGCGACTTCCGTGCGGCGCTCGCCGGCACGCCGCCGGACCTGGTGCTGGCCGATTACACGTTGCCCGGCTTCGATGGTCTCACGGCTTTGCGCATCGTGTTAGAGCGATCCGCCGACATCCCTTTTATTTTCGTCTCCGGCTCGCTCGGCGAAGAGCGTGCTATCGAAGCATTGAAAAGCGGCGCGACCGATTACGTATTGAAAGATCGCCTGCAACGATTGCCGGCAGTGGTACATCGCGCGCTTTCCGAAGCACGCGTACGACGCGAACGGCGTCGGGCCGAAACAGCGCTGGAAGAACAGCGCATCCTGCTCAGCACGCTCATCGACAGCCTTCCCGAAATCATCTATGCGGTCGATACCGAGAACCGTGTGACGGTCGTCAATCGCGCGTTGCTCGATACCTTGAACAAGACGCGGGAGGAAGTCCTCGGCCGTCGCTTATCGGAGTTGTGGACCGAAGAAAACGTCGTCGACATCGAGAGCCAGGCTGCCACCACCATGCGCACGGGCCGGCCGCTCACCGACCAGGAACGCGCCTGGATCGGCCTCGACGGTTCGGTGCGATGGTTCACGTTCACCCACGTGCCGTTGCGCGATCACGGCACCGTCTCCGGGCTGGTGTGTACGGTTCAGGAAGTCACCCAGCGCAAGGAGCTGGAACAGGAAATCCTCGAGATCTCCAACCGCGAGCAACGTCGGCTCGGCAGCGATCTGCATGATGGCCTCGGCCAGGAACTCACCGGCCTGTCGCTGCTGCTGAAAGGCTTGGAGCTGCAGGTGTCTCGCGAGTCGCCACAGTACTCGGCGCAGATCATCAAGATCACCGACCTTCTGGCGCGTGCGATCCAGAGCACGCGCTCGCTCGCACGCGGCCTGGCGCCGGTCAACCTGGAACGCGGCGGCCTGCCCGAAGCGTTGAAACACCTGGTAGTACGCTGCACCGATATGTACAGCCTGCAATGCTCCTTCACCGCCGGCGGACAAAAACTACCGGACCTCGAAGAAGGGGCAGCGACCCACCTGTATCGAATCGCGCAGGAAGCATCGACCAACGCGGCGCGTTACGCGCGCGCCACTTCTATCGCGATCGACCTGCGCTCCACCGGACGCAAGCTGCAGTTATCGATCGCCGACGACGGCATCGGGCTCAGCGCCGGCCTCGCCCAGGGCCGGCCCGGCATGGGCCTGAAGATCATGGAATACCGCGCTCGCATGCTCGGTGGTTCGATCAGCTTCGACGAACCAGGCGCCGGCACGCGCATCGTGCTGACAGCGCCCCTGCACCTGCTACGGCAAAGCAAAGAGAAAAAGCGGCTGGCGGCCAGCGGCTAAAGTCAGCGGACCCGCCTTGCTTATTTGCGGATTATTTGCGCAGGGCGGTGCCCAGTGGATGGTCCGCACCGCCGTTCCACACCTTGACGAAGGATTCGATTTCCGACGCCGGCATCGACGGCGCGATGAAGTCGCCCTGCAAGGCGTCGCAGCCGCCCTGCTCGAGGAACTCGAATGCCGGTGAGGTTTCGATGCCTTCCGCACACGCAGTCAACGACAGGTTATGCGCCAGTTCGATGATCGCCCGCACGACGGTCGCCGCCGCCTTGCTGCCGGCGATTTCAGAGATCAGCAGGCCATCGATCTTCACTTCGCTGAAAGGCATCTTGTACAACAGCGTCAGCGACGAGGTACCGATGCCGAAGTCATCGAGCGACAGGCCGACGCCTTTCACCCGCAGGCGCGTGAAGATGTCCATCACCAGCTCCGGATCATCTACCGACGCGGCTTCGGTGACTTCCAGGGTCAATTGTTCCGGACGGACTTCGAATTCGCGCAGCGCGCGCGTGAGCCGTTCCGGAAACTCCAGATCCTGCACCAGCCGCGGCGACAGGTTCACGGCCGCGCCGAGGTCCAGACCACGCGCGCTCCAGTGACCGATTTGGCGGATCGCATCGGTGAGCACGAAATCGGTGAGATCGACGATCAATCCGGATTGCTCGGCCAGCGGCAGGAACTCGCCCGGATACAACAATCCCAAGCGGGGATGACGCCAGCGCACCAGCGCTTCGGCGCTGCGCACATGCCAGTCGCCGGAGGTCCGCACGACCTTCGGCTGGTAATGCACCAGCAGTTCGTGCTCATCGATGGCTTTGCGCAATTCCTCGACCGAAATGCGCGAACTCGGCTCGAGGTGCGTGGCCAGCAGGGTTTCGATGTCTTCGAGCATGGCCGGCTTCTGCAAGGTGCCGAGCATTTTCAATCCCAACGATTCGCCGAGCTGGCGCGCACTGGCCAGCACGCGCTGGTCCATGCCGCTGGCGAGCAGGATGCCGGAAGTCACGTTCTGGCGCGCCAGGTAACGCAGCGCTTCGATGCCGTCCATGCCGGGCATCTGCAAGTCGAGCAGGATCAGCGAAGGCTGCCGATGCGACAGCTGTTCGCGAAAACTTGCGGCCGTGTCGGCGGTGATGACGGTGCAGCCCACGCCCTTGCCGATCTGCTCGATCAGCTCCAGGAAGTCCACCTCATCATCTACCGCCAGTAATAAATTCCTCTCACGCCGGAACACGCTGGTTCTCCTCTTGTCCATCTAATTGAGCGCGGACACGTCGTGCCAGCTCTTCCACTTGATACGGCTTGGGCAGCAGATCGACGCTGCCGTCGAGCATGCTCCGGTGCATCAGGCTGCTGTCGCTGAAGCCCGAGGTCAACAGTACCTTCAATTCGGGCCGGCGCTCGGTAAGCTTTTCCGCCAGCTGCGTGCCGAGCAACCCTCCGGGCAGCATGATATCGGTGAATACCAGCGCGATGTCCGGATGACGCATGAAGCGCTCCAGCGCTTGGTGACCGTTGGCCGCTTCGAGCACTCGATAACCGAGGCTGGCAAGAATTTCAACCGCGGTGTTACGCACCTCGGTGTTGTCTTCGACGACCAGCAGCGTCTCGCTCCCATGCGGCAGGTCCATCGGCACCAAGCCTTCGGGGCGCACTTGGTCCGCGCCTGCTTGTGAGCGCGGAAAGTACAGCTGCACCGTCGTACCCTGCTGCGGAGCGCTGGCAATATGCACGTGGCCGCCGGATTGCTTGACGAATCCATACACCATCGACAGCCCCAGACCGCTACCTTTACCCACTTCCTTGGTCGTGAAAAAAGGCTCGAACACACGCTTCAGCGTTTCCGCCGACATGCCGGCACCGGCATCGACGACTTCCAACACTGCATATTCGCCGGGTGTCACACCGTCTTCGCGCGGCAGCCGCTCCACACCGATGGTTACATTGCGCGTCGCGAGCGTGATTACTCCGCCGTGAGGCATCGCGTCGCGCGCGTTGATCACCAGATTCAATACCGCATTCTCCAGCTGGCCCGGGTCGGCTCGCAGGAACCAGGTCTCCGCCGCCAGCTGACGTTGGAGTTCGATATCGCTTGTCAATGAGCGCCGCAGCAATTCGTACATGCCGCCGATCAGCGCATTGAGATCGACGATCTTCGGCTCCAGCACCTGCTGGCGAGCGAACGCCAGCAAGCGTTTGATCAATTCGGCGCCGCGCATCGCCGCATTCAATGCAGTTTCCGCCTGGCGTAACAGCCGCGGCGTGGATTGTAACGAACGCGTCAGCAGCTGCATGTTGCCGACGATCACCGACAGCAGATTGTTGAAGTCGTGCGCGATGCCGCCGGTAAGGCGGCCGACGGCTTCCATCTTCTGACTCTGGCGCAACTCCGCTTCGAGCAGACGCTTCTCGGTGATATCCCGCGCGGCGACGAAACAACCTTGAACCTCGCCGTTGTCGTCGTGATGTGGAATGAATACCGCTTCGAGGTCCACCAGTTTGCCGGTGGCGTCACGATAGCGGCCATGCCCTTCTATGGTCTTTCCTTGCAAGGCCTCGCGCACGTAGGGACCGATCGCGCCGTAACGGCGATCACCGATCACATCGCTGATCACCCGCCCCCGGGAATCGGCGAGCGCGGTCGCGAAGAAATGTTGAAACATTCGATTGGCGTAGAGAATGCGCTCGTCCCGGTCAGCGTAGGCGACGAACAGCGGCAGCGAGTCCAGCACCGTGCCGTAAAAATCCTGGCTGCGGCTCAACGCCTTTTCGGCATCGATCTGCGCACTGATATCGCTGAGCGATCCGGCAAGCCGCGTCGGGCGACCGGCGGCGTCGCGCTCTGCCTCGCCACGCAGGCGACACCACACGATCTTGTCGCCGCGAGTCACGACGCGGCAACGCAAGTCGAGGCGACTCTGGTTTTCCAGGTGCGCACGGATTTTCGCCAGCACCGCGACGCGATCCTCGGCATGCAACACGTTCTGAAACGCCTGGAAGCTGTTGGCGAAATTGTCGTCGCCACAACCGACGATGTCGCGAAACCGGCTGGCATACCAGACGTGACCGGTGAGCAGGTTCCACTCGTACAAACCATCGGAAGTGCCGCGAATCGCGCGTTCCCAGCGTTGCTCGACCTCGACCGCCGTGCGCTGGTCTTGTTTGCTGCGAGAGATATCTTGCAACACGCCGATGATGCGCAGCGCTTTGCCGGTGGCGTCGCGACCGACGACTTTCGCGTGCGCAAGAAACCATTTGCAGGTGCCGTCGTGAGTCGGCAACCGGTATTCGCTTGCGAACGCGGGCGAGCCGCCATGAAAATGCCGTTCGAATTTTTCCAGCACGCCCGCATCGTCGGATGGCAGCATCAAGCGGTCGCTGAGCGCCTCGCGCTGGAGCAGTTCGCGCGGCTCGATGCCGAGCGAACTGCGCCATTGGTCGTTGTATGAAACCTGGTCCAGTTCGACGTTCCAATCCCACATCGACAGCTCGCTCGCTTCCATCGCGAGTTCCAGGCGAGCCTCGCTGGCGCGCAATGAATCACGGGCGCGTTTGTAATTCGCAATGTCTTCGAGAGTGATGACGACTTGCTTGGAATTGCCGGCGGCCGCACGCGCAGTTACGCGAGTCCACAACATGCTGCCGTCACGACACTGGATCAGCCACTCGGCGCAGAGGTCGTCGCCGGCAATGATGGCGTCGCGCAGTCGCTGGTGGACGGAGGAGTCGGTGCCCGACCCGCCGAACAGCTGCAAACCGCAACGGAGTATCTCGGCGCCGTCGTAACCCGTCAGCCGCGACAGCGCCGGGTTGACATAACTCAGGCCGACTTCCGCACCATTCCGGGTCGCGATCGCGACACCGTGAGCAACGGCATCGAGCGCAGAACGCGCATCGATGTCGTCAGTGCGGTCAGCAGCGGACATGACTGGACCTGCGATTGGGCCGGTTTGCGAGTTTGGATGAATGACATAAGCGGCCCCATCGGCCACAGGCGAGCGATTCTGAACAAATCCAGGCGTAGAAAGTGTGTTGTGGCGCGCGCCGGCGGCCGTTTAGGGAAATCCCCTAACGAGTTCCCGAGGAACCCACAGATGGACTAGCGGGACAGCCAGCCGCCGTCGACGGGCAGAATGGTCCCGTGGACATAATCGGCGGCGGCCGAGGCAAGGAAGACCGCCGCGCCGCCGAGATCTGACGGCTTGCCCCAGCGGCCGGCGGGAATGCGGGCGAGGATGTCGCGATTGCGCTGTTCATCGGCACGCAATGCCGCGGTGTTGTTGGTCTCGAAGTAGCCGGGCGCGATGGCGTTGACGTTGATGCCGTACGCCGCCCACTCGTTCGCCAGCAGCCGCGTGACTCCGGCCAGACCGCTTTTGCTGGCGGTATAGGAAGCGGTGCGAATGCCGCCCTGGAACGACAGCATCGAGGCGATGTTGATGATCTTGCCGCCGCGGCCCGCGCTCACCAGCGCTTGCGCCACCGCCTGCGCCAGGAAGAACGGCGTCTTCAGGTTGACGTTGAGCACCGCGTCCCAGTCCTGCTCGGTGAATGTGAGCGCGTCGTTGCGACGGATGATGCCGGCGTTGTTGACCAGGATGTCGACGCGGCCGGCCGCTTCGATGGCTTGAGCAACCACGCGCTGCGCTTCATGGCTGCGCTCCAGGTCGGCATAGATCGAATGAAATTTTCGGCCGGCAGCAACCACGCCTCTTTCGGTATCCAAGGCGCTCGAGCGCGCGATGCCGACGATGTCGGCGCCGGCCTGCGCCAGCGCGATCGCGATGCCCTGCCCCAGGCCGGTGTTGGCGCCGGTCACCAGCGCCACCTTGCCTGCGAGCGAAAACGAAGGAGGTTGGCTCATGATTACTTCAGCTGGCAGATGTCGAGGACGTTCATGTCCGTGTAGTCGAGGTTCTCGCCGCCCATCGCCCAGATGAAACTGTAGTTGCGCGTGCCCGCGCCCATGTGGATCGACCACGGCGGCGACATCACTGCTTCTTCGTTGCTTACGACAATGCTGCGCATCTCGTCGGGCTCGCCCATGAAATGCATGATGCGCTGCTGGTCGCCTGCCAGGTCGAAGTAGAAATAGATCTCCGAGCGACGGTCGTGCAGATGCGGCGGCATCGTGTTCCAGACGCTGCCGGACTTGAGCAGCGTCAGGCCGAGCAGCAGCTGCGAGGACTTGCAGGTGGCCGGCACGATGTACTGATAGATGGTGCGTTCGTTCGACGTCTCCAGCGCGCCGCGCTCCAGCGACACCGCCTTGTCGATCGAAAGGTGCACGGCTTCGAAGCGCGCGTGCGCCGGAGTGGAGACGAGATAGAACTTCGCGCCTCATTGGCGCTGGCGATTCGAACACCACGTCCTTGGTGCCCATGGGGACATACAGACCGTCTTTTGGCGCCAGGCTGAAAGCCTGTCCATCGAGCGTCACGCGGCCGGTGGTTTCGCCGACATTGACCACGCCCAGTTCGCGTCGTTCGAGGAACGGTTTGCCTTTGGCCGAGGCGGGCTCGGTCTGCTCGGGCAGCTTGAGCGGCTGGCCGGCCGGCATGGCGCCGCCGATCACGAAACGCTCGTAGTGCGTGTAGTTGAGTGCGAGCGCGTTCGCTGCGAACAGGCCGCCGACCAGATAGCGCTCGCGCAGCTGCTCGTTGCTGGCGCCGTCCATCATGTCCGGATGCGTGGCGTGATAGGTTTTCTTGAACACGGGATATCCTTTGAAAAATACGGGCTGCAATTACAGCTTGTAAGCCTGCTTAGGCAGTCGATAAGTGAGATCACCGGCAACTTGCGCAGCGGCGTCCTCGTCGATCCGATGCTCGGCGACCAGTCGCGCGAGATAGGTGCAATCGACGCGGCGTGCGAGATCGTGACGAGCGGGAATCGACAGGAACGCGCGCGTGTCGTCGTTGAAGCCGACGGTGTTGTAGAAACCTGCGCGTCTCGGTGGTGTACTCGCGAAAGCGCAGCATTCCTTCCGGACTGTCATGGAACCACCATGCCGGGCCGAGCTTGAGGGCGGGATAGTGACCGGCGAGCGGCGCGAGTTCGCGGCTGTACACCGTCTCATCCAGGGTGAACAGGATGATGCTCAATTGTTTGCTGTTGCCGAAGCGATCCAGCAGCGGCCGCAACGCCTGCACATATTCGGTGCGCTCCGGAATGTCCGCGCCCTTGTCGCGGCCGAAACGTATCGAACAACCAGCGGTTGTGATTGCGGAACGCACCGGGATGAATTTGCATCACCAGCCCGTCGTCGACGCTCATCTTCGCCATCTCGACCAGCATCGCGGCGCGGAACAGCTCCGCCTCGGCAGCGGTGGGCTGGCCCTTGGTCACGCGCTCGAACAAACGTTTCGCTTCGGGCTTCGTCCAGGTCCGCGGTGGCGGCAGTGGGATGACCATGATCGGTCGATGTCGCGCCGGCCTTGGCAAAATCAGCACGACGCTTGCGGTGAGCGTCGAGATAACCGCTCCAGCTGTACACGTCTTCACCGGTCAACTCGGCGAAGCGCGCCAATGCCGGACGAAACTGTTCGTGCTCCGGATCGATGACGGCATCGGGGCGGTACGCCGTGATGATGCGGCCCTGCCAGCCGCTCTTCTGAATCGCGTGATGATGATCGAGCGTATCGACCGGTGATTCGGTGGTCGCCAGCACTTCGATGTTGAAGCGCTCGAACAAGGCGCGCGGCCGGAAATCATCTTGTGCTAGTTGCTCGCCGATCACGTCGAAATAATGGTCGGCCGTGGCCGCTTCGAGGCGCGCTGTCAGCCCGAAAATTTTTGCGAACACATAGTTCAGCCACAGCCACGACGGCGTGCCGTTGAACAGATAAAAGTGCGCCGCGAACTTTCTCCAGGCTTCGCGAGGCACGGCTGTCGACGGCCCCCGGCGCGAACCCACGCCCAGATCGTTCAGGTCGATGCCCTGGCTGTAGAGCATGCGAAACAAATAGTGGTCCGGCGCCAGCAGCAGTTCGGTTGCGTTACCGAACGGCGCATTGCCCGCAAACCACTGTGGATCGGTGTGGCCGTGCGGACTGAGAATGGGCAGATCGCGAACGCCGGCATACAAACGCCGCGCGATGGCGCGGACTGCCGGATCGGCTGGAAACAATCGGTCTTCGTGCAGGTGTAAGGGCGTGGTCATGATGAGGATGCCGCACCGTATCCGGATGCGATTGTGGATCGGCAAATGGTAACCGGTGTCATGACCAGCCGCCAGCAATCCGTGCTGCGCAAGGCTGAACTGCGCGCAATTCTCGGTTAATTCGGCCCGGTCGAGCGCAGTTAATTTGCGGGGCGGCCGGACGATTCCCGCACCACCAGATGCGGGAATACGGTGGTTGCGGCAACCGACGGGCCCTGGGTGCGCGAGATCTTGGCGATCAGTTTTTCCGCTGCCAGTCGTCCCATGTCGCGGATGGGCTGGCGCATGGTCGTCAAAGACGGGCACAAGCGCGAGGCCAGCGGACTGTCATCGAAGCCAATGACAGTGAGATCGTTGGGAATTCTCAGCCCGCGCAGGTACGCGGTGCGATAAACACCCGCCGCCGTCTCATCGTTACCCGCGAAGATCGCGGTCGGCCGTGGCGTACGAGACAACAGCATTTCGGCGCAGGCGGCGCCCGATTCGAAGGTGTACGCACCTTCGGCGATGTAGTCCGGCGACAGCGTCAGGCCGCGATCGGCCAGCGCATTGGAAAACCCTTCCAGGCGCTCCTGCGAGGAACGATAAGTCGGTGGACCGCTGATCATTGCGATGCGGGTGTGCCCCAGTTTCGCCAAGTGTTCAGCCACTTCGGCGGCGGACTGCCGGTCCATGGACTGCACCAGGTTCTGTGGTTCATCCAGCGCCGCGGACAGAATGCGAACATAGGGACAATGAATGTCCCGGAGCATGTCGGCCAGTGCGATGTTCTCCGAGACCGGCGGCAGGATCAGCATGCCGTCGAGCTTTTGCCGGCTGACCAGCTGATGGATGTCGCTGAGGAAATCCGGCCCGTTGCGGTCGCACGGATGTACCACCAGCTCGTAGCCGACGCGGCGCAACGCCCCTAGTGCGCCTTCCTGGACATTGATGACGTAGGGGGCGTTGGGGTTGTCATAAACCAGGCCGATGAGATACGAGCGCCGGAAAGCCAGGCCACGGGCCTGGGGATCGGGTGAAAAGCCGGTGCTGCGAATGATTTCAGCGATGCGCGTGCGGGTTTCTTCCCGCACGAACGGCGATTCGTTGATGACGCGCGAAACCGTCTTCTTCGAAACATTGGCCAGCCGCGCAATGTCATTGATGGTGTGTTTTTTTTCCGCGTTCCGGCGCAATGTGGCCGGACGCAGTTCCACTGCGAGCGGCGGACGGCTTTCCATCACCGCGCGCGCGACTGCTGGCGCCGGTGGGCGGACGACTTTCTTGGCCGGTTTGCGGGCCATCGGAGCGGTTAACCTGCAGTGAATCCGGAAGCGCCGAGAATACCTTGGGTACGATGCGGGAGCGAGGCAACGGTACCAGACCGCGGTGTCGCAGACACCGGTTTCCTTCAGCACCAGCTCAATGCCATCATCTGCCCTTATGAATGCAGCCAGCCTCCCTGCCCGCCAGCCGCCCGCAATCTATCGCGTGGCGGAGGACGATCATGTCGCAGTGGCCTTACGAGACTTGGCGGCCGAAGAAACCATCGCGCTCGGCGATCGATCGCAATCTGGAAGGACAGCGTGACACTGTGATTTTATCGCCCGCTTCTGTGGCGGCCCTGCGAGGCCGCAGCGTTCGGATCCCCGCTTACGATCGCAACACCGTCGCCACAGGCATCGTCCACTTCGGCCCAGGCGCGTTTCATCGCGTTCACCAGGCTTGTTACATCGACGATGCTTTGAGCCGCGACCCGCGCTGGGGGATCAGCGAAGTATCCCTGCATAGCGCGGGTGTTCGCGATGCGCTGGCGCCGCAGGATTGGCTCTACACCATCGCCGTGCTGGACCAGCAATCGTCATTTCGCGTCATCGGCTCGATCAAGGAAGTGCTGGTCGCGCCTGAATCGCCGACTGCAGTGCTGGAACGCATGGTCAATCCGGCAACGCGTATCGTTACCGCGACCATTACCGAGAAAGGCTACTGCCTCAACAAGGAAGGCGGGCTGGACTTTTCGCATCCCGACATCGTCCATGATTTGAAGAATTCCGGCACGCCCCGCACGTTCATCGGCTTCCTGGCGCAAGCGCTGCGCCAGCGTCACGACATGCGCAGCGAACCGTTCAACGTCATCAGCTGCGACAACCTCGCCGACAACGGCCATCGGCTGCGACGCGCCATGCTCGAGTTCGTTCGCTCCAGCGATCCGACGCTGGCTTCGTGGATCGAAGCCGAAGTCACCTTCCCTTGCACGATGGTGGACAGCATCACTCCTGCGACCGACGACGCTCTTCGTACACGGGTCGCCGAGTCGCTCGGCGTTGAAGATCATTGGCCGGTGCAGCGCGAATTATTCAGCCAATGGGTGCTCGAGGACAAGCTGCGTGGGCCGATGCCGGATTGGGCAGCGATCGGCGTCACCGTGACCAATGACGTTGCGGGCTTCGAGCGCGCCAAGCTGCGCCTGTTGAACGGCGCTCACTCGACGCTGGCCTACGTCGGCAGTCTGGCCGGCTATGAAATCGTGTCGGCCGCCATGGGCGACGCCAAGCTGTCGGCATTCATTCGCCGCATGATGGTCGAAGATATTCGCGCCAGCCTCGACGCCCCTGCCGGCCTGGATCTCGATCAATACATCGAAGCCATCCTGCGCCGCTTTCGCAATCCGGCGATCCGCCACTTGCTGTCGCAGATAGCATGGGACGGATCGCAGAAGTTGCCGTTTCGCATCCTGCCGACGATTGCGGAGAATATGGGTACGCGCGGACCGTTCGTTCGCCTGTGCTTGCCCATCGCGGCCTGGTTTCATTTCATCCGGCGCCAAGTGCGTCATGAACGACAGATTGTCGATCCGCTCGCGCCCCAGCTCACCGAGCTGGCCAAACGATGCAACGGCGACCCGTCGCACGACGTGGCGGCGTTCCTGACGCTGGAGAAAGTATTCAGCGCCAACTTGGCTACGTCCCCGCTGTTTCGCATGGCGCTGGCAGACGCTTATGCGCAGCTATCGTCCGTCGACAGCTCGGCGTCGCTTGCCGGCGTGCTCAACCGGCTCATTTGATCTCAATGTTTGAGCAACGCCGGCAGCCATAGCGACAGCGCCGGCACGAACACTACGATGAGGGAGACTGACAGCGCCGCGAGATAGAACGGCCAGATAGTGCGCAGCGCCTGCGTCACGCTGATCTTGCCGATGGCTGCGCCGACGAACAGCACCGAGCCCACCGGCGGCGTGATCAAGCCTATGCCGGCGTTGAGAATCAGAATGACGCCGAAGTGAATCGGATCGACGCCGAACGCCTTGGCCACCGGCAGGAAAATAGGCGTGCAGATGATGATCATCGGCGCCAGGTCCATGAAGGTGCCGAGAATCAGCAGCAGCACCACCAGCATCATCAGGATCGCGTACTTGTTGTCCGACACCGAAGTGAGTGCCTCGACAGCCGCCGACGGCACCTGCATGTAAGCCAGCAGCCAACCAAAAGATGCGGCGGCGCCGATCACGAACAGAATCAAGCCGGTGGTGCGCACCGCGCCCATGCAAGTATCGACAAAGTGTTGCCAGGTCAGCCGGCGATAGACAACGCCCGTGACCAAGATCGCATAAAACACGGCGATGGCCGCACTCTCCACCGCCGTAAAGATGCCGGCGCGGATGCCGAGGAAGATCAGGGCTACCAGCAACAACCCAGGCAGCGCCGAGATAAAGCGAGTCAGGATCTCGCGCGCTCCCGGAAACGGCTCCGTCACGTAGCCGCGACGCTTGGCAATCGCCCAACTGGTGAACATCACCACCGATGTCATCAACAGCGCAGGAAGAATACCGGCCGCGAACAAGTCGGCAATGGAGATCGAGCCACCGGCCGACGCCGAATACAGAATCAAGTTATGCGAAGGCGGCACCAGCAACGCCACCAGTGCGGCGGTAATGGAAACATTCACCGCGAAGTCACGATCGAACCCACGCTTGACCATCTGCGGAATCATCGTGCCACCGATCGCCGACACATCCGCGATCGCCGATCCCGACACGCCGCCAAAAAACAACGACGCCAGCACGTTGACCTGCCCGAGGCCACCGCGCAGGTGACCCACCAGCGAGGAGGCAAAAGCAATCAACCGCTCCGATATCCCACCCCGCATCATCATCTCGCCGGCAAAGATGAACAGCGGTATGGCAATCAGCGAAGCGGCACTGGCGCCACTGGCCGTCTGCACCCCAACCACAATCGCCGGAATACCCAGATACAACACCGTCGCGAGCGACGAGGCGATCAAGGCAAAGCCCACCGGCAGGCCGATCAGCAGCAGCAGCGCGAGCGTCACGAAGAGGATTGTGATTGCCATGTCTTCTATCTTTATCTGCGCCAAGCCGTCAGGGGTTTACCAAGGGAAAAGGCCGCGGCTGGGTGGAACAAGTGTCCTTTCAGGAGCGTGAAAATCAGGGAGAGATTTTCTACGCAGCCCTACAGGGACGTACTTGCGGGCGGTCCTGAAAGGACACCTGTCCCACCCAGCCGCTGCGAGCCACCAAGACTCTGACCGGTCTCAACAACGCACCCGGCTTCCGAGACTCTTCTGAAGGTGTGGAAAAGTCCTACTCCGCCGCATGCTCAACCTGAGGCGCCGGCACCAACACCTTCTCCACTGCAAATATCGCGATCAACAAGCCGCCGATGCACATCGGCAGGTATGCCATCCCTTGCGGAAACGGTGCGCCGGCGATCGGATAACCCCAGGCGTCACCCGCCATCTTGGCGCCCCACACTGACAGCATCAGTCCGATGGCGGCAGCAACCAGGCTCGTCGTCGCCAGCAGCAGCCGGCGCACTTTCGGCCTGGCCGTTTCCACCAAGATGAAAAACCCGAAGTGGCGATGCGCCCGGACGCCGCACGCCGCGCCGAGCATCATGGTCGTACTCATGAACAGCAACGCCAGTGGTTCGGTCCAGCTCGGCGAGTCATTGAGCACGTAACGCGCGAAGACTTGCCAGCCTTGCACCAGCGCCATGCCGCCCAATCCGACACACGCGATCGCGAGCGCGGCGCGGTCCAATACATCGAGCGCCGAAGTCAGGCGCGTCGTAGTCACGGAAGCAGTATCGGTCTGAGAAGTGGTGCTCATGCGACTCAAGCCACCGCGCGAATGCTGTCGTACACCGGGCCGAGTCCCTCTTGCTGCAGGTAACGCTCCACCACCGGCCTTGCAGCGCCGTGGAACGCGGCGACGTCAACGTCATTGGCCCGCACGCCTGCCTTGATGACGAAGTCCCGGGACTCTGCGTCCATGCGATCCCAGAGTTCCCTCATGACCGGAACCGACTCGCGCGCCGTGGCCACGAGCAAATCGCGGTCGGCCGCACTCAAGGCGTCGAATGTCCTGCGGGATATCAGCAATGCCTCGGGCGAATGCGAGTGGCCAGTGTTCGACCAGTAGCGCGCCACTTCGAAATGACGGCTGGTGTGAAAGGTGCGCCAGTTATTCTCCGCGCCCTCGATGAGATGCGTCTGCAAGGCCGAATACGCTTCACCGAACGGCAGCGGCGTCGGATTCGCACCGAGAGCGCGCGCCAGTTCAATGAAAATGTCCGATGGGGGAACGCGAATCTTCAGGCCGTGCAAATCCTTCGGCTCATGCACCGGTCGGCGCGTGTTGTAGAACGAACGCGAGCCCGCATCGTAGATTGCAAGCCCGACGAGATCTCGTTTGCCGAACCCTTCCAGCACTGCGCGTCCCGCGTCACCGTCCGCAGCGCGGCGCATGTGCTCGACCGATTCGAACACATAGGGCAGCGAGAAAATCTTGGTGAGCGGAAACGGATTGTTGAGCGACGCGAAATTGACGCGTGTGATGTCGATCGCGCCGAAGCGCGTGAGATCGATAGTGTCCGACTCCCGGCCCAGCTGGCCGGCGTGATAGACGCGAATGTCCAGTCGACCATCGGTTTCCTGCTGCAGCTTCTTGCCGAGCCAACGGACGGCTTCGACGGTCGGATAGCCGTCTACGTGCACATCGGCGGCCGTCATCAAGGAACCCGACGCCGCTGCCGCCAGCCGGGAATTCGATGCGCACAGAGCGCTTATGCCGACCAGCATCTCGCGGCGATTCATCATGATCAGCGCTTGCTCTCCGACAGATACGAGCTGGTGCGAACCGCGTGACACTCGACTTCGCCGCAACCTTCGAAAACGTGGCGCGAATGTTGCCCGACGCGGATGTCATGCACGCCGGTGATCGCCCCGGTGGAAACGATATCGCCGGCGCACAGCGGTCGGCCGCGCTGCGCACATTTCCCAAGGGCAAATGCGAGCGCGCCGAGCGCACCTTGGCGAACAAACGCCGTGCCGCGACCGACGAAGCTGTCGTCGATGAAGGAAAGAGCGATGATTTCTTCGATGGAACGCCATTCGCCGAGCATCGAACCGACGATCACGCCCCAGTTGTTGCCGAAGTCGGAAATGACTGCGCCGCTGCCCAGATCATTCAGCGTCGCGAGCGGACTACCCGCAACTTCGACGCCGAGGTGAAAGCTGCGCACTAATTCGGCGGCTTCATCGATACTCCACAGCTTTTTACCCGGCGGCGCATCTTCGTTGACTCGCAACACGATCTCCGCTTCGACGGCCGCGAAGCCGCCTTCGAACACCGGACAATCGACGATCTCGCCGGCGCGCGCCCAATGCAAATTGCGCTGGAACACGGGGCCGACCAGCCGCTCTTCGGGAAATTGTCTGGCGAACGCCGCGCCGATGCGTGCGACCTTCCAGCCGACGATGGCGTCGGGCCAGCGGTCGATGGCCCATTCCTGGCAACGATAGGCCGTGGCCAAGTCATTCGGCAGCGTGCCGGGGTATTGGGGCAACGATTGTCCCGCCAGGCGCGCGCGGACAAACTGCTCCGCGATCATTTCGACGCCGCTTGGCGGCATCCCTTGCAATACCGCACTGCTCATGCTGGCACCACTCCCCCTGAAACCTGCTGAATATAGTTCGCAAAGGCGGGCCTGGCCGTTCGCCGCGCCGAAAAACTGTATATAGGAAACCGGTGTCATTTACAATCCACGCTCGACAACAGCAGGTTGAATGGAGGGACAGCATGCCGATCAAGAAGCCGTCGTTGCGGGCGGGATGGTGGTCGATAGTGTTGCTGCTGCCAGCACCCTCGCTGCTGGCAGCCGAAACTCTGCCGGCCTTTCCGGGAGCGCAAGGCGCAGCAGCGCAGACGCCCGGCGGCCGCGGCGGCCGCATCATTCGCGTGACGACACTCAAGGCCGACGGTCCCGGTTCCTTGTTGGAAGCGCTGCAAACCAAAGGCCCGCGCATTGTCGTATTCGAAGTCGGTGGCATCATCGATATGGAACGGCGCGAGCTCAAACTCAATGAGCCGTTTCTGACCCTTGCCGGCCAGACCGCGCCCTCTCCCGGCATCACGTTGATCCGCACCGGCATCGATGTCCTGACGCACGACGTGATCATGCAGCACATTCGCGTGCGCACCGGCGCAGCCGGAGCGGAACCTCGCACAGGCTGGGAACCCGACGCATTCTCGGCCGTTGGCGCTTACAACATCATCGTCGATCATTGCTCGATGACCTGGGCCATCGATGAAAACCTGTCCGCGTCCGGCCCCCGTTTCACCGGCAAGACCGTGGCGCAGTGGCGTGAAGGCGCTTCGCACCGAATCACCTTCAGCAACAACATCATTGCCGAGGGGCTGGCGTATTCGACGCATTCCAAAGGCGAGCACTCCAAAGGCTCCCTGATCCACGACAACGCCAGCGACGTCCTCATCATCGGCAACCTGTACGCGCACAACTACGAACGCAATCCGCTGCTCAAAGGCGGCGTGCACGGCATGGTGATCAATAATTTGATCTACAACCCCGGCCCGCGCGCGGTTCATTACAACCTGATCGCCGAAGAGTGGCGTAGCCAGCCATTTCAAAACGGCCGGCTGGCGCTGATCGGCAACGTACTTCGCGGCGGCCCTTCCACGCCACCGCATCTGCCGCTGTTCATGCTCGGCGGCTCCGGCGACATCGAATACTTCGAGGCCGACAATATCGCCGTCGATTGGACCGGCCAGGACTTGCCCAAGCTCGGCCGTTACAGCAACTCAGCGGCGAAGATCATTCCGATAGCCAAGCCCCCACTTCCGACGGGAGTGATGCCGATGCCCGCGGCTGAAGTGCAGGACTCCGTGATTCGCAACGCCGGCGCGCGACCATGGGATCGCGATCCCGTCGACGCACGCATCGTCGCCGACACCATCGAAGGCCGCGGCGAGATTATCGACAGCGAAGATGAGGTCGGCGGCTACCCGCAATACAAGGAGACCCGCCAGCGCTTCGAGGAGAAGGAATGGGACCTGCGATATATGACTAAGCGGGAGATGAATTAGCCGACGTTATCCGTCCCCTCTACCACGATAGTGGGAGAGGGTTAGGGTGAGGGTCTTTCTCCGCCAACCCCTCACCCGGGCTGCGCCCGACCTCTCCCAAGGGAGAGGTGAGATCAAACACAAGCCGAGGTTATCCGTCCCCTCTCCCACGAAGTGGGAGAGGGCTAGGGTGAGGGTCTTACTCCGCCAACCCCTCACCCGGGCTTCGCCCGACCTCTCCCAAGGGAGAGGTGAGATCAAACACAAGCCGAGGTTATCCGTCCCCTCTCCCACGAAGTGGGAGAGGGCTAGGGTGAGGGTCTTACTCCACCGACCCCTCACCCGGGCTGCGCCCGACCTCTCCCAAGGGAGAGGTGAGATCAAACACAAGCCGAGGTTATCCGTCCCCTCTCCCACGAAGTGGGAGAGGGCTAGGGTGAGGGTCTTACTCCACCGACCCTCACCCGGGCTTCGCCCGACCTCTCCCAAGGGAGAGGTGAGATCAAACACAAGCCGACGTTATCCGTCCCCTCTCCCACGAAGTGGGAGAGGGCTAGGGTGAGGGTCTTACTCCACCAACCCCTCACCCGGGCTGCGCCCGACCTCTCCCACGGGGAGAGGTGAGATCAAACACAAGCCGAGGTTATCCGTCCCCTCTCCCACGAAGTGGGAGAGGGCTAGGGTGAGGGTCTTACTCCACCGACCCTCACCCGGGCTTCGCCCGACCTCTCCCAAGGGAGAGGTGAGATCAAACACAAGCCGACGTTATCCGTCCCCTCTCCCACGAAGTGGGAGAGGGCTAGGGTGAGGGTCTTACTCCACCGACCCCTCACCCGGGCTGCGCCCGACCTCTCCCACGGGGAGAGGTGAAGATTAGTAAGTGCCGCGCTGAATGTACGGCACCTGCGCGAACAGCTTTCTCTCCTCGCCTCGAGGGTCGTTCACTAACTGCGATTTCACATCGAACACCATCGTCGCGCGCGCTGGCAATTCATACGGCTGCCATTGCGGGATGCCGGCGTGCGCTGGGTTGCCGCTGCGGGCGAATGCGATGAAAGCCTCGCTCATCTGGTCCGCGGCCCTCTGCGCGTCCGCATCTTTGCCGGATCGCGATTCGGGCTGTGCGATATTGTCGAACACCAGCGGAATGTCCATTCCGTGCATCGCGCCGTAACGGCCGTTCTCGAGCGGCGAGCGATGGTTGACGGTGACGACAACGACATCGCCGCGCGCACATAGCCGAGTGCCGTCGTACAGCGGACTCGATCCCGAGCCGCTGCTGAACTCGCCGCCATGGAAATAAACCATGATCGGCCGCTTGCCACCGTCGCGCAGCGCGGGAGTCCATACGTTCAAGACCAGGCAGTCCTCGCTCATCTGATCGCGAGAGCTTTGCTGAGGACAGGAATCGCCGTAGCTCGATGCGTCGCGAGTCTTCTGCCACGCAACCGGTGGCTGCGGCGGCAAGAACCTGCCAGTGCGAGTGTCCGCGCCGTAAGCGATTCCCTTGAAAACATGCACGCCTTGCGCTTTGATTCCCGCGACCTTGCCTGAGCGAGTTTCCAGGATGCTGCTGTTTCCATTCGCCGCGTGGAGCATCGCTGGCAGGCTCAGCGCGCCTGCGGCCAGCAGCGAGCCCTGCAACAGCTCGCGCCGTGACATCGGATCCACCGGTTTCATGATTTCGCAGGATTCTCCAGCGCCTGATAGCGCAGGTCTCGAAACACCGCCGCACCCTTGCCCGCCGCATAGATGGCGGGCCGGAGGCTGAGGAAATCATAAGCCACATTGTGGTGGTAGCCGGAGACTTCCATCTGCACGCCGTATTTGTTCCAGCGCTTGCCGTCAACACTGTAGTGGATGGTGACGATATGGCGATTGTTTTCGATCTGCAGATACAGCCGGCGGCCGATGCTTGCGGGCAAGGGGTTGCGTCGCTCGAGCCCATAGCGATGCATGACCAGGCCACGGGCGTCGAAGCCCAGTCCACAGTATAAGCGCCGGTTGTAAAACAGCAGTAAGCCGGCCTGGGCGTCCTCTTCGAGTTCTATGTCGATCGACACCTTGTACGCCGTGTCCGGCGCGATGAAGCTGAGCGGCGAACAATCGTTGGGCTGCGTACCCTTGCCGACGAGCCGCATCGCTTGCGATTGATACTGCACGCGCGACATCTCATTCGGGCCCGGATCATAGAAGCCCCACACCACGCCGAAACGATTGGTGGAAAAATCATCCGACAGCGGCATGCCGTTCGGCAGCGCCTTGCCTTTGCCCGGCTTCGGAATCGGCTGCGATAGATCGCCGCCCCTGGCGCGAAACCAGCCGTCCTTGGTCCATTCCACCGGATCGAGCAATGTCTGGCGCCCGAGCGTCCAGTAGCCATTCTCGTAGCCGTGATAAACCATCCACCAATCGCCGGCGGGGCCTTCCACCAGCGTTGCGTGTCCGCGCGACCACCATTTTTCGTCTGCGGAATAAGTGCGGACGATAGGATTCGCCGGATCGTCCTGCCACGGACCATGAATGGATTTGGAGCGCGCGACGATCACCATATGCCCCGTCGGTGGCCCGGCAGTGCCGCCCACCGCAGTGATCATGTAAAACCATTCGCCACGCCGCATGAGCTTCGGGCCTTCGGGTGCGAAAGCTTCGACTACCCAATCCTCGGGATAGCGCCACGGTTCGTAGACGTGTTCGACCGGACCGTCGGTTGCGAGTCCATCGTCGGTCAGCCGCACACGATCGCCGCCGCTGAGAAACAAATATCGCTTGCCGTCTTCCCCGACGATATGGCCCGGGTCGATGTGACTGGGCAGTTTCAGGTCGATCGGGTCGCTCCACGGCCCGCGAATGTTATCGGCGTAGATCACATAGGTGGACCTGCGATCCGGCCAGCGCGCCGGAATGTATATGTAATAGCGCCCCTTGTGCTTGACGAGATCGCACGCCCACACCGAGCCGATCGGCTTTGTCAGCGTCGGTCCGATGGGCTGCCAGTTCACCACGTCGCGCGAGTGCCACAAGACGACGCCGGGATAAGCGTCGAAGGACGAGAACGTCATGTAGTAATCGTCGCCGTCCTTGAGAATGGACGGATCGGCGTGATCGCCGGGCACGATGGGATTCAGGAACGTGCCGTCGCCAAGATCCGCGCGACGCTGGCCTTCGACGCCGCGCGCCCAGGTCTTTCCGGAAACCTTGTTGTCGGTTGGACAAGGCGCAGCGGCTTGCGCAGCCGCGGGGATCGATCCCGCGGCTGTGCCGAGCACCACCGAACCCAGCAGTTTGCGTCGGCTGATCTCACTCATATTTCGACTCTATCAATAGGAGAACTGCAAGCCGAGATAGTACTGGCGACCGGTGTGCAGATAATTGTCGATCCGCTCGGCCGTCGTATCCACCAGGTCGGTGCGATATTCATCCGTGAGGTTGAGCGCTTCCAGCGACACCTTGAAGTGATCGTTGATCTTGTAGCTGGTCGAGAAGTCCACGTAGGTCGACTCATCGGTGAAATCGATGTCATTACCTATGCGCGCATTCGCCGTGCGCATGAACGAATCGCGATAGGCCAGCGACACGCGAGCACTGAAGATGTCGTTATCGTAGTACAACGTGACGTTCGCGGACTGCTCGGACAAGCCAACAAGGTTGAGAATGCGCGGGGCAGCGCCTTCCGCCGCGAAATTCACTTTCGACTCCACGTTCGTGTAATTGAGAATGGTGCCGAAATTGCCAGCCACGCCGGACCCGGCAGGAAGGTAAAGGGCTGCTGATATTGAATCTCGTAGCCATCCAGCTTGCCGCCTTTGCCATTGACGGTGGTGCGCACATCGAAAATATCGGTGGGCTCCGGCGGAATCTGGTCCAGCAGGCTGTCCGGCAGGCCCAGCGAGGTCCACGGCAACGACTGGCGAGAGTTGACGGTGAACGACTCGATATCCTTGCGGAACAGGGCGAGCGCCACCAACGCTTCTTCGGCGAAGTACCACTCGAACGACAAGTCATAGGCATCGGCGCGGAACGGGTCGAGATCCGGATTACCAAAAGTCACCGCCGGCGGCGTGGCAAAGCCCGTAATGGTACCGCCCGGGGACAGCGAGCCCAGAGCAGGACGCGACATCACTTTCGAGTATCCCGCGCGCACCAGGAAGTCCGGGAATGCCTCGAGAACCAGGTTGACTGCCGGCAAGGTATCGTCGTACTTGCGATCCGCGACCACAGTCTGCAGTGAGACGCTGTTATCGGCGTTGGTGATCGCTTGCGTTCCGGTCGCGGACATGTCGGTCTCGACGTAGCGAACGCCGAGATCGCCGCGGAATGGCAGACCGAACAACGTGGTGTCGAAGTCGAGCTGCACGTGATAGCCCAGGTCTTCTTCGACGACGCCGCGAATGTCGGCCCCAACCGCCACCAGCGGGAAGCAGGCTTCGTTGGTGTACAGCCCAAGCTGGTCAGCCACGGCGCGCACATCCGCAACGAAGAAGTTGTTCGCCATGCCGGCCGGCAGGTCGTTGTCGCCGAACGATTGCTGATAGCCCTGCGCTGCCGACAGCACCGTCTGCGGAATCGTGCAGCCCGCCGAGTTGATCGGCAACGTCCGGTCGCGTGAGCCGGCAAACACGTCGAAACCAAACTCCTTCCACGACACGCCACCCTTCAGCGTAAACGTCTCGTTCAGCGCGAACGTAGTGTCGACGCGGGCGGTGTCGAACTCGTTCGACTGTTCGCTCGGCCGTTCGCGCACTTCGGACACACGCCAGTTCGCCGGATCGCTGACGTCGAAGCCATAAGAAACAAACGGGTTGCGGCTGCTGCCGCGGAAATCGTAGACGAAATTATCAGAGTCGAAGTTTTCCAGGATGATGGTCGTGGCACGCTCCACTTCCAGCTCCGACTTGGACGTGCCGACCAGGGCGTCGATCTTGAAGCGCCCGGAGAATTCGTGCTGCATCGACAACGAATACTGATTGAACTCGGTGTTCCATTCGTCCAGGCGGTTCTCGGAACGCACGTCGACGTCGTTGAACCTGCCGTAGACCATGGTGCCATTGGAGTCGATCTCGTAATCCAGCACGTCGGTCGAACCGCGACCCGCGGCGTTGCCGCGGGCAAACGAAATGGCTTCCAGGAACGGCTCGCTGCGCTCGGCCTCGAGCTTGGAGTGCAACACGTCGAAGCTCAGGGTCGTGTTGTCGCCTGGCTTCCATTGCAACGATCCGGTCAGGCCCAGCCGATCCTGATCGTGCTCGAAATTGACATAGCGAGGAAAGCGCGCGTGCACGGAGTTGTTGACGCGGCTGATCTCCTCCGCGCTCAACCCTGCTGGCAGGCTCTGCCAGCGGTCCGCGGTGGTATTCGAATTCCTCTCCCATCCGCCGGACTGTGAGCCCTCCTCCACCGTCTGACGCTTCGAATAAGCCACGGAGAACAAGGCGCCGAAGGTCTGATCTTCGTTCGCCATGCTGACCAGGGCGACCGCGCGCGGATCGGCCTGATCCGCCAGCTCGTTGTAACCTTGCTGATATGAACTCACGAACTTGAAGCCTTCGAAGTCCAGCGGCCGCGCCGTGTACAGGTCGATGGTCGCGCCCAACGAGCCTTCGTCGACTTCGGCGCTGGAGGTCTTGCGAACGGCAATCTGGTTGAACAGCTCGGACGCGAACACGTTGAAGTCAAAAGCACGCGTGCGATTGGTGCCAACGGCATCGCTCGCGCTTGTCGTGGTCAGCGCCTCCATCCCGTTAATGCGCACTCGCGAGAACTCCGGACTCAAGCCGCGAATGCTGATCTGCCGGCCTTCGCCGCCAACACGATCGATCGATACGCCCGGCAGGCGTTGCACGGATTCGGCCAGGTTGGTGTCCGGAAAGTCGGCGATGTCTTCGGCGAAGATAGCGTCGACGGCACCGGCATTGGCGCGCTTGATATCGAGCGATTGCTCCAGGCTCTCGCGATAACCGGTAACGACGACCTCTTCCAGCTCCGCGGAATCCGAACTCTGGCCGGCTTCCTGCGCAATGGCGTTACCCGATGCTGCGGCAAGGGCGCCAGCCAGGAGGCTGTGCACCGCTGCACGGATGGTGGATGAATGCAGTGAAACCCTCGACATGATCGATCCCCCTCTACGAGTGAACTGTTAGCGGTACCTTTGGCCGACGCGAGCGTTTTTGCTGCGATCCCTGGCTCGCCTACCAGGCTATGGGTCTTGCTCGGACGCGGATGTGTGGCAGTCGAATGGGCGGTCGCGATTGGCGCCGCCAGCTGCGTCGGCGGAAAGTGACGCAAATCCATGCGCTGCCCGGACCGCAACGCGGATCGAACCCGGACGATCGAGTCTCGACATGACTGTTCCCCCATCACAAGCGCCGCAATACCGAGTGCCATCGGTCATCTGGCGTATCGGGTATGGCCACCTGCGAATCCCGGCGTGGTCATCCCGTTTTATGTTACCGGTAGCATTGGCCAAATACAGCAATGACACCGGTGACAATGCGAGGCTAACAGAGCACCCTACGGGCCGGCAAGACACTATCCGCATCTCGTCCATGCCCTACAATCAGGCGGTCGAAACGCCTCCTTAAGATTCCAGGAATGCTCTCCTCCATGAACCCGGCCATCGTCTGCTTCGGTGAAGTGCTGCTACGCCTGTCCGCTCCCGGCAAGGAATTGCTGCTGCAATCCCCCCGTTTCGATGCCCACATCGGCGGCGCGGAAGCGAACGTCGCCGTGTCGCTGTGCAAGTTCGGCCACCGCACGCGGATGGTCAGCTCGCTGCCCGACTCAACGCTCGGTCGCGTTTGCGCCGACGAATTGCGCCGCCACGGCGTGGAGGCGGATACGATTTCGTTTCGCGACGGGCGCATGGGAATGTATTTCCTCACTCATGGCGCCGGTCATCGCCCCGCTGAAGTGCTGTATGACCGAGCTAATTCCGCGTTTGCCGCGGCGCCGGCGGCTACTTACGACTGGACTAAGTTGTTGGCGGATGCGCGCTGGTTGCATGTTTCGGGAATTACGCCGGCAGTCAGCAAATCCACTGCGGAGGCCGCTGCGCAGGCCATGAATGCCGCGCGCCAAGCGGGCGTTGATATTTCTTTCGACTGCAATTTCAGGGCGCGGCTCTGGGGCGAGCGTTCGCCGGAAGCACCGCAGTTGCTGCAGCGTTTGTGCGAGCAGGCCGACATCATTTTTGGCGACGATCGCGATATCGCTTTCATGCTGGGATTCAAGGCGCCCACCGGCGATGCGCGCAGGCAGGCCGCGGACGTTGCCTTTGAAGCATTCAAACAATTGCGGTACATCGTCTGCACGGAACGCGCGCGGCACAGCGTCGATGTCCAGCAACTCACTGGCCTGCTGTTCGACCAGACCACCACTTACACGAGTCGTTCGTATCCGCTCCATGGCATCGTCGATCGCATCGGCGCCGGCGACGCTTTCGCCGCGGGGGTGCTGCATGGTCTGCTGGAAGGAATGACGCCCCAGGCGGCGATCGATTTCGGCGCGGCGGCTGGCTGCCTGAAGCACTCCATTCCCGGCGACTTCAACCTGTTGACGGTTGCCGATGTGGAATTGCTGCTGTCGGAAAAAGGCGGCGACGTACGGCGCTAGCCGCACGCCTGCAGTTTCCCTGCATGCCGGCGGCTAATTCTTAACCGTCAGGCGCTGCTCCGCGGGGCGGCGCTGACGTATCATGGCCTCCCCTTTTTGCCGCGCCCGCCCCGCCCGTGATTACACGTGGCCGGGTCGTTCTGGTCTGCGGATCGCTGCCTTGAATTGAGATTTGGCGGAGGACGACATGTACGAGTTCAAGCGGTTTTTCATCGACGGCGCCTGGGTGACCCCGCCGGGTCGCCGCGAACACGCGGTGATCAATCCGGCGACCGAACAGGTGGTCGGCAAGATCATGCTCGGCACGGCCGAAGACGTGGACGCTGCGGTCAAGGCGGCGCGGGCTGCTTTCGAAACATTCTCGCAGACCTCGCGCGAAGAACGCATCGCGCTGCTGGAACGGATCATCAAGGTCTATCAAAGCCGCATCAAGGATGTGGCGGTCGCTATTTCCGATGAAATGGGCGCACCGATGAAACTTGCATTGCATGCGCAGGCCGGCAGCGGCCTCGGTCATTTCATGTCGGCGCTGGCGGCGCTGAAGGAATTCGAGTTCGAGGAATCGCTCGGCACGACGCAGATCCGCCGCGAACCCATTGGCGTGTGCGGCCTCATCACGCCGTGGAACTGGCCGATAAATCAGATCAGCTGCAAGGTAGCGCCGGCGCTGGCCGCGGGTTGCACCATGGTGCTCAAACCCAGCGAAGTGGCGCCTCTCAGCGCGCATATTTTCGCTGAAATTCTCGCCGAAGCCGGCGTGCCGAAAGGCGTGTTCAACATGGTCGACGGCGACGGCCCGACCGTCGGAGAAGCGATCTGTCGCCATCCGGATATCGACATGGTGTCGTTCACGGGCTCTACGCGCGCCGGCGTGCAAGTTGCAAAGGCAGCGGCAGAAACAGTGAAGCGGGTGTCGCAGGAACTCGGCGGCAAATCGGCCAACATCATCCTCGAAGACGCCGATCTCAACGCGGCGGTGAAGAGCGGCGTGCTGTCGATGATGTCGAACACCGGCCAGTCGTGTAATGCGCCTTCGCGCATGCTGGTGCCGGCGAAGCTCTATGACGAAGCGGTGAAGATCGCCAAGGCGGTCGCGGAAAAGCCGGTGGTGGGCGATCCGAAAGCGGACGGCGTCACCATGGGCCCGGTAGCAAACAAAACGCAGTTCGAAAAAATCCAGCGGTTGCTGCAGCAAGGCCTGGACGAAGGCGCCACCGCCGTCGTCGGCGGCCCGGGCGGCCGAACGGCATCGAGAAGGGTTACTTCATCAAGCCGACGGTGTTTGCGAACGTCAGCAACAACATGACCATCGCCCGGGAAGAAATCTTCGGACCGGTGCTGGTGATGATTCCGTACCAGACCGAGGAAGAAGCGGTGCGCATCGCCAACGATACGGTCTACGGGCTGTCCGGCTATGTTTACTCAGGAAACATCGAAAACGCCCGGCGCGTCGCGCGCAAGCTGCGGACCGGCATGGTGCATTTGAATGGCGCGGCCACCGACGTGAATGCGCCGTTCGGCGGCTACAAACAGTCCGGCAACGGCCGCGAGTGGGGCAAGGAAGGCCTCAAGGAATTTCTCGAGACCAAGGCGGTGATGGGGTATTCGGCGGCGTGAGATCCTTCGCTGCAGCTCAGGGAAGCGGCCCACTATCCGGGTTCGGCGCCGGTGGCGGGGCGGGGCGGCGATCGTAGAGTCGGCGCACCTTCATTCCCGACAGTTCGGTGTCTCCGCTCCACGCCATCTGATATTCGAGCTGTCCGGTTTTGGGCGCGAGGCGGAATTTTTCGACGCCGCGCGGGCCGCTGCGAACGCGCCGTTCGATCACGAACCATTCGCCGTCCCAGCCGACGCGAGAATCGGCGAGTTGGCCTTCCGGCATCGAGACCTGCGTGTGGCTGCCCGCTTCGACGCGTCGTGTTTCCACGGCGGAGACCAGCTCGAAGCTGGTCGGACCCAGCTGGCGGATTTCCAACGTATTGCTGACGCCAAGCAGACGGCGAAGATTGTCGTCGCGCTGTTTCTGCCACGGGCGCTGGGTGCGACGACGATTGCCAGCGTCAGGCGGTGGGGCGTCGACATCGATCGGCGGCGGCATATCGCGCGGGCGCGATTCTTCTTCGCGGCGGCGCATGCGATCGAACTTCTCCTGCTCTTCAGCCTGCCGCTTTGCCAGCATCGCCTCGGCATCATCGCTGAGGGCGGTGTTGATGACCCAGTATCCGGTCAAATCGACCGGCCGCTTGGGCGTCGCTGCATAGTCGGCAGCGGCCAGCGCGGACCAGAAACACAGAAGCAATGCTGACAGTCGACGGTGTGGCAAAGGCAATGCAGATGTGGCTTTGACTGCTGTATGCAGCCGGGACCGAGCAATTCTCTACTGATTGAGAAGGCCTGACAATCGCGGCCCTCGAACATCAACCTAAGGCGATAAACCGTGACCGAAGGGAATCCCTAGTGGGCAGGCCCTCTCACTCGCAGATGCTTCGCCAGAAATGTCAAAACTTGGCTGGCCAAACTTGGCTGGTAAGAGACTGAGTGTCACATTGGAGGTTTAGTCTTGTGACGGAGTTCCATGTTTCGTGCTCGGCTGACCCTCCAGATCGATGAAACTGATGGCAAAGACACAAGCGCTGGCCCTGATTGCGCTCGCTGGATGGCTGGCCGGCGCCGACAGCCTGGCAGATCCACTGCATAAGGTGGGCGACCAGAGCGCCTGGCGGCACGAGAACAGTGGCTGGCTGTTTCCCAAGCAGGTCGGCAGCTTCACTCGCGCCGGGGCGCCTTACACCATCGACGGCGGCAGCGACGTTGGCGGCCGATACGTACGGACTGGAACCGAGCCACACGTCTCCGCGGTCGTCGACGTCTACGCCGCAGACTCCGCTGCCGCAGGGGCAAACCTTCAGGATGCCAAAGCCGTCGCCGCGGGCAGTGCCGGCGCTTTCGCTCGCCTCGAATCGGAAGCGCCGTTCCTGCTAGGCGCGCGAGACGAACTTCGCGCAATCAAAGTCACCTACGTATCGGATACGGAAGCGAGCTCCAAGAGCAGCCTTTACTTCATCGAGACAGACCGCTGGATCGTCAAAGTCGTCGCCAGCACGCAGGCGGCCGGCCGAGAAACAGGCGAGCCTCTCGATGTGTTCGTCAACGCGCTGCCATGGGACACCCTTGGCACCGATCCGGGACAGTTGCACTAGCTGAGTTTGCTCATGCCGCGACCCGTTGTGCTCGTAATGTTGGCTACGCTCGGCATGGTCGCCGCGCTCGGCTATTCGTATGGGACTCGCATGAGTTCCGCCGACTCGGCCGACAGTCCGCGGAACCCCATAGAACACCAACCTGCGGCGCGTGCTCAGCTCTCGAACGCAACCACCATCTCAGCACCTGCACAAGCAAGCATCGACAGCGTGCCTGGCGGCCCCGAGGCGGATCCGGTTCGGGTAGCCACCCCTGACGTCGTTGCTCGGTGGGTTACCGACACGCAGAGCACGGATGCGAGAACGCGAGCCACCGCGATCGCTGCGCTGACGGAAGCACCGAAGTCACAAGCGGTGCCGGCTCTGGAACGCGTCCTCGAAATTGGCGAGGCGCAAGTGGACCGCCAGATCGCGCTGCGCTCGCTGCACGTACTGGCCCTGGGAGATGGTGACGGCGACGGTGTTATTCGCGACGTGCTGCGCCATGCGCTGTATCACGGCGACGACGAAGGCGTTACGCAAAGCGCACAAGCGGTACTCGATGACATCGAAACGGAATTCGCGCTGCGCACGCCCGACCGCTAGAAGCTGCCGCTCAGCGTGACGCGCACTGTGCGCGGCTCGACCGGATGGAAATGAATGTCCTCGACCGGCTGCGTTTCGTTGGCAAGCTGCGACTCGTAGAAATACGTGATGTCGTTGTCGTCGCTGTCGAGGACGTTGTACACCGCGGCACTGATCTTGTAGCGCTTCCAGAAACGGTAGCCCGCCTCCAGGTTCACCAGCGTAGTCGGTTCCGATCTCACGGAATTGTCTTCTACGAGCGCAGCCTCACCGAAGTGGCGAAAACGCGCGCCGCCGAACCAGCCGCTGGGGTGATCGATCGCGACTCCGACCGATGCAACATTTTCCACCGCGCCCGGAATCCGATCACCCGCCGGATCGAAATCGCCGAACCGCGAACGCGACCATGCGAGATCCGCATCGAGGATCAGCCAGCTCAGGGGATTCCAGATCACCGACGCTTCGATGCCGCGGCGCTCGCTGGCGCGACTGGCTTCGGTAGTACCAGCGTCACCGACGAACAACAGCTCGGAATCGAGCTTCAAGCTCCATAGCGAAACGCTGAACTGCGTGTTGGCAACGATTGCGGTCCGCACGCCCACATCCAGTCCGGTCGCATCGACAAGTGCGTCCACTTTGTCCGCCGGAGTAATGCCGTCCGTCGGATCGACCGTGATGGTCGTGCCGCGCGCATCATTGCTGTGATAGCCCTTGCCGGCGTTGAAGAAAAATTCCGTCTTGCCCCACGGACCGAGCACTAACGCGAACTTGGGGCTCGCGATCGAATCGCTGGCGCGTCCGGAGTTGGCCGCGAGTGCGGCGTCCACATCGAACTCGAAGCGATCGGCGCGCACGCCGAAGGTAGTTCGAATGCTGTCACTCCACCGGGTGTCGACGCTGCCGTACACGCCGAAACTCGTTTGCTGGACAGCATCCTCACGCACCGTGTCGAAACGTTCGCGCGCGATCGTGCGGTACAGGCCCACCTTATCGATATCGTCATGGCGCACTTGCACGCCGGTCGTGATTTGCTGCTGGCGACCCAGCGCGTTGAACGATGCCTGCCACGACCACTCGCCGCCGTAGACGCGACGCTGGTCGAGCTGCTGAAACTGATCGCCGTGCTCCGGGTCGACGAAATAGGAGAAATTCGAGATCAGGTCCAGATCGTAATCCACCGCATAGAGCAGCGCCTTGGACTGTCCATTGCCCAGCGCGCCGGCCCAGTCAGCGGACAGGCTGTAGCGATGTGAGTTGCCGGCGTCGGTAGGGTCCACCGCGCCGAAGCGATCGATCTGCCCGGACTGCACGGCGCGCAGTGGGATTTGATCGGTCGAACGCCAATCGCCTTCGTAGCCTTGTGCCGTGACCGTGAGTAATCCGCCTTCGGTCGCGCGGCTGTAACGCAGCAAGCCGTTGCGCTTGCGATAATTTTCCTCGAAGCTGCCACGGGCCGTCTATGTTTGCGTAGTCGAATCCCATCAGCATCGTGCCGCCACCGAGCTGCGACGATCCGGCGATCAAAGCGCGTGCGTAACTGTCTTCGCCGGCTTCGAACACCAGCAGCGGTGCATCGAGCGCCCGGCGATAACGCATGTCGACCGCCCCGGCTGCGGAGAAGTTACCGGTCTCGGCGTAGTAAGTGCCTTTGCGGTACTCGATCGACTGCACCAGTTCAGGGATCACGAAGTTGATGTCGGTATAGCCTTGCCCGTGACCATGCGTCGGCATGTTTACCGGTACGCCATCGACACTGGTCGCAAGGTCCGTGCCGTGATCCAGATTGAATCCGCGCAGGAAGTATTGGTTTGCTTTGCCGTCGCCGCTGTGTTGCGTGACGATCAATCCGGGCACGACTTCGAGCAGCTCGCCCGTGCGCAGCACCGGCCGCATGCCAAGCTGTTCTTCACCCACGATGCCCTGGCTAGCGGACGAGGGAGAGCCGCGCAACTGATTGAGCCGGCCAGTGACCACCACTTCCTCAATGACCGTGGTGGGTACTCCGCCTGCCCAGACGGATGGACTCACGGCAGCAACGGCGGCCAATGCGGCGCTGAACGTTGGGCGGATCATAGGAAGCTCACTCCGAATCGAATTGTGCTAGGCCAGGATGCTTACGATGCGGCCGATGGACCAGTAAGCCGCAACGCTGCCGATGGCATATAGAGCAGGCATACGTACCGCGATGGATTTCGGATGCACCGCCAGCGCCCGATACACAACGTACGCAACAGCGACCACCAGCAATTGACCCAGCTCCACGCCGACATTGAACGTAAGCAGCGCAACGAACAGATGGTTTTGCGGCAAGCCGATGTCCGCCAATGCACCGGCGAATCCAAGTCCGTGGACCAGCCCGAACAGAAACGCGACCAGCGCGGGCCAGCGCCGCGACAGCGTCTGCCGTCGGTGTAGCGCCTCCCCCGCAACGAGCATGATCGACAGCGCGATGGTTGCTTCGACCGGAGGCGAGCGCAATGTGAGCAAGCCAAGCGCGCTCAGCGCCAGCGTGCAGCTATGCGCTAGTGTGAACGCGCTGATGGTGAGCACCAACTGCCGGTTGAAGCTCACCAGGAACAGCAGTGCGAGCACGAACATCAGATGGTCGAAGCCGCCGAGAATGTGCTCGACGCCGAGTATCGCGTACGCGCGGGCAATTTCGCCCATGCCGCGCTTGTCTTCGGCCGAACCATAAAGCTGCACTTCGGGCTGGCCCGAAGTGAGCGTGAAGACGCGGCTTTGACCATCGAGCCAGACGACCTTCACCATCGCGGCCGAATAGAACTCGCCCACGCCCGCGACTTTCAGCGTGCCGCGCAAACCGGCTTCGCCGCAGCGAAGTATGTTTGCTTCGGCAACGCAACCTGCGGGCCAGACAGGCGTCAGCTCAGAGCCCGCCGCCCGATTGCCGCTGGCAGTCCATTGCCAGAGAAATTCGCCTGGAGAAGCCTCACGCACCTCCATCTCAGCCATGCTCATCTCATGCCCGAATGCGGCGCTGGAAATGCATGCCAGCGCTGCGAGCAGCAGGAGATGCAACGCGCGCATCACTGCGCGGCCTCATCGATCTTGATCGTGTATTTCTTCGCCCACGCTCGCACAGCGGCACTGCGCTGTTCTGCCATAATCGCGTCAGTCCAGTCCTGCAGCACGACGCTACCCAGCTGATCGAAATTCGCCGGCTTCGCTGCAGTCTTCGAATCGAGGCGCACTGCTCGCCAGCCGTCCCGGCTTTGCAACGCACGCCACTCGCCACTCGGTGATGTTTCCAGCGCGGTAGCGAAATCCGCTCCATAACTCTGCACCAGGTTGCCATGCGGCCGGGCAGTGAATACACGCAGCCCCGCCTCGGCGTTCGGCGATGTGCCCGAGTTCAATGCGCTGACGAAAGCCCGCACCGCTGCTTCGGAAGACTCACCTGCCAGCACGGCTTCTTGGAAGTCAAAGCGTGCCGGCTCGTCGTACTTCGCGCGATTCTTCTCGAACCAATCGCGCAATACCTGCTCGTCGTAGGGCGGCCGCTTGGTGCCCGCGTCGACCACACTCAGCGCCTTGAAGATCACGCGTTCGCGGATCGCTGTATCACCGCGGTCGAGCTGGAGCGCCAGGCCTTCGCGATACAGCACTTCATTGTCGAGCCAGACCTGGCGCAGCGCCTGCAGCTCCTCCTCGTTGGGGGAGCGCTTGCGCGACGCTGCGAATACTTGCCTGGCTTCGTTGTCGACTTCGGCATCCAGCACGATGGTGTACGGATCGTCGGCCTGGCCGGCAATGAAGTGATCGAGCCCGAACAGCAACGCGCCGAGCATGACGAAGTGCAACAGCGGCTCGCGCGCCCATTCACTCAGTCGGGCGCGTGGAGATGACGCATCAGAAGAGCGAACGCCGGAAGTCGTTAATACTGAAGCCATTGATAGTTCGCCGAAATGGAAACGAGTGAACGCCGCGCGTTGCCGCGCGGCGTTCTTGGCTCAGCAAATCAACGCAGTGTTACTGCACGCCGGCGACGTACGTCGCACCCCGGACCTCGATGAAGACCGGGTTGCTGTAGAACCACAGATCGGCCCACGCTGCGACGTCGTAGCTGACGTACTTCTGGCCGGTAACCGCGGGATAGCGTTCCAGGTGCTCCGGACAGCCGTCGATCTTATTGCCGGTATAGGTCGAGCCGGCGGGGATCGTGACTGATGGCGTCACCGTGCAGGGGATCGCCAGCTTGGTCGGATCGCCCGCGTTGGTGTAGATGTCCGCCAGCGGATTGCCGTTGGCATCGGTCTCATAAGGCACTGCCGCTGGCAGGTTCGAGCCGCGCAGTCGGAGGTACTGCGAGTCCTTCACCCCGGAAATGCGGAACGACATCGTCTTGTAGCCGCTGTTGCCCACACTCTTCCACTTCCTGCTGCCGAACGTGCGCAGCACGGCGGCGGTGGTGTTCTTGGCCGCGGCCGGAACGGTGTTCATATCCGGATTGTCGATCCAGTCATTCGGCCACTGCCCGGCGTAATCAGGCTTGCCGGGCTTCCGGTAACCCGAGACGACACCGCGGATCACATCGAGGTGATCAAGCTCAGGTTTGTTCAGCGGCTGATGAATGCCGACCTGCGCCAGCGACGGATTCGGGAAGGTGTAGGGCGAGTAGCTCGTGCCCTGCGGATCGCGCAAGGCGATCGCAACGACGACCTCGTCACCCTTATTGATCTTCAACTTCTCGCCCATCGTGGCGCAGTTCGCACCGAGTTCCACATCCGTGTTCTCGATGGCCGCCTTCAGCGCAGCTGCTGCCACCAGCGCATCTGCGATGCGGTCCTTCAACCGGGTGTCAGCACAGACGACGAAGGTGAGACGGTCGATCAGTTGTCCGCTCGACGTCCAGCTGTTGCCGCTACGCAGGCCATCGACGATTTCCTGCGGCGTCAACTGGTGCTTGGGCTGGGATTTATGCCTGTCTTTGCCCGAGCGCTGGTCGTTGCCATCACGCACCATCACGAAGTCACGCTGATACTCGCCCGGATAGAAGTCCTGCGTCGAACGCCGGTCGTCCGGACCGAAGCTGCCGCGATTGTGCCAATCGGAACTGGCGAAGAACCAGAAGTTGCGACCTTCGCCAAGCAGTGCATCCCATACGCCGCCGACTTGGGCGCCGTAAACGCCAGTGCCGCCCCAAGTGGTGCCACCAACGCTGTCGACGAGGACTCCGCCGATGTTATTGCGGTTCGGGAAGTATTCGCCGCGGTCGCTCGAAGCGCCATGGCCGGGCTGCGTCTCCATACCGAACGCGACTGTGGGCGCGGCGTTGTTGAAGTTGCGCAAATGCTCGACGTTGAAGCCGTTGTTGCCGTCGGGATTGAACGGCCCGGCGCGCTCGAGATGCGCCGGCACGTAGTAGCTGGTCTCCCGATGATACTTGTGCATCCATTTCATGGCTTCGACCGTTTTGGCATGGCCGCGCTCGCCGCTGCCGGCGCCGCCGGCCGGCATCAATTTGGCTGCGGTCGCCTTCCAACTCGGGTCGGCTTCATTGAGGCTGCCCGGTACCGAGCAGTCCCAATTCTGGCCACCCCCCCGGCTGTTGTCGGTATCGTTGCGATCGAAGCAGTACGACCACTGGCTCAGCGCCGCCGCATTGCCGACCGGCATATAACCGGTCGCAGTAACATCACCTTTGAGCTTCGAGCCGTTGACTTGGCCGTCAATGACAGACATTGAGGTGTGCTCATGGCCGGCGACCACGGACTCCAGGCCCATGAACACGGGCACATTCTTGACCGCGCTCAGGTACTCCGTAATTGGGTACTGATATTCCTGGATCGACTGCCACCGCCACATGCTGGGATTGGGCAGCGTGCTCAGCGGAGTCGTCGAGCTGCCATCGGCTGAACCGGTATTACCTTTCACCGCGCCGGTGCCGATGCTGTTCGCCCAAGTCGTCGTCGGACCTTTGCCTTCGACAAATCGATAAGCCGGTGTGCTCAACGACGCGTCTTCCACCAGCGTGCAATTGCGATTGCCGCTGCCGCCGTGGCCGGCCTGCACGAACCAGTCGAGGCCCCAGGGCGTGTCCTGCTTATCGGTCGACTTCTTCACCAGCTTCTGCATGGAGGTCGAACCGTCGGAACACGTGGTGTGATTGTGAAAGTCGCCGGTCGCGTAGGTGCCCTTCGACTTTCTGTTGTGGTCGTGACTCAAGTGGCCGGAATCCTTGGCGGTGGCAGCGGCCATCGTGGCAGCGCTGAGTATGGTCGCAACGGTTAGTGCGAGCTGACTGCGGCGGAATTCGACTCTCATTTATCGAGGCTCCCTTCAAACTGGATCGGGCGTGCGGTTATAGGTATCGACCTGGCCGCGAAGACTAGAGAGCCGGTGTGACTGTGATATGAAGAAACGATGATGCTTGCAGACGTGAGCAGCATGAGTGCCGCGCTGTCACGAAACTGTCGCAATCTGCTTCCTATAATCGAAGGTTGCACCCTCGATGGTTTGCTGAATGGTTGCTGGGGTGCTTCATCATTTACAGCAAAGCAGATCGCTTCATGCACGAGGTCATCGGACTGTTTCCCACCCCGTTCATGCGGGTGCCCGGCGCGCTGGAGCGCAAGCTGGTCGACAGCCTGGTCAGGCACTTCAGCGCAGAGGCGCTGCAAGCAAACAACTCTTCCGCGAACCTGGTGCACACGCAGATGCTGCGGCCATCCGACAGCCCATTGCTGGTCGACGCGGCCACGGCGATTACGCCGTTGCTCGGCGAGTTCGGCGCGCTGCTGTTCGGTGAGCGACTCGGCTGGTCGCTGAAAGAGATGTGGGTCAACGTGCTCGACACCGGCGGGCGCCAGGTGATGCACAATCATGCGAACAGCTTCATCTCTGGCGTTGCTTATCTGACGCCTACGCATCCGGACGCGCGCACGGTATTCATGAGACCTCCGGGAGGCACGGAGTTCTCCTTCAAGAATGACCATGCCGGCGTGGCGACAGGTCCATACAACGCGGACAAATGGATCAGCATGCCGCCGGAGCCCGGCGATATCGTCTTGTTTCCAAGCTACCTGATGCACGCCGTGCCGCCGAACCCGGGCGCACGGCGCATCTCGCTGGCGTTCAATGCGATTCCAGCCAGCCTGAACTCGTGGGGCTACAAAATCTCTTTCAGTGACTGACGTGGGCCGGAGGGCGTTGGCCTGTTTGCTGATGGTGGCGTCGGGCTTCGCCGGCCTGTCGTATCAGATCGTCTGGACCCAGCAGAGCACCTCGTGGCTGGGGCACGAAGCCGCGGCAGTGCTCGCTGTAGTCGCTGCGTTCTTCGGTGGACTGGCGTTGGGTGCACTCATGCTGGGTTCGCGCATCGAGCGCAGTTCAAGACCTGCACGCTGGTACTCGGGATGTGAGATCGCAATCGGCGCCTGGTGCCTGACGTTAGTCCTGCTGCTAGAGCCTGCGTCCAGCACGCTACTGCTGCTGATAGGTCCGGAACCTGCGCCGGCGCGGCACTGGTCAGTGGCGTTCCTTGGAACATTCGTATTATTGCTGCCTGCCACGATGGCCATGGGCGCAACGCTGCCGGCGATGGAACGCGTGCTCGCGTCGATGCACGCGAAGAACACGACGATCAGTGTGCTGTACGCAGCAAACACAGTGGGCGCCGTCGTCGGTGTGCTCGCTACAGCATTCTGGTTGGTGCCGCAATTAGGCTTACTGCGCGCCGCCATTACATGCGCCATGCTCAACTTCGGATGCGCAATAGCAGCGCTGCACTTGCAACCCTCTGCCGAGCACTCTGTCCAATCACAGCAACCCGGCCCTATGCCGACTGCGCTCGTGTTGCTGGTTGCTACGGGACTGCTAGGCATCGGCTATGAAGTGTTGGTCGTGCGAGCACTCAGCCAAGTCGCCGAGAACACCGTGTACACGTTCGCCATCCTGCTGGCTGTGTATCTCATCGGCACAGCGTTGGGCGCCGCGGTCTATGCGCGCTGGCTGGTAAAAATCCAAGCGAGCGACGCGTTGCGCGACAGGCTGCTACAGATTCTGGCGGGCGCGTGCCTCCTCAGCACTCTGTTATTGAGTGGCGCACACAACATGAAGCGCTGGCTGCTCGATGCATTGGGCACAAGTATGGGTGCAGCGCTGGCGGCAGAAGCAGCGATTGCGGCCGCGGCATTTCTGCTGCCCACGATTCTCATGGGAGCGCTGTTCAGTCATCTGAGCACAAGCGCACGCACCGGCGGCATCGGCTTCGGACGTGCGATCGGCGTCAATACGCTCGGCGCTGCCATCGCGCCGCTCTTGTTCGGCGTTGTATTGCTCCCGCTGCTTGGATTGAAGCTCGTGCTGCTGTTGATTGCAGCGGGTTATCTCGCACTAGCAGCGCGCCGGGCATGGCTCGCACCAGCGCAGTGGACGTTGGTCGCCGCGACGATTGCATGCATCGTTTGGCTGCCTTCATTGCAAACCGCCAGAGCGCCGGATGGCGGACGTGTAATCGCACATCTCGAAGGAGTGATGGCCAGTGTCAGTGTGGTCGAGGACGCGGCCGGTATCGCGACACTCCACATCAACAATCGGCAGCAGGAGGGCAGTAGCGCGACCTTGATCGCCGACGCACGACAAGCACTGTTGCCTGTCCTGCTCCACCCTGTGCCCCGGCGTGCGCTGTTCCTGGGAGTCGGCACCGGACTTACTGCATCGTCCGCGACAATTGATCCATCGCTCGAAGTCGATGCCGTGGAACTCCTACCGGAAGTGATCGCGGCATCAGCGTATTTCGTGAGCGAGTTCGCGAACGCCGCCGATCTGTCGCGCCTGCACTTGCTGAGCGCCGATGCAAGACGCTTCGTGCGCTCGAGTACCCAGCATTACGATGTGATTGTCGCCGACAATTTCCATCCGGCGCGCAGCGGCTCCGGCTCGTTATACACAGTGGAACACTTCGATCTGGTGCGACAGCGGCTCACCGCCGAAGGTCTGTTCTGCCAATGGCTCCCCTTGCATCAACTCGATCTCCAGACATTGCGCAGCATCGTCCGCTCGTTCCTGAGCGTCTATCCACAGGGCTCGGCGATGCTGGCCACCCACAGCCTGGACACGCCCGTCATCGGATTGGTCGCACGCCGGGATGGTAAGCGCTTTGACATCGGGCAATTGCGCGCTCGCTTGAGAGCGAGTTCGTTCGCCAAGGACTTCGGCATCGATGATGACCTGGCGCTGCTTGGCAATTTCATTGCAGGTCCGCGCGCCCTGACTCAGTTCGCCGGTGACGCACCGCTCAACACGGACGACCGGCCGATCGTGACTTATCGCGCGCCGAATATCACTTACGCCCCGGACTCACTACCGCGAGATCGATTGATTGCATTGCTGCAACAAGTCGAAATTGGCCCCCAGGAACTGCTGGTCGAGCGTGACGAAGCAACGCATACCGATTGGCAGGCGCGTCTCGCTGCCTACTGGATGGCACGCGACCGGTTCATTGAGGCGGGCCGCAACGTGCAACCTGGTCCAGACGTGCGCGACATGTTGGCGCAGGTGCGCGAACCGCTGCTGTCAGTACTCCGCGTGAGCCCCGACTTCCGACCTGCCTACGATCCCCTGCTGCGCATGGCTGCCGCGCTGGGTCATATCGACCTGGAGGGGGCACGCGCACTGCTTGGCGAGTTGCAACAAGCGCAACCCTCACGGCCGGAAGCTGCCCAAGCGATGCGGGAGCTTGCTTCGGCCGCACCTTGAACCGGCCGGCCGGGAGACTGGAGCGGGCGACGGGTCTCGAACCCGCGACCTCGAGTTTGGGAAACTCGTGCTCTACCAACTGAGCTACACCCGCTTGACGCCCGATTCTAAGTTCTCGGCGTACTGGTGGGCAATGGCGATCGCAAGTCGCGGGGACGGATCGCCCTCAAACCGCGAGGCCGAGCGCCGCGGCGGCTATACTGCAGCCTCGTATCAACTCCCGCCGATGGTTAAGACTCCATACCCCGGCGGCGCACCGGCAACCGCCGCGGTGATCAGTGGGCTTGAGATTCGACTTGCGCGACCTGGAATTGTTCGTGGCGGTGGCCGACGCAGGCACCATCGCGCGGGCGGCCGAGCGTTCGCATACCGTGGCGTCTGCCGTCAGCAAACGCATTTCCGATCTTGAAGACAACCTTGGCTGTGCATTGCTACTGCGTGGCGCGAAAGGTGTAGAGCTGACGGCTGCCGGGCATGCGTTGCTGGCAAGAGCGCGCGTGCTTTTGCATCAGGCGGCACAGCTCGACGAGGAAATGCGCCACCAGGCCTCCGGGATGCGCGGCTATGTGCGGATGTTCGCGAACATCTCCGCCATCGTCGAATTCCTGCCCGATGCCCTAGCGTCGTTCGCCACCCAGCATCCCGACATCCACGTTCAACTGGAAGAACACATCAGCTCTGCCATCGCGGCGGCGGTCGCGGACAACTCGGCCGACCTGGGCATCGTCAGCGAGTTGCCGGCGATTGACGGCTTGAGCAATGTGCCGTTTCGCACCGACGAACTGGTCGTGGTGCTGAAACCTGATCATGCGCTGGCACGCCGCCAGTCGATCGCCTTCGCCGACCTGGTGGATCAGGCCTTCGTCGGCCTGCATGCGGGCAGTGCTTTGCATCGGCTGCTGACGCGCGCTGCGGTCGAAGCGAATCGCACGTTGAATTTGCGGGTGCATGTCACAAGTTTCGATGCGGCTTGCGCAATGGTCGCCGCCGGTTTGGGAGTGAGCATCGTGCCGAGAGCAGCGACCACCGCCTACATTCGCTCGCTGTCCTTGGCCTCCGTGCCGTTGAGCGACCCGTGGGCTCAACGTCAATTGTTTCTATGCGTACGCACCGGCACGCCGCTGCACTCAGCCGCGAAATTACTTTACGACCACTTACTGGCTCTTTAAGCAACGAAATGACCGAAGATCAGCCTGGCGATGCCTCGCCGACAACGCCGCCCTCGCGGCGTGCGGTGCGCAGCTTTGTCATTCGCGGTGGGCGTGCGACTGTCGCTCAGCAACGTGCGCTCGATGAATTGTGGCCCCGCTACGGAGTGGAATTCGCCGCCGAACCTGCCAACCTGGAACAAATATTTGCTCGCCCCGCCCCCTATATGCTGGAGATCGGCTTTGGCGCGGGCGAAGCATTGCTCACATTCGCACAAGCGCATCCCAAGCTTAACTGCATCGGCGTGGAAGTTCACAAGCCGGGCGTCGGCCACCTGTTACTTGGCGCCGAGGCGGCTGGCCTGAAGAATCTGCGCATCATCTGTCACGACGCAGTCGAAGTGTTACAACAGCAGCTGGCGCCGGCGTCGATCCAGTTGATCCATATTTTCTTTCCAGATCCCTGGCCGAAAAAACGGCATCACAAACGTCGTTTGATTCAGCCTGCGTTCGTTGTACTGCTGGCGCGCGCACTCGCCATCGGCGGTACATTGCGCCTTGCTACCGACTGGGAACCGTACGCGATGCACATGCGCGAGGTTATCGACGCCTCGACCTCGTTCAGCAACGAATCGTCGGAAACCGGTTTTGTCGCCCGCACCGACGAGCGGCCGCTGACTCGTTTCGAACGACGCGGGCAGCGTCTCGGGCATGGTGTCTGGGATCTGAGCTATCGGCGAGTTGCAACTTCGCAGTAACGATGTGGTCACACGCCGAACCCGCGAGCAGAATATTCACGTTGCATTCACGGCACCACGCCCGCCCCCTGATGCTCTGCAGAAAAAATCCCTCTTGAATCCGAGCGAGTACGGGTCTAAAACAACTCATCGACGAATTGCACTTGCTGCATCCCTCTAGCATGGATGCTTCCCGCAAGGACTAGTCTCGCTTCACTCCAGATGGAGGATCGTCAATGACGTCGCCGACCCCGGTCGTGGGTGATTGGTATCGCCGTTTCAATGGCGCACTGTTCGAAGTGGTCGCCATCGATCGCGACGATGGCACCTTGGAAATCCAGCATTTCGACGGCACGATCGAGGAATTCGATCTCGAGGCGTGGAACGAGCAGGACTTCGAAGAAGCCCAGCCGCCCGAAGACTGGACCGGCTCGGTCGACGTGGAACCCGAAGACTACGAATCCGAGCGCGAGGTCACCGCGGCCAGCGTCTGGGTCGACCCCCTGACCAGCCTGGATCGTTCGGAAGCATCAGGGTATTCGGAGTGGCCCTCGCTGCGCGATTTGTAACATCGCGCAGCGTTCGATCAGGCGCGCGGCTGATCCAGCTGCTTGATCTTGTTTCGCATCATCCATACCAGCAGCAGGCCCGGCAGGGCCAGCAGCACGCTGACGATGTAATACATGTCCCAGCCGGCGCGATCTGCAAACCAACCAGCGGGTCCGCCGAGCAGATAACGGGGCGTCAGCGCGAAGGCCGACAGTAATGCGTATTGGAATGCGCTGTACCGCACGTCGCACAGCGCCATGATCAATGCCACCGCAGCGATATTGCCCATCGATCCGGCGACATTATCGATGCTCACCGCCGCGATCATCAGTGGGTAATTCTTGCCGGTCAGCGCCAGTGCGTAATAAAGAAAATTCGAGGCTGCCTGGATCACGCCGAAGGTCAGCATCGAGCGCAGCAGCCCCAACCGGACCATGAAGATGCCGCCCAGGATGGCGCCGACCACCGCGCTGGCGGTAAACACCGATTTCAGCACGATCGCGATTTCGGTTTTCGCGAAACCAATATCCATCATGAACGGTGTGAACAGCCGCAGGGCGAAGGCGTCGCCGACCTTGAACAGGATAATGAGCGCGATGAACGCGACGGCGCTCGGTGAGCCAAGCAGCTCACGCAACGGCATGACGAACGATTCGCCGAGGGTCTGCGGCGGTCGCTGCTCATAGTGCGGTTCGGGAGCGAGCAGCGTCGCGAAACAGAACGCCGCCATCACCACTGCGAGAATCAGGAATGCCGGTTTCCACCCAAAGAAGTCGGCGACCACCAGCGCGAACGCCGAAGCCAGCCATGCCGACGTGCGGTAGCCAAGATTATTGGCGGCGGCCGCCATTCCGCGTTCGTTGGGTTGCGCAACGTCGGTTCGGTAGGCATCGATGGCAATGTCCTGCGTCGCCGAAAAAAATACGATGACGAGCGCGCAGATCGCAATGGGCGTAAGCGAGACCGCGGGGTTTTGCAGCGCGAATACGCCGATGGCGGCAGCCAGCGCCAGTTGCATGAGAGCGATCCATCCGCGCCGCCGCCCCATCAAGGGCAACGGATAGCGATCGATGAAGGGCGCCCACAGGAACTTGAACAGGTAAGGCAGCGCCACGTACGACAGCACGCCGATAGTGGTGTTGGTCGCACCGCTGTCTTTCATCCACGCCTGCAGCGCGCTCTCGGTGATCTGATTGGGAAATCCGGAGGCCGCACCGAGCGCCATGATGGCGATCATTTTCGGACTGGCGAGGATGTCGCGCAGCCGCGGCTTTTCCGCCGGTGCGGTCGCTGCTACCGAACTCATCGTGGACGCAATCGAGTGACGAAATTTGTCAGGGTGTGCATGAGAACCCATTATAGAAGCCAATTCGTATCTGCAATGGTAGCAGCGCAACGCAAATCGACTACCATCGTCAGCCAAAGCCATCTGACCCGCCGCACAATGTCCTCTTTTATCGATCTGTGCCTGCAACTCGGCGTACTGCGCTTCGGTGAGTTCAAGCTCAAATCGGGGCGTCTCAGTCCGTATTTCTTCAACGCCGGGTTGTTCAACTCGGGGCGGGCGCTTGCCGAGCTGGGGCGTGCTTACGCCGATGCCATTCAGACGGCGGGCCTCCAGTTCGATGTGTTGTTCGGCCCCGCTTACAAAGGTATTCCACTGGTGGCGGCCACCGCGGTAGCCCTGTCCGATCGACACGACCGCAATGTGCCCTGGTCATTCAATAGAAAGGAAGCGAAGGATCATGGCGAAGGCGGCAATATCGTCGGCGCGCCGTTGCGCGGCCGGGTGTTGATCGTGGACGACGTGATCACCGCGGGGACCGCCATTCGCGAAGCGGCCGACATCATTCGCGGCGCGGGGGCCGAACCGGTGGGCGTGATACTCGCGCTGGATCGCCAGGAACGCGGCCAGGGTCCGCTCTCCGCAGTGCAGGAAGTCGAGCAAACATTACGCTTGCCGGTAACCAGCATCCTGCGTCTCGCCGATCTGATCGATTACCTGCGGCGCTCCGGCGACGCCAGCCAGCTGGCGGCGATCCAGAGTTATCGCAGCGAATATGGCGTGGCTGGCTGACTTGGCACACCGGCATTCGGCGCTTCCCCGACCGGCCGCAGCAATTGCGGCAGAGGGGCAATGCCGGCTAAAACCGCTGAAAGTTGACCGGCCGGTTCGGCGCGGCACAATAGCCGCTGGTTTCAGGGGACCTTCGACGCTGATGCGCGGAATTCGCACGCTGACGCTCTTCGCCGCCACCATCGCATCGGCCGTCGGCAGCGCCGCCGAAACTCAGAACAATCGCGAAGCGTACTACCGCTGTAAGGACGCCAAAGGCCAGAACCTCTACGGCGACAGCATGCCGGTCGGCTGCAACGGTTTCGATACCGAGGTGCTCAATTCTCACGGCATGGTCGTGCGCGTGATCGAGGGCGACCAGTCCCGCGCTTCGCGCCTGTCACGCGAGGCGACGGAGAAGAAGGAACGACAGGCACGTGAGCAACGGCAGATGCGCGATCGCATGCTGCTCGAGACCTATCTCAGCGTCGAAGACATTGAGCGGCTGCGGGATCAACGTCTCGAATTACTGACCGCTCAATATCGCGGGACCGAGCAGACCATCGCCAACATGCGCGAACGCCAGGCCCAGCTGGAAGGCCGGATCGCGCGCTTCAAACCTTACAACACCGCGCCGAATGCGCCGCCGCTCCCCGATCATCTGGGCGAAGAAATCGTCAACGCGGTGAACGGCCTGAAGGTATATGAAGAATCGCTGGCTAAGAATCGCGCCGAGCAGGCCGCGGTCAAAACAACTTTCAGCGCCGACATCAAGCGCTTCAAGGAATTGAAAGGTATTCGCTAGCCCGGCAAGAGCCGCTCCTTTTGCCGGGCCGCCATCGATATCGTGGCAAAGGGCCTCGGCCGCTTTCGCTCAGCTGCGGCCGGAACTGCCGAAGCCGCCGGCACCGCGTTCGGTGGCGGCAAACTCGTTCACCACGTCGAACTCGACCTGCACTACCGGCACCACCACCAGCTGCGCAATGCGCTCGCCGGGTTGAACGGTGAAAGTCGTCTGGCCGCGATTCCAGCACGATACGAAAATCTGCCCCTGGTAGTCGGAATCGATCAGCCCCACCAGATTGCCGAGCACGATGCCGTGCTTGTGGCCCAGGCCCGAGCGCGGCAGCACGATGGCCGCATAGCCCGGATCTTCCAGGTAGATGGCGATGCCCGACGGAATCAGCTGCGTGTCGCCAGGCTTCAACTCCAGCGCGGCGTCGACACAAGCTCGCAAATCGATGCCGGCGGAACCGGTGGTCGCATATTGCGGCAAGGGATAGTCGCGACCGATGCGGCCATCGAGCACGCGAACCTGAAGACGACGGCGAACGCCGCCGGGCAATGTTCCATCAGCGGGCATGAGCGGCGGAAACCGTAGGTGTTAGCGTTGGAGTGGGAGCCGCGCCGCGGGCGCGGAAGCGCTCGGCGATGAGTTCGACCAGCTGGCGAGCCAGCGCAGCCTTGCTGGTCAATGACAGTTCGCGCTTGCCTTCCTGCCAGTAGACGGTGAGGGCGTTGTCGTCCTTGTCGAACGCCAGGCCGTCGCCGACTTTGTTGGCGGCAATCATGTCGAGATTCTTGTTGGTCAGTTTGCTGAGCGCATTGCGTTCGACATGCTCGGTCTCGGCAGCGAACCCGACCAGGAACGGACGCGTTTCGCCGCGAGAGACCGTTGCCAGCACATCCGGGGCGCGCGCCAAAGCAAGATTCAACGTGTCGCTGGTCTTCTTGATCTTTTCACAGGCGATGTCGCGACAGCGGTAGTCGGACACGGCTGCGGCGGAAATGAAAATATCTGCGCCTACGAGATTGCTCTGGACCGCGCTCAGCATCTGCTCGGCGCTCTCGACGTCGATGCGGTCGACACCGAGCGGCGTGGCAATCTGCACCGGGCCACTGACCAGAATCACGGTCGCACCGGCCTCGCGAGCCGCCTCCGCCACTGCGTAGCCCATCTTCCCCGAACTGCGATTGCTGATGAATCGCACCGGATCGATTTTCTCGCGCGTCGGACCGGCAGTGACGACCACCTTCAATCCCTGCAATGCGCCGCTGCCACCGCGCTTGGTGAAAACTTCCGAGGCGATTTGCGTCGGCTCGAGCATGCGGCCGACACCGACTTCGCCGCACGCCTGCTCGCCGCTGGCCGGACCGAGAAAGCGCACGCCGCGTTCTCTCAACAAACGCACATTGGCCTGGGTCGCCGCGTTGCTCCACATCAGCCGATTCATCGCCGGAGCGACGGTGATGGGTGCCCTCGTCGCGAGACACAAAGTGCTCAGCAGGTCTTCGGCAAAGCCGTGCGCAAGCTTGGCCAGGAAGTCCGCTGTCGCCGGAGCGATGACGATCTCGTCCGCCCAACGAGCCAGTTCGATATGACCCATGGCCGCTTCGCCGCTCTCATCCCACAAATCGTCACGCACGGGTTTGCCGGAAACGGCCTGAAAGGTGAGTGGGGTGACGAATTGCCGGGCGCCCTGCGACATCACGACCTGAATATCGGCGCCGTGATCCATCAGGCGACGCACCAGGTCCGGACTCTTGTAGGCCGCGATACCGCCGGTAACGCCGAGGAGAATTTTGCGGGACTGCGAACTCATGGAGCCGGATTATGGGCGCGCTGTGCAACACCAGCAAACCACACCGTCGCATACAGCCATTCCGCGGCGGAATGGCTGTATGCCCCACCCTCCTACCGCATGTCGGCGCTCAAAAGGTGGCTGTTTCCGCCCATATCGACGCGAAACGAAGGGGAAAGCGGCCCTCAGGGCGGGCACAGTGGCCCACCCCGCTCAAGCTGTTCTGATGTGAATTCGGTAGGGAGACAGGATGTCGATTCGCGATTGGCCGGCGGGCGACCGGCCTCGGGAAAAGCTGCTTGCCATCGGTTCGTCGGCTTTGAGCGAGGCGGAGCTGCTGGCCATCCTGCTCCGCACTGGCGTGCGGGGGCGAAGTGCGCTGGATGTGGCTCGCGCCCTGCTGAGCGAATTCGGCTCGTTGCGAGCCTTATTGACGGCGGATCGCCAGAGGGTGTGTGCAACACGCGGCCTGGGTCCGGCGCGTTATGTCGCCCTGCAGGCCGCACTGGAACTGACCCGCCGGCATTACCAGGAAATGATGATGGTGGGCTCAGCGCTGGCAAACCCGCGAGCGACGCGGGAATTCGTCCAACTTCGGCTGCGCGATCTCCCGCACGAGGTGTTCTGCTGCCTGCTGCTCGACAACCATCATCGGGTGCTGGGCTTTGAGGAGCTGTTTCGGGGCACTATCGATGGCGCGATCGTGCACCCCCGGGAGGTCCTGAAACTGGCCCTGGCGCGCAATGCGGCTGCGGTCATCCTGGTGCACAACCATCCTTCCGGAATCGCCGAACCCAGCCCCGCCGACCGCAAAATCACCTTGCGGCTCAAGGAAGCCCTGGCCCTGGTGGACATCCGGGTGCTGGATCACCTGGTCGTCGGCGACGGGGTGTGCGAGTCGTTCGTCGAGCGGGGGTTGCTGTAAGACACGGCCGCAAACCATGATTTCCTCAAGGCGGTGGCTTCCCTAAGCACGCCGCGGCTGGTATAAAGCGCGACTCGTTTTCAGGCCCCGGTCCGTTCGAACCGTCGCCTTACTAGGAAATCCGCCATGTCCAGAGTCTGTCAGATCACCGGCAAGGGGCCGTTGACCGGCAACACCGTGTCACACGCCAACAACAGGCGTCGCCGCCGCTTTCTCCCCAACCTGCACGTGCAGCGTTTCTGGGTGGAGAGCGAGCGCCGCTTCGTCAGCCTGCGCATTTCGACCCGTGGCTTGCGTACCATCGAGAAGAAGGGCATCGACGTCGTCGTTGCCGAACTGCGCGCCAAGGGCGTCACGGTCTAAACGGTAGGAGCTAAGCCATGCGCGAAAAGATCAAGCTCGTGTCCACCGCCGGCACCGGCCATTTCTACACCACCACCAAGAACAAGCGCCTGCATCCGGACAAGATGGAAGTGCGCAAGTTCGACCCCAAGGTCCGCAAGCACGTGGCCTACAAGGAAGCGAAGATCAAGTAAAGCGCTTCGCTCCGGTACTGGAACGCAAAAGCCCGCCTTTCGGCGGGCTTTTCTTTGGCCGGGCGGTAACCGCCCCGCCAAACCCGGAGAACTCACTTAGCCGAGTGCCCGCCGCGGCTGCATTGCGTAGCTGCGCAGCGTGTTGGCGAAGTCCTGCAGCACCTTGATGCGGCTAGCTTCGGCCTGCGCGATCAGGTCCTTCAGGTGCTGCACGAGCTTTTCATTGCTCATGTTCGCACCGCTCCACATCACCGCCATGCGCTCACGAAATTCGTGCACGGTCTTGAGCGTCTGGTTGGACGCCAGCACTTCACTCAGTCGCGATTTGGCCTGCAAGTCCAGCAGCGCCGGTTCGCGCACCAGGAGTTTGCGAACGCGGCTGCTCAACTTATCGCCAGCGACCCGCAGTTCTTCGCGGAACACCGGCAACGTGACATTGCGGGAGTAGTCGCGCAGCACATGCATGCGATTGACGATCACCGCGCGGACATTTTCCAAGTCGATGTGGACGCGCGGCTCGACCTTGACCGGCGACGGCGCGACGCGAATCACGCGGGCCAGGCGCAGGCCCTGGAAAATGCGGATGTAGAGCCAGCCGATGTCGAATTCCCAGCGCTGCACCGAAAACTTGGCCGAGCTCGGGAACGCATGGTGATTGTTATGCAGCTCTTCGCCGGCGACCAGGAAGCCCCACGGCATGACGTTGCGAGCGGCATCGGGGCACTCGAAATTGCGATAGCCGTAATAATGGCCGATACCGTTGACGACGCCGGCAGCCATCAGCGGATTGGCCAGCATCTGCACGGCGATGACGATGATGCCCGGCACACCAAAGAGCAGCAGGTCGATGACCACCATCAGCACGATGCCCAAGTTCCGGTGGCGCAGGTAGACGTTGCGCTCCATCCAGTCGTCGGGAGTGCCGCGGCCGAACTTCTCGGTGACTTCAGGATCGCGCGCCGCCACCCCGTACAGCTCAGCGCCTTCGAGCAGTACTTTCTTCAAACCAAAGATCACCGGGCTGTGCGGATCGTCCGGCGTCTCGCAGCGCGCGTGGTGCTTGCGATGCACGGCCACCCATTCCTTGGTGACGATGCCTGAACTCATCCACAGCCAGAGGCGGAAGAAGTGCCGGAGCACAGGATGCAGGTCGAGGCTGCGATGGGTCGCGTCGCGGTGCAGGTATAGCGTCACGCCCATGAAGGTGACCTGCACCATCAGGAACGTCACCAGCACATAGCCCCAGAAGCTAAGATTCAGAAATCCGTAGAGAAAATCTAGGTTCACTGTCATTCCTGCAGCAGCGGGAGGAAAGGCTTATAAGATTGAGGAAAAGCAACGTCGGCGGACTATAACGGACCCCCTGAGGCCCCTCAAATGAGCTGTTCCCTGCACTTCACAGCTCCGCCTGACGACATAACGCCCGAGGCAGGGATATTGTGACGGCGATCTCGATCAATTCAATAGACCGGCCCAACTTGCCTCGTTCCGATGCCCGAACTTCCTGAAGTAGAAACCACCCGCCGCGGCATAGAGTCCTCCGTCGTCGGGCACGTCATCGACAAAATCATCGTGCGCGAGCCGAGGCTGAGATGGCCTGTGCTGCGCAATCTGCCGCAGCTCGCTGCAGGTCAACCGGTGAAACGGCTCAGCCGCCGCGCCAAGTACCTGGTGTTCGAGCTGGAGCGCGGCGCCATGATCCTGCACCTCGGGATGTCGGGAAGCTTACGAGTGATGCCAGCCTCGGTCGCGCCCATCCCGCACGATCACGTCGATATCGTGATGCATTCAGGTGTGTGCCTGCGCTTCAACGACCCTAGACGCTTCGGCAGCCTGCTGTGGACGGATGCAGATCCGTTGACTCATCCGCTGCTCAAGTCGCTGGCGCCGGAACCTTTATCGGCGGAATTCGATGGCGAGTACCTGGCGCGCGCCTGCAAAGGCCGGCGGGTGGCGATCAAACAATTAATCATGAACGGCCAAGTGGTGGTCGGCGTCGGCAACATCTACGCCAGCGAAGCCTTGTTTCGCGCCGGCATTCGACCGCGGCGTGCCGCGGGCCGGCTCAAGCGCGCCGAGTTCGACGCGCTGGTGAAATCGATCCAAGCAGTGCTGCAGGACGCGATCCGCGAAGGCGGCACCACGCTGCGCGATTACATCAATCCGGAAGGAATGCCGGGCTACTTCCGGCAGAAGCTGTTCGTGTACGAGCGCACCAAGGATCCATGCCGGCTATGCCGTACACCCATCAGGCATTTCGTGCAGGGGCAGCGGTCGACGTACTTCTGCCCGCGATGTCAGAAGTGAGTTGACTCAGTACACCACGCCGACACCGACGCCACGCGGATCGGACACTGCCCGCACCGCCCCGCTGCCATAATCCCAAGTAACGATCTGCATGTTGCCCGGCTGGCGCGACTCGCGCAGGGTATGGCCATATTTTTTCAGCGTCGCCTGCTCTTCCGCATTCAACGCGCCGGGCTCGAACGACAACACGTCCGGCAGGTACTGGTGGTGATAGCGGCCCTTCTTCACCAGTTCTTCGGCCGGCACGCCCTGCAGCCAGTCCAGGCTGGCGAGCAACACCATGCCCATGATGTAACTGCCGCCGGGGGTGCCGAGCACCATCACGCCGTCGGATTTTTCGATAAAGGTCGGCGTCATGCTCGACAGCGGCCGCTTGCCGGGCGCAATCGCGTTGGCTTCCGCCCCCACCAGCCGGAAGCCGTTAGGAACGCCGGGCTTGGCGACGAAATCATCCATCTCGTTGTTCAACATGATGCCCACGCCCGGCACCATCAAGCCGGAGCCGAAGAAGAAGTTGATCGACAAGGTGCCGGCGACGCGATTGCCGTCGGCATCGATGATGGAGAAATGGGTCGTCTGCGGGCCGGGTGACGGCGCAGTAATGCCCGGCAACATGTCGCTCGGCATCGCTCGATCCATGCGGATCGAAATGCGTTGGCCGGCGGCGTAATACGGACTCAGCAACTGCTCGACCGGGATCTGCACAAAATCCGGATCGCCGAAATATTGGGCGCGATCCCGATGCACCCTGCGTAGTGATTCGACGACCAAGTGAACTCGCGTCGCGCTGTCGACGCCCTTCAAGTCATAGCCCGACAGGATATTCAGCGCATCGATCAGCGCGATCCCGCCCGATGACGGCGGCGGCGCCGAGACGATGCGTGCGCCGTTATATTCGCCATACACCGGTTTGCGCTCTTTGACCTGGTAGCTGGCAAGATCCTGCAGCGACCAGATGCCGCCCATTTTTTTCACGCCGTCGACCAGTTGCTTCGCGACCGGGCCTTTATAAAAGCCTGCCGCGCCGCGCTCGGCGAGCGTCGTCAGCGTCTTCGCCAGTTCCGGTTGTTTTATGACGGTGCCGACCGCGGGCACTTCACCTTTGACGAGAAATATTTTCGCCGCCGCGCCGGCATTGAACAGGTCGCGCTTGGCGACGATGCCGCCGCGCAGGCGTTCGTTCAGTGGAAACCCATCACGAGCCAGGCGGATCGCCGGCTGCAAGCTGGTTTTAAGCGGCAACTTGCCGTAAGTCTTGGCGAGATATTCGAAGCCGGCGGGTTCGCCCGGAATGCCCGCGGCTAAGGCCGTCGAGGTGGAGCGGCCTTTGACGGCGTTGCCTTGCTCGTCAAGAAACATGTCGCGCGTCGCTGCGAGCGGAGCCACCTCGCGCGCATCGACCATGGTCTCGAATCGATCTTCGGCGCGATGTAACAACCAGAAGCCGCCGCCACCCAATCCCGAGCTGCTCGGCTCGACGACAGCTAGCGCGGCGCCGACAGCAACCGCTGCATCGAACGCGTTACCGCCATTGCGCAGGATTTCCATGCCCGCTTCCGTCGCCAGTTGATGGGCGCTGGCGATGCCGGCCTTGCCCGGCCGGCGGGGTTGATCGGCGCCCGCCGCGAGCGGCAGCACCAGTAGTGCAATCAACAGAACGCGAACGCGCCGTAACGGCAGAAAATTCATGAGTATCCTAAGGCGACAAACCGTGACCGAAGGGAATCCCTAGTGGGCAACCGAACAGATCGACTACCCTCAAGCTAAAAGAATTCGCTGCCCGCAAGACCCTCTCACTCGAAGATTCGCCGCCAGAAATGTCCAGACTTGGCTGGTAAGAGACTAAAAATGAGACGCGGCAATCGGCGTGCTGATTACTGCGCGCGTCGCTTCGCCCATGCGCGCTGCAGAGCGGCTTCCACTTTCGGATGCACGAATTGCGCAACGTTGCCGCCCAGGCTGGCGATTTCACGGACCAGCGTCGAGGAGATGAAGTTGAACTGCTCGGTGGGCGTCAGAAAGACATAATCCACTTTGTCGGAGAGGTGCCGGCTCATAGTCGCGAGCTGGAATTCGAACTCGAAGTCGGACACGGCTCGCAAGCCTCGCACCACCACGCTCAATCCATGCTGACGCGCGAACTCGACAGTAAGCCCGGCGTAGCCCGTGATCTCGACGTTGGGAATGCCTTGTAACACTTCGCGCGCCAGATCCACCCGCTCTTCGAGCGTAAACAACGGCGCTTTACCGGGGTTGGCCGCTACAGCGACCACTACACGGTCGAAAATGGTGGCCGCCCGGCGCACCAGGTCGTAATGGCCGTTAGTGATTGGGTCGAAAGTGCCGGGATACATGGCGCCGGTCATGGGGAAACCTCTTCAGCGGACTTCAGCAGCGGAATGGGTGCGGGTGGTAGTCGCACGCAACAGATGATAGCCGACCTGCCCCGCTTGCTTGGAACGGTACACCGCCCAGCCGGTCGGCAATGGTGGCAGCGGCGTGTCGGCCGGGCTCTCGACATAGATGTGCGCCTCGGACGCCAACCAACCCTGCGGAAGTCGCGCAAACGCCGACTGCAGCAGTGCTGATGCGAACGGCGGGTCGAGGAAAACGATGTCGAACGGCTGCGCCGGCCGCTCCAGAAATCGCGTCGAGTCTTCGACTTGCACGGTCGCGCCGGTTGCGGCGAGCCGCTGCAGGGTCTGTGTAAGGTGTCTGCCGATTTTCGGCTCGCGATCCACGAAGGTCACTGCCGCGGCGCCCCGGGACAACGCCTCGATGCCCAATGCGCCGCTGCCCGCGAACAGGTCGAGACAGCGCATGCCGACAATCTGATTCTGCAACCAGTTGAACAGCGTTTCGCGCACGCGATCGGGGGACGGCCGGATCGCTTCGATGTCGGGGAAGTCGATACGCATGCCGCGCCAAAGCCCGCCCACGATGCGAAGCCGGTTGGGCGCCGCCGCGCGCGCGGTTTTTTTGCTGACTGGAGGGGCCATGGGAAGCAGCGGACCAAAGCGGTGGCCAAGGGCCGGCCAGAAAGTTGGATAATAGCGTGGCCGCCGGCGGCCGCCCTGGTTGCTGTTAGAATTGCCCGCCCGCCCGACGCCAAGCGCCCACTCACGAATGTTCGGTTTCAAGAACAAGCCCCCCGCCACTCCATCCGCTGCCGCTCCCGCTGATTCAGGCAGGAGCAAGCCGGGCCTGCTCCAGCGCCTGCGGGCCAAGCTGAATCAGGGCGATTCGTGGCTGACCTATGACCTGGCGAACCTGGTCCCGGGCGGCAAGATCGACGAGGCCGTGCTCGAGGAGCTCGAGACCCGGCTGATCACCGCCGATGTCGGCGTCGATACCACCGAAAGAATTCTCCAGTCGCTGCGCAAGAAGGTAGCCCGCAACGAGCTTGCCAATCTCGATGCGCTGATCGAAGCACTGCGCGTCTCGCTGATGGACATCGTTCGCCCCGTGGCTCAGCAATTGGTGATCGGCAGCAAATTCGTGCCGTTCGCCATCCTGGTCGTCGGCGTCAACGGCGCCGGCAAGACCACGACCATCGGCAAGCTGGCGCGCATCATCAAAGCCGCCGACATGAAAGTGATGCTCGCTGCCGGCGATACATTTCGCGCAGCCGCTGTGGAGCAGCTGCAAATCTGGGGTCAACGCAACGACGTGCCGGTGATTGCGCAGGCCACTGGCGCCGATCCTGCAGCGGTCGCGTTCGATGCCTTGCAGTCCGCGCAAGCGCGGCGTTTCGATGTGTTGTTGACCGATACCGCAGGCCGGTTGCACACGCAATCGAACCTGATGGACGAGCTGAAGAAGATAAAGCGCGTGATGAGCCGCATCGATCCCAGCGCGCCGCACGAAATCCTGCTGGTGCTGGACGCCAGCCAGGGGCAGAACGCGCTCCAGCAGGCCAAGCTGTTCAACGAAGCGCTCGGCGTTACCGGCATCGTGCTGACCAAGCTCGACGGCACCGCCAAGGGCGGCATCGTGTTCGCTATCGCCAGTGAACTGAAGCTGCCCATTCGCTATATCGGCGTCGGTGAGGGCGTGGAAGATTTCGCCGCATTCGACGCCGCGGCTTTCGTCGATGCACTGCTCAAGCGCGACACCTGAGCGCAGCCACTGCATGATCCGCTTCGACCACGTTTCCAAACGTTATCCGAACGGCCGCGAGGCGCTCAGCGACCTGACGTTGGAGATCGAGAGCGGCGAAATCGTGTTTCTCACCGGGCATTCCGGCGCCGGCAAGTCCAGCCTGCTGAAACTGATTGCGCTGATCGAGCGGCCCAGCCGCGGCCAGCTCATCGTCAATGGCTTGAACGTCAACGGCGTGTCGCGCTCCAAAGTGCCGGCGTTCCGGCGCCAGATCGGCATGGTGTTTCAGGACCACAAGCTGCTGCACGACCGGACCATCTTCGACAACGTAGCGCTGCCGTTGATCATCGCCGGCGTCGGTACCAAGGAAATCGGCAAGCGCGTGCGCGCGGCCCTTGATCAAGTCGGCCTGCTCGGTCGCGAGCAGAGCGTGCCGCTGGAGCTTTCTACCGGCGAGCAACAACGCGTCGGTATTGCGCGCGCCGTGGTCAGCAAACCTCCGGTGCTGATCGCGGATGAACCCACCGGCAACCTCGATCCCGAGCTGTCGTTGGAAGTGATGAATATCTTCCGCCGCTTCAACGAAGTCGGCGTCACGGTCCTGGTGGCGAGCCACGATTTGTACCTGCTCGAACACTTTCCGGTGCGGCGAGTTCGCCTCGAAGGCGGGCGGATCGTCGAGAGCCTGCCGGCAGGTGCGTCCGCCGGAGAGACGCTGCTCGATCCGGCCAAATTCATTACCGACGGCGAAGGGGCGAGGCTGTGATCTCCTGGCTGGCGCGACATGCGCAGACGTCGATCGGCTCGCTCGGCCGGCTGTCACAGCAGAAGCTTGCCTCGCTGCTGACCATCATGGTGATCGGCATCGCCTTGGCCCTGCCCGCATGCCTGCACCTGCTGATCGCCAACGCACAGACGGCGACCGGAAACTGGCATCGCGCCGTCGATCTCACTGTATTTCTCAAGCGGCCAACGTCTGTGCAAGAAGCCACCCGGGTGGCCGGGCGCGTACAGCAGCGTCGTGATGTGAGCAGCGTCGAGCTGATCACCGCCGACGAAGCGTTGAAGGAGTTCCGCCGCGGTTCGGGTTTCGGCGCCGCCATCGATGCGTTGAACGACAACCCGTTGCCGCACACACTGGTAGTCCGCCCTGCTGCGGAGTTCACGACGGCGGCAAATCTCGACGGCCTGGCGGCTGACTTGCGCAGCTTGCCGTCGGTGGCAATCGTCCAGCTCGATACGGCTTGGGTGAACCGGCTCAACGCCATCCTCGATGCGGTCCGTCGGGGGCTCGCGCTCGCAGCCGGGCTGTTGGCGTTGGGCGTACTGGTCATCGTCGGCAACACGATCCGCCTCGATATCCAGAACCGGCGCGCCGAGATCGAAGTGACGAAGCTAGTAGGTGGCAGCGATGCCTTCGTCCGCCGGCCGTTTCTCTACAACGGCATCTGGTATGGCCTGGGCGGCGGGCTGACTGCATGGATCATCACGCTGACGGTCACCGGCGTACTCAGAGAGCCGATCGGCCGTATTGCCGGCCTGTATGGCAGCGCCTTCCAGCTCGGCGGTCTGGGGCAGCAACCGACCCTGATGCTGCTCGGCAGCGGGATCGTTTTGGGCTGGCTGGGGTCTTATCTGGCAGCCAGCCGCCATTTGCGGGCGATCGAGCCTACCTAGGGCAGCGCGGCGCGGCATCGCAGCTAACGTGCATCGAGTTACCCCGGTCACCTCAGTAGTGACCGAGGCTCAGGAGTCGGGTGTTGCGCCGGGAAGCCTTTACAATCAGGTACTTGGCCGACACCTGAGCTTCAGTGCCGTAACCGCTGGCTGGAACTTTCAAGGCCGCTTAGCACTCCAACCGTACGATTGCTAAACTTACGACCACTCGATGGAGGGGAATCTTCGACATGACTACTGCGCTTGCCCGTTCAAGCACTGACCTAGCCGGTCCGGGTTCCTATCTGACCCTCGCCGGCCCGGGCGGCAGCCTCGATGCGTATATCGAGCGCGTGTCGCGCATTCCGGTGCTGTCTCGCGAGGAAGAACTGGATCTGGCCCGCCGTCTGCGTAACGACGAAGACTTGGACGCGGCCCGCCAATTGGTTCTTTCACACCTGCGTTTCGTGGTGCACATCGCCCGCGGTTACAGCGGCTATGGCCTGCCCGTCGGCGACCTGATTCAGGAAGGCAATGTCGGCCTGATGAAAGCCGTGAAGCGCTTTGACCCCGATGTCGGCGTGCGACTGGTGTCGTTCGCCGTGCACTGGATTCGCGCCGAGATCCACGAGTATGTGTTGCGTAACTGGCGGCTGGTGAAAATCGCCACCACCAAGGCGCAGCGCAAGCTGTTCTTCAACCTGCGCAAGTTCAAGAAGAACCTGGGCTGGCTGACGGAAAGCGAAACTCGCGCGATCGCGAGCGACCTGGGCGTAACGACTGCCGAAGTCACCGACATGGAGCAGCGCCTGAGCTCGCGCGACCTGTCGTTCGACCCGGCGCCCGATGCGGACGAGGAAGACGGTGCGTATTCACCCTCGGCCTACTTGCAGCATCCGGAAGCCGATCCGTCGGTTGCCGTGGAACGCGAACAGTGGGACGAAGACACGGCTGACCGCTTGACGCAGGCAATGGAAACGCTCGACGAGCGTAGCCAGAACATTCTGCGCAGCCGGTGGATGCAGGATGACAAAGCGACGTTGCACGACCTGGCCGACCAGTACGGCGTGTCCGCGGAACGCATCCGGCAGATCGAGGCCAACGCGATCAAGAAATTGCGGGGCCTGGTCGCAGAAGCGGCCTGAGCGTCGCGCGGCTCTACAAAGGGACTGCTGACACAAAGGGCCGGGCTCAACGAGCCGGCCCTTGTTCTTTTTCCGGATCAGCCGTTGCCCTTAACCTTTGGTGATCGGCACGATCGTCATTTCGACGCGGCGATTCTGGGCTCGGCCGGACTCGCTGTCGTTCGATGCGATCGGGTGCGCTTCGCCCGCGCCCACCGTGATCAAGCGCTGATTATCCACGCCGTGGCTGCCCAGGTAGCCTGCGACCGAGGACGCACGGCGTTGTGACAACTGCTGGTTGTACTGATCGCTGCCGCTGCTGTCGGTGTGGCCGGCAACTTCGATCACCGTCTTGTTGTATTCCTTCAGCACCAGCGACACGCCGTCGAGCGCGTTGTAGAACTGAGCGTTGAGATCGGCGCTGTTGAGCGCGAACGTGATGCTGCTCGGCATGTTCAATGTGATGTTGTCGCCGACGCGAGTGACGCTGACACCAGTGCCTTCCAGCCGCTGACGCAGCTTGGCTTCCTGCACGTCCATGTAGTAACCGACGCCGCCGCCGGCGAGTGCGCCGACGCCCGCGCCGATCAGTGCGTTCTCCAGCTTGTCGCCCTTGGTCAGCAAACCGACCACTGCACCCGCCGCGGCACCGATACCCGCACCCTTGACGACTTTGCTCGTCTGTTGCTCCCGCGTGTATGGATTGACGGTCGTACAGCCGGCGGCGACGCAGGCCACGACGATGCCGACGCCGGCCAGCTTGGAAAATCGATCTACCATGTCACTTCCTCTTAGCGTGCCCCTGTCCAGGGGAAATCAGGTCAAATGCCGCGATCACTGCGGCGCGTAGTCAGCCTCGTCAAAAACGACTGAACACCGACTGAATCCGGCAGTGTCCACCTCGTTTCGTAGTCGAAACTAATAAGGGATTCGCAGTTTTCGATAGACGAAACTGAGCAGCCACAGCGGTCCGATCATCAGGAACTGGATGTCTTTGAAAAACGACGGTCGGCTGCCTTCGTAATGATGTCCGATGAACTGCCCGATCCAGGCCACGACGAACAACATCAGGCACACGCTCCATAGCGGCCACGGCAGGTTTTGCAGCCCGAGGATCGATACGATCACGGCGCCGACGAACAACGTCATGCCCAGCGCCAGCGAGCGCGACATCGCGAAGTAATACAACACGGCCGCCAACAGCAGTATCGAGCCCCAATTCAGCAGCGGAGAAATTTCCCGCATAGCCTCGGGGACGGGCAGCGACCACAGCAGCCCCACCAGGCTTACGACGATGACGGGCACGCAAATCCAGTGCAGCGTCTTGTTGGTGGAATTGCGATGACTCTCGCCATACTCTTGCAACCATTGCTCCACGGTACGCATGTCGATTCCCCGAAGCCTCTGACTGGTCGTTGTTCTGGCCACTATCCTCGTCGTCCGCGGCGTACGCTACGCCGGTCTGCCGGTATGGACAAGAATTGTAGACTTGCCCTGCGACATCAGCGTCGTAGCGCGGCTGCAGCGCGAATATGTCCGAATTTGGCGGCATCGGCACCGTCGAGGACACCACCATTGCCCAAGTGCGCACCAAGTCCCTGCCGAGAGCTTGCGTTATGATGCAAGACCAGGAGATTCACATGTCAGCCAATCCGAAATCAGCCCCGTCCGCCACCATCGAGCTCGATCCCGTCGACCTCTACAACGTCCGCAGCATGCTCAACGACGAAGAGCGGCTGGTGCAGGATTCGGTCGGCAAATTCGTCGACGACCAGGTCATTCCCATCATTGGCGAATGTTTTGAACACGAACGTTTTCCGCGCGAGCTGGTAACGGGTGTCGCAGAGCTGGGCTTGCTCGGCAGCTCGATTCACGGCTACGGCTGCGCGGGTTTGAACGCTGTTTCCTACGGATTGATTTGCCAGGAGCTGGAACGCGGCGATTCGGGATTGCGCAGCTTCGTCTCGGTGCAGTCCAGCTTGTGCATGTATCCCATCGACGCCTTCGGCAGCGAAGAGCAGAAGCAGCGCTGGCTGCCCAGCATGGCGAAAGGCGAAACCATCGCCTGCTTCGGTTTGACCGAACCGCACGGCGGCTCGGATCCGGCCAACATGAAGACGCACGCCAAGCGCCAGGGCAAGGACTGGGTGTTGAACGGCGCGAAGATGTGGATCACCAATGGCTCGATAGCGGATTTAGCGGTGGTGTGGGCCCGTACCGACGAGGGCATCCGCGGTTTCCTGGTGGAAAAGAGCTTCAAGGGCTTCACCTCGGCCACGATCAAACACAAGATGAGCTTGCGCGCGTCGGTCACCGGCAGCTTGTTCTTCGACAACGTCGTGGTGCCGGAGGCGAATGTATTGCCCGGCGTGATCGGCCTGAAAGGTCCGCTGTCCTGCCTGACCCAGGCACGCTACGGCATCGCTTGGGGCGTCACCGGCGCGGCGCAGGCCTGCTTGAAGGACGTCATCGACTACACCAAGACCCGCGTGATGTTCGGCAAGCCGCTGGCAGCGACACAGGCGATCCAGATTCGTCTCGCTGAAATGGCCCGCAAGATCACGACGTCTCAAATGCTGTCACTGCAGTTGGGCCGACTCAAGGACGCTGATCAATTGCAGCCGACGCAGGTGTCAGTGGCGAAGTGGCACAACACCCGCGCAGCCATCGAAGTCGCCCGCGATGCACGCGACATCCTCGGCGGCGCCGGCATCAGCATCGAGTACTCGCCGATCCGCCACGCGCTCAACCTGGAAAGTGTCATCACGTATGAAGGTACGGAAACGGTTCACCAGTTGACGGTCGGCCGGGCACTCACGGGCCTCAACGCTTTCTAAGTTCCTGCCGCCAATCGCCACTGACGTTTCAGGCGGCGCCGGGAGTGACCTATGTCCTCCCGGCAGCTTGAAAAAGAGGGACCTTTTTCCCAGCAGCGCCACAGGGACGTGCGGCGTAGCCGCGCTGAGCGCGGCGGCCGTGCGCGGTGCCGGGAGGACATAGGTCACTCCCGGCGTCGCGAGCCACGAGGCTCTCTGGCACATACATCACTCCCCGCGCTGCATGAGACACCGCTGTATGCGTAAACCCTCAGAGATCCACGCTCAGTCCAGAAGCCGGGCGCATCAGTTCGTCATCATCAACCACGTGCGCAATCCTTGTTCGCGGTGGCGACACTCGCTCCTCCAGTCGCGCTGAAGCGTCCCAACAGATGATCAGCATCACTAGCGACAGCCACGCCCAGATCTGTTCGCGACGCTGGCGTTCGCGGATCAGGGAGCGCAGGCGCGGGGCGCGTTCCTGCATCCATGAACGGGAAGTGTCCGGCGGCGATCCGGCGCGAAGCCGCGGTGTGGCAGGTATCAATCGCTCGATCATGGCGGTTCTCCAACGCCGGTATTTCGGCGTGGGGCTATTACCGCTCCACGGTCGGGACGCATTGCCGCCGCCATGAGGCCGGCTGCGGGCAGATTGTGATTAATTATGGTGGCGCGGCCGGAGTGCGGGTTAGCGGCCGCGGCGGCGCTACACTGTGCCTACCGATTCAACTGCCGGCCGCCATGAAAAAAGTCATTGCCATCGTCGAAGATGAACCCGCGATCCGCGACAACTACGCCGCCGCCTTCCAGCGGCATGGCTATGCGGTGCGTACTTACGGAGCGCGCAAAGAGGCGATCGAGGCCTTCCGCGCACGGCTGCCGGACCTGGCCGTGATCGATGTCGGCCTGCGCGAAGAACCCGAAGGCGGCTTCGAACTGTGTCGTGAGCTGCGCTCGATGTCGGCGGAACTGCCCATCATTTTTCTTACCGCGCGCGACAGCGAATTGGACGCCGTCTCCGGGCTGCGCCTGGGCGCAGACGACTATTTGACCAAGGACCTCACGCTCACGCACCTGATCGCGCGAGTGACCGCTCTTTTCCGCCGCATCGACGCGCTGACTCAGCCGTCGAATCGCGACCAAGTACTGACGCGCGGCCCGCTGATGATCGATGCCGCCCGTTTGCACGCGACCTGGCAAGACCAGCCGCTGGGACTGACACTGACCGAATTCTGGATCGTGCATGCGCTGGCGAAGAATCCCGGCCACGTGAAAAATCGACAGCAGCTGATGGACGCGGCGAACGTGGTGCTCGACGACAACACCATCACTTCGCACGTGAAGCGCATCCGCCGCAAGTTCCAGGCCATCGATCCCGGTTTCGACAACATCGAGACCATGTATGGCATGGGCTATCGTTGGAAGGAAGCTTGAGCCAGCCGAGCAACGAACGGTAGCGATGTCTCTTCGCACCAAGCTGCTGCTGCTGAGCTTGCTTACACTGATCCTGCCGTGGGCGGGATGGCAGTATGCGCAGCAGATGGAAACGACGCTGCGCAGCGGGCAGGAAGCAGCGCTGCTGACGACGGCGGATGTACTGGGCCGCGTCGTGGCGAGTGAACCGGAGTTACTCTATCGGGTCGGCGAATTGCGCGACTCCTTCGATCCGGCGCGTGGCGATTTGTTTGCTCCGCTGCTGCCCACCCAGCCGTTGATCGATGGTTTCGCGGATGAATGGCCGCAGCCTTCCCGGCCTGTCGCGGGCTTCACTCAAACCGCCCAATCATCCGAACCGCTGGTGCGCCTGAGCGTGCATGGCCGCTCCATGCACATGTATGCCGAGGTGACGTCGCCACGGCGGGCTTACGACACGCCTTCCCGCTCCGACACCGTAGCAGAGAGTGGTTACGATCGACTCATCGTGCTGACTCGCGACGAATTCAGTCGCGAGCGCGCCTGGTCGATCAGCGCGCTGGCGCCGGGTCCCGTCATCGTTCGTCCTTGTGATATCGGCGCACCGTGGCGGCCGCACGCGGCAGATATGCCTTACGTAACGGGCGTGTGGCGCGAGACGGCGACCGGTTACGCGATCGAACTGCGAGCACCGCTGAATTTATTCGGCACGCAACTCGCCATCTATGCGCTCGACAAGGACAACGCCACAATTTCCGGCACGCGCGGCCTGTCGTGGTTGCACACCGGCTCCGAGGCATTGAAACAACGCTTGCAGCAATATGCTCCGGAGGGAGTGCGCGTTTCAGTCGTGGACATGCATGGCTGGTTGCTGGCTCGCGCCGGCTCTCTGGGCGCCACGGCATTGTCGAATTATCCCGGCCTGCGTCGCGATGAGTACGGCTTCATGCGCTCGGTTTATCGCGGATTGTTTCCGAGCAGTTCGATCCCTGCACAGCCTTATGGATTGCCGTATGGCATGTGGGGCGCGCCAGTGGATTCGGCACGGGACGGCAAAGGTGCAGCGATCTGGTTCGATCAAGCAGGTGGCGAACCTTCCCTGGTGCGCGCAGCCGTGCCGGTTTACTACGGCAATCAATTGCTCGGCGCGCTGGTCGTCGAACAACCGGGCGAACAGTTGGTGCTGGTGCGCGAGCTGGCGCTGACTCGCCTGCTCAATCTGACGTTGATGTCGACGCTGTTCGCCGTCATCGTGACCCTGGTCTTCGCGGCGCGCCTTTCCCATCGCATTCGCCGCTTGAGTCGCGCGGCCAGCACAGCGTTGACCGCTGAAGGGCGCATCGAATTGAGCATTCCTGGAACCCACGCCAGCGATGAACTCGGTGCACTGGCTCGCAGCTACGAGACGCTGCTCAGTCGCGTTAAGGAATACACCAACTATCTGCAGACGCTGGGAACGAAACTGTCGCACGAGTTGCGTACGCCGCTGACCATCGTCAGCTCCTCGCTCGACAACCTGGTCTCTGAAGAAACGCTGCCGCCGGCGGCGCAGAGCTACGTCGATCGCGCCCGCAGCGGCACCAATCGCATGCACGCAATCCTCACCGCGCTGAGCGAAGCAACGCGCGTCGAGCAGAGCATCGAACATACCGATCGGGTGCGTTTCGACTTGAGTGAACTGGCTCGTAACATGGGCCACGCTTATCGCCAGACTTTTTCGCAGCATCGCATCGAGACGCAGATCGCCGCCGGGCCCTGCGCAGTGGAGGGTTCGCCGGACCTCATCGCCCAACTGCTCGATAAGCTGATGGACAACGCCACCGACTTCACGCCCGCGGGTGGTCTGATCACTCTTGCGCTGGAATCGGGCCAACGCGAATTTCGGCTCAGTGTCAGCAATGAAGGCCCACCGCTGCCAGCGCAGCTGAACGGACGCTTATTCGAATCCCTGGTCAGCAGCCGCGGCAGCATCGATGGCAAGCCGCACCTCGGCCTGGGCCTCTACATCGTGCGCTTAATTACTGATTTTCATGGCGGTCGTGTCACGGCCACGAACCTGCCCGGCGACGCCGGTGTGACCCTCACTCTGGAGCTTCCCGAATCCGTCATGTAGTTCGCCAACCACAACCGTGTGCGCGGCGTACGCCGTCGACAATCCTTACAACGTTCCCTGCAAACGCGCTGAAATAGTAGTTGCTTTATCGCTACCGGAAGGACTAAGTTCCTGTTCTGGAAGCACTGCAATACATCAGGCATGTGGCTTGCTCATATCAGTCCAGCACACCGATTCATTGGTGGCGAAAAGTGGCAGAGAAGCGGGGATGGCACCGCGGGGGAGTGGGATCGAAGCACAAGCGACAGGGACGCGCAGCCTTGAGTCCGGATCGGACGAGGCGGGAGAGCAGAAGGGTTGAGCGACAAGAGCGACGTTTCCAGTTTTAGCCGGCGCAACCAAACAACTCGAAGAGTCGTCGACTCGGAAACGAAAAGCCCCGCAAATGCGGGGCTTTTTTTCCTGCGAGCAGTGCCTCGTCAGACGGCCGCGTAGCTCACTTCTGCTTCCAGGCGCTGCTTTTGTCCTGGTAATACCAGCCTGGCAACGCCTTGCTCGCCCAGCGTTCCGCAAAGGTGGTGCGGATGTCGGTTTCCCACTCGGGATGGCCGTTGGCGGTTGCGATTTCGCGATACAGGTTGGCGCGATCGGCATTCTCGTCCGCAACCAGTTTGCGCACGGCGTTGCGCTCCGGCAGCGGCACCAGGTTCTGGTCGCGTACTTCGACCAGGCCATCGCGCGTCAGACCGATAGCGCCGGCGTCGTAGTACTTCTTCAGTTGCGCATGGCGCGCTTCCATCGACTGGGTGAGCTGGCGAATCGCCGGCGTCGACACGTTCAGGTCCGCTGCTTGGGCCTGCGCGGGTGCGACGATGAAATCGAGCGCCGAGCCCACTGCCGCCAGCAGCATGTTGGACTGCTGAGGCCGCGCAGAACGCTTGTCGTCCGCGCTTGGTGGCAGGCTTGCCATCTTCACCCCAGATATCGTCGATGATTTTGTCCGCGGCCTTCTCGGCCGCTGCGGCCGGGAAATAAACATTGATGGTGACGCAGGCCGCCAGAACCATGACTGGCGCCAGGCACAGAGTGAGCAGCTTGCCGAGTTGCAACGAGGCGGATCGCATCATGAAGCTCCTTGGAATCGGACCGCGATTACAGTCGGCTGTCGCCGACCCGTCAATCAGCATACGCCATGGATTATTCCACCACCGGGCCGCCGGATTCGGTCGCTGCAATCAACTGCTGCACCAGGCGAGTCCAATCGACGCGGCGCGAACTGCCGATGACGTCGATGCGCGGCAGGCCTTTTCCCCTGACCAGGTAGTAATTGCCATTGGGCGCGGGCGCCACGCCATCCATAACGCAGATCTCGTTCTCCAGGCGACACGACACGCCCAGGCGGTCGTAATTGAAGTCCTCGAAGAAGCGCAGGAAACCGCTCGACAACGCCGCGGTCACCCCGGCTCCGCCGCCGCCGATGCTGCCGATATTCTCGACCGCGCGCTGGCTGATACGGTGGCGGGACCGATCGTCCGGCGGCGTGAAGAGCTTCGCGTCGAAGGCGATCGGCGTCCAGTTGAACAGCTGCAGGCCAGCGATGCTTCCCGACAGCCGCCCGGTGATGCGCCCGAAGGAAAACGCGCTGGTGATCGGCTCAAGATCCAGGTTGGCGAGCGCGATGTTGGAAGAAAACCGCGGCCACTGACCGAAGGGCTGCTCCAGGCGCAGGTCACTGATAGTCGACTTCACCGTCAAAGACTTGTGCATGCAGCGTGGTGCCGAGAGTGATGACGCCCTCGCGCATTCGCAACTTGGAAATCGCGCCGCCAACGCGACCGCCAAACTCGGGCCAACCGAAGGCCTGACACAGCTTCTGCACGCTGATGGGCTGGATCGTCGCATCGACGAGAAACGCAATTCGACGGCAGGCCGGCATTGCGAACACGAAAACTTTCCAGATCGATCGAACCGTCGAGCACCGGAATGCGCGCCGGCTGCAGCAGGCGGAATTGCCGGCCGTAAGTGCTGAAGTGCAATTCACTCGCACCCAGATCGAGGCCGAGCATCGCGCCGTCAGTCCATTGCAGCCGTGACTTCTGAACTGCGGGCGCAGGCGCGCGAGGCCGATCACCCGCATCCTTATTTTCGTCCTGGGATTCCTCGGCCAGCCAATGCCACTGCCCTTGCAGCGCCGTAAGATTGAGATTGCCGATGCCGTCATCGACGGTGACATCGGCGAAGTTGAGATCGATGCGTCGAGGCTCGCCGGCTGCCACAATCACCGCGCCGCCGATGCTGCCGGAGGTCTGCAGCGCTTTGAAGCCAGTATCGAGCAGCAACGGTTGAAAGTAACTTTCGTAAGCGCCGGGAAACTTCAGCGCCGTCAGCTCGAGCTGCAGATTGCGCAGTGGCTGCTCCAGATCCAGTTGCACCAGCGCTTGCCCCGAACCTTGCGCGACACCGGTGTGATCGAGCACGAAGCGATCCAATGTCAAGGCGACGCCGTCCCGCAGTCTGCCTTTCGCACTCAGCGCAAGCGCGTGAGCGGACAGATCAAGAAAGATCGGCTGCGCGAACGCCTGCCCTTGGTTCGATTTCACCGCGACATCGAACTGCCATTCCTTCGGCGATCTATGCACGGTCGCTTGCATCTGCAACGACAACTGGTCGCTTGCCAGGCTGCCGCTTTCATTGTTGGCAGTCAGTTCACTGAATGAACTATCGACTTTCGCCTCGCGCAAATTCGCTTGCGAGCCGCGGACGGTCGCCGAGAGATTGACCAATCCGCTGGCGGAGAGTGACGGCAACGGCAGTTTGAAATCCTGGGCGAGCTTTATTAGCCGATCGATCGGCACCTTTTTGAGCTCGACCTTGCCATTCCAACCGGCATCACGCAGCGAGCCCTGCATCGCGACGCGTCCAGCGCCGATGCGCAGGCCGTCGACTGCAACGTCGAGCGAGCCATCGCGGCGTCCATACGCAAGCTTGGCAGTGACTGCTTGTTTACCAAGCGCCGGCCAATTCGCGAGCAAGCGGGCCTGCGCACACGCGATCACGTCTTGTGAAAGATCCAGCTTGGGACATTCGATGCGAACGTCAGTCAAGGTCTGGGACAGCGCCGGCATATGCAGCCGAGCCACGGTTGCCCGAACTACTGCGGTGTCGCGAGGTAATCCAAGGCTCACGACAATGTCATTTGCGATCCAGCCGTCGCCTTGGACGCTATCGATATTCAGTGTGACATCGTCGACGGCGCGTACTGTTGTTGCGATTACGGCGCCGGCAGCGACGGCGATGATGACTACGATCCTGCGCGCCGTTGTTCCCAGCAGCCGACAAGGTTGTTGTTCGCGAGAGACGAGGATCATCGCGGCCATGATGACAATGAGATTGGGCCGCGCCAAGCGGCGTCCGCCGCAGCCCTCCTGGCAAAGCAAATTGACAACGTTGTCACGCCCGTGGGATTCTGTTCGACCACACCCATCGACCCAAACATCGACTACCTGAAGCGAGGGCCAACCATGATCGATACATTGCGGCGCGCCGGAACTCGCGGCGCCATGCTGGGGGAAATTGTTCCGACGCTGGCATTTTCGTTAACGTTCTTGGCAATGCTCGCGGGCTGTTCCAAACCGGAGACTACCGGGCCGGAAGCTCCGAGTCGCGCCAGGGCTGCAGCCGGCGTGCATCCGGAAATCTGGCCACAAGTCTCGTTGCCGGCGCTCGACGATACTGCGATCGAACCGCGATTGAACGACTTGCTCGCCGCGCTGAGCGTCGAAGAGAAAGTCGGCCAGATCATTCAAGCGGACGTGGGCAGCGTCACGCCCGACGACGTACGCCGCTATCGATTGGGTTCGGTGCTCAACGGCGGCAACTCGGCGCCCGGCGGCAACGACCTTGCGCCCGCGAAGGTGTGGCTCGCGGCAGCGGATGCTTTCTACGCAGCGTCGATGGACACCAGCGACGGCAAGCATGCAATTCCCATTCTGTGGGGCGTCGACGCTGTGCATGGTCACAACAATATCATCGGCGCGACGCTGTTCCCGCATAACGTCGCCCTTGGCGCGACTCGCAATGCCGACTTGATGCGCAAGATCGGCGCGATCACCGCCACTGAATTACGCGTCACCGGCCAGGAGTGGACCTTCGCACCCACGCTCGCCGTGGCTCAAGATGTGCGTTGGGGCCGCGCCTACGAATCGTATTCCGAGAATCCCACCGTGGTTCGCGAGTACGCACACGCGATCGTGCTCGGCCTGCAGGGAGATCCCGGCAAGCCGGATTTCCTCCGCGGCAATCACGTCATCGCCACCGCCAAACACTTCATCGCCGACGGCGGCACCTTCGAAGGCCGCGATCAAGGCGACGCACGCGCCCCCGAAGAACAGCTGCGCGACTTGCACGGCATCGGCTATGTGGCCGCGATCGGTGCCGGCGTGCAGTCGGTCATGACTTCTTTCTCCAGCTGGCAAGGCCAGAAGATCCACGGCCACAAGGGCCTGATCACCGATGTGCTCAAGAATCGCATGGGCTTCGACGGCTTCGTGGTCGGCGATTGGAATGCCCACGGCCAGGTCGATGGCTGCAGCAACACCAGCTGCGCGGCAGCCGTCAACGCCGGTCTGGATATGTTCATGGCGCCGGACAGTTGGCAAGGCCTTTACGACAACACGCTCGCGCAGGTTCGTTCCGGCGAAATTCCCATGGCGCGACTCGATGACGCCGTGCGCCGCATCCTGCGGGTGAAACTACGCTCGGGTCTGTTCGAAGCCGGCAAACCTTCCAGCCGCGAGTCCGGCGGCAAGTTCGAATTGCTGGGCGCGCCGGAGCATCGCGCGGTCGCCCGGCAGGCGGTGCGTGAATCGCTGGTACTGCTGAAGAACGCCGGCAAAGTGCTGCCGCTGCAGCCCAAGACGAATGTGCTGGTGGCCGGCGACGGCGCCGACAACCTGCCCAAGCAGAACGGCGGCTGGACGTTGACCTGGCAGGGCACCGGCATCACCAACAAACATTTTCCCAAGGCGGAATCCATCTTCGCCGGCATTCGTGCCGCGGCCGCCGCGAGCGGCGGCACGGCAACCTTGAATGTCGAAGGCAAATACTCACGCAAGCCCGATGTAGCCATCGTCGTGTTTGGCGAGGAGCCTTACGCGGAGTTTCAGGGCGACATCGCCACCCTGCAGTACCAGCCCGGCAACAAGTCGGATCTCCAACTGCTCAAGAAACTGCGTGCCGAGAATATTCCCGTCATCGCCGTATTCCTGTCCGGCCGTCCGATGTGGGTGAATCCCGAGTTGAACGCGTCGGACGCCTTCGTCGCGGCGTGGCTGCCGGGCTCCGAAGGCGGCGGCATCGCCGATGTGCTGTTCGCCAAGCGCGACGGTTCGGTGAATTACGACTTCAAAGGCAAACTGCCTTTTGCCTGGCCGCGCACACCGCTGCAGACCACTGCCGATCCCGGCACCGAAGCGCCGCTGTTCGCCTATGGCTACGGACTTACTTATCAGGACATGGGCGATCTCGCAGCGCTCTCCGAAGAAGTGCCGCCGCTTCCGGCAGGCCAAGCTTCGACACACACTTATTTCACTGCCGGCAAACCAGCGACGGGCTGGGAGCTGGCGGTTGGCGAGGACGCAACGGCGCGCACGACGTTGAGCACCGCTGTCGGTAATTCGCAGAACCAGGCCTTGCAAGTGACGGCGGTCGACCGCTCCGCTCAGGAAGACGCGCGCTTGGCCAAGTGGTCTGGCAAGTCGCCGGCAACGCTCGCCCTGCAGAGCGAGACGCCCATCGACCTGCAACGCGAGGCGAACGGCCAGCTGACGTTGGCGTTCGACTACCGCGTCGATGTCCCGGCCACCGCGCCAGTCACGTTAAGCATTGAATGCGGGCCCGATTGTCGTGGAGACTTCGCGCTCGACGCGCCTTTGCAAAAGTCGTCCGACGGGGAGTGGCGGCAGCTGAAGGTGCCGCTGCATTGTTTCCAGAACAAAGGCGCCAATCTGCGGAACGTCACTGCGCCGTTCGCCTTGACGACGGCCGGCAAGCTCGAACTCGGCTTCGCCAATGTGCGGCTGGAGACCGGCTTGAACGATGCTGTCGGCTGCGAGTGATTATTCGGTATAAGTTGATCAATGACCAAAGCACCGCCCCGGGCAAAAATTCAGGACGTCGCCGAAGCCGCCGGCGTCGCCATCAAGACGGTCTCGCGGGTGTTGAACAACGAGCCCAACGTGCGCGAAGAAACTCGCGCGCGCGTGCTCGCTGTGGTCAAGAAATTGAACTATCACCCGAGCCTGTCGGCGCGCAGCCTGGCGGGCCGGCGCTCGTTCCTGATCGGACTGATCTACGAGAATCCCAGCGCCAACTACATCGTCGATGTCCAGCACGGCGCGATGGCCCGCTGCCGGGAGAATCGCTTCCAGTTGCTGATGCATCAGGTCACCGGCCGCGGCGAGGAAATGGAGCGCGATGTGATGGGCCTGGTCGACCAGACGCATCTGGACGGCTTGATCGTTACCGCGCCGCTGAGCGAATCGACGATCTTGATTCGCGCGCTGGACAAACGTGCGTTGCCGTTCGTACGCGTCGCACCGAACGACGTCTCGCATCCAACGCCGTACGTGGACATGGACGATGCCGGTGCGGCTCGCGAGATGACCGAATATCTCATCGGCCTCGGCCACCGCAGAATCGGCTTCATCATCGGCCATCCCGATCACTTCGCGAGCGGTCAGCGCCTGGTCGGCTACAAGTCCGCGCTCGCCGCGCATGGCATCGATTTTCAGGATCGCTATGTGCGGCAGGGTTATTTCGTTTTCGAGTCCGGCATGGAAGCGGCGAAAGAATTGCTGACACAAGCCGATCCGCCGACTGCGATCTTCGCAAGCAACGACGACATGGCCGCCGGCGTGCTCATGGCGGCGCATGAACTAGGCATCACCGTTCCTGAACGATTGTCAGTGGCTGGCTTCGACGACACCTACATCGCGAAGACGGTGTGGCCGCGCCTGACGACAGTGCATCAGCCTACTTACGACCTCGCTTACACCGCGACCAACCTGCTCTTGCAAATGCTACAAACCGGCGTCGCGCCGCAATCGATCCGATTGGGTTATCGTCTGGTCTGCCGCGCTTCCACGGCCGTCGTTCATAAATAGAGGAATGACCCGCTCCGCAGCGTTGCTCCATCGGGCTCGATTCTGGTTGCTGGCGCTGACCCTGGGATTGACAGTCGCCGGCTGCACCGGACTCATCTATAACCGGCTCGACACCCTGGCCCGCTGGTACATCCAGGACCTGGTCTCGCTGGACGACAGCCAGCGCAGCGACCTGGATTCGTGGCTGGCAAGCACGCTGCGATGGCATCGCGAATCGGAACTGTCCCGCTACGGGGAATTTCTCCGTGAGCTGGCCGGCAAAGCTGCGCAGCCCGGCAACGCGTCCACCTACCAAAGAATCGAAGATCAGGTCGAAGCGTTCGGCGCGCGCCTGGTCGATCGAGCAGCGCCCGACGCGGCCCGCATGTTGATGAGCCTCACGCCGACGCAGCTCGCCGAGTTCGAAGCCAACCTTGCCGAGAAGGCGCGCGAGCGCAATGAAAAAAATCTGCAGGCGCTGGCCGACGGCAAGTGGCATGACAAACGCGCCAGGGATATCGAGAAACAGCTCCGGCGCTGGACCGGCTCGGTGACCAAGGAGCAGCAGCTGCTCATCAAACAACACAGCGCAAGGGTCGACTCCACCACCGCTGACTGGCTGGAAAGCCAGTCGCGCTGGCGCAAGGCCATGTTCGCCGCACTGGCTGAACGGTTCACCGCAGGCAAGTCGCCGGCTGCGGTCGAGGAGCGTATCCTTCGCCTGCTGCGCACGCCCGAGAGTCAATGGACCAGCGCGTATCAAGCCAAGGCCGAACGCAATCGACAGCAGTCGCTGGCGGTACTGGCCGCACTGGATGCGACGTTGACCTCGACACAACGAAGCCGCCTGCAAAGCGAACTTACCAAGTTAGCGCAGCAACTCGAAGGGATGATCAAAACATAGCCGCCGCGCTAAGGAGTCACGATGCATCACATGATGTTGTTGGCCGTTTTCATCTCGCTGCTGAGCCTGACGGGCTGTAATAAATCTCCGCCTGAACAACCTGCCGCACCTGCCGCCACACCGCTGGCGACGGCAGGAGATCCGGCTGCAATCAGCGCTGCCATCACCAGCACCGAACGCCTGCCCGGCGACGCAGACGAGGACGCCTGGCGCAAACCCGGCGAAGTGCTTACCTTCCTCGAAGTGCGACCCGGCATGCATGTGGTCGATTATTTTTCCGCCGGTGGTTACTACACCGAGCTGTTGTCGCGTGCGGTGGGCAGCACCGGCCGGGTCATCGCCTACAACAATCCGGAGTACTTGAAGTTCTCCGGCGAGAAGCCGAACCAGCGCTATGGCGGGGAGCGTTTACCGAACGTCGTGCAGCTGACCACGCCGCCCGAAGAAGCGCCGTTCGAACCGAACACGCTGGACGGCGCACTGTTCGTGATGTCGTATCACGATCTGCATTGGCGCGCGAAAGACGGCTCATGGCCGGTGATCGACCCGGCGCAAGCGCTGGCGAAGCTGGTGCCGGCGCTGAAGCCGGGCGCGGCAGTCGTGGTGTTAGATCACGTTGCCGTTGCGGGCAGCGATCCGGCAGTTTCCGTGGACGCTTTGCATCGCATGGATCCTGCCTTGATCAAGCGCGACTTTGCAGCGGCCGGCCTCACCTTCGAAACGGAAAGCCGCGCGTTCGCCAACGCCGCGGACGATCACACCAAGCCGGTGTTCGATCCTGCGATTCGCCACAAGACGGATCAGGTGCTGTATCGATTCAGGAAGAAGGCATAAAGGCACCCTCACCCGCGCTGCGCGCGACCTCTCCCAAAGGGAGAGGTGAGGAATCCGTTCCCTCTCCCGCTTCGCGGGAGAGGGTTAGGGTGAGGGCTTCTGGTTTGGACCGCGCCCCTCACCCGCGCTTCGCGCGACCTCTCCCAAGGGAGAGGTGAGGAATCCGTTCCCTCTCCCGCTTCGCGGGAGAGGGTTAGGGTGAGGGCTTCTGGTTTGGACCGCGCCCCTCACCCGCGCTTCGCGCGACCTCTCCCAAGGGAGAGGTGAGGAATCCGTCCCCTCTCCCGCTTCGCGGGAGAGGGTTAGGGTGAGGGCTCTTACTCTTCCTCCACCCGCTTGAACAGCTTCGCCAGCTCTTGTTGTTTGCGCAGCGGCACCGGGTCGTAGTGACTCAGCTCCATGGTGTACGCACCTTCGCCGCCGGTGAGTGATTTGATGCGCGACTGGTAATCGTTGATCTCGGCCAAAGGCACCAGCGCACTGATTCGAGTGCGCTGGTTCGCCAGCGAATGACTGCCGCTGACGCGGCCGCGACGGGTGGCGAGATCGCCGGTGATGTCGCCGGTCGCCGCGCTGGGTGTGGTCACTTCGATACGCACCAACGGCTCCAGCACAATGGGCGCAGCTTCGCTCACCGCATTGAGAAAGGCGCGCCGCCCGGCGGCGATGAACGCCACTTCCTTGGAATCTACCGCGTGATGTTTGCCATCATGCACGATGACGCGAATGTCCTGTAGCGGAAAGCCGGCGACCGCGCCTTCACTCAACGCCTGGCGCACTCCCTTCTCGACGGCTGGAATGTACTGCGAAGGAATCACGCCGCCGACGACTTCATCGACGAACTCGAAGCCCCCGCCGCGCGGCAGCGGTTCTATGCGCAGATAGACCTCGCCGAACTGACCAGCGCCGCCGGTTTGTTTCTTGTGGCGATGGTGACCTTCCGCCGGACGCGTGATTGTCTCGCGATAGGGAATACCGGGCGCACGCACCTTGCAGCTGACCCCATAACGTTCCTTCATGCGATCCAGCAGTACGCGCAGGTGCAGGTCGCCCATGCCATAAAGCACGGTCTCGTTGAGACTGGCCTGATGCTCGATGCGCACGCCGGGATCTTCGGCGACCAGCTTATGCAGCGCATCCGCCAGTTTCTGTTCCTCGCCGCGGCGCTCCGGCTCGATGGCGACGCCGGCCATTGCCGGCGGCAGGGCGATGGATTTCAAGTGAAAATGATCTTCATCGTGCGAGTCGTGCAGCACGGCGTCGAAGTGCACTTCCTCGACTTTCGGCACGGCACAGATGTCGCCGGGAATCGCCTGCGGGATTTCGATGTGATCCTTGCCTTGCAGCCGGTACAAATGCGCGACCTTGAACGGCTTGCGCGCGCTGCCGACGAACAACTGGGCGCCTGAACGCACCGTGCCCTGATGCACGCGAAAGATGCCGAGCCGGCCGACGAACGGATCGATGTTCACCTTGAACACGTGCGCAATCACATGCCGGCTCGGGTCGGGCACGACCTTGACGCGTTCGGCCTCGCTGCCCTCGCCGCGCAGAAATGGTGGCGGATTGCCCTCCAGCGGATTCGGCATCAGCCGCGCAAAGATTTCCAGCAGCTCTTTGACGCCGACGCCGGTCTCGGCGGACACGAAACACACCGGCACCAGGTGACCTTCGCGCAACGCGCGCTCGAAAGGGTCGTGCAGCTGCTCCGGCGTCAGTTCCTGGCCCTGTTCCAGGTACAGCGCCATCAGCGCCTCGTCGACTTCGACCACCTGATCGATGATCTCGGTGTGCGCCGCTTCGACGGAAGAGAAATCCGGCCACGGCGACCCCGGGTTGAAAAAGCAATCGACCACTGCCCGGCCCTTGTCCGCCGGCAGGTTCAGCGGCAGGCATTCGCGGCCGAAGGTCTCCCGCAGCTGGGCCAGCACCTGTTCGGGGTGCGCATCGCGGCTGTCGATCTTGTTGATGATTACCAGCCGGCACAGCTCGCGGTCACGGGCGAAATCCATCATTCGCTGGGTGACCGGCTCGATGCCGGTGACGGCGCTGACCACCACGGCGGCGGTTTCCACCGCCTCCAGGACCGTCAATGCGCGCCCGGCGAAATCCGGGTAGCCCGGCGTGTCGAAGAGATGGACGTGACGCCCGCCCGCCGGAAGATGCACCAGCGCCGCGTCCAGGGAGTGGCGCAGCTGCTTTTCCTGCGGATCGAAGTCACAAACGGTGGTGCCGCGCTCCAGGCTGCCACGGCTGCGGATGGCGCCCGCTTCCAGAAGCAGGCTTTCCGTCAGCAGGGTTTTGCCGGCGCCGGCCTGACCGACCAGGGCGATATTGCGAATGTCCGAGGTCGAGTAAGCCATGGAAGTCGCCTCCCTCACGTGTCGCTTGCCCGGCAGATCAACAGAGCATACAGCGCAGGGAACTGAATAGTGACTGGTGACCAGGGACGGGTCGAAAGATGACCGGAGCCTGCTGGAATGACTGGTAAAGACTTCCCCCTCGCAGCCATGACGCTTAACCTACACACTTGGCCGTTCCGCCCCTTCACTAGTCACGAGTCGCTAGTCACTTCTCTCCTATGAGCAAGCGCGCATTGATCGTCGACGACTCGCGTTCCGCGCGCGTCATATTGAGCCGCATGCTGGAAAGCTATGGATTGGAAGTGGACTCTGCCGAATCGGCCGAACTGGCGCTGGAATTCCTGCGCCAGGCCCGCCCCGACGTGATCTTTATGGATCACCTGATGCCGGGCATGGACGGCTTTCAGGCCATCCAGGCCATCAAGGGCAACCCGGACACCGCAACCATTCCGGTGGTCATGTACACCTCGCAGGAAGGCGAATTGTATGTCACCCAGGCGCGCGCACTGGGGGCCGTCGGCGTATTGCCGAAAACCGTCAAGCACGCCGATGTGTCGCGGGTGTTGTACCAACTGCGATTGTTGCCGGAACGGCGTGAGCCGCGCGTTCAGGTGCAGCCGGGTCATGTGCATCACGAAGGCGCAACCGCGGTCCGGATCGAGCCGGGGCGGCCGAGCGGCGGAGCCGAAGCCGCCATTCGCAATGCCATCACACCGCTGCTCAAAGAAAACAGCGCAGAAATGCGGCGTTTCGTGCTCGCGAGCCTCGAAGCCTTCGCTCGCCGCATCGGAACCGAGGCCAAGCCGGCCGTTCCTGCAGCGCCGACGCCCGAGCCGCACGCGGTGGAACAGGAAACAATAGTAGTGCGGCAGAGTCGCTGGCCGTTGGTGGCGGCCGTTGCAGCCGTCGCGTTGATCCCGACCCTGGTGCTGGCGTTGCTGTACACCAGGCAGCTGGAGTCCGAGAAGGCGTTGCGACAGACAAATACGCAGCTGCAAGCAACGATCGATGAGCAGACGGCGCAACTGGCAACACTTCAGCAAAGCATTCTGGCCGGCCGCACCATGCGATCGGCCGCAGCCGCGCCAGCGGATATCGCCTCGGAAGTCGTCCCTTATGGCGAAGCGCCGCTCGGGGGCTCGCGCTTGGAACGTTTACGGGAGATGCTGGCGCAGCTTCGGGCGAGCAATTTTCGCGGCAAGGTCAAAGTGGCAACTTACGTCGGTGAGTTCTGTCTCACCGGCAATGGGATCGAAGGCTATTCGATGGCCACCGACGACCTGCCGGTGAAGCGTTGCGACCTGGTCGGTAATCCTTTCGAGGACAGCCTGCCCACAGCGCAGCGCCAGTCGCTGGCATTCGCCAACCTGGTGGCGTCACTGCGCCAGGAATCGGGCGGTGCGCTGACGGTGGAAGTCGCTCATGGAGGTCGTCGGCCCAGCGTGCCATACCCCCCAGCGGGTCAGCTGGCTCGCGTTACCGCTGGCGAATGGAATCGCATCGCTGCCCAGAACAACCGGGTGGAGTTCGCGACGCAGCCCGCCGGCTCATGACCGTGCAACGTCGCAGCTAAAGGATCCAATGTCGCCCTCCTGGCTTCTCTACGGCGCCAACGGCTACACGGGCGAATTGATCGCGCGTGAAGCTGTCGCGCGCGGCATGCGCCCTATTCTGGCGGGCCGTTCCAAACAGAAGATCGGCAAACTCGCCGCGGAACTGAATTGTCCGAGCGCCGTCTTCGAACTCGACGACCACACTGCGCTGGTGTCGACGCTGAGTCAGGTCGAAGCCGTCCTGCATTGTGCCGGTCCATTCTCGCGAACCGCTGCCTCGATGATGCAAGGCTGCCTGGCGACGCACGTCCACTATCTCGATATCACCGGCGAAATCGACGTGTTCGAACTGGCGGCGAGCGTGCATGAAAAAGCGCAGCGCGCCGGCGTCGTGCTCTGCCCCGGGGTCGGCTTCGACGTGCTGCCGACCGATAGCGTCGCCGCCCGGCTCAAGGAAGCATTGCCGGACGCCACTCATCTCGCCCTGGGCATCGACAGTCGCGCCGGCCTGAGCAAGGGCACGGCGAAAACGGCGATCGAATCCGTCGGCAAAGGCTCCTGCATTCGCAGCGACGGCCGGCTAGTCAGCGAACGACTGGCGGCACGCACGCGCCGCATCGACTTCGGCGGCGGCGAAAAACTCGCTGTCGGTATTCCATGGGGCGATGTCAGCACCGCGTACTACACGACCGGCATCGCCAACATCGAAGTGTTCACCGCGTCTTCACAAAAGTCCGTGGACAGTCTGCGACGCATGAACTGGTTCCGGCCGCTGCTGCGACGTCGCTGGGTTCGCGAAGTGGCGAAGTTCAGTGCCGAGCGCCGCGTGACGCCGCCGGATCGTACGCATCGCGAGAACAATCCCTCGTACGTGTGGGGTGAGGCACGCAATGCGGCGGGAGAAGTGAAAACCGCAAGGCTGCGCACAGCAAACGGCTACTCGCTTACTGTTCAATCCTCGCTGGGAATCCTCGGCGAATTGCTGGGCCGCGCCTGTCACCCCGGTTTCACGACTCCAAGCGCCCTGGTTGGGCCTGATTTCGTCAGCACCCTGCCCGGCTCGTCCACCATACGCATCGACCCATGAGCGAATCCGCCGCCAGCTTCGACCCCGCCGCGCCTGCCGCGGCCGCATTTACGCCGCCGGGCTGGCTGGCGAACGCCCATTTCCAATCCATCGTACCGAGCCTGAGCCTGCGCCGCCCGCTGCTGGCGAGACGCGCCAAACAGATGCTCGCGGTGTCGGATACGCAGATCGTCGACTGCGGCGACGGCGTGCGATTGCTCGGCCACTATTCGAGCCAGGCGGCCGCGGGCCGGCCGCCGGCGCGCGACCTGGCGATCCTGCTGCATGGGTGGGAAGGCAGCTCCGACTCGATGTACGTGTTATCTCTCGGCAGCCACTTGTTCAGCCTGGGCTGCGACATTTTCCGTTTGAACTTTCGCGACCACGGCCCCAGCCATCATCTCAACGAAGACATCTTCCATTCATGCCGGCTGGACGAAGTCGTCGGCGCCGTGCGCAGCATTCAAGAGTCGTTCCCCGACCGGCGCATCACCATCGCGGGCTTTTCACTGGGCGGCAACTTCGCATTGAGAGTCGCCGCGAAAGCGCCGCAAGCCGGCATCACACTGGAACGCTCCGCAGCGGTGTGTCCGGTGCTGCGTCCTCACAGCACCATGGAAGTGTTGGAAAGCGGCTGGTCGATCTACCAGAAATATTTCATTTCCAAATGGAAGCGCTCGCTGCGGCTGAAACAGAAATATTTCCCGAAGCGTTATGATTTCAGCCAAATCCTCGCACAGACCAGCATCCGCACCATGACCGAGCTGCTGGTGCAAAACTTCAGCGAGTTCTCCGACCTCGACGCGTACCTCAACGGCTACGCGATCACCGGCGACGCCCTCGCCAACCTGGCAGTGCCCAGCCACATTCTGATCTCCCTCGACGATCCCATCATCCCCGCCCACGACTTGCAGCACCTCGCAAACACGCCACACCTGCACGTCACCAGCATCCCTAACGGAGGCCACTGCGGCTTCATGGACAGCTTCAACAAAGAAAGCTGGGCCGACCGGCAGCTGGCGCAAATCATGTTTGGTGACAGGGCGGCTTAAGAGCCTGATCGGCGCGCTTCGCGCAAGCTGGCGAAGCGACAAGACTAACTCTTGAACTCCCGCAGCATCTTCCTATACGCCGTCGTCGCGACCAGCCTCGCGCCACGTGCCGCCAAATCCGTCGCCGTCTGTCGCGATGTGACGTTATAAATCGCCCAGCGCCATGGACCACGCCACAACTGCGAGTTGGTCTGCGTCAACAGATTGTGATCGCACATCAGGTAGTCAGGGACCAGCGCCTCGCACTTCAGTGCTGACAGGCTCGAGTATTCCGTCAGCATCCAGCCGATTCGATAGGACGACACCTGTCTCACCTGATGTATCGCCGTGAGATCGAACGATACCAGCACGCATTGGCGTATGACCGGCTTCAGTACTTCGCAGATTTTCTGCACGACGATCTCGGCGCCGAACATTCGCAGACTGGCGCGTTTGATTTCGACGAACGCATTCACCTCGGGATGCGACGCCAGCAGGCTCGCTGCCTGCGCCAACGTTGGAATGCCGATATCGGTGTACTTTTGTTGAAACCTTTCCGGCTCGTTGACGAGCACTTCGGCGAGTTCGCGCCAGGTCATCTCCAGTGCGCTCCGGTCGAGGCCGGCGGTGCGCTTCAGGTTGGCATCGTTCAGCAAGATGGGCTGGCGATCGGCGGACAGCTGCACGTCGAATTCCACGTGGCGCGCGCCCAGCTCCAGCGCTGAACGCAGCGCCGGTAAGGTGTTCTCGGGGTATTCCGCCGCGTTCCCGCGATGCGCGATCAGCTCCGGGAGTCGCGGCGACGGCCTGCCCTCAATCATCCTCGTGCGCGGCTCCAGTGACTTCGGATGCTATCTTAACCAGATCACGTCGATCGGCGGACCCGCATTGACCGGTCAAGCGTTTGGCACAAAGCACTGGCCCGATGGCCTCGTTGCTGAACGACGGTTGTGGACACAAGGGCCGCTGCGGCATTCATTCTTGCTTGCTTCCAAACTGGCACACCTGCGGTGAGATTCGTGGCGCACATAGACTGCTCGCGTTTCCTGAACGGCCTGCTGCGTTTCCTGCAGCTGGGACTCGCATTACTGCTGATGGCAAGCCTGCAAGGCTGTGATAGCGGTGCTGACGTCGTGGAGGACGAAGGCCCCCCGCCAGAAGGACCGCCAACAGAGCCGCCGCCGTCCTCTACCGCAGGCCTCGATACGCGACCGAGCAATGCTACTTGCACGGCATGGCCGCGACCCAGTGCAGGCAGTGATATTTCCCTGAATCGATTTACTTCACTGTCGTTCACAGCGCCGGTGGCGATGTTGCAGGCTCCCGGCAACAACACGCGCTGGTTCGTCGTAGAGCAGGCCGGAAGGGTGCAGCGCTTCGACGTTGCCAACCCAGCCATCGCCAGTAACTACATCGACATCACCGACCGTGTGCACATGGGTGGCTCCGGCGCCGAAACCGGGCTGCTCGGCATGGCGTTCCATCCGAATTTTCCCGGCGACAATCGCGTGTTCCTGTCGTACACGTTCTTGTCGCAAACTGCGTTGGTGTCGCGAATCTCCGCCTTCAGCAGCAACGACGGCGGCGCGACGCTGGATCCGGCCACGGAATCGATCCTGTTGGTAATCCAGCAGCCCGTGGACAATCACAACGGCGGCCACATCGCGTTCGGTCCGGACGGCTTCTTGTATATCGGCATGGGCGATGGCGGCGGTGGCGGCGATCCGAACGGCAACGGCCAACGGCTGACGACGATGCTCGGCAAGATGTTGCGCATCGACGTCGACGGCGCGCCGCCTTATGAAATTCCGCCGTCGAACCCGTTCGCGGCGAATGCAGTGTGTCCGGTAGCGGGACGCGCCAGCGGCGCATGCCCGGAAATTTACGCGTACGGCTTCCGCAATCCGTGGCGGTGGAACTTCGATCGCAGCAACGGCGAGCTGTGGTTGGCCGATGTAGGCCAGGCCGAGTACGAGGAAGTGAACCAGGTAACGACAGGGGGCAACTACGGTTGGAGTTGTCGCGAGGGCGCGCATGATTTCAACCCTGCCGGTTGCAATGCTGGCCTGATTGATCCGGTGGCCGAATACGATCACAGTCTCGGCAATTCCATCACCGGCGGCTATGTTTACCGCGGCCCGCAAAATACTTCCCTAACCGGTCGCTTTCTGTTCGGCGACTTCGTTTCGGGCCGCATCTTCGCCTGGCTGCCGGAAAGCGCGAGCCAGCCTCGTCGACCCACGCAGTTGCTGGATTCCGACTTGATGATTGCTTCGTTCGGCCAAGGCAATGACGGCGAACTCTATGTCGTGCACTACGGCGGCACGCTGCATCGAATCGTGTTCGAATCCGTCGCCGGCGGCGCAACTGCGCCGGAACTGTTGAGCGAAACCGGCTGCGTCAGCGCGAGCGATCCCAGGCAACCTGCGAGCGGACTCATTCCTTACGCGATCAACGCGCCGTTCTGGTCGGACGGCGCGGACAAGGAACGTTGGCTGGCGCTGCCCGACGGCCAGAACATCACCGTGCAGGGCGACGGCGACTGGAGCTTACCGAATGGCACGGTGTTGATGAAACATTTCCGCCTCGGCGCGCGCCTGGTCGAGACGCGTTTGTTCATGCGCCACCCCGATGGCGCATGGGGCGGCTTCAGTTATGAATGGAATGCGGCGCAAACCGAAGCGACGCTGTTGGAAGGCGGCGCGGTACGCAACATCGACGGACAGAACTGGATTTTCCCGAGCGAGTCGCAATGCCTCGAATGTCACACCGACGCCGCTGGCCGGGCACTCGGACTGGAGACTGCGCAACTCAATCGCGAGTTCACTTATCCGCAAACGAATCGCACGGCGAATGAGCTGACCACGCTGAATCACATCGCACTGCTCACGCCGCCGATCACTGACGCGGCAGTGCAGCCTGCGATGCCGGATCCTTACAACACGACTGGATCAATCGGCGATCGCGCACGCGCCTATCTGCATACCAATTGTTCGCAATGCCATCGTCCGGGCGGACCGGCGCCGAGCAACATGGATCTGCGTTACACCACGTCGCTCGCCGCAACGAACGCTTGCAACGCCTCGCCACAGTCGGGTGATCTCGGCTTGGGCATGAATGCGCGCTTGATCGCGCCAGGCAGCGCGGCAAATTCGGTGCTGGTGCTGCGGATGAATCGTCGCGACGCGAATGCCATGCCGCCGTTGGGGTCAAATATCATCGATGCGGCGGGCGTATCGCTGATTTCGCAGTGGATTGATGGACTGGCGGGTTGCCAGTGAGAGCCAGACCCTCACCTTGCTCACCTCTCCCCGTGGGAGAGGTCGCACGCTAGCGCGGGTGAGGGGCTTGGCTGAGAAAGACCCTCACCCTAACCCTCTCCCGCGAAGCGGGAGAGGGGAACGGAGTCTTCACCTCTCCCCGTGGGAGAGGTCGCACGCTAGCGCGGGTGAGGGGCTTGGCTGAGAAAGACCCTCACCCTAACCCTCTCCCGCGAAGCGGGAGAGGGGACGGATGGCCTCTCCTCATAGGAGAGCGAGGGGCCGCGACTACTGAGCCGCCGCCTCCGCGCCACGCTTCTCCTCAAAGTGAACCACCGGCTTGCCACTGGTCACGGCCATGTCGCCTTCGATGATGGCGCCCTTGGCGACTGCAATCGATCTCGCCTTGAGCGAGCCGCGAATGCGTGCGGTGCTGCGTAGCTCCAGCTTCTCAGCGATGGTCACCGAACCGTGCACCTCGCCTGCGATGACTGCGTTGATGGCGCGAATCTCACCTTGCCAGCGGCCGCCCTCGGTCAGCGTCAGCGCACCCTGTACGTCGCCGTCGCCATGCACGCTGCCGCCGACCATCAGGTCGCTGTTGCATTCGAGATCGCCGGTAAAGCGCGAGCCTGCACCAATGAAGGTCGGGCTGCTGGACACTCGATCGGCAAGGCGGCGGCGTGGCGTATCGGCCATGAACTCTCTCCATCGAAGCGAGCGCGGATTATTCACTGTCGCCGACGACGGCACTAGTAAGCGGGCAGCGCGCAGACTGAGTCGGCGAACGGCCTCAGTCCGTGACGCAAGTCACTGAAGGTCCGAAGCTGACATTCATTGTCAGTCTGCGTACGGACGCAGCTGCGGCCCCCGCGGCGGCCATGGGCAGCTAAGTCTATGATTGAGCTGTTATTGATGTTCGCGCTGCCGGCGGCGCCGCTCGCCATAAAATTTTTACAAGCACTGGCACAGCCATTGCAACGATGAGCTGGCACTTATGCGCTGAACCTCTAAGTCGTCTCTGTTCAGCAGGGACCTTAAGTTCGAACTCGACGCCGCCATGCGCTCTTCCCCGCTGGCGGCGTTTTTTTTGCGCAACGAACGCGGCGGCGCAGCCGCCTCCTGCTCGTTATGATGCGGCCTCATCGCAGGAGTGCTCATGATCCCTCGCCTGATTTTGTTGACGCTCGCTGTCGCGGCGCCGGCTGTGTTCGCACAAGTCCCGGGTGCGGACCAGGTCCGATTCGTGACGCTGGCCAACGGCATGCAAATCATCGTCTGGCCGGATCGCGACATTCCCAACGTCGCGCTCTACAACTGGGTGCGCGCCGGCAGCCGTAACGAGGTGCCGGGCATCACCGGTCTGGCGCACTTTTTCGAGCACATGATGTTCAACGGCACGAGCAAGCGTGCGCCGGGTGAATTCGACCAGGTGCTGGAGGCCAACGGAGCGCGCAACAACGCTTTCACTAGCGATGATGTCACCGTTTATCAGGACTGGTTTCCTCGCTCGGCGCTGGAGACCGTGTTCGACCTGGAGGCGGACCGGCTGCGCAACCTGTCTTTCGATCCCACAGTGGTGGAGAGCGAGCGCGGTGTCGTGCATTCGGAACGCAGGCTGCGTGTCGATGACAGCCTTCAGGGTCGCCTGCAAGAGCAAGTGCAGGCCACGGCATTCCTCGCGCATCCGTATGGCATTCCCACCATCGGCTGGCCGTCGGACATCCTGTCGTGGAGCATCGACGATCTGAAGACGTTCTTCTCGACGTATTACGCGCCGAACAACTGCACCATGGTGCTGGTCGGCGATGTCGATCCTGATAGCGTGATCGCGCTGGCGCGCAAGTACTTCGAATCCATTCCGGCCCACGAGCCGCCGAAACCGGTTAAGACTACCGAGCCCGAACAGCTGGGCGAACGGCGCGTCGTAATCAATGCCGAAGCGCAGACGCCGCTGGTGCAGTTCGCGTATCACGGCATCTCGGGTGCTGATCCGCGTCGACCGGCACTGGACTTGCTGTCGCGCATTCTCGTCGATGGCAACGCCTCCCGATTGCACCGCGCGCTGGTAGAAGAACAGCAGCTGGCGATTTCCGCGGACGGCTACTTCAGCGCCGGCTTTGATCCCGGGCTGGTGTGGTTCTTCCTGTCCCTGCCCGCGGATGGCGACGCCAAACAGGCCGAAGCCGCCTTCACTCAGCAGATCGACCGCCTGCTCAAGGAGGGTGTGACCAAAGCGGAACTCGCGCGAGCGCGCAGTCAGGCGCTGGCAGACTTCTGGCGTGGCATGGCGACGGTCGACGGCAAAGCGCAAGCGTTGGGCACGTACGCGGTGCTGCAGGGAGGCTATGAACGATTGTTCGACGCTCCGCGTGCCTACGAAAGCGTGACCACAGAGGACATCCAGAAGTTGGCCATCGAGTTGCTGCGGCAGACCAACCGCACCGTCGGGGTATTGAATTCACCACCGCAGTCTGGCGCCCGGGCGGGAGACAAGGAATGAAACAGCTGCGCCCCCTCCTGTTCGCGCTGGTGAGTATCTGCCTGCTGCCCTTGCGGCTGACCGCCGCCGATAACGCCGTCAAAACGCCGCACTTCGACGCAGTGCAACTGAGCAACGGCGTGACCTTGTTGTTGATGGAACGTCATGACGTGCCTTTGATCGCGTTCAACGCAATCATCCGTGGCGGTGCGGCGACCGATCCGGACGACCGTTTCGGCACCGCCAGCCTGCTTGCCGGGCTGTTGGAGAAAGGCGCAGGCGCCCGCGACGCGAATGCGTTCGCGGAAGCCATCGCTTCGGTAGGCGGCACCATCGAAACCGGTGCGAGCACCGAGAGCATTTCTGTCGGCGGTTCTTTCCTGGCGCGCGATCAGAAACTCATGGTCGAGTTGCTCGCCGACGTGCTGCAACGACCGAAGCTGGCAGCCGAGCAGTTCGAAGCGCTGCGCGGCCGCTACATCGAATTCATCCGCGCCGCAAAGGATTCGGACCGCTCCGCTTTGACCTCGATCTACGGCACTGCCAGCCTCTTCGGCGCGCACCCCTACGGCCGACCGGTTAATGGCAGCGAAGCGAGCCTGGCGGCGATCAAGCACTCGGACGTGCAGCAGTATTACCAGGAGCATGTCGGAGCGGATCGCGTGATCATCGCGGTCGCCGGTGATTTCAAGACATCGCAGCTCAAGTCGTCCCTTTCTCGTGCGTTCTCGGGATGGCGCAAAGCCGGCGCAGCGTTGCCGACGATTCCTCACCCTGCCGCCGGGGGCGGCCGCCGCGTGTTGCTGGTCGATGCTCCCGACGCCGTGCAGTCGTACTTCTGGGCGGCGAACGTCAGCGTCGCAAAGAAAGATCCGCGACGCGCCTCGCTCGACATCGTCAACACGCTGTTTGGCGGCCGATTCACCTCACTGCTCAACACCGAGCTGCGCATCCGCAGCGGCTTGAGCTATGGCGCGAGCTCCAGCTTCGATCGCATGTCTGACGCAGGCAGCTGGGAGCTGACCTCGTTCACGCGCACGGAAAAAACTATTGAAGCCATCGACCTCGCGTTCGCCACCCTCGACAAGCTGCATCAGGGAGCGATTGACGAGGCGCAACTCGCGTCCGGCAAAAGTTATGTGTTGGGCCAGTATCCGCTGGGACTGGAAACCGCCTCGCAGTGGGCGTACCAACTTGCGACACTGGAATTCTATGGGCTTGGCCGCGACTACATCGACGGTTACGGAGCGGCGCTCGCCGGAGTGACGCTCGATGATGCCAAGCGCGTCGTCGCCGACGTCATTCCGTCGAGCGAGGACCTGGTGATGGTGGTGATCGGCAAGGCTGACGCCATTCGCGACGGACTACGCAAGTATGGTCCGCTCACCGAGGTGAAGCTGTCGGACCCGGAGTTCCGCCTGCCGCAATAACGGGTATGAACAATCACCTTATCGGTCAAGAATAAATGCGTAGCGTGTAATCACCGCCGACAAGCTATTTATACTGGGACGCGTCGCATCTGCGACGGAGAGTCCCTAATGACCCATCGCACTGCCCGGCGAGGTTTTCTCGCCGGTGTAACGTTTGCCGCATATATACCCCGATGTCGGCACGCCAGGAACGGCGCAGCTGCATGCTGGAATGAAGCGAACCAGCCGCACATCGACGTCGTAGCGCAAACCCCACAAATCGGCAGCGACAGCGCCTGTTGAAGCAGTGGGTGAACAGAGCGATGACGGACGCCACGTCGCGATCCTGCCCGAGAGCCGGAGGTCAACCGGCACCTCGCGGCGCGGCGCGGCGCAGCAGGTCGCCCTGGAAAAATGCGTGCCTGCGCGTTTTGTCGGAACTGTTTCTATATACAGTAGCAGTACGCGATTATATGATCATTCAGGAGTCGATTCCGACTCCTCTTCGCCCGCGTCGGCACACGGAAGTGGTTCAGGAACTGAATATGCGTTGCCCGGTATCGATCTGGATTGCATCGGAAGCATGAGTACGGCATGAGCGAATGGCCCCATAAAGTGATTCAAGCCGCGCTGGTGCAATACATCCGCGGCCACGCGATGAAGCAGTCCGAGTGGCGCTTCACGCAGCTGGAAGTGCTGCACGACGCCTTGGCGCGCGTGATTCAACTGGAAGCAGGCGAGTTGTGCGTCGTCAGCTGTTTCATCGATGCACAGCGCTGGTATGTGATGAGTACCGCACGTGTGTTCGGAATTTATCGCGGCTCGCGCTTCGACTTTTCGCCGTTGCAGATCAGAAAATGCACCTGGGGCGATTTCAAACACGAAGGGCGGTTGGAAATCGAAGTCGCGGAAATGCTGCTGACGGCGGGCATGAAAATCACCCTGGCATATGAAGCCGGCTTCGCCTCCATGGCGCCGATCTATTACGAACGTTTCTGGCATTCGCGCTACGCGACGCTGCACCAGGTGGCGGACGAACACGATCGGGGCAAGGATCCGGATAAGAAGGATTGACGCCCGGCCGTTCGGCGCGCAGCTGATTGTCGAAAGAATCTCCGTCGTACCCCACGGCCGCCCCACATCGGCCGCCGCCGGTCAAGCGAGAAATCCGCAGTAGATCCGGGTAACCGCGCACTGGAGGGGTATCATCCGCCCTCCTTCGCCGTCGCTCTCAAAAGACCCATGCGGATCGCTACCTGGAACGTCAACTCACTTCGCGTACGCATCCCGCAGCTCACCCAGTGGTTGGTCGAAAGTCCGCCCGACGTGATCGCTCTGCAGGAAACCAAGGTCCCGGACGATGGCTTTCCGCATGAGGCCGTGCAGGCGCTGGGATATCAGTGCGTTATCAGCGGCCAGAAGTCATATAACGGCGTCGCGCTGTTGTCCAAACTGCCGATGACGGACGTAGTACTCGGCATGCCGGGCTACAACGACGACCAGAAGCGCGTCATCGCCGCGACCATCGGCGGCGTTCGCATCATCGACGTCTATGTGCCCAACGGCCAGGCGGTAGACTCGCCGAAGTACCAGTACAAATTGCTGTGGTTGCAAACCTTGCGCGCTTACCTTCGCGACGAACTCGGTCGTCACGACAAGGTGTTGGTGCTTGGCGACTACAACATCGCGCCCGAAGATCGCGACGTGCACGACCCCCAGGCGTGGATCGGCAAAGTGCATGTCAGCGAGGCAGAACGCGCTGAGCTGCGCGCACTCACCGGGCTCGGTCTGGTGGACATCTATCGGCGCTTCGAGCAACCGGAACACAGCTACAGCTGGTGGGACTATCGAATGTCCGGCTTCCGCCGCAATCTCGGGTTGCGCATCGACCTGTTGCTGGCCAGTGCGGCGCTGGCGGAATTGTGTGACGCTTGTCACATAGATAAAACTCCGCGCAGTTGGGAACGTCCTTCGGATCACGCGCCGGTGATCGGCTGTTTCAAAATTCCTGAGTAATTCCCTGGGAAAATGCCCATCGGCGCCGCTGCTGACGCCGAACAATGACAGTTTTTCCGACATGGACAATTAGCGAAAGGAGACTAGACTCCGAGCATCGTTCGCATTTCTCCGCAACGAATATTCCCGCTAGCAAATGCAGTATCGGCGCAGCGATTTCGACGTTACCAATACCGTGCAGGTGAGCTCGCCTGAAGCGGTCCGCCGCGCCGTTTGCGATCTGTTCCGCCACAGTTGGCCGCACTATCCGTTCGATCGCGTCGAGACCGCTTTCCGCGATTTCGAGCGGCTGTTCAATGGCCAGTTTCCCGGTTACTACGGCTGCGACACGGTCTATCACGACTTGCAGCACTCGCTGGACGGCACACTCGCGGTGGCGCGGCTAATCGTCAGCTACGATCGCACGCATCTCGTCGACGAACGTCTCGGCCCGGAGCGCGCCATCCTCGGCGTAGTCACCGCGCTGTTTCATGACGCCGGCTACATTCGCCAGACCGACGACCAGACTCATCGCAACGGCGCCGAATTCACGCTCAGCCACGTCAGCCGCAGCGCGCAATTCATCGGCCGTTACCTGCCGACCATCGGCATGGCCGAATGGGTGCCGGTGGCAACCAAGATCGTGCACTTCACCGGTTACGAAGTGCAGTTCGACCAGATCCGCCTCGACGATCCGCGCGACCGCAAGCTCGGCCACCTGATCGGCACCGGCGACCTGATCGCGCAGATGTCGGATCGCTGCTACCTGGAAAAATGCCGCGACCGGCTGTATCCGGAGTTCGTGCTCGGCGGTATTGCCATGCCCAGCGACTCGCAGGGCAAGACGCAGGTGAAATACAGTTCCGGGCTCGATGTGCTGCGGCAGACGCCGAGCTTCATCGAAGACGTGCGCCGCTCGCGCCTCGATGGCGAATTCTCCAGCGCCTACAGCTACCTGGAATCGCTGTTCAACGGCCGCAATCCGTACATGGAAGCCATCCAGGCCAACCTTGCTTACCTGAGCGAAGTGCTCCGCACCGGTCGCTGGCCCATGCTGCGACGTGATCCGCCCTGCTTTACCTGGGAACGCAACCCGGTGCAGAACATCCGTTCCCTGGTCATCGGCCACCTCAAGCAGGTCTGGAAGAGCTGACCGGGCCGCGCTAGTCGCTACCATGGGTGGGATGGCCATCGATCCGGGCAACAACGACTGGATGAATCTTGGCGTCGCGCTCGCCATCGGCCTGCTCATCGGCATCGAGCGGGAACGCAGCAAGGGCAGCGGACCGACACGCGCGGTCGCAGGCTTGCGCACCTTCACCCTGATTGCTCTCGCCGGCGCCCTGGGACTGTGGATCGGCGGCGTGCATGTCTTCATCACCACCGGTGCAATCATCGGCGCACTGATCGCGGTCGGTTACCTGCGCACCGGCGGCAGTGATCCTGGCCTCACGACCGAAGTCGCCATGGTCGTCACTTTTCTGCTCGGCGGCCTGGCCGTTCGCGAACCTCAGCTCGCCGCCGCGCTCGCCGTCGTCGTCACCATTCTGCTGGCGTTTCGCAGCCCAGCGCACGATTGGGTGAAGAACGTTCTGACCGACGCGGAGGTGCGCGACGGCCTGCTGCTCGCCGCCGCCGCTTTGGTGATCCTTCCGCTGACGCCTACAGAACCTATTGATCCGTGGGGCGCCGTACAGCCACGCAAGTTGTGGATGCTCGCGGTGCTGGTGATGGCGATTAACGCACTCGGTTATGTAGCGCTGCGCGCGCTCGGACCTAAGACAGGATTGCCGATCGCGGGATTGCTCTCGGGATTTGTATCAAGCACCGCGACCATTGGCGCAATGGGCGCACGGACCAAGAGTCAGCCGGAGTTGCACAAAGGCGCGGTCGCCGGCGCTGCGGCATCGTCCGTCGCTACAGTGATCCAACTCGCCGTCGTGGTCGGACTGGTGAGCCTGCCGACGCTGGTATTACTCGTTCCATCGCTGCTCGCTTCCGGGCTCGCTGCGGTGATTTACGCCGGTATCTTCATGCTGCGCAGCTTGAAGGAATCATCGGCGGGAGAGGCGCCGAAGGGCCGGCCCTTCGATCCCAACACCGCGATCATTTTCGTGCTGGTCGTCGGCCTGACGCTGGTGATTTCGATGCTGCTCACACAATGGCTTGGCGATCGCGGCTTGATGCTGGCCGCAGCGGTGGCGGGATTCACCGATGCGCATGCGGCCGCAATTTCTTCGGCCTCGCTGGCCGCAAGCGGCCGTACGCAAGCAGAATTTGCGGCATTGGCGGCGTTGGTCGGCTTCACTACCAACACCGTGAGCAAGACCGTCGTGGCATTTTCCCTAGGGGATCGTCGCTACGCCTTGGAGCTCGCGCCGGGCTTGATCCTGATGGCTGCGGCTGCCTGGGGCGCATGGTCCGTGCGCGCTTTGTTCGGATGAGGCCGGCATACTTCGACGCATGACGACCTCACGGTTCACACGGCTGAATGCTCGCTTTCCGCACAAGCGCGTCTTCATCACCGGGGCAAGCAGCGGCCTGGGCCTGGCGCTTGCCCAAGCGCTGGCGGCCGATGGTTGGACGCTCGGCCTGTTCGATCGCAATCTTGAGCGCCTGACCCGCGTTGAAGCCGAATTCACCGCAGCCGGCGTCAGCCTGGTCGCCTACCCCGGCGACGTGACCCAGCCGGACGAACTCACTGTCGCGGTGAATTCGTTTGCCGCCACTCACGACGGGCTCGACATGATGATCAACAACGCCGGTGTCGCCGCCTGCGGCTCGATGATGGAAGTGTCGCTGGACGACTGGCGCTGGATCATCGACATCAACCTGATGGGCGTGGTCCACGGCTCTCGCGCTGCCATCCCTCACCTACAACGCAACCGCACGGGACTGTTGATCAACGTCGCAAGCGCCGCCGCCTTCGCCTCCGCACCCGGCATGGTCTCTTACAACGCAACCAAAGCCGCCGTGCTGTCGATCAGCGAAACGCTGGTCAACGAGCTGCGCCCGATCGGCACGCAGGTGTCGGTCGTCATGCCGACGTTCTTCCAATCGTCATTGCTAGAAACTTCGCGCGGGCCGGCATATGCAAGGGAATTCGCGCGACACGCCATGCAGAAGTCGGAATATTCGGTGGATGACGCCGCGCGCGATTTGCTCATCTATGCTGGCAACGGCGGCACCTACATCGTGCTGCCCAAATCAGCGCGCACGCTGTGGCGAATGAAACGCTGGATGCCGCTGCGCTTCCTCGACCAGGTATTGCAGTTCGCGAAGCGGCACGCGACGCCGGAATAATCGGCGGGATATCAGCCTGGCCCGTCCACCGCGAGCATGAATCGCGTGTAGATCTCGGGCAGCCGCGCCAGCACCTGCGGCTTGCCTTCGATGCTGCTTGCTTCCAACACTCGACGCAGCGTCGACAGGCTGAGCGATTCCAGCGCCGCCTGCGACACTGGCGCATAGCTTAAATGCCAAGGTTCCGGGCTCACGCCGCCGCGGTCGGTACGATAAGGCTGATAGAAACCGAAGCGTCGCATATTTGCATCGAGCCACTGCGACAGGCGCGCGAATATTCCATCGCTCGCGTATTCGCTGCGCAACAGCTCGACGTTATAACCGGCCGGCACCGCGGCCGCGTCGATCACGTCGACATCGCTGCCCCAGTGATGTCGACTGCCGCCGGGGATTGCCGACCAGCACAAAATGGCGTCGACGGTATCGGCATCGGACAGGCGCCGGCGATCCAGCGGCGCACCCTGCCGGTCATAAAGCGGCCGTTCGCCCTTCCACTTGCGATTCCAGATGCCGACCTGCATCTGAAAATCACGGAAGCTGGAGCACGGCGTGAGATCGATGCCGGCCGCCTTTGCCGCATCCCTCATCGCCAGGAAGGAAGCCACTGCCTCATAGTGAAGCGCACAGCGCGGCTCGCCCAGTTCTACGACGTGACTGCGTGCCTGTCCGGTGAGCTCGAGCTCGTTCATTCAATCTGTTTCCTTGCAAAATCCACCCGCGCCGGAATAACAAAAAGCCGTGAAAGCAAAGGCGATTGCGGCGCTTTTCGCGCGCTTCCGTCCATCAGTATGTCAAAAAAACCGACAAGTAACTCGGCGCGCCACGGCGGCAATAACATGAGTATCATGGGGCCGACGCGGTAGTGCCAGACCGCACTTAGCCACGGTGAATACGAATACGTCACCCAGGCTCTTCAGTCCGAAGATGGCGTGCCGAAGCCGGGGGCACTTCGGCAGCACGACCGGCAGCGAGTGCGGAGCATGTGTTGAGATCGCGGGGCCTCAAAATCAGATTACTCTCGGTCGCCATGGCGGCGGGAGTCAGCATTGCCGCGACGTTATTCCTTTTGGAGTACCTCGACTATCGTAAGTCGAGCGAAGTGCTGGTCAAGCAGGGCGAACGCTCGCTGCTCACGGCCGAAACGCAGCGACTGGACGTGCTCTCGAGCGACCTCGCCGCCGCCAACGCGCCCGCACTCGAAGCCGCCCTGCGCGAAGGCGACAAAGCCGCCATCAACCGCATCGCCAGCGCCTTATTGAACAATCCGTATGCCGTCTCCGCGCGCGTGCTCAACGCCGACGGTACGGTTGCATTCGAAACTGCGCGACAGGATCCCTGGACCGCGCAACTCTCAGACGAAGACAAGCGGAGCATTCGCCGCGACCTGGGCGATGTCGAATCACTTGGCACTTTGGAAGTCACGGTGGGTCGTCCCGGCCTCAGCGCCACGGCGCAGACACTGCGTGCACAGCTCGAACGCGTGCAGCAGCGGGATTTCGAACGTCGCATCTGGATCATCACCGGCGTCGGCGTCTTGATCACCGGCCTGCTGGCGCTGGTCGCCTGGATGCTCGCGCAACGGCTGGAGCGTCCGATCGTCGAGTTGATCCGCTCCGCCGAACGCATCGGCGAAGGCGATTACACCCGGCCGCATAAAGTCACCAGCAACGATGAGATCGCGGAGCTGGAAATGGCGCTGGACCGCATGCGGCAGAACCTGCGCCAGACCACGATCACCAAGAACTATCTCACCATCGTCCTCAACAGCATGAACGACGCCGTGCTGGTGACCTCGCCGGACGGCATAGTGCGCAAGATCAACGACGCCGCCGTGCGACTGTTCGGCTACAACGAAGAAGAAATCGCCGGCCGACCGTTCATCAACCTGATCGCGGAAAACGAGCGCGAAGCGTTCTCGCTGGAAACGGCAGGAGTGGAAACACGCGAGACCGTCATCGCGACCCACAGCGGCCAGACGATTCCGGTATCGCTGTCCGGTGCGCCCATCGCCGGCGACGATCCGCAGTTCCAGGGCACCATCTTCGTCGTTCGCAACATCACCGATCGCAAGCGGGCCGAGCGTCGCATTCGTTACCTGGCGCGCTACGACGCGCTGACGAAAGTGCCGAACCGCATGCAGTTCCAGCACATGCTGCAGCAGGCGATCGCGCGGGCGCGCCGCAACGACCGCAACATCGTGATGTTGTACCTCGACATGGATCACTTCAAGGAGATCAACGATACGTTCGGCCACGCCGCCGGCGATCGCACGCTCGAAGTCCTGAGCGAACGACTCACCCGCATCCTGCCGCGCGAAGCGGTGATCGGTCGACTGGCAGGCGACGAGTTCGCTTTGTTCATCGAAGGCTTCGCCGAAGCCGAGGACGAACGCACCAGGTCGCGCCGCTCGCACGCATGGTGCTGGCGGAAGTTTGCAAAGCATATTACGTCGACCAGCAGGAAGTGTTCCTGACGGCCAGCGTCGGCATCGCCTTCTGTCCCAAGGATGCGGAGAACGTGATCGACCTGATCCGCAATGCCGACGCCGCGATGTATCACTCGAAACAGAACGGCGGCAACAGCTTCGCCTTCTATTCGCCGGACATGAATGCCGCCGCGGTCGAGCGGCTGATGCTCAAGAGCAAGCTGCGCCGCGCGCTCGAACGCGACGAGTTGGTGATGTTCTACCAACCCAAGGTCGACCTGCGCGACGGCCGCATCGTCGGCGCCGAGGCGCTGCTGCGCTGGCGCCTGCCGGGTCATGGCGATATTCCGCCGTCGCAGTTCATTCCGCTGGCCGAGGAAACCAACCTGATTCTGGACATCGGCGAGTGGGTGCTGAATCGCGTCTGCATGGATTACCGCGCGCTGGACCGAGCGCATCAAGAATCCCGGGCGCGTGTCCCTCAATCTGTCGCTCAAGCAACTGCGCCAGGCCAGCTTCATCACTCGCTGCCAGTCGGTGTTCCGTCGCCACGAAGTGTCGCCGACCTGCTTCGAACTGGAGATCACCGAGACCACGCTGATGGTCGACCCCAAGCGCACCATCAAGCTGCTCGACGAGCTGTATGCCATGGGCCTGCACCTGTCGATCGACGACTTCGGCACCGGCTACTCCTCGCTCAGCGCCTTGCAGCAGTTCCCGATCGGCACGCTCAAGATCGACCAGTCCTTCGTCCGCGACGCCGCCATCAACTCCGACGACGCCACCATCGTCCGCACCATCATCGACATGGGCAAAGCCTGGAAGTCGAAGTGGTCGCCGAAGGCGTCGAAACCGAAGAGCAGTTCAACTTCCTGCGCAACCGCGGCTGCCACTACGGCCAGGGCCGCCTGTTCGGCGACGCCATGAGCTCGGACGAATTTCTGTCGCTGGTCATATCGCAGGAAAGCGGCCGGGCCAAGGTCAGCGAGCTGTTCGCTTCGTAAGATCCTTTGCGCATCGGCTGACTCAATGGCCGAGCCGCACACCGCGCAGCAAGTCGCCGCTGAGGCCCGGTTTCCGTTAGCCATAAACCCGACCGGCCGGTTACGATCCCGCCCCCTGTTGCCCTGCCCCCTGACTAGCTCCATGCTTTCTTTCTCCTCCCTCGCGCTCCGGCGCGGTCCGCGCCTGCTGATTTCCGACGCTTCGTTCACTGTTTATCGCGGTGAGAAGGTGGGTATTGTCGGCGCCAACGGCTGCGGCAAATCCAGCCTGCTGGCGTTGGTGATGGGTGAATTGCAGCCCGATGCGGGCAATGTCGACTACCCATCGCAGCTGATCGTCGCGCACGTAGCGCAGGAACTGGAGGCGACCGACAGGGCGGCGATCGAGTTCGTGATGGACGGCGACGAGGAACTGCGCGCGACCGAAGCGGCAATCGCCAAGGCGGAGGCCAGTAACGCGGGCGCGGCGTTGGGCGAATTGCATGCTCGTTACGCAGCGCTCGGCGGCTACGACGCCCGCAGCCGCGCAGGCAAGTTGATGCATGGCCTGGGCTTCTCGGTGGCGGACGAGACCCGCCCGGTCAGCGCATTTTCCGGCGGCTGGCGAGTCCGACTGAACGTCGCGCAGGCGCTGATGTGCCGTTCCGATCTGCTGCTGCTCGACGAACCCACCAACCACCTCGACCTCGATGCAGTGATCTGGCTGGAACAGTGGCTGAGAAATTATCCGGGCACGCTGCTGATGATTGCGCACGACCGCGAGTTCCTCGATCGAACCGTCGAACGCATCGTTCATATCGAAAACGGTGCCGCGAAGATCTACACCGGCAACTACACGGCGTTCGAAGAACAACGCGCGTCGCAGCTGGCGCAACAGCAGTCGATGTTCGAGCGCCAGCAACGCGAGATCAAGCACATGATGAGCTTCGTCGAGCGCTTCCGCGCCCAGGCAACCAAAGCCCGGCAGGCACAGAGCCGTCTCAAGGCGTTGGAACGCATGGAGCGCATCGCGCCGGCGCACGTCGATTCGCAATTCGAATTCACATTCCTGGCGCCGCAGAAGTTGCCGCGCCCATTGCTCACGCTGGAGAAGCAATCGGCCGGCTACGGCGAACGAGTCATACTGGCATCGATCGGCATGACTATCGTTCCCGGCAGTCGCATCGCCCTGCTCGGCCGCAACGGCGCCGGCAAATCGACGTTGATGAAACTGCTGGCCGGTGAACTGACGGCCTTCGAGGGCAAGCGCACCGAGGCACGCGACCTGAAGATCGGTTACTTCGCGCAGCATCAACTCGAACAATTGTCGGTCGGCGAATCGCCGCTGGATCATCTCAAGCGCCTCGGCGGCGAAGCAGCGGCGCGCGCGACCGAACAGGAATTACGCAATTTCCTGGGTAGTTTCGGTTTCAGCAGCGATCGGGTGTTCGAACCGGTCGGACCGTTCTCCGGCGGCGAGAAGGCGCGCCTGGTGCTGGCGCTGGTCAGCTACCTGCGACCGAACTTGTTGCTGCTCGACGAGCCGACCAACCATCTCGACCTGGAAATGCGCCAGGCGCTCGCCGTGGCGCTGCAGGACTACGACGCTGCGGTGGTGCTGGTCTCGCACGATCGCCATTTGCTGCGAGCCGTCGCCGATGATTTGATTCTGGTCGATCAAGGTCGCGCAACGCCGTTCGACGGCGACCTGGACGACTACGCTCGCTGGTTCACGACGCGTGAAGAAAACGAAATTGCGGACCAGCCTTCAGCTGCCGTCAGCGCCGAGCAAAAGAAACAACGCAAGCGCGAAGAGGCTGAACGCCGCAATCGCCTCAGCCCGCTGAAGGCCGACCTGGCGCGCCTGGAGAAACAACTCGAACGGCTGGAGAAAGAGCGAGCCGGCGTCGAAAGCGCATTGGCGGAGCCCGATATCTACAACCCGAGTTCGAAACAAAAGCTGCAGGAACTGCTGCAAAAGCAGATTCAGCTGAAGCGCGACATTGCCAACACCGAGACCGACTGGCTGAGCGCGACCGAGAAGCTTGACGCTGAACTGTCCGCCGGCAGCTGACAATCACGACGTACGGACCGCTGGCGAAGCGACTTGAAAGTCACTTCAACTGCGCATCCACCAGCGCGTCCGCGGCGGAAACCAGGAACTGCTGGGGACCGTCCTTGCCGAGCCCCTGCGCCGAAGAAAGTGCGCCATCGACGAGCAATAGCAGTTGTTCAGTAAGCACTGCCGGTTCACGCACGCCTTCAATGTTATCGACCAGCACGCGCAGGCGACGACGCAATTCCTCAAACTCTTCTTTCGCGAGCACACGAGCCGGGTGCAGCGGGTCCGCAAACTCCGCCGTCACATTCATGAACGGACAGCCGCGGAAGTGTGAGCTGCTGACGTAGCGAGCGACACCGGTGAGATGAGCACGCAATCTCGCACGCGGCTCCGCGTCGCTTTGCTGAGCAGTGCGATCCCAACCGGCCCAACGATCTTTGCGCTCCTGTTCGAGCACCGCGACGATGAGGGCGTCCTTGGAAGGAAACCAGCGATAGAGGCTGGTCTTCGCCACGCCCGACTGCGCCACGACCAGATCGACGCCGACTGCACGAGCGCCTTCCTTGTAAAAAAGCTCCCGTGCGGTGGCGAGAATTCGATCTCTCACGCTTTCCGTAGTCGATGCACCGTCACTGGTAGCTCTGGGTCGTGCCGTTGGACTCATAAATTCCTCGTGGTCGAATCCTTGACAACGCTACAGACCTGTACGTAGCATAAGAACAGACAGGTCTGTAGCGTCTCTAATGTACCCGCGGCACTTGGCCAGTGCAAATCGGAGCCATTAATGCGACTCAACAGCCCAGTCGAATTGCCAATCCCCGCGCGGCTCGCCGGCCGCCCGCGCGCCCGGTGCGGCCTGTACGGCAGATGATCCCCTTCCGGAGACGGCAATGAACGCTATTTTTACCACTGGCCTGACGCTTTTGGCTGCCTTGTCCTCGATTACCGCAACCTCTTCGCACGCCGACTCGCCCTGCGGCATGCGCGTGGTTCAGAGCGAGACTGACTTTCCCCTCCGCGCCCAGATGCGTGGGCACAAGGGCACGGTGCTCATCAACGTGACTCTAGACGAGAAAGGTCATGTGACCAATGCGGAGGTCGACCGGTCCAGCGGCCATCTGCTATTGGACCTCGCCGCGACTCGCAGTGTGCGCGACAAGTGGGAGTTCGACGTAACGCGCTGCCAGCACCAGTGGCCAGCGACTCACCAAGTCGCAGTCGAGTATCGCAACGAGGAATACCAGTAAGAACCCTTGCTACCCCTCCTTCGGACGCGAGGGAGGGGGCTTTTTTAATTCACGCCGGCCGCGGCGGCGGCGTGCGCTTCGAGAAACAATAGCCCCGCAACGATCAGGCGTTTGAAACGGGGCTGCCCCGTTTGCTAAATCACACCGGACGCTTTCAGCCTTTCGATCTCGCTGGCCTTCAGTCCAGCATTCGCCAGTACTTCCTCGGTGTGTTGTCCAAGTAACGGTGGCGCGGCGTTGTAACGCAGCGGCGTGGCCGACATCTTGATCGGGTTCGCAACCATCGGCACCGTGCCGGACAACGGATGCGGCAGATCCATTTGCATTTCGCGACTGCGCACCTGCGGATGGTCAAACACCTGGGACAGGTTGTTGATCGGTCCGACCGGAATGCCGAGAGGTTCGAACATCGCGATCCAGTGCGCGACCGATTGCTGCTTCAACACCGCAGCTAACAAAGGCACCAGCACTTCACGATTGCGAACGCGATCGTCGTTGCGACCAAAGCGCGCCTCTTCATGAAATGTCTGGCCGGCGGCGGCGCAGAACTTGGCGAACTGGCCATCGTTGCCAACTGCAATCACGAACTGGCCATCCGAGGCGTCGAACACTTGATACGGCACGATGTTGGAGTGCGCGTTGCCCATGCGCTTGGGCGCCCGGCCGCTGATGAGGTAGTTCATATTCATGTTGGCGATCATCGCAACCTGCACATCGAGCAACGCCATGTCGATATATTGACCTTCGCCGGTGCGCGACCGATGCGCCAGCGCGGCGAGAATCGCTACGGTCGAATACATGCCGGTGGTGAGGTCGGCAACCGCAACGCCGACTTTTTGCGGCCCGCCTCCGGGCAAATCATCGCGCTCGCCGGTAATGCTCATCAATCCGCCCATGGCCTGAATGATGAAGTCGTAACCGGCGACCTGTTTCATCGGACCGGTCTGGCCGAAGCCGGTGATGGAGCAGTAGATCAAGCCAGGATTGAGCGCCTTCAGTTGCTCGTAACCCAGGCCGTAGCGGGCGAGATCGCCGGCCTTGTAATTCTCGATCAGAATGTCCGACTGGATCGCCAGTCGGCGCGCGATTTCCTGACCTTCCGGCTTTGCGATATCCAGCGTCAGAGATTTTTTACCGCGATTGGCGCCGAGGAAATAAGCGGACTCGCGCGTGTCCTTGCCGTCGCGATCTTTCAAATAAGGCGGCCCCCAGCTGCGTGTGTCATCGCCCACGCCCGGCCGTTCGATCTTGACCACTTCGGCCCCGAGGTCAGCGAGGATTTGCCCGCACCAGGGGCCGGCGAGTACGCGGCTCATGTCGAGCACTTTGAGGTGCGACAAGGCGCCGCCTAAAGTACTTATGGGAGAGCGGGCACTGGAGCTGGAACTTTCGGTGTTCATGCTGCTTCTTAACCGGAGACTGGTGGGAAACCGTCGCGACGGCCGCGCAAACTAAGCGCAGCCAGGGTGGCGGAGCAAGGGGAGCGTTCAAGTCAAGGTATCGACTATGACCCCGCAGACATACTCAGGTTTGTGCTCACGTTTAGTGGTCACTTCGGCTCTCGTCCTGGCCGCGGTGTTGAATAGCATCGTCAGCGCCGAAGAATCGGCGTCCGCCCCCGCTAAGACGACTGCAAGTGCAGCCAAGCCGGCGGCCAAGTCATTGGATCTGCGGCCCCCCAATATCACGCACTTATTCACTTCCGAGCAGCTTAACCGCATCCTGGCCGCCAGCTTCCGCGCCGACCTCGAGGAAGTCGAAGTCCAAGGCGCGCGCGAGCGCATGCCCACTTCAACCCCCGACGTCTGGCCCGGAATCGCCGCGCCGCTCTGGGCAATGCTGAATCCCACCCAGGCCTGGCGCATCTTTGCTCCGCTACCGCCCGATCAGACGCGCGGCATGCAGAACGTGCGCTTCAACGCCGCCGACGAGTACGTCCTCGAACCCGCCGCCGTCTCGCCGCCGCCCGGTCAGTAAGCTGGCGATTTCCTGGGACTTCCAGGCAGCAATCCCGGGACTGTGCAGTCGCAACGACTGTGAGACACTGGCGGCGATTCCCAGGCAAGGCGTGTCCATGACCTCATCGGCTTCTTCCGCAGTTCGCGCTGAACGCGAACGCATTCTCTCGTTTCAAGGCGGCTGTAATTTTCGCGACATCGGCGGCTACCGCACCGGGCAAGGCGCAACTACACGCTGGGGCAAGGTTTATCGCACTGGTGTGCTGACCTACTTCACCGACGACGATCACGCCCCTTTGACCAGTCTGCAAGTGCGAGCGATCTGCGACCTGCGACGCGCAGAAGAGCGTGAGCGTGAGCCAACCCGTTGGCCCGACACCGCCGTCAACGCATTACATTGGGACGACGGCATCGTCACTCCGACCCTTCACGGCCTCGGCGCCAACCATCCCCGCACCGCCGCCGGCATGTTCGACACGATGGTCGCACTCTACCGGGCGCTGCCTGAGTGGATGGGTCCACGCATCGGTGGCATGTTCGAATGCGTCGCCAAAGGAAATGTGCCACTGGTCGTCCACTGCGCGGCTGGCAAAGATCGCACCGGCATCGCCGTCGCCGTACTACTGCGCTCCCTCGGCGTCTCCGAAGACACCGTCATCGAAGATTATCTGCTCACCAACACTTCAGGTAACTTCGAAGAATTCATCCGCAGCCGCCACCAAGCGCAACTCGGCGTAGCCGACATCCACAGCCCGCTACTGTCGATGCCAGAAGACATGCGACGCGTGCTATTCAGCGCCAACCCTGCATTTCTGCACGCGGCGTTCGAGCAGATCGATCGTGAGCTTGGCGGTGTGGATGCGTACCTGAAGAAGACAGCCGGTGTTTCCAAGTCGGCGCGCGATCGAGTGCTGAAGGAGTTGTTGGAGTAGCATTTTCAGAAGCCTTGGTGGCCTGCGAGGGCTGGGAGGTCAACCTGTTATCTTTCACGAATGTCACCGTGGCCTCAAGCGTCGCAGGGCTCGCCCGGAAGTGAAAGGTGCCTCCTGATCCGTCCGCCAGTGCTACCAGCGTATCGGCGAGCTACCGAGCTTCCTACTCCCGCTTCCCGTGCAAGCCACGAACCGTCTAGCTCACGGCATCACCGGCGGCCGATATTCCAGCGTCAGTCCGAATATCCATAGCAGGAATAGCACCAGTGGCACGTGCACGATGAACTGGACCATCGTGAAGCCGATGACATCTCTCGCGTTCAATTTGAGAATGCCCAGCAGCGGCAGCATCCAGAAGGGATTGATGAGGTTGGGCAACGCCTCGGCTGCGTTGTAGACCTGTACTGCCCAGCCCAGGTGCACCTTCAGCTCGTTCGCAGCTTGCATGACGTATGGCGCCTCGATGATCCATTTGCCGCCGCCTGACGGCACGAAGAAGCCAAGGACTGCCGAATAGATTGCCATCACGATAGGGAATGTTTCTCTCGTTGCTGCCTGGGCGAAGAACGTCGATAGATGATGCGCGATGCTTTGGCCGTCGCTGCCCGGGGCTGCGGTGATGATCGCGGCGATGCCGCCGTAAAACGGGAACTGAATCAGTACGCCGCTGACGCTCGATACGCTTCTCGCCGCCGCGTCCAGGAAAACCCTGGGGCGCCAGCACAATAACAACCCCAACATCAGGAACAGGAAGTTGTAGGTATTGAGACTGGAGATCGCCAGCGCCGCGCCCTTGCCACTGAACTCCTGGATCAGCCATGCCGCGCCGAGCGCAGCGACCAGCAGGTTCAGCAACGGACTATGTTCCAGCCACTCGCCCGGGCGCGTTGGTTTCGGCGTGGCCATGAACGTTGGCGCATCGACTGCGATCTCCATGCGGCGTGCCGTCAGCGCGTTGTCCGATCTTGGCGCAGTGAGCCACGCGATGATCAGAGTCACGACAACGAGCACAGCGGTGAGCGCAATCGACTGCCACAGAAATATCGTCTCGCTGAAATGAATGACGCCGGTAATGAGCAGCAACGACGGCGGCATGCTCGCGGGATTCGCCTGCAACTGCGCTGCGGACGACGACAATCCCATCGCCCACACCGATCCCATTCCAAGGTACGCAGCCGCGCCCGCCGCCCGATAGTCCATGTTGAGTTCTTCTCGGCGCGCCAGGGCTCGCACCAGCAAGCTGCCGAGGATCATGCTCAAACCCCAATGCAGCAACGAAAACATCATGCTGATCGCGGCGACCCAACACACCGCGCCGCGCCCACTGCGTGGAAAAGCAGCGAGCTTGTCGATCACGCGCACGGCTGGCGGCGAACTAGCCACGATGTAGCCGCCGATGATGATGAAGCTCATCTGCATCGTGAACGGAATCAGGCTCCAGAAACCGTCGCCGAACGCCTTCGCCGTCTGCACGGCGGGCGAACCCAGTGTGATGGCTGCAATCGCAACCACGATCACAGCCAGCGCAGCAAACACATAGGCGTCTGGAATCCAACGTTCCGACCACGCACAACAGCGCAGGGCGACGCGTTCCAACCAGGCCGGGGCTTGCTTACTCATGAGTTAGTTGGCAGCGTACGCGCCAGTCTCAGTAAAGGATTTTCGCGAGTTCGAACTCTCAAGGACAACAACATGGCAAGCTCAGTGGCGATGACATGGAACATTCATTCTCGCGCCGCGTGGCGGGTCTGCCTCGGTGCGGGCCTGCTGATCGTGTTACTGACGTTCATGTCCGGCCAGCAGTCGCTGGCGCAGCCCTGCGGCGGATTGGCAGAAAATTACGCACCCATCGTCGCCTTCGAACTGGCGCGCAGCGCAGTCGATCTGCAGGCGATCTTCGGTGCGCCCGGCGATCCGTGTCGCGACGAAATGATCGCGCGCATGGACTCGATCAACTGGATGGATGTGCTGGTGTTCATCCCCGCCTACGGCACGTTTCTGGTTGCCTTCTTTCTCGGCATGCGAGCACGCAACGTGCCGCTTGCCGATCTGGGCGTCAAGCTCGCGCTCGCGGCGATCGTCACAGACTACATCGAAAATCTATGCCTGATGCTGCTCACGCCCCAACTCGACGCGACGTCGAGTTGGATGGCCCTGCTGCCTTGGGCCACCGGTGCCAAGTGGCTGGCGCTCGGTGCGGCCGCCGCCGTGGCAGGAATCATCTTCATAACCATTTGGCCCAGAAGATTCCTCCCGGCCATCGCGCCCGCAGCGTTGATCTGCTGGATCGCGTTAGGGGTGACGATTGCCGCGCTGATCGCGCCCGCTAAGTTCGGAGCGGTCCTCAGCCCGGCCATCGGCGCGACCTGGGTGGTATTTCTCATCACTGCTTTCACGCAGGCATTCCGCAGCTCGGCTAGCCCACCTTGACGGCGATGAAGTTTTTGTCCTGATCCAAGCGAGTGACCAAAGACGCGCGATCCACGCGCGCGGCGCCTTTGCGATAAGGATTGGCTTCGTGCGTTAACGTCATGGCCTGGCCGTTGACGGCCACCGCACTTACGCCGCAGCCTGCGCCTTTGATCTCATAAATCATTTCGACACGCTTGCCGAACAATGACAACTGCACGCGCAGACCATTCAACGCCACCGGCATCACTGGATCCAGCGTAAGCACCTTGGCTTCGATACCCAGACCAAGGAAGCGACGCACGATGAGGCTCAGCCCGATCCCCGCGCCGCTGGAGTAGACACGCCAGCCGCCATCGAGCGCAATCTGCCCTTGCTTGACCCGATCATATTCGGCGCTGGCCTGGTAGCGGTCGTCGAACGCGGCATCCGAACTGGAGTAATAGCAATTCGCCTGGCGCAACGTCGCCGTCGGCACCAGGCTGCGAATGCCGATGGGATTCGCCTGGCACAGCGCCTTGAAGAAGCGCTCTGCATCGCCCACTCGCGCCAGCGCCTGCGCATAGCGAAGATGCGCATGCATATACATGAGACCGATCTCCCGGCCGAAAAAAGTCGCACTTTCGGCTCGCTGGAAAAAGCGCTGCGGTCCGCCGTGATAGTTCATCGGCCGATCGAACAGGCGCACGCCATCGGGGCCGCTCAGGTGCTTGTCGATCAATTGCAGATGTTCACGCACCTGCTCGGGGGTCAGCATGTCTTCGAGGATGGCGTGGACCATCGCCAGCGAGCTGTAGCGTACGCCGGTGATGCCATCCCGCGGGTGAAGCAGGTAGCTGATCTTGCCTTTGTCTTCGAACAACGCGTAGCCGGTGAGTACGCCGTCGACCAGCAGCACACGCCGGAAATCCCGCTTCACATTCGCTGCCCAGGCCTCGAAGCGAGCAGCCTCGGATTCGCGTCCAATGCTTCGCAGCGCCTGCGCCAATGTCACCAGCACTTGATGATGCAATGTGACCGTCCAGGCGCTGCACATGCGTTCGCGCATGGCCGGATCGGCAGGCTGCAACGCGTCGTTCCAATCGCCATGCCCGTAAGCCGCCAATGCAGTGCCCCCGACGATGCGCCGCTCGATCACTTTGAGCGCGCGCTCGACGTGCTTCCACAGCGGGACTGGCGGCAATGCGCTGCTGGACGAAAAAAAAGGCACGGGCTCATCGAGCAGCGAACTGTCGCCTGAAGCGATGAGATATTGTGAGAGCGCCAGCAGTGGCCAGAACACGATGTCTCCATGCGAATCGGCGGCGCGAATCCGCCGCTCGCGAGCGAAGAACATGAACCACTGCGGCCAGTCGCCATCCGGACTTTGCGCCCGCATTACGCGCACGAGCAAATCACGCACCGACGCGTGATCGCCGAGCGCAAGTAACATTTCAACTGGCCCTTGCGTGACGTCTCTCGTGCCCCAACCACCGCCGGAATACTGTTCCAAGCCTCGTGGCGAGAGATAGTGGACCAGTGCGTTGTGCCGATACCAAGGCAGTATGTCGGCGAGCCGGTTCACTTGAGCGGAGCACTCGCCGTTCGCGGGCGGCTCGATGCTCAGCAGTTCGACCAAGGGCTGCCGGGGCTCGCCCGCAGCCGGAACATCATGACTTTCGGTGACTAGATTGCCGCGCATGCGCAAACCAACCGTTTGTCCCGCAGCGGCCACCATGCACAAATACGGCTGCTGTCGCGAACGCCCATCGACGAACAGCAACTCATCGCCGCCGATTCGCTCCAACTTCGTCCCGGCCGACGGCGTGACTACGAAGCTTCCCTGAGGAAAGCGGCCACCAAGTTCACTCTCTTCCACCGGCTGAATCACAATTGCGTCGCCGTCCTGTCGCCAGCCCACCTCTCCAGACAGGCTGCCATCGTCGCCGTTGAGCGCGACGTGATTCGAAATGAGCACTCGCGATGGCGCACCGCAGAGCACTGCGACCTGCAGGGTCAATTCATGTTCATCGTGCGCTTCGCTGCGGACCTCGATCAAACCGGCGGCATGCTTGTAGATCCAGCGACACGCGCCGGGACGCATTTCAAAAGCGGAGGGCATGTCGAGCAGCTGCCACTGGCCGTCCACTTCGACGAATACCCGCTGTCCATGCGAGCGGAACAGGCCGAGATAGCTATGCACCGTCGATAACAGGCGATTGAAGCTCACATGCCCCTGCGTGAGCATCGAGTGAAACACGCCGTTCATCCACACCGTCGAGGTGAGCGCAGTTTCATCGGGCGTCGTGTGTCGCCCAGTGCGCAACAGATGGCCATGGGGCCGCTGCACTTGCTGCTCTTTGGCCCGCAGGACGACGTGACCCTCTGCTTCATGGAAAAACGCCAGCACCTGTCCGTGCTCGTCGACTTCCTCATGCCGACGCTGCGAACCGAACAAAACATCCAGGTCGGCGGCTGCAAGATCGAGTGCAGCGAACAACGGAGCTTTGCTGAAGAGTGTCGACGGGTCGACTGCGCCGGCGTCCTTACTCGCGTGGCCGCGTAAAAACTCCGCTTCCGGCAGCGCTTTCGCGCGCTCCACGGCGTCGAGATCCGCTGATGACGTCGCGGCGGGATGATCGGCACTGAACCAACCGAAGAAACCTGTCGCCGCATGCTTGCCTGGCTCCAGCTGCAACGGCTGATCCTGGATCGCGACCATCGAATGCTCGTGTTGCAGCCGTCGCGCCGGCAGCCCCTGCACGATGCCGATGGGCTCGGCGCCCGCACGCGTGGCGAGCCCATGCACTTGCATGGCGTCGGTCGCGAAACTCTTGCCGTTGCGAAGCGAGCCGATCACGCACCAAGGATTGCACCCGCCAGCTGCAAGATTCTGCCGCGAGGCCACTACGTAACCCTGCGCCGGATGCGACAGCGGCGTGTGATCGACGTATTGACTGACATAGAACTCGTTCATTCGCACCGTTCCATACGGAGCAAGCGCCACGTCCTGCGCATAAATGACATCGACTTGCTGCGTCGAGCCCGAGATATTTTCCAAGCCCAGTTGCCAGAACCACGCCGGCGTGCTGCTCGACAATCTCAACGCCACCGTGTAACGAATGCCAGCCCATTCGCCCACCCCCACCCACTGCTCATCGACCACGCTGAATCTGGTGAGGCTGCGCGGACCGAGCAGTTCGACGTACCGCACCGCGTCGGTATTCAACCGGCGCAAATACAAGTTGGCGAGGCCGCCCTCCAGCTCATTGCCGAGAAACAAGTTGATGATGGTGTCGCCGTGATCCAGGCGGCGCAGCGCGCCGTTTTCATGGACTTCGATGCTCAATCCGGCGGAACTGGCGAGGCGCGTGGGCGGTGATAGCGGCATCTGCGACTTTCCTGGCGCAAGCATCACGGAGTGGAGTGCACACCAGTGTAGCGCATCCCCTCCGGAGCGCGGAACCACGCCGCTGCTGATGAGTTGTCTTGCGAGGCCCGCATCCTCGTTCCCCCCAACTCATTTGATTCGGGAGACACAGCCATGAAAATTCGCGACGCGATGACTCAAGACGTACGCATGATCCGCCCCGACCAGACGATTCGCGAGGCCGCGCACCTCATGGCCGAACTCGACATCGGCGCACTCCCCGTCGAAGACAGCGACCGCCTGGTCGGCATGATCACCGATCGCGACATCACCGTGCGCGCGGTGGCCGAGGGGCTCGGGGCGGACACGCCCGTGCGCCAGGTCATGACCAACGAGATCAAGTACTGCTTCGACGATCAGACCGTCGACGAGGTGACTCGTAACATGGCCGAGCAGCGCCTGCGACGTCTGCCCGTCGTCAGCCGCAGCAAGCGATTGGTGGGCATCCTGTCGCTGGGCGACCTGGCTGTCGATGAGGATGCGCAGGATGAAGCGGCTGAAGCGCTCGGAGGAATCTCAAGGCCGGGCGGACAGCACTCGCAGTCGACGCAGCGTCATTAGCGATTGAGACGTTCCCCTCACCCGCGGCGGGATGCACATCGCAACCCGCCTTACCGGTGGCCCGCAATCGATTCGTCCAGGTAGACGAACATAGAACGGAAATCAGTCGCGGGCCGTCGGTAGAACAACGTAGGGTTGTCCCTCAATCTGCGCACGATGCGGCTTGAACCCGCAGTTGTTGCGCCAGCCTGGTTCGCGTTACGTGCACGCCGGAACACGGAGACGGACGATCACTCCTTGGCTTCGTCGCTGTCGACTTCCACCATGCGCCTGGATTTGCCGATCAGCCAGGCGATGCCGATGCCACCGGTGACATAGTTCTGGCGACGGACCAGCGGGCTGTCCTCGAAGGCGGCGTTGTGGAGGTTGTCGTAGCGCAGGTACGCGCCAATCCAGTAGCGGGGAAAGCGCTTCGATATCGCGGCGAGCACGTGAGTGCCCGAGTAACCGCCGGGCGCGGCGTAAGTCGGCCGCTGAGCGGTCGCAAAGCGCGGCGCGACCGAATAGAAATATTCGTGAAACGCGGCGGCGCCGAACAACGGGCCGGCGCCGATGCCGAAATTCCAGCCCTCGCGGCCGGCGACATTGGCAATGTCGAGATTCAAACGCGGTGAAAAATTCCAGCCCAGCGTCTGCGGCGAACTTTCCAGCGTAATCGGCAGGCGCAGCGGCATCACCAGATCCAGCTGCATGTCCTGCTGCGGCGACTGCCACAAATGCACGTCCAGCGATGGACCGAACTCCAGCGTCGGCCGCAGGTTCAGCATGCCTTCGCGGGCGGTGTTGTCGTCGCTGCTCACCGGAATGGTGGCGTTCATGCTCAGGCTCAATTCCAGGTAGCGACGATCGAACAACTCGCCACGTATGCCTTCACGGTCGGCCTTGAGGAACTTGCCGCGATACACGAAATACGGCAGCGGCAGCGGATAAACGTTGGTCTCATCCGCACCCCGATAGTCCGGAAACGCCACCGCGCCGACACCAAGGCCGGCTTCCCAAAGCGGCTTCTGTTCGGCCTGCGATACCGCAGGCCAGGCAACCACGCCAAGCGCCAGCGCGCAGTAAGCAAGCAGTCTCGACATCGACTTTCTCTACAGCAGCTTCTCGATATTGGGTTTCAGGTCTTCGGGCTGGGTGGTCGGCGCAAAACGCTCGATCACCTGGCCGTGGCGGTCGACCAGGAACTTGGTGAAATTCCACTTGATGCCCTCGCTGCCAAGCACGCCCTTGGCGCTGCTCTTCAACCAGCGATACAGCGGGTGGGCGGCGTCGCCGTTGACGTCGATCTTCTCGAACATCGGAAAAGTGACGCCATAGTTCTTCTGGCAGAAGCTGCCGATCTCATCCGCCGTGCCGGGCTCCTGCGCGCCGAACTGATTGCAAGGAAAGCCCAGCACCATAAGTCCGCGCTCGCGGTACTGTTCATACAGCGCTTCCAGTCCTTCGTACTGCGGCGTGAAGCCGCACTTGCTGGCGGTGTTCACCACCAGCAACACCTTGCCGGCGTAATCTTTCAACGAGGCCGGCTTGCCCTCCAGAGTGGTGGCGGAGAAGTCGTAGATGCTGGTCATGACACGCTCCTTCAGCGCGGTTCGCTGACTACCGGGGTGAAGCTTTCGGCGAAGTACGGCGTTTCGGCAAAGCAGTTGCCGGGTACGCCGCGATGCTCCGAGTAATGCAGCCGGATCGACCGGCCGACGCTCTTCGACAGTTCGCGGGCCAGGTCCGGGTCGCGGGTGCTGAAGTACCAGATCTCCGGCGCCACGCCACCGACGATATATAGCGCCAGTTCGCCTTCATAGGTTTTGCAGATCCAACCTTTGCGGGAGAACTTCTGCAGCACCCCGGCCCGTTCACCTTCGGAGTACGACCAGCTGAGCGTGAACCACGTCCAGGCCCCGCCTATCAACAACGCCAGCAGCGGTACGAACAGCACCAGGCGCAGCAGCCAGCGGCGCGGCCGGCGGGTTTCGAAGGCGGACTCGGCCATATTATGGTTCCTCGTTGGCGAGAGCGAGAGTGTGGACAAGGTGGCCGTCGCACTCAAGTCGCTTCGGCCTCGCGGGCCGTTTTCCGACGCCGCCAAAGTTCCTTCTTTTGCCGGAATATTTGCCAGTGATGCTCATCACAATCGCGGCACTTGGCACTGGACCCGGTCTGCCGCCATGGGGTTGACTGCGCTGCACGTAATCGCTGTCACCGATAACGAAATAACGCAACAAACGGCAGCAAGTGCGTAAGGAAACGCTGGAGGACTTCATGATCGTCTCGACTCGTTTGGTGCGTGGCTTCGCTGCGTTCGCGGTGTTGTCGTCCCTGGCGGCCTGTGGCGGCGGTGGCGGCGGGAGTCCACCGGGCTCGCCGCCTAACCTGCCGACGACTCGGAGTATTGGCGGCACAGTAACCGGCCTGAACGGCACGGGCCTGGTATTGCGAAACAATGGCGGCGATAACCTCGCTGTAAGCGCCAGCGGCACCTTCACCTTCGCGACTGCGATCGCCGAGGGCGGTGCGTACGCCGTCACGGTGTTCACGCAACCAGACAATCCTGCACAGAACTGCGTTGTCGACAACGGCAGCGGCACGGTTGCGAGCAGTAACGTGACTAACGTCACCGTGACTTGCTCGACCGACACCTTCGCCATCGGCGCCACTGTCTCCGGTCTCACCGGCGGCGCCCTGAGGCTGAGCAACGGTCAGGACCAGTTGACGGTCAATGCCAACGGTTTCTTCACCTTCGACACCCCCGTGAGCAGCGGCAGTCGCTATAACGTGATCGTCGATGCCGCGCCGTCCGACCCGGTGCAGCGTTGCAACGTCACCGGCGGCATGGGCATGGTGGCCAGCGCCAACGTCAACGTCGTCGTCGAATGCGTCGCGACCTTCCCTACCTTCGCCTACACCATCAACCAGGGTGACAATACTTTTTCGTCGCAGGCCATCAATGCGGCGACCGGCCAGCTGCGCGCTCGTTTCAGCGCCAAGACCGGGGCGCGACCTCGCGCCCCAGTCACGTACAAGCCGGGCAATGGCAAGCAGTTCAGCTATATCGCCAATCAGAACAGCGACAACATCTCCGCCTTCGCACTCGACCCGCGCAGCGGCGCTATCGACGAAGTGGCCGGCAGTCCGTTTGCGACCGGCGGCGACGAACCGACGGTGCTCACGCTGCACCCGACGCGTCCGTTCCTGTACGCGCCGAACGCGAATGGCACGACCATCGCCGCATTCACCATCGATGCGAACACCGGTGTGCTCACGTCGGCAGGAACCGCGGCTACTGGCACAAAGCCACAGACATTCCAGATCGACGCGACCGGCCGTTTCGCTTACGCCGCGACACCTGATTCTGCCGAGCTGTACACCTACGCCATCGATCAAACCACCGGCGCGCTCACTGAAGTTGCCGGCAGCCGCGTCACCATCGGCACCTCCATCGGCGGCATGACGCTGGAGCGCAATGGCCGTTACCTTTATCTCTTCAATCCGACGCCGGGCACGATTTCGGCGTACGCCATTAACGCCGCGACCGGCGCGCTCACTGCGCTCGCCGGGAGTCCGTTCACCGCCGGCCTCAACGCTGCGTTCGCAGCGCTGCACCCCAACGGCAAGTTCATCTATGTAAGATATTCCGTGCCGGCGCAGACCTCAGCCAGCGGCCTCGGCGTATTTGCCATCGATGCCGCCAGCGGCGCACTGAGCCAGGTCGCCGGCAGTCCTTTTGATGTCACCGCCAATCCGATGGCGCTCGCCTTCGATCCCACCGGCGGTTATCTGTACGCCAGTCACGTGCGGGTGGACAACGTGCCGGAATACGAGATGCGCGGCTACCATGTCAACGGGTCGACCGGCGCCTTGTCCCCCGTCGCCGGCAGTCCGTTCTCAAGTTCGTTGTATCCATACCCATTCGCGCTGGACGTGGATGGCAGCGGTCAATATCTGTACGTGACCAGCCTGAACAGCAACCAGTTGACTTCTTATCGCATCGACAGCGGCGACGGTTCGCTCTCGCTGTTGTCGGGCGCGCCGACCAACGTCGGCTCGACGCCGACGTTCGTGACTGTGGAAGAAGACACCACGCCGCTGCAGTTGAAATCGAAGTTCGTCTACTCGACCGATGCCGTCGGCGACTTCATCCATATATTCAGCCTCGACGACGACGGCATGCTGGCGCAGAGCACCGCGCCCGTGATCGCCGGCGCCGATCCTCACGGAGTCACGTTAGATCCGCAGGGTCGTTACGCGTATGTCGCGAACACCGCCAGCGACTCGGTTTCCATTTACACCGTCGAACCGACGACTGGCGCCTTGAGCGAAGTCGCCGGCAGCCCGGTTGCGGCGGGCGCTGCGCCCAGTTACATCGCGATCGGGCCGAACGGCCGCTACGCCTACGTCGCTGCGGCGAACAGCACGAGCGTCCTGCAGTTCACCATCGATCAAGCCACGGGCAGCTTGTCCTCGCCGGTGCCAACCAACCTCGGCCAGGCCGTGAACGTGCTGAAGATCGCGCCGAACGGCAACTGGCTGCTGGTCAGCAGCAGCGATCCGTCGCTGCGCGTTTATTCCATTAATCCTGCCACCGGCGCACTCGGCGCCACTCCCGTGAGCAACGTCAACACCGGCGGCGCGGTAAGTTCCATCGCTGTAGATCCCAGTGGCAAGCTGGCCTACGTGACGGTCGCCGCGACCGGAACGCTGCTGGCGTACGGCATCAATTCGACGGACGGCACGCTGTCACCGCAGGGAACGTTCTCGAATTTCCCCAACAGCGGCCAACCCGATGGCGTCGCCTTCGATCCGCTGGGAAACCTCGCGTTTACCGCCGACGGCGCCAACGGCAATACCGTCAGCGTATTCCGGGTGAATTCCAATGGCTCATTCTCTTATCGAAGCTCGGTGGTCGCCGGCACCAATCCGATCGCGGTGGCGACCGATTACAGCGGCAAGTTCGCCTGCGTCGTCACCGCCGCGGGTGAGGTGCTGAGCTTCGCCATCAATAGAGATACGCAGACGCTGACACAGATCGATGTGGAGTCCGTGACCGGCATCTCGACGTCCGGCGGCCTCACACTGTCAACGCATGCTGAATAATGCTAGCGACCTCGCTCATGGGGAGAGGTGAAGAGTTTCTTACCCTCTCCCTTCGGGAGAGGGCAGGGTGAGGGGGTGGCAAGTTGCCACGAATGTTTCATAGCAATCCTCGTCCCCTCACCCGCGCTACGCGCGACCTCTCCCACGGGGAGAGGTGAAGAAGCTCCTACCCTCTCCCTTCGGGAGAGGGCAGGGTGAGGGCGAGGCAAGTTGCCACGAATGTTTCATAGCCATCCTCGTCCCCTCACCCGCGCTGCGCGCGACCTCTCCCACGGGGAGAGGTGAAGAGTCTCTTACCCTCTCCCTTCGGGAGAGGGCAGGGTGAGGGGGTGGCAAGTTGCCACGAATGTTTCATAGCCATCCTCGACCCCTCACCCGCGCTGCGCGCGACCTCTCCCACGGGGAGAGGTGAAGAAGCTCTTACCCTCTCCCTTCGGGAGAGGGCAGGGTGAGGGCGAGGCAAGTTGCCACGAATGTTTCATAGCCATCCTCGTCCCCTCACCCGCGCTACGCGCGACCTCTCCCACGGGGAGAGGTGAAGAAGCTCTTACCCTCTCCCTTCGGGAGAGGGCAGGGTGAGGGCGAGGCAAGTTGCCGCGAATGTTTCATAGCAATCCTCGTCCCCTCACCCGCGCTACGCGCGACCTCTCCCACGGGGAGAGGTGAAGAAGCTCTTACCCTCTCCCTTCGGGAGAGGGCAGGGTGAGGGGGTGGCAAGTTGCCACGAATGTTTCATAGCCATCCCCGCCCTCACCCGCGCTACGCGCGACCTCTCCCACGGGGAGAGGTGAAGAAGCTCTTACCCTCTCCCTTCGGGAGAGGGCAGGGTGAGGGCGAGGCAAGTTGCCGCGAATGTTTCATAGCAATCCTCGTCCCCTCACCCGCGCTACGCGCGACCTCTCCCATGGGGAGAGGTGAAGAAGCTCCTACCATCTTCCCTCCGAACGGCGCGCAGCTCGCTGCCAACGCCGCCGCGTGAGGTCGACTTAGAGCGGCTTCTTACGCACTGGCAGTGGCACGTTGCAGACGTCAATTCTTCCGGCGGGGACCTTGTACCAATCGTCCTGGCGGTTTCTGCGCGACTCGACCAGGTCGGTGAAGGTTTGTGTGTCGGTCTTCAGCACTTCGAGGTTTGCGCGCTCGGCGGCGGGGAGGTCGACGGCGAGACGAAGTTGGGTAATGGGCGTGCGTTCGTCCGGCTTCTCGTAGAAGCCCATCGTGCCGCGGCCGCGGGGCAGGGTGGAGAGAATATCCATGCCTTGCACGACGCGGCCGACCAGTGTGATGTTGCGATCGAGCTGGCGAGGAGCGTTGCCGGTGACGACGTAAAGTTCGGTGCCGCCACCGCTGTTCACATCATTATCGCGGCCCGCGCCGACCATGCCGTAGCAGTGCACGAGCCACGACGAACCTTGCGCAGACTCGCGAGCTGCGGGGAAGCCGTCGACGAAACCGGTTTGAGCGGCGTAGGTGTCAGGGTCGGGAAGCACGGTGAATTTCAGGCCGGTGGCCGGGCGAGTGAATTCGGCGGCCAACGTCTTCTTCCCCTCACCTACTGATTTCTTGCCATCCGGATCGCCCCATTGCACGACGTAGTTGTCCTGCGATCGCATGATGGCGAGCCCGTCGAAATATTTGCCGCGCGCCAGGGTGCGAAGATTTGCCACGTGTTTCGGTGCGAACTCGGGAGCCAGTTCGATCACCACACGGCCCATGGGCAAGTCCATGTACAGCGTGCTCTCGGGATCAAGTGGCCGCCAGTCGGACGGCTTCGACGCCGCCAGCACATCGGCCATCGTTCGGCCCGCAGCGGATGCGTCTACCGATGCCAGCAACAACAACTGCAGAAGAACGGAGGCGATGCGGCGGAACGAACTCATGCGGCGGATTCCTTATACCCAGGCTGAAGGGATCTCGTAATGCATCATGCAGGACGAATGCGGCGCGCTCTTCCTGACCGAGCCGTTCGAGCAGGTTCAGGAACGCCACCGACAGGTCGCTGGCCAGTTCCGCTTTGGATTCCGGTGTCACCAGGTCCGCATCGGCCAACGGCTCGGGCAGCCATGGGCCTACGTAGACCTCGCGCCGGGCCTGGGCTGAGCGCAGTCGATCGATGGACAGCCGCGTTACGATAGTGGTCAGCCAGGCCTGCGTAGACCGCAACGCGCCGGCATCCTCTTCCCGCCAGCGCAGCCAGGCATCCTGCGACACGTCTTCGGCATCGGCTCGCGAACCGAGCATGCGATAGGCGATGCCGAACAACCGGGCGCGCTGGGCAGCGAAAATATCGATGTTGGCGGTAGGATTTGCATTCATGGTCGATGCAGACGGCGGGCAGCCCAACGTTGTGACAACCCCGAATCATTATGGCATCGTGACCGCCGCGGATCGAACCAGAGACCTGAAGCATGCCTAGAAGCAAACTGATTTCGCTGCTCGCCTGCACGCTGCTGCTGCCCCTCCTGGTGCATGCCCAGGCGAGCAAATCCGGGGTCGACGCCTTCTTCACCCGGTTCACCGACGAGTGGGTGCGAGCCGACCCGGATCTCGCCACCGGCGCTCGCTACTTTTCGGGCGAACAGCAGAACGAGCTGGAACGGCAGCTCACACCTCGCACTCGCGCCTTCACATTGGAACGCATCAAGCGCGCCCGTCACGGCCTCAGCGAACTGCATAAGTTCGATCGCAGCAGGATGAGCGAATTGCAGCGTGTGTCCGCCGACCTGATGCAATGGCAGCTCGATTCGGTGGTGCAGAACGAGGCGTTTCTCGACTACAACTTTCCGCTCGACCAGTTCAACGGCGCAAACGTCGGCCTGGTGGAAGCGCTGACATTGCGGCATCCGCTGGTCCAACCGGCGGACGCATCGAATTACATCGCGCGCATGAAGCAGATCGGCACACGCATGGACGAGGCGGTGACCGAAGCCAAGCAGATCGCTTCCAGGAAGATCCTGCCGCCACGCTTTATCGTGCAGACGACACTGACTCAGATGCGCGGTTTCAGCGATGTGGCGCCGGCGCAGAACCCGCTGGTGACCGCCTTCGCACAGCGCATCCAGACCATTGAGGGGCTGACCTCGGCGCAGCGCTCCGATCTGCAAAGCCAGGCGACTCACATCGTCACTGCAGAGGTGTATCCGGCCTGGCGCCGTGGCATCGCAGTGCTGGAAACCATCCTGCCGAAGACCACCGAGGACGCCGGCCTGTGGCGCTTCCAGGACGGTGACCAGGCTTACGCTTTTGCCCTCGGCCGCTTCACCACCACCAAGCTTACGGCCGAAGAGATTCATGAGATCGGCTTGCAACAGGTCGCGCACATCGAAGGCGAGATGGACGCGATCCTGCGCAAGCTCGGCCGCAGCGAGGGTTCGGTGCGCGATCGAATTGCGAAGCTGCGCTCCGACCTGACCTATCCCGATCCCACCTCCGATGCGAGCCGCGCTGCGATCATGCGGGACATCGACGGCATGATCGCCGACGCGCTCAAGCGCAGTCCGGCGCTGTTCGACTTGCAGCCCAAGTCACCCGTGATCGCTCAGCCCTTTCCTCGTTTTCGTGAAGCCAGCGCAGCAGCGAACTACAACCGCGCGCCGCTCGACGGTTCACGCTCGGCGATTTTCCAGATGCCGCTGCGCCCGCAACGCATGACCCAGCTCGGCCTGCGCACCCTGGTGTATCACGAGACCGTTCCCGGCCATCATTTCCAGATCGCCATCGAACAGGAAAACACCGAGCAGCCGAAATTCCGGCAGGCGCGCGTGCTCGGCGGCATCTCGGCCTTGTCTGAAGGCTGGGCGCTGTACGCAGAAAAGCTGGTGGCCGAAAACGGCTGGTACGACGGCGATCCCGAAGGCCTGCTCGGCATGCTCGATGCGCAATTGTTTCGTGCGCGGCGCCTGGTCGTGGACACGGGCTTGCACGCGAAGAAATGGACCCGCCAGCAGGCCATCGATTACGGCCTGGAAGCGAGCGAAGTGGAACGTTACGTCGTCAATCCCGGCCAGGCCTGCGCGTACATGATCGGCCAGCTGAAGATTCTCGAACTGCGGGACCGGGCACGCTCGGCGCTGGGCGATAAGTTCTCGCCGCAGCAATTCCACAATGTCGTGCTGCGAACCGGCACCGTGCCGCTGGAGCTGCTGGGACGCGAAATCGACCGCTACGTGAGCGCAGCTGCCGCAGCTGAATGAGCGAGTTCTGGCAATTCTTCAAGCTGTGCGCGCCGCTGTTCGTCATCGTCTTCGTCGGATTCGTGATCGCGAAGTGGCGCTGGCGGCGCGAATGGACTGAGTTCGGGTCGAAGTTCGTCTTCATGGTGGCGCTGCCGGCATTGCTGTTTCACATGATGAGCGGCCTGTCGGCGCTGCCGCCGGTGGATGCGCGCCTGCTGATTGCGTTCTTCGGCAGTTGCTTCATTGTTTTCCTTATCGGGCGCGTAGTGTCGGCACGCGTGTTTCATCTCGATGGCGTATCGCAATCGGTGTTCGCGCTCGCCGGCGTGTTTTCCAACAATGTGTTGCTTGGTGTACCGATTGCGCGGATGACACTGGGCGAAGAAGCATTGCCGTCGGTCGCGCTGGTGCTGGTCTTCAACGCGTTCACTCTTTGGACCTTGGCGACCGTCTCGGTCGAGTGGGCGCGCCACGGCTCATTTACGGTGGCAGGTTTCGGCAAAACCGCGCTCAGCGTGCTGAAGAATCCGCTGGTCGCGGCCATCCTCGCGGGCACCGCATTCGGGCTGTCGGGGCTGAAACTGTTCGACTGGGCTGAAGTCGCACTCGACGGCATCGGCAAACTGGCGGCGCCGATGGCGTTGCTGGTGCTCGGCATGGGCCTGGCCGAATACGGCATTCGCCAAGGCTGGCATCAAAGCCTGGCGATCTGCACGCTCAAACTGATCGTGCAGCCGCTGGTAGTGTGGGCGCTGGCCGCGATGCTCGGCTTGCCGCCGCTGGAGACCAACGTCGTCGTACTGCTCGCGTCGCTCTCGATCGGCATCAACGTCTACATGATGGCGGTGCAATTCGGCAGCCTGCAGGGCACGATCGCCAGCAGCCTGGTGCTGTCGACGGGACTGGCGTCGCTGACGACGCCAGTCTTGCTGGCCGTGCTACACGCCGTCAGTCCGCATCATTGAATAACGTCAGCTCACCACGCGACTGATGACGTTTGACAGCTTGCTCTCCACGCCGGTGTCAGTGATGGCGCGTACGGCGAAATAGTAAGTGCCTGCGGGCAGATTCTGGACAGTGAAGTTGTTCTGGCCCGAACTCTGCAGCTCGATGGCACGGACCAGCGCGTTGGCGTTAGTGCCGTAGTGGATGCGATAGCCGGACAGGTTGGAAAGCGTCCCGCCATCGACTGTCCGCGTCGGCACGTCCCACGACAGCGCCACGCTCTTCCCCGGCGCTCCTGAAGGCGGCGAAGCGCCAGCTGCGGCAACCGTGATGGAGAAAGCCGACAACGACGCGCTGACTTTGCCGTCACTGACGCTGATCACGATATTCGAAGTCGCACCGGCGCTCTGCGCGTTCGGCGTGCCAGTGAGCCGGCCCGTCGACGTGCTGAATTGTGCCCAAGCAGGTTTGTTCTGAATCGAGAACGCCAGCATGTCGCCATCGGCGTCGTTGGCAGCAGGCGCGAGCGCGTACGCCTGGCCCACGATCGCCTGAGTTGCCGGTGAAGCTGCAATCGTCGGTGGGGAGTTCGCGCCCGCCGAAGCGCCGCTGTCACTACTGCCGGTCGAAGCGCCACCGGAACCACCGCCGCCACAACCCGAAGTAACAATCGTCGTCATTGCCAGCGCAAGCAGTCCGCCGCGCCGAAGCCGCCTAATAGTTGATTTCTGCATTTCACAACCCTTGATACATCTGTCGGCGCGTTGCAGGCGCGCTGACGTGAATTTCCAAGGGCGTGACGTGGACACTGCGACAGCAGCGATCCAACCAAACTCATCGGTGTACTGGCGTACACAAAGAACATTCGTGCCCGCTGCACGACCTGCTCTCGCTTATTTGGCAGCCCCGCCGTCTTGGGGTGTGTGAACCCTTTAAGACCGGTAGCTTTGCGTCCCCGCCTTTCGACGGGTTTGCCCTTGACAATAGCGAGTCCCAAAACCTCCTTTGGGTTGATGACGGCGGATAGTTGCGCACGCACGCGCACGCGACCATTGCACCCGTCACAGAATTCCAGTCGGATATGGCGAATGCCTTGACACCCTCGATACCCGCTGCGGCTCCGGTATTCCCTGCCGGACCTTGTAATCATGCTGGCGATCGGCTGTTGACCAATCATTCCAGTGGCGCCATCTTCCAGCTTTCGCGGCCCCGTACCCATCGGGGAGGCACCTAAATTCTCCGAGCGCGATGGAGCATAACCCGCCCCGGCGATTACTCAATCCTGTCGTCGAATTGCAGCAACGTCGCATACTCCAGACGACGCTGGAGCGCGACCACAAACATTCGCAAGCGAGCGTCACGCGCGCAGCGTGGAGCGCATCACAACTATTTGCCCAGAGATTGTTTGCTGAAGAGAGACGCTCGCTGCGATCGAGCGAGCGTCGGACCGGCGTCAGCGAGGACGCTTGGCGGCAGGCCTGCCCTTGTCCTTGTCCTTGAACGAACCTTTGAAGGGAGGTTTAGCCGCGCCTTTGAATGGAACTTTGGCTGCGCCCTTGAATGGAGCTTTGAACGCGCCAGGGGCCTTCGGCGCACCGGCGGCCGGACGTTCGCGCCGCAATTTTTCGACGTGCACTTTCAGGGCGCGGCTGATCTGCAGCTGCTGGCCGCCGACGCGCACCTTCTGCAGCTTGAGAAAGATTTCTTTCGGCATGCCGGCCGGCAAATCGACGAAGCTGTGATCGTCGCGGATCACCACGCGGCCGATGCGATTGCCTTCCAGCCCCACTTCGTTGGCGATGGCGCCGACGATATTGGCCGGCTTGATGCCGTGCTGATCTCCGACCTCGACGCGATAGGTTTCAAGGTCTTCGTCGGAGCGCTTGAAGTCGCGCTTGGGAGGACTCTTGTCGCTGCCGAATTCGCGCCTTGGCCCGCGTGTGAATTCAGTCTTGAGTTCGCTGCGAGGTTCACTCCTAAGTGCACTTCGGGGTTCAGTCCGCGGTTCACTGCTGGACGCGCTCTTCGGCTCGCTACCTGCACTATTGAATTCGCGAGGGGCTGCGCTCACGCCACCATGCTCGCGCGCTCGTCTTTCACGACGGTTCAGCGGCTCGCCTTTCGCCTCCTCGCGCGGCGGCTCCTCGCGGCGAGGCTCATCGTCGCCGATGAACTCTTCGCGGAACTGCTCGCGTACAGGCTCCTGATGGACCGGCTCCTGACGCACCGGCTCCGGACGCGCTGGTTGCTGACGTACCGCCTCGTGGCGCACTGGCTCGTCGCGCTTGGGCTCGTCGCGACGTTCTTCCCGGGCCGCTTTGTGTCGCGGCTTCTCACCAGGCGCAGGTTTCTCAGGACGGCGTTCGAACGGCTTCGGCGCCGACTCTCTCGGCTCGACAGGTCCGCGCGCCGATTCCATCAGCAAGGGCGTACCCCCTTGCACGATGCTCGCCAGAGCCGCCGCGATCTCCGCCGCCGGCACGTCGTGGTCGCGTTCGTAATTCACGATCAACGGCAGCAATGCCTGGCCGGCACCGGATGCAATCGCGGCGGTGATCTTTTCATTAAAGCGAGCGACGCGACGCTCGTTCACGTCCTCGACGCTGGGCAACTGCATTGCTTCGATGGGCTGGCGCGTGGCCCGCTCGATGACGCGCAACATGTTTCTTTCACGCGGCGCGATGAAGAGAATTGCTTCGCCGCTGCGGCCGGCGCGGCCGGTGCGGCCGATGCGATGAACATACGATTCCGGATCGTAGGGAATATCGAAATTGATCACGTGGCTAACGCGTTCGACATCGAGGCCGCGCGCCGCGACATCCGTGGCGACGACGATATCGATCTGGCCGGCCTTCAAGCGCGCGACGGTTCGTTCGCGCTGGGCTTGCACGATGTCGCCGTTGAGCGCTTCGACGGCAAAGCCGCGAGCAGCCAGGCGTTGCGCCAGTTCTTCGGTGGCAATCTTGGTGCGAGTGAACACCAGCATCGCGTCGAACGGCTCGGCTTCCAGAATGCGCGTCAACGCATCCAGCTTATGCATGCCGCTGACGATCCAGTAGCGCTGGCGAATCGCGCTGGCAGTCGTGGTCTTGCTGCGAATGGTGACTTCGGCGGGGCTGCGCAGGTGATGTTGCGCAATGCGCCGCACCTGTGCCGGCATGGTCGCCGAGAACAACGCGATCTGGCGTTCCGCCGGCGCCTGTTCAAGAATCCATTCGACGTCGTCGATGAAACCCATACGCAACATCTCGTCGGCTTCGTCGAGCACCAGGTGCTTGAGCGATGACAGATTCAGCGTGCCGCGCTTGATGTGATCCATCGCCCGGCCGGGCGTAGCCACGACGACATGCGCGCCGCGCCGAAGACTCTGCAACTGCGGGGTGTAGCTCTGCCCGCCATATACCGGGAGGACATGGAAGCCTTTCATGTGCGTCGCATAACGCTGGAACGCTTCCGCAACCTGGATGGCCAGCTCGCGCGTCGGCACCAGGACCAACGCCTGCGTTACGGGTTCACGCACATCGATCTTGGACAGGATGGGCAAGGCGAACGCCGCCGTCTTGCCGGTGCCGGTCTGGGCCTGGCCGACAACGTCGGTGCCCGCCAGCAGGTGAGGAATGGTGGCCGCCTGGATCGGCGAGGGCGACTCGTAGCCGACGTCCTGCAGCGCCTTGAGCACAGCGGCGGTAAGGGCTAAATCGCTGAAAGCCGGGCTGTCGCCCGGGGTCTGGTCGGAAGGGGCGGGCAAGGAAACCTCGGACTTCGCGGGCGCGGACTTGGAAAGGCGCGAGAGTTTACACTTTCGCCGCCAATCCCGCAGAAAGCAGTTGCTTTAGCGGCAAATAGCCTGCCCCCTCACCCTGCCCTCTCCCCAAGGCAGAGGGGTAAGAGCTCTTCACCTCTCCCCGCGGGAGAGGTCGGGCGAAGCCCGGGTGAGGGCCGGTTGGAAGAACCCCTCACCCTGCCCTCTCCCAAAGGGAGAGGGGTAAGAGTTCGTCACCTCTCCCCAGGGGGGAGAGGTCGCCCGTCCGGGCGGGTGAGGGCTGTCCGAGCGGATGAAAGCTGCAAGGTCCGCACCATTTTCTGCAGCAGCTGCTCCAGCACGCGTTCCGGCTCGTCGCAGCGACCGGTGTGGACCGAGGAGGTCTGGATCATCGTGCTGCGCGGAGCCACCAGCCAATGGAAACGCTCGCGGGGCGCCAGCCGGCCGATGGGGCCGGAGCCGTTGCCACCGGCACAGATCGCGGGAATGCTGGCCAGGTTTTCGCGCACCTGGTCCAGGTCGATGTTTGGGTCCAACGCCAGCAAGCGGCTTTCGTCCAGCTCGATGCGTGCGCCCAGATAGTCCAGCGCCGGACACGACAGGATCACGCCCGCATTGATGAACTCTTCGCGCTCGACTCGGGGCACGACGCGCACGATCGCATAGTCATACGAGCATGGAGCGCGCACGCATTACCTCCTGGAAAAACAGATGCGGCGCTTGCAGTCGCCGCAGCAGATATTCCGCGTAAGCATCGCGATATTCGGCCGCGCTCGAGAACGTCGCGTCGCCCCTGAGCAAGGCGTCGGGAATCAGCGCGACAATGGAACGGATGACTTCCGGAGTAATGCGCGCCAGCATGATTTCATGCGCCTGTTCCAGCGCAGCGGCGAACGGCAACAGCACGTGATCGCGAATCATTGGAAAGGCGTCGCGGCTGCGCTCAAGGTATTGGTTCCAGGAGTGATGAAAATACAGCGCCGCGCCATGATCGATGAGATGCAGTTTACGATGCCACACCAGCATGTTGGTGTTGCGCGCGGTGCGGTCGACGTTGGTGACGAAGGCGTCGAACCACACGACTGCCGACGCCAGCGCGGCATCCGGCTTCATCACGACGGGATCGAAGGTGATCGCGCCCGGTAGATAGTCCAGCGCCACGTTCAGGCCGGCGCTGGCGCGGATCAGCTCCTGGATCTCTCCATCAGGCTCGGTGCGCGCCAGGTCCGGATCGAGCTCGATCAGCACGATTTCCGGCACCGGCAGGCCGGCGGCGCGGCCGATCTCCCCGGCGACCAGCTCCGCGATCAGCGCTTTCGGCCCCTGGCCGGCACCGCGAAACTTGATGACATACATGCCCTCATCATCCGCTTCGACGATGGCGGGCACGGAGCCGCCCTCGCGCAGCGGCGTAACATAGCGGGTGACAACAACGGTTCGCAAAGCTTGGGTCCACAGTGCGGGCGACAAAGCCGACGCAGTATATAACCCAGACTCTCACGACTGACATTACCTCGATGCGCGCGCCGGCGCGTCGACCGCTGCCTTCCGCCTAGCGGTGACGCTAGCGAACTCGCTGTTATCGAATCGGGGAAAACCTGCAGCTGTTGTTGTGTGACGATCGGACCGTCAGATCGAATTTCAATTCACCCTGGCCGGCGAAGAGAAATTCCTGTCGCTATGTTGCAGCAATAGTTCAATCGCGGCGGATCAAACGATGCCGCTGCCGGAGGTCTGCTGCGCCGGACGTTTCCCCGCGCACTCGGCGCGATAACCACTGCGGCGGTATGCGGCGATGGGATCGATGGCCGCGCCCTTTTGTAAGCGAGCACGCGCCAGGATGGGTTGAACATCGGTAGTGAAAGCGCGCTTCAGCGCCTGCGTGGCCATCAGGGCGTCATTTTCCTGTTGATAGTCGGCCAGCGCCTGGCGATCCACCAACAACGCCTGCGCATAGGCGCGCTGCAATTCGATCGCGCTGGTCATCAGGCTTTCGATCGGATCGGTGACGTTGTGCGACTGGTCGAGCATGTGCGCCGGTTTGAAGTCGGGCGCCTGGCGCCACTGCGCATCCACCAGCTCGTTGAAGATCAGGAACAGGCGATACGGATCGATGCAGCCGGCGTCGAGATCGTCGTCGCCATACTTGGAGTCGTTGAAATGAAAGCCGCCGAGGCGGCGTGCATGCACCAGGCGCGCGACGATCATTTCGATATTGACGTTCGGCGCGTGGTGGCCCAAATCGACCAGACAAAACGCTTTCGGACCGAGTGTCTGCGCGGCCATCAGCGAACTACCCCAGTCCTGGATCACAGTTGCATAGAACGAGGGCTCGTACATTTTGTGTTCGATGAGCATGCGCCAGTCGACGGGTAGCGCCGCGTAGATCTGCGCGGCGGCTTCAAGATATCGCTCGAAGGCGCGAGCGAAATGCTGCTGGCCGGGAAAGTTCGCACCGTCTCCCAGCCACACCGTCAGCGCCTTCGAACCCAGCTGCTGGCCGATGCGAATGCAATCGATATTGTGTTCGATAGCCTGGGCGCGAACGGCGGCATCGGTATGGGTGAGGCTGCCGAACTTATAGGAGTGCTTCTGGCCCGGGCGATCCTGGAAAGTATTCGAGTTCACAGCGTCGAAGCCGAGCCCGAGCGCGGTGCCGAGCTGTTTGAGCGCGGGCATGTCGTCGGTGTAATCCCAAGGCAAATGCAAAGACACCGTCGGTGTCGCGCCGGTCAGGCTGTGAATGACGGCGCAGTCTTCGAGTTTCTCGAACACATTGCGAGGTTCGCCGCGACCGGGAAAGCGCGCGAAACGTGTGCCGCCAGTGCCTACGCCCCAAGAAGGAATCGCGACACCGAAGCTCGCGACTGCAGTAGTGACACCGTCGATGTCGATGCCACGACGTCGCAACATCGCGCCGAGGGCGGAGTAGTCGGCAGCCAGATCACGCTGCAGGATCGCATTGGCGTCGGCGATGAAGGAGCGATCGCGGGGATCGGTGAAAGTGGCCATGGTGTGGTTCTCCCAAACGTTGTTGACCCTCACCCTGACCCTCTCCCGCAAGCGGGAGAGGGGATGGAATCTGCACCTCTTCCTTTGGGTGAGTCGCGCGAACGCGCGGGTGAGGGCCCGTCCTACCGAGTGAACGCGGCGGCGTTTCCGGCATCGACGTTGATGATATTCCCTGTCGACTTCGCGGCGCGCTCCGAAGCGAGGAACGCAACGGCTTCAGCAACATCTTCCGGATAAACGCTGCGTTTCAGCAAGCTGCGTTCGCGGTACACCGCCTCGAGTTCATCGGGGCTGGTCTTGTACTGCTCGGCGCGCTGCTGGGCCCATTCGCCCTGCCAAATGCGTGAGCCGCGCAGCACTGCGTCCGGGTTCACGACGTTGACGCGAATTCCCATTGGCGCGCCTTCCAGGGCGAGGCAGCGGGCGAGGTGGAGTTCGGCGGCCTTGGCTGTGCAATACGCCGCAGCGCCGGGTGAGGCAGCCAGTGCGTTCTTGGAGCCGATGAAAACGATGGAGCCGCCGATAGCCTGCTGTTTCATCAATCGAAACGACTGGCGTGCGACCAGGAAGTAGCCGGTGGATAAAATATCCATGTTCTTCTGCCAGGTGGCGAGGCTGGTCTCATCGACGGGCGAAGCGGACGCGATGCCGGCATTGGAGATGCAGATGTCGAGGCCACCGAACCGCCACGCGCTGTCGCGAAAGCCGCCGATCACCGCTTCTTCGCGCGTGACGTCGACCCAGCAGCTGGCGACGACATCGGCGCCGTACTGTTTTTTCAGGCCCGCTTCGGCTTCGCCGAGCGCATCGCGATCGATGTCACAAAGCATGACGCATGCACCGTCGTCCATCAGGCGTCGCGCGGTTGCAAGGCCGATGCCGCCGGCGCCACCAGTGATCAGTGCGATGCGGCCCGCCAGCGGTTTGGGCTTCGGCATGCGTTGCAGCTTGGCTTCTTCGAGATCCCAATACTCGATATCGAACGCTTCCTGCTCCGGCAGGCCGCGATATGTCGAGACAGCCGCCGCACCACGCATGACGTTGATGGCATTGATATAGAACTCGCCGGCGATGCGAGCGGTCGCCTTGTCGGCGGCAAAAGTGAGCATGCCGACGCCGGGGACCAGATAAACGACAGGATTCGGGTCGCGCAGGTTCGGCGAGCCGTTGCGCTTGCAGCGTGCGTAGTAGCCGGCGTAACGCTGGCGATACTCTTCGATCGCCGGCGTGATCCGCCGGGTGAACTGATCGATGGATTCGTTCGCTGCATCGAACGGCAATACCAACGGCCAGATCTTGGTGCGCAGGAAATGATCAGGACAGGATGTGCCGAGATCCGCGAGCGCCTGCAGCTTTTCACTGCCGACGAATTCCAACACTGCGGCGCTATCGTCGAAGTGGCCGACCTTGCGCGTCGCGCTGGAAATCAGGCCACGGATGCGTGGCATGATGGCTGCCGCGACTTCTCGACGTTTCTCCGCCGACAGCGCAGCAGGCTTGACTGCGCCGAACGGCTGTTTGCCGCGACTTTTTTCGGCAAGCCACACGGTGGCGCGATTGATCACATCGAGCGTGTTTTCGTAACACGCCTGGGCGGTATCCGCCCAGGTGAACACGCCATGCGCTTCGAGCACCACGCCTTTCGCCTTGGGATTTTCGCGAGTGAACTTTCGCAGCGCGAGGCCCAGCTCGTAACCGGGACGCACCCACGGCAGCCAACCGATTTCGTCGCCGTAGACTTCCCTGGTGAGCGCACGGCTGTCGGCCGCAGCCGCGATCGCGATCAGCGCATCAGGATGCATATGATCCACGTGAGCGCGATCGACCAGGCCATGCAACGGAGTATCGATGCTCGCCGCGCGAGGATTGAGGTTGAAGGTGCAGTGTGAATACAGCGGCACCAGCACGCTGTCGCTGTTGGAGTCCTTGTAGAACGGCTCCAGCGACCGGAACTTGTCCATATATAAGGTGGCGAAGCCGTCAAGCTTTAGGGTGCCGAGGTCGCCGCCCGAGCCCTTGACCCACAAGACCTGCACGTCCTGGCCGGTCAGCGGATCTTTTTCAGTGATCTTCGCCGAAGTGTTGCCGCCGCCAAAGTTGGTGATGCGCTTGTCGGAGCCGAGCAGGTTGGAGCGATAGAGCAGCAATTGCGGCGGTGTCAGCCCGGCCGCGTGCTGCGCATCCCAGCGACTTTCAAGCAGCAGCGATGACGACTCGGCTTGCACCGGCTGTACCACACTCATCTAATCCCCCAACAGGCAGTGATCGCCGCCGTCAGCCCCGCTCGGGGCCCGGATAGCGTGAAATGACTGTGTAACACACGAAACGATCATATACAATCAGATACAAGCATAATCGATCAGACATGCCGCTGTTCGATCACCTGGGAGAAGCTCCGTGCTGGAAAGAGAGCGCCATAGCCTGATTTTGAAGCTCGTCGAAGAGCGCTCCATCGTGAGCGTCGGCGACCTGCTCGATTTGCTCGGGGCGTCCGAAGCGACCATCCGGCGTGACATCAATGCGACTGGCTGAACGGGGCGAGGTGAAGCGTATTCGTGGTGGCGCCGAGGCAGTGCGGCCGAGACACCAGTCGCATCTGGTCGGCATGCCGTTCTCGTTGAGCCAGGACATCAGCGTGCCGCAGAAGCGGGCCATCGCACGCGCCGCTGCCGAGCTCATCACGCCGGGCGAAAGCATCATCATCAACGGTGGCACCACCACTTTTGCGCTGGTGGAATTCCTCGCCGATCACGACCTGGACATTCTCACCAATTCGTTTCCGATCGCGGCCAAGCTGCTTGCCACCAGCCGCAATCGCATCACCTTGCCGGGCGGCACGATTTTCCGCGAGCAGAACATCGTGCTCAGTCCGTTCGACAACGACACGATCGAAAACTTCTGGGGCAACAAGCTGTTCACCGGCTGCTACGGCCTGAACCGCTTCGGCATCATGGAAGCCGACCCGCTGGTGGTGCAGGCGCAGACCAAGCTGCTGAAACGCACCGAAGACGTGATCGTGATGGCGGACAGCAGCAAGCTGCGACAGAAGTCCGCCATGATCGTCACTGGCCTGGAGCGAATTTCCACCATCGTCACCGACGACGGCGCGCGGCCGGAAGAACTGGAAGCATTCAGAGCAGCAGGCATCAAGGTCATCGTCGCGACAGTGAGCGAGGCAGACGGGCTGCAGAAGTTGGCTTGATTCGAATCACGGCAACACGGCAACAGCCGGTTGCCCGACAGCGGGGGATCGAGATGTTGCATCGAAGAGGGTTGCTGGGCACGTTACTTGGCAGCGCGGTCGCGTTGACTGCACTGGTCATCGCCGGCTGCGGCGAACGTCCGCAGCAGCCGCCGGCTGCCGGCAAGATTCGCATCGGCATCGTCGCCAAATCGCTCGGCAACGGTTTCTTCGACGCCGTTCATAAGGGCGCCGACGAAGCCGCGGCCTCGCTCGATGCTGAAATCATCTTCACCGGCCCGACCACGCCGACGGCCGAAGGCCAGATCGAAACCTTGAATGCGCTGATCGCACAGCGTGTCGATGCGATCGCCATTTCCGCCAACGATCCCGATGCCGTCGTGCCGACGCTGCAACGAGCGATGCAGCGAGGCATCAAAGTCATTTCATATGATTCGGCGGTGGCGAAGGCCGGTCGCGAACTGCATCTCGCGCCCTCTTCCGATGCATTGATTGGTCAGACTGTCGCGCAACTCGCGTCCGAGCTCGCGCCGCAAGGAACCGGCAAGGTCGCGGTGCTGTCGGCGACGCCGACTTCGACCAATCAAAATTCCTGGCTGGCCCAGATGCAGCAGGCCTTGCCGCAATATCCGGGGTTGCAGTTCGTTGGCGTCGCGTATGGCGATGATGTCGCCGACAAGTCCTATCGCGAGACCGTGGCGCTGGTGAAGCAGCATCCGGATCTGGCCGTCATCGTCTCACTCAGCTCGGTCGGCATCGTCGCGGCGGCGAAAGCGATCGAAGACCAGGGCCTCACCGGCAAAGTGCAGGTCACCGGCCTGGGTTTGCCTTCCGAATTGGTCGGCTACGTGCGCAAGGGCGTGGTGCCGAAATTTGCGATCTGGAATCCCATCGACCTGGGCTACGCCACGACCCAAGTCGCGGCCCGCCTGGTGCGCGGCGAGAAAGCTGCGAACGGACAGCCGATTTCCCTGCAACGTGTCGGCAGCGTCACGTTCAACGCCGACGGCGTCGGCGCAATGGCCAAGCCCTTCATCTATGACCAGGGCAACGTCGAGCAATTCGCGGCGATTTTCTGATCCCATGACGGTTGCGACTGCAGCGCTCGAGCCGGCGCCCGCGACGCCCCTGCTGACGCTGGCGAAGGTGAAAAAATCCTTTGGCGGCACGCAGGCGTTGCGCGACGCCAATCTCGCTTTATATCCCGGCCAGGTGACGGCGCTGATCGGCGAGAACGGCGCCGGCAAATCGACGCTGGTGAAAATCCTCTGCGGCTTTCATCAGCCGGATGGCGGCGAGATCCTGCTGGACGGTCGGCCGGTGAGCGTGCACAACGCCGAGCATGCGCGCCAGCTCGGCATCAACGTCGTGCACCAGGAATGCGTCGTTTTCGACAACCTGTCGGTGGCGGAAAACATTTTCGTCAGCGCGCGGCCGAAGCAAGGCCGTTTTGTTTCCTGGCGCGACATGCGTGCGCGAGCGGCGGAGATCCTCCGTCAGCTGGATGTTTCATTCACGCCGGACCTGCCGGCGGGCCAACTCAGCGTTGCCCAGAAGCACATCGTGCAGATCGCACGCGCGCTCACGAGTGACGCGCGAGTGTTGATTCTCGATGAGCCCACCGCAGCGCTATCGCATCGCGAGGCCGAAGACCTGTTCCGCATCGTGCGGCGGCTGAAAGAATCCGGCTGCGCGCTGCTGTTCATCAGCCACAAATTCGACGAGATATTCTCGCTTGCAGATCGCTACGCCGTCTTTCGCGATGGCTCAGCGGTGGGTGCAGGAATGATTGCCGAGACCAACAGCGAGCAACTCATCCGGTTGATGGTCGGGCGTTCAGTCGACCAGTTGTTTCCCAAAGTTGCCCACGACGCTCGGTGCCAGAGTTGCTGCGCGTGGAGAATCTTTGCCGCGCTCGGCGAGTTCGACCAGGTGTCGTTCTCGGTGAAGCGCGGCGAAACTCTCGGCATCTACGGGTTGGTGGGCGCTGGCAGAACGGAGCTGGCGCAATGTCTGTTCGGACTGACCGCCCCGGACTGCGGCTCGGTCTACATCGACGGCAAGCCCGTGTGATCAATAGCCCTGCAGATGCCGTGGATCACGGACTGGCCTATGTTCCCGAGGATCGGCAGCCGCAGGGCGCGATCCTGCCGTTCACCATTGCCGCGAATGTTTGTGTTGCCGAATCTTGCCGACGCTTGCACCCACGCGGCTTTTGCAGTCGCGAACGCGAGTCGCAACTGGCGAACGAGTGGATCGCGAAATTAGCATCAAGGCGTTCGGCTCCCAGCAGAAGGTCAGTGACTTGTCGGGCGGCAACCAGCAGAAGGTCGTGCTGGCGAAGTGGCTGGCGCGCGTCGCCGCAGGTGCTGATCCTCGATGAACCCACCAAGGGTATCGACGTCGGCGCGAAATCCGCCGTGCATGCGCGTTACCAGCGAGTTCGCTCAGCGGGGTAACGCCGTGGTGATGATCTCGTCCGAACTGCCGGAAATCCTCGGCATGTCGGATCGCATGCTCGTCATGCGCCGCGGCCGGGTTCGCGGCGCTGCTCGATCGCAGCCAGGCAACAGCAGAGAGTGTCGTGCAAGCTGCGAGTGACGCGTGATTCGAATGACGAACAATTCCGCCGCCCGACGCGACCTCGCGCTTGGATTCCTCGTCGTGCTGCTGCTGGGCTCGGTCACCATCGCGTTTCCCGAGCTTCGCGCAGCCCGCCAATCTTGCCGAGCTCCTGGACGACACGCGCCATTCTGATCCTGCTCGCGCTCGGCGCAGATGCTCGTGATCCTCGTGCGCGGCATCGATCTGTCAATTGCCGCCAACCTGGCGCTGTGCGGGCATGCTGGTCGCGCTGTTCAATCGAAGCCTATCCCGAAGCGGGCGTCGTTCCCGTGCTGCTGCTGGCAATCGGCAGTGGCGCATTGCTGGGCGCATGCTCAATGGCTTGCTGGTGTGGAAGCTGCGACTGCCTCCCATCGTGGTCACGCTGGGTACGATGTCGGTCTATCGCGGCGTCATCTATCTCTTGTCGGGCGGCACCTGGGTCAACGACAACGAGATGTCGCCGGCGTTTCTCGACTTTCCGCGAGATTCGAGGTGCTGGGGCTGACCGCGTTGTCGTGGCTGGCGGTCCTCGGTGACAGCGCTCGCGGCCGTTGCGATGCGTTACACGTGTTGGCACGCGATCTTTACGCGGCTGGCGGCAATCCATCGGCGGCGGCGTACACCGGAATCGATCCCGGCCGAATGCAGTTCGTCGCTTACACGATCTGTGGCGCCATCGCGGGCCTGTGCGGCTATCTGTGGGTGTCGCGATTCGCCGTGGCATACACCGACATCGCGCTTGGATTCGAGTTACAGGTGATCGCGGCGTGCCTGATCGGCGGCGTCGCCATTGCCGGCGGCGTAGGCAGCGTCGCCGGCGTCGTGCTCGGCTGCTTGTTCATCGGCATCATCCGGAACAGCGCTGCCGCTGATCGGCATTTCGCCGTTCTGGCAGATGGGCATCAACGGACTGGTGATCGTGGTCGCTGCCGTGCTCAGCGCCCGGCGCCGAGAAGACAAGCGCGCGATCCTGGAGACCAGCGCCGCATGAAGACGCCATCGAAACTCAACGGCTGTTGCGCTGGGAGTCGATGCTCGCGCTGGTACTCGTCATCGAGTTCGTTTGCTTCGCCAGTTTGTCGCCGTACTTCTTGAACGTCTGGACGCTGTCGGACGCGACCTTCAACTTCACCGAACGCGCGGTGATTGCGTTACCGCTGGCGCTGCTCATCATCGCCGGTGAAATCGATATCTCAGTCGCCGCCATCATCGCGCTGGCTTCGGTCGCCATGGGACTGGCTGCCGCACAAGGCGTCGACACCGCAGGCTTGGTTGCTATCGGTCTCGGCACCGGCCTCGCAGCCGGAATGGTCAATGGCGCACTCGTTACTCTCGGCCGCGTGCCCTCCATCGTCGCGACCATCGGCACGATGACTTTGTTTCGTGGCTGCGCGTATGCCGTGCTTGGCGATCGCGTGCTCAAGGACTATCCGCAGTCGTTCTCGGCGTTCGGCCAGGGTTATGCGTTCGGCGCACTGTCGATCGAGCTCTGTCTATTGATGATGCTGGCGGTGATGTTCGGCGTATTCCTGCACCTGACCCGATGGGGCCGCAGCATCTACGCGCTGGGGGCAAATCCAGTCGCCGCACGCTGGTCCGGCGTTCCGGTCGACCGCTATCGCTTCGCGCTGTTTTCGGTAACCGGGCTGTGCAGCGGTCTCGCCGCTGTGCTGCTGACGTCCCGGCTTGGCTCGACGCGTCCGTCGATCGCGCAGGGCTGGGAGCTGGAGATCATCAGCATGGTCATCCTCGGCGGCGTGTCCGTATGGGGCGGCAAAGGCACGATTCCCGGCGTACTGCTCGCCGCCGTCGTGCTCGGTTTCGTCAATTTCGGACTCGGGCCTGCTGAACGTGCCGGGTATAGTGATGTCGATCATCGTCGGCGCGTTGCTGATCACGGTCGTCGCGATTCCGGTGCTCGCCGAGCGCTGGGTCGCAAGACCCTCGCGCCGCCCCTCGTGAGCGATCCATGTCCGAGCCATTAATTGCACTGATCGATATCGGCAAGACCAACACCAAGTTGGCCCTGGTGGATCCGCAATCCGGCGCTGAGATCCGCAGCAGCCGGCGCGCCAATGCGGTCATCCATGGTGCGCACGACCGACAGTTGGATGTTACGGCGATCGAGCAGTGGCTGATGGAAGCTTTGCGCAACTGTCCGCTGAAGGAGCGCATCAGCGTCATCGTGCCGGTGGCACACGGTGCGGCTGCGGTATTGCTCAACCGCGATCACGACGTCCTCGCTGCTCCGGATTACGAAGACGCCTGCTTCGAAAGTGTCGGCGATGCTTATCGAGCTGAGCGAGACCACTACTCACGCAGCTTTTCTCCCGACCTGCCACTGGGATTGAATCTCGGACGGCAGTTGTTCTTTCTGGAGCACACTCGGCCGCAGCTGTTTTCGCAAGTGGCGCACGTGCTGCTGTATCCGCAGTTCTGGGCGTGGCGACTCAGCGGCGTCATGGCCAGTGAAGTCACATCGCTCGGCTGTCACTCCGATTTGTGGCTGCCGCAGGAACAAACATTCTCCGCGCTGGCGCAGGCGCGAGGTTGGAATACTCTGCTGCCGGCCACGAGATTTGCAGGTGACCTGCTTGGGCCGATTACCGCGAAGATGGCCGCTGCCACCGGCTTGAATCCGGACTGCCAGGTGGCGTGCGGCATTCACGACTCGAACGCATCGTATTTGAAATTCCTCATCGCGCGCGATCGCAACGAGCCGTTCACCGTCATTTCCAGCGGCACCTGGACGGTCGTGATGGCCAACCATGGTGATCTCCAGCGCTTGCGAGAAGATCGGGACATGCTGGCGAACGTCGATGCATTCGGCGCGCCCGTCACTACCGCGCGCTTCATGGGTGGCCGGGAATATGAAGCTATCGCGGGCGCCGACGCGCGACCGAATCTTCCAGCGTTGATGAACGTGCTCGAACGACAGGCAATGGCGCTGCCGACGTTCGCAAGCGGCGGGCCGTTCGCCGGCCGCGAGGGCAAGTTGGTCAACGCCGATCATCTATCCGGCTCCGAACGCGCCGGCGTCGCGACGCTCTATGTCGCATTGATGAGCGAGTTGCTGATCGAATCGCTCGGCGCCGGTGGCGATGTCCTGATTGATGGGCCGCTGGCCGCTAATCCATTCTTTGGCTCGATACTCGCGAGCTGTTTGCCGTCGCGCGCTGTGCTACTCAGCACCGGCGACAGCGGCAACACCCGTGCGGCCTGCTATCTTGGCGGCTTCCCGAACGCGCCAACGCAGCCCATGAAGGCGGCAAGCGCGCTGGGGATAAAGCAGCTAACCGCGTATCGCGAGGTTTGGCGTCGCGAAGTTGCTCGCTAACGCGTCGCGCGAAGCGCGGGTGAGGGGACGCGGGCTGAGTAAGACCCTCACCCTAACCCTCTCCCGCAAGCGGGAGAGGGGACAGATCTTCACCTCTCCCCATGGGAGAGGTCGCGCGCAGCGCGGGTGAGGGGGCGCGGGCTGAGTAAGACCCTCACCCTAACCCTCTCCCGCAAGCGGGAGAGGGGACAGATCTTCACCTCTCCCCATGGGAGAGGTCGCGCGAAGCGCGGGTGAGGGGACGCGCGAACGCGCTGACGAAGGCGTTGCGTAGCACGCTGACGACAGTGGCTAAGATGCCAGCCTTCGGATTGTCGATGGTGCCGCTGAACGGGATGCGCGCGGCCACCTGCTCCTCGTTCTCGAAGACGTTGGCGGCGAAGTCCACCAGCCCTTCCCAGATTCGCTTGAGGAAATTCTCTTCCGGTTCCTCGCTGCTGTAGATGTTTACGTTGCGCAGCACGGGCTTGGCGTAGCCCTGGAATTTGCCATCGGCGGCGGCGATTTCCCTATACAGCTCGAAGTCGCCAGCCTCGGCATCGGCCTTGATGTACTGGCGCAGCCACGGATTCACCTGCGGCAGCTTCACGTTCTGCACTTGCAGGTTCACATCGAAGGTCGGCTTGGGCGCCAGCGGATCGATGCTGCCGCTGATTTGCGTCGCACCGCCATCGAGCACTTCGGCGGCAGCTTTAAAGGTTGCGAATGTTTCTTTACCGCTAGCGGCGACGTTGGTGAGATTGGTCACTTCGCCTTCGACACGGCGCGCTTTGATTGCATCGTTGGTGCTGATGCCCGGCGCGCGAAAGGTGATCGTACCGTTGTGGACAGCGACGGTGTTGAAGCGAAACGGAAAGAGCTCCTCCAGGCGCTCGCCCTTGAAGAAGGGCGTCCGCTGGCTGGCGCCGGTCCTGACGATCTCGATGTCGTCGATCCCGTAAGCGCCGCGCCATAACGCCAGGTCCACGTCTTCGACATGGCCATCATAACCTTCGAGCGCTTGCAGCTTGTCATTCAAAAAGTCGCGAACGAGGCTGGGCAGGGCGGCGCGAACCGCCACTAGCAACGCCACTACCACGACAATCGCGATCAACCATCTATCACGCCGCCGCATGGCTACCGCCCCCGACGCTCGAGGCGCCGGCACTCGCCACCCGTCATGTAAGTTCTCCTCGCTAAGCGTCGTTTCCGGCGCCGATTCGTGGACGCAGCGCGTGCCGAACGCCGACGGTTCGCCTGTAGGAAGACTTTGACGCCGCATTCCCGCAAACTTGCGTCTTCAACTCGTTCCCGAGGTCCGATCGTGAAGGCATGGCGTCTGGCGGCAATCGCACTGGTCAGTTCGTTGGCGGCAATGCTGGCGGGCTGCGGCAGCAAAGACGGCGCGACGACCGCGAGTCGCAGCGGTCGCGATGCGCCGGTGATCAAGATCGACGGCTCGAGCACGGTGTTTCCGATCGCGGAGGCCGTCGCCGAAGAATTTCAGTTGGCCGAGCGCGGTTCGGTGCGCGTGACTGTGGGTTTATCCGGCACAGGCGGCGGCTTCAAAAAGCTCTGCCGTGGCGATGTCGATATCTCCAATGCGTCGCGTCCCATCCTTGCGGAAGAGATGGCCGCATGCCGCGCAGCAGGCATTGGCTTTATGGAACTGCCGGTGGCGTTTGACGCCATCACGGTGGTCGTCAATCCCAAGAACGACTGGATCAAGTCGCTGACCGTCGCCGACCTGAAAAAAATGTGGGAGCCCGCTGCGCAGGGCAAGATCCTGCGCTGGAACCAGGTGCGTCCGGAGTGGCCCGATGCACCGCTGATGTTGTTCGGGCCGGGCGCCGACTCCGGCACTTTCGACTACTTCAGCGAGGCGGTGATGGGCAAAGCGAAAGCCAGCCGCGGCGATTACACCGCCAGCGAAGACGACAATGTGTTGGTGCAAGGCGTGGAGCACAACAAGAACGCACTCGGCTACTTCGGCTTCGCCTACTACATCTCGCACAAAGACCGCATGCGAGCGGTGCCAATCGGCAAACAGGACGGCGCTCTGACTCTACCCAGCGTCGCAGCCGTTACGGACGGCACTTATCAGCCGCTGTCACGCCCGCTTTTCATCTATGTCAGCGACAAGGCCGCGCAACGACCCGAAGTGCGCAAGCTGATCGAGTTCTATTTGACCGAAGGTCCCGAACTCGCGGCGCAGGTGGGCTTCGTGCCTCTGCCCGAACAGGCCGCGCAGATGGCGCTGAAACATTTCCATGACGGCCGCCTGGGCACGGTGTTCGGCGGCGTGCCGGAAGTCGGCGTCACCATCGAAGACTTGCTGGAGCGCGACGCGAAGCTTTAGGGGCGCGGCTGAAGAATTCCCCTCACCCCAACCCTCTCCCAAAGGGAGAGGGAGCAAGAACTCTTCACCTCTCCCTTTGGGAGAGGTCGCGCGCAGCGCGGGTGAGGGCGCGGCTGAAGAATCCCCCGCTGCATCCAACAGCATCAAGCCAACGATCAATACATTGGCGTCGCGGATGCGTCACCTGACCGGACCGCGAACCAAATGTTTCCGCTCGATACTTTCGACCGATCTTTCACCGCCGGGCGGCGTGCTACAGTCTGCAGAGCAGACGACCATAACAACTATGCGCAGGAATCCGCATGTCCGACATGAAAGCCAGTGACATTCCTCCCGCAGACGATCAACGCGTGACGCTCAATCAAGTGTTGTGGCGTGAACTGCAGGCGCTGCGGCCGGAATACTGCGCGTCACGCGAATTCAAACCGACCCCGTTCGATCCCAAGCAGCCCGACGCCGCCGGCACCGACCCTCAGTTCCAGCCGAACTTGCGTGAGCTGTATCAGATGATCGGCACGCTCGATGCCGACGCCGACAGCAGCAAGGCGCATCCGCCGTTGTCCGCGCTGTGTTTGTCAGGTGGCGGCATTCGTAGTGCAACGTTCAACCTCGGCGTGCTGCAGGCGTTGGCGAAGAACAAGCTGCTCGGCGAATTCGATTATCTGTCGAGCGTTTCCGGCGGCGGTTACATCGCCAGCTGGCTGCAGGCATGGATTCATCGTCAACAGCAGGACGAAGGCAGCGCCAAGCAAGTGATCGAAGAACTCGGCGGACGAGGCGGCAAGCCGGTCGACCCGCTCACACCGGAGCCTGGCCCCGTTGATCACCTGCGCGAGTTCAGCAACTATCTCACGCCGAAGCTCGGCCTGTTCTCCGGCGACACCTGGACTGCGGCGGCCATCATCGTTCGCAACCTGCTGCTGAACTGGCTGGTGATTCTGCCGCTGCTCGCCGCGCTGGTAGTGATCCCGCAAGGTTTGTATCTGGTCGTGCAGAGCACTGTCAGCCCGGGACTGGGCCGCACGCTGCTGTACATCTCGCTCAGCGCCGAACTGCTGGCGAGTTTCTCGATTTACTACCATCGACGTTTCGTGCGCGATCCGTCCACTGCGTCATCTCGCTACGCAATCCTCTGCGTGCTGCCGGTGCTGGCTGCGGCCGGCTTGCTGTCATTCACAGGGCTGGGTTATGCGAACGGGCCGGCGATAGTGCTGGATGCGCCGTTCTGGTCCGACGCGAATCGCACCATACTGCTGTTCTCGGTGTTGTGGTGCATGGCGGTGCCGCTGTTCGGCTGGACCATCGTCGAAGCGATGTATCGGATGCGCCATGACATCAAGCCGGAGAGCAGGCACACCGCGAAGTTCGAACTTGCCGCACTGGTTATTTCCGGGCTGGTAGTCTCGTTGTTGTTTGCTGTAACCGTGCGCGAGCTGCTGCTGCCGCTTTATAACCACCCTGGCCTGTACGTGATGTTCGCGCTGCCGGTGTTGCTCGGCTTATATCTGCTGGCGCGCACATTGTTCGTCGGCCTCGCCAGCTTGAGCGAAACGTTCGTGACCGGCGCCAGCCCCGCGCTGGTCAACGATGGCGATCGCGAATGGTGGGCGCGACTGTCGGGCTGGATCCTCGCCGTCGCTATCGGCTGGATCGCGGTCACCGGCCTGTGTTTATTCGGACAATTCCTGCTCAACAAGATCACTGACGCCGCCAAACCGCTGGTCGCCGCTGCCGGCGGCATCTCAGGCCTCGCCGCCGCGCTGCTGGGCAGCCGGGACAAAACCACGACTTCGACGGGCAGTAAGCCGTCCGTCATGCAGCGGGTGGGACTGGCGATCGCGGCGCCGGTGTTCGTGATCTGCGTGGCGTTGGTGATCTCCTGGGCTACCGCGACGCTCGGCGGCTGGATCGTCAACCCGAATGTCACAGAGCAGAGCACGCTCGGCGAGGCCGCGCAGATCTTCACCGATCCCATGCAGCGTCAGTCTGGTCTCAGGTACACCGGCTTCCAATGGTTCTGGGCGTTGCCCTGGATCCTGCTGCTGCTCGCCCTGCTGATGGGGTTGATCGTGAACGTCAACCGCTTCTCGCTGCATGGCCTGTATCGTAATCGCCTGGTGCGCGCTTATCTCGGCGCTTCCAATCACAAGCGCAAACCCGATCCGTTCACGGGCTTCGACGCCGCCGATAACGTCCGTATGCACAAGCTGCGGCCGAGCAGCGGCGCGCAACGCTTGCTGCCTTTGGTCAATGTCACGTTGAACCTGCTGCGCAATGGCAAGCTGGCGTGGCAGGAACGCAAGGCCGAATCGTTTTCCATCACGCCCTACTTCTGCGGCAACTTCCACGAAGGCTATCGCTCGTCGGCCAGTTATGGCGGCCAGGGCGGAATCTCACTCGGTACCGCGGTGACGATTTCCGGCGCGGCTGCCAATCCCCACATGGGTTACTGCTCATCGCCGGCGCTCGCGTTCGTGATGTCGCTGTTCAACGTTCGCCTGGGCGCGTGGCTCGGCAATACCAACACCCAAGGCGACGACGCGTATCATTTGCCTGGACCGCGCCAGGCGCTGTCGCCCATGCTCGGCGAGCTGTTCGGCTTCACGACGCCCGACTTCAAGTACGTGAATCTGTCCGACGGTGGTCACTTCGACAATCTCGGCTTGTATGAAGTGGTGCTGCGGCGCTGCCGGTTCATTTTCGTCAGCGACGCCGGTTGCGACCCCGACAGCAAGCTCGGCGACCTCGGCAACGCCATCCGCAAGATCCGCATCGACTTCGGCATTCCCATTCACTTCGAGAAAGAAATCGAGATCTTTCCGAACAGCGATTCCAAGCAGGGGCTGTATTGCGCGACGGCGCGCATCGACTACGACACCGTCGACCAAGGCACGCCACCCGGCCGGCTGTTCTACATCAAGCCGACCTTACGCGGTCGCGGCGAGCATCCAGTGCCGTATGATGTCTACAGCTACGGCAGGACGGTGGGCGCGTTCCCCCATGAATCCACCGCCGACCAGTGGTTCAGCGAATCGCAATTCGAAAGCTATCGTGCGTTGGGCTTTCATTCGCTGCAGCAGATTCTTCGCGGCACGGCACCGCAAGACTTCGCGGACTTTTTTGCCCGCGTGAAGACGTATATGAATCCCGAACGCAAGCGACGGGCATTCAGGCCGGAGCGCGAAGCAATAGCCCAGCCGCGAACCGTCATGGATGACCAGTGAGTTCCGCGGCGGCGACCTTGCGCGGTTTACCGATGCGCTGCTGACGGATTCGGTGGTGATGAAAGTCGACTGAGCGCCGCTCGAGCCAAGGCGTACCGGTGATCCCCGTACGCTTTGAGCACGTCGTGTTAGCCGGCCAGCTGCGGATTCATGGGTCAGGTGATTTCCCGCCCGGTCGTCGTCGCACGCGAACGCGATTTGGAAATACGCGCGGCAATCCGCAGTCCGAGAATGAACAGCACCACTATCGCAACTGGAATGTAGGCAGGCATCACGATCGCGCGGGACAAATAGCTGTTGGCGAATATCAGCCAAATATAATACGCGCCGATCGTATGCAGAATCGACCAGGCGTGCGGACCGATCCAACGCGCGGTGAAGTCGAACGAAGTCAGCGTCATCAAGGCGATGAACCCATAGGCGATGCCGCCGAAAATCCAGGTGACGGTATTCGCTTCGGCCGCAAGCTCCTCCGGAGCGGTGCTGCCAAGCGCGAAGATCGCGAGCAAATGCACCAGATGTGAGACGGCGAAGGAAACGCCGAGATAGCGCCGATTACGGCGCTGCCAGCGAGTCACGGCGTTGGGCCAGAAACGCCCGGCCGCAGAAGCGGTGAAGGCGAGCGCGAACAACGCGAATGAACTGCGCGCCGTCATGCGAATGATGCCGCGAATGCCCTCGACCGGCCCGGGCGACATCATCGCCATCACCGTGACTCCCAGAATCAGGGCGATCGCGACCGCGCCGACGATCGACCATCCTTCCCAGGCATCCGTGGACCGGTTGTCCATACCCTCCGCTACCCCTGTCCCCACTCCTGTCCATGGGCTTCCTTTAGATGAAGTCCCGTGCTGTCCCCATGTGCTTTCATGCGGCGCAATATCATACGCGTTCGCGGAGTCGCGACCTACGGAAGCTCTGATTAATCGACGTCCCCGAGACTTCCCTGACGTCGGCCAGCCTGCAACTGGCACACTGTTTCCAAACGAAGACATGAACGCGTTCAGCGTGCGCCGTGCCGATATTTCTGAGCCCGGCACCGGCGCCGCCCCGATGCACTGGCTTGCCGGTAACCGCCGGTCATTGACCGATCGTCCATGGCGAGCGGGCGCTGGTGCGCTCAACCGTCGATCATCTCTTGGATGCGCGTCGCCAGTGTTTCGAGCGCGAACGGCTTGGTGATCATCTGCATGCCCGGAGACAGCAGGCCGTTATCCAATGCAGCGTTGTGCGCGTAGCCGGTGATGAATAGCACCTTCAGCCTGGGGCGCTGCGCGCACCCTGCGTCGGCCAGCTGTCGGCCATTGAAACCGGGCAGGCCAACATCGGTGACGAGCAGGTCGATGCGCGCGTCCGACTGGAGAATGGCGAGACCACTCGGACCATCGGCCGCTTGCAAGGTTCGATAACCCAGACTCGCCGAGCAGGTCGATCACCAGGTCACGCACCACTTGTTCGTCTTCGACCACCAGCACCACCTCATCGCGCGGTATCGCCAGTACTGTCGTCGGCGCATCCTGCGATTCCGGCGGCACGTCGCCCTCGCCGAAATATCGCGGCAGATAGAGTTTTACGGTCGTGCCCATGGCCACTTGGGAATGAATCCGCGCGTAACCGCCGGACTGGCGCGTGAAGCCGTAAATCATCGACAGGCCGAGCCCGGTGCCTTGCCCGATGGGCTTGGTGGTAAAGAATGGATCGAAGGCGCGGCTGACCACTTCAGGCGTCATGCCGACGCCGGTATCGGTCACGCAAATGGCAATGTAATGACCGGGCGCGACTTCGCGGATCTTCGCTTCGTGGGTGTCGTCGAGTTGCGCGTTGGCTGTTTCGATCGTGAGTTTGCCGCCTTCGGGCATGGCATCACGCGCGTTGATCGCCAGGTTCAGCAGCGCGTTCTCCAGTTGATTCTGGTCGCAGCAGGTCAGCCACAAGCCGTCGGTGGTGACGATCTTGAGTTGAATCGCTTCGCCGATGGTCCGTCGCAGCAACTCTTCCATGCCGGTGATCAGGCGATCCGCATTCACCGGTCGCGGATCGAGCGCTTGACGTCGTGAGAACGCAAGCAAGCGATGCGTGAGCGCCGCGGCACGATTCGCCGCCGTCATCGCGGCAGATACATATGCATTCACATCGACCTGCTTGCCGCGCGCAATCTTACGCTGCAGCATATCCAGCGAACCGATGATGCCGGTAAGCAGGTTATTGAAGTCGTGCGCGATGCCGCCGGTGAGTTGTCCTACCGCTTCCATCTTCTGCGCCTGGCGCAGCGAATCTTCGGCTTCTGCCAGGCGCTGCTGATCGCGAACGCGCTCGGTAACGTCCTGTGCATACTGAAGCGCGCCGATGAGTTTTCCGTCGCGCTCGCGTAGCGCGGTGTAAGTAATCTCGTAATGGCGCACATGATCGCCGTTGTTGGGCGCGGTCGGCTCCAGCAGGGTGAACTCCTCCCCACCCAAAGCGCGACTCCAGTGGCTTCCCGATAGCGCGTGCTGGTCTCGCTCGATACACAGCAGCTCCAAGATATTATGGCCGACTTGCGGGCGCACGCCGGTGCGCCGCTCGAATTGATCGGCATACGCTTTGTTCATCGCCAGGAAGCGGTAATCGACACCGACCGCGGCAATCAGCGACGTGACCGAATCCAGCAAATTGCCCCACAGCTTGCGTTGGTTGACTGCATGGACCACTCGCTGCTCGAGCGTCGCATTGATCTGGCGCAAGGCGCCTTCGGCCCGAGCGCGTTCGACGGCTTCCCAAGTGCGTTCGGCAGTTTCGCGGACCAGCGCCTGCTCATCGTCGGTCCAGCGCCTGGGTTCGGATTGATGCACATACAATGCAGCGACCATGGTGCCGCCCTTGATCAGCGGCACCGTGATGCCGGAGCGCACACCGATGAGTCGTTGCTTGTCGGCTTGGCGGGTGTCTGCAGTCAAAGGATCGGTATGGGCGTCTTCGAGCCGCACCACGCGGCCGGCCTTCAGTTCACGGATCAGCGCCGCACCGAAGTCATCGAGCCGATGGCGTCCCTTGAGGCTGAGCGTGCCCGGGCTGGTCCAGTCAATCACCACGCCGGTGTCGCCGGAGATCCCGATCTCACCGTAACCGGCCCGGTCCGCATGCAACTGCAGGCCGAGCATTTCGGCGGCTGTGAGCATGATCTCTTCGGCATCGGACAGGCTGCGCAGCCTGTCGCTCAGCGCCAGTTGAAATGCGAGCTGGCGCTCGGCGCGCACCTTGTTGGTGGTCTCCATGCACAACACCAGCACGCCGCCGACATGATTCGGCGCGCCGGCGTCATCGATCGGGCTGAAGCTGTACGTCCAGTAGATTTCTTCGAGCTTGCCGAAACGCGTGACCAGCACCAGGTGATCTTCCTGCCAGGCCGCACCTGCGCCCGACATGACGCCTTCGATCTGTGGTCCCATCTTCGACCACGTTTCCGCCCACAACTGCCGGACGCGCGCACCCAGCATGGCTGGATGGCGCTCCGGCCCCAGCGAACGCCGGTACGCGTCGTTATAAAAGCAAATGAGTTCCGGGCCCCAGAAAATGCAGCACGGATGGTGAGTGGTGAGCAGCAGCCGCAGCGCGGTTCGCAACGCCTGCGGCCAACCGGTGGACGGACCCAGGGGAGTGGCGGCCCAGTCGTAATTGCGAATGAGTTCGCCCATCTGGCCGCCACCGCCGAGAAAATCGGCAGCGGTCGCGCCCGGTAACCTGGATAGCGTCGACTCGTTCACCTCGACAGCCTGCCGGCTTCGACTGCGCCGGTCAACGGAGCAACCAGCCTAATGCGATGAACCGTAACCGAACAGGTCGACTACCCTCAAGCTAAAAGAATGCGATGCCCGCAAGACCATCTCACTCGAAGATTCTTCGCCAGAAATGTCAACACTCGGCTGGTAAGAGACTAACCACGCTTGGCGTGAAGACGTGAAACTCGCTATTGCAGAGCCTGGTAAACCAGATTACGCAGCAGCGAACGATAATGTGTGCGCAACTGAATGTCAGACACCTGCATCATCATGACGGCTATCACTTTCTCCTGCGGATCGACCCAGAAATACGGCCCGGTCGCGCCGCCCCAGAAATAATCGCCGACCGATCCGGGGACCATGCTGCGTCCTGCTTCTTGGCGCACGCCGACGCCGAGTCCATAACCTTGGCCGTATTGTGGCAGCGGCGCGGTCAGGCCTAATTCCATCGTGAACGCGCCGTAGCCGATGCCCGGCGGTAAATGATTGCTGGTCATCAGCGCGACGCTTTTGCGCGAAAGTATTCGCACGCCATCGAGTTCGCCGCCATTGAGCAGCATCTGACCGAAGCGCGCGTAATCTTCCGCCGTCGATAACAAACCGCCGCCGCCCGAGAACCACTTCGGCGGCTTCGCCGGATTGTAACCAATCACCAATCCGGGCGCACCAGGAAGAGGCAGCGGCTGCGCGAGCTTCGCAGCTTGCGCCGGGTCGAGCAGGAAGGCGGTATTGTTCATTCCCAGCGGCCGCGCGATGCGCTCGACGATAAAGCGATTCAGGTCCATGCCGCCGGCCACTTCGACGATGCGGCCGACGACGTCATTGGACATGCCGTATTCGAACGCGCTGCCGGGTTGAAATGCCAGCGGCAACTTGGCCAGCTTGTCGATCAACTCGGCGTTGGTTTGTTGATCGTCCATGGTGCCGGCGGCGCGATACGCCCGTTGCACCAGGGAGTCGCCGAAGATTCCGTAAGTCATGCCCGAGGTGTGGCGCATGAGATCCTGCACCGTGATCTCGCGACGGGCAGGTTCAAACATGAGCTGACGTTCGCCGTCACCGTCTTTGGTTTCGACGCCGACCTGCAGCTGCTGCAACTGCGGGAGGTAAACCGTCACCGGGTCCATGATCTGGATCTTGCCCTCTTCCGCCAGCATCAATGCCGCGACCATGGTGAGCGGCTTGGTCATCGAAGCGATGCGAAAAATCGAATCCGGCTGCATCGGGACCTGCGCAGTGCGGTCCTGATAACCGAATGTTTGCAAGTACGCGACCTTGCCATTGCGCAGGACCATCACTACCGCGCCGGCAATGCGGCCGCTGTTGACGTCGGCAGTGAATGTGTCGGTCAGTCGCTGCAGCCGCTGCGAGGAGAAGCCGACTGCTTCGGGTTTGGCCGCTTTTGGCAATCCCGCCGCCTGCACCGAGCTCAAGGCCATCACGGTCAGCACAGCGACCCATGCACTGGCGATCGATCCGACTCGCAATCTCATAGTCACGTTTCTCTCAAACGATGCCGGTCGCGTAGTACACACCGATCACGAAAAATACCGCCAGCGTTTTCACGCAAGTGATGGCAAAAATATCTTGGTACGATTGCCGATGCGTCAGGCCGGTCACCGCCAGCAATGTGATGACGGCGCCGTTGTGCGGCAAGGTGTCCATGCCGCCGCTGGCCATCGCAGCGACTCGATGCAGTACTTCAGCGGGAATGCCCGCGGCCTGAGCCGCTGTCATGAAATGCTCCGACATCGCCGCGAGCGCAATGCTGAGCCCTCCAGACGCGGAACCGGTCACGCCGGCGAGCGTCGTCACCGTGATCGCTTCGTTCACCAACGGATCGGGAATCGCCATCAACGCATTGCGAATGAACAGAAAGCCCGGCAGCGCGGCGATCACTGCGCCGAAGCCGTATTCCGATGCCGTGTTCATCGACGCCAGCAATGCGCCGCCGACCGCAGTCTTGGTGCCCTCGGCGAACTTGGCGATCACCGGCCGGAATGCAAACACCAGCACGGTGAGAATGCCCATCAGCAGTGCGCCCATCACTGCCCAGATCGCAACCACGCCTGACAACTGGGTGACCAGCGGCTGCGCAAGCCCATTCAGCTGCGTTTCGATCGTCGGCTCGTACAGGCGTGGAATGAGCCGCGTGAACAGCAGGTTCCCGATGCCGACGACAAGCAGTGGCAATATCGCGAGCAGCGGATGGATCGTACTTCCCGTCGTCACCTGCTCGGGTTCGTTGCTGTGCCCGGCGCCGTAACCTTCGCCGCTGCGAACCGCCATTCGCCGCCGCCAGTCGAGATAAGAAAGGCCGCAGGTAAGAATGAACGCGCCGCCGATGACGCCGAGCAGCGGCGCCGCCCAGGTAGTGGTGCCGAAAAAAGCCGTCGGAATGATGTTTTGAATCTGTGGCGTGCCGGGCAACGCGTCCATCGTGAACGAGAAGGCGCCGAGCGCTATCGTGCCGGGGATGAGCCGCTTCGGAATATCCCCGCGACGAAACATCTCGGCGGCGAACGGATAGACGGCGAACACGACCACGAACAGCGATACGCCGCCGTAAGTCAGCAACGCACAGACCAGCACGATCGACACGATGGCGCGTTGCTGGCCGATCAATCGGATCACCGACGCGGCAATGGATTGCGAGAATCCGGAAAGTTCGATCAACTTGCCGAACACGGCGCCGAGCAGGAACACGGGAAAGTAGAGCTTGAGAAAACCGGCCATGCGTTCCATGAACAGGCCGGTAAACACCGAGGGCACTGCAGCGGGGTCAGTCAGCAATACCGCGAGCAATGCCGCCAGCGGTGCAAACAAGATCACGCTGTAGCCGCGATAAGCGGCCACCATGAGCAGCACGAGTGCTAGCAGTACGATGGCGAAAGTCATTGCGCTGTCACGGCGAGCCTCGCAGTCGCTGCGTGCCGCCGCCCCCCCGGAAAGGCTGGCGTGAATTAATTCATCAGATGATGATTTTCGCGGCAGCTTGCACCGGTGGAGCAGGTGGTGTCAACCAAGGTCGGGGGTTCGTGGCCCCTCACCCTGCCCCCTCCCACAGGGACCCAAAGGGAGAGGGAGTTCTTCGCCTCTCCCCGCGGGAGAGGTCGCGCGTCCGCGCGGGTGAGGGTCGGTTGGACCTGGTGGCAGTGCTGTTGCTCACGCCACTGCTGCATATAGGAATGGACTTCACCAACAACTATGGCGTGCATCCGTTCTGGCCGCTGAACAACCAATGGTTCTATGGCGATTCGGTGTTCATCATCGAGCCTTTGTTCTGGGCTGCATGCGCACCGCTGGTTATTGTTTTCCGCACGCGACCGGCGCGGTTCGCGGTTCTCCTGCTGCTGGCGACGGCAATCGGGCTGGTCTTTTTCAGCGGCCTGGTGCCACGTCCAAACGCAATCGCGTATTCGCTGATCGTGATTGCGATGCTGCTGATCGGCGCACGAGCACCTGCGCACATTTCGCTCGCAGCCGGAATTATTCTGTGGTTGGGAGCGACGCTGACATTTCTCATCACCAGCCAGGTCGCGCGAGCCCGCGTCGACGCGGCGGTCGCACAGCAGTTTCCCGGCAGCGCATTGCTCGACCGCGTTGTCACGCCGATGCCGAGCAATCCTGTCTGCTGGGAAGTGATGCTGGTGCAACGAGAAGAGGGTGATGCGGTATTGCGACGGGCTATGCTGACGGTGGCGCCATCGCGGCTGAGTGCAGACCGCTGCCTGAGCCGCAGCCTTGGCCTTCCTCCCACCGCGCCTTTAGTGCCGGTCGCCCGTGCAGACAGCGACGAATTGAAATGGTACGGCCAGATCGGCACTCCGCTCGATCAGCTCGCCACACTAGCGCAGAACGATTGCGAAGCGGCCGCAGCGCTACGCTTCATCCGTGCGCCGTGGCTGGCAAAAATCAAAGGCGAAGTCGTGCTGGGAGATTTGCGTTACGGCCGGGAACAAGCGCTGGGCTTTGCGGAGATCGCGATCAGGGACGACCCCCAGTTGCCCGCGGCTAGTGCCGCCGTGGATCGAACCGCGGCGTGATTTGCTGGATTAACCTACTCAGCCGCCCTCACCCGCGCTACGCGCCCCCTCTCCCCTTGGGAGAGGGTTGGGGTGAGGGTCTTACTCAGCCGCCCTCACCCGCGCTACGCGCGACCTCTCCCAAAGGGAGAGGTGAGACTTCTGCCCCCTCTCCCCTTGGGAGAGGGTTGGGGTGAGGGTCTTACTCAGCCGCCCTCACCCGCGCTACGCGCGACCTCTCCCAAGGGAGAGGTGAGACTTCTGCCCCCTCTCCCCTTGGGAGAGGGTTGGGGTGAGGGTCTTACTCAGCCGCCCTCACCCGCGCTACGCGCGACCTCTCCCAAAGGGAGAGGTGAGACTTCTGCCCCCTCTCCCCTTGGGAGAGGGTTGGGGTGAGGGTCCTACTCAGCCGCCCTCACCCGCGCTACGCGCGACCTCTCCCAAGGGAGAGGTGAGACTTCTGCCCCCTCTCCCCTTGGGAGAGGGTTGGGGTGAGGGTCCTACTCAGCCGCCCTCACCCGCGCTACGCGCGACCTCTCCCAAGGGAGAGGTGAGACTTCTGCCCCCTCTCCCCTTGGGAGAGGGTTGGGGTGAGGGTCCTACTCAGCCGCCCGCACCCGCGCTGCGCACGACCTCTCCCAGGGGGAGAGGTGGTTACTTGCGCTTCGCCGTGAAGGTGCCTTCGCCGAACTGGCCGAATAAGGCTTTGCCTTTCATGGTGTCGCCTTCGACCGTGCCGCTGTAGTCCAGCTTCAAGTCGGTGCCCTGCACGTTGATGGTGAAGTCGAACGCGACCGCGAGGCCATTCAACGAGCCAGTGTAGTCGACGCTGCCGGCTTGGCCGGTGACGGTGCCCGCCAACGCGGAGCCCGTCTGGCGCACGGTCATCTGTGCTTCCTGCGCGCCCATCTTGCTTTCGGTGAGCAGCACCCAGTTGCCCGACAGGTCGGGGCCTTTGGGCTGCGGCGGAGTCGACGCGCAGGCGGCCATCAGCAGCGCAACGGCTGCCAGGACGATTCCACGTAATCTGTTCATTACTTCCTCTAGAGCGTCAGTTGCCAGCTTAGCCGATGCCGCCCGGTGCAGATGTCTCGGCGAGTCACACGCGAGTGAAGATTCGTTGACCGCTCGTGACTCGGCAATAGCCGACCGACAGCCGAAAAAAGTCAGCCTGCTGTCAGCTGCCGCTGGCTAAGCTTCTCCGGTGCTGCCGCATAGCTCGGCATATCTCGATATCGATAGGTGCTTGCCACTGCGCAGTCGGCCCCACAAGATCGACTCTCTTTCCCAGCCATCGCCAGGTGTAACGATGTCAATGAATCGCCTTCTCTGCAGCGCCGTGGTCACGGCGCTGCTCGCTTCCGCTGCTGCCGTCCCGGCGGCCGAGCCCACCGCCAAGGAATTGATGAAGGCGCGACACGACCACTACCACGAACTCGGCGACGCCTTCAAAGTCGTGCGCGATCAGACCAGGGCCAGCAAGCCCGACATGGCTGCCATCAAGACCGCCGCCCAGGAAGTCAATGACGCCTCGGTGAACCAGGAGAAGTGGTTCCCGGCGGGCACCGGCCCCGAAGTCGGCAAAACGCAGGCGCTGGCAGCGATCTGGAGCAAGCCGGCAGAGTTCAAAGCCGCGATGAAACTATTCAGTGACGCAGCGCCGAAGTTGTACGCCGCCGCCAATGCTGAAGATCTCGCCGCGGTGAAGATGTCGTTCGGCGAAGTCGGCAAGGCCTGCAAGAACTGCCACGAGACCTTCCGCGCCGAAGAACACGACTGAAGATAACTCTCTCCCACGGCGGAGAGGTGTAGCGTGAAAACTCCCTCTCCCTTTGGGAGAGGGTTGGGGTGAGGGGATTTCTTCAGCGACCCTCACCCGCGCAGACGCGCGACCTCTCCCGCAAGCGGGAGAGGTGAAGAATGAAAACTCCCTCTCCCTTTGGGCCCGCCCTTGTTGCGAACTGCAGCCGGCGGTAAGCTGCGCGTCCCTTCCTTAGCAACTCACGAGAGGTCCAGAAAACTATGATTGCCCCACTGCGATCTCCGCCGGGTTCACGCTGCAACTGACGTTGGTCAGCGCTCGCTAATCGATTTCATTGGTCAAGCCGCAACGGCGGCCGTCTCGGTTTCGTCGCGTCTACCCCGGCGCTCGTACGCCCGCTCCCCCTTCGTCGGAGCGGGTGCTGTGTCGCATTCTCTCGGGGTTCACGCATGTCACCGATCAACTCTTCCCAAACTTATTCCTTGGCGCAACTCGGCTGGCGCCCGTTTCATTCCCAACAACTCACACTGCAGGACCTGGAAACCGCCTATCCCGCACGCGTAAGCAGCGTGCATCGCAGCGGGTTGATCGTGTTGTCCGAACTCGGTACCGCGACAGTTTCGGTTCCGCCTCGGATTACCGAGCAAGCACAGTTACCCATCACAGTCGGTGATTGGGTGCTCATCGATGTGTTCATCGACCAGGCCAGCACGTTGTCAGCGGGCATTGCCATCGTCGCGGTGAACGGCACGCAGCCAGATTCGATTGCCGGCCTTCGACCCTGGCTGCAGCGAGGACAAGCCATCGCCTTCGTCGGCTCCTCGGGCGTCGGCAAGTCGACGCTGGTCAACACGCTGACCGGGAACACATCGCAATCGACGAGTGGCATTCGCGAAGACGACAGCCGGGGCCGGCATACAACGACCGCCCGTGAAATGTTCGCACTCGCTGGCGACGCATGGGTCATCGACACCCCGGGCATGCGGGAGCTCAAGATCGGTGCGATCGACAATGGCTTGCGCACGGTGTTCGACAACATCGAAGTACTGGCTGCGCAATGCCACTTTCGCGACTGCCGGCATGAAACCGAAGTTGGCTGTGCGGTGCTCGCCGCAATCGCGGAGGGGCGTCTCGATGCGCGTCGCTTCGCCAACTACCGAAAGCTGCAACGTGAAACTGCGCACGCCGCGATGACTCCTTACGAACGTCGCGAACGCGACCGGCAGTTCGGGCGCATGCAGTCGACCGCGTTGCGAGCGCTGTACCGGTCAAGGAGGAAGTGACGGATCGTAGACGGCGCTCGGATTACCGACACGGCGGCGCCGCAGCCGTCCGTGTCTTTCCCGCAGGGAACCCATTGAGCCGCGATGGGTTATCTAACCACCACCGCCTACCTCGAAAACACGCCGGAGCCGGCTCATGCTCGATGCACAGTTGACACTCAATTTCAAACGACGTCTTCGCGACCGCGCCAGTCAGTTGCGAGGCGAAATCAAGCAGACGCTGGCGCGCTCCTCCGACGAATCCCATGCACAGATAGCAGACCGGGTGCGCGACGCAGAGGATGATTCGTTCGCGACGCTCATCGTCGACACCAACCTGGCGGAAGTCGAGCGGGATGTGGACGAACTACGCCTGATCGACGCAGCGTTGAAGCGCATTTACGCCGGCACGTACGGCATCTGCGCGGCCTGCGAAGAGCCTATTCCACTACCGCGGCTGGAAGCCGAGCCGACCGCCGAACGCTGCATCAAGGACCAGGAACTCTACGAAAAGACTCACGCCAGCGCGGCGACGCCACGTCTGTAACGCGCTGGATCAACTTGTAGCTGCAGAGCCGCCCTCGGAATTGGTTTATATATTCAATCTCGCGCCAGCCGCGCGCGAGGGGGCTCACTTCACATCCCACGCGTAGCGTACCGCGGGTAATCACACGCGGGTGCTACCTATGTGATTTTCGTGGATACATCGTCCCTGAAATCATCAAGCGAAGACCGGTAGTCATTATCTCGCCAAATCACCAGCACCGACCGGGATTGCACACGGTAGTGCCGCTAAGCACCACAGCGCCTAATCCGGTTTGCAACTACCATTACAAACTGCTCGGCAACCCGATCCCTGGTGAAAGCGTGCAGGTGTGGGCAAAATGTGATCTAGTTGCTGCAGTTGCGTTCGAACGCCTTGATCGCGTGAAGGTTAGCAAAGGCAGCTACCGGGTGGGTTACATATCCATGGATCAGGTTCGGGAGATACGTCTCGGTGTGGCACGCAGCATTGGGATTGAATTACCTTGAGGTAATCCATATATTATCTCCGTTACCCGCCAGTCGGGCCTGTGAGACTCCCCTCGGGGAGCAGGCTTCGGGCAAGCGATGACAAGCTCCCGAAGTCTCAGATGTGTCAGTCAGCAGAAGCCGCGCCAGTCGCGGCTTCTGTCTTTATGGTTCCACTAGATTGCCGAAACCAACGGCACTCCTGGTCAAGCGCATCACTTCGCCCGATCCGGAAACTTCGCCAGCACCGTGGCGACGACTTCCCGGGCTTCGTCTTCGTTCAATTCGGCTTTGGCGAAGCTGGCGTCCAGCGAGCCGCTCCACACCTGGGCGTTCTTGGCGACATCGACCACGTCGAGGGTGAAAGTGCCGGCTTGTTCGTTCTTCTTGCCGATCGGCAGGCTGATGCCGATGCCGCCGCCGAGGCCGCCGGAACCGCCGCCTGCGCCGACGCCGACGCTCGGCTTGTTCTTCGGACGCTCATGCACGTCGAGCACATAGGTGATGCGGCAATCGGGTTTCTCCGACGTTTCGGTGTAGCCCTTGTCCTGGAGCGCCGCCATCACCTCGCTCTTGATTCTTTGCTCGGTGAAGGACGCCGGTTGCTGCGGCGTCGGCAGCCACTCGAACGTCCGGCAGTTCGGCACGCCGCTTTCGGCAACGTCGACTCTCACCGGAGACGGCGCGGTGGCGGCGCATCCGGTGAGCGCGCTTGCCGCGACAACCCAACCGAAAAATCTGTGGGAAGCTTTCATGAGCGCATCCTCTAAGGATCATATTCGTAGTGCCACGGCTCGTACGGCGATTGTAAGGGGCCGGTGAAGCTGCTGCCCGTCACCGCCGCCTCTAATTTTTCCGTCCAGCCGGGCGCATCCCAATTGCGTTTCACCGTAGCGGTATCGCTGGGCGCCACGATGGCGCCGCCTTTCATGATCTGGAAATCGATGGCTCGCAACTGGCCGTGACGCGAAATTCCCGGCGCCGCCAGCGCAGCAGCGGTCGGTGGACGCCAGCGGCTCAGGAATTGTTTGAAGCGTTCGACCGAATCCGCCTCCACAGGCGCGCCGTAAGTGGGCCTGCCGATCTCGAACAGCGCATTCTTATGCAGCGCATCAGCGACGCGGCCAACGGACTTGTTGGTATTGAAGCGCGTGATCTGCAGCTCGAGGCTGCGCGCTTCGGTGTTGGCGTACAGCGTATATCCGGGGTTAGCCGCTTCGAAGCGACCGCGAATCGCATCGGTCTCGGCGATCAGCGCGCGATATTCGTCCGACCGCGTGTGCGCTTTGATTTCATCCGCCGTCCAGCTCCAGCGAGCACTCAAGTTTTCACGAGCTCGCAGATAGGCACGTGCAGCGAGCAGCTGCCGCGGCGTGCCCTCGATTTTTTCCAACGCAGCCGCCGTCTTTTCCGGCAAGCCGGCGGCGATGTGCTTCACGTATTCATCGAGCACACTGTCCGACGCCGCTGCGTGCGATCGCAGCGGCGCGAGCAGCAAGGCGACTATGATTGCGGCAAACCGCCTTATCACTCGCTCACCTCCATACGCCTCACAGCGACGGCGTCGGTACGATTTCCGCTTCTTTCTCGATGACGATCGAGCCCTTCAGCACCAGCGCGGCGATGGCGCCGATGGCGGCGAGCTGCGGCGCCAGCAAAGTGCCGACGACGCCGAGCGTCAGCGGAATGTCGATCAGCACGCGACCTTCCTCATTCTTGATGATGACGCGACGGACATTGCCGGCGCGGATGATCTCCTTGATCTTGCTCAGCAGGGTATCGCCGCTGAACTGAAATTCCTCTGAACGTGGGCTGTGTGTTTCGGTCATGGCCGTTCTCTCCTGTGTCATCCGATCACTCCTGCAACTGCAAGCGCAGCGAATCAACCGATCAATTCCTTCAACTTGGTATGCCCGGTGCGCGACATCGGCAGCTTGCTGCCGTCCGACAGGATCGCCAGCCAGCTGTCCTTGCCGTACAGGTCGATGCGCGCCAGGCGTTCCACGTTCAGGATGAACGAGCGATGGATACGCACGAAACGCGTGGGATCGAGCTGGGTTTCCAGGTCGCTCATGGTTTGCTGCTTGCGCAGCCGCTTGCCGCCGGCGGCGAACGACAGGTAGTCGTCCTGCGCCTCGATGAAATCGATGCGCTCCAGCGGCAGCACGTGCACGCGACCTTCATGGCGAATCAAGATGCGTTCGAGCGTACGGCCCGGCGGCCGGGCGGCAGCCGACAATTCCTCGGCCGACGGAGCCGGAGTGCGATTACGCACGCGTTCGGCAGCACGCTCGACAGCCGCAGCCAGTCTCGGCGGCTCGACCGGCTTGAGCAAGTAATCGACGGCGTGAACTTCGAAAGCACGCAATGCGAATTCGTCGAAGGCCGTCGTGAACACCACGGCCGGCGCCCGCTCGCCGAGCAATTCCAGCACTTCGAAGCCGGACAGCTTCGGCATCTGGATGTCCAGGAACATCAGGTCGGGATTCAGCTCCTCGGCCAGCTTCACCGCTTCGAAGCCGTTGGCGGCCTGGCCGACGATTTCCACGTCGGGCAGCTTCAGCAGGTGTTCCGCCAGGATGGCGCGGGCCAGGGTTTCATCGTCGACGATCAGGACACGCACGGGCATGATCCTCAGGGGGTGGATGAGTGAGTGCTGACAGCCGGCAGCAGAATCGAAACTCGAAACGAGGTCTCACTGGCGTCGACATCGACGCTGGCCAGATGGCCGCACAGTGTTTCGACGCGCGAACGTACGTTGGCCAGGCCGACCCCGGTGCTGCGCGAGGGCGGGCGATCCGGATCACAGGGATTGGCGACCACCAGCTCCAGGAAACTTTCCCGACGACGCGCCTGCACGCAGACTTCGCCGCCTTCGAGCATATGCGCAACGCCATGGTGGACCGCATTCTCCACTAGTGGCTGCAACATCAGCGGCGGCACCGAGACATCTTTCACATCGTCGGCGATGTCGAACTTGGATTGCAAACGCTCGCCGAAGCGCACCTTCTCGATCGCGAGAAAGGTTTCCGCCAGCGACACTTCTTCGGACAACGAAATGGCCTGCTGTCGCGCCAGGGTCAGGCTCTTGCGAAAAAACTGCGCCATCAGGAAACACATCTGCCGGGCCGCGACGGTATCGTTGCCGATCAACGCCGCCACCGAATTCAAACTATTGAACAGAAAGTGCGGATCGAGCTGGGCGCGCAGCGATTTCAGCTCCGCTTCACGCGCCAGCACTTGTAACTCCAATGCTCGTCGCTCGGCATTACGCGAACGTTGAAAGGCGCCGGCAAGATAATGTCCCAGCACCGCCAATGAAATGCCGATGGCGCCGGCGAACACCAGCAACGGCAGCATGCCGACCGCCGACGCGCCATATGCTTCGCCCTCCGGCAACAGCCACATTGCCCAGGCATACGCGAGCGCGATCCACACCAGCAGCGACACCAGCCCGGCGATGGCCCAGATCGCGGCCATCCTCACCACCGGCGTAACGTCCGGCGGCATGGCCTGCACCACGTACCAGAACGAAAGCGATTGCAGCCCGAGCACGACGGCTGCCGGCACCGCGAATTCCAGCGACCATTCCACCGGCGCGCCGCCGCCGAATACAAACACCACGGTCAACAGCAGGCCGAATACCACCCAAACAGCGAGGTACAGCAGCAGCCGGCCGCGATGTTTGAAGATCGGGTGCATTAATTCTTGATCTCGACGCCACTCATCACCACCATGCCCTTGATGATCAGGTTCTTGGTCGGCACGACGCTGGTGGGACGGCGCTTGTCGATGAAGCCGGCCAGCAGCGTGGTGACCTCACTGGTCACCGTCCAATCCGGCGGTACGAAGATTTCCACGCCGCCCCAGAAGGCGAAAATTTCGACTACCGCGCTATCGCCTTCCATGCGCGCGCTGGTCAGGTCCAGTTTGATGCCGCCCATGATGGCGCTGAGATCGGCGCCGCGAAAGGGTCGCGACACGGGGCGCAATTCGCATCCCGACAGCATCGCGAAAGAACGGACATATTCGGCGTGATCACCCGTCGGCGGTACACCGTCGATGGCACTCGGCTTTGCTGCATCAGGCACGCCTGGCGGACCCGACAGCGAGCGGAACACCAGCATGCCGCCGACGAACAACAAGATCCCGGGCGCCAGCAACTGCCCGATGCTGACCTGAATCCAGCCGATCTTGTCGGCGAAAATCCAGAAGCCGACGGTAATCAGCACCCAGCCCCATCCGCGGCTGCGCTTGTGCCGCGGATGGCGAACCATCGCGATACCGACGGCGCACATCGCCAGCGGCCACAGGCTGTGTAATACATGGCGTGCGTTGAACCAGCCGAGATTGTCCGCCAGCAACGCGCCGCCGAGCAGGATGATGAACAGGCCGATGATCAGGCGCGTTGAGAACACACCGTGGTGCCCATGCTCGGGACGATGCAACGGCCAGCGTTCAGACTCGCGCTCTTTGTCGTTGTCGTGATTGTTCTGGGGATCGGGAGTCATGATTCGCCACTGCCTGGCGTCCTCGACTGCCGATCCGCATCGTTATGACGGTGCAGAATAAAACCCACGCCGGCGGCGATGACGAAAATCGGCCACGCGCCGGACCAGCCCAGGGCCCACAAATTGAAAATGCCCACCAGGAAATACAGGCCGGTGGCCAGCAACCACACGCCGCCGCCGCGCTCCAGATGACGGTTCGGCAGAATCACGCCCCACAATCCGAGCGCAATGAGCAGCACCGGCAGGTACTGCCACCAGCCGGCCGGCAGGCCGTAGCCAAGGTTGGCCGCCAGCAGCAGGCCGCCCAGCGCCAGCAGGAAGATTCCCAGCACCAGCCGCGACCGGCGCGGCCGGTGCTCAAAAGGATCATCTTTCATCGGGTAACTCCAGCGATCGCGATCGCCCGGCGTATCGGCGGCAAGTGCCCTGTGCAGGGCGTGACGACAGCGCAGCGATGGATTGACGACCATGACACCGAAGGTAAGGACTGCCTTGCGGCCATACCAGCAACTACCGGTGAACGGCGGATCGCTGCCGGTGAGCATGGGCGAGGATTTCGCTGACAGCACAGGCCCGGCGCCATGCAGTGTTGTTATGATCCGCCGATGAAGCGCGCATCAAGGAACAGGCCGCGGCGATGGTGGCGGTCGCTATCGGCTTTGCGATTGGTTTTGTCGGGGGCTTTGTTATTAACAGCTTGCGGCGGAACGCCGACGCAAAAGTCGTTGTCTAAGGCGCCCTCCGCCGCCACCGGCAGCACCGACGCCGATGAAGCCGCGGCACAGGCGCTGAACACCTGGGCTACCAATGGCGGCAATGCCTCGCAAGCCTTGGCGCAAATCCAGAAGGCGTCGCAGCTGGCGCCGCAGCGTCCTGAAATCCTCTGGCTATACCTGCGCATCTGCATGGAGGTCAGGGGCTGCGAAGCCGAGTCCATCGAGGCTCAGTTGCGCAACCTTGATCCCAAAAGCGGCTCGGTCTGGTTGGGCCCGCTGGCGAGAGCACAGGCGCGGAAGGATGCCCGCGCAGAGGAACAGATTCTCGAAGTGATGACCAAGGCCAGTCACTTCAATGTTTATTGGACAACGCTGATTGCGCGGCTCACTCCGCCGATCAGTCGCTTTCCGACCGGCGCATCGTCCAGGCAAGAGGTGCCGACGCCGCTGACCAACGGCTTGAATACGACGGTCAGCTGGCTGTCGCAGCTGAATGTTTCGGCGTTCCCGCCGGTGTCGCGAGCCTGCGATCAGGAGCGGGTGCGCGATCCCGCGACGCGAGTGCGCTGTGAAATCATCGCGCAGGCGCTGCAGAAGAGCGACACGGTCTTAACTGAAGGATTGGGCTTAGGCATTGCGCAGCGATTGGCAGTGCCCGATTCGGCAGGGGCGCAGAAGATCACCACACGCATCAGCACGCTGCGCTATCAGAATCAAAAATCCGGTGCGATTGTCGCCGCGCAGCTGGAGCGTGAGAAGTTTTCCGATCAGATGCTGAAGCTGATGGCGCAGCTGCCACGCGAACAGGATGTTGCCGTCGCGATCATGCGCTGGGCCGGCGAGCCGGTGACGCCGTAGCGGCGAGAGCCCTCACCCGCGCTTCGCGCGACCTCTCCCAAAGGGAGAGGTGAGAACCCGATCCCCTCTCCCGCTTGCGGGAGAGGGCTAGGGTGAGGGCCCCCTCTTAAGCAGCCGCCTGCTGCTCCGCCGGCGCACCCAGCGCCGCCGCAAGATCGGTGAGCAGCTGCGCCAGCTCGCCCGTCATCAACGTAAAGTCGATATCGAACTGTTCGCCGGGGTTGGTCGAGGAGCCTTCTTCCGGCTGGTCCGTGTCGATCAGCAGGAATTCCAGCCGCTTCACCTGCAACTTTTCGTTGAGCACGAAGGCGACGCGATCCTTCCAGGTCAGTCCCATGCGTGTGGCATGCATCCCGGCGGAAATCTGTGCGCGGATTTCTTTGCCGTCCAGCGGATGGCGAACGTAGCGAATGGTGGGCTTGCTTTGATCGCCCGCCTGCAGCTCCAGATCATCGTCGATCGTGAACGTAAGCGGCGCATCGCCGAGCATCAGCCAGGCCGTCATCGACGCTGACGGTGAACGTTCCGTTTCCAGCAGCGTCACTTGCAGGCTGCCGCCCAACGTATCACGCAATGTTTCAACCAACTCTTCGGCACGCGCCTCGCCGGCGGCGTCGACCACCAGCCAACCGTTGGCAGGATCGATCCACGCGTAGGTGATGCGCTTGCGCGTCAATGCACGACCGCGCAGCTCTTCGGTCACTCGCATTTTCAGTTCGCGCATTTGCCGGCGGCCGACCGGATACCCTTGTTCCTTGGCCATCTCCTTGGCGCGCTCCGTCGCAACCTGGCGAATGATGGAGCCGGGCAACAGCTTCTGGTCGACGCCGAGCGCGATCAGGTGCTGGCCATTCACGGTGTGAACGTAACGCTCTGCGTCGCTGGAGAATACCCAGCCGCGGCTTTGCATGTCGAACGCCCCGCAAGGCAGGAGCGAACGCAGGGCCAGCTTTTCCTCCAGCTCACGGGCGGACACGGACCAGTCGGCAGGCAGGCGATAGGCGATGAGATTCTTGAACCACATAGGTCGGTGCCGGCGCAAAACCGCGGAGTATACGTGGCGCAGCCCGCTCGACCAGTCCTTGCATTTCCGGAAGAATTGCTGCAGCCACCGGCTGTCCGGTGGCGCACGAATAACGGCGGCTAGCGCGTTCAATCAACACGGAATCGCCGAACTCGTGCGTGCGGTAGCCGGCGCTGTTCATCGCCGCATCTGCGCGGCGCAGGACCGCCGCATCGGCGAATGCGTGCAATAAATCGAAGTGACTGGTGCCGGGCTCGTGCGTGCCCGACAGGATTGCGTCGACAACGCGCAACCGGGTGTCAGCGCCGACTCGCAAGGTCGCTACGCCCTCGCCGGCCGCCACCGAGCCGAAAATAGCAGCGCTATCCTCCAGTGCCCGCACTACGGTCGTGCCGATCGCGACGATGCGTCGCTGGTCACAGATCGCCGAGGCAATCGCCTGCTCCGTGGCGACCGAAATGCGATACGGCTCATCCAGAGGCAGCCTGCGATCGAGTGCTGCATCGCCGGTCGATGAGATGCCGGCGGCGTGAGTCACGGTCGCGAATTCGATTCCGCGCTGTTTGAACGCCGACAGCAACTGCCAGTCGAGCGCGAAGCCGGCCGATGGCGGCTCATAAGCGATCGGCGAGCTGGCGATGGATGTCCACACATCCCACAGAGCCAACGGCTCTCTCATGTGAGCGTACTGGATTGGCTGTCCGTGAGAGGCAATGCCGCGCCACATCTCATCTGGCGTTGTTTCGAAACGAAGCGCGAGCAACCGTGGATGATCCAGTGTGCGTTCGACGCGAGCCGTGAGCTCTCCGAGTTGCAACTCATCACCTGCGGCCAGCACTGGCGGCAACGGTCGATCTTCGGTGCGAATTCGGTAGTCGCCTGCGCCGAATACGATCGCGGTGAAACGCTGCAGGTCTCGCGCCGCTAACGAAGGCTTGCCCGCCAATCGAACCTCGATCACTCGTCCGGTGCGGACATGCACGCCGTGCAGGCTTGCGGGCAACGTGGCCGCGTCGTTGGCAATTACCAAATCGCCCGGCTGCAACAACTCCACCAGCTTCGCCCGTGGCGCATCTCGAATGCGACCGTGCTCGTCGATATGTAACAGGCGCGCCCTCGCAGGCCGTTGCACGGCGTGATCCGCTGCGATCATGACGCGTACCTGAAAGCCGGCCGCGCCGGCAGCAGATCGCAGATGGTTGCTACGAGCTCTTGAGCGGCAACGGCAGGTGATTTCAACGTCGTCGGATCGGCGCCGGGCAACGCCGCAGCGTGCATTGGCGTGTCCATATCACCGGGATCGAGCACGATGAAGCGCACGCCTTGCGCTGACAGCTCCTCGTTCCAGATGCGGGTCATGTGAGCGAGCGCTGCTTTGCTCGCCCCATAGGCGCCCCACTGTGGGTAAGCGCTGACGGCCGCGTCGCTGGAGATATTCACCACTAATGCGCCAGTGCCTTCGCGGGCCGCGGCTGCGAGCGAACCTAGCAAGGCTTTGGTGAGACGAAACGGACCGAGCACATTCGTCGCCAACGCACGCTCGAAATCTTCGCATTGCGTATCGCCCAGCAGTGCTAACGGGACCGGCCCGAGATCGGATGCGTTGTTCACCAGCACGTCGAGTCCACCCAGGTTGCCGGCAACCTGCAACGCGATGCGATGAATGTCCTGTTTGCTGGACACGTCGCCGACGATGCCGTGCACGGCTGCTTCCGCCGCTACCGTAGCGACGCGCGCTTCGGTGCGAGCAATCAAAGCAACGTGAGCACCGTGCCTGGAAAGTTCTCTCACCAGCGCAAGCCCGAGGCCTGATGTGCCGCCTGTAATGGCGATTCGCACGCCTTGCAGAAGCGACCGCTGGTCTTTGGGTTGTCGTTGAGTTTGCATAGGGTCTCCTTCGATGACAGCATCTTAGAGACCTGCCGCGCGCGGCCAAGCGTCGTGTCCAACGTATTGGCAAAAGGTCGCGAGCCCGGACAATCAGACCTATCGGATCAAGCCCAAGCAGCAATGGATAAACCCGAACTCGTCGCCGAGCACCTGGCCCGCAATCTGGTTGCCTTTCGCCAAGTGCGCAATCTCACTCAAGGCATGCTGGCAAAGACCGCCGGCGTGCCGCGCTCGACCATCGCGAACCTGGAATCCAGCAGCGGCAATCCTTCGCTCACGGTGCTGGTGAAAGTTGCGAATGCTCTGGATGTGCCGCTCGATGAGTTGTTGGCGTCGCCACGTGCAAAAGTTCGCAAGTGGTCGCGCGATGAACTCGCGTCGCAGAGTGCGGGGCGCGGCATCACGATTCGTTCGCTCATTCCGGAGCGAGTGCCGGACGAAGTACTGAACGTGATGGACTTCGCGCCCGGCGCGTCGATGCGCGGCTCGCCTCACCTGCCCGGCACACGCGAGTTCTTCACTTGCCTGTCCGGGCAGGTGACGGTTTTCGTTGCCGGCGATCGGTTCGATCTTGCCGCCGGCGATGTGCTGGCGTTTCCGGGCAACGTGCCGCATTCGTATCGGAATACCGATGCGAATCGAGCGGCGCAGGGTGTGTCGGCGGTGTTGTTGGCGCGGGCGGGAGTGTAGGAGTAAGGACCCTCACCCTAACCCTCTCCCGCGAAGCGGGAGAGGGGACGGATGTCTCACCTCTCCCCTTGGGAGAGGTCGCGCGCAGCGCGGGTGAGGGCCAGCGGAGTAAGAACCCTCACCCTAACCCTCTCCCGCGAAGCGGGAGAGGGGACAGATGTCTCACCTCTCCCCTGGGGAGAGGTCGCGCGCAGCGCGGGTGAGGGCCAGCGGAGTAAGAACCCTCACCCTAACCCTCTCCCGCGAAGCGGGAGAGGGGACAGATGTCTCACCTCTCCCCTGGGGAGAGGTCGCGCGCAGCGCGGGTGAGGGCTCGGGAGCCTTACTCCTCGGCTACCTTGAGCACCAGCTTCCCAAAGTTCTCGCCCTTGAACAATTTCAGCAACGTCTCTGGAAACGTCTCCAGGCCGCTGACGATATCTTCGCGCGTCTTGAGCTTGCCGCTCTTGATCCAGCCGGCCATTTCGCGACCCGCTTCGGCGTAGCGGTCGGCGTAGTCGAATACCACCATGCCGGTCATGCTGGCGCGATTGACCAGCAGCGACAGGTAGTTCGAAGGCCCTTTTACCCCGGTGGTGCTGTTGTATTGTGAGATCGCGCCGCAAATGATGATGCGCGCTTTGCGAGCCAGCTGCGTGAGCACGGTATCAAGAATGTCGCCGCCGACGTTATCGAAATAAACATCGACGCCTTTCGGACAATGCTGGCGCAGCGCCTTCTTCACGTCTTCGGACTTGTAATCGATGGCGGCATCGAAGCCGAGCGTCTGGGTGAGGAAGTCACATTTCTCTTTGCCACCGGCGATGCCGACGACGCGGCAACCTTTGAGCTTCGCAATCTGGCCGACGACGGTGCCCACCGCCCCGGCCGCGCCGGACACGACGACGGTCTGGCCGGCTTCGGGCTTGCCTATGTCCAGCAAGCCGAAATACGCCGTCATTCCCGGCGCACCAAGCGTGCCGAGAAATACCGGCAGCGGCGCGATGGAGGGATCGACCTGCGCCAACGCTTTGCCGTCAAGAGTGGCGTATTCCTGGATACCGAGCGCGCCGCTCACATAGTCGCCGGCACGAAAGCCCGGATGCCTGGACTCGATCACCTTGCCGACACCGACGGCGCGCATCACTTCCCCGATCTGCACCGGCGCGATGTATGACCTTCCTTCATTCATCCAGCCGCGCATGGCGGGATCGAGCGACAGGTACAACGTTTTCACCAGCACTTCGCCTTCGCTGGGCGAACGCACCGGCTCTGCGAGATAGTTGAAGTCGCTGCGCTTGGCCTCGCCGACGGGACGGGCTGCCAGACGGAACTGGTGATTGGCGAGAGTCATATGCGCCTCCTGGCGTCTCATTGCTGGAGGCGAAGCATAAGGGAAGTGCCGCCGCCCACGTGAATGCGGCAGCGGCAAGATTCCCCTCACCCTAACCCTCTCCCAAAGGGAGAGGGGACAGAATTCTCACCTCTCCCCTGGGGAGAGGTCGCGCGTAGCGCGGGTGAGGGGTCGGCTGAAGATTCCCTCACCCTAACCCTCTCCCAAAGGGAGAGGGGACAGAATTCTCACCTCTCCCCTGGGGAGAGGTCGCGCGCAGCGCGGGTGAGGGGTCGGCTGAAGATTCCCTCACCCTAACCCTCTCCCAAAGGGAGAGGGGACAGAATTCTCACCTCTCCCCTGGGGAGAGGTCGCGCGCAGCGCGGGTGAGGGCCGGCTGAAGATTCCCCTCACCCTAACCCTTATTCCGGGGCATTTTCATCCTCGTCGTCGACCTCGTCGCCGTCGTCTTCATCGCCGCAGTCGGCGCCCAGCCAGCGGCCTTTGATCTTGCCGGTGATGGTCATGACGTCCGCACCCTCGCCCACTTTCAAGTCGAGGTCGGCATTCATGGTCTCGGGCGTCGGCGTGCTCACGCGGAACAGGCCGGAACCTTGGATCTTGCCGGTGCAAGCCAGCCGGATTTCCTGCGTGTTACGCGTCGTGCGCACGATGGTCTGGGTGCAGTTCTCGGTATCCTCCGAAGCGAACGGCTTCTCCAGATCGTCGGGCGTAATGCACTCGCTGCTGATCTCAGGCTCGGGCTCCTCCTCCTGCGCCTCTTTGATCCGCGCCATCATTTCAGCGCGCTGTTGCGGCGTCATCTTATCCAGCACTTCCTTGGGCAGTGGCGGCGTGCCGCTCATGCGTGTCAGGGAGGTGATTTCCCACAAGCCGAGTTTCACGTTGAGCTTGTCGGCGCCGGCTGCGCTCAGTGCAACCAGCAGCAAGGCCGCAATGGCAGATACTCTGAAAGTCTTCATGGCGTGCTCTCGAAAACGGAACGTCGCAGGGTACTACAGCGTTGTCGCTGAACCACCGACGGCGCCGCCGGCATGGCGGCAGGCAATTTTTCACCGCGGAGGCGCGACGTGGCAACCAAAAAACTTTCTCGTTATCGCGCCATGCGCGATTTCACCCAGACTGCCGAGCCCAGCGGCCGGCAGCAGGTGGCTCCGTCCAAGCGATTACGCTATGTAATCCAGAAGCACGCGGCGACCCGCCTGCACTACGACCTGCGCCTGGAACTGGACGGCGTCTTCAAATCCTGGGCAGTCACGCGCGGGCCTTCGCTCGATCCGCATGACAAGCGCCTGGCCGTCGAAGTCGAAGACCATCCACTCGACTACGGCGATTTCGAAGGCACGATTCCCAAGAGCCAATACGGCGGCGGCACCGTGCAGTTGTGGGACCGCGGCTATTGGGAGCCCGAAGGCGGGCTGACGCCGGAAGAGCAGCTGAAAAAAGGCGAACTGAAGTTGCGGCTCGAAGGCGAGCGGCTGCAGGGCAGCTGGGTGATCGTGCGCATGAAGAGCGATCGCTACGGCGGCAAGCGCACCAACTGGCTGCTCATCAAACATCGCGACGAATATGCGCGCGATGCCGAGGGCGCGCAGGAACTCATGGACGAAGATCGCTCCGTTGCCTCCGGCCGTGCGATGGCAGACATCGCCGCCGGCAAAGGCCGCGCGCCGAAGGCAAAAACAGCAGCCCGAATTGCGGCGCGCGCCACGACGAAATCGGCCCAAAAAAAAGCCTCGCGAAAGGCGTCAAGAAAAGTAAGGCTGCCCGAGTTCATCGAACCTGAGCTTTGCAACCCGGTCGATCGTCCGCCCGGCGGCCCGAACTGGGGGCACGAAATCAAATTCGATGGTTACCGGCTGCAGCTGCGCATCGCCGCTGGCGAAGCCACGTTGAAAACGCGCAAGGGCCTGGACTGGACCAACAAGTTCCAGGGCATCGCCTCTGCCGCCAGCAATTTTCCCGACGCCATCATCGACGGCGAAGTCGTTGCACTCGACCAGAACGGCTCGCCCGATTTCGCGGCGCTGCAGGCGGCGCTGTCGGAAAGCCGCACCGACGAGCTGATCTTTTTCGCTTTCGACCTGATGTACAGCGACGAGGGCGACCTGCGCTCCCTGCCACTGTCCGAACGCAAGGCCGCACTGAAGGAATATCTCGCCGCACAGGAACAGGACGCGAGCACGTTGATTCGCTACGTCGAACACTTCGAAACTGCCGGTGACGCCGTGCTGCAATCGGCGTGTCGCATGAATCTCGAAGGCATCATTTCCAAACGGCTCGACTCGCGCTATCGCGCCGGCCGCGTCGGCGAGTGGACCAAGGCGAAGTGCCGCGCCGGCCAGGAAGTCGTCATCGGCGGCTGGACACAGACAGCAGGGCAATTGCGGTCGTTGCTCGTTGGCGTCAACCGTGGCGATCACCTGATTCACGTCGGCCGCGTCGGCACCGGCTTCGGCGGCGACCAGCTGCAACAACTGTGGTCCAGGCTGAAGAAGCTGGAGAGCAAGAACAATCCTTTCGGCGGAAAAACGGCGCCGCGCAAGGGAGCCGATGTCCACTGGGCCAGGCCCGAACTGGTGGCGGAAATCGAATTCGCCGGTTGGACCGGCGGCGGCAATATCCGGCAAGCCGCGTTCAAAGGATTGCGTGCCGATAAGCCACCGGGCGAGATCGTTGCCGAAACGCCGGCGGCAGCAGAAGACACCGAGATCGCGGAGCCCACGCCGAAGGCGACTCGCAGGAAAGCGGCCAAGAATAAAACTACGGCGCGCGCCGCTCCTGCGAAGCCGAGCAATTCGCGCGGTTCGACGGATTCCTCGGTCGTGATGGGCGTACCGATCTCGAGCCCTGACAAACCGCTGTGGCCGCACGCAAACGACGGCGAGCCCGTCACCAAGCTCGACCTGGCGCGCTATTTCGAAACAGTGAGCGAATGGTTGTTGCCGCACCTGAAAGGGCGGCCTTGCTCCATCATTCGCGCGCCCGATGGCATCGATGCACAGCAGTTTTTCCAACGTCACGCCATGCAGGGAACGTCGAACCTGCTGACGCTGGTGACAGTCAGCGGCGATCACAAACCTTATCTGCAGATCGATCGCGTCGAGGCGTTGGCTGCGATTGCGCAGTCCGCCGGCATCGAATTGCATCCATGGAACTGCCAGCCCGACCTGCCGGACATCCCGGGCAGGCTGGTGTTCGATCTGGATCCCGGCCCCGATGTGGCTTTCATTGCGGTGATCGCCGCCGCGAAAGAAATCAAATCACGGCTCGAAGCACTGGGCCTCGCGGCGTTCTGCAAGACCACCGGCGGCAAGGGCCTGCACGTGGTCACGCCGCTGGCCTATTCGAAAAAGAGCAAATTGAAATGGCCGGAAGCCAAAGCGTTTGCGCAGGCCGTCTGCACGCAAATGGCCGAGGACCATCCCGACCTGTACCTGGTGAACATGGCGAAGAAGCTGCGCATCGGCCGCATCTTCCTCGACTATCTGCGCAACGACCGCATGTCCACGGCCATCGCACCGCTGTCACCGCGAATTCGCGAAGGCGCAACGGTGTCGATGCCGGTGAACTGGTCGCAAGTGAGGGTGGGGCTGGATCCGTCGCGTTACACGATTCGCACCGCTGCCGATTACATCACCAAGGCGACCGAGTGGCAGGACTACTGTGACGGCGAACGGCCGCTGGAAGATGCGATCCGCAAGCTGGTTCAGCAGGATCCATCAGCCGTCAAACCCGGTAACCGCTCGAGTACTCGCAAACGGGGCTCGAATCCAGCCCACGCCGTGACGTAGCATCGGGCGCATGAGAAAACTCGCGCGTGCGTCGTTCACCCTTTGCTGTGTATTGCTTGCGATGCCCGCACTGGCGAGTGTTGCCGATGGCGTGAACGAAATCCGTCGCAGCGGCTGCGGAAACAAACCCGGTGTCAAAGAACCTCTGCGCATCACTCGCGGTCTCGACGCCGTCGCGCGCGAGTGGTCGAAGGGCGGCCGCCTGCGGGATGCGATCGCACGCACCGACTATCGCGGCACGAATTCCGCCTCCATGCGCATCGAGGGTTCCACCGACGAGAAAGCCATCCTGCGCATGCTCGAAGCCAACTATTGCGACACCATCGTCGATCCCCGCTTCAAGGAACTCGGACAGTTCCAACGCGGCGATAACCTCTGGATCGTAGTCGCTGCCCCCTTCACCACGCCGGCGGTGCGCGATGCCCGGGAAGTCGGCGAGAAAGTTCTGGCGCTCGTAAACGCCGCCCGCAGTAAACCGCGCAAATGCGGACGCGCCAGCTTTGCAGCCGCACCTGCGTTGAAGTTGTCCGCCATGCTAAATCGCGCCGCGCTCATCCATAGCCAGGACATGTCCAATAAGAACTTCTTCGAACATCAAGGCTCCGACGGCAGCAAAGTCGGCGACCGCGTCACCCGCGTCGGTTACAGCTGGAACGCGGTGGCAGAAAACATCGCCATCGGCGCCGAAGATGCGGAGGCTGTGGTCAACGGCTGGATCAACAGCCCCGGCCATTGCGGCAACCTCATGAACACCCAGTTCACCGAGATGGGCATCGCCTACGTCGTGAATCGCAAGAGCGATGCAGGGATCTATTGGACGCAGGTTTTCGCACGGCCGTTCTGACAGCGATGAACCGACGCATTGTCTCGTTCCACCAGGACAACGAACACCAGCTCTTACCGCCGCGAGCCCTCACCCGCGCTTCGCGCGACCTCTCCCACGGGGAGAGGTGAAGAAGTTTCTTACCCCTCTCCCCTTGGGAGAGGGCAGGGTGAGGGTTCTTACCGCCGCGATCCCTCAGCCGCGCTTCGCGCGACCTCTCCCAAAGGGAGAGGTGAAGAAGTTTCTTACCCCTCTCCCTTTGGGAGAGGGCAGGGTAAGGGTTCTTACCGCCGCGAGCCCTCACCCGCGCTTCGCGCGACCTCTCCCAAAGGGAGAGGTGAAGAAGTTTCTTACCCCTCTCCCCTTGGGAGAGGGCAGGGTGAGGGTTCTTACCGCCGCGAGCCCTCACCCGCGCTTCGCGCGACCTCTCCCAAAGGGAGAGGTGAAGAAGTTTCTTACCCCTCTCCCTTTGGGAGAGGGCAGGGTGAGGGTTCTTACCGCCGCGAGCCCTCACCCGCGCTTCGCGCGACCTCTCCCAAAGGGAGAGGTGAAGAAGTTTCTTACCCCTCTCCCCTTGGGAGAGGGCAGGGTGAGGGCTCTTACCGCCGCGAGCCCTCACCCGCGCTTCGCGCGACCTCTCCCAAAGGGAGAGGTGAAGAAGTTTCCTACCCTCTCCCCTTGGGAGAGGGTAGGGTGAGGGCTCTTAGTTGCTCACATGAACCTTGTTACTTCCGTGAAGCGCTCATCGAACCACCACCATCACCAAACACTCCCTCCTGCGAGGCAGACGCCGAGCCATTCGCATCACCAGAGAGATTCAGCGCACGCTTAGGTTCAACAACCTGCGCCGGCCGGTTAGCATTCTGAGTCTCACTCGGAGCAACCGATGTTTCCTTATCCGCGAGCTTGCCCGGCCTCTGCTGCAGCAACTCCGGCTTCGCCACATCAGGCTTCGACAGCGCACCGCCGCTCGACGCAGCCGAACCGGCGATATCCGCCGCACCTTCGATCTGCACGTCGTTAACTGCTCCGGTCGCACTGGCAGCGGCCGCGGAACTGACTGCCGCAGTTGTATCACGCGCTTGATCAACCTTAGTCGTAGCGCGATCTTTCACCGCACCGCTCGTATCACGCACACGATCCGTCGCACGTTCGGCAGTGCCACGAGTCGTCCGTCGCAGCGAGCCCGTATCGAAATCTGCGCCGAGCGAACCGTTCATCGCACCCTGCGTCATCACATTCATGTCTCGCATGCCGCCGGAAAGGGTCCCGCCCAGACCGCCGCCAATGCTGCCGCCACCAAGCACCTGTGCATCCACGGCGGCGCAGTTCAGGGCAGCAGCCATCGCAACACCAATCAGCATGGAACGAGTCTTCATGATCATCTCCTGTCTCGGCGGCAGCCAATCTGCAGCCTTTGAGAGGAATACGACGGCGAGTCGCGTTTTATTCCCGCGATCCGCAGAATTTGTCGCTTTGACCCACGGCCTGCGCCGAGTTGTTGGGCAGCCGGCTGCGAGCCTGTGTTTTCATCCAGCCCTATGAGGTAAAACGATAAAGCAATGGTGGCCTCAAGCCCCGGATGTGTACCGGAGCCACTGTCTTCATCACGAGACCCCCATTTGAAGCGGAGCTACAGGTATGACACGGGCTTTAATGAGGGAATGGAAACATTATGCCGCTGCGGCCTGACCTTTCACTCAGCCCTGCGGGAACTCACCGGACGTCGTGGCATTCGCAGCACTAGCGCGGCGCGGATGCGAGTTTTTCCGGGGTTCGCAGCTCACTGCCAACCAGGCCATTGCCGTAGATTTTATCCAGGCCACGGGCGCCCAAATCCGTGGCCTGGGCCGTCAATGCGGCCACCGCCGCATCGGCTTGTTCCTTGTTGACGACACTCAACTGTCTTGCCAGCAGTCCCGCCACAATCGGTGCTGCGAACGAAGTTCCACGCACTGATCCAAACGGCGAGTCGATGCCTGCGGCGGACATGTTCGCGCCCGGCGCCGAGAAATCCACATGCTTGCCTCGGCATGCTTCTAACCCGCATTATTCATGAACGACGCGACGAGGCCCATGCATTGGTTGAACGTGCGCGATGGAGTGCTTTCGACGCGTTCTGAACGCGCTCTCTGGCGCGCATCGGCGGGCGAACGAAGGGTGACGCTCATCATGAGCGCATGGTGTCGAAATTTGCTGATCGACGGGCGAGCGCAGGCCTTGGCACATCACTGCGCCAGGACAGATTCGCCAGAGGACCCTCGGCTACGCCGGTACGGCGCCCAGCGAACGGGCGATACGCTGCCACTCGCAGCGATGCGGTGCGCTTTTCGGCAAGTGCACGACGATGCGTCGTACGGAAGTCTCGATCCAAGCGCCCAGTTTGATCAGCCGGTCCCGCAACGTGCTGACCTGCGCGCGTTCGCACGAGGTTCCTTTGGCGGCCAGTCTCACCTCTTGCATCAACACATACGCCGCCGCCGTGATCAGTACACGCAGCTGATTGGCCAGGAAGTCCGTGCAACTGGTGCGGTCGATCTCCAACCCATGGTGCAGCTCCTTGATGCGATTCTCGATGTCGCCGCGACCGCAGTAGACGCGCTTGTACAGATGGCGCGGGGTCTTCTTGAGATTCGTGACGACAAAGCGGGCGTTATCCTTCGGCAGCTTGCCGTGCGCGCGCACCACCTCCGCCTTGATCAGCACGCGCCGCTTGCGCTCCTTCCAGCTCTGGGCGGCATAGCGCGTCTCGCCAAAGACGTTCGCCGTCTTGTTTCTGATCCTCGACAGCCTTCTGGCGCGCCCCATCAATCGCCGCGCGCGACGCTTCAGTACCTTGTTTTCAGCCATTCCAACCAGGTAGTCGACGTCGTTGCCGTCCAGAAAACTCAACAGCTCAGGGCCGGCAAAGCCACCGTCCAGGCGCACCTCAATACGCGCCTTGGGGAAGTTCACGCGCACCTGCTTGATGATGCGCTCCAGTATCCCGATGGCCCCTTGCTTGGCTGGCGCATTGCCCGCACGCAGCACGTAGCAGAACAAGTACTGCTCAGGCTCGCCGTTGAAGGTGAGAAACCCAGCCATCGGCAGATAGCACCAACTGTCGTAGTGCCCGTTGAAGAACGCCAGCTGCTGCGCACCGTGCGTCGGATCGTCGGTGGGATCCAGGTCGATCCGCACATGCTTGACCTTGCCCCGACCCAGGCGTTTTCGATGTCGCTCGATCACGCTCTGGGCCAGTGCCTCTCCCATGCGATACAGCGAGCCGCGGTCCATGGCATTCTCGAATCTCGACAACGTCGGCTGCGACGCCAGCATCGCCTCAGCCGATGTCTGCCCGCGCGACAGAAGTCGATGTACCGGATCGCTCGACAACCGCGCCGCATCGTTGCAGTCCGGATACCCGCAGGCGATCGCATACAGCCGCTGATTCAATACCTCGTGAACCGTGTGCTCGATCTTGCCCGGCTGGCGCCAATCCTTGATGCACCCGGCCAGCCGCTCGCTCAAGCCCAGCCGCCGCTCCGCCGCCTTCAGCAAAATAGCGCCGCCGTCCGAACTGCCGTCTCGCTGATCGAACTTCACCGTGAGCGTCTTGCCGAACAGCTCCGGAAACAGAACACACTGTCGTGTGATATCTTTGTCCACGCAAAGGCCTCTCAAGTGACGGAAGTGCTTGTGGTAAAGCCATTTCTATCACAACAGGGGCTTTTGCTTTTATGAATTCACGACCGTTCGTGAATTATCCAGGCTAACAACACACGCTGTTTGGCATCGACGCCTGTTACAGCGACAACGGCGGGATACGCAGCAGGAAACAAGGGTGGCGCGCCGGGGCCGTCGTTGCCGACAGCGGCGACCACGATGTGACCCCGCGCTGTAATGATCCGAACGAGTTGTTCCAGCAGTCCATTGGCCGGCCCGACCAGGCTGATGTTGATCACTGGAACCCCTTCTCGAAGACATCCAGGCGAGCGCTTCCGCTACTGCATCCAACGCGCCGCCGGTTGCAAGGCCGCAGTAAACATCTGCAGCGAACAGCTCAGCGCCGGGAGCGGCGCCATGAAATATCTCGCCCTGGCCAACCAACAGCGAAGCGACCGCCGTGCCATGAGCACTGGGAATATTGCCGCCGGCACAGCCGTACTCGTGAACGGTTACACCCGCGAACACCGGATGAGCGCGCTGGACGCCGCCATCGATCAATCCAACCTTCGTGCCCGTCGCGGCGGCCATGCTGTTGCCGGCGGCGGCAGCCACAGACAGAGGACTAGCGCCGATTACGCCCTGCCCGCTTTCGAGATAGACATGATTGAAATCGTAGATCCCTTCGGGATCGGCCTGGCGCAACCGCTGCAGGGCGCGTCGCGTCGACATTCCCTCTGGAGCTTGCAGCACGACGAGGGTCACATCGAGACCCTCCAAGGTACGCGTCCGGCCGATGCCGAATCCGGCCGCGCGCGCTTGATCGAGCGCAGCTTGCGACGGTGACAACGCGACAACCTCGTTGCGAAGCATAGGCGCGCCCCGCGGATCGGCTTCCAGCACGGTGCGATTGGTTCGCAGCAGGTTGCGAATCCGCAGGTGGCGCACCTCGCGTAGCCGTTGCAGATCGGCACGTTCGACCACGCCGTTGACGGTACGATTGAGTTCGTCGGTTTGCAGCACCGGCAGGTTGGGCAGCTGGACGGGCGGCAGAGCGATTTGCGCGTGCGCGGACCGGGACGCGGCCAGCAGGGCGCAGATGAGAAAAATGACCTTGAGTGGGAACATGGTTTAGCTCGCTGGCCTTCAGGATATACGATGGCGGCAGTTCGTTCTTTGTCCTCACCTCTCCCCGTGGGAGAGGTCGCGCGCAGCGCGGGTGAGGGGGTCGCGGATAGTAAGAGCCCCTCACCCTGCCCTCTCCCAGGGGGAGAGGGTACAAACCTCGCGCGGGTGAGGGGACGCTTAACGCAGTATCCTTGGCCGATATTTATAAGAATCCTGGAATAAACCGACCTCCCCATTCGTATTCATGAACGAGCCCCCGGCAAACATCGAGCAGGTCCGCCAGCAGATCGTTGCGCTCTTGCCGCGGCTGCGACGGTTCGGCCGCGCCATTACGCATCACGCGTCCGACGCGGACGACCTGGTGCAGATCTCGATCGAGCGGGCGTTGCTGAGATATGAGCAGTGGCGGCCCGACGCGAAGTTCGAAAGCTGGCTGTTCGGCATCATGCGCAACGCCTGGATCGATGAGGTTCGCGCGCGTGGCCGACGGGGACAGGTGTTGGCGCCCGAGGAAGCCGGTCTCGACGTCGGCGATAACGCCAGCGAGGCGCAGCTGCAATTGCTGTCGGTGCACAAAGCGATGGCGACGTTACCGGACGAACAGCGGCTGGCGGTGGCGCTGGTGCTGATCGAAGGCCTTTCGTACCAGGAGGCGGCCGCGGCGCTGGAAGTGCCGATAGGAACATTGACGAGCCGGCTGGCGCGTGGCCGCGAGGCGCTGCAAAAGCAGCTGGAGTGAAGGTGGACCATGCAGTTCTCCGATGAAATCCTGATGGCCTATGCCGACGGCGAAATCGATGCCGACACGCGCCTCCAGATCGAAGCGGCGATGCCGCTCGACCCTGCGATCGCCGAACGTATTGCCAAACACCGCAGCCTGCGCACCGGTCTGGCGGCCGCGTTCAATGGCGTGCTCGACGAACCGATTCCAGCGCGCCTGCTGGAGGCCGCGAACGCCGCCCCTGACCAACCTGCCTTCGCGACAGTTACCGATCTCAACGCTGTTCGCACCGCCAGGCAGCGCGAAGCGAAACCGAAGCGCTGGTCCTGGCCGGAATGGACGTCGATAGCCGCCAGCCTGCTCATCGGCATGCTTGCCGGACGTGCGGCGCTTCAGCCCTCGACTTCGTCGTTGTTTACCGCCCAGGAGAGCGGCATCGTTGCGTCGGGCAAGCTCTCGGCCGCGCTGACCGAGCAAGCCGGCGGCGCATCCGAGGATGCCGCCGTCCGGATCGGCCTGAGTTTCCGTTCGCGCAGTGGAGAATATTGCCGCACCTTCACCGCTGGTTCCGCAGCCGGATTAGCCTGCCGCGAAACGGACGCCTGGAAAGTGCGCGCCTTGAGTGAAAGCCTGCCGAATACACCCGGCGGCGAATATCGCATGGCGGGGTCGGAGCTGCCGCCCGCCATCCTCGCCGCCGCCGAGAACCTCATGGACGGCGAAGCGTTGGCTGCAGACGAAGAACGAGAGGCGCTGTCACGCGGCTGGAAAAAGTAAAACTCGAACACTGCGCTCGCGCCAGGCACTAAGCTTCGCGGCGGCATCCCGTAACAGGTCGCTCCCCAAGCCCATCCATGGAACCATCGATCGAAGCAGCAGCGGCGCCCCGCAGGCGCTTCCAGAAGCGTTGGGTTCTGTGGACGTTCATCGCCTGGTGGGGAGCAGTCGCAACTTGGAATGTCCTCAAGCCGATGCCGCCCGGCACCAATGTCACCACTCCCCTCATCAGCGTCGCAGAGGGCGACGTGCAGTTTCTTTATGACTTGAGCACCAACTCACCCACTGGCGAAGCGGTGCGAGAACAACGCATTTTCGATGAGGTGTTTCGCATCATCGACGCCGCGGAGTCCTTCATCATCGCCGACTTTTTCCTGGTCAACGATTTGATGGGCGCCGCCGATGGCGTGCACCGCCGGCTCAGTCGCGAATTTGCCGATCGCCTGCTGGCCCGCAAGGCGGCGCGGCCCGAACTGCCGATCCTGCTGATCACCGATCCCATCAACGATATCTACGGCGGCATGCCTTCGCAGCTGCTGAGCGAACTGCGCGCTGCCGGCATCGAAGTCGTGAGCACCGCTCTCGACCCGCTGCGTGATTCGAACCCGATCTACTCCTCGCTGTGGCGCATGTTCATCCAATGGTGGGGCAACGCGCCGGACGGCGGCTCGATGCTGAACCCTTTCGCGGATGCGAAAGCAGGCAACGGCCATCCCATCACGTTGCGCAGCTGGTTGTCGCTGATGAACTTCAAGGCCAACCATCGCAAAGTCATCGTTGCGGATCGCAGCGACGGCACCCTGACCGCGCTGGTGACTTCCGCAAATCCGCACGACGGCAGCAGCGCGCACTCGAACGTTGCCGTTCGTTTCAACGGCGCGCTCGCGCAGCACATCGTCGAGAGCGAAATGGCCGTGGCGCGATTCTCCGGATGGAAAGGACACATTTACGCACCCGCACCCGCGAGCACCGCGCCGGTAATACCGGAGGACTCGGTGCAGCTGGCGTTCATCACCGAACAGGCGATTCGCAATCACCTGGTCGGCGCCATCGACGCCACTCGCAATGGCGATGCCGTCAGCATCGCCACCTTTTACTTGTCGGATCGAAAAGTGGTCGACGCGTTGCTGCGCTCCGCGTCGCGGGCGCGAAGGTGCGACTGATCCTCGACCCCAATCGCGACGCGTTCGGTCGCCAGAAAGACGGCGTGCCGAACCGGCCGATGGCGAGCGAACTGGTCGAGCGCAGCGGCGAGAAGATCCAGGTGCGGTGGTATCGCACTCACGGCGAACAGTTTCATACCAAGCTGGCGCTGGTGACTCACGGCGGCCGCCTGATCGCTTCGCTGGGCTCGGCGAATCTTACCCGCCGCAATATCGGCAACTACAACCTGGAAGCGAACGTCGCGCTGGAGATGCGCGCTGACTCAGCGCTGGGCGTGGAAATGATCAGTTACTTCGACCGGCTGTGGAATAACGATGGCCCACCCGGCACTAATTTCACCGCTGCTTACGGCGCGTGGCGCGATCAGGACACCGGCCGCTACTGGCGTTATCGCTTGATGGAAGCCACCGGTCTGAGTACTTTCTAAAGCCACCGAGGTCTTTTTCCTTTTCTGGCGCTGGTGATATCTGTGTTGCCACGGCGGCACGCGATCGATCGTCGACAACGCCCACAGGCCACGCTTCCCGGCGCGCGCAGCTTCTTCCAGTTCGATGAGCGAACGATCGTGAACGGTGCGGCGATACACCCACGCATGGCCGTCACGCACCAGCGCTTTGGCAACATTGAGACGATCGGGCTCACGAAACACCCGCACGACTTTGCGACCGTAGCGATCGTCTTCGATGACATCCACGAACACGCGACGCTCGCCGATGATATTGATCAACGCGGCCCGTGCGGCATTGCCATGCGGCTGATCTTTTTCCGGCGCGTCGATATCCTGCAGGCGCACGTCGAGGTCACGGCCTGTTGGCGGCCGCACCAGGAAACTATCGCCATCGAATATTTTTCGCACCGTGCCGGTGAAATCACGGTCGTCGGCGCCAGCCTGGGCGGCGCACAGCAGCCATGCACTCGCCAGCCACGAAATTGTTTTTTTGGAAGTCACGACGCGGCGACTCCCGCGGTTACTGGCGGACCTCGTTGCTCTCGCCGCGCGCCTTACGCAAGGCCGGCTGATCGGCCGCAATCGCGGCAGCGGTTTGTCGAGCCAGATCGAGCGCCACTTTCTGCGCGGCCGCTTCGAATGCCTGCGCTACCGCAGTCATGCGCTCGGTCGATGCAGCGACTCGGGCATCGCTGCTGACAGTCTCCACCAGCTCGCGATCGACGATGCGAATCAAGCGGCCGATGAACATCACATGGGCATCGGGCACCTCACGCTTGCCGTAGTCGGCTTCGAAGTGGCGCACTTCGATATCCAGCATGTAATCGCCGGCCACGCGCGACTGTTCGGCGGTGACGCTGCGAAATATCTTTTGATCGTTGAGGCTGCTGACCAGTAGAGCCTGCACGACTTCCACCGATCGTCCGCCCCAACGCGCGCCGCGGTAGTAATCCAGCTGATGACCTTTGAGCACGGCGATGCGATCAGTATCCAGGCCCGGTGCAAAGTCCGGGCGTCCGATGGAGAGATCCGCCGGCGTGCTCGGCGCGCCGCTGAGCGACCCCGCTGGAGCGGGAGCGATTACGTAACCGACCGGCACCGGCTGCTCGCTATCGAACAGCGAACCGGTACATGCCGAACACAGCAACGCGAGGGCGACGGCCAGCGGCGCTTTGGTCATGGCTTGATCTCGACGCCGCTCTCCGGCCGCTCATAAAGAATTTGCGAGGGGTTTTCCTGCAGGCTGCGCGACAGGTCGCGGAATTCGCGGGCCGCCGAGCGCGTCTCTCGCATCAACCGCTCCAGCTCGAACAACCCTTGTTCGGTGAAACTGCCGAGCTGCACTTCGCTCTTCTGCGTGAAGCGATCCACGCGCAGCGACGCTTCGGCGAGATTGTTTGCTACGTCATTCATGCGAGCCAGTGCGGCAATGACTTCCGGCCGCGCTTCATCGGTCATGGCTCGCAGAGATTCGGCCGAGGCGTGGATTTCGGCCACCGTCGAGCGCAACTCAACCACCAGCTGCGCCACGTCCTTCGACGTCTGCGGCATCGTCGCCATGGTATCGCGCAGGCTCTTGATCGAGTCCCTGATGCCGTTCAAATTGTCGTCCGACACTACACGGGTAAAGCGCTCGAGCAGCGTGTTCGCACGGCTCATCAGTTCCGGCAGGCTGGCAAGGAAGGCATCGAAGTCGGACTCGACCGCTTGAATCATCGGATAGCGAGCGCCCTGTTGCAGCGGCTGGCTCCGATCGATGTCGGGAGCCTGCTTGAGATTGATATACAGCAGGCCGGTGACGCCCTGCAGACCGAGACTGGCGCGAGTGGCCGAGGAGATCGGTGCAGTTTTGTCCACTTCGACCACGACCTCGACGCGCCTCGCGTCGTTGGGATCGATGCCGAGGCGGCGCACACGGCCGACGTCCACCCCCAGAAACCGCACCGGGCTGCCGCGATCCAGGCCGGTGACGGAGCCGGTGAAATAGATCTCGTAGCGCCCGTACTCGCGGCCATCATTGGCGTCCGTGTACCAGAGCACGAAGCCGACGCCCATGGCGATCACCAGCAGGATGAACGCGCCGACCGCTACGTAGTGTGCTTCTCTTTCCATGGATTACTCGCGGTACGCCGGCAGACGTTTTTTCGTCTGCGCAGACGCGCCGGCTCCGGCTTGCGCCGCCGACCGGGCGCGAGGGCCATGGAAATACTCCTGAATCCACGGATGCGGATTGTTCATGATGCCCTCGAGGGTATCGACCACGATTTTTCTGTCAACCAGCACCGCTACGCGATTACACGTTGCCAGTAGCGTATCCAGGTCGTGCGTGATCATGACGATGGTCAGCTTCAGGCCGCGATGCAGGTAGGCGACCAGCTCGTCGAAACTGGCGGCGGAGATCGGATCGAGGCCGGCGGTGGGCTCGTCGAGAAATAACAATGAGGGATCCAGGGCCAGGGCGCGGGCCAGCGCAGCTCGTTTGACCATGCCGCCCGACAGTTGCGAGGGCAGTTTAGCGCCGGCATCGACCGGCAGCCCCACCATCCGCAGCCGCAACTCGACCAGCGAGTCCAGCGCTTCGGGCGAGGCATCGAAGTACTCGCGGATGGGCAGTTGAATGTTTTCCGCGACCGACAGCGAACTGAACAGTGCGCCATGTTGAAAGGTCACGCCGTAACGCCGTTTGACCGACAGCAGTTCCGCCTCGCTCATCTGCGTGATATCGCCACCTTCGATCAGTACTTGACCGGACGAAGGCCGCTGCAGACCGAGCATGGTCCGAAGCAGTACCGACTTGCCGCTGCCCGAACCGCCGACGATGCCGAGCACCTGCTCGGGCATCACGTCCAGGTTGACGCCGTCGTGCACCACCTGCTTGCCGAAGCGGTTGACGACATTGCGGACCGAGATGACGGGTTCCTGTTTGCCGGTGGTGGCGTTCATGGGCCCCTTAGGTGGACACTCAAAAATCCAGCTCCACGAACACGATGGCGAAGATGGCGTCGGCGAAGATCACCAGGAAGATGGACTGCACCACCGCCACTGTCGTCAATCGACCCAGTTCACGCGATGAGTCCCGCACCTGCATGCCCCGGTAGGTGCCGACCAGCGCAATGAGTATCGCGAACACCGGCGCTTTGATCAGGCCGGCCCAGAACGTGGTCGGCGCCAGCGCTTCCTGCACGCGCGGAATGAATTGTGACAGGGATATATCCAGCAGCAGCGAAGACAGCAACGCACCGCCGGCCAGGCCCATGGCGTCGGCGACGATGGTCAGCAACGGCAGCGCCACCAGCAAGCCGATCAGCCGCGGCAGCACCAGCACTTCATAGAAATCCACGCCCATGGACTGCAAGGCGTCGATTTCATCGTTGAGCCGCATGACGCCGATTTCCGCCGCGAAAGCGCTGCCCGAGCGGCCGGCGACGATGATGGATGTCAGCAGCACACCCATTTCACGCAACACCGAGATCGCCACCAGGTCGACGGTGAAAATCTCCGCCCCGAACTGGCGCAGCTGTTGCGCTCCCAGGTAGGCGACGATGACACTGATCAGGAAGGCAATCAGCGAGACGATGGGAATGGCCTGGATGCCGGTCTCATAGATGTGGCGCGCGATCGACGGGAAGCGCAGGTTGTGGACGCTGCGGAAGGAACGCAGCATCGTCACGGCGACTCGGCCGAAAAAACCGACTGCTTGCCGGGTCTGCTTCGCCTGCTGCACCGAGGCCCAGCCGAGCCAGCCGATGGCGCGGCGTACGTCGGAGCCCGGTGGCTCGGGCGCCGGCGGCGCGCCGGCTTTCTGCTCCATCAATTCCTCGATGAAGGCAAAGTGCGCGGGCGGTTCGCCGGTGAGTTCGATCCTGCCGCCGGATGACTTGGCGCGTTCCAGCCAGTTGCGTAACAGCCAGGCGCCGGACAGGTCCAGCGTCTCGATGCCGCCGTAGTCCACAACGACGCGTCCATCGTTGCCGGGCTGGCGATCGGCGCTCAGCTGCGCCAGCGCGGCTTCGATCTCGCGGAGATTCTCGATGCACCAGGCGCCGCGCAATCGCAGCGTCAAGCCATCGCCAGAACGTTCCGCTTCGAATAGCACCGGGTCGCTTACCATCACGTCGTGAAGACGCGCGCAAGATTAACAGATGTGCGTAACAGCCTTGCGACCGTCGGGTAACAACGTTTCCCTGCCCGTGCTGTTCCTGCTGACTTCTGACTTGGGGCGCATCGCGATATCCTGCGCAGCCCGCGATTTGCGGCAATGAGGACAGGCAGGCGATGACCCAGGTCGAGCGATTGGTCGAAGCGACCTACATGGGCAATACGTTGTGGCAACTCACGGTCGCTGCCTGCGTTACCGTGGGCACGTTTATCCTGCTGCTCTTGATCCGGCGCGCCATACGTTCGCGTTACTCCAAGCTGGCCGCCACGCCACAGACGGAGCTGCTGGAACTGCCGCTGAAAATCGCCAGCAACACCTCACCGCTGTTCCTGTTGATCGCAGCGCTGTTCATCGGGGCGCAAAGCCTCGCCCTGCCGCAGAGCGTCTCGCGCGCCCTCCTTACCGTCTTCACCATTGCGGTGTTCTGGCAGATCGGGCTGTGGGCGACCATCGCAGTCATCGGTGCATTGGAACGCAAGCAACGCGCCACGCTCGCGACCGACGCGGCCGCGGCCAGTTCCATCGGCGTCATCGGCTTCCTGGCGCGCGCGACCATCTGGTCATTTGTTCTGCTGCTGACGCTCGACAATCTGGGCATCCAGATCAAGCCGCTGCTGGCCGGTTTGGGCATCGGCGGTATCGCCGTCGCGCTGGCGGCGCAGAATATTCTCGGCGACTTGTTCGCGTCATTGTCCATCACGCTGGACCGGCCGTTCGTCATCGGCGACTCGCTGCAGGTGGACGAATTCAACGGCACGGTCGAATACATCGGCGTCAAGAGCACTCGCCTGCGCAGCCTCAGCGGCGAGCAGATCATCATGCCCAACGCCAACCTGCTGAGCAGCCGGGTGCGCAACAACTCGCGCATGCATCAGCGGCGCGTGGTGCTGAATATCAGCGTCGACCAGCAAACGCCGCTGCCGATCCTGAGAAAGCTGCCGGATCAGATCCGCGAGCTGATCGAAGCGCACCAGCCGATCAAGTTCGACCGGTCGCACTTCGCCAAGATCGGCGCGGCGTCGTTCGACTTCGAAGCGGTGTACATCGTGCTGACGGCGGACTACGGCAAGCACATGGAGATCCTGCAGGACATCAACCTGCGGCTGGTGGAGTTGCTCGCCCAGCAGGGCGTGGCGTTCTCGACGCCACAGAAAGTGTATTACGTGGATCAGCAGCGCCCGCCGGTGGAGCACTCGCTGGTAGGCGATGGCAGTGAAGGATCGGCGCCGCCGCCGTCAAACAGCCAGGGTTAGTTACTGCTGACGACGCGTACTCTGCTCTCGGAGCTTTGGGTCTGCTCCAGGGCTTCCATGAAACGCCGCACCCAGGCAGCGATGTCGTTGCGACGAAGCACTTTCATCATGTCGACATGGCGATCGCGCCGTTCGGAAAGAGGCATCGACAACGCCGCCTGCATCGCATGGCTCACGCCGCGAATGTCATAGGGATTCACCAGCAGCGCTGCCGAAAGCTCTCGCGCCGCGCCGGCGAGATTCGACAGGATCAGCACGCCCGGGTCCTCCGGGTCCTGGGCCGCCACGAACTCCTTCGCGACCAGGTTCATGCCGTCGCGCAGTGGCGTGACCAGCCCGACTTTCGCGGCGCGAATGAAGCCCATCAGCGTCGCATGCGGGAAATTCCGGTTGAGATAGCGGATCGGCGTCCAGTCGGTATCCGCAAAGCGTCCGTTAGTGCGGCCGGCGGCTTGTTCGAGCGCCTGCCTGATCTCTTTATAAGCACGCACATCGGCGCGGGACAGCGGCGCGATCTGGATGTAAGTGATGCGACCGAGATTTTCCGGGTGCGTTTCCAGGAACTGCTCGTAGGCGGAGAACCGCTCGACCAGGCCTTTGCTGTAGTCGAGGCGGTCGACGCCCATCATCAACTGGCGGCCCATCAGGCTATCCGTCATCCGCCGCACCACTTCGCCCGGCAGCGCTTCCGCCGCTTCGGCTTCCACCGCGTTCACGTCGATGCCGATAGGAAACACTTCGGCGCGGATGACACGATCGCCGATGCGAATGCGGCCGTCCGGACGCAGCGCCTCGGCTCCGAACAGGTGTTCTATGCCACTGTGAAACGAGCGCAGGTCATTCAGCGTTTGAAATCCGATCACGTCGTAGCTGGTGAGATCGCGCAGCAGCTCCGCATAGCACGGCAACACGCGCAGCATTTCGATGTTCGGAAAAGGAATGTGCAGGAAGAAGCCGATCGGACGCTGCACGCCCTGTTCGCGCAGGCGGCGCCCTAGCGGAATCAGATGATAGTCGTGCACCCAGATCAGATCGCGAGGCTGCAGTAACGGCACCAGCCGTTGCGCGAACATGCGATTGACACTTTCGTAAGCTTCGCGCTGCTCGTTGGAGTAGCGCATGCCTTTGAGGAAATAATGGAACAACGGCCACAACACGTCATTCGAATAGCCGTTGTAGTACAGGTCGAATTCGGATTGACGCAGGTCGATGGTGGCGTAGGTCACGCCCTCGCGAATATGGATATCGGGTTCGCCGGGCTCCCCCTCAGTGGTCTCGCCGCCCCAGCCGAACCACAGTCCGCCGGTGCGCTTCAGTGCGTTGAGGATGCCGACCGCGAGGCCGCCAGGGGCTGCCGATTTGCGCGGCAGTGAGATCCGGTTGGAGACGCAGACGAGTCGGGTCATCTAGTGGGTGAACTCGTTTATGAACTCGATAAAGATCTGGCAGGGGTGCGCTGCACGGTTGCGCTACAACCCACGATAACGGTTCACCGGCCGGAAAGTTTCGCTATGCACCGCAATGGCCAGCGTTGTCTATTCCAATCGAGCGCTTCGCGAGCCGCGAGGGCACGGTTCACCCAATAAATAGGCTGCCGGCGCTGAAGTGAATTTCTCCAAACTATTCAGTGTATTGAGCGCCGGAATAGCGACGCGGCGAGCGCTTTTCCGCGCGCCGTCGCGGGCCGCGCAACACCTCCCAAGCCGCGGGAAACGCTAGAATTCGCGCCCCTTTGTATGCAGTCGTCGAATTGGAGTGCTGCGGCCCATGAAAAAGCCCGTCAATGTTGCCATCACCGGCGCCGCCGGCCAGATCGGCTATGCCCTCGCCTTCCGTGTCGCTGCCGGCGCCATGCTCGGCCCGGATCAACCGATCAACCTGCATCTGCTGGAAATCACGCCGGCACTGGGCGCGCTGCAGGGTGTCGTGATGGAACTCAACGACTGCGCCTTCCCGACGCTGAACAAGATCGTTCCTACCGACGACGCCAAAGTCGCTTTCAAGGATTGCAACGTTGCGCTGCTGGTCGGCGCGCGTCCGCGCGGGCCGGGCATGGAGCGTAAGGATTTGTTGCTGGCCAATGCGCAAATCTTCTCCGCGCAGGGCAAGGCACTCGATGCGGTGGCCAGCCGTGACATCCGCGTGCTCGTAGTCGGCAACCCCGCCAACACCAATTCACTGATCGCCCAACGCAATGCGCCAGGCTTGAATGCGCGCAACTTCACGGCGATGGTTCGCCTCGATCACAACCGCGCGCTGTCGCAGCTCGCGGAAAAAACCGGTTCGCACTCTACGCGCATCAAAAAGGTCACGATCTGGGGCAATCACTCCGCGACTCAGTATCCCGACCTGCACAACGCCCTGGTCGACGACAAGCCGGCGCTGTCGCTGGTGGACCAGAAGTGGTATGCCGAAACCTTCATTCCGGTCGTGCAGCAGCGCGGTGCCGCAATCATCAAGGCGCGCGGCCAGTCATCGGCCGCGTCGGCCGCGTCCGCCGCGATCGATCACGTGCGCGATTGGGTGAAAGGCACACCGGACGGCGACTGGGTCAGCATGGCGGTGCCTTCCGATGGCAGCTACGGCATCCCGGCCGGCGTCATCTATGGCTATCCCGTCACCTGCAAGAACGGCGACTACCAGATCGTGCAGGGCCTCGCGATCAACGAATTCAGCCGCGCTCGCATGGACGCCACACTCAAGGAATTGCTGGAAGAGCGCGACGGCGTGAAAGAGCTGATCTAATCCGAATCCCCTCTCCCGCTTCGCGGGAGAGGGTTAGGGTGAGGGCCTTACTCCGCCGAGCCCTCACCCGCGCTGCGCGCGACCTCTCCCAAAGGGAGAGGTGAAGAGACTCTGCTCCCTCTCCTTTTGGGAGAGGGTTGGAGTGAGGGCTTCTTCCGCCGCCGCCCCATTTAACGAGCTCGACTTGCTGCCGTTGGCCGCGCAAGTTACTGTCCCCGACATCGCGCGACATAGCATGCCGTGACCGCATTGTCGGACATTCCGACCGTAATTCTCGCCTCCTGCCCGGCCTGTTTCGCACAGCTTCAATCGAGGTTCATTGTCGTGAGCAGCATCATCTGGTTCCTGATGTTTGTACTCGGCGCATTGGTGCTGGCATACAACCGCGCCTCGCTACTTACCGCGACACTCGCTTATGGCGGCGGCTTGCTGGCGTACGGATTGTTCGGCGGCGCTTCGCTGCCCTGGTTGATCGTGTTGTGGGTCATCCTCGCGGTGCTGGTGGTGCTGAATATCGACGCACTGCGCATTCGTTTCATCTCGCGCCCGTTCCTCCGCACGTATCGACGCATGCTGCCTTCGATGTCGCAGACGGAGAAGGACGCGCTCGAAGCCGGCACGGTGTGGTGGGACGGCGAACTGTTTACCGGCGGCCCGGACTGGGAAAAGCTGCTGTCCGCCGCCGTTCCGAAACTTACTGCCGAAGAGCAGGCCTTCATCGACGGCCCGTGCGAAGAACTGTGCCGCCTGATCGACGACTGGGACATCACGCATCGGCGCGCCGACCTGTCGCCGCAGGTGTGGGACTACGTCAAGAACAAAGGTTTCTTCGCGATGATCATCCCGAAGAAATACGGCGGCCTGGAATTCTCCGCCTACGCTCATTCATGCGTGCTGGTGAAGATTGCCAGTCGCTCCGGCGTGGTCGCATCGACGGTCGCCGTACCGAACTCCCTGGGCCCTGGCGAACTGCTGCTCCACTACGGCACGCAGGAACAACGTGATCATTACCTGCCGCGCCTGGCGCGTGGCGAAGAGATCCCTTGCTTTGCTTTGACGGGTCCACGCGCCGGTTCCGATGCGGCGTCGATTCCCGATTCCGGCATCGTCTGCAAAGGCATGTACGAAGGCCGCGAAATCATCGGCGTGAGGCTGAACTTCAACAAGCGCTACATCACGCTCGCGCCGGTAGCGACGGTGATCGGCCTGGCATTCAAACTGTTCGACCCCGATCGCCTGCTCGGTGATGAACGCACGGACTACGGCATTACCTGCGCGCTGATTCCGCGTCACACGCCGGGCATCACCATCGGCCGCCGTCACTTCCCGTTGAATGCGCCGTTCCAGAACGGTCCCATCCAGGGCAAGGATGTGTTCGTGCCGCTCGACTGCCTGATCGGCGGCATGAAGATGGCCGGACAAGGCTGGCGCATGCTGGTCGAGCAGTTGTCGGTCGGCCGCTGCATTTCTTTGCCCTCGAGTGCGACCGGTTCGGCCAAGGCGGCAGTGTTCGCGACCGGTGCGTACGCGCGCATCCGCAAGCAATTCAATGTGCCAGTGGGACACTTCGAAGGCGTCGCCGAGGTGCTGGCTCGCATGACCGGCATCACTTACATCATGGATGCCGCTCGCTCGGTGACGGCAGGCGCAATCGACGGCGGCGAAAAACCGTCGGTGCCGTCGGCGATGTTGAAGTATCACCTCACCGAATACGGCCGCAGCGTCGCCAACGACGCCATGGATATTCACGGCGGCAAGGGCATCTGCCTGGGCCCGAAAAATTATCTCGGCCGCGGTTATCAGCTGGTGCCGGTGGCGATCACTGTCGAAGGCGCGAACCTGCTGACTCGCAGCCTGATCATCTTCGGCCAGGGGGCGATTCGTTGTCATCCCTTCGTGCTGCGTGAAATGAACGCCGCGCGCGAGAAAGACAAGCGCAAGGGCCTGAAGGACTTCGACGCTGCGTTGTTCGGCCACATCGGCTTCACGATCAGCAACGCCGTGCGCTCGCTGGTGATGGCGATGACACTGGCGCGTTTCTCCCGCGTACCGGAAACCGGCCCGACGGTGCGGTTCTATCAGCACATCAATCGCTTCAGTGCTTCGTTCGCCTTCGCCACCGATGTCGCGATGCTGACGCTCGGCGGCTACCTGAAGAAAAAGGAGAGCTTGTCCGCCCGCTTAGGTGACGTGCTGTCGTGCATGTACCTGGCGTCAATGGTGCTCAAACATTATGAGAACCAGGGCCGGCAGGAAGCCGACCTGCCACTGGTCGAATGGGCCTGCCGCAATCTGCTGTATCGGGCGCAGGAACAGCTGCACAGCTTCCTGCGCAATTTTCCGAATCGTTTCCTCGCCGGCTTCATGCGCGTATTTATTTTCCCGCGCGGACAGACTTACCACGCACCTTCAGATCCGCTGAGCCAGCAACTGGTCGACCAAGTGCTGCGCCCGACGGTCACCCGCGACCGCCTGACCAACGGCGTATATCGCACGGTCGAGCCGACCAATCCGCTCGGCCTGCTGCATGAAGCCCTGGTACTCAGCGAAACCGCCGAGCCGCTGGAAAAGCGCATTCGCGTCGACGGCGTCAAAACCGGCAAGATCACCGCGCTCGACCTGCCCGGCCAGATCCAACAGGCGCTCGCCGCCGGCATCCTGTCCGAAACCGAAGCCGCCATGCTGCGCGACTACGACCGCCGCGTGATGGAGATGATCCATGTCGACGACTTCGCCACCGAAGAACTCGTGGCCGGACAGCAGCCGCTCGAGGTTCGGCCGGCGAGGGTGAGCAACGCGTGAGGCCACACGACACTACGGAAGTTTGAACTTTCGAAGCGCACGGGGGGGCCAGATCGACGTGAAATGCGCGCCGCCCACCAGCCGGGAGGCCGCTGAAACGCCCTGCAAAATGCCCCGGCTTTCCAGCACGGTCTTGATGCGCCGAAACGAACGCTTTGGGTCAGGCGTTTCTACGAAAAGATTGATCTCCTGGTCACTGACGTCGTACCCATCAAGCTTTGCAGCGTCGCCTAGCACATCCTTCAGTTCGCCCTGGATAGCTGACAGGAACGTCTCGTCTTGCAGAGACTTGCGCCAAAACTTGATCACCAGTTGATAGTTCATCGGGATTGCAGACGAACGCCGCCGGTCAACCAGCGCGCGACCGGCTGCAACGGCTTGTTATGCGGCAAATGCCGTTCTCGCCGATCTTCATTGCAACAACAGTCAGGCATCTCCTCGCGGATCGCAACAGGCCTTGAGCAAATTTCCGTCCAGGAAATCTCTGATCAATTGCCATTCGTCGCGCATATCAACTTCGATCGATGAAGCATTTCAATCAGTTGCAAACTTGCTGACGTCAGGGAAGTCGATTAATCAGAGCTTCCCCAGGTCTGCCGCTGTGACCCGTTTAGTTTTTAGCTGAACATGACATGCAAGCGGACGCGCGCCGAGGCACGTCAACTTGCAGATCCGCTGCACCAAGCGCAAGCCGTAGCACGATTCTTGGGGACGCTCAGACGCCGCCATGGCGCCGGAAACCAACCCCTCTGCGGATGCGAAATCCCTGGCGTACAATCGGCCTGCATCCTCGCCCAGCGGAGTTTCAACGTGAAAAATCGATTGCTGCCTCGAACCTTATTGACTGTGGCCCTCATCGGTACCGGCTTGGCCGGCCTGGCAATCGCGCAAGCCAAGCGCACGCCCTCGCCCGCGGGGGCGGAGGTGTATTTCATCGCTCCGCAGGATGGGGCGACGGTGGCCAGTCCGGTGACGGTGAAGTTCGGCCTCAAGGGCATGGGCATTGCGCCGGCGGGCATCGCCTTCGAGAACAGCGGACATCATCATTTGATCGTCGACGCGGAGTTGCCGCCGGTGGATGCGCCGATTCCCACGGATGCGCAGCATGTGCACTTCGGCAAGGGCCAGAGTGAGACGACCCTCGAACTCAAACCTGGCAAGCACACCTTGCAGCTGCTGCTGGGCGACTTCGGGCACACACCGCACGACCCGGTGGTGTCGTCGAAGAAAATTACGATCACGGTGAAGTGACGCGATCCATCCTGCATGTAGACATGGACGCGTTCTACGCGTCCGTGGAGATGCACGATAATCCGGAGCTGCGTGGCAAACCGGTGATCGTGGGCGGCCTCGGCGGACGAGGCGTGGTCGCGGCCGCCAGTTACGAAGTGCGCAAGTATGGCGTGCATTCCGCCATGCCCATGCGCGAGGCGCTGCACCGCTGCCCCCATGCGGTGTGCGTGAAGCCGCGTTTCGAACGTTACAAGGCGGTGTCGAATATCGTCTTCGACGTCTTCCATCGATTCACGCCGCTGGTGGAAGGCCTGTCGCTCGACGAAGCCTTTCTCGATGTCACCAACAGCCAGGCGGCGCTCGGCCCGGCGGAATCCATCGCAGCGCAGATCAAGTGCGAGATCGCGGAGCGCACCGGGCTCACGGCGTCGGTAGGCGTGGCGCCAAACAAGCTGGTCGCGAAGATAGCCTCCGACCTGCGCAAGCCCGACGGCCTGGTCGTCGTGAAACCGGAGCAGGTGACCGCCATCCTCGACCCACTGCCGATTCGCCGCTTGTTCGGCATTGGTAACAAGACAGCGCCGCAGCTGGAGCGTCTCGGCATCGTTACGCTGCGTGATCTGCGCCTCGCGCCCGAGGCCTCATTGCGTTCGGCCTTCGGCAAATATATCGGGCAGATCAAAGCGCGCGCCGCCGGTATCGACGACCGCCCGGTGATCCCTGATTGGGACGAGAAACAGATCTCTTCGGAAACCACTTTTGATAAAGACATCGTCGATAAGACGCAGCTGCACGCCGAACTCGCGGAACTCGCCGACCGCACGGCTGCACGCCTTCGCGCGCAAGGATGGTTATCCGAACGTATGACCGTGAAAATCCGTCGGCAGGATTTCAAGACCTATACGCGTCAATGCGCCGTCCGCCCCGCCACCCAGGAAACTCGTCCGCTCGCCGCAGCCGCTGCGAAGTTATTGGACGAATGGATCGCCGCGCAACCGCGCACGCCCATCCGTTTATTGGGCGTCGGCGCGGGCGACCTCACGGCCACACCGCAGTTGGATTTATTCTCCATGCCCGAGACGCGGCGCAATCAGCATCTTGACGCCGCTCTCGATGACATCCGCGCAAAATTCGGCAACTCCGCCGTCTCGCGCGCGAGTTCCCTGCGCTCACGCGAGCCTCGGTAAGCTTCGACATAGCGTCAGCGACTTCTACTTAAGGCTCAACTTTTTCACCGCGCTCGAGGATCTAATTGCAACTTCCGCGCGCGCAAGCGTGGCGAGGCAATGGATGGCGACAGACGCGGATCACGACGACTCATGACACAGGCGAGCTCAAGTTCAGCGGCAATGAGCTGACTGCCGAGCAGTTGCGCCGTATTCAGACGCCGCGTGTCGTTTGTCCCAGCGAAACGGATGAGATCCGGCCAAAAGGCGGGATTCGTCGGCCACCGCGGCATCAATAACTCGGCATGACTTGAGGAAATACATCTGATTTCCCACAGCGGCGCTGCTGCCAGGCGCTCCGCAGTGACATGAGGCATTGCATACACGACGCGCGCCGCTAGCGGACTGGTTGTCGCGACATGCCACGCATGTAACAACGCGACTTTGCAGAATGCATATTGCGCGGATGCATCGTCCGTCCGCGCGTAGCGATGCACGACCGACGCCGGCATCGACGCCGTGGTACTCGCGCAGATCGACTTCCAGAAGCCTTCGTCCTCGAATCCCAGGGAATAAAGCGTGTATGGCGTAGCCGCGAGCAGCCGCAGGGCACGCTCGGGCAGCGCGGAGAGTTCCGAGCATTGCCGCGGCGGCAGGTGCTGCAGCTGAGTCCCGCTTCCTGGCGCGGCGCGCTCTGCGACGAGCAACTCCAGATAGTCCAGATTCAATTGGTGAATGCGCGCCAGCATTGCTGGCTCGAGTACCGGCGCAGCTGCACCAGGATGCTTCTGCCGTTTGGTCGAACCGCGAATTCTCCGCGGCATAGCCGCATGATCATCGTCCCTGTGAATTTGTGACATCGTCGCTCCCTGCGCCGTTGTTATTACAATCGAGTGCATTAAAGCCGGGCTTTACGCGTAGGTCAATTGGGGGGCACACTATCGCCCGATCATTCGCGCTGCGGATGACAGGGACAAATCAACGGACAGGGAGTCTGCATGCATACCAACAACGATCGATACGGCCACGAGCGACGACGTCACGACCTGGCGTTGCGCATGATCCATCATGAAGCGCGCACCTGCACGATTCGGGAGTGCACCGGTCTCACGGACGATCGCATCCGTCGCCTCTACAAGATGTATGCGTGCGAGATCAACGAAGAGCCGCTGCGGCGACGGCGCGGCAAATCACCACGGCAGATCGCATTCTTCGTCCGCACTACTCGCGCACAGTTCGAATCGTCGCTGCTGGCGAGCGCATTCACGGCTTTCGGGTTGTTACAAGCACAGCGCGGTCCGGGCGCAACCGGCAACAGCGTCGAGCAAGCATCAATCGAATACGGCCGACTGTTCTGCGACGCTTACGAAACGCATCAGCAGCTGCTGAACAATCCCACCATGTCGTTCGAGCATGCGTGGTTTTTGCTCCAGCTTCTCAACCGCAGCGGCGACCTGCAGGCCGTGCGCTGCCGCCATTGCGACAGTCACTACCTGCGCGATCGTTTCAACGTGTGCCGGCACGCGTGCCCGGTATGTAAGCTGAAGCGCACGCGGACACGCATCCGCTGCTCCACCGCGCGCGTCGACATGATGCGATAAACTGCGCGCATGCCACCGCGCTCGCCAAACACTCTTTCCGGACCCTACCTCGACCGTGCCGGACACCTGCGCAAGGATGAGGGGCGCCTGCGGGCGGCGCTGGCTGATCCGGGAACATTGTTCGTGCCCGTCTGGCAGACACGCAGCTCCATCCTTCGCCAAGGCGATCTGCTGAGCGCCCACATCGTCACCGGCATGGACGCGTTTGCCGGTGTCGATGCCAGTGAACTCGTGCTGCTGGGTGAATTCCGTGGGAAACTCTGTTTTGCCGTCGGCCTGTCAGGGGAAAGCCCGCAGATCGCCGACCCCGCGATCGAACTCTCCGATTTGCGCCTGATCGCCGGCGCGCTGCCCGCGGACGAGGCGGGTCTGCTCGCCTATGCGCGCGCAATGGTTCACTGGCGGGAAACACATCGGTTCTGTGGTCGATGTGGAGCGCCCACGACCGCGGTGGAAAGCGGGCATGTGCTCCGTTGCAGTAACGAAGGCTGCCGTTCGCAGCAATTTCCGCGCATCGACCCGGCGGTCATCGTGTTGATCACCGACGGCGAGCGCGCGCTCCTCGGCCGGCAGGCAGCCTGGCCACGAGGGCGTTACTCGACCATTGCCGGGTTTGTCGAACCCGGCGAAAGCCTCGAGGACGCGGTAGCGCGAGAAGTGCGCGAAGAAACCGGCGTCGAGGTGGACGCCGTGGACTATCACTCTTCGCAACCCTGGCCATTCCCGTCGTCGCTGATGCTCGGCTTCACCGCCCACGCCAGCAGCACCGAGATCCTGCGGATGGACGACGAGCTGGAAGATGCCCGCTGGTGGACCCGCGCGGAGATGGCCGGCGGCGCAGTCGCTTTACCGATCACTCACTCCATTTCCTTCCGGCTGATCGAGGATTGGTACGATGCTGGTGCAGACCGGCCGCTGCGCGAGGAACCTGGCGTGCGAATGTGGCAACTGCCGCGACCGTGAACTGGAGCCTCGGCCCGCGCATTCTTCATCCCTGCGCCCCTACTGACCCTTATTTTCATGGCGCGTTCATCCGCCGTTGAAAGTGCTGTTCTACAATCCCTCCTATGTGCCTGCTCGTCCTTGCCTGGAAACACCACCCCCGCTACCGCTTGATCCTCGCCGGCAACCGCGACGAGTTTCATGACCGCCACGCCGCGCCGCTCAACTGGTGGCAGGACGACCCGCGCATCCTCGGCGGCCGCGACTTGAAAGCCCAGGGCACCTGGCTGGGGGTCGCCCGATCCGGACGCTTTGGCGTGGTCACCAATTACCGCGACCTGCAGGCGCCCGTCGAAAACGCACCGTCTCGCGGGCAACTGGTGCCACGATTCCTCACGGGCGCTACCTCGCCTAAGGAATTCCTTGATGATCTGCGTGGCGCTGCCCCTCGCTATTCGGGCTTCAATCTACTCGTCGGCGGCACGCGCGCGCTGTATTACTTCTCCAATCGTGGTCCGGCTCCGACAGCGTTGGCGCCAGGCGTCTACGGGTTGAGCAATCATCTGCTGGATACGCCGTGGCCAAAGCTCGCGCGTACTCGCGAGCGTTTCAACGCGCTGCTGACCCAGCCGGAAATCGCGCCCGAAGAATTGTTTACCATGCTCGGTGACCGCGAGTCCGCCGGCGCGGCCGACCTGCCCTCGACCGGATTGCCGGAAGACTGGGAACGCATCGTGTCCGCACCCTTCATTGTCAACGAACGCTATGGCACCCGGTGCTCCAGCGTGCTGCTGGTGGAACGCACCGGCCGCACCATCCTGCAGGAGCGCCGCTTCGATGCCGCCGGCATCCAGAGCGGCAACTCGCGCTTCGAATTCACCAGTACCGAAGTGCCGGAGGTGTGGTTCGAGGCCGAAGACCCTGCCGAGGCGGTCGCGAAAGACACCTCGTTCGATTCTTCGCCGGAATAGCTCGCAGGCGCGCACCCGTGACAGCGAGGATGCGTACGACGCTGAGAGGCTTGCTGGTGGCGGTGGCACTGCTGCCGTGGCCGGCGCTCGCGAAAATCGAAGTCACGATTCCCGACGTCAGCGAAGCCATCCAGACCAACGTTCGCGCGTTCCTGAGCCTGACGCGGTACGCCGAACGCGAGGGGGTTACCGACGAAGTCATGGGCCGCCTGCAGCGGCGCATTGTGGCCGAGACCCGCAAGGCGCTGGAACCTCTCGGCTACTACGAACCCGAAGTCACTTACGAGGTCCAGAAAAACGGCGATGTGTGGCAGGTGACCATCCACATCGAGCCCGGCCGGCCGGTGCGGCTGTCCGAAGTGAACATCAACGTCATCGGCCCCGGCGCGGAGAATCGTGCCATCCAGGAGTTGCTTGCCGCCGAAGAGATCAAGCCGGGTTTGCGCCTCAATCACGGCACCTTCGATGCCGTAAAGGGCAGCCTGGTGCGCACGGCGAGGAACGAAGGTTACCTGGATACGAAGCTGACCAAGCATGACCTGGCGATCGATAGCACCGCACGGCGGGCCAACGTCGATATCGAAGCCGACACCGGCAATCGTTACCTCTTCGGCGAAATCAACATCGCGCAGGATGTGGTCAACGACGAAGCGATGCGCCGCCTGTTGCGGATGAAACCCGGCGATCCCTACACGCGCGACACCTTGTACCGTACCCAGTACGTGCTGGACGACACGCAGTATTTCTCGGTGGTCGATATCGTAAGCGGCGAGTCCAATCGCGATACTCTCACGGTGCCGGTCACGGTGACCGCGCAACCCAGCCGCAAACATCGCTACGCGGCCAGCGTCGGCTACGGCACCGATACCGAGGTGCGCGGCAAGTTCACCTGGGACAATCGGCGCGTTAATCGCAGCGGGCACAAGTTCAAGCTGGAACTGCTCGGCTCCTCCATCATCAAGGACCTGACCGGCCGCTACGCCGTTCCGGTCATGGACATCGCCTTGGAAAAGCTGGAGTTCACCGGCACCCTCAGGGAAGAAGAGCTGGGCGATACCTTCAGTCAACGCGCCGAAGTCGGCGCCGGCCTCACCGAAGTGCTGGGCCGCTGGCAACGCGTGCTGGAACTGCGGCTGTCCAACGAAACAACGACGGAAGCCAATGGCGCCGCGAGCACGAACTTCTACGTGCTGCCCAGCATCAGCTACTCGACACTGCCCAGTTACATCGTCGGCGGCAAAAAGCGCCCGTACTTTTTCTCCGCCGAAGTGCGCGGTTCGCCGGAGACGCTCGGCTCCGATGCCTCGTTCCTGCAATTGCGATTGAAGGGCGAACGCATTTTCGACTTGGGCGAGCTGTGGCACCTGCACTTGCGCAGCGAACTGGGCATCAGCCGGATCGCAGCAACGTCCGACCTGCCGGCCTCGCAGCGTTTCTTTGCCGGCGGCGAAGGCAGCGTGCGCGGCTTTGCGCTCAACGAGCTGTCGCCGCGCGACGATCAGAATCGCAGTATCGGTGGCCGCAATCTCGCCACTGGCACATTCGAAGTGGTGCGCGACCTGCCACGCAACTTCGGCGTTGCCGTCTTCTATGACGCCGGCAATGCGTTCGACGAATTCGACGATCCACGGTTGGAATACGCCGCCGGCATCGGCGCACGTTACAGCATCGCGGTGGCCAGCTTCGGCGTCGACGTTGCGCAGGCGCTGTCGGAATCAGGACGCTCACCGAGGTTCCACCTCTACATCGCGACGCAGTTTTAATGCGCACGCGACTCATCCTGGTCGTAGTCGCTGTGCTGCTGCTCGCGCCCGTGGCCGGCATCGGCGTGCTGCTCTACACCGAAGCGGGTATGAACCTCATCGCCGGCCAGCTGGGCCGGCTGGAACGGTTCGGCGTCAAAATCGAGGGCCTCTCGGGCACGTTGTCGGGACCACTGCGCATCGAACGTTTCGAGCTGAATCATCCACGCGTGCATGCCGTCGCCCAGGGCATCGTCATCGACCCGCAGCTGCGAGGTTTGCTGCTGCAGACGTTGCAAACGAGTTCGGTCACGGTGCGCGAATCGCTGGTCGAGATGCGCCAGGCCACCATGCCGCCGAGCACCCGGCCGCCGCGATTCCTGCCTGCGTTTCTTCGCATCGACGCACGCGGCGTCGAACTCGCCAATGTTCGTTACGTCCACTTCAACGGCACGGTGGTCAATGCAAAGACCGTCCGCAGCCGGGTCACGGTGACCTCCAGCCGGCTGCACGCACACGGGTTCGAAGTCGACGCGGACTTGTTTGACGCCACCGGCGAATTGCGGCTGCGCGCGGCGGCATCGGCAAACTTGCCGATGGGGCTGCGAGGCAACGCCAACGGAAAGGTGCACCTGACCGACACCGATCTCACCGTCGATGCCGTCGTCGACGGCACCATCGACAAGCTCGACATCAAGGCCCAGCTGCTGCAGCCGAACGCCGTCAGCGTCGACGCCGTGATGACGCGACCTGAGAACAGTTGGAAAATCACCGGCCGCGTGACTTCGGCGCAGTTCCTGCTCGACCCGTGGCTGAAAAATCCGCCACTGTCGTTGCGGAACATCGCGCTCGATGTGGAAGCAGGCCCGGATCAGATCCACGCCCAAGGCACGCTGGGTGTGCCGGAACTGGATGAGAAGGATCTCACCATCGACGCCCGCGGCAGATATGCGGATCGCACCATCTACCTGTCGAGCAGCGACATTCAATTGCAGGATTCGCCCGGCGCCTTGCATACCAAGGGCACGGTCGCGCTCGACGGCGGCTCTCCCACGCTGGACCTGACCGCGCGCTGGGAAACTTTGCAGTGGCCGCTTCGCGGTCCGCCGATCGTCACCAGCTTGAACGGTGATGGCACTTTGCGGGGATCCTTGCCGTATGACTTCGCGGTCACGGCCTCGATCGACGGTCCGAATCTTCCTCCCAGCGCCGGCTCGGCCACCGGCGTGCTGTCCAAGGAACAGGTGACGATTGCCAGTTACTCCGTGAACGCGCTGGAGGGATCTTTATCCGGCAACGGGCAATTGCAGTTCGCCGCGCCTCGCGCCTGGCGTGTCTCGACTCAGGCCACCGACGTGAACCCCGCCGAGCTGTTCAAAGATTTCGCCGGCCGCATCAGCATGCAGGCCGAGGCCTCGGGTGAAGGTTTCGATAAACAGGCGACGTTCACTGCAAACATCGGCGACCTGCGCGGCACCTTGAGGGGCGAGCCGGTGCAGGGCCGCGGCTTCGTGCAGCGAGACCGCAAGGGCTGGACCGTTCGCAAGGCGCAACTTGGCTTTGCCGATGCACGAGTGGCACTCGACGGCGTCTGGAAGGATGTGATTGACGCGACCTGGTCTTTGCATGTGCCGGAACTGAAAAGGCTGCTGCCGGAAGCCAGCGGCAAAATCGACTCCAAGGGCAAGGCGAGCGGTCCACTCAAATCGCTGCACGTCACGGCGGACCTGCATGCGCAGAATGTTCGCTATCAACAGTGGCTCGCCCAGCAACTCACTATCGATGCGGACATCGACGCGAGCGGCAACGGGCCGTCCCGGCTGGTTGCGTCTGCCCGCAGGTTGGGCGGCGGTGAGCCGCTCATCGAGAATATGCAGCTCAGCGGCGATGGCACCGCGGCCGAGCATCGCATCGCCCTGAACGTCACCGGTATTCCTGCCACGCCGCGCGACACACCACCCAGCGCCGAGATGCAGATCGCCGGGCAGTACGACCAGAAGGTATGGAACGCCACCGTCACCACGACGCGCTTCGTCACCGGCCGGGCGGACAACAAAATCGCCATCGCCGAACCGGCCAAGATCATGGCGTCGCAGGATCGGGCGCAGCTGGACAATTTCTGCTTGCTCGCCGGCAACGGCCGCATCTGCGCCAGCGGCAAGTGGCAACGTAATGGCCCCTGGGAAGGCACGGTCTCGGGCTACGAAATCCCGCTGGCGTTGTTGTTGCCGCCCGCCGGGGAAGAAGCGGAATACGGCGGGCGCATCGAAGGTCGCGTGCATGCGTTCGGCGCGCCGAATCAGGTATGGCAGGGCGAAGCCGGCATGCGCATCATCGACGCCGCCATCATCTATCGCCCGCAAGGCGCCGAACCCGAAACGTTGAATCTCGGCACCGGCGGCCTCGCCGCCACTGCGAAACCCGAGCGCATCGATTTCTCCTTCGGCGTGCAGGCGTTCAGCGATACGTTCCTGTATGCGACGGCGCGGCTGGATCGAAACGCGAGCAACGATCTGCTGCATTTTCCTTTGACTGGCGACGTGCGGGCTCGGGCGGCGGACTCGAACATTCTGCCGTTGGTGTTTGCAGAGGTTGATCACGCAGCCGGCGTGCTGACTGCGAATGCCAATATCAGCGGCACCCTCGCCGCGCCGGAAATAAACGGTCGCGTCGAACTGGCGCGCGGCGAACTCGATTCGTATCGCGTCAATCTCGCGCTTCGCGAGCTGAGCCTGGTCGCCGATCTCGCCAGCAACGGCCTCGACTTTCGCAGCACCGGGCGAGCGGGCGAAGGCCAGCTGCAAACCGACGGCCGCTTCACCTGGCAAAACGGCGATTTGCGCGGCAACCTGCAGTTGCGGGGCGAAAACCTGCTGGTTGCGGATTTGCCGGAGTATCGCGTAGTCGCCTCGCCGAACCTGCGCTTCGCCATCGATGACAATCGCGTCGATATCGGCGGCGATGTGACTATTCCCAGTGCGCGCATTCAGCCGAACCAGTTAAGCGGCGCGGTGCGACCTTCCGATGATGCGCGCTATGTGCATGAGACCGAGGCCGAGCGCGCCGGCCGCATGGTCATCCACAGTGAAGTGCGGGTCATCATCGGTGATGACGTACGCGTAGACGCGTTCGGTCTGCAGGGGCGTTTGGCGGGGAACGTCGCCACGACGGTTCACACCGGCGACATTGCGAGCGGTCGCGGCGAGTTGAATGTGCTCGACGGCCGTTACGAAGCCTACGGACAGAAACTGGAAATCAACAGAGGCCACTTGCTGTTCGAAGCCTCGCCGCTGGACGACCCCGGCCTCGATATCGAAGCGCGGCGGAAGGTTGAAACCGTCACGGTCGGATTGAACGTTCGCGGCACACTGCAGGAACCGCGGCTGTCGTTTTTCTCCGATCCGACCATGCCGCAGACGCAGATCGTGACTTACCTGCTCACCGGCAAGCCGCTGGACTCGGTCGGCGGCAACGACGCGACAACCGTGAGCTCTGCCCGTGAAGCGCTGGCACTGCAAGGCGGCGGGTTGCTTGCGTCGCAGCTCGGCCGGCGCCTCGGCCTTGAAGAAGTGGGTGTCGAGAGTTCGATGGGCAGCGACGGCGGCGCGAACACGGCGCTGGTGCTGGGCAAGTTCCTGTCGCCGCGATTATTCATCAGCTACGGCATCTCGCTCACCGAGTCGATCAACACGCTGAAGCTGCGCTACACCATCAGCGACAAATGGATCTTCAAGACCGAGGCCGGCGAGAATCAAAGCGCAGACCTGGAATATACGATCGAGCGGTGATTCGCACCGCCGCGGCCGCAGCGGCTGAATCGCCTCGGGACGCACTCAAGAATACTGCCGCCCGAATTCCTCGACGCCGATAGGTCGATCGCGATGGCTCTCGCCAAGCCTTTGGGCGCACTCGTCGCAGCACACTTCGACGACATGGGCGCCGATTCTGACCTCGATGGCGTTCGCATCGAGTTCGCAATCACACGCCGCACAGGTTTTTTTCATCATTGCTGCCTCCTTTGATAATCCGAGCGATTCAACTTGCGCTGTTATCCGCGTGAGCGGCGTAGTACGCACTGAGGTTGGGTTGATCGATCTTCTGGATGGTTGTCGCGACTGCATCTCGCACGCAGAGATCGAAGGCCGACGACACGCGCGTGCCGGTTGCGACCCGGGTGGATTTGCAATAGCTCATTGCGGCGCTTCGGATACGTTTGTACAACGTTGCAACGCCAGCAGCGGTATCGAGGTCGAGATCGTGATAGGTCACTCGAACGGTCGATGACGCTGTAACCGAGGCGATGGGGGACGCAGCCGCCAGGGCGGCAACCATGATTAGCAGCGATAGATGAATGCGGGTGGACATGTCCTTTCCTCAGGAAGAGAAGTCACCGCCAGCCGGTGACCGGACACGTAGCAGACCATTGCGCGGCTGCGGCCGCTGTCGAAATCTTTAGTGATTCTTGGTCACTGGCAGACGGGCTGCGCCGCCAGCTTGAACGCCGTGGGCGACTTGCCATAGGCCTGCCGGAAGGCGGCGGCGAAATGACTATGGCTGGAAAAGCCGAGCTCCGCGGCCAGGGCCGACAAATCTTCGTATCGGGTCACCAGGTCCAGGGCCCGCGCCAACCGCAATCGCAGGTGATAGCGGTATAGAGGAATGCCTTCGACTTTCTGGAACACCTGCGTCAAGTACACCGGTGAGCCGCCGATCTCCGCAGCGATTTCCGCCAGCCCCCAACGACGCGACAGATCGCTGGCCAGCAAGACCTTGACGCGATTGACCAGGCGGCGGCTCGCCAGGGTCGAGCGCGATTCACGCGATGTGCGTGGCCCGAGACTGCGACACACCAGCGTCAACGCCAGTCCCTCCGCCTCGAGTGGTTCGATGCAATCGTTCTGCAGGCTGTGGCGGAGCAGTGCCACGAGAGCCTGTGCGCGAGGATCGATGCGTTGGCTCTGCCGACGAAAGCCTACCTTGCCGCCGTCATTCAACAGCGATTGAGGCGACAGCTCGCGCAGCGTGGCTTCGCAGAGGCCCAGTGACAGGCATTCATCGCCCCCTTTCAGCGGATGACTGACCTGGTAACCTTCTTCGGCGTTGAAGAACAGCACATGGTTCGCATCCGCGACAGTTTGATCGCTACCGACATGTCGCGTGTAAACGCCGCGATAGGGAAACACAAGATGCGTCGCCGTGGCGCATTCCTCCGTGCTGCGATGTCGGCAAGTACCGCTGCAGCGGACGTTGCGCAACGCCACGATATCGGTATCCAGCAGTCGAGTGATTTCGAACTCGGACATGGCGCCGATGATATCAGTACAGCAGCGCTTGCAGCGCCGAGATCAAAGACAACGGCTGATCCAGCAGCACATGGTGATGCGATTCAGGGATCGCAATCGGGCCGCGACAGTTGCCAAGATTGCCAACGATCTCCTGCGCGTACGCATGCGAGACGATGGCGCTGTCGTCCCCGTAGATATAGGAAAACGGCGTATCGATACGGGCGAGCATGCCGGAAACGTTGTTGTGGTGTGAATGCAGTCGCGGCGGCGCATCGTCGAATTTCCAGGTCCAGCCGTCATCGATTCGTTTGACGGAGTGTCTGGCGACATGATCTATGACGTAGGGCGCGGCGCGGTTCTGTGCGGGAGTGAGGCGAAAGCGAGCGCGAGCAGCGTCATAGCTCGGATAGATTTTTTTGGGATGAAATTCGGGGTTCCGGACCTTCGGCGGGCCGTCATGCAGCTGAACGTGAGCGTCGACGATCACGGCGCGGCCGATCCGATCCGGATGACGGGCGCAGGCATGCAGGACGCGGGCGCCGCCGAAGCTGTGCCCGACGACAGTGGGACGATCGAAACTCGCATGCTCGATCACCCCTGTCAGATCGAGCACGTAGCTCTCCTCGGTATATTCGCTGCGATCGCCGCTGTCGCCCATGCCGCCGAAGTCCAGCGACGCGACCCGGAAGCGCTCGGTGAAAAACGGCGCGATGAAACTCCACCAACGGGCGTGCGCGCGAAACCCATGAGCGAACAGCAGCCCCGGCTTGTGAGTCTCGTGTGCATTCCAACTCAGGTAATGAATGGGAACGCCGCCGACATCGGCATAGTTCGACTCGCTGGGAACCGCGAGTGCGCGGGTGAACCAGTCGGGAACAGGCGTAGCCGGTGTCTCAGCGTCAGGCATGGCAAGCGCGCTCAATCGAACTCGGTCGGCAGCGAGCGATCGAGGTGATGTCGATACACGCGCTGGATCTGGGCCGCGGTGGCGCGGCCGGTGGACAGTTCAGGCAGCTGGTCGACGGCAAAGAATTCCACCCCGGTCGTTTCATAGCTGGTGCGAAAATCGCCGCCGGTGATCTCGCAGATGAAGAACATTTTCCACACATGGAACAGGAACTGCGGATGATTGTGTTTGTTGCGATCGAAGACTGCGGCAATCTTGACAGCACGGGCGATGAAGCCCGACTCCTGTTCGATTTCCTTTTCGACCGCGTGCGACGGCGTGTCATTGACGTCGGCCCAGCCGCCGGGCAGCGTCCACTTGCCGTCGACCCGTTCGCGCACCATTAACACCTGGTCGCCGCGAAACACCGCGCCGCGCACGTCGACCTTGGGCGTCGCGTATCCGTCCTCGACCAACCAGGCATTGCGCAGCTGCTCTCCCGTCAGCGACGATTCCAGCGCCAGCAGCTCGCCGGCGATCTGCGCCATCTCGCGATAACGCTCGCGGTCGTATTCTTCCTGCGAAAAGTGCAGACCCGTCTGCGACAGCGCCAGCAGGCGGCGTGAAAGATCGAGCAAGGGCATGGGCAACGGCCGATGAGAAGGAGTGTGAGCAGCTTCGCGCGGCGGCGATCCTTGCGCAACTTCAGAATTGTGAATAGCAGGATTCGGCCCTGCACGGCAGCGCGTAACTGCCCTATCATTGCCACCCGCAGCGATTGCCCATTTCCATGAACGATCCCGTCCGCGCGATGCCCGCGCCTGCTCTGGACGCCCGAGGCCTGGCCGCCGCCCTCTGCGCCTTCTTGATGTGGGGCTTATTACCCCTGTATTTGAAACTGTTGCACGCAGTGCCGGTCCTGCAATTCACCGCGCACCGGATGGTATGGGGCTGCTTGTTCGGCGCCGGCTTGCTGGCCGCACGCGGCGAGTCCGCTCAACTGCGCAGTGCCCTGGCGGATCCGCAGACTCGTAACCGACTCTGCCTCTCAGCCGCATTGATCGCGATCAATTGGACCCTCTTCATGTGGGGCATCGCTACCCACCATGTGGTGGAAGTCAGCCTCGGGTACTTCATCGCTCCGCTGGTGAACGTCGCACTTGGCGTTGTGGTCTTTCGCGAGCGACTGAATCGCACGCAATACCTGGCTGTGGTGATCGCCACCGCCGGTGTTCTCTATCTCAGTTGGACGACAGGCCGCCCGCCCTGGCTGTCACTGGGCCTCGCGCTGAGCTTCGGCGTGTACAGCCTGGTGCGAAAAGTCGCCAAGGTGGAAGCACTGCCCGGCTTTACCGGAGAAACGCTGCTGCTGTTGCCAGGTGCAGCGGGTTATATCCTGTGGTGCGAATTTTCCGGTGCGGGCGCCATGGGCGAGATCGGGCTCGGCATGAATGCACTGCTGTTGCTGGGAGGGCCGCTCACCGCCATTCCACTGGTGCTGTTCGCCGTCGGCGCACGACGCATCCCGCTCTCGACGATCGGCGTACTGCAATACATCGCACCTTCTTTCCAGCTGCTGTGCGCCGTAATGATCTTCGAGGAGCCGTTCACCGGGCCGCGAGTGGTCGGCTTCGCGCTCATTTGGGCCGCGCTCGCCATATACGGCCTCGACAGCCTGCTTGCCAACCGCCGCCGAGCTTAACCGCTGCGATTTCCGTCATTGACAGCCTCTGCATAATTATGCACTATGCGCGCCTTTTTATGCATAAGGGCATGACGGGCGTTTTCCCGGCCTGAAGGCTTCATGGCTGCCGAGATCCATCAATCCGTGGCGCGCCGCGCGGCGATCCTCCGAATCATCGGGGAGTCGACCGTGCGCAACCAGGACGAATTGGTGAAGGTGCTCCGCAAACAGGGCTTCGACGCCACCCAGTCCAGCGTCAGCCGCGACCTGCGTGAACTCGGAGTGGCCAAGGCCGGCGATCGCTACATCGTCCCCGCGGGCGAATCGGCAACAGCCAACCCGTTCACAGCGGTCGCGAAGTTCGTGACCGAGATTCGCACCGCCGGCTCGTCGTTGACGGTCGTCAAGACCACAACGGGAACGGCGCAAAGCGTGGCCGTGGCCATCGACAGTTCACAGTGGCCCGAAGTCGTCGGCACGATCTCCGGCGACGACACGATCTTCATCGCCACCGATGAAGGCAAGGATCAGAAGAAGCTGCGCGAGCGGCTGCGCGGGATTTTTGGGATTTGAGGTTGGCTGTGGATGCGTAAGAGGGCCTCGGTGGCTCGCGCCGACCAGAGGGGTCTTTGTCCTTGCAGGACCGCGCACAAGTACGTCCCTGTAGCGCTGCGTAGAAAATCTGTCCCTGATTTTCACGCTCCTGCAAGGACAAAGACCCCTCTGGTCGACGCTTGAGGCGTGGGTGGTAACGGCTGCTCGAGGCTCTGCTCCAGCGGCGTGAAGTTGGTAGCCACCGGTGTATCGGCGGTGGCTGCCGGGGTGTATGTCGTTTCGGGAGCGTCGAAAAGAGGGACCTTTTCGCTCGCAGCGCTACATGGATGTACGCGCCACGAGCCATGCGAAAGCATGGCGAGGGCCGTGCGCGGTCCCGAAACGACATACACCCCGGCAGCCGCCGCGAGCCGCGAGGCAATACGCGACGGGTCAGCGAGCGAATAGACAGTCCGAAGCATTTTGAAACGAGTTTGGAAACGACATGACAGCGATAGCGACCCTACCTCCCGGCAACGAGCCGATTCTGCTGGCCTTCTCCGGCGGCCTCGACACCTCATTCCTGGTGCCGTGGCTGTCGGCTAACTATGGCCGGCCCATCATCACGGTCACGGTCGACACCGGCGGCATCGATGCAAACGCTGCGAAGGTGTTGGATGAGCGGGCGCGCGCGTTGGGCGCGCGGGATCACATTCTGGTCGAGGCCAAGAAGGATTACTTCGAGCAGGTGATCAAGTATCTGATCATGGGCAACGTGAAACGCGGGCAAATGTATCCGCTCTGCGTTGGCGCCGAGCGTGTGATGCAGGCGCAGACGATTGCCGAATATGCTCGCAAGCTCGGTACGAAGGTTGTGGCTCATGGCTGCACGGCTGCCGGCAACGACCAGGTGCGGTTTGAAGTCGCGCTGCGCACGCTCGCGCCCGAGCTGACGATTCTTGCGCCGGTGCGGGATCAGGCGTTCAAGCGGCCCGAGCAATTGAAGTATCTCGAGGATCGCAAGCTGACCATTCCTCCGTATGGCGCGGCGTATTCCGTAAATCGCGGGCTGTGGGGCGTGACCATCGGCGGCAAAGAGACCTTGACGTCGGCAGACAGCATTCCGGATCACGCTTGGGTGCTGTCTAAGGACGCGTACGCGAAGCCGCAGGCGCCGGAGCTGCATTCCATTGGTTTCGAGAAGGGCATTCCAGTGAGCCTCGATGGCAACAAGCTCGATCCGGTGAGCGTGATCGAACAGGTCGAAACCATCGGCGCGAAGTTCGGCGTCGGCCGCGGCATCCACTTGGGCGACACCATCATCGGCACCAAGGGCCGCGTCGCGTTCGAAGCGCCGGCGGCGGAAGTGCTGATCAGCGCGCACCGTGAGTTGGAAAAGCTGGTGATGACCGGCCGGCAGCAGCGGATCAAAGAGATGTTGTCCGGTCCGTACGGCGACCTGGTGCATGAAGGCCAGCACCTCGATCCGGTATGCCGGGACATGGAAGCGCTGTTCGTCAATTCGCAGGCGCGCGTCACCGGCGAAGTGAAAGTGCAGTATCGGCCCGGCAATGCATTCGTCAGCGGCGTAACGTCGCCCTACTCCATCATGGCCGCCTCGAAGGGCGTCTATGGCGAAGCGGCCGGCGAATGGACCGCGGCGGATGCGCTGGGCTTTTCGAAAATGGTTGGCTTGCCGGGCATGTTCTGGACCCGCGCCGGCCAAGGCTGAGCCGGTTTCCGGCCATTCACCAGTCACGAGTCAGTAATCACTGCTATGAAAACAGTCGTCGTCGACAAGATCGCTTCCATCACCCAGGCGCTGCAGCTGGGGCATGAGCTGCGCGTCGCCACCACCGATATCCCCTGCGAGGAAGGCGTGGTGCTGGTGGTAGAAGTGCTCAACAACAAATCGACTTACAACACGCTGGAGCTGACCAGCGGGCGCATGGCCAAGGTCGCCAAGGGCGATGTCATCGTCGGCGCGCTCGGCCATCGCCAGGCGCTGTTCGGCTATTCCGGCCATTTGCCGGAGTCGGTGCAGGAAGGCGACATCATCCAGGTGTTGAACATTGGCGGCGTGCTCGGCATCGTCGATTCGGTGAACCCGGAGAAGGGCACGCCGTTCGATGCCAGGGTTATCGGCGTGGTGCTGACGTTCCCGTATCTCGGCGAGCGCATCGGCGTGCCGGCGCGCGTTGGCTATCGCCGCCTGGATTACAACGTCCAGGTAAACACTCGCAATGTTCCGGTCGTCGCGCTCGCGGGCACCTGCATGGAAGCGGGCAAGACTGCCGCGGCCTGCGCCATCGTCTCTCGCATGCGGCATCGGGGTTTGAACGTGCACGCGTTCAAGGCGACTGGCGTTTCCCTGCGTCGTGACATTCTCGCAATGGAGGATGCAGGCGCACGTCGCAGCATGATTTTCACCGACCTCGGTGTGGTCACGACGACGGCGAAAAACGGCCCGGCGATCACGCGCGCGCTGCTTACCGAGATGTCGCAAGGCGAGCCCGACGTGATCGTGTTCGAACTCGGTGACGGTATTCTCGGCGCGTACGGCGTCGAAGCGATTCTGTCGGCGCCCGATATTCGCAGTGCGCTTACGGCGGTGGTGCTCTCCGCGAACGATCCGGTCGCCGCGTGGGGCGGCGTGAAACTGCTGCGCGAACAGTTCAGCATCGAGCCGGCCGTCGTGACCGGCCCGGCGACCGACAATGCCGTCGGCGTGAACATCATTCGTGACAAGTTCGGCGTGCCGGCGTTCAATGCCATCACCGACGGCGCCAAGCTCGGCGATTGCGTGATCGAAGCGCTGCAGCTGACGCCGCGAACCAAAATAGCGGAAGACGTCGAATGAGCGACGCCAAGATTCCCGTCATCGTCCTGGGCGGCACCGGCTATGTCTCCGGTGAGTTGTTGCGACTGATCGCCGGACATCCGCGGCTGGCATTGCAAGCCATTCTTTCCGACAGCCAGCCCGGCGAGGCAGTGGCGAAGTCGTTCCCGCATCTGGCGCCGATTTATCCGGAGCTGAAATTTTCCAGCCTGGCAGCGGTGACGGAGCGGGTCGGCTCGTTGCCGACGTCGGCGATTCTGTCGGCGGCCCCGCATGGTGTCGCCGCCAAACTCATCGATGGCCTGCTCACCGCAGCCGAAGCGAAAGGCGCGAAGCCGCGAGTCATCGATATCTCCGCCGACTATCGCTACACGACGCCGGGTGCCTATGAAGCTGTGTATAAGCATGCTCATGGCGCGCCGAATCGCATCGCGCAGTTCAGCTGTGCAGTACCGGAGCATTTGAACACGCTGCGCACGCCACACGTTGCTCATCCCGGCTGCTTCGCGACCGCGGTTCTGTTGTCGAGTGTGCCGATCCTGCAGTTGGGATTGGTGGAACCGCAATTGTTCGCTGCCGGCATCACCGGCAGCACCGGTTCCGGGCGCACACCCGCCGCGGGCACGCATCATCCGCAGCGACACAGCGACCTGTATGCTTACAACCCGCTGTCGCATCGGCACACGCCGGAGATCACGGCGTTGGCGCAGGCTGCATCGCAAGTGGCGGCCAAGTTCAATTTCGTTCCGCATTCCGGACCGTTTGCACGCGGTATCCACGTCACGGTTCAGGCGCAGGCGCAACGGCCGATCAAGACGCCGGAATTGCTCGACGCGCTGCGTGGTTTCTATCGCGATCGTCCCTTCGTACGTGTCGTCTCCGAAATGCCACATGTAAAAGATGTGGCCGGCAGCAACTACGCCTTCGTGAGCGGTGCCGCCGACGGCAACACCGTCGCGGTGATGTGCGTCATCGACAACCTGGTCAAAGGAGCGGCTGGCGGCGCGATGCAGTGGCTGAACCGCGTGTTCGGCCTCGAAGAGACGACCGGTCTGACTGCGCCCGCGGCAGGTTGGACGTAGGGAAGCTCTGCTTCATCGACTTCCCTGACTTCCGACAATGTGCAACTGACTGAAAATGCAACCATGAACGAAGTGACTGATGCGACGGATGGCACTGAGTTTGGAGGCTTCGGAAGCACACGGTTGGCGGTTCGCTGACCGTCAACCGATAGACTTCAAGAGCAACTTAATGACCAATTCATCCTCACAAGCACCGGCCGATCACCTGGCGCCGGTCTACGCGCAGTTTCCGCTGCAGATCACGGACGCGCGCGGCGTGTTCCTGCACAAGCCCGATGGCGGCAAGGTGCTCGATCTCTATGGCGGCCACGCGGTCGCCGCTCTCGGTTATGGACATCCGCGCTGGTTGGAAGCGCTGAACACGCAAGCTCAGTCGCTTTGTTTCCAAAGTAATGCCGTTGCGCTCGACGTGCGCCGTCGCGCGGCCACCAAGCTGGCGAAGTTTTGCGGCCTCGGTCTCGATACAGTGTTCTTCGTCAACTCGGGCGCGGAAGCGAATGAGAATGCGCTGAAGCTGGCGTTCAAAATGACCGGTGGCACACAGGTGCTGGCGGTCGAAGGCAGCTTCCATGGGCGCACCGCCGCGGCGGGCGCTGTGACCTGGGGCGCGGAGCAGAAATGGTACGGCTTTCCGCAAAAGCCGTTCGACGTCCGCTTCATCAAGCCCAGCGACGCCGGCAAGCTCGGCACGCTGATCAACGATCAAACCGCGGCGGTGATCGTCGAACCGGTGCAAGGCGTCGCCGGCGCGGTCGACCTGCCGAAGGAATTCCTCGAAGCGCTGCGGTTCCGCTGCAGTGAAAACGGCAGCGTGCTGATCTTCGATGAGGTGCAATGCGGTTTCGGTCGCACCGGTTATCCGTTCGCGGCCAACATGTATGGAGTGACGCCGGACATCATCACCACGGCCAAAGCGCTGGGCGCGGGCTTTCCGGTGTCGGCGATGCTGGTCGCGGATCACGTCGCGCCGTATTTGCAGCCCGATTCGCTCGGCACCACGTTCGGCGGCGGCCCGATGGCGTGCGCCATCGTCGAAGCCGTCATCGACATCATCGAATCCGAAGGCCTGTTGAGGAACGTCCAGCAGCGCTCGGCGGAAATTCGCGAGAAGTGCCTGGTCGGGCCGGTGATCGGGTCGCAGGGCGCGGGTTTGCTGCTCGGCCTGCGCACGTCGCGGCCGGCGAAGGACGTGCAGGCGGAATTGTTGAAGGCGAATATCTTGACGGGCACCAGCGCCGATCCCAACGTGCTGCGCATCCTGGCGCCCTTCGTCCTGGAAAGTCCGCACGTCGACCTGTTGCGCCAGGCGCTCGCCAGCCTGCCGCGCGGCAGTCGCATAGAACCAGAGCATTAATCATGAATCGATTTCTCGACCTGGCCGATTTTCCGCGCGAGCAAGTCAAAGACCTGCTCGGCCTGGCATCCCGCCTGCAACAGCATCCGCAGCCCCAGGCATTGGCGGGCAAGGTGCTCGGCCTGCTGTTCCTGAATCCTTCGCTGCGTACCCTGGCTTCGTTTCAAAGCGCGATGATGCGTCTCGGCGGCACGGCCGTCGTGATCACGCCCGGCCAGGGCACCTGGCAGATGGAAACGCGTTCCAGCGCGATCATGAATGGCGCGGCCGCCGAACATGTTCGTGAAGCGGTGCCGGTGCTCGCTTCGTACTGCGATGCCATCGGCATCCGCATGTTCGCCGAAGGCCGCAATCTCGCCGCCGATCTCGCCGAGACGGGCTTCCGCATGATGGCGGACCTTTGCGACAAGCCGCTGGTGAACATGGAATCGGCGGTCAACCATCCGTGCCAGGCGCTCGCCGACTGGCACACGATGGATGAACTACGCGTTCCCGAACGCGGCAAGTTCGTGCTGAGCTGGACGAATCATCCACGTGCCTTGCCGCTCGCGGTGCCGTCGGCAACGGTTCATATGGCAGCCATGCGCGGCATGGAGGTGGTCGTGCTGCGGCCCGAAGGTTTCGCGCTGCCGGAACCCATCATGGAAAAAGCACGCCAGGCGGCCAAAGCCGCCGGCGGCTCGGTACGAGAGACGACCGAACGCGGCGAAGCGCTCGACGGCGCGCACGTGGTGTACGCGAAGGAATGGGGCTCGCCGCTGCACTACGGCGATGACGAAGCGGACAAGCGGCTGCGCGAATATCTCAGCGACTGGTGCATCAAGGAAAATTGGTTCCGGGCCACGGACTCCGGTTGCCACTTCATGCATTGTCTGCCCGTGCGGCGTAATGTCGCGGTCGCGGACGAAGTGCTCGATGGCCCACGCAGCGTCGTCATCCGGGAAGCGTTCAATCGCATGGTTGTGCAGATGGCAGTTCTTTACCGGCTGCTGAGAGGCTGATCGCTCGCTTCTGGCTCAGTCACCAGTCACTATTCACTTCAAGGATTATCACCGTGCTCCGTTCCGATCCTTCCGTTGCCATTCGAGCGCTTCGCGGCGCCGCGCCGTACATCCGGATGTACAAAGGCAAAGTGTTCGTCATCAAGGCGAGTGGCGGCGTGTTCGGCGACCTCGCGTCCACCCGCTCGTTGATGGAGCAGGTCGCGATCCTGCACCAGGTCGGCATTCGCGTGGTGCTGGTCCATGGCGGCGGACCGCAGCTGACGCAGATCCAGGAATCGCTCGGCCTCACGCCGCGCATCGTCGCGGGCCGGCGCGTTACCGATGAGAAGTCGATGGAAGTGACCAGCATGGTGCTCAACGGCCTGGTCAACACGCAGATCCTCGGCATCTGTCGTGAATTGGAAATCGCTGCGGTGGGCGTGAGCGGCGTCGACGCGGGACTGGTGCGCGCCCACAAGCGCCCGCCGGTGCAGATCGAAGGGCAGACCGTCGATTACGGTTTCGTCGGCGACATCGATCTCATCGACGCCAAGGTGTTGCAGCAGCTGCTCGACGACGGCCTGATGCCGGTCGTAAGTCCCGTGTCCGCGGATGACAAGGGCACGCTGCTCAACATCAACGCCGACACGGTGGCGGCCGGCATCGGCGCAGCTTTGAAAGCCGAAAAGCTGATGCTCTGCACCGGCGCACCCGGCATCATGGAATCGCTGGAAGATGCGCGCTCGGTCATTTCTTACACCGACCTCGCCGGCCTGCAGAAACTGAAGGACCAGGGCAGCCTGAAGGACGGCATGCTGCCGAAGGCGAAGGCCATCGAAGAGGCGATTCGCGGCGGCGTGCGCCGCGTGCACGTGATTTCGTACAAGTCCACCGACAGCATTCTTGCCGAAGTGTTCACCAACGAAGGCACCGGCACGCTGGTGGTCGAAAACATCAGCGTGTTGAGCCCGGCAGAGCAGCACGCGTGAGCCGGCTTTGGGACAAAGGCGCGCCGCTCGACGAGCGTGTATTGCGATACACAGCCGGCGAAGATCACGCACTCGACAATCGCCTGGTCGAGTACGACGCGCGCGCTTCGATCGCCCATGCCGAAATGCTTAGCGCTCAGGGTTTGTTGCCCGCCGCGGACTTGGCGGCGATTCGTCGCGGCTTGACCGAGATCGCCGCCGAGCATGCCGCCGGCAAATGGCAGGTGCTGCTCGAACACGAAGACGGCCAGACGGCGCTGGAAAATCTGCTCACCGAACGCATCGGCGAGGCGGGCAAGCGCGTGCACCTCGGTCGTTCGCGTAACGATCAGGTGCTGACGGCGCTGCGCCTGTATTTACGCGACGCCGTCGATGAACTTCATGCGCGAGTGAATGGCGCCGCTCAAGCGCTCGATGAGTTGGCCGTCCGCGAATCCGACGTTGAACTGCCCGGCTACACTCACATGCAGCAAGCGATGCCCAGTTCGGTGGCGTTGTGGGCCGGCGGCTTTGCTGCCGAATTGCGCGACGACGCGGAGGGTCTGCAGCAGGTCCAGCGCCGCCTGCAGAAAAGTCCCCTGGGCTCAGCCGCCGGTTATGGCTCGCCGAACCTGCCGATCGATCGCGAAGCCACCCGTCAGAAACTAGGCTTTGCGTCCGTGCAGCTGCCGGTGACTGCCGTGCAGCTGTCGCGCGGCAAGGGCGAAGCGCAGTTGTTGTTCGAAATCTCGCTGGTGATGCAGGACATCGGCCGGCTCGCTGCCGACTTGCTGCTGTTCTACACGCAGGAATTTTCTTTCGTCGCGTTGCCCGATGCGTTCACGACCGGCTCATCGATCATGCCGCAAAAGCGCAATCCCGATGTCTTCGAACTGATCCGCGGACGCAGCGCGACGGCGCTGGCCTGCTTGCATGAAGTGCTGGGCATCGTCAGCAAGTTGCCGTCGGGTTATCAGCGCGACCTGCAGCTGATCAAGGTGCCGCTGTTCCGCAGTATCGATTTGTGCCTCGATACACTGGCCATCCTGCCGCTCGCGCTGGCCGGAGTGACTTTCCGCAAGGATCGCATTCGCCTCGATCCATCGATCCATGCGGCGGCCGAAGCCAACGAGCTGGTCGTCAAAGAAGGCATTTCGTTCCGCGATGCCTATCGCCGCATCGGCGAGAAGTTGAGCAAGCAGTGATCTGGTTCAAACCCTACCAGCTCGCCGACATCAGCGCAGATTTCGGCTTGGCCAGACATCTCGGCATGCAGTTCACCGAAATCGGTCCGGACTTCCTGCGCGGCCGCATGCCAGTGGAAGATCGCACCCATCAGCCCGACGGCATCCTGCATGGCGGCGCCTCGGTGGCGCTGGCGGAAACGCTGGGCAGTTACGCCGCGAAGCTGGTGGTGGATGGGAGCAAATATCGCGTCGTCGGCCAGGAGATCAACGCCAACCACATACGCGGCGTCGCCAGCGGCTTCGTGATCGGCACGGCGCGGCCGGTTCATCTCGGCCGCCGCAGTCATGTCTGGGAAATCCGCATCAGCGACGAGCAGGACAAGCTGGTGTGCATTTCCCGCCTGACCATGGCGGTGTTGGACAAGTCCTAGCGCCTGGGCGTCGCCCGGCAGGCGCTTCCTTTATACTGCGCCCATGATTTCCTCTGCGCGCAACTGGATGGTGCCGGTGCTGTTATTCAGCCTGGCCGGCTGCGGTCTGAAAGGCCCGCTGTATTTGCCTGACGCCCGGCAGGAGGAAGTCGCTGCGTCCGCGACCGGCGCGACCGAAACTACGGCACCGGCGAGCCCGGGAGTAAGCGAGGGCCGCAAAGTCCGCACACTGCCACCCGCACCCCAGTCGCAAAAAAAGGACCGCGAACGCATCGATCCTTCGAGTCCGCCGACAACCACCTCCCCGCCGCCGGTATCGCCGCCCGATCCCGATCGCCCCTCGACCACGCCGCCACCGCCAGGTCCTTGATGAGTGCGCAGCGTAAACTCGTCCTGGTGGACGGGTCCGGCTATTTGTATCGCGCGTTCCATGCGCTACCGCCGCTGACCAATTCGCGGGGTGAACCGACCGGCGCGGTGCTCGGCGTGCTCAACATGCTGCAGAAATTGCGCAAGGAAGAAGCGCCCGAGCTGATCGCCATCGTGTTCGACGCGCCCGGCAAAACCTTCCGGGATGCGCTGTTCGAATCTTATAAAGCGCAACGCCAGCCCATGCCGGACGACCTGCGCTCGCAGTTGCAACCGTTGCTCGATTGCGTCGAAGCCATGGGGCTGCCGATGTTGCGCATCGATGGCGTCGAAGCCGATGACGTCATCGGCACGCTGGCTCAACAGGCAGCGGCGCAAGGCGTCGACGTGCTCATCTCCACCGGCGACAAGGACATGGCGCAGCTGGTAAACGAACGCATCCATCTGGTGAACACGATGACCGGCTCGCGCCTGGATCGCGCCGGCGTGAAAACCAAATTCGACGTGTTCCCGGAGCAGATCGTCGATTACCTGGCGCTGGTCGGCGATACCTCGGACAACATTCCCGGCATTCCCAAAGTCGGACCGAAGACCGCAGCCAAATGGCTGGGCGAATTCGGCACGCTCGACAAAGTGGTCGAGAACGCCGCCTCCATTGCCGGCAAGGTCGGCGAAAACCTGCGCGCAGGGCTGACAAACCTGGAGCTGTCGCGCAAGCTCGCGACGCTCGACTGCAACGTCAAACTGGATCTGCAGTTCGAATCGTTGGTGGTCGGCGAGCCGAATCGCGAACGCTTAAAAGAACTGTTCACGCGAATGGAATTTCGCGCACTGCTGCGCCAACTCGTCGGCGCCGATGTTGCGGAAGAAGCGGCAGTCTCAGCTGCGGCTCCGCAGGTAGCAGCGTCGATCGAATCCGCAACTCCAGCAGCACCAGCCGTGCCGCGCAATTACGAGACCGTGCTGACCATGGCGGCGCTCGAAGCATGGGTCGCAAAACTGCAGGCCGCAGAGCTGATGTCCCTGAACGTCGCCACGACCTCGTCCGGTTACATGCAAGCGGAGATTGTCGGCGTGGCGTTCGGCGTCGAACCGGGCAACCTCGCCTACGTGCCGGTCAGTCACGATTATCCCGGCGCGCCCGAACAACTGTCGCGCGATGCCGTGTTGAACGCGCTGCGTCCGGTGCTGGAAAGCGAACGACCTGTGAAAGTCGGCCATGATCTGAAGTTTGAAGCGCACGTGCTCAAGCGCGCCGGCGTGGAACTGCAGGGTTATCACTTCGACTCCATGCTCGAGTCGTATGTATTGAACAGCACGGCGACCAAACATGATTTGCCGCAGGTCGCGCGCAAGTATCTGGGCATTGAAGCCATTGCCTATGAAAGCGTGGCGGGCAAAGGCGCGAAACAGATCGAGTTCAACCAGATCGCGCTCGACACTGCAACCACCTATGCCGCCGAAGAAGCGGACATCGCGTTGCAATTGCATCTGATGCTGTGGCCTCGCATCGCAAGCCTGCCGCCGCTGAAGTCGTTGTACGACACCATCGAACAGCCGTTGGTGCCGGTGCTGGTGCGAATGGAACATGCCGGCGTACTGCTCGATGGCGACCTGCTGCGCAAGCAAAGCGGCGAGCTGGCGACCCGTATGCGCGATATCGAGATGCAGGCTTACGCCGCCGCCGGCGGACCGTTCTCGCTGGAATCGCCCAAACAATTGCAGGAGGTTCTGTTCGGCAAGCTGGGATTGCCGGTTATTCGCAAAACCCCGACCGGCCAGCCCTCGACGGCGGAAGACGTGCTCGAGGAGCTGGCGGCGAATTACGAGTTGCCGCGCTTGATCATGGACTATCGCGGCTTCGCGAAATTGAAGTCCACGTACACGGACAAGCTGCCGCTGCAGATCAATCGTAGTACCCAACGGGTACATACCTGTTATCAACAGGCGATCGCCGCCACCGGGCGGTTGTCTTCAGCCGATCCTAACCTGCAGAACATCCCGATTCGCACTCCGGAAGGGCGCCGCATCCGGCAGGCGTTCATTGCGCCCCCAGGGTGTTGCATCGTGGCCGCCGATTATTCGCAAATCGAACTGCGCATCATGGCGCACCTGTCGGGCGATGAAGGTCTGCTGAGAGCTTTCAGCGAGGACCGCGACATCCACCAGGCAACCGCCGCCGAAGTATTTGGCATGACGCTCGATACCGTCACCCAGGACCAGCGCCGCACCGCCAAGATGATCAACTTCGGTCTCATCTATGGCATGTCGCCGTTCGGCCTTGCTTCGCGCTTAGGGATAGAACGCAGCGTGGCGACGCGCTATGTCGAGTTGTATTTCCAGCGCTACCCGGGCGTGCGCCGTTACATGGACGAAACACGGCAGCTCGCTCACGAACGCGGTTATGTGGAAACGGTGTTCGGCCGTCGTTTGTATCTAAACGATATCAATTCACGCAATGCCGGACTGCGCCAGGGCGCCGAGCGCGCTGCGATCAACGCACCGATGCAAGGCACGGCGGCAGATATCATCAAGCGCGCCATGATCGAAGTCGATCGCTGGCTCACCCGGTCACGGTTGCAGGCGCGGTTGCTGTTGCAAGTTCACGACGAACTTGTCTTCGAAGTGCGACGCGAATCGGCCGACGAACTCATCGCGAATGTGCGCGAGCTGATGAGCTCTGCTGCGACATTGCGCTCACCGCTGAAAGTCGACGCCGGTACCGGCGAGAACTGGGACGAGGCGCACTAAACCACGCAGTGAGCGGTGACTCGTGACTGGAGAATGGTCAGAGTGCGCCGCGCCGGCCAACGCTCGTTTCATTGTGGATTCAGGTTCATCGTGCATGCTGCGCACACGCGCCCTTTGACCAGTCACTAGTCACAAATCACCATTCATTTCTCTCCAAGGAGTACTCATGCAAAAAGCAATTCTGGCCACTGCCTTGTTGATGGCGAGCACGGCGGCAATGGCGGCTGACAACGGTATCTACCTGGGCGCGAGCCTCGGCGACGCCAATATCGAAATCGATCAGGGCTTGGCGCAGGTCGACAGCGACGACACCGGGTTCAAATTCATCGTCGGCCTCCGCCCGCTCGACTGGTTCGGCGTGGAAGCGAGCTATGTGAATTTCGGCGAGGCCGAAGATGGCCGGCTGGCCGCGAACACCGATGGCATCAGCGCCTTCGGCGTATTTTTCCTGCCCGTCGGCCCGGTGGATGTGTTCGCCAAGGGCGGCCTCATCAGCTTCGACAGCACCGTCGAGCTGGACGGCATCGGTGATATCTATCGCGAAGACGGCACCGACCTCGCTTACGGCCTCGGCGTGCAGTTCCGCCTGCTGAGCCTCGGGGTGCGCGCTGAATATGAAAGATTCGATATCGACGACGTCGAAGACGCGAACCTGCTGTCCATCGGCGTGACCTACACCTTCCTTTGATGACCCCATCGGCAGCCATCGACCTGGGTTTGACGATGACGGTGACGATGAACGCGATGGCGACGACGAGGTCGACCTGGTTTGGGCGGCTGTTACGTATAAATTTTGAAAAAAGTTTTCAGGCCCTGCCGCGGCGGCATTTGTTGCGTAGTTGCAACAAAACGACTCGATCCGGCTTAATGTAACGGTTTGGACTGTGGCCTGTCCGATGCAGATAAACACCTGAAATTATGACGATTTTTTCATACATTCCAGGCGAACTTCGGGCGGAACTTTCATCCGGGGCGGGCGTCATAACTCCCGAGCGTCGGCCAGGACGCTCCCGTTTGCTGACCTCCCTGAGCAGACGGTCACCCGGTCCATCCCCATGCCGGGTAATACTGCCCCGGTGGCTCTCGAAGTCGCCGGGGTTCTTTTTTTCTGGAACCCCTTCCCGGCCATCAAGGTCCTTCCGCAAATTCCTCGGCTCGCGACGGCGTGGTCGCCAGCATCCTCAGCACCTCTCTGCGCGCCTCATCCACCCCGGATTTGGTGACGGCAGAGAACAGCTGGGCGCCAACCCCCTCGCCTACTGACGCACGCACCTTCCTCAATGTCGTGAGGGCCTCCCCCTTGCTGAGCTTGTCGGCCTTGGTCAGCAGCAGATAGGTGGGCAGGTTCTGGGCGCCGGTCCATTCCAGCATCTGCAGATCGAAGTCAGTCAATGGCCGACGCGAGTCCATCACGATGATGAGGCCGCCCAGGGAGACGCGCGTTTCCACGTAACGGCTCAGCAGCTGGCGCCAGTGATCGCGCATTTTTTCCGGGACTTTCGCGTAACCGTAGCCCGGTAAATCTGCCAGTCGCTGCTGCTCGTTCAGCGCGAAAAAATTGATCAGCTGGGTGCGGCCCGGCGTCTTGCTGGTGCGCGCCAGATCCTTGCGGCCGGTGATCGCATTCAACGCGCTGGACTTGCCGGCGTTGGAGCGGCCGGCGAACGCCACCTCCACCCCCTGATCGGGCGGAAATTGGTGCGTCTGCCAGGAGCTGGTCAGAAATTGGGCAGGTGGGAATTGCGGCATGTCGTCCGTGGGAATTCGGTGGAGGGAGGCTGCAGGCGGGCGTGGACGCTAGTGTACAATTCCGCGCCTTTTGGCCAGCCGCCGCTAACCCGGAGTTTGAATAATGAAGTTTCAGTCGATGGTCCTGCTTTCCGTTCTGTGCGGCCTGCAGGTGGGCGCAGGGGCATTCGCCGCCGAAGCGCACACCGGCGCGGGGTCGGCGGAAAAAGGCCAGGCCAAGGCCGCGCCCTGTGTAGCGTGCCATGGTGTCAACGGTAACAGCGTCAACCCGGTTTGGCCGAATCTCGCCGGCCAGCATGAAACTTACCTCAAGCGCCAGCTGAGCGCGTTCAAGAACGACGTGCGCCAGGATCCGCTGATGACGCCGATGGCCAAGCCGCTATCCGAGGAGGACATGGCCGACCTCGGAGCGTTCTTCTCGTCGCAGAAACCCACCGGCACGCTGGAAGCGGAACCATCGAAGGTCGCGCTGGGCCAGCGTCTGTACCGCGGTGGCGATCAGAAAACCGGTGTTGCAGCTTGCGCCGCCTGCCACGGCCCCATCGGCGCCGGCAATCCGGCTGCCGGTTATGCGCAGATTCACGGCCAGCACGCTCCGTACATCGCTGCGCAGCTGAAAGCGTATCGCGCCGGAACACGGCAGACCGATCCGAATCAAATGATGCGCAATGTCGCCGCCGTCATGACGGATGAGCAAATCGACGCTGTGGCCGCTTACATCCAAGGGCTGCGTTGACTCGATTCCAGTCAGACGCGATCCTTTTTTCTTGGAACGAAGCATGAACAAACTCACTGTCCTGCTCTCCACATTGATAGTACTCGCGGCCTGCAGCAAGCAGGAACCCAAGACGGCGGCGGCACCGCCCGCCCCGGCAGCTGCACAGCGGGCCTCGCCTGGCGCTGAAACGGACGCCGCGGCGCCTGCTGAACAGGCGGCCACCGATCAGGCAGCCATTGCTGCCCCGGCGGAAACCGTCAGTGAACTCGATGATGCGCCGGTCCCGGCCGAACAGCAGGCTGCCTCGACCACTCAGCCGTCGCTGAAGCTCGGCGGCCCCTCTGCCACCGCGGCGACCTCTGCCAAGTTCAAGGAAGGCACCCACTATCAGAAGCTGGTTCCGGCCCAGCCCACCGGCGTGTCGCCGGGCAAGGTCGAAGTCGCCGAAGTGTTCTGGTACAACTGCGCCCACTGCTTCTCGCTCGATCCGGCGATCGAGTCCTGGCGCAGCAAGGGCAAACAGGGCTACGTCGAATTCGTGCGCGTGCCGGCGATGTGGAACGACGCTACACGCATGCACGCCCGTGTCTTCTACACGGCCGAATTGCTCGGCAAGCTGGACGAGTTGCACGGTCTGATCTTTCGCGAAATCCACGTGGCCGGCAACCAACTGAACAGCCTCGACAAGATCACCGCGTTCTTCCAGCAGCACGGCGTCAGCAAAGAAGAATTCACCAAGGCGTTCTCGTCATTCTCGGTGGAATCCAAGCTGCAGCGCGCCGATGTCCTGAATCGCCGTTATCGCATCCAGTCGGTGCCAACCGTGGTGGTGAACGGCAAGTACACCACCGACGTCGGGGCCGCCGGCGGGGAGACGCAACTGTTCGGCTTGATCGATGAACTGGCTGCGCACGAGCACGGTGGCTGAAGCAGCAGCGCGCCAGCGCTAGACCGGGCACGGCGCGATGTTGAACATCTTCGTTCCGGCAGTGCAGGGTCTGGTGCGCGTCGAGCCGGACATGTCGTCGGGGACGCCGAAGATTCCGGAAGTGGCAGTGTGGGTCGATCTGCTGGAGCCCACGGTCGAAGAAGAAAAGCTGGTCGAATCCGAGCTCGGCGTCGACGTGCCGACGCGCGAGGAAATGAAGGAGATCGAAACCTCCAACCGGCTATACGAAGACAACGGCGCGCTGTACATGACGACTACTGTCGGTGCGCAACTCGACACTGACCGGCCAGTCAGCACCGCGGTCACGTTCATCCTTGCGGGCAACCGCCTGGTGACCAATCGCTATCTCGACACCAAACCGTTCCAGCAGTTCATCGCCTACGCCAGCAAACATCCGGCTTCCTGCCAGACCGCGGTCGCGATCCTGGCCGGCTTGATGGAAGCGTTCATCGAACGCATCGCCGATGTGCTCGAGCGCGTCGGCGCCGACCTGGATAGCGTCTCCGGCAACATCTTCGCGCGCAACGGCAGCGGCCAGCCGACCAGCCGCGACTTGCGGGCGATGATCGAACGGATCGGCTTCAACGGCGAACTCAACTCCAAAGGCCGCGAGAGCCTGGTCAGCCTGGGGCGCCTGCTGATGTTCGTACAGCAGTCGATCTCGGGCATCTCGGCCGAGCAGCGCGACCGCTTTCACTCCATCAGCCGCGACGTGATGTCGCTGTCGGATCACGCCTCGTTTCTCGGCTCCAAGGTGTCATTCCTGCTGGAAGCGACGCTGGGCCTGATCAACGTCGAGCAGAACAACATCATCAAGATTTTCTCGGTCGCTGCGGTGCTGTTCCTGCCGCCGACGCTGATTGCCAGCATCTACGGCATGAACTATCACCTGCTGCCGAACCTGCCGGGCCAGTACAGCAATTTTTTCTTTTCCATCAGCCTGATGGTCGCCTCCATGGGCGTCACCTACTGGCTGTTCAAGAGAAAAGGATGGCTTTGAGGCTGCAACGGACTGCGGCCCGCGCCGATGCGGCGCAGCCGACCCTTCACTAGTCACAAGTCACTATTCACTCCATGGCTCATTCAATCACCAGCATGGCGTTGTTCTGCGATTTCGAGAACATCGCATTGGGCGTTCGCGACGCGAAGTACGCGAAGTTCGACATCGATCGGGTGCTCGAGCGCCTGCTGCTCAAGGGCAGCATCGTGGTCAAGAAGGCCTATTGCGACTGGGATCGCTACAAGGAATTCAAAGCGCCGATGCATGAAGCGTCGTTCGAGCTGATCGAAATTCCGCACGTGCGCATGTCGGGCAAGAACTCCGCGGACATCCGGCTGGTGGTCGACGCGCTCGACCTTTGCTACACGAAGGCGCACGTCGACACGTTCGTCATCATCAGCGGCGACTCGGATTTCTCGCCGCTGGTCAGCAAGCTGCGCGAGAACAACAAGACGGTGATCGGCGTCGGCGTGAAAAGCTCCACTTCGGACCTGCTGATCGCCAACTGCGATGAGTTCATCTTCTACGACGACCTGGTGCGGCAGGAGGAAAAGAAAAAGGAACGCGCACGACGCAGGCCGGCGGCGGCCAAACCGGCGGCGGCAAAGCCCGCGGCCGGGGCAGTTGGGGCGGCCGGGGCGGATGCGCCGAAGGCGCAGAATCCGGAAGCCAGCGAAGAAGACCGCAAGCAACAGGCCTTCGACCTGGTCGTCGACACCATCGATGCGCTCGCCGGCGAACGCGACCAGGACGAGAAGATCTGGGGCTCGATGGTCAAACAAACCTTGAAGCGCCGTAATCCCGGCTTCAACGAAAGCTACTACGGCTTTCGCACCTTCAGCGATCTGCTGGAAGAAGCGCAGAGCCGCAAGTTGTTGACGCTGGAACCGGACCAGAAGTCCGGCGGCTACATCATCAGGCGCACGCCCAGGGCAGCGGAATAGAGCGGCGGAAGAATCATTGCGCCTGCAGCTGCAGGTCCGCCACCAGCGGCAAGTGATCCGAGCCCAGCCACGGCCCAATATCGGCAGCGACGCTGCGCCAGTGCTGTGACAGCAGACAATGGTCGATGCGGATCGACAGTGGCGCAAACTGAGCGGGCCAGCTGCGATGGAGGCCGAAGCCGCGAGCCGCATCGTGCAATCCCGAATCGGCCAGCGCAGCGCGAAAATGTTCCGACCACGGCGTGAGATTGAAATCGCCGGCCACGATCAGCGGCCCCGGCTGCGCTTTCGCGAGCGCAACTACCGTTGCGAGCTCCTCATTGCGAAAAGCCGAATTGCGGGGCCCGAGCGGCCAGTTCAAATGCACGCCAAGCACGGTGACCGGCGAACCTCGCCAGTCGATCTGCACTTGCGCAGCGATCGCTCCTTCAACTGCCCCTTTACCGAGCGGCACCGACTCCGCGCCGAGCATCGGCCAGCGCGAAAAAACCGCTGCGCCCATGCGACTGGGCTCGATGTGATAGTGCGGATACGTTGGCAGCAACGGCCGCAACGCTTCGGCCTGCGACGGTGTCAGTTCCTGCAATACCACCGCATCCGCCTGCGAGCCTTCAATGTACGCGGCGACTCGGGTCATGTCCGGGTTGCGAAACCAGACATTGAAGGTAAGCAGGCGGAAATTCACCGCGGGCGAAGCCGCAGCGGAGCCAGTATCAGTTTCGCGGGCGAGATAAGGAAACAACGGCACGGCGCTTACGATCAATCCAAGCGCCGCGATTGACGCAAACACGAAGCGCCGCAGGACCAGCAGCAGCACCGCGAGCAGAACAAATAACGCCGCGTACTGAATGCGAAAATGAGCGAACAGGTCCAGTGGCCAGGCGGCGCGTCCGAACAAGCCCGCGAGTAATGACAGCCAGACGCCGACGGCGCCGGCGATCGCGAGCCTGCTAATGGAATGACCGGGCAGGACGGTTACATCAGCACTTTCGCCGGCGTGCGCCAGCGCGGCGTGGCGGTGCGGCCAGTGGCGTAGTACAACTCCATGCTGCGCACCCCTTTCACTCGACGAGTGGAGCGACGCACTTCACGGAGCAATTTCAGCAGCAACTGCTCGCTCGCACGCGGACCACCGCTAGCGAACTCCGCCGTGATGCCCAGATGCACGACCGTCACATGCTCCACGTCCTGGCGCGCGTACACTGCGACGCCGACCGGTCGGCCGGTCACCGAGTCGATGGCGAACAGCGACTGCACATCCGGCAGGTCCTTCATGTGAATGCGCAACCGATCGCGGTCGGCGACGATCTCCGGCGCACCGAATTTCTCGATGGCGTCGGCGATGCAGGCGCTGACCCTTTCCTGGCACGAGTTGAAAAACAGCAGCGCCTCGAGCGCCGGCTTCTGGGCGACAGGCACGTGCGATTTGAATTCTATTTTGCTCATGTCCCTAACGCTTGGTAGCGCACTTGCGGCGCGGTTCAGGGCCACCGGGGTCCCTGCATCCGGGCCGACAAGCGACCCGTGCGTTGCGCATCATGAGCGGCGTCAAGCGCCTTGTCGAGCGCTACGCACCGCGTTTTGGGTGGTGTAAGTGCTTGCATCCCCGTTAAAAAAGCCCGCTTGTCGCAGAAAAGCGCCATTGACGGCAGAGGCTGTTTGCAGGCAAAACTCACCCTTCGGGCGAGCTCGGCAACGCATCGGGCGGCGCCTGTTGCAGCGGTGTCACAGTGTCGATGGCCCCATCGACGTGACGTCTTATACGCAGCCGCACTGCCGCGCCCAAGACGGCCTGGGCGGCAACGATGAGCATTTCCGGCAGTTTTTCGTCGCTGGTATAGACAGACCACTACGTGAAAGTTTGAACTGGCGCATGTTTCCGTGATTTAAAACCGGGAACTGGTTCGAGCGCTGTCAAAGTGCTTATTGTCAGATTACACATCGTTCGTAAAGGAGCGGAAAGCAGCGGTCCAAGGGTGGACCGAGCAGCTGTCGTCCGCGTAATCCGGCTTGAGGCTCGTCGAGTGATTCAGTTTTGCAGAATCGCCCGCCATAGGGGAAGGACACATGGGAATTCTTGATCTGGGTCGATACAAGGGGATCGTGTTCGCGATCACCGGCTTTCTGGTGTTCATCGCCATCATCCTGGCGGTCAACCACGGCAAGGCCGGGCAGTTTTCCGACGACGTCGCCGGCGCGCGCTTCCTGGCCGACCAGGCGCAGCAGCCGCGGACGGTGTATGACGCCAGCGTTCTGCTGTCGCAGCGCCTGGCGAGCGGCGAAAAGCTCGACGACGCTCTGGAAACGCTCCGCAAGGCCGCAACGTCCTTCGACCGTTCCCTGAGCGGCCTCGCCAACGGCGGCATGATTTCCGACGCCGCCGGCGACATCATCGTGTTGTCCGCGATGAACTCGCCCGAAGCGACCGCGCTGCTGGCCAGCGGCAGCAAGCTGTGGGACGGCTATAAAGTAAAGCTCGATCCGATCCTGCGTTTCTCCGGCTCGCCTTATTCGATCCAGCAGGCGGCTCCGGCCCCGGCACCTGCCCCAGCCGCAAACGGCAAGAACACGCCACCGGTGGCAGCTGCCCCCGCGCCCGCACCGACGGTTCAGCTGAGCCCGCGCGGCCGTCGCCTGCAAGCTGCACTGGCCGATCTCACCCAGCACGGTGCGACCTCGCACGTGCAGCTCACCAAGGTGCTGAACGATCTGGCTGCGCAAGTCGAAGCGCATAGCCGCAAGGAAACCGGCACGCTGCGTATGATTCAGGTGGGCGGCATGGTGGCGGCGTTGCTGTTGCTCGGCGCGATCTTCCTGGTGTTCGCCCGCAACCTGCGCAAGGAAGAAGCAGTAAACAACCGCGCCCGTAAAGAAACGGCGGACATCCTGCGCACGGTGAACGAAGGCCTGTTCCTGCTGGATAAAGACCTGAAGCTGGGCAGCGAGCGCTCGATGGCGCTCAACAACATCTTCCGCCGCGAAGAGTTTCACGACCTCACGTTCGACAAACTGCTCAAGGAAATCGTGCCGGAAAAGACGCTGCGCACGGCGATGGACTACGTCGCGCTGCTGTGGGGCGAGCGCGTCAACGAAAAGCTGGTCAAGACCATCAACCCGCTGAACGAAGTCGAAGTGCACTTCGACAACCCGGCCGGCGGTTTCGACACGCACTTCCTCGAGTTCGATTTCAACCGCGTGAAATCCGACGGCTCGCTGTCGCACTTGCTGGTGACCGTCAACGACGTCACCAAGCGCGTGATGCTGTCGCGCGAACTGCTGGACTCGCAGGAAAAGGCGCAGGCGCAGCTCGACCTGCTGTTACGCATCCTGCACGTGGAACCGGACAACCTCACCAGCTTCCTCACCGACGCCGACGTGTCGTTGAAGATGGTGAACTCCATCCTCAAGGAACCGGCACGCGAAGAGTCGGCGTTCCGCGCCAAGATCGACGGCATCTATCGACAGGTGCACGCCGTCAAGGGCGAAGCTGCGGCGCTCGGCTTGAAGACGGTCGAACAGCGCGCGCATGCGTTCGAAGAATCGCTTAACGACCTGAAGGGCCGCAATTCGCTGTCCGGCAGTGACTTCCTGCCGCTGGTGGTCAAGCTCGACGACCTGTTCAACCACTTGGCGCAGGTGCGCGAAATGTTGAGCCGGCTGGTCGACCTGCACCACGCCATCGCCAATCGCCGCGCCGCCGGGGGTACGGTGGAAGCGGACAAGGTGGATCAGTGGTTGGGTGGCCAGGACCAGACGCAGATCACCAAGGCGCTGGTCACGCCTCCGGAAAGCGAAAGCCACAGTGGTCTGGAACGCACGCTCGAAGACCTCGCCGCACGCGTCGCCAGTAGCCAGTCCAAGCAAGTCACCTTGCGCTGTACCGGCCTCGATGCGGTCCCCGAATCGTATCGCCGCGCCGTCAAGGACATCACCATTCAATTGGTTCGCAATGCGGTCGTGCACGGCATCGAGGAGCCCAGCGAGCGCTCCAAGGTCAACAAGGCTGAGACCGGGACGCTCGCGGTCGAATTTGCGGCGCGCGACGCCGACGGCTACGAACTGATCGTGCAGGACGATGGCCGCGGCCTGCAGCTGGATCGGATCAAAGAAGTTGCGGTGGAACGAGGGCTGATTACGCCGGCGCAGGCCGCGATGCTCGATCCCCGCCAGACCATGGCGTTGATTTTCCGGCCCGGCTTCTCGACCGCGGATCGGGTGACTACCGACGCGGGGCGGGGCGCTGGCATGGACCTGGTGAGAATTCTGGTCGCCGAACTCGGCGGTCGGGTGGGCCTCGCCTCAGCGGGAGGAAAGTTCTCGAAATTCAAGATCTGGCTGCCGGCAACCCAACGCGCCGTAGCCGCCTGATCGCGACTCGGGCCGCTTCGAAGTTGGAATACTGAAGACTAAAGAGGGACTGTAATGGCGAGCTCGACTGCAAAAGCTCAACCGTTGACGAACGGTAAGCTCAAGCTCATGATTTGTGATGATTCGAACATAATCCGCCGTAAGATCGAGCGTGAATTGCAGATAGAACGTCTGCAGGTCATCGCTACCGCGGCGAACGGCAAACTAGCCGTGGAGGCATTCCGGAAGGAGCCCGCGGATGTCGTCACGATGGACCTCACGATGCCGGAAATGGACGGCATCGAGTGCGTCGAGAATCTGGTGAAGATCAAGCCGGACGTTCTCATCCTGGTCATCTCGGCGTTATCCGACAAAGCGACAGCCATCGAAGCTTTGAAGAAGGGCGCCAATGGCTTTCTCTGTAAACCGTTCACAGATCGCCAGCTGACGGAAGCGCTGGAAGAGCTGCTGAGGGGTGCCGGCAATGATGACTAAAGTTGAACTCGAAACCTTCGTCGAAGGAACGACGCACTACTTCGCCACCGCGGCCAATCAGCCGGCGTCGGTGGGCTCGCCCTACATCGTGCAGGACGGGCGTCCGACGATCCAGGAATTCACCGGCCTGATCAGCATCGCCGGCAAGCGTCGCGGCATCGTTTATTTCACGGCTTCGCGGCCGATGCTCACGGTCATGCTGATGCGCATGGGCGAAACGGAACTGACCCAGGAGAACATGTGCGACCTGGTCGGCGAAGTCGCCAATACGATCTCCGGCAACGCGCGCCGGGATTTCGGCAAGGACTTCATGATCTCGGTGCCGACGGTGGTAGCCGGCGAGCCCGAGAAAATCGTCACTCCGGACAACATCCGCTCGTTCGTCATTCCGATCAACTGGCGCAGCCATTCGGCGCAACTGGTCGTGTGCCTCGAATGAGTGCGTAAGAGAATGGTGTGCCCAGTACGCGGCCCGAAGACTTCCTTTCCACGGTGCGTACCACTGCGGCGCGCCCGGGACAGGTGCTTGATGTCGTTGTCCTGACATCGGATGTGGGTTTGCTCGAAGCCCTGCGGGCGACTGCAGGCTCCGAGCACACCCTTTGGGATGCGCCCTCCGCAGATGCAGCTGTCGACTATCTGGTCGGCAGCCGCTGCCATATCCTGATTGCCGACTTGGGTTCGCTGCGCGGCGACGTCACAGGACTGCTCGAAGCGTCTGCAATCGCAGTTCCCCGAACTCATCCTCATGGCCACCGGCCGCCGCGAAGAGGAAGGCATGGTCGCATCGCTGCTCAGCAGCGGCCGCATCTATCGTTTCCTGCACAAGCCGATCTCACCCGCTCGCGCCAGCCAGTTTCTCAACGCGGCCACGCGTCGCTACAACGAGCAGCGTGACGTCACGCCGATCGCGTTACAGACCGTGCGAACGATCGCGCGACGCCGACCGTATTTGGGCAAAGTGCTCGCCGGCGGCGCTGGCGTGATGGCTGCAGTTATCGCCTTCGCGATCTGGCAATCGCAAGAGCAGGGATTGCCTCAACGATGCAGACCACCCAGGTCGGCGATTCTCCGCTCGAAGATCAGATCAAAGCCAAACTCGGCAGCGCGCAGATCGCGTACCTGAGTGGACGGCTATTGGACCCGCGCGGCGACAACGCACTGGAATATTACAAAGACGTGCTGGCGCTGCAGGCCGATCACGCCGAAGCCAAAGCCGGCATGCAAAAAGTCATCGATGCATTGGAAGCGCGAGTGACGAAGGCGTTGCAGGACCGTAATGCACCTCGCGTCGTCTCGGCATGGACCGCTTTGCAACGCGCCGCTCCGAATCATCCGCGACTGGATGTATTGAAAGGACAGCTGCTGGCACTGTCTCGCGCGATGCCGAAGGCGTCCGAAGCAAATGTGGCGAACGCCCCGCGGCCCAGAACTCCTGTCGCTGTTGAGCCGACGGTCGCGACTCCATCAACGCCTGCAATCGCCACAGCGAACGCTACTACAGTGCCGACGGAAACCGACATTTCCGAAAGAGAACTGGCTGAAGCAATCGCTCGCGAAATGGCGGAGCAAGAAGCGGCAGCAAACCCGCCGGCAGAACAAGTAGCCGCAACACCTGCACCGCAGGGGCCACCGCTTGCCGAAGAGATCGACGCGATCGTCAGTCTTCGAGAACGCGGTGCATTGCTCGCGCCGGCGGGCAGCAATGCCTTCGACAGGGTGATGGCGTTGCGCCAGCGCTATCCGGATACGGAGGAAGTACGTAGCGAGCAGCAGCGATTGGCCTTTGTGCTGTTGGATCGTTCGCGTACAGCATTGGCAGCAAACAATGTCGACGAGGCGGCAACGTTCATCGATCGCGCCAACACCCTCGTCCCCGGTATGACCGCCATCCGCGCAATACAGGAACAATTGTCAGCGGCCCAGCAGCAGCGCGACTTCACCAAGAACGTGGCGCAAGGCGCCTTCTCTCAAACGTACTCGCGAAGTGCCTCCGGTCTATCCGCGCGCCGCCGCACGGGAAGGTACCGAAGGCTGGGTACAAGTCGAATTCACCATCGCGCCCGACGGCACCACCAAAGATCTGCTGGTGCGTGATTCCGAACCGGCGGCGGTGTTCGATAAAGCAGCCATCGACTCGGTAAGCAAGTGGCGCTTCGAGCCAGTGCGCAGCAACGGCGCGCCAGTGGCCCAGCGCGCCGTGTTGCAAGTCAGGTTCGTGCTCAACAATTAGTAGAGCGGATCAGGCTCTCGCACCGGGGGCAGATTCACAACTACGGGAAACGTGCCGGCCCGGAGTCCTTTGGAATCGACCATGACTGTATTGCCGGAGATTTCGATGCCAAGGCCATTGCCCGCGAGCGTGCCCCGCGCGACCCACGTCGATTCCAGCCGGCGACGCTCGAACAGATAGCCGAACGGACCCTGGGCATACGGGTAGTGATTGCTGCTGCTGACGACCAGCCTGCGCCCCTTCAACGCCAACGCGCTGCCGAACAAGTTGTCCGTGCCCGGCGGCTCGGCAATTTCCTGGCTCACCGACCAATTCTCGCCAACACCGGTGTACATATAAACCAAGCCACTGCCGACGCCCGACGGATTCACGGCGCCCGGGGCGCTCACTGCGATGTTGTATTCATACACGCTGACCGCGGTGCCGAAATTGGCCCCGCTACCCGCGCCTTCCGGCACCAGCGTCTTCGTCATGACCCATCTATTGCCGCGGCGCTGGAAAACATAGGCGGCGCCAACGCCGGAATTCGCCGACGGTGCGCCCAAGACCGCCGTCCAGGCATGCAGTGCCACCGGTCCGCCGAAGGGCAGGCCCTGCGGTACATGGATGCGGTTCTCCACCGTGTACAGGCCGTCGGCGCCGCGCACATAAACCGGCATCTGAGTGCCGCCACCTAGCAGCACCCGATTGCCATCCTTGGCGTACCGTGCGCAGATCGGGATCACTTGCTTGACCGCCCATCGCGTTCCAGTGCGGCCGAACACATGGGTTCCTGCGCAACTGTCGGTTCCGTCCGCTGTTACCTGGAACGCGGTAACCCAGATATCGTCCCCGACAACCACCAGCGGATAGCGGTACCCCGCCGTGGTGCCCTCCGGCACCACCGATTTATTCTTCAGGACCGCTTGCGCGTACCACGGCCCTGCCGCAATGCGCAGGTAAACATAAACATGCGGATTCGCGATGGTGACGCCAATCGCGGCCAGCGTGTTGTTGTCATAGGACGCGCGATTGAAGCACGCGAACTCGAAACAGGGATTGGGCTCGAGCGTCTTACTGTCACTGGGACCGAAGGTGGTTCTTATGTTTGGCAGCGTCTGCGCATTTACCGCCACACTGACCAGGAAAATTCCGGCCAGCAAAGCCCACTGGCAAAGACGGCCCCTAAGCCGTGTGTTGGATCGAATCATGATTTCTCCCTCCGCTGATGGGCGGATGCCCGCCGGTTGCTGCTCCTGATCAAAGATGCATCCTCAAACCGGTCATGGCGCGACATCGGGCTCGCGCAGCGCCGGAAGATTCACGACTGTGGGGAACGTGCCGCCGCGCGCTCCTCTGCGATCGACCATGGTGGTGTTGCCCGATAGGTCGATGCTCAATGCGTCGCCAGCGAGCGTTGCACGCGCACCCCAGCTCGACTCGCGCATGCCGCGTTCGAATAGATAACTGGGCGGACCATCACCGCTGGGAAAGGACGTCATCGTGCTGATGACCAGCCGGCGGCCGCGCAGCGTCAACGCGGTACCGAAAGTGTTTCCAAAGGGATACTCCACAGACCCCGGCTCGGCGATCTCCTGGCTGATGAACCAATTGTCATTCACACCGGTGTACACATACGCGAGGCCGCGCCCCATGCCGGACGGATTCACCGTGCCGGGCGCGCCGACTGCGACGTTGTATTCGTACACGCCCACGGCTTGGCCGAAGCGCGTATTCGCACCCGCACCCTCAGGCAGCAAGGTTTTCATCAACAACCATTGGCCGCTGCGGCGCTGGAAGATGTAGGCGGCGCCCGTTCCGGAGTTCTCACCCGGGTTGCCGACCACCACGCTCCAGGCGTGCAGCGCCAATGATTTCTCGACGTTGAAAAAACCCTGGCTCGGCGGCAAGACGCGGCTTTCTTCAGAGAACGACCCACTGCTGTCGCGGACGTAAATGGGCAAGTAACCCGAGGTGCCGAACAACACTCGCGGGCCATCCTTGGCGAATTGTTCGGCACACAGGCGAATGACTTGTTTGACTTGCCAGCGAGTGCCGATGCGGCCGAATACGTGCGTCTCACAGATGTCCGCAATTCCCGGCCCACTCTGGTACGCCGCCACCAGGATGTCATCGCCGACGACTGCTATCGGGTAGCCATAGCCGGCCGCGTCATAGCCGGGACCCAGCGTGCTTCGGTTTCGCAGCACCGCCTGCGCATACCATGGCCCACTAGACAGTCGCAGGTACACATGGACGACCGGCTCGAGAGCGCCGATGGCCGCCAGCGTGTTGCCGTCATACGAAGCACGATTGAAGCAGGAGAACTGGTAACAGTCATTGGGTTCTGGCTGCAGCCGCGGGACGAACGTCGTACGCAGATGCGGCAGAGCTTGCGCATACACCGCCGTCGCCATCAGTGCGGCGCCGACCAGAAATTGCGTCACGAATAACAGCCGAGCGGCCAGGCACGAACTGTGCTGCGTCATGCTTCGCACTCCGAGAACGGAACAGCAGGCAGCGGCCGGATTCCCCAGAACTACCGAGACACTATGATTTTATGCTCCGGCTGCGGCTGCGAGTCTGCACTCGCATTTCGCGTTTACCATCGTGGTTTATGCGTTATTTTTCGGCTTGCTTTTGCCTTGTAGCTTTTCGTGATCCTCGAAGCGCCGGCCCAGCCACCAGCCCAGCAGCGCCCACGCTGCCGCAACACCCGCCCCCAACCATGCAACGGCGCCGGCGCCGAAGCCGGCGCCCATGACCCAGTTGTTCACTTGTGCCGACAATGCATCCGCGCCGCGATAAATCGGCACGTCGACGGTGTTCTTGGCTTTGTATTTGGTTTCCTTGTCGAGCGGGCTCCACAACATCTCGCGACCCGGCCGCACGAATGCATATTCCAGCGCGCGACGCAGGACGAACACCACGGCTAGCACCATGAACGCGCCCGAGAACGCCAGTGCCACGAAGCCGAAGATCATGATGATCGGCGCAAACGTCACCAGCGCTTTTACGCCAAACTTTTTCGCGATGCGTCCGGTGAGGAATACCTGCGACAGCACGGTCAGGGCCTGCACAATCCAATCCAGCCGCGCGAAAATGCGCGTGCGGTCGCTGACTTCAGGGAAAGCGATCTCCACCAGGCGCAGCTGCTCGAAATACAGCAAGGTATTGACGGTCGAAATCATTACCACGAACAGCGCGATGCCGAGGATATAAGGCGAGCGCAGGATCAGCGTCACGCCGCCGAACAGATTGCCGCCGATCGGGCGATCGTCCGCGGCGGTCATTGCATCGGTGCGGCCCGACCACAGGTTCAGCAGAATGCGTTGGCAGAAGATCGCCGCAACGAACAGCGCAGCGCCGAAAAACAGCACGCCGCTGTTGCCGATGATGCCGACGGTAAAATCGGACACCAGTGGACCGCACAAGGCGCCGGCGCTGCCGCCGGCTGCGATCACACCGAACAAACGCTTGGTCTGTTCGCGTTCGAACAGCTCCAGCAGGAAGCTCCAGAACATCGAGATCAGGAACAGGTTGACCACACTGATGAACACGTAAAAGAACTTGCCGGCGACCAGGTTGATGTCGTCACCTTGCAGTGCCACGCCGATCAGCGCCAGCACCAGCGCGACGATTCCATAGATCACCGGCAAGAATACGCTGCGCCGGAAGCGCGCGACCACCGCGCCATACAAAGGAATCAGCAGCAGCGAAACGACCCATGTGATGATCCACACGTCCGCCAGTTGTTCGCGACCGATCAGGGTGCCGATGGTTTCGCGCACCGGGCGCACCGCGAAGTAGCCGCTCCACATGAAAAAGAACAAGAAAAACGCCGCCACCACCGCGGCGGTTTCGTGCGGCTCGATCGGCGCCAGCCTGGACAGGAAACGGGCGAAGAACCCAGGGGCGGCGTTGACCGGCTTATTCATGCAAGCTTGTTCTCTGTCTGGTGCGCGCAGCTGCGAGCCTTGATGCCGGCCAAGTGTGCAACCGAGCTAGGAAATCTCTGCTCAATTGCCACCCGTCGAGCATATCAACTTCGATCGATGAAGCATTTCAACCAGTTGCAAACTTGCTGACGTCAGGGAAGTCGATTAATCAGAACTTCCCCAGGTCCCGCCGGCCGGTTCCACTGTCCCGTACTTCTCCAACACAGCGCCCAACGCCTTGGCGTCGCCGACGGCGACGATCTGCAAGCCGCCGGCATCGTAGTATTTCTTGGCGACGCGCTGAATATCGGCGGGCGTTATTGCTTCGACGCGTTGCGGGTACTTATCCCAATAGTCCGCTGGCAGCTCGTAGATCTTTTGCGTGGCCAGGTTGCTCATCAGCGCTGCAGGGGCATCGAGTGACAGAGCGAATCGGCCGATCAAGGCACGCCGCGCGTTGGTCAGCTCCTGCGTGGTGACCGGCTCGTCGGCGATGCGTCGCAGTTCGAGACTCAACTCATGCATCGCGCCTTCCGTCACCGACGTCCGTACCTCGGTGCTCGCGACCACGACGCCGGGAAACGTCGTCCCGGTGAACGAGCTGTACACGCCGTAGGTGTAGCCCTTGTCTTCACGCAAGTTCATGAACAGCCGCGACGACGGTCCACCGCCGAGAATGTGATTCATCACCAGCATGGCGAAGTAATCGCTGCTGTTGCGCTCGATCCCCATCGCGCCCATCCACAGCGAGGCCTGCACCGATCCGGGCCGATCGACCAGCAGCACTCGCGCCTTCGCCGGCGCTTTCGGCACGGGGAGCAAAACTCTGCCGACCTCCGCCTTCTGCCAGCTGCCGAAGCTGCGCTCCAGCTTTGCGATCAGGTCCTGCAACGTGATGTCGCCATGGGCGATCAGGAACGCATTGTTCGGCCGATAGCGGGCCGCATGAAAAGCAGCGAGATCGGCGCTGGTCAATTGTTTGAGCACGGCTTCCGAGGGGACCACCAGGCCGCCTGGATGCTCCCCATAAATGGCGCGCATGAACTGTTCCTGCGCCTGAAAACCAGGATTCGCACGCTGCAGCTGCAGCTGCGACAGGTACCGCGCCCGGAACTTATCGAGTTCGGCGGCCGGGAAAGACGGATTGCGAATCACATCCGCCGCCAGTTCGAGGGTCTGGTCGACGTAGTCGCTCAAGCCCGTGACCGACACGGTGCTCTCACCTGATGAAGGACCGGCGCTTGAGGATAAACCCGCACCGAGCGTCGCAAGCTGCTCGGCGATCTCACGACTGGAACGTTGCTTGGTGCCTTCGCGCAGCAGGCTCGAGGTCACCATGGCCAAGCCGCGTTTCTCCGCTGGATCGGCCAGACCGCCGCCGTTGAACCATAGCTGCAACGAGAACGTCGGCAGCTTGTGATCTTCCAGCAATGAAACCCGCAAGCCGTTCGATAACACCGCTTCCTGCGGCTTCGGCAATTGCACGCGCAATGTTTGAGGATTCACCGGCGCTTTGCCTTTCAGCTCGACGCCTTTGACGGAAGCACCCGCTGCGCCCGCGGGCGGTGGCGTTTGTGCGCCGGCCGCCACCATCATCAGTGCCGACAGCAGCGCTAAAATTGATTTTTTCATGGCTGCCTCTTCAAGGACCCGGCGTGGCGGGCGCGGCCGGCGCTGGCAAAGTCGTCAACACCGTCCGGCCACTGGGCTGCAGGTATTTTTTGGCGACTCGCTGCACGTCTGCGCGCGTCACGGCGTTGATCCGCTGCAAGCGCGTGTTGATCAATCCGGGGTCGCGAAACTTCACTGTGTTGCTGCCGAGAATGGTGGCGCGGCTTTGAGTGCCGCGGATGCTTTGCAAATATCCCAGGCGCGTCGCATTCCTCGCCTTCTGCAATTCCCAGTCGGCGATCGGCTGCTGCACGACCTTGGCGATCTCGTCGTAAATGGCCGCCTCGACCATCTCGGGTTTGCGATCCGCTCGCACCGTGGCAGTGATATAGAACCCGCCGGTGCCGATGGGCTCTTCGGCGTAACCGCCGATGCTGGTCACCAGTTCCTTCTCTTTACTCAGGCTCTGGTAGAACCGCGAGCTGTCGCCGCCCTGGAGCACCGACGACAATACTTGCAGCGCAGCCTGGTCGGGGCCGTTGCCTATCTCGGTCTTGTAGCCGATCAGAATCTGGGGCGCGCGCGCCAGCGGATCAGTAATCGTCTCGCGTCGCTCCGCCGTTTGCGGCGGCTCTGTCAAGTCGACCGGCGGCGGCGGTGTCTGGCGCGGAATGTCTTCGAAATATTTGCGGATCATCTGCAGCGCGGCGGCGCGCTGGAAGTCGCCGACCACCGTAAGCACGGCATTGTTGGGCGCGTAGTAGATGCTTGAAGAAATTGCCGCGACATCGTCGACGCTCGCTGCGTTCAAGTCTTCCATCGAGCCGATGGTGGAATGTTGGTAGGCGAAGTTGTCGTAGAACACTGCGTCGAAGCGCTCGTACGAGCGGCCGTACGGCTGGTTGTCGATGCGCATGCGGCGTTCTTCCTGCACCGCCTGGCGCTGGTTGTCGAGCTTGGCCTGCGTGATATCCAGCGAGCGCATGCGGTCGGCTTCGAGGAACAGCGCCAGCTCGAGCTGGTTGGACGGCAGCGATTCGAAGTACAGCGTGATATCGGCACTGGTGGTGCCGTTCATCGCGCCGCCGTTGGTGAGCACCTGATAGAAGTGCTCGCCGTCGCCGACATTCTTCGAGCCCTTGAACATCATGTGCTCGAACAGGTGCGCAAAACCGGTCAGACCGGGCCGCTCGTTGCGCGAGCCGACGTCATAAGCGACGTTGACGGCAATCACCGGTGTACTGCGATCCTCGACCAGCTGCACCCGCAGGCCGTTCTTCAACGTAACCTCGGAAAAATCTACACGTACGGCTGCGGCCGACGCGGCGGCGGCAACGCTACTGACAATGGGTAACACAGCAAATGCAAAACACAGGCAGACACGGCAGGCGCGATGCATGGTGAGGTCACTCCATTATTGCGACAGCCTTCGACGCTGACGAAGGCGGCGCTTTGGACCAGCGCCTGGTTCGATCGTTCGTGGCGCGGCCGAGAATACACCGCCGCGCAGCGGCGGCACTACCGCAGCGCCCTCACCCGCGCTGCGCGCGACCTCTCCCACGGGAGAGGTGAAGAGCTCTTACCCTCTCCCTTTGGGAGAGGGCAGGGTGAGGGCGAACCGATTGTTGTGACGTTTCCGTAGCGTGTCCCCTCACCCGCGCTGCGCGCGACCTCTCCCACGGGAGAGGTGAGAGAGCTCTTACCCTCTCCCTTTGGGAGAGGGCAGGGTGAGGGCGAACCGATTGTTGTGACGTTTCCGCAGCGAGTCCCCTCACCCGCACTGCGCGCGACCTCTCCCCCGGGAGAGGTGAAGAACTCCCTTTGGGAGAGGGTAAGGTAAGGGGCCTTCTTAAGGCGCAGCGGTTACGGAATGGTCTTCGTGCCGACGTTGGAGATGTTGCTCTCGCTGCCGGCGCTTGAGTACGCCTTCACGGCGAAGTACCACGTGCCTGAGGGCAGGCCGGAGACGGTGTAAGTGGCAATGCCGGCGTTAGCGATCTGCACCGTCTGGTCGAGATTGCCGCTGGAGCGGCCGTAGGTGACGCGGTAGCCGGCGAGATTGGTGAGCGTGCTGCCGTCTGTGTTCTGGGTTGGCGGCGTCCAGCTCAGGATCGCGCTGCCAGTCGCGCCTTGCGCGACGGTGATCGAGAATGACGGCAGCGAGACGCTGGTGGCGCCGTCGCTCACAGAGATCACGATGTTGGAGTAAGCGCCTGCGTTGCCAGCAGACGGCGTGCCCGAGAGGCGACCGGTGCTGGCGTTGAAGGTCGCCCATGACGGCGCGTTCTGGATGCTGTACGTGAGCGTGTCGCCGTCGGCATCGGCTCCGGTGGGCTGGAAGTTGTACGCGACGCCTGCATTGACGCTGGTCGAAGGCGAGCCGCTGATGGTTGGCGCGCGGTTGTTCGGCTCGTTCACTCGCAGATTGAACGCAGGCAACGATGCGGACAGGCGACCGTCGCTGACGCTGATGACGATGTTCGAGAACGTGCCGGAGATGCTCGCGCCGGGAGTGCCGCTCAAGCGACCGGTCGCAGTATCGAACGCGGCCCAGCTGGGACGATTCTGGATTGTGAAGCCAAGCGTATCGCGATCGGCATCATTGGCACTCGGTGTAAACGAATACGCCGAGCCGGCGGTGACTGCGGTGCCCGGGGAACCGGTGATCGTCGGCGCACGATTCGCAGGCGCGCTGACGACGATCGAGAACGAACGCAGCGACGCGGACGCGCGACCATCGCTGACGCTGATGACGATGTTCGAATAAGTGCCGACGTTGGCAGCCGCGGGCGTGCCGCTCAAGCGGCCGCTGGCGGTGCTGAAAGTCGCCCAAGTGGGGCGATTGACGATGGCGTAAGTCAGCGTGTCGCCGTTCGGATCGCTGCCGGCCGGCTGGAAAGAATACGCCTGCGTGGCCTGCACCGTGATGGCGGGCGAGCCACTGATGGTCGGCGCGCTATTGAGCGGGCCCTGCACCTGGATCGAGAACGGCAGCGTCGACGTGGTGACCGCGCCATCGCTGACGCTGATGACGATGTTCGAATACGTTCCGACGTTGCCGGTGCGTGGCGTGCCGGTCAGCAAACCGGTGGAGGTGCTGAAGGTTGCCCACGACGGCCGATTGGAAATCGAGAAGCGCAGCGAGTCACCATCGGGATTGGCGGCCTCCGGCTGATAGCTATAAGGCTGGTCGGCCAGCACCGTGGCCGGCGCACGACCGGAAATCGTCGGCACGCGATTCGAAGGCGACGGCGTCGGCGCTACAGCAGCGACGCGAATAGTGAACGGGCCAATCGCACGCGTCTCTTTACCATCGGTCACCAGGATGGTGATGTCACCACTGTCGCCGACGTGCGCAGCCACGGGCGTGCCGGTAAGCGCACCGGTCTCATCACTGAACGTTGCCCATTGGGGCTTATTAGTAATGGTGAATTCGAGGAAGTCGTTGGCGTCGGCGTCGCTGGCCTGCGGCGTGAACGAGTACACCTGCCCGACCACCGCAGTGGCGGCCGGCGTGCCGCTGACTTCGGGCGGTTGATTGGTCGGCTCCGACTGCGGTTGTTCGACGGCGCCTCGATCCGCACCGCCCTCTGCCGAGCCGCCATCATCGAAGCAGCCGCTCAGTGAAGCGGCGAGCAGCGCCAGCACGGCCCGCTGCAGGAAGGCTTTCCCGAAAATTATTGGAGTCATTGCGCGCACCTTGGCTTGCGCTCGGCAACGACCGGCTTGCGACTGCGCTGATCACTTCGGCGCTCAAGAAACCTTGAGAGCTTGGTGGCAACCCCGCTGTCGTAGGATCGAATCCCGTAGACCGGAAGTTTTGCGTCCCCGTCTTTCGACGGGTTTGCCGAGTTCAATTTTTTGCTGCTCCGAAAATGTTCGACACCAGGGCCGACGTGCGGAGCTACGGCAATGCGAGAGAAGGGAAGATTGACGGTGACAACCTGCAGAGTGTTGGACCGGCAACCCCGCTATCCCGCGCATCTGCGCCATAGGACCGGAGGCTTTGCGTCGCCGTCTTTCGACGGTTTTGCCCTTTAGGAAACTTAAGCTTTATCGACTTCCCGGAGGAACCGATGACCAAGCCAAGCTTCCGCATGAACAGGTTCAGTTAAACGCAGCCTTTTATATTTTGCAATTGTCGTCACTGAACGACATGGGACCTGAGAAAACGGCAGCCTGTGACACCGAAGAATTCACATAAGTCCGACGGAATTCAGGCGCGCCCTGCAATGATCGCCAGCGTCCGCAGGCCACAAACAAACACGGCGAGCGGAAGGCCGATCGCCGTGGTGCACCCGCTGCGGAAGAAGGAACTGTTACTGCACGATTTTGCTCGAGACGTTCGAGGTGTTGCTTTCCGTGCCGCCGCTCGTATAAGCGCGCACCGCGAAGTAGTAAGTGCCCGGCGAGAGATTTTCGATCGAGTAGCGAGTCAAGCTCGGGTTCGCCAGTTGCACCGTCTGTGTCAGTGCGGTGGCCGAGGTGCCGTAAACGATGCGATAGCCGGCGAGGTTGGTGAGCGAGCTGCCATCGGTGTTCTCCGTCGGAGCCGTCCACGTCAGAGCAGCGTCGCCGCTGGAAACGTCAACCACGTTCACTGAGAAAGCGCGCAGCGAAGCCGTAGCGCGACCGTCGCTCACGCTGACCGTGATGTTGCCGTACGAGCCAACCTGCGACGCACTCGGCGTGCCTGAGAGCAGACCGGTGGTGGCGTTGAAGGTGGCCCAGCTCGGGCGATTCGCGATCGAGTACGTCAGCGTGTTGCCGTCCGCATCGGTTGCGGTCGGGCGGAAGCTGTAGACGCTGCCCGCGCTGATCGAAGTAGCCGGCGTGCCGCTGATGACCGGCGCGCGATTGCTCGTTGAACCACGCACCGTGACGTTAATGCTGAAAGCCGGCAGCGAAGTCACATTGACGCCGTCGCTGACACGGATCTGGATGTTGCTCCAGGTGCCCGCCGACTTCGGGTAGCCCAGGAGGCGGCCGCTGCCCGAACTGAAAGACGCCCACGTGGGACGGTTGGCAACGGTGAACGTCAGGGTGCGGCCCTCCGGATCGCGGGCGGACGGCAGGAAATCGTATGTGGTGTTGGCGTAGGCCGAGGTAGCGGGCGAGCCGCTGAGGGTTGGCGGTTGGTTGACGGTTTGTGCCTGGGCGGCGACGTTGGCGAAAGAGGCGCAGGCCGCGACGAGGAACAAAGATGTGATGCGACGCATGAGTAACTCCAGCGAGCACAGATTCCGATGCCAGCCCGCAGCGCACGCGAGGTGTCTGCGAGTACGTGTCGGCAAGGGAAGCTGGCGTTGCGAAGTCGGCGCTGGAGCGCGGATCGCTAGCCGGAGAACTTCACGCCACAACTTGAAGGTCAGTTGCAGCGGTAACCCCGCTATCCGTTATGCGGCTGCTGGAGCAGCGGCATTCGAGGACCGGAGGCTTTGCGTCACCGTCTTTCGACGGGTATGCCCTTACGACGGGAGGATTGTGCTCGAAGGGGGGCATGTGACCTATCGGGCGAGCCCCCATCGGCTGCCAGCAAATGCGGGCAAAGAGGGCTAAGACAAACCTGCAATGCCTCGCAGGGAATGTACGACGACGCGAGATGGCGACGTTGGGACCCTCACCCGCGCTGCGCGCGACCTCTCCCAAAGGGAGAGGTGAAGAGTCGGCCCTCACCCGCGCTGCGCGCGACCTCTCCCAAAGGGAGAGGCGAGGAGTCGACCCTCTCATCCGCGTTGCGCGCTAACTCCACTAGTGGCAGTGGTGAAGGAACATTCTTTACCCTCTCCCTTTGGGAGAGGGCAGGGTGAGGGTCGAGGGTCTTCTTTCTTTGCTATTCCGGCAATGTGAACCCGTGCTGCCGCACGAGCCGCGTGCAGGCCGCCACCAGGTGCAGATCATATAAACGGCCAGCGCCGCGATTGATCTCCTCGATCGCTGCGTCCATTCCCGCAGCAGGACGATATGGCCGCGGCGAGCACATGGCTTCGACAGTATCCGCGATCGCGAGGATGCGGGCTTCCAGCATGATTTCCTCGCCTTTGAGGCCGTGGGGATAACCGCTGCCATCGCAGCGTTCGTGTGATTGATAGACGATGTCGGCGATGGGCGCGCCAAAATCGATATCGGCCAGCAGCTGGCAGCCCTCTTCCACATGAGTGCGCATCAGCGCCTGTTCGGTTTCGCTCAGCGGCGCGGGCTTGGAAAGAATCGACGCCGGCACCGCGATGTTGCCAACGTCATGCAATAACGCGGCGACGCGCAATCCATGTTGCCGCTCGCCATCGAGGCCAGCCTCGCGACCGATCGCGACTGCCAACGCAGCAAGACGCCGCGACGAGCCGGCGGTATACGGATCATGCCGCTCGCTCACGCGCACGAAAGAATCGATCATGCCCTGCAAGGCGACGTCGGTGCGCTGTAGCGCGCTGAGCGTGACCACATGCAAACGCTTGGAATGCAGCACTCGCCACACGCCATCGGCCAGCGCAGCGAGCGCACGTTGATCTTCGTCGTTGTAACTGGTGTCGCGATTGCCGACGCCCAACACCGCGACCACTTCGTCCCTCGACAGCATCGGCACGGCGAGATAGCTCGTCAGATCCGGCAATCCATCTACCTGCGGTTTGCGGCTCAGATCATTACTGGACGTCGCGAGCTTGCCGCGCACGCATTCAGTGAACAACACGGCGCGGGCAATCGGCTGCGATTCGGAATCCGCCATCACCACTTGCGGCCGGCTGCCATCGCGCCAGGCTGCGAGCGTGATGGTCTTCTGCGCAGGATCGACGAAGTACAAATAACCAAGCGGGCTGTGCGTGACTTCCATGGCCTGATCGATCACACGGCGTACGATCGCGGATTCGTCGAACGAATCGGCTTGCTTGAACAGGTCGATGAGGAAATCCGACTGACGCTGCGCAATTCGCTGCGTCACCATGTCCCGGCGGCGCGGGGTGATATCACGGACCAGCACGATGCTGTCGCCGCGCGAATTTTCCAGCAATCCGACGCTCACTTCGACGTCGAACAGCGTGCCGTCTTTACGGCGATGTTTGGTTTCATAACGACCGCCGCCGCGCACGCGACCAAGCTGCAGGCGCATGGTGATCTCGCCGGAGGTCTGGTCCTCGATGTCGGCGGCATTCAAGGTCAGCAATTCCTCTTTGCTGTAGCCGGACATGCGGCTGTACGCAACGTTCGCGTCCAGTATCTGGCCATCGCCGCCCAGCACCCAGGAACCATCGGCCGCTGCATCGAGCACCGCGCGACCCGTCTTCGCCTGTTCGTGGAGCTGCCGCTCAGCTTCCAGCCGCTGCGTCAGATCGTAGGCACATACCAGGCTGGCATTGCGACCATCGAACTCGATCTCCTGCGAGGAAATCGACAAGCCGATGAGGTTGCCATCCTTGCGCTTGTGGACGCTGATCGGAGAGTTCCGGGACTCGGTTCCCGGCATTTCCAACATCGCCGCCTTGAGGCCGAGAAACTCGGCGCGCGAATAACCATACAGCGACAGCGCCGCTTCATTGACGGCAATGAAGCCGCCGGTGGCGTTATCGGCAATCCACATCGGCTGCGGATTGTCTTCGAACACGCGACGAAAACGCGCTTCGCCGGCGGCGAGGCGCTGATTGGTCGCTTCCAGTTCGGTGATCTGCGAGCGTAGCCGCGCATGCAACAGTACTGCGCGCTCCATCGCTTCGGCCTGCGTCTGGGCCTGCTGAACTTTTTCCTGGGCTTCGGCGTACGCGCGTTCGGCGCGTTCCACAGCTTCGGCCTGGGCGCGTTGCGCTTTTTCCAGCGCCTCGGCCTGCGCAGCTTGCAGCCGCTGGGCTTTTTCCAATGCTTCCGACTGCACGGCTTGCTGGCGCTGCGCCAGCTGCGCTTTTTCGAAAGCCTCGGACTGAGATCTCTCCAGCACTGCCACGCGTTGCATGGCCGCGGTGTCGAGCATTTGCATCGGCCGCGTGCTACCACTCGCACCGTTGCCATGACCATTGCTGTTGCCGCTGCCTTTAGGCAGCAGCTCATCCAGCGCGGTCAGCAGGTTTTCCGGCGCGGTAGAGCGCGGGAGAAAGCGTTCAGCGCCCAGTTCCAGCGCAAAACGTTCGTACTTGGGATCGTCGTGGCGGCGCGTATAGAACAGGAAGGGAATACTTTGCAGGCGTTCATCCTGCTTCCACTTGCGGCACAACGCGAAACCGTCCATGCGGGGCAGGACGATATCGGAAACTATGGCTTGCGGCGGCTCGCGGCGCGCTGCATCCAGCGCCGCCAGGCCGTTGGCGGATTTCATCACTCGATGACCGCGCCCCGACAGCAATGTCTCGAGCGCGATTTGTTCGGACTCGCGCTCGAATGCGATCAGGATGACACCCATGCCCTCGTCTCCCGCCGCGGCGCGTCACGCCACAGCTGCTTTCTCCGGCGCATAGGCGCCTGCCTCGAAACGGTTCCCTGCGAAGACTCAGGAGTATGAGGGCACGGGCGGGGATTGGCACGAATAGAGCCTGGCCTGGCCGCGAAACAGAGACGCAGTCCACAAAATCTGGAGTGAATCGTGACTGGTGACTAATGACGGGTCAGAAGGGCAACCCCCGCCCCTTTTCCGGCTGGCTATTGACCGGTCACGACTCACTGTTCACTTCAAGGAGCCGGAACCTCACGGACCTGTCCGGTTGATCCGCGTCCAATACTGCCCAAGAAGAGAGACCTGGTCGGTAAATTGCTTGAAGTCCACCGGCTTCACGATGTAACTGTTGGCATGCGCCTCGTAGCTGCGCGCCATGTCCGATTCCTGGTCGGAGGAGGACATGATCACCACCGGCGTGGAGCGCGTCTTCGGATTGGCCTTGATCTGCGCCAGCACGTCCAGGCCGTCGATCTTCGGCATGTGCAGGTCGAGCAGCATCAGCTTCGGATTGCCGGAAACGCGCTGCGCATACACGCCCTGGCGAAACACATAGTGAAGCGCCGCTTCGCCGTCCTGCACCCATACGACCTGTTGCGACACGCCGCCGATCTCGAGCGCGCGGATAGTGAGCTCGGCATCGGTGGGATTGTCGTCGGCGAGCAGGATGTAACCGGTATGGCTCATTGCGCGCCTCCGGGGATGAGCGCGTTGAGGTTATCGGCGAGCGCAATCACAAATCCGTACTCCCTCGCGATCTCGCGCATGTGTTCGTATCTCCCCGATTTGCCGCCGTGCCCCGCCTCCAGATTAACGTGCAGGAGCACTGGTTGGTTGCCGGTGTTTTGTACGCGCAGCCGGGCGACCCACTTGGCCGGCTCGTAATACTGCACCTGACTGTCCCACAGGCCGGTGGTCACCAGCATGGCCGGATACGGTTGGCGGCGAATATTGTCGTAGGGAGAATAGGAAAGCATATAGGCGTAGGCGTCGGCTTCGTTCGGATTGCCCCACTCGTCATATTCGAGCGTGGTCAAGGGGATAGTGGTGTCGAGCATGGTGGTGACGATGTCGACGAACGGCACGTGCGCGACCAGCGCGGCGTAGCGATCGGCGGCGACGTTGGCAATGACGCCCATCAACAAGCCGCCGGCGCTGCCGCCCGCCGCGAAAACCTTATCGCGAGCGCCATAGCCGTGCGCGACCAGGTAATCGGTGACGTCGACGAAATCATTGAAGGTATTCCATTTGTTTTCCAGGCGGCCGGCGTCGTACCAGCGCCGGCCCAGTTCCTGGCCGCCGCGAACATGCGCGATTGCATAGACGAATCCACGATCGAGCAGCGACAGGCGCGATGAGCTGAACGACGGATCCATGCTCAGGCCATACGACCCATAACCGTATTGATAGAGCGGCGCAGTGCCATCCAGCGCCACGCCTTTGCGATAGACGATCGAAACGGGAATGCGTTCGCCGTCGCGCGCCGGCACCCACAAAAATTCGCTGGCGTATCTGGCCGGATCGAAATCGCCCAGCACCGGCTCGCGTTTCAGCAGTTCGCGCGAGCCGTCCGCCAGGTCATATTTGTATGTCGTTCCCGGCGTCGTCATCGACGTGTACACGTATCTCAGCTGTGTCGTGTCGAGTTCGGGATTGGAGCCGAGTGCCATCGTGTAAGTCGGGTCGTCCGCAGTGAGGTGGAAAGGCGGCTCGCCCCAGCGCTGCACGCGGATTTTCAGCAAGCCGTCGGAACGTTCGCTGACGGCCAGGAAGGAGCGGAACAGATCGAAGTCCTGCACGAATACGACCGGGTCATGCGCGATCACGTCGCGCCATCGCTTGCGGTCGGCGGCGTGCGCGATCGGCACGTCGACGATGCGAAAGTTGAGCGCCTGCCAGTTGGTGCGAATCACGAACCGGTCATCGAGATGATCGACCTGGTGCTCGTGATCCGCTTCGCGCGGCAAGACCACCGAGAAATTGAATGCCGCATCGTTGGTGCGCGCATAACGCCATTCCGATGACGTGGTGCTTTCCGAACCGATGAACAGATACTGTTCCGACTTGCTGCGTGAGACGCTCAGGTCGAAACTTTCATCCGGCTCTTCATAGATGATCGGATCCTCGCCACTGCTGCCGAGCAGATGACGCCGCACGCGCCGGCCGAGCAATGTGACGGGCTCTTTTTCCACGTACAGCAAGGTGCGATTGTCGTCGGCCCAGGCCACGCCGCCGTCGACGTTCTCGATCACATCCGGCAGCAGTACGCCGCTTTCGAGATCCTTGATACGCAGCCGGTATTGGCGACGACCGACGATGTCTTCGGTGTACGCCAGCAAACGATTATCCGGGCTGACCTCATAGCCGCCGAGCTGAAAAAATGGCAGCCCGGCCGCCATTGCATTGCCGTCGAGCAGAATGGTTTCTTCGGCGTGCGGCACATCGGTCCGGCGCACCACGACAGGATATTCCTGGCCGGTGACGTAACGGACCGAATACCAGTAACCGCGATGACGCACCGGCACGGTCGAGTCGTCCTGCTTCAACCGCGCGACGATCTCTACATAGAGCCGGTCGATCAGCGGCTGGACCGGCGCCAGCACCGCCTTTGTATAGTCGTTCTCGGCCGCCAGGTAAGCGAGCATTTCGGGATTGGCGCGCGTGTCATCGCGCAGCCAGTAGTAGGGATCGTTGCGCTCGCCGTGGGCGGAGGCAATGCGATGCGGTCGCATCGATGCTATTGGGGGTTTGGGCACTAGGTTTGAGCGATTAGCTGAACAAAAAGGGACCGGGTCTGAACGGATCGTGCAGGGCCAAGGGCCCGCTGGCAACTGTGAGCATTCATCCAAACCCGCAATTGCGCTTCGTAGCCACTTGCCAACAACTTTCTTGCTGGCGTGCGGCAGGCGGTGAGGTAGGATCAGCGCCTGCCCCCCAAAACCGCCGCGCCGGCATCGTACCGGGGAGCGAGTTCAGGAGGCGTCTGACGGGAGAGAAATTCGCTTAAGGCGAACACTGCACAGTGCATAGCAAATTTGCGCGGCAGTTCACGCGAGCGATTTCCGAAAGACAGATACAGTTCTCAGCTGTTCCATCTTGCATAAGTAGTATTACGCGACAAGCATGAAACCCCCAGGAGGGGTCTATGGCCAACGCGCAACACAGTCGTTCGTCGGGACACGGCGTCACTCAGGACGAGGTCAACTTGGAGATCGACGATTCACAGAGCCTGCGGCAGCTCGAGGAAGGCCATCAGCCGCCCATCCTGGTCCTCAGCCGTGACACCAACCTGGTGGAGACGGTCAAAAAGGCCGCGCCGCGAGGCGTGCCCGTCGCTTATGCGCCGGACCTGGACCACGTGGCGGAGAAGCTGTCCAACCTGAAGCCGGGCGTGCTGGTCGCGGATACCGCGAGCACCGCCGATGTGGCTTCGATGGTGGCGCAGCTGACTCAGCATTTCCCTGAATTGGTCGTGGTGGTGGCCGGCAAGCGCGAGGACAGTTCCTCGCTCATGCAACTCACCGCCGCGGGCCGCATCTTCCGCTTCCTGCTCACGCCGCTGTCGCACGGACAGACGCGCCTCGCGCTGGAAGCGGCCGTCAAACAGCACCTGGATCTTTCCGCTGCGGGCGAACGCCTCAGCACCGGCAATTCCAGCGGCGAAGGCGGCAGCAAGAACTACTTGATGACCTACGGCGCGCTCGCCGCGGGTTTGCTGGTCGTCATCGGCGGTATCTGGTTCGGTGTCAGCCGCTTCACCGGCGACGGCGAACCACCGCCGGTCGTCAGCCAGCAGCCGGTCAGCCCCGGAGCACAGCAGCCCGGTGGCGTGCCGGAACGTCCGGACCCGATCAAGGCCGAACTGGCGCTGGCGAAGGATGCTTTCGACCAGAACAAATTCATCGAGCCGCAAGGCGAAAGCGCGCTGGACCTGTATCGCAGCGCCCTGGCACTGGAGCCAAACAGCCAGGCGGCCAAAGACGGCATTCGCGCGGTCGCGGAAAAGATCCTCGAACGCGCCGAAGCATCACTGGTCGCAGAGAGGCTTGAAGAAGCCATTCGCACGATCGAAACTGCGCGTGACATCGATTCGACTCATCCGCGCCTGGCGTTCCTCGACACGCAGGTTGCACGCGAACGCGAGCGACTGAAGCTGTCGCAGGCTGCGGACGTGAGTAACCGCGTGCGCTCGCTGCTCAATACAGCGAACGATCGTATGGCCAATGGCCGGCTGCTCACGCCGACCAACGGCAGCGCGAAGGATTCGTTGCTGGAAGCGCGTCGTCTGGATCCCACTGATCCGGTGGTAGCGCAGACCATTCGTGACTTCAGCTCGCAGCTGACAGAAGAAGCGCGCAAGTCGCTGGCCGCGGGCAAGACTGAGGAAGCACAAACATTCATTACTGGCGCGCGCCAGATGGGTTCGGCAGGCAGCACGCTGGCTGCAGTCGAACGCGCGCTTGCCGAAGCCACTCGTAGCTCTGCGGGTGCAGGCCCGTCCGTGCCTGCGGGCGCGCAGTCGGCCGGCAATCGTCGTCCGGCGACGAACGTTCCCGCCCCTCAGCAGCAGGCCGGCTCCGGCCCGAACATCGACAGCATGGTGTCCGAAGTTCGCCAGCGCCTGGCCGAAGGCAAGCTCATCGATCCCGCCGGCGACAGCGCCCGTGACCTGTTGACGAATCTGCGCACCGCTGCGCCGAATCGTCCGGAAGTGGAAGAACTGTCCCGCACCCTGTCGACGCGACTGCTCGACTCGGGCAAGCAGGCGATGAATGCCAAGGCGTTCGAACGCTCGTTGCAGCTGATCGCCGCCGCGAAGGATGTGGGCCAGCGCTACAACGGCGCGGCGATCTCACAAGCGGAAATCGATCTGGCCGCGGCGCGTGAAGCCACGGCTCAGCAAAGCAACATCGTCTCCGCGGCTTCGCTGAAACGCGTGCGCATGGTGTCACCGGTATATCCGGACGCCGCCCGCAAGCGCGGCATCGAAGGCTGGGTGGAACTCGCCTTCACCGTGCAGACCAACGGCTCAGTGGACGCGGTGGAAGTTCGCAATGCCAGCCCGGCGGAAGTGTTCGACGATGCGGCCACGCGCGCCGTGCGCCAGTGGCGCTTCGAACCGGTCGAGCGCAACGGCCAACGCATCGAACAGCGCGCGATGGTCCGCTTGAAGTTCTCGCAGCAGGCGGGTCAATAGTAACCGCCTCCAGCGTCAGCTCATAAAGGCGGCCTGTTTCGACAGGCCGCCTTTTTTATTGCGCGCAATTTTTGCGGCCCCATCGCCGACTCGAGCGCTTGGAAAAAATCCGGCTGCGTTGAGCGGTATTCGTCAACGCCTGCAACTTGGCAGAATACGACGGTCGATCTTCAAGCCTCCCGCAGGTGCCCAGTGAGCGATACCCGCCCGACTTCTGCCGACTCCGCCGATATTCGTATCTGGGACTGGCCGGTCCGCCTCACCCACTGGCTGTTCGTCCTCTGCATCGCCGTGTCCTGGTGGAGCGCCGAACAGCGCGCCATGGACTGGCATCGCTACAGCGGCTACACACTGCTCGGCCTGCTTATTTTTCGCATCTACTGGGGCTTCGCTGGCAGCTCCACCGCGCGCTTTTCACAGTTCCTGCGCCACCCCCGCCAGATCATCGAATACCTTCGCGAACCTCGCTACACCCACCGCGACGCCGGGCATAACCCGCTCGGCGGCTGGAGCGTCGCTGCGATGCTGACGATGATGTTCGCGCAGGTCGGCATCGGTTTGTTTGTAAGCGATGTCGATGGCCTGGAGTCCGGCCTGCTCTCCCACTTGGTGAGCTTCGACACCAGCCGCACGCTCGCCGACGTACACGAGATTGTTTTCAATATCATCCTCACGCTGATCGCACTTCACATCGCCGCGGTATTGTTTTATCTGCTCGTGAAGCGGGACAACCTGATCGGCGCGATGCTGACTGGCCGCAGCCGCAATGTTCGCCTGAACGGTATGACGCCTGCGCCGGTGTGGAAAGTCGTGCCCGGCATTGCGCTGGCCACCGCGGTGGTCTGGTGGATCGCTAGGTAGATTCACCTCATGCGACATCCCAACCGGTGCTGCAGGCTTGAAAATGGGTGCGGTCCTGAAAGGGACAGTCGGCATCGCCGACCGTCCTTTCAAGCGAACTCCAGGCCCCCTTTTAGCCAATGGCACTGACTTAAGGCGATTGCCCGCAGTCTTCGCCTCTCCCCGTGGGAGCCGCTCTCGCGCATCCATGCGCCCGCGACATTCGCACATCCCTGTGCAGCAGAGGCCGCGCGAAGCGCGGGTGAGGGGATGGGCTACGGAAATGTCACAGCAACCGGCTTCCCCTCACCCTGCCCTCTCCCAAAGGGAGAGGGAAAGAACTCTCTGCTGACCTTAAGTCAGTGCCATTCCCCTTTTAGCCCGACCCTGAGCCCTCTGCTTGCGTTCGAGTTTATTTAACGATACGCAACACCGGCCGACCTGCTGCCTTGCCTTGCAGCCGATCGCGGTGAAAGCCCGTTTCCGGACGATATTGCAGCGCTTCGATGCGACGTTGCAGTTCGGCAGCGCGCTCCGGATCCGGAGTTACTCGCGGTCGCACCGGTAATGAATCAGCCAGCTTTAATCTGAAAATCATAATTCCTCCGCAGCGGTGTTCCTTTCGCTCGCGGTCTAACGCATGACCAGCCGCGATGGATCCACCGACAAGCTCAGGAAGCCGTATCCCCGCGGCGTGTAAGGTTATTTCTCTTCAGCGGACCAAGTATTGGCCTGGTCGCCGAACTGTTTGTTCTGCGGCCGGACTACACAGAATCTCTGGCCTGTAGGCGCTTCCATGACGCACCAGGTATGCACCTTGCCGATCCGCTTGGCGCCTAGTGCTTCCAGGCGCTGCACTTCCGCCTCGATGTTATCGGTCTCTATGTCCAGATGAACACGGCTTTCATGTTCGACCGACTGCACTTCCACGTGCAGGCCCAGTTCGTCCGTTTGCATCGCGCGATAGAGCGGGCTGGGCTCTTCGCTCCTGGGGCGCAGCTCGAACCCCAGCGCGGCGCTCCAGAACTGGGCGGCTTGTTCGAGATCGTCAGTCTTGCAGTCGATAATGAACCCGGCGAGGCGGCTGCGATGCATGACTCCCCTCCTGCGTATGCCTGCCGTCTTATTGTTGGAGCGGCTCCCGGCAGGGGCGCAAAGGTATCAGAACAGGGACACGACTCATGTGTTCGGATTCACGCCGCGACGTGCCGAATCCATGGCGGCGAGAATATCTCTAGCGCCGGGGTTGGAGAATATGTCAGACAGTGGCACGGATACTTTACGCTGCCAGTTGGGATGCTCAGTGTCGGTGCCGGGAACGTTTACTGGATCGATCATGCCGATCAGATCTTCAATCTGAATCAACGCGACGTTGGCGCTGGACAAGCCGATGAATGCGTGCACAGCGCGCGACAACGCCGCTGAGTATTCCGGCAAAGGTTCGCCTTCAATCCAACGCCACAGCCCCGCAGCAACCAACGCACGCAACAGGCTCACCCGATCCTTGACCCGCGAGTCGTGCGCTTGCTGTCGCAGCTCTTCGCTGGGATACAAATCCAATCCGGCGCGCAACGTGACGTCGTGCTCTTCCCACCAGCCGCGCAACGTCGGCAGGTCGTGCGTCGTCACCACCGCCATGGCGCCTGGAATATAAACTTCAGGCGGCTTGAATGAGCCGTCGGGCGTCTGTTCGAACAACAGTACCTTGTAGTGATAGGCGCGATAGTGCTCCATCGCTGCCGTCATCGCTTCGGGCACGGTGCCGAGATCTTCGCCGATGACGATGCAGTGATTACGGTGACTTTCCAGCGCAAGGATGGCGATCAGATCCTGCAGCGGGTAATGCACATACGTGCCGTCCTTGGATAACAGGCCGCGCGGCACCCACCACAATCGATACAGCGTCATCACGTGATCGAAACGCAGTGCGGCCACATAGCGCATCATGTTGCGGACGAGACCGATGAAAGGCTCGTACTGCTGCAGGCGCAGTTCATGCGGATCCTGCGGCGGAATGCCCCAGTCCTGGCCCTTGAGCGCCAAAGCGTCCGGCGGTGCGCCGACCGACGCGCCTTGCAGGTACAAGTGACGATTCGACCAGGTTTCCGAACCGGCAGGATTCGCGCCGACCGCGACGTCACCATATAAACCAATCGCCATGCCAGCGTGGCGCGCAGTGCTTTGCGCCTCGCTCAATTGCTCAGCGGCGAGCCACTGCAGATATTCGAAGTATTCGACGTCCGAGACGCGCGCTCGCGTGCAAAACGCTGCACGGCCGGCGAGGCCGGATCGCGATAGTCCTCGGGCCAGCTCGGCCAGCCCCAGTATCCGCGGGCCCTGCAAGCGCAGGTGCCCGTCGAGTGCGTCGTAGATCGCGTGCAACCGTAACGGTTGGCCCTGCGTCTGCGGAACTGTCGAAACGCTTCGCCGCGGGGCGTATTGCGCGCAAGGTGTCGCTCGCGAAAGTTCGCATACAGCAAGGAGAGAATTGCAAACTTCGCCGCCGCGACGCGCACGTAGTCGACGTTGCTGGTCGCTCGCAATTCCTTCAGTGTGGTTTGAAACTTCGGTTGGCGACCCGTTTGCGCGCCGGCTCGCACTCGGCGAAGTCAGGCACGTCCTCGACGCTGATGTACAGCACGTTCAAGAACTGGCGGTTCGATGGACTGTAAGGACTGATGTGCGCCGGATTGGCCGGCATCAGCGCGTGCAGTGGATTCAAGCCGACGATGCCGCAGCCTGCGGGCACCGCGAGACGAATCAAATGTCGCAGGTCGCGAAAGTCGCCCATGCCCCAGTTGTCATCCGCTCGCAGCGAATACAACTGCACGGCAATGCCCCAAAGTTTTTTGCCCTCGGCAATAGCCGGTGCTTCGAAACATCGTTCGGGCGTAACGACGATTCGCAGCGCGCCTTGCAGGCCGGTATCAAGCGCCAGCGATGCAGTGTGATAACCCAGCGGCAGATCCGGCAACGGCAGCGACAGCCGTTGGTAAGCACGCGCTTCGGCCTCGCCTGCTTCGATACTTTCCAACTCGGCCAGCTGCGAGGTGCCGGAACGCGGTTCGCCGCTCTCCAGCGTGACATTCCAATCCACCGAACGCGCTTGCAGGTCGACCGGCACGGCGAACGGAATCACCATCGGCTGATCGGCGGCAAACACGGCAACGGGCGGCACAAAGCCGGTCCAGCGTCGCGTTTCATGTTCGTAGATCGCGTCTTTGGCCGCGGCCGCATCGCCAGCCTGGACGCCGAGCGCCGCCAGGATCGCGATCTGCGACTGCAGCGAGACCTGTTTGAGCCGGCCGCGATAATCGAAATAGGAATCGGCGATTCCGTGCAACTGAGCGAGCTGGCGGATCGGGCTGTCCATTAGGTCCTTAACGAGAAACCACTGCGCACACTGATCGGCGCATCGCCATCGGCGAGCAACACGCAGGAGTGCGGAGCCACGACGCAGGTTTCACCGGCCGCCAGCCGATCGCCCAGGTCATTGGCGCGCCAACGCGACGTGTCGAACACGATTTGCCACACCACACCGGTTTTCGGTGCGGGCAGACGGAAGTCGACTGGTTGATCCCCGGCATTGCACAGAAACAGCAGATGGCCGTTCGGTGTTCCATACGGATCGTTGAAAGCGTGCCCGATCAGTACGCCGATGGTGCGCGTGCTCTCGTTATGCCAATCGGCCGCAGTCAGTTCATGGCCGAGAGGATGTCGCCAGCTGACGTCTTTGTGCTCGCGATCGACCCGCCGCGCGCCTTTGAGGAAGGTGTCGCGTTGCAGCCCGGCCGCATAGCTGCGCAACGTGAGCAGTTGCCGGACGAACGCGGTCAGCCACCCGCGACGCTCGGCGAGCGCCCAGTTGATCCAGCTGGTTTCGTTGTCCTGGCAGTAGGCGTTGTTGTTGCCGGCTTGCGTCCGGCCGAATTCGTCGCCGGCCTGCAGCATCGGCACTCCTTGCGACAGCAGCAGCGTCGGCGAGCAAGTTGCGGATCTGCCGTTCGCGCAATTCGATCACCGCCGGATCTCGGTCGGCCCTTCGACGCCGCAGTTCCAGCTGCAGGTTGTGGTTGTGGCCGTCGCGGTTGTCTTCGAGATTCGCCTCGTTGTGCTTCTCGTTGTAGCGCAGTCGCATCGTAAGCGTGAAGCCGTCATGGCAGGCCACGTAATTGATGCTCGCCGTCGGCCGACGGCCGCTCGCACGGAACAGGTCGCTGGAGCCGGCAAAGCGCTCGGCGAAGCTGCCCAGAATGCCGGGGTTGCCGCGCCAGAAGCCGCGCACGGTGTCGCGATACAGATCGTTCCATTCCGACCAGCCGGACGGAAAGTGGCCGAGCTGATAGCCCCTCGGCGCCGACGTCCCACGGCTCGGCGATCAGCTTCACGTAGCGCAGCGAGGGGTCGGCGGCGACGGCTTTGAAGAACGCCGAGTCGGTGCGAAGCGGCGTGTTGTCGCGACCCAGGACGGCGCGAGATCGAAGCGAAAGCCGTCGACGTGCATCTCCTCGACCCAGTAGCGCATGCAATCGATGACCAGATTTCGCGCCGTAGCGTGACCGATGGTAATGGTGTGACCGGTGCCGGTGCGATCGACATACCGGCTCAAATTAGTGCTGTCGAGCTTGTAATACGCAGCGTTGTCGAACCCGCGCAGGCTGAGCGTCGGCCCCTTCTCCGAGCCCTCGACGGTGTGGTTGAACACCACGTCTAGAATGACTTCCAGGCCGGCGGCGTGCAGCGCCCTGACCATGGTGCGAAATTCGGCGACCGGGTCGTCGATGCCGTAATCGGGATGCGGCGCGAACCACGCCAGCGAGCTGTAGCCCCAGTAATTCACCAGGCCGCGCTGGGCGAGAAATTCCTCCGGCACGAATGCTTGCACGGGCAGCAACTCGACCGCGGTGACGCCGAGGTGTTTCAGGTAATTGATCACCGCCGGCTGTGCGAGCCCCAGGAACTTGCCGCGCTCCCGCTCCGGCACGCCGGAGTGCAGTTTGGTGAATCCTTTGACGTGCAGTTCATAGATGACGCTGTCGCGCCACGGCACGGCCGGCGGGCAATCTTCGCTCCAATCGAAGCCGCCTCTTTCGACCACCCGCGCCTTGTACATGCAGGGCGCGCTATCGGCCGTGTTGATCTGCTCGGTCGGCTCATCGGGCACATGCCCGAACAGCGCCGGATTCCATTCGAACTTGCCGGCCAGCGCGCGAGCGTAAGGGTCGAGCAGCAGCTTGTTGGGGTTGTGGCGCAAGCCGTACGAAGGATCGTAAGGACCGTGCACGCGAAAGCCGTAAACGAGGCCGGGCACGCCATGCGGCGCAGGCAGAAAGCCGTGCCAGACGTTTTCGCTGCGCTCGGGCAGCATCAGGCGACTGATTTCGCGTTCCCCCTGATCGTCGAACAAGCACAGCTCGACGCGCGACGCGCCACTGGCGCACACGGCGAAGTTCACGCCGTCGCCAATCCAGGTTGCACCCAGGGGTGAGGGGGAACCAGGCTGCAAGCTGGCGGAGGTGAAATCGGCAGGTAGAGCGTTCATCGGTGGAATGGTGACCGATCCAGGGGCGGCCTGAGAAGTAGCAGATCGAGAAAGTGCCGGTTGACTTTCACGCTACTTCGCGAAGAGATACTTATTCGTGCGCCCAGACCACGACTGACAGCGGCGGCAGCGTCAAATGAATGCGGGCCGGGAAATCGCGCCAGGGTTCGGAGAACGTTTCCGTTTCGGCGTAGGGCGAATAGCCGGAGCCGCCGAAGGCGACGTCGTCGCTGTCCAGCAGCTTGCGATAGCGACCGGCCACCGGCGCGCCGAAGATGTAGTGATCTCGCGGTACGGGAGTGGCGTTGAAGATGCACAGCAGGTGCGTGCCACCTTCGCCGGGCAGGCGCCGGCGCACGAAGCCGAAGACGCTTTCGTTGGCGTTGTCCACTTCCAGCCACTGGAAGCCTTCCCCGCGGTTGTCGCTGCCGTGTAGTTCGGGATAGTCGCGGTACAAGCGGTTGAGCGCGCGGCTCCAAGCTTGCAGCTGACGGTGATGTGGATGTTGAAGCGCGCCCCAGGCGAGGTCTTCGTAGTCGCGCCACTCATGCCACTGGCCGAACTCGCCCCCCATGAAGATCAGTTTCTTGCCGGGATGCGCTGTCATGTAGCCCAGCAGCAGGCGGTGATTGGCGAATTTCTGCCATTCATCGCCCGGCATCTTGTCGAGCAGCGAACGTTTGCCGTGGACCACTTCGTCGTGCGACAGCGGCAGGATGAAATGTTCCGAGAACGCGTACACGAACGAGAACGTGATCAGGCCGTGATTGTAACGGCGGTGCAGCGGATCGAGCGACATGTAGCGCAGCGTGTCGTTCATCCACCCCATGTTCCATTTGAAATGGAAGCCGAGGCCGCCAAGATGAACCGGCCGCGTGACGCCGGCGAACGCGGTCGATTCTTCCGCCATGCTGACGACGCCGGGAAAGTAATGTCCGATGGTCCAGTTCAGCTGCTTCAGAAAATCGATGGCCTCGAGATTCTCGCGGCCACCATATTGATTCGGCGTCCACTCGCCGTGCTGGCGCGCGTAGTCGAGATAAATCATCGACGCGACCGCGTCCACGCGCAGGCCGTCGATGTGATAGTGCTCGATCCAGAACAGCGCATTGGCGATCAGGAAGTTGCGAACTTCGTGGCGACCGTAGTTGAAAATCTTCGTGCCCCACTCCTGGTGCTCGCCGCGCTGCGGATCGGCGTGCTCGTACAAAGCCGTGCCGTCGAATTCCGCCAGGCCGTGGCCGTCCTTGGGAAAGTGCGCCGGCACCCAGTCCATGAATACGCCGATGCCGGCCTGATGCAGGCGATCGACAAAACGCATGAAATCCTGTGGCGTCCCGTGTCGCGCGGTGGGCGCGAAATGTCCGAGCACCTGATAGCCCCACGAACCATCGAATGGATGTTCGGCGACGCCGACCAGCTCGATGTGCGTGTAACCCAGGTCGAGCACGTAGGGGATCAATTGATCGGCGAGCTCGTCCCAGGTGAGAAAAGCAGGCTTGCGATGCCACGAACGGCGCCAGGAGCCCGGATGCAATTCGTAGATTGAGATCGGCGCGCGCAGCGGATCCCATGCACGCCGCTTCGCCACCCAGTCATCGTCGCCCCAGCTGTAACCGTCGATGTCGGCGACGATCGAGGCGCTGTCCGGACGCAGCTGCATCTGGAAGGCATAGGGATCGGACTTCATCAGCTGCTGACCGTGCGGGCCGACAATCTCGAACTTGTAAAGCGCGCCTACCTGCGCGTGGGGGACGAAGGCTTCCCACACGCCGGACGGAGAGCGACGCTGCATGACATCGCGGCGACCGTCCCAATGATTGAAGTCGCCGACGACGCTGACACGCTGAGCGTTCGGCGCCCACACGGCGAAGCGCACGCCTTCGACGCCATCGTGCACTTCTCTGTGCGCGCCCAGCTTTTGATGGATATGGTGATGGTTGCCCTCACCGAACAAATGCAGGTCGAGATCGGAGAGCGCGGCAGCCATCAGAGCACCGGCTTGATGCTCCAGATCGTGTCCGCGTATTCACGGATACTGCGATCGCTGGAGAAGGGCCCCATGCTCAGAGCGTTGATGACGGACTTGCGGGTCCACTCTTCCTGGTCGGCAAACAGCGCATCGGCACGCGTCTGCGCAGCTGCGTAAGCGGCGAAGTCCGCCAGCACCATGAAATGTTCGCCGTGGCTCAGCAACCGGTCGATGACGACCTTGGAGTCGAAAATGTTGTCCGGCGTGAAGTAGCCGGACTCGATCAGGTCGAGCGCGGCCTTGAGCGCGGCATTGTTGGCCACCACGTCGGCAGGCGAATAGCCCTGCGCCCGGCGCGCCACGACTTCTTCGGTGGTCATGCCGAAGATGAAAATGTTTTCCTCGCCGACGGCGTCCTTGATCTCGATATTGGCACCGTCGAGCGTGCCGATCGTGAGCGCGCCGTTCAGCGACAACTTCATGTTGCCGGTGCCCGATGCTTCCATGCCCGCAGTGGAAATCTGCTCGGACAGGTCCGCCGCCGGCATGATTTCCTGCGCCAGGGAAACGTCATAGTCCGGCAGGAAGCACACCTTCAGCCTGTCGCCAATGCGCGCGTCGTTGTTGATCACGTGCGCGACGTTGTTGATCAGTTTGATGATGGCCTTGGCCATGTGATAACCGGGCGCCGCCTTGCCGGCAAACATCACGACGCGCGCCGGCGCCTTGGCCGAGGGATTCTCCAGCAGCTGCTGATAACGCATTACGACGTGCACCAGGTTCAGCAACTGGCGCTTGTATTCGTGAATGCGCTTGACCTGCACGTCGAACATCGCGTCGACGCTCACGGTTACGCCAAGCAGCTGCTGAATGGTTTTGGCCAGCCGCTCCTTGTTGGCGCGTTTGATGGCACGGAAACGGGCGCGGAAATCGGCGTCGTCGGCCGCCCATTTCAGGCGTTCCAAATCTTCCAAGTCGTTTTCCCAGGCCGGCCCGAGTTTTTCGGTGAGCAGCTCGGACAGCAATGGATTCGCCTGCTTGAGCCAGCGGCGCACCGCGATGCCATTGGTGACATTGGTGAAGCGCTCGGGCCACAGCGCCGCGAAATCCGAAAAGATGGTTTCGCGCATCAGGCGCGAGTGCAGCTTGGCCACGCCGTTGACGCGATGGCTGCCGACCACCGACAGGTACGCCATGCGCACGCGCCTGTCGCCATCTTCGTTGATGAGCGACATGCGGCGGCGGCGATCGAAGTCCTGCGGATATTTCGCGCCCACCAATTCGAGAAAATCGCGGTTGATCTGGTAGACGATCTGCAGGTGCCGCGGCAGCAGCCGCTCGAAGAACGACACCGGCCAGGTTTCCAACGCTTCGGGGAGCAGCGTGTGGTTGGTGTAACTGCACACTTCGCGCGTGATCTTCCAAGCGGGTGCCCATTCCATGTCGTACGAATCCACCAGCAGCCGCATCAGTTCCACGATGGTCAGCGCGGGATGCGTGTCGTTGAGCTGCACGGCGATGGCGTTCGACAGGTCTTTCAGCGGGCGGCGCTCGGCGACGTGCTGGCCAAGCAGATCCTGTAGCGAGGCGCTGACAAAGAAATACTGCTGTTTGAAGCGCAACTCTTTGCCCTGCGGCGTCGAGTCGTCGGGATACAGCACGCGCGAAAGATTCTTGGCGTCGACCTGTTCGGCGACGGCGGCGGCGTAGTTGCCGTGATTGAACGCTTCGATCCGGAACGGCGTGATCGCCCGGCCGGACCACAGGCGCAGGTGATTGACGGTGGGGCTGCGATTGCCTGGAATCAGCAGGTCATAACCGACTGCCCACACGTCCTGCGTGTCCACCCATTCGTAGCAAATCCGGCCTTGATCGTTGCGCGTCGCGCGGCACTGGCCACCGAAGCGCACGCGATGGCGAACCGCGCCCTGGCCGCTTTCCCAGAAATTGTGGAAGCCCAACCAGGAGCTGGCGACTTCGCGTTGCGCGCCATCCTTCTCGATCATCTGGGTAAAAATGCCATAGTCGTAGCGGATGCCGTAACCAGTGGCGGCATAGCCGAGCGTGGCCAGCGAATCGAGAAAGCAGGCGGCCAGGCGGCCGAGGCCGCCGTTGCCGAGACCGGGATCCTCTTCCTCGGCCGCGATGTGTTCCAGGTCGTGTCCCATCGATTGCACGGTCTCCTGCACTTCGGTGAGCAGCTCATCCTCGAACGAGGACAACGCATTGACGAGGCTGCGCCCGAGCAGGAACTCCATCGAGAAATAGCAGATGCGCTTGACACGCGCCCGCGCGACACGATTGCCGGTGGCGACCCGGCGCTCGGCCAGCTCTTCGCGAACGGCGATGGAGAGTGCATCGAAGATGTCGCGACGCGTCGCAGTCTCAGGCGATTTGCCTAGAGTGCGGGTGAGGCGGTCGACTATCGCCTCACGCACGGCGCCGAGGCGCAACGGCACCGCCGATCGAATCGCAGAACTCTGCGCCATGAATTGCCTCGCTTACTTAACCTCGGCCACCTTCTCGGCGACGATGCGCCACGAGCCGCCTTCGCGCACCAGGATCAATTCCTTGCGCAGCGAATTGGTACCAAATTTCTGCACGAAAGTGACGACCCGTCGATCCGAGCCATCCGGCTCGACCCGCATTCCTGCCACGATCGAATCGGGCACCGGCCCCGTCGCAACCTGTTCGCGGCGCTGCTCCAGCCAGGCGGCGCTGCCGGCCGAATCGGTCGGAGCGGTGAAAGTGGAAGAATAGAGCGCCACTACCGCGTCAGCTTCGCGATTTGCCCAGGCCTGCGCCCAGCTCGCCACCACTTCTTCCGGCGAGCGCGCGCTCGTGCCGGTGGCGCGGAAATAGGACGGCGGCTCATCCAGGCAGCCGGTGCTGCCGGCGCGCGGTGGCGGCTTCACCTCGGGAATCGCCAGCGCCTCGGAGCGATTCGGTTGCGACATGCCGTCAGGCACTTTCAACAACGTGTTGTTGCGCGAGGTCAGGTAGGGCTCGTTCTTTTCGGCGCACACCTGCTCCGACCCGCCGCCGCAGGCAGCGAGCAGGGGCAACAGGAGGCTCAGCAGCACAAAAGTCTTGTTCATGCAGGCAATCGCAGTTATCGGACCGTCATGTCGGCGGGGGACCCCTCGGCAGGGCCAGGATGCTACGCGGGCGCCGATATTACGCAATCGGCTCGCATCGCACGTCGGTTTTGACCGACGAGGCGATGAAACATTCCTCGTGGGAGCGATGATGCAAATCCGACAACTCCGCCGCGGTCGGCTGCCGGCCTGCAAAGACTACCTTGGGGCGCAGGGTCACGACCGTCATGGTGATGCGCCCGGCCTGGTTTTTGGCCATTAATCCCAGCGCCTGATCCTCGTAGCCGTCGACCACCAGACCCTGCGCCGCCGCCAGCGACAGGAAAAACAGCATGTGGCAGCTGGCCAGCGAAGCCACGAAAGCCTCTTCCGGGTCGACCGCCGACGGGTCGGAAAACGGCAGCCGCACTACCTGCGGCGAGCTGGAGCCGGCCACAACGGCGCCGCCGTCGAAGCGCCATTGATGCGCGCGGGAGTACTTCTGGTCGGTGAAGACGGCGCCCTGGCGCTGCCACGAAATGGTCGCTGTGTACTCGCTCATAGTCCAGAGATCCGTTGTTCAGGTCTCATCTCTCCCTTGGGAGCCGCTCTCGCGCATCCATGTGCAGCAGAGGTGGCGCGCTATAGCAACACCACTTCAGTGTGCCCCCTCACCCTACCCTCTCCCTGAGGGAGAGGGGTCGGAAGGGACATCTTCTCGCACCCTGCCACGGCTTTGCCACATTGCTGGCGGCGTTCCGGCACAATCCCGGCCCAACATACGGGCCACGACCGCGAATGGACTGCAAATTGGCCGTTTCCGGGCGCTTTCGGGCCGCAAATGCTCGTGACATGGGATGCTAAATGGCTGCGCTGAATGAACGGTTTCGGAAGGTGTTACGGGCCCTCTTCGGTGAGCTGAACTGGCAGCCGCCGCGGTGGTTGGCGACGTCGAGCAGCGCTGCCCGTCGTGGCGCCGCTGGACTGAACACCTCGGTGCGAGCCAACCCCCGCGCCACTGCCCTGATCGTCGCAGGAATTGCGGGCCTCATCGTCGCCGCCGTATTCGGGTGGCGCTGGTACGCGAGCCGGCCGCAGCCGGTCTTGACGGAGTTCGCCGTCGCCGCACCCGGGGTCACCTGTTATACGTGCGAACCGCCCGGCCTGCCGAATCCGCTGGTGGTCACTTTCTCTTCTTCCGCCGCGACCCTGGAACGCGCCGGTCATCCGGTCGATCCCAAGCAGGCCGGCATCGACATCAGCCCCGCCGTCGCCGGCCAGTGGTTCTGGGATGACGACAAGACACTGCGCTTCCAACCGGCCGCCGATTGGCTCATCGGCGAGCGGTACCAGGTGAATTTCGCCCGCAAGAATTTTGCCGCCGCGCATGTGAAACTGAAGGAATACGACTTCAGCTTCGCTACGCCGGCCTTCGTCGCCCAGCTGCTCAATACCGAGTTCCATCAGGACCCGGTGGTCGCCGGCAATAAGAAAGTGGTTGCCCACATCGCCTTCACGCATCCGGTCGATCCGGAAAGCTTCGAGCGCCGCGTGCAACTGCACATGTTCAACAAGGTCACCGACAAGATCGAGAAGGAACTCGCCGCGCCGGCCTTCAGCGTCATCTACGACAAACTGAAATTGAATGCGTTCGTGCATTCCTCGCAGCTGGAAGTACCGCCGAAAGCCGGGCGCCTGCAGGTCACCATCGGGCCCGGCACTCGCGCCGCCCGCGGCGGCAATGAATGGAAGGAACCGCTGACCGCGAGCGTCGAAGTACCCGGCCTCAACAGTCTCAGAGTCGCGGACTTGTCGCTCGACATCGTGCGTGACGAGCGCAACGAGCCGGACCAGGTCGTGCTCATCAACACTTCCTTCTCGGTGCCCGAACGCGAGCTGCCGCCCAAGGTGCATGTGTGGCTGCTGCCATTGCAGCATCCAGATGCCAAACTGCAAGCACCGTTCGAGCGCCGCAAGCAGCCTTTCGCGTGGAACGACAGTAACTTCCGCCCTGAAGTACTGACCGCCGGCAACGAGGTAAAGCTCACGCAGATTCCCGGCGAACAGGAGCACTACCAGCTGCATAGCCTGCGTTACCAGGCGGATCCGGGCCGTTATCTCTATATCAAGATCGACGCCGGCCTGAAGTCGTTCGGGGGTTACGTGCTCGGCGATACCGTCGAACGGATCATGCAGGTGCCGGAATTTCCGCGCGAGCTGAGCATCCTGCACGAAGGCTCGCTGCTGTCGATGTCGGGCGAGAAGACGTTGAGTTTGTTTGCTCGCAATCTGCCCGCGCTGCGCGTGGAGATCGGCCGCTTGCTGCCACGACAGTTGCAACACCTGGTGACACAGACCAGCGGCAGCTTCGGCACTCCGCAGTTCAACAACTGGGCGTTCGAAGCCGCCAACATCACCGAACGCTTCTACGAAGTCGTCCGCCTGCAGCAAGGCGCTCCGGGCAAAGCTCAGTACGAGTCCATCGACCTCGGTAAATATCTCGATGAGAGCTCAGCGACCGGCGCGGTGTTTTCCTGTTACGCGTACAAGCTTGGGACGCGGAGAAAGACCAGCCGCTCAGCCATGCGCCCGAGGCTTGGAATCAAACGCTCGGCGCGGGCCTTGCCGATGCGCGACTGCTGGTCGTCACCGACATCGGCTTGGTCGTCAAGCGTGCGGTCGACGGCTCTCAAGACGTGTTCGTGCAATCCATTGCGAGCGGCGCGCCGCTGGCCGGCGTCGCGGTGGAAATCATTGGTCGCAACGGTTTGCCGATTCTGACCGAAAGCAGCGATGCGGAAGGCCACGTCCGTTTTCCGGATCTCAAGAGCTTTCAGCGCGAAAAAACGCCAGTGATGTATCTGGCCCGTCGCGGCGGCGACAGCTCATTCCTGCCCTTGGACCAACGTGGCCGTTCGCTCGACCTGTCGCGCTTCGAAGTCGGCGGAGTCGAGAGCAGTGCCGATCGCGCGGCGCTGTCAGCCTATCTGTTCTCGGATCGGGGCATCTATCGCCCAGGCGAGGAAATTCGCGCCGGCGCGCTGATTCGCAGTCAGGATTGGAGTCGTGGCCTGTCAGGCTTGCCGCTGCGGCTGGAAGTTACCGACCCGCAAGGTACGGTGATTCGTCGCGAAACATTCAAGCCCGGCCCGGCGGGTTTCGGCGAGATCCTGCAGCCGACCAAAGAAACATCGCCGACCGGCACATACACGCTGTCGCTGTCCATCGTGCGCGATCAATACCGTGCCGATCTGATCGGCTCGACGACGGTGCAAGTGCGCGACTTCCAGCCGGATCGATTGCGCATGAAGGCGACGTTCTCAGCCTCCTCTGCCGACGGCTGGGTGCCGCCGGAAGATCTCGAAGCGCAAGTCCAGTTGGAAAACCTGTTCGGCACGCCTGCAGAGAATCGCCGCATCGTGTCGCAGCTGACGCTGAGTCCGAGCCTTCCCTCGTTCCGCGCCTATCCGGATTATCAATTCCACGATCCACAGTACGCGCGCGATGGGTTCAGCGAACAACTCGAAGAGGCGACGACAGATGCGCAAGGTAAAGCGACGTTGGCGCTCAATCTGCAGCGCTTCGCCAAGGCCACATATCGCATGCACCTGGTGTCGCAGGGCTTCGAAGCCGACGGCGGACGCGGCGTCACCGCTGAAGTCGCGCAGTTGGTGTCGAGCATGCCCTACCTCGTCGGCTACAAACCCGATGGCGAACTGGGCTATCTCTCGCGCAATGGCAAGCGCACGGTCAATCTCATTGCCATCGATCCCAAGGCTCAACGTACGGATGTCGCTGGCCTGGTGCTGACGCGCCTGGAGACCCGCTTCGTGTCGGTGCTGATGCGCCAGCCGAACGGCACTTACAAATACGAGTCGCGCCGCAAAGAAACATCGCTCGGCGACACGCCGCTGGCGCTGCCTGCCGCCGGTTACGCGCTGAAACTCGTCACCGATGCTCCGGGCAACTTCGCCTATGTGGTCAAAGATGCCAGCGGCCAGCAGCTCGCGCGCTTTGACTATCAGGTTGCGGGCGAAGGCAATGTCACTCGCACGCTCGAAAAGAATGCGGAACTGGAGCTGACGCTGTCGAAGCGCGATTACGCGCCCGGCGAGGAAGTGGAAGTCTCCATTCGGGCTCCGTACGAGGGCGCCGGCCTGATCACCATCGAACGCGAGCGAGTGTTGGCGTGGCAGTGGTTCAAGACCTCAACCACCAGTTCGGTGCAGAAGATCACGTTGCCGGAGGGCCTGGAAGGCAACGCGTATGTGTCGGTCACCTTCGTACGCGATACCGGCTCGTCGGAGATCTACACCAGCCCGATGTCATACGGCGTGCAGCCGTTCTCCATCGCGGTCGATGCGCGCCGCAATGCCGTCACTGTCGAAGCGCCATCATTGGTGAAGCCGGGTCAAGAGCTGACCTTCCGCTATCGCACCGAGCGACCGTCGCGAATCGTGCTGTTCGCCGTCGATGAGGGCATCCTGCAAGTGGCTGCGTACAAGACGCCCGATCCGCTGGGGTACTTCTTCCAAAAGCGCGCGCTCGAAGTCTCCACGACGCAGATCCTGGATCTCATCCTGCCGGAGTTTCGGCAGCTGGGACTGGCCGCGGCTCCCGGCGGCGATGCCGAGGGCTTGCTCGGCAAGCATCTCAATCCGTTCCGTCGCAAAGGCGAAAAGCCGGTCGCCTATTGGTCGGGCATCGTCGACGCGGATACCACAACGCGCGAGCTGAAATACATCGTGCCCGATTACTTCAACGGCACGCTGCGCGTGATGGCTGTTGCGGTAACCGACGATCGCGTGGGCGTGCATGAGGGCCGCACGCTCGTGCGGGGTGACTTTGTGCTGTCACCAAATGCGCCGACGACAGTTTCGCCGGGCGATGAGTTCGACGTCAGCGTCGGCGTGTCGAATAACGTCGAAGGCTCGGGTGCAAACGCCAAAGTCGCCGTGACCTTGGCGACGGACAGCGGCCTCGAAGTGGTCGGCGAATCGCAGCAGGCAGCCGCCATCGCCGAAGGTCGCGAAGGTTCCGTTCGCTTCCGATTGCGCGCCAAAGATGTGCCCGGTCCTGCCAACATGAACTTCACTGCCTCTTTACCTTCGCCCTCCGGGAGAGGGCAGGGTGAGGGGCGGCTCTCAAGCAAGCGCAAGATCGATCTCAGCGTGCGCCCCGCAACACCGTTCATGACTCAACTCACTGCTGGCATCCTGCCGCGCGGTGACCGCGACATGCGCATTGATCGACAGATGTATCCGCATCACCGGACGCTGGAGACGGGCGTGTCGATGCTGCCGCTGCAGTTCGCGCATGGTTTCGCTGCGTATCTTTCCAAGTATCCGTACGCGTGCACGGAGCAGATCGTCAGCCAGGCGATGCCGGCTGTATTGCTGACGTCGCGACCGGAGTTCGGTTACGTGCGCGCCGAGAACGGCGCGGACATTTCGTCGCTCATCGGCGAACTGCGATCCCGCCAGATCGATACCGGCGCGTACAAGCTGTGGCCCGGCGGCGATCAGGTGGTCGAGTTCGTCTCGCTGTATGCACAGCATCTGCTGATCGAAGCTGGCGAACGCGGCGCTGCCGTGCCGGGCGATCTCACGTCCAACGGCAACAACTACCTACGCCTGGTTGCACAGCGCGACGGTAACAACCTTACCGACGAGCGGCAGAGCGCTTATGCGATCTACCTGCTGACGCGACAAGGCCAGCGCATGGCGGCGGAGATTGCCGCAGCTCGCAAGCGTTTGGCTGAGCGTTATCGCGGCCAGTGGGAGAAGGATCTGACAGCTGCGTGGCTCGCGGCCTCGTTGGACCTGATGCGGCAGGATCGCGATGCTGAGAGTTTGATCGGCGGCACGCGGTTCGATGCGCCCGGCGACGAGATGTACAACGATCCGATGACTCGCGATGGCCTGTTGCTGTTCGTGTGGTCGCGACACTTCCCGGAACGCCTCAAGTCGATTCCGACCTCGGTGTTCGAGACGATGGCCAAGCGGGTGACCGATGGTTACTACCATTCGTTGTCGGCTGGCACGACCTTGCTCGCACTGGATGCATACGCTGCAGCGACCGAAGGCGCCACACGCAACCTGGCGATCGCGGAAGTGCTTAAAGATAAGAAGCTGCGCGCGCTCACCTTGCCGGAGGGTCTGTTCCCGAAGACGGCGTTTACCGATCAAGCGGCGGCGCTGCGTTTCAGCAATGGGACGGATTTGAACGCGTATTACCTGATCGAGCAGTCCGGCTTCGATCGCAAGCCGCCGACGCAGGCGATCAAGAACGGCCTGGAAGTGCTGCGCGAATATACGGACGCGAACGGCAAGCCCATTACCGAGATCAAGATGGGCCAGCAGGTCGACGTGCACGTGAAATTCCGCGGTTTGAAGCACCAAGAGCTGTACAACGTTGCACTGGTCGATCTGTTGCCCGGCGGCTTCGAACTCGTCGTGCCTCAGCAGGAGGCGCTGACACCGTTCGCCGAAGGCAGTGAAGAGGGCGAATCGGACCAAAGCTATTCCGGCTGGCAATGTCAGGTCTGCGTCGGCACTCCGAAGGCGATGCTTCAGTATGCGGACATGCGTGAAGACCGCGTGGTGTTCTATGTCAGCGCGAATGGCGACTTGTCGGAGATCGTCTATCGCATCAAAGCCACCAATGTCGGTAAGTACGTTGCCCCGCCCGCTTACGGTGAAGCGATGTATGACCGCAGCGTCGTCGGCCGCTCGGCGTCAGGCGGCATCGAGGTATCGCGGCCATGAAGCGAGGTGGCGTGAAGGCGGTGCTGGAGGAAGACTGACGTGCGCTGGAGAGTCGCCTTTAGCGTAGTTGCAGCGGTCGCGCTCATCGCAGCAACGTTAGTCACGATCCGGTTCTGGCCGCGCGAGCCGTTGCAGACACAGATCGCCTCATCGACTGCGATCTTCGATCGCCAGGGCCGGCTGCTGCGACTGACGCTGGCCAGCGATCAACAATATCGCCTGTGGACGCCGCTCGACCAAATCTCACCCGAGTTCGTCGCAGCGCTGCTGCTGCATGAGGACCGGCATTTTTATTTTCATCCCGGTTTCAATGCGGCAGCGTTGGTTCGTGCGGCCTTCTCAAGTTACTCCGGCGGCCCTCGAGTCGGCGGTTCGACGCTCACGATGCAACTAGCGCGTTTGCTCTATGGACTGAACACGCGCACGGTCAGCGGCAAGCTATCGCAGATTGCGCACGCAGTGGCACTGGAGCTTTGTTATTCCAAGCGCGAGTTGCTGGAAGCGCATCTCAATCTGATGCCCTACGGCGGCAACATCCAGGGAGTGGGGGCGGCAAGCCTGATTTATTTCGATAAGTCGGCGGCGCGGCTGGGGTTGGCTGAAGCGTTGACGTTGGTATTGATTCCGCAGTCGCCGGCGCGGAGATCGCCCTCACCCCTGCCCCTCTCCCTGGAGGGAGAGGGGGAAGAAAAAGCTGCCGCTGCCGAAGGTCGATTCTCTTCCCCCTCTCCCTCCAGGGAGAGGGGCAGGGGTGAGGGCAGCGAGCCTGCCGAACTCCGCGCGGCTCGTCTTCGATTGTTCTCCCGTTGGGTCGAAGAGCATCCGGACGCCGCAAACTCAGCCGACTATATCGCAACGCCGTTGCGATATGCCTCGCTGCGCGACCTCCCCTTCTCCGCTCCGCACTTCACCAACGCGGTACTGCAGCGGCCGCGGCCGGCATCGATCCATTTCGTCGACACGACGCTGGACCTGCGGATGCAACGAAGTCTGGAGCGCGTGCTCGCGACCTATGTTCGCGAACAGCGGAATATCGGCATTCACAATGCGTCCGCACTGCTGGTCGACTATCGCGATCTGTCGGTGCGCGCGATGCTCGGCTCAGCTGATTTCTTCGCGGCCGACATCGAAGGCCAGGTGAACGGCACCTTGGCGAAGCGCTCGCCCGGCTCGGCGCTCAAACCTTTCATCTATGCGCTGGCGATCGACCAGGGGCTGATTCATCCGCAGACGGTGTTGAAGGACACGCCGACCGCGTTCGGTCCGTTCAATCCGGAAAACTTCGACGGGCGTTTCGTCGGCCCGATCACGGCGCGCGATGCTTTGATTCGTTCGCGCAATGTTCCGGCGCTCACGCTGTCTTCGCACTTGTCGACGCCGACGCTGTACCAGTTCTTGCGCAGCGCCGGCATCACCAGGATGGCGAGCGAAAGGCATTATGGGCTGGCCCTGACCTTGGGCGGCGGCGAAGTCACGCTGGAAGAAACGGCGACGCTGTACGCAATGATGGCGAATCGCGGTCGACTTGCGCCGCTGCGGTACCTGACAGACGAGCCACGACAAGAAGGCCTCCGCGTGCTGTCAGAAGAGGCGAGTTTCATGACGCTCGACATGCTCCGCTCCGCCCCGCGTCCGGAAGATTCTTTCGCGCGCCGACGCAGTGGCGTGCAGGCGGCGTGGAAGACAGGTACCTCGTGGGGTTTTCGCGATGCCTGGACCGCGGGCACTTTCGGCCCTTATGTCCTGGTTGTGTGGATCGGCAATTTCGACGGCCGGGGCAATCCCGCGTTCGTCGGTGTGCAGGCGGCCGCACCGCTATTCTTTCGATTGCTGGATGCCGTGGCCACGCAGGAGCAGCTGGTCGAACCGGTTTATCGGCAGCCGCCACGCCTGGAACGCGTCGATGTCTGCAGCGCTTCGGGCGACCTGCCGAATTCGGAGTGCCCGCAAGTGGTCAGCACCTGGTACATCCCGGGCGTGTCGCCGATTCGCGTGAGCCAGATCCATCGTCGCGTCTGGCTGGACACTCGCACCGGAGAGCAGGCCTGCCCTCCGTACGATCCCAAATTCACTCGCAGCGAAGTCTATGAATTCTGGCCGACGGATTTATTGCAGCTGTTCGCGCAGGCGGGCATGCCACGACGGCGTCCGCCTCCGCCTGCCGAATGTCAGAGCGACGTGCCCAGCGGCACGCCGCCGCAGATCACTTCGCCCGTCATTGCTGTCACTTACACATTGCGCAGTGGTCGGGCCGGCAGCGAAACCATTCCACTGGCAGCGAACGCGGACAGCGAAGTGCGCCGGCTGCATTGGTTCGTCGACGAGAGTTACATCGGCACCGGCACGCCGGGCGTGGCAATCGGTTGGAATCCCTCGCATGCCGGCCGATATATCGTGCGCACAGTGGACGATCGCGGCCGCGCCGACAGCAGAGAACTCCAAGTGGAGCTGGTGCGATAGATAGAAGCGGTTGGCGATTCCCCCGGAGCGGTTACTATCGGCAGCCGAGTCGCGCGTGCTGCGGCACTCGCACTTCTGATCGCCAGGTAAACCGTACTGCATGCCCCATCAATCCGACCTGATTGCGCTGATCGCCGTGGGCTTCGTGCTGGCGCTCGGCTTTGGCTTCCTCGCCAACCGACTGCGCATGCCGCCGCTGGTGGGTTATCTGGTCGCTGGAATTGCAATCGGGCCGTTCACGCCGGGCTTCGTCGCCGATGCGGGGTTGGCGGGGCAGCTGGCCGAGATCGGCGTGATTCTGCTGATGTTCGGCGTCGGCCTGCATTTTTCGCATCGAGACGCTGCTCAAGGTGCGCAACATCGCGCTGCCGGGCGCAATCGTGCAGATCACGGTCGCCACTTTGATCGGGCTGGGCCTCGCGCAGTGGTGGGGGTGGGGCACGGGCGCCGGTGTCGTGTTCGGCCTGGCGCTGTCGGTCGCCAGCACGGTGGTGCTGCTGCGGGCATTGGAACAGCGCAATGAACTGGATACCGAACAAGGCCGGATCGCCGTCGGCTGGCTGATCGTCGAAGACCTGGCGATGGTGCTGGCGTTGGTGTTTTTGCCGGCGCTCGCGCCTGACGCGGCCGGGCAAAACGCCGGTGAGAATGCGCTGTTGATAAGCTTGGGATGGACGGCGCTGAAGGTGGCGATGTTCGTCGCGCTGATGCTCATCGGCGGCCGGCGCATCGTTCCGTGGATTTTGGCCAAGGTTGCGCGCACCGGTTCGCGTGAGCTGTTCACACTGGCGGTGTTGGCTATCGCGCTAGGCATCGCTTATGGCTCGGCGATGTTGTTCGATGTGTCCTTCGCGCTCGGTGCGTTTTTCGCCGGCGTGATGCTGGCGGAATCCGACCTCAGCCATCAGGCCGCGGAGAATTCACTGCCGCTGCAGGATGCGTTCGCGGTGATGTTCTTCGTCTCGGTCGGGATGCTGTTCGATCCGTCGGTAATCCTGCAGCGTCCGCTCGAACTGCTCGGCGTACTGTTCGTCATCCTGGTCGGCAAATCGCTGGCGGCGTTCGCGATCGTGCTGGCCTTTGGTTATGCAATACGCACCGCGTTGACGATTTCCGCCAGCCTGGCGCAGATCGGCGAGTTCTCTTTCATTCTCGCCGGCCTCGGCGTGGGCCTCGGCCTGTTGCCGCCGGAAGGGCGCGATCTCATTCTTGCCGGCGCGCTGCTGTCGATCACGTTGAACCCGTTCGCGTTTGCGACCATCGAACCGATCGCGCGTTGGGTCAATGAGCGGCCCAGGCTGCTGGCGCTGCTCACGCGGAAGAGTGAAAAACGTGCCGCTCTGCCGCCCGAAAGCAACGTGTCGCACATGCGCAATCACGCGGTGATCGTGGGTTACGGCCGCGTCGGCAGCGTCGTCGGCCATGGCCTGCAGGCACAGGGTTTGGAATTCGTCGTGATCGAAATGAATCGCCGCGTCGTCGATCACCTTCGCGAAGAAGAGATTACCGCTATCTACGGCGACGCCACTGCTCACGGCGTGCTCGATCTCGCCCAGATTCAGCGGGCCCGGCTGCTCGTAATCGCATCGCCCGACGGCTTCCACGCCCGACGCATTCTCGAACTCGCCCGCGCCAAGAATCCGCACATCGCCGTCGTGGTCCGCACCCACAGTTCCGTTGCAGTTGAAATACCTGATCAAGCAAGGCGTCGATCGCGCCGTGATGGGCGAACTGGAACTGGCGCTGGAAATGACCAACTACGCCCTTCGCAGCCTCGGCGTCTCCGATGAGCGCTGCAAACTCCTCGCCCAATGGCTTCGCAACGAAGGCGTGGCCGGGACGCCAAAAGATCCGGGGGCACACTGACGTCAGGGCGTTACGTATCTTGCGATCACGAATGCCATGCTGACCGCGGCGAGCGAGGTGCCGACGATCCATTTGATCAGCGAACTTTCGACCTGCGCAACTTCGGTTCTGACTGATGCGATATCGGTCTTGAGTTCGGTTCTGAGTGATGCGATATCGGTCTTGAGTTCGGTCCTTACCGACGCGATGTCACTTGTGAGATCGGTTCTGAGCGACGCAGTGTCTCCCGTGAGAGCGGTTCTGAGCGACGCCAGATCGGCTTTGGTTGCCAAGTGCGGCATGACCGCAACGAGCCCACTGACCTGTGCCTTGATGTCCGAAACAGTCGACTCCACCGCACCGAGTCGTTTCAATACGTCTTCCACATTACCTCCCCCGCCACTCCCAGCCGGCTGATGAGTTCGCGCCTGAAGTGTGGCGTGCGCGCCCGTCGCCATAACCTGCACCACCCCTGCGAGTGCTCAATGATAGGCTTAACCATACACCTTGCAATCCCACATTGGGATATTATCAATTCAGATGCTCCGCGGCAGCTCCCGCGCACTTGCCCACGGCAACATTTAAGACATTTATGCGCCGGTTCAAGGAGAAAATTTGCGCAACCGTGCGCAAATGAACTCAGCGCAGGATAGCGTGCAGGATGACGGCCGGCAGGAAGTGAAGAGGCCGGACAGACCGGTCATTCAGCAGCGCCCACGATTCACTCCCCCTCACTCCACCCAGCCGAACGAACGAGTCACGGCCTTTTGCCACGACGAGTACAGCGTGGCGCGCTGTTCCTTGGTCATGCCCGGCCGCCAAGTGTGCGAGACGCCCCAGTTGCAACGCAGGTCATCGATGCTCTTCCAATAACCGGTAGCCAGGCCCGCGGCATAAGCAGCGCCGAGCGCCGTCGTCTCCGTGACTTTCGGCCGCACCACGTCGACGCCGAGAATGTCGGCTTGGAATTGCATCAGCAGCTCGTTGACGACCATGCCGCCATCGACGCGCAGCTCACACAACCTGATACACGAATCCTGCTCCATAGCGGACACGACATCGCGAGTTTGATATGCGGTCGCCTCCAAGGCGGCGCGTGCGATGTGCGCTCGGTTGGCGTATCGCGTGAGCCCGGTAATCACTCCACGCGCGTGATCTTTCCAATGCGGCGCATACAAGCCTGAAAACGCCGGCACGATGTAAACATCGCCATTGTCCTTCACGCTGGCAGCGAGCGATTCGATGTCGCTGCTCTGCTGGATGATGCCGAGGTTGTCGCGCAGCCACTGCACCAATGCACCCGAAATTGCGATCGAGCCCTCCAAGGCATAACACGCCGGCGCCTGGCCGAGCTGATAAGCGACCGTCGTGATCAATCCCGCAGCGGATGAGATCGGCTGGGCACCCGTGTTCATCAGCAGGAAGCAGCCGGTGCCGTAAGTGTTCTTGGCTTCGCCCGGCTCGAAACAGGTTTGACCGACCAGCGCTGCCTGCTGATCGCCAAGGATGCCTGCAATCGGCAGGCCTTTGAGCGGCCCGCTCGCGACCTCGCCATAAACCTCGCTCGACGAAGCAATCCGCGGCAGTACGCTGTATGGAATAGAGAATGTTCGCAGCAGCTCGTCATCCCACTGCAGCGAATCGAGGCGCATCAGCTGCGTGCGACTGGCGTTGGTCACATCGGTAATGTGCAAGCCGCCCTTCGCACCGCCGGTGAGATTCCATAGCACCCAGGAATCGATCGTGCCGAACAACAGATGCCCTGCATCCGCGAGTGCGCGGGCATTAGGTACGTGATCCAGCAACCACTTCAACTTCAGCCCGCTGAAATAACTTGCGAGTGGCAAACCGGTGCTGGCTCGGAATCGATCCTTGCCACCTTCGGCGGAGTAATACGCAACTAGCGGGTCGACGCGCGTGTCCTGCCAAACGAGCGCGTTGTGCAGCGGCTGGCCATTGCGACGATCCCAGATCACCGTCGTCTCGCGCTGATTGGTAATTCCAACGGCGACCAAGTCGCGCACTGTCAGCTTGGCGCTCTGCAATGCCTGCGCGATCACGTCTTCCGTGCTGCGGGCGATTGCGAGCGGCGAATGCTCCACCCAACCCGGCTGCGGAAAGATCTGCGGATGTTCCTGCTGGGCGCCGGCTACGATATTGCCGCCATGATCGAACACGATAAAACGCGTGCTGGTCGTGCCTTGATCGATGGCGCCGACGAGAGAACTCATGGACGACTGCCGTGCGTTGTTGGCAGCAGGAAAACACGTCTCGCCTCCGGCATGTCGAGCTGCGCCTTGCTGTAGCAGCGCGAAACAGCGCCGTCACGGTGGTTCAGCAAATCCGGGCGACGCAGAATCATGGCGTCGAAATCTTCACCCGGCGGCGAGCGCAGGCTGCGCTCCTCGTTGAGGAGCACGAGATAAGCCCAGGTGATCGTCTCGTGATACTTGGCTGCCGCGCCTACCTCGGTCACGTACGCTTGCAAACGCTGGCGGAACTGCACCGCGCCTTCGGGAAAGCCGTCGCGCTGCAGATATTTCCAGGCGATCGACAGATGCTGCCGGTGACTGAAGGAAGCCGGATCGAGCGAGCCATTCTCGAACGCGTCCAACAGATCACAGGCTTGCCGTGATGCTGGTAATGAGGACGTTACTGCGGTCATCAGCGTTTCCTCCCACTGCGATGTTTGCTGGCGAGCGGACGCTTTGCGCTAGCGCGGCGGCCGGTCGCTCTCTGGGTCTCCACCAATTGATGACTGTCAGCGGCATTCAGATCCAGGCCGTAGATTTTCTTCAACTCGGCGATCTGCGCCAGCGTCTGCGGCGCGAAGGGTTGCCGGCCCTCGAACGCATGCAACACGATGCCTTCCAGCAAGTCCCCGAGCGATGTGCCCTTGAGCGCGGCCAGCGCCTTGAGCACGTTGAGCAGGCGTATTTCGATGCGGACGCCGGTCTGGACGCGGCTGACGATACTGGACAAAGCGGCATACCTTGGTAACTTGGTACCAAGGTAGCAAACGCTGCCGGCACTGGCAACCCGCGCGGATCAGGGATCGATGAGGTATTCGACCACGCCGGGGGTGCGCTCGACGGCAACCCGATGAGTTGCCGTGTCGAGTTTGTAAGTCAGGTAACACACGTGCCGCGGATTACCCAGCGCGTCTCTGACGAACACGGCCGCGATGTCCGCTCCCGGCAATCGCGCCGAAAGCGTCAGGATGCCGGGTAGAAAGGCAGAGCGAATCTCCGCCCCGAGCGACTGACAGTGTGTGTAGTTGGATGGATCAATGAGTGCGGTGTCAGTCTCACAGCGCGATCGCAGGTCGACGAGGGCAGCGCTGCACTGAACCAGGTGCACGCGACGCTCCTGCACGATGGGCTTTTGTGTGCTCCGAGCAGCATCGCTCGCCAGGGTGTTGACGCGAAAGTGATAAACCGTTTCGTAGATGGCCGCAGCCATGGTTCGTGCACCGTACCAGACCCCGTAAGCGCCGGTGGAGTAGCGCGAGGCGGCCGGATGCGCGAACGGCCATTGAATCGCGGTTGCGATGGGATCGTAAGTCGCAGCGTCATCGAAAGGCCGCGAGATAATCGGCTGGTGCTCCCGCGTCGGCTTGGTTGCCATCTCATGTTCCATGAGCACCGACACCGCGGCGGGGTCCTCGACCAGTTCCTGGAAGATATCGATGCTGGCGCGCAGGCTGACGATATTGCGATGCCAGTCCCCGCGCGAATCGTCCGTGACTTGATAACCCTTATCCATCAACCTGGTGCATCTATGGGGTCATCGAGTCACTGGCCTCGCATCACATCCAATGTTCCTCGCACCAGCGCGAGTCCCGGCAGGCCGTACTGTTTGACGACTTCCACCGGCGAGTGGCCGCCGAACTTGGCGTTCTTCGCCGAGATCCAGCCGTGCACGATCTCTTCGTTACGCGGATAGAGCAGCTTGAGCGATTTGTGGATGCCAAGCAGATGGCCGGCACGGTCCATGAGGTCCCGATTCGGCGCCAGCGGCTCGCCCTGCGCGTAGCGTTGCAGGGCCGAGCGGTTCTCGCTGGACATGCCCAGCAGCGCGAGCCAATCCGCAGTACTCAGCTGCCAGAGATCGAACAGTTTCGAGAGCGCTCCGGCCAACACCGCGCGGCGTTCGCGGCTCGGCACCGTCGGTGCGACTAACTCGGTTTGCATAGTTTCCGTAAGTCACCGAAAGATGTAGCAATTCACACGTACATACGTATAGCTATCACATTCGGCTCCGGGAGTCGATATCAAGGCGCGCGCAAGCTCTCGGGCGCAGCCTGTGCAGTTAGCCATTAAGCTGCTGAACTAGCTTGATTTTTTGAGGAATGAAGCGCGACGGCGGCGTTACTGCCTGTGACCGGAGCCGCCCGCCAGATGGGCAGGCGGCTGCGCATTTATTTACCACGCGATGCCGTGGTCCTCGCCGTGATAAGCGGCGCCACCCCACAGCGTGCCGTGTTTCGTGTCGATATAAATGGCGGTGATGGGGCCGGAGTTGTTGGCCGAGAACTCCAGCTTGTAGCCCTTGCGCGTGAGGTCGTTGCGCACCCATTCCGGCACCGAGTTGGCCAGCGTCAAACGCCCGGGGATGGATTCATGCGAGCCGAACGAATCGCGCAATTGATAGCTGGTGATGTTGGCGCCCTCGGCCGCCTCCTGAACCGTCATGCCGAACTCGACCACGTTCAGGAAAAACTGCAGCAGGTTCTGCTCCTGCGTGTCGCCGCCTTGCACGGCGAAGGCCAGGAAAGGTTTGCCGTTCTTCAATGCCAGCGATGGCGTCAGCGTCGCCCGCGGGCGTTTGCCGGGAGCTACGACATTGAAAGGGTTGTCAGCGGCATCCAGCACGAAGCTCTGCATGCGCTGGCTCATGCCGATGCCGGTCTTGCCCGCGATCACCGCCGGCAACCAGCCGCCGCTTGGCGTGACTGATACGACCCAACCTTCCTTGTCCGCGGCCTCGACGCTCGTGGTGCCGAGACGAAAGGTGCGATCGAATTCGGCCAGCGCCGTCGGGCTCCACTGATTCGGCTTCGCCTTGGCGTCCCTGGTCTTGACGGTGCGCCATGCTTCGAGCTGCGACTTGAACGGGTTGCTGCCGTTCTGGAACGGATACGGGTCGCCGGGCCGCAGGTCGGGGTCGTTGCGATCTTCCTTAACGAGCTTGGCACGTTCGCGCGCATAGTCCTTCGACAGCAGGCCTCTGATCGGCTCTTCCGGCGGGAAGCGCGAATCGCCGTAGTAGAAGTCGCGATCGGCGAACGCAAGACTCATCGACTGATACAGCGTGTGGATGTAACGCGAGCTGTTGTAGCCCATCGATTGCAGGTCGAAGTTCTCGAGAATGTTCAGTGCCTGCAGCATCGACGGGCCCTGCACCCAATGCGTCAGCTTGTAGACGTCCACGCCTTTATAGTTGGTGCTCACCGGCTCTTCGAGATACACACGCCAGTTGGCGAGATCCTCGGCCGTGTGCAGCCCGCCGAGTTCCTGCGAGCCGCGCGCGAATTCTTTCGCGATGTCGCCCTTATAGAAACGATCGTAGGCCGCCATGATGGCCTGCTTGCGATTCTTGCCGGCCTGCAGCGCTTGGGCTTCGGTGTCCACCAGCTTGCGCAAAGTCGCGGCGAGCTCGGGCTGGCGAAAAATTTCGCCCGCTTCCGGACCGACGCGAGAGCTGCCCGCGACCGGCGCGCCGGACTTGTCTTCGTGCATCAAGAACGTGCGGCGCGACTCGGGCCACTTGCGCAACTCGTCCTGCCACTTTTCGATCAGGTCGGCGGTCTGCGCTTCGATGGGATAGCCGCCGGCCATTTCGATGGCCGGCGCCAGCACTTGGGCGAGGCTTAATTTCCCGTATTCGGCCAGCATGACCATGATGCCACCCGGGGTTCCCGGCGTGACCGCGGCGAGCGGACCGAATTCCGGCGGGTATTCGTAACCTTTGGATTTATAGAACTCCGGCGTCGCGCCGGTCGGCGCCACCCCGAGCGCATTCACGCCGATCACTTTGCCGGTGTGCGGGTTGTAGATCAGCGCCTGCGTTTCTCCGCCCCAGCCGAGGGTGTCCCACATCGTGGCAGTGGCGGCGATCATTGCGCACGCCGCGTCGACCGCGTTGCCTCCTTGCATGAAAATGGCGGCGCCGGCGGTTGCCGCCAATGGCTTGCCGGTGACGGCGACCCAGTTCTGCCCGTGCAAGGGCGGCTTGACGGTCTTGGCTTGTGAAGAGGACGCGGCCGCCGTGATCGCGGCGAACAGAACGGCGACCAGTCGCAGGCGACTCAGGCTCATGGTCATTCCCTGTGCAAGCAGATGGTGGGCAGCACTATCGCTGCCACCCTTTAGTTATTCGCCCTGGCTGTCATGTTGGGCCGCCTGCGAAGCCTTGCGAGCAGCCTCGAATTCGTCACCCGGCACCCAGGTCGGCAGGTCGGCCGCAGCGGCGTTGGCGATGTTGTCGCCGACGTAAAAACCCAGCGTCGCATCTTCGATCATGCCCTCGAAGTTCCAGTCGGCGAGGATTTCATCCGACGGCTGGTGATAGTGCTTTTCTTCGTACAGCGCGTGCTGTTCCTTGCCCCAGCCCGCCGGCTTGCCGATGAAGTCGGTGCCGGTGTCCAGGTACAACGCCGGTACGCCGATCTTGGCGAAATTGAACTGGTCGGAGCGATAGAAAAAGCCGCGGTCCGGATACTGGTCGGCGGTGACGGTGCGGCCTTGCAACTGGGCGATGGCGTCGACGTAGTTGTCCAGCGTCGACTTGCCCTTGCCGATGTAGACGATGTCCTTGGCCTTGCCCCAGATGTTGCCGCCATCGAAATTGATGTTGGCGACAATCTTGCCCGGCGCCACCGACGGATGTTCGGCGTAGAACTTCGAACCCAGCAGGCCTTGTTCTTCGGCGGCGACGAACAGCAGCATGATGGAGCGCTTCGGCGGCTGCGGCAGCGCCTTGAAGGCCTTGCCGATCGCGAGCACCTGCGCCACGCCGGACGCGTTATCCATCGCGCCGTTGTAGATCTTGTCGCCTGCGGCATCGGGTTCCCCGACGCCGAGGTGATCGTGGTGCGCGGTGTAGATCACATATTCTTCGCTGAGCGCCGGATCGCTGCCCTTCAGCACGCCATACACATTAGCGGTGTTGGACTTGTTGATGGTGTTCTTGAAATCCAGCGAGGTATTGACGCCGAGCGGCACCGGCTGGAAGTCCTTGGACTTCGCCGAGGCGATCAGCTGGTCGAGATCCTGCCCGCCGAGCTTCGTCAGCTCGCGCGACGCCCCCTCGGTCAGCCAGCCTTTCACCTGGATGCGAGGTTCGCCGGCTGCAGGCAATTCCACCTGCTCGCCGGTCCACGACGATTGCACCACCTGGAACGGATAGCCGGCGGACGCAGTGGTGTGGATGATGATCGCGCCGGCGGCGCCCTGACGTGCCGCACTTTCGTATTTATAGCTCCAGCGGCCGTAGTAGAGGCGGGTGTCGCCGGCGAACAGCTGCGGATCCCAGTCCGGATCGCTGTTGAGCATCAGCAACACTTTGCCTTTCAGGTCCTGGCCTTTGAAATCGTCCCAGCCGAATTCCGGCGCCTGGATGCCATAGCCGACGAATACCACTTCGGCGTTCTTGATCGAGCCTTTTTCGCTCTGCACGCCGCTGCCGGCGATGTACTGGTCCCACCACTTGAAGGAGGCCTTCTTGCCGCCCTTCTTGAAGCTCCATTGCTTCGGCATGTCGGCGGTGATGCCGACCACGTCGAAGGATTGCTGATAGGTGCCGCCCCCCGGCGCAAAGCCGATGGCCTGCAACTGATCGACCAGGTACTGGCGCGCCTTGGTGTCGGCCGGGGTCGCCGGGCCCCGACCTTCGTACTCGTCCGCGGAGAACTTGGTGATCTGGTCGCGCAGATAGTCGGCGGAGATTTGCCCGGCGGCGGTGGTTGCGGCGGCACTGACGGGCGAAGCGGCCTCCGGCGCGGGTACCGGTTTCGGCTCTCGGGGTTTGCAGGCAGTCACGCCCAGGGTCAGGGAGACTGCCAGCGCCGCGAGCACCATGCGACGCAGGAACCGGCCAGGTCGTGAACAGGTATACATTCGGAACTCCGTCGAACGAGTTGCGGTAATCGAGAACTCTAGCAGATGTCCCACCTGTTGCTGATCTATGCCGGGCATGCGGGCGGCCGCACGCACGCAATGCTCGAAGCCGTGAAGCAAGGCGTCGCCGCCGCCGGCGAGGACGTCGAGCTGCGCGCGTTGCCGGCGCTCGAGGCTGGCGTCGACGATTTGCTATGGGCCAACGGACTGCTCATCGGAACGCCTGAGCACTTCGGCTACATGGCGGGTGCGATCAAGGATTTTTTCGATCGCACGTTTTACCCGGTGCAGTCGCAAGTGGATGGCCTGCCGTATGCCCTGTTCATCAGCGCGGGCAACGACGGCACCGGCGCGGTGAACTCGATAAATCGCATCGCCATTGGGTACCGCTGGAAACAATGTGCCGAGCCGCTGATCGTCAAAGGCGAGCCGGGTCCGGAAGATCTGCGCCGTTGCGCTGAACTCGGCCAAACGCTGGCCGCGGGGCTGGCGCTGGGTGTGCTCTGATTGCACCTGTCGCTGTTGCCACCAAAGCCTGGTCACGCTTGCGGAAATAAGTTGAATGACGAGCGTGATGCTCGTGCAATGCTGTGACGCAGTTGGCTGGCCCTGCCGCCGATAGTTAAGGGAGACTGCGTTCCGATCGCTGCGCCGATCGACGGTTCCCGGCCCACTTCAGACGCGGGCCACACGAACTCTCCGACCGTGTGCCGATAGCAGGACAAGGACGCGCAACTGCGCATCGCGACCCGGATTGGAATGGAAGACGTGTTGCAACAGCTATGGCTTGCGGCCGGACTGGTAGCCGCTTTTATCGGAGGTGCTTTTTACTGGCGGCGTCAGCATCTGCCGGTGTCGGGCGCGCGCTCCGCCGCCCGGCCTGCTCCCGTCGTTTATCGCGACACGCCGACCGTACGCGTCGCGGACTCTCAGCGTGTCGATCGCACTCGTAAACTGATTCGTCTGAATGTCGGCGCAACCACGGACATTCTCGACACCGCTGTCGGCCTGCCGCCGCGCTTTCGCATCAGCTTGAAGAGCATCATTGAGGGCAGCGATCTGGAAGCAGCGCAGATCGCCGTAGAGTTCAGCGGCGCGCAGCTCAGCTACGGCCCGTTGGTGGATGAAACCGCCTTCAACGAATTCGTGATCCCTCGCGCCAGTCGCGACGAGCACCGCAGCTCGGTGTTCTATTACTACGAGCGCGGCGAATCGCTCGAATTCATGCGCATCAAGCTGAAGAGCGCCGACCCCAAGACCGGCCTCATCGAACTGGATGTCATGCAACTGCACGGCTACTGGCCGAGCCGGATGGAAGCTGCGGAATAGCCGACCGCCTGAGCAGGCGCAGCCACGAAGTATCTATCGTGGCTTTCTCTGGTTCTAGTTGTCGCCTGGCTCTGTATGTTTGCCACCTGAACTCGCTCCGATTCAGCGCGCCTGCGCAATACGACAGAGGGAGCTAGCCTCGCCTCGCCCGCGACAATAAGAAGGAGAACGCGATGTCGAGTGACGTGTTTATAAGTTATCGCTGGGCGGGCGGAAGCAAGGATGCCGCGGCGCGGCTCGCGGCAGCGATACAACGCCGGCTGGGCCATAAATGCGTCAGCCTGGATGTACAGAGCTATCGATCCGGTAACGACCTGCGCGCCCAGGTGCAGGATAATGTGAAAGCAGCCAGTGTGCTGCTGGTCCTCATCCACCCGCAGTGGCTCGAGGAAATATCGCGGCTGGCGGATCCCGATGATTGGATCCGCCTGGAAATCGAAGCGGCGAGAGAATTCGGCCTGCACATCATCCCGGTGCTGGTGAACGGTGCACAGATGCCGAGCAGGGAGCAGCTTCCGGAAAGCGTCCGCGTCATTGTCGACGCCAGCCGCTTCGTGCTTGCGGAACACGCGACCTACGAGGCCGAAGTCGATTACCTCGCCGCCCTTATCCGTCCCAATTTACCGGGACGCCCGTTGCGGGCGCTGGAAAGGTTCGCCAGCAACTCAGCCGCAAATCCGGCACTCGCCGTCGCGATCATCGGTGCGCTGCTGCTGTTTGTCTCCCGGATGCTGAACATCCATACGGTGCACTTCTCCACCGATGTTGCGACGCAGCTGGGCGACATGAAAGGTACCGCCATCCTGCTGCGGGAGGCCGGAGTATTGATGGCGTGGAATTGGGTGGTCGTCATTCTGCTGGTGACGCCACTGATGATCTTTCTTTTCAACCATACGCTGCGCGAGGCCAAGGAGCTGCTCCACGGCATGCAGATTCGGCGGATGATTTTCTACGTCGGCGCCAATAACGAGACCAGTCCGATGGCTTCCAGAGGGCTGTGGGAGACGGTCATGCGTCCAACCTCCCGATGGTGCCAGGTGTTCCTGGTCATTGCCCTGGTGCTGGGCATCGTCCAGTGGTGGCAGTACTCCGGCCAATGGCTGTGGAATGATTATTCACGGGAGGCTTTTCTCCAGATCAGTACCGGTGAGGACTGGAACGTCGCCTGGCGACTGGGCATGGCCGGCCTGGCGGACGCGGCCGGGCCGATCACGACGTTCGCCCTGGCGATGTATCTGGTCTATGGCATCGGCACCGCGATTACATTTTCCTACTTCGCCTTCCTGTTCAATTTCTTCTCGGAACTGTCCAGTCTCGCCAGCAGCGCCGGCAGCCGGAGCAGCCGCGCGCTCAAGATGGACATGGCAGATAAGGACTTCGGCGGACTGGCGGCTTTCGATGGCATCCAGCGCAATCACGCCAGGTTTTGTTACTGGTCGCTGTTTGCCATGTACCTGATGTGCTTGCGGAATGCCTACTTGCCACCGGTCTGCCGGCTCCCCGAGGGCATTGCAGACGAAGCGACGATGCTCGAACACTGCTCCAGCATGGGTGGCTTCGCCTCCAACATCTACCACAGCCTGGTCTACGTGATCCGCACCGTGTTCGCAGGCCAACCGGATTTCTCGGTGCTGTTCTTCACGTACTCGCAACAAAACCACTTCATTGTCGGATCGCTGCTGTATGCGGCGCTCATCACCAGCTTCTTTTATTTGATCTCCTGGCGCATGACATCGATCATCGAGATCGCCCGTCCGCATGGAGCGACGCACCTCGGCGACCGGTTGCTGCGGCGGATCCGTGCGCAGAACATGCGGACGCTGGTACTCATGATGCTCGCCACGCTGGCTACCGTATTTCTGAACTTTGGTCCGCTGGTGCTGCTGCTGGGTGCGCTCTTTTTCATCATCGACCGGGCGACCGGCCGAAGATCCTAGAACGCGTCGAGCCGGTTGCCCGGCAACCGCACGGCCACGCCATCGCTCTTCAGGCTGCCGCTCAGGGAGTAGTGATAGACCTTGGAATTCTGCAGCTTCAGCCGCGAGCAGGTGTCGTATGCGGAGCCGTCGTAGTCATAGCAGACGCGGTCCGCAAGAATGGTCCATCGGCCCGTGTACGAACGCACTCCGAACAACCGGGCCTTGCCGAGAATCGTCCCATCCGGGGAGTAGAATTCCATCCATGCATCGGCCTGCAGACTGTGGCCGATCAAGGTGTCGCGCAGGGATTGCTCGTTTAGAAAACCCTCCTCCGCCGCAGCGGGAGCAGGCTCGACCGAGCACATGGCCAACATGACGACGGGAACAAAGCGCCGAATCCGTTGCATGAACATCAGCATCTCGCGGCTCCTGAACACAGCCTTCAGACGGGCAAATTTGGATCCTCACCGATCGCGTAACTCAGCTGTCGCTGTGTATGCACGGCGACCACGTGACACAGCGTTCGAACGGTCGCTATCAGCTGCTCCAGCGCGGCTTCATTGTTCGGGATGCTCCGATCCTGGGGCGACAGTGCGTACAGCTGCGCGCGAACGAACTGCAGTTCGGCCAGGAACTCCCTGGCTGCGGCGCGACGTGTGGATACTTGCCTGCTCCAGTTCCATGTATGTAACGCGCCGACGACCGATGGCAGCCAAATCGCTGCGAGTTCGACATACTCGCTGTGTCGGACCCAGACCAGAAACGATATGCATCCGAGAATGACTGCAGCCACGGTCACGGTCGCAATCGAGGCGCGAATTTCCGACGCGTGATAGTGATGCAGCTCCTGCTGGCTTCGCTCGCAGGCCAGCGCCACTTGATCCTTCAGTTCGCGAATGTGATGGGGCCGGAACGTTCCGCACGCCTGTGCGTCGCTTTGCGCCGCACGCCACAACGTCATGCCGGGAAATAGTTCGGAACGACTCTCGCCCAGCATCTCGGCGGCAACCTGGAACTGCCGGGCGGTACGCGCGGCGAAGCCGATCGCGGCCCTCGCCGCCCACCGATGACGCCTTATCCACCAAACCAGCCCGATACCCAGCAGCAGTAATCCACCCTCAACGAGCAGCAACAGATGCGCCCAGCCTGCATGCTGCGGACTCTGCGCTGCCAAAAACGCCGACAGCGCGAGCAAAGCCAGCAGCGGCGACAAACAAGTCAGCGCAAGCGTCGAGCGCCGGAACCAGGCTTCCCAGTCACGTTTGCCGAGCGCGCGCACCGTGCCGGCGACGATATGCGCCTTGGTATTCTGTTGGCCGTTGATCAGGCCGTAGTCATCGTCGTCCGACCGATAGATCCAGCCGCCCCGATCGCCGGTGACGGTGGCGCGGTCAGAGCCGTAGTTGAACTCCGCATACGTCGAGAGAATGGGCCAGGCCCGGCGAGCATGCAGCAGGCGTCGACAGACGTAGCGAGTGCCGACGCGACCGAGAATCTCGTAGGTGCCGAAAAAGATCGCACTCGGTATGGGATATTGCTCGCCCGAGGCGGTGAAGATCACGAAATCGCCGACCCGCCCGATCACCCGACCGTCGGCAGTATCGATGGCCATTTCCGTCCGCAGCTGCTCGGCCCTGCGAATATCCGAGCGGCTGACGACCACCAGTTCGTCGCCGAAAATTCCCCGGGGGGTGTGCCGCTGCGCACCGGGAATGGTAGTCAGCACCATGCTCTTCCGCCGCTGTTCTTTTTATCCCTGCGAACTCTGCCCTGAACTCAGTGCAGCAAACAAGTATCGAGCGGCGCAGGCGAACACTCGATCGGCGAGTCATGCAGCGTGCTGACCAGCTGCGCTTTGATTCTTACAATGCCTGCATGCCTGCCAAATTGAGCCGCTCTTTCTACGCCCGTGAAACACTGCTGGTCGCCCGGGACCTGCTTGGCATGCATTTAATTCACGCCGGGCCGGAAGGTGAACAGGTCGGGCGCATCGTCGAGACCGAGGCGTACAAGGGTCCCCATGATCTGGCCGCTCATTCGGCGCGGGGGCGGACTCAGCGCACGGAAGTGATGTTCGGCCCGCCGGGGCACGCTTATGTCTACCTCATTTACGGCTTCTGGAACTGCATGAACATCGTGACCGCGGCGGATGGCACGCCGCATGCGGTGCTGCTGCGGGGGTTGGAGCCGGTGAAAGGCATCAAGAACACGACCCATGGACCCGGCCTCCTATGCCGGGCGCTGCACATCGACCGCAGCCTGACCGGCGCCGACCTGCTCGGCGACACCTTGTGGCTGGAAAAACCGGCCCGATATCGGGCCCCGAAGGTCGCCCGGGCTGCCAGGATCGGCGTGGACTACGCCGGCGACTGGGCCAAAAAGCCCTGGCGGTTCTTCGATAGGGATTCGCCTTACGTTTCGACCGTCAGCGCGGCGGCACGGAAGCGGGCTTTGGCGCCCATTCGACCGTGATCTGGCCGCTGAATAGCGTAGTATCCGCCCCCTTTTCCCGCCCTTTTCTCGTTCAGGGCCTCGTGGTCCACTGTCCGTATGCAAGCCGCTCCCCGTGAACTCTTCTCCTACCGCAAGCACTGGGCGTCCCGCTTTGGGACCGCTCCGTTCCTGCCTATGTCGAAAGCGGAGATGGACGCGCTCGGCTGGGACAGCTGCGACATCATCGTGGTCACCGGCGACGCGTATGTAGACCACCCGAGCTTCGGCATGGCCATCATCGGCCGCGTGCTGGAGGCGCAGGGATTTCGCGTCGGCATCATCGCGCAGCCGGACTGGCGCTCGGCGGACGACTTCGCGCGCCTAGGCAAGCCCAACCTGTTCTTCGGCATCACCGCCGGCAACATGGATTCGATGGTGAATCGTTACACCTCGGATCGCCGCATTCGTAGCGACGATGCCTACACACCTGGCGGCCAAGGCGGCCGGCGCCCCGATCGTTCGGTGATCGTTTATGCGCAGCGAGTGCGCGAAGCCTTCAACGACGTGCCGATCGTCGTCGGCGGCATCGAAGCCAGCCTGCGACGCATCGCGCATTTCGATTACTGGTCGGAGAAGGTGCGCCGCTCGATTCTGCTCGACGCCAAGGCGGACCTGCTGGTGTACGGCAACGCCGAGCGGCAGATCGTCGAGATCGCGCATCGGCTCGCGAAAGGCACGCCGATCGATCAAATCACCGACCTGCGCGGCACGGCGTTCGTGCGCCAGGCCACGCCGGAAGGCTGGACCGAGATCGATTCGACCACCATCGACGACACCCGGCCCGTTGAATCCGCCGATCGATCCGTACGCGGCGAAAGATGCGAAGTCGCAGGCGGCGATGGCGGCTGCGAATCGGAGACCCTCACCCCCGAGGGGGGTCCTTCTTCACCTCTCCCCGTGGGAGAGGTCGCGCGCAGCGCGGGTGAGGGCCCGCCCTGCTCAAGCCAGCAGGGCGGCAAACCGGTCACGCGCGTCGTGAAGTTCTACCGCCAGGTGCCCAACCTCGGATCGTGCGCAGACCGTGATTCGCCTGCCGTCGTTCGAAGCGGTGCGCGACGATCCAGTGCTGTACGCGCATGCTTCGCGCATCCTGCATCTCGAAACGAATCCCGGCAACGCTCGCGCGCTGGTGCAGCGTCACGGCGAACGTCGACGTGTGGCTCAATCCGCCGCCGTTGCCGCTGGCGACGAAAGAAATGGATGCGATCTACGAACTGCCGTACCAGCGCGTACCGCATCCGTTCTATGGCGAGCCGAACAGCAAGACGTCGAAAATTCCCGCCTACGAGATGATCCGCTTCTCGATCTCGATTCAGCGCGGCTGCTTCGGCGGCTGCACCTTCTGCTCGATCACCGAGCACGAAGGGCGCATCATCCAGAATCGCTCGGAAGACTCCGTCATCCGCGAGATCGAAACCATGCGCGACACGGTGCCGGGCTTCACCGGCGTGATCTCCGATCTCGGCGGGCCAACGGCCAACATGTATCGCCTCGCGTGCAAGTCGCGCGAGATCGAAACGGCATGTCGCCGGCCGTCATGCGTGTATCCCGGGCATCTGCCCGAACCTCAACACCGATCACACGCCGCTGATCAAGTTGTATCGCCGCGCCCGCGCCCTGCCCGGCATCAAGAAGGTCCTGATCGGCTCCGGCGTGCGCTACGACCTCGCGGTCGAGTCGCCGGAGTACGTGAAGGAACTGGTGCAGCACCACGTCGGCGGCTATCTGAAGATCGCGCCCGAAGCCATCGGCGAGGGGCCGCTGTCGAAGATGATGAAGCCGGGCGTCGGCTCTTACTATCGCTTCAAGGAGCTGTTCGACAAGTTCTCCAAGGAAGCGGGCAAGGAGCAGTACCTGATCCCCTACTTCATCGCCGCGCATCCGGGCACGACCGACGAGGACATGCTGGAGCTGGCGCTGTGGTTGAAGCAGAACGGTTACCGCGCCGACCAGGTGCAGGCGTTCCTGCCTTCGCCGATGGCGACGGCCACCGCGATGTAGCATTCCGGCAAGAACCCGCTGCGCAAAGTGACTCGCAGCAGCGAAGGCGTGCACATTCCAAAGGGTTTGAAGGTGCGCCGGCTGCACAAGGCTTTCCTGCGCTGGCACGATGCGAACAACTGGCCAATGCTTCGCGAGGCCCTGCGCCGCATGGGCCGCGCGGATCTCATCGGCTCAAGCAAGCATCACCTGATTCCTGCGTGGCAGCCGCTCGGCACGGGCGAGGCACATGAAGGCCGACGGTCTCCGACCCACGGCAAACGCACGTCAGTGAGCGCTCCGGCCACACCCGCCCAGGGGAAGCGCACGACACCGGCTCAGCCCGCAATGCCGTCAAGCGCAAGACGTCCCGGCACATCGCAGGCTGCAAGCTCTTCCAGCGCGAAGCGCGCGGGCCCGCCGCCGGCAGCCGCGGCCGGCAAGCTTCAGCGCTTCCGCACGCAGCACACGGGCCTAAAAGGCGTCCGCTTGCCCCGCTCGAAGTAGCTTCTTCGACAAGGGGCAGGCGCGCGCAAAAAAAGGCCCACCGAAGTGGGCCAGTTGCAGGGGGAGCGGGTCGAGGAAACCAAAAATTCACTTCTCAAAAAGCATGCGTCAGCTGCACCGCGCCCCACAGCGTGTCGCGGGCGGCGGGGCCGCTGCGCAGTTCGGCGGTCTGGTAGTGCAGCGCATAGCTCAACTGCGTCTGGTCCAGAAGCTGCGTCACTACGCCGATCCAGGCTTCGGCCAGCAGCGGTTCCACCTCATCGGAGCCATATCGGACTTCGCTGTCGCGAAACTGTCCTTGCAGGAAGGCGTTATAGGCACGCGCTTTGACTCGCGCGCCGACGAAGAAGTACAGCTCACGGCCGCCCTGGTAGCTTTCGGTCGGCACCGGCGCGGCCATATAGTCGGTCAGCTCCGGCGCGAACCCCCACCAAGGGGAGTTGAAGCGACCGACGCGCAATGAGATCGCCGCGCTGGTTTCGGTCAAAAAACCAACACTGCCCTGCACAGTCGTTTTTACGTCGATACGACCGCTGGGATCGGCGATCCACAATTTCTGGCGCGCCAACGTATATCGCGCCGTCGGCTCGCCACCGGCGGAGATCTGATGATCATACCCATGCGGCGCTTCGGACCCGACGAGTTCATGGACCGCGCTATGCAGCCGCTCCGAGAGCGACAAGCCCAGCACGCCAATGGTCACGCTGCTGGTCCACGCGCCACGATCGTCTGCGTCCACGCGCACTCTGCCGTTCGAAAGAAACAGCAGGCTCGCGTAAGGCCGATCATCGGACTGCACTTCGCGCACCAGCGTGTCGCCGGGCGTGAAGGCCATCAAACCGATCTGCCGCGCGTAATAAACATCGCCGTCCTGATTGCCGTAGCTCCAACCGTCGAGACGATTCAGCAGCGGATCGAGTGACAGCAAGCCGTCGCGCGCGCTTTCGCCGGAGATGGCGATGCTCATGCCGCCTGTGTAGTCGCGATCCTTGTTATCCCCTGCGAACAGGTCGTTGTCGATTTGCACGCGCATGGCGTCGACACCGTCGAACCAGCCGATGCGGTTGTCGGAGACCACCACTTCGGCGATGGCTGCTTCGACAGCGCTCATCGGTCCCGACGTCAACAGTTGTTTCTCGCTGAGCGTTGCGACAGTTGCAAAATCACTTTGCGCGTGCGCTTCGTTAGTAGCGACCGCCAATGCAGCGGTTCCCAATGCAGCCAGCGTTGCCCAGCGCAGCTGTGCTGCCCATCTCATCTTGTTCGTTATCGACATAACCGTACCCTTCACTTTCACTTCGCGCGTCGTTGCTCCGCCGCTGCGTTCGCCTGTTCATAGATTTTCCGTGTCGCTACTGTGTCCAAAGCACCCGCCCGGATAAACGCGGGAATGGGAATGACATTCATGAATCGTCCGTCATGAATGTCGTTTCGCCGGGCCGCACCGTCCTTCGCAGTCCGCAGCGATGGTTACTGATGCGGCAACCATACCGTCGCTTCGTTATTGCAATCACACTGCTGCAGATGCGCTAATCCGCCTGTCCTGCGTGGAATTTAGCGAGCGGGCGTGAGCGGACTGTCGAATGGGCCGTGAACGCGCCGTGAAAGAAGGGGCCGGAATATTCGATGCAGGTGCGAACGGATTTCGCTTCGATGGCGAGTAATGCCTTTTTGGCAATGGAATCTTTCCTGGGGGGAAAGAAAGATGGACAAATTCACTTGCATGGTGGCGCTGGCGCGGGTCGTAGAACTGGGCAGCTTTGCGGAAGCCGCGCGCCGCATGGGTGTCTCTGCACCCATGGTGACCAAATATATTGGTCATCTGGAGCAGGAACTTGGCTCGCGCCTGCTCAATCGTTCCACGCATTCGCTCAGCCTGACCGACGTCGGCCAGGTCTATCACCAGCGGTGCGTGCAGATTCTCGAAGACCTGGAAGAGGCCGAAGCCGTAGCCGGCGCCAACAGCGCCGTGCCTCGCGGCTCACTGAAGGTCTGCGTGTCCGGCGCCTTCGACCTGTCGCATCTCGGTCCGGTGCTGCTCGAGTACTCGGGACGCCATACCGATGTGAGGCTGGAAGTCTCGGTCAGCAATCACTTCGTCGACCTGGTCGAGGAGGGCTTCGATCTGGCAATACGCGCGAGCAGTCATCTGCGGACCAACCTTTCGACCCATAAGCTCGCCACCTCGCGCCTGGTGGCCTGCGCTTCGCCGGCCTATCTGCAAACCAATCCGCAGCCGGAGATTCCCGAGAACCTGCTGCATCACAACTGCCTCGCGTTCACCGACACCGTGCCCACCTCGCAGCAGTGGCGTTTCCAACGTGACGGGCGCAATTCCGTGGTCCAGGCCTTGGGGACTTTGCGCGCGACCAGCAACGAGTTGCTCAAACAAGCCGCGATCAAGGGCCAGGGAGTTACCTTGCAGCCGACCTTCAATGTCTACAAAGAACTGCGGACGGGGACGCTGCAACAGGTGCTTGCCGACTACGATGCCGGCGCGCTGGGCATATATTTGATCTACCCGCAGCGCCGCTATCTCGCCACCAAGGTGCGCAGTTTCATCGAGTTGTTGAGCGGGCGCTGGGGGGATGATCCGGAAGAGGATCCGTTCTGGCCGCCACAGCGGACCGAAGTGACTGGTAACCAGGTGACTGTTGACCAGGTAACTGGTGACCAAGTGACCGGTGGATAGCCGGAGGCGATCAACCAGCCTCTGCGGTCAGCCACTATTCACGAGTCACCAGTCACTTCGCTCCAACTCCCACTGTCCCCACGGCACGCCCCGTCGCACGTGAATGCCAAAGCCGGCGTGCTCGAAGTGGCGCGCCAGTCGCGAGCGATACCAATCCGCGCTTCGCAAGTTGATGTCGGCGTCGCTGATCGAACGATCAGCGTTGTCGCGCCAGTCTTCCAGTGTCGGTGCGTGAAAGTACAAAGCGCCGCGCGACAACCGGCCGAGATTGGCGAGCGCCTGTACGGCTTCACGATCAGACAGGTACTGCATGACGTCATAACAAATCATCAAATCGAAGCGTGCGCGCGGCCGGTACTTGGCCAGCGACTCCTGCACCCAGCCGTGCCGCCGGCAGAGGTGCTCGCTTACTTCCAGCCCCACATATACCGCATCGGGAAAAGCCCTGAGCAGCGGGGCGCGCAGCCAGCCTAATCCACAGCCGGCATCGAGAATGCGTTTCACCGGCAGTTCCAGCTGTTTCACCAGCGCCGCCACCATCCCGGCCCGCCGAGCCATTTGCTCGCGGCTTGTAACCCGCGTGCGCGGATTCATATAGAAGCGTTGATAGAAGCGGGCGTCGAAGGAACGGGTGGTCATCGGCGGAGCAGAACCTGATCGATGGCTGAACAAGGGGAGCCGCCGCGAGTTTACTTCTCTTGCTACCGGTTCTTGATACTTGTATGCGCCAACCCCACGTAGTCGCCATGCCGCACTTGGACACAACACATGGCCATTCGTAACCCGCCTTCCTGGATGTGGGCCGAGGCCTGCGAAATGATGGAACGCGCGCAACAGCTGCAGCGCCAGTTTTTTCGCTTTGGCCGCGCCGTCGCCTCCGAACCGCGCTGGGAACCGCCTGTCGACATCCTCGCTTATGGAAGCGAGGTTCACGTCTCCGTGGCGTTGCCCGGCGTCACCGCCGAGCGCATCGAAGTGAGCGCCGACAACGGAGTCCTGATCATCGGCGCCACCCGTGCGCTGCCGGTGACGCAACGTGCGACGGCGGTTCACCGGCTGGAAATTCCATACGGACGCTTCGAACGGCGCATCGCGCTGCCCGAAGGCCGTTATCACTTGCTGGAGCAGGCATACGCCAACGGCTGCCTGCTGCTGCGCCTGGCACAACGCTGACGCCGGAGCTTCAATGACTGACTCATCTCGCAAGAACACTGCTCAGCCCGAGCAAAACGACACCACCGCCGCGGCCGTGACGATCACGGACGATATGCTCGTCATTATTCCGGTGCGCAACCTGGTGCTGTTTCCCGGCACGGTCGTGCCGGTCGCCGTCAATCGCGACCGCTCGCTGGCGGCCGCGCAGGAAGCCGTGCGTAACAACCGCAAAATCGGCTTTTTGTTACAGCAGGACCCGGACCTGCAGTCACCGACCGGTAACGACCTGTACACCCTCGGCACCGTCGCCAATATCGTGCGCTACGTTACCGGCACCGACGGCACACATCATCTGGTCGTGCAGGGCGAACGCCGCTTCCGTGTTCTCGACTGGCAGCGCGGCCTGCCCTTCATGGTGGCACGCGTCGAATACTTGCCTGATCCTGCCCACATCGGCAGCGACGTCGAAGCGCGCGCGCTGAATCTGAAGCGCCTGGCAGCCGACGCTATCGGTTTGTTGCCGCAGGCCCCGGCGGAATTGGCGAACGCCATCCAATCGGTGGAGTCCGCAGCGACCCTGGCAGACCTGGTCGCGAGCTTCATGGACGTGAAGCCGGCCGAGAAACAGCAGCTGCTCGAAACGATGGACCTCAAGGCTCGCCTCGAGCGCGTGAGCGACCTTCTGCAAAAGCGCATCGAAGTCCTGCGCCTGCAACGGCAACTGGAAGAGAAGACACGTGAGGCAATCGACGAGCGCCACAAGGAAGCATTGCTGCGCGAACAGCTGCGCCAGATCCGCAAGGAACTCGGCGAGGACGGCGAATCCGGCGCGGAGGTAGCCGAGCTGCGGGAAGCCATCGAGAAAGCCGGCATGCCCGAAGAGGCGTTGGAGCAGGCCCGCAAGGAATTGAAGCGCCTGGAGCGCATGTCGGATGCGAGCGCGGAATACTCCATGCTGCGCACTTGGCTCGACTGGATGCTGCAGCTGCCGTGGTCGAAGCTCGACAGCGAATCCATCGACATCGAACACGCGCGGCGCGTGCTTGATGAGGATCACTACGGCCTGGAGAAGATCAAGCGACGCATCGTCGAGTACCTCGCCGTGCGCAAGCTCAATCCTCAAGGTCGTAGTCCAATCCTGTGCTTCGTCGGTCCTCCGGGCGTCGGCAAAACCTCGCTGGGCCAGAGCATCGCGCGGGCGCTCGGCGTGAAGTTTGCTCGGGTCAGCCTCGGCGGCGTGCATGACGAGGCGGAAATTCGCGGCCACCGCAGGACGTATATCGGTGCGCTCCCCGGCAACATCGTGCAGTCGCTGCGCAAGGCTGGCACTCGCAATCCGGTCGTGATGCTGGACGAGATCGACAAGCTGGGTGCCGGCATCCAGGGCGATCCGTCGTCGGCCTTGCTGGAAGTGCTCGATCCGGAGCAGAACAACACGTTCCGCGACAACTACCTCGGACTGCCGTTCGATCTGTCGAAGGTGGTGTTCATCGCCACCGCGAACATGCTCGACACGATTCCCGGGCCGCTGCGCGATCGCATGGAAGTGATCGAGCTGACCGGCTACACCGAAGAGGAGAAGGTGCAGATCGCCAGGCGTTACCTGGTGCGCCGTCAGCTCGAAGCCAACGGCCTCACACCCGAGCGGGCGACGATCACTGACGAGGCGTTGAGGCAGATTGCCCGCGACCACACCCGAGAAGCGGGTGTGCGTAATCTGGAGCGCATGATCGGCTCGGTGTTACGGCACGTGGCGGTGAGAGTGGCCGAAGGTACGATCACGCAACAGACGATCGACGTCGGCGATCTGCCGCCGATCCTCGGCGCGCCGCGCTTCGAGAGCGAAGTGGCGATGCGCACCAGCGTGCCAGGCGTGGCTACCGGCCTTGCGTGGACGCCGGTGGGCGGAGACATTCTGTTCATCGAATCGTCGCGTGTGCCCGGCAGCGGCAAACTGATCCTTACCGGCCAGCTCGGCGATGTAATGAAGGAAAGCGCGCAGGCGGCGCTCTCGCTGCTGAAATCGCAGTCCGCGCGCCTCGGCATCGATCCGGCGTTGTTCGACAAGAGCGACGTGCACATTCACGTGCCGGCCGGCGCGATTCCCAAGGACGGCCCGAGCGCGGGCGTGTCGATGTTCACTTCACTGGTGTCACTGTTCACCAACAAGACGGTGCACAAGGACCTGGCGATGACGGGCGAGATCAGTCTTCGCGGCCTAGTGTTGCCGATCGGCGGCGTCAAGGAGAAGACCATCGCCGCGCATCGAGCGGGCATCCGCAAGGTGTTGCTGCCGGCCCGCAATCGCAAAGACCTCGAGGACGTGCCGAAGAGCGTGCGAGAGGAGGTCGAATTCGTGTTCTGCGAACGCGTCGACGATGTGATCCGCGAGGCGCTCGACATCCAGTTGAACGTAACGCCGGTCAACGCCGCGGCCTGATTTTTTTTGCGCGACAAAAGCTGCGGGCAGACCACGGCCCGCAGCGCTGAATCCGGGCTGAACCCGCTCTCCCGACCGCTTATCGGCGCGTGCGCGCCGTTGCCCTCGACTGCTGGCATGCGCCATGCAATACGATCAGCATGAATCGCATTGCAAGATTGGCGCGAAGGGAGTAATCAGAGAGTCATGTTCCGCACTCAACAGAGTGAGCTGCGCAACTCGGCGCGTTCCAGCTTCGCCTTCCGCGAGCTGCGCGGTCCATCGTTACTCTTCCTTTCACCGCTGTCGCCGATCTTTACTAGTGTGACGCACCTCCGTTGCGCAGCTCGTTACGGAACATGTTCGGCCATGGATCAGTCTTTAGTTCTATGGCTGTCAACAATCGACAGGTCACAGGCACAATTACCAGCACCCATGATTAATGTGTGGCAGCCATACTCCGGAGTATGCTCAGCTGCGAATGAGGACAGTGTGAACTGCGTGCATGAGCGCGCTGTCGTAACGTGTATATAGAACTGCAGGTCCGGCGCTTGTGTCGGGTCTGCAGCTGATGTGGAGGGCGGTTCGATGCAGTCAGACAGCCCCAGAGGAAGCTCGCAACGCGGCGAGAACTTCGTCGAGGCCTTGAGCGCCTATAGCCGATTCCACCGTGCGCAGCACTGGTCTGGGACCTTCGGCGAATTTCTTCGTACCGTCGTTCCAGGCAATACGCGGCAGCTGGCGCGCACCAGCCACGAGTATCTATGGGACATGCTGGCCTGGTTCGGTAAGAACGCGGCCACGACAGCGACCGGTGCCAATGGCAGCAACGGCAATGGTGAAGCCGCCGGCAGTACCAATGCTGGCACCAAAGAACTTTTCAAACGCGAGCTGTTCGGCATCGACGAACCGCTCGGCCGCATCGTTGACTACTTCAAGGCCGCCGCTGCCGGCTCCGATGTTGGCCGTCGACTACTGCTGCTGCTAGGCCCGCCGTCGGGTGGCAAGTCGACCATGGCCATCCTGATCAAACGCGGTCTCGAGGAATATAGCCTCACGGATGAAGGGGCTATGTACGCGTTGCAGGGCTCGCCCATGCACGAGTCCCCGCTCAACTTGATTCCCGCCAGTTTGCGAGCGGAGTTCCGTGACACCTACGGCGTGGAGATCAAGGGCGAGTTGAGTCCGTGGGCACGCGATCGGCTCGAGCGCGAATTCGAAGGCGACTTCCTGCGTATGCCGGTGGAACGCATATTTCTCTCCGAAGCGTCGCGCGTGGGTGTTGGCACTTACGCACCACACGACCCAACCACAGCCGACCTGGCCGATCTCGTCGGCTCCGTTGACCTGTCCAAGGTCGCACAGTACGGCGATGAGGGCGATCCGCGCGCGTGGTCATGGTCCGGCGCTGTGTACGCCGCCAGCCGCGGCGTGCTGGAGATGATCGAAATCCTCAAGGTGAAGCGTGAATTCCTCTACCTGCTGCTGACGTTGACGCAGGAGAAGAACGTCAAGGTGTCGCGCTTCCCGCTGATCTATCTCGATGAGACCATCCTCGCGCACACCAATCTCGCCGAGTTCCACAAGTTCCTGCAGGAAAAGGAAAACGAGGCGCTGCTCGACCGCATGGTCATCGTCAAGGTGCCTTACACGCTGTCGTACATGGAGGAATCGCGCATCTACAACAAGCTGGTGTCGGCAGCGCCGGCGTTCCGCGATGTGCACCTCGACCCGCATGCGATGCGGCTCGCAGCCGTGTTTGCCGTGCTGACACGGTTGTTCAAACCCGAGCGCGAAGGCTTGGACATGTCCAAGAAGCTGCGCCTGTACGCAGGCGAAAGCGTGGAAGGTTTCCCGGAAAACGAAATCACGCGCCTGCGCGCCGAATCGCCCGAGGAAGGCCTTACCGGTGTCAGTCCCCGCTTCATCGTCAATTCCATTTCAAACGCCATCACGCGCACCGATAAGAAGAGCCTCACCAGCATGGAAGTGCTGCTGGCATTGAAAGACTCGATCGAAACCGATGCGCGCATGGACGCGAAGGCCAAGAAACTGTGGATCGACTATCTGGTGCTGGCGCGCAAGGACTTCTACAACCGCTGGGTGAAGGAAGACGTGCATCGCGCCCTGTTCGCCTCATTCGAAGACGAAGCGCAACAGTTGCTGGACAAGTATCTGGATGAAGTGGAGGCCTCGCTCGATCACCGTGAAGTCACCAACCCGATCACCGGCGAATCGCGTCCCGCCGACGAACGCTTCCTGCGCTCGGTCGAGGACAAGATCAAGGTGTCCGAGTCCGGCAAGCTGACGTTCCGTCAGGAAGTCGTGCGCAAGGCCATGGTGGCTTACAAGGCTGGTGAGAAATTCACTCTCAACAGCCACTCGCGAATGCGAGAGGCGATCGAACAATATCTGTTCGAGGAGCGTCGTGATGTACTGCGGCTGGTGACCAGCGCAGCGCGCCCCGACGATGAGGCTCGTAAGAAGATTTCCGCGGTTCAGGATCGACTGACCTCGGAGTATGGTTACGACGATCACAGCGCCAAGGAGGCACTGAGTTACGTCACGACCTTGCTGGCTCAGGAGTAATCCTCCGCCGCAAGGGATTTCATAGCGCACGAACCACACACTAGGGGGTTGCGAGCGACATGAGCGACAACGCAACGGGCGAAGGGAGTCGCAGCCCGGGCGACGCCGGCTGGTACGACCTATTCTCGCGAGGCGCGAGAGATTGGTTGCGTCACAATGACAAGGTGCGCGACGCCGTGCGCCAGCACCTGCCCCAGGTCGTCGCCGGCGCAGATGTGCTGACAGGCGGCGCCAGCACGGTGCGCGTACCCGTCAAGATGCTGGAGCACTATCGCTTCCGGCTGCGCAACTCCAACGAGCAGCAGGGAGTCGGGCAAGGCCAGGCCAAACCCGGCGATCGCATCGGCCGGCCGCAGGACAGCGAGAATCAGCGCGGCCAGGGCGGCAATGAGGACGGCGGCGTGCAGTACACGCTGGAATTCCGCATCGACGACATCGTCGACTGGCTGTGGGAGGAAATGAAACTTCCCAACCTCGAGGCCAAGGCGGGGCGCGCCAAGGAAGACGACTGGACGCGTGAGGGCTGGGATCGACGTGGCGCGCGTTCGCGGCTCGATCGACGCCGTTCGCTGAAGGAATCGATCAAGCGCCGCGGCGTGCAAACTGCCCAGGGCAATGACTCGCCCACCTTTACCGACGACGACCTGCGCTATCGCCAGCTCGCCAAGCGTGAGCAGCCGGCCATGCAGGCCGTAGTGATTCTGCTACTCGATGTCTCCGGCAGCATGGGCGAACGCGAGCGACAGATCTCCAAGACGTTCTTCTTCTGGGCCATTCAAGGCCTGCGCCGCCAGTACCGGCATCTCGACCTGGTGTTCGTGGCGCACACCTCGGACGCGTGGGAATTCGAGGAAGACGAGTTCTTCAAGGTGACTGGCACCGGCGGCACCGTCGCTTCGGCGGGATTGAAAAAAGTCCGTGAAGTGATCGACGCGCGCTTCAGCCCCAGCCAGTACAACGTTTATCTGTTCTACGCCTCGGATGGCGAGAACTTCCCTTCCGATCAACCGCAGGCCCAGGCCGCGCTCGAAGAACTTGTCGGCGATTGCAACTACGCCGGTTTCCTCGAAGTCGCGCCGCTCGCCGGCGTGGCACCGGACAGCGAGATCGGCAGGCTGTTTGTAGACCTGGCGCACGATGACGAAAGCGTCGGCGCGTATCGGGTAAGCAGCACGGACGACATCTGGAATGCCGTACGGCATTTCTTCACGCACGCCTCGCAGGGTTCCTGACGTCAGATGCCCATTCCGATGCAAACCGAAGACTGGCAATCGCACATCGCGCGCATCGAACAGCTGGCTCGCGCCCAGGGTTTGAAGTATCACCCGGTCGAATTCGAGGTGGTGCCGGAAAGCTTCATGACCGAGATCGCCATCTACGGCCTGCCCGTGCGCATGCCGCACTGGTCGTTCGGCGTTCGTTACATCTACCAGCTGATCCAGCATCGCATGGGCCTGTCCCGCCTCTTCGAAGTGGTATTCCCCGGCAATCCGGGGCGCGCTTATCTGGCCAAGAGCAACAGCGCGGCGGAAAACGTCCTGGTGACTGCGCATGTGCTCGGTCACGCGGATTTTTCCACCAACAACATGCTGTTTCGGCGCAGCCAGGCGCAAGTCGGCGAGCACATCGTCGAACAGGCCGCCGCGCACGCACGCCAGATCGGAATGGCGATTCAAGAGCACGGCATGGAGCGCGTCGAGTTGGTGCTCGACGCCGCGCTGTCGTTGGAACAGCACGTCGATATCGACCAGGGTTTGCGCCGGCCCCGTTATCCGGAAATGCTGGCGGAGCGCGGGCCGCCCTCGAACGACGAGTTCTCGAAGCGATACGCCGCGCTCGGTCCCGATACCGCTCGCCCCCAGTACAGCGGCCCGGCGAAAAAAGCGCCCATCCCGCCGCATCCCGAGTCCGACCTGCTGTGGTTCATCGCGCAATACTCCCCGGAGATGGAGCCTTGGGAGCGGGACATCTTCCTCGCCGTCCGCGAGGAATCGTTTTATTTCTATCCGGTGTTCGCCTGCCAAATCATGAACGAAGGCTGGGCGTCGTACTGGCATGCGCGCTTATTGCGGGAAGCGGATTTCCTGCCGGCGTCGGCCTATGTCGATGCGATCAAATGTCACTCGGATGTCGTGCGGCCAACCGCCAGCGGCGACAGCGTAGCGCTGTCCACCAATCCCTATCACCTCGGCTTTTCGATCTGGGAAAAGATCGTCGCGGAAAAAGGCCTGGAGGCGGCGCGTCGGATCATGTCCGAAGACGACGATTTTTCCTTCGTGCGCAATCACCTGACTTACGAGCTGGCCACCGAGTTGAAACTGTTCCGCTTCAAAGGTCCGGCCACCGGCACGCTGACCGTCCAGGACATGGACCTGCCGTCCCTGCACGAGGCGCTGCTTGCGCCCAAGTACGGCTTCGGCGCACCCACAGTCAGCGCGTCACGCGTGCACGTGGATGGCAAGTTGGAATTGATTCATGACCATGTTCGCGACGGTCGCGGCCTCGATCCGGAACGCGGTCGGAAAGTACTGGAGTACGTAGCGCGAGTGTGGCGCCGTCCGGTCACGCTGGTAACGGTCGATAACGACCATCGCTCGGTGGAGATCTCCGTGTCGCCGGGACTGGTGCCGGGGTACGGCAGGTAAGCAGGCCCTCACCCGCGCTGCGCGCGACCTCTCCCAAAGGGAGAGGTGAGGAAAAAACAGCGATCTGAACTTCTTAACCTCTCCCTTTGGGAGAGGTCGCGCGCAGCGCGGGTGAGGGTCTGCTTAAGCGGCGGAAGCCGAAAGAAAGCGCGACTTGTAGTCCCGTACAAACTCTTCCAACGATCGCGGCGGCCGGCCGGTCACATCCTGCACCACCGTGTTCGGCGCGACATTGAGCATGTTCGACGCGCAGGCGTCCCACAATTCCAGCTTCGCTTCGATCATCACCGGCGACATGCCCTTGCCCTGCAGCCAGCCGCGCGCCTCGTTGGCGGTAATGTCGTTGAAACGCACCGGCTTGCCGAGAATATGACTTAGCCTGTCAGCGATTTGCGGAAAACTCAGCGACTCCGAACCGGTCACTGTGTAGATGCGGCCCGCATGCGAAGGATCTTTCAGCGCCGCGACAGCGACAGCAGCAACGTCACGCGCATCCACCCAACTCCAGGGGTTGGAGCGGAACGGGCCCGCGATCAGGCCCTGCTGGGCGATGGTGGGCGCGAACTCAAACAGCATCTGGAGCAGGTAGGTCGGCCGCAGGCGCGTCACTGCTACCTCCGGACAGGCCGCAACGCCGGTTTCCGCCTGGCCCAGCCAGCGCAGCGCACGGGCGCAACACATCTGGGGATTGGCGCCGACGCCGGACAACTGCACGAAACGTTTGACGCCGGCCATCTTGGCCGCAGTGGCGATTTTAAGATGCGCTTCGGCAATTTGTGGGGAAAAGCCCGAGGCCAGGAACACCGCCTCGACACCCTGGACGGCTCGTTGCAGACTGCCCGGGTCGTCCGGGTCGGTGCGCACCGCCTCGATGTTCGGCGCCTTGATGGGCAAATCGCCGGGTTCCTGCAGTAACGCGCGGACGGCCACGGGTTGATTGGCTAGCTCGGCGAGCACTGCCCGGCCGACATGCCCCGTTACATCCGTCACCAGAAACATTGTTCATCCCCCGGTAAGCGACCATTGATCAAGGGTTGCGAAATTAGTCGATACATTAAGCAAGCTTCTGATGGCGGTAAACCACCGCCGGAGCAAAAACTTCGTGCGTTGTGGTCACGAATTGATTGCCTACAATGCGGTTGTCGTGATTGCAGGGAAAGAATGCATTGAATGAACAACTTCAGTGACATCGTCGCTTTCGTGCGAGTGGTGGAGGCGCACAGCTTCGTCGCCGCCGCTCAGACCCTGGGCATGTCCCCCTCGGCGATCAGCAAAGCTGTCAGCCGCCTGGAGGAACGCCTGGGGGCGCGTTTGCTGAATCGTACGACCCGCTCGTTGAGTCTGACCGACTTGGGCACCGGCTTCTACGATCGCTGTCGCGAGGCCCTCGGGCAATTGGACCAGGCTGAGAATGAAGTCTCGGAATCGCGGGGAGTTCCGCGCGGCAAGTTGCGAGTGGACGTGCCCATTTCATTGGGACGAAGACTCATAGTGCCAGCCCTGCCGCGCTTTATTGAACAAAATCCCGAGCTCACGGTGCACATGAGCATGAACGACCGGGTGATCGACCTGGTGCAGGAAGGCATCGACGCCGCGCTGCGGGTCGGAACGCTGAGCGATTCCAGCCTGATCGCGCGGCGCGTCGGCAACCTGCGCGGGGTCACCTGTGCCTCACCGGAGTTCATCGAGCGCATGGGCGGGCCGCCGAAGACCCCGGAAGATCTCAAGCCGGAGCATTGCATCGCCATGTTCCGGATCGGCAGCAACCAGACGCGCGAATGGCTGTTCCGGCGCGAAGGCGTGGAGAGTTCGGTAACGCCGCTGGCCCCGCTGTCCTTCAGCGATCCGGAATCTGCGGTTGTGGCTGCTGTCAGCGGCGCAGGTTTCGTGCGCACGCTGGACTTCACGGCGGAAGCGCAAATCGCCTCGGGCCTGCTTCAGCCGGTGCTGGAAGACTGGAACGAGGGCGCGTGGTGGCCGGTGTCCGTGGTCTACCCGCAGCACCGTCAACCGACGGCGAAGATTCGCGCCTTTATCGAGTTCGTCGCCGGCCTGTTCCCGCAGGTCCCCATCGATCGAATGCCGCCGATGGGCGTGACCGGAGCCGGAAACAGCACTCCAGTAGATGCAGCGCTTTCGAGAATGCAGCGTGTGGCGATGGCCTCGCCGCCGTAATCACGGCTGCACGATTTTGCAATCGCCATTGAGGAGTTTTCTCAACGAGACCGTGGTCGGCTTGTATCGGTAGTGACATCGACGCCGGTTACCGAACGTGCACCGTTATCAGCGAGCGAAATCGTACTTGCCGCCGCGCTCCAGGGCACGGCGATAAGCGGGTCGCGCGTGGATGCGTTGCAGGAACGCATGCAATCGCGGTCGGCTCTCATCGAGTCCGGCGCGCAGCGCAGCCGCTTCGAGCGGAAAGCTCATCTGAATATCGGCCGCAGTAAATTCGTCGCCCACGAACCACTCGCCGCGCGCCAGCTCTCCTTCTAAATAATCCAGGTGAAGTGTTAATTGCGGCGCGATGAATGTTTGTTTGACGCGCTTGGCAATCGCTTTGGCGAACGGCTTGACGAAAAACGGCATTGGCCCGCCCTCGATGCGATCGAAGATCAGCTTCATCAACAACGGCGGCATCGCCGAGCCTTCGGCGTAGTGCAGCCAATACGTGTAACGCAGCCGTGCATCGGTCCCGGGCGCCGGCGCAAGCCGACCGCCACCATGCCTGTCGACGATGTACTCGATGATTGCCCCGGATTCGGCGAGGGTCCGCTCGCCGTCCGCCCCCGCATCAGTGATCACCGGCGATTTGCCGAGCGGGTGTACTTTTCGCAGTTCCGGCGGCGCCAGCATGGTTTTGGCGTCCCGCTGATAGCGCTTGATCTCGTACGGCACGCCCAGTTCCTCCAGCAGCCACAGCACCCGCTGCGAGCGGGAGTTATTCAAATGGTGAATTACGATCATGAGTCACTTTCCCTGGTCCGCATGAGTGTTCATTGCCGGACCTGATGAGTCGTGGTGGGCGAGCATTACCTGCGACGTTATTGCCGCGCCTCCCCGGCGACGGTCATTGTCACCATCGAGTTGTCGCAGCTTTGAGCCTTTCGGATGCGGGTAAAGATAGGTGTTGCGCCAGGAACGGGCAAGCATGACGGGCGCTGACAGATTGCCGTGATTAGTGACGTCCTGCGGCGCTATCTGGAAATAACCGTTTCGATTCCTGATCCGACTTCATCAATGTCATGCGCCCAAGCCGATTGGTCACTGCGCCGGCGACGCCTACAGTCCATTCCCTGCGAGGCACCAGCCTGCAGTGGTCTATTCGGGAGCTTTTATGAACAACGTCAATCGTCACAGTCGTCTGGTGACTGTTTTGTTGCCGGCGCTGGCCGCCGCCATCGCCACATTATTACTGCAAGGGTGCAAGAGCGAAGCGACTCCCGCTGCCGCCGCCCCCGCTCCGCAGGTTTCGGTAGCGTCCGCGTTGGAGCGTGACGTGTTGGAATGGGACGAATTCACCGGTCGCCTCGAAGCGGTGGAATCGGTGGAGATTCGCCCGCGCGTCACCGGCTACATCGAAAGCGTCAACTTCGCCGAAGGCAGTCTGGTACGCAAAGGCGATTTGTTGTTCGTGATCGATCCGCGCCCGTATCGCGCCGAGCTGGCGAAAGCGGAAGCAGAACTGGCACGTGCAGTCGCTCGCTCCGAGTTGAGCAGCAGCGACGTCGTCCGCAGTGAAAAACTGCTCGACGTGAAAGCTGTGTCGCGTGAAGAGTACGATCAGCGCCTCAATGCCCAGCGCGAAGCGCAGGCGAACGTCGATGCAGCGCGCGCTGCCGTCACTGCCGCGAAGTTGAATCTTGAATTCACTCGCATCACGGCGCCGATCAATGGACGAGTCAGCCGGGCTGCGGTGACCGCGGGCAATCTCGTTACCGGAGGTTCGACGTCGGCGCAATTGTTGACCACGGTCGTCTCCATCGATCCAATCTACGTAACCTTCGAAGGCGACGAGCAGGTTTACCTCAAGTACACCGAGATGGCGCGTCGGGGTGATCGTCCAAGCTCGCGGGACGCCGCCAATCCGGTGTTGATGGCACTGGCCAACGAGCAGGGCTATCCGCATCGCGGCGAGATGACGTTCGTCGATAACCAGGTCGATTCGCGCACCGGCACGATTCGCGCGCGTGCTTCGTTCGGCAACAAGGATGGCTTTCTCACGCCCGGCTTGTTCGCCCGGGTGAAATTGCTCGGCCATGATTCGCGTCGCGCCGTACTGGTGGACGATCGCGCCATCGGCACCGACCAGAGCCAGAAGTTCGTCTACGTCGTCGACAGCGAAAACAAAGTTTCTTATCGCAGCGTGAAGATCGGGCGGCTCACCGATGGCCTGCGCATCGTGCAAGAGGGACTGCGGGCCGGCGAGACGGTGATCGTCAACGGCTTGCAGCGAGTGCAGCCCGGCGCAGTCATCGCCCCCGAAAAAGTGGCGATGGATGCGCGACTCACCACCGGCGAATCCATGCTCGCTTTGACTGATGTAAAGCTTTAGCGCAACTCGGTAGTGCGTTCGTCGCTGGCGGCGAGCGCACTACCTTCAATATCGATTGTGGAATGCAAGTCTGATTCAAGCCTGGGGGATGCCCAAGGCTTCGGGACACCGTTTGCCCTCCGTTTGCAGGAGTGAGGGAGCCTTTATGAAATTCGCGCGCTTTTTTATCGACCGGCCGATCTTCGCGGCCGTACTGTCGATCCTGATTTTCCTGGTCGGCGCCATCGCCATGTGGCAGTTGCCGATCAGCCAGTACCCCGAAGTCGTGCCGCCGACGGTGGTGGTGAACGCTCAGTATCCGGGCGCCAACCCGAAGGTGATCGCGGAGACCGTTGCCGCACCGCTGGAACAGGAAATCAACGGCGTCGAGAACATGCTGTACATGTCCTCGCAGGCCAACAGCGACGGCGCGATGACGCTGACCGTCACGTTCCGCCTCGGCACCAATATCGACACGGCTCAGGTGCAAGTACAAAACCGGGTCGCGCAGGCATTGCCGCGCCTGCCCGAAGACGTGCGACGCGTAGGCGTTACCACGTTGAAAGCATCGCCGGATCTGTTGATGGTCGTGCATCTGACGTCGCCCGACGGTCGCTATGACACCGTCTACCTGCGCAACTACGCAACGCTGCAGGTTCGTGACGTGCTGGCGCGTCTGCCCGGCATGGGCGACGTGAGATTGTTCGGCGCCGGCGATTACTCCATGCGCCTGTGGCTCGATCCGGATCGCATCGCCAGCCGGGGCCTGACCGCAGGCGATGTCGTCAAAGCGATCCGCGAACAGAACGTGCAAGTTGCGGCCGGTGTGATCGGCGCTGATCCCGCGCCTGCAGACGTCGACTATCAACTCAACGTCACCACGTCGGGCCGGCTGATTACCGAAGAAGAATTCGGCGACATCATCATCAAGTCGCTGCCGGATGGCTCGATCACGACCCTGAAAGACGTGGCGCGCATCGAACTCGGCGCCGGTCAGTATTCGCTGCGCAGCCTGCTCAACAACCAGGCGGCGGTCGCCATTCCGGTATCGCAGTCGCCCGGCGCAAACGCGCTGGAACTGTCCGACGCCGTGCGCGCCACCATGGCCGAGCTGAGCAAGAATTTCCCCGAAGGCATCAGCTACGAGATCGTCTATGACCCGACCATCTTCGTGCGCGACTCCATCAAAGCGGTGATCGAAACGCTGCTGGAAGCACTGGCGCTGGTCGTCATCGTGGTAATCGTGTTCCTGCAGACCTGGCGCGCCTCGGTCATTCCACTGATCGCGGTGCCGGTTTCCATCATCGGCACCTTCGCGCTGATGCTGGCCTTCGGCTTTTCGATCAATGCGCTGTCGCTGTTCGGCCTGGTGCTGGCCATCGGCATCGTGGTCGACGATGCGATCGTGGTCGTCGAGAACGTGGAGCGCAATATCAGCAACGGCTTGTCGCCGCGCGATGCGACGTACAAGGCCATGGAAGAAGTCAGCGGCCCCATCATCGCCATCGCGCTGGTGCTGATCGCGGTGTTCGTGCCCATCGCCTTCATCACCGGCCTCACCGGCGAGTTCTACAAACAGTTCGCATTGACCATCGCCATCTCGACGGTGATCTCCGCGATCAACTCGCTGACCTTGAGCCCGGCACTGGCGGCGCTGCTGCTCAAACCGCACGGCGCCAAGCCGGATGCGCTGACGCGCGGCATGGACAAGGTGTTCGGTCGCTTCTTCCGCGCCTTCAATCGCTTCTTCACTCGCTCGGGTGATCGCTACGTAGTCGGTGTGCGCGGCGTGTTGGCGCACAAGGGCAAGACCATGGGCGTGTTCGCGTTGCTGCTGGTGGCGACGTGGGGATTGTTTCAAGTCGTGCCGAAGGGTTTCATCCCGGTGCAGGACAAGCAGTACCTGATTACCCTGATTCAGTTGCCCAACGCTGCCTCGCTGAATCGCACCGATGCCATCGTGCGCCAGGTGGGCGAAATTGGCCTGAAAATCCCCGGTGTACGCGATGCTGTGCAATTTCCCGGCTTGTCGGTGGCGGGTTTCACCAACAGCCCGAACTCCGCCATCGTGTTCTTCGGCCTGGAGGACTTCGATAAGCGCGAGGCGCCGGAACTGTACGGCCTGAACATCGCCAATCAATTGAATGGTGCGTTCGGCTCCATCAAGGAAGCGCAGATCGTCACCTTCCCGCCACCGCCGGTGAATGGCCTGGGCACCATCGGTGGTTTCAAACTGCAGCTGGAAGATCGCGCCGACGTCGGCTACGACGAGCTGTACAAGGCGACGCAGACAGTGATCGCGAAGGCGCGTCAGGCGCCGGAACTCACCGGCGTGTTCTCCAACTACGAAGTGAACGTGCCACAGGTGCTCGCCGACGTGAATCGCACCAAGGCGAAAGAACATGGCGTCGCGCTCAACGACGTGTTCGAGACGCTGCAGGTGTATCTCGCCTCGATGTACGTCAACGACTTCAATCGTTTCGGCCGCACCTACAAGGTGATCGGCACAGGCCGACTATGACTTCCGCGCCAAGGCGGAGGACATCCTGCGATTGAAGACACGCAACGAAGCCGGCGAGATGCTGCCGCTCGGTTCGATCGTGCAGGTCTCGCAGACCTACGGCCCGGATCGCGTGTTCCGTTACAACGGTTATCTCACGGCCGACGTCAACGGCGGCCCGGCGCCCGGTTATTCGACCGGCCAGGCCAAAGCCGTGATGGAACGCATCCTCGATGAATCGCTGCCCAACGGCGTCAAGTACGAGTGGACCGATCTCACGTACCAGGAAATCCTGGTGGGCAACAGCTCGGTCTTCGTCTTCCCGCTGTGCGTGCTGCTGGTCGTGCTGGTGCTGGCTGCGTTGTATGAAAGCTGGACGCTGCCGCTGGCCATCGTCGCCATCGTGCCGATGGCGCTGCTCTCGGCCATCTTCGGCATCTGGATCACCGGCGGCGATAACAACATCTTCACGCAGATCGCGCTGTTCGTCTTGGTGGGCCTCGCCAGCAAGAACGCGATTCTCATCGTCGAATTCGCCAAGGATCGCGAGAAGGACGGCGTCGAGCCGTTCGCCGCCGCACTGGAAGCCGCTCGCCTGCGCTTGCGGCCCATCCTGATGACGTCCATCGCCTTCATCATGGGCGTGGTGCCGTTGGTACTTTCGTCGGGGGCAGGCGCGGAGATGCGCCATGCCATCGGTATCGCCGTGTTTTCCGGCATGCTCGGTGTGACGTTCTTCGGCCTGTTCCTGACACCAGTGTTCTACGTCCTGCTGCGCGCGGCGGTGAAGCGAAAGCTCACCGCGCGCAAACAATCAGAGGCCATCGAAGGAGCGGCCCATCATGCGTAATATTAAACAGTCCTTGAATCTCGGTAAGAAATTGTCGGTGCTGGCAGTGAGCGCAGTGCTCGCTGCCTGCGCAGTCGGCCCGGACTACCAGCAACCCGAGGTTGCCGCGCCGGACCGGTTCGTGAGCGCGAGTACTGAGCAGTTCTCGCCTGCCGACGTCGAAAGTGATTTCTGGAAAGCGTTTGGCGACGAACGACTGAACACGCTGATCGAGCAGGCGCTGGCCGCGAATCACGACATTCGCATCGCCACATCCCGCCTGCGCGAAGCTCGTGCTTTGCGAGGCGAAGCGCGGTTGGATTTTGCGCCGACTGTGACCGCCTCGGGCGGCTACACGGAATCACGAGCCAGCGAACGGCAAGCCCCTCTGGCCGGTGTACAGCGTGACCAGGATTACTACGACGCCGGTTTCGACGCGTTCTGGGAGCTGGATTTCTTCGGCCGCGTCCGCCGTGGCGTGGAGGCCAGCTCAGCGCTGGTGCAAGCGGCTGAAGCCGGTGTGTACAGCACGCAAGTGAGCATCACTGCCGAAGTCGCTCGCAACTACTTCGAGTTGCGCGGTTCACAGCAGCGACTCGCAGTAGCACAACGTAACGCCGAGAATCAGCGTGAGACGCTGCGAATCACGACTGCTCGACTCGATGCAGGCCGTGGCACGCAGCTCGATACGTCACGCGCACAGGCACAGCTGTCGGCAACGTTGGCGACCATCCCTGACTTCGAAGCCTCGGTTACTCGCAGCATCCTGCGGTTGGGTGTATTGATCGGCCAGTCGCCTGATTCGCTGCTCGCCCAGCTCTCCACCCCACAGCGGTTGCCGACCTTGCCGGCGACGCAGAGCATCGGCACGCCGGAGTTGTTGTTGCGGCGTCGTCCCGACATTCGGCTGGCGGAACGTGAACTCGCCTCTGCAACGGCGCAGATCGGCCTCGCGGTCGGCGACTTGTTCCCGCGCATTTCCTTCGTCGGGCGCTGGGGCTTCGACGCCATCAATAGCGGCGCCCTCGGCAACGCCAGCAGCGAAAGCTACTCGTTCGGCCCGAGCATTCAATGGGCTGCCTTCGACCTCGGCCGCGTACGCCAGCGAATCAAGCAGCGCGAAGCGGCGACCGACCGTGCCTTGGCTCGCTACCAGCAGGTCGTGTTGCAGGCCTTGGAAGAAACCGATGCCAGCATGACGGACTACGTCAAGGCGAAGGTGAAACAAGCTCATCTGCAAGACAGCACCACGGCATCACTGGAAGCCGTGACCTTGGCACGGGCTCGCTACGAAAGCGGGGTCTCCGACTTTCTCACGGTGCTCGACGCGGAACGCAGCGCGTTGACCGCGGAAGACCAGTTAGCACTGAGCGAAACCCAGACAGCCACCGCGCTGCTTGCGACTTACAAAGCACTCGGCGGCGGCTTCCGGCCGTTGGATGCCCAGGCAGCGCTGTAGTTCTTCAAGTTTATCGGCCCAGAAGACCGGGATATTTCTTTGCCCGTAGTTCGTCCAGCGCGCGGGCGGTGAGCTTCCACTCATCGCCCTTGATACGTGTGATCAGTTCCGTCCAGACACGTTCGAATGCTTGTAGCGCGTCGCCATCGTTGAAGCGAACTCCGGCCGGCAGCAATGGTGCAATGTCCTCAATCATGCTACGCGTGAGTTTTTCCAGCATGCGCTGCTCGGCGACGGCACGCGTGATGGGCTTACCTTCGAGCGCCAGGTAGTGATCGAAGCATGCAATGAGCTTTTCCGGATCCATTGCGAGTTGATCGAGTCCATGATGCAGGTCGAAAAGATCCCTGTTCTTACGCCGCTGCAATAGGGCGCGCAGCTTCGTGCCAAAAATTTCCTCGGCCTCGAAGGATGCGATCTGCGTCTGCGCTTGATACCAGCCGTTCTCTACAGCGAATGCGTACGACTTGATTCCGAGGAAAGTTGCATGCTCGCGGGTATTGATCTCGATCTTTAATTTGAGAGCGGTTTGCGGATCGATCTCGGGCAAGAACTTGAACACGAGGTGCATGGAATGCCCCGCCTGTTCGCGATTGCATTTTCCCAGCCATGATAGAGCTTCGCGGATCGCGTCGACCGTCGCCCCGATCGGCAGGGCCTGAATCTGCACCAGATCGATGTCTTCCGAATAGCGTAATGGCTGATTGAACAAAAGCTTATTGATCGCCGTGCCGCCGCGGAATGCAATCTTGCCTTTCAGTGCCGACGAGTTGAACAGGTCGCAGAGCGCGCGGCAGATGATGAGGTCCTGTTCTATCTGCCGCGGGTCAGGCCAAGGCGCTTTATTACTCCAGGCCTGGATATATGAGTTCGGAATCAAGAGTCGAGTTCCACCTGCTCATTGATCACCAGCTTCCATTTAGCGTCTCTTGCCTGAAGCTCAGCCAGTGTCTCGATAAGGGGCTTGGCCGATGGATCGAGCAGCACCGCGGTCTTTGCTTTTTTGGCAAACGGCTCCAATACCTTTGCCAGGCGTACGTGGCCCACGCATTCGAGCAGATACCCGAGCCGGCGCACCGACGAATTTTCGCAGGCAGCAGCTGCTTTTGCGAGCGCGCGCGGCTCCGCCTTCGCTCCGATATCCTTGGCGATCTGCGCGACGCCATTGATGCCACCGGCCTTGTGAAAATAACGAGCGCAATCTAGTAGCGTCAGCTCGACACCCGCCGCTTGAGCAAAACCGGCATCGCTCTTGATGCGATCAAGTTGTGCAGGTTGATTGAGTCTGGCGAACGTATCCGGCGACTGATAAAGAAATTGCAGGCGATGGCGGCCGATCTCGAAGTCTCGTAACTGCCGGGGAACGATCACTTGAAAAATCATAGCGGCCTGATGCGATGAGCCATGAAAGGCCGCCGCGCGCAACAACGAAATACGATAGTCGAGGCCTTGATGATTCATCAGCGGATCGATCCAGCGAACCGGGTCGGGCGCGCCGGCGACTTGATCCTCGGGACGCAAGATTAAATAGAATCCATGCCGAGGATTTGCCAACCTGCCCCTCTTCACCAGCCGAGTGATCGCTGCGGTTAGACCTTTCGCACTCAGGTGGAGCGCAGCCAGGGCCTCTTCGCGAGAGAAGTACGCTCGTCCCTGCCGCAGCCGTTCGTCGACGAACTCGTCAAGGATATGCATTCCCAGATCATATGCGAAAAACGACAAATAGCCAAGGTTTTTGCATATGATCTGGGGGGCGCAGGCGCTCGGGTAACCGCTGCGAGTGACAACGCGGCCCGCCTTCGGCAGCAGATCATCAGTAATTTCCGTCTACATAAAACCAACGTTCTCCCTCGCGAACAAAGCGGCTGCGCTCGTGCAGCCGCGCTGCTGAACCGCCGCCGATGCGATAACGGGCGACGAATTCGATTTCTGCCGTATTTACACCACGAACACCTGCACTGACGATCTTGAGGCCGAGCCATTTTTGGTCGCGATCGAACGACACCGAAGGCGGGCGCGTGCTCGGATGCCAGCTGGCGAGCAAGTACGGTTCGTTGCTTAGGACGAAAGCGGCGTAGCGAGATCGCATCAGGGCTTCTGCAGTCGGCGCGGGAAACGCCGGCGTGCCATTGGCCACAGCAGGCGCTGTACGCAAGCCCCGAGGTGCAAGGGCAGGAGTCGTTAGCTTTCATTACTCGTACTCGCGGTTCGGCCATCTCATTCGCCATACATCGTGCACTCGACTTTATTTCGCAGGAAGTGGCGTTGCCAGTGAGGCAAGCGCGAGCTACAAACTTTTTGACACTGTCACTGTTATTACCGTCGACAGAAAACATCATTGACCCGAGATCCCCAGTGCCAACGCCATTGTGTGGTGTTGTCGCTTTGCATCGACTGGTATCAATCCCCGACCGTCATCCGCTCGAACAATTTTTTTGGGGAGGTCAGTCATGTCGATGCATAACCCGCTCGCAGGCGCGATGCGAGTCGCGCTCACGTTCGCAACTTTCGCCGCGGTCACGACGACGGCGCAGGCTCAGCAGCAAAGCACCGCTTCCCGCAGTTCGCCTGAGGAGATCGTCGTTACCGGCAGCCGCATTCGCCGGGTGGACGATGAAACCTCGTCGCCGGTGCAGATGGTCCGACGCGAGGAGATCGAACGCACCGGTTCGCAAAACATCTCCGATGTGATTCGCGGCGTGGTGATGGCGGACAATCAGGGTTCGATTCCGACAGCTTTCAGCGGCGGCTTTGCCGGCGGCTCCTCCGCTATTTCATTGCGCGGGCTGGGTGTGAACTCGACGCTCGTGCTGGTCAATGGCCGGCGCATGGCGCAGTACGGCCTCGCCGACGATGGCATTCGCACCTTCGTCGATCTTAATTCGATTCCGCTGGATGCGGTCGAACGGGTCGAGGTGTTGAAGGACGGCGGCTCGGCGATTTACGGATCGGATGCGGTGGCAGGTGTCGTCAACGTCATCCTGCGCGACAAATTCACAGGTTTTCAATTCGGCGGCGACGTCGGTTCCACCGGCCACGGTGACGGCGATTCGCTGCGGCTGCATGGCATCGCCGGCGTCAGCGGCGAACGTTACAACGCGTTCCTTTCCATTGAAGGCTCGCGCGATCAAGCGATCGCACAAACCGATCGCGACGGCTATCTGCGCACCAAGGATCTGCGCCGGTTCGGCTTCTTCGACAATCGGCAGGGCGCCAATGCCGCCGGGCTGGGCAATTTCGCCGACGGCAGTGGGCCGGCATTCAGCGCCACCACGCCTTACGGCACGGTACGCGTGCCAGGCGGAACGCAATCAGACCGCATCAACCTGTTGCCGTGCCCGGAAGTCTCCCCAGACACCGGCATGTGTGTATTCGACACTATCGGCTACAACCAGATCCAACCGAAGGTGGAACGGGTCAACGCGCTGGCGCGCGGCTCGATCGAATTCACCGAGAACACGCAGGGCTATGTCGAACTCGGCTTCTTCAAGTCGCACGTGTGGTCGACCGGTACGCCGGGCAGCGTCAATGACAATGGCGTATTCAATCCCGCCAACCCGGCTTCACCCATTACACATCTGACCTTCCTGCCGGCCGATCATCCCGACAATCCCACCGGGGTCGTGCGACAGCTCAGTCTGCTGACCACCATGCTGGGCGGCCGCGACGGTGAACAGGAGAGCGAAGTGTTTCGCGGCATCGCCGATCTCAGCGGCAGGCTGGGCGAATGGGACTGGGGTGTCGGGGTCGGCTACATCAAGAGCGAGCTCACCGACACCAACTTCGGCTTCATCCGCCATCCGCTATTGCAAGCAGCTATCGACGACGGTTCGTTCCGCATCGATCCGTCGTTGAACTCGCCGGAACTGCTGCAGCAGATTTCGCCCGTCTTGCAGCGCAAGCCGGAAAGCTCGGTGAAGCTCGCCGATGCGCGCATCTCCGGAACCTTGTTCGATCTGCCGGGCGGCCGTTTCGGCGTAGCGTTCGGCGGCGAATATCGCAAAGAGCGCGCCGATACGCCGCCGGTGCCGTTCACCGAGGTGGGCGAAATCGTCGGCCTCGGCTACTCGGCCTACGCCGCCGAGCGCACCGTCTATGCAGGTTATGTGGAAGGGGATGCGCCGGTGACGTCATGGCTGGAACTCAGCGCCGCGCTGCGCTACGACCACTACGACGATTTCGGCAAGTCGACGACACCCAAATTCGGCGTGAAACTCAAACCCATTCCGCAGCTGGCCCTGCGTGCAACTTACCAGGAAGGGTTTCGCGCGCCGGGCCCGGCGGAAAGCGGCAACAGCTCTTCGTTCGGCTTCACCAACATCGGCATCATCACTGTCGGCAACCCCGACCTCGAACCTGAAGAATCCGAGAGCTACACGCTGGGCCTGGTATACGAACCCTTCGACGGCTCCAACATTTCCATCGACTACTACAACATCAAACGCGACAACGAAATCGTCGGCGCCGACCAGGCGCTCGTGATCGGCAACCTGCCGACCTCCGGCGAGCCGAACACCAGCATTCCGGGCCTGCTGCCGAATTCGCGGTTGTACTACAACATCGATGGTGACCTCGAAACCATCGCGGCGCCGTTCGTCAACGCGACCACGACCGACACCGACGGCGTCGACTTCGATGTTCGCTATCGCATGGGGCTGGACGGATTCGGGACGCTCACTGCGGGCCTGGTGTGGACACATGTGTTCAGCTTCGAGCGGCAGGTGCCGGGCGCGGACTCGTTCGAATACGTCGGCACGCATGGCCCATATGTATTGAGCTCTGCTTCCGGCACGCCGAGCGACCGCGGCCGTTTCGAACTGGCGTGGAACTCGGGCGACCTGCAAGTGAGCGGCGCCGTCAACTACGTCAGCAGCATGGACAACATCGACCACAAGGGCGAGGTGCTGCTCGACCAGGAGGACGGCACTTACGCCACTTCGACTTTCGAAGGCGCGTTCTTGGTCGCCGATCCGTCGGGAAAGGTCTGCGGCGTCTACAACCCGGACGGTACCGTGCGTAACGGTTGCCAGGTGGAGGAGTTCATCACCGTTGACCTGTTCGCGAGCTACTCGGGATTCAAGAACACGGTGGTGCGCGGCTCCATCACCAACCTGCTCGACAAGCAGGCGCCGTTCGATCCGTACACTTATGGCGGTGTCAACTACAACCCGGCGTTCCATCAGGCCGGGGCGGTCGGGCGCGTTTTCAGCGTGGGCATGACTTACGGCTTTTGAGCGTTTGCGCAAGACGGACGTTAAACAAGACGACCCTCGTCAGGTCCTAGAAACCCGTGTGATCAGGAGGCCCGGAATTCCGGGCCTCCGCTTGAAGCGGCGCCGCTTTGCTCAAACTCTGGGGTATGCTCAGCGGCGCTCCCATGAATCACACCCCCTATTTTCATCCGGCCGTCGCGGGCTGGTTCAACAGCAGTTTTTCTGCGCCGACGCCGGCGCAGGCGGACGCGTGGCCGGCGATTCAGTCGGGCAAACACGTACTCATCGCGGCGCCCACCGGCTCAGGCAAAACCTTGGCAGCATTTCTTGCCGCCATCGATGAGCTGGTGCGTGAAGGCGAGCACTTTGGATTGCCCGATGAAACACGCGTCGTCTATGTCTCGCCGCTGAAGGCATTATCCAACGACATCAATCGCAATCTCGAAGCGCCGCTCGCCGGTATTCGGGAACAACTGCGCAAGCTCGGCAGCCGCGATGTGGAGATTCGCACGTGGGTTCGGACCGGCGATACGCCGCAGTCCGAACGCACTCAGATGCGGCGCAGGCCGCCACACATTGTCGTCACAACGCCGGAGTCGCTGTACATCCTGCTCGGTTCGCAATCCGGCCGCGAAATGCTGGGCACGACGCGTGCGGTCATCGTGGATGAAATTCACGCTGTCGCCGGCAGCAAACGCGGCTCGCATTTATCTCTTTCACTGGAACGCCTGGAAGGACTGACGGGCCGCAGGCTCACGCGCATCGGTTTGTCGGCCACGCAGCAGCCCATCGCAGAAGTCGCCCGCTTTCTGGTCGGCGGACGCCACTGCCTGCCCAACGGCGCAGCGGATTGCACCATCGTCGACAGCGGCCACATTCGTCATCGCGACCTCGCCATCGAAATGCCGGACACGCCGCTCGGAGCGGTCATGTCCAACGAAACCTGGTCGCAGGTTTATGACCGCCTCGTGCAGCTGATTCGCGAGCATCGCACCACGCTGATTTTCGTCAACACGCGTCGGCAGGCCGAGCGGATCTGTCGCCAACTGACCGAACGACTCGATAAAGACGCACCGAAAGATGCGCCGCCTTCGGTGAGCGCGCACCACGGCAGCCTGGCGAAGGAATTGCGCTTCGATGCCGAACAGCGCTTGAAGGGCGGTCAGTTGCAAGCCCTGGTGGCAACGTCGTCGTTGGAACTCGGCATCGACATCGGCGATGTCGACCTGGTGTGCCAGATCGCTTCGCCGCGGGCCATCAATGCATTCCTGCAGCGTGTTGGCCGTTCCGGCCACCAGGTCGGCGGCACACCGAAAGGACGATTGTTTCCGCAGTCGCGCGATGACTTGCTGGAATGCACAGCGTTGCTCGACAGCGTCCGCCGCGGCGAACTGGATCGGCTGAGGATCCCGCAGCTGCCTGCCGATGTGCTGTCTCAACAGATCGTCGCCGAAGCCGCCGCGCGCGACTGCAACGAGCAGCAATTGTTCGATCTGGTTCGCAACGCACATCCTTTCCGGGCTTTGCAACGCGAATCCTTCGACGAAATCGTGCGCATGCTGGCTGAGGGTTACACGACTCGCCGCGGCCGTCACGGCGCACTGCTGTATCACGACGCCGTCAATCACACCATCAAAGGCCGCAAGGGCGCGCGACTCACGGCGATCACTTCCGGCGGGGCGATCCCCGACGCCGCGGACTATCAGGTCATGCTCGAGCCTGAAGGCTATCTGGTCGGCACGCTGAACGAGGACTTTGCGGTCGAGAGCATGGCTGGCGATATCTTCCAGCTCGGCAACACTTCATACCGCATCCTGCGCGTGGAACGTAGCACTGTTCGCGTTCAAGACGCGCGCGGCGAGGCGCCCACCCTGCCGTTCTGGCTGGGAGAGGCGCCGGGCCGAACGGACGAGTTGTCCGTTGCCGTTTCCCGGCTGCGCGAAGAGATCGAGCAGAGATTCGACTCGCACTCTCACAATGGCGACACCGCAGCGTCGACGGCTTACCAATGGTTGATCGATGCGGTTGGTATCGGCGCAGCTGCCGCCGCCCAGCTGGTCGATTATCTGGCAACCGCCCACGCTGCACTTGGCTGCCTGCCAACGCACAAGAGAATCGTCTTCGAAAGGTTCTTCGACGAATCCGGCGGCATGCAGCTGGTGATCCACTCGCCGTTTGGCAGTCGCATCAACCGTGCCTGGGGTTTAGCCTTGCGCAAGCGTTTTTGCCGCACGTTCAACTTCGAACTGCAGGCCGCGGCGACCGAGGACAGCATCATTCTGTCGCTGACGGGATCGCACAGCTTCGAGCTACTGGACGTTGCGAAGTACCTGCATCCGAACACTGCCAAGGAAATTCTCATCCAGGCCATGCTGGCGGCGCCGATGTTCAACACGCGCTGGCGGTGGAATGCGTCGATCTCGTTGGCATTGCCACGTTTCCGCGGCGGCAAGAAAGTCCCGCCGCAGCTCGCGCGCATGAATGCGGAAGACCTGCTTGCTTCCGTGTTTCCCGATCAAGTCGCGTGCGGAGAGAACCTGCAGGGCGACATTGTCGTGCCCGAACATCCACTGGTCCAGCAGGTGGTGCGCGATTGCCTTGAAGAAGCCATGGACTTCGAAGGCTTCGAGAAATTATTGGTCGCACTGACAGGCGGGCAAATCGAGGTCCAGGCGCGTGACTTGACCGAGCCTTCGCCGCTGGCTCTGGAAGTACTCAACGCGCGGCCGTATGCGTATCTCGACGACGCCCCGCTGGAAGAGCGCCGCACCCAGGCGGTCATGAGCCGGCGCTGGATGGATCCGCAATCGGCGTCCGACATCGGCAAACTCGATCCGGCGGCAATCGCTCGCGTGCGCGAAGAAGCGTGGCCCGATGCGGGCACTGCAGATCAACTCCACGATGCACTGTTGTGGCTGACATTCATGACGGCCGAGGAGATGGAGCAGCGGACCAATTGGCCGGGGCTGTGCCAGGAGCTGATTACCCAGCGGCGCGTGACCAAACTCGTGAGCGTCAAGGCCGGCATTTTCGTCGCGACCGAACGCGTGCCTTACTTCCTGGCGCTGTTCCCGCAAGCGCAGTTCGAGCCGCTTATCGTCGTTCCCGCTGCTTACGCCACGGAGCGGCCGCGCGATGAAGCCTTGCGCGAAATCGTTCGCGGCCGTCTGGAAGGATTGGGTCCGACCACCGCACTTGAGCTTGCGAGCTCTCTCGGCGTCACCACCGATGAGGTCGATATCGCACTGATCGCGCTGGAAACCGAAGGCAGCGCCATGCGCGGCAACTTCGAATCTCTCTCGTCGCCCTCTCCCCAGTGGTGCGACCGCCGCCTGCTGGCGCGCATTCATCGCTACACCGTCAAACGGTTGCGAGCCGAAATCGAGCCGGTGCAAGCGCGCGACTTCCTGCGTTTCCTGTTCGACTGGCAACGCGTCACTCCAAACACGCGCATGCAGGGGGCGGATGCGGTGCCCGCCATTCTCGCGCAGCTGGAAGGCTTCGATGCGGCTGCCGGCGCGTGGGAGACAGAAGTACTGCCGGCACGAATTGCCGAGTACGAGCCTGCGTGGCTGGATGAGCAGTGCCTGGCCGGACGGATTGTATGGAGCCGCCTCGCGACGCGTAGCGGCGACGCCGAACGTGGCGCTGCGCCGGTGCGCTCGACACCGATCGCCTTATTGCCAAGACGAAATGTAAAGACCTGGTCGCAGTTCGCCGGCGATGTCGAGCGCTCACAACTCACCGACAAAGCACGGCAGGTCGCGGAATTCATCAACGCCCACGGCGCATCGTTCTACGACGAGATCGTCGAAAGCGTCGGCCTGCTGCCGGTGCAGGTCGAAGAAGCGCTGGCCGAACTGGTGGCGCTGGGGCTGGTCAATTCCGATAGTTTCGGCGGCCTGCGAGCCTTGCTGATGCCCGCCGATCGGCGACGCCCCAGCGCGCGCGACCGTCGTCGTCATCGACGCATCGCCATCTTTCGCATGCAGGATTCCGGTCGCTGGGCATTGGTGAAAAGAAAGGAACGCGCCGAGAGCGATAAGGTCGTGCCGCCGCGTAACGACGAAGCGATCGAACACATCTGCCGCACGTTGCTGAAGCGGTGGGGCGTAGTGTTCTGGAAGTTGCTCGAACGAGAAGCGGACTGGCTGCCGCCGTGGCGTGACCTGCTGATGTGCCTGCGGCGACTGGAAGCGCGCGGCGAAATCCGTGGCGGACGTTTCGTCGCGGGTTTCTCCGGCGAACAGTTCGCGTTGCCCGAGGCCATCGGCCAGCTGCGCGAGGTCCGGCGCAAGGAAAACGCTGGCCAGCTGGTGTCGTTGTCAGCCGCGGATCCGTTGAATCTCGTCGGCATTCTCACCCCCGGTGGACGGCTGCCGGCGCTGACCGGCAATCGCATGTTGTATCGGGATGGCGTGCCGGTCGCGCTTTACGTCGGCAGCGAAGTGAAGTTCATCGACGAAGTGGCCGTGCAGGATCAGTGGCAAATGCGCGGCGCGTTGCTGAGAAGGCAGGTGCCGGCACCGCTGTCGGATCTGGCGTAAAAGCCTGAGCTCCTAACCCTGCCCTCTCTCTTCACCTCTCCTCGGGGGAGAGGTCGGGCGAAGCCCGGGTGAGGGGGTCGGGTGGCTATGAAACATTGGTGGCAACTTGTTTCCCCTCACCCTGCCCTCTCCCAAGGGAGAGGGTAAGAAACTCTTCACCTCTCCCCGTGGGAGAGGTCGGGCGAAGCCCGGGTGAGGGGTCGGGTTGCTATGAAACATTCGTGGCAACTTGTTTCCCCTCACCCTGCCCTCTCCCAAGGGAGAGGGTAAGAAACTCTTCACCTCTCCCCGTGGGAGAGGTCGGGCGAAGCCCGGGTGAGGGGTCGGGTTGCTATGAAACATTCGTGGCAACTTGTTTCCCCTCACCCTGCCCTCTCCCAAGGGAGAGGGTAAGAAACTCTTCACCTCTCCCCGTGGGAGAGGTCGGGCGAAGCCCGGGTGAGGGGTCGGGTTGCTATGAAACATTCGTGGCAACTTGTTTCCCCTCACCCTGCCCTCTCCCAAGGGAGAGGGTAAGAAACTCTTCACCTCTCCCCGTGGGAGAGGTCGGGCGAAGCCCGGGTGAGGGCTCAGATCACTGGCGTGCTGTTCTTTTTGTAGTCGAGCGGCTCCTGTTCTTCCTCTTCGTACTCCGGCTGCAACGTTTCCGGATCGACCGTCTTCGGCGCGGCGCGTTGTTTCGGTTCGCGCTGGCCGATCGTTCCCAATCCATTCATGCGCGTGTTCACGCGACTCGGGCTGCCGGTGTAAAGAATCGCGCCGACGCCGTTCATGGTGGCGTCGAGCGAGTCACGCGGATTGACGATCACGCTGCCGACGCCATCGACGGTCACCGTCGCTGCATTCGCCGCCAGCTTGCTCAGGTCGGCATGCCCAGCCCCTGACAGATGCACAGTAAGTTGCTCGAGATGGCCATCGGCTTGGATATGCGCGGCGCCCGCTGCGGCGATTTCGGTGTTGCCACCGGCGAACCCGGCCACATTCACCTCGTTGCCGCCTTCCAGCTGCAGCAACTGCAGCCGGGGCAAGGTGATCTGCAACGTCAGGCGCGCGTTGTTGTTACGAATCAACCAGTCTTTCGGACGGCTCTTGATGTGCAGCGTGCCGCCATGCACCTCCGTTTCGACCCGGCGAACGGCTTTTTCATGGCCATGGATGACCACCGCCAGCGGTTCGCCGATGGTGATTTGCAGCTTCGCCGCGCCTGCCACGGCGATGGTGTCGAAGGTTTCGACATCGCGAGTCTCGCTGACCAGCGGCCCGCGTTCGGACCGCTCGCCGCAGCCGCCGGCAAACAGCGCCAGGCCGGCGATTGCAGCGACGGGATAGATTTTCATAGAGACCTCGACCGGACTGAGGGCGTCGACTTTACATAGGACGCATGGTGGCCCCCGGCGTCGGCTTCCGGAAGCGATCGCCGGCCAATCGCCGCGCCCTGCCGGCGAAAGTCCCGGCCGCGATACCGCACCCGCGTTAGACAGGTCACAGATTCACCGACGCCAAAGATCGATTGCTTCATGGCCGGCGGCAGCAGTCGCGTGCGAAGGTTCCCTGGCGCAGGATGCCAGTAGATACAGGAGCGAGCACGACCTTCCTGGCCGCAAGTGCCGCCGAAGTGCCGCGAAAACGTGATCCACGTCATGACTTCATGACGTAATCCAACTGCCTTTGCAAACTGCGGCCCCGGTCGTGAGGGTGTTTTCCCGCAACGTGATTTTCGTCCATGCCCTCAGAGTCAGTACAGGGTTAGGCTCCTGTGGTGCAGACCAAGCCTCCACCCCGCCACCGCAAACGCCACGCGCTGCTCGATCGTCTCGCGCGCTGGATGCCTCCTTTGAGTTTTGCCGAACCCTTGGAAAGCCAGTACCGCCACTGGCATACCGAGCATGCCCGCGACCGGGTGAAGTACACGATGCTGCCGGCAATGGGCCTGCTGCTGATCCTGTGTCTCGCCGGCGGGCCGTTCGCCGAACTGCGTAACACGCTGTTCGCCGCCGACCAGTCGAGCGTGGTCGACGTGCTGCGCTTCGGCGTGATCCTGCCGACCTGCACCGCGATGCTGCTGGTCACTTACACCAAGTTATATGCTCGCTGGATGGCGCGAGCCGCGCCGGCGGTGGCGATGCTGCAAAGCCTGTGCATCGTCGCCTTCGATTTGCTGATCCATCGCCAGGGCTACTCGTTGAGCTCGGTGATACCAATGCTGGTGCTGTCGGCGTACATGGTGTTCGGCATGATGCAGTTGCAGGCCACCGTAACGGCCGCTGCCATCGTCGTCGCCTACGCCGCCACCGGCTGGCTGGCCGACCTGAACACCGGGCAGCGATTGTTCGACGTGGCCATGAGCGTGTTCGCACTGGTGCTCGGCTACTTTTTCTACTACAGCTTCGCGCGCACGCAGCGCCTCAACTGGTTCAGCAACATGATGCTGACCGATTCGGTGCATCGTGACGCGCTGACCAATATCGGCAACCGCCGCATGTTCGACGTTCACATCGAACGCCTCTGGAACCAGGCTACCCGCACGCGGGCGCCAGTGGCGCTGCTACTAGTCGACCTCGATCATTTCAAATCCTTCAACGACCACACCGGCCACCAGGCGGGCGATGCCTGTCTCGCTCGTGTTGCCGCCGCCATCGCCCAGACGGCGCGACGGCCGCTGGATATCGCGGCTCGCTACGGCGGCGAAGAGTTCGTAGTGCTGCTGTTCGACGTAAAGCGCGACCGCGTCGAAGAGTTGTGCCGCGAGATGCACGCCAACGTCGAAGCGCTGCAGATTCCTCATCCGGCATCGTCAGTCGGCCCGCATGTGACCGTCAGCATCGGCGCGGCGTGCGTCGAACCGCAGGCGGGCCGGCATCACGAGGGCCTGATCCAACTAGCCGACGAAGCGCTGTACGCCGCCAAAGAAGGCGGCCGCAATCGCACCGTGACTATGGACCGCGAGTACGCGACGCTGAACACCGGCGCTTTCCGCGTGCCTCGTTCTCGCGCCCGCAATCAAGCCGCTTAGTCTCTTACCAGCCAAGTCTTGACATTTCTGACGAAGAATCTTCGAGTGAAATGGTCTTGCGGGCAGCGCATTCTTTTAACTTAAGGGTAGTCGACCTGTTCGGTTGCCCACTAGGGATTCCCTTCGGTCACGGTTTATCGCCTTAGGACACGGGGAACCGGCAACCGTGCCGACAGATTGGGCGGGGGCCCGCCAAATTAAATGCTATTTTGTTTCAGACCCCACCGCCCCCAGAGCCCATTAACGCATGTCCGCCAGCATCGATACGGTCACCGCCGCACCGTCCCGCCGCAACGATATCGTCACTTTGCAGGCTCACATCCTGCAGCAGCAGAAGCGCTACCCCGAAGCCAGTGGACAGTTTTCCTGGATCCTGTCAGCGCTGTCGATTTCCGCCAAGATGATCGCCTCGCATGTGCGACGGGCGCGGCTGGACGACGTCCTGGGCACGGTCGGTCACCAGAACGTGCAGGGCGAGCAGCAGCAGAAGCTGGACGTGATCGCCAACGACATCCTGCTGCGCACTCTGGGCGGCCGCGAAGGCGTGGCCATCGTAGCCTCCGAGGAAAACGAAGAACCCGTGATCCTGCGCGCCGATGATGCAGAAGAGCGCAAGTACTGCGTGTTGTTCGATCCGCTCGATGGCTCGTCCAATCTCGATGTGTGCGGCGCCGTGGGCACGATTTTCAGCATTCTGCGCAAGGATCGTGGTTCGCCGCAGCCGCAGGCTTCGCTGCTGCAATGTGGGGCCAAGCAGGTGGCGGCCGGCTATGTGCTCTATGGTTCCTCGACGGTATTCGTGCTGACCATCGGCATGGGCGTCGACATGTTCGTGCTCGATCCTGCCTATGGCGCATTCATGCGCGTCGCCGAGGGCGTGCGGATTCCCAAGACCAACAAATGTTATTCGGTCAACGAGGGTAATCGTCTCAGCTTCCCGGCAGGGTTCCAGAAATACCTGTCGTGGGCGCAGGAGCGCGGCTACTCCAGCCGTTACGCCGGCGCCATGGTCGCCGACGTGCATCGCATTCTGCTGCAAGGCGGCGTATTCATGTACCCGCCGACCCGCAAGGCGCCCAGGGGGAAATTGCGGCTGATGTATGAGGCCAACCCCATGGCCATGATCGTGGAACAGGCCGGCGGCAAGGCGCTGAGCGGCCCGGCCGAACGGATCCTCGACGTCAGGCCCACCGACATTCACCAGCGCGTACCGGTCATCCTCGGCAGCAGCGAAGAAGTCGACCACGTCGCCGCACACTTGTAACGGCCGTCATCGCGCCACGGCATCGTCTCGGCAGTCCGGGCGTTGCAGCAACCTGTAGCGCCGAAGTGTATTCTTCCATTCCTGCTCAGCTTTCCGGGAAGCCCGTGCTCACGGCCGATAAAGTCCTAGTTACGATCGGAACGCCCTGCTCGATTTCGGCAGTGGGCAGCACCGAAACCTATCGGGCGCGCGTCCTCGGAGCACCGGAATTCATCGCCATGGCGGCGTTCGACGCCGGCCTCATCGACATCGATCCGCAGACCGATGGCTCGCTGCGCCTGCGCTGGATCAATGGCGAAAGCGCGACGCTGGCCGAAATCGAACGACTGCACGGCGCCCAGCTGCGCGCCTCGCTTGGCATTCGCTACATCGACGAGCTGACGTCGCTGGGTAATGCCGTGGTCACCGATGTTGCCGCTTCCCTGCCGCACGACTTCGACCGCGGCGGCTTGCGCCGTCTTGCCGGGCTGACTTATCGCGACGTCCGCGATTCCGCGCTCAAGGACATGTATGGTTTGTTCGACGACGACCCGAGGTTGGGTCCGTCGTTGCAGTCGCAGCTGTTCGCGTACAACGGCCTGGGCGCGTTGGCCGCGCTGCCGGTTTCGTTGTCCGAGTTGATCGTCAATCCCTATGAATTTCGTGTCGCCGGCGCCACTGCCTTTCCAGGGCTGGATGCGCTGGGGCAATTGCGCCCCGCCGGCTCCGCCACCGCCGACAGCGACAAGCTGCGCGACAAGTTCGCGATGCGGCTGGCGAATTCATTGTCGTCGCACGGCCCGGCGCTATTGTCGACGATGCTGGCGCCGTCGTACTCGCTCAGCAAGTCGTTGAAGCATCCCGAGCTGCTCGATTCGCTGCACTCGGCCAGCGGTTACATGCGCGTGCCGCAGGCGCCGCTGAATGCGGTCGGTGCATGTGCTTCGAGTTCGATCGTGTTCTGCGAATTTGCGCCCCAGATGGTGCTCGACTATCCGGGTTATCAGCGGCCGCAGATGATCTTATGGACCGCGGCGGACGCCGCGACTCGCCCGAACTGGCAGATTCTCGATGCGTTCGGCCCGGGCGCGCTGATGACTCGGGGCAAGCTGGATACGCTCAACACGGGTCGCGGGCCCGGTGAGCAGCGATCGGTCGCAGACAGCCTGGCCCCGTTCGACATCGATGCCAACGGCACCGTCGTCGGCGAGGGGGGGTCGGGTTTGCTGGTGACGACGCTCGACTTCGCGCTTCGCAATTTCCTCGACATCACGTCCATCATCGTCGGCTGGGGCCAGAGCGGTGAGGCCGGCGGCAAGGCGCACTTCGCAGGCGTGGGCTTCGGCGGTGAGAACGCACTGATGCACGCGCTGGAACTTGCCTATCGCGGCCACGGCTATCGAGCGTCGGATTTCCAGTACCTGGTCGCGCACGCCACCGGTACTCGCACCAATTCGAAAACGGATCTGACCACCGCCGCGAGCGCACGCTCGGCAGCGGCCCAACGGCAAGGCATCAAGGGGGCGCTGCCGGCGATGGCTGTCGGTACGCCGAAAGCGGTCGGCGACGGCCACACCATGGGTGAAACCGGATTGAAGGCGGTTTCGCAGGCACTGCAGTTCCTGCTTGGCAAGCCGGCGGTTGGCGTGCCGACCTTGCGCAATCTCGATCCCGATCTCGGCCCGGCCGCAGAGTCGTTCGTACTGCAAGCGGCGCCGATCACCGGCAATGCCGATGGCGGCGCGCTGTGTGCAACCCAAGGCTTCGGCGGCTACAACGGCGCGATCGCATTACGCACCGCGCATGCCGAAGCCTTTGCCCGTTACTCGCCCGATCGCAAAGTGCTGACCGCTTATCTCGAGCGCTGGCCGGAGCTGCGTCGTGAACGTGAACAGCGCGAGCGGTACTGGCGACTGCGACGTCGCAGCGCCATCGAGCTGGCACAAATGCACTGTTGGAAAGGGCTCGACTGAGCGACGCCCTGTGGTTGCGTCTCAGCCGCTCTTCTTGCCGGTGAAGGTGGCCTCGCCCAGATCACCCAGCTTGACCGTACCCTTCATGGTGGCGCCGTCCACGGTGCCGCTGTAAGTCACGTCCATGTCCATGCCCTGCGCGTTGACCTGGAAATTGATCGCGATCTCATTGCCCTGCACCGTGCCGGTGACCGGTGCTTCCCCCAACTGGCCCTTGTACGTGCCGCTCAGCTTGCTGCCATCCTGCTTCAGGCTGAAGTGCGGGGTGCCAGTACCCATCTGGCTTTCGACGGTCAGGTCCCATTCCCCGGCGACGTTGGCGTCGGCGGCGATGGCGGTGGTGGCAAGCAGAACCGCGGCTGCGGACGCGGCGAGAAGCATTCGGCGCAGGCTATTCATGGACGATTCCCGTGGAGGTGACTATTGAGGGGGCTGTGAATTGTCGGTGGAGCATATGACGCCAGCAAGAGCGACGATGGCACGTTCACATTTTTTATTGACAAGGCGTTTCGCTGTGCAGTCCCTCACTGTATGCAACAATACGGCAGACTGGCGCCTTTGGGCTCTCGACATCGTCCACAACAGCGGTTCTTATAAGTAACGATGTTTCGCGACTTCCGCAAATTCTCGCCCCGTATTTTCTGGCTGGTGACGCTGGCGGCGCTCGCCGTACTGGTGGTCGTGGTCGCCATTCCGCAGTGGTTGTCCAAGCAAGCGCGGTTGGAGGTCTTGCGCTCGCATGTGGCCGAGATCGCGCAGATCGCGGCCAGCGTGGTCGACGGCGATCTGCATCGCCAGCTGCTCGATGCCGCCAATTACACGCCGGAGCTGTACGAACGCACGCTGGCGCCGCTGGTGCGCTTCCACTCCGCCGATCCCGAAATTTTTTACGTCTATACGATGATGGAGCGCGGCGGCGCGAGCTTCTTCGTCGTCGATACCGCCGCGTCCAGCAAGCTGAAGACGCCGCGCAAGCTGCGACCGTCGGCATACATGGAGCCGTTCGAGGCGCTGGACGTCGAACCGGACCCGGACTGGCTGCAACGGATCGCCGCCGGCCAGACTTATGTTTATCCGGCGTTCCAGCGCGACGTTTACGGCACCTTCCTGTCCGGGCATACGCCGATCTACGACAGCCAGGGCCGCTACAGCGGTTTCGTCGGCGTCGACTTCGATATCCAGTATTACCTGGCGCAGGAAGCCAGCTTCGAAGCGATCTCGTACGGCACGCTGATCGCGGCGCTGCTGATCGCCATGCTCATCGGCTATCTCGCCGCCCGTTACCACTACGACGTGCAGGATCGCATCGAGGAGCAGTACCGCATTTCGGTGCACGACGAATTGACGCAGCTGTTGAATCGTCGCGGCGCGCTGCAGTACTCCCGCGAGGCGTTGGCGTGGCACGCGTCGAATTACGCTTTGATCCTGGTCGACATCGACGACCTGAAAGGCATTAACGACGCGTATGGCCACGCTCAAGGCGATGAGTTCATCGTCAAGGTGGCCGATACCATCCGCACCAGCGTGCGCGAAAAAGACATCTGCGCCCGCATGGGCGGCGACGAGTTTTTGGTTTTCGCTGCCGCCTGCGATCTTGAGTCGGCAACGGAAATCGCGCGTCGCATTCTCACCAGGGTATACGCCGACGACCCGCGCTCCGGCCGTTCGCACTTCGGCGTTTCGATCGGCATCTGCGTGGCGTCGGCTCCGGACGTCAGCTTCGAATCGTTATATCGACAGGCCGACGAGGCGTTGTACAAGGCGAAGACGGCCGGCAGGAACCGCTTTGTGATCTTCGATCCGGTGGTCGCGGCTTAGCGTTCGCGGCAACTTGTTTCCCCTCACCCTGCCCTCTCCCAAGGGAGAGGGTAAGAACTCTTCACCTCTCCCCGTGGGAGAGGTCGGGCGAAACCCGGGTGAGGGTCGGGTTTAGCTACGAAACGTTCGCGGCAACTTGCTCCCCCTCACCCTGCCCTCTCCCAAGGGAGAGGGTAAGAACTCTTCACCTCTCCCCGTGGGAGAGGTCGGGCGAAACCCGGGTGAGGGCCGGGTTTAGCTACGAAACGTTCGCGGCAACTTGCTCCCCCTCACCCTGCCCTCTCCCAAGGGAGAGGGTAAGAACTCTTCACCTCTCCCCGTGGGAGAGGTCGGGCGAAGCCCGGGTGAGGGCCGCGTTCAGTTGCCGCGAGGCTTGCTCTCCCGCATCAGGCGATGCAAGACATCTCCGAGTTCTTCTACCGTATTGGGCTTCAGCAGCAAATCGCGCACGCCGGTCTTCAGCACCGTCTCGCGATCGATCTGGCGCACATAACCTGACGTCATCACTACCGGCAGCGCCGGGCGCAGCTTCAACACTTGCTCTGCGAACTCCACGCCGGACATGGCGGGCATGGACAGGTCCGTCACCACCGCCTGGTACGCGTCCGGTTCGGCTTGGAACTTCGCCAGCGCCTCGCGTGCGTCGGTAAAGCCTGTGACGCGATAGCCCAGGCGTTCGAGCACTCGCGTCACGAGATATACAAGCGACTCTTCGTCATCAACGTAGAGAACGCTCTGACCCTCGCCACGCAGCACTTGCGGCGCGCACGCTGGGTCCTTGGCAGCCGGATCGGTGAAAAGCACGATGTCTTTCGAGGTTTCTTCATTGCCGCTGAACGCCAGGATTTGATTGATGATGCCGGCAGCCCGGGTGCTGGCTTTGTTTACTTCAGCCAGTGACACCTGCGCCGGGTGAATGGACGGCAAATCTGCCGCTGCGAGCCGGGCGTTGCCGCTGATTGCCAGCAGAATGTTGTTGAAGTCGTGCGCGATGCCGCCAGCTATCGCACTGAGCGCACGGGTTTTCTCCAGCAGTTCGCGATCGCGTTCTCCCAGCAGGCGCGCGGTCGCATCGCTCGCGAAAGCGATTACGCCTTCGTCTGGAGTGCCACGATCCACCAGCGCCAAGTGCCAGTGACAATGCATGCGGCTGTCGTCCTTGCGCCGTGTTTCGAGCACCACGCCTTCGGGATACTCGACGCCGGCCAGCAGCTTCGGACAGACCTCGTCGATGATGGGCATGCTCGCGGGCGTCGCCACGAGTTCATGAATGTGCCGGCCGATCGCATCCGCTTCGCTGTAGCCGAAAGTTGCGACAGCGGCGGGATTCCAGGCGCGCACGACGTGATCCGTACCCCACACAATGCATGCAAGCGGCGCGCGATCGAGATACAGCTGCAGGCGTTTGTTGATTGCCTGCAGCTGAGTCGCGCTCGCATCCGACTTTTTCACATCGGCATGTTCCGCAGGCGAGCGGCGTTTAGACCGCCACCACTGCGCAAATGCACCCATAAAGCCCCACCGGTCCTTATTACTCGCCGATTACTTGTTGGACTACTCCCCCAACGGCAACCTAACACAGCAGCTGCGCCGCAGCCGTGAGGAACTCTCCCGGCTGATGCCTAGGAAAATGGAGTAAGCACCACGCACAAGTGGAGGTAAGTGACTACCGGGTGACAGTGGCGCGGCGGGGCGATGGCCACTGGCCTGTCAGCGGCCGCTTCAGATATTCCAGCGCTCGCGACAAAGCGCCAGGAAGCGTGCGCCAGCCTGCGACAGAGGCTGATGTTTCAGGTGATAAATGCCCACCTGGCGCTCGATGCTGGAAAACGGCAAGCCCTCGATGTGAACCAGTTCAGGCGGCAGGTGGGTGACCAGGTTTGAGACATAAGTGACCGCCTTGCTCTCGGCCACCAATGCCAGGCGCAATTCCATATGGCTGACTTCCCAGACCGAAGCGAACGCGTTGCGCAGCCGGTCGGTGCTCGGCCGTCGCGTCAACTCATCGAGATAGGACGTGACCAACGGCAAGGTTCGCAACGTCGCTTGCGGATCGCGCTGTAACGCTTCACGGCTCGGATGATCGCGCGCAATCATCAATCGACGTGTTTCGGCGAAGCAGGAATACACGGTGAAGTAGTCCGGCATCGTGTGCTGGAGCGGACCGAAGCCCAGTTCCCAGCGCCCATCGGAGACGCCATGGACGATTTCGCGGCTGGGCGCGACCACGACTTTGAAACGCGTCAGCGGATTGCGTTCGGAGAACTCGCGCAACAACGCGATGCCGAACCGCGCATTCGCCGCCGGCGACAGTGCGAGCGACAATGTCGATAACGCCCCGGTCTTGATCTGCGCGATGTCGTTGAGCGTTTCGCGCTCTTCGTTCAGCACCGTCTCCGCATAACGCAGCAGACGAATGCCGGCTTCGGTGAGCTGCGGCGGATTGCCCCGGCGCAACAACACGGCGCCGAGACGATGTTCGAGATTGGCGATGGCCTGGCTGACCGCCGACTGCGACAGGTTCAACCGTTCCGCCGCGCGACTGAAGCCGCCCGCCTCGATGACGGCGTGAAAACAGCGAACTTCGTTGCGCTCGATTTGCATGTGGTGAATTTTCGCGCAGCGGTCGCGGCGACTGCAATTGGGTTCGGTGAGGTCGATAAGCTTATCGGCGTCGCAGATACGATCACAGCGACTGACAAGCACATCGCTATGGACGGGTCGTGTCCCGCTGGCAGCGGGCGTACGTCGCGGTGGTGAAGTTTACCGCCGGAGCGACTGCCATGAGCGAATCAATTCCGGTTCAGAAGGGCCTGGGCATCGCGAATACCGTGTCGTCGATCCGCGGGCGCAGGTGATCAAGGCCCTGGCGCAGCAGGGCAAGATCGCGCGCAGTGCGGCTGAGGGGGTCGCTTGTCAGAACACACTGCAGCTGGCTATAGTGGCCACTTCGAACTCAGTGACTAACCCGCACGTGTCCCATATTTCCTCCCCCATCGCCGCAATCATCACCCTGACCAACAAGGTGAGCAGCGTCGTAGTACCGGTCGTAGCGATCAGCCACGCGCCGTAGGGGAATCATAAATACGAATTCACACCCCCGTCGGCGCAAGCCGGCGGGGGTTTTTCGTTTCTAGCGCCGGTACGCTGACAGGGGCTCCCACTCAAAGGAGCTTCGCATGATCGCGCTACAACCCGTCTCCGCTACGCAACACAGCGGCGCCGAACTCATCATCCACCTGCTGGAACGGCAGGGCGTACGGATCGTCGCGGGCATTCCGGGCGGTGCGCTGTTGCCGCTTTACGAAGCGCTCGGTCGTTCGACGGCGATCGGCACGTCCTCGCGCGACATGAGCAGGCGCGGGCTTCATCGCCCAGGGCATGGCGCGCATCACGGGCAAAGCGGGCGGTGTGCTTCGCCACTTCGGGCCCGGGCGTGACCAATGTGGTCACCGCGCTTGCCGACGCGAAGCTCGATTCGATTCCGCTGGTGCGATCACCGGACAGGTGCCGACGGCGATGATCGGCACCGACGCCTTTCAGGAAGTGCCGACCGTCGACATGTGCGCCCGATCACCAAGCCAGCTTTTTCGTGCGGTACGGCCAGGAGTTGTGGCAAGTGATTCCCGAGGCGTTTCGAATTGCTGAAGGCGGACGGCCGGGACCGGTGCTGGTGGATGTGCCGAAGGATATTCAGCTGCAGCTCGCCGAAGCGAGCCGGCTGTTGAATCGCCTGCTCTCTGCCAGCCGCAAATGCGAGACGACGACTTCGCCGGGCGCTTTAATCTCGCAGCGCAGATGATTCACGCCGCGCAGCGTCCGGTTCTGTATGTGGGCGGCGGCATCGTCAAGGCGCGCGCTCACGAATCGATTCGCGAGTTGGCAGAGCGCGCCAACGTGCCGGTGACTGCAACACTCATGGCGCTGGGCACGATGCCAGCGGGTCACGCGCTGGATCTCGGCATGCTGGGAATGCACGGGGCGCGATACACCAACTTGGCTCGACGAGTGCGATCTGCTGATCGCCATCGGTGCGCGCTTCGACGATCGGGCCACCGGCAAGGCGAAGAATTCGCGCCGCACGCTCGCATCGTCCATATCGACATCGACCGGCGCGAGTTCGGCAAGATCAAGACGTCCGGACCTGTCGATCTGCGACGACGCCGGGACCGCAGCGAAAGAACTCTTGCAACGCGTGCAGCCAACGCATCGACCGGTGTGGCTGTCCCGTGTGCAACAGCTGAAGAAGGGTTATCCGCTGCAGACACCGGGGGTTCGCGAACTGTGCTCTCCGTATGGCATCGTACAGGCGGTGGGCGAGATGGCGCCGCCCGATTGCATCGTCACGACCGACGTCGGCCAGCATCAGATGTGGGTGGCGCAACGCTTTGCGTTCTCGCGCCCGGATCGCTGGCTGACTTCCGGCGGCCTCGGCACCATGGGCTTCGGCTTGCCGGCTGCGATCGGTGCGGCGCTGGCCGCGCCCGACGCGACGACGCTATGCTTTACCGGTGATGGCAGCCTGCTGATGAACGTGCAGGAGCTGGCCACGCTGGCCGAGCTGGATTTGAATGTGAAAATCATCCTGCTCGATAATGCCGCGCTGGGACTGGTCCGGCAGCAGCAGGAATTGTTCTATCAGCGGCGCTTGGTCGCATCGCTGTTCTCGCAGCCGAGCCGCTTCGTCGCTATTGCCCAGGCTTTCGGCATTCCTGCGCTTGACCTCGGCGATGTGCCGGCACCGCACAGTGTGTTGGCGCAAGCACTGCTCAGTCGAGGGCCGGTGTTGATACGTGTGCCGATTGCAGCGAATCAGCATGTCATGCCGATGGTGGCGCCGGGCGCTGCGAATATCGACGCGCTCGACCACGCGACAAGTTTTGTAGAGGAAGGCCTATGACCGACACTCCGCTGGCCGCGCCCATCACCTGGGCGGATTTCGCAAAGGTCGAGCTGCGCGCCGGCACCATTTTGGAAGTAATGGAGTTTCCCCAAGCGCGTAAACCGGCATGGAAACTGCGCATCGACTTCGGGCCGCAGATCGGCGAACGCATGTCGAGTGCGCAGATCACTTCGCTCTATGGCAAGGAGGACCTGGTCGGCCAGCAAATCATGGCGGTGGTAAATTTTCCAGCCAAGCAGATCGGACCCTTCCGCTCGGAGGTACTGGTCACCGGATGCCATGATGAGCAAGGGCGCGTGGTGCTGGTGCGTCCGGAGCGGCGGGTGCCGAACGGCGCGAAGCTGCTGTAATCTGGACCACTTTCGACGCTCGAAAGGGTGGCATGCAGATTTCGCCGCTTTCGGCTAGCCGCGGGCGACTTTCGCGACGTCGAGCACGCCGTTGATGATGAACTGCACGCCGATGCAGATCAGCAGGAAGCCCATGATGCGCGCCATGGCGTTCATGCCGGCGACGCCGAGCACCTTCGACAGCTTGGTCGCGGCCCTCAACACCACGTAAGAAATCACGCCGACGATCGCGATCCCGACCGCGATCAATGCGTGACCCACGACGATGTGCTGACTCTCCTGCGCCGTGGCCGACATGCCGACGACCACCGCAATCGAACCCGGTCCGCTCAGGCCCGGCATGGCCAGCGGGGTGAACGACACGTCGGCCTTGGCGGCCGCTTCCACCTGCTCCTGTCGCGACATGGTGGTGGTGTCCGGGAACAGCATGCGAAAGCCCAGATAGCTGACGATCATGCCGCCGGCGATGCGCAAGCCCGGAATGGAAATGCCGAAGAAGTTCATGATCAGGCCGCCCGCGACCAGGAACGACGTGAGGATGAAAAACATGTAAATACACGCGCGCCGGATTTGTTCAGTGCGCTCGTTGTCGGTCAGATTGGCGGTGATCGTCACCACCATGCCGACTGCGGACAGCGGATTGACGATGGGCAGCAGCGCGCCCACGGTGCTGAGCACGTATAAAAGACCTTCGGCGAGCCAATTCATAGGGACGCGACGTTACCTGAAAACCGATCACCCTGCCCTCTCCCCAAGGCAGAGGCGGTAGACCCTCTTCACCTCTCCCGCTTGCGGGAGAGGTCGCGCGTCCGCGCGGGTGAGGGCGGCTTGCACAACCTTTCGAAGCCGCTGGCGATGAACGGCGCCATGCGCCGGCCGATGGCTGCGAAGTCGCTGGATTTGCACAACCCGTCGGAGAGGCGATCGATGCGGCCGGTCTGCGACAGCGTCAAGGTGAGCGCGCCGGACAGGAAGTGGTAGCTCCAGTACAGCTCTTCCTCGTTGACGCCCGGCATCGCCTCGCGTAGTGCATCGATCAGGCGATGGATGACGTTGTCGAAGGTGCGCCCCATGGTTTCGCCGCCCCACATCGGCGTGTTGTTCACCTGGGCGATCAAGGCGAAGTAGCTGTGCCAATGCTGATCGCCGGTAGCGGCGCGCCGCAGGATGGGCTGCAGGAAAGCGTCGATGACGCCTTCCACGGTAATCGCGCTGCCCGCCGCCTTCACATATGCATCGATGGAGTCGATGCGCTCTTTGTTGATGATCTCGGCGCGGCGGGCGAACACCGCGTCGAACAGGCCGCGCTTGGTGTCGAAGTAATAATGCAACAGCGCGGTGTCGACCTTTGCCTCCTGCGCCACTTCACGAATGGTCACGCCCCAGAAACCGTGGCGCGAAAAATGATCTTCGGCAGCGTCGAGGATGCGTTCCCGCATATCGGGCGCGGCGTCGGCTTTCAGGGGCCGCCCCCGGCGGACCTTGCGGCGTTTGGTGCTCATGACGGTACTGGAGGAAACGGCGGACCCGGGCGCTTACGTAAAGCGGGTAAGCATACCCGGGTTGCTGCCGCTTGCCCCCGGCTGGCTTCAAATATCTATTCATCAACTGATGAATAATTGACTTCGCGCCGTCCCGAAGGCAATCTGAGTTTAATCATCAGCTGATGAATAAATTCACAACGTGGGATAGTTAGGGGGAACCAGCATGACTGCCTATGCTTCTTGCGGCGCATTGCGCTTGTCGATTGCCGCCATTCTTGCCGCCAATCTGCCGTCGCTGTCCCATGCCCAAGCGAGCGAGGATGCCTCGGCCACCAGCATCGAGAGCGTCGTGGTCACGGCCCGCCGCCGCGAGGAAAGCCTGCAGGACGTGCCGGTCGCCATCTCCGCGCTGACTGCCGATCAACTGCAAACGCAGAACGTGCGCACGCTGGAAGACATGACCGCGTTCGCGCCCAATATCAAGGTCAACGCCGGGCGCGCCACCAGCAGCACCATCAACGCTTACATCCGGGGCGTCGGACAAAACGACCCGCTGTGGGGCTTCGAGCCCGGCGTCGGCATCTACATCGACGATGTTTACGTGGCGCGTCCGCAGGGTGCATTGCTGGATGTTTACGACGTCGAGCGCATCGAAGTGCTACGCGGCCCGCAAGGCACGCTGTACGGCAAAAACACCATCGCCGGCGCCATCAAGTACGTGACGCGCGATATCCAGACAGAAGATCCCACCTGCAACGTTTCCGCCACCGGCGGCAGTTACAACCAGCGCGAAGTCAAAGTCGGCGGTTCGATACCGGTGGTCGACGAACACATTTTCCTCGGCGCGGCAGTGGCCTACCTGCGGCGCGACGGTTACGGCGAAATCGTCGATGACGGCCGTCCCCGGCTCTACAACCGCGTCGGCCAGGATGTTTCCGATAAAGATGTGCTCGCGGCGCGCGCCAATGCCACTTTTGTTTGGGGCGAAAGCTCGCGACTGCGTGTCCTTGCCGACACGGTGCAGGACAACTCCAATGCTGCCGGTGGGCAGCGGCTGAATAATCTGACCGTCGGCGGCACAGGCCCTGCAGCGGGGACGTATCCGCGGCTGCGCGATCGCTACGATCAGCGCACCGACATGCCGGTGGATCGCGACCGCTTCATCAACAAAGGCATCGCCGCTACTTACACGCAATCGCTGACGGACTCGCTGGATCTGAAAATCGTCGGCGCGTATCGCGAAGGCGCAGGCCGCCAGTTCATCGACTTCGATGAGCTCAATGCCAACCTGTTCCAGGTGCCCGCCCAGTACAGCGACCAGCAGACCAGCGGCGAAGTGCAGCTCACTTACAACAGCGGCCTCGTCCAGGGTGTGGCCGGTGTCTACTATTTCACCGGCACGGCCGACGGCGCGTTCGATGCGTCACTGGGTTCGCTGAACCTTACCTCGCTGACCAAGGGCACCGTCGACACCGACAGCATCGCGGTGTACTTCGACACGACCTGGGCGCTAAATGATTGGATGAACTTCAACCTTGGCGCGCGCTGGAACGAAGACGACAAGGAAGCTAGCGTGTTCGTCGCACAATACCGCGGCGTACTGGCGCCCAATGCGACGCTGTTCGACCAGAACAACGTGCCGGCGGGTTTCACCCTGCTCGGCGTGCAGAGCAACTACACCAACGACCGGAGCTTTTCCAACGTCTCGCCGCGGCTCGGCATGGACTTCCGGCTCAACGACGACGTGATGCTGTATTTCAGCTACGCCGAAGGATTCAAGAGCGGCGGCTTCGACATGCGCGGCAATGCCGCCGTCAATCCGACGACGCGTGACGGCTATGACGCGGAATCCGCGGACAACTTCGAAGCCGGCATGAAATCGACCTGGCTGGACGACACGCTGCAACTGAATCTCACCGTGTTCTACACGCCGTATGAAGACGTCCAGATCACCACGCAGCAGTTCCAGCTGGTCGGCGGTGTGCCGACCAACGCTACCGCCGTGCTCAACGCCGGCAAGCAGTTGAACCAGGGCGCCGAATTGGAAACGATGTGGCGGCCGCTGTCGGCGCTGACACTGGTGTTGAACGTCGGTTACCTCGACGCGGAGTTCAAAGAGTTCTTCGTCGGTTGTACGCCGCCGGCCGCCGGCTGCCGCGTCAACGCCGCTACCTTCAACGAACCGATCAATTCACCGGATTGGACGACCTTCCTCGGCGCGACCTACGAATGGGAACTGGGCTCGGGCGATATGAGCATCCACGCCGGCTACCAGTACCGGACCGCCACCAAGGTCGCCAACACCACCGCCAGCATCACCGACCAGGACGCTTACGATGTGCTGGATCTCGGCGTCGCTTACACGACTGCCGACGACAACTGGCGCTTCGCCGTAGAGGGCAAGAACCTCCTCGATGAGGAGTATCGCGTCGCGGGTTATGACTTCGGTGCGGCTGGTGCGACCGGGGGGTTCAGCCAGATCGGGTTCTACGGCGCACCGCGCACCGTATCGGTCAACGCGACGTATCGCTACTGAGTCCAGGTGGAAATGGCGCACCCTCACACCATCCTCATCACCGGCGCCGCCAGCGGCATCGGGCTCGCGCTGACGAAACATTTCGCCGGCGCCGGCCATCAGGTCATCGCCTGCGACCTGCAGCAGGCGGTACTCGATCGGCTGCAACAGGCGCTGCCGCAAATTCGCACGCTCGCGTTCGACGTCGCCGACGCGCGGCAAATCGAAGCGTCGTTCGCAGCACTCGCCGACGATCCGCCCGACGTGCTGATCAACAACGCCGGGCTGCAATACGTCGCGCCGATCGAGGAATTCCCGCCGGAAATGTGGCAGCAGCTGATTGCAGTCATGCTGACCGGTACGGCGCTGCTGACCCGCGCGGCGTTGCCGTCGATGCGCCGTAGGAATTACGGACGCATCGTCAACATCGGCTCGATTCACGCGCTGATTGCATCTCCGTTCAAGAGTGCTTACGTGGCCGCCAAGCACGGGCTGATCGGTTTCAGCAAGACCGTCGCGCTGGAAACGCACGACGTCGACGTGACCATCAATACGGTGTGCCCTGGTTACGTGAAGACGCCACTGATCGAAGCGCAGATCGCCTCGCTGGCGCGCAGTCACAACATGACCGAGGCGCAGGTGGTCGAGGAGATCATGCTCAAGCCCATGCCCAAGCGGCAGTTCATCACCGTCGAAGAACTGATCGGCAGCGTCGAATTCCTGCTCAGCCCGGCGGCCCGCAATATCACCGGGCAGTGCCTGGTGCTGGATGGAGGCTGGACCGCGCAGTAGTGCTACGCTTCCGCGCATGTCGCGCGGTTATAAAATCACACTGCTGATCGCCCTGTACGTGGCGCAAGGCCTGCCCTTCGGTTTCTTCACGCTCGCCCTTCCCGTGCTATTGCGCGAGGCGGGCTTTTCTCTCAAAGCCATCAGCGCATTGAGCCTGCTGGCGTTGCCCTGGGTATTGAAGTTCCTCTGGGCGTCGTGGCTGGATCACACCGGCAGCCGCCGCGGCTGGCTGCTCACCTTCCAGCTTTCGTCCATCGTCGGCGCGCTGCTGCTGGCGCAGGCCGATCTCAACGAGAATTTCCTGCTGCTGATGGTGGCGGCCTTCGTGTTCAACATCATTGCCGCCTCGCAGGACGTGGTCACCGACGGGCTGGCAGTGAGAATGCTCGACACACGCGAGCGCGGCCTGGCGAACGCCATTCAGGTTGGTGCCTATCGCTTCGGCATGATTCTCGGCGGCGGTCTGCTGTTAAAGGTGTTTGCACGCACGGACTGGCAGGTCACGTTTCTGTGCATGGCAGGGCTGCTCGCACTAACTGTGATTCCAGTGCTGGCGCTAAAGGAACCGCTGCAGCCGGCGGCGTCGAGATATACGGCGGCACAACTTGCTGTCGGCTGGGCGCGGCGGCTCCTGCAACCCGGCATCCTGGGCTTCGCCGGCATCATCTTTCTATATCGCTTCGGCGACCAGATGGTGGCGACGCTGCTGGGTCCGTTTCTCATCGACCAGGGACTGACCAAGGACACCATCGCGCTCATGAAAGGAACGGTGGGATCGGCAACCAGTCTGTTCGGTGCATTGGTTGGCGGCTGGCTGGCCTTCAGCGCCGGTCGCCGCACTGCTGTCCTCATCAGCGGCGTATTGCAAGCCGCATCGTTTACGCTCTACATCGTCGCCGCGATGGGATTGGGTGGCGTGAACCTCTTATGGACCGCGACGATTTTCGAAGGCGTCATCGGCACGATGGCAACTGTCGCGTTGTTCACGCTGATGATGGACGCCTCCGATCCAGAACATGCGGGGACCGACTACACGCTGTTCGCCAGCATGGTCGTGCTCATGAATGCCATCGGCAATTTCTGTGGCGCGGCAGTAGCAGACACGGCGGGCTATGTCACCGCATTTACCGGTGGGGCCGTGTTGGCGTTGGCAGGCACCCTGGCTGTGGTGTGGATCTTGGATCGCAAACCCATGCCTCCACGCATCGTCTTAGCGTGGCCACGCCACGCACCCAGCACCGCCTAGCCACCAGGGAGTTCGATGGTGAAGGTCGCTCCCTCACCGGGTTTGCTCTGCGCCCAGACTCGCCCGCCCATGCGCTCGATCGCTTTGCGCACCAGCGCCAGCCCGATGCCGGTGCCGGGATATTGATCGTCGCGATGCAGCCGCTGAAACAGCTTGAAGATGTGATCGTGATACTGCATCTCGAAGCCGATGCCGTTGTCCGTCACCGCCAGCAGGATGCCGCTGTCCTTGCGACGGCAAATGATGGCGATGCGCGGGTTCTGGGTGTCCCGCGTGTACTTCAATGCGTTTTCCACCAGATTCCGCAGCGCCAGCGCGAGGCCGCTCGCATCCACACGCACCGTCATCGGCTCGACTACGACAATCAAGGTGATGCCGCGCCTTTGTACTTCATCGTTGTAGTGGCTTACTACTTGATCGACCAGGGTCGGCAGGCTGACGACGCTGGCTTGCAGGCCGCGCCGGTCGATATGCGAATACGACAACAGGTCATCGATCAGCGTCGCCATTTTCAGCGAGCCATTACGAATGCGTCCGAGATGCTCGCGGGCGCGATCCGTTAACTGGCCTTGCATCTCCTGCTCGAACAGATGCGCGAAGCCATTGATGGCGCGCAGCGGCGCTTTGAGATCGTGAGCGACCGCATACGAGAACCCTTCGAGTTCATCGTAAGCGCGCTTGAGCTCCGTGGTTCGCTCGCCAACTCGCTGCTCCAAGGCCGTGGTCAGCTCGCGATAGCGCGTTTCGCTATGGCGCAACTCGATGTTGGCGTCCTGCAGTTGCTGGTTGGCGGTCACCAGTTTGTCCGTCAGCTGCTGCGATTCGCTTTGGATCCACGCCTCGCGCACGCCGAGGATGATCGCGAACAGGATGAACAGGCTCGCGGATACCCAAATGACACGCGGCGTCAGCGTCGCCGTGCCGATCATCGCGACCACTACCATGATGACGATCAACAACGCCGGCACCACCGCCTCGAGCCATCGCTCACGCGACTGCATGCGTTCAGTGATGTCGCCATGCGGGTGCTTGCTCAGCCATGCCTGCTCGTGGGCGGCGGCCGCGACCAGCCCGAACATCGCCAGCCAGCTGGCGTTCACCAAGTCGTCCGGCAAGTAACTTTGAGTCAGCAGTGAGTGCGCATAGATGAAATTACATACTGCATAGACGCAGGTAGCGATCACCAGCAGCAGCATCGGCGTCCACGACGCACCCCAGCGGAAGGTCCAGAAGGCGCCCAGGGTCGAAAGAAAGGTCGCGATGACCACCACCATGTGAGTGAAGCCGACCCACAGATACAGCGGCGTCACATCCTGGTTTTGCAACGCCGGTTCCAGCATTCCCAACACTACCGTCACTGCGAGGCAGCAGAACACCAGGCCGATGTTGCCGGCATGCTTGAACGTAAGCGGCGCTCGCTGCCGGGCCTCCGGCAGCAGCATCACCCCGGCGACCACCAGGAAGGCGAACCCGGTGTAAAAAACCTGGTTGAGGCTGGGAAAGGGCTGTGCCACTTTCAGGACCAGCTGCATGTAGTTCCAGTGCAGTTGCCCCAGCAGCCAGCTGCCGCAGCCGAGGCCGATCATCAGCCAGGCGCGGCGGCGGGAAGGTTCGACCTGTCGCGAGGCGCGAATACAGAAAAAGGTCGCGGCGGCGGCGGCGGCCGTCCAGGCGGCATCGTTGATCCACAACGCGCCCTCGGCGCCCGCGAGATAGATGGCGACGCCGTACACGAGCATACATGCGAGCCAAGCGCAGGCGATGCCCCAGCGGGATCGGGTCGCCTCGGTAATGGTTGAGAGCCTGCTCGCCGTCACTGCCATTGTCCTAGTATGCCTGCAGTATGAACGGCGGTGCAGGCGACGCGAAGTCAACTGAGCTTGATACGCTCCTCACCGCAGCGCTTGCAGCGTTCGGCATTGACCAGCAGGCCTTGCTTGACGTCGAAGCGACGGCCGGAAAGCAGTTCCCACTTGTGGAAACCCGACGAGCACAGCGTCTTGCCGTCGGCGCGTTTTTGCCTGGCTTTCTTAAGATTGATGACGTTGGACATAGGGCCAGTCAGTGGGCGGGGTCAGTGCGTCATCGCGTATATCACCACATTCACACCGACCATATAGGACCGGGTGGAGAACGTTTCAAAGTACCATTCGCCGTACGCCTCGCGCTCCCAGCCATCGCCGACGTCGGTGTTGTGCGTTGCCAGCACCATGATACGGCCATCGTCATCCAGCCATGCGCGCATTTGCGGTTCTTCGAGCGAGCCGGCGGGAAATTTGTGCGCGCCGGGGGACTCGGCGGTGCTGCCGCCCGGACTGGCAAACGGCAGCGCGGGGATCTGCGGCATCCCTTCGAGGTCGAATACGGTGTGAAAAATGGGATGCTCCGGCGGCAGCACACGCCATTCGCGTCCAGGCAGAACGGTCCGCATCACGTTGGCGAATTGCTGCCACTCGGCGTCCCCCCAGAAGTCATCGACCCAAACGAACCCGCCGCGAGCGAGGTAGTGCTGGAAGGCGGCGCGCTCTGCTTCGGAAATCACCATGTAGCCGGGATCGGACATGTACAGCATCGGGAAGTCGCCGAGATCCGGCGCGGTGAGCAGGCGACTGGCGGCCTGCGAGGTGACGTGGATGCGAGTGAGCTGAGTGAGGCGCCGACCGAAGTTGTCGTCGCCTTCCGGGAAGTCGGTTTCCCATCGCGCCCACACGCGGCCGTCGTACGGGTAATACGCCTCGCCCATTCCACCTTCGCTATCGTAGATCGCGCGGACCAGGTTCAGGCGGGACAGATCGGCGGGCGAAGAAGAGCGGCCGCCGTCACCAGTGATGAGATTCGTCGCGGCGAGCGCGGCCAGCGCTGCGAAGGTAGCGGCGATGGCGAGGAACGAACGTGCTCTTACCCTCTCCCTTGGGGAGAGGGTAGAGGTGAAGACGCTCTTACCCTCTCCCCTGGGGAGAGGGCAGGGTGAGGGGGAAGCAAATTGCCGCGAACGTTTCATAGCCAAACCCGACCCTCACCCGCGCTGCGCGCGACCTCTCCCAAAGGGAGAGGTGAAGACGCTCTTACCCTCTCCCCTGGGGAGAGGGCAGGGTGAGGGGGAAGCAAATTGCCGCGAATGTTTCATAGCCAACCCGACCCTCACCCGCGCTGCGCGCGACCTCTCCCAAAGGGAGAGGTGAAGGCGCTCTTACCCTCTCCCCTGGGGAGAGGGCAGGGTGAGGGGGAGGCAAATTGCCGCGAATGTTTCATAGCCAAACCCGACCCTCACCCGCGCTGCGCGCGACCTCTCCCAAAGGGAGAGGTGAAGACGCTCTTACCCTCTCCCCTGGGGAGAGGGCAGGGTGAGGGGGAGGCAAATTGCCGCGAATGTTTCATAGCCAAACCCGACCCTCACCCGCGCTGCGCGCGACCTCTCCCAAAGGGAGAGGTGAAGACGCTCTTACCCTCTCCCCTGGGGAGAGGGCAGGGTGAAGGGGAAGCAAATTGCCGCGAATGTTTCATAGCCAACCCGACCCTCACCCGCGCTGCGCGCGACCTCTCCCAAAGAGAGAGGTGAAGAAGGGCTTCTTCAACGATTCCCCAGCCGCCGGTAATACTCCGCCACCGCTTCCCTGTAACGCGGCGAGTCGCGTGATGGAAGTGTTGCGTGCGCGGGTGTATCACCTTTCGCGCGGGCGGCGGCATTCAACGCGGTCAGCTCGATCTGGTCGATGAGTTTGAGCATGGCGTCGCCTTGTTTGGCCATGGGATCGCCGTTCAGGCGGCGCAATTGATTGGCGCTGCGGCGGAGCGTGTCGAGCTCGGCGGGCGACAGTTCGCCGCCTGTCATGCGATTGGTGAGATCGCGGATGCGTTGGCTGATGGCGGCGGTTTGCTGAGCGAGCGAGCCGCGGCCGTCTTCGAGATCGTTGAATCCCCGAGTCGGCGTGATGGGGTTCCAAGCGGCAAGGCCATCTTGAGCGCCGGCACCGCCGCCGCGAGTGCTTTGAGGTTGAGAGGTGCCGCTTTCACGTCCGCTTTGCACGGCGCGACGCAGTTCGGCGACTTGAGCGAGCAGGTCGTCGGTAGTCGCGGAGTCACGCTTTTGAGTGCGTTCGGTCGCGGCTTGCGTGGCAGCTTCGCGCAGATGGTGTTCGAGCGATTCGAGCGCATCGGTGATCAGGCCTTCGCGAGGCGCTGCATCTCGCGCGCGGCCATAATAGATCTCGGCGGCGCTGCGGTTCAGTCGATACATGACATCGGAACCTTCGATATCGCGAACGATTTCGCTCAATCGCTGCGTGGTCTTGGGCGTCTTGGCGCGATGCTCATGGACAGCGCCGCGCATATCGCTTTGCAGCGCCGACAGTTCCTCCGCCATGCGTTGTTTCGACTCCACCAGGTCTTTGACGTTGCGCTGGCTGATGCCGCCGCGACCGCCGGAACGCGTCGAGGAATCCGCGCCCTGCGAGAGAGCTTTGTGAAGTTCGTCTTCGACGCGACGCTGTTCTTCCAACATCTCTGCGCCGCGGTCGGCGAATTTATCGAGTGTTTCGTCCAGCCGCGAGGTGTCAGGCTTATCGATCTGCCGCAGCGCCTGCCGCAGGTTCTTGCTGGCATCGCGCGCCGATTGCGACGACTTGGACGACTCGTCGGCGGCAGGATCATTCGCCGCTTGCATGTTTTCCAGCGCCTGGTTGACGGATTGCAGCGCCTTTTGCACTTCGTTGCGTTCCTTGTCGGTGTCACTGCCCTCGCCGCGGCTGCCGGCGCTGGAGCCTTGCTTGCCCCTTTGCGACGAACTGCCGCCTTGCTGTTGCGACGATGCCTGCTGTTGCTGGCGATTGAGTTCATCGAGGCGACGGCGCAGGTCTTCCGCTTCGCGTCGCAATTGCTCCTGTTGCCAGCGCTGCTCGGGCGACTTCCGCGAGCGGTTCTGTTCCTGCGCCAGTTTCTCCTGGCGCTCGGCCAGCTCCTTCAGTTTGCGGATGGCTTCGCTCAGTTCCTGCCGGGTGTTTTTCTGTGACAGCTGTGACTCGCTTTCGTACTGGCTTTTCTCGACATCCATTTCCAGCTCGAACATCTCGGTGAAATTGCGCGCGGCCTGCGAGCCTTCACCGCCACTGTCCTGCTGCATCGAGACTTGCACTTCGCGGAACGCTGATTCGGCACGCAGCAGTTGCTGTAATGCCTGCTGCTCAGGCGCCACTGCGTCAAGCAATCGGAACGCGGACAGATGCCCGGCAGCCGGCTCCATCAAGCCAGCAGCGTGCTCCAGGCTTTCAACGAAAGTCTTAACGCGCTCGTCCGCCTCGACCTCCATACGCGCGCGGGTTCTTTGAGCGAGCGTGCGAGCCTGCTGCGACAAAGTGGTCTGAAACTCCGACAGCATCCGAGCACTGTCTTCCAGCTGCTGCCGCGTGCGTGAGTTGCGCTCGTCACTACGTTGCAGATTCCAGGTGGCAAGCAGGATTTCGCGCTGGCGTTCGGAGATCGCACCTTGCTCTTCGCCCATGCCGCCACCGCCACCTCCGGCTTGCGCCTGCTTGAAAGCGCGCTCGAAGGGCTGGACCTGCACCATGAACAGGTCGGTTTGCACGGTTTGTTTGCGATCGCGCGCCACGGCGTAGTACGAAACCAGGTCGCCTGGAGCAAGCCGTTGCTCCTTGGTCGCTGCCGCGCCGAGCTCTTCCATTCGCAGCAGCGATTCGTTTTCACTGCGCTTGGCGCCGCCGCCCACCGGCATCTTCTGCCACTCGCCGCCATTCACTGAGTAATGCAGCGAGACATCGCGCAGCTTGAAGTCATCTTCAGCATCGATCCGCACCGGCACTTCTTCGATGCTGGTGGCCCGCCAGTCGCGGCCGGGCTTGCGAATCTGGATGGTCGGTTTTTCATCGGCGACGATTTCGATGGTGTATTCGTCGCTCAGCGCCACGAATTCGCCGGCGACGCGGGCGCCGATTTGATAGCTGCCTGGCGCCGAAACCGCGATGTTGCCGATGCTGGCTGTGCCTTCCTGCGCCAGTTCGAGAGTTTCGCCGTCGACGATGAGCGCGGGCGCCTCGAGCGGCGCGTCGGCGAACACTGCCACTTTTACAGCGGTGCCCACGACGGCGCTGATGTCACGCGATTCTTCGTCAGTCTGAGACTCGAGGCCGGTCCAGTCGGGATAGGAATACGTCAGCCGCACTCGCTCGATACGGGGCAAGTCGACCACTCCCACCGTGTGCTCGGCGCTGCGAATGCCGTCGGCATCGACGTAATACGTCAGCGGTCCCCGCACCGCGTAAAGTTTGAAATCGTATTGGCCTGCCTCGTCGGTCCGCATGGGTGCGCCTTCCCATTGCTGCTGATCGGCGAAGCGAACGAATACCTGCGCCTGCTCGGGGCGGAACCCTTCGACGGAGGCGCGAATCGCGAGGTCGCTGTTACGTCGCACCTTCGCGTTGCCCGGCGTAACGACAACGCGCTTCAGCGTGATCGCCTCACGGGGCAGCTCTGCTCCCAGCAGCAAGTGGCGACTGCCGAAACCCCAATAGGAAGGACCGAATCCGAGCAGTACGGCAAGCGCACTGACTGCGACCACCGCCACTGCAGATCCCAGCAGCAGCCGACGTGGAGAAACGACATCTGCAGGCGCAGTTTTCTCGGCGATGTTGGCGGCATCGGCGGCGAGCAGTTCAATCAACGGCGAGGTGATGCCTTGAGCTTCGCGGCGCTTGCTGTCGAGATAAGTCTGGATGCGGCCGCGTTCTTCCGGCAGGCGCTGTTCGAATACTTGAGAACCCTCGTCGCGGCCGAGTTTGCGCAAGGGCAGCCACCACAACAGCACCGCCACGACACTCAGCAAAATGACGATCGCAATCCGAGCAGAGATGGCAACGGAAGGCGCAAAGTCCTCGCGGTTGAACAACCAGACTGCGCCGCAAGTGATCAAGAGCAGGCCGGCAGCGGCAACTGCCGCGGCCTGAACATATATGTGTGTCCGCAGCCGCTGGCGCAGCGCTGCCAGGTAACTTTCGAGTCGTTCACGCGAGGTCATTTCGGTACCTCCCGACGAATGGCCAGATGGCGATTCGCCAGCAGCACTTCCGCCAACAGCAGGACGGCTGCCACCCACAGCAGCCACAGGCCAAGGGATTTCGGCGCGGCTTCGGCAGTCGGCGCAGCGGCAACGGTTTGCACCGGTTCCTGCGCGCGCAGCGCCTGCCAACGCGCGACGAACTCGGCGGGCAACGTTGCAAGGTTCGATTCACGCGAGTCCACGTTCACCGCCAGCCAGCGCGCTCCTTCGCTGCCGCGAATCTCATAGAAACCCGCCTGGTCGGGAATCAACCGATCTGCCGTACTCTGCGCCAGGCCAAGCACTCGACGGCCCTGTGGATCGAATATCTGCCCGCCGCCGCCCGCGGTCAATCCGGTGGTGACTGTCGAGCCGACGATGGCGCTGCTGGCAGTGGCTTCCGCCCGGGTCAGATAACTGGCCGCCGCACCAATGAAATGCACGAACAGCGGATGAATCGCCAGATCGTTCCAGCGCCGGTCCACGGGCACGGTCAAGACCAGCATGCGGCCGGCGCCGAGCGTGCGTTCGATCAACAGCGGCGCGCCGTCATCGAACGCGATCAATACCTTGTCGTCGGACGTCAGCTGAACTGCGCGCTGTCGGAAAAAACGCACCCGATTCCAATCAGCCGCTTCGCGCAGGATGGGATGCGTGCTGGCGATTTCGCCGACCTTGCCCGAGCGGATGCGCACTTCGCCTTTGTTCAGATTGCCGAGCAACGGATTGTCGCCACCGGCTGCCGTGCTGCCGAGAGTGGCCAGCACTGCGCCTCCGGCCGCTACATAAGCCTGGACCCGTCGCGCCGCTGAATTCGATAGCGCCTCGGGACTGGCGACGACGACCAAAGCATACTTTCCGAGTCCACCGCCGGCATCGATGGCATTCGCGGCGCGCTGTTCGACTGCCAGGCGCGGCGTGGACAGGGAGCCGATGGCCGCTGCGAAGTACGCCGAATCATCCGCCTTCTCGCCTTGCGAGAGCAGCAAAGCTGCGGGATCGGCCTGCTCGACGACGGCGTAGAAACGGTCGTCCTGAGATAGCTCGTCGCCAGGTTCCAGCGCCACTTCAATGCGATGCGCACCGGCTGCGAGATTGACGTCGGTGAATAGCACCTTGGTGAATGAGCTGGTGGTGCTGCTTTCCGTCTCAGGGGGTTTTAGCGGCGCCTCTGCAACGGATGCGCTGCCACCTTCACCGGCTACCGTTTTCGGTTCCACCGCCGCGGCCGGGATATTCACGGTCTTTCTCGCCAGCTCCTTGTCATCGACGCGAAGGACGACTGCACGCTGCTGCGCCTTGCTGACCGAATTTCCCAGCGTGACCTCCAGCGAACGGCTGTTGATGGCGAGCAATGACGCGTCGGCGACGTAAGTGTTGCCAGCCGCCCCATCGCTCACATCATGCATCACCAGCTGAGTTTGCGCCGGCAGCTGCAGGTCCGCGAACCGCAGCGGCGCAGCGCTCCGTTGCAAATCGGAGATGACATGCAACACCACCGGCGGCCTGGGCGATCCCAACCAGGCATTCGCCGTGCTCATCACGAAGCCGTAGTCCAAGCGCTCGATGCCCGGCTTGATATCGCGTAACACAGCACGTGCGGTTCCGGCATTGTCACTGTTGATGGGTTCGATACGGCGACCCGAGCCCGTGAGCAGCATCACGCGTTCCGACGAAGGTACTTCGCGGAGAAGTTTCTCTGCGGTCTCCAACGCCTGTTCCCAACGGTTGCCGTGCTGCATGGACAGGGACGTGTCGAGCAGGATTGCGTGCAATCGAGCGTTGGCGTTTGGTTGCGGCATGATGCGCGAGGCGAGCATCGGCCCAGCAAACGCCAAGGCGAGTGCGATCAACAACAGAATGCGCACCGCCAGCAGCAGCCAGTACCGCAGCGTTCGCTTGGCGGTCCGCTGAGTCTCGCTGGCTTCGAGAAACATGAGCGAGGCGAACGGATGTTGCGTGGGGTTCGCGCGCGCCACGCGGTGCAGCCAAAGCGGCAGGCCGATCGCCAGCAAACCAAGCAAAAAGGCCGGCGCGAGCAACATGATTTCTACGTCCTGCCTTCCCTGAGGAGCAAATAGCGGCGCAGCGCATTGTCGAGCGGCTCATCCGTGGTAATGAGCAGCTGATGGGCGCCGACCTCGGCTGCGGCGCGGCGCAGCGACTGCAAATGCTCCTCCAGGCGTTGTCGATATTCGCCGGCCAGGTATTCCGGCGAAACGTTGATCGCACGCTGCGTCTCCACGTCTTGCAGCAGCACGGACTCGCGCCAGTTCGGCTGCATCTCCTGCGGATCGAGCAGCTGGAACAGCATGATGTCGTGGCCACGATACGCCAGCGGCTGCACCGCCCTGCTCATGGCAGCCGGATCGCAGTAGAGATCGGAAATCACCGCGACCAGGCCGCGTCGCGACATGTGTTCGCCGAAGCGGCGGAAGCAGGCTTCGAGATCTGTGCCGTGACCGGGGGTGACCGCGTCGATGGCATGGATCAATGCGTTCAGGCTGCCCGCGCGACTGGTGGCCGGACGAAAATCCCGCACCTGCTCGTCGAACACGATGAGCCCGACGGGATCGTGCTGTCGTGCCGCCAGGTAGGCGAGCGCCGCGGCCAGATACTTGCCGTACTGCAGCTTGGTGACGGCATGCGAGCCGTAACCCATCGATGCGCTCGCATCCAGCAGGATCATCAGGCGCGTGTTGGTCTCGCCTTCAAAGCGGCGGATGTAGGTGCGCTCGGTGCGCGCGTACACATTCCAGTCGACAAAGCGCGGATCGTCGCCTTCGACATAGGCGCGATATTCCTCGAACTCCTGGCTGAAGCCGAAGTGCGGCGAGCGGTGCAGTCCGGTCAGAAAGCCTTCCACGGCGGTGCGCGCGACCAACTCCAGATTCGCAAGTCCAGCCAGGGTGTCCGGCGGCAGCAGGCGATTGGAGGCCGAGGTGTTCACCGTTCGATCACCTCGCGCAGCACATCATCGACACTCTTGCCGTCGGATTCGGCCTGGTAGTTGGTCAGTACGCGATGACGCAGCACCGGCAGTGCAAGCACGCGCAGGTCTTCATCGGTGACGTGATAGCGGCCTTGCATCAGCGCCCGGGCTTTTGCGGCCAGACAAAGAAACTGCGTCGCGCGAACGCTGGCGCCATAGCGAACGTAGCGCCGCACCGCGTCCGGCGCGCTCGATTCCTTCGGGTCGAGTCGCGCGCACCATCTCGACCGCCTTGCGACGGACTTCGGTCGCCAGCGGCACCTGGCGCACCAGCCATTGGAACTTCATGATCTCTTCGGCAGTGGTGCAGGGCTGCAGCGCCGGGCCGCTCATGCGCGTGGTGTTGCGATCAACGACTTCCATTTCGTCTTCGACGCCGAGGTAATCGAGCAGCACGTTGAACAGGAAACGGTCCAGCTGCGCTTCGGGCAGCGGATAGGTGCCTTCCAGTTCGATCGGATTCTGAGTGGCGAGCACGAAGAACGGCTCGCCGAGCGTGTGCGTCGTGCCGCGCACGGTCACGGAATGTTCCTGCATCGCTTCCAGCAATGCAGCCTGAGTTTTCGGCGGCGTGCGATTGACTTCGTCCGCCAGCAGTACATTGGCGAACAGCGGGCCGGGCACGAAGGTCCAGCGTCGATGGCCGGTGGTGATGTCTTCTTCGATGATGTCGGTGCCGGTGACATCGGTGGGCATCAGGTCGGGCGTGAACTGGATGCGCTTGAACGACAGCCCCAGCGCAGACGCCAGCGTTCGCACCAGCAGCGTTTTTGCCGTGCCCGGCATGCCGGTGATCAGACAGTGGCCTCCGACCAGCAACGTCAACAGCAAATGATCGACCACGTCTGCCTGGCCGACGATGACGCGGCGGACCTGGGTACGAATCGCGCCGATGCGATCGTGAAAGGTCTTCACCAGCGCCGAGGTGTCCTGCGCACCGGCGGGAACGTCTGCGTGTGCGTCTACGGCATCCATCATCATGTTCGCTCCTCGATCATTTTCAGCAGCAGGGCCTGCGCCGGTTTGTAGTGCGGCGCTATCGCGAGCGCGTCCAGCAGATGGCGGCGACTGGCGGCCGGGTCGCCGAATTCGCGCAAGGCGCGTGCGATGCCATAGTGCGCCGGCGCCTGGTCCAGCGCATTTAGCGCCAGCAATGCGCGAAACTCCCGTAAAGAATCCTCAGCACGCCCGGCAGTGAGCAGGCGCTCGCCCAACTGCGCATGCAACTCTATATTCAAAGGATCGGCGTAGTTCAGTGACTGCAAAACATCGGTTGCCTCTGCAGTGCGTCCGGTCTCATCCAGCCAACGCGACAATTCCCGCAACGCTGTCGGATCCCAACCGCCCGCGCGGCGATAGTCCTCCAATGCGATGGTCGCGTCAGCCCGGCGGCCGAGCTTGTCGAGCGCACGGCTCAGCAAAAGATGCGGACTGTCTGAACCGACATGCTCCGGGTACAGCGCCACCGCGCGACGTGCAGGTTCGACGGCATCAGCCCAGCGCTCTTTCTGAATTGCCTGCAGCGCCGCTTGTTGCTGCTTCTGCCAATCGCCGAGGTTTGCCAGCAAGTTGGCAAACCGAGCGCGTACGAAGGTATCGAACTCCTTGTCGAACGCTGCGGGGGAAATCTTGAACGTCGCCTCGATGGCGCTCGCTGTCGAGCGACTGCGATCGAACTGCCTGAGCAACGCCGCGAGCTGCTCGAAGCCCCAGCGCTGCTCGATGAACAGGCACGTCAGGCCGGATTGCATGTACGACACCTGCACTTGGTTGGCGTAGCTGGGGCGGATGAAGCCCGAGTCCAGGTCGGCGATGGGCAGAAACTGTTTCTTATCCAGCGCCGCGATGGCGTCCGGCGGCACGGCCACGCCGGGCGTCGGACCGGTGCGCCATTCTTCGAACACCGAGATGCCTTCACTGAGCCAGCGCGGCACGTAGTGATCGGTCACTTCCAGCGTGAACACGTGTGCCATCTCGTGCCACAGCGTGCTGCCCCAGTGGAAATCGCCAGTCGCGCGACCCGAAGGACTATCCATCGCCACTACATAACCGAACGTTACGCCAAGCAGGCCGATACCCGGCAACGCTGCCACACGCACCGCGAAGTCGTCGTGGTCAGGATAAAGCTCGACCGTCACCGGCTCGCGCAGTTTGAATCCGTAACGCTGCGAAAAACTTTCGATGCTGCGGCGAGTGAGGTCCAGCGCGTACGGCCGCAGCACCTCGGCTTCTTTCTTATGCAGCCGCAGCCGAACCTGATAGTTGTCCTGGCCGATGTTGACGGGGGTTTCGCTGAGCTCGAATTCGCCGATACGATCCAGCAGTCGCAGCGAGTTCACCGTCGTCGGGCTGTAAGGATCGCCGGAATACGCCGCCTGCAAATGCGTGCGCGCCTGGTCGATCAAACCGAGCCGCAACAGATTCGATCCCAACTCTGCGTGAGCGGCCCACAAGTCCGGCTGCACTTCGACAGCCCGGCGCAACAGCACCGTCGCCTCGCGATAACGCCGCCGCATGATCTCGAAATGCGCCAGCTGCTGAAAAATAGTGCCGTAGCGCGGGTTGTAGTCCAGCGTACGTTTGATCCACGGCTCGGGATTGCCGCCGCGCGCCATCTCCAACGAGGCCCGCAGCGAATAAACTTCCAGGGGCGGCAGCTTTTCCTTGGCCGCAAGCCGCGCCGCGCGATCGAGCGCTTGATCCGCTTCGTCGACCTGCCCTTCTTCAAGATCCATGGACGCCGCCAGCAGATGCGCTTCGAGCAAGTCGCCGTCCTGCTTCAGCGCCGCTTCGATCAGGGGTCGCGCCTGACCTTCGAAACGTTCGGCGAACACGCTGGCAAGGCCGAGCTTCGCATGCACATCGTTGGGAAAGATCTGCAGCGCGTCGCCGAACAATTCGGCTGCGTCGGAATATTGATGGGTTTGCAGGAACAGCCGCGCCCAGCGCACGCGCGGCTGCACGGCGCGCTCGTTGTTTTGCAGGCTGTCGCGAAAGACCTGATTGGCGCGCTGAATATCGCCGAGCGCCCAAGCTGCTTCCGCTTCGACGATAGGCGTGGGCGAGTTCAGTAGTTTGGAATAACAGGCGCGGGCCGGCTCGCTGCGTCCGTGATAACGGTGTTCGTCGCAAGGTCGCAATTCGGTGGCGCGGCGCGGGTCGTAGTCGATGGACTGCGCCTGCGCCAAGGCGGCCGTCGCCAACAGCAAACAAGCAACGACGACCCCGCGCATCACCGTGCTCATGGAGTCACGCCTCCGCCCGATTTGGAATCGATCTGCCGCTGTAACAGGGCGAGACGAACCAGCACCTCTTCCAGCGCGTCGTAGTACTGAGTCTCGACCAGGTCGGCCTTCCGTTCCTTGACCCGCATCAGATCCTGCTCGATCGCGCCTCGCTGCGTCAGCAGGGCGGCAACTTCTGGATTGTCGGGCACTAACGCGGCCGCGCCTAAGCGCGCCAGCGTAAAGCGCGCAGCGTTGTCGCCTTCCATGCGAGCGTGTTCAGTGGCCATCGAGGTATCCGCCTGGTAGGCGGCGGCGACTTCACGGGTCGCATATTCGTAGGCTTCTGCGGCGGTGACGATTTGATCTTTGTTGGTATCGGCCGCTTCCGACGCTACCGCTTGCGCCCAGAACTGTGCAAAGCGCGTGGCCGTGCGTTCGCCGCCGCTTTTGGTCGCTGTGATCACGACGCGTCGTGGCTGCTGCCAGCGTTCGACCGCAGCGCCGCTGGCGCTGGTGGCGTTGATGATCAACTGGTCACGCGCCGGCAGTCCATCGAACAACCGCGCCAGCTCCGTGTCGGTCAGATCCGGCCCTGGAAGGTTGAAGCGATAGTCTTCGCCGTCGTACGTGCCATGGCCGATCAATACGACGACGGCTGTATCGTTTGCAGTCATCCGGCCGGCCAGCGTTTTGAACCCACGTCGCACGGCGTCGGCGCGTGCAGCATCGCCCGTCAGAGAAACGACATTCGCGCTGTTGCCCGCTGCCTTCTCAGCTGCACTGGCGACAGCGGCGGCGTGCTCGCGAAATTTCTGTTCATATGCAGGCTCGCCTCCCAACCCAGCTACGACGAATGTATAGGTGGCCGCGGATGCCGGCAGCGCCAGCATCGACAGCAGCCCAACATATACGGGTGTGATTTTCACAATCGCCCCCAGCGTAGTCGCAACAGCCACTCGCCGAGCTTCAACGCCAGCAAGGCCAGAAATACGACGGGCAGGTTCCACAGATCGAGCGTCTGGCGCTCGACGATGCCGGCTTTCGAGTAGGGAATCGCGCTGGCCAGGCCATCGAGTTCGCTCAGTGGCCAATAACGGCCGCCAGTGACCTCGGCAATGCGCTCCAGCAGGTCGCGATGCTGATAAGTGGCGAAGTGTTCAGCCACGCCATCGTTACGCAACACATGCGTCACGGCGGAACCGACTTCTTTATTGCCTGCGCGCGCGCTCATCTCGATGCGATAGAGGCCGGTGGAGGCGGCGTCGAGGGTCGCGAAGTAGCGGCCATCGCCCTGCCCGGAAGCTTGCATGGTCTGGCTGAACGCGGCGTCGCGTTCCGGCGCCACATGCAGTTCGACCGTGGCATCGTCCATGGGTTCGAAGCGTTCGTCGCGCACTTCGGCTTCGATGCGGACGCTGCGTTCGTCGTCATACACGGATCGCTCGCCGCTGACAGTAACGCGAGCAGGCGCGGTGGAGGAAATAGCGTGTATCAACTGCCGCCAGAAAATTTCATGGCTCTCATCCTCCGACGGCATGCGCATCTGCCAGCGCAGGGTGCTTGCGGTCGCCAGTACATACGTCGCGCCGCGACCATAGTGCTGCCACACTAGTAGCGGCGACCGGCCCTGTTCGCCGTTCGCTTCCAACAGCACGATGGCGCCGGGCTTCAAACGACCGAGCGATTGATAGTCGGCCAGCGGCGGCAATTTTTTCCAGCGCTCAAGGTTACGGCGAGCGTCGGCTTCGAGACGAGGAATGGGCGATTCAGCGCCGTAGAGGGTCAATTGCGCCTGCGCTGGTCGCTGTACGAATTGGGCGGGCTGCCGACCGGTCAGCTGCACAGGCAACGTCTGCGCGAGGGCCGCGTTCTGCCACCCCCCTGCCGATAGACCATAGCGACCGGCCAGCATCAACACCGTGCCGCCGCGCCTATCTACGAACTCCTTCAACAGGCGGTGCTGCTCGGCGCGCAGCCCAGCCGCTTCATAACTGCCGATGATGACGGCTTCGTAAGCGAACAACTCCGCGGCGTCGGCGGGAAAGCCGTCGACCAGCTCATCGGCCGAGTTCACGCCTTGCCGATAGTGTTTGTTCGGCGTGGTGCGCACGATGCTGGCGACCCGTAGCGCCCTATCGCGATCGACGGCGCGTCGCAGGAATTTGTATTCCCAGCGCGGCTCACCTTCGATGTAAAGGATGCTGCGCCGGGTCGCCGGTACATTCACTACCCGCGTGCGGGTGTTGTTGATGACATTGCTTTCGCCCTCGAATGGATCGAGCACGAAGCGCAACTCGTGTGTGCCGGCCTGACCCGCCGGCAGATCGAGCGACAGATTAGTGCTGCTGGTTTCCGGGCGCAGTCTCACGTCGCGAGCCGCAACCAGATTGTCACGATCGTAGACGCGCAGTCGGGCCTGCGTTGCGCCGTTGTGACGAATGCCAATCTGTGCATCGATGGTCGACCCGGCCGCCGCGTTCGCTGCCACTTCGACGCGTTCAAGTTCCAGGTCGTCGAGCGCTTGTTCCGGACCGATGCCGACGGTGTGGACCGGCACGCCGTAGGAGGCGATTTCCGCCAGGCGTTCCTCTGTCAGCGTGTCGCCATTCTCTGCGCCGTCGCTGAATAGAATGACGCCGGCGAGCGGGGCGCTGCCTGCGCTCTGCAGTACTTGGGTAAGCGCATCGCCAATGCGTGTCTGGCGGCCGGGCGGCGGCATCGCGTCCAGGGAGTCCAGCGGGGTAGTCGTCTGCGCAAATCCGAACAGCCGCACCGCGAAAGTCTTTTCCAAGCCTTGCAGCGTGTCTTTCTGCAAGGCCGTGGCGACTTCCTGCAAGCGCGACTGGCCGGCATCGCCGTACGCCATGCTCGACGATGCATCGATGGCGATGGCGAGTTCGTTCTCACGATCGCGTACACGCTCGACATTCATGACCGGGCGCCACAGCAAGCACAACACCAGCGCGAGCAATGTGGTCTGCAGAACGCCGACCGGCAGCAACAAGCGCCAGCCGAGGGCACGACGCCGCCACAGCGACCAGGTCACCAGGGCCGCGCCCGCCAAAATCAAAGTAATGAGCAGCCCTATCGGCCACGCGCTCGCGAAAGTGAACGTGCCGGTTCGATACGCCCAGAAGGGATGAGTGAACAGCCGCTCGAACACCGTCCACTAATAGAGGATGCGCCGGCCCGAACGCAAGCAGCTATGCGCATCAAAATCGTCAAGAGGCGTTAGCGCCGACCGCGCTTCGGAACCTGAAGATGGTTCATGCGTACTGGTTTGACGGATAATGCGGCCCGGCCCCGGGCCGACTCCCAACAGGTACCGTAATGTCTAGCGAATCCCTGCACGAAAGCTCCAAGCAACTGCGTCCGGAAACTATCGACCAGCATCGCGCCATCTCCTCGCTGATGGAGGAACTGGAGGCGGTCGATTGGTACAACCAGCGCGTCGACGCCGCCACCGACGCAGAGCTCAAGGAAATCCTGGCGCATAACCGCGATGAGGAAAAGGAGCATGCGGCCATGGTGTTGGAGTGGCTGCGCCGCCGGGATCCGAAGATGAACGAGCACCTGCGCACCTATTTATTCACCGACCAGCGGCTGCTGGAAATCGAAGCAGCAGCCGAGTCCGGCGGCGACCGGGAGGGTGGCAAGAAAGCGGGCAAGAGCAACGGCGGTTGCTTGAATATCGGCAGCCTGCGCGGTGAACAACAAGGCCCGCATCGACTCATGGGCGCAGGGATCAAACCATGAACGAACTGTTACGCGAACACGCGCCGATCTCGGCCGAAGCCTGGGAGGAAATCGACGCCGAGGCCACGCGCACGCTGAAGACGCTGCTGGCGGCGCGCCGGCTGGTGGATTTCAACGGTCCGCTGGGGTGGGGCACCGCTTCCGTCTCCACCGGCCGCACCAAGACACTGTCGCCGTCGTTGCAGGAAGGCGTGGTGTCAAAGCTGCGCCTGTCGCTGCCGTTGATCGAAATTCGCATTCCTTTCGAGGTCTCGCGCGAGGAATTGGATTCCATCGGGCGCGGCGACACCAATCCCGATCTCGACTCGGTCCGTAACGCAGCGCGCGCCGCCGCCATCGCCGAAGATCGCGCCATCTTCCAGGGCTACCAGGCCGGGCACATCGAAGGCATCTTCCCGGCCTCGGCGCAGCAAGGCCTGACCATTCCTTCGGATTTCGGCGCCTATCCCAACATCGTCGCGGAAGCGACGCATCGCCTGCGCAGTGAAGGCGTCAGCGGACCGTACGGCATCGCACTTGGTCCGCGTTGCTACACCGGCCTTACTCGCAGCACCTTGCGCGGCTATCCCGTGATCAATCACGTGCGCGAACTGGTGGATGGACCCATCGTCTGGGCGCCCGCGGCCGACGGCGCAGTCGTTCTGAGTCTGCGCGGCGGCGATTTCGAACTCATCGTCGGCCAGGATTTTTCAGTGGGCTATCTCGATCACACCAGCACCTCGGTGCTGCTGTATTTGCAGGAGAGCTTCACTTTCCGGGTGCTCTCGCCGGAGGCGGCAGTGCCGCTGAGTTATCCGGCGGCGAGCTGACACTAGAGCGTTCTGGTCTTCACCTCTCCCGTGGAGAGGTCGCGCGCAGCGCGGGTGAGGGGCCGGCTGAAGAGCCCTCACCCTAACCCTCTCCCAAAGGGAGAGGGGACGGAGTCTTCACCTCTCCCTGTGGGAGAGGTCGCGCGCAGCGCGGGTGAGGGGCCGGCTGAAGAGCCCTCACCCTAACCCTCTCCCAAAGGGAGAGGGGACGGAGTCTTCACCTCTCCCCGCGGGAGAGGTCGCGCGCAGCGCGGGTGAGGGCCGGCTGAAGAGCCCTCACCCTAGTCCTCTCCCAAAGACAGAGAATCCAACTTATTGAATTAGCAGAGCGCACTCAAATCGCGCGCGGGTCTTTTGCACTGCATAGCACTGGGGCGGTGCACTCTGGCCTTGCCGCTGCCAGACCGTTCTGAGGGCTGGAATTCGTTGTTTTCGGCAGCGGCACAGGACTTGCTGTAGTCCGGGGGTGATTCCCACTTCTGCCCCTGTCCTGCCGACGCTCCGCCGTTCTCCGACCATGCGCCTGCCTCCCTTGAAATACCTGAAGACGTTTCAAGTCGCCGCGACGCGCCTGAGTTTCAAGGCTGCCGCCGAGGAACTGTGCATCACGCCGTCGGCGGTGAGCCACCAGATCAAGGCGCTGGAGGAACAGCTCGGCGTACCGCTGTTCGAACGCGGACCGAGTTCGCTGACGCTGACCGAAGCCGGCGAAAGTTATCTGCAGCACATGGAGACCGTGTTCTCCCGGCTGGAAGCCATTACTGAACAACTGAAGATCCGTTACGGCCGCGAAGTCGTTCGCCTGCACATCCCGCCGTTCTTCGCTAGCGAGATGTTGCTGCCGCGGCTGCCGTCGTTTCTGGAAGTGCGGCCGGACACGGACATTCATATCAATACCGTCGCTGCGCCGTTGCAGACGCATCCGCCCGAAGCGGATTTATCCATCGTGGTCGGCGCGGCGCCGGAAGATGGCTTGGATTGTCACAAGTTGTTCGAGCAGACCTTCGTGCCCGCGTGCGCGCCGGCGTTGTTGCAACGTAAGCCGATCGACACGGTACAGGACCTGAACAAACATACGTTGATCACCCACGAAGCGCGCCGTGACGGCTGGGAACGCTGGGCGCAGTCGCTCGGCGTCGACCTGCGGCCGAAGAAAGTGGTGCGCTTCGATTCCATGAACACGGCAGCGGAAGCGGCCGAGCACGGCGTTGGCGTCGCGCTCGTTTCGACACGCCTGGGCAACGAGCGTTTCGCGCAGGGTACGCTGGTGAGGTTGTTCGATCGCGAACTGGAAACCGGCGAAAGTTATTACCTGATCCTGCGCAAGGAAGATGCTGCACGGCCCGACATCATGGCGCTGACACAGTGGTTGCTGGAGGAGTTCAGCGTCGCCGCCTGATGTAACTCCCTGAGAGATTTTCCGTTGCGGATTTGTTTGCAACCGCTCATGGCAGCGGATGCGTGCGTGCGCGCGCGTTTTGTCTGCATGAGCAGTTTTGAGGCCAGCATGAATTCTTATCGTTTGTAGTGCCGACAACCGCTGCATACATTGCACCCATCATAAAAATATCGGTTGCAAGTTTTGTTCTTCGTTACTGGAGTACGACCATGATCAAGTTCGCCGCGTCAATGACCAAGTCGATATCACTCGCCGCCGCCACTGTGTTGATGGCCGCGCCGTTCGCCAGCCAGGCTCACAACTACGACCAGGCGATGGATTCCTGCATCAACGCGTTCGTCGCCGCCAACCTGCCGAAGGAACAGCCGGTGACCGTGCGCAAGGAAGAGATCGCCGCCAGCCCGATCAGCATTCACGCCCGCAGCTACAAGATCATCGTCAGCGCCAAGGGTGTCGAAAGCGGCAAATACCTCGCCCGCGGCACCTGCATCGTCGATCGCACCGGCGCCGTGATCGCGCTGAACGGCAAACCGCTGCCGACGCAGTTGGCCGTTGCTCGCTGAAGATTCGGGAGAACAGGCATCTAGTTCGTCTTATCCCTCCGGGAGGGGTGCGCGGCTGACATCCCCCTGCAGTCGGCGCCCCGCAAGGAAGCTCCTCCCGGAGTGGTTTTCCCCTCGAATTCGCCCCTCCGCTGCAGCGGTGCGGATTTTTCCGTTTTGTTCCGTCGCGGCGCGCGTTTCTTTGTGCGTTGATTACGGTAACTCGGACCCATCGCATGACGCTGTTGACGCACACTGCGGCTGTTCGATTCATATCCTCCAAGTTTTGTTTTTCCAGGGACCACGTGCAGCGAAATCCAGTGCAAACACAGGGAAGTGTGCAACATGAACGTCGCAGCAACGGCGAACGCCGGCACGTCAACATGGCTGCTTACTGGCGTGGCGCGCTCAATCCGCGGCGCCGTTCAGGCAGACGCCTTGCCGATCGCTCTTATCCCGTCGTCGATTGGCACTCGCCACGCGTACTCGCGCTGGTGCTGCTCATCATCGGCCTGTCGGCGCTGGATGGCGTGTTGACGGTGTTGTTATTCACGCAGGGCGCGAATGAAGTGAACCCGGTGATGGCTCTGTTCCTGCCTCACAATCTTGGTTTGTTTGCCACCGTGAAGCTGGCACTCACCAGCCTCGGCGCTGCAGTGTTGGTCGCCTGCGCGAAAATGAAACTGTTCCGGTTGTTCCCAGGCGAGTTGCTGCTCTACCTGGTGGTCGGCTGCTATGGCGTGCTGGTGAGCTATGAGCTGCACCTGCTGGAAAATCCGCCCGGGCCGTTCTGAGTCAGCCTTGCAAACGATTTGCGGCGCCGGCGCGCGCCCGATAGCCGCCGGCGTACCAGCGGAACGCAAAATAGGTCCACGCCGACAATGTGCCGCTGACTACCGCGGTGACGAAGTGCTCGCTGTCGAACAGGCTGGCAGCCACGACGATGCAACCGAGCATCGATAACGTCGCCTGCCCCAGTCGCAACTCCCAGCGATCGACGTAATGCAGGTAGGCCGGCGCGGCCTTCGCAATGCGGGTGCGGTGCGGGTCGAATCCAAACAAGCGCGACAGCACCATGTAGCTGGCGACGCCAGCCATGCTCCACAGCGCCACGCGCCACAGGTCCACCGGTTTCCCGGACAAAGCGGCATAAATCACCGCGGCCACCAGGAATAAAGCAAAAGCGATCAGGGCGTGTAGCTTGCGCGAATGCATGGCTTGAGACCGGGCGAGTGAAAGTGAGATGACATATAACGCAGACACTCTGCCAGTTCTGTGACGGTGGTCAAAGCGTGATCCCCTGAGCTTGGCAGGCCAGTTTGCTCTACTGCGCCCCCGCTGATTCCCTACAGCGCGGTCTATCTGGCCGGGTGCCGCACAAGGCAGAATAGCGCCCCTTTGCCCTGACGCCCGGTACGAGAATCAAGAATGCGATTTTTCCGGCGCTCGCTGATCACCTTGGGGGTCGCAGCCACGCTGCCCACCGTGGTGTTCGTCGCGGTCGGCGCCTTCTATTTTCTACGTGCCGAGCGTGATCGCGTCGAAACAGCGACGCTGGGGCGTAGCGAGATCGTCACCATGCTGGTGGATGGCCGGCTGCGCCGCGACCTGGCGGCGCTCGGCGTGCTGGCGACCTCCGTCGACCTCGCCAGGGGCAACCTGCCGGAGTTCTATTTCCGGCTGGAGCGGGTGATGAAAGCCAACCCGGCGTGGCGAACCATCGCGCTGCTGGATGCGCAGAGCGAACAGGAAATCTTCGATCTCCGCCGCCCGCTGGGATCGCCGGCAGCGCTGACTGCCGAGCACCTTGAAGGGCTTAAGGAAATGCGTAAGCGCTGCGAGCCGCTTGCCGGAGCGGTCACGCATCCACCGGGAGCACTGGCCTGGGTTTACATGCCGGTGCGCCGTGATGGACAGCTGCGCTTCATGCTTGCAGCCGGCATTTCGCCGCAGGTGTTCCAAGAACTGCTGGTGGCGGTTGCGGAGCCGGACACGACAGCGGCCCTGGTCGATCGTCAGGGCAACTTCGTCGCCCGCACCTTGGACGCGGAAACCCGGATCGGCACCCCGGCGACCACCTTCGTTCACAACGCAATTCGCCACGAGACGCGGGGGTTCTATCGCGGCACGACCTACGAAGGCTTGAAGAATTTCACCGCCTTCCATACTTCGCCCTGGTCGGGATGGTCGGCGCACCTCGCCGTTGCCTCTTCTTTGATCGATACACCGACGACATGGTCGTTCGTTGCAGCGGCGCTGGCGGCACTGGGCGCACTGGTTTTGGGCGGCACTTTGATCCTGCTCGTGCTGCGGGACATGTCCGAACGACAGCACGCCGAAGAAACATTGCGACAGTCGCAGAAAATGGAAGCGGTCGGCCAATTGACCGGCGGCATCGCCCATGACTTCAACAATCTGCTGACTGCCATCATCGGCAATCTCGACCTGATTCGCACGCGCGTACAGGACAACGAACGTTTGCGGCGCCTGGCGGATAACGCCCTGGAAGCGTCGAGGCGCGGTGCAAAGCTGTCCTCGCAGCTGTTGGCGTTCTCGCGCAGTCAACGTATGTCGGTGGGTCCGGTGGACCTGCAGGAGTTGCTCAACGGGATGAACGGCCTGATCACGCAATCAGTCGGTCCTTCGATCGAAGTGCACATGCAACTGGATCCGGATGCGCGTCTGGTGATGAGTGACGCCAACCAGCTCGAACTGGCTTTGCTGAACCTCGCCGTAAACGCCCGTGACGCCATGCCAGGCGGCGGTCGGCTGATCATCAGTGCACGCCGCGCCAATGTAATTGATCGACATTTGCCCAAGCGCGAATACGTGGAACTTTGCGTGACAGACACCGGCACCGGCATGACCGAAGAAGTGCGCGCTCGAGCTGTCGAACCGTTCTTCACCACCAAGCGCGTTGGCCACGGGACCGGGTTGGGTCTGTCGCAGGTGTACGCAGTCGCGCGGGAATCCGGCGGGTCGTTGCAGATCGACAGCGAACTCAATCAAGGCGCAACCGTCCGCATGATCCTGCCGCTCGCCCCGGCGGGCTCGGTCGCGCCTGCGCCGCCCTCGGTACCGGCGGCGCCCCCGGCACCGCAGCCGCGCATCAATTCGTCCGCGAGTGTCCTGGTAGTCGACGATGACAAACTGGTGCGCCGTTTCATGGCCGAGTCGTTGCGCTCGCTCGGCTATGAAGTCCGGGACGCCGGCGACGGCACCGATGCCTTGATGATTCTCGATGAACGCCGCTTCGACCTGTTGCTGGCCGATTTCGCCATGCCGGGAATGAACGGCGCGGAACTGGCGCGGGCGGCGCAGTTGAAACATCCTGGATTGCCGGTACTGATCGTCTCCGGCTACGCCGATAGCGCCGCGGTCGAAGCAGTGCTCGGCACGACCAAACAATTGCGCAAACCTTTCGACATGGCGGAGCTGGGCGCCGCAGTCGCGGACACGTTGAAGAAGTGAGTCTTTCCATGCCGTTCACCACTGAAGAAACCGCAGATGCTGTAACGCTCAATCCGGCCTCGCCGCCGACCAGCGCCGTGATCTGGCTGCACGGTCTCGGCGCCGATGGTTTCGACTTCGTACCCATTGTCGAAGAGTTGCGCTTGCCGCCACCGTTGGCGGTGCGATTCATTTTTCCGCATGCGGCGCCGCGGCCGGTAACGATCAACAACGGCTTCGTCATGCGCGCGTGGTATGACATCAAAGGCTTCGGTCCCGATCGCGCCGAGGATGACGCCGGCATTCGCGAATCCGAGGCGGTGGTGCGCAAATACATCGACCAGCAGATCGCCCAGGGCATTGCAGCGAATCGCATCGCCATCGCCGGGTTCTCGCAAGGCGGAGCGATCGCGCTACACACCGGGTTGCGTTACCCGCAGCGCCTCGCCGGGGTGATGGCGTTATCGACTTATTTGCCGCTGCGAGCTGCGGTAGCCAACGAGGCGGCCGCGGCGAATCGCGACATTCCTATCCTCATGTGCCACGGGCTGCGCGATCCGATCGTGCCGGCAGAACTGGGCGAAGCCTCGCGGGACGTATTGCAGAGCCTGGGCTATCAAGTCGAATGGCACAGCTATCCCATGGAGCACCAGGTCTGCGTGGAAGAAATCGGCGACATTGCCCACTGGCTGCGGACGCGGCTGACGTAACGGCGGAACAAATGGGGTGCGCCTGGCGTACGACCATGCCTACCCCGTGTCTGCATTCTTGATAAGGCCCGCCATGAACATGTTCGTCAGCATCGGTCCGTTGGTTGCGCTGATCGCCGGCATCCTGATCTTGATCGTGCCGCGGTTGCTGAATTACATCGTGGCGATCTATCTCATCATCATCGGCCTGCTGGGGTTGTTCGGGCCGCGCTTGTAGCTGTCCCTGCTCGTCGGGCCGCCGGTAGCGGCCCGATTCCGGTAAAATTCCGGTCCGACACCGGACCCACGGTGCTGCCAGAAGCAACGTGACCAAACTTACCGCCGCCTATACCCGCCTGCATCGTAACTCCCGCGGTTCGCTGTGGATGCTGGCTTCCGCCGCTGCCTTTACCTTGATGACCATGCTCATCAAGTATCTCGGCGAAGACTATCCCGCCGCCCTGCAAGCCTTCTATCGCAACGCTGCCGGGTTCGTCGTGCTGTTGCCGCTGATCATGCGTAATCCCCGCGGGGCGTTTCAGACCACGCGGCCCGGCCTGCTGCTGTTTCGGGCCACTGCCGGCACGGTCGGCATGATCCTCAGCTTCTATTCGTATCAAAAGATGCCGCTGGCGGATGCCAATGCCTTGTCGTTCACGCGGACGTTGTGGCTGGTGCCGCTGGCCGCTTTCGTGCTGAAAGAACATGTCGGGCCGCGCCGCATTACGGCGACGGCCGTCGGATTCCTCGGCGCCATGCTGATGTTGCAGCCGTCAACGCAAGGTGGACTGGGATGGCCCGCGGCCTCGGCATTGATTGCCGCATTTCTGGTCGCGCTGACTGTAGCCGGCATGAAGTTCATGACGCGCGATCACACCACCATGGCCCTGATGTCGTGGTCGGCAGTGCTCGGCTTCCTGCTGTCGATTCCGCCGGCGCTGTTCGTATGGCGCTCGCCGACCCTCGTCGATCTGGCGCTGCTGAGCGCTATGGGTGTGCTCGGCCTGATCACGCAGGCTTGTTATATCAAGGGCATGACGGAAGGGGATGCGGCAGTGATGGCGCCGATCGATTACACCCGCCTGGTGTTCGCCATCATCCTCGGCTATGCGCTGTTCCGCGAAGTGCCCAACCACATGACCCTGATCGGCGCCGGCATCATCATCGCATCGACGGTCTACATCACCTGGCGGGAAGCCCAACTGGGCAAGCCCAAGCCGCCGCCCGCCCGAGGTGATTGACCTTCATCTGCGCTTTCAGGTGCGAGCCTGCGTCTTGGAGGCGCGGCCCGCCATCTTGACGCGATCGTCGGCGGCGAAGATCGCGCGCACCGAAGCGTGGCCGATGTCGTCGACGGCGCGAGCCAGCGAGTCCTGGTAGCAAGCGGCGTGCAGGCGCTTCATCCGCAGGTTGCGCAGATCCTTGTACTGACCGCAGACCTGGTCTGCGGCCCGTTGCAAGCGCACGTAGAGCGCGCGCGCATCCGACTCGTTCGACAGATCGAGATCCGAATAGCCGACTACCGTTTTCGCCGGGCCCGCATCCGTCACCTGTTCGGCTCGTGCGGAGGTGGCGCCGCAGGCCAACGCGGCAACTCCGAAAGCGGCGACATAACGCGCGACACGCACCGGCTTGGAAATGTTCGTGAACATGATCGAATCTCCTCAGGTCTCGTTAGTTTTCCGCTTTAAGTACTGTTCATCGCGCGCTTGAACTTGAGATGTGAAGGCTGTCGGGAAGGTTGCAAGCGTCGCGAGAAATTTCATCGACGCTGGTTGGATGGCTGCGCCGGGCCGATTGCTCCTTCCTTTCATCGCGTCGACCAATCGCTTCGGCGCGCACAGCGCAGTTGCTGGGGAACCGCGCAACTCCCGCTACGCGCAGATGCGGACGTGCTGAGCATCGCTTGCGACAGGGCGTGCCGATGGCGCGACGAATCGTTGTGTTGTGACGCGACCGTTGCTTAGAGTGGCCCCATGGATCTCACCCAGCTGAAACGAAACCGCAACCTGCTGTTCTGGTCGTTGCACGTGCTGGGCTGGAGCGGCTACGGCTTTTCCCAGTACCTGGGCGCGACGCTCTACGGCAAGCCGGTCGCATACACCAAGTTCATTGCGGTCGCGGCAGTATCGGGCTGCATCCTGAGCATGCCGTTGCGTTACATATGCCGTCGCTTATGGAATCTGCCACCGGCTGCGATGCTCGCCGGAGGCCTTGCCAGCGCGTATCTGACCGCCTGTGCCCTGCGCATCGTCATGAACTGGGCCTATCACCGTTACGTCGAGCCCGGCTGGCCGATGATGCATTGGATCGAGTATCTGAGCGGCACGATGAGCTCGACTTATCTGATGGCATGCTGGATCGGCTTGTACTTCGGCGTGCGTTATTACGAGTCATTGCAAACACAACGTGTTGCGACATTGCGCTCCGCCGCGCTGGCGCAGGAGGCGCAACTGAAGATGCTGCGGTACCAGCTCAACCCGCATTTTCTCTTCAATACGCTCAACGCCATCTCCACGCTCATTCTCGACAATCGCAACCAGACGGCGAACTCGGCGGTCACCGGGCTGTCAGAGTTCCTGCGCTACACGCTCGACCAGGACCCGATGAAGAAGGTGACGGTGGCGCAGGAAGTCGAAGCCCTCAATCTGTATCTGGATATCGAAAAGATGCGTTTCGGCGACCGGCTCACGCTTGAATTCGCGATCGATGCATCGGCCAGCACCATGTTGATGCCCAGCCTGGTACTGCAGCCGCTGGTCGAGAATGCGATCAAATACGCCGTGTCGCCGCGTGAAGAGGGCGGCAAAATCCGCATCGGCGCTCATGTCACCGGCGGTACGCTGCATCTGGAGGTCGCGGATGACGGTCCGGGCCTGATCGATGCGACGCGGCTTGCGAACGGCCGAGGCGTCGGCATCCGCAATACTCGCGAGCGGCTGCAGGTCCTGTATGGAGAGCGCGGCACCGTGACGGTCAGCAACACCGAGCCGGGATTGCGAGTATCGCTGACCTTGCCTGCCGAGCAAGGCGCGACACTGCAGGCGGCCTAGTTGTTGTTGCGATATGAGCACTGCGGTTATGAGCACTGAGCGATTGATCCGCACCATCATCGTCGACGACGAGGAACTGGCCCGTCGCGGCATCGAGCTGCGGCTCGCCCAGCACTCCGATGTGACGATAGTGCAGCACTGCGTCAATGGCCGCGAAGCAATCACCGCAGTGGCCCAGGTGAAACCGGACTTGATGTTCCTGGACATCCAGATGCCGGGCCTGTCGGGCTTCGAGGTGCTGGCGCGGCTGCCGCAGGAATCCATGCCGATGGTGATTTTCGTCACCGCCTACGATCGTTACGCACTGGATGCGTTCGAAGCGCAGGCCATCGATTACTTGCTCAAGCCCATTAACGACACGCGCTTCACGCAGGCAATGGAACGCGTGCGCAGTTACTGGCAGCAGAAGAACGCGTTCACGCAACGCGAACAGTTGATGAAGCTGCTGGCCAGCACCCAAGGCAGCGGCACAGTGGACCAACAGACGTTACGAGAATATTTGCAGGCGGAGTGCGAGCCGCGTTATCCGCAGATCCTGCCCATTCGCGACGACGCGGGCACGGTGCGGGTGGATGTAAGGACCATCGATTGGATCGACGCTGCCGGCGATTACATGTGCGTCCATGCCGACGGGCGCACTTATGTGCTGCGTGAGACCATGAAATCGCTCGAGGCCGTGCTCGATCCGAAGATTTTCCAGCGTGTGCATCGTTCGACCATCGTCAACGTGCAACGCGTGCGGCGGCTGCGTCCGCACACCAACGGCGAGTACTTCCTGACATTGGAAGACGGCCAGGAAATCAAACTCAGCCGGTCCTATCGCGATCGGGTCGAGCAGCTGCTACAACGGCGTTGAGTTCGGCCACCTTGGCCGCCGAACGACGCACTACCCACGGGTGCAGGAAGACCGCGCCGATGACGATGGCGACGCCCAGATAAAAGCTCGGACGCAACTCGCGCTGTTCGCCGAGCAGCGCTATGGCCAGCACGATGGCGTACACGGGCTCCATGTTCAAGGCGATGGTGGCCGAAAACGCACTCACATGGCGCAGCGCAGCGAGTGAGATCGCGAACGGCAACAGCGTGCAGCCCATCGCCAGCACCGCCAACAACATGGCGTCGCGGGCGGAAGGCATCACAAAGACCGTATCCGCTGCAAACAACGGCGCGGCCACGGTCAGCAGGATCAAGCCCGCGCCCATTTCGAGGCCGGTGACGCTCAAAGCATCGCTATCGCCGATGAAGCGCTTGTTGAGAGTGGCGAATACCGCAACGAGCAGCGATGAAAGCACGCCGACCGCGATACCCAGCTGCATGCTTGCCGGCGTGCCACCGACCACGAGCACGACTCCTGGGATGGCAACCACGCCGAACAACAGCTCGCGCGCATCGAAGCGACGGCCGACGAGAAACGGTTCGATGAACGCGAGAAATACCGGCGTCATTGCCAGGCAGGTAGCGGCGACCGACGCATTCGCAAGGCGGATCGATCCATAGAACGTCAGCCAGTGCAGGGCAACCACCATGCCGATGCCGGCATACGTCGCTTTAAGCCGCGGCGATATCCTCGCCAATCCGCTCCAGAATCGTGGAATGACCAGCAGCGCGCCGCTGACGAGCAGCATGCGCCACCACACCAGCGACACTGTCGCCAGCGAGATCAGCTTGCCGAGAATCGCGGTGAAGCCCCATAGGACGACGCAGAAATGAATCTGCATCGTAGCGCGCGCAATGGGAGTCGATAAGCTTTCGCCCACACGACGCGCTGCGCGCTCGGCTTGCCGCTGAACGGGCAAATGCCGGGCTCGCTCTTGTCCAGAGGAATGCAGCGCACGGTCACGCTCAGGTCGCTTTTGATCCGCTCTTCCACCTGCGCATCGCCGCTGAAATGCGTCAGCGCGAAGCCGGCGTGAATCGGCGTCGGCGCGTTCTCCGGTACGGCGGGCGCCGTGAAGTATTCGTAGAACTCTTCCTTGGTATCGATGCGCCTGGTGTGCTGCTCGCGATACGCCACTGCGCGCGCAAACAATCCATCTTGAATGGCCTGCAGTATCGTACTCACCGAGGCGATGAACTCGCTGCGCGGGATGCTCTGCTTGTCCTTCGGTGCGCGATCGCGACGGCCGACGAACAAAGCATCTTTCTCGATGTCGCGCGGACCGACTTCAATACGCAGCGGTACACCCTTCTTGATCCAGTTCCAGACCTTCTCGCCGCCGCGCTCGTCCCGCTCGTCGACCATGACGGCAACGGGGCGATCGCCGTAGCGTTGCGCCCGAATCTCACCGGCCACGCAGCGGCAGTACTCGATCACGCGCGCGCGATCTTCTTCCGAACGATAAATCGGCAGGATGACGACGTGGATCGGCGCGAGCTTCGGCGGCAACACCAAGCCGTCGTCATCGGAGTGCGTCATCAGCAGTCCGCCGATGAGTCGCGTCGATACGCCCCAGCTGGTGGTCCAGGCGTGCTGGTGCTGGCCGTTCTGGTCGAGGAACTCGATGCCGCTGGCGTTGGCGAAATTCTGCCCGAGGAAATGGCTGGTGCCGGCCTGCAGCGCCTTGCGATCCTGCATCATCGCTTCGATGCAAAAAGTCTGGACGGCGCCGGGGAAGCGTTCGTTCGCGGTCTTCTCACCCGGATCACCGGCATTGCCATCCACTCTTCGGCGAAGTGGCGTACACGTCCAGCATGCGCATGGTTTCTTCCACGGCTTCTTCGCTGGTCGCATGCGCGGTGTGGCCTTCCTGCCAGAGAAACTCGGTGGTGCGCAGGAACATGCGCGTGCGCATTTCCCAGCGCACGACGTTGGCCCACTGATTGATCAGCAGCGGCAGGTCGCGGTAGCTCTGCACCCAGCGCGAAAAGGCATCGCCGATGATGGTTTCGGAGGTCGGACGTACGATCAAGCGGCTCTTCCAGCTCGCCGGCAGGCCGCAACTTGCCATCGGGCCGGCTTCCAGCCGGTGATGCGTGACCACCGCGCATTCCTTGGCGAAGCCCTCCGACGTGCGCCGCTTCCTTCTGCATGAAGGACAGCGGGATGAACAGCGGGAAGTAAGCATTCTGATGGCCGGTGGCCTTGAACATGTCATCCAGTGCCCGCTGCATGTTCTCCCACAGCGAATAGCCCCACGGCTTGATCACCATGCAGCCGCGCACGGCCGAGTTCTCCGCCAGATCGGCGGCGCGGATGACCTGCTGGTACCACTCTGCGTAGTTTTCCTCGCGGGTGGGCGTGATCGCCGTTTTGACGGCGGTCTTGGAGGCCGGGGTGGTCTGGGGTTTGCTGCTCATTGGCGCTGGGCTGGGAGACGAGGGCGGGAAGGGCGCGATTACAGCAGATTTTCCCGGCCAGAGGCAGGCGATGGTTTTCACCGCTCCCTGGGGAGGTCGCGGGTCGGCGGGAGCCCCTCACCCTGCCCTCTCCCAAGGGTCCCAAAGGAGAGGGCTAAGAGACGAGGTCAGGTCAGGCGCACCTTCAACCAGGCCTTGGCGAAGCGCAGGTCGCGGATCACTGCGTGCGGCGGCAGATCAAGGGCTGCCGCCGTTTCCTTGAAGCTCAGGCCTGCGAAATAATGCAGGTCGATCATGCGCGCGCATAAAGGATCCATCGTATCCAACCACCACAGCCAGAGCTTCAGGTCGGCTACGCTGATATCCGTGCTGCCGACGCGGTCGCTGGCATTGGCGAGTTCGATGGCGATTTTGCGCGCCAACGGCGACGCAAACAGCAAAAACGAAATCTGCTCCTGGCGCGTGCGATCCGTGCCGAAGAATGCGACGAATACCTGCTGCAACGAATCCCCAACGCTCAGCGCGCCCGCGTGTATGCGCTTGAGCAGTTCGGCGCGAATCGCTGGCGCCAGGTGGGCAAACTTCTTGGCGTCCAGTGGCTCCGTGGGCGTCATCACTTGCGGTTACCTGAATCGTTTTGCACTACCCGTGACGATCTGGAGAGTATCCTAAGTTGGGATATCCGTGAAGCCGGAATATAGACACGGGCGCCCCTATGGAGCCCAATGCCTTGAAGTCACTGCGTTCCCCCGCCCATGTCCGCCTGCTGGAGTTGCTGGTTGCCGCCCGCGAGAAGGCCGGCATGACTCAGCAGCAGCTGGCCGACCGCCTAGGTAAGCCGCAAAGCTTCATCTCCAAATATGAGGGTGGTGAACGTCGCATCGACGTGATCGAATTCATCGTCATAGCGGATGCGCTGGAGATGGATGCCAGTCGCGCGATACGCGATATCCGCGCGAAATATCGAGCCTGACTATTTCGCGGCGTCGACGACCGGCGCGTACTTGCGGAAGTGGGCGCTTTGATTCTGTAAGGTTTGCGCCACTGCGCGGCGTTTTTGCGGATCGTCGCCCGCTTCTTGCAGGAATGCATTGGCCGCTTTATTGAGCGCCGCCACCGCCTCGCGATTACGCGGGTGCAGCTCATAGGCTTGCGAGTACTCCAGGATCGCCGACCAGATGGCGTCGGCCAGATGCTCGTTCTCGTAGAATTGCCAGGCCTCATCGCCATCCGCCATGGCGGCGCGGAAATCTTGCTGCACCTGCGCCGGCAGTTCGCTGAATGGAATGGCCGGGCTGGTCTCCACATAGTTCTGGTACCAAAGGTAGCCCGCGGTCAGGGCCAGCACTGCGCTCGCCGCCAGCGTCGCCTGCTGCAGTCTGGTAACGCCGCGAAACGCCTTTAGAAACTCGCTCGCGTTCTGCGGGCGATCCGTGCGCTCGAACGACAGGCAGCTTTCGATAGCGCGCGCCTGTTTGCGCTTCAGCCCTTTCAGCGATGCGGGCCTGATGCCGAGCTTGCGTGCATTCGGGGCGCTGTGCCGCTGGTAAGGGTGAAAGCCCGTAACCAGTTCGTACGCGATGATGCCGAGCGCATACATATCATCGGCCGGGTGCGGATCGGTGCCGGCCACCATTTCATCGGTGGCGTAGGCCTCGGTGTAGGCACCGAGCGAACCGGCATCGAATTCGTCTTTGTTCTCTTCGGTGACCGAGCTCGGCACGGCCCGCGCGATGCCGAAATCGAGAATCTTCGCGGTGCCGTCTGCGGCGATGAACACGTTGCCGGGCTTGAGATCGGAATGCACGATGCCCTTGCGATGCGCATACGCCAGGCCTTCCGCAATGCCGAGAATGATGGGCAGCGTCACTTCGGCGCCGTTGCCTCTGCCGCGCGCTTCGCGAACGATGGCATCGAGCGAGCGGCCCTTGAGCAGCTCCATGGTCATATAGACCGCGTCGCCGTCGCGATCGAAGTCGAACACCGTGGCGACGTTTGGATGCGCGAGCGTCTGCGCTTTACGCGCTTCGCGCTGCAACGCCATGAACGATTGCGGATGCCGCGCGAAATCCGCATTCAGCACTTTGAGTGCGACATACGGATTCGGATCGCGTGCTTCCTGCTTGCGGCGGTCGATCGCCCCGAATACCAGGCCCATGCCGCCTTTGCCCAGCATGGTTTCCAGCACGAAGCGTTTCTTGAGCACCGAGCCCGGCTGCAACGGCCCTTGCGGGCCTTCCTCTACATCGTCATAGGCCCGATGCATGCGGCTTTCGGGAGCTTTCAACGTGGGCGCGAAAGCTGGGTCCTGCTGCACCGGCTTTCCAGCCTTAAGCGTGCGCGGAGCCGTTCCAGTGTCCTCATGCGAGGTGCGTACGGCGGCGTCGGAATCGTTCGGCGTTGGCCGGGCTTGTGTCGCTTCGGCGGGCGCGACAATCGGCCGCGCTTGCGTGTGCACTTCGGTCACCGAACGATGCAGCGTCGCTTCGACTTCATCCGTCGGGCGCAGCTTGGTTTTGTTGTCGTCCGCAGCAGTCATAGAGCGAGCGCCTGTTAAGTGGCTTCGACAACGACCACCGTCACATTGTCGCGTGCCCCCGCCTTCAATGTGGCCTCGATCAGCGCTTTGGCGCAGGCGCGCACGTCAGGCGCGGCCATGGCAACGGCGATCTGCTGATCGCTCAGCTCACGCGTCAGGCCATCGGAGCACAGTAGATATCGGTCGCCGAGCAGCACCCGATCGCGCCGGACATCCAGCGTCAGCGAGTCTTCACCGCCGACAGCGCGAGTGATGGCGTGATCCGCTTCTTCCTCGGCGTGTTGTAAATTGAGCTCGGCGGCCCACGTGTGATCCGTGGTGAGCTGCGTGAGCTGCTGATGACGCCAGCGGTAAACGCGACTGTCGCCGGCCCACAGCATGGCGCAGGCCGTTCGCCGCACCAGTAAGATCACCACAGTGCTGCCGCTCACGATCGGGTTGACCGGCCGTATTGAGGCTTCATACAGACGGCGATTGACTGCGCTCATGCGCTCGCGGAGCACTTCGACTGCCTCTTCGAGCGAGCCTTCGCTGCTGAGGCCTTGCAGCCCTTCGCACACCATCCGGCTGGCGATATCGCCATCGCGATAACCGCCCATGCCATCGGCTACGGCCCACACGCCGGCGTCGTTGAATTCGACCCAGGCGTCCTGGTTGGTACCGCGCAAACGTCCCACGTCAGTGATGCCCGCTGAAACATAGACGGGCTGAATGTCTTCTTCGACCAAGGTGTCTTCCATGAATTTGTCTATCCTGCCGGTCGGCCGGGTTTCTTGAGTCGCTCCAGGTGTTCTTCGTAAGCGCGCGCGAATGCGTCGCTGAACAAAGTGCGGAAGCCGGCTTCCGCGTCCTGCACCACTTCGCCGTACTTGTCGCGATACAAATCCCAGTAACGCAACTTGGCCGGCACGCCGAGAATCGAGCCTTTCATCTGGCGGTCGAATTCCTCCTGCAGCCGCTGCGGATCGAACTGCGAGAGCATCGATTCGAAAGCGAGGCGCATCGCGGCCAGGAAAGCGGTCTGGTGATCGCGCACGTCGCGGAAGGCCTCTTCGAACGCATCAGCCGGCTTGAGATAAGCGGGATTGCGCTTCACCAGCAGGTTGTGGAAAGCGTCGTCGACGTTGGCCGAGAATTTGAGCGGATTGTTGTGCGCGGCTTTGAATGTCGTGCCGCGCATGCGCAGGTCGTCCTTCATGCGCTCGCGTGTGCGCAACGCCTCCATCACGCCGCCCATGGCGATGCGCAGAATTTCGCCCAGTGTTGCCGCGGTTTCGCCGCTCGGCTCCAGGCCTTCGATGCCGGCAGCCTCCAGCAACGCCTGCAGCTGTGCATCATCGCCGGGGCGCGGACGTGACGAAGGCGGGCTGGCTATCGGCTTTACGACAGGCGGCGGCGCCGGCCGTCGAGTCAATGGAGGAGGCGGGGCAACCACCGGAGGTCGCACCGCGTCGGGGCGCGCACGCGGTGCTGGAGCGGGGGGCGGCGCGGGTTTGGGCTGCGCCACTTCATTCATGCCGAACCATTCGGTGCCCTGATCTTCGGCCTCTTCCTCGTCGTCCTCGCTCTCGTCGTCGAAATCCTCCGCCACGGCGCCGTTACGACTGTCGTTTTGACGGCTCACGGCCAGGCTGGCCGTCTTGTCTTCAATGGGCGCGGGCGGTGTAATCGATGCGCGCCGCGGCGACGGCACCAATTTGGGTCCGTTTTTCAGGCTGGCGAACGGATCGTTGCGCGACTCGGCGGCCGGGTCGTTCTGGATCGACACCTGGATCTGGTAAGCATCGATGTACAGCAGGTCGCCATCGCGCAATTGCTGGGGCTGGCCGCGCGACAGGCGATTCTCCGGAGAGTTGATGAAGACGCCGTTGGTGCTGGTATCTTCGACGAAATACTTGCCGTTGAGGTAGCGGACCAATGCATGGCGGCCCGAGACATACGGATCGGGAAACACCCAATCGTTGTCCGGCAGCCGGCCGATCGTGCCGCCGATGGCCTTGAAGACCTTGCGGCTGCCGGCGCCCATCGCCTGAGCCTGTGGGCCGGTGACTTCGAGGGTGAGAATCATGCGAACAACTGCCAGTAGCCTGACTATTTATAACGCCTGTCTATTCATGGGGGCCGTCACGCGACTTGCACGTCGTTTATCGGCATTACACCAGCTAAGCAAGCATCGCAGTATCGGCCAGAGGTCTGCAAGAATGATGAGCAAGAACCCACAGTTCCCGGTCGTGACAGCCGCCGCCGGGCGCCGCCGGAGCAGCATTTCCGGCTTGATTGTCGGCTTGGCCTTGCTGGCCGTGTCGGTGGTCCGGCCTGCGGCCGCCGAACCCCAGGTCACCGAGGGATTTATCAACACGTCGACGGCCGAGGTTTGGCGCCTCTTCACCAGCTCGGAAGGTTACAAACTCACCGGCGTGGCACACGCCGAGGTCGACCTCAGGATCGGCGGCTCCATCCGCACTCACTACGATCCCAAGGGCCAGCTGGGCGATCCCCAGACCATCGTCAATGAAATCCTGGCGTATGAGCCCGAGCGCATGCTCGCCATCCGCATCAAACAGCCGCCCGCGGGATTCCCCTACAGCGACGCCATCGAGGGTACTTGGACGGTGATTTACATGAATCCCGCCGGCGACAATATGACGCAGGTACGCATCATCGGCCTGGGGTATACGGACCAGCCGCAGTCGCAGGCCATGCGCAAGTTCTTCAGCGAGGGCAACCGCTGGACGCTGGACCATATCGCCAAGCGGTACTGGCCCAAGTGCGCCAAATGTTCAGCGGAGGAAGCGGCAGCCAAGACGGCGACTCCCTGACTTTAGTCAGGGAGCAGCCGCTGGATTTTGCGGACCACCGCGCCATTTTCGACTTGACCTTTTTGTTAACCTGCGCCGCGTAACAGCAACAGGCGGCGCGAATGGATCGCAAGTACATCGAGAACGAGCACGTCGTCGATCGCTATCTCTCCGGCGAGCTGACGGTGCGTGAGGCGCGCGAATTCGAGAAATTCTGTCTCGACCATCCTCAGTTCCTGAGCGAGCTCCCCATTCCAGTGCGTTTGAAGACGCGACTGGCGCGCCGCCCGGTGGACGGCAGCGAGACGGGTGTGTTCGAGGCGCTCCCTTCGAGCGCCACGCGCGCCGTGATGGATGCCGGCGACGACGGGTTCGATCCCGAAGAAGCACGCGAGGAAATGCGCCGTAGCCGCAGCGGTGCAGGCGCGAGCCGCGCAGTTGTCATTGGCTTGTTGGCCGCCGTGCTGGTAGCAGCCGGCGCTGCTGTCATTTACGCCATGCAGGCCAGTGCGCTGACAGCGCAGCTCAACAAATCGCAAAAGGAATTGACCGCGACGCAGATGCAAGCGCCCGGCAGTGTGCAGAAATACAAAGTGGAGCTGGTGAGAGCCAAGCCTGCGCAAGCGACGCTGGCACTCGGCTGGGTGACGCCGCCGCAGCTGCTCGAACTGGTCATCGACGCCTCGGAAGGCAAAATGACGCAGTTTCAAATCACCATCGACAAGACTGATGGCGTGCGTGTGATGCAAATCCGCCGCGTCACCCGCGATTCGAACAAAGAGCTGCGCCTGGGTTTGAATTCATCAGCCTTCGGTCGCGGCGACTACCTGGTGAAAGTCGAAGGTTACAACTGGCGCGGCCAGACCGATCTCGTCGGCTGGATGATGCTGGGACTGCAGTGAAGCCTTATCCGCCCCTCAGCGTCGCAATGGGCGGATGATTGACGACTGAGCGTGTCGCCAGCGTGCCGCTTACACCGACCAGCACCGCGCCCGCGACCAATCCGACCGCCCACACGGTGATGTCGAACGTGTAGTCGAGATTGAAGAGTCGCGTTGCTAAGAAATAACCCGCACCGGTTGCGCCCATCGCCGCGAGCAGGCCGGAAAGAATTCCCAGCGTCGTGAACTCGGCCGCGACTCCCTGCAGTACGACGCGACGGCTGGCACCCAATGTTCGCAACATCGCACTCTCGTAACGTCGCTCATCGCGCGTTGCCTGAATCGCAGCGAGCAGCACGGTGATGCCCGCCAGCAGCGTGAAACCGAACACGTACTGAACGGCCAGCGACGCTTTATCCATCACGCCACGGACCTGCGTGAGAATGGCTTCGAGATCGATGGCGGTGACCTCGGGGAACTTGCGCACGAAGTCGAACAATATCGGCCGTTGCCCGCGCGGAATATGCACGCTGGTAATGTATGTGCCGGTGCTGTCGCTCAGCGTGCCTGGCGAGAACACCATGAAGAAGTTCGGGCGGAACGAATCCCACTGCACTTCCCGGAAACTGCTCACGCGCGCGCCGACCGTTTCGCCGGCGACGTCGTAAGTAAGCTGATCGCCGATCTTCAGACCGAGGGCAGCAGCCAATTCGATCTCGACCGAAACGCGCGGACCCTCGCCATCGCCTTCGCGCCACCACTGCCCGGCGACGATCTTGTTGTCGTCCTGCAGTGTTTGCGCCCAAGTGAGATTCGCTTCGCGATCGAGGAAGTCACGGCCGCGATCGCTGTCGATGCGCAGTCCGGTTACCGGCGTGCCGTTGATCTGCGTCAGTCGCGCACGAATCATCGGCACCAGTTGCGGTGGCGCTATGGAGCGCTCGGCAAAGAAATCGCGAACCTCCGCAGTCTGGTCAGGCCTGATGTTGATCATGAAATGATTCGGCGCATTCTCGGGCAGGCTGGCGCGCCATTCTTGCATGAGGTCGTTGCGTACCACCGCAAGCAGCAGCAACACCATCAATCCCAACCCGAAGGCGACGATTTGAATCACGCTGTCGCGGCCTCGACGCGCGATGTTTGCCATTCCGTAGCGCCAAGAAATGCCAACGCTGCCCCGCAGTCCACCGAGAGCGCGAACCAGCAACCAGCCGGCAAGCATCAACACGGCGAACGTTGCGAACATGCCGCCGAATACATACAGCAGCAAGTCCACATCGCGAACCAACCAGCCCAGCAGCGCAATCAAAGCTGCGAGCGCGGTGCCGTAGACTGTAATGTAACGAAGCGGCGGCGGCTCCAGATTTCGCCGCAGCACACGCGCCGGCGGCACATGACGCAGCTGTAGCAGCGGCGGCAAAGCAAAGCCGATGAGAATCAGCACCGAAGTCATGATGCCGAGCCAGCCCGCATCCAGCGAAGGCCTCGGCAACTCGCCGCGCACCAGATCCTTCAGCAAGTACGCGATCCCTTCCTGCGCCGCATAGCCGATTACTGCACCGACGACGCCGGCGATCAAGCCGATCATCAGCAGTTCCAGCAGGCTGATTGACAGCACCAGGCGCTGCGGTGCGCCCATGCTCTTCATCAGCGCGACGGTGTCGAGATGTCGCGAAACATAACGACGCGCCGAGATCGCAACGGAAATCGCCGCGAGCAGGATGGTCACCAGCGCCGCCAGATTGAGGAAGCGACTGGCGCGATCGACCGCAGAGCGGATTTGCGGACTGGCGTCGGCGAGATCCGCAAGGCGCTGCCCCGGTTTTTTCATTGCCGTCAGCCGTTGCTTGAATGCGGCGACGGCCTGCGGCTGCCCGGCGAACAACGCAAAGTGAGAGATGCGGCTGCCTTCCTGCGCCAGCCCGGTGGCAGCAACATCATCGAGTCGCATCAGCAAGGTCGGGGCGAGATCGACGAACTGCGAGCCCTGGTCGGGCCGATAGTCGAGTACTCGCGTTACGGTCAGTTCGCTCGAGCCGACGCGAATTCGATCGCCGACCTTCGCGCCGAGCTGTGCAAACAATCGCGCTTCCAGCCAGGCTTCGCCGGCGCCGGGAATCTCGCTGACTTCCTGCGCTCGACCGAAAGGCACTGCAGCCGTTTTCACGCGACCGCGCAGTGGATAGGTTTCGGACACGGCGCGAATCGCCGTCAATGCGCTGTCTTCGCCGTTGAAGACCACGCTCGGAAAGTTCGACAGCTCCGCTGTTTTCAGGCCCGCCTCGGCGGCAAGTTGCAAGTACTCGCGATCGATGGCCGTGCGTGACTGCAGCCGCAGGTCGGCCGCCAGTACTTCGCCCGCTTGTTGATCGACCGCCAGGCTGACGCGACTGGTGAAGAACCCGACTGCCGTCAGCGCCGAGACTGCGACCAGCAGCGCGAGCAACAGCACTCGCAACTCGCCGGATTTTCCATCCCGCAGCAGCGCGAGCACTGCCAGCCGCAACGCTTTCATGCCGCAACCTTGCCGGCTTCGATGCGAATGGTACGGCGGCAACGCTGGGCGATAGCCTGATCGTGCGTTACTACCACCAACGTGGTCTGCGCTGCGCGATTCATCTCGAATAGCAGTTCGATGATTCGATCGCCCGTGACTGAATCCAGATTGCCGGTGGGTTCATCCGCGAACAGCAAGGCCGGCCGTGTAACGAATGCTCGCGCCAGAGCGACGCGTTGTTGTTCGCCCCCAGACAACTGCCGCGGATAATGCTCGCGACGCGGCGTCAGCCCGACCTCCGCCAACGCTTCTGCCGCGGCAGCACGCGCGCCAGGTCTCCCCGCCAGTTCCAGCGGCAACATGACGTTCTCAATCGCTGTCAGCGAGGGCACGAGGTGAAAGCTTTGAAACACGAAGCCTACATGCTGCGCGCGTACCGCAGCGCGGCCGTCTTCGTCCAGCGCCGTCAGCTCGGCGCCGTTCAACCAGATGCGTCCCTCGCTGGGCTCATCCAACCCTGCCAGCAACGCCAGCAACGTGGATTTGCCGGCGCCGGAGGCGCCGGCGATGGCGACTGTTTCGCCCGCCGCGATGTCTACATCGACTGCTGCGAGGATGGTCAGCGTTCCCTCGGGGCTGCTAACCTGCTTGCTGATTTTTTCCGCTTTGAGGACCGGTTGCACAATGCTCATGTCGAGATTAGAAGCTGGCTCTTGGGGCAAGTCTGGAACACTGGGGTCGCCGCAACCGGTGAGGGCATTGCCGGCAGCCACAGTCTGGCAGCGTTTACTTAGCCTGAGCTTACGCATCCCGCGCTGGTTCAGATTCAGCTCAGCTGAGCGGATCGCCGGGCCGCCAGTGCGATTCGCCTGGCTGAGCCTGCTGGGGCTCGGACTGATGCTGCCCGGATTGGTTCAAGCGGCAGCCGCCGCCAACTCGACGCGCAACGCGATCCTGGTGCTGGGCGACAGTTTGAGCGCCGGCTATGGCGTCAAACTCGACGCCACCTGGGTCGCGTTATTGGAGCGCCGGCTGGCGACTCAAGGGTACGGTTACAAGGTAGTGAATGCCAGCGTCAGCGGCGAAACCACCGGTGGCGCGCGTGGGCGCCTGCCTCGCGCCCTCGAATTGCACAAACCGTCCATTGTGGTGCTGGAACTGGGCGGTAACGATGGCCTGCGCGGCCTGCCTTTGAAGCAGGTGCGCGGTAATTTCGAATACATGATCGAGCAGGCGCAGGCTGCCGGTGCGAAGGTGGTGCTGGCCGGCATGCGCATGCCGACCAATTACGGCGCCGAATATGCCGATCAGTTCCATGCGTTGTACGGCGATCTGGCAAAAAAATACCAGCTGCCGCTGGTGGCGTTTTTTCTCGACGGCGTAGCGCTCGATGACTCATTGATGCAGGCCGACGGTATTCATCCGACCGCGGCCGCGCAACCGAAACTGCTGGACAATCTGTGGCCGGCCTTGCTCGAGGTACTGAAAAAATGAATGCGATCGTGCAGGGGGAGCCGGCGGCAACGAAGCCGTGGCTGAAGAGTTATCCGAGCGGCGTGCCCGAGCTGATCAATCCGGAACAGTATCGCTCGGTCAGCGAAATCATCGATGAAAGCTGCGCGCGCTTCGCCGATGGCGCGGCATTCACCAGCATGGGCCGCACGATTACCTACGCCGACTACGAAAGGCTGTCGCGCGAGTTCGCCGCGTACCTGCAGAACGTGGCGCGCCTCAAGAAAGGCGATCGGATCGCCCTCATGCTGCCCAACGTCTTGCAGTACCCCATCGCGCTCTACGCCGCTTTGCGGGCCGGCCTGACGGTCGTCAACACCAATCCGCTGTACACGGCGCGTGAGCTGGAACACCAGCTGGCGGATTCCGGCGCCAAGGCCATCGTCATCCTGGAAAACTTCGCGCACACCCTGGCCGGCGTCATCGATAAAACCAGCATCGAACACGTCGTCGTCACCGGCGTAGGCGACCAGCTGCATTGGCCCAAGTCGACGCTCACCAACCTGGTCTTGCGACATGTGCGCAAACAGGTGCCGGCTTACGCGCTGCCCGGCGCGATTCGTTTCAACAAGGCGCTGCAGATGGGCCACTATGGAACGTTTACTCCGGTGCCGACGGATCATGACGACATCGCGTTCCTGCAATACACCGGCGGCACCACTGGCGTCGCCAAGGGCGCGATGCTGACGCATCGGAATATCGTCGCCAACGTGCTGCAGTCCGAGTCGTGGATGGGCACCGCGACCCGCGTGGGCCAAGACACCATCATCACGGCGCTGCCGCTGTATCACATCTTTGCGCTCACCGGGAATTGGCTGGCGTTCGTGAAACTCGGTGCGCATAACGTGCTCATCGTCAATCCACGCGACTTCCCGGCATTCGTCAGCGAGCTGAAGAAATTCCGCTTCACGTACATCAACGGCGTCAACACGCTGTTCAATGCGCTGCTGAATACGCCGGGATTCTCGGAGGTCGATTTCAGTGCTCTGGGCATCACGCTGGGCGGCGGCATGGCCGTGCAGCGCTCGGTAGCCGAGCAGTGGAAGAAAGTGACCGGCAATGTCCTGACGCAGGCCTGGGGGCTGACGGAGACTTCGCCGGCGGCGTGCATCAATCCTTTCGGCACGGATTTCAACGGCTCCATCGGCCTGCCGATTGCCTCGACGGAAGTCAGCATTCGGGATGACGCCGGCAATGACGTCGGCATCGGCAACGTCGGTGAAATCTGCGTGCGCGGTCCGCAGGTCATGAAAGGCTATTGGAACCGACCCGACGAAACCGACAAGGTGATGCTCGGCGATTGGCTGCGCACCGGCGATATCGGCCGATTGGATGCCGCCGGCTACGTGTTCATCGAGGATCGCAAGAAGGACATGATCCTGGTGTCCGGCTTCAACGTGTATCCGAATGAAATCGAAAGCGTGATTGCCGAGCATCCCGGCGTACTTGAAGTAGCCGCAGTCGCGCAGGAAGACGAGCGCGCCGGTGAGGTCGTCGCTTTGTTCGTCATACGCAAGGATCCCCAGCTCACTGAACAGGCGCTGATCGATTTCGCACGCCAGCACTTGACCGGCTACAAAGTGCCGAAGCATGTCTACTTCAGGCATGAACTGCCGAAGACCAACGTCGGCAAGATTCTGCGGCGGGCGCTGCGGGATGAGCTGAGAGGCAAGAAGTGAAATCCTGGCTGCGGTCAGGTGTACGCCTCTGACCATTCACTCATCCCTGGTCACCATTCACTTCTGAATGTGATATTGCGGGCTCAGCTCGTGCACGGCTGCGATCATCGCGCCGGCATGTTCGGGCGGCACGCCGGGATGAATGCCGTGACCGAGATTGAACACGTGTCCGTGCCCGTGGCCATAACTTGCCAGCACTCGAGCCACTTCCTGGCGAATGACCTCCGGTGAGGCATAGAGGCAGTTCGGATCGAGATTGCCTTGAAGCGCGATGCGATCGTTGACGGCGCGCCGCGCGTCCGCGAGATCGGTGGTCCAATCGACGCCGAGCGCATCGCAGCCGGTCTGCGCCATGATGCTCAATTTCTCGCCAGCGCCCTTAGTGAACAGGATCACAGGAATGCGGTGACCCTCGTGCTCGCGCTTGAGTCCATCGACGATGCTCTGCATGTAATGCAGCGAGAACTCGCGATACTGCGCCGGCGTGAGCACGCCGCCCCAGGTATCGAAGATCATCACTGCCTGCGCACCGGCGGCGATCTGCGCGTTCAAATACAACCGGGTGGAATCCGCCAGTAACTGCAGCAGGGCGCGTAACGTCGCAGGCTCGTTGTACATCATCGTCTTGATGCGCGAGAACTCACGAGAGCTGCCACCCTCGACGATATACGTGCCAACTGTCCAAGGGCTGCCAGCAAAACCGATCAACGGCACACGGCCCTTCAGCTCACGACGAATCAGACGCACCGCATCCATCACGTAGCGCAACTCGACATTGGGATCAGGAATACCCAGCCGTTCGACATCAGCGAGCGACCGCACCGGCCGCTCGATGCGAGGTCCCTCGCCTGTTTCAAACTGCAACCCCAGCCCCAGCGCGTGGGGAATCGTCAGGATGTCCGAAAACAGGATCGCCGCGTCGAGCGGGAATCGAGCCAGCGGCTGCAAAGTCACTTCGCAGGCGAGTTCGGGCGTCATGCAAAGCTTTAAAAAACTACCCGCGCGTTCGCGCGTGGCGCGGTACTCCGGCAAATAACGACCCGCCTGCCGCATCATCCAGACCGGCGTGCGATCAACAGGCTGGCGCAACAGCGCGCGGAGGAAAACGTCGTTGGCTGGTGCTGGAGTCGTCATTGGTCGAACTTTACCAGCTTCGCGCTTCACGTTGCTGCGGCAGCTCCTCACCTCTCCCCTTGGGAGAGGTCGCCCGTCCGGGCGGGTGAGGGGGCTTTACTGTTGCCACTTTCGCTTCTACGTAAGAGCCCCTCACCCTGCCCTCTCCCAAAGGGAGAGGGTAAGAACTCCCTCGGGGCAAGGGGCGAAGCCCCCTCTTGCGCGCAATGCGCGCAGCGAAGTTACTAACTGCCGCATCCCCACTCACCGGCGTTGCCTTGACCTCTCCCAAGGGGAGAGGTGAGGATCAGCTGCGCTTGGCGGGATCGAATAATCGCTCGTGTTCGACGATGGCGTAGCGATCGGTCATGCCGGCGATGTAGTCGGCGACGGCGCGGGCGCGGCCGGTTTCGCCGGATTGGGATTGCATTTGGGTGGCGACCTGCTGGTGTTCGGGCGGCAGCAGTTCGGGGCGGGTGAAGAAGGTTTTGAACAGGCTGCTGATGACGGCGTCCGCTTTATTGGTCATGCGCAGGACGCGGTAGTGCCGGTAGACGTGCTCGCGGAGATAGCGTTTCAGCTCCAGGTGCTCGTCAGCGACCGGTTCGCTGAACTTAACGAGGGTGCCCGGCGCGTTGCGCACCGCTTCGACGTCGGCTGGCGCAGCTGCGCGCAGTAACGCGGCGGTGGTTTCGATGAGATCGGTGACGACGTAGCTGATCATGCGCCGGACGATTTCATGCACCAGGCGCCGGCCGTTCAACGACGGGTACAGGGCGATCACCACGTCGTACTGCCGCTTGAACAACGGCACTTGCTGCAATTCTTCGAGCGTGATCAGCCCGGCGCGCAGGCCGTCGTCGAGATCGTGATTGTTGTAAGCGATCTCGTCGGCGAGATTGGCGATCTGCGCTTCCAGGGTCGGCTGGGTACGGCGGATAAAACGTTCGCCGAGTTCGCCAAGCGTGCGGGCGTTGTTGAGCGAGCAGTGCTTGAGAATGCCTTCGCGAGTTTCAAACGTAAGGTTCAGACCGGAGAACGTGGCGTAATGCTCCTCGAGTTCGTCTACGACTCGCAGCGACTGCAAGTTGTGCTCGAAGCCGCCGTAGTCGCGCATGCACTCGTTGAGCGCATCCTGGCCGGCGTGACCGAACGGTGTGTGACCGAGGTCGTGGGCGAGACAGATGGCTTCGACCAACGTTTCGTTGAGCTGCAGCGCTCGTGCGATGGTCCGGGCGATCTGCGCAACTTCGATGGAATGCGTCAATCGCGTGCGGAACAAGTCGCCTTCATGGTTCACGAACACCTGGGTCTTGTAGACCAGGCGGCGAAAGGCGGTGGAATGGACGATGCGGTCGCGGTCGCGCTGGTATTCGCTGCGATAGCGGGGCGTATCTTCCGGATACCTGCGCCCCCTGGTGCGTGTGTCGCAAGCGGCGTACGGCGCCAGCGGCGAGTTCGCAGCGGTCATGCGGCGGAATCGAAATGCGTTTGCAGCGTTGCCGCGAAAGCGTCGCTGGAGTAATCGCTGACGACCTCGGCCGTGCCAAGGCTGCGCAGCAGGACCAGGCGCAATTTTCCGTCCAGCACCTTCTTGTCCAGCTTCATCAGTTCTCGCGCACGATCGGCGCCAATGCGCGGTGCTTCGACGGGCAGAGCGAAACGTCGCAACAGCGTGACAGTTCGATCGCGATCCACTGCAGGCAGCCAGCCAAGCCGTTGCGACAAGTCGGCCGCCATGACCATGCCGGCCGCGATGGCCTCGCCATGCAACCAGTTGCCGTAGCCGGAAGCGGTCTCGATGGCGTGCCCGAACGTGTGACCAAGATTGAGAATGGCGCGCACTCCTTGCTCTCGCTCGTCGTTGCCGACCACTTCTGCTTTGATTTCGCACGAGCGGCGGATGGCGTAAATCACCGCGCTATCGACCCTTGCCGACAGCGCCTCGGCATTGGTCTCCAGCCACGCGAAGAATGCCGGGTCGTAGATCAGGCCATACTTGACGATCTCGGCGATGCCGGCGCGGTATTCGCGTTCGGGCAGGGTAGACAGTGTTCCCGTGTCGGCGATGACGCAGCGAGGCTGATGGAACGCGCCGATCATGTTCTTGGCCTGGGGATGATTGACCCCGGTCTTGCCGCCGACCGAAGAGTCCACCTGCGCCAGCAAGGTGGTGGGTACCTGGATGTAATCAATGCCGCGCTGATAACAAGCGGCGGCGAATCCGGCCATGTCGCCGATGACACCGCCGCCCAATGCAATCACCGCAGCGTCGCGATTCATACGTTCGTCAATCAGCGCATCGATAATGCGCGACATCGTATCGAGCGTCTTGTACTGCTCGCCATCCGGCAGCACGACGGAGGCGATGCGCCGATGTTTCAACGCGGTCGCCAACGGCCGCAGGTACAACGGCGCAATGGTTTCGTTGGTGACGATGAGCAGGTTACGTGCTGCGATATGCTCGCCGAGCAGCTCGTCATCTTCCAGCAGGTGCGGCCCGATCAAAATCGGATAGCTGCGTTCGCCGAGGGCGATATCGACTTGTTGGTGCGGCTGGTGGCTCATGGCTGGTCGCTCATGATGGGGGCAGTTCCTGCAGCTTCTGCACGATCTCCTCTGCCACCACCCGCACTTGTCGACCATCGGTCGACACCACCACGGCGGCGATCGACTCGTACAACGGGCCGCGATGGAGCATCAGCTCGCGCAACTTGTCTTCGGGATTGTCGGTGTACAGCAGCGGCCGCTGCCGGCCGTGCCGGGTTCGCTCCAGCTGCTGTTCGATGCCGGTCTGGAGATAGACCACCCGGCCGCGACTGGCCAGGTGCTCGCGATTCTGCGGCAGCAATACAGCGCCGCCGCCGGTGGCGATGATCACATCCTGCATTCCCGTCAGCGAATCGATCACTTCGCGCTCGCGTTCGCGAAAGCCGGCCTCGCCTTCCTTTTCGAAAATAAAGGGAATGTCGACGCCGGTGCGCTGCTCGATCTCGGCGTCACTGTCGTAGAAATGCAAATGCAGCAGCCGCGCCAGCTGCTTGCCGACCGCGGTCTTGCCCGAGCCCATCGGACCGATCAGAAAAACGTTGCTGCCGCGTGCGTGGGAAGTCATGACTTCGCGCAACTATAAACGAAAACGGCCGTCCCCGTTTCCGGTGGACGGCCGTTCATTCGACCTGGCGATGACTGTGCCGTGTCTGGCCCAGTCACTGATTCTCCATTCTCAATACAAGCTCGAACCTTCGCGGAGGATGCGCGGCGTGACGAAAATCAGCAGCTCATCCTTGTTGTCGGTCGTGGTGGTCTGCTTGAACAGGCGGCCAAGCACAGGGATATCGCCCAGGTAAGGCACTTTGTTTTCGGCATCGCGACGCTCGGTTTCGAGGATGCCGCCGAGCACCACGGTCTGGCCGTCGTTGACCAGCACCTGGGTGACGATTTCGCGGGTGTCGATGCTGGGCACGAAGCCGCCGGTGGCGCTCGCAACCAACTGACCGACGCTGTCCTTCGAGACGGTGAGATCGAGGATCACGCGGTTATCCGGTGTGATCTGCGGCGTCACCTTCAGGCTCAGCACGGCTTTCTTGAACTGCGTGGTCGTGGCGCCGCTGGACGAAGATTCCTGGTAGGGAATTTCCACACCCTGCTCGATCGTCGCTTCACGCTGGTTGGCCGTGATCAGGCGGGGCGAGGAGATGATCTCGCCGCGGCCTTCGGCCTGCGCCGCTGACAGTTCCAGGTCGACCAGGTAGTCGGAGTCGAGCAGCGTCAGGGCCAGTCGACCGGCAGGATTCGCGGCCGGCAGATTGACCAGGTAGCGGTCAGCCGCCGAGGGCTGGGTTTCAATTCCGCCGATCCGAGGCGCGCCGCCCGGGTTGGGGCTGAGGATGATGCCGTCTTCCTCGTCATCATCACCTACCGGGTTGCCGATGAAGCCGATGCCGTCGCTGCCACCCTGGTTGAAGATGGCGTTGGCGCCGAAGCGCACGCCGAGGTCGCGGCTGTAGTCGTCGCTGACGATGACGATGCGTGCTTCGATCATGACCTGCTTGACCGGGATGTCGAGCGTCGACACCAAGCGGCGGATGTCGGCCAGGCGTTCCGACGTATCCTGCAACAGCAAGGTGTTGGTGCGTTCGTCGATCGCGACACTGCCGCGCTCGGAGATCAGCGAACCGGCGCCCGACTTGATCAGCGTGGCGAGGTCAGCGGCCTTGGCATAGTTCACCTGCAGATACTCGGTGCGCAGCGGAGACAGCTCCTGTGCTTCTTTGCGTGCAGTCAGCAGTTCCTTCTCGCGGGCCGAGATTTCGGTGGCCGGCGCGATGAAGATCACGTTGCCTTCCTGGCGCGAGTCCAGGCCCTTGGTGCGCATCACCACGTCCAGCGCCTGGTCCCACGGCACGTTCTGCAATCGCAGGGTGACGTTGCCTGACACCGTATCGCTGATCACCATGTTCTGGCCGCTGGTATCCGCCAACAGCTGCAGCACGGCGCGGGTTTCGATGTCCTGGAAGTTCAGCGTCAGGCGCTCGCCGATGTATTCCTTCTTATCGCGCAGTTCCGGCGGCAGCTTCACGACCGGCTTGATCTCGATCGTATAGATGTTGTCGGACTGATAGGCGAGCTGCTCGTAGTCGCCGGAAGCGGCGATCACCAGGCGGGCGCCATCACCGACGCGCACGGCGTCGATGGAGCTCACTGGCGTGGCGAAGTCCACCACATCGAGACGCTGCAGCAGCGCTTCGGGAATGCTGGTCTTGGCAAAGTTCACGACGATGCGGCCACCCTCCTGGCGCAGGTCGGCCGGCACCTTGGAATCGGTCAGCTCGACGATGACGCGCCCGGAGCCGTCGCTGCCGCGGCGAAAGTCGATGTTATTGACGCTACGTACACCGGAGACCGAGGTGGCCGAGGCTGGCCGCTGGCTCGCAACAGCCAACGCGCCGTTCGGGGCCGCGCTCGACTGTAACGAACGTGTGGTGCCGGCAGCGGCGAGGGACACGACGATGGTGTTGCCCTGGACGCGGGTTTCGTAAGGCACGAGGCTATCGACGTTGAGCACGACGCGCGTGCGGCCGTTCGCTTCGGCGACGTTGACCGTGTCGAGCACGCCTTGCTTCACGTCGACACGACGCGAGGTCATGGCGACGGCAGTGGCAGGCAGGTCGAGCGCGATGCGCGCCGGGTTGTCGACCGTGAAGGTCAACGGAGTCGGGGCGGCTTCGCTCAGAGTCAACGTCAGTTCCACCTTGTCACCGGCAGTGACTGTGGCCTGGATGTTTTCCAGGCGATTGGTGGACTGCGCCGTTGCAGTCTGCCCACCGAACCCGGCGAGCGCGGCCAGGCCCAGGACGACGCCGACGGCGGCCCGCTGCAGGCTTGCCTTGGCGAGCGCAGCGCGGGTCGGACGGCCGGCACGAAGACTGGATCGTGCTGGCGTGGCGGAGCTTGAGAACAACATTCTGGCTTTCTCCCTAGGGATCATTCGTTCAGCGCCAGCGCAGCTGGCCGCTCGATGTATCCGCCCACACCGTCGGGCACGATCTCGATGATTGAAATGCGAGTGCTGGTGATGCTGACGACGCGACCGTCGTTCTGCCCCATGAAGCTGCCCGGTAGCACGCGATGAACCAGGCCATCCTTGCCCTGCACCAGGCCATAGCTGCTGCCTTGCAATTGCAAGGTGCCGACCATCTGCATGGTGTCGAGCGGGAACTGTTCGAGAAATTCGCGCGAGCGCCTGGAATCCGGGCGCACCGCGCTGGCGACGTCGTTGCGCACCGGCGCGCTCGGCACGAAAGGAGAACGCTGGCTGGCAGCGTTATAAATAAAATTTTCGTAGGGCTTGATCTGCGGCAGCGGCTCGATGCGTTCGCCGGGACGATTCTTGATCTCATCGACCTGCGCCTGCAGTTTGTCCATGTCGCTGGAGCAGGCGCTCAGCCATAGCAGCGCGAGCGCACTGGTCGCGATTGTCTTGAAGCTCGTGTTATGTGCCGTCATGAGTGACTGCTCTTGTCGTGCTGGATGCGCTTGGCTTAGCGGGCGTTCGGCGGGCGACCGCCGGTCGGTTGCGGTTGCTGCGCAGCCTGCTCATCTTCGTCGAGATACCGGTAAGTCTTGGCAGTGACGTCCAGCTGCAGCCGATCGCTGCCGGCGTCCTTGGCATCCGCGGTGATTTGTACATCGTGAAGCGTCACGATGCGCGGCAATGCCGCGATGCCGCTGACGAAGGCGCCGATTGCATGAAAGTTGCCGGTGAGCCGCATTTTGATCGGCAGCTCGGCGTAGAAGTCCTTGTTGATCTGCGGCGCCGGCTGGAACAGTTTCTGGTCCAGGCCCGCACCCGCACCCTGCTGCGAAATATCGGTCAGCAGATTCGGCACTTCGGTCTTGTTCGGCAGCTTGCGCAGCATCGCGCCGAAAGACTGTTCCATTTCGGCCAGCTGCGCCTTGTAGGCATCCAGGTTTGCCGCCTTCTTTGCTTTCTGTTCCAGTGTCTGCAGCAGCGTCAGTTCCTGCGCGCGTGCGCTGTCGAGCTCCGGCTTCTTGGGCTTCCAGGCGAGGAAGTACGCCATCAGCACTACGGCAAGGATGAATATCAATGCGATCGCGCCGAACCGGAACGGCAGCGGCCAGCGGCTCGGATCGTTGGGATCGAGATCGCGAAGTTGTTCGACGAAGGTCACGGCGCACCTCCAGCAGTGCCGGCCGCGGCATCCGGATTAGCCGCCAACTGTGGATTTTCCTGCGTGGCGTTCAACGTGAATTGCGAACCGGCGTCGGTGGTGCCCTTGGTCTCGAGAATTTCCAGCGCCGGATCTTTCAACCATTCGGAAGCATCGATGTTGCGCATGTAAGAGGCGACGCGAGTGCTCGACTGCGCCACGCCCTTGAGTTCGATCTTGCGATTGTTCTGTTTCACTGAAACCAGATAGATGCCGTCGGGCGTCGTGCGCACCAGCTGATCGAACACGTGCACGATCTCCGGGCGGCTGAGTTCCAACTGTTCGATCACTTGAATGCGTGCCTGCAAGCGTTGCTTCTGCTGTTCGAGATCGAGAATCTCGGCGATCTGTTTATCCAATTCTGCGATCTGCCCGGTCAGGTACTGGTTGCGCTCCATCTGCTCGTCAATGGCCGATTGCATCTGCCAGTTGACGGCGAAGGCAATGACGGCTGCGAACATCAGCGCCGCCACCGCGCCAACGCCGAATTCCTGGCGCTTGCGTTTGCGTTCCGCTTCCCGCCATGGGACTAGGTTAATTCTTGGCATGTCAGTCGAAGCTCCGTAGTGCCAGGCCGCATGCAGTTAACAGTGCGGTTGCATCCTTCTTAACTGCCTGTGCCTTGGCCTTCTGACTCACCTTCATCTGACCGAGAGGATCGCCACGCTGAGATTCGATGCCGACGCGACTTTGGATCATTTCTGCGGCACCAGAAATGTTCGCGCAGCCGCCACAGATCAAAATCTGCTCCGGCTGCTCACGACCGGCGCCTGAAGCGAGGAAGAACTGCAGCGAGCGGCTCACCTGCTGGCACATATCGTCGATGAAGGGGCCGAGTACCTCAGTGTCATAATTCCCGGGCAGGCCGCCTTCTTTCTTGGCGCGTCCGGCTTCTTCCATGCTCAGGCCATAGGTACGCATCACTTCTTCGGTCAGCTGCTGGCCGCCGAAGGCGAAGTCACGCGTGTAAATCACTTTCAAGTCACGCAGCACGCTGAAGGTGGTGCTGCTGGCGCCGAAGTCGACCACTGCGATGACGCGGCTAAGTCCACCGTCCGGCATCTGGTGCGTGAGGAGGCGGCAGGCGTTTTCCAAAGCGAACGCTTCGACGTCGACGATTCTCGCCGTCAGCCCGGCCGCGGCGCAGGCAGCGATGCGTTGCTCGACATTTTCCGACCGCGTCGCGACCAGCAGTACATCGAGCATGTCCGGATCTTTTTCCGACGGCCCGATCACTTCGAAGTCGAAGCTGACTTCTTCCATGGGGAAGGGGATGTACTGGTCGGCCTGCATTTCCACCTGACCTTCCAACTCGTTCTCACCCAGCGTGCGCGGCATCTGAATGACTTTGGTGATGGCAGCGTCGCCGCTGATCGCCACGGCCGCTTCCTTGGCACGCGCACCTGAACGTTTTACAGCCCTCTTGATGGCGTCGCCGACGGCATTGGCGTCGACGATGGCCTTCTCGTTGATCGAGTTGGGCGGCGTCGCTTCGGCCGCATAGGACTCCACGCGGTATTGACCGCCGCTCATGCTCAATTCAATGAGCTTGACCGAGGAGGTGGTGATGTCCAGGCCTAGAATCGGCCGGGATTTTGCAGATAAAAACACGCTGGTTCCCTTTCTTGATCAGACACTTAGGTGACGATCGGAGATCGGACGCGAAACACGGGCGGCAACTATATACAGCCGTGAGTTAAGTTGAATGTGAGCAGCCTCACGAAATACCATCGCGGTATTCCCGCAGCAAAACTACCGTGTTTGCCGCAGCAGCAGACCGGCGCTGCCAGAACAAGCAGGAGTTGATGCAGATCAGAGCTTTAGCCCCGCGACCAGCACTTATAGCGCCTTTCTTCCTAGGCAGATCCCCGGGTCGCATTGGCAATTTCGCGACGCAGTCCCTGAACGTGAACCTGAAGGACTGCGGGAACGATCTTCAGACCTGACGACCTATACCGCATGCGGACCCGTATCATGCCCCTTGTCATGACCTGAGACAGGGTTGGAAGCACCAATAGCGCGCCGCCGCTGAATCTTCGTGCGTGCGAATTTCGCGGGCTAATATGCCTACAGCCTTTTGATATCGCAACCGGAAAGCAAGGACTTAGGATTTTTTGTTGCCATGCGACGTTACCTTTCATCCCCGCTTCGATTGATGTTCGCGGCGCTGCTGGCGGCAGGCGCCGCGGTCGTTTTCGGCCTACTCGGCGCTTATCAATACCTGCGCCCCAGCCTGCCCGATGTCACCGCCATCAAGGACATCCGGCTGCAGGTGCCACTGCGGGTGTTCAGCCGCGACGGCCGGCTGATCGCCCAGTTTGGCGAACAGCGGCGCATCCCGCTGTTGTTCGAAGCGATCCCCGGCCAGATGATCAATGCAGTGCTGGCCGCCGAGGATGACCGCTTCTTCCAGCACGGCGGCGTCGACTATCCGGGCCTGATCCGCGCGGTGGTGCGACACCTGGTATCGGGCGATAAAGCGGAAGGCGGCAGCACTATCACCATGCAGCTGACGCGCGGCATCTTCCTCAGCCCGGAGAAGAGCTATCGCCGGAAGATGCTGGAAATTTTCACCACGCTGCGGATCGAGCAGGAACTGAGCAAGCAGGAAATCCTCGCGCTGTATCTCAACAAGATGTTTCTCGGCCAGCGCGCCTATGGCATCGGCGCGGCCGCGGAAGTTTATTTCGGCAAGCCGGTGGAGCAGCTGTCGTTGCCGGAGATCGCGTTGATCGCGGGCACGTTCCGGCTGCCGTCGCGCGACAACCCGGTTGCGAATGCGGAACTCGCCCGCCAGCGACGCTCGTATGTGCTGCGTCGCATGCGGGAAAAGGAATACATCACCAAGGAAGAGTACGACGCGGCGCTGGCCGCTCCGGTCGAATCGAAATTGCACGGGCCGGCCGTCGAAGTCGAAGCGCCGTACATCGCGGAAATGGTGCGTGGGGATCTGTTCACTCGCTTCGGCGCGGACTCCTATACCGCCGGCTACGAAGTGGTCACCACAGTCGATAGCCGTTTACAGCACGCCGCGGTCAAAGCGTTACGCGCCGCATTGCTCGATTACGATCAGCGTCACGGCTATCGCGGACCGGCGGGTCGTGTGGCGTTAGTTTCGGGCGCGCGCGAGAAGGAATGGTCGCAAGCACTTGAAGATTTCGCCGTGCGTGGCGGGCTCGAACCCGCCGTCATCATTTCGCTGGAAGAAAAGAATGCGGTCGCCTTTTCGCGCAACGTGGGTCGCATCAATTTGGGCTGGACGGGAATCAGCTGGGCGCGCAGCCCCCTGCCCGATGGCAGCGTCGGCCCCGCGTTACAGAGAGCGAGCGATGTCCTGGCAGTCGGCGACATCATCTATATGGCGCAGGAAGTTTCCGGCAACTGGCGCATGGTGCAGATACCGGACGCGCAGGGCGCCTTTGTCGCGGTCGATCCGCAGGATGGCGCCATCGCCGCGCTCAGCGGCGGCTTCGATTACTACGCGAGCAATTACAACCGGGCGGTGCAGGCGAAGCGCCAGCCGGGTTCTTCGTTCAAGCCGTTTCTCTATTCGGCGGCGCTCGACCAGGGCTTCACGCCGGCCAGCATCGTCAACGATGCGCCGCTGGTGATCGAGGACGCGACGCTCGAGGGCAGCTGGCGTCCACAAAACAACACGCGTGAATTCCGCGGACCGATGCGACTGCGTGAAGCACTGGTGCGCTCGCGTAATCTCGTTTCGATTCGCGTGATGAATTCGCTCGGCCCCGCTTACGCCACGCAATTCATCGAGCGCTTCGGTTTTCCCGAAAGCAGTTTGCCGCGCAATCTCTCGCTGGCGCTGGGCACGGCGCAGGTGTCGCCGCTGGAAATGGCAAGCGCTTACGCCGTGTTTGCCAACGGCGGCTTCCGCGTCGAGCCGTATTTCGTACAACGTATCGTCGGCTCGGATGGCAACGTGGTTTACGATGCGCAGCCGAAGTTCGCTTGCATCGATTGCGTTCAGCCGACCACCGAAGAGGGCAGCGCGACCAACCTGCTCGAGGCGCCGATTCGCGCCGACGCCAGCGACGAAACGCGTTGGGGCGGCCGGACCTACCTGCAGGAAAAATTCCTGGCGCCGCAGGTGCTGTCGGCGCAGAACGATTATCTGATCACCGACATGATGAGCGATGTGATCCGGCGTGGCACCGCGGTGCGTGCGATGCAATTGAAGCGCAACGACCTGGCCGGCAAAACCGGTACGACCAACGACCGGCGCGATGCCTGGTTCTGCGGCTTCAACAGTTCCCTGGTGGGCACTGCGTGGGTGGGCTTCGACCAGGAACGTTCGCTCGGCCCCGGTGAGGAAGGCAGCCGCACAGCGTTGCCGATGTGGATTTATTTCATGTCGGAGGCGTTGCAGGGAGTGCCTGAGCAACGTCGCGCACCGCCGCCGGGCCTGGTATCGATGCGCATTTCCGCCGACACTGGCCTGGCGGCGCGGCCGGGCGATCCGAATGCGATCTTTGAAACCTTCATGGCCGGTCATCTGCCGCCGCAGGCAGAAATCGACACTGCGTTACCGACCGGGGAAGGCGACCAGGAGAACAAGGGCGAGAGCGAGGATTCGCTGTTCTGACGATGGGAGCGGATCAAGATGCCAAAACGAAGCAACCCACGCGGCGAAGCATTGCGCATGGCGGTGGCCCAGGAAGCCGCGCGGATCATGTCCGAACAGGGCATCGATGATTACGCGTTGGCGAAACGCAAAGCCGCCGAAAGACTCGGCGCGATCGATATCGCGGTGCTGCCCAAGAACACTGAGATCGAAGCGGCGCTGGCCGCGCATCACCGTTTATTCGAAGGGCACAAGCACTCGAACGCCTTGAGTGCGTTACGCCGCACGGCGCTGCAAGCCATGCGGCTGCTGAATAACTTTCAGCCCCGGCTGGTGGGCCCGGTGCTGAGCGGCACCGCATCGGCGCATTCGGAAGTGAACCTGCATTTGTTCGCCGAAGGCCCGGAGCCGGTCGCCATTCATCTGATGGATCGCGGCATTCCGCATCGCGTCGGCGAACGTCGCCTGCGCTACGAACCGAATCGGCTGGTGGCGTACCCGGTGGTGCAGTTCGTCGCCGGGGATAAGCATATCGACGCCGTCGTGTTTCCTATCGACGGCATCCGGCAATCGCCCGCCAGCCCCGTGGATGGACGGCCGATGCGCCGTGCGGACACGGCAGAGCTGGAATCGTTACTCGAAGAAACGGCAAGCGGCTGATCAGCTGCTTGCCGCTCGTTGATCTTTAGCGCTTCTCGACTTCGAGGTAGTCGCGCTTGGTCGGGCCGGTGTAGAGCTGGCGCGGGCGACTGATCTTCATCTGCGGGTCGGCGATCATTTCCTGCCAGTGCGCCACCCAACCGACGGTGCGCGCGATCGCGAACATCACCGTGAACATCGACGCCGGGATGCCGATCGCGCTGTAGATGATGCCGGAATAGAAATCGACGTTCGGGTACAGCTTGCGCTCGACGAAGTATTCGTCCTTGAGCGCGATCTCTTCCAGCTTCAGCGCCAGTTCGAACAGCGGATTGTCGGACTTGCCGAGCTTCGCCAGCACCTTGTGGCACATGGCGCGGATGATGGTCGCGCGCGGATCGAAGTTCTTGTAGACGCGATGGCCGAAGCCCATCAAGCGGAAGTTGTCGTTCTTGTCCTTCGCCTTGGCGAGGAACTTCGGCACGTTGTCTACGGTGCCGATCTGCTCCAGCATCGCGAGCACCGCTTCGTTCGCACCGCCGTGGGCAGGGCCCCACAGCGCCGAGATGCCCGACGAGATCGCAGCGTAAGGATTCGCGCCGGTGCTGCCGGCGAGACGCACCGTCGACGTGCTGGCGTTCTGTTCGTGATCGGCATGCAGGATGAACAGCAGGTCGAGCGCCTGCGCCTGCACCGGATCGACGTTGTACTGCTCGCACGGCACGGCGAAGAACATGTGCAGCAGGTTGCCGCAGTAGTCGAGATCGTTGCGCGGATAGATGAAAGGCTGGCCCAGCGCGTGCTTGTACGCGGCCGCGGCGATGGTCGGAATCTTGGCGATGATGCGGTGGGCGAAGATCTCGCGATGGCGCGGATTATGGATGTCCATCGAGTCGTGATAGAAGGCCGACATCGAGGCCACCACGCCCGACACCATCGCCATCGGATGCGCGTTGTACTGGAAGCCATTGAAGAAGCGCAGCAGCGATTCGTTGATCATCGTGTGGTACTGGACGGCGTGCGAGAACTCGGCCTGCTGTTCGTGGGTCGGCAGTTCGCCGTTGATCAGCAGATAGGCGACTTCGAGAAAATTGCTTTTCTCGGCCAGCTGTTCGATGGGAATAGCCACGATGCAGGAGCACGCCTTCGTCGCCGTCGATGAAGGTGATCTTGCTTTCACAAGCCGCCGTGGCCATGAAACCAGGATCGAAGGTAAACATGCCATGGTCCTTGGCGAGGGTGGCGATGTTCAGCACCTCGGGGCCGAGCGTGCCGCTCTTCACTTCGGCGAGCGACTTCTTGCCGGTCGCCAGGTTGGTCAGTTCAAACTTCTTCTCGGCCATGGAGCTAGTTCCGCAAGCAGATGCCACAACGGGGAGCCTGACCTTCGGCTCCTGGTGGGGAACGTCGCGGCAGGCCGTGGGGAACGATCGGGCCTGTCCTTAGGCGACGGTCGTCGCGGCTTTTTGCAAGTGCAAAAATCGGAGGCGCAGACTTACACGACGACGCTACTGAATCAAGCACGCTGACCCACAGCGTGCCTGCCTGAAACGCATAGCCGGGGTGCGGAACGAAGCGCCGCGAAAAGTCCTTCGCTGTCTATTAGGCGGACTTATTTTTTATTCGACGATCTTTATCAGCTGGCCCGGCTGCGGCTCTTTGTTCGGATACAGATCGTTGAGCAGGCGCAGCTGCTGCTCGGCGTATTCCGGCAGTGGCGAGGTTTTCGCCAGGTCGGCGATGCGCGTGGTTTCGGTGGCGCGGATGGTTTTGATTTTGTACGGCTCGGCCAGCGCGAACTCGTTCTGCTTCAGGCGACGGAAGGTCTTGATCGTCGACATGAACAGCGGATCCGCCTTGGGCGTGCCGGTGGACGCCTTGCTGGCGCCGGCAAAAATATAGGCGAGGTTATTGTGGAAAATGACGGCATAGCGAGCCGGCACTACGCCGAAGTCGGTGTTCGCCGTGCGAACCACTGCGGTATAGCCCTGCAGGCCATTTACTTCCAGCGGCTCGGGTTGACCGGCACTGGACCGCGACAGCAATCGTGAAAGAAATTCACGTGGGCCGGTGTTCGGTGGCGGAGCCTGCGTCTGCATCTGGATCACGCTGTCTTTCTGCGGCGAGACCGCAGTCAGCCGGTCGGCGTGATTCTCCACCGTCCAGCCGCTCGGGAAGGCCATCGTCAGTCCCAGATCGGCGTGATAGAAGCGATTGCCCTTGAGCACGCCTTGCGAGCGGCTCGGCCCCATCGGCAAACCTTCGACCGCCTTGAGATATTTCTCGCGGCCCGGATCGAGCGTATCGGTCGGACCGCCCTTCAACTTGTCGGCCGCCTTCACCACTTCGGTCAACCGCTGATCGTTGTCCGGGTGGGTGGCGAACACGCCGTGATACACCCGCGGATCGCGTTTTTCTTCGCGAGCGCGCGCGATCTCGAACATTTCCTGGTTCTTCAACAGCCGCACCACATCGATCATGTGCTCGGGTGCATAACCGACGTCGACTAAGTATTCGGCACCGAGGCGATCCGCTTCGAGTTCCTGGTCGCGGCCATAGCCGCTGATGAGCGCAGCGCCGGCGTAATTCGCCAGGCCGGCGAGGTCGCCGCTGCCGGTGAAGATGCCGACCGCCATCGCGCCGATGTTCGACAGCGCCGACTTGCTCTGCTGTCGCACCGGATGACGGGCGGTGACGTGACCGATCTCGTGTCCCAGCACGGCGGCCAGCTCGGCTTCCGAGTTGAGGTAATTCATGATGCCGCGAGTGATGTACACGTAGCCGCCCCCGGTGGTGAAGGCGTTGATGTCCTCGCTGTCGAGCACTACGAAGTTGTATTCCAGTTCGGGGCGATGGCTGGCCTTGGCGGCGCGCTGCCCGACTTCGTTCACATAGGCCTGCAGCGGCGGATTGTCATAGGGCCCGCCGAACTGCTGCATGATCATCGGGTGCACTTCCTTGGAGCGCTTGATTTCACCCGATTCGCTCTGGAACACCAGGTCCGGCCGGCCGGTGACCGGGTTCGATGAGCAGCCGCTCAACGATGTTCCCAGGGCGGCGCTGACGGCGAGTACCAACAGCGAGGCGCGAAGAGCAGTGTTCAGCGGCATGGCGGCGTCCCGACAGGATGGATAGGAGCGACTCTACAGAGGTATGTCGTGGTAAATCGTCGCGAGTTCCGTAGTTGGATTCCGCGATTCATGCCCGACCACCACAACGCAATGATAAAGGGGCGCCTCGGAATCTCCGAGGCGCCCCTTCCTGTAGAGCTCAACCGCTGAACCCGCGCTTAACGTCCCCACGCAAGGGACGGCGCGGGGCGCTTACTTGGCGGCGTACTTCTTGCGGAACTTGTCTACGCGACCGCCGGTGTCGACGATCTTCTGCTTGCCGGTATAGAACGGGTGGCAGTTGGAGCAGACTTCGATCTGCAGGTCATGGCCCAGCGTCGAACGGGTAACGAAGGCGTTCCCGCAGCTGCAAACCACGTTGATCTCTTTGTATTCGGGATGGATGGCTGCTTTCATGGCGCTGTATCTGGGGGCGTGTCGGCCCGAAAAAAGGGGCGCAGTGTAACGGCCGTTTCCGGCCGTCGCAAGAAAATCTGCTTCGCTTCCAGCAGGCTCCGCGGATTCGCCGTTCAGGAAGGGCGGTTATCCACAAAGTCTGTGGATAAGTGTGTGGATGACTGCCCGCCGCCGCGACGCGGAAGCTTGCGGAAATATGACATCGTCACATTGCTCAATTTTTCACCAGGGCATTTCACCCTGATCCATCAATGACTTACAGGCCGCAGCTGATATATCGCATGTAATTTTGTCATCAACGTACGGCAGATCCGACAACTGCCTGCGGGTGTGCATAACCCGCGCGCGCATACTGCTAACAGGGCGGTTTTCAAAGAAAATTTTGTGGCGCAGTTCACATAGCCGACGCGCTGCAAGAAGGACTTTTCGGCTTATCGGGGCGATCGGATTCGCCGTTCGACGCTTCGGGCAGGAACAGCGCCTGCAAATCGTTGAGAAAACGCTGCCCGTCCGAGGTCGCGCGCCAATGGCCGGGGGCATCCTGCTCCAGCAAACCCTTTCGCACCGCCTTGGCGACGGTTGCCCCCAGAGTGGCGAACTCCATCCCGGTGTACGCCGCGAAGGATGCTTCGTCGAAGCCGTCGATCAGCCGCAGCGCGTTCAGCATGTACTCGAAAGGCAGGTCCTGGGTTGCGACGGGGTGCCGGTCGATCACCCGTCGGTCCGCACTGCGAGCCAGGTAGTCGCGGGGCTGTTTCGCTCTTTCGGTTCGCACGATCGCGCGCTCGCCTTCGAGCATCGTCAGCTTGCCGTGAGCACCGGCACCGATGCCGATGTAGTCACCGAAGTGCCAGTAGTTGAGATTGTGCCGACTGCGGCGTCCCTCTTGGGCATAGGCCGAGACCTCGTACTGGGCATAGCCGCGAGTCGCCAGCAGCTCCTGGCAATCGATCTGCATCTGCCAGATGTCGTCGGGATCGGGCAGCGGCGGCGGACGATGGAAGAACACCGTGCCGGGTTCGAGCGTGAGTTGATAGTGCGAGAGGTGCGTCGGCTGTAACGCCAGCGCACTGCGCACATCTGTCAATCGCCTGCGGCAGCGTCTGCGCCGGCAATCCGTACATGAGGTCTAGATTGAAGTTGTCGATACCAGCCTGCTGCAGCTCGCTGACGGCGCGAACGATGTCGTCCTGGCCATGGATGCGCCCCAGCAGGCGAAGTTGCTCCTCGTTGAACGTCTGCGCGCCCAGCGACACTCGATTCACGCCGGCATCGCGATAGCCGGCGAAGCGACCGTGCTCGATGGTGCCGGGGTTCGCTTCGAGCGTGATTTCGATGTCCGGCGCGAACGGCGAGCTGCCGCCGCACGCCTTCGAGCAAGCGCCCGAGCTGCTCGGGCGCGAACAGGCTCGGCGTGCCGCCGCCGAAAAAGATCGACGTCAGCGGGCGCCGCTGAGCGGCAGCCACGTCGCCCTGCAAATCTTCGAGCAAGGCGTCGATGTACTGCGCTTGTGGAACGTGCTCCGGCGCCGCATGCGAATTGAAGTCGCAGTACGGGCACTTGCGCACGCACCAGGGCATGTGGATGTAAAGCGAAAGCGGTGGCAGCGCGAGCGGCACGAAAGGACTCGTGACTAGTGCAGCGTGACCGAGCGGACGGCGGCCTGCAGTTGCGCCACCAGGCCTCGCAACGCCTGGCCGCGATGACTCAGCAGATTTTTTTCCGCGGCCGGCAGCTCGGCTGCGGTAACGCGACGATCGGCCAACTCGAAAATCGGGATCGTAGCCGAAGCCGCCGCGAACCGCGAGGCGCAGCGATGATGCGCCCTTCCCAGCTCGCCTGACAGATCAGCGGCGATGGATCCACCGCCGAGCGTATGAACACCAACGCGCATTGGTAGCGCGCAGTGCGTTGCGAAGCCGGTTTGCCATCGCAGCGCCGCCGAGCAGCTTGCGCAGATTCTCTTCGTCGCTCGGCATGCTCACCGGCGTAACGAGCCGAGTAGAATGCCCGGCGCGCCGTCGAGCGCATCCACTTCCGAGCCCGGAATCGTCGGCGATGGCCGGCGAGCCCGGAGGCGTGCGCGGCATGCCGGGCCTTGAGGATGCGCGTTCTCGACGAAACTCAGACCGGTTTCCGCGGCGCTCCGACGGCGTGAACTGCGACTGCGGCAGTACTTCGAATGCCGGCGGCGCCAGCAGTTCGCGCAGTTCCTTCAACTTGCCGGCGTTGCCGGTGGCGAGTACCAGCCGCATGGCGCGTCCTGCTAATCCGCGTTGAGCGCTTCGAGCTGCTCAGCGCACAGCGCGCCGACGCCGTTGGCTGCGAGATTGAGCAATTCGTCGAGTTCGATGCGACGAAAGGCATGACCTTCGGCGGTGCCCTGCACTTCGATGAAGCCGCCGCCATTGTTCATGACGATGTTCATGTCGGTCTCGGCTTCGGAATCTTCGGCGTAGTCCAGATCGAGACCGGCTGCCCGGACCAGATGCCGACCGACACCGCCGCGACCTGGCCGTGAACCGGGGTGTCGCGCAGCACGCCTTTGCGCACCAGCGAATTCATGGCATCGACCATCGCGACATAGCCGCCAGTGATCGCTGCCGTGCGCGTGCCGCCATCCGCCTGCAGCACGTCGCAGTCGATGGTGACGGAACGTTCGCCGAGGGCTTTCAGATCGATCACGGCCCGCAGCGCGCGGCCGATGAGCCGCTGAATCTCCAGCGTACGGCCGCCTTGCTTCCCGGTCGCCGCCTCACGCTTGTTCCGAGTGTGAGTCGAGCGCGGCAGCATGCCGTACTCCGCAGTCACCCAGCCGCGGCCGGTGTTGCGGAGGAACGATGGAATCGATTCTTCGACGCTGGCAGTGCACAGCACGCGCGTTTCGCCGAACTCGATCAGCACCGAACCTTCGGCGTGGCGAGTGAAACGACGCGTAATGCGTATAGGCCGCAGCTCGTCTGGAGCGCGGCCGCTCGGTCTGGATTTCATGCTTCCTCCGGAAAGGAGCGTAGGAGATTCGCCGTGACTCGCGAACCTGGCTCAGTTGCTGAGCCAGCGCATCACCGCGGCGGTGGAATTATCGCTGAAAGGCGCCGATGCCTGTACTGCGCGCCGTCCAAGCGCTTCCAGCCAGGCACGCAGCTCCTGGCTGTCGTCCCGGAAGAATGCGGCGATGTCGGCATCGCGCAGATTAGCCCAGATGCCATCGGTGCATAACAACAGCACGTCGCCCGCCTGCAGCAGGTGGCGGCCACTGATGGTCATCTCCGGAATCGCCGGATCGCCGCCGAGGCAGCACTCGACGAAGTTGCGCATCGGATGGTTGGGCAGTTCTTCCTCGGTGATCTTGCCTTCGCGCAACAGCAGCTCGACATGGCTATGGTCGCGCGTGCGCTCGAGCATCTTGCCCTGGCGGATGTGATAAATGCGGCTGTCGCCCACATGCGCCCAATAGGCGGCGCCCTCCTGGACCAGGCATGCCGCGATGGTCGCTCGCGGCCTGGCGTCGATGCTCTGGCCGTTGCCAAGGCGCGCGACTTCGTCATGCGCACGGCTGATCGCCATATGCAGGAAACCGATCGGATCGAACATCGGCAGCGCCGTCTGCTGGAAGGAATCCAGCAAACTTTTCAGGGCCGTATCGGCCGCGCGGCTGCCATCGGAATGACCACCCATGCCGTCAATGACCATGAGCAGCGCAGCCTTGTCGGCGGCCGCCACGATGACGCGATCCTGGTTGTCTTCACGATCACCGATCAGACTTAATTCTGCATGCTCGATCCGCAAGCGCGGGCTCCGGCCGGACGGCTCTTCAGCTGTTACACTTGCCCCAATCCAAGCGTCCAATGATGGGATGTTGCTTCAGACGCGTCGATACGCTGTCGACGCGACACATTCCATCCCCGGGCGAAGTGGCTTAGGAGCGGCGCTTTATAGCATCGCACCAAGCACCGCGTAAGACAGCGTTTGCCTTAATCCTTCCAACGGCGCAGAAATAATGATCCGCAGCATGACAGGTTTCGCCCGGCGCGAGCGCCAGGGCCCGTGGGGCACATTGGTATGCGAGCTGCGGACCGTGAATCACCGCTACCTGGAAACCTCGCTGCGGCTGCCGGATGAATTGAAGGCGCTGGACAACGACGTGCGCCAGGCCATCGCGGCGGCGCTGCGCCGGGGCAAGGTGGATGCGAATCTGTATCTGAAATCCGCCGCCGGCTCGCTGCGCTCGCTGGAATTGGACCCGCAGCTGTTGAACGAGCTGCTGGCGCGCGTCGAGCAGGTCCGCAGCCAGCTCAAGGATCCCGCCCCGGTCAGCCCGGTAGAACTACTGCGCTGGCCCGGGGTCATCCGCGAATCGGAGCTGGATTCCCGGCCGGTGCTGGCGGCCGCGCTCGATGTCGTAAAGGAAGCACTGAGCGAGTTGAATGACACCCGCCTGCGCGAAGGCCAGCGCATTCGCGACCTGATGATGGCCCGTTGCACGACCATGCGCACCCAGGTGGTGGCGGTGCGGGCGCGACTGCCGGAGATTTCCCAACGCCTGCGCGATCGCATCGTCGAGCGCATCACGCAACTCGGCGTCACGCCGGACCCGGAGCGGCTCGAACAGGAACTGGTGCTCTACACCCACAAGATGGACGTCGACGAAGAGCTGGACCGTCTCGGCGCCCACCTGGAAGAAGTGACGTCGGTGCTGAACTCGCCCGAACCCGCCGGCCGACGACTCGACTTCCTGATGCAGGAACTGAATCGCGAGGCCAATACACTGTCCTCGAAATCGCAGGACACCGAAACCACGCGCGCCGCCGTCGACCTGAAGGTCATGATCGAACAGATGCGCGAGCAAGTGCAGAATGTAGAATGAAACAGCAGTGACTGGGGACTAGTGACTGGTGAAGGGTCGGAAAGCAGTGAACCCACCGAGGGGAAAATTGTTTGTCATTGCTGCGCCGTCGGGCGCCGGCAAGACCTCACTGGTGCGAGCGCTGATGGAGCGCGTGCCGTCGTTGCGCTTTTCTATTTCCTACACCACTCGCAAGCAGCGGCCCAACGAACAGCCTGGCCGCGACTATTTCTTCGTCGATCACGCCGAGTTCGAGCGCATGGTGGCTGCCGGAGAATTCCTGGAGCACGCGCGCGTGTTCGACAATTACTACGGCACCTCCCGGCCGCAGGTGGAAAGCATGCTCGCCGACGGCGACAACGTGCTGCTGGAAATCGATTGGCAGGGCGCCCAGCAGATTCGCCGCGCGTTGCCCGAATGCCAGTCGATTTTCATTCTGCCGCCGTCGCGCGCGGCATTGGAGCTGCGACTGCGTGGCCGCAACACGGACAGCGAGGAAGTCATCGCACGCCGCCTGCGCGATTCCACCGCCGACATGTCGCATTGGAACGAATTCGATTATGTGGTGGTGAACGACGATTTCGAGCGCGCCGCCGCCGAACTCGAAACCATTGTTGCCGGTCGCGGCGAAGCACTCAGGCGCGACCGATCCGAACTACAAACGCTGGTGCCGCAGCTGCTGGGTTAAATGCCAGGCCAAATTTTTTTTGCCTGGTGCGCTGTTGCAGATCGCGTCGATTCGCGCTGAACTTGCGGCCACGGAGGCGGCCAAAGCTTCCGACCTGCCGCTGACACGGCGGCCTGCAATCAAGGAATAGCATTATGAGACTTAGAACTCTTCAGCTCAGCACTGCCGTAGCCTGCGCACTGCTGGTCTCCACATTGGCCGTCGGCGCGGAAGCAGAGCGGCCACGCACGATCACTGTTTCCGGACAGGGAGAAATCCAGGCTGAGCCCGATCGCGCACTGCTGACGCTCGGCGTCGAAGCGCGCAAGCTGAAGATGGAAGATGCGCGTGCAGAAGTTACCAAGACCGTCGATGCGGTGCTCAAGCTGACGCGGGACCTGAAGATCGATCCGAAATATGTGCGCGCCACGCGCGTCAGCATTCAGCCCGAATACAACTGGGACGACAAAGCCCGGGAACGCAACCTCATCGGCTACTACGTATCGCGGCAGGTGGAGATCGAGTTGCGCGATCTGGAGAAGCTCGGCCAACTGCTGGAAAAATCCTTCGACCTGGGCGTGAACCAGGTCGGCGATCCGCGTTTGGACTCGAGCAAGCGCCGCGAGCTCGAGCGTGAAGCGCTGGCGAAAGCCGTCGCCGACGCCAAGCTGAACGCAGAAGCGGTGGCGAAGGCTGCCGGCGCGCGTATCGGTCCGCCGCGAACCATCTCGGCGAGTTCCGGATTCGTACCGCCGCCGATGCCGATGGTGAAGGCACAGATGATGCGCGCCGAAGCCGCCAGCGATGCTTCGCAAACGTATCAAAGCGGCCAGATGGGTTTCACCGGTTCGGTGCAGGTCGAGTACGACCTCATTCCACAAACGCCGTAGAGGCTGCAGTGATATGAACCGGGGCGGTCAGTCGATGCGCAGCGCTGCATTTGCAGCGCTGCTGCTGATTCAGGTCGCGGCACACGCCATCCAGGCGCCGAAGCAACCTCCGCCAGCGGAGCCGCAGCCCGCGCCGCCGCCGGTGACCGCTATTGCAAGCGACGAAACACAGTTCCAACGATTACTGCAGCGGGTCACAACCTTCCGTAACTTGCGCGGCCTGAACGTCAGCACAGAAGTGATCGATCAGTTGGCGCAGGGCGACGCCGACAAAGCAGTAGCGACATTGAGCGCCCTGGCGAACCAGGGCAACCGTTCAGCAACCATCGCGCTGGTGCGTATCCAGCACTGGTGCAACACCGTTTCGTCGGCGCGGCCGCCGGATCCGCAGGCGCAGCTCGCCAAGATAGGAAACGAGTTTCCTCCGCAGCGTGCCGCACGGGTCGCCGGCGTGCTCAAGGCCGAAGCGGACTTCATGGGCCGCGCCAAAGCCGGCTGCACCAGAGCGAGCTTCGATTATCGCGGCATCGAAGCGCGCTTGCGCGAAGCGGCGGACGCGGGCGATCCGGCAAGCGCCACCGAACTGTCGCAGTTCGTTCGCGATCCGGCCAAACGCGAGGCCATGCTGCAATCCGCGATCAGCAAGAACTACGCGCCGGCAGTCTATGCGGCAGCGACGAATTTATTGATCGCGGTCCAACGGGGACAGACCACCGAAAACGTCAGCGCCATCCGCGAATTGTTGAAAAGCGCGGGTCGCTCGATTCCGAAGGCGAAGCTGGATCTGGCGAACTGCATGGCGTTGGGTTGCGATGGCCACCCCGCGGATACCCGCAGCGCTCAAGCCTTCGGCCTGGATGCGGCCCGCGATGGCGAGCCCACTGCTTTTCTGTCGATGATGCGCATGCCGTGGGGCCGGCAGTTATCGCGCCCGCAACTTTTGGGCTGGCAATACTTCGGCGATCGGCTCAACGAAGCCGGCTGCATGGGCGACGCCTTCATCGTCACCTCGTTGGGATTCTCGCAATCGATTCCGATGCTGGAAAAAGACCAGCCGGCGCAGGTGTTGGAGGCGGCCAGGACGCAGGCCGACGCGCTATGGAAGGACAATAGCGAGCGCGCCAAAAAAGAAAACGGCTGCAGCTAGGAAATCTCTGATCAATTGCCATTCATCGCGCATATCAACTTCGATCGATGAAGCATTTCAATCAGTTGCAAACTTGCTGACGTCAGGGAAGTCGATTAATCAGAGCTTCCCTAGGCGGCGATCCGATCCACCAGCAACACGGTGCCGTCGACGCCGGTGACTCGAGCCTTTGCGCCGGGCGGAAGGTTGGGGCCCCGGATCGGCCAGTCGCGATTACCGAGGCGGATGCGGCCGGCGCCATTCTGCAAACCCTGCTCCAGCACGACGACCTGGCCGATATGGCTATGACCCGAGCGATGGCCGGCGAGCGGACTGTTGATCTCCCGCTGCTTCCGGCGATGCTGACGCCAGAAGTGCAGGCTGAACACAGTGCTGGCGAAGAGGGCGAACCAGATCATAGGGGTGCGAAACAAACTGACTTGGAAACGAAGCCTAGCAGGACCGGACTGCGGGAAACGACGAGTGAATTCACAGCTGCGATGTGAACATCGGCCCGACACCGGTTGGCGCCGGCGCGACTTTACGAAAGCGGCCAGCCGCTCGCCATGCACAATCGGCAAGTTGTGATGCAGCTTCGAGTTCCACCAGAAAGCCAGGCGTTCAGCCGGTGCGTTGTGAGGGAACGCCCGGACGACGCTTCAAATGAACCAGCAACAGCGAAATTGCGGCCGGCGTCACACCTGGCACTCGCGCTGCCCGCCCGATAGTCTCTGGCCGAGCTTCCTGCAAGCGCTGGCGCACTTCGATCGACAGTCCGCGAACCTGCGCATAGTCGATGCTTTCCGGCAGGCGGGTCTCTTCGTGGCGCTTCTGGCGTTCGACCTCGTCCTGCTGCCGATCGATGTAACCGGTGTACTTCGCCTGTACTTCGACCTGCAACTGAACCTGCTCGGTGAGACGTTCATCCGCCCCGGCGGCATTCATCCATGCGGCCGGCCCGACCTGTTCGATCGATGCCAGCGCCGCGTAGGTAACCTCCGGCCGACGCAACAGGTCGAAAACATGCGCCTCACGAGCCAGCGTCGTGCCGAGCAGTTCGATCGCCTGCGCTTCCGACAGCTGCTGCGGATGGAGGACGGCGCGATCCAAGCGCTGCACTTCGGCATCGATGGCGTCGCGCTTGGTGGTGAAGAAATTCCAGCGCTCGTCGTCCACCAGGCCGAGTTCGCGCCCTTGGGGTGAGCCGCAGGTCGGCATTGTCTTCACGCAGCAGCAGGCGGTATTCGGCGCGGCTGGTGAACATGCGATACGGCTCGCGCGTGCCGCGCGTCACGAGGTCATCGATCAGCACGCCGATGTAGGCCTCGCTGCGTCGGCACGAAGGGTCCTGGCCTCGCGCGCTTGAGTCAGCAGCGGCATTGATGCCGGCGAGCAAACCCTGCGCCGCGGCTTCTTCATAGCCCGTGGTGCCGTTGATCTGGCCGGCGAAGAACAGAGCCGCCGATGAACTTCGTTTCCAGCGCTGTAGCGTCAGATCACGCGGATCGAAATAGTCATACTCGATCGCGTAGCCGGGACGCGTGATATGAGCGTTCTCGAAGCCCCGGATGGATACGCACGAATTCGAATTGCACGTCAAATGGCAGGCTGGTGGAAATGCCGTTGGGATAGACCTCGTGCGTGTTGAGACCTTCGGGCTCGATGAAAATCTGGTGCGAGGTCTTGTCGGCGAAGCGATGACTACTTGTCTTCGACCGATGGACAGTAGCGCGGCCCGACGCCTTCGATCTTGCCGGTAAACATCGGCGAGCGATCGGTGGCGGCGCGAATGATTTCGTGCGTGCGCTCGTTGGTCGCCGTGATGTGACAGGGCACCTGCTCGCGGATGATCGCTCACGCGACCCGAGATAATGAAAACACCGGCGTGCGGCTCGTCGCCGGGCTGCACCGTCAAGCCCGTCGTAATCGATGCTGCGCCCGTCGATGCGCGGCGGCGTGCCTGTCTTCAGCCGGCCGACGCGGAACGGCAACGCGCGCAATCTTTCGGCCAGCTGTTAGACGGCGGATCACCGGCGCGACCGCCCTGATAGTTGTCCAGGCCGACATGGATCGGCCGCCGAGGAATGTGCCGACAGTGAGCACCACCGCGCGCGCACGAAATTCGATGCCGGTCACGGTGACGACACCACACACGCGATCGTGCTCGACGATGAGATCGGCGACATTCCTGCTGAAACAGCGTGAGGTTGGGCTGGTTCTCCAGCACCGTCGCGGATCGGCCTGCCTTGTACAGCTGCGCGATCCGCCTGCGCCCGGGTCGCGCGCACCGCGGGGCCTTTGCTGGCGTTCAGCGTCCGAAACTGAATGCCGCCGCGATCAGCGGCTTGCGCCATCGCACCGCCCAGGGCGTCGATCTCCTTGACCAGGTGGCCCTTGCCGATGCCGCCGATGGCGGGGTTGCAGCTCATCTGGCCCGAGCGTCTCGATGCTTTGCGTGAGCAACAGCGTGCGCACGCCCATGCGCGCCGCCGCCAACGCTGCTTCGGTGCCGGCATGGCCGCCGCCTACGACGATGACAGCGAAATCCCCTGGGAACCGCATGAACGTGAAGCGACCGGCAAAAGGGCCGCCATTCTAATACATTGCTGAAAAGTCGCCGAGGCGCTTTTCAGCGGTGTGCTGCCAAAGGCGCGACTTTCGCCGCACACCAATACATTGCTGGAAAGTCGCCGAGGCGCTTTTCAGCGGTGTGCTGCCAAAGGCGCGACTTTCGCCGCACACCAGTACATTGCTGGAAAGTCGCCGAGGCGCTTTTCAGCGGTGTGCTGCCAAAGGCGCGACTTTCGCCGCACACTAGTACATTGCTGGAAAGTCGCCGAGGCGCTTTTCAGCGGTATGCTGCCAAAGGCGCGACTTTCGCCGCACACCAGTACATTGCTGGAAAGTCGCCGAGGCGCTTTTCAGCGCTTCAAGCAGCCGGTTTGCGTACCCGCTTCAGGAGCGACAGCGCCATGCCGACCAGCAGGGCGACGCCGACCACCAGCACCCCCCACAAAACAACTACGCGCAGCGGCGTCTTTTTCGGCACCGGCTTGAGCGCCTCATCGCCGCCCAACTGCAGGATCTGGCCGGGATAACCGACCTCGACCATCCGCTCCCGATCGGCGGCGCTGACATCGCTCAACAGGCCATCGCAGACCGCCGGGCTGGCAATTTCGGCGCGCCGGCTGCCGAAAGCGACGGTGAAGGGACCAGGTCCTTGGGCCAGGAAGCGCAATCGAGTGGGGCGGTAGCCCAGCTCGAAGCAGGCTGCCCTGATATACCTGCGGATCTTTCAGGATCTGCACACGCCAATAACGATCGGTGGTGGACTCGAAACGGGCCGGCGGACTTTCCCGGCGCGTCGTGTCGGCCACGATGACGTAACTCTCGCCGCTCCATCGGCTGCGCCAGGCAAATTCCTCGTCGGAGCGACTCTGCAACGACACGCTGACGGAGCTGTTTTCCTGCGGCAGCCGCAGCCGCGCGTAGCTCACCGGAGCCACATGCTCCGCATCGAACAGCAATACATCCACCTCCTTGGATTCCAACCGTCGCGCATTGAACCAGACCGGTTCGATCTCTTCGGCCGCACCCACTCGCTCGGCGATGACCGCATTGATTGCCAGCGGAGGGCCGCCGTCGACTCGCTGCACGCGCAGATACTGATATTCACGCCGCGGCAACTCGATGCGTTCGCGCCGCAATTCCTGGCCGCCCTGCCTGGCGATCAGCAAGGTGCTGGTGGGAACGATCACCTGCCATCGATCCAGATCGTCGCTGGCTTCGATTCGCACCTTCACTTCCGAGACGCCGTCGGAGCTCTGCCAATCGAAGCGAATCGCCCGCAATGGTTCGGTCGCCTCACGCGCATCGATGATGTGAATCAGGCCGCTCACGACTTCTGCGGCCGGCGGCGCCGATTCCTGCACATCCACGCGAGTGCCGGCCGGTGTCTCCACAGCAACCCGTGAGCCGCCCGTGTACACCTGCTCCCGGCCGCGCAATACAAATACTTGCAGCTGCTGCTCGGTAACTTCAGGCACGGTGCTATCGGGAGCGGCGCAGAAGGCATGCGGCACTGGAACGCCTTCGGCATTGAAGACGCGCAAGTCGCCGAGATCGTTGCGAGTGACGGTGCGATACACGTCGTCGGGCAACACCGTCTCGATCATCGGCTGGCTGTAGGTCGCCTCCACTGACAAGCCCTTGGCATAGTCATTCTTGCTGGGCGGCGTCGCGGCAGCGGCCAGAGCTGTGACCAGGGTTGTGGCCAGCAGGCAGCTCACGCTCACGAATGTTTCTTGAACCATCTTCGTCATAGAAAAGCATCCATGATCTTCATTAACCAGTGATCTGCTGAATCGCGCGTCGGGGTGGCAACGGCGCGAGATAGCCGGTCACCAGCAACAATGCGCCCACCGTCAGGAACGAAGTGATCCGCGCGATGGTGCCGACGTTGGAAAGATCGATCAGAAACAGCTTGGCGACTACCACGATCATCAGCGCCGCGCCGACCATCCATACATAGCGCCATCGCTGCCGAGCGGCGACGGTCATCGCGACGAATCCCAGCACGCCCCAGAAGATCGACAGCGATGCCTGTACCAGCGTCGAATGCGACATGCCATACCACGTGATCGGTGCGCCGAAGTTATGATGCAATGTGCGGATCAGCGCGGCGTTCAACCACAGGAAAATCATCCCGGCGACCGCGGCAATCAGCGCGCGGGCGTCGAATTGCCACCAGCTCGCTCGCTGTCCTTCATCGAGCGAACTCCACCACAGCGCCAACGACGCAAAACACAACGCCACGCTCACATCGAGCGGATTGAGCAAGGGGAAGTAGGGCAGCCAGGTCGAGTCGCCGGTGCTGGTCAGGTTGATGAACACGATCCATAGCGCCATGGCGAAGACCAGGGGCACTACCGCGTAAGTACGATATGCGTTCGCATAAGCCGCCACCGGCCAGCGCGGCTGCAATTCATGACGACCCATCCAAGCCACCACCAGCGCCGGCACGACGCCCCAAGGCAAGAGCGACCACACGCCGGTCGTGCGTTCGGCAATCTGCCAACTCGCCTCCCATGCAACGAGCAGCGTGAACACCCAACAGGCGCCGGCGTTGAACCAGTCAATGCCTTTGACGCCCCGGGATTCGCCCAAGCGCAGCATCGAGAAGTGCGCAATGAACAACAACAGCCATCCTATTGCGCCCCACTGCGCGAAGGGATGGCCGCGATCGATGGCGCCCGCCAATGCAAACAAAGCGACCACCGGCGGCAGGTAGGTGGCGATGGCAAGCGGCAAACGCCATGCGCGCTTCAGGCTCAGCCATGCCAGCAGCGCGACGGTCAATGCCGTGAAGGCCAGCGCCGCCCCAACTGCAGTCGTTGCCAGGAACCGATCGATCTCTTGCAGTCCGCCCAAGAACCACCAGCTGACGCCCCACAGTGTGAACATCACTTCGGCGCCGCTTTCATAGCGGGCCTGGTGCTCGCGGTTACGGAAGAGCCAGTAGCCGCTGAAGATGCCCGAGATGCTGAGCATCAAAGTGCCGAGGCAGGCGCTGTTGAGTATCGGCTGCTCGTGGTGCAACCCGGACATGCCCACGAGGTAGCCGAAGCCTGCTGCGACCTGCAGCAATGCGCCAAACGCGCGCGCCAATTTTCTTTCCTGGCGTACGCCCAGCCATAACAATCCCGCGCCTTCGACAGCCCACATCGCCGCCGTCGTGCGCGTATCGAACGCCAGCGGAATGGCCAGGCTGCCGAAGATCACTCCCAGCGCGGCGAACGCTTCGACCAGCAAATGAAAGCTCTCGCGGCGAGTTCGATACAGCGCCCATCCGAGCGCCAGATAAAACGTACCCAAAGCGAAGGCGCTCCACGCCATCGCGTACTCGATGCGCGACACCATGGACGCGTGCAACGCGAACGCGACCACCGGCAGGCCGAACACGAGCGACCCCGAAACATAGCCTTTCAGGTCCGGCGGCTGGCGCACGCAGTTCAGGATCGACACGCCGACGTACATGAGGAAAAACAGGATCAGGAATGCGTCGGCGCTGAACAGGTCCGCGATTTTCATAACCGTTCACCCGCCACAAACCGGTGATGGTGAACGTGAACAGGAAGCCGAGCACGTTGAGCACTCGCCAGGTGCGGAACCACGCCACCGCAAACACGCCGAGGTTGAGCAGGGCGTAATAACTGAACAACGCGACGTGATTGCCGCTACCTGTCGACACCATGATGGGTGCGAGAAATCCACCGGCCGTGCCGATGACGGCCAGCGACAGCGAATTCTGGCCGACGGCGATGACGGCAGCGGCCAACGCGATCGCCACCATCAAGCCAAACGCCAGCCCGACCGGTAGCAGTTGAAAGCGCGTGGCTGCGAACACAGTTAAATACAGCCCCGCGATGCCGCCGCCTTGTAACAGCTGTGCATAGACAGCGCGCTTGTCACGTAGCCGCCAGCCGATGATGAGCAAGGCGAAGGCGCCAGCGGCGATCGCGACGAAGCGCAATTCGATCGGAAACATGCTGTTCTCGGCCGCGTACTTCGCAAGGAACGTGGCACCGAAGAACAGAATGACGATGCCGATGCGCGCCAGCGGGTTGCCGCGCTTGAGCCAGGTGATGAACTGCGTCGACGGCACGATCGATATGCAGAGGGCTCCAGCGGAGTTGGCGGGTGGCGGGGAAGATGCTGCCGGCATGGCCTCGGCCGGCTCTCTACTCGCGGCGAGTGCGGGTTGTGCCTCCAGCTCACTGGGCACCGCAACAGCTGCGGTGGTCGTCAGCGCATCGCCGTTGGCATGGGCGCAGCTTACGCCGCAAACGGACTGGTCGCGCTCTGCGTCCTGCTCGTCGGTGGCGCTGTCTACTGCGCCGGCATCGAGCGAGCGCCGGAGCACCTGCAGCTGTTCGTTCGAGCGACTGGGTGCGACCGCGCAGATGAAACACCTGGGCCAGCAGCGCACCGAACAATGCGCCGTACACAAAGCCCTCGATGTCCGACGCCAGCGTCGCGCCGACGATTCCGAACAGTAAGCGCCAGGCCGATGGTCGATCCCTTGGAGGACGCTGGTTTTTCCGGCTGCATGCGCACTTCGAATCGTTGCCGGGTTCATCCCGGCGCGCGCATCTTGCTGGAGAGCCGGACGAAGCGCAAACCAGCGCGCCCCGAGCCGTTATGACTAGTTGTGGTGCTGGGCCTTCAACAACGCCAGCGCCGCCAGCTCCATTCGGCGCGGCGACAGTCGAAGTGCGTGGCACTCGCTTTTCGACGATGCCTGCCTTCCAGGCTTCGAACACCACTGGATTGATATACGACTTGCGGCAGACGGCCGGCGTGTTGCCGAGCGCCTCGGCGACGTTGCGTGCGGTAGCGGCGACGCAGCCATTGAAAGCGCGCTGGGTCATCGGCTCCTTGCGGGTCTGGCAGGAGAGAAAGGCGATCGCTCGCACGGTGCCGCCCCAGGTCCGGAAATCCTTGGCGGTGAAATCGCTGCTGCCGCCCATCGCCTCGCGCAGATACTCGTTGCACCATGCCCGAGTCGATCGGCTGCCGCTTGCCTTCGTCATCGATGTATTGAAACAGCTGCTGTCCTGGCAATTGCTGGCAGTGCCGGATGATGCGCCCGAGCTTGCGATCGTCCAGCACTACTTCGTGTTGCCGCCCGCTCTTGCCGCGAAAATTAAACAAGGCGCGGCCGTCGCGCAGAAACTTCACATGCTTATCGCGCAGCGTGGTCAGTCCATACGACTGGTTGGTGCGCGCGTATTCTTCGTTGCCGACACGAATCAAGGTTCCATCCAGCAGGCCCACGATCACCGCCAGCACCTTGTTCTTAGGCAAGCCCGGCAGCGCCAGGTCCTGTTTCAACCGACGCCGCAGCTTCGGCAATTGCGCGCCGAACTCGATCATCTTGGAGAACTTGCCGTCATCGCGCGTCGAGCGCCACTCGGCGTGATAGCGATATTGCTTGCGACGGCGCGCATCCCGGCCGGTCGCCTGCAGGTGGCCGCGCTCCTTGGTGCAAATCCAGACCTGCGTATACGCCGGCGGAATCGCCAGCTTGCGAATGCGGTCCAGCGTTCTGTGCGCCCTGACGGGCCGCATATCCGGCCCTAGATAGTGAAAGCCCTTGCCGCGCTTCTGGCGTTCGATGCCGGGTTCGGCGTCGGAGACATAAATGAGTCCGTTGGCGCGTGCGTGTTCGTGAGCCTGCACCACCGATTGGGGCAGGTCTGGCGGCAGGTCACGCATGTCGCCGATCCGTGTTTGGAATAATCACGTAGTGCCGCTGGAGCGATCCCTATGCAGCAAGCCCCAGCCGATCAGCGCTACCCCGAACAGCAGCAGCAGATGAACTGCGAATACCGCCATCTTGATGCCCAGCCACAAAACGGCCCAGGCAACAATCAATCCGATTCCCAGCCACACTAAAGCCTTCATGCTGTCGCCTCTTCCACGGTGAATGGCCTGCCCGTCGAGAAAACGTACAAAAATTCGCTTGGTTCCCTCGAAACAGCAACGCCGCCGAATTGACGGCAATTTTGTCCTACGCCACTTTGGCGCCTGCCCACGGAGCGCATGGATGCGCGAGAGCGGCGCCCACAGGGAGAGGTGAAGAGTTCTTACCCTCTCCCCTTGGGAGAGGGCCAGGGTGAGGGGCTCTTATCTTTTCTTTTTCTTACTCGCCTTCCGTTCATTCCGAGCCGGCGGCGCCGCCCCCTGCCGCAACTCACTAAACATCGCATCCGCCCTGGCCGTCCGCACGATCTGATCATCCTTGACGTCATCGCGAATACCAGCGGCGGCCGCCGCTGGTTGCCGGATCAGATACGCACCCCGTGGGCTGAATGCTGCCGGCTGTGACTTCGATCTGCTCGACGATTCGATGGGTTCATATGCCTCGTACCACCAACGCGCCGCCTGCCAGATGGCCTCCGGACAACTCGACGCAGAAGGCAATCCCGGGCTGAGATCGATGCCCGCCAGGCCGTGGGCCCGCTCGACCAGGGTCGCTGATGGAATGCCGTGACCTTGCATCAATGGATTGCTGCTGCCGCCGACCGCCCAGCAATAGCCCAGCCATGAAACGATTTGCGCCAGCAGATCAACGATGTTGCGTTCCTGGCCGATGCGCGCCACGTATTCCTTGATGGCCGCGTGGTCATCGGTGAACTGCAGTATGGCGATGTTCGGATATCGCGTCGGGTTGCCATAGTACGAGTTCTCATCCAACGGCACCGCTTCCAACCCATTGCGCTCGACGCGGGCGCTGCTGTTAGTGATCGCGTCCACTCGTGCCGTCATCAGCACCTCGCCATCGATCAGCAAACCGCAGGTAGACCAGAAGCTCGGCAGCAGATCCTGCCGCAGCTCCGATTGCGCCACGCGCATACGGAAATCGACAATCGAAGTGCCGCCGAGCAGCAACACGCCGTCGCGATAGCCGGTCGACTCCAGCCACGCGAAGTTCGCCGGCTTGCCGGCGTCGAGACTCGGTGGCAGGGAACGAACGTCGGTTTCTTTCAGCAGCGGATTTTCGCTGGCCACCTCGGAACGTCGCAGTCCGGAAAGATTCATGCACTGTGCCCTAGGAAATAGTCTTTGCGGAAAGAACGGCCGCGCACTGTCCAGGTCGGCCAGGCGCCAACCCGTGACCGAACAGAAGATGCGCTGGCCGCGACGAAAGAACTCCAGCAGCATGGCGCCCTCCGCAGCAGATTGCAGGTCTTCATCGGTGTGCATCGACACGCTGCTGAAAGAATGATGCGCGGGGAGATGCGCTTTCGCCGGTGCGGCTGACCAATCGCCGAACAACGACAGCAGCCTGCCGCCGGCCACCATCGACAGCGGCGAACTGATCAGCTCGGTGATCCGTCGTTCCCACGGTGCGGCACCTGCGGCCGGAAGGGATGCCCAAGCGATGCGGCTGAAATGCACGTCACCGGTCAATATCACAGTGCTGCGAGAAGCCTGGCCGAGCAGGTTCATCAGCTCCGCATAATCGGTCGCGTAGTCGGCGAGATGATAGTCGGCCCGGTCGCCGGTGCGCTTGGTGGCGCTCTCGAATACCGGTTGACCCAACACAAGCACGCCAAGGCCTTGCTTCACTGCGGCCCATTCACGCAGCCGTTTCCATTGCACTTTGGAGAACAGGCTCGCGCATTTTTCGGTCCGGTTTACCCGGGCGTCCGAACACGAGGAAATCCAGCGGCGGCACGCTGAATCGCTGTGCGGCGCCAGTGTCGCCTTGGAAGGCGCCGCCCAGCTGACGTGCCAGGTCGAGCCACGCCTCGCGCGTTTCTCGCTTGCGCGTATCTTTGGCGACGGCATTCGGATCGGGAGCGTTGTTCCAAAGCTCATGGTCATCGGTACAGAAAACATTGGCGCCGCGAGACAACACGCTGGCCAGGCCTTGGCCATCGAACCACGTTCGTGCGTAAGCCGCGCAGTGCAGGCGCTCCAACTCGGCGATGCTGTGAGACTTGATGGCGAATTCGTACCAAGGCGCGTCGAGATAGACCTGATCGCCGGCCCAGACTTGCAGGTGAGGACGCAGGCCGTTGCGGTCCAGCTGCGACAGTAATGACGCCGCCAGCCGTGATCGCTTGTTGCCGGTGAAATAGCACGACGACAGCAACACTCGCAGCGGTTTGGTCTCGTCGCCGAGCTGCTCCGGCAGCGTCACGAAACTTGCCTCCACCGGGTCGCCGCCATTGAGATCGGCGCTGGCGTGATACGAGCGATCCGGCTTCAGCGTGGGCTTGTCGATGAACTGATAGTGCATGGGCATGGACCGCGCCGGAAAGGAGCGCCAGTTTTTTGCCGGCAGCGGCACATCGATGCCGTTTACTTTCAGAGCGACGCAATCCAATTGGGCTTCGTCGACGCCACGCGCGCACACCCAGAGTCGGGCGCTACGCTGAGTGACCAGATGCGGCACGAGATGAAGCATGGCTTGGATATTGCCGGGTGACTCGCGTCGCCAGCAAGCACGGAGCTCTGTCGTTATATACAGTTTTGCGCCATCATAGGCCGCGATGAGCAACGCCGCAGCCAATGTCCTCGATCAAACACCCGCCGACGCTTTCGGACAGGACCTGAATGCCGCTCAACGCCGAGCTGCTCTGTACGGCGCAGATTCTGCCGACGGCTTCACTGCCGGGCCGCTATTGATCATTGCCGGCGCCGGCACGGGCAAGACCAATACGCTCGCCCATCGAGTCGCCCACCTGCTGCTACAAGGCGTGCCGCCTGAACGCATCCTGCTGCTGACTTTTACTCGGCGCGCCGCTCAGGAGATGCTCCGTCGGGCAGAACGCATCGCCACGCAGGCGCTGAGCAATTCAGCTCGCAAGTCATCGATCCATGTCAATGCCGCCCGCCTGTTGTGGTCGGGTACTTACCACTCCATCGGCAATCGGCTGTTGCGCGAGTATGCGCATGTAGTCGGGCTCGATCCGGCGTTTTCCGTCCTGGATCGCGGTGACGCCGCCGACCTGCTGGACGTATTGCGCCAGGAGCTGGGCTTGTCAAAGAAGGAGAAGCGGTTTCCGCGCAAGGACACGTGCCTCGCCATCTATTCGCACAAGGTCAACAGTCGCGCGCCGTTGGCGCAAACGCTCAAGGATTCTTTTCCCTGGTGCGCCGAGTGGGCCGACGATCTCACCCAGCTGTTCCGCCGCTATGTCGAAACCAAGCATTCGCAGCAGCTGCTCGACTATGACGATTTGCTGCTGTACTGGCATTTGCTGGTCCGCGAACCGCAGCTGGCGCAGGAAATCGGCGCGCGCTTTGCGCACGTGCTGATCGACGAATACCAAGACACCAACACGTTGCAGGCCGAAATCGTGCTGGCGATGAAGCCGCAAGGCGACGGTGTCTGCGTGGTCGGCGACGACGCGCAGGCGATCTATTCGTTTCGTGCGGCGACGGTCGAGAACATCCTGGAATTCCCGGCGCGGTTCTCGCCGGCCGCGGAGATCGTCAAGCTGGAACACAACTATCGTTCCGTACAGCCCATCCTCGACGCCGCCAATGTCTTGATGAGCGACAGCCGGCGGCAATATCAAAAGGAATTGCGTTCCGAACGGGCATCCTCGCGGCGGCCCTTCTATGTATCGGTGCAGGACGATAAAGCGCAATCGCTGTACGTCGTCGAACACATCCTCGCGGCGCGCGAGCAAGGCACACCATTGCGCCGGCAAGCCGTGCTGATGCGCAACTCGCATCATGGCGACGTGCTCGAACTGGAGTTGATCCGCCGCAATATTCCTTATGCGAAATACGGCGGCCTGAAGTTTCTCGAAGCCGCGCACGTCAAAGACGTGCTGGCATTGTTGCGCTGGGCTGATAACCCGCGTCATCGCATCGCCGGCTTTCGAGTGTTGCAGTTACTGAGCGGCGTCGGTCCCGCAGTCGCGGATCGGTGTCTCAGAGTCTTCGAAGCCAGCGGCCACGCCTGGTCCACGCTGGCGGCCTATCGCATGCCAGCAGCGGCGGAAAAAGATTGGGCTGGCCTGCTGGCGCTGGTCAAGGATTTATCGCAGGCGCGCGAATGGATCGGGCAGCTGAACCGGCTGCGACAGTGGTACGAACCGCAGCTGGAACGAATTTACGATGCGGCTCGCGTTCGCATCGGCGACATCGAACAATTGGAACGCCTGTCCGGTCAATATGCTTCGCGCGAGCAGTTCATTACCGAGTTGACGCTCGACCCGCCGCAAGTCAGCAGCGATCTCGCCGGCGACCCGGCGCGCGATGAGGATTACGTGATTCTGTCCACCATTCACTCCGCCAAGGGCCAGGAATGGGATTCGGTGTATGTATTGAATGTCGCCGACGGCAACTTTCCCAACGAGCACGCCACCGGCCGGCCGGACCTGGTCGAGGAAGAACGCCGGTTGTTATACGTTGCGATGACCCGGGCCAAGCACGACCTGCATCTGGTCGCCCCGCTCAAGTACTACATCACGCAACAGAGCCGCACTGGCGACGCTCATGTTTACGGCGCACGCAGCCGCTTCATGACCGATCGGCTCCTGCAATGCTTCGAACCAAAGACCTGGCCTGCGACCGGCGCAGTAGCGATCGTCAGGGCCGCTGATACCAAAGTACGAATTGACGCCGCCGCAGCGCTGCGAGCAATGTGGGACTGACGTTTCCGATAACAAATTCGCACGGTTCGCAAGACTATGACCAAGCGCACGACCGGCGCCGCTGCCCGCCGCGACTCCAAGCAAGCCAGCAAACGAACCTTCGACGTCCGCCGCGACACGCTCGATTTTCGCGACAAGATATATGTGCCGACGTTGATCGAAGTCCCGACGGGGCGCGAATTGCAACGCTATCGAGAATTGAGCATTCCGATTCTCGATCAAGGTTTCGAAGGCGCGTGCACCGGATATGGGCTGGCGACTGTCGTGAATTACCTGCTGACCACGCGCAAAGTCGTCAGCGACTGCAACCCTGTCAGCCCGCGCATGCTGTACGAACTCGCCAAGCGCTACGACGAATGGCCTGGCGAAGGTTATTCGGGGTCTAGCGCACGCGGCGCAATGAAAGGCTGGCACAAGCACGGCGTGTGTTCCGAAGAATGCTGGCCGTCCACGCCCGGCAAGGGCAACAAGGGACAACTGCTGACGGGTTTGAATGACACGCGCACCGCCGACGCATTGCGCCGTCCGCTCGGCGCTTACTTTCGCGTCAACCACAAGGACCTGGTGGCCATGCACGCCGCCATCGCCGAGGTCGGCATCCTGTTCGCCACGTCGAATGTTCACGAAGGCTGGACCGAGGCCAGGCAAGGACGGCCTGATCGAATTCTCCGAAAAGCTGCTGGGCGCGCACGCCTTCGCCATCGTCGGTTTCGACCAGAAAGGCTTCTGGATCCAGAACTCCTGGGGCGAAGGCTGGGGCCACGAAGGCTTCGCGTGCATCAGCTATGACGACTGGCTGCAGAACGCTACCGATGTGTGGGTAGCACGATTGGGCGCGCCGGTCGAGTTGAAGCGAAGCACCTCGACAGCCGTAGCGCATTCGGCGTCAGGCGGCCAGTCTGTGGCTTATTCGTATCCGGACCTGCGGCCTCATGTCATCAGCCTCGGCAACAACGGCGAATTCAAAGCTGGCGGTAACTACGGCACATCGGCCGAAGAAATCCGCGCGCTGTTCAAGAACGAGTTGCCTAAGGCAATCGATGCGGTCGGCTACAAGCATATTCTTCTATACGCCCACGGCGGCCTGGTCAGCGAGACATCGGCCGTGCAAAGACTCGCCGACTATCGCTCGAGCATGCTCGCGGCCAGCATCTATCCGCTGACCTTCATCTGGCACAGCGACTACTGGACCACCGTCAAGAACGTTTTGAACGACGCATTCCAACGTCGGCGGCCGGAAGGCGTGCTGGACGCCACCAAGGATTTCATGCTCGACCGGCTCGATGATGCGTTGGAACCGCTAGCGCGCGTGCTGTCGGGCAAAGCCGCGTGGGATGAGATGAAAGAAAATGCTCTGGCAGCAAGCCAGAACCCCAAGGGCGGTGCGCGAGCAGTCGTCAGTCATCTGAAGCGCCTGCTGGACAAGTTACCCAGGCAGCAAGCGCCGAAGATTCATGTCATCGGTCACAGCGCCGGCAGCATTTTCCATGCACCGCTGATCACAGCGTTGATCGACGCCGGCATCGACGTGGAGACCTGCACCTTATGGGCGCCAGCTTGCACCATCGAGCTGTTCAAGCAGCACTACTTGCCGGCGATCAAGAAGAAAAAGATCAAACGATTCGCCCTGTTCGCACTTTCGGACCAGGCCGAGCAGGGCGACCACTGCGCCAACATCTATCACAAGTCGCTGCTGTACCTCGTTTCGCATTCGTTCGAGAACAAGCCACGCATTCCTCTGTTTCGCCCGGGTGTCCCCATTCTCGGCATGGAAAAATACCTGCGCGAGGATGCGGAACTGATGGCGTTGTTCAAGAGCGGCAACGCCGATCTGGTGGTGTCACCGAACAACAAGCCGGTGAATTCCGTCGACGCCTCGACGTCGTTACATCATGGTGATTTCGACGATGACTCCGCCACTGTGCGGGCAACTTTGCGGCGGATCGTCGGCGACGCCTTGCCGAAGAGCGGAGCGATCAGCTTTCAGCGTTCGGCCTCGGCGTTGCGTGAGAGTCGGGAGCAAACGGATCGCAGCGGAGGGCGGTGAGGACGCCGCCGTCGAAATGCTCATCCATCAGCGTCTTTGATCTGGTATCGGCGCTGCATTTCGTCAGGATGTGCCTCTCGCGGTGATGCTCCAGCGGCAGTCGCAATGAAAACTGGATCGGTAAGCGCTCGCAGGCCCGCTGGCGAGCGCTGCCCAGGCTGACCGTCGAGCAAGTGTGCCGGTCTTTAGGCTCTTGATGCGTCGATTCGACGACTAGATAGGTGCCAACGGTCAAGCCGGTCGCCGCTATTTGTCCAGCGGCCAGCTCCAGAACGCGGCCGGTGCCCCGCGGCGCCACTCGAATGCGCCACGGCGGCACTCTTTCTGCCAACCCCAGGACCCGCATTTGCCGACTGAGGAACACCACGTCGATCGTGCAACGCATGCCGAGGGTGTGAATGCTGCCGCCCGGCACTAGCAATAGTCCTTCTTCTTCAGGGACAGCGCTCTGACGCAGCAATCCCACGCAGCGCGCCTGAAACGAACAAGCCATTCGCACATTCCGTGCGATGCACCGGCCGTCGGCAGTGCGTAATTCCATGAGCTTCATAGCATCCTTGCCCGGATTGATTCAGAACAGGCTCAACACCCCGGCCTCCAGCAGCTGAATCGCTATCGGGAAACCGATGATGATGAACGTGATGGGGAACAGCAGCACGATCAGCGGGAATAACATTTTCACCGGCGCCTGGTTTGCCAGCTTTTCGGCGCGCAGGAATCTTTCCTGGCGACGCTGGCGGGCCTGGTCCGCAAGCACCTCTCCAAGCGAGCCGCCGGTCTGTTCCGCTTGAACCACTGACGCGACGAAGTTCGTAACCGCTGGAATCAGCACTCGCGCCGCCAGCCGGTCCAGCGCGACTCGGCGGGCGACGCCGGTTCGCGATTCTCGCAGGTAGCGGGAGAATTCCTGGCGTACCGGGCCGTCATGGAGCGACGTCACTGCCTGCTCGAGTGCAGCGGTAAAATTCAAGCCCGCTTTCATGCCTAGTACCAGCACGTCGAGAAAAAACGGAAACTCCTTTTCGAAGCGCAGCTGGCGTCGCTTGGTAACTTCACGCAACCGCAAGTCGGGATAGAGATACGACAGTGCCGTCGTCGCTCCGGCCACCGCGAGGCAAAGCGGGTCTTCAATCCGCAGCACCAGGATCGCGCCCAGCGAAATGGCGATCCCAACGACCAGTGCGAAGCGGCGGATGATCAGGAACTCAGCCGGGCTGATCATGTACGCGGCGCCCGCGGCGTTGAGCTGAGATTGAAGGATTTCGCGACGCTGAACCGACAGCGATGATTCCACTGCGGGCTCATACCAGCGCATCGCCGGCCGCAGCAGTCGGAGCGCCCAGGGCAATTCGTCCCGCCAGGCCACATCTCGATCTTTGGACTGCGCGGCGCGGCTGCGCAACGCCAATGGCAACAGCAAGAGCACTGCGCAACTGAGGCCGGCGAGCAGCATCGATAAATACGCTTCCATGCTTGTTCCTAAACGTCGATGCTGACGATCTTGCGAATCATCCAGCCCGCCACCGCCATCATCGCAGCGAGAATGGCCAGCACCACCCAGCCGTACCATTGTGTGAACAGCAAGCTCATCCGCGCCGGCTGCTGCTGGTAAAGCAGTACGCCGATGAAAACGGGCAAGAGGCCGACCACCCACCCCTGCGCGCGGCCCATCGACGTGAGTGCATCGATCTTTCCTTCGACATGCGCCTTTTCCTGCAGCGTCCTCGCGAGCGACTCGAGCGTGTCGGCGAGATTCCCCCCGACTCGGCGCGACACATTCATCGCCGTGTTCATCAGGTCCAGCTCGGGCGCGCCAATCCGCTGACGCAGATCGCCGAGTGAATCCGCCATCGGCCGGCCAACCCGATGCTCCGCCAGGACAATGGTGAACTCCTGACTCAAGGGCGCAGGTTGGCGAGTCGCCATGAGTTCCAGAGCGCGCGGGAGATTGCAGCCGGCGCGCATTGCCGACGCGAGCGCGAGCAAGGCGTCCGGTAGTTGATAGACAAAGCGCTTTCGTCGCTGGGTAGCGATGCGTTTGGCGAACAGCCACGGACCTGTGACGCTCACGACTGCTGCGATGACAAGGCCGGGTGGACCCGCGAAGGCGTACGCCACCGAGCCCGCTGCAAGCGTCAATGCAAAGCTGATGGCGAATAACACGCGCGGATCGGCGACGATGAAACTCTTCTTGAGGCTGGCGCCGATGCTGTGAATGAAGGAGCGTCGATAGTCGAGGATGGCCCGGCAGATCGCTGCGGCAAACAGCAGCACGGCGGCGGCAGCACTGAGAATCGCAGGCACCGCTGTGGCGGAAGGAGCTAACGGTTCCATGTGTTTGTTCCTAAACCTGCACGAAAATGCTGCGGTCGAGTCGGATGCCGGCCTCGTCGAGCGTTTCATAGAAGGCCGGCGGTTGCCCGAAGCCGCGATAATCCCCGATGACTTCATCGCGCGAGTTGACGCTCTTTTGTCTGAAGTCGAACAGCGGTTGCGTGAGGATCATGTCGCCTTCCAAGCCTTCGACAGCCACAATCGAGGTCACGCGGCGGCGACCATCGCTGAATCGCGAAAGCTGCACGATGATGTCGACGGCTGACGAGATCTGTTCGCGAATGGCGCGTACCGGCAAATCCATTCCCGCCATCAGCACCATCACTTCCAGGCGCGACAGCAGATCGCGCGGCGAATTGGCATGGCCCGTGGTGAGCGAGCCGTTGTGGCCGGTGTTCATCGCCTGCAACATGTCGAGTGCTTCGCCGCCTCGGCATTCGCCCACGATGATGCGATCGGGCCGCATGCGCAGCGAGTTGCGCACCAGATCGCGAATGGTGATTTCGCCGCGCCCTTCGACATTCGCCGGCCTCGCTTCCAGCGACAACACGTGCGGCTGCGCCAGCCGCAGTTCAGCCGCGTCCTCGATGGTGATGATGCGTTCGGTCGGCGCGATGAACTCCGACAACGCATTGAGAAAGGTCGTTTTGCCGGAACCGGTGCCGCCGGAGACGATGATGTTCTTGCGATACTGCACGCAGACCTTCAGGAACTCCGCCATCGACGTCGTCAGCGCGCCGGTCTCCACCAGCCCTGCCATCGAATAGCGCTGGCCGGCGAAGCGGCGAATGGTGAGTATCGGGCCGATCAGGGAGAGCGGGGGAATGATGGCGTTCACACGCGAGCCGTCGGGCAATCTGGCATCGACCATCGGCACTCCTTCATCGATGCGCCGGCCAATCGGCGCGACAATGCGCTCGATCACATGCATCAATGATTCGGCGCTGATAAATCGCGCAGGGACCGCCGCTAGTTTTCCATTGCGCTCGACGTAGATCTGATTGGGGCCGTTCACCATTACTTCGCTGATGGAATCGTCGTGCAAGTACGGCTCAATCGGCCCGTAGCCCATGATCTCCGCTGTCATCTCCTGGATGAAATGAGTTCTGTCGACGTCGTCCGGCAACCGGATGGCGCCGGAGGCGAGCACGGTCTCGATGGCTTGCCTGGCCTCGGCGTGCAGATCCACGCCGGCGAGATCATTCAGCGCCGTGCGGCGGAACAGATCAAGTTCGCGCAGTACCAGCGAATGCAGCCGCTCTTTGAGTGGGGCATTTATGGAACTCGCAGAGGATTGGACGGTGACCATGCGTTCCCTCGCATTAGACAGGTTGATCCATTGCTGCTCATTGCAGATATCGAACGTGGCTCCACGAGCGGCGGATTTGTTCGCTCAGATGACCGAGCTTGTTCCGCAGCGTCGCCGCTTGCATGACAACAGCCGGGTGGCCCGGACGATGGCCGCAGAAGGCGCGCACTTCGATAGGCACCTGTTGCGATATGGCGGTGAAGACGCTTTCGTAGCCGGACAATTCGCCATACTGCTTGCGCTCGATGGACAGTTGGTCCGGAGACTGCACACCGTAGTTGGCAGCCACTTGATAAAGCGCGCCGCGCGCTGCCGCTTCGATGTCGCCGTCAGCGAATTTGGTTTGCGGCTGGCTGGTCCAGCTGATGTACGCGGGCGGGTACGTCAACGCCGGTGTCTCGGCGGTGAATGTGGTGGTGCCATTCGCGACGCGCAGATGCGTTTCCCATTGGGGATCTTGCTCGGTCCAGATTTCCAGACCCAGCTCGGCAACGCGATGAATGATCATCGGCCTGCCGGCTCGCTCGGCTGCTGCGGCGGTCAGCGCGATTATGATCGCGATAGCCGCTGCGATAAGACGCCTCATTGCACGGCTCCGCCGGATTGTGCCGCGATGAGGCCGATGAGGAAAACCGTCGTGGCCGCTGTCAACCCGCTCCAATGATTGGTGCGGCGAAATGCGTCACGCCAGCTGAGCCTCGCTAGCATTAGCCACATCACAAGCCAGATGAGCGCGTACGACAGTACGAAGCGCCCGATGAGATTACCGACGAGGTGGGCGCTCATGCGAAGCTCCCGCCCCAGCAATCGACCCGCTTAGATAGTTTCACTGGCTTTCCTTGCCTATTGAAGTCATTCCATTCTGTTTCGCCGCAATCTACGGCGGCGACGATCTCAGCGCTTCGTCCAGCGGCGTATGGATCACACGGAGCTGCCGCTCGGTGATGCTGGTGTAGTCAGCGAGTAGCTGTCTCACCTGATGCGCGGGCTCTTCCAGGCCAATATGCCATTCGATCGGCACCCCGCCCGCCTTCGCCGCCGCTCGCACTTGCCGTTTCGCTTCGTTGAGCACCGGCCCATCCCAACCGCGCAGCCCCCACTCCTTGGGATGGCGTCGCAACGGCCGAAATAGTTTTGCGTATAGCAGTACCTTGCGATCCGGATCGTAGCCGTCGAAGTTCACGCAATGAACCGCGTACTTGCGACCGGGCGGCGCGCCACTGATGAATTGCTCATAAAGCGCCTCTTCGCGGTCGGGCGGCCAGCCTTCGATTGCATAGGTAGCGTCGTTTACCAGGCCGAACTCGTCCAACACATCGCGAACTCGCTTGCCTGCAGCAACATCGGCAGGATTGTTTGCATCGGGCACGTGCGGCGTTGTTTCAATCAGAATGCCGTTGGCGAATGGCTCATGACGGATGTCACTGGGAAGGCACTTCGCCAGATTGGGGAACGGGAGATAGAAGAGCCATTGGCCGGCGTAGGAGGGTTCATCGCCGGCTTTAACGGCTTTTTGGTAATTCCTGAGCGAGACGCCGCCTACACTGCCTTCCCATTTCTCCAAAAGGAGCTGGAACAGGTGCCTGATGATGCCTGGGTGATGGAGATCGACTTTCTTGTCTGTGGGCAATTTTAGAATTGCTTGGGCGTTTGACTCATTCCCAGCCGCACGACCTTGAAGTACTAGATCAATCCCTCCTCCATCCGGCGGGACGATCACCTGTGCGTCCTCGGCTGAGGAACAATAGGACAGTGAGAAGCCAATGCGACTCAAGGAGCCCGAATCCAAGCGGCCGTCAGAATTCAGATTAAGATAGTCGTTTGGATATTGTTTCGAAAACACGTGAACTTCTATCAGCTGCTCAAGTTCAGCTGTCGTGCGCGGGAGTACTGATAGTCCGCGAGGACTAACCGCTGTGAGCTGCGCAAACTTCGCGTGCGAGCGCCTCAATGCTTCTAAGAGATTTGAGCTTTTACGCTGGTATTGGCGGAGCGTATCCGGTTGGCCGTACCGCGAGTTGCACCACATCAATATTTGATCCAATTGAGCTTCCATGTGATTTTGGCTACTGAGATATATCGGACAGAGCGGTGTAGATTACGGTGATCCTTCTGCGGTCACCGGCGTTGCTAATTCCCTCGTTAAGAACTGCACTGATACGAAGTGCCATTTCTTCATCGACCACTCGCCATTCGATCTGCGTGTCCGCGTTCCTAACTGCGCGAATTTGCCGGTTAGCTTCCTCAAGCAATTTGCTCGATAACGCTCGCTTCAGCCCCTCCGACCGACACCGATCCCCGAGTGGGCATTCCTGGGTCCAGTGCTTTGCGTCCAGCAGTACATCGCGTTGCGGGTCGTAGCCGTCGAAGTTGACGCCGTTGACATTGTACTCAACGCCGCGAGGGGCGCCGGTGATGCGTTCCTGGTAGCGGTAGGCGTCGCTGTCGGGGCGGGAGATGCTGGACCATTGGCCGGGGCCGCCGTCGCTGGCGCCGAGGGCGAAGTTGCTGGGGCTGCGTGGCGGATGGTAGGGGACGCGAACGGTGCAGGTGGCATTGTGTGCCCAGACGCGTTCGTCGCCGACGAAATAACTGGCATCGTTGGCGACCGTGAGATTGAAAACCCGCAGCGCTTGGTCGACGCGGCGGTTCGCGAGGACGAGTGTGTCGCCGTCGGCGGTGGCGATCGGAGCGCCGACTTCGATCTCGCGAATCGGCGTCCAGCCGCGGCCTTGCACCCAGAACGGATGCTCTTCCGTCACCGCAAAGCGCGATGCTTCCGTCTCGACTTGGTGATGAACCGACGCCTGTCGATCAAACGTACGAGTGACGGGCTGCGAGCTGTCGCGATGCGTCCGCTCGCTGCGCGAATCGATCCAAGCGCCAGGCTCGAGCAATTGAATCGGAACAGCATGTCCATCGGTCCAGACCAGCGTGCCTGCCGCGAAGCTGGCGCAGCCGAGTTCTCTCCTGGTGGCATCGGCGGCTTGATCCAACGCGCCGCGACCGAATCGCGCCAGCTTGCCCGCGAGCTTGAGCATGAAGGCCGGACTGACGTAGCTGCCCAACACGCGCCCGCGGTCGTAGGCGCCACAGTCGACTAGCTGACTCAGGTCGTGACCGAGCGCCGCGCCGATGGTACGAGCCGTGCCAACGGGATCTTCCATGAAGGCCATGGCCAGCTCGTAGACGCCGCGAGCTGTTTCGATCGGGTCCGTGATCGCTGCAACCAGATCGCCGATCTGATCCTGGATGCCTTCCCAAAAGCCGCGGACGAATTCGTAAGCGTCGGCGGCGAGATTGCGCAGCTCATTCCAGACGCGTCCGAGCGTGCTGCCGTCCTCAGGAGGTTGCTGCGAGCTGGAATCTGTCGGCGTGCACAGAGGTGGCTCGCCGAGAGGTGGGCCATCACCAGCCTCATCTTCGCCGCCAGCGTCGTCATCACTGGCGTCATCGTCGCCTGTCGAACTGGGCGCCCCCGCTGCGCCCGAACCAAAGCCGAAAAATCCTTCACCTAGGCTGCTGCCGGCTTCAGCGCTACCGGGCGAAGTCTCTGTATCGTCGTCTGCGGTGCCCTCGTCGCCGTGATCTTCGCCTCCAATCGCCGCGCCGGATCGAGCATCGACTCTGTCAACTTCCGGAAGGTCCGCACGAGCCACCATCCGCTCGCTGAATCGAACCGGGCTGTGCATGCGCACGGTTGCGGTCGAAGTGATCGGCAGCCTGTTCCTGCGCAGGAGTTGTTGATCGAATGAATCGGCATTCCACGCCGACAGCAACGACAGGCGCGCAAGGAAGCCGTTGACCAGCGGGACCTTCAGCTCGTAGCCATAGGTGATCTCGACGCGCAGAAGATTCGCGTCTTGAATATTTATCCCGCCGCGCGGTCCGATCTGTGTGCCGCGCGCATGCAGGCGATCGTTCGGCAGCTCACGGACGCCATCGACTTCGGTTGCAAAGTCTTCGAACGACTCCCGCGTCGGATTGAGGATGCGCATGCGCGCATCCGTGAGCAGCTCCGCGTCGATGCGTGCAACAGCTTTCGCGACGCCTTCCAGAGACGCGTCCGGCGAACTGAGCGGCGCCAACCCTTGTGCGAGTCCGCGACGAATGGCGCTGGGATTTGCGTTGGCGACCGCGCCAACGCGTGCGGCCTGCAGCACCGCGTGATTCAGCGTCGCCTTGGCTTGATAGAGGAACCCGAATTGGATCGCGGCGAGAATGACGACCAGCAGAATGGGCAGCGCGATCGTCGCTTCGACAATCGCAGTACCCCCTTGGCGCTGCGCGCAGCCTGATCCGCGTGCCACTTCCATGTGACGCTTACCTTCCTGATATTCCTGGGCCGTCAGTCTTTGCGCTCGAACTTCAAGGCCTCGTCAGCCTTGCGTTCGAGAGTTTCGAAATGCCTTTCGCCTGCGACTACTTCAGTGGAATTCGCACCAATGATTTGCGGCGTGACGAGCACCACCAGTTCAGTTTCGCCGCGGCGGAACTGACGCGATTTGAAGAGCTCGCCGAGAACGGGTAACGAGCCCAAGCCGGGCACTTTGACCACGGTCTTGGCGTCGTCGGCGCTGAACAACCCGGCGATGATCATCGGTTCGCCGGACTGCACATTCATTTCGGTATTGGTTTTGCGGGTGGCGAAGCCTGGAATGCCGAGCACGGAGTTGGCTTTGTCAACGCTGCTGACTTCGACACCGACTTTGGTGCGAATCAAACCAGCGGCGTTGGCCTGCGGTTCGACGTTGAGGATGATGCCGAACTGCTTGAACACCACGTTGAGCGCGCCGTCCTGGTTCTGGACCGGGATGGGCACTTCGCCGCCAACCAGGAAATCCGCCTGGCCGCCGTTGATGCAAGTCAGTGTCGGCTCCGCAAGCAAGCGTGCATCACCACGATTCACCAACAGGTGAATCGCCGAGTCGATGGCTGTGGTGAGGGCGAGATCGTCGGGTGTGCGGAACACAGGACCAGCCACGACATCCGCCCAATCCACGCCGATGTCTCGCAGCGCCGATTTCCGCACCTCGATCAGCTTTGCCTCGATGAGGATGGTCGACTCGGCTTGCAGCGGCGGCAGTGCAGGCATGGCGATCGGATCGACAATGCCCAGCACCTGGATCAGATACGCCGTACTTGAGCCATCACGCGACCAAATGCGCAGATCGGTCGTGCCTGCCTTCCGGCCGAGCACCAGGATCTCCTGCGTGTCATCGAAGACTTTGACGTCGACAGTTGCACCATCGCCAGCAGACACCCGCTTCACGCCCGGCGAACGAATCAGCAAGCTCTGTCCAACAGGTAAACTCAGCACGCTGACCGGCGCGGTGCTCATCGTTTCGTCAGGCGACTGTACCGGAGCACTCAGCGCCAGCATGCTCAGCAGGAGCGGAATGAGGTTCATCACTTCAGACTCCGCCGAGAATCACTTGAATACGCGGCCGTGGCTGGGGTGTGCTCGCCGCCTGATCGCCTTTGAGCAACAGGTTCTTGGTGATTCGAGCGATCCGGATCGGCGTCTGATCTTGCGGCTGGCGTAGCGCCACCGTGATCCGGCCCGCGTCTTGAGCGAGAGTGATTTTGGCTGCGTCGGCCGGCGTGACCGAGACCGTAATGGTCCGAAACATTCCCGACTGCAGCTTGTCGGGCAGCGAGTTCTCATTGGCCTGCGTTCGCAAGCCAGTGGCGATCACCGGCACAGCAAACAGCAGCGGCACGGTGACACTCTCGTTGCCGGCTGTGGTCGTGAATAGGATGTCGATGCGGTCGCCCGGCGCGAGCATTCCCGAAATTGACGCTTCCTCGTCGACCGGGAACGTCAGCGCCCGCATGCCTTCGGGAAGCTGCGCTGAGAATCCTGCACCGATGCCCTGTGCGAGATGAGAGCTGAGAATCGTCTCGCCACTGTGAACTGCGCGCGCCAGGACTCGCCCGGCAATTTCATTCCAGCGTTCCGACCGCACCGCCTCGGAATGAAGGAAAGTCTTCGGCACCTCGCGCAGTGCCACGGTCTGGCCGGAAAGTACGGCACCGGGAGCGAGATTCGCGTTCGCAACCACGACGTTGACGAGCTTGTACTGCGCTTGCAGCTGCTCGCGCTCCGCGCGCATTTCTTTACTTATATAGCCTTTGGCGAAATAGGCGGCGGCGCCACCGGCCGCGAGTGCACCACCGATCATCAACGCTGTCGTCAGCATGCCTTTCATTGCTCTTCCTTGAGCGATCGACTACAGGACGGGACTAGAACGGAATCATCAGCGCCCAGGAAAATTCATCGTGATGCTCGACAAGCAGCGCCAGCATCGTTTGCGATCCGCGCCACAGCACCATCAGGCCAGCGAGAATCGCCAGGTATTCGGCGGAGCTCCAGCCGCGTTGGCGATGAGTTCCAGGTGTCGTCATGACTTCCTCCACGCAATGACGATCGCCGTGGTCGTCGGCTGAACTGCGTCAGGAACAATCACGAGTAGTGCTTGTTCTGCCTGCCGCTGCGCTTCCAGAACGTAGCCGCGATGCGCTGCGCGAGCCGGTCTGGTGTCGAGCACCGCCCAGCCGTCGCGAATCAGCAGCTGCGAGAAGGCCTGCAGCTCGGTGAACGGAGTTCGATTGCTCGACAGACTGATGTGCTCCGATCTCATGCCGGCGTCGTTATACTGCTGGAGATTGACGACTTGTGTGTTTGCCGGTCGCGGAAAGTCGGTCTGCAACCGCAGCGATGCAGGCTCCAGTGGCGGGCTCACCAGGATCGTGCCTTCGCTTCCGTGACTCACGGCGCGAGCGTGGACGGTGATGAAGTAGTCGGGAGCTCTCAGTATCAACACCTGCCACGGTGGATTCGCGGATATCCGTGTGTCGTGAGTACCTTGGGTTTTGAGTTGCGATTCGTAATGCGCCAACACGGCTTCCGGAGCGAGCCGCGATTGAAATGCTTTGAGTGTCATCGGCAGGCCGTTCATTCGCATGCTGCGCGCGATCCATTGCGCATCGCCTTGCGGCGGAGGCGACAGATTGGGCAGCGCCGCAGTCATCCGAGCCAGACTTTCTGCGTGTGCTGGCAGAGCCAGCATTGCGATCAAACCGAGAGTGAATTGAGGTTTCATGGCGATACCTCAGCCTCCTTCACGATCGGTCACGTAAGCCGCAGGAAGCGCATTCGAGCGCGGCTGTAGATCCGGCTCCCAACTATATTGGCCTTCGCCGTACAGCGGCCCGCCCTTGCCCGGCGATTGCACGGCAATGGCTCGGCCGGGCATTTCCAGCGTTTCGATCAATTCGTCCGCCGTGACGCGATCTACGCGGCGACGAAACTCACCTTCATCGCGAGACGACCAGGTATCGCTCAGCACCGCTCCACGGGCTTGTTGCGTTACTGGCGAATGTTCGTTAGTCGAGCGAGCGGCGAGTTGTGCCAGGAGCGGCCTGACTCGCGCCTCGACCGTCGTGCTGAGGAACGCGCGGCGATTCAGACCGAGGTCATCCATCTGCATTGCGCGTGCGGCGACCGCCACAACGCCGTCGCCATGCGCCAATCCTGGAACGAGCGCGTAGCCGGCCTCTACAGGTGCCGCGTTATCTGAATACGTCGCTGACAAGGCTTCGCTGGCGGTGCCCGCAAGTAACGACTGACGCTGATGATCCCGCCAGAGCGGGTTCTGCGAGATGCCCGACTCACGCAGCGAAGCTAGTGATGAAATGCCGGCGCTCGGATGTCCAAAGGCGCGATCCATTGCCTCGACAGTGATCTCCTCGTCGGCTTTCGCGTTGCTGCCGCGACTGCTCCAGACCGTCCGCTCCCACGTGGAGTAACGAAGCGCGTCGTAGGTTTTGTGTTTCACATCGAGCTGCTTGCCGAGCAACACCATGCTGAGAAAGAACGGCGCCAAGGCGAGCACTACGACCATCGTTTCCAGCAGCGCATTGCCTCGTTCGCGCCGCAACAAGTTAGTACTGAACATGGCTAGAAACTCCACGCTGCCGGCGCCAGCTTGGCTTCCCAGAATGGGTTGAAGAGATTCGCGTATTCCTGGCGTCGCTCGCCGATCGAGGCGAATGCAGTGCCGCTCGGTCGTCGGAATTCGACTTGTGCGATGGCTGCTACGGCCAGCGGATGCGCAGCGCTCGCCATGCTCAATGCATCCGCCGCGGCTACCGTGGTTTGCGACTTGGTTGCGATGACCGCGATGCGCAGTGACGAGTCGCCTGGCTGGCCCGCAACGTTGTAGTACGCCGGAACACCTGAATAGTCCGAGTCGAACTCGCGCGCAGTGGCTCTGCTGACGCGATCACCGATACGCCGCCAGTTGTTCCAGCCGAACACGCCGCGAGTCCGAAACTGAAGCTGGTCTTCAGCTCGCCAATCGGCGTTGTTTGCTGTCTGGCTAGCCGAGGTGCTGCCGCGCTTGCGAAGCTGCACGGCCAGTAGATTCTCCCGCCAGCCGCGCTCGCCCGAAATCCAGCGCTGCAAATCTGCGTTGGTGCGCAAGCTGGCACCGACTAACCCCTGCATGGAGTTGTTGTCGCGGGTGGCTGCATATCGCTGCACGAAGCTCGGCACAGCTGCAAGCTGCGCAATCATTTGCGACTCAAGCACCGCTCGCAGTTCCTCCGGCATGCGAGAAAGGGCGTCGCTGTCGTTGATGCGAATCTGCGGGTCGTAAGTGCGCGCTGTCTGCGACATCAGCTCTTGCAGGTTACGCAGTACGAGCGACGCTTGCGCTTCTACCTGGGCGGCGCGAACGTTGGCATTCCATCCGTCGAGTGCCGGCACGGCGATCTGCGCAGCCTGTTCCGTCGCGTCGCGAACTTGCGCGGAGATTTGTTGAGCCAGATCGACGTACTGACCGACGTACGGAATCCACTGCGTCACGCGGTCGATCGCCTGCAGCGAATCGTTGATGTAGCGCACCCAGCTCACATAAGAAACGAAGTGGCCGACCGCCGCATGGTTCGCGATCATTGCGCGGTTGGTGTATGCCATGAAGTTGAGATGCCTGGCCGTCCACACGGCCCCGCTGTATGCGGCGGCATCCGCAGCGTTGGCGACCTGCGATCGCTCCGTCACTCTCTGCCCGGTGTTGAACATCACTACCAGCACTGCGCTGGTAACGAGTACGCCGAACAGCGCGACCGGAGCGATCTGCCCGCGCTCGCGTTTGTGCCTACTGAGCAGCATTGGTCTGCTGGTTGTAAGTCGACAGGCTGTCGGTCTGCGCCGCGCGGTTCTGCGCCGTCGTCGCGGAGGCTTGTGCGTCGCTGATGTCTTGCGATGCCGACTGGCCCGCCATCTCGCGACTCATGCCGGCCATCTGGTTCTGCAGGACATCACCGAAGGCTGCGAACAGGCCGATGCCTGCGACCGCAACTAGCGCGGTGATAATGATGTACTCGCTCATGCCTTGACCGCGTTGGCGTGACGCGCCCGCGAACTCACGGCGCGGCGATGTGGGAGGTGAATTTCTGCGGTGGATAATCATCCGAGTCTCCTTGGCGTGAGCCCTGACTTTGGTAAGCGTCGCTGGTTGCGATGGGCGATACGGTAGGCGCTACCGCTGGCGCCGAAGCGACCAATAACTGCGCTTTCTTCAAGAAATGCATGAACAGTTCTCCTTTGAACGGTGAACGGGTATCTTCCCGCTCCATCAGTTCGGGGGGATGCGATGCGCTTTACAGTGAAGTGTGCGTTGGGGCTGGCGGCCGTCGTGGGTTCAGTGCAGGCGGCGGAACCGGTTCAACCGGTGGTGCTGAAGGCTGCTTATCTGTTCGACAGCAAGTCCGGGAATCTGACTAACGGCGGCGCCATCGTCATCGAGGGCGACAAGATCAAGGCCATCGGTGCTCAGGCCGCTCCGGCCAATGCCAAGGTGATCGACCTCGGCGACGCCACCCTGCTGCCGGGATTCATCGACGCGCATACGCACGTCACGATGGAAATGCAGGAGAACTACTACCGCGGGTTTCACGAAGACATGTATCGCTTCGCCACCGAGCAGTCCCACTACGCAGCGGTGTACGCGAAGCGCACGCTCGAGGCCGGCTTCACCACGATCAGAAATGTCGGCGCCGGGGAATTCGTGGACGTCGGTTTGCGTAATGCCATCAATACCGACATCACGTCCGGTCCACGCATCCTCACGGCGGTGCACGCTGTGGGTTCAACCGGCGGTCATTGCGACCAAGGCCCCTTTCCGCCGGATCGCAAGCAGCCGCTCGGAGTGATGGACGGCGTGTGTAACGGCGCGGACGAATGCCGCGCAGCTGTGCGCTATCAACTGAAGTGGGGCGCGGACGTCATCAAGATCTGCTCCTCCGGCGGCGTGCTGTCGGAAGCCGATCCAGTGGATGTGCCGCAGCTCACCCCGGATGAATTGAGCGCCATCGTTTCTGAAACGCATGCGTGGAAGAAGAAAGTCGCCGCGCATAGCCATGGCGACCTCGCCGCCCGACAGGCTGTCGAAGCTGGTGTGGACTCCATCGAGCACGGCAGCTTCCTGAGTGATGAGACGCTGAAGCTGATGAAGACCAAGGGCACTTACCTGGTGCCGACACGCCTGGCGGTTTACTGGGTCAACCGGTCCGCGGATAAATACCCGCCGGCGATTGCGGCAAAGGCGCGGGCAACGCTGACCGAACACGAGCGAGTGTTCCGCTCGGCGTTGAAGATTGGTACGCCGATCGCGTTCGGCACGGATTCCGGCGTATCGCCGCATGGCATGAACGCCAAGGAATTCGCGTTGATGGTGGAGATCGGCATGCAGCCGGCGGCGGCGTTGCTCTCAGGCACGCGCGAAGCCGCGAAGTTGCTCGGGATCGCCGGTGAAGTGGGCACGCTCGAGGCCGGCAAGCTGGCTGACATCGTCGCCGTGAAAGGCAACGTACTCACCAACATCGCGGCGACGGAAAAGCCCATCCTGGTGATGAAGCACGGCAAAGTGGTCGTGCAGCCGTAATGACCGATCAGCTGAAGCGCTTGGCGAGGAATTCCTGCCAGCGCTTCCGCGCCAGCAACTGGTAGCCCTTGTCGTAATGCTGCGCCGAGGGCTGATAAAAGCCATAGCCGGCGCCACTGTATAAATAGAGTTCGCGGCGATCGGGTTCGACCGCGACGAAGCGTCCCAGCCAATTCAGCTGTTCGCGCGTGATGGCCGGATCGGCGGTGCCGGCGTGGAATTGCACCGGCACATTCAAGCGCGCCAGCATTGTGATCAGGTCCGGGCGCGGATCGGTCCTGGATTTTTGCGCCGATTCGATGGGCGTATACAAGGCGATCACCCCAACGATGCCGAGCGGATCGTTCAGTGCCATTCGGATCGCGGTGTAGCCGGCAGTGCCGAATCCCAGCAGCACTACTGGACTGGCGTTCGGCGAACTGCCATTGAGCATCGTGATGCCGGCGCGCACGTCGCTCTGAACCTGGCGGCTGAATTCTTCGCTCAACACGGCGTCGGGATGGTTCGATATCTTGGCGGTGCCTCGCAGCGCGCAGTCGATGGCCAGTGCGACGAAGCCTGATCTCGCTACGTCGCGCGCGAACTCTTGCAGGTCCTTGGAAATGCCGGGACTGTCGTTGAGGATGACGACCGTAGTGAGATTGTCGCCACCGGCCGGGGTGGCAAGGTAGGCAGGCAGAAGCGTGCCTCCATTGTCAATGGTGAAGCCCCGGGCTTCGATCTCCTGGAGGCCGGCGGCGGCGGCAACGGCCGTGGCGCCCAGCGCCGTCGCCGCCGTCAGGTGCAAAGCTGTGGCGAGAAAGTCGCGGCGCGTGGCCGAATTGTTCTCGTCGTCGTCGTTACAACCCAGGCACATCGGCCGGCTCCCGCGGAATATCCATCGCACGCGCTGCCATTATCAGTACGTGCGACCTTGCCGCAAGGACCAGCCTCGAAGCTGTGAACTGCGCCGAGTTTCAGCGTTTACTGGCGGCGCGTTCTGTATCCAGCAGCACCCGCTTGCGCTGCATGCCCCAGCGATAACCGCCCAGTTCGCCCGTGCCGCGCACGACACGATGACAGGGAATCAACAGCCCGACAGGGTTGGTCGCGCAGGCTCGTGCCACGGCGCGCGCCGCACTCGGCTTCCCGATCGCCATGGCGACTTCCGAATACGAACGGACCTCGCCATACGGCAGCTTTTGCAGATATCGCCATACGATGAGCTGGAACGCGGTGCCTCGTACATCCATCGGCAGATCCAGCTGCGGTTCGAGGCCTTGCAGGTGGCGATTGAGCGCGGTCATCCACGAATCGAACTGCTTCTTATATGTGTCGGGCATCGGCTGGAGCGCGGCGGCCGGAAACTGCTGCTGCAGCTCCGTCACCAATTCGGGATCCGACTCACCAAATTGCAGGAAGCAAATGCCGCGGTCGGTTGCGCCAATCATCATCAGTCCCAACGGCGTCTGGCCGCTGGCGTACGAGATGGTCAGGCCTTTACCGCCGCTGCGATACTCGCTCGGCGTCATGCCGAGTTGGCCGTCGGCCTGTTCGTAAACGCGGCTGCCCGAGCCAAAGCCGGCCTGATAAATCGCATCGGCGACGGGCGCGTCGTTGCGCAGTTCCTTTTTGAGCATGCGCACGCGGGCCGCCGTTCGATATTCCTTCGGGCTGCTGCCCATGATGGCCTTGAAGCTTCGCTGCAGATGAAACGGACTGTAGCCGGCGCGCTGGGCGAGCTGTTCCAGGCTGACCGTTTGCTCCGGTTGCGCCTCGATCTGCCGCGCCAGCTCATGCACCACCTGGTTGAGAAGATTGCCCGTCACGGCGGTGGGCCGGCATCGTTTGCAGGGACGCAGGCCAGCTCGTTCAGCCTCCTGCGTCGTGGCGAAGAACCGGACGTTCTTTCGCAATGGACGGCGCGAAGTGCAGGACGGCCGGCAATAGACGCCCGTGGTCATCACGCCGTAGAAGAATTCACCGTCCTTGCTGGCGTCGTGATTCTCGACCGCGGTCCACAGTTGCTCTTCGTTCAATGGGGTATGCGACATGGCGACTCTCCTGGAAGGTGAGGTTGCCATTGTCCGGATTGCACGTTCCGGCGCTTCCCGGCTCTTGCTGTGCAATTTGCGGCTCGATTTGCCTGTCAATTTTCTGGGCATGCGCCGCCAGTGTAGCGCGCTATTCATCAGCCGAATCGTTAGGCGCCCGGCACGCGGTGACTTCAGATCAGTCGCTGCTGACTTTCTTGAACCCGGCGGGGACTTCGAAAGACTGCGGATCGACGCTGTTTTGATTCACTGACACCAGCTCGGTGCTCATGCTCATCAGCGGCATCATTCCGCCGGGCAGTGGTGCAGGCGGCGTTGTTGCCGCTGGCGGCGGTGACGCTTCCTTCTTTTTGAACATGCCGCCCAGCGCCCCGCCGAGAGCACCGCCGATGCTTGGCGGTGCAGCCGGTCCGCCTGATGCTTGAGTCTGCTGCGCGCTTTCGCATTGAGGCCCGCCAACGCCGAGGCCGAAGGTGAGCTTTACCGGATATCCTTTCACATCGCGCATCTTCGTCGCGACTTCACTCCACAGGCCTTGATAGCGGCCGAACATTGATTGAGCACGTTCGGCGAAATCACGTGATGTCGAGGCATTGAGGCCCAGCTTCTGCGCATATGCGCGCTGATATGCCTGCGCTTCCGCGGAGGCTTCGAATTTCGGCGCGACCCACTGGTCGAGCACCAAGCCGAAATCGCAAACCTGGCCGGTCTTTTTATCCTTGCAGGACTGGGTCGCGGTCACGGTGACGCGTTCGGCGTCGAAGCCTGCGACCGTCACCTTCTCGCCGGTGCGTTTGACGTCGGCCTTCGGGTCGGACCATTCGCATTGGCTGTCGTCGACCCCCGAAGTGGCCTGCTGTTGCGAGGCCTGGCCTTCCCGCATGCGTTCCATCGCCTCCTGCATCTGTGCGCGACGCTCGGCAAATGTGGTTTCGGTGTAGGTCTTTTTCTTGGAATCCACCGAAAACAGCTTGTCCTGATCCAGCTGCACGATTTCAGTCGCCTGGCCCATGCCCCGCGCGAAGGTCCGCATCATTGCGGATTCGAACTGCAAGTTGCTGTCGGTACGAGCTCGCTGGCCGGAAATACGGGTGCTGGTGGTGCCGCTCATATTCGCCATCTTCATCATGCCGGCGCCGCTCACCGACATGCGCTCTTCAATGGTGACGTCAGCGCGAACAGTGGCGGCGACGACAGTTGCGACCGCGCAGCCGAACAGGACCCGTGTAATAGTTTGTCTAAGCAACAGCATTATGTATCCCCCTGAGCCCAAAAGATGATCGTGCTTGGATAATGATGCCTGCTCAATGCGGCTGGAGCCAGCGGCACAGCGCTGCGCGATGTCGGGCCGCAAACGCCCGAGCCTCGATTTCATAGCAGTTGCGCCAGTACCCGTTTCGCAGGCACTCGTTGAGATATCTCCAAATGGTGAGCCGACGCGGCTGCCACTGTCGCAGCACATGGAAATATTCGTGCAGGACCAGCTCCGGGTCTTGCCAGAACTCCTCCGCGGATCCTCGCAGCAGGATGCGATTCCGGCGAGTGGTGGCGCGAGCGCCTAAATGCATGCGTGCATAGATCGAGTGCTCGATCACTTTCACATGCTGGACCGGCTCGCCGAAAATTTCGCGCAAGCCATCAGCGACGATCGGGGGTGCGGAACAGCGATGGCCGAACATGGGTGTGACTTGGGCGGCGCAGAGTTATTTGCCGATGCAGAAGCTGGTGAAGATCCGCCCCAGCAAATCGTCCGATGTGAACTCGCCGGTGATTTCGCCGAGGCACTGCTGCGCCTGTCGCAGCTCTTCGGCCACTAGCTCTCCGGCGCGTCGCTCATCCAGCTGACGCTGCGCTTCGTGCAGATGAGCGTCGGCGCGATTCAACGCATCAAGATGGCGCCGGCGCGCCGAAATCGTTCCGATGCCGGCGCCCTGGAAGCCGATGCACTCCTTGAGATGTTCGCGCAACAGATCGATGCCATCGCCCGTGGTCGCCGAAACGTGTAATCGCGGCGGCTGCGATTGTTCGTATCGGGAGTGGGCCTGCACGACGTCGATCTTATTGATTACCACGCTCACCGGTGTGTCGGTCGGCAAGGTCGACAGTTCTGCTCGCATGGTTTCATCGCTGAGCCCGCGCGTAGCATCAATCACATAGAGAATGCGATCTGCGCGTATCATCTCGTTGCGTGCGCGACGGACGCCTTCGGCTTCGACGACATCGGCGTCGTCGCGAAGCCCCGCGGTATCCGCGATGTGCAGAGGCATGCCGTCGATGTGAATTCGTTCGCGCAATACGTCCCGAGTCGTTCCGGGAATGTCCGTGACGATCGCCGCGTCGTAACCGGCCAGTCGATTGAGCAAGCTGGATTTGCCGGCGTTCGGACGTCCGGCAATGACTACCGCCATTCCTTCACGCAACAATGCGCCCTGCTGTGCTTTGGCGGTGATTTGTTCGCAGAGATCGATGGCCGCGGCGATCCGTTCATGCAGGACAGTATCGGCCAGAAAGTCGACTTCCTCTTCCGGGAAATCGATAGCGGCTTCCACATGCATGCGGGTTTCGGTCACCGCTTCGGTGAGCGAATGAACGGCGACGGAGAATTCACCTTGTAATGATCGAAGCGCTGCGCGCGCTGCCTGGCTCGAACCGCTGTCGATGAGATCGGCGATCGCTTCGGCCTGGGTCAGGTCGATTTTGTCATTGAGAAAAGCACGCTGCGTGAATTCGCCCGGCTGTGCAGCTCGCGCGCCAAGCTCCAGTACTCGAGCAAGCAGCATGTCCATGACCACGGGGCCGCCGTGACCATGCAACTCCAGAACATCTTCGCCGGTGAAAGAATTCGGCGCAGGGAAATAGAGTGCAAGGCCGCTATCCAACATCTCGCCGTGGGCATCGCGAAAGGTGCGCAACGCTGCGTGACGCGGCTCGGGAATATCGCCGAGCACTCCGGTGGCAATTGCACAGACCAGGCCGCCCGACACCCGGACCATTCCGACGCCACCGCGACCGGGCGGCGTTGCGATCGCCGCGATGGTTTCGGTGTCGTCGGGTCGCGCTGTCATGGCGCCTGGTCAGCCCTCGCGAGCGTCAGTCCTTCTTGTTGGCGCCTTCAGCGGCGACCAATTTATTGATGCGGTACTGCTGAGCGATCGACAACAGCGTGTTCGTCAACCAGTACAGCACCAAGCCGGCGGGGAACCACGCCATGGTCACGGCCATGATGATCGGCATGAAGGCGAAGATCTTCGCCTGCATCGGATCGGTGCTCGGCATGGGCTGCAACTTGAACTGCGCGAACATCGCGCCGCCCATCAGGAACGGCAGGATGAAATACGGATCGCGCGAGGACAGATCGGTGATCCAGCCGAGGAACGGCGCCTGCCGCATTTCGACGCTTTCCAGCAGCACCCAGTAGAACGCTAGGAAGAACGGAATCTGAATCAGGATGGGCAAGCAGCCGGCGAGCGGATTGATCTTCTCGCGCTTGTAGATCTCCATCATCTGTCGGCCGAGCTGCTCGCGATCATCCTTGTAGCGTTCCTGGATCGCTTTGATGCGCGGGCCGAGATTGCGCATCTTGGCCATCGAGCGGCCACTGGCGGCGGTCAGCTTGTAGAACACCAGCTTGATCAGAAAGGTGACGATAATGATCGCCCAGCCCCAGTTGCCAATGAAGCTGTGCACCTTGTCGAGCAACCAGAACAGCGGCTGCGCGATGATGGTGAGCTTGCCGTAATCGGCCACCAGCTCCAGCTTCGGACCGGTTTTTTCCAACTGTTCCTGCAACTTCGGCCCGACGAACAACGACTCCTTGAAGGTGTGCTTGCCGCCGGCCGGCACTGCTGCCAGTGGGCCGCGATACGAAAGCACGTAGTCGTTGTCGGCATCGAGACTCAGCTGATAATCGTATGTCGCGTCGACCGGCGGCACGGCGGCGGCCACGAAATGGTGTTGCAGAGCTGCGATCCAGCCGCCTGAGAAACTGCCCTTGAAGGCGCGATCCTCGTCGTCTTCGATATCAAGCTTGCGATAGGCCTTGCCGTCGTACACGGCCGGGCCGCGATACGCGTAGGTTTCAACTTTGAAGTACGAGCGCTCGATATGTTCGTAATGGCGTAACAGCTGCACATACGAAGCCGCCTTCCATTCGCTGCCGGAATTGTTCTCGACGTGGTAGCTCAGGTCGACGCGATAGCTGCCGGGATGAAATCTATAAGACTTGGTGACCGTGATGCCCTGGCCGTCGGTCCAGGTCAGCGGCACGATCAGCTCGGACTGGCCAGGTGCCAGTTTGTATTCGTTCGAGGTCGCTTGATACATCGCGAGGTGCGTCGGCTCGGCGCGCTGATCGGCTGCTCGCAAACCGGAGCGTGCAATAAACAACGGCGGCGTGGAATTGAACAGACGCACGGCCAGGTCGGGGCGATTCTTCTGCACCGGATACTTCAACAGGTCGGCGCGAATCAACTCACCACCCCGGGCACTGATGTCCATCGAGAGCACGTCAGTAAATACGCGAATGATTGGCGCGTTCACCGCCGGCGCTTCTCCGTTAGCAGATGGTGCACCGGCACTTGTGGGGGCTGCCGGAGCGGACGACGAATTTGCCGAAGGCAGTTCCGGCAAGGTATCCCTCGGCGCGACGGTGGTGCCGTTAGCGCCCGGTTGCGTAGCTGCAGAGTTAGCTGCGGCCGGCGGCGAATAGTCGCCCTGCCACGCCATGAAGTTCAGGTACAGGACCAGCGCGAGCGCGGCCCAGATGAATACGCGTTGGTTATCCATGACGAACCGACTTGATCGAATGGGGCGGCGGGACCGGATCGTAGCCGCCGTCGTGCCAGGGATGGCAACGCAGGATTCGGCGCATTGTCAGATATGAGCCGCGTATCGCACCGTGCTGTTCCAGCGCCTCTTCGGCATAACAGGAACAGCTCGGATAGAAACGGCAGTTCGGCCCCAGCAGCGGGCTGAGAAACAAGCGATAGCAGCGAACGGCGGCGATCAGGACGAGGCGCATTGCTTCACGACCGTGCGCCAATGTTTTTCCAGGCTGCGGACGATGACGGTATTGTCCGCATCTTTCGCGCCGGAGCGTGCATTGACGACGATGTCCACTGCGGGCAGTTCATGCTGATGCTGACGAAATGATTCCCGGACCAGACGCTTGATGCGGTTGCGCCGCACGGCGTTACCGATGATGCGCGCGGCAACCGATAATCCAAGTCTTGGAATCGAGCCGCCGCTGTTACGTGTGAGGATCGCGAAGCAGGCGTCGGCGCTGCGGCGTGAATCCTTGTAGACGCGATCGAATTCGGATTTATGCCGGAGACGTTGCGCGGGTTGGAACGATCGGGCCGGAGCTGGCAAGTCGAAAGTCGAACGGGCGCTGGCGCCGCTCAGACAGTGAGGCGCTTGCGACCTTTCGCGCGACGACGGGCGAGCACCTGGCGTCCGGCTCTAGTGGCCATGCGCGCACGGAAGCCGTGGGTGCGCTGACGCTTAACTTTACTTGGTTGGTAGGTACGCTTCATGCGGGCATCTCAGTGCAGGCGTGGCCGGAAAAGTGCGCTAAAACAGTAACATGCTGGTGCGCGTAGAGGGGCGGCAAGGGTACGCACCACCCCCACTAGTGTCAAGCTCGACGGCGCTCAAAGGGCTATTAAATTCGCCCCTCTGGCCTGTGGATAACCTGCCGTCCATCGGTATAGACTCGCTGCCCTCTCGCGTTGACCTGGCGCAGAACAATTCTTTCTCGATCGATTCTTAGGGGACGAAACCGTGCAGGGTTCGTTATGGCACCACTGTCTCGCGCAATTGGAAGTTGAGTTGCCGGAGCAGCAGTTCAACACCTGGATCCGGCCGTTGCAGGCCGTCGAAGACGGGCGGACGTTGCGCCTGCTGGCGCCGAATCGTTTCGTGGTCGACTGGGTGAACGAGAACGTGGCCGGGCGGATTACCGAGCTGGTCGATGCTGTAGGTTCCGAGCCGTCGCCGGCCGTGGTGCTGGAAGTCGGGTCGCGGGCGGTCGCCCCTCCCGCAATGACGATCAACAGTCACCAACCGGTCCCCAGCACTCGCTCGTTCGCCCCGGCCCGGGAAGTCCCGGCGGTGCTCGGCAGCCGGCTCAATCCCGACTTCACCTTCGCGAATTTTGTCGAGGGCAAGAGCAACCAGCTGGCGCAGGGCGGCAGCGGTTCAGGTCGCGGAAAATCCTGGCCGCGCCTACAACCCGTTGTTCATCTACGGTGGCGTCGGTCTGGGCAAGACGCACCTCATGCACGCTGTCGGCAACCTGATCCGCACGCGCAACGAGCGCGCCGAGTCGCCTACGTGCACTCCGAGCGATTCGTCGGCGACATGGTGAGGGCGCTTCAGCACAACACCATCAACGATTTCAAGACTGCCTACCGCTCGCTCGATGCGCTGCTGATCGACGACATCCAGTTTTTCGCCGGCAAGGATCGCTCGCAGGAAGAATTCTTCCACACCTTCAACGCGCTGCTCGAAGGCCAGCAGCAGATCATCCTGACCTGCGATCGCTATCCGAAGGAGGTGGACGGGTCTGGAGGAGCGTCTGAAATCGCGCTTCGGCTGGGGACTGACGGTGGCTATCGAGCCGCCGGAGCTGGAAACCTGCGTGGCGATTCTGATGAGCAAAGCTGCGGCGAGCCGCGTCGATCTGCCCGACGAAGTGGCGTTCTTCGTCGCCAAGCGGATCCGCTCCAACGTGCGCGAGCTGGAAGGCGCACTGCGCCGCGTGGTTGCGAATTCGCAGTTCACCGGTCGTGCCATCACGCTGGACTTCGCCAAGGAGGCGCTGCGGGACCTGCTCGCGCTGCAGGATCGCCTGGTCACCATCGAGAACATCCAGAAGACGGTCGCGGAGTACTTCAAGATCCGGGTGGCGGATCTATTGTCGAAGCGGCGCAGTCGCTCGATCGCGCGGCCGCGGCAGGTGGCGATGGCGTTGTCGAAGGAACTGACCAGTCACAGCCTGCCGGAGATCGGTGATGCCTTTGGCGGTCGGGATCATACGACGGTGATGCATGCTTGCCGTGTGATCAAGGAGTTACGTGAGTCGAACACGCGAACCAGCGAGGACTACTCAAACCTGTTGAGAACCCTGGCTGGATGACTGTGGATAAGATGTGGGCGGCCCAAAGGCCATTCTTATCCACAGATATCACACAGTTTTGATACACGTCTACGGGCAGTTCCGAGACTAGTTTTGGCAGAGATAAGTGACTGAAAGTAAGACGAAAAAATGCGTTATACACAGCTGGGCTGTGGCCTCATAATCATAGTAATTCTTAAATTTTAATCATTAATTAAGATTGCGTAGGTGACCACGATGAAGTTCAGTGCTGAGCGGGAAAGCGTCCTCGCGCCGCTGCAGGCGGTAATCGGCGTTGTGGAACGACGGCAGACCATGCCGATCCTGGCGAACGTCCTGATCGTCGGCCGCGGTGAGCAGCTGTCCATCACCGCAACCGACCTGGAGGTCGAGCTGGTGGCCAAGGCCAACGTGAGCCTGCAGACACCCGGCGAAATCACCCTGCCCGGCCGCAAGCTGCTGGACATCGTCAAGGCGCTGCCCGACAAGGCCCAGGTGACCATCGCGATCGAGGGCGAACGCGCCACAGTTCGTTCCGGCAAAAGCCGCTTCACGCTGGCGACGCTGCCGGCTAGCGACTTTCCGACCGTCGAAGACATCCGCGCTCAGCAGGCCTTGCTGATTCCGCAGTCCGCGCTGCGTCGCCTGCTGGACAAGACCCACTTTTCGATGGCGCAGCAGGACGTGCGCTATTACCTCAATGGCATGTTGCTGGAAGCCGACGGGAAAATACTGCGAACGGTCGCGACTGACGGCCATCGTCTCTCATATTGCGAAACGACGCTGGAGCACGAGGCGGGTACGTCACAGCAGGTCATCGTGCCTCGTAAAGGCGTGCTCGAACTGCAGCGATTGTTGGGCGGCGATAGCAATGTGGAACTGGCGATTGGCACCAATCACGTTCGTGCCCAGATCGGCGACATTCGCTTCACTTCGAAGCTGATTGACGGCCGTTTCCCGGAATATGGTCGCGTTATTCCAAGCAATCCGCACAAAACGAATTGCTGCCGATCGAGATATCCTGCGCTCAGCCTTGCAACGCGCGGCCATCCTGTCGAACGAGAAGTACCGCGGTATTCGCCTTGGAGTGAAGCCGGGGTGGTTGATCTTGCAGTCGCACAATCCTGAGCAGGAAGAGGCCGAGGAAGAGTTGGAAATCAACTATACCGGCGAAGAGCTGGAGATCGGCTTCAACGTGAACTATCTGCTGGATGCCTTAGCTGCGGTCGATAGCGGCGAAGTAGAAATCGGCCTGACGGACGCAAACAACAGCTGCTTGCTCACTTCACCCGGCACCCCGCAAGCGAAATACGTCGTCATGCCGATGAGGCTCTAACGGCGGCTGGCGGGCACAGGTGCTGACCTCGATCACGGTCGAAAACTTTCGCTGCATCGAACACGCCAGCCTGGAGTTTGATCCGCGTTCGACGGGCATCGTCGGCGACAACGCGTCCGGCAAGACCAGCTTGCTAGAGGCTGTTTATTTTCTGGGCCACGGCCGCTCGTTTCGCACACACCAGGCAGAGAAGTTGCGCCGGACCGGTGCTCCGTTTTTTCGGGTGGTGGGGAAGTTGGCGACCTCGCGAGGCTTGCTGACAGCCGGATTGGAATATAGCCAGGGGCATACCGAAGGGCATCTGGCCGGTCAGGGGATCTCCGGAATTGCGGACATTGCGGAGGTACTGCCGCTTCAGGTCATCGACCCCGGTGTTCATAGACTGGTGGAAGAGGGCTCGGCTCGGCGACGAAGACTGATGGACTGGGGAGTGTTTCACGTGAAACGTGAGTTCCTCGGACATTGGCGCCGGTATCAACGCGCCTTGCTGCAGCGGAATGCAGCGCTTCGGTCCTCGGACGCCGAACAGTTGATTACCCCTTGGGAGCGAGACTTCTGTATGGCTGGCACAGAGGTGGACGATCTTCGCAGCAGTTATATCGAGGCGTTGAAGCCGCACTTCGAATCTCTGGCGAGTCAGCTGGTCGCGCCCGGGACGACTTTGAAGTACCGCCGGGGCTGGTCTGAAGACATGGACTTGAGACAGGCCTTGGACGACTCCATCTCTAGAGACCTTCGCCTCAAGACCACCCATGTGGGTCCGCATCGCGCGGACATCAGTTTTGTCGTGGAAGGGGTGGCTGCGAAGGATCGCGTTTCCCGAGGCCAGCAGAAGATGCTGGCAGCTGCTTTCATTCTCGCTCAGCTGCAATGTCACACCGCATTGGGGGCCATTCCCACGATGCTGATGTTGGATGATCCTGCAGCCGAGCTGGATGTGGATAACTTGGGGAAACTTCTTTTAGCCATCGCTCAGATCCCCAGTCAATTGATCGTTACCTCGGTGCACGAACGCGGGCTGAGGGGCATCGAAATCGGCCGAAGGTTTCACGTGGAACAAGGCCGATTCCAGCCGATGCTATAATTCCGCAGTTATTTTTTCAGGCCGGACTATGTCAGATTCAGACGTCTACGATTCAAGCAAAATCAAAGTCTTGAAGGGCCTCGATGCGGTCCGCAAACGGCCCGGCATGTACATCGGCGACACCGATGACGGCACCGGTTTGCACCATATGGTGTTCGAGGTGGTCGACAACTCTGTCGACGAAGCACTGGCAGGACATTGCACTCAAGTCACGGTGACAATCCATGCGGATCAGTCGGTCACAGTGTCCGATGACGGCCGTGGAATACCTGTGGATATCATTCCAGAGGAGGGCCGTTCAGCCGCAGAAGTCGTTATGACGGTGCTGCATGCCGGCGGCAAGTTTGACGATTCGTCCTACAAGGTTTCCGGTGGCTTGCACGGGGTTGGCGTCTCGGTCGTCAACGCGCTGTCCGAATATTTGTCGCTGACCATTCACCTCGGCGGCCGCCTGTATCAACAGGAATACCGTCTCGGTGAGCCGCAGGCACCGCTCGCTGAAACCGGGGTGACCACCAAGCGGGGCACGACGATTCGCTTCAAGCCCAGTTCCAATACGTTCACGAACATCGAGTTCGATTACAGCATTCTCGCCAAGCGACTGCGCGAGCTGTCGTTCCTGAACTCTGGCGTGCGCATCGACCTCATCGATGAGCGCGACGACAAGCGCGACACCTTTCAATACGAAGGCGGCATTCGCGAGTTTGTCCGCTATCTCAATCGGAATCACACCGCGGTCCACGACACCATCATTTGGTTTCGGGCCCAGCAGGACGCGATCACGGTGGAGTTGGGGGTGCAGTGGAATGACTCGTATCAAGAGAGCATGTCCAGTTACACCAACAACATTCCCCAGAAGGACGGCGGCACCCATCTCGCCGGTTTCCGTAGTGCGTTGACCCGAACGTTGAACAGCTACATCGACAAGGAATTCTCGGCCAAGGACAAGATCGCCATGACCGGCGACGACGCCCGCGAAGGCCTGACGGCGATCCTGTCGGTGAAGATGCCGGATCCGAAGTTCTCCTCCCAGACCAAGGACAAGCTGGTCTCATCCGAGATCAAGGGCATCGTCGAATCGGCGGTGGGCGCCAAGCTGGATGAATTCCTCATGGAACACCCCCAGCAGGCCAAGGCCATTGCCAGCAAGGTTCTTGAGGCTGCACGGGCCCGCGAAGCAGCGCGCAAGGCGCGGGAGATGACTCGCCGCAAAGGCGCGTTGGACTTGGCGGGTCTGCCCGGAAAGCTCGCGGACTGCCAAGAGAAGGACCCGGCGCTGTCCGAGATGTTTCTGGTCGAGGGTGACTCGGCAGGCGGCTCGGCGAAGCAGGGCAGAGACCGTCGCACCCAGGCCATCCTGCCGCTGAAGGGCAAGATCCTGAACGTCGAGAAAGCGCGCTTTGACAAGATGCTGTCGTCGGCCGAAGTAGGCACCTTGATTACCGCCCTCGGCTGCGGCATCGGTGTGGACGACTTCGATGTCGGCAAGCTCCGCTATCACCGCATCATCATCATGACCGACGCGGATGTGGACGGCTCGCACATCCGGACCCTGCTGCTCACCTTCTTCTATCGGCAGATGGCCCAGCTGATCGAAAGAGGGCACATCTATATCGCCCAGCCGCCGCTGTTCAAGTTGAAGAAGGGCAAATCCGAGTACTACGTGAAGGACGAGGCCGAACTCAATTCCATGCTGCTGGCCCACGCATTGGAGGAGGCCAAGCTCTTTGCGGACCCGGCGCAGCCACCGATGATGGGCACGGCGCTCGAAACCTTGGCGCGGCGCTGGATGGAAGTCTCCGCGATCATCAAGCGGTCATCTCGCCGCTATGACCAGCGCGTGCTCGAGCAGTTGCTGTACATGCCCGAGGTTATTCCGGCCAATCATGATCAACTGGACTGGTTGACTCAGTGGGGCCGAACGCTCGAAGCGCAGCTGAACTCTCATGACGATGCTGCTCGGAAGTATCGAGTTCGAGTGATGGCTGCTGTCGACGGCGGCACGCCGCGACTGTTGGTTTCGCGGACGGAGCACGGCAGCACGACTGAGAAGCACATCCATCGCGAGTTCTTCGAGTCGGCCGAATATCGGAGCATTGTCGATTTGGCAGTGACTCTGACCGGATTGCTCCAGCCCGGTGCCTACATCGCCAAGAACGACAGTCGGCAGGAGATCGGCAGCTTCAAGGAAGCCATCCAGTGGCTGCTCGATGCCGGCCGCAAGGGGCAGGTGATCCAGCGCTATAAAGGACTGGGCGAGATGAATCCCGCGCAGCTTTGGGACACGACTATTAATCCTGCGACCCGGCGCCTGATCCAAGTCCGGATCGAAGATGCCCTGGCAGCGAATGACATCTTCGCCACGTTGATGGGGGATCAGGTGGAGCCGAGACGGGAGTTCATCGAAAAGAACGCGTTGTCAGTCGCCAATCTAGATATTTAATTTAATCTAACAATTAAGCCGTGAGGCTGACTATTGGTGTAGCCTCGTGTTAAATATTACTAATTGTTGGTCGAAGGAAGCGAGGCCGGTTGAGGCTGCCCGGCGACGCCATTGGTCGATGTGGGCGTTATGGCGGCAAGCTTTTGCTCGATCCAGGCCCGCACTTCCTCGTTCAGCTCGCGAGGCTCGCGGCCCGTGGCGTCGATAGCTGGCCCAATCACCACGCGGATCGTGCCGGGCTTCTTCATCAAGCCGCGACGAGGCCAGTAATAACCCGCGTTGTGTGCCACTGGGACGATCTTGCAGCCGGCTTTGGAAGCCAGCAGTGCGCCGCTGACGCCATATTTCCGAGTCTCTCCCACGGCCACTCGAGTGCCCTCGGGAAAGATCAAAATCCACAGGCCTTCCGCGAGTCGCTGCTTGCCTTGTTCCACGACCTGGGTAACCGCTGTGGCTCCGGCCTTGCGATTGATGGCAATGGGCTTGAGGCATCTCACGGCCCAGCCTACCAACGGAATCCACATCAACTCATGCTTCAGCACCCAGGCCTGGGGCGGAAATACGCTGGCCTGCGCGATCGTCTCCCAGGCGGAGGAATGCTTCCACATGGAGACATGGGCGCCCGGCGGAATGTTCTCCACGCCTTCGACGACATAACTGAGGCCGCAGAGCTTGTCCAGCAGCCATAGATTGACGCGAGCCCAGCTGCGCGCAATCACGTAGAGCTTCTGACTCGGCAGCCAACCGAACGCCAGCACGGCCACTGCATACAACAGCGTTCCCAGAAACAGCAGGGTGGTGAAAAGAACCGACCTCAGCAGCTGCATCGCTATCCTCGCGCTATCCCGGCAGTCGCGATAAATCGGCGACCTGCAAGAACAGCCCGCGCAGGCGCACCAGCAAGCCCAATCGATTGGCGCGTACTTCCGGATCGTCGGCCATGACCATGACCGAATCAAAAAAGCGATCGACATCTTCTCGCAGCGACGCCAGTTGCGTCAGCGCACTGGTGTACTCACGCCGCGAGAATAGCGGATTGACCGCACGCTCCATGGAAACGACATGATCGAACAACTGTCGTTCGATCGGATCCTGCAACTTGGCCATGTCCACTGCGCCCGAGAGGTCGCCGCTGGCTTTGCGAAGTATGTTCACAATGCGCTTATTCGCCGCCGCGAGGCTGGTCGCTTCAGGCAACGCCAGAAAGCTTTCCAGCGCCTGCAGGCGGATGTCGATGTCGATGGGCGAATGCGGTCTGCTGGCCAGTACGGCGTCGAACATCTCGGTGGTAATCGCGCGGCCTGCGGCTTCCTTCGAGATAGGAAGCCCGCATGCGCTCCATGATGTAGTTCCAGATTTCCGCCGCGATATTATCCGCCGCGGTGACCGGCTGCAGCGACACGGCGCCGTCGATCAGCTGCCGTAGATCCAGCTCGAGTTTGTGTTCGATCACGGTTCGCAGGATGCCCAGAGCGGCGCGCCGCAGACCGAAGGGATCGCGAGTGCCGCTGGGCTTTTGCCCGATGCAGAAAATGCCGGCGATCGTATCCAACCGGTCCGCGATCGACAGGGCGATACCGCTCTTCGTGCTCGGTAACTTGTCGCCGGCGAAACGCGGCCAATACTGTTCTTCGAGTGCGCTTGCGACCTCGGCATGCTCGCCGTCGTGTTGGGCGTAGTACTTGCCCATCAAGCCTTGCAGCTCGGGAAATTCTCCGACCATCGCGGAGAGCAAATCGCACTTGCTGAGCCGCGCTGCTCGAGCCGCGAGTTCCGGATCGCCACCGATAGTTTCGGCAATCCGCCGCACCAAGTGATTCACGCGTTCACTTTTGTCGAACATCGAACCGAGCTTCGCCTGGAAGGTGAAGGTCTTGAGCGCGGCACTACGAGCATCGAGCCGTTCGCGGCGATCGGTGTCCCAGAAGAACGCAGCGTCCGCAAGGCGCGGCCGCACAACCCGTTCGTTACCGTCGCGCACCTTGTCCGGGTCCCGGCTGGCGATGTTTGCAACGGTGATGAAGTAATTCATCAATTTCCCAGCGGCATTGCGCACCGGGAAATAACGCTGATGATCCTGCATGGTGGCGATCGGCACTTCCTCCGGCAGGCGCAGGAACTGTTCATCGAAGCGTCCGGCCAGCGCTACCGGCCATTCCACTAACGCAGTGACCTCATCCAGCAGCTTCTCTTCGATGACGGCCTGGCCGCCGATGGAATCGGCAACCGCGTTCACTTCGCTGCGAATGCGTTCGCGGCGTGCCACTACGTCCGCCACCACGTGCGCCTTTTCCAACAAGATCTGGCTGTACTTCGCGGGATTGGTAATCGCGAGTAGTTTCGGTCCATGGAAGCGATGGCCCTGCGTACGTTTGCCCGAGCGCACGCCGAGAATTTCCGCGTCGACCACGCTCGATCCAAACAACATCACGATCCAATGCACCGGCCGCACGAATTCCTGCGAGCCCGCACCCCACCGCATGCGCCGGGCGATCGGCAGAGCATCGAGCGAAGCAGTCACGATGCCAGGCAGAAGTGTCGTCGTCGCCTCTCCTTTCCGGGTGCCTTCATACTGCAACACCTGGCCCTTCGGGCCTTCGACCTGCTGCAGCTGTTCGACGGTCACTCCGCAGGATGCGGCGAATCCGAGCGCGGCCTTGGTGGGCTGGCCATCAGCGCCAAAAGCGTTGGCCACTGATGGGCCCTGGCGTTTCAGCTGTTGATCCGGCTGCTGGGCGGCAACCGCTGCGGCAACTACAGCAAGACGGCGGGGCGTCGCGAACCAGCGGATCTCGCCATGTTTGATGGCGGCTGCGTCCAAGCCCTTGGTTACGCCGTCGGCGAAGGCCGCCGCCAGAATGAACAAGGAGGCTGGCGGCAATTCCTCGGTGCCGATCTCGACCAGAAAATCGCGTTTGCTCATTAGATCAAGCTTCCGCTGGCGCGCGATCAACATTGGCCCGATTTAACATCGGAAAGGCCAATGCCTCGCGCGTCTTGTAATAAGTCTCGGCCACGTCCTTGGCCAGGGCTCGAACGCGCAGGATGAAGCGCTGGCGTTCGGTGACGGAAATCGCCTTGCGAGCATCGAGCAGGTTGAATGTATGCGAGGTCTTCAACATCTGCTCGTAGGCGGGCAGCGCCAGGCCGCTGTCGAGCAGCTTGCGGCAGGTGGCCTCGTAGTCGTCGAAGTGACGAAACAATTGCGCAGTGTCGGCGAGTTCGAAGTTGTACTTCGATTGTTCGACTTCGTTTTGATGGTAGACGTCGCCGTAAGTGACGCGGCCGAGCGGTCCGTCGGTCCACAGGATGTCGTAGATGCTCTGCACGCCCTGCAGGTACATCGCAAGTCGTTCCAGGCCGTAAGTGATCTCGCCCATCACCGGCTTGCAGTCCAGGCCGCCGACTTGCTGGAAATAGGTGAACTGCGTGACTTCCATGCCATTCAACCAGATTTCCCAACCCAGGCCCCAGGCGCCGAGCGTCGGAGACTCCCAGTTGTCCTCCACCAAGCGAATGTCATGCGTCAGTGGATCGAAGCCCAGCGAGGCCAGCGAGGCCAGGTAAAGGTCGACGATGTTGGCCGGCGACGGCTTCAACACCACTTGGAATTGATAGTAGTGCTGTAAGCGGAATGGATTGTCGCCATAGCGGCCGTCGGTCGGCCGGCGCGACGGCTGAACATACGCGGCGCTCCACGGTTCAGGTCCGACAGCACGCAGCAGTGTTCCGCTGTGGAACGTGCCCGCGCCCATTTCCATGTCGTACGGCTGCAGGATCACGCATCCCTGCTTCGACCAATAGGACTGGAGGGCGAAAATCAGTTCCTGAAAGGTCCGCGGCGGGACGACGGCCCGGGAATTAACGTTGGGTGCGGCCATACAGGTGCGGTAGATCCAATGGTGATAAGGCGCCAAGTTCGCACCGAGGCGAACCCCGGTGCGAAAAGCGCGCGAGTATACCGTGAGGGTCTCGTTCCAAAGCTGCGCCGCTATGGTCGGATAGGTCTGCGACGGCTCGACCCGAGCAGGCCGTCACAGGCCGGCCCGCACTCTGTCCAGTTGTGCACACGTATGGTGCAAACCTCATTTTGTGTGCTCCAATCCGGGGCGTCCAGCGGTAGTGTTTTCCACTCGGCTCCACCAAATTCCAGTGCTTGCGCCATGACGGTGCGCTGGCATGCTTCCTGCAATTTCGCGAGCCTAAGCTCAACAATAGCTCTACGGCTCACGGATCGACTTGGTGAGTCCACAAACCTCCTGGCGTCGTAGCGGCGAGCGACCCGGGACCACCCCCAATCTCGCTGTTACCGGAGGAGAACTCATGACGACCCCCGCTGAAATCCTCAGCATGTTGAAAGAAAAGGAGGTCAAGTTCGTTGACTTGCGCTTTACGGATACCCGCGGGAAGGAACAGCACGTCACCGTGCCCGCGCACACCATCGAAGCGGGCTTTTTCGACGACGGCAAGATGTTCGACGGCTCCTCGATCGGCGGTTGGAAAGGCATCAATGAGTCCGACATGGTGCTCATGCCGGACGCCACCACGGCAGTCATGGATCCCTTCTTCGAAGAGCCCACCCTGATCATCCGCTGCGACGTGCTCGAACCGTCCACCATGCAGGGTTACGAACGCGATCCGCGCTCGATCGCCAAGCGTGCCGAAGCCTTCCTCAAGTCGACCGGTATCGGCGACACCGCGCTGTTCGGCCCGGAAAACGAATTCTTCATTTTCGACAATGTCCGCTATGGCACGACCATGTCGGGCTCGTTCTTCGACATCGAATCCACCGAAGCCGCCTGGAGTTCTGGCAAGAGCTACGAAGACGGCAACAAGGCGCATCGCCCCGGTGTGAAGGGCGGCTACTTCCCGGTGCCGCCGGTCGACTCGTTCCAGGATCTGCGTTCGGCGATGTGCCTGGCGCTCGAAGAGCTGGGCATGAAGGTCGAAGTGCATCACCACGAAGTCGCCACTGCCGGTCAGTGCGAAATCGGCGTCAACGCCAACACGCTGGTGAAGAAGGCCGACGAAGTGCAGTTGCTGAAGTACGCGATTCACAACGTCGCGCACGCTTACGGTAAGACGGTGACCTTCATGCCGAAGCCGATCGTCGGCGACAACGGCAGCGGCATGCATGTGCACCAGTCGATCCAGAAGGATGGCAAGCCGGCATTCGCGGGCGACAAGTACGCGGGCCTGTCGGACATGGCGCTGTACTACATCGGCGGCATCATCAAGCACGCCAAGGCCATCAACGCGTTCACCAACGCCAGCACCAACAGCTACAAGCGGCTGGTGCCGGGCTTCGAAGCGCCGGTGATGCTTGCCTATTCGGCGCGCAATCGATCTGCATCGATCCGTATTCCCTGGGTAGCAAACCCGAAGGGTCGCCGCATCGAAGTGCGCTTCCCCGATTCCACCGCGAATCCGTACCTCGCCTTTGCGTCGATGCTGATGGCGGGTATCGACGGCATTCAGAACAAGATTCATCCGGGCGACGCCGCGGACAAGGATCTGTACGACCTGCCGCCGGAAGAAGCGAAGAACATTCCGGAAGTCTGCTACTCGCTGGAACAGGCGCTGCACGCTCTCGACGCCGACCGCGGTTTCCTCAAGGCCGGTGGTGTGTTCACCGACGACGTGATCGACGCTTACATCGCATTGAAGATGCAGGAAGTGACCAAGGTGCGCATGTCCACGCACCCACTGGAGTTCGAGCTGTACTACAGCGTCTGATCGACGTTGGCGGACAGCGCAGTCAGCGGCGGTTCATGTGGGGCGCCGGGCGGTCGGGGCCCGGCGTCCAACCTCAGACCCCGCGGCTGTTGACGTGCTTTTTATTATGGTGACGGCGTTCACAGTTGCGCCGTCGCCGCTTTTGTCAGCTGGAGGCGAAGCGGCTATGCTCCTTCGTAATGCGTACGACGCTGTCACTGGCTCTCACATTGATTCTCGCGTCGGCGGCGAGCATGGCTGTCGCCGGCCAGACGGTGTGGAAGTGGGTGGACGAAAAGGGCGTCACGCATTACTCCGACCAGCCGGTGCCCGGCGCCACCAAGATGGAGCTGAACAGCAGCCCCAACCGCTCGGAGTCGAATGCCGCGCCGGCCTACACGCCTCCTCCTCCGGACATCGGCAATCAGCCAACGCAAAAAGGTCCCGCCTACGCGCGCTTCGTAATCTCACAACCGCAGCAAGACGAGGCCGTCATCAATACCGGCGGTCGGGTCAGTGTCAGTCTCGCGGCTACGCCAGCGGTGGAGAACGGACAGGTGATCTCGCTGTATCTCGATGGCGCGCGAGTGCAGGACTACCCCTCGCCGTCGCTGGGCCACGAGCTGACCAACGTGCCGCGGGGTACGCACACGTTGAAAGCGATCGTCAGTACTCTGCAAGGCGTGCCAATCCAGGAAACGCCACCGGTCACCTTCCATGTGCGGCAGGAATCGGTCGGGCAACCGCCAGTAGGCCCTGCGTTGCGCAATTCGCCGCGGCCGCGGCCGAATGGCGTCTCGAACAAGATGCCCACCCAGCAGCCGACTTATTCAGCGTTGAACGGCGCGCCCGCGACCATCGATCCACGCACCAATCTGCCGCCGGTTCCCAAACCGCTGCCCGCGGGTCCCAAAGCCGGCAAGTAACAGCCGGACTGCTGATTTCTCTGCAGGTTCGCGCGCTGCTCTTGAGGGCGGCCGCGTCATTTCGTCCCTTGCGGCCGCCGGCAGGGTGAAGGCCGCCAATGGCAGCACAGCCCTCGCTCCTGATGGTAAGAGTAATGGCGGACTCCGGGCGCATCCTTGATAGCCTCAGTACCAGCGTTCTGATTGTCGATCGCGATCGTTCGCTGCTGTATTTGAATGTCGCGGCCGAGGCGCTGTTCGGCGTCAGCCGCAATCAAGTGCGCGGCCGGCCGCTGTGCGAATTGCTGGAAGATTCCGCCGCTCTGGATGCCGTCATCGATCGCACCATCGCGACGTGGCGGCCGTTCTCCCGGCGTGAACTCGCACTGCGCCCGATCAATGGCGACGGCGAACTCATCGCCGACTGCACAGTTGCGCCGTACGAAGAGGGTGGTGCACCCGGCGCGGTGTTGATCGAAATCAGCGACGCAACTCAGCATCAACGCATCACGCGCGAAACAGCATTGCTGACGCAGATCGGCGGCAGCCGGCTGATGATCCGCCAACTCGCGCACGAAATTAAAAATCCGCTCGGTGGCCTCCGCGGTGCTGCGCAATTGTTGGCGCGTCAGCTGGACGATGCATCGATGCGTGAGTACACGACGGTCATCATCAGCGAAGCGGATCGATTGGTGACGCTGGTCGATACCTTGCTTGGCCCGGGCCACGCGCCGCGCAAGGAATCGATCAACGTTCACGAGTTGCTGCAGCACGTCGGCCATCTGCTTGCTGCCGATGCGCCGCCGGGCGTGGTGATCGATCGCGATTACGATCCCAGCCTGCCGGCGCTGCACCTCGACCGCAATCTCATCATTCAGGCGATGTTGAATCTCGGCCGCAATGCGATGCAGGCCATTGCAGGAAATTCTCAGAACAGTGCGCGCACCGGCCGCATAGTGTTGCGGACGCGAGCATTGACCAACGTCAACATCGGCGCGCGTCGTTATCGATTGGTCGCAAGCGTGCAATTCGAGGACAACGGACCCGGCGTCCCCGAGCAGCTGCGCGATACTTTGTTTTATCCGCTCGTCACGGGGCGAGCCGACGGTACTGGACTTGGTCTGGCAGTGGCGCAAGACCTGGTGAGTCGTCACGACGGCTTGATCGAATTCGCAAGCCGGCCGGGTCTAACCACTTTCACTATCTTATTGCCATTCCATGCTGCAGACACCGGTGAAGCCTCTTAACGTCTGGCTCGTCGACGACGATGCCTCCATCCGCTGGGTCCTGGAGCGCGCCTTGCGCCAGGGCGGAATGTCGCCAACGGCATTCGATCATGCGGACACGGCGCTCGCAGCGCTGCGCCATGATCGCCCCGATGTGCTGATTACAGACATTCGAATGCCGGGCCGCAGCGGCTTGGAACTGCTCACCGAGATTCGCGACAGCCAACCGGAGTTGCCGGTCATCGTGATGACGGCGCACTCCGATCTCGACAGCGCGGTGGCCGCGTATCAAGGCGGCGCGTTCGAATATCTTCCCAAGCCGTTCGACATCGACCAGGCCGTCGACCTGGTGCGTCGCGCCGCTCAACAGCGCACCCGCGTCGAAGAAACCATCACCGAAGCGCGTCGCATTCCTGAAATGCTCGGCCAGGCCCCAGCGATGCAGGAAGTGTTTCGCGCTATCGGTCGATTGTCGCGTTCGAGCATGACGGTGCTGATCACCGGCGAGTCGGGCACAGGTAAAGAGCTGGTTGCACGGGCGTTGCATCGACATAGTCCGCGCGCGGCGAAAGCATTCATCGCGCTCAATACGTCTGCATTTACCGCCGATCTGCTCGAATCCGAGTTGTTCGGCCACGAGAAAGGCTCATTTACCGGCGCGGATGCGCAGCGTCGCGGCCGTTTCGAACAGGCCGACGGCGGCACGTTGTTCCTCGACGAGATCGGTGACATGTCGCCGCAATTGCAAACTCGATTGTTGCGCGTGTTGGCCGAAGGCGAGTTCTATCGCGTCGGCGGCCAAGTGCCGGTGCGAGTCGATGTGCGGGTCATTGCAGCGACGCACCAGGATCTCGAAGAGCGCGTGAAGCAGAGCCTGTTCCGCGAAGACCTGTTGCATCGCCTGAATGTGATTCGCATCGAAGTGCCGCCGGTGCGCCAGCGCCGCGAAGACATTCCCGAACTGCTGATGCACTACCTGACCGAAGCGGCGGTCGAACTCGGCGTCGAACCGAAAACGCTCACGCCTGAAGCGGCCGCGGCATTGTCGAACTTCGATTGGCCGGGCAACGTGCGCCAGGTGGTGAACGCCTGCCGGCGATTGACCGTGACGGCGCCGGGCCGTGAGATCAAGGCCGAAGATATTCCCAGCGATCTGGGTGGCGTTCCCGGACCTGCGAAGCTGCAGGACGAATGGACGCGCCAGCTCACCAACTGGGCCGAGAAGCGACTTGCTGCCGGCGAGACGCCGCTGCTCGACGACGCCATGCCGGAATTCGAACGCACGCTGATTCGCGCCGCCCTGCGCAAGGCAGAGGGCGGTCGGCAAGAAGCCGCGAAGCTGCTCGGCTGGGGGAGAAACACACTCACGCGCAAACTCAAAGAGCTGGCGATGGACGACGAGTAGCTGAAATAACTGCGGTGCGCCGGGGGAGCCAGTGTTTCACGTCATTCTTTATCAGCCGGAGATTCCTCCGAACACCGGCAATATCATTCGGTTGTGCGCCAACACCGGCTCGACGCTGCATCTGATCCGGCCGCTCGGCTTCGACATTGGGGAGAAGGCGGTGCGACGCGCCGGCATGGACTACGCCGATCTCGCTGACGTGCGGGCGTGGGACTCGTTGACCGAATGCTTCGACTCGCTGCCGGTCCAACGCTGGTTCGCGATTTCGACTCGCGGTAAGACTCGTTACGATCAAGCGCAATACGTCGCCGGCGATGCGTTGGTATTCGGGCCTGAAACGCGAGGACTGCCGCCGGAGTTGCTGGAGTCGTGTCCCGCCGAACAGCGCCTGAGCATTCCCATGCGCGCGGGCAACCGCAGCTTGAATCTATCCAACGCGGCCGCCGTCGTAGTGTTTGAAGCGTGGCGGCAGTTGCAGTTCGCCGGTTCGAATTGAGCAGCAGCCCCAAATACTGTCTTCGTGAAGCAGCTTGCTATTCAGGCTTTAGCGCGCGGCTCATCAACTCTTTAACGGCATCCTTGGGCGCGACGTTTTCATAAACAACGCGATAGACCTGTTCGCAGATGGGCATTTCTACGCCGGCGCGTTCCGCGACGCCGCGAACTGCGCGAGCCGCTAACACACCTTCAACAACCTGGCCGATGGTCTTCTGCGCGACCGCGACATTCTCGCCGGACGCCAGCGCCAGGCCGAAACGCCGATTGCGCGATTGATTGTCGGTGCAAGTAAGCACCAGGTCGCCAAGGCCGGCGAGGCCCATGAATGTTTCTTTGCGCGCCCCCAGGGCTACGCCCAGTCGCGTCATTTCCACGAGACCGCGTGCGATGAGCGCGATGCGAGTGTTTGCGCCGAAGCCGAGGCCATCGGAAATACCCGCGCCGATCGCCATCACGTTCTTGATTGCGCCGCCAACTTCGACACCGGTGATATCGGTCGAGGTATAAGCACGAAAGTTCGCTCCCGAAAACCGCTGCGCCAGTTCGCTGGCGAAAGTTGGATCGCTGGCCGCAATCGTCATCGCGGTCGGCAAGCCAGCGCCGACCTCACGCGCGAACGTGGGTCCGGAAATCACCGCCGTAGGAACGCGCGCACCCAGGACTTCCCGCGCCACTTGATGCGGCAGCAGGCCGGTCGACAGTTCGAAGCCTTTTGTTGCCCAAGCGACCCGAGCGTTTTCGAGCAGATAAGGCGCGATCTCTTGCAGCATGCCGCGCAGCGCGTGGCTGGGCACCGCCACGATGATGTTCCGGCTCGCTTGCACTGCAGCCTTCAGATCGGGCTGGATGCTCAAGTGCTCGGGAAAAGCGGCCTCGGGTAAATAGCGCGTGTTACGCCGATCTCGCCGCAGTTCGGCGAGATGAGCCGCGTCGCGTCCCCACAGCAAAGTGGGAAGCGCGACGCGAGCTAATTGGATTGCGAGTGCAGTCCCCCAGGAACCTGCACCCAGCACCACGCACGTTGACCCATCGGGCGCCGCAGCGGGAGCCCCTGGCGACCCGTGCGCGAGGGACATGGATGGGATCTCAGTTCACCGAGACATCGGAAGAGGACGGCTGTGGCTGCTGAGCTCGAGCAGCAGCCTGCGCGAACAGTGCATCGAAATTCACCGGCGGCAGCAGGAACGGCGGGAAGCCGCCCTTCATCAGCAGGTCCGAAATCACCTGGCGGGCGTATGGCAGCAGATAGTTCGGGCAGAAAATGCCGAGCAGCCGCTGCATGTCCCCCGCCGGAACATTGCGAATGCCGAACGCACCCGCCTGTTGCAGTTCGACCAGCCACAAGGTCTTTTCCGCAGCCTGAGCTTCGACGCGCACGGTCAGCACCACTTCCTTCATATCGCTGCCGAGATCGTTGACCGCGGTGTTGAGGTTCAGGTTGATGGTGGGATTGGTATTGGTGTTCACCCGCGGGCCGGTCGGCGCCTCGAAAGACACGTCCTTGAGATACACCGCTTGCGGCGCGAACTGCGGCGCATTGGGATCGGCGGCGCCGTTGCCGGCGGCGGGAATTTCGTCAACCATGATGTCGGATCCTCTGTCGCGTTCGTCGAATAGTAATGGGCGTGGAATACATCGATATGACCGGACCCGCGCCGGTCGGGCCGTCTACTTGGGCAGCTGGGCCAGCAGTTTATCCAATTCTCCCGAGCGATCGAGCGCCGCCAAGTCGTCGTAGCCGCCCACATGGCGCTCGCCGATGAAGATCTGCGGCACCGTCCGACGCCCGCCGGTTCTCTGCAGCATGATGTCGCGTTCCTTGGAGTCCTCGTCGATCTTGATCTCGCGCACGACGGCACCTTTGCGCTCGAACAGGTTACGCGCGCGCTGGCAATAGCCGCACCACGCCGTCGAATACATGATGATTTCGCTGACTCCGTTCATGCTTGCTTACCATCCTTCTTCGCCGCTCCCTTTACCAGCGGCAGATTCTCCTGTCGCCAGCTATGCAGGCCGCCGCTTAAGGTCACTACCTTGTTGAACCCCGAAGCGCGCAGGGCCCGCGCCGCTCCGGCCGAAGTGAAACCGCCGTCGCAGTAGACCAGCACCGGCTTTTCCTTGAATTTCTTCAGGGATTCCGCGCGGCTAGCGATTTCGGCGGCAGGGATGTGGCGGGCCTCGATGATATGGCCGGCCTCGTAATCCTTACTGTCGCGAACGTCCACCAGCAGCGCGCCGCTGTTGGCGAGACGGACCGCGTCGGCGGTGCCGACACTGCTACTGCCGCGAGCGCGCTGGCGCATCTCGATCACAATGGCGAGAACGGCGAGAATCGCGGCAGCGGCGACCAGGAATGGATGGTTGGTGGTGTATTCGAAAAATCGATTCATTGCGGCGGGTCGGCAGAGTAACCTTGGTTGGGACTCGCAAAAGGGCGCGAAGTATAACAGCCAGGCTGGTCCGCCAATGCCCTCCACTGCCGCGCGTTTAGCGTGCCCGGACGACCAACCCCACGCCTAGCAATGTCAAATTTGCGTCTTACCGCGGCCGCCATGACGGCCTTGTTCTGCACTCTGTGGTTGCCGTCGGATGGTTTTCAAGCCCAGGCGGCCAGCGCCAGCGCCAAGGAGGCCGAGCTCAAGCAGGTCCGCGGCCGCATCGACTCCATTCGTCGCGCTATCCATGCCGATGCCGAAAAGCGGGATGCCCTGGCCGGCCAAGTCAAGGAAGCGGAACTGCGGATCCAGACCGCGCGTGAGCGATTGTCCGACGTGCGCTCGCGCCGCATTGCTTCGGAAAATCGCCTCGCCGAGCTGAAGGACGAGCAGGTCGCCACCGACCGGAAAATCGCCGCGGAACGGGACGCGCTCGGTGCCGAGTTGAAAGTGGCATATATGAACGGCCGGCAGGAACAGGTGAAGCTGCTGCTCAACCAGCAGGACCCAGCGCAGTTGGGCCGAATGATTGCGTACTACGGATACTTCGGTCGGGCGCGCGCCGAGCGGATCACCGCGATCAGCGAGCACCTGGCACATCTGGAACTCCTGGCTGAGGGCATCGCCGCCGAGACTGAACAGCTACGTGCCCTGGAAGAGGACCAGGCTCGTGACGTGAAGGCGCTCGCCGGTGCACGGGATCAGCGAGCACGCACGCTGGCGCAAGTGCAGTCGAAAATCAAAACCCGCAACGACCAGTTGACCAAGCTGCAACGCGAAGCACAGGCGCTGGAAAAACTGGTCGAAGAACTGCGCCGCGCCATCGAAGAATTTCCCGAGCTGGCCGAACAACCGTTTCAACGCGTGAAGGGCAAGTTGCCATGGCCTGTGAAAGGTTCGCTGCTGGCGCGCTTCGGACAATTGCGCGCTGGTGGGCCGTTGAAGTGGCAGGGCATCGTCATCAGCGCCGAGCGCGGCACACAGGTACGCGCGCCTTACTACGGCCGCGTCGTGTATGCGGATTGGCTGCCGGGTCTGGGGCTGCTGGTAGTGCTCGATCATGGCGGTGGCTACATGAGTTTGTATGGTCACAACGAGCAGGTGTATCGCCGCGTCGGCGATCGAGTTTCGCCGGGCGACGCCCTGGCCGCTGTTGGCGACGCCGCCGGCCTCGGCAAGCCGGGACTCTATTTTGAAATTCGCAAAGGTCGCGCAGCGCTGGATCCCGGCGGTTGGCTGGCAAAGCGTTGACTCGAAGCCGTTGACATGCCCACGCGATGTGACGTGCTTCACCCCCGCGTTACAACAAAGCGCTGTGAAAAGCCTGAATCTGCCTTGAGGGGCCGCCCCCGCCGGAAAACTGCGGCCGAGTTCAAGGAAGCAGGCGAGGTGTCGCCCGATGATCCGCGCTTCGTATCCTTTTCCCATGGAGCCCAGCGCGGGGCGCACGGATCCAAACGATGGCGACGATCACGGCAGACGACGACACGGTAGAAGCAGCTGCCTTCTCGACCAGTCTCGATCCCTACGGCCAGCTGGTGCGCGTCCTGATGCCGCGGGCTTCATGTATCGCCATCCATGATCGGCTGAGCACGCCCTTGTGGTTGTCCGACGGCCATGACGGCACCGACCTGATGCAACTGGTCGAAGAGTCGCTGAATACGGTGCGATCCGACAAAGGCCTGCTGCAACTCGAGCACCGTGATGGATTTTCACGCAGCTGGGACGGTGACACCGCTTACGTATTCATCCTGCGCGATGGCGCAACGCTGCTCGGCGCGCTGGCTCTTTCATGTCAGGACGGCAGCAGCGGCCCTCGCAGTTTCGCATTCGTCCATGGCTTGCTGCGGCCGGCCTTGCAGGTGCTGGGTCGCGAACTGGCGCATCAATACAATGTCGGCGACCTGCGTAAGAACCTGAGTTCGCGTGATGACGACTTCGTTCTGCTGCTCGACGCGAGCGGCGCCAGCGAAGAGAACGATGGCGACGACCTGGAAATCCTGCTGAAGAACGCAGTTGTGCACCTGGATTGCGCGCTCGGCGCGTTGCTGATCCCGGATCGCAAGATCGCATTGTCTGCTGCGGCGGATAACGCCCATGGCAGCGTCGATGCGGAAGTGATCGAGCAGACGCAGCGGCATTTGTTCGCGTGGGCGCAGGTTCAGCGACGCACTCTGATCTTGAACAAGGCGCCGCCGAACAGCCCGTTGAGCGCCCTGCCCTATAAAATCCTCGCCTGTCCGATCCGCCATGGCGTGCAGCACGTTGCCGGGGTACTGGTGTTGTTCAGACGGGCCGCCGATGCGGATTTCGAGCCGCGCGAGATTCGCGTTATCGAAATGCTTGCACGGCGCATCGCCTATGTCGTGCAAAGCGTTTACGACCTGTCGACCGGATTGCTCACTCGCTCAGCCTTCGAGCAGCGGGCACTGGCATTGCTCGGCGCAGCCGAGCCGGGTGCACACCACTACGTCGCTTATGCGGACGTCGATCGGCTGCATGTGGTCAATGAAAACCACGGCATGCATGTAGGTGACGAGGTCATCGCCAAAATTGCCGAGGTCATCCAGAGCAATCTCACCGCCAATGTCAGCGCGTCGCGGATTTCCGGCGATCGATTCGCGCTGTTTTTCCTGAACAGCAGCACCGAGACGGCGACCGCGTTCGTCGAAAGCTTGCGTCACAGCATCGGCGCGATGCCGATGGTCCACGCAGACTGCAGCATCGAGTTGTCGATCAGTTTTGGTCTCGCGGAAGTGCCGAACAAGCGCTATCCGTTGTCACATGCGCTGGCGGCGGCCGAAGTGGCCTGCAAAGCGGCGAAGGATCGCGGCCGCGGGCGCGTCGAGACGTATCACGAAGCCGATCGCAGCAGCGTGCGTCCGCCCGAAGACGTGACCATTCTCGGCAGCCTGCGCGAAGCCATCGTCAACGATCGCTTCCGCATGGAAGCCCAGCCCATCATGCTGATGAACGATAAAGGTCCGCCGCGACGTTTCGAACTGCTGCTGCGCATGATCGATGCGGCCGGAGAGAGCGTCACCGCCGACAAGTTTCTATCCGCCGCCGAACGGTACCGGCTGACTACAGATATCGACCGCTGGGTGGTGCAATACGCGCTGGAGATCCTTGGCTCGGCTGCGCCGGCGCTGACGCGCCTGGACGCGCACTTTGCCATCAACATTTCCGGCCAGTCGCTGGGCGATGATGACTTCGGCAATTTTCTGGAGCAGCGGCTGCGTGAATACGCACTGCCGCCGCAGTTGCTGTCCTTCGAAATCAACGAGAGTGCAGCCGTCGCCAACATCGTGCAGGCGGAAGTACTCATCCGCCGCTTGCAGGATCTCGGCTACGCCATCGCCCTGGATGATTTCGGCATCGGCTTGTCGTCGCTCACTTATCTAAAGTCACTGTCGGTATCGGACCTGAAGATCGATGGCGGGCTGATCCGCGACCTGGTCGGCAATCAAGGTTCACAGGCGATGGTGACGGCCATCGTTCAGCTGGCGCGCACGATGAACCTGAAGACCACGGCGAAATGTGTGGAGAGCGATGCCATTCTCGCCGCGGTCGGCGAACTCGGCGTCGATTATGGCCAGGGCTTCGCCATCGGCCGGCCGCGGCCGTTGGAACTAGTGCTTCAAGAACTGCTCAGAGGTTCGGCGGGCGTCGTTCGCCAACCGGGCACGCCGCGCCTGGCTCGCGTGGCCGGCTGAAAGCAGGCCCCGCCCGATGCAGCTGACAGCATCGATCTGACAGCTCGAACGGCTCGCCTTGACGTTCTTCACACTCCTTTGCGCAGGGCCGCAAGTGGGGCGGATTTCTTTGAACTGCGTCCAGGATTCGTAGCTCCTTCGACCGCATTGTGGCCGGCAACTGGACGTGTACTATGTTTAAAGGCCCCGCAATTGAAGCTTCATCCTTTCACCGCCATGTCACGGGTATCTATGCCGTTTCGCTTCGTGCTGATTCTGGGGATCGGCATTGTCATGGGCTTCGGCCTGTCGGTCGGCCGAACCGTACAGGCGCAGCGCAAGATCGAGCCGCCGGTGACGTCGGTGACGTCGCAGCCGGTACCCTGGCAGGACGCGCGCCTGCTGGCCGAAGTGCTGGAGCACGTTCGCCAGGAATATGTCGAGAAGATTTCCGATGAGGAACTGATCGAGGCCGCTATCCGCGGCATGATCGCGGACCTCGATGCACACTCGGCGTTCCTCGACCCGGAGGAGTTCGACGAGATTCGCATCAGCACCACCGGCGAATATTCCGGCGTCGGCATCGAAGTGGCGCTGGAGAACGGCGTCGTCAAAGTGGTCACGCCGATCGAAGGCACGCCGGCGCAAAAGGCCGGAGTGCTGGCGGGCGACACCATTCTCGCGGTCGACGATGTACCGGTGAACGTCGAGAACTTGAACGACACCATCGATCGCATGCGGGGCAAGGCCGGCACGCCGGTGAAGATCAGCGTCGCTCGCGCCGACAGCCAAGGCCCGTTGGAATTCACGCTGGCTCGTGCCGCCGTGCAGGTCCACAGCGTGCGCGAAGAATTGCTGGACGATGGAGTCGGGTACGTGCGGATTTCGCATTTCAGCGAAACGACCACGCCGGACCTGGAACGCTCGCTGTCCAGTTTGAAAAAGAAAAACGGCGCCGCCCTGAGCGGTCTGGTGCTGGATCTGCGGAACAACCCCGGCGGCGTGCTCGAAGCGGCGATCGGCGTATCCGATGTGTTTCTGAACGAAGGTGTCATCGTTACCGCGAACGGCCGCGCAGCCGACGCCCGCTTCGAAATGGATGCGCGCCCGGGCGATGCGCTCGACGGTGCTCCCATCGTCATCCTGGTCAATGGCGGGTCGGCGTCGGCGTCGGAAATCGTCGCCGGTGCATTACAGGATCATCGTCGCGCCAAACTGCTGGGCCGGCAGACTTACGGCAAAGGCTCGGTGCAGACGGTGGTGCCGTTGTCCGACGGCCATGCGATCAAGCTCACTACTTCCAAGTACTTCACGCCATCGGGCGCTTCCATCCACGAACGCGGCATCAAGCCCGATGTAGTGGTGAGCGAAAAGGACCTTACTGCCGAAGGTGGCACCGATTCGCCTGCGGTGTACGGCGATATCAAAGACGACTACGAGCTGAAGCTGGCCGTGCGCACGTTGCAGCAGAAAGACGTCGGCGCCATCCGCCAGAGTCGCGCTCCGTAATATTGCATGCGGGCGCAGCAGCCGGCAGCGGCCCAGACACAGGGATTTGCGGCCAGGGCGCTGCTGTGCCTGGAGCTGCTGACGCTCTCCATCGGCGCGTTGCAATTCGCTTTCGTGCCGCACTCGGTCGGCAGGCCGATGCTGGCTGCGGCTGCGTTGGCGCTGCTGACGGTGAGCATGTTATTCGCCCGAATCCTCCCCGCCCTGCAACGGCCCGTCACTCGCCAGCATTGGGTCGATATCTCGGCGCTGATCGTCTGCATCACTCTGTTTGCAATCGCTACCGGTGCTGCGCACAGCTTCATCGTGCCGCTGTATCTGGTTCCTTTGGTCGGCGCGGCGCTGGTTTTCGGACGCTGGTGGGTGTTGTTGTTACTGGCGGTGCTGATCGCTGCGATCGGCTTCGCTCTCGGAGCTTTGACGCCGCAGGTTGATATCGGCAGTCCCGAATTCGGTGTGCAATGGCTGAGCGTGCTGGCGCCCGGCGCCGCAGTCGCATTGATTCTCGCGGCGTTGATCGAACAGATGCAGAGCGCCGTGCAGAGGATCAGCGACCTTGCGTCCACCGATTCTCTGACCGGCCTGCTGAACCTGCGCGCATTCGAGGAAATATTGCAGCAGGAACATCGCAAGGCCGAACGGTTCGGACGGCCCTATACGATCGTGGTGGTGGACACCGACAACCTGGCGCAGATCAATGAAACCATGGGACACGAAGCCGGCAGTCAGGTGCTCGGCGCGGTGGCCGCGGCGATCACTCGTTCCATTCGCAATTCGGATGTGGCTGCGCGGCTGGGCGGCGACGAGTTTGTGGTACTGCTGACGGAGGCGGATTCGGCCACGGGCAGCGCGATTGCCACGCGCATTCGCAACAACGTCTATGCCGGCACGGTATCGGTGGCGAATCGGCTGATTCGCGCCAACGTCAATGTCGGTACGGCGAACTTCCCCGAAGATCATCTCTATCCCAAGGAGCTGATGATTCTCGCCGACCAGAACATGCAGCAGGATCGCGCGCTGCGTCGGACGCCGGCCGAATAGTCGCTACTGCGTCGCCCCCATTGCAATGGCGCGAACGGCCCAGAATAAAGTCCAGGCCATCATCCCTATCGTCGGCAGCGCGGTGAGAGCAAAGCCCACCGTGCGACTCTTGGGATCGCGCACGTAAGCCGCTGCGTACACAGCCCGGCCGATGATGAAAACCACGCCGAATCCCGCAGCCCACAGTGGACTGATGAAGGCCGCAAAGATCCACAGCGTCGGCAAGAACAGCACCAGCTGCTCCAGGGTGTTCATTTGGATCCGGAAGCGCCGTTCGAAGATTTCGTTGCCGGTGGTGGCCGGGGCAGCCACGCCATAGCGCGTACGGGCGGACGCAACCTGCAAAGCCAGCCAGAAAAACTGCAGCAGGGCCAGTACGGTAACGACGGCGACATAAGGCATTTTCCGGTCCCTCATTGACGAAGCTGCCGGCCATCTCCATATCATGATCGTATGATGGCCGGTGCGGGGCCGTAGCTTAGCCGCGCCGCTGTTTTGTCACGAGGACCTTGTCATGACCGGATTTTTTCTGCGAGTTGCCATTGTCGCGCTCGGCCTGTGGCTCGCGACCCAGGTGTTTTCCGGGTTGGACTTCGACGGTCCGGGCACGTTGCTGGCGGCGGCGCTGCTGCTGGGTGTCGTCAACGCCATCATTCGGCCCATCGCCGTCGTGCTGACTTTGCCGCTCACCTTGCTGTCGCTCGGGCTGTTCCTGCTGGTCATCAACGCCGCAATGCTCGGCCTGGTGGCGCTGCTGCTGGGCGGGTTCTCCATCAGCGGCTTCTGGACCGCGCTTGGGGCGTCCCTCATGGTCAGCCTCACCTCGTGGCTGGCCTCCGGCATGATTGCGAACAGCGGCCGGGTCGAAGTGATCCGGATGAAGCGCTAGCGCTCAGTTGCCTGGTTGAGCGCGCCGCGGACTGCGACCCGATACAAGATCCAGCCGATCACGGCAAAAATCACCAGCCCGAGCAGTTCGCCGAACTGCAAGCCGGCCGACAGCGCCATCACGTCCGAGCGGCCGGACGTGACAATCGGAATGGCGATGAGGATGCCTAGCAGCGCTTCGCCGGTAATAAGTCCTGCCGAGAACAGCACGCCCTTGCGATGAATGCGTTCGGCGGCGTCCGGATCGTTCTGCACGCCAGCGGCACGTTCGACCAGGTGGGCAAGCAACCCGCCCAGAAAAATCGGCACCGTCAGGTCCAGCGGCAGATAAATGCCGACGGCAGCAGCCAGCACCGGCGTGCGAAAGTTCGCGCCGCGCTTTTTCAGAATTTCATCGCAAATGATGATCGCGACGCCGATACCTGCGCCGATCCAGATCAAATCCCAGGGCAGCGCGCCGCCGAACATTCCCTTGGCGACCGAGGCCATCAAGGTGGCCTGCGGCGCCAGCAGCGGATTGGGATGGTCGGCGGTCGGTACGCCGATGCCATATGCCTTCGCCAGCAAATTCAACACCGGGGCCATGACCAGCGCGCAGGAGATTGCGCCGATGGCCAGCATCAACTGTTGCCGCCAGGGCGTAGCGCCGATCATGTAACCGCACTTCAAATCCTGCAGGTTGTCGCCCGCGACTGCCGCCGCACAGCAGACCACCGCACCGATCATGATCGCGGCCACCGGGCCGAGCGGCGCGTCGCGGCCCATCAACACCGTGAGCACCAGCGATGCAAACAAGATGGTGCCGATCGTGATGCCCGACACCGGATTATTCGATGAGCCGACCAGGCCGGCCATGTATGCCGACACCGAGCTGAACAGGAAGCCGGCGACGATCATGATGATGGTCATCGGCAGCGACACCGTGAAGTCGTTGACGATGGCGTGATACAAGCCGGCCAGCGGCAGCGTGAACACGATCAGACCGATCAGCACGGCTTTCATCGGCAAGTCGCGTTCGGTTTCTTCGACGACTTTGGCGGCGCCCGCGCGCGTCGCCGCGAGGCCGCTGCGAACGCCCGACAGCAACGATTTGCGCAGCGAGATCAGCGTCCAGATGCCACCGATCAGCATCGCACCCACGCCGAGATAACGGATCTGTGCACTCCAGATCGCCCCGGCCGCATCTTCCGCGCCGACGCCGGCGATACGCGCAGCTAACTCGGGATTGCCGTCGAGAAAGAATGCACTGTAGATCGGAATCGCAATGTTCCAGGACAGGATGCCGCCAGCGACCACGACGATACCGATGTTCAGGCCGACGATGTAACCGACGCCAAGCAGCGCGGGCGACAGGTTCGTGCCCATGTACGCGATGCCCTTGCCGACGAAGCTGGCCGAACGCTGCGGTGTCCGGAATCAGGCGCAGGCCGCTCGCTGCGATGAGTTTGCCCACGCCACCCAGAGCCGATGCAGCGGCCAGCACGCGAATGCCGCTGGCCGGATTCTCACCGGCTTTGAGCACTTCGGCCGCAGCCTTGCCTTCGGGAAACGCGAGTTGCTGATCGACGATCAGCGAGCGGCGCAGCGGCACCGAGAACAACACGCCGAGCACGCCGCCGAGGCCGGCGATCGCGAGCACCCACGAATATTTGAAATCGTCCCAGTAGCCCAGGATCACCAACGCCGGCACCGTGAAGATCACGCCGGCTGCAATCGATGAACCTGCCGAAGCGCCGGTCTGCACGATATTGTTTTCGAGAATGTGCCCGCCGCCCAGCACGCGGAGCACAGCCATCGAGACCACTGCCGCCGGGATAGCCGACGCGATCGTGAGGCCGGCAAACAAACCGAGATAGGTATTTGCTGCGGCGAGGATCATCGCGAGGATGATGGAAAGAATGATCGCGCGCGGCGTCAGTTGCGGCGCTGGTGGTCGTGAAGCAGTTGTCATGTGATTTACCAGCCGCAGGTTTTGGCCCTTGTTCTGTTCTTCCAGCCAGCCCATCAACGGCGCGAAGTACTCGATGATCGCCGAGGCGTCCATCTGCGCGCGTGCCGGTCAGCTTCTCCAGGGTGTCCTGCCAGGGCTGGCTGGCCCCTGCGCCAGCATTGCGCCGAAAGTCGCTTGCCGGCCGCCTCGTTGCCGTACATCGAGCATTCATGCAGCGGTCCCTTGAAACCCGGCCGCCTCGCACAGCGCCTTGTGGAACTGGAACTGCAGGATGAACGACAGGAAGTAGCGCGTGTACGGCGTATTGGCGGGAATGTGATATTTCGCGCCCGGATCGAAATCCTCCTCGGTGCGCGCGACCGGCGCGGCGATGCCCTGGTACTGCTCGCGCAGCTGCCCACCAGGCAGCGTTGTAGTTCTCCGGCTTCACCTCGCCGGCGAATACCTTCCAGCGCCACTCATCGATCAGCTTGCCGAACGGCAGGAACGCGATCTTGTCGAGCGCCAGCTTCATCTGCTGGTTGATGGTGGCCTGGTCGCTGACCTTGACTGCGCCGACCAGGCCGATCTGCTGCAGATAAGCCGGCGTCATCGACAGATTCACGGTGTCGCCGATGGCTTCGTGGAAGCCGTCATGCGCGCCGCTCTGGAACAGGAACGGCTGGTCCTTGTACGACAGGTAGTAGATAGACGTGCCCGAGCTCGTGGTAGATCGTCCTCAGGTGTTCCTGGGTCGGCTCGATGCACTGCTTGATGCGCACGTCTTCCTTGCCGTCCATGTGCCAGGCGCTGGCGTGACATTGCACATCGCGATCGCGCGGCTTCGCCAGCATCGAGCGTTCCCAGAACGTCTCGGGCAGCTCGGGAAAGCCGAGCGAAACGTAGAAATTCTCGGCCGACTGCGTCATGCGCACCGGGTCGTATTTCTGTTTCACCAACGCGCCGGTGACGTTGACATCGGTCGCGCCGGGATAAGGCTCGACCAGCGGATAGATTTCTCCCCACTGCTGCGCCCACATGTTGCCGAGCAGGTGCGCCGGGATCGGTTTGCCCGACGGGCACGCGCTGTGCGCCATAAGTTTTCTGCAGCTTGCCGCGCACGTAGCAGTGCAACGAGCCGTACAGCGGCTTGACCTGGTCCCACAGCCGCGAGGCTTCCTTGGTGAAATCGTCCGGCGGCATGTCGTAGTTGGAACGCCACATCGCGCCGAGATCAGCGAAGCCCAGTTCACGCGCACCTTCGTTCGCCAGTTCGACAAAGCGCACGTAGTCCTTTCGGATCGGCCGCGCCGTCGAATGCCAGCCGGTCCATGCTTCGGTCAATTCGTCGTAGTCGCGACTGTTCGCGAGGATGTCGGTGAGCTGGGTTTGATCCTGGCAGGATTCCGGACCCTTCGGGCAGTACTTGGCAGCGCCGTACATGCCTTCCATCTTGGAAGTGAGCCCGGCGAGTTCGGAGCGCTTCACCGGGTCGGCGGGCGCGGGCGCCGAGACACCTAGTTTCAGCACGTGGATCGCACGCGCCGAGGCGGGGCTCAATTGCTCCTTTTCATGCACCTTCGCCTGTTCGACCGCGCTGCTGAAATATTCCAGGAAGCGTTCGTTGGCCCTGGCGTTGAGGAATTCCGTGTCCTGATTGATGAAGGTGGCGTACGCAAAACCGGCGACGCTCTGCTCGCGGCCGCGCTCGGCGATTTCACGATTCAGCCGTGCGACGAATTCATCCCCCGATTCCGTCTTGGCCGAGGACGGCGGCGGCTTGCGATCGCAAGCGGCGAGAGCGAGAACAGCAGCAACGGCGGCTGCCAGCCGCACGCAACGAAGAGTCATGCGCATTCCCTCCGAGACTGGGTTGTCGAGCCGCTATCTCACGCCGGCCATCATTTTCTTGATCAGCGGTGTCAGTGCCAGCAGCACCACGCCCGCGATGGAACCCCACCAGAACAGAAACAGGAACTGGCCCGGCATGTTGCTGGTGTCGATGTCACCCGCGAACTGGCCAGCGAGGTTGTTGCCCAGCGCCGTGGCGAGGAACCACAACCCCATGACCTGGCCGACGAAGCGCGCCGGCGCGAGTTTGGTCATCGAACTGAGGCCCACCGGGCTCAGGCACAGCTCGCCGAACGTGTGCAGCAGGTAAGTGAGGATCAGCCAGGTCGGCAGCACCATTTCGCCCATGACGACATAGCGAGCGGCGGCGAACATCACCAGGAAGCCGAGCCCCATGAGGATCAGACCGACGGCGAATTTCCCCGGCGCCGAAGGATCCAGATTGCGGCGTCCCAGGTTTACCCAGAGCGCAGCGAACACCGGCGAGAAGATGATGATGAACAGCGGATTGATCGCCTGCAGCACGCCGGCCGGCATTTCCCAGCCGAACACGGTGCGATCCGTGTGACGTTCGGCAAACAGCGTGAACGAAGCGCCGGCCTGTTCGAAGCCGGCCCAGAACATGGCGCAGGCGGCGAACAGCGCGATGATCGCCCAGACACGTTTGCGCTCGTCCGGGGCGAGCCCGGCGAAGAACAGCAGGTAGGCGAAGTAACCTGCGGCGAGCGCCATCAACACCCAGTTCAGCGCTTCCGAAATCGCGGCCGGATTGAGCTGCAGGTAACCGATCAGCGCCAGCACGGCGCTGAGCAAAATTACCAGCAGGAAGCCGATGACGGGCCACCAGCTGGACGGTCGGCCCAACGGCACGACGCCGGCAGTCCCGAGATAATGTTTGGTCGCCTGGAACTGCACCAGGCCGAGCATCATGCCGATGGCTGGCAGCGCGAAGCCCACATTCCAACCGAAGGTCGCTGCCGCCATAGGCACCAGCAGCGAGCCGAGGAAGGCGCCGGTGTTGATGCCCATGTAAAAAATGGAGAAGCCGGCATCGCGACGCGAGCCGCCTTCGGGATAGAGCTGCGCGACGATGGCACTGATGTTCGGCTTCAGCAGGCCGACGCCGAGCACGATCACCAGCAGGCCGATGAAGAACAGCTGCGTGTTGCCCGTGGCGAGGCAGCCGTTGCCCAGCATGATCAGCACGCCGCCCCAGAATACTGCGCGTTGCTGGCCTATCAGCCGGTCGGCGATCCAGCCGCCCAGCAGCGACAGCAGGTAGGTTCCGGAAATGTACAAGCCGTAGATGGCGGTGGCGGAGCGATCGTCGAGGCCCAGGCCGTCGTTGGCGAGGGCGGCGGTCATGAACAGGACCAGGATGGCGCGCATGCCGTAGTAGGTGAAGCGCTCCCACATCTCGGTGAAGAACAACGTCATCAATCCGCGTGGCTGGCCAAAGACCTGCGGGCCATGCGTGGAATCGCGCTCGATGCTTTGATTCATGCGAGAAGCCGCTCCCTGATGCAGCGACCGGACAGTTCGCTGCTGTTGTTATGGACGCCGATCTGCCTGGGAGATGAGGCGCCGGTGGCTGTCATGGATGACAGATGTTGTCGCAAAGCGCGCAGTCTCACCGAACGAGACACCTGCGGGCAAGATAACTTGCGCAAGACAAGAAAAAATTAAGTTGCCGCCCGTGTGCTGTATACAGCGGGGCCTGTTGTCAGCCGCTGCTCGGTTCGGAACTGGCCTGTTCAGCTATTCTTTTTTTTAAGAGCATGCGCGAGCCGATGATGCCGATCTCGTACAGCAGGTACATCGGCACGGCCATGAAGCTCTGCGAAATCGCATCGGGCGGGGTCAGGAAAGCGGCGACGACGAAAATTCCCAGCAGCACATAGCCACGATTCTTCGCCATGGTTTCGACCTTGACCAGGCCGGTTGCGGCCAGCAGTACCGTCGCCACCGGAATCTCGAAAGCGATGCCGAACGCGAAGTACAGCAGCAACACGAAATCCAGGTAGTTCGCCATGTCCGTCATGACCTGCACGCCCACCGGCGCGGTGCTGGTGAGGAAGGTGAACATCAACGGGAACACGACGAAATGCGCGAAGGAGGCGCCCGCGTAGAACAGCACGATGCTTGATATCACCAGGGGCACGGCGAAATGCTTTTCGTGCTTGTACAGGCCGGGAGCGACGAAGGCCCATGCTTGATACAGCACGTAGGGCATCGCCAGAAACAAGGCGATGAACAGCGACAGCTTCAGCGGCGCCATGAACGGAGCAACGATACTGGTAGCGATCATCGAAGTGCCCTTGGGCATCTTCTTCGAGCAACGGCGTGGCGACCAGTGTGAACAACTGGTTCGAGTAGATGGCGCAGGGAATGAAGATGATGCCGATCGCGACCACTGCGCGCAGCAGTCGATCGCGCAACTCGACCAGATGCGAGATCAGAGAGCCTTCGGCCAAGTGTTCGCGCTCATCTCCACTCATGGCGCCAACTCACTGCACGGCTTTGGTAGCGGAGGCCTCGGCTACCGGTTTCGGCTCCATGCCGGACACCATTGTGTCCAGATCCAATCCCGGGGCGTTGTGCGGCCGGTCGTCGGCAGTTGCGGGTTGGATCGGTTCGGCAGGCGTGACAGGCGGCGCGGTGTAGGTCGGTTCGGCCTGGAAAGTAGCACCACCTGCCGTAGCCGGCTCAGACGTCGCTGCGGGAGGAGGCGACGACTGCATGGGCCGCGACTTGGTCATCTCGTCCAAGGTGACTTCCTGTTCCAGCTGCGTCCGCAGTTGCCGCGCCATGGCGCGTGCGCGCCCGGTCCAACGGCCGACCTTCTCGGCCAGTCCAGGCAATTTTTCCGGCCCCAGCACCAGCAGCGCCAGGCCCAGGATCAGGACGATCTCGGTGAAACCGACTTCGAACATCGCGCCGCCCGAAATGGATCAGACTATCAGACGTTCGAGGACTTGCTGCCCGTCTTGCTGGATGCCGGCGTCGAAGTGAAATCGGCGTCCTTCTGCTCGGGCGAGTTGAGCTGTTGGGTTTCCTTGCCGTCTTCGTCGTCCATGGCTTTCTTGAAGCCTTTGACGGCGCCGCCGAGGTCCGAGCCGATCGTCTTCAGCCGCTTGGCGCCGAAAATCAGCAGCGCAATGGCGAGGATGATCAAAAGTTCTTTAAAACCAATGCCCATGTGGAGTCTCCCGAAAAGCCGCCGGATCATACGCCAAAAGCGCGGATCAAAATGTGGCGGCGAACTTGCTCTACGATCTTGATACCTTATCCGCGATTCACTGACGACCGGGGGGAGTCCTTAAGTACTCGGCAACGGCCGGGAGGCTTCGGGAGCGACCTGCAACCAGAAGGTGACAGGACCATCGTTGGTCAGCGAGACCTGCATGTGCGCCCCGAATTCTCCAGTTTGGACCACGGCCAGCCGCGTGCGTGCCCGCTCCACCAAATAATCGAACCAGCGCCGTCCTTCCTCCGGTGCCGCCGCCGTACTGAAACCCGGTCGAGTGCCGCTGCGCGTCTCGGCTGCCAGGGTGAACTGAGAAACCAGCAGTAGTTGACCACCGAGGTCCTGCAGGCTGCGATTCATGCGCCCCTGCGCATCTGGAAAAACGCGGTAGGTGCACAGCCGTTCCAGCAGTCGGTCGGCCTGGGCCGCGGTGTCGCCCCGCTCCACCCCCACCAACACCAATAATCCAGTATCGATCGACCCGACCAAGCGTCCCTCGACCCGGACTTCGGCGTGGGAAACCCGCTGTAGCAAACCGATCATGCCGTCCGCCGTCCGTCAACCGTCAAAATCGTATGCTGAGGGTTGCTGGATTGGTGTAGTACCTTAGAAAAGGCGTCTGTCAATAAACGTACGATCGGAGCGCTCACGTACGATCAATTACCTGAATTGGTTAGTGGGGCTACTTCCGCTTTTTTGGCTGAACCGGCTTTTCCTCAGGCTGAACTGGCGATTGATCTTCAGGGTCTACTTCCGTTTCGCTTGCGCGACCCAAGACAAACATCGCCACCAAGCTACCTATAGTCGACGTACCCAATATTCCTGCCAGCCAGTCATGTCCATTCATTCCAAGGTGATATGCGGCTGCACCGAATAACACTGCGATGGCGCCACCTATCCATTGGCCTGTTATGGCCAATTTCGCATGCGTTGCGACCATCTTGGCTTCTTGGACATGCCGGTGTGCGCTTTGCCTCTCGACAAGGCCCATAATTCTTTCGGCACCGTTAGGGATTAGCTCCGCGTATTGACGCAGCGTATCTGGGTCAGGCAGAGGACCACTGTGGAATCGCTTTATTTCGCGGGAAAGAACTCGCGCTACTTCAGCTTTTTTCTCTTGAGGAAGAGATAAGCTAGCAACTGCTTTTTCAACCGCGATCGTGACGTTTTGTTGTTCTTCGGGCATGCACAAGCTGGATCAATCAGCGCGACAAAGAGTCTCCTTTGCCAAGACTCTTCTGAAATCATCTGCTATTGATTTGAAGTCTCGACCGAGACTTGCTGAATCTTTCTTAAAAGAGCCGAGCTTCGGTTTTTCCATGGAAGTTCCGAAAACATCAAGCACAAAAGATCCCCCATACGCCAAAGATGACTTTGGAAGACTCTTGCAAGTGATACTCACTCGCGTCCTGCGGGTGCGCTTGGATTTCATGTCGGATTCTCCGAGGGTACTTGTACCAAGAACGGGGGCTTAAACACCGAGAGCTCCGTCCTAATAAATACAAGTTCAACTGCACGCTACACTAAATGAGTGTCACGCGTAGAAAAGCTAAGGGTTTCCCTTAGTGGCAATATGCGGCCTATCGACCCCCTAAGGCAAGAGTCCTCATCTTAGGAAGGTAAAATGATTACCGCATCGGCCAATTCCCCTCGCTAGGCCGCCCATGGCTATTGCGGTTACGGGTTACCGGGGTGTTCAACTTGCACGGACTCACCCCTACTTAAACCCTTACTAGATACATGTAGAGAAGATAGCCTGCTGATTTACTTCAGTTTTTTTTGAGGCCGCTGAATCTCAAGCCTAAAATCGATAAGGAAGATCAATAGCTCCCGCCCCCAATCATGGAATGCTTTCGACCCTTCGTAGGAAATTTAGGCAACGCTAAGACAGGCCCCCCTGCTTTGGATATTGAGCCCCGCGCAGGCATCATGTGCGCCGCTGTATCAGGACAAAACGCGCGAGGATGCAATGAAAGAAAAAACACAATCGGTCAAGAAGAAAGCGGCCGCGCCGGCTGCCAAGGCTAAGCGTGCCCCGGAGGCCAAGGCTGGCGCCAAGGGCGCGAAAGGCGCCAAGGCCCCCCAGGGCGCCCAAGGAGGCTGGGCCGAGACCATGAAAAAGGCCCTGCAAAACAAGCGCCCTGCCGGCGGCTTTCCGGACCAGCCCAAGCCTCGCGATTCCGGCGTCCAGAAGGTCAAGAAGAACGCCTTCTAGCGGCGAGCTTATGCCTCGCTCTTGAGTTGTCACCAGCTGAGCGCTGCAACTCGCTGAGCCGTCAAACAAACTTCCCGCCGTTGTAATCCAGCGGTCACGTTGCGGGACGAGTCTGCGCGCACCCGAGAACCCTCGCGAAAGCTTGAGGTGCGACGCCATGAGCCCGACTCCGAGCAAGGCGGTTTTCCGCTTTCGCAGCGTCTTCATTTCCGACGTCCATCTGGGATTCCGCGGCTGTAGCGCGCAGTACCTGCTGGACTTCCTGCATTCGGTCGAGACCGACACGCTCTACCTGGTCGGCGACCTCATCGACCTGTGGAGCCTGAAGCGGTCTTTCTTCTGGCCGCAGGAACACAACAACGTCATCCGGACGATCTTGGGCAAAGCCAAGGCCGGCACGCGTGTCATCTATATCCCCGGCAATCACGACAGCGTGTTTCGCGAGTACGACGGGATGCTGTTCGGCAACGTCGAGATCCATCGCGAGATCGTGCACGAGAACGCCGACGGCCGGCGTTTCCTCGTGCTCCACGGCGACGAGTTCGACGCTGTCATCAAAGCCAGCCCGCTGCTCGAAGCGCTGGGCAATCGTGCCTATGCCTTCATCCTGCGGTTGAATCGCTACGTCAATTTCTTCCGGCGCCGCTTTGGATTTCCGTACTGGTCGATCGCGGCGTTCCTGAAACACAAAGTGAAGAACGCGGTGAAGTACATCGCGAACTTCGAGCGCGCGCTCGCGGATGAAGCCAGGCGCCGTGGTCTCGACGGCGTCGTTTGCGGTCACATCCATCGCGCCGAGATCACCGACATCGGCGGCATTGTTTATTGCAACGATGGCGACTGGGTCGAGAGCTGCACGGTGCTCACCGAGGATTTCGCAGGCCGCATGGCACTGTTGCGGTGGACCGAGCAGAAACAAGTAATGGCGCACACAGGGGCGGTCGGGTCGCTGCCGCTCGGAAAGGCCGCGTGAAAATAGCGATCGTGACCGATGCGTGGCGCCCGCAGACCAACGGCGTCGTCAAGACGCTGAGCACGACCGCCGATGGATTGCGAGCGCTCGGCCATACAGTGCGCATGCTCGAGCCGACTCAGTTTCGGACGTTCCCCTGTCCGACCTATCCGGAAATCCGGCTGTCCTGGCTGCCGTATCGGCAGCTCGCCGGCTTGTTGGAGGATTTCGGCCCCGATGCGATTCACATCGCCACCGAAGGCACGCTGGGCGCAGCGGCGCGCAAGTGGTGTTTGCGCAATCGTTTTCCGTTCACCACCTCCTATCACACGCAGTTTCCGGAATACGTTCGCGCGCGAGTGCCGATTCCTTTGTCTGTGAGCTACGCGCATTTGCGTCGATTTCATTCCGCGGGGGCGCGAACGATGGTGGCGACGCCGACCATGCAGCGCCTGCTCGAATCGCGCGGCTTTCGCAACATCGTGCGCTGGACACGAGGCGTCGACGTCTCTTTATTCAAACCTCGCGACAAGGGCTATCTGGATTTGCCGCGCCCGATTGCGATGTATGTCGGCCGGGTCGCGGTAGAAAAGAACATCGAGGCGTTGCTGAAGCTCCAGCTGCCGGGCACGAAGGTGATTGTCGGCGATGGTCCGGCGCGCGCCGAATTGGAAGCTGATTATCCGAACGCGAAATTCGTCGGTTACAAATTCGGCGAGGAACTCGCCGCGCATGTGGCCGCCGCGGACGTGTTCGTGTTTCCGAGCCGCACCGATACATTCGGCCTGGTGCTGCTGGAAGCGATGGCCTGCGGTGTGCCCGTGGCGGCCTACCCTGTGACGGGGCCGATCGATGTGGTGACACAAGGAGTGACCGGCGACCTCGATGAAGACCTTCAGGCCGCGACGTTGGCGGCGCTCAAACTAGATCCGCAGCAATGCCGTGCTTACGCACTGGCGAACACTTGGGAAACAGCGACGCGGCAGTTTCTATCGCATCTCGCGCCGAAACCGGCGATGGAGCGCGTCCCCTCACCCGCGCTGTCGCGCGACCTCTCCCACGGGGAGAGGTGACGAGATTCTTACCCCCTCTCCCTTTGGGAGAGGGCTGGGGTGAGGGATCTTCAGCCGTGAGTGCGTCTCGCGACCTCTTCGCCCACTAACTATCGAACGCCGTTCGCGCGAGCCTGCGCTTGTTGAGCTTCGACGTTCTTGCCGCGCGCGCGCAGTGACTCGGCGACTAGGCTCCATGCAGCGGAATTCGCACGTGGCGAGTTGACTGACATGGAGGCTGCCTTGCGGGCCATATTTTCTGCCTGCACGTAATTGCCTTCGGCTTGGCGCACTTTGCCCAGTTCGATCCACAACAGAGGATTGTCGGGCTCGATCCGCAGCGCGCGTTCGATCGACGCCGCGGCGACCGGATAATTCTTCGAGGCCAGCTGATTCTGCGCCTGGCCGACCAGCGCACGCGACGCGGCGCTCAAGGTTGGTTCGCGAACCACCACCACCGGCGGTGGCAGCGGCTGCGGCGGCTCGACCTGCTCCGCGGGCGGGGTCGGACGAGTTTCGACCGGAGGTTGCTGTTCTTGCGTAGGAGGCACGGGCACCGGCGGCGCGGGGGCGCGATACGGCTCCGGTACCGAACACGCCGATATCGCAATGGCCGTCGCCACCACCATCCAGAGCGCCTGTCGCTGCCAGGTTGTCACGAGCCGGGTTGTCACAAGAGTAGTAGACCGCTAGAAACAAAAAAGTGTTCGCCATTCAGCGAAGAACTGGATTCATCTTGCCCTCTTCCTGGGCAGAGGCAGTGAGGCCTGATTACTGCGGCTGACTGCCCCGCCACCATTCCTTGAGCTTGTCGCCGAATTCCCCAAACACGTTGGTCTGGCATTCCGGTCGCATCGGGATGGTGGTGCCCTTCGGCACCGCCACCGAGATCGGCTCCTCGCCGCAATCCGGTCGGGCGCCCAGGCCAGTGGGGAATTCTATCCAAGTTTCTTCCAGGCTTTCCGGCAACGGCGCGCTCCAGGAAGTTGTTCCGAGGCCGCTCATCAGCCGCGACCAGACCGCCAGCGGGCCGGACGAGCCGGTCAGCCCGGTAGGCGTGTTGTCATCGTGACCGATCCATACCACCCCCAGATGGCCGCCCGAGAACCCCGCGAACCAGGCATCGCGATAGTCCGAAGAAGTGCCGGTCTTGCCGGCGACCACGATGTTCGGTGGAAGCGTCGCCCGCGCCGCCTGGCCGCTGCCGCGTTCCATCACCTGCACCATCATCCGGTTGACCTGATACACCGCCTCCGGGCTGGCCACCGGCGTAACCTCGAGTGCGAATGATTTCAGCGACTCGCCCTCCGCATCGACCACCGAACGCACCGCCCGCAAAGGCGTGCTGAAGCCGCCGTTTGCGAACGCGTTGTAAAGCTGTGCCACTTCCAGCGGCGAAACATCCACCGATCCCAGCAACACCGACGGTAACTGCGGCGGTTCTTTTTCCAGGCCAAGCGCGACGAACTCCCGCGTCACCTTGGGCAGTCCCACTTGCAGACCCAGATTCACGGTCGCCAAGTTCATCGATTGTGCCAGCGCGCGCACCAGCGGCACCGGCCCGTAGTACTGCTCGGAAATATTCTGCGGTTCCCAGACCTTGCCGTTGGCGAGTTTCACCGCTACCGGGCCGTCTTCGATCACGGAAGCGGCGTGAAACTGACCGCTCTCGACAGCGGCAAGATAGATCACCGGCTTCACCAGCGAACCGATGGAACGTTTCGCATCCAGGGCGCGATTGAAACCGGCGAAGCCGGCCTGTCGGCCGCCGACCATCGCCACCACTTCACCATTCTGCGGGGCCGTGACCACGACCACGCCTTCCAGCGGCGACTTGGATTTCTGCTTGCGGTTCTTGTCCAGCCGGTCGAGTTCCTGCTTCAGCGCCTTCTCGGCCTGGGTCTGCACCGTCGGGTTGAGGGTCGAGAAAATGCGCAGGCCGGCTTCCGTCAGGTCTTCTTCGCGATAATCGCGACGCAAAGTGCGTCTCACCAGGTCAAGGAAGGCCGGGTAATAACCGCCCGCCTGGGTGCCGGAGCTGACGATGCCGAGCGGCAGCCTGGCCGCTTTCTGCGCGGCTTTCGGTTCGATGACACCGTGCTCGGCCATCAACTTCAACACCAGGTCGCGCCGCTCACGCGCGCGCTTCGGATGGCGCCGCGGATCGTAATACGAAGGCCCCCGCACGATCGCGACTAGCAGCGCGACTTCATGCAGCTGCAGTTCGGCCAGCGGTTTGCCGAAGTAGAACTGGCTGGCAAGGCCGAAACCGTGGATCGCGCGCTGGCCATCCTGGCCGAGATAGATTTCGTTGATGTATGCATTCATCAGGTCCCGCTTGCTGAAATGCACTTCCAGCAGCACGGCCATCAATGCTTCCTCGATCTTGCGGCCGAGCGTGCGGCGGTTATCGAGAAAATAACTCTTCACCAGCTGCTGCGTCAGCGTCGACCCGCCCTGTTCGATTTGCCCCGCGCGCAAATTCACCAACGCCGCGCGTGTGATTGCCGAAATGTTGACGCCCATATGCGTGTCGAACTTTCGGTCTTCGACCACCTTGAGCGCTGACGGCAGCAACGTCGAAGCTTCCTCGGGCGTGACCACGACGCGGTCTTCACCATGAATGGGGAAAATACTGCCGATCAGCAACGGGTCGAGCCGGAAGATCGGCACTTCCTCATTGCGGCCATTACGCATGTCTTCGATAGCGTTGCCGCGCGTGGTAATGGTGAGCGCCTGCGGTTCTTGCAACGCATCCCAGAAACGAAAACGGCGATTGATCAGGTCGATGCGCGCACCGCGCCGGCTGTAGCTACCCGGAGCCTGCGGTTTGTCGACGCGCTGATAGCCCAGCCGTTGCAGTTCCTGCTCGAGAATATCGGCACTGAAAGCCTGGCCGGCGTACAGCTCGGTCGGTTCGGCGTAGACCTGCGCCGGCAGCGTCCAGCGCCGGCCTTCGAACTGGCTGGTGACTTTGCGATCGAGCATGAACACCCAGACGGTGAAGGCAATCGCCGCCACGCCGAGGGCGAGCGCAGTGCCGGCAAGAATCGGTTTCTGGTATTTCCTGAAGAAGCTCATCGTGAATTCGTGTAACCCAAGGACGACAGACTAGCGATCGATTCGGGCAAAGTGGTGGCACATTCCGCACGCGCTGCCGGCCGCCCAAATACTCGATTGGCACGGCCTGGGCGGCGGGCGACGCATGCTACATTGCCGCCAGTTTTTTCGCCGGATGCCCGGCTGCCGCATCCATGAATCATGAAATCCCGCTGGTCCTGAACATCGCGATTGCGCTCGGCATCGCCGTCGCCGGCGGCTTCCTCGCCAGCTGGCTGCGCCAGTCGCCTATTTTCGGCTACCTGCTGGCCGGCGTCGCCATCGGCCCCTTCACCCCCGGCTTCGTCGGCAATCGCGAAGAGATTGCACTGCTGGCGGACGTGGGTGTGATCTTCCTGATGTTCGGCCTCGGCGTCGCCTTCTCGCTCAAGGACCTGGCGCGGGTTCGCGCTACCGCGACCATCGGCACCGTCATTCAAGTCGTGCTCACCATCGTCGGCGGTGTGTGCGCCGGTATCGCGATGGGATGGGGCGCACTGCAAGGAATGGTGTTCGGCATCGCGCTGGCGGCCAGCAGTTCCATGGTGATCTTGAAGACGCTGCTGGACCGCGGCGAAATCGCCTCCAGCCACGGCCGCCTGCTGCTGTCGATGGCGATCGTGCAGGACCTCATCATCGTCGTGCTGATCGTGGTGTTGCCGAAGCTGGTGTCGTTGCAGGCCGGCGGCCCGGTGTCCGAAGTGGCGATCGACATCGGCCTCACCATTCTCAAGGCGACGGTGTTCATCGGCGTGTCGCTCGCCATCGGCCTGCGCGCCGTGCCGTGGCTGATGGGGCATGTGTCGAGGATGCGCTCCTCCGAGTTGTTTATTGTCACTGCCGCCGTGCTTGCGCTCGGCGCGGCCAGCGTCAGCACCTTGCTGGGGCTGTCGCCGGCGCTCGGGGCCTTCGTGGCCGGGCTGCTGCTGTCGGAAAGCGAATTCGATCATCGCGTGATTTCCGAAGTCGTGCCGGTGCGAGACCTGTTCGCGACGTTGTTCTTCGTTTCGGTGGGCATGTTGATCGATATCAGTTTTATTGCCGCCAACTGGCCGGCGGTGCTGGCGGTCGCGGCCTTCACTTTGCTGGTCAAGTTCCTGGCAACTGCCATCGGCATCGTGCCATTCCATCTGACGGCGCGCACCGCGGCTTTTACCGCGCTGGGCATGATCCCGGTGGGTGAGCTGAACTTCGTGCTGGCGCAGATCGGGCTACAGACCCAGGCCCTTTCGCTGCCGCTCTACAACCTGATTCTGACCTCGGCGCTGGTCACCATCGTAATGACGCCCTCGGCGTTCGCGATCGCGCCCAAACTGGGGGAATTCATGCTCCATAACAAGTGGCTGCACCGATGGTTCGACAGCGGCACCGGGGCCAGCGGCGAAGGGGCTCAACTCGAAGCACACGCTATCGTGATCGGCTATGGCCGCGTCGGTCAAAGCGTCGCTCGGGGTCTACGGGATGCGGGCATCAGCGTCGCGGTCATTGATTCGCGGCTCTCGCGAGTTCGCGACGGCGTCGCGGATGGATTGCCGGCCATCTACGGAAATGCATTCTCGCCGACAGTGCTGGAGGCGGCACATGTGGCCAACGCCAGATTGGCGGTGGTCGCATTGCCGGACTTTGCACCGGCGCGCGCGGCTATCTATCAGCTTCGCGAGCTGAATCCATCGGTCGTGATTGCTGCCCGCGCCGAGCAGTCGGCGAACGAACCCGCCTTGCGCGCGGCCGGCGCCCACCTCGTTATCGTGCCCGAGCTTGCCGGAGCCACTGCCCTCCTGAAAGGCGCGCTCGATATGTTGGGCGCGGCCCGCTGATTCCCTAGTTTTGTTACCCTCTCCCTTGGGAGAGGGCAGGGTGAGGGTCTTATAGATCAGCGCCGCCAGAACGACGGCGTGGCGATGACCAGCAGCGGGAAAATCTCCAGGCGGCCGAGCAGCATCGCGATCACGCACAACCATTTGCCGAGATCGGACAGCGAGGTGAAATTCGAACTCACCTCACCCAGGCCGACGCCGAAATTGGTCATGCAAGACGCAATTGCCGAGAACGCGGTCACCTGGTCGGCGCCGGCGATCATCATCAGCACCATCAGCAGCCCGAACAGGATGATGTACGCGGCGAAAAAGCCCCACACTGAATCGATGACGCGCCAGTCCACCGGCTTGCTGCCGATGCGCACGGGAATCTCGGCGCTGGGGTGAATCAACCGCTGCACTTCGCGCAGTCCTTGTTTCCAGATCAGCAGCCAGCGAATCACTTTCATGCCGCCGGAGGTGGAGCCGGCCGAGCCGCTGATGAAAGTCATCAGCAGCAGGATCACCGGCAGGGCGACCGGCCACAGCGAATAGTCGGTGATGAAAAAGCCGGTGCCGGTCTGCGTGGAAATGGCCTGGAATGCGGCGGTTCGCAAAGCCATGTCCGGCGCGTAAGTCCCCTTGACGATCAGCATGCTCGCGGTCAGCGCGAACAGCCCGACGATCAGAGTAAAAAAGGCGCGAAATTCCGGATCGCGAAAATAATCCTGCAAGCGGCGGTAACGCAGCACATAGAAGTGCAACGCGAAGTTGACGCTGCCGAGGAACATGAAGATCGCTGCGACGATCTCGACCGCTACGTTGTCGAAATAGCCGAGGCTGGCGTCGTGTGTCGAGTGACCGCCGGTCGAGACGGTGGAGAAACTGTGTGCGATGGCGTCGAACGGCGTCATTCCGGCCATCCAGTAACAGGCGGCGCACAGAACGGTGAGCGTCACGTAGATCACCCACAGCGCCTTGGCCGTTTCGGTAATACGCGGCGTGAGCCTGACATCTTTCGCCGGCCGCGGACTCTCCGCTTTGAGCAACTGCATGCCGCCGACGCCGAGCATAGGTAGCAACGCGACTGCCAACACCACGATGCCGATGCCACCGAGCCACTGGATCTGCTGCCGGAAATAAAGAATGGAAATCGGCAGATCGTCCAAGCCAATGATCACGGTTGCGCCGGTGGTCGTGAAACCCGACACTGCTTCGAATACCGCGTCGGTGAGTGTCAACTCCGGCCTGTCGGAGATCAGCAGCGGCACCGCGCCGGCCAGGCCCAGTACGATCCAGAACATCGAAACGATGAGGAAGCCGTCGCGCAGCCGCAGCTCACGAATCGCGCGGCGCACCGGCAACCACACGACCAGACCGATCAGCATCAGGGCGCCGAAGGAGTCGAGAAACGGTTGCCAATGACCGTCACCGTAGTACAGCGACACTCCGGCCGGCGGCAGCATGGTCAGGCTGAACAACATCAGCAGCAGGCCGAGAATGCGCTGGACGGTGGAGAAATTCATCGAGCGCGATTACCTGGAGTGCCGGCGCGGCACATCGAACAATCGCTCCACCGCTTCGACGTGGCGGCGATCGGTCAGGAACAGGATGACGTGATCGTCCCGCTGGATCAGGGTGTCGTGATGCGCGACCAATACCTGATCACCGCGCACGATGGCGGCGATGGTCGTGCCTTCGGGCAGCGGAATGTTCTCGATCTTCCTGCCGATGACCCGGCCTTCGCCCTGGACGCCGTGCACGATGACTTCCAATGCTTCGGCCGCGCCACGTCGCAATGAATGGACTCGCACCACGTCGCCACGGCGCACGTGCGCCAGCAGCGATCCGATCGTCACCTGCTGCGGCGACAACGCGATATCGATGGAGCCGCTTTGCATCAGCTCGGCGTAGGCGGGCCGGTTGATCAGCGCCATCACCTTGTGACAGCCCAGGCGCTTGGCCAGCATCGCCGAAAGAATGTTCGCCTCTTCGGCATTGGTGACGGCGACGAACACATCGGCGCTGTCGATGTTTTCTTCCAGCAGCAATTCCTCGTCGGCGGCATCGCCGCTGAGCACGATGGTATTGCTGAGCTGCTCGGAAACCTTGCGTGCGCGCCGCGGATCGCGTTCGATCAGTTTGACCTGATGTTCCATTTCCAGGTGCTGGGCGAGGCGGAAACCGATGTTGCCGCCGCCGGCGATGACGACACGGCGCACCGGGTCTTCGAGCTTCTGCATCTCGTTCATGACCAGGCGGATGTCCTCGCGCGCCGCGATGAAAAACACTTCATCGTCATGCTCGATGATGGTCTCGCCTTCGGGCTTGATGCTCTGTCCGCCGCGGTAAATCGCCGCGACGCGTGCATCGCGCCCTTCGATGTGCGTTGGCAGATGTTTCAATTGCTGGCCCACCAGCGCGCCGCCACGGCGCGCTTTTACGCCGACCAGCCGCACGCGGCCGTCCGCGAAGTCGAGGACCTGCAACGCGCCGGGATAATGAATCAAATGCACGACGTGATCGGTTACCAGCTGCTCCGGGCTGATCGGCACGTCGACGGCAAACGCGCGGTCTTCGTCGGCAAACAACTTGGTGTGGCGCGTGAAGTCGGCGGAGCGAATGCGGGCGATGCGCGTCGCGTCCTTGTTGAACAGGCTCCAGGAGATCTGGCAGGCGACCATGTTCACTTCGTCGCTGTTGGTCAGCGCGATGAAAATATCCGCGTCCCGGGCGCCGGCTGCTTCCAGCACGCTGGGTTGAGTGCCGCTGCCCACGAGCGTGCGAATATCCAACCGGTCCTGCAGATCGCGCAGCAGTTCGTCGTTGATGTCCACGACGGTCACTTCGTTGGCGGCTTCCCGCGCCAGGTGATAGGCCGCGGTGCGGCCGACCTGTCCGGCGCCGAGAATGATGATTTTCATACCGGCTCCAGATTCGCGTACGCCAGCATCAGCCACTTGCTGCCCTGGCGTTCGAAGTTCACCTGCACCCGCGCGTGGCTGCCCTGGCCTTCGAGGTCGAGCACCGTGCCTTCGCCGAACTTGCCATGCCGCACGCGTTGGCCCAGGCGGAAGCCGCCGGTGTTGGCGGGTTCTTCCTGCACGCCACCCCGACGCGGCACGTAAACAGGCCGGGAGATTTGAATGCGCGGCCGGATTTCTTCGAGCAGTTCCGCGGGAATTTCCTTGATAAAGCGTGACGGCGTGCCGTAACTGTCGACGCCATGCAGCCGGCGCTGTTCGGCATAGGTGAGATACAGTTGTTGCATCGCTCGCGTCGTCCCGACATAGCAAAGGCGACGTTCCTCTTCCAGGCCATCGACATCGCTGATCGAGCGCTGATGCGGAAACAGCCCGTCTTCCATGCCGCACAGGAATACGACCGGAAATTCCAGGCCCTTGGCGGAGTGCAAAGTCATCATCTGCACGCCGTCTTCGCCCGCGCCGGCTTGTTCCTCACCCGATTCCAGCACGGCGTGCGAGAGGAAATTCGCCAGCGGCGAGATCTCCATCTCGCCACCCGGTTCATAGCCGCGCGCCGCCGACACCAGTTCGTTCAAGTTGTCGACGCGCGCTTCGCCGCGATCGCCTTTTTCCTGCTGATAGTGAGCAATCAGGCCGCTGGCGTGGATAACGTGATCGACTTGTTCGTGCAGCGGCAGTGCGCGCGTCTGCTGATCCATTTGCTCGATCAGCAACATGAATGCATGCAACGCCTGTCCGCCGCGCGCGCCGATTTCTTTGATACTGGCGCCGGCGGCCTCCCACATCGGGCAGGCATTCGCCCTCGCGTAGTTGCGCACGGTGTCGAGCGTTTTGTTGCCGATGCCGCGCGTCGGCAAGTTTACGATGCGTTCGAACGACGCATCATCGGTGCGATTGAAGATCAGCCGCAGGTAACCCAGTGCGTCCTTGATTTCCGCGCGCTCGAAGAATCGCAGGCCGCCATAGACGCGATATGGAATCCGTGCCGACAGCAATGCTTCTTCAAACGTCCGCGACTGCGCGTTGGAGCGATAGAGGATTGCGCATTCGCGGCGCAGGCCGCCTTTCATCGACCATTCGCGAATGCGGTTGACGACGAAATCGGCTTCGTCGCGCTCGTTGAATGCCGAGTACAGCTTGACCGCATCGCCCGGTGCGCCGCTGGTCCACAAGTTCTTGCCCAGACGGCCGCTGTTATTGGCGATCAGCGCATTGGCGGCGGCGAGAATATTGCCGGTGGAGCGATAATTCTGTTCCAGGCGGAACATCTGCACGTTCGGGTAATCGCGGCGGTACTGCTGCAAGTTTTCTACGCGTGCGCCGCGCCAGCGATAGATCGATTGGTCGTCATCGCCGACCGCAAACGGCAGCCCGTCCGGCCCGGCAAGCAGCTTCAGCCACGCATATTGAATCGTGTTGGTGTCCTGGAATTCGTCGATCAGGACGTGCCGGAAGCGCTGGCGATAGTGCGCAAGAAGTTCAGGACGATCGCGCCACAGTTCGAACGCGCGCAGCAACAGCTCGGCGAAGTCCACCACGCCGGCCCGATCGCATTGTTCCTGGTACGCCTCGTACAGCTTGATGAACTGTCGCCGCGTCGGATCGCCATCATCCTTGATGTGCTTGGCGCGCAGGCCTTCGTCTTTGCGCGCATTGATGAACCACATGATCTCTTTGGGAATCCAGCGCTCTTCGTCGAGGTCCTGGGCCTTGAGCACGCGGCGGATGGCGCGCAGCTGGTCGTCCGAGTCCATGATCTGGAAACTCTGCGGCAGGTTGGCGTCACGCCAATGCATGCGCAGGAGTCGGTGCGCAATGCCATGGAAAGTACCGACCCATAGCGGTGCGCTAGGCACGCCCAGCATGGTTTCGATCCGCCCGCGCATTTCGCCCGAGGCCTTGTTGGTAAAGGTGACCGCGAGAATGCCGTGTGGAGAAGCGCCTTCGACCTGCACCAACCAGGCAACCCGGTGAGTGAGGACTCGCGTCTTGCCGCTGCCGGCGCCGGCGAGGACCAGGGTGGGCGCCAGCGGGGCGGCGACGGCCGCGCGCTGTGCGTCGTTAAGTCCTTCAAGTAAGGGGGAAACGTCCATCAAGTAGGAGCGAAGTGAAGCCTGACTGGTGGCTGGCGGCTAGCAACAGCCGCCCGGAAGCATTTTGGGTCCTTTGTGCGGTCATCTCTTTGCTCCGCCATGGGGCAGGGGGCCGTCCGCAAGGGCGCGCATTCTAGCAGCTATCGCCGTTTCGCTCCGGCCAGTCAGCGGTCACTAGTCACCATCCGCTTCTTGCATCATTCTGTCGGCAGGATTGGGGTGCCGGGAGGCTTGCATGGGCGGTTTGCGCGGGGTTTTTTTTTCTCTCGCCGTAGGGTTGGGCGCGGGATGGATGACGTTGGCGGGGTGCTCGCAAGCGCCTGAACCGGTTACCCCGGCGCCGGCAACGACGGCTCCGCCGACGGCGGCGACCGGGGAGCAGACGATCACTGACAGCGAGCCGCCGGCCGAATCGGGCCTCGCGATCAAGCGCGGCGTCGTCGTCCTGACGGCCGATCACAGCACCTTCCGTCCTTGTGATGAAAAGGCCGAGCTGTGGATGATCGACCAGACCGACGGCGTGCTCGTACGCACGTTCGCGGGCGAGAATTCAGGAGCGCCGGCCACCGAACCGCTGAAGCTCTACATCGAAGCGTATGGTGAGCGCGCGCCGGTCACCGACGACATTCCCGCCGCTCGCGCCTACGCCGGCACGTTTTTGCTCGAAGAAGCTCTGTACGCAACGCCGGAGGGCCAAGGCCGCAGCTGCGAAGTGCCGCTGGAGAATTACATCGTCGCCGCCCGCGGCAGCGAACCGTTCTGGAGTATCGAGGTCACCGAAACGACTTTAGTGTGGCGCCAACCTGAGGAGCCAAAGGAAATCACCCTGGCTGCACCACAGACGCAAGATTCCGAAGGGGCTGTGAGTTATGCGGCGGCCGGCGACGGCCATCAAATGGAATTGATGATCGAAGCGCAGCCCTGTCGCGACGCCATGTCCGGCGAATACTTCGCTTACGCCGCTCGCGCTTCGCTGGACGGCAAGCAATTCACGGGCTGCGCGCGCATAGGGAAGTAATCTGTCTTTCACCTCTCCCCGTGAGAGAGGTCGCGCGTCCGCGCGGGTGAGGGAGCGCGCTGCGGAAACGTCACAGCAATCGGCTGCCCCTCACCCTGCCCTCTCCCGAAGGGAGAGGGTAAGAACTCTTCACCTCTCCCCGTGGGAGAGGTCGCGCGTCCGCGCGGGGTGAGGGGACACGCTGCGGAAACGTCACAGCAATCGGCTGCCCCTCACCCTGCCCTCTCCCGAAGGGGAGAGGGTAAGAACTCTCTTCACCTCTCCCCGTGGGAGAGGTCGCGCGTCCGCGCGGGTGAGGGGACACGCTACGGAAACGTCACAGCGATCGGCTGCCCTTCACCCTGCCCTCTCTTCACCTCTCCCTCAAGGAAAGATCGCGCGGAGCGCGATTGAGGAGGTTCCTTCGTGAACGGCCATAGAGCGAACGAAACAGCAGGCCTATCATCAGCGCCAGCAGCGGGTCGGTGATTGACGCGTGTTCGCCGGGCAACCAGATCTGCAGAGTCTCGACTACGGCGGCGATGGTCAACATCACGCCGAACGCGAAGTTGGTGGAAGCGCCCCACTCGCGCACCACCCATAACAGCGCGCCATACAAGAACAGCTTGCCGAACAAGTGCACCCAGTCGATGCCCAGCAGGCCGTTGTCCCAGCCGGCGTTGATCCAGGCCATGAAGGGCCAGAAATCGAAGCCGGCTACAGTGGGAGTGAAATCGAACGGCGCCAGCTCCTCGATGATCAGCACCGCCACCACTGCCAACACCAGCGCTGCGCGGCGCGGCCTCGGCCGCAGTCGATGCATGAGCACCACCATGGGCAGCAGCAATAGCAGCGCCAGCAATTCTGACGGTACGAACGTCTGGCTCGCGACCAGCAGGCGGCCGATCAGCACTGCCGCCATCAACAACAGCAACATTTCCAATCGGCGCGGCCGGCTGACCAGCGCTGCGATGGCTTGATTCACGACCAGCCAGCAGGTCAGAAAGATCAGCACCGTGACAAAATCGAAGCTGGGACTGAACAGCGGCCGCAATGCCGCTTTCAGCTTTCCGAGATCGAACTGCGGCACGAACGGCGCGAAGCGCCACGCGAGCCACAATCCAATCAGCAATGCGGCGCCCGGATCGCGGGCAGGTTTCTCGGCGCGCGTCGGCAAATGCATCAAGCGACTGAGACCGGTCCAGAACATTCCGCCGATCGCGCCGAGCAAAGTGCCACCTGCGTTCAATGCCAGATCGGCAAGGCTGGGCACTCGGCTGGATACATAAACCTGCGCAACTTCGATCGCGAGCGATAACAGTGAACCGTACAGCGTCGCCAGTACTACCGAGGGCCCGCGTGACCAACTCGTGTTCAACAACAGATACAGGCAAAAGCCGAGCGGGAGATACAACAACACATTGGAGATGCGATCGCCGCGACCGGCGCGCGCCCAGGACAATTGGCTGAGCGCTTCGAGCAGGCCGCCGGTGACGCCGGGCTTGAAATTGAATGGATACAGCGAACCATAGGCGATCAGCGCGATCACCGCCGCGGTCAGCAGGGGAATGAAGCTTCGTGTGCGCGCCGGAGCCACGATGACAGCGCGCTGGCGCTAAAGCAGCCGGATCGTGAGGTAGTGGTCGATCAACAGCGCGGCGAACAGCAGTGCCAGGTAGGTGATCGAGAAACTGAAGGTCCGCATGGGCAGACGGGCGTCCTTGCGCACTTTGAGCTGCGAGGCGCGAAACAGGAACAAGCCGCCGAGCACCAGCGCGGCAACGAGGTAGATCAGGCCGCTCATGCCGGTCAGGTAGGGCAGCAGCGTTACGATGACCAGCAGGATCGTGTAGAACAGGATATGGAGCCGCGTGAAGTCGATGCTATATGCCACCGGCAACATCGGAATGCCGGCCTTGGCATATTCGTCTCGGCGCGCGATGGCCAGTGCCCAGAAGTGCGGCGGCGTCCAGGCGAAGATGATCAGAAACAGCAGCAGCGCGTAAGGATCGACTGAACCCGTTACTGCCGTCCAACCCAATACTGGCGGTGCCGCACCGGCCGCACCACCGATGACAATGTTCTGTGGCGTCGCGTGCTTCAGCCAGACCGTGTAGACGACGGCGTAACCGATCAGCGAACAGAAGGTCAGCACCGCTGTCAGCGCATTCACCCAGCCCCACAGAAGAATCATCGACAGCACCGCCAGCACCGTCGCGTAGCCGAGTGCCTGGCGTTCAGTGACATGGCCTGTCGGCATCGGCCGATTTTTGGTGCGCGCCATTTGCGCATCGAAGCGGCGATCCAGCACGTGATTGATCGCAGCAGCTGCCGAGGCCGCGAGGGCGATGCCCAGTGTGCCGAAAATCAGTGCATTCGCCGGCGGCAAGCCCGGTGCAGCCAGGAACATGCCGACAATGGCCGTGAACATGATCAGCATGACTACGCGCGGCTTACCCAGCTCGTAGTAATCGCGCCAGGAGGCGGCAGGCTGAAGGGAGGAGGTTTCCACGGCGGACATAGGGGCGAGAACAATGAAGACGCGGCGATTCTACAGTGAAGCGCAGCTAGCTAAGCAGGCGATTCATCCGCAGCGTCGCCAGCAGTAACAGCGCGGCGACAGCGTTATGTGCCGTGGCTAGCGACAGCGGCAAGGCGCGCATGACCATCACTGGCCCGAGAATAAGCTGCGCGATCAGCACCGCCCCCAACACAGCACCGGCTGTTCGCACCGCCGGCGTTGTCCCGCGTCGCCAGGCCATGAAGCTCAGCGCTCCCAGGAGGATGGCCGCAGCGATCGCTCCTAACCGATGCACAAAGTGAATGGCAACGCGTGCCGGGTGATCGAGCACACCGCCTTCGTAATCGATGCCCAGGCCACGCCACAATACGAAAGCGTCCTTGATGTCCATCTGCGGCCAGAGACTGTTCTGGCAGGTTGGAAAATCCGGGCAGGCGAGCGCGGCGTAGTTGCTGCTGGTCCAGCCGCCGAGCACGATTTGCAGGGCCAGCATCAACAATCCCGCCGTCGCCAAGGTGCGCAATTTGCCATTGCCGGGCGATGCGCGCTCCGACTGCGGCCGCGGTTGCATCGCCAGCCATGCAAGCAGCGACAGCGTCGACAGTCCGCCGATCAGGTGCAAGACCACGATCAACGGCTTGAGCAGCAGTGTGACCGTCCACATGCCGAGCAGGCCCTGGAAGATCACCAGCACGACCAGTGCAATGGGCAGGGCGAGCGGTTGTTGCGGGTCGCGGCGATTGGCGATCGCAAGGCCGGCCAGCGCCAGGATCAGCAGCCCCAGGCCCGACGCGAAATATCGATGCACCATTTCCTTGATGGCCTTGTGATACTCGAACGGCCGGTGCGGAAAGGCTTCATTGACCGCGTCGACATTTTCGGCCGCGCTGCCGGCAGTGATATGGCCGTAACAGCCCGGCCAATCCGGGCAGCCCAGCCCGGCGGCGCTCAGACGCACCCACGCGCCGAGCACGACGACGACGAGCGCAAGCAGCACGCCGGCCAACGCCAGGCGGCGGAACAGAATCAAACGTGAACTCATGAATGGAAGCGGTGTGTCCGAATGGCAGGGCGCAATGATAGTCGCCCCGACTCTGTTTGTGTGCGAACGGAATGCCGCTTCGCGCCCCCCTCGCCCGTGCGACTCAATGCACGAACGAAGCGATGCGCGTCAAGAAAGTGTAATCGCCCTCCACCGCCATCAGCGCGATCAGCACCAGCAGCGCCAATGGCGGCGTCAGGATGGCGAGCTTCAGCGCCAGGCGCTCCCAGGCCATGTGCATGAAAATCGCCACGATGAAGCTGGCCTTGAGCAGCATGAAAAAGAGGATCAGGGTCCAGCGCAGCGCGCCCTGCAACTGGAAATAATCCACCATGTAAGAGAACGCGCTGAACACGAACAGCAGCAGCCAGATCACCAGATACAGGCGAATGGGATGCTGCTGGCCTTCCGCGTGCGCGGCAGCGGGTTCGTGAGTTGCAGGCTGCAGGTTGACCGCCTGATCCATGTTGCCACCCTTACCAGAGATAGAAGAATGCGAAGATGAACACCCATACCAGGTCGACGAAGTGCCAGTACAGGCCGGCGACCTCGACGGTCTCGTACGTGCCTTTGCGATCGTAAAAACCGTTCAACACCCGCAAGGCGACGACGCTGAGATAGATCACGCCACCGGTCACATGCAGGCCGTGAAAGCCGGTGATCATGAAAAACGAGGAACCGAATTGCGGCGCGCCCATAGGGTTGCCCCACGGCCGCACGCCTTCCTCGACGATCAGCTTAGTCCACTCGAACGCCTGCATGCCGACGAAGGACAGACCGAGGGCCGCAGTTGCAAACATCAGCGCAGCGGTCCGCTTGCGATCGCGTCGATAGCCGAAATTCACCGCCATCGCCATGGTGCCGCTGCTGGTGATCAGGATCATGGTCATGATCGCGATCAGCAACAATGGAATGTGATGGCCGCCAACGGTGAGGGCGAACACTTCGCTCGGGTTCGGCCACGTCTCGACGGTAGACATGCGCACGTTCATGTACGACGTCAGGAAGCACGTGAAGATGAAGGTGTCGGAGAGCAGGAAGATCCACATCATCGCCTTGCCCCAAGGCACGGGAAACGCCTGCTTGTCGGCAGACCAGTCGGCCGTGACTCCTCGCAGGCCTTCGAGCGTCGGGGCTGGGGCGGGTTCGTGACTCATGAGTTCCTCTCGCTCAAGTCGACAGCAGCACGGCGAATAAACCGAGCCAGACCAGCAACAGGTAATGCCAGTAGACCGAGGTGAGCTCGACGCTCAAGCGCACGTCGATCAACTCCACATCTTTCTGCAGCGCGCGCCGCATCGTCCTGCTCCAAACGAACAGTCCGCCGAACAGGTGCAGGGCGTGGACCGCAGTGAGCACGTAGAAAAACGCGACGGCCGGATTGCTCGGCGTGAAGTATTCGGACAACCGCAGCTGGCGCCACGCGAAAAACTGGCCGATCAGAAATGCGCCGGTGAGCAGGCCGGCGGCGAACAAACGCCAGCGTGTTTGTTCCACCTGGCCACGGAGCACCGCTGCGCGTGCGGACTGCATCGCAATGCTGCTGACGATCAGCAGGCCGGTGTTCAACCACAAAATCGTGGGATCGCGAATTGCTGTCCAGTCGCTGCCGCCATGACCGTGAGTACCCATGCGCATGTAATACGCAGACACAAACAGGCAGAACAGCGAAGTGATGACGGCAAGAAAAATCCACAGCCCGATGCGTTTGGGTTGGATCCCATCAAAGCCGCCGCCCTCAGCTGCGAGGGCCTGCCGTTCCCACGGCTTCACTCGCAGTTTCGTGACCAACACGGCCCAGACGATGATTCCCATCAGCAGTGCCGAGTACGCGACCGTGAGGCTCATGAGTGCACGCCGTGTTCGCGGCCGGCCGGCGTTTCATCGCTCGGCGGCACATTCTGCGGAATGAAGTCCTGCGGAGCGCCGGGCACGCTGTAGTCGTAAGCCCAGCGATGGACCACGGGCAGGTCCTTGCCCCAGTTGCCGTGCTTCGGCGGCGTATCCGGCGTCTGCCATTCCAAGGTCGTCGCGCGCCACGGATTGCCGCCCGCGTGCGGACCCCTGAAGTACGACCAGATGAGATTGAACAAGAACAGCAGCTGCACCGAGGCGACGAACAGCGCCGACACGGAAATCCATTGATTCGCTTCATGCACCGACGGCGGAATGAACTGGATCGCGTCGCTGTAACCGTAGTAACGGCGCGGCACGCCGAGAATGCCCATGTAATGCATGGGCAGGAAAATCGCGTAGGTGCCGAGAAAGGTCGCCCAGAAATGAATCTTGCCGAGCCGCTCATCGAACATGCGTCCGGTGATTTTCGGGTACCAGTGATAGATGGCGCCGAACACCACCAGTATCGGCGACACGCCCATCACCATATGAAAGTGAGCGACCACGAAGTACGTGCCCGACAACGGCACGTCGACGGTCACGTTGCCGAGAAACAATCCCGTCAGGCCGCCATTGATGAAAGTGAAGATGAAGCCGATGGCGAACAGCATCGGCACGGTGAGGTGCACGTCGCCGCGCCAGAGGGTCAGCACCCAGTTATAAACTTTGATCGCCGTCGGCACCGCGATGATCAGCGTCGTGGTGGCGAAGAAGAATCCAAAGTAAGGATTCATGCCGCTGACATACATGTGGTGCGCCCACACGACGAAGCTCAAGCAACCGATGGCGAGAATCGCCCACACCATCATGCGATAGCCGAAGATGTTGCGACGGGCGTGCGTGCTGAGCAGGTCGGAGACGATGCCGAACGCCGGCAGCGCGACGATATAAACCTCGGGATGGCCGAAAAACCAGAATAGATGCTGGAACAGCAACGGGCTGCCGCCGCTGTACTTGGTGGTCTCGCCCATCGAGGAGATCGCCGGCATGAAGAAGCTGGTGCCGACCAGCGCATCCAGCGCCATCATGATTGCCGAGACGAACAGCGCCGGGAACGCCAGCAGGCCGAGAATGGAGGCCATGAAAATGCCCCACACCGACAGCGGCATGCGCATGAACGTCATGCCGCGGCAGCGAGCCTGCAGCACCGTGGTTACATAGTTGAGGCCGCCCATGGTGAACGCGACGATGAAAATCGCCAGCGACGCCAGCATGCAGATGATCCCCCAGCTGGCCCCTGGTGTGCCCGGCAGCACCGCTTGCGGCGGATAAAGCGTCCAACCGGCGCCAGTCGGACCGCCGGGCACGAAAAAGCCCGCGCACAACACCAGTACTGCCAGCAGGTAGAACCAGAAGCTGAGCATGTTCAGATACGGGAACACCATGTCCCGCGCGCCCAGCATCAGCGGAATGAGATAGTTGCCGAAACCACCGAGAAACAATGCGGTCAGCAGGTAGATCACCATGATCATGCCGTGCATGGTGATGTACTGGTAATAGTCCTGCGGCGCGATCAGCGAGAAGGTATCGGGAAAGCCCAGCTGCAGGCGCATCAGCACCGACATCGCCAGCGCCACCAGGCCGATGGAAATGGCGACCAGCGAGTATTGAATCGCGATCACCTTGTGATCCTGGCTCCATATGTACTTGCGTATGAAGCTCTGCGGATCGTGCAGCTCATGTTCGTGGTCGCGATCGGCGATTGCTACAAAGGCCATCGACAAACTCCTTCTCGTGCTCGGCGTGAGTCTTTACCGCGTTGGTTTCACAACGTGCGAACGTAATCGAGCAGGTCGGCGATGGCTTGGTCGTCGGCGAGTGTCTTCGCCATCGACACCATCTGCGAGCCGTGGAAATCCTGTGGATGACCGCCGCGAACGCCGGCTCGAAAGTTCTGCAGCTGCCGGGCCATGTACCAGTCGCTCATATTGGACAGGCGCGGTGCGTTGGTCGCCCAGATGCCCTGCGCGGTCTTGCCGTGGCAGGCCGAGCATGTTTGGTAGAGTTTTTTGCCGCGACTAGGATCGCCGACCACGCTGACGGGCGGCCGCACTTCCGGCAAGGTCTTTATGTAGGCGACCACGTTGTTGATCGCGGCATCGTCGGCCAGCATGGTGGCAAACGGCGCCATCTGTTTCGCATAAACGTCTTTCTCATCTGCGCCCCGCACGCCTTTCTTGAAGCTGTGCAATTGGCGCGCGAGGTACCAGTCCGACTGGCCGCTCAGCTTCGGCGCATTCAGTTCACGATTGCCTTCAGCCTGCGCCCCATGGCACGCCGTACAAGGCGCGAACAGTGCCTGCCCGGCCGTTGCGTCGCCTTTGCTGGTTGCAACAGTTTTTGCGTACGTCGGCTGCGCACTCAACCAGTTCTGGAAGGCCGGCTCCTCATCGACAATCACGCGACCACGCATCGCGAAGTGAGCGACGCCGCAGAGTTGCTCGCAAAGCACGTCGAACTCTCCAGTTCGCGTCGGCGTCAACCAGAAGTACGTGACCATGCCGGGGACCATATCCATCTTCACGCGGAACTGTGGCACGGCGTATTGATGGTTTACGTCCTTCGCACGCAGCAACATCTTCACTGGTTTGCCCAACGGCAAGTGCAGCTCGGCATTGGCCACCAGGTGATCGTCCTGACCGAGCGGATCGTTGGGATCCATGCCGAAGGGATTGTCGATGCTGATGAGACGGCCGTCGGAGGCGCCCAGACGGCCATCCGCCCCCGGAAAGCGATAGCTCCAGCTCCACTGCTGTCCCAGCACTTCCACGACCGAAGTGCCTTCCGGCACAGTGACGAACTTCGCCCACACCGACAGTCCCGGCGCGAGCATCGCCGCGATGCCGACGGAAGTGATGCCCGTCAGCCACCATTCGAGTTTCTTATTCTCGGGCTCGTAATGCGCCTTGCTGCCCTTGCGATGGCGATAACGAATGATGGCGTAGGCGAGGAACAGGTTGACGGCCACGAACACGATGCCCGTTACCCAGAACGTCACGTCGACGGTCGAATCCACCATCTCCCAGTTGGAGGCGATCGGCGTGAACCACCACGGAGTCAAGAAATGAAACAGCACTGTGGCGACCACAAGCACGATCAGGGCAATCGCAATCACCATTGGCGTTCCTCCTTCTTCGATCCTTGCAGCGGCGCTGGCTAAGTCCTTGGAACTAAGCTCTTGGTGCGGAAGTCTCCGTCACCCGGTCGACGCTGCTGAACGGGTTGATGAAGTGAGAATCGATGGCGACCAGTTCGGCATCCGGATGACGTTCCTGCATCATCTTGCGAACCGTGGATTCCTGGTGTTTGCGCACGTACACCAGGATGAGGTACTTGCCGGCGGCAATGTCATCGTGAAAGCGCGTCAGTTTCTTGTTTTCCGCGCCGATGCCGGCCAGGCCGCCTTCCCAGGCGCCGAACAAGGTCGCGGCGCCGACCAGGATGGCATAGACAAACGTCGGGACTTCGACGTCAGGCCCGAACGGCCGGAAATACATCAACAGCGCGATGCCGATCAGTCCGGCCAGAAACCCCAGCGCGGCGCCGATGAAACCGTCCCGTACAACGTCGAGTGTTTCTAAATAATTGCTGGAATGAATATGCTGTTTTTTCAGTCCGCATTCATCTTTGCAGATGACGTGCAGATAGAAATCCTTGACACCGGCCTGGTGCAGATCATCTGAAACATCGTGTGTACTGGCGAGCGTCGACGTCAGATAGTAGATGCATTTCATGGCAACCCCCGTGCGAACTGGTCAACCCTTTAAGTCGTACCTCTTACTCTTATTTAGTCGCCGGCGAAGAACTGCCGAAGCGCACTCCATCGCAGGGCGGGGCCGAGTGTGTCACAGCGATTTAACCATGGGAAGCGAGGTGCGCTGCAGCGCAGTGGTCTTACGGTTAACCGATATGCGAGAGTTTCAGCAGTTTCTTCAGGTCTTCCAGCAGTCCTTTGGGCGGCGCATCGGGCGCATAGCTCATCATCAGATTTCCCAGGGGATCGACCAGATAAATTCGCCCTCGTCGGGCTGCATCGGCACCTTCAGGGAATGTTTCCAATAATGTTTCGCCGGATGGATTATCGATGCGTCCCAGCAACAAACCGGCCTGCTCAGCCTGCAGATAATTGCGATCACAGCAATTGCCACTGATTAGAAACAGTCTTTGCACGCGCGTCAGGTCGTCATTGAGAGCCAGTCTCGTTTGACGCATCAGCGTCAGCGCCTCCCGGCACCGCGCATCACAGGCGCCATCGCCGATGAAAACCATGGTCCATTTGCCCCGCAAGGTTGTTGCCGGAAGCTCTGTTTGCGTTGCGCCGGGCAATGCCACTGCCGGCAGCGGCCGGGGCGGGGTGATGAGATCGCCGTGGTTGGTGCTGCCGGCGGGCCGCACGCCCAGGCCGTAATAGAAAAGGAATGCCAGCAACAGTGGCGCAAAAAACACGACCACCAGGATCCAGGCCTGGGTTCGCGAACGCGGCGTCGGAGGAGTCGCCGAGGGAGTGGTCTCTGCAGCTGAAGCGTTCATGCTGTCTTCCTGCGAAAACTGGTAATGACAAAAATGGCCAGGGCTGCAGCCGCCAGTGCGAACCATTGCACGGCATAGCCGATGTGCCGTTCCGGCTTGAAGCCCAAATGGGCCTCCCAGACTCGTTCAAAGCCATCGCGCTGTGAACCATCGAGCAACAGCAGGCCCGGAATGAGCTTGCGTCCCAGCGACTGTTCCAACGTCTCGTGCTGCGGAAAGCTGAGCACGCGCGGCCAAGGCGCATTGGCATCGACGGGGACGTTATCAAGCTGCAAACCCGCACGAGGTAGCGCATCCATAGTGCCGCTGATGTGGCGTGGTGCATCGCTGACTGATACATCCGGCAAAGTGGTACGGCTGGCGCCGATGGGCAGCCAACCGCGATCTACCAGCAACCAGCCAGCCGACGTCTCGAGCGGCGTCAACACCCGATAGCCGGGAAGGCCGGTGTGCGATGGCATGTTGTCGAGCAGGATCTGATGCGTCGGATCGTAACGTCCGCTCACCGTGACTCGCTGGTATCGCGACAGCGTGTCGGCGTTTTTTGGCGTGATTTCGAGCTGCGTGCGCTGGCCGACTGCGTATTGAGCGAGCAGCTCTTGCTTTTGTCCGGCGCGATCCAATTGCCAGAATCCTAGCCTTACGAACAGCGCCATGCCGAACAAGGTGAGGACCACCCCGAATACGGAAGGTCGCCCGCGGCGGCCCGCGGCGACAGGAGTTGTGTCGGGAGCAGTCACGATATACTGGTCGTGATCCGCATCGATCGGATCGCAGCACTCATCCTGCCATTCATGAAAATCCTCATCATCGTCTGCCTGCTGGGCATTGTGCTCAGCCTCGCCGCGGGCCTGTTCTACCTGGTCAATGACAAGGGCGAGTCGAAGAAGATGGTCAAGGCGCTGTCGATTCGCGTCGGGCTGTCGGTGCTGCTGTTCGTGCTGTTGCTGGTCGCGTGGTCGCAGGGCCTGATCCAGCCGCACGGTATTCGCTGAAATTCTTACCCTCCCCCCGCACTTCGCGCGACCTCTGCTGCACAGGATGTGCGAATGTCGCGGAGCGCATGGATTCTTACCCTCTCCCTTTGGGAGAGGGCAGGGTGAGGGTCTACTTCATAGCCAGTAGACGAAGATGAACAGGCCCAGCCACACCACGTCGACGAAGTGCCAGTACCAGGCCGCGCCTTCGAACGCGAAGTGATGCGTCGGCGTGAAGTGACCTTTCAGGGTGCGGAACCAGATCACCGTCAGCATGATCGCGCCGATGCGTCACGTGGAAACCGTGGAAGCCGGTCAGCATGAAGAACGTCGAACCATAGATGCCCGACGTCAGCTTCAGGTTGTAGTGCTGATATGCCTCCATGTACTCGGTGCGCCTGCAGGTACACGAACAGGAAGCCGAGCAGGATGGTCAGGCCGAGGAAGATGTTCAGCACGGCGCGGTTGCCGACTCTGCATCGCATGGTGCGCGATGGTGATGGTGACGCCGGAGGTCAGCAGGATGGCAGTGTTGATCGCCGGCAGGCCGAACGCAGGAATCATCTCGAAGATCGCCGCCTACGATCACCGGGCCATTGGTCGGCCACGCCGATTCATAACTGTCGCCGCGCAGGATCTTGGTCAGGACCTTCGCGCCCTCGCCGCCCAGCCAGGGCACTGACAAGTTGCGCGCATAGAACAGCGCGCCGAAGAACGCCGCGAAGAACATGACCTCGGAGAAGATGAACCACATCATTCCCATGCGGAACGAGCGATCCACGGCGTCGTTGTAGATGCGATTCTCGCTCTCGTCGATCACCGTCGCCGAACCAGCCGACGAACATGAAGATCAGGATGGCGAGGCCGACTGTCATCACCCACGGGCCGGAGTTGGCGTCGTTCAGCCACATCGCTGCGCCGCCCATCGGTCGTGAACAGCGCGATCGAGCCGATGATCGGCCACGGGCTGCTGTGCGGGATGTAGTACTTGTCGGCGGCGCGTGCGTGGTCGTGTGCGTGGGCCATGTCGGTTAGCGTCTGTTAGGTCAGTTTTGAAACAGGGATCACGCTGCTCTTGCCGTCATACATGGCATAAGCGAGCGTCATGCGATCGACGTTGCGCGGCAACTCGGGATCGACGATGAATCGTACGGTCAGCTCGCGCGCCTGTTCGCGCATCGAAGGTGCTGCGGCGTGAAGCAGAAGCATTCGGTCTTGTGGAAGTACTTGGTCGCTTGCCGCGGCGCGATGCTCGGAATCGCCTGGGCGACCACCGGCTGCGACCGTCAGGTTGCGCGCGATAGAACTTCGCTTCGTACAGCTCGGCCCGGCTGCACTTCCAGCGAGCCGACTTCGGGGCGGAACTCCCAGTCGCCGAACGGCCGGCGAATCGGCAGATGAACTCCACGGTGATCGAGACGATTCGCCACCGGCGCTTCGAGTGACGCGTACTGGCTTCGACCAGCCGGCTGCGATCGCCGAAGCCCGTCACCTCGCACAGCACGTCGTACAGCGGCACCAGCGCGAAGCCGAACGCGAAAGCTGCCGAGCAGCAAATATCGACAGCTGCCGGGTGAGCGAACGATTCGCCTTCTTGGAGCGTGCGTCGGCATGCGTGTCGAGCCCATTGCGTTAGCTATGGGCCTGCCATATGGCCAGGCGATGAAGCCAAAGTAGAAAGCCGCCGCGAGCAGCGTCAGCCAGATGGCCGTTCGCCCGCACGCCGCGTTCTGCGATCTGGTCGAGCGCGCTGAGTCTCGGCTGGCCACGATTACTTCACTTCCGGCGCGACTTCGAAGCTGTGATACGGCGCCGGCGAGGGCAGCGTCCATTCCAGGCCATGCGGCCGGCCGCTGTCCCAGCACCTTGTCGGTCGCCTTCACCGCCGCCGCGAATCGTGCTGAACACGATGTACGCGAACAGCAGCTGCGACAGGCCGAAGCCGAACGCGCCGATCGAGGAAACCATGTTCCAGTCGGCGAACTGCGTGGAGTAGTCCGGGATACGGCGCGGCATGCCGGCGAGACCGAGGAAGTGCTGCGGGAAGAACAGCACGTTGACGAAGATCGTCGACAGCCAGAAGTGCCACTTGGCCGAGGTCATGTCGTACATGTGGCCGGTCCACTTCGGCAGCCAGTAGTACACGCCGGCCATGATCGCGAACACCGCGCCCGGCACCAGCACATAGTGGAAGTGCGCCACGACGAAGTAGGTGTCGTGGTACTGGAAGTCGGCCGGCACGATCGCGAGCATCAGGCCCGAGAAGCCGCCGATCGTGAACAGGAACAGGAACGACAGCGCGAACAGCATCGGCGGTTCGAAGCGTGAGCGAGCCCTTGCCACATGGTCGCGGTCCAGTTGAACACCTTCACGCCGGTCGGCACCGCGATCAGCATCGTCGCCAGCATGAAGAACAGCTGGCCGGCCAGCGGCATGCCGACCGTGAACATGTGGTGCGCCCAGACGATGAACGACAGGAAGGCGATCGACGCAGTCGCGTACACCATGGCGTCATAGCCGAACAGCGGCTTGCGCGAGAACGTCGGGATGATCTCCGAGACGATGCCGAAGGCCGGCAGGATCATGATGTACACCTCGGGGTGACCGAAGAACCAGAAGATGTGCTGGAACATCACCGGGTCGCCGCCGCCTGAGGCTGCGAAGAACGTGGTGCCGAAGAAGTGATCGGTGAGCAGCATGGTCACCGCGCCGGCGAGCACCGGCATCACGGCGATCAGCAGGTAGGCCGTGATCAGCCAGGTCCAGACGAACAGCGGCATCTTCAGCAGGCGACATGCCCGGCGCGCGCATGTTCATGATGGTGACGATGACGTTGATCGCGCCCATGATCGAGGAGGCGCCCATCAGGTGGACGGCGAAGATCAGCAATCGGGAACGCGTCGCCGGTCTGCAGGACAGCGGCGGATACATCGTCCAGCCGCCGGCCGGCGCGCCGCCCGGCACGAACAGCGTGCCGATGCAGCAGCGTGAACGCGAACGGCAGGATCCAGAAGCTGAAGTTGTTCATGCGCGGCAGCGCCATGTCGGGCGCGCCGACCTGCAGCGGAATCATCCAGTTCGCGAGGCCCGACCAACGCCGGCATGACCGCGCCGAAGATCATGATCAGCGCGTGCATGGTGGTCATCGAGTTGAAGAACTGCGGGTCGACCAGCTGCAGGCCGGGCTGGAACAGCTCGGCGCGGATCACCAGTCGCCATCGCGCCGCCGACGAAGAACATCGATGCAGGCTGAACACCAGGTACATCGTGCCGATGTCCTTGTGGTTGGTGGCGAACAGCCAGCGACGCGAGCCCTTGGCTGGGCCGTGGTCGTCGTGATGATCGGCGCGTCGGCGTCGGCTGTGGTGGAGTATCGCTGCATGTGCTGCAGTTACTGCCAGTGATTCTGGCGACTCAGCCGGCGCGTCGGCCGAGGTCGTCGCCGCATTCTCAGCCGGGTCTGTGCCGAGGCGCGCGGCAGCGGGCTGTCGCGCCGCCTTCTTGCGCCGCCAGCCAGCTGTCGAATTCCGCCTGCGGATTTCACTTCGACGACCACCGGCATGAAGCCATGGTCGCGACCGCAAAGCTCCGCGCACTGGCCGCGGTAGATGCCGGCCTCATCGGCACGCGAACCACAGTTCATTGACGAAGCCCGGAATCGCGTCCTTCTTCATGCCGAAGTCCGGCACCCACCAGGCGTGAATGACGTCCTGTGGCGGTCAGCAGTACGCGCACCTTGGTGCCAACCGGGACCACCAGCGGGTTGTCCACGTCGAGCAGATAGTTCGGACACCGTGTACGGATCGATGCCCGAGTCGAGCTGGCGCGCCGCGTCGCTGGCGCGGTGCCAGCGTCGAGAAGAAACGTGCACGCCCTGGCCGAGATACTCGTACTGCCACTTCCACTGGTAGCCGGTGACCTTGATGGTCGAGCTCGACGTCGCGCGTGTCCTCGATCTTGACCAGGGTCGCGCGCCGCCGGAATGGCCATGCGCGACCAGGATCAGCGACGGGGATGATGGTCCAGACGATCTCGGCCTTGGTGCTGTGGTCGAAGGTGTGCCGGCACGGCGCCCTGCGATTTGCGGAACTTGACGATCGAATAGATCATCACGCCGAACACCGCGACGGCGATGGCGACGCAGACCCAGAGGATCAGCATGTGCAGGCCATGGATCTCGCGACTCAGCTCGGTCACGCCGACCGGCATGTTTACTTCCCATGCCGCTAGCGCCGCCCCGGTGGGCAGGAACGCTGCCACCGCCAACATACCGGCGGCGGCGTATTTCACGATCTTCATTGGCCCTAATGCTCCCAAGTGCTTCGTTCTGCTCCGCTGCCGTTCGCGTGGATCGGCCGCGGATCATGCGTGGCCGGGCGGCCTCGCGCCCGCAGTTCAACGCCGCACCTTGTTCCTAAAGCGCGGGCGTTTCATTCATATTCCCCACCAGCTGCTGGAGATTGGCCGCGAGAGTGCGACGCTCGTCCTCTGTGAGAAACCTGCCCACCTCGCAGGCGCGACCGCGCGACTCGAAGACGAGTCGACTGGGATGTAGCGCCGCTAGCGGGGCGTGGAGTGTAACCCTCGCCCAATGTCGAGGAAATACCGCTGACTGCACCCCACGGCGATCCCAGTGTCTGATGATCACTGAATCCTGGCTGATGGTAATGGTTTCGCGCTCCAGGCCCGAGCGCATCGAGGCGCGCACCGCCCAGATCAATAGCCCGATTTCCAGGCCGGCGAAGGGCAAGACCGGCCAGAAACCCTGGGCTGTGAAAAGAAAGGCGATGGCGAAGGTGGGGGCGGCGACCAAGCCGATGAAAATCCGCGCGGCCTTGGGAGTCAGTGACCGGTGCGGCATCAGCTCGAGCACCCGCTCTCCGGACGGGGGAGCAGGCGTCGGGCGAGGCGGCGGCAGGTCGACCCGAGCATTCATTTTATTAGAAAAACTATCTCCGACAAGCTTCGGTGGTCTTATGCGTTACAGAACCATCAAAAAAAAATTAACGCTTCAACGAGCTGACCGGGATCCGGATTTCGCCTCCGGCGGCCTTGGGCCGGCGCAGCTGCCCCGCCCAGGCGTGACCGTAGACGACTTCCATGCTCACGGGTAGTGCGCCCTCTTTCGACACCCGCGCAATCGCTCGGCGCAACGATTCGAGGCGTGCCTTCGAGGCCAGACCTCGCGGCCTGCCCTGCGTGACATTGCTCGATCCGGTCGCGACCAGTTCCCGCATCAACGCATCCACATCGGGATAAGTTACCGTCAGCCTCTCTGTATCCATGACCGGCTCGGCGAGCCCGGCGCGCATCAGTGCATCGCCCAGGTCGTGCATGTCGATAAAGCGGTGGACGCGGGTGTAAGAGTCAACTTCGCGCCAAGCCGCGCGCAATTCCCGCAAGGTGTCGGGGCCTAAGGTGGCGAAACTCAGCAGCCCTCCCGGCTTCAACACCCGCCGGATTTCCTGGAACACGGTATCGGGGTCGTGGCACCACTCCAGCATCAGGTTACTGAAGACCAGCTCGATGCTGGCATCCTTGATCGGCAAGCGATGCGCGTCGGCGGCCACGCGATGAAAGCGGCGCAACCAGCTTTGTCGGTGATTCGCTTCTACGAGCATGGCCGGGGAGAGATCGAGCGCGATGATCTCGGCGGCCCGGTAGCGCTGCTTCAACGCCTTGCTGGCGTGACCAGTGCCCGCGCCAAGATCCAACACGGTCTGAGGCTGCAGTCGCACGATGTCTAGTCGTTCGAGAAGACGGTTGCGGATCTCCGTCGGCACGACGGCCGCGGAGTCATAGGTGCGCGCAGCTTTGTCGAATGAGCGGCGTACCCCTGCAGGGGCGAGAAAGAACTCGTCGAGCATGTGGGGAGGATAAAGGAAGAAGGCAGAAAGACCCTCACCCTAGCCCTCTCCCGAAGGGAGAGGGTAAGAACTTCTTCACCTCTCCCCGTGGGAGAGGTCGCGCGAAGCGCGGGTGAGGGGGACGAGGCTCACTATGAAACATTCGCGGCAACTTGCCTCGCCCTCACCCTGCCCTCTCCCGAAGGGAGAGGGTAAGAACTTCTTCACCTCTCCCCGTGGGAGAGGTCGCGCGAAGCGCGGGTGAGGGGGACGAGGCGCACTATGAAACATTCGCGGCAACTTGCCTCGCCCTCACCCTGCCCTCTCCCGAAGGGAGAGGGTAAGAACTTCTTCACCTCTCCCTGTGGGAGAGGTCGCGCGAAGCGCGGGTGAGGGGGCCCGGGGGGTCGTCTAACTCGCAACCGCCACGGCTTGCTCCGCCGCTACCTTCCCTGCGCACACAGCCGGCTGCTCGGCGAGCGGCTCCGCTGTAATCCCGAGCTTTGCAAACAGCTTCTTATCCTGATCCTCTTCTGGATTCTCCGTCGTCAGCAGCTTGTCGCCGTAGAAAATCGAATTCGCGCCGGCGAGGAAGCACAGCGCCTGCGTTTCGTCGCTCATGCCGGAACGGCCAGCGGACAAGCGGACGTGCGCGCGCGGCATCAACAAGCGCGCGACGGCGATGACGCGAACGAAATCCAGCGCCTCGGTCCTGTCACTGCCATATAACGGCGTGCCCGGCACTTGCATCAACTGATTGATCGGCACGCTCTCGGGATGCTGAGGCAGCGTCGCCAACGTATGCAGCAACTGCGCGCGATCGAGTTCCTGCTCGCCCATGCCCAGAATACCGCCGGAGCACACATTGATGCCCGCGCTGCGCACGGCTTCGAGCGTGTCGAGCCGATCCTGATACGTACGCGTCGTGACCACCTTCTTGTAGTGGGATTCCGACGTATCGAGATTGTGGTTGTAGTAGTCGAGGCCCGCGTCTTTCAGCTGATGCGCCTGTTGTGGCGTGAGCATGCCGAGCGTCACGCAGGTTTCCATGCCCATCGCGCGCACGCCTTTGACCATCTCGGCAATCTGCGCCAGTTGCTTCGGCTTCGGGCTGCGATAGGCCGCGCCCATGCAAAAGCGAGTTGCGCCACTTGCTTTGGCGGCGCGCGCTTTCTCCAGCACTTCCTCGATGTCCATCAGCGGCTCGGACTTGAGTCCGGTCTCGAAGCGGATGCTCTGTGAGCAATAAGAACAGTCTTCGGGGCAGGCGCCGGTCTTGATCGACAGCAGTGTGCTGATCTGCACCTGGTTGGGTTCGAAGTACAGCCGATGAACGCGTTGCGCGTGGTAGATGAGATCGGAAAACGGCAGCGCGAACAGGCTGCGCACTTCGTCCAGCGACCAATCGGTGCGCACGACGCCCAATTGCTCGCCCAGCATAGTGCTGCGGACGGTCTCGGAGCGGGTCATTTCCACGGCAAACCTCACTTATTTCGGCTCCTGCGCGCGACTTCGGAGCTTCATGCTCCTCGCCCGAGGACCTGCGCGCCCCATAAGGATTGATGGAGCGGTGCGGAAGTATTCGCGGGGCCTGGGAGGGCTGTCAACCGATGTTCCAAGACACAGTCGACATTGTCGGATTGGTGAACCGCTGGCTGTGGCCGGCGCGCTGCGCGCTGTGTGGCCAGCCGGGGCAGCGCGACCTGGATTTGTGCGCGGGGTGCCAAGCGGATTTACCGCTTAACGATAATGCCTGCGAGCATTGCGCCGAACCTCTGCCTCGCGAACTGACGCGACCGGTGCTTTGTGGCGCCTGTCTGAAGAAGCCGCCGGCGTTCGATGCCTGCGTCGCGCCATTTCGCTACGCCTTTCCTATCGATCGAATGATCCAGGGGCTGAAGTATCGTCGCGACCTTTGTTACGGGCGTGTGCTCGGCCAAATTCTCGCGCGCCATCTTTCTCATCGAGGCACTCGGCCGGATTTGGTGATTCCGGTGCCGCTGGCTCTGCGCCGTTATCGCGAGCGCGGCTTCAATCAAGCACGCGAACTGGCGCTGCCATTGTGCGATTCGATCGGCCTTAAGTTACGAAGTGATTTGGTGGTGCGATACCGTGAGACGAGCGAGCAGGCAGGGCTTGATCGCCCCCAGCGCCTGACCAATACGCGCAACGCTTTTGCTCTGGTCAAGCCGTTGCAGGCGCGGCACATCGCCATCGTCGATGATGTCGTCACCACCGGCAGCACCGTCAACGAGCTTGCGAAAGCGCTGCGCCGCGGCGGCGCCGAATGGATCGAGATCTGGGCCGTGGCCCGAGCGGAACGCAAATGACTGGCCATTCGCCAGTCCCTACACTTCTATCTGAAGGTGTATTCCAGCGCGATGCCGATGAACACCGCCATGCCGAAGTAATTGTTGTTGAGGAAAGCCTTGAAGCAATCTTCAGGCTTGCGGTCGCGGATCAGCAGCTGCTGATACAGCGCGAACATCGCAGCGACCGCGATGCCCAGGCCATACCACAACCCCAACTCCAGCTCCCGCCCGATCAGCCATAGCGCCATCAGCGTCATCAGCTGCATGATGCCGATGATGAAGCGATCGGCGTCGCCGAACAGAATCGCGCTGGAACGAATGCCGAGCTTGCGATCGTCGTCGCGATCCACCATCGCATACATGGTGTCGTACGCCATCGTCCACAGCACCCCCGCCATGAACATCACCCAAGCTTGCCGTGATATTGCGCCGGTGTGCGCGGCGTAAGCCATGGGGACGGACCAGGTGAACGCCGCGCCGAGATAAAACTGAGGCAAGGGAAAGAAACGTTTGACGAATGGATACGTGATCACCAGCACACCGCCGACCAACGTCAGCAATTGCGTGAAGTGATTCAGCGTCAACGCCAGGCCGAGTGCAATCAACCCTAATCCTGCGCAAATCGCCACCGCTTCGATCGGGTGCACCGCACCCGTCACCAACGGCCGGCCGCGGGTGCGTTTCACGTGACCATCGAAATTGCGATCGGCGAAATCGTTGATCGCGCAGCCGGCAGAGCGGGTCAATACGGTGCCGAGCACGAACACGATAAACACATGTGCATCAGGCCGCCCCCCTGATGACAACCACAACGCCCACAACACCGGCCACAGCAACAACCAAATGCCGATCGGCTTATTCAACCGCGTCAGATCCGCATACGCCCGCAGCTTCGCCGCCGCGCCGGGGAGGATCTCGTTCGCGAACGCGGTCGAGCCGATTTTATGTCCTACCCAGCGCAGGCGATCCAGCGCAGCGCTCAGCGATGAGCTCGGTCGAATCACTTCGACGTCCGGCGGCAGCGGCGGAGTCGCGGGTACAGGTGCAGACAACGATGAAGCCGCAAGCTTAGGCGCGACCGCAGGTGCTGGCACGGGTGAAGAGGAAGCCGGTGGTTGAGGTGCGGTAACAGGTGCAGGTGGAATCGCGGGCTTAGGCGCAGCTGCCGGCACAGCGGAAGATGAAGCTGCGGACTGCGGCGCAGTGACGGGTGCAGGCGAGGCCACGGGCTTAGGCGCCAGAGGCGCAGATGAAGATGAAGTCGCAGTGACAGGTGCAGGCGACGGCGGTGGCGGCTTGATCTCCGGCAGTTGCGGCGGCCGCGGTGGCGCCGAGATCGGCTGAGCCTTCAGCGCGTCGAGCGGCGTGAGTGGCTGAATGCCCGGCAGTTCGGCCTGCCGCGGCGGTGCTGTTGCCGGTGCGGGCGGCTTGATCTCCGGGAGTTGAGGCGGCCGCGGCGGCACCGAGATCGGCTGAGGCTTCAGCGCGTCCAGCGGTTGAGTTTTATCGGGTTCGTGCACGTGATTAGAACAGCAGCAATCCAGCTTCAAACCTTCCCGAACCGTTCACCCTGCCCGATCCACCGGCGCAGCAGCGGCGCTATGTTGGCCTCATTTTCCCTGAGCATCAATTCTGCGACTTCCTGAACTTTCGGCAACAGGTCTGCATCGCGCACCAGTTCGGCGACTCGCATTTGCATCAGGCCGGTTTGCTTCGTGCCCAGCAGTTCGCCGGGCCCGCGCAGTTCCAGGTCTCGGCGGGAGATTTCGAAGCCATCGTTGGTCGCTCTCATGACGGCCAGGCGTTCGCGCGCCACTTCGGTGAGCGGCGTTCGATGCAGCAACACGCAGGTGCTTTCGGGGGCGCCTCGGCCGACGCGGCCTCGCAGCTGGTGGAGTTGCGCCAGGCCCATGCGCTCGGCGTTTTCGATCACCATCAGGCTGGCGTTCGGCACGTCGACGCCGACTTCGATGACCGTCGTTGCCACCAGCAGATCGATTGCGCCGGACTTGAAACGCGTCATGACGGCGTCTTTCTCTTTGGACGACATGCGTCCATGGACCAGCCCCACATTGAGCTCCGACAGCGCTTCAGCCAGCGCCGTCGCGGTCGCCTCAGCGGCTTGCGCATCGAGTTCATCGGACTCTTCGACCAGCGGACAGACCCAGTAGGCCTGGCGTTTCTGTCGGCACGCATCGCGAATGCGCATAACCACTTCATCGCGCCGATTCTCCTGCAACGCTACGGTTCGCACCGGCGTGCGCCCTGGAGGCAACTCGTCGATGACGGACACGTCGAGATCGGCATAGGCGGTCATCGCCAGCGTCCGGGGAATCGGCGTCGCCGTCATGATGAGCTGGTGCGGATAGCGTCCCGACGCCAGGCCTTTCTCTCGCAACAACAGCCGTTGATGCACGCCGAAGCGGTGCTGCTCATCGATGATGGCGAGACCAAGGCGCCGAAATTCGACCTCCTGCTGGAACAGCGCGTGAGTGCCGATGGCGATCTTCACCTCGCCCGAAGCAAGATCGGCGAGCGAGCGTGCTCGCGCGGCGGCAGTACGTTTGCCGGTGACGAGTGCCGGGTACATATCCAACGGCGCCAACCAGTTCGTGAAATTGCGCGCGTGCTGTTCAGCGAGCAATTCGGTAGGCGCCATCACCGCCACTTGAAAGCCGGCTTCCACCGCTCTCAAGGCAGCTAACGCCGCGACCAGGGTTTTGCCGCAACCCACGTCGCCTTGAACCAATCGCAACATCGGGCTCGACTGCGACAGATCGCGTTCGATCTCGTGCCACGCGCGGGTCTGCGCGCCGGTCGGTTTGAATGGCAACGATTGCAGGAACCGTTCGATCAGCGGCTCGCCGCTGACCGTGAATCGCCAGCCAGGATCGCGCTGAATTTCTCGACGCAGCAGTCGCAGACTCAGCTGGTGAGCAAGCAGCTCCTCGAACGCCAGGCGTCGCTGCATGGGATGCTGGCCCTGGGCGAGCAGATCCAAGTCCGCATCCGGCGGTGGCCGGTGCACATACTGAAGCGCGTCGCATAGTGGCGGCAGTCGCAGCTGCGCGAGCACCGCGGGCGGCAGCCAATCCTGCACCGATCGGGCCGCCAATTCGCGCAGCGCCAGCGTGGTCAGCTGCCGTAAACGACCTTGTTGCACGCCTTCGGTGAGCGGATAGATCGGCGTCAGTACGTCTTCGTTAGTCGTTGCCGCATCGCTGGCGACGCGTCGATATTCCGGATGCACGATTTCGAGCATGCCGGGGCCGCGACGAATCTCGCCGTAGCAACGCAGCCGCGTGCCGCGGGTCATGCCCTCGTGCTGCGCGTTGCTGAAATAGAAAAAGCGCAGGGTCAGCCAGCCCGAGCCATCGCCGATACGACAAAGCAACTGGCGTCGGCCGCGAAAGCTGATTTCGGCGAGCTGCACTTCCCCTTCAACCACGGCGCGATCGCCCACGCGCAGCGAACCAATGGGCGCCACGCGCGTGCGGTCTTCGTACCGCAGCGGCAACAGGAACAGCAGATCCTGGATGGTGGTGATGCCGAGCTTGGCAAGTTTGAGCGCGAGCGCATCGCCTACGCCGCGCAGCGCGGTGACCGGACGAATCTCCGGTGAGTCAGCGGCCGGCGTCGTCGACGCACGGGGCCGCTGCTGGCTAGTTGGAGTGGAAGGGCTCATCCATGGCAAGTGTACGGCTTCCTTCAGGGAGCGGCAGGGTGAGGGTCCACTCACCTTGAAAAGTCCCTCACCCGCGCTTCGCGCGACCTCTCCCAAGGAAGAGGTGAAGAGTTCTTACCCCTCTCCCTTTGGGAGAGGGCAGGGTGAGGGTCCACTTACCTTGAAAAGTCCCTCACCCGCGCTTCGCGCGACCTCTCCCAAGGGAGAGGTAAAGAGTTCTTACCTTCTCCCTTTGGGAGAGGGCAGGGTGAGGGTCCTCAATCGAGCTCGACGATGCAGTCGATTTCGACGTTCGCGCCCTTTGGCAACGCCGACACCTGAACCGTGGCGCGTGCGGGATAGGGCTCGGTGAAATACTCGGCCATGATTTTGTTCAACACCGGAAAGGTGCCGAAATCGGTCAGGAAGACCGTGGCGCGGACCACCTGCGAGAAATTGCCCCCGGCCGCGGTGATGATGGCTTTGAGGTTGTCGAACACGCGGCGGATCTCGATGTCGATCGAGCTCTGCTGCATCTCGCCGGTAACCGGATCGAGTGCGATCTGCCCGGACACGTACACGGTCTTGCCGACCTTCACTGCCTGCGAATAGGTGCCGACAGCCTTGGGAGCATTTGCGGTAGAGATGATTTGGCGGGTCATGGCGGCCTGGAAGTGAATAGTGACTGGTGAACAATGGCACTAACTTAAGGTCAGCGAAGAGTTTTTCCCTCTCCCACGGGAGAGGCGAAGACTGCAGGCGCATCGCCTTAACTTAGTGCCATTCGTGACTAGTGAATAGTCAGAGGTTCGTGGGGCGAGGTCAACCCGCCGTGCGCGCTCGCCAGTCACCCAGTTACTTCCAAGCTAGGCGATAACTCTCGCCACGCGCAACACTTCCGGCATCTTGCGCAGGTTCTTGATCACCTGAGCCAGGTGTTTACGATCGCGGACTTGCAGGTCGAAGATCAGCGTTGAAGCGTCGCCGTCGCGCTCGTCGACCGCGACGTGTTCGATGTTGGTTTCGGTAGTGGCGATGTTGGAAGCGATCGCCGCCAGCACGCCCATGCGATTGGCGACATCGATGCGCACTTCGACGTTGAAGAGGCGGTCGACATCCGCACGCCAGGTCACCGTCAGCCACTTGTCCGGCTGCTTGCGATAGTTGCGCAGGTTGCCGCACGCCTCGCGGTGGATGACCACGCCGCGGCCGCTAGAAAGGTACGCCATGATCGGATCGTTGGGAATCGGGAAGCAGCAGCGTGCGTAACTGACGACCATGCCTTCGGTGCCGGCAATCGCCAGGGGCTCCGCACTGACTGTCGATTCGACAGGCTGACTGCCATCGGCCGGCAACAAGCGCCGCGCCACCAGCGCAGCCAGGCGTTCGCCGAGGCCGATCTTTTCGAACAGTTCGTCGGGCGTCTTGAGATTGAGTTCCGCTGCGGCCGACTGCAGTCGTTCGTCGGGGATTTTCTTCAGCACCAGCGACAGATCCTGCAGCGCCTGGCTGAGCAATCGCTTGCCGAGTTCGACCGCTTCGCCGTGTTTCAAACCCTTCAGGTAATGACGAATCGCGGCGCGCGCTTTGGCGGTAACGACGAAGTTCACCCAGGCCGGATTCGGTGTCGCGCCCTTCGCAGTGATGATCTCGACGGTCTGGCCGTTGCGCAGCGGCGTTCTGAGCGGCACGAGGCGGCGATCCACTTTCGCCGCCACGCAGTGATTGCCGATGTCGGTGTGCACGGAGTACGCGAAGTCGACCGCAGTGGCATTACGCGGCAGACGACGGATCTCGCCACGAGGCGTGAATACGTACACCTTGTCCGGAAACAGGTCGAGCTTGACACTCTCCATGAATTCTTCGGAGCTGCCGCCATGGGGCATTTCCATCAGGTGCTGCAGCCACTCGCTGGCGCGATCCCGATAAGCATGGCCGGCATCTTCGCCGGTCTTGTATTGCCAGTGCGCCGCGATGCCCGACTCGGCAATGCGATGCATGTCTTCGGTGCGAATCTGCACTTCGATGGGCATGCCGTTGGGACCGAACAGCGTCGTGTGCAGCGACTGGTAGCCGTTGATGCGCGGGATCGCGATGTAATCCTTGAAGCGTCCCGGCATGGGCCGATACAGGCCGTGCACGACGCCCAGCGCCCGATAACAAGTGTCGATGGAATCGACCACCAGGCGAAAGCCGAACATGTCGACGATGGACGCCAGCGGCAGGCGCTTGCGGCGCATCTTCTGGTAGACGCTGTAGAGATGTTTCTCGCGGCCCTCGACGCGGCATTTCACGCCGGCTTTTTCCAGCGAGCTGCGCAGGTTGTCCGCGATCTTGCCGACGAACTGTTTCTGGTTGCCGCGCGCTTTTTTCAGCGCCTTTTCGATGATGCGATAGCGGCCGGGATACAGCGCCTTGAAGCCGAGGTCTTCCAGTTCCGATTTGACGCTGTGGATGCCCAGTCGGTTGGCAATGGGCGCGTAGATTTCCAGCGTCTCGCGGGCGACGGTGCGGCGTTTCGCCGGCGGCACAGAGCCGAGCGTGCGCATGTTGTGCGTGCGGTCGGCGAGCTTGACCATGATGACGCGAATGTCGCGGACCATGGCGAGCAGCATTTTGCGAAAGCTTTCCGCTTGCGCCTCGGCGCGGCTGCGAAACTGAATGTGATCGAGCTTGGAAACGCCGTCGACCAGCTCGGCGACGTCAGCGCCGAAGCGCTCGGCGATCTCGTCCTTGGCGGTCGGCGTGTCTTCGATGACGTCGTGCAGGATCGCGGCGACGATGGTCGGCGCGTCCAGGTGCAGATCGGCGAGGATGTGGGCTACGGCGACCGGATGGGCGATGTACGGCTCGCCGCTCAGGCGCTTTTGGCCCTCGTGGGCCTCGGCGCCGAATTCATAAGCATCGCGGATCCGGTCGACCTGCGCCGGCGGCAGGTAGGTCTCCAGCTTGTTCAGCAGCTGGTTGACCCCTATCGAGCGTCTTCCGGTAGGTAACAGGTTAAGGATGGAAGACGCGTAGTCCATGGTGTGAGTAAGCGGACTACGGCAGAGATGTCAATCTCCGAGGCCGAGGTGGGGCGCGCGCAGTTCGCCTGACATGCCCGCCATGTTATCGGTTTCGGCAATGATTTCCGGCTGGGGACGCTCGGCTTCTTCGAGAATTTCCGGACCGATGTGGCCGGCGGCAATCTCGCGCAGGGCCACGACGGTCGGCTTGTCGTTCTCCCACTCCACCGTCGCCTCCGCGCCATTGGCCAGTTTGCGGGCGCGTTTGGCCGCCACCAGCACCAGCTGGAACAGGTTCGGGATGTTGTGCAGAGAATCTTCAACCGTAATACGGGCCATGGGCAACCTCTGAAGCGGACGCAAAGCGGGGGATGGCTGTGGAGTATACCTGGAAGATGAAGTGACCGGTGACTAGGGGCCGGTGCTGGCTCGGGGCGGGCGCGCCGTACCGCAAACCCTTCTGGCCAGTCACAATTCACCAGTCACTAGTCACTTCAGCGAGTCACTTCGGGTACCATGTCGCGCCCCGCCGGCCGGGGAACCGTCGTTTTTCTTTCTTTTTCTGGCAATAGTGCGCCGGCGCAATGTGCGGAGACCTGGTATGACGTTTCGATTGAGCCCCGTTTCGCCGACCTGGGTGGTTTTCGGCTTGGGCTTGCTGGCGGCGATGACGAGTGCGAACGCGGCCGATGCTGCCAAGGGCAAAGTCCTGGCTTATACCTGCCACGGCTGCCACGGCGTTCCCAATTACAACAACGCCTATCCACATTACAGCGTGCCGAAGCTCGGCGGGCAGAACGAGGCTTACATCGTCAGCGCCTTGACCGCCTATGCCAGCGGCGATCGGCCGCATCCCACCATGCACGCACACGCAGTCACACTCACCGCCGCTGACCGTGCCGACATTGCTGCTTTTCTGCATGCGCAAGGCGCGCCCGCGAACAAGGAAGTCGTCGGCACACCGCCCCCGGCGACTCAGACGTGCGTCGCCTGCCACGGCGCCGATGGTGCCAAGACCGTTGCTCCCGACTATCCGATGCTGGCCGGCCAGCAGGCCGATTACATCGTGCACGCGCTCAAGGACTACAAGAGCGGCAAGCGCAAGAATCCGGTGATGGCCGGCATCATCGCCGGCGTCGACGAAAAGGATTTCGCAGCCATCGCGCAGTTTTTCTCGCGCCAGCATGCACTGTGCACTACCGAGCAGGTCGAGAAGCACGGCAAGTGCGCGACCGAGTGATCGAGTCCGCCGCGACCCGTAGCTGAATCGGCAGCGGGACTTTACATGGAGCACTTTCGCGCGTTTCGCATCCACCAGGAGGGCGGCAAGATCGCTCCGCGACTGGAGACGATCTCGTTGGACGCGCTCGCGGACGGCGAAGTGCTGATCAAGGTTCGCTACTCCACCATCAACTACAAAGACGCGCTGGCCGCCACCGGCGCCGGCAAAATCCTGCGTCGTTATCCCCTGGTCGGCGGCATCGACCTGTCCGGTGAAGTGGTGACTTCCAGCGACCCGGCGTTGCAACCCGGACAAAAAGTATTGGTCACCGGCTGCGGCCTGTCCGAAACGCACGATGGCGGTTACGCCGAATACGCGCGCGTGAAAAGCGCTTGGGTGGTGCCGATTCCCGCCGGCCTGGATGAATTCAGCGCCATGGCCATCGGCACAGCCGGCTACACCGCCGCGCTCGCGGTCCATCGCATGGAGCAGAATGGCCAGCAGCCCGAGGGCGGCGAGATCGTCGTCACCGGCGCGACGGGCGGCGTCGGCAGCATCGCGATCGATATGCTCACAGGCCGCGGCTATCGCGTGGTCGCGGTGACCGGCAAGAAGGCTTCGGTCGATTATCTGCAAAAGCTCGGTGCGGCGCGCGTGCTGCTGCGGGATGAAATAAAAACCGGCTCCCGGCCGCTGGAAGAAGCACAGTTCGCCGGCGCCATCGACAGCGTCGGCGGCGAAATCCTTACCTGGCTGACGCGCACCACCAATTTCTGGGGCAACATCGCCAGCGTCGGCCTGGCCGGCAGCCATGAGCTGAAGACCACCGTGATGCCATTCATCCTGCGCGGCGTAAGTCTGCTCGGCATCAATTCGGTGTACACGCCGCGGCCGCTGCGTTTGCAGGTATGGCAGCGCCTGGCTACCGATTTGAAGCCGCGCCATCTCGACAGCATCGTCACGCGCACGATCACATTCGAACAGCTGCCCACCGCGTTCGACGGCTATCTCAAGGCGGGCGTCATCGGTCGCACCGTCGTGCGCATTGCGGCTGCCTGAGCCGGACGGATGTCATGACAGACGCAACGCTCATCGCCGGCGCGGCCGAGCTCGGGATCGAGTTGACCGAGCGGCAGGTCGGCCAGCTGACCGTCGTGCTTGACGAGCTGGACGACTGGAACCAGCGCATGAACCTCACGGCGATTCGTGAGCGCAGCGCGCAGGTCACCAAACACTTGCTCGACAGCCTGACGGTGCAGCCGTTCCTGCAGGGCGAGCGCATTCTCGACGTCGGCACCGGTGCAGGGTTTCCGGGCCTGCCGCTGGCGATCGTCAATCCAGCGCTGCAATTCATGCTGCTCGATTCGACCGCAAAGAAACTCAAGTTCATCGAACATGTCGCGGCGCTGCTCAAGTTGCCCAACGTGCAAACTGTGCATACTCGCGCGGAAGATTATCGTCCGGCGCGGCGATTCGATATCGTGGTGTCGCGTGCGGTAGGGCCGGTGGAGCAATTCGTCAAATGGTCCGGCCATCTGTGTGTCGGTGGCGGACGACTGCTGGCGATGAAAGGTCGCGAACCGTCGGCGGAGCTGCAGAAGCTGCCCAACGGATGGAAACTTGCCGCTATCCATCGACTTAAGGTGCCCGCTCTGGACGAAGAGCGGCATCTTGTGGAAATCTGCCGCAGCCACGACCGGCCAGCCGAGTGAAACTGGCTGACTAAACGCGGCTCGCCCAGCGGTGCTGCCGGGTTCCCTTATTGATGTATCTTTGGTCGATGTATCTTTAGGCTAGATTCATCTTTGCGCCGATTGCCCGTTTTGCCGATTGTTCGTTTCCTTCGCTGTCGCGTATCAACCTGGCCCCACCATCCATGCATCGCATCCTCGCCATCACCAACCAGAAAGGCGGCGTCGGCAAGACCACGACGAGCGTCAATCTGGCCGCATCGCTGGCGGCGACCAAGCGGCGCGTGCTGCTGATCGACATCGATCCGCAGGGCAACGCCACCATGGGTTGCGGCGTCGATAAGCGCACCGTGGAACGATCAACGACCGATGTGCTGCTCGGCGACTGTGACGCGGCCTCGGCGATGCGCTCGCTCGACTACGCCGATTTCAAGTTGATGCCCGCCAACCAGGATCTGGTGGCGGCGGACGTGCAGATGATGGGCAATCCCGGCTGCGAGTCGCGGCTGCGCGATGCGCTGGAGCCGGTGCTGTCGCAGTTCGACGTGGTGCTGATCGATTGCCCGCCGTCATTGAACATGCTGACGGTGAACGCGCTGGTGGCCGCCGACGGCGTGCTGATTCCCATGCAATGCGAATATTACGCGCTCGAGGGACTGACGGCGCTGGTCAGCACCATCGAACAGATCAAGGCCGGGCCCAATCCAAAACTGGAAATCGGCGGCATCCTGCGCACCATGTTCGACCCGAGGAACAACCTGGCGAACGAAGTGTCGGCGCAGTTGCTCCAGCATTTTCACGACAAGGTCTATCGCACCATCATTCCCCGCAACGTGCGGCTGGCGGAAGCGCCGAGCTTCGGCAAGCCGGCGTTGCACTACGATAAAGAATCGCGCGGCGCTTTGGCTTACCTCGCGTTGGCCGGCGAGATGATTCGCCGCGAGGAAGACCAGCTAGACGCGGCGCCGCCTTCCGCCGCTGATGCGGTCGCATCATAAGTGCCTGCCAATAGATGACGTCCATGGCGACTAAACGACCCATTCTCGGCCGCGATCTCAGTGCCCTGCTCGGCCAACCGGCTGCCAAAATGTCCGCGCCGACGCAGGCGGTAGTCGCGGCGCTGCGGCCGGTCGACGAGGAGTTGCGCAAGGTTCCGGTAGATTTGTTACAGCGGGGCAAGTATCAGCCGCGCATCGACCTGCGCCAGGAAACATTGCAGGAACTGGCGGACTCGATCAAAGCGCAGGGCGTGGTGCAGCCCATCATCGTGCGGCCCATCAACGAAGATGGCGGCGACAGCCAAGCCGAGGTGCGTTACGAAATCATCGCCGGCGAACGCCGCTGGCGTGCGGCGCAGCTGGCCGGCCTGCACGAGATTCCCGCGGTCATCCGGCGCGTGCCCGATTCAGCCGCGATCGCGATGGCGCTGATCGAGAACATCCAGCGCGAGAATCTGAATCCTCTGGAAGAAGCACGCGCGTTGCAGCGTCTCATCAGCGAATTCGAGATGACGCACGCCGCCGCCGCCGAAGCGGTGGGTCGTTCGCGTGCCGCTGTTTCGAATCTGTTGCGCCTGCTCGATCTCGGCGAGGACGTGAAAGGCCTGGTCGAACATCGCGAATTGGAAATGGGCCACGCGCGCGCCCTGCTCGGGATCGAGAACAAGCGGCAGCAGGCGGAAGTGGCAGCGCAAGTGGCTCAGCAGAAGCTATCCGTGCGCGACACCGAAGCGCTGGTGAAGCGATTGTCGAACCAGCCTGCGACCAGCGCACAAGATTCCACGCCGCGCGCCGATGCCAATATTCGCAAGCTGGAAGGCGAGCTGAGCGATAAGCTCGGAGCCAAGGTTCAGGTTCAGCATTCGTCGTCGGGTAAGGGCAAGCTTGTTATCAGCTATCATACGCTGGACGAGTTGGACGGCATTCTCGAACATATTCATTGAGCGCCATGTCGCCACCGGGCACGCTACGCCACCGCTGAAGCCAGACCAGGAAGGTCAAGGAAAGCTCAAGTGCAGATGTTGAGGCACCGCAGGGAGGTTCATTTACGATGCGGCAGGCGCCGTTGCTGAACCGCGTCGCGCGCACTGCGATTCATCCGGGCCTGTGTGCATTGCTAATGTCGTGTGCCGCAGTTGTCTGCGATAGCGCGCACGCCGAACTTACCATCGATGGCCGCATCGACGAAGCTGAATGGCAGGAAGCCATCGTGTGCGGCGACTGGCAGCGGACATCGCCGTTCGCGCGCGACCAGCCCCGCTACCGCAACGAACTGCGCATTCTTTCCACCGAGCGCGGACTCGCCGCAGCATTCGTCATCGATCAACCGCCTGGCGAGCGGCGTATCAAGCCGCGCACGCCGCGCGATTCGGAGCGACTGATCGGCGACACCATCTCGTTGATGGTGGACTTCGACGCCAACGCCCAGGTGGGTTACGAATTCACCGTCGGCCTCGGCGGCGGCATTCGCGACGGCTTGATCACCAATCAAAACAAATTCGATCGCGATTGGGATGGCGCGTGGCAGCACGCGGTGAGGGAAGAGGCACAGCAGTGGTTCGTCGAGCTGTTCATTCCCTGGTCCAGCATCAGCATGCGTGATTCCGGAGCGGCGACGCGCACCATCGGCGTTTATGGCACACGTTACCTTTTCGAACGCGGCGAACGTTACGCGTGCCCGGGGATTACCAGCGAAGCGGCGGTGTTTCTGTCCGACTTCCGGCGCGTGGAGATTTCCCAGCACGATTCGGTCGCCAGCTTCGACTTCGTGCCCTATGGCACTGCCATCACCGATTTCGTCGACGACCACACGCAGCTCAAGGCCGGCGCCGACATCACCTGGAAGGTATCGCCGAACCTGTGGCTGGCCGCGACGCTGAATCCCGATTTCGGCCAGGTGGAAAGCGACGAGCTGGTGGTGGATTTTTCCGCCATCGAAACGGTGTTCACCGACAAGCGGCCGTTTTTCACCGAAAACCAGGGCATCTTCGACCTGCGCACCCCGGCCAACGGCCAGCTGGTTTACACCCGACGCATCGGTGCGGCGACCGATGATGGCGCCGCTGCCTCTTCCGACATCAACGCGGCGTTGAAACTGACGGGAACTGCCGGCCAAGTGGTTTACGGCGGGTTCGTTGCCCAAGAGGATGATTATCGTGACCTGAATGGTCGTGCCGCTGATGGCCGCACTTTCGCTGCGACCCGCGCCGCGCTGCCGCTCGAGCACGCGCGTTTCGGATATCTGGGCACCTGGACCGATCGCCCGATCCTCGATCGCGATGCGTTCATCAACGCTTTCGACTACGAATTGGCGCCGAGCGACGACTGGCGCATCAGCGGCCAGTTCATCCGCTCCGACATCGGCACCAGCGGCATCGGCACGCTGAACGCGCGTGTCGATCCGAACGCAACCCGGCGCAGCGAGATCAACACGCACGGCTACGAGTCGTGGCTGCAAGCGGACTTCAACCGCAATGCTCCGCTGATGCACACGCTGAAGCTGCTGTACATCGACGACCAGTTCGACATGAATGACCTCGGCTACATGGAGCGCAACGCCCTCAAGCAGGTCGAGTGGGAAACCAATCGCCGTCTCGCTGGCAGCGGCGGCGGCCGGGTCAGCGGCGAAACGCAGCGGTTGTACACGTTCTATCGCGAGAACACGGAGGGCCAGCGCCTGCAGTCGCGACTGGCGTTGTCGCGCGACGTGCAGTACGAAAGCGCGTGGCGCGCGTTCGAAGAGGTGCGCTACATCACCAGTGGTGTGGACGATCTGCTCTCACGCGGCAACGGCCCGGTGCAACTCGATGATCGCGTCTCGGCGTATTTCGATGTGACGACACCGCGCTATGGGGACTGGCAGTTCACGGTCGGTGGTTACCTGTTCCAGCAAGGTGTCCAGGATTACTCCGGCTGGCTGCAGTTTCTTGCGGCCTGGTACCCGACTGAAAAGCTGACGCTGCGCCTGGACCTGCTGCCGCAATATTCCGCCGACTGGCTGCTGTGGCAGCGAGGCAATTCGTTCGGTTCGTTCCGCGCGCAACGGCTCGATTATGACTTCCGCCTGGACTGGATCCCTGCGCCGCGACATGAACTACGCATCAAGTGGCAGTGGATCGGCATCGATGCTGAACTGCGGCGCGCATATCGCACCGACGCTGCCGGAAATCTATTACCCAGCGCGGATCCGATCGCGCCCTTCACCGTCAACAATCTGGGCCTGCAGGTGCGCTATCGCTACGAGATCGGGCCGATGTCGGAGCTGTTCCTGGTCTATGCGCGCGGCGGCTACGATTTCCTCGACGAGGACACCCGCGCCGTCAATGAACTGTTCCGCGACATGACCGACGTGCGCGATGCCGATCAGTTCTTGATCAAGATCAGGTATAAGTTGTAACGAACGAAGTGAATCGTGACTTGCGAGTGGTGACACCCGGTTCGGAGCCGCCACCACGGCAAGGTTACAAAACGAGGCTCTTGTCTGACTAATCGCCAGGCACGAGTCACTCAGCGCCTTCTATCTTTCTTGTAGCACTGCAAAACGCTGCGTATAATGCGCCGCCGTTTCCGGCCGGGCGTTAATTTCGGCTGGGATTTTCAGGACTTAGATCAACTTGGGCGATGCCACACGTGGCCGAACACCGGCGTAGCGCAGTGGCATTTTTGATGCCCGATCAAATTGCTGCCGCCGCTGCTGCCGTAAGGGCTCGCGTCGGTGACTGAGACGACGCGCCGCGGCAAGCGCATGGCGCTGAAGTTCGCCGCGGTACAGCTGGCAGGCACTGCGCTGGCAGCGCTCGTGTTTCTCGGGTTGGGCGGCGCGAATGCGGCCCGCTCGGCGGTCGCAGGTGGGTTGATCATCGCGTCGGGCACCCTCGTGTTCGCATGGCGGTTGTTCGCTACTGGCTGGCCGGCGGCGAGCGCGGCGCGCGGGTTTTACGCGGGCGCGTTGTTGAAATGGGTTTGGGTGGTCGGCGCGTTTGCGCTGGCATTGACTCGCGGCGGAATGGAGCCGTTGCCCTTGCTGGTAGGCCTGGTGGCCAGCCAGTGCGGGTTCTGGGTCGCAATGGGCATCTTCAAGTAGGTCACGCAGATGAGGTGGGGTTGATGGCTGAGCATGGTGGTCCGGCGACCATGACCGATTACATCAAGCACCATCTCCATCATTTGGAGATCCAGGTCGGCGAAGGCCGCTTCATGGTGCTGCATCTGGACAGCATCTTTTTCAAGCTGCTGATGGCCGTCATTTTCCTGGTGCTGTTTCTCAAAGTAGCGCGCCGCGCCACTCCGGGCGTGCCCGGCAAATTCCAATGCTTCATCGAAATGATCGTCGAGTTCGTCGACACCTCGGTGAAGGAAACCTTCCACGGCAAGAGCAAGTTGATTGCGCCGCTCGCGCTGACCATTTTCTGCCTGACGTTCCTGATGAACTTCCTCGACATGATCCCCGTGGACTGGCTGCCCGCGGCGGCCGGCGCGGCCGGTGTCCCTTACCTGCGTGTCGTGCCGACCGCGGACATCAGCACCACGCTGGCGATGTCGCTGACGGTGTTCCTGCTGATTCAGTATTTCGGCGTCAAGCACAAAGGCTTCGCCACCTTCATCGGCGAAATGTTCACGGCGCCGTTCCATGCGCCGAACATCGTCGGCAAAATCCTGCTGGCGCCGGCCAATCTGCTGCTGCGCCTCATCGAAGAAGCGGTGCGCCCGATTTCACTGGCGCTGCGTCTGTTCGGGAACATGTACGCCGGCGAGTTGATCTTCATCCTCATCGCCTGCATGACGCTCGGCGCCAGCCTGACCAGCGGCCTTACCTACGTGATGGCGCCGCTGCAGTTCGTCGCCGGCTTCGTCTGGACTGCCTTCCATATTCTGATCATCACGCTGCAGGCCTTCATTTTCATGATGCTGACCATCGTGTACCTGAGCATGGCGGCCGAGCATCACTGATTTCGCAGTATCGATTTAGCACCACAGTTACTTTCACTCGCTTTTTCTGCACGCACCGGAGATACAAATGGAGAACATCACTCAAGTTGCCGATGTCATGAGCTTTACCGTGATTGCCGCGGGTCTGCTCATCGGCCTCGGCGCGCTCGGCACCGCGATCGGCTTCGCGTTGCTCGGCGGCAAGTTCCTGGAAGGCTCGGCTCGCCAGCCGGAGCTGACCGGCATGCTGCAGACCAAGATGTTCATCGTCGCCGGTCTGTTGGACGCCATCCCGATCATCGGCGTCGCCATCGCCCTGCTGCTGATTTTCGCCAATCCGTTCATCGGTCAGCTGACCGGCGCCGGCTAATCAGGCATCCGCATTTGACTGGCGCCTGAGCGGTGACCCCGCTGCAGCGCGCATCGGAGCAAGCATGGATCCCACCATAACTATCGTCGTCCAAGGCCTCGCGTTCTTCGCGGTGGCCTGGCTGGTCATGAAGTTCGGCTGGCCGCACATCATCGCGGCGATCGAGGAGCGGCAAAAGAAAATTGCCGAAGGCCTCGCCGCGGCTGAGCGGGGCGAGAAGAGCCTGGCTGAAGCGAAACACTCGGCCAACGACATCATCAAGGAAGCGCACGCGCGCGCCAGCAAGATCGTCGAGCAGGCCAACCGTCGCTCCAACGAGGTTGTCGAAGAGGCGCGCGGCACCGCGTTGGCCGAAGGCCAGCGGCTGATCGCCGATGCACGCCAGGAAGTGTCGCTGGAGTCGGGCCGCGCCCGTGAACAGTTGAGCAAAGAAGTCGCCACTTTGGCGGTGTTCGGCGCCAGCAAGCTGCTCGGTCGCGAGATCGACGCCAAGACGCACGCCGACTTGCTAGACAAGCTGGCGCTGGAGATCGAGCGCGGTTGACGCGTCCCGATCAATAGCAGGACTAACGGAGCATTCATGGCCGAAAAAGCCACCATCGCCCGCCCCTACGCCAAGGCAGCGTTCGAATCCGCGCATCAGCACGGTTCTTTCGACCGCTGGTCCACGGTGCTGGCGACCGCCTCGTCGGTGGTGCAGGACGAGCGCGTCGCCCCGCTGCTGCTGAACCCTCGCGTCAAGCCGGAGCAGTTGTCCGGCCTGATCGGCGATATCAGCGGCCAGGCGATGGACGATCAGACTCGCAATTTCCTCGCCACGCTGGCGGCCAATCGCCGCCTGGGGCTGCTGCCGGAAATCGCGACGATGTTCGAAGCATTGCGGGCCGAGGCAGAGAACATTGCCGACGTCCATGTGCTCTCTGCCGTGCCGCTGGACGGCGCGCAGAAGGAGCGTCTGTCGTCGGCGTTGAAGAAACGACTGAAGCGTGACGTGCGCTTGCACTGCGCAGTGGACGGATCGCTGATCGGCGGCGCCATCGTGCGCTCCGGCGATTTCGTCATCGATGGTTCGCTGAAGGCTCGCCTCGACCGGCTTGCGGTCGAGATGACTCACTAACGCGGCCGGCCCCAAAACGGCGAGTACAGGTTTGACCGAGGATTGAGCTCATGGCCATCAAGGCATCTGAAATCAGCGATCTGATCAAGGCGCGCATCGACAAGTTCGCGAGCGCCACCGAAGAAAGCAACATCGGCACGGTGGTCACCGTCACCGACGGCATCGTGCGCGTGCACGGTCTCGCCGACGCGAAGTACGGCGAAATGCTGGAGTTCCCCGGCGGCAGCTTCGGCCTGGCGCTGAACCTGGAACGGGATTCGGTCGGCGCGGTGGTGCTCGGCGAATACAAGCACATCGTCGAAGGCTCGACCGTCAAGACCACCGGCCGCATTCTTGAAGTGCCGGTTGGCGAGGGCCTGCTTGGCCGCGTCGTCGACGCGCTCGGCAATCCGATCGACGGCAAAGGCCCGATCACCGCGGCTCATCAATCGCCGATCGAGCGCGTGGCGCCGGGCGTGGTGGCGCGCAAATCGGTCAGCCAGCCAGTGCAGACGGGCTACAAGGCCGTCGACTCGATGGTGCCGATCGGCCGCGGCCAGCGCGAACTAATCATCGGCGACCGCCAGACCGGCAAGACCGCGCTGGCCATCGACGCCATCATCAACCAGAAGAACAGCGGCATTAAGTGCGTCTACGTCGCCATCGGCCAGAAGCAGAGCTCGATCGCCAACGTGGTGCGCAAGCTCGAAGAACACGACGCGATGAAGCACACCATCATCGTGGCGGCATCCGCGTCCACCCCGGCGGCGATGCAGTACCTCGCGCCGTACTCCGGTTGCGCCATGGGCGAGTACTTCATGGACAACGGCGGCGACGCGCTGATCATCTATGACGATTTGACCAAACAGGCCTGGGCCTATCGCCAGATTTCGCTGCTGCTGCGGCGTCCGCCGGGCCGCGAAGCGTATCCCGGCGACGTGTTCTACCTGCACTCGCGCCTGCTGGAACGTTCGGCGCGCGTCAACGAGGAATACGTCGAGAAAATGACCGGCGGCAAGGTCAAAGGCAAAACCGGTTCGCTGACCGGCCTGCCCATCATCGAAACGCAGGCGGGTGACGTGACGGCGTTCGTGCCCACCAACGTCATCTCGATCACCGACGGCCAGATCTTCCTCGAAGGCGATCTGTTCAACGCCGGCATCCGTCCCGCGATGAACGCGGGCGTATCGGTGTCGCGCGTCGGTGGCGCTGCGCAGACGAAGATCATCTCCAAGCTCGGCGGCGGTATTCGTCTCGCGCTCGCGCAGTATCGCGAACTCGCGGCGTTCTCGCAGTTCGCCTCCGACCTCGATGATTCCACCCGTCGCCAGCTCGAACGCGGCCAACGCGTCACCGAGCTGATGAAGCAGAAGCAGTACGCGCCGATGTCGGTCGCGGAAATGGCGCTGTCGATCTACGCCGTCAACAACGGCTACATGGACAAGGTCGAGCTGAAGAAGATCGGCGCCTTCGAAACCGGCCTGCAGGCGTTCGCCAAGACCAACTACCAGGCCGCCATCGACGCCATCAACGCGAACCCGGTGCTGTCGCCGGACAACGAGGCGGCGCTGAAGAAGATCTGCGGCGAGTTCGCCGCCTCGGGCACCTACTGACCGTCATGGCCGGCGTAAAAGAAATCCGGGTCAAGATCGCGAGCTTCAAGAGCACGCAGAAGATCACCAAGGCCATGGAAATGGTGGCCGCAAGCAAGATGCGCAAGGCGCAGGAGCGCATGCGCGCGACGCGTCCGTACGCGGAAAAGATCCGCCGCGTCATCGGTCACCTGAGCCTGGCGAATCCGGATTACAAACATCCGTACATGATCGAACGCGAGGTCAAGGCGGTCGGCTACATCGTCATCACCACCGATCGCGGCTTGTGCGGCGGTCTCAACGTCAATCTGTTCAAGGCCACGCTGGCGGCGATGCGCGACTGGCAGAAGCAGGGCGTGGCCGTGTCGATGTGTTTGATCGGCTCCAAAGGCGTGCAGTTCTTCCGCCGTCTCGGCAACGTGCAGACGCTCGCGACCGTGACGCACCTCGGCGATCGCCCGCACGTCGCCGACCTGATCGGCACCGTCAAGGTGATGCTCGACCTGTACAAGGAAGGCAAGCTCGACCGCGTGTTCCTGGTCAACAACGAATTCGTCAACACGATGAGCCAGAAGCCCAACGTGCGCCAGCTGCTGCCGGTGGTCGCCGAAGACGAAGACAAGCTGCAGAAGCTGTGGGATTACATTTATGAGCCGTCCGCGGCCGAACTGCTCGAAGGCGTGCTGATGCGCTACATCGAGTCGCAGGTCTACCAGGGCGCGGTCGAAAACGTCGCCAGCGAAATGGCGGCGCGCATGGTCGCCATGAAGAGCGCGACCGACAACGCCGGCAAGCTCATCGAAGAATTGCAGTTGATCTACAACAAGGCTCGCCAGGCGGCGATCACCAAAGAGATCAGCGAAATCGTCGGCGGAGCAGCCGCAGTCTAATGACGGCGCCGCCGCGGTTTAAGAGACAAGATTACTGAGGAATGAGCCATGTCTAGCGGCAAGATTGTGCAGATCATCGGTGCGGTCATCGACGTGGAATTTCCGCGCGACCAGATCCCGACCGTTTACGAAGCGCTGAAGCTCGAAGACGTCGACCTGACGCTCGAAGTGCAGCAGCAGCTCGGCGACGGCGTGGTGCGCACCATCGCCATGGGCGTGTCGGAAGGTCTGAAGCGCGGCCTGAAAGTGAACGCCACGGGCAAGGCCGATTTCCGTGCCGGTCGGCAAGGGCACGCTCGGCCGCATCATGGACGTGCTCGGCACGCCGCAGGACAAACGAGGCCCGGTGCAGACCCAGACCTACGCTGCCGATCCACCGCCCGGCGCCCTCGTACGACGAGCAGGCTGGCGGCCAGGAACTGCTGGTCACGGGCATCAAGGTCATCGACCTGCTGATCCCGTTCGCCAAGGGCGGCAAGGTCGGCCTGTTCGGCGGCGCCGGCGTCGGCAAGACCGTCAACATGCTCGAGCTGATCAACAACATCGCCAAGCAGCACGCCGGTCTGTCGGTGTTCGCCGGCGTCGGCGAGCGCACCCGCGAAGGCAACGACTTCTATCACGAGATGATCGAGTCGGGCGTCATCGACACTGCCGACCTCACCGAATTCCAAGGTGGCGATGGTGTACGGCCAGATGAATGAGCCGCCGGGCAACCGCCTGCGCGTCGCGTTGACTGGTCTCACCATGGCCGAATACTTCCGCGACGAAAAGACCGAGTCCGGCAAGGGCCGCGACGTGCTGTTCTTCGTCGACAACATCTACCGCTACACGCTGGCCGGCACCGAAGTGTCGGCGCTGCTCGGCCGTATGCCATCGGCGGTGGGTTACCAGCCGACGCTCGCCGAAGAAATGGGCGTGCTGCAGGAACGCATCACCTCCACGAAGACGGGTTCGATCACCTCGATCCAGGCCGTGTACGTGCCCGCCGACGACTTGACCGACCCGTCGCCCGCCACCACCTTCGCGCACTTGGACGCGACGGTCGTGCTGTCGCGTCAGATCGCCTCGCTGGGTATCTATCCCGCAGTGGATCCGCTCGACTCGACCAGCCGCCAGCTCGATCCGCTGGTCATCGGCGAAGAGCACTACGGCGTCGCGCGTGGCGTGCAGGCGGTGCTGCAGCGTTACAAGGAGCTGCAGGACATCATCGCGATCCTGGGCATGGACGAGCTGTCGGAAGAAGACAAGCGCACCGTGACCCGCGCTCGCAAGATCCAGCGCTTCCTGTCGCAGCCGTTCAACGTCGCCAAGGTGTTCACCGGCCAGGACGGCAAGATCGTCTCGCTGAAGGACACCATCCGCGGCTTCAAGGGCATCCTCGACGGTGAATACGACCACCTGCCCGAGCAGGCGTTCTACATGGTCGGCGCCATCGAAGAAGCGGTCGAGAAAGCCAAGACGCTGCAATAAGGCAGCAGTGATAGTGACTCGGGACTAGTGAATAGTCAGAAGCCGTAACACGACCGCTGCCCATCCTCTGACCAGTCACCATCCACTTCAGGTTCGTACCATGGCCACCATTCACGTCGATATCGTCAGCGCCGAAGGCGAGATCTTCTCCGGCGAAGCCGCGATGGTCTTCGCTCCGGCGGCCATGGGCGATATCGGCATCGCGCCTCGACATGCTCCGTTGTTGACCACACTGCGGCCTGGTGAAGTGCGCGTGCAATTGCCGGATGGCGAAGAGCAGTTCTTTTTCGTCGGCGGCGGTGCGATCGAAGTCCAGCCGCATCTGGTCACGGTGCTGGCCGACACCGCACTGCGCGCCAAGGATATCGACGAAGCCGCCGCGCTGCAGGCCAAGCAGCGTGCCGAAGAAGCGCTGAAGGATCGCGCCAGCAAGATCGATGTCGCCGAAGCACAGGCCGAACTCGCCAGAGCGGTGGCGCAGATCAAAGCGATCGAGAAGCTGCGGAAGATCAAACAGTAGTCGATCTGCCCGCCCCGGGGTTCCGGGTCAGGGCGCGGAATCCATGGTCACGCGCGAACACGACCGCCTGAGTTCGCGATCGTACGTCGAGCTTCTCCAGCACGCGCGAAACGATATTGCGAATGGTCTTGTCGCTGAGGTGAAGCGACGTTGCGATCTCCGCGTTGCTGCGTCCGGCGACCAGGCCCGCCAGCACGTCTTGTTCGCGATTCGACAGTGCGCCGAGCCGATCTGCCTGTTCGACGGTCGTAGCCGGAGCTCCTGGTCCCGTGAACTCCAGAACGACTTCTTTGAATCGAGCCCAGGCCGGCTCGTCCTCCAGCAGCACGTGATTGCGCGACTCGAGCTGCACGAACACAGCATTGGGGATCTCTGCGGCAAGCTCCCGACTGGCGCTTATCGGCGTGACGTTGTCGTCCACAGCGTGAATCACCAACGTTGGAACTTTCACCTGATGTAACAGCTCGCGCACATCTATCTCCGAGCGTGCGAGCATCAGGTGCGCGGCGATTTCAGGGGTCGTGGTGCGGCGGCACAATTCGTTGAACCACTCGATCTGAGTTGCGCTCGCGCCCGGCGCGAAGCGTGAGGTGAAGACCTGCCGAAATGCGACGTTGTCGGTACCCCACCCAAAGCGAATCAGCTCGACGATGGCCTGGTATCGACGCCAGCCCTCGATATCGCCTCGCTTCGCCCAGCCGGTGGCGTAGCCGCCGTAAAGAATCAGGTGGGATACCCGTTGTGGATGGCGGACAGCGTATGCGATGCACGTCGCAGCGCCTTGGGAAATTCCGAGCAGCGCCGCCGGCGTTGCGCTCACGCCGGCATAGGCAACCGCTTCCAGATCGTCCGCCCAGCGCGCCAGCGAGACCTCGGGCACTTGCCACTGCGTCATGCCGCAACCGCGTTCGTCGTAGCGAATGAAATGGAAATGCGCGGCGAAAAACGTGATCCAGTGCTGCCAGACAGGGCTTTGCAGGTCGTACTGCAAGTGGGTGAGCCAATTGGCCGCCTTTACCAGCGGTCGTCCAGCGCCGGTTGCGGCCCAGGCGAGCTGCACGCCGTCGCTGGTGGTGAGGTAGCGGACGGACTGCTGCAGGGGTTGCTGTTTCATACTCCTGAAGCCGCGCGGATCGGGACAAATGTCACTTGGCCAGCGGCAAGAATGCCTGCCTTCGGGACATCCTTCATCTGGTCCAAAGGGCTCCGACCCGCGGATACTGGCGCAAGGTCATTGCCGGCCATTGCGGAGCTTGTTGCCATGAAACGCGCGTTGGTTCTGTTGTACAGCATCTTCTGCTATGTCGTGTTCTTCGCCACTTTTCTCTATGCGATCGGCTTCCTCGGTAATTTCATCGTCGGGAACTCGATCGATGCAGTGCCGACCACAGGCGTCGGCAAGGCGCTGGCAGTCGATATAGCGTTGCTCGCACTGTTCGCGCTTCAGCACAGCGTAATGGCGCGGCCGGCCTTCAAGCGCTGGTGGACCCGCTTTGTCCCGGCCGCAGCCGAACGCAGCACGTACGTGCTCCTCTCCAGTCTGGCGCTCATTCTCCTGTTCTGGCAATGGCTCCCGATCGGCGCGGTGATCTGGGATGTCCAGAACAGCGTCGGCCGCACCTTGCTCTACGCAGGCTACGCATCCGGTTGGGTCCTGCTGCTGGTCTCCACCTTCCTGATCAATCACTTCGACCTGTTTGGCCTGCGCCAAGCCTGGCTCTATTGGCGCGGCCGTCGCTATTCGGAGATCGCGTTCAGAACCCCTGGGCTCTACAAAGTGGTCCGGCATCCGCTCTATGTCGGCTGGCTGCTCACGTTCTGGTGTACGCCCACGATGACCGCCGCGCACCTGTTGTTCGCAGTGCTGACGACCGCGTACATCCTGATCGCGATCCAGTTTGAAGAGCACGACCTCACCAACGCATTCCCGGAGTACCAGAACTACCGGCAGCGCGTGCCGATGCTTCTACCGTTCAGGTCAGCGCGGCCTGCGCGACTGGTCGATGAAGCGGAGCACACTCGATCCGGAGCGTAGGAACTCTCCCACACTGTTACCGGGCAAGCACAGCAATTCATACAAAGTTGCGATGCAGATAGTCCCTGGCGCGACGGAACCGATACGATCGGTCCCATGCGAATAGGGTTCGAACATACGTATGCGGCGCTGTCGCCGCGGTTCTATGTGCAGGTCAATCCGGCGACGGCCGCAAACCCACAGCTGACCGTTTTCAATCGTTCCTTGGCCGAGGAGCTTGGGCTCGACCCCGACGTCATCGAGCGCCACGCGGCGGCATTGTTCTCCGGGAATGAACTCGCGGAGGATTCCACCCCGATTGCGATGGCCTACGCCGGGCACCAATTCGGGCATTTCGTGCCGCAGCTCGGCGATGGTCGCGCCATCCTGCTCGGAGAGATCAAAGATAGCGACGGTGTCCTGCGCGACGTGCAGCTGAAAGGATCGGGGCGCACCCCCTTCTCGCGAGGCGGCGATGGTCGCGCCGCGCTGGGGCCGATGCTGCGCGAGTACCTTATCAGCGAGGCCATGCACGCACTCGGCATCCCTACCACGCGATCGCTCGCCGTAGTCACAACCGGCGAGCAAGTGTTTCGCGAAGGGGTGCTGCCTGGTGCGGTGTTGACGCGCGTAGCCGCGAGCCACATACGGGTCGGGACCTTTCAATACTTTGCTGCCCGCGGCGACCAGGACGCAGTGCGAGCGTTGCTGGACTATGTGATCGCACGACACTATCCCGAGGCGCGCGATGCGGACGTGCCCGCACTGGCAGTGCTCGAGGCGATCGCCGATCGTCAGGCCAAACTCGTTGCCGAGTGGATGCGGGTCGGCTTCATCCATGGCGTCATGAACACGGACAACATGGCGCTGTCGGGCGAGACCATCGACTACGGTCCCTGCGCTTTCATGGATAGTTACCATCCGCAGACGGTGTTCAGTTCCATCGACCATGGCGGGCGTTATTCCTATGCGAGCCAACCCGGCATCGCCCAGTGGAACCTGGCGCGTCTTGCCGAGACCCTGCTGCCGCTCATCGACGCCGATACCGATAAAGCGGTAGCTCTGGCAACAGCAGTCCTCGAGGGCTTCATTGGTCGATTCGAGGCGTACTTCCTCGAGCGGATGCGTCGCAAGCTCGGTCTGGTCTCAACGGAAGAGGGCGACGCCGAGCTCATCCAGCAGCTATTAAGCGCAATGCAAAATGCGCGTGCGGACTTCACGTTGACGTTTCTGACTCTGACTCTCGCTGCGCAGGGCGCCGGCGAGCAGGCGTCGCTACGCGCACTGTTTGCGGAGGGCAGTGAGATCGATAGCTGGCTGCATGACTGGCAGCTCCGCTTGACGCGAGACCCGCAAAGCATCGCCGAACGGGTAGCGACCATGCAATTGGCGAATCCGGAGTTCATTCCTCGCAATCATCTCGTGCAGGCGGCGCTGGACACGGCGTCCGAAAGCGGCGATCTCGCACCGTTCCGCCAGCTGCTCGGCATTCTGCAGCGCCCCTACCAGCACCAGCCTGAATCTGCCGAGTACGCGCTGCCGCCGCCGCCCTCGGAACTGCCGTTCAAGACCTTCTGCGGCACCTGAGGAAACATTACAGACCCCGGCAGCTGCGCCGGCGAGCTTTTGTGCCCCCTGGCTCATAATTTTCATCGGACAGGCGGTACACTTGGGCCATGCCGCTCTCCATCGTGATTCTCGCCGCCGGCCAGGGCAAACGGATGAAGTCGGACTTGCCGAAGGTGCTGCAGCCTTTGGCCGGTCGGCCGATTCTCTCTCACGTGCTTGAGGCGGGGAAGGGGCTCAAGGCCAACGCCATTCATGTCGTGTACGGACACGGTGGTGAGAAGGTCAAGCAGGCGCTGGCCGAGGAGCCGGTGAATTGGGTGTTGCAGGAGCAGCAACTGGGCACCGGACACGCCGTTGCGCAGGCGATGCCGGCGATTCCCGATGACCACGACGTGCTGATTCTTTACGGCGACGTGCCGCTGGTGCGGCAGGCGACGCTGGATATGCTGCTCGAGAAGTGCGACACCAAAGCGATGGGCGTGCTCACGGTCGTGCTGGACGATCCCACCGGCTATGGCCGCGTGGTCCGCGATAACGCCGGTAACGTGGTGCGCATCGTCGAGCAGAAGGATGCGAATACCAAAGAGCGCGCCATCAGTGAGATCAACACGGGTTTGATGGCCGTGCCGGCGGTGTATCTGCGCAAGTGGCTCGCCGACCTGAAGAACGACAATTCGCAGGGCGAGTATTACCTCACCGACATCATCGTCATGGCTGCTCGCGGCGGCTTGAAGATCAACGCGGTGGTCGCTCCCACTGAAATCGAAGTGCTGGGCGTCAACGATAAAGTGCAGCTCGCGCAGCTCGAAAGCGCGCTGCGTGCCGAACATGCGCGTCAGCTGATGATCGATGGCGTGACGCTCGCCGATCCCGCCCGCATCGACATCCGCGGCACAGTCACCGCCGGCCGCGATGTGTTCATCGACGTCAACGTGGTGATGGTCGGCACCGTCGAACTCGGCGACCGCGTGCGCATCGGCCCGAACTGCTACCTGAAGGATTGCCGCATCGACGCGGACACCGAAATCCATCCGAACTGCGTCATTGATCGCGCCATCGTCGGCCCGCGCAACTCCATCGGCCCGTTCGCCCGCCTCCGCCCCGAAACCGTCCTGCACAACGATGTCCACATCGGCAACTTCGTCGAAGTGAAAAAGAGCGATATCGGCGCCGGCAGCAAGGCCAATCACCTGACCTACCTGGGCGATGCCATCGTCGGTAGAAACGTCAACGTGGGCGCCGGCACCGTGACCGTGAACTACGACGGCGTGAACAAACACCGCACCGAAATCGGCGACGGCGCCTTCATCGGCTCCGGCTCAATGCTGGTCGCGCCCGTGAAGGTCGGCCCCAACGCCAACACCGGCGCCGGCTCGACCATCACCAGTGACGCTCCCGAGGGCAAACTGACCCTGGCCCGCTCCCGCCAGGTCACCATCGAAAGCTGGCAACGGCCGCAGAAAAACCCGCCGAAAGGCTAAGTGAAGTGAGCGGGCGCTATCCGTCCCCTCTCCCACGGGGAGAGGTGCTGAAAAGACGAGCGGCGGTTATCTGTCCCCCTCTCCCACGAAGTGGGAGAGGGCTAGGGTGAGGGTCTTCCTCTGCCGTCCCCCTCACCCGCGCTGCGCGCGACCTTTCCCAAGGGGAGAGGTGAGAACCTAGGCAAATGGCCAGGTGTGAGACTTTCCTCAGCCTGAAGGAACCTGGGTCGGCTACACTCCATTTTTGGCTCAAATCCCTGGCCTTTGGGCCCTTCCCGGACAGCATAGGAACCTCATCCACCCATGTGCGGAATCGTAGGCGCGATTGCAGATCGCAATATCGTTCCCATCCTGATCGAGGGCCTGCGTCGGCTGGAGTACCGGGGCTATGACTCCGCCGGTGTCGCCATTCTCAATGATTCCGGCCACCTGCGTCGCCTGCGCACCGTCGGCAAAGTGCGAATGCTGCAGGATGCCCTGATCGAGAACCCCGTCGAGGGCCACCTGGGCATTGCGCATACTCGCTGGGCGACGCATGGCGTGCCTTCCGAGCGCAACGCTCATCCTCACATTTCTCGCGACGGCATCGCCATCGTTCACAACGGCATCATCGAGAATCACGAAGAGCTGCGCGAAGAGCTGACCCAGCTGGGCTATCAATTCACCTCGGAGACCGACACCGAGGTGATCGCCCATCGCATTCACTATCACAAGCAAAAGCTCGGCGATATTTTCCGCGCCGTGCGCGCCACGGTTTCCGAACTCGAGGGCGCATACGCGCTGGCGGTCGTTTCCGAAGATGCGCCGCAGAGCATGATCCTCGCCCGCGCCGGGTGCCCGGTGGTGATCGGCATCGGCGAGAACGAAAACTTCGTCGCCTCGGACGTCGCCGCGCTGCTGCCCGTCACTCGCAAATTTATTTTCCTCGACGAAGGCGATGTCGCGGAGATCAAGCGTACCGGTGTGCGCATCGTCGACAACGAAGGCAACAACGCGCAGCGGCAGGTTCGCGAAAGCATGTTGTCCGCCGATGCCGCCGAGAAGGGCGAATACGCCCACTACATGCTCAAGGAAATTCACGAGCAGCCTCGCGCCATCGCGCAGACGCTCGAAGAGCGTGTCGCCGGCGGCAAGCTGCTCGAAGCGGCGTTCGGTCCGTTGGCGACCGAAGTGTTTCGCCGCACCGAAGCCGTCCAGATCATCGCGTGCGGCACCAGCTATCACGCCGGCGCTGTTGCGAAATACTACATCGAACAGATCGCGCGCCTGCCGTGCTGGGTCGAGATCGCGAGCGAATATCGTTACCGCAATCCGGTCGTGCCGAAGAACACGTTGTTCGTGACCATTTCGCAGTCGGGCGAAACGGCCGATACGCTGGCCGCGTTGCGCATGGCGAAGCAGTCCGGCTATCTGTCGACGCTGGCGATTTGTAACGTGCCGGAAAGCTCGCTGGTACGCGAATCCGAGCTGGTGCTGTTGACGCGCGCCGGCCCGGAAATCGGCGTCGCATCCACCAAAGCATTTACCACCCAGCTCACCGGCCTGGGCATGCTGGTCATCGCGCTGGCGAAATTCCGCGGCACCGATCCGGAACGCGAACGCGGCCTGGTGCAGCGGCTGATCGAAATCCCCGGCCTGGTGGAAAAGACCTTGCATCTCGATGAGACCATCAAAAAACTCGCCGAGCGCTTCGCCGATAAACATCACGCGCTGTTCCTTGGGCGCGGCCAGATGTATCCGATCGCCTTGGAAGGCGCGCTGAAACTCAAAGAGATTTCATACATCCATGCCGAAGCCTATCCGGCCGGCGAACTGAAGCACGGCCCGCTGGCGCTGGTGGACGCGGACATGCCGGTCATCGCCGTCGCGCCGAACAACGATCTGCTGGAAAAGCTCAAGTCCAACCTTCAGGAAGTGCGCGCCCGCGGCGGCGAGTTGTATGTGTTCGCCGACCCGGACTCGGGATTTCAGCCCTCCGAAGGCGTCACCGTCATCACCATGCCGAAGCACGTCAGCCACTTCCAGGCGTCCGCGGTTTACACCGTGCCGCTGCAGTTGCTGGCATATCACTGCGCCATCCTCAAAGGCACCGACGTCGATCAGCCGCGTAACCTTGCGAAATCAGTGACCGTCGAATAAGAAAGATGCTGAAGTTTTTAGCGTGACCGTCGATCGCGCATAACATCCAGTATCCCCTATGGGGGATAAGCGTCCCATATACCCTATAGGGTATATGGGAAGGAGCTCGTCCTGCGCCACCGCCATGGACTTTTTTTTGGCCGCCGGCGTCCGCAATAGGCATAATTCGCAGCCTCTACCTCAACTCCGTTGCCCCCGCGCAAACCCTCATGCAGATCACTCAAGACGCCGTCGCATTGATCCACTACACGCTGACCGACGATGCCGGCGAGACCATCGACAGCTCCGCGGGTGGCGAACCGCTTGCCTACATCCATGGCAACGGCAATTTGATCCCGGGCCTGGAGCGCGAGCTGGAAGGCAAAGGCGAAGGCGACAAACTGGACGTGAAAATCTCGCCGGCCGACGGTTACGGTGAATTCGACAAATCGCTGATTCAGCGCGTGCCGCGTCGTGCCCTCAAGGGAGTTGGCAATCTCCATGTCGGCATGCAGCTGCAGGCTCAATCCGAGAAAGGCACCCGCGCGGTCACCGTGACTCAGTTGGCCGGCGACATGGTCACCCTCGACGGCAATCATCCATTGGCGGGCAAGAACCTGAACTTCAAGGTCGAGATTGTTGCGGTACGCGCCGCAACCGAAGAAGAACTGTCGCACGGCCATGTCCACGGTCCCGGCGGCCACCACCATTGAGTCATCACTGAGCAAAGTGCACTGTCTGCGTGCCAAGCGCGCGCCGCGTGCACCAACTGTTGCCGACACCGTTCATGCCGACGGCTCCAGTAGCCAGCGTTTCCGACACTTCCCGGTCATAACTGCGGCGTAGAATGCTCGCGTTCCGGCTGGCACACTCCGTGCTTGCTTCAGAGCCGGTTTGTACTGTTTCAAGGAGAGGTCATGGAAATCACTCCAGAAATGAATTCTGGCAGCTCGTCCGCCAAGCGTACTCGCGCCAAGCCCAAGGTCACGGTGAAGAGCGCTGCTCCGGTCGCGCCCGCTGCTGTGAAAAAGCCACGCGCCCCTCGCAAAACGCTCACGACCAAAACCGCAGCGGAAGCTTCCGTTGCAGGCGCGGCTGCGGAACCGATCAGTGAGGACGTCGGCAGCATGATCGCTACCGCGGCTTATTTTCTAGCGGCGGCGCGTAACTTCATGCCAGGGCACGAGCTCGACGACTGGTTGGCAGCGGAACGAAGCATCTACGCCAAGTTGCACTCCTAACCGCTCCCGCCAGCGGCGGGAGGGGAACCGAACTCCTCACCTCTTGGGAGTCGCTCTGGCGCATCCATACGCTTCGCGACATTCGCACATGCCTGCACAGCGGGGGTCGCGCGATACGCCGGTGAGGGGGATTCTCTGTCGGTAGCACCGGATTTCTTTGCGCGCGACTTTGGGAGTACGCTGGTTCCATCAAAAGGAGGGCCTGCGATGCTGCGCGTTAATTACCTGCTAGCCTTCAAGAACAAATCCGTTTGGACCATCGGTCCGGAAGAGCCGGTGTTGGCGGCCATTCAAGTGATGGCCGACAAGCACATCGGCGCACTACCCGTGGTGCGCGATACCGAACTGATCGGCATCGTTTCCGAACGCGACTACGCTCGTAAAGTCATTCTGCTGGGCCGCTCCAGCTCCGATACGCCGGTGTGGCAGATCATGAGTTCGCCGGTGCGGACGGTGACGCCCGACGATGCCGTGCATCGCTGCATGGAAATCATGACCGAGCAGCGCATCCGCCACCTGCCGGTCCTGGAGAAGAACCGGCTGGTGGGGATGGTTTCCATCGGCGACCTGGTGAAAGCAGTGATCGAAGAGCAGCAGCAGACTATCACCCAGCTGGAACGCTACATCGCGGGTTAGCCGCGCGCCGTTGCGACTTCCATCGCATCGTTCAGCAAGCCTCGCTGCAGGGCGCGGTTCACCGCGCTCAGCACTGCCAGCAGCGACGCCGTCACGATGTTCTCGTGATAGCCAACGCCGAACAGCGTTGCCCGCGCCGGCGTGGTGATTTCCACGAACGCCATGGCCTTCGCGCCGCTGCCCGTGCCGATCGAATGTTCTTCATAAGAGAGCACATCGAAGCGCAGGCCGAGTGCATCGACAATGGCGTCGATGGGGCCGTTGCCTTCGCCATGCAGCAGCGCGCCCTGGCCATTGCACTTCAGCTTTAACGTCAGTCGCTCGACGTTCTGCTGATCGCGCAGCGACGAGAGCTGATGCGCGCCATAAACATACACACCGTCCTCGCCGAGGAATTCTTTCTGGAACAGCGCCCAGATCTGTTCCGACGACAGCTCTTTGCCTGTCGCATCGGTGACGGCCTGCACGACCTGGCTGAATTCGATCTGCAACCGACGCGGCATGGTCACGCCGTAGTCGCGTTCCAGCAGATACGCGATGCCGCCCTTGCCTGACTGGCTGTTGACGCGAATGACCGATTCATAGGTGCGGCCGACATCGCGCGGATCGATGGGCAGATACGGCACTTCCCAGATGTCGCCTTCCTTGCGGGCCGCGAAACCTTTCTTGATCGCGTCCTGGTGCGAGCCGGAGAATGCCGTGAATACCAGGTCGCCGACGTACGGATGGCGCGGATGAATGGGCAGCTGATTGCAATGCTCGGCACGGCGGGCCGCTTCGTTGATGTTCGAAAAATCCAGGCCGGGATCGACGCCCTGCGTGAACAGGTTCAACGCCAGTGTCACGACGTCCACGTTGCCGGTGCGTTCGCCGTTGCCGAACAGGGTGCCTTCGACACGATCGGCGCCTGCCATCACCGCCAATTCAGCGGCGGCTACCGCCGTGCCGCGATCGTTATGGGGATGGACCGAGACCACGATGCTGTCGCGGTTCTTGATGTTGCGGCAGAACCATTCGATCTGGTCGGCATAGATGTTTGGCGTTGCCATCTCTACCGTCGCCGGCAGGTTGAGGATGACCTTGCGCTCCGGCGTCGGTTGCCAGACCTCGTTGACGGCGTCGCAGATCTCCACGGCGAAGTCGAGTTCGGTGCCGGTAAAGCTCTCGGGGCTGTACTCGAAGCGCCACTGCGTGCCGGGATTGCGTTCCGCATGCTCGCGTACGCACTGCGCCGCATTGACGGCGATATCGACGATGCCGGGGCGGTCCAGGCCAAACACCACGCGTCGCTGTACGGTGGACGTGGAGTTATACAGGTGCACGATGGCGCGCGTAGCACCACGCAGCGATTCGAAGGTGCGCTCGATCAACTCCGGCCGCGCCTGCGTCAGCACTTGGATGGTGACGTCGTCGGGAATCTGATTCTGTTCGATCAGCTCACGCACGAAATCGAAGTCGGTCTGCGACGCCGCCGGGAAGCCGACTTCGATTTCCTTGAAGCCGATTTCCACCAGCAGGTCGAACATGCGTCGTTTACGTGCGCCGTCCATGGGTTCGATCAGCGCCTGATTGCCATCGCGAAGGTCGACGCTGCACCACAGGGGCGGAGCGGTGATGACCTTGTCGGGCCAGGTGCGGCCCGGTAATGGAACGGCGGGGAACGAGCGGTATTTGGAAACTGGATCCTGCAACATGGTACCGATTCCTATATCGGGGCCGACAACCGGCCTGGCTGGCGATGATGTGCCTGCACAGGTCCGATGCCGGCCTGCTTTAAAGCGGTGGCGAAAGGGGAACTTGATTTTTGCGCCAGTCCCGGTCCTGTCAAAGGAGGGAGGGCGGAGGGGTGAAGTTGTTGCGTCTAGCGACGCAGGTGCAGGCGCGTACGCAGCAGCCCACTGCCTTGGGGGGGCAGAGCAGACAATTGCTGGTTCGTACGCATGCGGCGGAATCTAGCAGGCGCATGCCGCGGAACGCAAGGAGCAGGTAGGCAATTCGCTACTCCGGTCGGAAACGCAGCCGGAACCGGCCCCCGGGGTGCGGGGTTGCAGAGAGATGGTGCAATCGACATTGACCGCAATCTGGGGATGCAAGGCTGCGGTGTTGGCCGCCGCAATTACCGGCGCCTTTGCAGCAGCGGCGGCGGAGCCGACAGTGAGCGAATCGCCCTTCCAGATCGTGTGGGTGGTAATAGGCGAGGCTGCGAGTGGCGTGGGCAACGGCTCCACTCATGCCGGCCGGCAGCTGTTCATGGCCTCCGACCTGATGTCCAAGAGCTTGGCGAACATCAAGGTCGAACAAGTCGAGGTCACGCCTATCGTCAGCGAGCTGGTCGTTGGCGAGAGGCTTTGCCTCACAGCGATGAGTATCCGCACGCTGGGTCCCGACCGCCAGCTGGTCAAAGCGGCGCCGCTATCCGTTGCCGTACGGCAGGATCACAAACAACGCCTCGGGCTGAATCGCACCAAGCGTGACATTTGCGTGTCGCCGAATGCGGCAGGCGAGTACCCACTGCGTTTGACCAGCATGCTGCCCGCGCGAGATGGCACCATGCGCGGTGCGCAAGTGTTCATTCGCGTCAGCGACCCTCATGCGCCGGATATGTCAACAGCCTCGGATGTTCCCTAGGGAAGCTCTGATTAATCGACTTCCCTGACGTCGCGCGTAGCGCGCGGGTGAGGGTCGGCTGAAGATTCCCCTCACCCTAACCCTCTCCCAAAGGGAGAGGGGACAGATTCTCACCTCTCCCCTGGGGAGAGGTCGCGCGTAGCGCGGGTGAGGGGCGGCTGAAGATTCCCTCACCCTAACCCTCCCCCAAAGGGAGAGGGGACAGAGATTCTCACCTCTCCCCCTGGGGAGAGGTCGCGCGTAGCGCGCGGGTGAGGGTCGGCTGAAGATTCCCTCACCCTAACCCTCTCCCAAAGGGAGAGGGGACAGATTCTCACCTCTCCCCTGGGGAGAGGTCGCGCGTAGCGCGGGTGAGGGGCGGCTGAAGATTCCCTCACCCTAACCCTCCCCCAAAGGGAGAGGGGACAGAATTCTCACCTCTCCCCCTGGGGAGAGGTCGCGCGTAGCGCGGGTGAGGGGCGGCTGAAGATTCCCTCACCCTAACCCTCTCCCAAAGGGAGAGGGGACAGAATTCTCACCGCTCCCCATGGGAGAGGTCAGCAAGTTTGCAACTGATTGAAATGCTTCATCGATCGAAGTTGATATGCTCGACGAATGGCAATTGATCAGAGATTTCCCTAGAAAGGCGGCGTCCCTTCACTCGCTTCGCGGGACCTCTGCTGCACAAGGATGTGCGAATGTCGCTGAGCGCATGGATGCGCGAGAACGGCTCCCACGGAGAGGAAAATATTCAATCGCCTCTCGTACCTGCCCTTTCGGGCAGGCAGCGATTTTCACGGATTCTTCACGTGGCCCCTCACCTTGCTGTCACGAGCCGGGCGCAAAGTCGCACCATGAAATCCAGTCGCTCATTGCGTGCGAGGATCACAGCGCCGCCAAGCCCATCTGTTGATGAAGCTGCGCTGATATCGCGTAGCTGGAGCCGCTCTGGCCAAGGTTTGCAACTGTGGAGTACGACTCGTGAATATTCATACCAGATTCGTTGGCGCGCTCGATGCCATTATTCTATCTCTAACCGCGGCCCTGACCTTGGTGGTGCTGTTCGTGCTGTTAAACCCCGCCGCTGACGGCGGACGCCTGGTCCACGCGACGAAAGAAACGATCAACGCAACGACAGTAGTTGTCGCCAGTCGCGCGTGAGGTCGCCGTACACCAGGAAGTGTGGATTCAACAATCCGGCTTTGGTGTTGTAACGCAGCCGTTCGCCGTCTGTCCTGATGACGGCGCCGCCGGCCGCTTCTACGACTGCCTGTGCCGCTGCGGTATCCCACTCGCTGGTCGGTCCGAAGCGTGGATAAAAGTCCGCGCTTCCTTCCGCGATCAGGCAGAACTTCAGCGAGCTGCCGACGGCAATCAATTCGTAAGGCGACAACTTCGGTAGATATTGATCAAGCGTGTCGCCGCGATGCGAGCGACTGCCGACAATGCGCAGTGGACTCGCCGCAGGTGTGCAAACCCGCAGCGGTTGCGCAGGCTCCGCGCCGACGTATCGAAACGCGCCGATGCCAGCCGCGCCGGTGTAAGTCGTGCTGGTGACGGGTACATGCACAATACCCAATACCGGCACGTGATTTTCGACCAGCGCAATATTGACCGTGAACTCCCCGTTGCGAGACACGAATTCCTTGGTGCCATCGAGCGGATCGACCAGCCAGTAACGAGACCAGTCCCGGCGTTGTTCGAACGGAATATCACTGGCTTCTTCGGAAAGCACCGGCACGTCGGGCGTCAGTACCTGCAAACCATGCACAATGATTTGGTGCGCGCGCAGGTCGGCCAGCGTCAGCGGGGATTGATCGCTCTTGTGCGTAACTTCGAACTGCCCGCCATAGACGCTGAGGATCGCGTCGCCGGCGCGCTGCGCCAGTCGCACTACGTCAGCAATCAAATCTGCCTGCACCACGCGCGCCTTCCCTATAGTCCCGACAATTCGTCTGAAGGGTACAGCATGCCTGCATCACGCAGCGAAGTGAGAATCTGCTCCGCGGCAGCTTCTGGAGAATACAGCGCCGTTCGCAGATGAATTTCGGCTTTGTCGGGCGGCTCGTACGGTGAATCGATACCGGTGAAGTTCTTCAGTTCGCCGCGCCGCGCCTTTTTATACAAGCCTTTGGGATCGCGCTTTTCGGCTTCCGCCAGCGGCGTGTCGACGAACACTTCGAGGAATTCGCCCGGCTGCATCAGCTCGCGCGCCAGGCGGCGTTCGGAGCGGAACGGCGAGATGAACGACACCAGCACGATCAGGCCGGCGTCCACCATCAGCTTGGACACTTCAGCGACGCGGCGAATGTTCTCGACGCGATCGGCATCGGTGAAGCCCAGGTCTTTGTTCAGCCCATGACGGACATTGTCGCCATCTAGTATGTAGGTGTGGCGGCCGAGCGCATGCAGGCGCTTCTCCACCAGGTTCGCGACGGTGGACTTACCAGCGCCGGACAAGCCCGGTGAACCACAGCACGCAGGCGCGCTGGCCCTTCAGCCCCGCGCGGGCGTGCTTGTTCACGTCCAGCGCCTGCCAGTGAATATTCTCCGAGCGTCGCAGCGCGAAGCTCAGCAAGCCCGGCGCCGACGGTGTCGTTGGAAATCTTGTCGATCAGGATGAAGCCGCCGGTGTCGCGATTCTCGGTGTAAGGATCGAAGGCGATCGGCCGGTCGAGGCTGAGATTGCAGACGCCGATCTCGTTCAACTCCAGCTGCTTGGCCGCCAGATGTTCGAGTGTGTTGACGTTCACTTTGTATTTTGGCGCGGTGATGCTGCCGGTGACGGTGCGAGTGCCGAGCTTGATGAGATACGGCCGGCCGGGGAGCATCGGCTCGTCATGCATCCAGATGATGGTCGCCTGGAATTGATCGGCTACCGCGGGCGGCGAGGCTGCGGCGGCGAGCACATCGCCACGACTGACGTCGATCTTCATCGGTCAGGGTGAGTGTGATCGACTGGCCGGCCACCGCCGTTTCCAGATCACCGTCGTGAGTGACGATGCGAGCGACTTTGCTTTGCGCCCCGAGGGCAACGCGCGGACGGCGTCGCCTTTACGAATCGAGCCGCTGGCAACCGTGCCGGCAAACCCCCGGAAGTCCTGGTTCGGGCGATTCACCCACTGCACTGCCATCCGGAACGGACGCGTGCTGCAAATCATCTTCGATCGCTACCGATTCAAGATACGACATCAGCGTCGGGCCGCTGTACCAGGGCGTCTGCGGACTGGGTTCGAGCATGTTGTCGCCGCGCAGCGCGGACAAAGGCACGGGTACGATGTCGTCGAGGCCGATCTGGGCGGCGAAGCTCGCGATACTCCGTGACGATGGTGTCGAAGATCTGCTGGGAGTAGCCGACCAGGTCCATCTTGTTGATCGCCAGCACGACATGTTTGATGCCCAGCAGGGATACGATGTAGCTGTGGCGACGCGTCTGCGTGAGCACTCCCTTGCGAGCATCGATCAGGATCACTGCGACATCGGCGGTGGATGCGCCGGTGACCATATTGCGGGTGTATTGCTCGTGGCCGGGGGTGTCGGCGACGATGAACTTGCGCCGATCGGTGGAGAAGAAGCGATACGCGACATCGATGGTGATGCCTTGTTCGCGCTCGGCGGCGAGGCCATCCACCAGCAAGGCAAAATCCAGTTCGCCGCCCTGGGTGCCGACCTTCTTGGAATCGGCTTCGAGCGCGGTCAGCTGGTCCTCGAAAATCATTTTCGATTCGTACAGCAGGCGCCCGATCAGCGTCGACTTGCCATCATCGACGCTGCCGCAGGTGATGAACCGCAGCAGGCTTTTTGCTCGTGCGACTTCAGGTAAGCCTGGATGTCGGTGGCGATGAGGTCGGATTTGTGGGCCATGTTGATGCAGGTGCCAGGTCGCTAGTCGCAGCATCAGAAATACCCCTCCTGCTTTTTCTTTTCCATCGATGCCGAGCTGTCGTGGTCGATCATGCGGCCCTGGCGCTCGGAGCTGGTGGTCAGCAGCATTTCCTGGATGATCTCCGGCAGCGTTGCGGCTTCGCTTTCGATCGCGCCGGTCAGCGGGTAGCAGCCCAGCGTGCGGAAGCGGACGGATTTCATTTCCGGGCGCTCGCCAGGCTTGCAGCGGCATGCGGTCGTCGTCGACCATGATCAAGGTGCCGTCGCGGCGTACGACCGGGCGTTGCGCCGGCGAAGTACAGCGGCACGATGGGAATTTTTTCCAGGTAGATGTACTGCCAGATGTCCAGCTCGGTCCAGTTGGAGAGCGGGAAGACGCGCAGGCTTTCGCCTTTGTTCTTGCGGGCGTTGTAGATGCCGCCAGAGTTCGGGGCGCTGGCGCTTGGGGTCCCAGCGGTGTTGGGCGGAGCGGAACGAGAACACGCGTTCCTTGGCGCGGGACTTCTCTTCGTCGCGGCGGGCGCCGCCGAAGGCGGCGTCGAAGCCGTACTTGTCGAGCGCTTGCTTCAGGCCCTGGGTTTTCATCACGTCGGTGTGGACCGAGGAGCCGTGGGTGAACGGGCCGATGCCGCGATCGAGGCCGTCCTGGTTGACGTGGACCAGCAGCTGCAGGCCGAGATCGTGCGGTCAGCCGGTCGCGAAACGCGATCATTTCGCGGAATTTCCAGGTGGTGTCGACGTGCAGCAGCGGAAACGGCGGTTTGGCCGGGTAGAACGCCTTCATCGCCAGGTGCAGCATCACCGAGCTGTCCTTGCCGATGGAGTACAGCATCACGGGCCGTTCGCACTCGGCGACCACTTCACGGAGGATGTGAATGCTCTCGGCTTCGAGCCGCTGCAGATGCGTCAGTCTGATCATCGCTTGCGAAAAGTCCCGGTTCTGTCGCGGGCGGCCGGGGAATCCATCCGGTCAGCGCGGGCGGAGATTGTGCGTTAACAGCCCCGGCGGTGCATATCGCAACTGGTGCAGCGTTGCTCACAGATGGTTATAAGCCGGTCACGCGTTCAGGAGCGGGGCCAAAACCGCGGGATTTTCAGATACATATGCTTACAATCTTGTAACACTACTGGGCCGGGCGACGTGCTGAACTTCCGGCGCGGTCCGGCTACTAATCCCTCGCCTGCCTCGGCTTGACGTTTGGTCCCCGGCAGCCTACCGACCGGAAGAAGTCGCAACTTAATGTCATCAACCCTCTCGGAAAGCGCGGTTTTCACATCCTCCCGGTGGCCGAGGCCGCTGGCGTCGGTGGTCGCCACCGCAGTCGCATGCGGACTATCCGCCTGCGCGGTGGGACCGGACTATCGCCCACCGCAGACCGTGACCCCGGATCAATGGCACGAGCTGCCCCAGACCGGCGTGAAAGTGGAGTCCGCGGAGGCCCCCTCGCTGGCTGCCTGGTGGACCACGCTGAACGATCCGCAACTGAATGAGTTCATCGAACGTGCGTTGGCGGACAACAAGACCGTCAAGCAGGCGTATGCGCGAGTAGTCCAGGCTCGCGCACAACGGGCGATCACAGGGTCGGGCTTTTGGCCCAGCGTGGGCGCCTCGGCCAGCGCCAGCCGCAGCGAGTCGGAATCCAACTTCAACGAAAGCGGTGAAGTGGTGTCTACCGTGGGCGAGAGCTACAGCACCGGCTTGAGCGCCAGCTGGGAACTGGATTTGTTCGGCGGTCAGCGCCGCTCGTACGAATCAGCCACGGCGCAGCTCGCGGCGACCGAAGCGGATTTTCGCGATGTGCTGGTCGTGCTGCTCGGTGATGTCGCGCTGAGTTATATCGGTGTGCGGACGGCGCAGTCTCGATTGGACTATGCGGAGCGCAACCTCCAGTCACAGCGCGAAGCGTTGGACATCACCAAGTGGCGCGCGGAGGCCGGCCTGACGACCGTGCTTGACGTCGAGCAAGCGAACACGAGCTTCGAACAGACTCGTGCGCAGATTCCTTCGCTGGAATCGAGTCTCGTGCAGAACATGAATCGCCTCGCAGTGTTGACAGGCCAGACGCCGGGCGCGCTGGAAAATTCATTGCAGACGCGCAAACCGATTCCGGTCGCGCCGCTGGAGATCGTCGCGGGCGTGCCCGCCGATGTGTTGCGTCGTCGTCCGGATATTCGCGGAGCTGAAAGGCAGCTGGCTGCGCAGACGGCCGAGGTTGGCGTGGCCACGGCGGCGTTGTACCCGAGCCTGTCACTGAACGGCTCGATCTCGTGGCAATCGCTTGCGGCCAGCGACTTGCTCGATGGGTTTCGTAACGAGCGCCAGGGCTTGTCGCTGACCCTGCCGATTTTCAATGGCGGCGCGCTGCGCCAGGCCATCAAAGTGCAGCACGCATTGGTGGACCAGGCGTTGGCTGTTTACGAGTCCACCGTGCTCGCGGCCTATGAAGAGGTCGAGAATGCGCTCGATGCCTGGGGCAGCGAGCAGCGCCGGCATGAAGCGCTGGTGCAAGCGGCGGGCAGCGCGCGCCGCGCGTCCGAACTGGCGCTGGTTCAATACAATTCGGGACTGGTCGACTTCCAGGTCGTGTTGACGGCGGATCGCCAGTTGATCTCGCTGGAAGATTCGCTGGCAGTCAGCGACGGCGAAATGACTGCCAACCTGATTCGTTTATATAAAGCGCTCGGCGGCGGTTGGTCGGTGTTCCCGACCGCGACCACTGCGTCCTCTGGCGGCTGACGCCATCTCACCAACGACCGGCGCCAACCTCGAAGGACTCATGGACACCGCAACCAGCAATTCCAACGATATCTCTCACACCCTGAGAGAAGGGCTCGCCGGGCCGCCGGTGTGGCAGAAGGCTTTGAAGTGGGGCTTGCTAGCCGCGCTGGTCATCGTTGTCGGCTATTTTCTATTCGGTCGCGGCGGCGCCAAGGCCACCACCTACACCACTCAGGAAGTAACCACCGGCGACATGACGGTCACCGTCACGGCTACCGGCAATCTCGAACCGCGCAATCAAGTCGAGATCGGCAGCGAATTGTCCGGCACGGTGATCAAGGTCAATGCCGATGTGAACGATGAGGTCACAGCTGGCCAGGTGCTGGCCGTGCTCGACACCACTCGCTTGAAGGCGCAAGTGCTGCAATCGGAAAGTTCGCTGGCTTCGGCCGATGCGAGGGTGCTGCAAGCCGATGCAGGCACGAAAGAAGCCCGCGCGAATCTGGCGCGCTTACAGAAAGTTCGCGAATTGAGCGGCAACAAGCTGCCGTCGCAACAGGATATGGATGTGGCCGAAGCCGCAGTGGCGCGTGCTGAAGGTGAAGCCGCTGCCGCGAAGGCGGCCGTGGCTCAAGCGCGCGCTACGTTGGAAACGGTGCGCACCGATCTGCGCAAGACGGAAATCCGCTCGCCGATCAACGGCGTCATTCTCGTCCGCTCCATCGAGCCGGGCCAGACCGTGGCGGCGTCCCTGCAGGCGCCGGTGCTGTTCATCATGGCGGAAGACCTGAAAAAGATGGAGTTGCACGTGTCGGTGGACGAAGCCGACGTCGGCTCGGTCGAAGTAGGTCAGGAAGCGACGTTCACGGTCGACGCGTTCCCCAATCGCCGCTTTTCTGCGCGCATCACCCAGGTTCACTTCGCTTCCAGCAACACCAAGAGCTCGGCGTCGTCTTCAGCGTCGAGCGGTTCCAGCGGCTTGAGCGCGACCTCCACCGGCGTCGTCACTTACGAAACGGTGCTGGAAGTCGACAACCCGGAATTGCTGTTGCGTCCGGGCATGACTGCGACAGCTGAGATTGTCACTACCAAGATCGACAATGCAGTGCTGGTGCCGAACGCCGCGTTGCGTTTCACGCCGCCGGAAGATGCAGCCGCTGCTGGCGGCGCTCGTCCCCAGCAGCGCAGTCCCTTGTCCGCAATCATGCCGATGGGGCGCGGGCCGCGCGGCATGGGTCCGCGTGGTCAGCAACAGCAAGACGCCGGTCGTCGCATGGGCCGCGCGTATATCGTCGAAGGCGGCAAACCCGCATTAGTGATGTTTCGTGCCGGCGCCACCGATGGCCGCATGACGCAGGTGTTGCCTGTCGAGCCGCCGCCGAATGGGACGCGCCCTGAAAGCGCAGTTGGCAAGGCCGGCGGCGCCAATGCCGAGGAAATGCGCAAGGCGTTCGAACGCAAGCTGGAACCCGGGACTAAAGTCATCGTGGATGTCGGAGCGGCGGCGCCGTGACCGGCATGCCCGCCATTCCCACGCCGATAATCGAGCTGTCGCAGGTCACTAAGATCTACGGCCAGGGTGAAGGTGAAGTGCGTGCTTTGCGCGGCATCGATCTGCGCATTGACGCGGGCGAATTCGTCGCGGTGATGGGGCCAAGCGGTTCCGGCAAATCGACCTGCATGAACGTGCTTGGTTGCCTCGATACGCCCACCAGCGGTACTTATAAATTTCTCGGCGTGCCGGTCGGCAGCATGAATGCCGACCAACGCGCCTTACTGCGTCGTAACTATCTCGGTTTCGTGTTTCAGGGCTTCAATCTGCTCAGTCGCACGACAGCGCTGGAAAATGTCGAGCTGCCCCTGGTGTATCGACATGTGCCGAAGGAGCAACGACGCGCACTGGCGCGCAAGGCATTGCAAGAGGTCGGGCTGGGCGATCGCGAGTCGCATGTGCCGAGTCAGTTGTCCGGCGGTCAGCAGCAGCGTGTAGCGATCGCCCGCGCCATCGTATCGACGCCGCAGGTGCTGTTCGCCGACGAGCCCACCGGCAATCTCGATACGACGACCAGCGCCGAGATCATGAAGCTGCTCACCGGACTCAACGAACAGCGCGGCATTACCATTGCGATGGTGACGCACGAACCGGATATCGCCGCTTGGACGCGCCGCATCGTGCGCTTTCGCGACGGCAATATCGAAAGCGACCAGGTCAACGAGCCGGTGCAGGAACTGTAGATGTTCGGTAACGCCATCGTGCTCGCGCTGCGTGAAATTCGTCGCAATGTTTTGCGCTCGACGCTGACCATTCTCGGCATCGTCATCGGCGTCGGCGCCGTCATCACCATGGTAACCATCGGCGAAGGTGCCACGGCCCAGGTGCAGAACGACATTCAAAAGCTCGGCTCCAACCTGCTGCAGGTTTTTCGCGGCCAGGGCTTCGGCGGCGGCGGTGGCGCGAGATCGTCCGCTCCGCCGTTTACTATGGATGACGTCGTGGCGATTCAAAACGAAGTCTCCGGCGTACGCACTGTCGCGCCAAGCGCCAATACCATGGCGCAGGCGATCTACGGCAACTCCAATTGGTCGACGCAGGTCACTGGCACCGATGATCAGTTCATCTCGGTGCGCGATTGGCCGCTCGCCAACGGCCGCAACTTTTCTGATTCGGAATTGCGCGCCGGCGCCGCCGTCTGCATTCTCGGCGAGACGGTCAAGCGGGAGTTGTTCGCCCAGGAAGATCCGATCGGCGCCAGTATTCGCTTGAACAAGTTGTCGTGCCAGGTGATCGGCGTGCTGTCGGCCAAGGGTCAATCAGGCTTCGGCCAGGATCAGGATGATGCGGTGCTGCTGCCGTTACGCACCCTGCAGCGTCGCATGGTCGGCAATTCAGACGTCAATGGCATCCTGGTTTCCGCCCGCGAAGGCGTCGCGACGGAAAAAGTGCAGGCGGATATCGAAAGTCTGATGCATGAACGCCGCAAGATACGCGCCGGCGCCGACAACGATTTCAACGTGCGTGATTTGAAAGAAATCAGCAGCGCTCTCACTGCCACGACGCGCGTGCTGACAACGTTGCTCGCGGCCGTCGCTGCTGTCAGTTTGTTAGTGGGTGGTGTTGGCATCATGAACATCATGCTCGTGTCGGTGACCGAACGTACGCGTGAGATCGGCACGCGACTGGCCGTAGGCGCGATGGCCAGCGATGTACTGCTGCAGTTCCTGATCGAGGCCGTGACGCTTGCAGCCTTCGGCGGTGTCATCGGCATCGTGCTCGGCTTGAGTGCCGGCGCGCTGGCGACCAACGCTTTCAACGTGCCCTTTGTACTGAACATGGGCATCGTGGTGCTCTCCTTCGCTTTCTCCGCCGCCGTCGGCATCATCTTCGGTTATTTCCCGGCACGGCGCGCCGCGCAACTCGACCCTATCGAGGCGTTGCGTCACGAGTAGCTGGTCTGAAGGGTCAGATGGGAAGGTCGTGCCATCACGGTCTGCGAGCCCAGCAGCGGCGCGTGGCTGGTGACTTGCGAGAGGTAGCGCGCGGGTGCCCGAAAAGCGACAATCCACCCAGTCCCTGGTCACCCCTTACTACTCACTATCAATCTATGAAAACCCGTGCCGCCGTCGCCCTTGCAGCGGGCAAACCGCTCGAAGTCATGACTTTGGACCTCGAGGGGCCCAGGGATGGCGAAGTGTTGGTCGAGATCAAGGCATCGGGCGTCTGCCACACCGACGAATTCACGCGTTCCGGTGCCGATCCCGAGGGCTTGTTCCCTGCCATCTTCGGTCACGAAGGCGCGGGCATCGTGGTCGACGTCGGCCGCGGCGTCACGTCGTTGAAAAAAGGCGACCATGTCATCCCGCTGTACACGCCCGAGTGCCGTCAATGTAAATCGTGCCTGTCGCAAAAGACCAATCTGTGCACGGCGATTCGCGCCACCCAGGGCAAGGGGCTCATGCCCGATGGCACCAGCCGCTTTGCCATCGGCAAGGACCGAGTGCATCACTACATGGGCTGCTCGACGTTCTCCAATTTCACCGTGCTGCCGGAAATCGCACTGGCGAAAATTCGCGAGGATGCCCCGTTCGACAAGGTTTGTTATATCGGCTGCGGCGTGACGACCGGTATTGGCGCCGTCATCAACACGGCAGGCGTCAAGCCCGGCGACAACGTCGTGGTGTTCGGCCTGGGCGGCATCGGCTTGAACGTGATTCAAGGCGCGCGCCTGGCGGGGGCGAATCGCATCATCGGCGTCGATATCAATCCCGCGCGCAAGGCGCTGGCCGAGCAGTTCGGCATGACCGACTTCGTTAATCCCAAGGAAATCGGCGGCGAGCTGGTGCCGTACCTGGTGTCGCTCACTGACGGCGGCGCCGACTACAGCTTCGAATGCGTCGGCAATGTCGACCTGATGCGTCAGGCGCTGGAATGTTGTCACCGCGGCTGGGGCGTGTCGGTGATCATAGGTGTCGCCGGCGCCGGACAGGAAATCAAAACACGGCCGTTCCAACTTGTAACCGGACGCGTGTGGAAAGGAACGGCGTTCGGTGGCGCGCGCGGACGTACCGATGTGCCGAGGATCGTCGACTGGTACATGGACGGCAAGATCAAGATCGACGAGTTGATCACCCACCAGATGCCGCTCGATGACATCAATCGCGCCTTCGACCTGATGCATTCGGGCGAGTCGATCAGGTCGGTGGTCGTCTATTGAATCGCGGCCACTCATTGTTACCGCTATGACGCTCAACCTGATCTCGGAACATCGCTGCTTCAATGGCCTGCAACGCTTCTATGCGCACGAGTCGTGTGAGTGCCGCACTGAAATGCGGTTCTCCGTGTACCTGCCGCCGCAGGCGTTGGAGCATGCAGTGCCGGTGTTGTATTACCTGGCCGGCCTCACCTGCACCGAAGAAACATTTGTGGCTAAGGGTGGTGCGCAGCGGGTCGCGGCTGAACTGGGTCTGATGTTGGTGTCGCCTGACACCAGCCCACGCAAAGCGCGTATTCCAGGCGACGATGCAAGTTGGGATTTCGGACTCGGTGCCGGCTTTTACGTCGATGCGACCCAGGCGCCATGGTCGCAGCATTACCGAATGTACAGCTACGTGACGCGCGAGCTGCCGGAGATCGTCCAATCGCTGGGTGGCGCGCGCGCCGATCGGCAGGGAATTTTTGGCCACTCCATGGGCGGCCATGGCGCGCTGGTGTGTGCGTTGAGGAATCCCGATCAGTATCTGTCAGCGTCCGCGTTCGCACCGATTTCAGCCCCGATGCAGTCTCCTTGGGGGCAGAAGGCGTTCAGCGGCTACCTTGGCGAGGATCGCAGCACGTGGTGTCAGTACGATGCGAGCGAACTGATTGCCGCCAAACGCTATCCACGCCCCATCCTGATTCACCAGGGTGATCGCGATAAATTCCTCGACGAACAACTCAAGCCGCAGATTCTTGTCGACGCAGCTCGCAAGTCGGGTAGCGAACTGCAGTATCGGCTGGTCGAGGGCTACGATCACGGCTACTACTTCATCTCCACTTTCATGGAAACTCACCTGCGACATCACGCGCGGCAGCTGATCTCCGCGTGACCGCCGCTCCGCGGCAACGGCTGCCTCGCTGGCTGATGATGATTGCGGCGATGACCGCTGTCGGACCCGTGTCGATCGACATGTACCTGCCCGCTTTTCCCATCATCGAACGTGAGTTCGCCACGCGCGGTGTCGAGGGCACGATGGCGGCATTCATTGTCGGCCTCGCCGTCGGCCAGCTGTTCTACGGACCGATCAGCGATCGCTTCGGCCGCAAGCCGCCGCTGTACCTGGGCTTCATCGTCTATGCCATCGGCTCGCTGGGCTGCGCGCTGTCCACCAACATGACGATGTTGACCGTAATGCGAGTCGTGCAGGCATTAGGCGGCTGCGCAGGCATGGTGATTGGCCGGGCGATCGTGCGTGATCGTTGCGAGCCTCATGAGGCGGCGCGTGCTTTCACTACTCTGCTGATGATTGTCGCCTTGGGTCCAGTGCTGGCGCCCGCCATCGGCGGCGTTGTCGTGACCCATTTCGGTTGGCGCGCGACGTTCATCGTCCAGGCCATTCTCGGCGTGGCGCTGCTGTTCGGGATGCACAAGCTGATGAGCGAATCCCACCACGTCAGCGATGGCACGAAGGAGAGTTTCTTCGATGTGCTGCGCAACTACGCGCGCTTGATGCGCGATCGACGTTTCGTCGGCTACTCGCTGTTGCTGGGCTTTTCGATGGCCTCGATGTTCTGCTACGTCGTCGGCGCGCCGAAAGTGATCATTCAGCACTACGGCTTGTCGCCGCAGCAGTTCGGCTGGCTGATCGGCATGAATGGCCTCGCCTTCATGTCGGCCAGCATGCTTAACATGCGCGCCCTGCGAACACTGGAGCCGGGCCAAGTGTTGGCGCGTTATATCTGGATTTCTCCTTTGCTAGGCATTGCGCTGCTGATATCGAGCATGCTCATCGATATGCCGCTGTGGGGTGTGGTGTCGCTGCAGTTGTTGTTCTTCCTCAGCGTTGGGCGTGTCAACCCGAATGTCTCTGCGCTCGCGCTCGCCCCTCACGGTCGCAATGCCGGCACCGCATCCGCATTGATGGGCGCCACCCAATCCGCCCTCACGACGTGCGGCGGCCTGACCGTCGCCATCTTAAACGACGGCACCGTCCGCACGCTCGCCGCCATCATGGCCAGCGGCGCCGTGCTCGCGGTGCTGTGCTATGTATGGGTGCGGCGGATCGACTAGCAGCGCACGAGCACGACGCCGTGAGTGCACGAATTTCGTCACGAATTGCGCCAAGGCCGCACAGATCGCGGCGGTCGCTCAGCAGGTCAGTGCGACGCTCGACTGAGCCCGGAAGTGCAGGCGCAGATCGCGTCCAGCTCGTCTCCGGAGCTGGACGCAATCGGTGATCGCCTGCTCACCGCGAGCAACTTGCAGGACGCATTGCTCGCGGCCAAACAGAGCCAGGCTTAAGTCCACCCCTCCAGCTTCGCCTCCAGGGTGATCTCCGCTTTCAACAAACGAGAGATCGGACAATTGGCTTTGGCGGCTTCGGCCGCTTGTTTGAAATCCGGAGGCGAGGCGCCGGGGACTTTGGCGCGGACTTTCAGATGCACGGCGGTGACGGTGAAGCCGGCATCGGTTTTCAACAGCGTGACCGCGGCTTCGGTCTGAATACTCTCCGGAGTCTTGTTCTCAGTGCCGAGTTGCGCGGACAGCGCCATGCTGAAGCAGCCGGCGTGGGCCGCAGCGATCAGCTCTTCAGGGTTGGTGCCCTTGCCTTCTTCGAAGCGCGTGGCGAAGGAATACTGCGTGTCGCTGAGCACGCCGCTCTCGGTGGAGATCGACCCCTTGCCGTCTTTCAGGCCGCCTTTCCAGACGGCGGATGCAGTGCGTTTCATGTGGTGGCTCCTGTCGTTGCGAGTGTCGGATCGACGATGTCGATGGTGTGAGTGATCTGCGCGGTCTTGGCGATGATGGCGCTGGCGGAGCAATACTTTTCCGCCGACAGCTGCACCGCGCGCTCGACCTTCTTCCGGTCCAGCGACTGGCCGGTGACGATGTAATGCATGGCGATCTTGGTAAAGACTTTGGGATCGGTTGTGGCGCGCTCGGCGTCGAGTTCGACGACGCAGTCGGCCACGGCTGCCCGCCCGCGCTTGAGAATGAGCATGACGTCGAAGGCCGAGCAGCCGCCCAGCCCCAGCAGCACCATTTCCATCGGCCGGATGCCTAGATTGCGACCGCCCGCATCGGCAGCGCCATCCATCACTACCGAATGACCGGAGCCTGACTCACCGACGAACATCACATCCTGCACCCACTTGATGCGTGCCTTCATCAGCTGATCCCGCCGATGCACAGGTACTTGATCTCAAGGTAATCCTCAAGGCCGTACTTGGAGCCCTCGCGGCCGATGCCGCTTTCCTTGACGCCGCCGAATGGTGCGACCTCGGTGGAAATGATGCCTTCATTGATGCCGACGATGCCCGTTTCCAATGCTTCCGCCACGCGCCACACGCGCCCCGCGTCACGAGTGTAGAAATACGCAGCGAGACCGAACTCGGTGGAGTTGGCGAGGCGAATCACCTCTTCCTCGGTCTGGAATTTCATCAACGGCGCGACCGGGCCGAATGTTTCCTCGCGCATGGCCAGCATGTCCCCCGTGATGCCGGTGAGCACGGTCGGCACATAGAAATGTCCGCCGCCTTCCGCTCGCTTGCCGCCGGTGAGCACCTTCGCGCCTTTGCTGATCGCGTCGCGCACGTGCTCTTCGACCTTAGCGACCGCCTTCTCCTCGATCAGCGGTCCGATGACCGTACCCTGATCGAGGCCGTTGCCCACTTTCATGGCCGAGACTTTTTCCGCCAGCCGCGCCGCAAAGCGGTCGTAGATACCGCTCTGGACGAAAATGCGATTGGCGCAGACGCATGTCTGACCGGCATTGCGATACTTCGATGCGATCGCGCCCGTCACCGCCGCTTCGAGATCGGCGTCGTCGAATACGATGAATGGCGCATTGCCCCCCAGCTCCAGCGCGACTTTTTTCACCGTCGCCGCACACTGCGACATGAGCAGCTTGCCGACGGCAGTCGAGCCGGTGAAGCTGAGCTTTCGCACCAGCGGATTGCTGGTGAACTCCCCGCCGATGGGTTTTGCGTCGCCGGTCACGACAGAAATCAACCCGGCGGGCAGTCCGGCGCGCTCGGCAAGCACGCACAGCGCCAGCGCCGAATAGGGAGTGAGTTCCGAAGGCTTGACCACCATCGTGCAGCCTGCCGCCAGCGCGGGGCCGACTTTGCGGGTGATCATCGCGGTCGGGAAATTCCACGGCGTGATGGCCGCCGTCACGCCGATCGGCTGTTTCAACACCAGGATTCGTTTGTCGGCGCCGTGAGAGGGAATGACGTCGCCATAAGCGCGCTTGCCTTCCTCGGCGAACCATTCGATGAACGAGGCCGCATAAGCGATTTCGCCGCGGCTTTCCGTCAACGGCTTGCCCTGCTCGACGGTCATCAGCACGGCGAGATCCTCCTGGTTCGCCATGATCAGGTCGAACCACTTGCGCAACAGTTGAGCGCGTTCCTTCGCTGTGCGTGCGCGCCACTCGGGCAAGGCTTTATCCGCGGCTTCGATGGCGGCGCGCGCTTCCTTCGCACCGCAGTTCGGCACTGTGCCGATCACTTGGCCGTTGGCGGGATTGACGACTTCCTTCACCTCGCCGCCGGCTGCATCCAGCCAGCGGCCGCCGACGAAGGCCTGCTCACGAAACAAGCTCGGATCGCGAAGAGACAGTGTGCTGTGCTGTGCGGCAGCCATGGAAAACTCCAAACCAGAAGTGACTAGTGACTCGTGGATGTTCGGCAGCGGCGCTTCAATCGTCCACCAGCTGCTGACCGGGAAACAGACTCTCGTTGAAACCGAAGTTGCGCAGGTCGCGGATGCGCATGGGATAGAGGATGCCGAGCAGATGATCCACTTCATGCTGTACCACCCGGGCATGAAACGCATCGACCGTGCGATCGATCGGCAGCCCCTGCGGATCGAAGCCCCGATAGCGCAATCGCGCGTAACGCGGCACCAGGCCGCGCATGCCCGGTACCGAAAGGCATCCTTCCCAGCCTTCTTCCATCTGCTCGCCCAGCGGCTCGAGCACCGGATTGATCAGCACCGTGAACGGCACTTCCTCGGCTTGAGGATAACGCGGGTTCTTGCCGACGCCGAAGATCACCACTTGCTGAGAGACGCCGATCTGCGGTGCCGCCAGCCCCGCGCCATTCAGCGAGGCCATGGTGTCTTGCATGTCCTCGAGCAGGGCATGCAACTCGGGTGTATCGAACTGCTCCACCGGCCTTGCGACCTGCAGCAGCAGCGGATCACCCATTTTCAGTACGGGACGGACGGCCATTGTGGACAGCGGCGCAGAGCCGGCGGTTGGTTAAAAGAGGCTGAAGTGACCAAGTATAGTATTGGTCTGCGCGCGGACAATGAAACACAGTCGTGTCACAGCCGCAGGAACGAGCACTAAGGCTAAGTAAGCAAATTCGTCTGTCATTCACCTGTCACTGCCATGTCTACCCCTCCTCATGTCCTGGTTCTCGCCGCCGGCGCCTCCAAGCGGCTCGGTCAGCCCAAGCAGTTGGTCAAGCTGGCGGGCCGGCCCGCGCTACACATCGTGGTGTCGAATGCGGTCGCGGTCGCAGGCCACGCCGTCACTGTGGTCGTCGGCGCACATGCGCGGGAGATGACTCACCTGCTGGCGCACTCGCCAGCCTCGGTCATCGTCAATCGGCATTGGGAGGAAGGGATGGCGTCGTCGCTGCGGTTCGGGGTCGCATCGTTGCCACCAGCTTGCCAATCCGTCATGGTGTTGCTCGGCGATCAAGTGGCGGTCACCGCGGATGATCTTAAGCGGCTGGTAAGCGCGTGGAAGGGCGAGGAAAGCATGATTGCCGCCAGCGTTTACGAACAGCGTGTCGGTGTGCCCGCAATCTTCCCACGCGTGAGTTTCAGTGAGCTGGCGGACCTTCGCGGCGATCAAGGCGCGCGCACAGTGCTCGAACGTAACAATTACCGGCTGGTGCGCGTGCCCATGTCGAACGCAGCCATCGATCTCGATACTCCCGAAGATCTCGCTGCGCTGAACGAGCGCTTTCAACGCCCGGAAGCGCCTTACACCGCTCCAACAGCGGAAGCTGGACCGGCAGTGGATCTGCAGCTGGTCGCGAACCTCGGCCCAGCCTCGAAGTTGGAGAACTAACGCGTGCGCATCGTCATCATCCTGCTGCTGATCGCCTTCGTCGTCGCCATCATCTGGATGCGATCGCGGCGTAAACGCTAGCACTTCCGCTGCAGCCCGTGAAACATCGGCAACGCTTCAGCCGTTACACCCCAGCCAGTCAATGCGACGATGAGGGGTGCCAGTCATGCAGGAGTTTTTCCAACAGTATTTGGGTGCCGTGGTGCTGCTCATCGTGCTGGCCATTGCACTGACTATTTTCGTGTTCCGCAAACGGCTGTTCGAGCGCGGCTATCGCAAGGGCGAGGCGGCCAACCCGAAGAGTGTGAAGGCGGAGAATCCCCCCGATCGATGGAGCCGAAGCCACTGACCGGTGGGCCGGCTAATCCTGTGGCGACGGTGCCGGCACTCCGAGCGAGCCCAGCGCCCCGATCAACATCGCCGCCGTGTAGGGCTTCACCAGCACAGCAATGCGCGAGTCGGCAGCAAACTTGTCCTTGAGTTCGCGTTCGCTTCGGCCGCTGGCAATCAGGATCGGCAGGTTTTGCAGCTGCCCGCGCATCTCGGCGGCAAGCTGATCACCGGATCGGTCCGGTAATCCCATGTCGACGATGACCGCGACCACCTCGGGCGCCTCCTTAAGGGCCGCCATCGCCTCGGTCGCGTCGCCCGCCTGCAATACCTGGAAGCCCGAGTCTTCCAGGGCGTCGACCGCGAACATACGAACCAGCATCTCGTCTTCCACGATGAGGACGCGAGGCGGAACGTGAGAGTGATCTGTCATGGCCTTGTGATTCTTGCTTAGCCCGCCAGGGCGGCGGTATGCGCTTGGGGGCGGAGTTTACTGTAGCTCGCTTCGTGTGCGTATAACGTACGGTAAAGCTTGGGAAAAGTACGTCATAACGCACCTCGTGTAAGGCTTTCAATGACAAAATTACATGGTCTTGCATTACGTTGCGGAACTTTCTACACATCCGGCGCATTCGCTGGGTTGCGCCGCGACTTCAGCTCGAACAACGACAGATTCTCAGGGTGCCGCGAGTGACGTTGGACAGGCGCGGCCGCATAGTTGTCCGGCGGCGTTTGGTGCAACACTTTTCCGGCAGTAGCGGCGCGAGAGACGTGCTCATCGCATGCATATGAATTCCGATCCCCCGGCGTTTGCCGCCGAGACTCAAGCCGTTAATGAGCGGACCAGCGCCATGCTGCGCGTATTGATCGTAGAAGACGAATCGCTGGTCAGCCTGTTTTTGCAGGGCGTACTTCGCGATCTGGGACATGAGGTGAGCGGGATTGCTCCCTCGTTGAGAACTGCGCTGGCGTTTGCCGCCGGCACGCCTACCGATCTGGCGATCGTCGACGTTGGCCTTGCCGGCGATGGCGGCGACGGCATTGACGCCGCGATTGCCTTGCGCACACGCCATGGAATTCCCGCTTTGCTCATGACGGGCGCGCCCCTGGCTTCGCTGGGCGATCGGGTCAAAGGCGCGCAACCGCTGGGCTTCCTGGCGAAGCCGTACACCGAAGCCGATGTCGAACGAGCGCTGCTTGCGGCGGTAGCCCAGCTATCGCCGCGTGATTGATTCCGCGACCGAATTTCCAGCTCCAACGCCTCCACCCTCGAGCGGGTAAAGCTAATGGCCCAGGCTGCAGTTGAAACGACTCCATCATTGGAACGCGGCGACATTCTCCGGGCGCTGCGGTTACTCAAGCGAGGCGATTTCTCGGTGCGGCTACCCATAGATATGGCGGGTATCGACGGCGAAATTGCCACAACTTTCAACGATGTGGTCGAGCTCAACGATTCCATGACCCGCGAGTTCGCACGCCTGCGTGAAATGATCGGGCGCGAAGGACGCATCTCCGAGCGCGCCAAGCTGAACGGCGCCAGCGGCAGCTGGTCGGCATGTATCGACTCAGTGAACGGCCTCGTAGGCGAAATGGTATATCCCGTCTCTGAAGTCGCGCGCGTGATCGGCGCAGTGGCCAACGGCAACCTGTCGCAATCGATGAACCTCGAAGTCGACGGCCGGCCAATGCGAGGCGAGTACCTCCGCATCAGTACGGTCGTGAACACGATGGTCGACCAGCTCGCTTCGTTCGCTTCCGAAGTGACGCGCGTGGCGCGCGAAGTCGGTACCGAAGGCAAGCTCGGGGGGCAGGCGCACGTGAAGGGCGTCGCCGGCACCTGGAAAGACTTGACCGACTCCGTGAATCACATGGCGGCGAACCTCACCGGCCAAGTGCGCAACATCGCCGAAGTCACCACGGCGGTGGCCAGCGGCAACCTTTCCAAGAAAATCACCGTCGATGTGAAGGGTGAAATTCTCGAACTGAAAAACACCGTCAATACGATGGTGGACCAGCTCAACTCTTTCGCCTCGGAAGTAACGCGCGTGGCGCGCGAAGTCGGCACCGAAGGCAAGCTCGGTGGCCAGGCGAAGGTGGAAGGCGTCGCCGGCACCTGGAAGGACTTGACCGACAATGTGAATCACATGGCGGCGAACCTCACCGGCCAGGTGCGCAACATCGCCGAAGTCACCACGGCGGTGGCCAGCGGCAACCTCTCCAAGAAAATCACCGTCGACGTGCGCGGCGAAATCCTCGAGCTCAAGAACACCGTCAACACGATGGTGGACCAGCTCAATTCCTTCGCCTCGGAAGTAACGCGCGTGGCGCGTGAAGTCGGCACCGAAGGCAAGCTCGGTGGCCAGGCGAAAGTAGAAGGCGTCGCCGGCACCTGGAAGGACTTGACCGACAACGTAAATCACATGGCGGCGAACCTCACCGGCCAGGTGCGCAACATCGCTGACGTCGTTACCTCGGTGGCCGACGGCGACCTCAAGCGCAAGCTGGTCGTGGAAGCAAAGGGCGAAATCGCCGCGCTCGCCAACACCATCAACGGAATGATCGACACGCTCGCGACCTTCGCCGACCAGGTGACCAACGTGGCGCGCGAAGTCGGCACCGAAGGCAAGCTCGGCGGCCAGGCCAGCGTGCCGGGCGCGGCCGGTTTATGGCGCGACCTCACTGACAACGTCAATCAGCTCGCCGCGAACCTCACCACGCAGGTGCGCGCCATCGCGGAGGTCGCGACGGCGGTGACCAAGGGCGACCTGACTCGATTCATCACCGTGGAAGCCTCGGGCGAAGTGGCCTCGCTCAAGGACAACATCAACGAGATGATTCGCAACCTCAAGGACACCACGCAGAAGAACAACGAGCAGGACTGGCTGAAGACCAACATCGCGCGCTTCAACCGCCTGCTGCAGGGCCAGCGCGATATCCGCCACGTCTCGAACCTGATCCTGTCGCAGCTGGTGCCGCTGGTGAATGCGCACCAGGCGTTGTTTTATCTGACCCGTCAGCAGGACGGCGAAAACGTGCTCGAACTGGCTGCGAGTTATGCCGCCCCGAATCGCCGCCGCCCGCCGCCGCGCTTGAAACTCGGCGACGGCTTGATCGGCCAGTGCGCCGTTGAAAAGCGCAGCATGCTGTTGAGCGATGCCCCCCACGATTACATGCGTATCACTTCCGGTCTCGGCGAAGCGAAGCCCTCGACCGTGATCGTGCTGCCGGCGCTGTTCGAAGGCGAAGTGAAGGCGGTGCTGGAGCTGGGTTCATTCGAACGCTTCAGCACCATCCACACCCTGTTCCTCGACCAGCTGATGGAAAGTATCGGCATCGTGCTCAACACGCTGGCCGCCAACATGCAGACCGAAGCGCTGCTGGCGCAATCGCAGCTGCTGACCGGCGAATTGCAGAGCCAGCAGGAGGAGTTGAAGAAGACCAACGACCGCCTGGAACAGCAGGCGACGACCCTGCAGCGGTCCGAAGACCTGCTGCGCTCGCAACAGGAAGAGCTGCGCGGCAAGAACGAAGAACTGGTCGAAAAAGCCAACCTGCTGTCCTGGCAGAACAAGCAGGTGGAAGCGAAGAACCAGGAAGTGGAACGCGCCAAGGAAATGCTCGAGGAAAAAGCCGAGCAGCTGGCACTGACATCCAAGTACAAGTCCGAGTTCCTCGCGAACATGTCGCACGAACTGCGCACGCCGCTCAACAGCCTGCTGATCCTGTCCAAGCTGCTGGCCGACAACGTTGACTCCAACCTGACTTCCAAGCAGATCGGATTCGCACAGACCATCAATCGCGCCGGCACCGAGCTGCTGGCGTTGATCAACGACATTCTCGACCTGTCGAAGATCGAATCGGGCACCGTCACGCTGGACGTTAGCACCGTGCACTTCGCCGAAGTGGTCGACAACCTGCAGCGCAGTTTCGAGCAGGTGGCGAGCGATCGCAAACTGCAGCTGAAGATCGAACTCGATCCATCACTGCCGCGCACCATGATCACCGACGAAAAACGCTTGCAGCGGATCCTGAAAAACCTGCTGTCGAACGCGTTCAAGTTCACTCACGAAGGCGGTGTCGAGCTGTCCATCTATCGCGCCAGCAACGGCTGGAACCCGGCCAACCAATCGCTCAACGTGGCATCATCGGTGGTCGCGTACTCCGTGCATGACACCGGCATCGGTATCGCGAGCGACAAGCTGCGGGTGATTTTCGAAGCCTTCCAGCAGGCGGACGGAACCACCAGCCGCAAGTACGGCGGCACCGGCCTCGGTTTATCGATCAGCCGTGAAATCTGCCGGCTTTTGGGCGGTGAAATCATGGTGGAGAGCAAGCCCGGCGAGGGCAGCACGTTCACCTTGTATGTGCCCATGACGCATGATTTCTCGAAGGGAGTCACTCACTCGCCTGCGGTCGTGCCAAGTGCGCACTCGCATTCGTATATGTCCCAGCCGGCGCAGATCATCGTCAGCCGCGAATCGACGCCGCTGCTGGTGGCATCGGAGCTGACGGATGACCGGCAAAACATCCAGCACGGCGAGAAGGTGCTGTTGATCATCGAAGACGACGTGAAGTTCGGCCGCATCCTGCTCGACCTTGCCCACGATCGCGGCTTCAAAGCCGTCGTGTCGGCGACCGGCAGCGGTGCCCTACCATTAGTGCGCCGGTTCAGTCCCTCGATGATCACGCTCGATATCAACCTGCCCGACATGGATGGCTGGCGCATGCTGGACATCCTCAAGCGCAGTCCCGAGACGCGGCACATCCCCATCCACATCATCTCCGTCGACGATCCGCGCGAGCGCGGCTTGCAGATGGGCGCGTTCTCGGTGCTGGAAAAGCCGGTTGATCACGCCACGTTGCAACAGGCGCTGGCTCGCACCGAAGAATTCATCGCGCGTCACGTCAAGGAGCTGCTGCTGGTCGAGGACGACGACCTGCAGAGCAGCGAAATTCTCAAGATGATCGGCAACGGCGACGTGCATGTAACGCGCGTGACCAACGGCGGCGAAGCGCTGGAAGCTTTGAAGCAACAGCAGTTCGACTGCGTGGTGCTGGACCTGGTGCTGCCCGATATGGACGGCGTGCAGCTGATCGAAACCATCCGCCGCGATGCCTCGTGGCGCCTGCCGGTGATCATCCACACCGCCAAGGATCTCAACCCGGCCGACGAAGCCAAGCTGCGCAACCTGGTCGAGTCGTTCATTCTCAAGAGTCCGGATTCGCATCAGCAGCTGTTCGATGAAACCGCGCTGTTCCTGCATCGCTTCGTCGAAGACATGCCGCAAGACCAGCGTCGCATCATCGAACGCGCGCGCCGCCGCGAACCGGGCCTGGCCGGCCGCAAGGTGCTGATCGTCGATGACGACATTCGTAATATCTTTTCGCTGACCGGCGTCCTTGAGCAGCACGACATCCAGGTGCTGCACGCCGAAAGCGGCCGCGACGGCATCTCCATGCTGGCCGCGACGCCCGATGTCGACATGGTGTTGATGGACGTAATGATGCCGGATATGGATGGCTACGAAACCATGCGCCAGATCCGTCGTAACGAGCGCTTCCGCAAACTGCCGATGATCGCGATCACCGCCAAGGCCATGAAGGGCGACCGGGAGAAGTGCATCGAGGCGGGCGCCTCGGAGTACATTTCCAAACCGGTCGATGTCGACCAACTGGTTTCGATGATGCGCGTGTGGCTGCGGCGCGTTTAAATCCCAGTTCATCGGCGGACGGCGCGTCCGGTAGCGCGGCGCAGGCGCGAGAGCCTGCAACTGCGCCGCAGTCCTATCCGTCCAAAGCAACCATCCTGATCGTCGACGACGAACCGAACAACCGCTACGCGCTGTCGCAGGTGCTGGCGGAGTTGGAAGAAACGGTGGTCGAAGCTGCGTCCGGGGAAGACGCGTTACGGTTCCTGCTGCGGGAAGAATGCGCACTCATCCTGCTCGATGCCAACATGCCGGGCATCGACGGCTACATGACCGCCGAGCTGATCCGTCGCCGCGAGCGTTCGCGGCACATTCCCATCATTTTCGTCAGCGCCATCGATCGCGACGACGAGCACATTGCACGGGCTTACTCGATGGGTGCAGTCGACTACGTGTTCAAGCCGGTCGATCCCATCATCCTGCGATCCAAGGTTGCGGTGCTGGTCGAGCTGTATCGCAAGAGCGCTGAAGTCGAGCGCAAGGCGGCGCTCGAACGTTTCCTGCAGGAGGAAAACCTGCGCATCCGCCAGGAGAAGCTCGAAGCCGAGCGGCAGTTGCGGCAGGTGGAAGAGCGACAGACAGCCATCGTGCGCTCGCTCCCCATCGCGCTTTACAGCGCGCAGGTCGATGCGGGTTTTTCCGGGCCGCGCTTTATCAGCGACGCCATCGCTGACATCATCGGCTTTCCGCCCGGCGATTTTCTGGATGATCCGCGACTGTGGGTCGAGCGCATTCACCCCGAAGATCGCGAGCGTGTGCTCGCCGAGATCGCAACGGTCTCGATGCTTGGGGACATCGCCACGGAATACCGCTGGCTGTGCGCCGATGGCTCGCATCGCTGGTTCCTCGATCGCGCGGTGCTGATCCGCCACGAAGGGCGGCCGTATGAAATCTTCGGCAGCTGCCTGGACGTCACCGATCGGCGTCGCGTCGAGCAGCAGTTGATCCAGTCGCAGAAGATGGAAGCCGTCGGCCAATTGACCGGCGGCATCGCCCACGACTTCAACAACATGCTTACCGTGGTGATCGGCAATCTCGATTCGCTGGCGCGTTCGCTCAAAGGTACCGGCCGCAATTTCGATCGTGCGCAGATGGCGTTGACAGGCGCCTTGAGCTGCGCCGAACTCACGCGTCGCATGCTGGCGTTCGCACGACGTCAGCCGTTGCAGCCCAGCTCGGTGCACCTGGGCGAGACCAGTCGCAACATTGCCAAACTGCTTGGCCGCACGCTCGGCGAAAGAATTCAAATCGACGTGCGTGTGCAGGACGATCTTTGGCACGTGCTCGCCGATCCGGCGCAAGTGGAATCTTCGCTGATCAATCTCTCGGTGAATGCGCGTGACGCCATGAGCGAAGGCGGCACACTGACCATCGAAGCGCGCAATGTGGCCAGCAGCGAGCGTGATGCGGATTTGCCGGAAGGCGAGTTCGTGTTGCTATCGGTGACCGACACCGGCGCCGGCATGACGCCGGAGGTGCTGGAGCGCGCGTTGGAGCCGTTCTTCACCACCAAGCGGATGGGCCATGGCACCGGTCTGGGCTTGAGCATGGTGTATGGCTTCGTCAAACAGTCGGGCGGCCACGTGAAAATCGTCAGCACGCCCGGCCGCGGCACCAGCGTGAGAATCTATTTGCCGCGCACCGAAATGATGCCGCTGGCGAACGCCGCTTCCGGAGAAGATCTGTCGCTGTCCGGCCGGGATCGCACCATCCTGCTGGTCGAAGACGACGCCGGCGTGCGCGCAGTGACCGCTGCGATGCTCAAGGAATTGCAGTTCACCGTGATCGAAGCTGACAACGGCACGCGAGCGCTGGACATCGTCGATCACGAGTCCGACATCGACCTGTTGTTCACCGATATCGTCATGCCCGGCGGCATGAACGGTTTCGAACTCGGCCGGCTGGCTCGCGAGCGCCGTCCGCATCTGCCGGTGTTGTACGCGACCGGTTATGCGGCTTCGTACGCCGCGCCCGAGAAGGGCGCGGATATGTTGGCCAAGCCGTATCGAGAGGCGGATTTGCGCAGCAAGCTGCGAGGGCTGTTGCAGGTGAGAAAGGACAGCTTGAACTGAAGCGACCCGCCCCTCACCCGCGCTACGCGCGACCTCTCCCACGGGGAGAGGTGAAGAGTTTCTTACCCTCTCCCTTGGGAGAGGGCAGGGTGAGGGGCGCCGATTGCTGTGACGTTTCCTTCGCGTGCCCCTCACCCGCGCTGCGCGCGACCTCTCCCACGGGGAGAGGTGAGATTCTGTCCCCTCTCCCTTTGGGAGAGGGTTAGGGTGAGGGGGATCCGGTTGCTGTGACGTTTCCGCAGCGCGCCCTCACCCGCGCTGCGCGCGACCTCTCCCACGGGGAGAGGTGAAGAGTTCTTGCCCCCTCTCCCTTTTGGGAGAGGGCTGGGGTGAGGGGCGCCGATTGCTGTGACGTTTCCTTCGCGTGTCCCCTCACCCGCGCTGCGCGCGACCTCTCCCACGGGGAGAGGTGAAGAGTTCTTGCCCTCTCCCTTTTGGGAGAGGGCTGGGGTGAGGGGCGCCGATTGCTGTGACGTTTCCTTCGCGTGTCCCCTCACCCGCGCTGCGCGCGACCTCTCCCACGGGGAGAGGTGAAGAGTTTCTTACCCTCTCCCTTGGGAGAGGGCAGGGTGAGGGGATCTTCCGTGTCGAGTGTCGCCGCGGCGGGGCTTGAGATCCGATATTTCGGCCGAATCCTGTGACGCAATCGTCGCCCTGCAGAGTCGCGGCCGTGCAAAACGCCGGCGATCCCTGTAGAGTGCGCGTCACTCAGCCGCCGTCCGGTCGGCTTGTTCACCTCTCGCGGTCTTACGGGCTTAGCCCGACCTCGAACTTGATCTCCCGCCTCACTGGACCCGAAACGCAAGTTTCTGCAGGCTGGTTGAGGAAGCTATTCCATGCCTTTTTCCGCTCTCGGGCTCATCCCCGAACTTTCGCGTGCGCTCGCCGATCGTGGTTACACCACGCCTACTCCCGTTCAGGCGCGCGTGATTCCTGAAATCATCGCCGGCCGTGACGTACTCGCCGGGGCTCAGACCGGCACCGGCAAAACCGCCGGCTTCGCTTTGCCGATCCTGCAGCGCTTGCATGGCAGCCCGCCTTCACGGGCGCCTCGCGTGCTGATCCTGGTGCCGACGCGCGAACTCGCCACGCAGGTGAATGAAAGCATCGCCACCTACGGCAAGTATCTGCGTCAGCGCAGCCTGGTCATCTTCGGCGGCGTCAGCATCAATCCGCAGATCGAATCGCTCCGTCGCGGCGCCGACATCCTGGTCGCCACACCCGGGCGCTTGCTGGATCATGCGCAGCAACGCACCGTCGACCTGTCGCATATCGAAATCTTTGTCCTCGACGAAGCCGATCGCATGCTCGACATGGGCTTCATCGCCGATATCCGTCGCGTCATCAGGTTGTTGCCGAAGAAACGCCAGAACTTGCTGTTCTCGGCCACATATTCGGAAGACATGCGCCGCCTCGCGCAGACTTTGTTGCATGACCCCGCAGAGATCGAAGTCGCGCGTCGCAATGCCGCTGTCGAGAGCGTCGAGCAACGTGCTTACTTCGTCGGCAAAGATCAGAAGCGCGCCTTGCTGTCACACTTGATTCAAGACGGCGACTGGTCGCAGGTGCTGGTATTCACGCGCACCAAGCACGGGGCCAACCGGCTCTGCAAACAGTTGCAACAGGACGGCATCGAAGCGGCCGCGATTCACGGCAACAAGAGCCAGTCTGCGCGCACCGCAGCCTTGTCCGATTTCAAGAACTCCCGCATTCGCGCCTTGGTCGCAACCGAAGTTGCCTCGCGCGGCCTCGACATCAAAGAGTTGCCGCACGTCGTGAACTACGAGCTGCCGAACGTGCCCGAAGACTACGTGCATCGCATCGGCCGCACTGGCCGCGCTGGAGCCACCGGCATTGCCGTGTCGCTGGTTTCCTCGGACGAGTCCGGCTTGCTGAAAGACATCGAAAAGCTGTTACGCAAATCGATCCCGCGCGGCGAAGTGCCAGTCTTTAAAGCCGCGCCGCCGCCAGATCGAGACCAGCTGCAAGAACGGCCGGATCGTCCGTTCCAGTCGCAACAGCGCCGTCCGTACGCGGGTAGCGAGCAACGCCCCGCCGGCGGTGGCGGTGGTCGCCCTCCGCGTCGTCGCGGCCGCCCGGGTGGTGGTGGCGGCAATCAGTCGCAGCAGTCGAATCAAGTTGCCCGCCCCGCCAGTGGCAATGTCGCACGCCCATCGGGCCCGTCAGGCCGACCGTCGTCGGGCGGTCGGCCGCAACATCAGCACAGAAATCGATCGGATCGCCCGGGCTCGGGCAGATAGCTCGAAGAGAAGAGTCCTCACCCGCGTTCTTACCCCCTCTCCCTTTGGGAGAGGGCTGGGGTGTGGGGATTCTTCAGCCGCGAGGTAGCGCGCCCCCTCACCCGCGCTTCGCGCGACCTCTCCCACGCACGGGGAGAGGTGAAGAGTTCTTGCCCCCTCTCCCTTTGGGAGAGGGCTGGGGTGAGGGGATTCTTCAGCCGCGAGGTAGCGCGCCCTCACCCGCGCTTCGCGCGACCTCTCCCACGGGGAGAGGTGAAGAGTTCTTGCCCCCTCTCCCTTTTGGGAGAGGGCTGGGGTGAGGGGATTCTTCAGCCGCGAGGTAGCGCGCGACCTCTCCCAAAGGGAGAGGTGAAGAGCTCACCCAAGAAGCGCCTCGCGCTGATAAAGCCTGATCGCCAGGGCGACCAGCAAACCACCCAGCGCGAGCGTCGTTACAGCGCAAATCAAGATGTGCAGCACCGGTATGCTGTCACCCCGCATGAGGCTGGTCGCAAGCAGGTGCTGACTCAAGCTGGGCACGGCCATCAACGCGGCGCTCGGTTTCGTGCCGCTGACGACGGCGAACATGATGGGCGCGATCGGCAGCATCATCACCACCGACAGCCACGACTGCGCCTCACGGTTGCTTCTGGTAAACGAAGCGACGACCGTCATCAGCCCCGCGCCGATGGGCACGAACGTAACCATCACCGCGAAGATCGCCAGGATCACCTGCGGCCCGAAGTTGGCGGACATTCCCAGTGCTTCCAGCGGAATGAACAGCAGCACTATGCTGAACGCCGCCAAAGTCAGCAGCAGCGAGGCAGACATGAATGCCCCGGTCGCCAGCATCTTGCCGACGATCAGTTCGGCGCGTCGGACCGGCAATCCGAGCAGCGGTTCCAGCGAACCGCGCTCCCGTTCGCCCGCAGTGGTGTCAATGGCGAGATAGAAGCCGCCGACCAGCATCGACATGAAACAGAAGTACGTCATCATGCCGAGAATCAACAACGAACGACCGGCGGGCGTGGCGACATCCAGCGTGTGAACGCCGATGGGATCGATCACCTGCGGATTGATGCCGCGAACCATCAGCCGCAGCACTGCTAATTGATGACCATAAGCTCCGAGCAATTGCCGTGCGCGCTCGGCGCTCGGCGAGGTGCGGCTGTTGGACGTATCGACGACCAGCGACAGCGGCGCAGATTCGCCAGCTTGCAGCGCCTTGCCGTAAGACTCATCGATGAGCAGCACCAGGTCCTGCTGCCCCGAGCTGACAGCGTCCATCGCCTGGTCCGCACTCAGCTGCACCTCGTCGACCTTGACGCCATTTTCTCTAAGAAACTGCACCAGGTTCGGCGCGTGACTGCCGCCCGCGACCGGCAGGCTCAGCGGCTTGTCCTGATTGGCGACTGCCCGCTTGGAGATCATCGTCGTGACCAGGCCAAAAATGATCGGCGCCAGCAGCACGCCGAAAAAGAACGCCGAAATGATCACGCGACGATCGCGCAGGTTTTCCAGCACTTCCTTGCGAAAGACGATCCAGATGGCGCGCATTACACCACCTCGCCTTGTTCGGCGGCGCGCACGAAGGCCTCTTCCAGATCGGGCGCCCCGGTAGCGGCGAGAATTTCCGCCGGCGTGCCGCGCACGACCACGCGCCCATGCGAAATGATCACGATGTCATCACAGAGTGCCGCCACCTCCTGCATCACGTGACTGGAGAACAATACACAGCGGCCTTCCCCGCGTAGCTCCCGAATCAATTCACGCAGCATTCGAACGGCATTGACGTCCAGGCCATTGGTCGGTTCATCGAGAATGATGGTCTGGGGCCGGTGAATCAGCGCGCGGGCCAGGCCAACTTTCAACCGTTCGCCCTGCGAATAACCTTTCGCGCGCCGCTCGGCGACGGCACCGAGTGCGAGCCGTTCGATCAGGTCATCGATAGCACGCTGCAGTTCGACGCCGCGCAGTCCGTGCAGCTCGCCGTAATAGCGGATGTTCTCCCGCCCGCTCAAGTGTGCGTACAAACCGCTGGCATGCGGTAACACGCCCAGCGAGCGGCGCACCTGCAAAGGCTCGGTTGCACAGTCATGCCCATCGATCAGCGCACGGCCTTCGTTGGCGCGAATCACCGTGCTCAGCACTCGCAACGTAGTCGACTTGCCCGCACCGTTGTGCCCCAGCAGGCCGGTGATGCGCCCGTCGCGGGCGGAGAACGAAACATCCTGCAATGCCTGCACCGCGCCGAAGCGCTTCTGCAAACCTTCGACTTCAATCATGGGGCAGGCGCCGAACGCGACAGCAGGAAGGGGGCGGGGGCGACGGTCTTGACGCAGGCTTCGTCCACTCGCTCGATGGCGCCGCTGGCAATGAATTCGGCTACCAGGCGCGGCACGCAGCCGACAGTGATTTGCCCGTGACCTTGGCCGTCGAGCACCAGGTGTTTCGACTTCGACAGGCCGGGGAGGATCTGTTCCCCGTAGCGAGCCGGCGTCACGGGATCGTTGCCGCCGGACAGCACCAGTGTCGGCGTGGCGCTTTGCAGCGGCGCCCCGAAATCCGCATCGACCGGACCCCTTGGCCATTGTTCGCAAATCGTTTTCATGCCGGTCATGAAAGTATCGCCGATATAAGTTTGCAGCAGCCTGGGATCGGAAAAACTCTGCTCGGTCCAGCGCGGCGCGTCTTCGCTGCAAACGACGGAGAAGTGCATGCCGTTGGCGATCTGCGTATCCAGGCTGCGCTTGATCATCAGGTACTGCGCTGCCAGCGCCTGCGGCTGTCCGATCTGCGCTTCGTGAATCAGCAGCGGCAGCGTCGACAATGTTTCATCGGAGTAGCTCAGCAGCCGCACCGCGGCGCTGAGTTCCTGCACGCCGAGCTGGGTGTCGGTAGGTTCGGCGCTGAGCGGATCCGGCACAGATAATGCGACCGGCTGCGTCTGCAGTCGCGAACGCAACGCTGTGAACGTCGCCGCGATGTTCGGAAACGCGCGGCTGCATTGCGCGTCGGCCCGACAGCGAACAAAGGCGCTGTCGATAGCGGCTTGGGCATCCAGCGCGACGTCGGGGCCTAAAGCCATGTCCGGCGGCACGACGCCATCGAGCACAGCGACGCGAACGTTGTTTGGATAGCGCCGCATGTAGTGTTGCGCGACTCGTGTTCCATAGGAAACACCGTAGAGATCGATGGTCCGATAGCCGAGCGCGGCGCGAACGTCGTCGAGATCGCGCACCGCGATGCTGGTCGTGTAATAGCGAGGATCGCCCGGCAATCCGGCGAGGCACGAACGAACGATTTCGCGCAGCTGCTGCGGATCGGTGAATGTGACATCGCTCTCATCGGGAAAGGTGCAGTCGAGACGATTGGAGCGGCCGGTGCCGCGCTGATCGACCACCACGATATCGCGATCCCGCCGGATGCGAGCCAGGACCGGCGCGATGGAAATATAGAAATCGCTGGCTGCCTGGCCGGGGCCGCCGCTGAGGATGAACAGGGGGTCGGCGGCCGGCTCCAATCGCAATGACGGCATCACTGCGACATGCAGGCGCACTTGCTTGCCCGCCGCTTGCTGGCGATTTTCCGGCACCGACAGCCAGCCGCAGCGAGCCGCAACGCTGCCCCCCGCAAGCTCGCTCTGCAGCCTGCAATCCGCCAGCGGCAAAGCGGCGGCCGAAGCTTCAATTGCGCTGCAAAACGCCAGCGCCGCCAGCCATCGAGAGATGTTCTTGTACCTGCCCGACATCGGATCCCTTTGAGTGCACGGATGAATATGCCCGCTGCCAATACGCTCATGTTAGTCGACTAATGGTGGTCGTGGCGGGGGCTCGGGAACCTGTGTGCAGCAGCGATGGTCTGCTACATTCGCACGCCCCGGCAATTGCATCTCATAACATTCAGGCTGGAGTCACTTATGCGTCCATCGTCATTGCTCACTGCTCTCGCTGCCGTCGCCGTTTGCGCGCTGCCCGTAGCGGGCGCCTTTGCCAAGGATGCGGCCTTGGCAAAGGCGATCGCGGCCGACCAACGTTCGCCGGATTTCGTGGCCCGTGACAAAGCCCGCAAGCCGCAGGAAGTGCTGGAATTCATCGGCGTGAAGCCGACCATGACGGTGGTGGAGATTGCCCCCGGCGGCGGTTACTGGACGGAGATTCTCGCGCCGTACCTGCACGACAAAGGAACTTATTACACGGCGATCTCGCCGCGAGCCGCCGATAACTGGCGGAAAAAGCTCGCTGGCAACCCAGCGCTGTACGGCAAGGTGAAGGTCAGCGATTTCGGCGGCGACAAGTTCGAACCGGCGCCGGCCGGCAGCGCCGATGTGGTGGTGACTTTCCGCAATGTGCATAACTGGATGGGCCAGGGCATGGCAGAGCAGGCCTTCGCAGCGTTCTACACGGCGCTGAAGCCGGGCGGCATTCTCGGTATCGAGGAACATCGCGCCGCCAATGACAAGCCGCAGGACCCGAAGGCCGCCAGCGGCTATGTGCGCGAGGACTACACCATCGCGCTGGCGGAGAAGGCCGGCTTCAAGCTGGTGCGCCGTTCCGAAGTGCTCGCCAATCCGAAAGACACCAAGGACTACGCCAAGGGTGTATGGACCTTGCCGCCGTCGCTGGCGATGGGCGAACAGGATCGCGAGAAGTACCAGGCGATCGGCGAGGCGGACAACTTTTTGCTCAAGTTCCAGAAGCCGAAATGAGCGGCGATCCCGAACTGATGCAATAGCGCGGCGGCGAGCAGGAGCGAGCAGTGGACGAAGACGCAAAGAAATGGCTGTATTGGGCGATCCCCGTGGTCGTCGTGGTAGGCATCGGCGTAGCGTTGTACTACGGCCGCTCGCATCGGCAGGCGGAGCAGCAGGCTCCACAGCAGCCTGCGTTCGCCCCACCGGACAGCACGCCGCCGTCCGCCGAGCCCGGGGTCCAGAATCCGCTGCAAGAAACCACGCCGGCAAAACCTCTGCCGGCGCTGGCGGACAGCGATCCGCCGGTGGCCGACTCGCTCAGTGGATTGTTTGGTCGCGCGCTCGAGCCGTTCCTGGTGCCGAAGAACATCGTGCGTCACACCGTCGTGACCATCGATAACCTGCCGCGCAAGAAAACCGCGGTGCAGATGTGGCCGGTCAAGCCGATCGGCGGCGAACTCGTTGCCGCGGGCGAAGCCGAGGAGTTCACGCTCGGCGGAGACAACTACGCGCGCTATGAGCCGCTGATCAAGATCGTGCAGGGCACGGACACGGCGCAGCTGACTGCGATGTACAAACAGTACTACCCGTTGTTCCAGCAGGCGTATGTCGATCTCGGTTATCCCGACGGCTACTTCAACGATCGGCTGGTGGAGGTGATCGATCACCTGCTGGCAACGCCGGACGTCAAAGGGCCGATTTTATTGAAGCGGCCGAGCGTCAATTACGAGTTCGTCGATCCCGAACTCGAGAATCGTTCGGCCGGCCAGAAAACGCTGATCCGGATGGGCAGCGAAAACGCCGCAGTGGTGAAGGCCAAGCTGCGTGAGCTGCGCAAGGCGGTGGCGAAACAGGAGTCTGCCCCTTAGGCACGCGCGCGTGCAGCGGATGCGTCATTGAAGACAGGAGCGTCGTCATGAGCAAAATTGTAGTAATACTGCTGGCCACTTCCACGGGGCTGGGCCTGCTGAGCCTGCACCTGGTGAGGCAAACGCACGCCGGGCAGGCGACCATCACCGAGCTGCAAGCTCAAGTCGCGGCACTGGAGAAACAGCAGGCAAACCGTCGTGCGCAATTACCGTCGTTCGCCCCGCCGCCGCCGCTCGAGCCCGCTGAGGTCGGTAACGGCAGCGAGGGTGCCAGTTCTGCGCCGTCAAAAGATGTCGCCGTAATGGGCTTCTCAGTTAAAACCACCAGGCCTGCCGATGTGGCGCAGCCTCAACTGCCTTCTCGCGAAGAGCGCATGCGCATGATGCGCGAGAGCCGTGACCGGCAGCGCGCACTGATGCAGGACCCCGAGTATCGGGACGCGATGCGCCTGCAGAATCGGAGCAACTTCGCGCGCGCCAATCCAGGCCTCGCGGCCGAGTTGGGACTCGATCAGCAGCAGACGGACGAATTCTTCGAGTTGCTGTCGGACCAGCAGATGCGCGTCAGCGATGTATTGCAGCCAATGTGGGATGTCGAAGGCAAGGACCAGGTCACTATCGAAGCGCAGCAGCGCAAGATCCAGCAGCAATCCCTGGAACTGCAGCGCAAGAGCGAAGCGGAGATCGCTGCCAGATTCGGCCAGGACAAACTGCAGGCGTGGAAGGAGTATCAGTCGACGGTGGGCGTGCGCCATCAGCTGGAACAGATGCGCACCTCGCTTGCCAGCCAGGGCATGCCGATAGGCGAAGACATGAACAAGGCCATGGTCAAGGCGATGGTCGAGGCGCAGAAAGCAGAGGCGGACGAATACAGCGCCGTGGTGAATCGAGGCGCGGCTGCGATTACTCCCAGCGTGACGTTCGCTCCGGGCGGCGGCTTCACGAGCGAGATGGTCGATCGGCAGATCGAAGCGACCAAGAAACGTAATCAGCGCACGCTCGATGCACTTTCGCCGTATCTCACCTATGAGCAGCGCCAAGTCATCGAGCGGGAGCAGGAAGCACAGCTGAAGTTGCAGCAGGCGCACATGCGGATCATGCGTTCGCAAGGCGCAGGGAACGGCAACGCGGCGTACGTATCCGGCTCGGCCAGCCAGGTGATGGTTCCGATCCAATAAGCATCGAGACTGCGAAACCTATGATTTCATACTGCTATGCGTAACCAGATTGCCGCGACGATGACATTAGCTCTATGCGGAGCGCTGTTCGCTCTGGCCGCGTGCAGCAAGGCGCCAGCGCCTGCCGCGACTGCGCCGCCACCAACACCGGCTGCGGATTCCTCTGCGTCCAGCGACGAACTGGGCCAGCCGGCCGATTCACGTTTCATCGGCAAGATCTGGGTCTCGACCTCGCCGGGGCATGCGCGCGGCTCGCTGCTGATTTTTCTTCCCGATCGCTCGCTGCTGATGGACTCGTGCTTCGAGACCTATCGCATTTCGCAGTGGGGCGCCGCAGGCGATCGCATCCGCTGGATCGAAGATTCCATTCCCATCGAGGCGACGCTTTCGCTGCCGAGGGCGGACGAGCTGCGGCTGCAGATCACGGGGCAGGACAACGTGCAGTCGTATGTGAGTGCGACCGTGCCCTATGTCTGCCCCGATATGCCGAAATAACCGCCGCTAGTTGGCCAGCGACGGTTTGATCATGACAGGGGGCGGCGGAGGATTCGCCAGGTATTGCGCCACGCGCGTTTCCGCGTTCTTGCGCAGATTCATGTGGAACAGGCCGTAGTCGTAGATGTGATAGTTGTCGCGTCCCATGGGCCGCGACGTGTAGTGAATCGAGCGAATTTCTTTCACCAGCAGCATGCCGTCGATGCATTGCGCATCCGCGACTCCGGTCTCGGGCACCGGCTTCGCATCGATGAAGTCCCGTGGCAGCTCTTTGAGGTCCGCCAACGAGCCGGCGAACGTGCCGGGATAACTCACCGCGCCGATGTTCAATGACGCGTCGGCCGGCGCGCCGTCGACGGCCCACGTCAGTGGATTGACGCAAATATTTTTGCGCGGGTCGCCGAACACAGACGCCTGTGGTCCGATTGAATTCCACGACACCATGCAACCGGTCTGCGCGGCGGACTGGCACACCGGCACATCGGGCACCGACTTCGCCAACTCATCGGCGTCAAAGCCGAAGCCGATGGGGTAGGCAGCCACCAGTCGAGCGCGCAGCGGCGTACCGGTGATGCGCTGCTCCAGCAGCGTGCGCAGATGCACGGCGCCCTGGCTGTGCGCGGCCAGAACGAAGGGCCGGTCCTGGCTGTAATTCGCGAGGAAATAATCGAAAGCGCGCTCGACGTCGCCGTACGCCACTGCCAGCGCCGATGCACCGCTGCCGGAATCATCGAGAAAGGAATAAATCGTCGCCTGCCGATAGCGCGGCGCATAAATGCGACAGCAACTATTGAAGACCGAAGCCTGTCCACGCATCACGAACAGATCGGTGAGTTGATTGACGCGCGCATCATCGAGCGGCTGATTCCAGTTCGCCGTGCCGAAATAAGTGGTCGGGTGGATGAAGAACACATCGACCGCGGCGCGCGCCTGCTGGTCGATTACGCCAATCGCGGGTAAGGCATCCGCTGAATCTTCGCGATCGGGTAGTGCGGCCCAGCTTGAGGCCTGCGAGTAATCCGGTGACGCGGGTCGGGTGCCGCTGCTGAAACTGCGTGCGGGTTTTAGCTTATTGAAAGCCAACAACATGCTGATTTCATCGCGATATACCAAACTCGCAGCGCTTAGCAGCGCGCCGACGATTAACAAACCAACAAGTATTTTTTTCACGATCCTGCTCCGCTGTGTCGTCAACCCACGAAAAGTGAGCGCATTTGCAGACAGTGTCTGGAGGTTACGACATTTTGCATCTGTCACTTCGTTCTCGTTAACTGCGCCCGCCCACAAAGCAACACTCCGTCACATCGCCAAGCTTCATGCATGCGATGGCCGACCAGGACGAGTCAGGCAGAACGGCAGATTGCTGGTGTGGGTGAGCGCTGCAGCGCGCGCGTAGCAATGCAGCTCCCGTGTCATACCCGCGAGGATTGTTCATGCGCACTTCAACTCAGCGCGCGCCCATCATGGGCGTGTCCGCGATTTTTTTTGCCTTCATCTGCGCTCTCACGTTGCTCAGTAGCGTGGCCGAAGCGGCACCGACGATTACGGGCACACCCAAAACCACGTTTGGCACCAACTCCTGGTACAGTTTCCTGCCGACTGCTCGTGACCCCGCGGTGGCACAATCGACGCTGCGTTATTCCATCGTGAATAAGCCTTCCTGGGCGCTGTTCTCGGTGTACAGCGGGCGCCTCGAAGGAGCGACCCCCAGGACAGCGGGTACCTGGTCGAACATCCGTATTACCGTGAGAAGCAGCACTGGTACCGCGACCCTGCCTGCCTTCTCCATCCAAGTCGTTCCGCCATCCAGCGGCGGCAGCACGACCAATCGTGCTCCTACGGTCAGCGGTACGCCGTCGACCGCTGTGTCCGTGGGCAATTCCTATTCGTTCCGTCCCACCGGATCCGATCCGGAGGGGCGCACGCTGACCTGGTCGATCAGCAATTTGCCGCGCTGGGCGACTTTCAGCACCGCGAGCGGCACGCTGTCGGGTACACCCACTGCCTCGCATGTCGGCACGTACTCCAACATCGTGATCACCGCCAGCGACGGTACCAATCGCACTTCGCTGCGCGCATTCAGCATCGCCGTCAACGCCGCTGGTAGCAGCAGTGGTTCGGCCACCCTGAGCTGGACGCCACCAACGCGTAACACCAACGGCTCCACGCTGACCAACCTGGCCGGCTACCGCATCTACTATGGCACCAGCGCCAGCAGTCTCACTCGCACCGTGCAGGTCAGCAACGCCGGCCTGACGCGATACGTGGTGAGCGATCTGTCGCCAGCGACCTGGTACTTCTCGGTCCGCGCCTACTCATCAGCGGGCGCCGAGAGCACCGGGTCCAATACTGTGTCGAAGGTCGTTCGCTGATGTAGCAGGTTCGATCCGCGCTGCTCTTCCCGCCGTCAAAGCGGTAGAGCAGCGCGGTTCAGCGGTCACTTCTTCCTGCGTGACAGCCAATCGACCATCGTATTGCTGACCATGTCCGGAGCATCCTGCTGCACGAAATGGCTGGCGCCCGGGATGGTCATGATGGTCAGGTCCTTTTCCACCCACTGCCAGGTGCCGTTAAGAGCGCCGGGCAGTAACGCCTCGTCCTCCAGTCCGTGGAACATCAGCACCGGCGCCTTCACTTTCGGAAAAGTGAAATCCGCCGGCGGCGGCGCCGCGTCGGGCTTGGGGTAATTGGCTTTGTAGTAATTGAGCATCGCTTCGATGTCGGATTGTTTGAACGCGTCGAGGTAGCGCTGCCTGGCCGCCGGATCGGTGACCCATTGCGTCAGCCGTTCCAGAGAGATCGTCTGGTGCGCGTCCGGCTTCTGAAAATTAAAAGCGTACCCGCTGTTGTTCTTCTGCTGCGGATTGGTGGCGATCTCGCGCGCGATGCCGGCGGGATGCGGCAGGTTGCAGATGATCAGCAGCTCGGTGACGTCCGGCCGGCGCATGGCAACGTTCCACGCCACCGAACCACCCCAGTCGTGGCCGACGATGACGGCGCGTTCGAGGTTCTCCGCCTTGACGACCGCGGCAATATCTCCGACCAGTAAAGGCATCGCGTAGTTTTCGATACCTTTGGGTTTGTCCGAGAGGTTGTAGCCGCGCAAATCGACGGCGGCTGCGCGATAACCGGCGTCCGCAAGCGCGCGCATCTGCTTGCGCCACGAGTACCAGAAATCCGGAAAGCCATGGATCATCACTACCAGCGGGCCCTGGCCGAGTGCCGCATAGTGGATCTTGACGCCGCTCGAGTCAGCGTACTGGTGTTCGACCTGATCCCAAATATCCTTGTTGGCCATCGCGCCCCCTGCTTGCAATAGTAGCCAGCCTGCCAGCTCGTCACTCGCTGCCGGATTGCCCTGCGCATGCGAACTCCTCCGCTGAGCTGGAATTGAGTCGTCGCGAGGAACTATATAACGAACGTTTCGCAGGCGGGGCTATTGCCCGACAGTGGGACGGTGTTCCGCTCTTTGCATCCGTGGCGGCCGCTACTTCTGTTCTCGCCGTGCAGTTCGTGGCTATGATGTACTACCTGTCTTCGCCGATATCTTGTGGCAGGCGTGAGCTGCGCATGATCCGAACCTCGGTGGCATCGCATGATGTTCGCTGGGGCGGTGGTGTCGGCTGGTGGCATCTGCACAGGTGCGTCGTCTAATTTTTTTTTGGAGTTCGTATGTCACTTCGCGGCAAAACTCTTTTTATTACCGGCGCATCACGCGGCATTGGGCTGGCGATTGCGGTGCGAGCGGCGCGTGATGGGGCGAACGTGGCGATCGCGGCGAAAAGCGATGAGCCGAATCCCAAGTTGCCCGGCACCATTCACACGGCGGCTGCCCAGATCGAGGCGGCCGGCGGCAAGGCGTTGCCGATGAAGGTCGACATTCGCGATGAGAACGCTGTTGCCGAGGCAGTGAAGAAGTGCGCGGAGCATTTCGGTGGCGTGGACATTCTGGTGAACAACGCCAGCGCGATTTCGCTCAGCGGCACGATGGAAACGCCGCTGAAGCGTTTCGATCTCATGTTCGGCGTCAACGTGCGGGGCACGTTTGTTTGTTCGCAGGCCTGCATCCCTTATCTCAAGCAGTCGGCGGAAGCGGGGCGAAATCCGCATATCCTGAACCTCTCGCCGCCGCTCAGCATGAAGCCGAAATGGTTTGCGCCGCATGTTGCGTACACGATGGCCAAGTACGGCATGAGCGAGTGCGTGCTGGGAATGGCGGAAGAATTCCGGTCGGTGGGTATTGCCGTGAACGCGCTGTGGCCGCGGACGGTCATTGCGACGGCGGCATTGAATGTGATTTCTCTTGCGGACCCGAAGAAAGGCCGCAAGCCCGAGATCATGGCCGATGCCGCGCATGTGATCCTGTCGCGCGAAGCGCGCGGCTGCACCGGCAATTTCTTTATCGATGACGAAGTGCTGGCCGGCGCCGGCGTGACGGACCTGGATCAGTACGCGGTGACGCCGGGAAATAAGCAGTTCCAGCCGGATTTCTTCGTCGACTGACCGCGTTTACATCACTGTCATGATGGCCGGCTATGCTGTGGCGATGCGTAGCTGGATACACTGGATTCTTCCGATCGCGATCTCGATCTCGATGTACGGACCGGCGCAGGCGCAATCTTCAATGGCGAAGCAGCAATGGTTGACGTTGGATGGCGCACCGCCGCTGGTGATTGCCCATCGAGGTGCTTCGGGCTATCGCCCTGAACACACGCTGGCGTCTTACACGCTCGCCATCGAGTTCGGCGCCGATTACATCGAGCCGGACCTGGTCGCGACCAGCGATGGGCACTTGATCGCGCGGCACGAGCCGTTGCTGGATGACACCACCGATGTGAAGTCGCGACCCGAGTTTGCCTCGCGTCGTAGCACCAAGACGCTGGATGGCAAACCGGTCGAGGGTTTCTATGCCAGTGATTTCACTCTGGCGGAGATTCGCCAGCTGCGTGCCGTGCAACCCAACCCGGCGCGCTCGAAGGAATACGACGGCAGGTTCACGGTGCCGACGTTCGCAGAGATTCTTGATCTGGTGCAGCAGGAGTCGACCAGCCGAGGTCGCCGGATCGGCGTCTATCCGGAGACCAAACATCCGGCGTTTCACCTGGCGCTGCAATTGCCGCTGGAAGATCGGCTGCTCGAAGCGTTGCACAAGCGCGGCCTGAACAAGGCCGGCGCCCCGATTTTCATCCAGTCGTTCGAGAGCGGCAATCTGCAGTATCTGCGCGGCAAAACCGAATTGCCGCTGGTGCAGCTGATGGGCGAAGGCTCACTGGTCTACGATGAGAGTGGCACACGCGTGGTGAGTGTGAATATTCCAGAGTACGGGGATCAACGCGGCAGCATGCGGCCGAAAACGCTGGCTGATGTCGCGAGGTATGCGAATGCCATCGGTCCTTGGAAGCGGCAAATCCTTCGCGATGTCGGCCAGCCGAAGCTACTCACCACGACAGTGATCGAACAGGCGCATCAAGCCGGGCTACGCGTGCACACTTATACATTCCGGAATGAACCGGCGACGCTCGCGCCCGAATACAACAACGATCCACTGCTGGAGTATCGGCGCTTTTACGAATTGGGTGTCGATGGTGTGTTCTCGGATTTCTCGGATACGGCGCTGCGCGCGCGCAGCGAGTCTTAAGAGTAAGAGTCCCTCACCCTGCCCTCTCCCAAGGGTAAGAAACTCTTCACCTCTCCCTTGGGGAGAGGTCGCCCGTCCGGGCGGGTGAGGGGGCGCGATCTACTTGAGTCGAAGGTCGACTCGCAGCAGGTTCTCCCAATCCCTCACCCAACAACAAACATGATCGTAACCCTCGATCACTCGGTGTTTCGCCCCCGGATATCGCTCAAAGTACGCGCCCGTCGTCACCGGCGGAACGGTAGTGTCAGCTGCTCCTCGCAAGTGCAACTCCGGCCAACCGTGCGGGCGATTGCTCAGTGCCGGATTGAGTGATTGCGGCAGCGGCAGATAACCGTGATGCCTCGTCCATGCATCGGTGTCGAGATTCGCCGCGAGTGTGACGACACCGGCGACGTGTTCGAGTCTCTCCGCGATCAGCACTGCGAGCACGCCGCCACCGCTATAGCCGACCAAGATCACTTCCTTCGCGCCCGAGCGCCGCTGTGCTTCGCCCACCGCGGCCGTCATGCTCTCCACAACTTCAATTGAGTACCGACCGCCGGTCCATCGCTCGGTCGCGCACTTGCCGGCGATGACGCCCTGATAACAGGGGCGCGTGACATAAGCGGCCGGCGCAGGCGAGCGAATGAGTAGTTCGAGTGCGATAGGGTTATGCGTCGTCGGATCGGCACTGGGTTCCCGCCCGTTTCGCCACGGGACGCCATCGCCTTCTAGAAACACCAATAGCGGGCGCGCAGGAGCCTGCTCAGTCGCCGGCTTCATATATATGAAGGCAGGGAACGCGCCGGCTTCGGTGCGAATCGCTGCCAGTCCGGCTGACTGCGCGCGGCGCTCGATGCGCTGCCCGGCGGAGGTGCAGCCGGCGAGAATGACAATAGTGACGAGCCCTATCTTAGGGGCAATCCTGAAGCTCATAGCGTGCGATTGCGACGTGCGTCACAACGAAAGTCAATCTGCGCCGGCAAAGTTCGCCCGCCGACGCCGATGCAGGGTGTACCCGTGGACTAAAGGTCCGTTGTGGCCGCGCAATCCAGGCTGAAAAATAAGCGCGGCCAGGCAATGCCGCGCGTTCGCTCGCTGGCAGCCAAAACGAATACGAATGGGAGACAGCGATATGAAGTCGACGACGCGCAGCCGGACCCGACGAACGTTTGCTTCATGGATGGCAGGTATGGCGCTGCTGACAGTGGCGCCGCTGGCATCGGCCATTCCGCCCGCTTTCACCGGTGGCTCGCTCACCGTGCCGCTGCCGGCACCGAGCCAGAGCGTCACCGTTAACCTGCGACAGCAGGGTGTACTCACCGGCTCGGCATCGATCCGGCTGATCAGCGCCGATGGCCTGATATTCGTCGGCCCGAACAATACCACCGGCCTGCTGTCGCTCTCGACGTTCAACGACGGCGAATCCTTCGGCCGGGTGTGCGTCACCATCACCAACATCGCGTACACGCCGAATCCGAACGACGCCATTGCCACCTCGCTGCAGGCCAGCAACCCCCTCAACCAGAGCGCGGGCCCGGCCACGATCAACATCGTCAACGGCACCGGCCCCACGGTCAATACGCAGGATCCGGCGCAAGTCGCTGCGTGTAGTGATCCGAATCAGCCGCCCTCCGCCAACGCAGGACCGGATCGTTCAGTGCCGGATAGCGATGGCGCACCGGGTGAAAACGTCACACTGGCAGGTTCCGCTGTCGATCCGGAAGGCGAGGCGCTGACCTACCAATGGATACTCAACGACAGCACGATCGCAACCGGACCGACCCCCACCGTGGCGTTGCCGGAGGGCTCCTCGACGCTGACACTCGTTGTCACCGACGCCGGCGGCGCGACGAACACCGACGATGTGACTATCACAGTCACTGCCGCGGGCGGTCTCGTCGCCAATGCCGGCGCCGATCGCAATGTGCTCGATACGGACAATGAGGTCGGCGAGCAAGTCACTCTCGATGGCAGCTTGTCTACGCCTGCCGCCGCTATTGCCACCTATCGCTGGTCGGCAATCACCGGTGGCGAGACTGAATTGATCCTCGGTAACGGCGTCACTTTGCAAACGCGTCTGCCGGACGGCGAAAACATCATTCGCTTGTTGATTTCGGACACCGCCGGCAACCAGGCTTCCGACATGGTTGTCATTACCGTCGGCGAGGGGGTGAGCATCACCACGCTCTCGGACATCCCCAACCTGACGCCGAATCAACGTCGCGTCGCATTGGCGTTGGATCGTATCTGCGGCGACCTGCGCGGTCTTTCCGGCAGTGAAGCGCCGCTGACGGATGACCAGGACAACCTGTTGACTCGTTGCAACGGCCTGCAAACCGGCGAGACCACGCAGGGTCAGCAGGTGGCCGCACTCGAAGAAATGGTGGCGGACGACTTCGCCGTCGCGCGCACGCAAACCTTGTTGTTTGCCAACACGCAGTACGCCAGTGTTATGGACCGTTTGATGGCGTTGCGCGGCGGCGCTCGTGGTTTGAGCCTGGCCGGCCTCAACATTATCGTCGATGGCAAGTTAGTGCCGCTGGCGCAGTTGCAGGATATGGCCAAGGGCATGCTGGGCGGCGGCGCGAGCGCCGACGAACCTGGCGGCCTGCTCAGTGACAAGTGGGGCATGTGGGCACGCGGCAATTTCAGCTTCGGCGAGAAGGACCGCAGCGCCAGCAGCCCGGCGTTCGATGCGGATCAGTGGGCGCTGGTCGGCGGTATCGACTATCGTTTCAACGACCGGATGGTGGGCGGCGTTGCGCTTGCGTATGGCCAGTCGAGCATCGATTTCGATCCGCGCGATGAAGGCGGATTGGAGACGGATACCTTTGCGATTTCGTTGTATGGCTTGGCCTATGCAGCCAAGAATTTCTACTTCGACGCCATCGTGAACATCGCCAACGCCGACTACGGCGCCGATCGCAACATCACTTACGTGGACGGCGCCGGCCTGATCGATGTCGACGCGCATGGCGATACCGATGGCATGACGTACAGCGCCGGCTTATCGGGCGGCTACGACTTCCTGCTCGGCGGACTGACGCTGTCACCGAACCTGGGTTTGTTCTACATCGACGCCACCATCGACAGCTTTGCCGAAAACGGTGCAGCCGGCCTGAATCTGCTCTATGACGAGCAGACTTTTCAATCGTTCACGGGCAACCTCGGCTTCCGCGCCACGTATGCATGGAATCTCTCCTGGGGTGTGTTGCTGCCGCATGTGCGCGTCGACTACGTGCGCGAGTTCAAGGACGACGTCGATGTGTTCGGTGTGCGTTTCGCCGCCGATCCCAACGCCGTGAGCACGCCGCCGATCCTGGTGGAGACGGACAATCCGGACGAATCGTACTGGCGCCTGGCAACCGGGTTCTCGGCGCAGTTCATTCACGGTGTGTCGGCGTATGTCGAGTATCAGCGACTGGAGAGCTTCGAGTTCATCAGCTTCCAGGACATCAGTTTCGGCCTGCGCATGCAGCGCAGTTTCTAACTCAAACGGTTTGCGCCAGCGGGGTTTGCTATGAGAACGCGTCACTTGCCGACAGTGCTCGGCCGAATCGCGGCCCTGCTGATACCCAGCATGTTGGTGGTCGCATCGGCCGCCGCGCCGAGCGCTGCCGAGAAGGCGGCGGCGACCAAGGGCATGGTGAAACGCTCCGACCTGGAAATCGTCGATTGTCTGCTGCCGGGGCAGGTCCGCCAGCTCGGCAACACCAGTTTCCTGTCGCAGCGCAGGCCGATTCGAACCACGCTGTCCGAATGCACGATTCGCGGCGGGGAGTACGTCGCGTACGATCGCGCGGATCTGCAATCGGCGTTGCGCATCTGGATGCAAGCCGCCGAGGGCGGCGATCTCGAAGCGCAAACCAACGTGGGAGAAATCTACGAACGTGGCATGGGCGTAGAGCCCAACTACGAAGCCGCAGCGATGTGGTATCAGAAAGCCGCCGACAAAAACTATTCGCGCGCGGTGTTCAATCTCGGCACGATGTACGAACAAGGTCTCGGCGTGCCGCAGGACAGCTTGAAAGCGTTGAATCTCTACAGGCAAGCCTGGGGTGTTCCGGAAGACAACATCATTTTCGCTTCAGCGGCGCAGCGTGAGCAGGATGAACTGCGCGCGGAACTCGACGCGGCGGTCGCTGAGAAGGACGCGCAGCTCAATCTGCTGCAAAAGCAATTGCAGGATCTGCAGGAACAGTTGCAGAAGAAGCCGGCCGTCGAGCAAACCGCCAGCGGCAGCAAGGAAATAGCAGCGCTGAAGAAGTGGATCGCGCAGTTGGAGTCGGAACGCCGCAAGAGCACCGAACGTCTCGCCGGCATTCCCAAGACGCGTACTCCAGAAGGGACGACCGAACTCGCACAGCTGCCGCCCACCGCAGACGAACGCACGCTGGCAGGCATGAATTTCGGCCGCTACTACGCCATCGTCATCGGCAACCAGAACTATCAAAGTATCGAAAGCCTGGCGACGCCGAAGTACGACGCGGCCCGTGCGGCGCGCATTCTCGCCGATCGTTACGGCTTCACGGTACAGATCCTCGATGACGCCAACGACATCACCATGTTGAAGACCATCAACGATCTCAATGCAGTCCTCAAGCCGGAAGACAACCTGCTCATCTACTACGCCGGTCACGGCGCGCGCTTGCAGAATGGCAAGACCGAAAGCGGTTACTGGCTACCCGTGAATGCAGACGCGCCGCCGAAAGATACCTTTTGGGTGCCGAACGAGCAGATCACCGGCCACCTGAGTCGCCTGCCGGCCAGGCGCGTGCTGGTGGTTGCCGACTCCTGCTACGCCGGCCTGCTCTCGACCGATCCGAGTTACCTGTTCCTCAACGATAAGGTCACGTACTCGAAGGATTACATCAAGTTCAAGCTGCCCAAGCGGGCGCGATTGCTGCTGTCTTCGGGCGGTGATAAACCGGTGCTGGATGAAGGTAGCGGTGGCAACTCGGTGTTCGCGCGCGCGTTCCTCGACGAACTGGAGAATAATCAGGGCATTCTCTCCAGCCCCGAACTGTTCAGCCGTATTCGCAAGCGCGTCGAAGTGGCCGCGCAGAAAAACAAATTCGTGCAGACGCCGGAGTTCAAGTCCATCAAAGGCGCCGGCCACGAAGTAGGCGATTTCTTCTTCGTGCCGCGAAGCAAGAGTTAAGGAGCAGGAGTCGAGGGGCGAGCAATTCCCAGGCGGCGTCCATGGTCGCGGATTCTAGCCGTCGCGTCCGACTACGGCGCCGCCGTCGATCACGATGGTCTGGCCGGTCATGAACGAACCGCTGGGGCCGGCGAGGAACACGGCGGCGCCGGCGATTTCGTCGGGCTCGCCGATACGCCGCAACGGGTGAACCTTCACCGTCTTCTCATACACCGCCGGATCGTCCCACAGCGCCTTGGCGAAGTCGGTGCGCACCAGGCCGGGCGCGATGCAATTGGCGCGAATATTCTTCGGCCCCCATTCGGCGCACAGATTGCGCGCCAATGCCATGTCGGCAGCTTTCGATAAGCCATAGACGCCGAGCGTCGGTGAACCGAGCAGCCCGGCGATGGAAGAAATAATGATGATCGAACCGCCACCACGTGCCGCCATCTGCGGCAGCACCATGTTGCATAACCAGAAGTTGCTGCGCACGTTGCTGTTCATGACCTTGTCGTAAGCCTCGTCCGGCATGTTGATGGACGGGCCGTAGTAGGGATTGACGGCGGCATTGCACACCAGCACGTCGATGTCGCCATAGTGTTTGATCGAGCTGTCCACCAGCGTTTGCAGATCTTCCTTGCGGCCTATGTTGCAGGCGATGGCGGCTGCCTCGCCGCCCTTGCTCTTGATGGATTGAACCACTGCCTCGCAGGCGTCCAGTTTGCGACTGGACACGACTACTTTGGCGCCGTGTTCGGCCATGCGTTCGGCAATCGCGCGACCGATGCCGCGGCTGGAGCCGGTGACCACAGCGACTTTGCCGGTAAGATCGAACAGAGATGAAGTCATGGCTGATTCCCGATGCGTCGAAAGGCCAATGTGATTTTTTTTGCGTGCGCCGATCATAGCCAAGCGCTGTCGCCGCGCATACCGCGAACTCCGACAGATCGGGCCCGCCAGCTGCTCTGTGGAAGCGTCGCAGGTCAAGATTCGCCAACGCACTGCAGGTCGGAATTTTTGCGGTCTAACTCTTTGATCTGTGCAGCGTGTCGCTAAACGCCTGCAGCCAAGGGCCGATATCTCCGACTAAGCCTGAGGAACCGCCTACTCGCCGAAAACGTTCTGTAAGCGAATCATGTCGAGGTTGCTATGAAATCCACGCAGCAATGGCGCAAGCATGTATGTGAGCTGGTGAATGCCAGCCTGGATCCGATGGTCTATGCCCTGCAGTGGGCGCACGATCCACGTTGCATGCAAGTCGGCGGCAAGCATCGTCGCGTCGGCGCAGCGATTGAACGTAATGCGGTAGTCTGCAGACTGTGGCGCTCGCAGCGTAGCTGGGGCTGAGCAGTCATTTCACTGCCATTACTATGCAAAGTGCCATTTAAACTGAACTGACTCGTGTCGAGCGCGGCGTACGCTGCGCTCATGTTTACTGGGGTTTTCAAGGATCGAAGCGCGAAGGAACGCGTCACGAAGGAATTGCCCCGCGACCTCACCGCGGCAGCGGAGCAAGCGTTAGCAGAGTTACTGTCGGCGCGCGAGCTGCGAGCTCACCCGCTTTCACGTCAATGTGAACTCGGCCCCTTCCTCGTCGATTATGTTTTTCCGGAATGCTCGCTCATTGTCGAGCTGTTGCCCACCGCGCTCGCCGCTGATCCGAAGGCTCAAAGCCGCTGCGAGGCTCGCAGCCAGTTCCTCGGCCACATGGGCTACGTCATTCATGGCGTTTCGCCCCAGGAAATCCTGCGCCAGCCACAGCGGGTACTGGCAAAGCTGTGCGTCGCGCTGGAGAGCCGTTCATGTTGAACCCTTCCCTATGGCATTTGGTCCAAAATTGGAGTAACTTTGGTTTTACTCCATTACAGGACAGGCCCATGTTCCAGCCCCGCACCGCTGACAGCGCCGCTTTCGACCCCGACGAGTTGGGCGCCGCCGCCTTGACCGCGTTTTTCAACATCACTGCCGCCTGGCACCTTGGCGCCGAGGAAGAGCGGGTGCTGCTCGGTTCGCCGCCTCGGTCCACCTTCTTCAAATGGAAAAGCGAGCGCGCCGCACGGCTGTCCGCCGACACGATGGAGCGTATCAGCTACGTCATGGGTATCTATAAAGCCCTGCGCATTCTGTTGCCGACTCACGAAGCCGCCGACGGCTGGGTGAAAAAGCCCAACAACGCCCGAGGATTCGCCGGCAAGTCGGCGCTGGAACGAATGCTGGCCGGCCGGGTGGTTGATCTCGCCGATGTGCGCCGGTACCTGGACGCCGAGCGCGGATGACGTTCGCGGCGGAACCAGGGAAGGTCACGCTTCGCTGGCAGAAAATCTATCGCATTGTCGCCGCCCGTCATCCACCGGTGAATGTCTTCGAAGGCATCCTGCCGGCGCGACAGATGGAGATGGCGTGGTTCATCGAAGGGCTGACTAACGATCGCCTGCGTGACGAGACCGGCCAGGCGCCAGTGGTGAGCGACGAAGATCGCGTGCAGGGGCCCGGTTCGAGCATTGTGATGGCGGCCTTCACTCACATCGGCCGGCCCAGTCGCTTCAGCGACGGTAGCTACGGCGTCTATTACGCCGCGCATTCCCTGGAGACAGCAGTGCGCGAGACGGCTTTTCATCGCGGTCGCTTTCTCGCCGCCACTCACGAAGCTCCGTGCGAAGTCGACATGCGCGCGTATGTCGGTCGGCCGTTGCAACCATTTCTCGATCTTCGTGGCCCGCGCTTCAATCACCTGCATCATCCTGATGACTACGCTACGCCGCAGGCCTATGCCAAACCCTTGCGGGACCAGGGTCATTGGGGCGTCGTGTATAGAAGCGTTCGCCATGAGGGCGGCGAATGCATCGCCGCCTTCAAACCGCAGGCGGTCAGTATTCCCCTGGCGGGCGCGGCGCTGGCCTACGTGTGGGACGGCGAGCGCATCGGCAAGGTCTACGAAAAATCGGAAGTGTTGTTCGAGCTCTAGCGATAGCGGCCGAGGATCTTTTCCAATCCCTTGCTGCCGGGCGTCAGTTTCGCGTACGGCAATTGGTTGATCGGCGTCGCCGTGGTGCCGTTGACCTCGTGAAAATCCGGACTGTGTTCGTCGATGTAGATCAAGCCGGTGACGAATTCGTTCTGGGCTTGCTTGTCGCGCAGGTAGTTGAACGCCTGGCCGCGATGCGTCGGGTCGTAAGACGGGTCCAGCTTGCGCAATAGAATGGGGGTGCCGTCATGCAAAGTGATCGGCATGGCTTCGCCCTGTGCATAGCGAGCGGTAATTTCCTGCGCCGGCGCCACGAAATCAGCGTGGACGACTTCATCATAGTGTTCGCGCACGAACTCGTAGCTCTTGGTCGAACCGACGTGATCGTTGAAGGTCACGCAAGGCGAGAGCACGTCGATGAGTGCGAACCCCCGGTGCTTCAGGCCGGCTTTGATCAGCGGCACCAATTGTTCTTTGTCGCCGGAGAAACTGCGCGCGATGAACGTGCAGCCGAGCGTGAGCGCAGCGAGCACCGGATCCACCGGCGGTTGCTGGTTCTCCTCGCCCTTCTTCGCCTTGGAACCGACGTCCGCCGAGGCGGAGAACTGACCTTTGGTCAGCCCGTACACGCCGTTGTTTTCGATGATGTACAGCATGTTGAGATTGCGGCGGATGGCGTGCGCGAACTGGCCGAAGCCGATCGACAAAGTATCGCCGTCGCCGGACACGCCTATGTAGTAGAGATCCTTGTTGGCGGCGATGGCGCCCGTCGCAATCGAGGGCATGCGCCCGTGCACGGAGTTGAAGCCGTGAGCGCCGCTGACAAAATACGCCGTCGTCTTGGATGAACAGCCGATGCCGGACAACTTCGCCAGCTGCTCAGGGCGCATGGACATTTGAAAGCACGCTTCGGTGATGGCTGCAGTGACCGAATCGTGGCCACAGCCCGCGCACAGGGTCGACATGCCGCCTTCGTAATCACGGCGCGTCAGCCCGAGTTCATTCCTGGGCAGGCTGGGATGCGCGATCCTGGGTTTGGCGATGAAACTCATATCAACTCCCGACGGCGAGGCGCTTTTCACCTAGCCTTGCAAGCACGCCCTCGACGATCACGCTCGAGGCCATCGGCAGGCCGCTGTAATGCAGGATGGAATGCAGCTTGGCTTTTTCCACTGCGGTTTCCAGGATCAGCAGGCTGCGCAGCTGCGCATCGCGATTCTGTTCGACGACAAACAATTGCGAATGCACAGCGAGGAATTCCTCGACTTCCTGCCCGAACGGAAAGCTGCGCACTCGCATGTAGTCGAGTTGAATGCCCCGTCGCCGCAACAGGTCCAGGGCTTCGCGCACAGCGCCGTCGCAACTGCCAAGGGATACCACACCCAGGCTCTGCGAGTTGCGGCCATCGAATACAGCCTTCGGGACCAGCGTCTTGGCAGTGTCGAACTTGCGCTTGAGGCGATCCACCACAATCTGGTATTCGGCCGAGTCCTCGGTGTAGCCCCCGTATTGCGTGTGACCCGAGCCACGGGTGAAGTACGCGCCCTTGGGATGCACGCCCGGCAAGGTACGATAGGGAATAGCGTCGCCGTCCTGGTCGAAGTAACGGTAGAACTTGTCGATCTGCTCGAGCTGTTCCTTGCTCAGCACCTTGCCGCGGTCAGGCTGGTATGCGTCGTCCCACTTCAGCGTCCGGGCACATCCAGTCATTCATGCCGATGTCGAGATCGGACATGCACGAACACCGGCGTCTGCAGGCGCTCGGCCAGGTCGAACGCCTCGACGGCAATGTAAAAGCATTCCTCCGGACTCGTCGCGGGAACAGCAGCACATGCCGGGTATCGCCGTGCGAGGCATAGGCCGCACATCATCAGGTCGCATTGCTGGGTGCGCGTCGGCATTCCGGTCGAAGGGCCGACGCGCTGGATATCGAATATGACGGCCGGCACTTCGGCGTAGTAGGCGAGCCCGATGAATTCGCTCATCAGCGATATGCCCGGGCCCGCTGGTCGGCGTGAACGATCGCGCGCCGTTCCACGCCGCGCCGATGCACCATGCCGATCGCCGCAAGCTCGTCTTCGCACTGAACGATGACGAAGTTACTTCTTGCCGGTTTCCGGGTCGATGCGCCACTTCTGGCAGAAGCCTTTGAAAGCATCCATCAGCGACGTCGACGGTGTAATCGGATACCACGCGCCGACCGTTGCGCCGGCGATATAAACATCCGAGTGCAGCCGCGGTGTTGCCGTCGATCATGATGTGATTCGACGGTCTTGTCCATGTGGGTCACGTCGCATGGGCAACGGGCAGTGAAAGTGTTCCCTGGCGTAGTTGTAGCCGATCTCCAGCGCTTTGACGTTGGAGTCGACCAGCGATTTCTTATTCGCATAGCTTTCACCGAGCAGCGCCCGGATGATGTCGAGGTCGATCTGGAGCAATGCGCCCAGCACGCCGGCGTAGACGATGTTCTTCAGCAGGATCCGCGAGCGCACGCCTTCGAAAGTTTCGTTGCAGATGCGGGCCAGCGGCACGCCGAGAATGGTGATGTCGTCGCGCTTGAACAGTGCCGGCCGCGGCCAGGTGGAGTCGTACATCAGATAGCCGCCGGGACTCACTTCCCGCACATCCTTCGCATAGGTCTCGGCATTCATCGCCACCATCAGATCGATGCGGCCCGATCGGGCGACGTAACCGTCGCGCGTAACGCGGATTTCATACCAGGTCGGCAGGCCCTGGATGTTGGACGGGAAATAGTTCTTGCCCATCACCGGAACGCCCATCCGGAAGATCGATTTCATCAGCAGCGTATTGGCACTGGCGGAACCGGTGCCGTTGACGTTGGCGAGTTTGATGACGAAATCGTTCAGGCGATCTGCGTGGTCTGCGGCGTGAAGCATGGAGTGGTCTCGTCGCTCGCATAAGGGATGCGGATTTTCGACTTTTGCATGTCCCACGCCGCCGTGGGGCAGCGCTCGGCGCACAGCCCGCAGTGCACGCAGACGTCTTCGTCTTTAACCATCACCCGCGCCGTATGTTGCAACGGTGCGGAAACAAACAGCGGCTGGTTAGTGATGTAATGAAGGCGCCTTCAAGCGCTGGCGCAATTCGACCTCGGCGCCGTTGGGCGTCATGGTCAGGCAGTCGACCGGACAGATATCGATGCACGCATCGCACTCGATGCAAAGTTTCGCCTCGAACACCGTTTGCACGTCGCAGTTCAAGCAGCGCTGCACTTCGGCGGCAGCCTGTTCGGCGGTGAAGCCGAGTTCCACCTCGATGTTGATTTTCTTGAAGCGCTCTTTCAGGTCCACATGCGGCATCAGCCGCCGCTCCAGCGGGTTGTAGTCGTTCTTGTACGACCACTCGTGCAGGCCCATCTTGCGACTGGATAGGTTCAGCAGCGGCGGCAGCCGTTCGGTCGACCGGCTGGCCCTGGCAGAACTTGTGCATCGAAATTGCGGCCTGATGGCCGTGCTCCACCGCCCAGATGATGTTCTTCGGGCCGAAGGCGGCGTCGCCGCCGAAAAATACCCCCGGCCGCGTCGACTGGAACGTCACCTTGTCGACCTTGGGCACATGCCACTGGTCGAACTCGAGGCCCAGATCGCTTTCGATCCAGGGAAACGCATTTTCCTGGCCGATCGCCAGGATCACGTCGTCGCAGGGAAAGAATTCTTCGCCCGTGGTTCGTTCCGCGGTGATGCGGCCCGTGGCGTCGAGGTCGTACTCCATCACATCGAACATCATGCCGGCGAGCCGGCCGTTCTCGACTACGAACGCTTCGGCGCATGGTTGATTACGATTTCGACGTTCTCTTCTTCGGCGTCGTCGAGTTCCCATTCGGACGCCTTGAAGAAGCCGCGCGGTTTGCGCGCCATCACCTTCACGTCGTCGGCGCCGAGGCGCAGCGACGTGCGGCAGCAGTCCATCGCGGTGTTGCCGACGCCGATGATCAGCACGCGCTGGCCGATGGATTTGATATGTTCGAACGCCACCGACTCGAACCAGTCGATGCCGATGTGGATGCGCGCAGCTGCGGCGGCATCCCGGCGGCCCGGCAGGTTCAGGTCCTTGCCTTTGGGCGCGCCGCTGCCGACGAAAATGGCGTCGAACTCACCGGTGGCAAGCAGTTGTTTCAGACTCGTCACCGGTGAGCCCAGACGCAGATCCACCCCCAAATCGATGATGTGGCCGATTTCCTCGGCGAGCACGCTCTCGGGTAATCGGAACGAAGGAATGTTGGTGCGCATGAGGCCGCCGGGCGTGCCCCATTTCTCGAAGATCGTGACCTGGTAGCCCAGCGGCATGAGATCGTTGGCGACCGTCAATGACGCCGGACCGGCGCCTACGCAGGCAATGCGTTTACCGTTCTTCTGTTTGGGAACGAGGGGCAGGCGGTCGCGAATATCGGCGTCGCGGTGATCGGCGGCGACGCGCTTCAAGCGACAGATCGCTACCGGCTCGGCCTCGATGCGCCCGCGGCGGCACGCCGGCTCGCAGGGGCGGTCGCATACACGGCCGAGAATGCCGGGGAAGACATTGGACTCACGGTTAACCAGGTAGGCGGCCGTGAAATCTCCCTGAGCAATGAGCCGGATGTATTCGGGAACGTCGGTATGCGCCGGGCAGGCCCACTGGCAATCGACGACGCGATGATAATAATCAGGATTTCCAGTATCGGTCGGTTCCACCGCTACTTAGCCCCTACTCAACGACACCCCGCCAGATCGTTGCCGGCGGGGCTGATGTCCGATTTGTAACCAAGGGTATACCTAAGCAGGTGAGTGCGCCACAACATGGGGTAGTCACTCATGACATTCTTCGTGACCCTATTCAGACTCCGCTGCGACTGTGTCGGTGACCGCTCGGGGCCTAGACTCGGCCCGTTCATTCAGTGTGCGGCGGAGTGCGCGTCATGCAACCATCTTCAGCAGCGGCAATCGAGACTGACCGGCCGGCGCGGCGCCACCGGGCGATCGAGCCTATCGACGGCTACATTCACAAATTCAGGCTGGAGGCTGGTGAAGAGGCCGCGAGTCCGCAGCTCGCGCCGACCACCGAACCGACCACGACCGTTGTTGAGCTGGTGGCGAAGTTGGCGCTCGCAGCGCTGGCGTTGAGCGGCCTGTTGGTCGCGGGCGCCCGCGCGCTCGGCAATTGAATCAGGGCGTCGCGAACTCTGCGGTAATGACGGGATCGAGAATCCGCCGCCGGCTGTCGAGCGACAGCCGATCCCAATAGACTTTGTGCACCGCCGCTGCGCGTAGCTCGCGATCTGTCAGTGTTCGAACAATTTCCGTCACGCGTGCGGGCCGAGTCGCAGGCAGGCGCGACGTCTCGCCATCTTTCAAAATGCCGCTCACTGCCGCCAGCACAGCGTTGTTGTTGGTGAGTCCGCCATGACTTTCTTCGGCAAACCAGGTCTGCGCGCCATTCCACAAGGCTCGCTCCAGAGGCACGGTGCCATCGCCATCGCGGCGGACTGTGTAGACGAATTGGTTTTCCTGCAGCGACACCGACGTCACCGTTTCCTGGTTCGTGCCGACGATGACTGCGCAGCGGTCATCGGGAGGTGGCATGCGGCTGCGAACTTTGTGCGCGCGAATCAGCAACTTTGCGTCGGGAACCAAGTCATCATTCGGCCACTGTGCGGCGTCGAATAGATCGGGTTCGTCGCTCGACAGCGCCGAAGGCAACATCTGATACAAGCCGGGCAGCGTGAGGAACACCGTCTTCGCCAATTCTTCGGCGGTGTTGCGATGATCGAGCGAGGCAATCTTGCGCACGGTGGGATAGGCCGCCCGCAACGCCTGCACCGGCGCGAACGAGCCTTCGTTCGGCGCTCCCAGTTGCACCAGTTTCTCGATGCGCTGCTGGCGATCTTGCGCGAGTGCAATTCGCGCCACCAATCCGCCCATGCTATGCGCGACGATCGCAACCTTGCGCGCGCCGGACTTCTCAATCGAGCGCGTCAGCGCTCGCGCCAGGGTTTCCAGATCCAGGCGCCAGTCGAAGGGATGAAAGACCGGCCGGAAGCCGGCGATTTCCAGCGTCAATCGCAACTTCAGATAACCCGGCAGCATGACGCCCAGGGCGCGCAGCGATTTCGGCCCCGGCAAGGCGAGTTGCGACAAACCCCCTTGAGCGATCGCCACCGGGTGCAGCCACAACAACGAAGACGTTTTCCGCTGCAGCGAGCCGAGTCTCGACCCCATGATTCCGGGGCAGCACGAACACGACGCGGCCGCGTGAATTGCCGCGGGTCGCAGCGATTTTCGCAAGCTGCGACAACTCACGATAAGGAACGTCGCCGAAGTACGCGCTCAACAGTGCGGCGTGCGCACCCGAACATAGCAGGGCGACGATCTGATCTTCGTGCAGATCGACCCGGGCTGGGCACCGTTGGAGCGTTGGACATGGGCTAGCGACTGCCGAGTGCTGCTACTTCGACCTGGGCGGTGAGCGTGCCGGCATTTTTGAATTGCAGCGTCAGAGGAAACCGCATGCCGTGCAGCCAGCGGCTGGCGCAATCCGAGCAGCATCAAATGCGCGCCGCCGGGAGCGAACACGAAGGTTTCGCCGGGTTTCAGCTCCACCGTCGGCAAGGGGCGCATTCTCATCATGCCGTTCTCTTCGCTGCTGGCATGCATCTCGATGCGGTCGGCAACGGTGGTGGTAGCCGACAGCAGCGCGTCATCGTCGGCGGCGGTCACTTCCAGATAGACGGCGGCCACGGTTGCCCCCGGTGGAGTGGCATTGGCCCAAGCGTCGCGAACTTCTACCTTGTCGGAGTGCACACAAGCGCTGATGGCTGCCACGGCCAGCAGCACAACGGCAATTCGTCGTGGCGCGAGGGTCATTCTGCCATCGCCGTTTTGATAACGTTGCTCATCGCATCGATCGCTGCCGTGCGAGCACTGCTCTTACGCCACACAGCGCCGACGGTGCGTTTGGGCACCGGCTTGGCGAAAGATTTCACGACCAGGCTTTGGCCGGAATTGAACGGCCCGCGCGTCGCGAGGTCCGGCAGCAAGCGTGATGCCGAGCCCGGCGGCAACCATCTGCCGCAGCGTCTCCAGGCTGGTGGCGCGGTAGTCCTCGCTTCTCCTTCACGTCGATGTGGCTGCAGACGTCCAGCGCCTGGTCGCGCAGGCAGTGCCCGTCTTCGAGCAGCAGCAGCGTCTCGCCGGCGAGGTCGTCGAGCTTGACGGTCGACTTCTTCGCCAGCGGATGATTGCTCGGCACGGCGACGATGAAATCTTCGTGGTACAGCTCGCGCGCCTCGAGCCCGTCCATCGGCACCGGCAGCGCGAGGATGCCGACGTCGATTTCGCCGTCGCGCAGCTTCTCCAGCAGCTGCTGCGTCTGGTATTCGTACAGCATCAGCTTCAGCCGCGGCAGTTGCTTGCGCAGCCGCCGCGCGACCAGCGGCAGCAGATACGGACCGATGGTCGGTATCAATGCGAGCTTGAGTTTTCCGGATAAGGGGTCATGTTCGTTGCGAGCCAGCGAGACGATCTCGTCGCTTTCCTGCAGGATGCGCCGCGCCAGCGGCAGGATCTTGGTGCCGGTCTCGGTCAGAGTGACACGCCGCGGCTGTCGTTCGATCAGCTGCACGCCGAGGTAGTTCTCGAGCTTCTTCAGCTGCGCCGACAGGGTCGGCTGGCTGACGAACGAACGCTCGGCGGCCTTGCCGAAGTGCTTGGTGTCGGCGAGGGCGACGAAGTAACGCAGGTCGCGCAGGTTCATGGCAGCTTCATCGTGTGGCCAGCCCGTGACAGGGTGAAATGCCCATAGGCAGAGTCTATCAAAATTCATCAAACAATCGATTGGCGATTGCGGACGCCACCCGCATAATTGCATCCGTCACCTGCCGGCGCCGAACCCTGGAGCGCCGCGGTACGCTTTGCAAAACCGCGCCCAGCCCAAAGCCAGCGCTAATTTCGATGGAGGTTTTCTCATGTTGAGTATCGGACAGAAATTCCCGCAGTTCTCGCTCACCGGCGTGGTGTCCAATGATCTTGCCAACGCGTTCCAGCCGTTCGACTCGAACAGCAGCGCCGGCAAGTGGAAAGTGGTTTTCTTCTGGCCGAAGGACTTCACCTTCGTGTGCCCGACGGAAATCGCCGCGTTCGGCAAGCTGAACCGCGAATTCAAGGACCGCGACGCGGTCGTCTACGGCGTCAGCACCGACTCCGAGTTCGTGCACCTTGCCTGGCGCAAGGACAAGGAAGAGCTGCGCGACCTGCCGTTCCCGATGCTCTCGGACATCAAGCGCGAACTGACCACGGCGCTGGGCGTGCTCGACGCCGAGGCCGGCGTCGCGCAGCGTGCGACGTTCATCGTCGATCCGGAAGGCGTGATCCGCTTCGTCTATGTGACGGATCTGAACGTCGGCCGCAGCCCGGAAGAAGTGCTCCGCGTGCTGGACGCGCTGCAGACCGACGAGCTGTGCCCCTGCAACTGGAAGAAGGGTGAGGACACACTGAAGGCTGCCTGAATTTCAGGCGAGCAGTCTTAAGTTACTCACTGGATGACTCGTGCCGGCGCGGAGATCTCTGCCGCGCCGGTGCGAATCAGTCACCTTATACAAACCATCGGAGGTTTGAGTCATGTCTCTCGAAACGATCCGCGATCAGCTGCCGGATTACGCGCGTGATCTGCAGCTCAACATCGGCAGCGTGCTTACGCCGCAGGGCGCCCCAGGCCTGAGCGAAAAGCAGATCGCAGCTGTCGCCTTGTCGACGGCCATCGCCGCCCGCAACCCGCAACTCACGCAAGCCATCGAGTCGTGGGCCAAGCCGCACTTGGACGACGCGCACTTCAACGCCGCCCGCGCCGCCGCCGCCATCATGGGTATGAACAACATCTACTACCGCTTCCTCCACCTGGTGGAAGACGGCGAGTACTCGACCATGCCAGCACGGCTGCGGATGAACATCATCGGTAACCCGGGCATCGACAAGCTCGACTTCGAACTGCTCTGCCTCGCGGTGTCCGCAGTAAACGGCTGCGGAATGTGCATCACCTCGCACGAGAAGAAACTGCGAGAAGGCGGCATCAGCAGGGAGCAGATCCAAAGCGCCATCCGCATCGCGTCGGTGATCCACGCGGTTGCAGGAGTGCTGGAGTACCAGGCGGCTGCGTAAAGGTTGTGGACATAGGAGCCGCCGCCGGCCACTGAGCTGTCTTTCGCTCTTGGCGAGACTTCACGCTCGGCTTGGTACTGGTTTGAGGACATCCATCTGCGCCAGCGCCGCAAGCTACCGATCCTCTGACAGCCACTTGCCGTAGCAAAGTTAACAAAGCTCCCTTTTCTTCAAGCTCTTGTCCGCCGGTAGTGCCAACCCTTAGCTATACTGTTGGCATGTCCCCTCGCCCCACGAGACTATCCGCCGGCGTGGTTGTGATTCGTGAAACTCACGAGGGCTGGCGTTACCTGCTGCTGCGTGCGTTCAATCATTGGGATTTCCCCAAAGGCATGGTCGAAGCCGGGGAAGAGCCGCTGGCGGCGGCGATTCGCGAAGTACAGGAAGAAACCCTGATTACCGATCTGGAGTTTCTGTGGGGCGAGATCTACACGCAGACCGGGCCCTACAGCCGGGGCAAAGTCGCTCGGTATTACATCGCCCGGACCCGCACCGTCGAAGTTACCCTGCCCGTGATCGAAGCGCTCGGCCGGGCCGAGCACAATGAATTTCGCTGGGTCGATCAGGCCACGGCGCTGCAGCTGGTGTCCCCCCGCGTCGCCCCCATTGTCGAATGGGCTGCCAGCCGCATCGAACCGCGGCAGCGGACACTGGATATCGATGGAGTTCCGGTCTGAATGGACAGGAAGCAGGTCGTCATCGTCGGCGCCGGGTTTGCGGGGCTGAATGCGGCCAAGCGGCTCGGCAACGCGCGAGGCGTTTCGATCACGGTGATCGATCGCGAAAATCATCACTTGTTCCAGCCGCTGCTGTATCAGGTCGCGATGGCTGCGCTGAGCCCCGCCGATATCGCCGTGCCGATTCGCAGTCTGCTGGCCGGCTATCGGAACATTCGCGTACTGAAGGCGCGCGCGCAACGCGTCGACACCGCCAATCGCAAACTCATTACCGATAGCGGCGAGTTTGCCTACGATTACTTGCTGCTCGGTTGCGGTGCGCAGCATGCGTACTTCGGTCATGAAGAGTGGGAAGCAAATGCGCCGGGATTGAAGTCGCTGCCGCAGGCCACGGAAATCCGGCGTCGGGTGCTGGAAGCATTCGAGGTCGCCGAGCGCGAAACGAATCTCGATGCTCGTCGACGCCATCTGACATTCATCGTGGTTGGCGGCGGCCCGACGGGGGTCGAGCTCGCCGGCGCCATCGGGGAAATGAGCCGCTTCACGCTGGCGCGTGATTTTCGCAGCATCGATCCTCGCCAGACACGCGTGATGCTGGTCGAAGCCGGACCGCGAATCCTGTCGAGTTTCGCTGAGAAGCTGGCGGCGCATGCAATGCGTGACCTCGAAGCGCTCGGTGTGCAGGTGTGGACGAATGCGCCAGTGACGGACGTGACTGCCGACGGCGTCGTGGTAGGCAAGGAAAACGTCGCTGCAGCGACCATCCTCTGGGCAGCCGGTGTTCGTGCGGCTGATATCGGCAAGACATTGGGGGTAGAGACGGATCGCGCCGGCCGCGTCATCACGGGACCGGATCTGACCATTCCAGGTCACCCCGAAGTCTTCGTGCTTGGCGACATGTCGAGCCGCACTGGATCGAATGGCAAGCCGCTGCCGGGAGTTGCACTGGTAGCGATGCAGGAGGGGGTTTACGTAGCCGACGTCATCAAGAAAGAAGTGGCGGGTGCTACGCCGTCAGCGCGCGCTGCGTTCGAATATTACGATCTCGGCCAGATGGCCACCATCGGCCGCAGCCGCGCGATCGCCGAGTTTCGCGGCCTGAAACTGACGGGAGTGTTCGCATGGTGGTTCTGGCTGCTGGTCCACATCTACCGGCTCAGCGGCTTTCGCAATCGACTGTCGGTGCTGGTGCACTGGGCGTGGTCGTACATGACCTTCGGCCGTGGGGCGCGGCTGATCGTGGGCAAAGAATGGCAGGCGTACGCCGGCAAACCGCCCCTTAATCCATGAGGGGCGTCAGTCCCTGAAATTGGTGAATTGCAGCGGCATTTCCAGCTTGGCGTTGCGCGCCAGCCGGATCACTTCCTGCAGGTCGTCGCGGTTTTTGCCGGTCACGCGCACTTGCTTGTCCTGGATCGCGGCCTGCACTTTCAGCTTCGAGTCCTTGATCAGCCGCTGCAGTTTCTTGCCTAGCTCGCTCTCGATGCCCTCGCGCAGCGTGACCACTTGTTTGGCGGTCTGGCCGAGCAGGATCGGGTCGTCGATTTTCATGCAGGCGACGTCGATGCCGCGCTTGGATAACTTCAGCCGCAGGATGTCCATCATCTGCTTGAGCTGAAAGTCGGTTGGCGCCGTCAGCGTGATCACGGACTCCTTGAGCTCGAACTTGGCGTTGCTGCCTTTGAAGTCAAAGCGGGTGCCCACTTCGCGGCTGGCTTGATCGACGGCGTTGCTCACCTCGTGAGCGTCGAGTTCGGACACGATATCGAACGATGGCATGATGACGGCTCAGCGGCTGATGAGAGGCGCGGCGGGCTGCAGGTCGATACGGCAACCCATGGCGCTGCTGGTCAGCGCGGCCTCGATGATGCGGATTGTGGCATAGGCCTGATCGGCTGGCACCGGCATGGGCTGGTCGTCCTCGATCGCACGACGTACGCCTTCATAGAACAGGGTCCAGCGGCCCTGCTCAGCGGTGATGACTTCGCGTTGGCCGCTGTCGCCATACACCAGCGTGCCCCATTGTCCGGTCGGCTCGCTGCCGAAGAAAGGTTCGCCCGGCTCCATGCCGCCACGCAACTGGTCTTCCTGCTGATCGAGGCCGGCTTTCAGGAATGAGGCGCGTGAACCGTTGACGCGATAACGATAGCCGCCATCGGCAGTCAACGTGCTCACGCCCAGCGTGATGCGCAACTTACCCTTGCCCATGAGAATCTCAAAACCGTCCGCGATCACGCTCCTGGGACGTTGTGTGAAAACATTGGCGTACAGCCATTCGGGCTCGCCGAACAGCACCAGTACCTGGTCGATCAAATGCGGGCCGAGGTTGTAGATTGCGCCGGTGCCGGGCTCGTCGCGTTCACCCCAGCGCTCGACCACTTCGGGTCGAAAGCGATCCCAGCGGGCGTGAAAGGAATTGATTTCGCCGAGCCGGCCGTCGTCGATCAATTTTCTCAAGGTGAGAAAGTCGCTGTCCCAACGGCGGTTGTGAAACACCGCCAGTTTGCGCCCCTGTTGCGCGGCCAGTTGCGCGAGATCGCTGGCTTCGGCGGCGGTTGCGCTCAGCGGCTTCTCGACGACCACGTGCTTGCCGGCGCGCAAGGCAGCGGCTGCTTGCGCAGCGTGTAGTGAATTCGGCGAGGCGATGGCGATCAGGTCGATGTCGCTCCGGGCGAACAATTCGTCCACGGAGCCCAGCACGTCGGCGTCGCCAAGATACTCGCGAACCGCAGCCACACGACTGGTCACGACCGCCGCGACCGAGATGCCGGCGGCACGGATCAGCGGTGCGTGGAAATAGCGGCCGGCGAGCCCGAAGCCGATTAATCCTGCTTTTAATGTCATGCGAGGATTATGCACCCGCAGCTGGGCTAGCCCAAGACGCCGAGCGCGAGCAGCAGCAACGAGAACAACACCAGCACGATTACGATCATGATCAATAGCAGGAACAGGCGCAGCCCCGCGCCGAAGCGCGACAACCCGTAGGCGCCACGCAGCTGCTTGTATAAGTGCAGCGGCGGCACGATGCTCAATGCCGTTCCCCAAATCGCCGAATTCACGCCAGCCGCGGCGGCGAGTGACAGCAGGATGACCAGCAGCATCATGAAGCTGAGCGAGTAGGTTACAAAAACGGCGTGATCGTAGACGTTGATGTCACGGCGCCAGAAGAACAGCAGCCACAGGAACGGCACGCTGAGCGGGATCAGCGCCCAGGAAAATTTGTAGCCGGCGCTCTTGAGCTTGTACAGCAGCAGTTGCGGATTCTCATTAGCCTGTTTCAGGGCTGCGTTGAAGCGCAGTTGCAACTCCGGCCGGGTGCTGGCGGGCCGGGAGTCGGTTTTCTGCGCGTTCGCCTCTTTGCGTGCTTTCTGCTCCTGTTCGAATTCGGCCATCTTGCGCCAGTCGCCGCTGATCATCGCAGCCAAGGCGTCGCGCGTGGCCTGCAAGTCGCCGATGCGCTTTTCCAGTCTGGCCTGTTGCGCCGCCGGCAGGTCCGACGCGCTCATTTCCTCGTGCGCAGCCTCGAGCTTTTCATCGGTCGTTTCGATCTGCTCCTCGATGTTCTTCTTCCAGTCCGCCGCCGGGCTGAGGTCGACTCCATCGGAGCTGAATTGCAGGGCGCCGCTGATGAAAGAGAACACCGCAAACATCATGAACACGGTGAACAGATACAGCGCCATCGGCGACACGAACTTGACTCGTTCGCCATCGATGTAACGCCGCGTCAGGCGGCCGGGATGCAAGAACAGCTCTGGAATGGTGCGCCAGATCTTGCCTTCGAAATGGAACACGCCATGCAGGATGTCATGGCCCAGCGAAACCATGCTGCGATGGAGGTGTGCGGCCTGCCCACAGTTGGCGCAGTACGCGCCGTTCAAAGTCGCGCCGCAGTTCCGGCACGTTCCTTGGCCTTTGCCGTGCGCTTCCCCCGCGGCCGGTTCTACAGCCCGGGCGATAACGCCGCCCGTCAATACATCCCCGGCTGCTTCGCCTTGCCCTTCCATGGACGGGAAAGTACCACTTTAATCGGACGGAAATCTCTAGTTCGGGAGCGAACACCTGCTGGGAGCGCCCATGGAACCGATGGCTTGCCGTGGCGTCGTCAGTTCCGCACCGGCTCGACGGCTATGGCGCAACGAACTCTGCCACGAGTGATTCCAATTGCAGTTCCTTTTGCGCTCCTCGCAGCGACTCTAAAGCCCGATGCACCGCCTCGTTTGCAGCATTGAGTCCGGTGTCGAAAGTACCAGCATTTTTCAGGTACTCGGCAACTGCGATGCTCTTCCTCGCGTTTCCTACGTATGCTCGCTGGAGGACTTCCTTTTTCAGTAGCAGCAGCCTATTGATAGAGGTCATCACAATCTGATAGGCGACGAAGCCCAGATTGTCGTGTATGGCAAGGCTCCATGGCGTGATCTCAGACCGATTTTCCGTCGAGGTTGGAACAAAGAAAACTCGACTCAGAATTGCGGCGGCACTTGCGGCGGATATTCGGTCCTCCTGGCTGCCGATATGGAACTGTTCCAGCGCGTCGTGCGCCGAAGGCACGTAGAAATACTTGAGGTATCGATGCCTATCGATTTGCGACAGGAATTCCAGTTCCTGTCGCCACTTAGGCCATTTGTCGGCGGACACCCCAGTGTAGAATTTTCGCGCATTCTCCTCCGATGTCCGGCCCACGAATGATGCTGCATGAAATTCCACCACGCTCTTATGGATGAAGTGGTATTCGAAGCCTTCTTGTTGCATCAGGCACGCAACTTTGGTCATGTCGTGGGCGAACGCTTCGACGTTGCATTCGAGGCCGATGGCATCCGAGGCCCGCTCGAGTATCGATGTAATGCCCGTGTCTTTCAGCACCAATTGGTTTTGCTGGCGGGCGGCATAGCAAAAAGCTTCAAACAGCTTCCTCAGCTCGGAATCGGATAGCCCTGTTTCCCGCTTGCGGCGGAATCCCGGCTTGCTCTTGTCGTGTCTCGTTAATAACGTATAGAACAATGCGTCGTAGAACTCGGAGAGGGAGGACGGGATCTCCTGGGTAGCGTTGTAGATGATGACCAGCAGCGTTAGCAGCAGGGGGGTGGTCAGGAGTGATTTGATCTCTGACCTGCTTTTGCCGATAGCCAGCACGACATCTTCCACTCGCTCCTTCTCATGTACGATCGTCTTGAGAAACGGTTTGTGATCTTCCGCAGTCAGCGGGGCGAGTTGATAGACCCGAAAGTGCGGTGATCTTTCGATGCCGCTATCGGGTCGGGAAGTGACGACGATCTGCAGGCTTGGATGCTTTTGCGCCAGCCCTTCGATCTCCGAGAGCACATGAGAAATCGCCTCCTGCTCGATCTCATCGAATGCATCCAATAGCAGGACGAGCTTGCCGGATTCCGCCAGATACTCGAAGATCGCGTCGTCGCACGGAATGCGGTAGACGCAGATGGCGCTGATCAGGAACTCTCGGAACGAAGATTTCCTGTCGTAGCGGCGCAACTCGATGAATACCGGAATGCGCTGGGACGCCGCCAGTTCTTTCAAGCACAAGTACCGCAGGAATATCGACTTGCCCTGGCCGACCGTCCCCTGAATCACAAAGTTCTCGGTGAGAGAAATGCCGGCGATGGATCCGATCGCCTTGCGGGCCTTGGCGACGATCAACTTTGAGGGATAGTAGAAACTGGTTAAGGGCACCTCTTTGTCGATGCACCACATGGTCTTCACTTTCTGCACATGTTTTATGGCTTTTTGGATCTCCTTCAGCCTGATATCGGTTGCAAGTACGCGAAGTTTGCGCCTGACCAGGTCTTTTGAGCCGCTGTAGAGATCTTCGATGGGCTTCTTGAGCGCGGCCACCGTAATAGACGTGGTTATTGGCATGAGGGTCTTCTTGAGTCGGGTACACCTCCTCGAGAGGATCGCCTCGTGACAGGAAATGAGCCCTGTCGCGTTAACGGATTACCAGCGGATTATCTTGGCGTCTTACAGCAAGCCGTCCAGCCGCTCCAAGTCATTGATCATCCGCCAGCGGCCGCCGGCTTTTTCGACCCGTTCGCGCCATGCGTCGACGCGAGCGAGATATTCGCGGGGGTCGAAGTTGTCGGAACGCAGCTTGGTGACGTTGAGCGCGACCACTTCAAAACCCTTGAGGTCCAGCGGCACGTCGCGTACGTAGCCCTTCGCCAGGTCCTCCTGCAGGTCCGAGAAGATCAGGACGGTTTTGCGGCCCGAGTTCTTCTCCTTGAGAAACTCGATCGCCTGCAGCAGCCCGCCGGTGATGTCGGTGTGGCTCGCGGCCTGCGACTGCGCGATGAACTTTTTGATCTCATCGGCGAACGCGCGCTTTTGCCCGTTGGCTGTGCTGGGCCGGTCGTCAAAGGTGGCTTTGGCGATGATGTCCTTTTCACTGAAGCTGCCGGTGTCGATGCGCGCGACCGCAAACGAATCGGTCGGCTCCAGCGTCGACAGTGTGTACAGAATGATGCTCTGCGCCTTCTGCAGCTCTTGGCTGTAGGTCCCCGACGTATCGAGCAACAGATAGACCCCGGTGTTGCGGGGCGCGGCCGGCGTGCATGCCCCGAGCATGAGCGCGGTTGCAGTCAGTATCAGCCATTTCATATCCGAGCCTCCTGTACGGTGCCCACGTCACGCGATCGGTCCGCATTGGCCGGCCGCCGCCGCTCGCGCCTCGAGCCAGAGCGGCAGGAAGATCGGCAGATCGTAGATGCGCTCGATCAATGTGCCCGCGTGACGGAAGCCATTGCCAAGAACTCTTAGAATCAATGCCAGAGCCCGCAGCATAGCGATGCCGCAAAGGCCCAGTACCGTTCGCAACGAGTGCACGAAGGTCTCCAGCGGAATGGCAACGAACGTCAGTGCAAACGGCAGGATGAAGCCCATGCCCATCTGCGCCGCGGTCGTGATCCACATGTATTCGTTCTGCAAACCACCTCGTTCTGACCGCGCAGCAATGCGCCGGTTGCGAGTTCGTCCTGCAGCAGCACCTCGCGCATGTAGGCGAGGCCCGCCTCGACACTGGCGAGCAGGAACAGGATGGTGAAGGTAATCCAGATCATGCGGACACGCATCTTGTCCGGCAGCGCGCCGATGACGGGAAACAGTCGCGTGATTCGCAACGATTCCATCAGGAACAGGCCCATCGAGATCTCGACCATGATGATGACCAGCGCCGCCATGTCGGCGGTGCGGAACGAACCGATGTAGCTGGTGCCGCCCACCATCTCGGCCATCGGCCGCGCGATCAGCGAGAAGTTGATCGCCGCGCCGCCGATCGCGATCGGCAGCACCAGCGCCGATACGAAGAATGGACGACCGACGACGAGGACAGTGTCGGAGACGGCCCGGTCCTCGCCGTTCACGATGTCCTCGTACTCCTGCATGTGACGGTCGATCGTGACCGAGCGGGCCAGCAGGCTGTCGACGACTTCTGACGCGGCCCAGCGTCTGCTGCATGGCGCGCCAGCTCGGGCATCATCTTGCGCAGCAGCGCGTGTCGCTTCACCGCTTGCCTCGCGATAGCCTCCATCGCTTCTTTGTGCGCTTTGATCAGCGACTTGTGGATGTCGGCGAGCACGTCGGCCGCACCGTTGCGCGCATCGATCTTCGCGACCGCCTCGACCGCGCGCACCCATCCGGGCGCCTCCGGCGGCACGTCGACGGCATTCTGGTGATTCTCCTCGATGCGCATGATGGACTCGCTCAGCGCACGGTGCAGCGTCGGATAGTTCGCAAGATCCTTGCGCACTGTTTCGTTGACGCGCTCGAATTCCCGCTCGACGATGCGCTCCTTCGCTTCGCGGCCCGCCGCCAGCAGCACCTCGCGATTGCGCGCAGCGAGTCGCATCTCCGCTGCCCGACGGAGTGCGCGGCTATGCGCAGGCCGCGTGCGATCGCACTCGTTGCGGTCCGGATTGCCGACGAGCCGTGTCGCGGGCGAAAACAGCACCGCTACCACTACTACGAAACAGATCAACACCGAGAGGACGGGCCATGGGGTGATCCCCAGAATCGCTGCCATAGACATAATGCTCCCCTTGTGATGCGCCTGCCGCCGTGAGGCACAGGACGCTGCCGCGTAAGACTAAGAATTCGAAGCAGCGGGGCTGATGGATGTGGATTGGCGGCCTTGCTTGTGATCGTTACAAGTGACTTCTTCTGCCGGAGCGGCTGCTAACCCCGCCGCGGCAACCTGTCGCGCAGCAGAAAAACAGGGCCTGCGTCTCACTTCACGCAAGTGATAGTTGCGGAAACGCCGGTTTTTTCGCTTCGGGCGCTATGAAAACGCGCCGCGGATGCCGGTGCCGAACAATTGCATCCGGAACTCCAACCGACCGAAAGTCCCGCGATATTCGGTTGTAGATGTTTCTTTTTTAGATACATCCGTCGTTGCCAGCGGCCTGGGCCGCTGCGCAAACGAGCCTGGCAATCGATGCTCAACAACAATAGGTCGGGAGAATCAATGATGAACACTCGGTGCCTTCCTTGGGCTGCGTCCGCAATGGTTATTGTCATCCTTGCTGGCTGCGGCGGAGGCAGTGGTTCGGCCCAGCCACCCGCGCCCTCTGCTCCGCCGCCGCTCGCGGGCGGCGATACATTTGCCATTACCAGCGCCAACCGCTTGCTCAGCTTCAATCGAAACGCACCGACAACGGCTGCGGCCGTCGCTGTGAGCGGTCTGCGGGCCAATGAAACGATCATCGCGATCGATCTGCGGCCCGGAGGCACACCAGCCGGGCAACTCATTGCGGTTGGCAGTGCCGGCGGCGTCTACACCATCGATCCAAATAGTGGCCGGGCGACGCTGAAGTCCACGCTGATGGCGGATCCCATGGATATGACCGATCGGTTCGCGGGCGTGACCGGTACGCGAGTCAGCATCGACACCAACAATCTCGTCGACCGCCTGCGCATCGTGAGTAACTCGGGCCAGAATCTGCGCGTCGATGTCGATTCCGGCGCGACCTTCACCGATGCCACGCTCACCATCGGTGGCATCAACTCGATCGGCGTAACGGAGGTTGCATACACCAACAACTTTTCATCGACGTGCCGCACCACTGCCTTCTACCTGGATACGACATCAGATCGCCTGCTGGTGAGCGCCGATGCCAGCAGCGGCATTCTCACTGTCGTGGGCAGCTTGCTGGTAGACGCTGCAGCCATGAGTGGCTTCGACATCATCACCGCAGCAGACGGAACCAATACCGCCTTGGCCGTGCTGACGGTGGCTAACGTCGTCTCCCTCTATACGATCGATCTGGCGACAGGCGCCGCGAGTGCGGTCGGCCAGATCGGCGGGTTGAATGCGGGCGAAAGCATTTTCGGACTGGCCGCGCCGGCTCCGGCGACCACTCCAGTGCAGCCCGTGGGCGAACTGCTCGCGCTCACCGAATCGAACGCACTGGTCTCCTTCAACAGTTCCTCGGCACAGAAACTTTGCACGACGGCGCCTATCAATGGCTTGCAGGCGGGCGAAACCGTGCTCGGCATCGATATGCGGCCGGCCGACAGCAATGTCTATGCACTGACCGACGCCGGACGGCTCTACACGGTGAATGCTGCGACGGGAACGGTGGCATTGAAGTCGACGCTGGCAGCCGCCACGAGCGATCTCACACAGCCGTTCCAGAGACTGGAGGGAGACAACTTCGCCGTCGATGTCAGCCCTGTTGCCGACGGCTTGCGAGTCATCAGCAACAACGGCGCGAACCTGCGCATCGTCATGGATACAGGCGAAACCTTCAGCGATCTGCAGCTCAATCCCGCAGGGTCCAGCGTCACGGCGGCGGCCTATACCAACAGCTTCGCCGCCACCGGGACCAGCACGTTATATGTATTGGACACCGCCAACGATCGGTTGATGATTCAGGGCCGCGCACCCGGCAGTCCCAGTAATGGCGATCTGCAGCCCGTCGGCGCTTTAGGCATCACCGGCGACGTGCAGGCGATTGCCGGCTTTGATATCAATGCAATCAACAACACTGCATTCGCGGCTCTCAACGTCAACGGTGCGACCACCTCTGATCTCTATCGAATCAATCTCGGTACGGGTTCCGCCACGCGCGTCGGCGCCATCGGCGCCGCCAATCGTATTCGCGCACTCACACACTCGACAGCGCCGCAAGCAACGTTACTTGGCGTGACCAGCGACGCTCGCCTGGTCAGTTTCAAGGCCGCGACGCCGGGCACGTTCGACAGCAACGTCGCAATCAGCGGACTGCAGGGCGGCGAACAGATCCTGGGCTTCGACATCCGTGCGTCGAACGGATTGCTCTATCTGCTGACCGACGCTGGTCGCCTGTACATTCTCGATCCTGCCACCGCTTCGGCCCGGCTGGGGCCGACATTGATGCCCAATGGCAATGATCCGTTCATGGGATTGATCGGCACCACGTATGGAGTTGACTTCAGTCCCACCGCCGACGCTCTGCGTGTCATCAGCGATGCCGAACACGATCTCGCGGTCATCGTGGAGCGCGGCGCCACCATTACGGCGAACTCGCTCAAGCGTATCCCAGCGGAGAGCGCGACTCGCGCTCCTGACGTGATAGCCATTGCGTACACAAGCAACTTCGCAGGCACTACCGATACGACGCTCTACGACATCGATCTCGCGACCGACACCCTGTTGAGTCAGCGCCCGGCCAATAACGGCATGCTTACGACCATCGGGCCGTTGGCTTCGGCGCAGACGTTTTCTTTCAGCGGCGGATTCGATATTGCCGGTGGCGATGACGGCTTGGCAGTCGCCGCATTGCAAGCCACGGGAGCCGCACAATCGACCCTGTATCGCGTCAGCCTGCGCACCGGCGCGGTAACTGCCGTTGGCGCGATCGGGCCGGCCGGCACAGCGAAGTTGACTGGGCTGACGATCAGGTTGCGATAAGGGGCGTCGCGCTGCAATCGCACTGGTTCAGACGTCTTGGCGCTTTCAACCGGCTGAGTTTATGCAGCTTTTTTGGGCTGACGACCATACGCGTTCGCAAGCCAATCCGGTCAGCCATATCCACCAAGGCGTCCAGCGAGAAAAGGTTTAGCCTGCCACGCATCAAATCGGAAACACGGGGCTGAGTTACACCAATCAACTCGGCCGCCTTCGCTTGCGTCAGCCTGCGGGCATGCATTTTTTCGATGATCTGGTTTGCAAGTTCCGCGCGCAGTTTCATGCTCGCTGCCTCGCTCGCGGAATCCTCGATGGCATCCCAAACCGATGCAAAACGCTTTCTGGTCATCGTCGCTCCTTCATCAACTCACGGTAACGTTTTCCTGCAAGGTCGAGATCCTGCTTCGGCGTTGCTTGGGCTTTCTTCTGGAAACAATGCAGTACATAAACGGCGTCGTCGAACTTCGCGACGTAAAGCACCCGAAATGCTCCTGCATCATCACGAACGCGTATTTCGCGGACGCCGGAACCTACTGTCCGCATTGGCTTCCAGTCGAAAGGCTGCAAACCCCGCTGAACGCGGTCAAGCTGGAACCCGGCCTCCCTACGGGTCTCACCAGGAAACTCGCGCAAACGATCGAGCGAATCGCCGCAGATTCCACAGGTTTCATACGGCTGAAGCTATACAAGATTTTGTATAAACGGCAAATAGCAGTTGCGGCCAGGGGAGCTGGCACGCAAAGGGTCAGGGGTTCTGCGCTTCCGAAGCGGACCTCTCCATCGACCAACGTGCTCAACACCTTTGCCTGGCTAATCTGGTCCGGGGCGCAGGTGGTCAGGTCGAGGTCGAGAATGGTGATGTCGGCGAGGTAGCCTGGAGCGATGGCGCCAAGTCTTGTTTCCTGGAAGCCGGCGTAAGCATTGGCGGTGGTGTAGGCGGTCAGGGCTTCTTGTACGGTGATGTGCGCCTTGCTGACCTTGATCCTGTTGCAACAGGTTCTGGACGACGCGGAGCTGCGGCAATGGGGTTGGCGCGTTCCATTCGCGGTTGGCGCCGTGATGGCGTTCACCGTGTTGCTGATGCGTAAGCACCTGCACGAAACGGTCGATCACCAAGCCGCCAAGCCGGCAGATGCGGGCACTTTGGTGGCGCTGATTCGTCATCCCAAGGCCCTGTTCGTCGTCATGTCGCTCACCGCTGGCGGCGGCTTGTGCTTGTACACGTTCACTACCTACATGCAGAAGTTCCTGGTGAACACCGCGGGCATGGATATCAAGACCACCAGCAGCGTCATGCTCGCAGCGATGTTCGGCTTCATGCTGTTGCAGCCTGCCATGGGCGCGCTGTCGGACCGCATCGGCCGTCGCAAATGTCTCCTGCTGTTCTCCGGATTGATGATGGTGTGCGCAGTGCCGCTGTTGAAAGCGTTGTCGACGGTGCAGGGAGCAGGCGGTGCATTTCTGCTCGTGCTCACGGCCCTGACTATCCTCAGCCTCTACACTTCCATCAGCGGACTCTTTAAAGCCGAATTGTTTCCGCAGCACATCCGCGCGCTCGGTGTAGGTCTCGCGCACAGTATTTCCATCGCCGTTTTCGGCGGCTCCGCCGAGTACATAGCGCTGCTTTGCAAGCAGGCGGGCCAGGAACAGATTTATTTTTGGTACGTGGCGCTGATCTGCGGGATTTCGTTCGTCACCGCTCTGTTCATGCGCGAGCCGCGTCGCGCCAGCATGGTCGGATGAGAACAAGGGACGCTGCGCGCGACCTCTCCCACGGGGAGAGGTGAAGATTCCGTCCCCTCTCCCGCTTCGGGAGAGGGTTAGGGTGAGGGTCTTACTCCGCCGAGCCCCTCACCCGCGCTGCGCGCGACCTCTCCCACGGGGAGAGGTGAAGATTCCGTCCCCTCTCCCGCTCCGGGAGAGGGTTAGGGTGAGGGTCTTATTCCACCGAGCCCCTCACCGGCGGCTCCGAGAGCAACTCGTCCACCAGTACTCGAAACTCCGCCACGTACTCTTCGTAGTGGTGGCCTGTTGCAGGCCCTGAGAAGCCGACGTGGATGTCTCTCACTGCGCCGGTGCGGTCCACGACGATGGTGGTTGGATAACCGTAAATGCCGGTGAGGGTCGGCAGGGCCTTGCTTGCTTCTTCGGTATCGGAGACGCCGGCGATCAGGGTAGTGAACTCGATGCCAAGATCCTTGCGGTAGCCTCGTACTGCTTGCGCTGCGCGCTCGTACTCGCCGTGGCGTTCGAACATCAGGGCGATGATCTCGACGCCTTTGTCCCGATATTCCTTATAGAACGGCACCAGGAACTGCGCTTCGTCGTGGCAGTTCGGGCACCAGCTGCCCCCCAGGGTGACCACGACGACCTTGTCTTGAAACCGCCGGTCGCTCAGCGACACTTCGTTGCCGTCGAGATCACGGAAGGTGAAATCGAAACGCGGTGCATCTTCCTGCAACCGGGTATTCGTGCCGGAGCTGTCGAGCGTGGCGTTTTCGTTGCGGGTGGCTGTCACTTTCGAATGCGAAGCGAGGCCCTGCCAGACGTCGCCCTCGAGGTCCCCGGCGTTGTTTACTTTCAGTTTGTACAGATAAGCACGACCGCCGTCGAAGGTGGAGAGCTGTGCTTCCTCGCCATGCACCTGGCCTTCGAGGAAACGATGATCGCCGGTCGGCGTCATTACCGTGCCAGCCAAGCGATCGTGTTGTTGCTGAAAGATCGCAACTGCCGCAGTGTCCTTGCCTTCGCTGGTCAGCGTCATGCTCCAGCGACCGGCGAGATCGGCGTTGTCCGTCAGCGCGTCCTTATAGAATCGATAGGCCTCGCCACGCTGCGCCTTGAAGGGAATGACTTGCTCCTCGCCGCCGTCTTTGATGAGCGTGACGTCGCCGTCGAGTCGCTCGCGGTACAAGCGGGCTCGCAATTTATTTTCGTAGCCGGGGAACATCGCGGTCAGTTCGCGATTCGCGATCTTCACCTGGTCGACCCGTGTGCGTTCGCTGTCATTTACTAGGTACAACACGAAGCCTGCGTTCTCTTTGGCGATCTCGAGGCCGACCGGTGCCTCTCCCCCCGGCAGTTCCAACACCGCGCGATACAGTCCCGTCTGGGGTGCATCCACCTGCGAGCCGCAGCTCACCAAAAACGCTAGAAATAGCGATAGAAAGCCCGCTCGCGCCCGATTCCAAGCCGCTGCCTGCATGCGTCCCTCCCCGAAGGTGTACGGCAGTGTCGGGCGTCTGCCTGCGGACTTCAACTGCACTACGTATGCGGCACGGTATTTGACACAAGTCTGATTAGACCGGCCGTGGTAGTGGAACAACGCTGACGATGGCGCGTTTTCGCACCACTGATCCGATAACGAACGCGTGGAGGCGAGTATGAAGAGCCTAATTTTCCGGACCGGCCTGCCGATTCTTGGCGCCGTGGCCGTCAGCTTGCTTGCAGGTTGCAGCAGCGTATCCCAGGTAACGAAAGAGCGAGTCGCTCGCAGTGAGACGAATGTGCAACAGGCGCAGCAGACCGTTGGCACCAGCGAAAGTGGCGCCGTCGAGGTGCAACGCGCTCGCGACCATCTGGAGCAGGCCAAAGCGGCCATGAACAAGCAGGAGGCCAAGAAGGCCGAGCGCTATGCGCAGCTGGCGGAACTCGATGCTGAACTCGCCGTCGCCAAGTCCCAGAGCGCCGCCGCGCGTCGGGCCGCAGACGAGGTTCTGGCCAGTATCCAACAACTGCGGCAGGAAGCTGCTCGCGGCAACTTAGCTAGCGAACAGTAATCCCTTACCGCACGGAGACAGATCATGAAGCGAACTCATAGTTTTATTTTGGCCGCAGCGGTCACCACCCTGCTCGCGGCCTGCACCTCGACGCCTGATCGCATCGAGGAGCTGGAAGTGGCGCGCGCAGTCGTGCCGCAGGTCGAATCCTCGCCGCGCGCCGGTGTCGCGGCGACCAATATCGCTGAAGCACGCAAGTCGCTCGACCGAGCCAACAAGCTCGTGGACAGCGGCGGCAAAGTGGCTGACATTCAGTACGAGGCGGGCATTGCTGCGAGAAACGCACAGATCGCCAACGAGAAGATTCTGACCGCGCAAGCCAAGGAAGAAATCGAGAAGGGCACGCAGGATCGTCAGGCAGTGTTGATCGAAGCGCGTGAAGCGGAATCACGTCGCCGCCAGCTGCAGACCCAGTCGGCCCAGCAGCAGGCGCAGATGGCTGAACAGCGCGCCAGCACGCTCGAACAGGAACTTGCCGAGCTCAAGGCCAAGAAGACTGATCGCGGCATGGTGCTGACGCTCGGTGACGTGTTGTTCGACACCGGCCTCGCGACTTTGAAGCCGGGCGCCTATGCGACCATCGATCGCCTGGCGACCGTGCTCAAGGAAGCACCCGATCGCAAGGTTCTGATTGAGGGCCACACCGACAGCGTGGGCGCAGACGATTACAACCAGGCGCTGTCCGAACGTCGCGCCAGCTCAGTGCAGACTGCCCTGCTGGAGCGTGGCGTCCGTTCCGACCAGATCACTTCACTGGGCAAAGGCGAGTCCTTCCCGATCGCCGGCAACGATAATGCTGCCGGTCGCCAGCAGAACCGTCGCGTAGAAATGGTGTTTACGGATGACGCATCGCGAGTCGCCTCCGATAATTGAGGCGGGTTGAGATTAGTTGGAGTTTGAGAGTGGGAAGTCCCCCTTTGCGCCAGGTTCAAGAACGTGGCGGGAAGGGGGATTTCTTTTTAAGCCGTTAGAAGGAGGCCATCATGAACGTACGCATTGTCGTTGCCGATGAACGCCAGGCGAATTTCTTCGATGCATTGACGCCGTCAGCGCCTCTGACCGAGCGGGGCTGCCTGCAAAATCCCAAAGGCGGGTTGACGGATAAGGATCTGGAAACCGATCGCCCCGGCCGGCGCGCCGGCGGGACGGCCGCGATGACCGGCGGCGCCGGATCGGTGGAAGGCCAGCATCACGGCGTCACCGGTGAAAAGAGCACTGAACAGCACGAACTGACGCTGTTCGCCAAAGCAGTGGCGAAGCGGATCGATCTGGACCGCGCCAACAACGAGTTCGACCGCCTGGTGCTGGTCGCCGGGCCGAAAATGCTCGGGCTGTTGCGCCAGTCGTTACCGACGCAATCGCAATCGCTGCTCGCCGGCGAAGTCTCGAAAGACATCCTGCACCAGGGCCCGGAGGTCATCCTCAAGGCAGTGCCGCCCGAGGCATTCGAATCATCGCGGCTGCAGTAGTCAGCCGCGCGGAACCCAGGCCAGGGCGAGGGTGCGGACGTCGATATCAGTCTTTCGCGGTTTCACCGCAGTCTGCTCGATCTGCACCGTCGCCGGGTCAAGCTCGCTGCGCAAGCGCGCGATCTCTTCTTCCAGTTCGCTTTGCAGATCAACCAGTCGTTGCTCCAGCACCTCGCGATTCCCTTCTGCTCGACCGACATCGCTGCTTTCTTTGCCGATGCGTCCGGCGCTGCGTGCTGCGCTACCAGCTCGCTGGGCATTGCCGACGCTGATGGCTTTGCGTCCCAGCAAGGCGCCGAGAATCGATGAACCCACCGAGATCACCGTCTGTATCTTCTGCTGCGACAAGTCCGAGCGCTCGCGCTCGACGCGTTCGTTGGCGCGCCTGATCTGATCCTGCAACGTCGTGAGGCGGGGCGCGTATTTCTTGCGCAGCTTCTCGACCTCTGCGTCGCGCGTTTCACGCAGCGCTAACGTGAGCTTCGCGCGGAAATCGCCTTCGTTGCTGCCTGGGGCAACCGCTTGCCGAACCGCTGGGCAATGAAAGATGGGCAGCGTTGCCGTCGAGTAAAGATGCGCAGCGAGTTCTCTTTCCCACGATCGATAGTTCTGCGCGCGCAAGAATGCTGCATGAGCATCGGTGTACCTTGCGCCTGTGGCAGGCTCATTGGCCAGCCGCTCCTGCAGATCGCCGGCCATCTCCGCCTGGTCCCAATCCACCCCTGTTTCGTTATCGTCGAGCGTGGCGATGAGGGAACGTATTTCCCAGACGTCGAGGCCTGCCGTCTTGTCGATGAAATGCAGTCTCGCAATACCGAGGACGCGCGGTTCGTAGGTGGGCGCGCCTGATTTGGAGGAACGCAAGTACAGCTCGGTGACTTCAGCCGGAACGACGGGCTTGGCAGGGTCTTCTACGGCCAGTTCATGCGCATTGCGACCTGCCGGCGCCGTTGCGGGCGTTTGAACTTCAGCGCGCGTGTCGGTGTCTTTTGTCGGCGCGGTGAGCTTTGCAATTTCCTGCAGCGTCAGCGGGCCGCGCAGATAGGATAGCGTCCAGCGAGTTCGGAACAACACCGGCGCGGCCTCGTGCACATTGCGCATCAGGAAGACGCGATTGCCGAGATTCGCCAACAATTGTTCCAGCTGGGCTTTGTTCAGGCCGTCGCCGGCGGCGCCGAGCAGACCATCGATAACGCGAGCTTTGTCGCGCTCGGTCTGCAAACGGCCGATGAACCACGTGCCCGCGTTCGACAAGCCCTTGTAATCCAGATCCATCGGGTTCTGGGTCGCCAGTACCACGCCGAGGCCGAAAGCCCGGGCTTGTTTCATGAGTGTCAGCAGCGGTTGCTTCGATGGCGGCATGGCGCTCGGCGGGAAGTAGCCGAAGATTTCGTCCATGTACAGCAGCGCACGCAAGCTCGACGTGCCGGATTGACGGCGCATCCAGGCGACGATTTCGCCGAGCAGCAGCGTGACGACGAACATCCGTTCGGCGTCGCCGAGATGAGCGATCGAGATGACGGAAATGCGCGGCTTGCCCTGCTCCGTGAACAGCAGTCGCTGCACGTCCAATGGCTCGCCTTTCAACCACGGCGCGAAGCCGGGCGCGGCGATGAGATTGTTGAGCGACATCGCCAGTTGCAATCGCTCCTTGGCCGGATAAAACGTTTCCAATTCGAACACACCGACTTTGTCGAACGACGGTTTCTGAATGCCCTGGATGAGCGCAGCAAGCGTCAGATCGCGCCCCGCGCTCCAAGCCTGGTCGAAGATCGTCGCCAACAGAATGTGCGCTCGGCTTTGCAGCGGATCGGCTTCGATGCCGACGAGACCCAACAGGCCCGCCACGGTCGCACCGATGCGTTCACGCAAGGCGCCGCCATCCAGGCGCTGCTCGGCGGCAGGAGCAGCTGCGAAAGACTTCAGTACCGACAGCGGGCGACCGGCTTCGCTGCCCGGCGTGTAAATCGCGATGTCCACGGCATCACGAAAGCGGGCAATGCGGGCGCCGTCCTGTTCCCAGTCGGCGAGCCCTTTGCGCCAGGTTTCAGCCGCTTTCGCGGCGGCATCATCGGGTTCGGTGCCTTCGCGAGCTGCGGCGTCCGCATCGATCCACGGCGCGAAGTCCTGCGCCTGCAGCGACGGAAAGCTCAGCAGCAGGTTGCCCAGGTCGCCCTTGGGATCGATGGCGATGGCGGGCACACCGTCGATGGCGGCTTCCTCGAGCAGCGACAGGCACAGCCCGGTCTTGCCGCTGCCGGTCATGCCGACGCAGACCGCATGTGTCGTGAGGTCGCGTGAGTCGTACAGGAGCAGGTCGGGGCGATCGGCTCGCCGGTCGGCGTCGTATTCGCGCCCCAGGTAGAAAGACCCGAGGGTTTCGTAAGAAGGCAGGTTGGCCATGAAAAATTTGCTCGATCTAATCGTCGATGGGGCGCCTCGCGATCGCGTTCGCTAGAACTTTTCGCGCGTGACGGACGCCATTCGCTTCTGACCTTATAACCGTTTTGTAACCCGGCGATTACTGACCTTATCCCCTCGGGTCGGTAAGCTCCCGGCCCCTATGTCCATCACGCTCGATCAAGTCACCAAACGGTATCAGGGATCACCGGTAGTCAACGACGTATCGCTGGAAGTCGGCGAGGGCGAGTTCTACGTCCTGCTTGGGCCCAGCGGCAGCGGTAAGAGCACCCTGCTTCGATCCATCGCGGGGCTGACGGGCGTCGATCATGGTCGCATCTCACTGCATGGCAATGATGTCACGCATGTATCCGCCAGGCAGCGGGGCGTGGGATTGGTTTTTCAGAACTACGCGCTGTTCCGTCACATGACGGTGGGCGAGAACATTGAATTCGCGCTGAAAGTGCGGCGGATGAAAGCCGCCGATCGTCGGGAGCGGCGCAAGGAGCTGCTGCGACTGGTGGCGTTGGAAGGTATGGACGATCGGCTGCCGACGCAGCTGTCCGGTGGCCAGCAACAGCGAGTCGCCGTCGCGCGCGCCCTGGCTCACAAGCCTCCGGTGCTGCTGCTCGACGAGCCTTTCGGCGCGTTGGACGCGAAAATTCGCGAAGAGCTGCGCCGGACCATCCGCCAAGTGCAGCGCGAATTGAAGATCACCACCGTGCTGGTGACGCACGACCAGGAAGAAGCCTTCGCGCTTGCCGATCGCATCGGCGTAATGAATCTCGGCCGGTTGCTGGAAAGCGGCCAGCCCGACGAACTCTATGCGCGTCCGGCCACTCGTTTTGTTGCAACCTTCCTCGGCGCCGCCAATCTCCTGCTCGCGCGGCAGACCGAGCAGGGCATCCGCTTCGGCGCAACGCCCGTGAAAGCTCATCGTACGGACAAGATCGACAGCTCGCGCGAGCAGGAAGTGGTCGCCGTGCTGCGTCCCGAAGAAGTGGAACTGGCGCCAACCCGCGATAATCTCCGTACCAATTTCATCGCCAACGGCATCGTTGAAGAACTCGTGTTCACCGGCGCCCTGGAGCGCATGCGAGTGCGGATGGCCGACGGCGCAGCTGCGGACTCGCAGATTGCCACCAGCTCGGTGAGCGATGGCAGTTCGGCGGCGGCACAGCTGGATGTCACACGCACTCAGCACGAGCAACGCGCGTTCCCGGTGGTGATCGGCCAGTCGGTAGCCATTGGCGTGCGGCGCATCCATGTGCTGCCGACACCGCTGTCGAGTTACACCGCTTACGCCGCCGAACCAGCGGCTTGCGAGCGACTGGCGCAGCATCCTTTCCTGGTCGAGCTGGCGAGTCGCATGAAGACTCGCATCGTCCGGCGTAATGAAGCACCCCTGGTAGCCTGCGATGCGCCTGCCAGCGGGCCGGTGTCCGGCGTGGCCGTGATCGCTTCCGGTCAAAAGACCGCCGAGCAGGTGCAGTGGCTGCTGCAAAACGGCGCCGGCGAAGTGCTGGTGCTGCCGGCACTATCGGCCTCTCCACAGCGCGTGCTCATTCATTGGGCCGACGATTCGGCGCGACGCTCGACACTCGCCGTTGCCGCGAGTTTGTTACGTCACGTCGCCGCTGAAGCGGTGTATGTCGGCATCCTGCCCGAGGAAGGCGCCGGCAGCGAATCGCAGCGCCCTTTCGGCGTGCGCACGCTGCTCGACGCGCGATCCGAAGCTCAGGCGGTGCACGGTTTGGAAATGCGGACGGAATTGCGCTTTGGCGCCGCCGCCGAAGAATTGCAGCGGCAATTGGCTGTCGAGGAGCATCAGATGCTGATCCTAGGCGTCTCCGATCCGGCGCAACTTCGTGACACGTTCGGGGCGTTGTTCGCTCCGACGGCGACGTATCCTATGATGATCGTGTACCGGCCCAGCAAGGACAGTGACGGAGCCGCCGAATGAAACGCATCAACGTCATCAGCATCGCTGCAAGCTTGGGCATGCTGGCGCTGCTTGCCGGGTGTGGCGGCGACGGCGATGCCGGCCGCGTGACATTGCTTAATGTCAGCTACGACCCGACGCGCGAGTTGTATCGCGACGTCAATGAGAGCTTCGCCAGGAGCTGGCAGGAACGCACTCAGGAGCGCGTGACGATCAAGCAGTCGCATGCCGGTTCAGGCAGCCAGGCGCGCGCGGTGATCGACGGCCTGGATGCGGATGTCGTCACGCTCGCACTCGCGTATGACATCGACTCGATTCAACGCAAGGGCAAACGCCTTGGCACCAATTGGCAAACGCGCTTCCCTGACAACAGCGCGCCGTACACGTCGACCATCGTGTTCCTGGTGCGCAAAGGCAATCCCAAGAACATCGCCGATTGGCCGGACCTGATTCGCGACGGCGTCTCGGTCGTCACGCCTAATCCGAAAACCTCCGGCGGTGCGCGCTGGAATTATCTGGCGGCGTGGGGCGCACAGTTGCGCAGCGAACTGGGCGGCGACTGGTCGAAGCTGGACGATCCGGCCGCCGCCGATGCCGTAGCAGCCGCACAGAAATCGGCACACCAGTATGTGGCGACGTTATACAAGCACGTGCCGGTGCTCGACAGCGGCGCTCGTGGGGCGACCAATACCTTCGTGCAACGTGAGATCGGCGACGTGCTGCTGGCGTGGGAAAACGAGGCGTTGCTGGCCATCAAGGAGCTGGGGCCGGACAAGGTCGAGATCGTGCTTCCGAGCAGCAGCATCCTGGCGGAGCCGCCGGTGGCTGTGGTCGATACCGTCGTCGATCGGCGCGGCACGCGCCAGATCGCCGAAGCTTATCTGCAGTATTTATATACGGAAGCAGGCCAGGAAATCGCCGCGAAACACTATTTCCGCCCGCGCAATCCGGCTGTCCTGGAGCGTCACAAAGACGTGTTCCCGCCGCTCGCCCTGTTCACCATCGGTGAAGTGTTCGGCGGCTGGACCGAGGTTCACGAGCAGCATTTCGCCGACGGCGCCCTCTTCGATCAAATTTATGGCGGGCAGCGGTGAGCTTCCGCCAGCCCTCCATCCTGCCGGGCTTCGGCCTGACGCTGGGCTTCTCGACCTTCTTCCTGTCGGCGATCGTGCTGGTGCCGCTGGCGGCGCTGGTGATGAAAACCGCGACCATGGGGTGGGACGACTTCGTGCGCGTGCTGCTCGACCCGCGCGCCATTGCGTCTTATCGCCTGACCTTCGGCGCATCGTTCCTGGCGGCAGCGCTCAACAGCGTATTCGGATTCATCATTGCGTGGACGCTGGTGCGATACGAGTTTCCTGGCCGCAAGCTGATCGATGCGCTGATCGACATGCCATTCGCGTTGCCGACCGCGGTGTCGGGTATCGCGTTGACGGCGGTGTTCGCCGAGAACGGCTGGTTCGGCCAATACCTCGCGCCCTTCGGCATCAAGGTCGCTTACACCTGGATCGGCGTCGTGGTGGCATTGACGCTCATCGGTCTGCCGTTCGTGGTGCGCTCGGTGCAGCCGGCCATCGCCGAAGTGCAACGTGACCTGGAAGACGCTGCGGAAACGCTCGGCGCCGGCCGCCTGACGATTTTCCGTCGCATTGTCCTGCCCACCGTAATGCCGGCACTCGCCACCGGCTTCACGCTGGCCTTCGCACGCGCCGTCGGCGAGTACGGCTCGGTCATCTTCATCGCCGGCAACCTGCCGATGAAAACCGAGATCACGCCGCTGCTCATCGTCATCAAGCTGGAACAATTCGATTATGCCGGCGCCGCGGCGCTCGGCTTCATCATGCTGACCATGTCGTTTGCCATGCTGCTGTCGATCAACCTGCTACAGGCCTGGGGCCGCCGGCGACTGGTCGCCGCGGGACGTTAGATGGCCGGCGGTCCTTCCAAGGAAATGTTGGCGGAGATCGCGAGCCGGCCGGGCCGCGACACCCTCATCAGTTCAGTGACGAAGTACGTCTTCATCGCGCTGTCGTTGCTGTTTCTCGGCGGGCTGTTGTTTGCGCCGCTTGCTACGGTGTTCGCCACGGCGCTGAGCAAGGGCTGGCAAATGTACTTCGAGAGCTTCAAGGACGAAGACACGCTGGCGGCGATCCGCCTGACGCTGACGGTGGCGGCGATCGTCGTGCCGGTGAACACCGTGTTCGGCGTCGCCGCCGCCTGGGCGATCGCGAAGTTCGAGTTTCGCGGCAAGAGTTTCCTGATCACGCTCATCGATCTGCCGATTGCTGTGTCGCCGGTCATTTCCGGCCTGGTCTACGTGTTGTTGTTCGGCGCGCAGGGCTGGTTCGGCATCTGGCTGCAGGAACACGACGTCAGCATCATCTTCGCACTGCCCGGCATCGTGCTGGCGACCATGTTCGTCACCTTCCCATATGTGGCGCGCGAGCTCATTCCATTAATGCAACAGCTCGGCAACGACGAGGAAGAAGCAGCGATCACACTTGGCGCCGGCGGCTTGATGACGTTTTTCCACGTCACGCTGCCGAAAATTCGCTGGGGGCTGATTTATGGCGTGATCCTGTGCAACGCGCGCGCCATGGGCGAATTCGGTGCGGTATCGGTGGTGTCCGGCCATATCCGCGGCCTGACGACCACCATGCCGCTGCATGTGGAAATCCTTTATAACGAGTACAACTTCGTCGGCGCCTTCGCGGTAGCTTCGCTGTTGACGCTGCTGGCCGTCGTGACGCTGGTGATCAAGTCACTCGTGGAGCTCAAGAGGAAGTGATCAATCGCTTCTTCTCTTTCATGATCGACCGCATCCAGCAGTTCATCGATGGCCTGCAGCTGGACACTTCGCGTGCCAGCCTCGGGGTATGGATTGCCCTGATCAACGTCGCCATCGTGCTGCTGCTGGTCGGCGGTATTTCCATTTCAGCCATCGGCTCATTGCGTGATCTGGCCGACCAGCAGGGCAAGTCTCGCGTGCAGTTGGCGGGCGCGATGGCGCGCGAAGACTTGCGTCGCTACAGCGAAGATGCGCTGACTCATGCCAAGGGCGTGGCGGAGCGGCAGACCTTCCAGCGACTGTTGGCGGATCGCCGACCGGCGACGGTGGGGCCGTACCTGCGTCGTTCCTGCAATACCGACACTATTGCTTCCTGCGCGGTGTTTGAAGGCCGAGCGTTAGTTGCGCAGGCCGGCGTGCAATTGCCTTGGGAACAGATTGCCGCTTCGGCCGCAGAGCAGGGCGAGCGGTTCATGGCAGTGCCGACGGGATCGCAGTTCGCGCTGTTCGGAGCGTCTGCCCAAGTCGGCGGCGCGACGGAGCGTCGCGTTTACGTTGCACGCTTGCTGGATGAGAAGCTGGCGCAGACATTGAGCGAACGCGTCGGTACGCAGATCGAATTGATCAACTATCGATTGTTCGTCGAGGATCGCAAGGTCGATGACTTCACGCGGCTGCATTCGGCGGGCCTGTCCGATGGCCGTTCGGCGGTCGTGCGACTGGATGAGCTGGACCTCTACGCGGCCAGTTTTCCGATCTTTGCCGTCACCGGCGAGGCGATCGCATTGCTGGAAGCACGCCTGCCGTCGTCGGACATCGACGCATCGGTGGGCGGACTGGTGAAACGGTTGCTGGTCACTGCCGTAATACTGGCGGCGCTCGCGGTCTTGGCGGGTGTGGTCCTCGGCCGTCAGGTAACGGGTCCGGTCGCGACGTTGACGGACGCGGTGGAAAAACTCGGCCACGGCGACTTCTCCACGTCGATTCCAGTCGGCGGCACCAAGGAGGTCGGCAAGCTCGGCCGCACCATCGAAGACATGCGCAACAACCTGGTGGAGTTGACCGGTACGTTGCGTCGTCGCGAAGCCGAGGCTCAGGCGGTGCTGAGTGGCATCGTCGAAGGTGTCTACGCCGTCGATAAGTCACGCGTGATTCGCTATTTGAATCCGCAGGCGGCACGGCTTCTCGGCGCACCGGCGCATGAAGCGATTGGACGTTTCTGCGGCGATGTGCTGAAACCATGCCGGGATGCCAACGGGGTTCGGCCGTGCGATACCAATTGCCCGATCGTTCGCGCCCGTCTCGAAGGCAGTTCGCAGGCGACCGAGCGCTTGCAGCTCAACGGTGGAGCGCCGCGAATCACCATCATCACCAGTTCCGGCCCGGTGGATGACCTGCAGGTCCAGGTCATCCGTGACGAGACCGAACTGGAGGGTGTGCGTCGCGCGAGGGATTCGGTGCTGGTCAACATCTCGCACGAGTTCCGTACGCCGCTCGCGGCGCAGCTCGCATCGATCGAGTTGCTGCGCGAAGGTTTTGACACCATGACGACGGACCAGCAAAAAGAGCTGGTGTTGTCGCTGGAGCGCGGCGCGCTGCGCTTGACGCGGCTGATCGATAACCTGCTCGAAGAGCGTCCGCATCGAATCCGGCCAGCTCAGCATTCGCCATCAAAGCGTGGCGATCGCTGAGGTCATCGAAGATTCCGATGCGCTGGTCGGTGCGCTGCTGACCCAGCGTCGGCAGCGACTGCAGGTGGATCTGCCCGAGAACCTGCCGAACGTGGATGGCGACGGGCCGCGCTTGACGCAGGTATTCGTCAACCTGCTTGCCAACGCGAGCAAGTTTGCGCCCGAAGACAGCGTCGTGCGCATCGGCGCGGAGCAGGCCGGCGAGTTCGTGACGACTTGGGTCGAAGACGAGGGCCCGGGCGTGCCGGAAATGGAGAGCCATTCGATTTTCGACCGCTTCTATCGCAGCGCCGGCCAGGAGCCGGAGCCCGGCGGTTTGGGATTGGGTTTGTGGATCGTCAAGTCCATCGTCGAACGGCACGGCGGCACCATTTCGGCGCGTCGCACGGCGGCAGGCCGGACCAGATTCGAGGTGAAGCTGAAGTTGACGACGGAGTGATGCAAGCAATGAGGCTGCGATGAAAATTCTTTCGGCGGACGATGACAAGGATCTGCTGGCGCTGATCGCCTTCACGCTGTCACAGGCCGGCTATCTCGTGGTCAAGGCCAGCGACGGCACTGCAGCGCTGCGCGCTTTCGAAAGCGAAGGGCCCGACCTGGTGATTCTCGATATCAACATGCCCGGCATGTCCGGCTTCCAGGTTTGCGAAGCCATCCGTACCAAGTCGCGCGTGCCGGTGATGATGCTCACCGTTCGAGGCGAAGAAGAAGATCTGGTGCGCGCGCTCGAACTCGGCGCTGACGATTACTTGAGCAAACCTTTCAGCCCGCGCACCTTGCTGGCTCGCGTGAAGGCGCTGCTGCGTCGAGCGGGCATGGAAAACACCGCCCCGCTGGCCGCTGGCCGCATCAGCCTCGATGTCGACGAACACTCCGTACAAGTCGGCGCCCATCCCCCGCTGCGCCTTACCAAGCTCGAACTGCGCCTGCTGCAGATGTTGATCGCCAACGCCGGCCACACCGTCAGTTCGGATCGCCTGCTGATGCAGGTATGGGGTCACAAAGGTTCCGGCGACCGGCAGTTGCTCAAACAACTGGTGCATCGCCTGCGTCAGAAAATCGAAATCGACCCGGCTGCCCCGCAGATGCTGCAGACCGCTCCGGGCGCCGGCTACAAACTGGTCGTCGACTGACGAATAACTGAGTTTTTCGCGAGAAATCCAGCCTCCCGCGCCTTCCCAAGCCTCGTAGATTCGAGGCGGGTCAATCAGACCCCTGCCACGGAAGGCGCCATATGACTTGCTCTTATGTCCCGGATCTGGGACATTATCCGCCGAAGCCGGTGATTTTTCATCCTGCGGCTCGCGTAGAAATCCAAGCAATGTCGAAGGTGATTCGTTTCGCACTCGGTGAGCTTCTGTGGCAACTACAAGGCGGGAAATCATTGAGCATGCCGCATTCGAGGCCGATGTCTGTAGTGGCTCTCGGCGTGGAAGAGCTGCGGGTAAAAGATGAGTCCGGTCAGTATCGGGCGTTCGCTGTTCGGAAGACGCCACGAGGCATTCTTGTATTGCATGTGTTTGCGAAGAAGTCGCGTGAAACGCCGCGAACGGCGATTGATCTAGCACGGCGTCGATTGAAGGAGATGTCTCTTGGCACATAAGAAATTGCTGGTGGCGCACACCGCCGAAGAATTGGCGGAAATTCTTGGTCTCACTGCCGCGGATGCCCAGGAGTGGGAGATCCGAGGGCAGCTGGCTCGTCGCATTGCCGCGGAGGTCAAACGCCGCAAGCTCACGCATGCACAGGCCGCGAAGCTCGCTGGGACTTCCCGGTCGCGCATGACGGCCATTATTAACGGGGGCCTGCCCGACGTCTCCACCGATCTGCTACTGCGAATCCTCGCAAGCTTCGGATTGCGCGCGAAAGTGACTTTCTCCCGCGCCGCATGACGCGGGCTTTGGCCCGGTTATAAACCGGTCGTAAATTTGTGCCATGCCGCGTGCCATTCGTGACTGCAACGTTACAGACTTAATACCGCGCCTCGCCTAGTCTGGCGCTCCCATTGCTCAGGAGCGCCGGTTTGGCAGGACTGTTACGGACGATCGTTGTTGTCGGCGGAGGATTCAGCGGCACGCTGGTAGCTGCGAATCTGCTGCGCCGGCCGCCGCCGGGGCCCACCCGGTTGGTGTTGATCGAGCGCGCGAGTGAAGTTGCGCGCGGCGCTGCGTATGCTGAGCGCGGCTTTCATTACTTGCTCAATGTTCCCGCCAGCCGCATGTCGGCGAGCTCGGTTGCGCCCAAGGAATTCCTGGAGTTCGCACAACGGCGCATGCCGAACGCGACCGCAGAAGATTTCCTGCCGCGCGCGCTTTACGGCGAGTACCTGGGCGAAGTATTGCTGGCGGCACAGCTGAGTGCGCCGAGCAATATCCGCTTGGAAATCATCCGGGGCTCGGTGACCAGCATCAGGCGCATCGAGCGCCATCTGCCGCTGCAAGTGGAACTCGAGCAGGGGAGCCGCATAACCGCGGACGATGTCGTGCTCGCGCTAGGCAATCCAAAGCCCGCGTCGCTCGCGTCTGCGAAGAGTGTGCTCGATCACCCCGCATACACCGCCAATCCGTGGGCGGGCGATCTAAAGCTGGCCCGCGGGCAAACAGTACTGCTGATAGGCACCGGTCTCACCGCCGCGGACGTGATCAACATCGCCTCCGCGGATCCGCAACGGCTGCCGACTTTACATGCGCTGTCGCGCCACGGGCTGGTGCCGCCGCGGCAAACGCCATTTCGGCCCGATGCATTCAAAGGCGATGGCAACGCGCTCTTACTGGCTGCATCCACATCGCTACGCGGCCTGACCAGCTCCGTGCGGCTGCTGGCAAACGAAGCCGAGAAAATGGGTGGCGACTGGCGTGAGGCCATCACCTTCGTGCGCAATATGGCGCCGACGATCTGGCAGCGTCTGCCGGAACGTGACCGCGTTCGCTTCCTGCGCCATGTGCGCGCGTACTGGGATATCCATCGTCATCGCCTGCCGCCGGAACTGATTCAGAAGGTCGACGCCCTGCGCAGCTCGCAGCGCCTGAACATCCATGCCGGCCACATCAAAGAGTTCATCCCGCGCGACGAGCGGATCGAAGTGATCTGGCGTCCGCGCGGCACGCAGAAATTGCGCACTCAGCAATTCGACCGTGTGATCAATTGCACAGGCCCGGACTACGCCATCGCGCGCTCCACCGATCCGCTGTGGCGCAACCTCGTGCAATGCGGACTGTGTGTCGCCGATTCGCTCGGTCTCGGGCTGCGAACGGGCCCGAACGGAGCGGTCATCGATGCGGACGGCTGGCCCGGCCCGCACTTGTTTTATGTCGGGCCGATGCTGCGGGCTGATCATTGGGAGGCGACCGCAGCGCATGAGCTGCGCGGACACGCCGAAAAGCTCGCGGCTCTACTGGCTACGGAACGCCGTTGAAGTATGAGAATCCTGGTTGCCGACGATGATGCCGATCTGCGCGCGTCGATTGGATTCACGCTCATGCAGGCGGGATTCGACATTTGTACTGCGATCGACGGTGAGAGCGCGTTGCAGGCGTTTCAGAGCTACTCGCCGAACCTGGTGATGCTGGATATCAACATGCCGGAGCCGAATGGCTTGAAGGTGTGTCGCGAAATCCGCGGTCGCTCGCCAGTGCCGATCATGATGCTGACGGTGCGCGATGTTGAAGAGGATTTGATCGAGGCGTTCGACTCCGGCGCCGACGACTATGTTCACAAGCCTTTCAGTCCGCGCGCGCTGCTTGCGCGTGTTCGCGCGTTGATTCGCCGTTCCGAGCCGATGGACTCCGGTCCGGTGACCGCCGGGAAGCTGCGGCTCGATCCTGAACAGCGCACATTGCAGTTCGGCGCAGCCGCGCCAATCCGACTGACGCCGCTCGAACTAAAAGCGCTGCAATTGCTGGTGGTTACTCCGGGGCGCACGGTGACGGCGGAGAAGTTGCTACTGCATTTATGGGGCCGCGCGACCGCGCGAGAGCGTCGTACGCTCAAACAGCTCATCTATCGGTTGCGACACAAGATCGAAAGTGACGCGTCGGCGCCGGAAACACTGCAAACCACGCCGGGCGCGGGTTACAAGCTTATCGCCGAATAACGCGCGCCTTTTTGCGTGAGACCGTCTGGCTATCAGCTCATGCTATGTAACCGCGCGCCATCGGAAACAGTGGATCACGCGCGCGCAACCGGGACTCGTCACTTTTTCTTCGTTGGCCGGCGCAGCTTCGGATTGACGATCGGCCCGTACTCGGCCTCGATCTCCCGCACCGCGTGCGCCATGTTGAAACCGATCGGGCGCGAGATGGCGGCCATCTCCAGGACGTCGAGCCGGCGTTCGCCGCTTTCGTACTTGGAAATGAAGTTCTGATTTTCCCCGATCTGGTCCGCCAGCTGCTGCTGGGTCAGACCCACGCGCTTGCGGGCGGCGGCCAGCATTTTCATCAGCTGCTTGTGTTCGGGGGTCCGTAGGAACTTCATCGCCGGTGCTCCTGGGTTGGAGCGATCACGTATAATCCCAAGAGCGGATTATCCCATTTTCAGATATTGTCCCGCTCCACAAAGCGGGGTGCCCAGGCTTTGGCGATCCAAGGATGGCCAAGGCCCGCCTGTCGGGCGTGTGTCAACAACGTAATGTTCGTCGCCGCTGCCCGAGGCAGAATGCCTGCCGGGTAAGGCGAAAGGACACGGCGATGGCGGAGGCGGCGAGCGGTGGCTGGGCGAAATGGCGCATCTGGCTGATCGCGGCCGGTGCCGGCCTGATCAGCTTGCTGCTGTTCGATGCCTTCCGCGCGCTGCTTGGCGAGGTGCATTACGCAGAAGTCATGCAGCAGATGGCCTTGGAGCCGTGGTCAGACCTGGTGCTGGCCGCGCTGGCTACAGCGGTCAGTTATCTGGTGCTTGCCGGCTACGATCTCTCGGCAATGAAGTACGCCGGCGTGACTGTGCGCCGATCGACCGTCCTGCTCACTTCGTTCATCGCTTACGCCCTCGGCAACACCGTAGGATTGGGCGTCTTGACGGGTGGCGCGGTCCGCATGCGCCTGTACTCGGCCGCAGGCATCGAAGCCAACAAAATCGCGCAGGTCATCGCGTTCAACGCCAGTGCCTTCGGTTTCGGCACCGCTGCGTTTGGCGCGGCAGGTTTGATGTGGGGCGCGGAAGGTGTTGCCGAACTGTCGCACGTGCCCGCATGGTTGCTCCGTGTGATTGCCGCGGCACTGCTGCTCACGGTCATTGGATTTATTGCACTTTCCGCCCGGCGCCGGGAGGTGATGATTGCGTGGCGTTGGAAATTGCGCCTGCCGCCGGCGAGACTGGCACTCCAACAGTTGCTGATCTCTGCATTGGATCTGCTCGCGTCTGCGACCGCGCTTTGGTTGCTGCTGCCTCCGGGCGCGGTCGAGCCCGCGCCATTCTTTGCGTGGTATTCCATCGCGCTGGTGCTCGGGCTTATCAGCCACGTGCCGGGAGGCCTGGGCGTATTCGAGGCGGTGATTCTGCTTGCGTGCGGCGGCCGTGCGCCGGTGGAGCAGATTCTCAGCGCGCTAGTGCTTTACCGCGTCATCTATTATCTGCTCCCGCTGGTATTGGCGGCGGTACTGCTCGCTGCATATGAAGTGCGCGCTGGCATCGCGGCCCCGATCGGACGCGCAGCGGTGCGACTGTCGCCGATGTTGCTGGCGACGATGACGTTCATTGCCGGTGGCTGGCTGTTGATTTCCGGAGTGACGCCCGCGTCGGCGCAGGCGGTCGACATGCTGGCGCTTCGCCTGCCGCTGACGCTGGTGGAAGCCTCGCACTTTATTGGTAGCGTCACGGGACTTGCGATGATCGTTATCGCGCGCGGCCTGTTGCATCGATTGGATGCAGCGTGGTGGGCGGCGTTCATGCTGGCAATCGCGGCCGCAATTCTGGCGATGCCGAAGGGATTGGCACTCACGCAGGCCTGCTATCTCGCGGTGTTGGCGGCCCTGCTGTATCTGTCGCGAGCGCAGTTCGACCGGCGCTCGGCGCTGTTCTCGCATCCGCTGCGAGGTGTGTGGTTGATATCGGTGGTTTGGATGGTCGCCGCGGCGGTCTTCCTGCTGTTCTTTGTTTATCGCCGCGTCGACTACACCAACGAGCTGTGGTGGCAGTTCGAGTTCAATGCCCATGCGCCCCGTTCGCTGCGTGCCATGATGGGCGTGGCGCTGGCCGGTCTTGGCATCGCGCTGTGGCAATTGCTTCGCCCGTCGCCGGGTGAGCCCGCCTTGCCGTCGCGCGAGGAATTGGATCGCATCAAAACGGTCGTCGACCAGCAGCTCTCGGCCGAAGCCAACCTCGCCTTGATGGGCGACAAGCATGTGCTGTTCTCGACCCAGGGCAACGCGTTCATCATGTATGGCCGCCAGGGGCGGTCGTGGATTGCATTGTTCGATCCGATCGGCCGGGCGTCGGAATGGCCGGAGTTGATCTGGCGCTTCATCGAGCTCGCAACGGATCACGGCGGCCGCCCGACGTTCTATCAAGTGCGCGGAGATTCGTTGCCGCTGTATCTCGACGCCGGCCTGCGAGCCTTCAAGCTGGGCGAGTATGCGTACGTGCCGCTGCAGGATTTCACCATCAAGGGTTCGAAGCGCGCGCATCTGCGCCAGGCCATCAATCGCGCCGAGCGCGACGGATTGGAATTTTCCTTGATCCAGCCAGCCGCAGTGCCGGCGCGGATGCCGGAGTTGCAGGCAGTCTCCGATGCGTGGCTGGAAGAACACGAAACGCGCGAGAAAGGCTTCTCCTTGGGCACTTTCGATCCGTCGTACGTTTCGCACCAGCCATTCGCGTTGGTCCGGCAGCACGGACAACTGGTCGCGTTTGCCAATCTGCTGGTCACGCAAATGAAATGCGAAGCCAGCGTCGACCTGATGCGCCACTCGCCGCAGGCGCCGGCCGGCACCATGGATTTCCTGTTCACCAGGTTGATGTTGCATTTCCAGGCCGAGGGCTATCAGCGTTTCGGGCTGGGTATGGCGCCGCTGTCCGGCATGGCGAGTCACGAACTGGCGCCGCGCTGGCATCGCTTCGGCCGGCTGCTGTTCGATCATGGCGAAACGTTTTACAACTTCCGCGGCTTGCGCGGCTTCAAAGACAAGTTCGATCCGGTGTGGGAAGCGCGGTATTTGATCGCTGGCGGCGGCCTGACACCGCTGCTCACGTTGGCGGACGTCGCGGCATTGATCAGCGGCGGCTTGCGAGGAATGATCGCTAAATGAATTTCCTTCGCTGGTGGTATATCTTGACGCTGGTGATGTGCGGTCCGGGCGCGCTGGCGGAGACGATCTCTCACGGCCGCTTCGAAAAACTCACCCTGTATCGCCCGCAGGGCGAAGCGAAGCAGCTGGTGCTGTTTTTCTCTGGGGAGCGCGGTTGGACAGCCGACCTTGAGCCGATCGCGCAATCGCTCTCACGCCAGGGCGCCTTGGTTGCGGGCATTGACACGCCGGCCTTCTTTCGCAACCTGGAAAGCGACGGAAGCGATTGCGTCGCGCCGGATGGCGACCTGGAAAACCTCAGTCATTTCCTCCAGGCCTACTACCGATCGTCGACGTATCGCCCGGCGATCCTGGCCGGCCATTCCGCCGGTGCGGCGTTGGTCTATGCGATGTTGGCCCAGGCACCGGCCGGGACCTTTGCCGGCGGCATTTCGCTAGGCTTCTGTCCGTCCCTGGCGTTGGTCAAACCACTGTGCCAGTCGGGGCATCTGCACACCGTTGCCGGTGAATCATCGAAAGTCGAACTGCAGCCCGCATCGAGACTCGGAGCACCCTGGCTGGTGATGCAAGGAATGAACGGTGCTGCCTGCCACGGACCGGCCAAGCAGTTCATCGCCAAGGTGCAGGACGCCGAGTTACTGGTCGTGCCGGGCGACGGCTATGGCGAAGGCGATTTCCACACCTGGGAGCCGCAGTTCGCCGCTGCCTTCCAGCGGCTCGCAGCGCAGGCGCCCCAGCTGTCAGGTGTGAGTGCCGCGGAGTTGAAGGATTTGCCTCTTATCGAAGTGGCGGCGAAAGGCGACGGCGATATCTTGGCAGTATTGATCTCAGGCGATGGCGGCTGGGCGGGCATCGATAAGGAGCTGTCGGCGGCGCTATCGAAGCACGGCATGCCCGTCGTCGGGCTCGATTCACTGCGCTACTTCTGGAGCGAACGGACGCCACAAAGTACGGCAGCCGATGTAGACCGCATCCTCCGGTACTACCTGGCAGCATGGAACAAGCGCTCGGTGTTGCTTATCGGCTACTCACAGGGCGCTGATGTGATGCCGTTCGTGGTCAATCGCTTGCCACCGGCCACACGTGAACGGCTCAGCATGGTCGCGTTGCTGGCGCTATCGCAGACAGCCGTATTCGAGTTTCACTTGCAGAACTGGCTGGGAAAGCAACAAGGCGCGGTAGCCGTCGAGCCCGAATTGTTGAAGATGAAGGGAATTCGCACGCTGTGCGTCTACGGCGCAGACGAACACGATTCGCTGTGTGGCTTGATGGCCACGAAGGCAGCGCAAGCCAGGCAATTACAGATCATCAAGCTCAGCGGCGGCCACCATTTCGATGGCAACTATGCAAATCTCGCGGTGCTGATTCTGGCCCGCATGCGTTGAACTGTCCAAGAAAGCGCGTAGGAACCGTCCTGCGTGCACTGCACTTAAGTGACGGGAACTGGAGATAACGCTGCGCGTTATTTGCGCGCAATGTGGCAATGGGACCGGACTCTTCGGAGCAGTAATGTGACTAACGCTGAGATGTACTCCTGGTACGAGTGGCAACGGGAGGTCGTGTCGACGATCCGTGACTTCAGTGAAGTGCTGACGGAGGTCCGCGAGGATGATGTCGACTGGGATGCCTGGCGGCCGCTATACGAACGAGGCCTCTCAGCGCGGGCCGCTGTTGCCGACGCCTTCGTGGTGCCGCGCGCTTGATCCACCCTTGACATAGGGCACCCTCAATCGAGTTCAATGGAACGCCGGCCGCTTGCCGGTAAATCGCGGCCTGTGCCCAGGTGTTTCCGTGTCAGCCGCTCCCCATCGTCCTATGCGCATCGGTGCACTCGCGCGCCGCACCGGTCGCAGTATCCACACCATTCGCTGGTACGAAGCGCAACGCCTGATCCCCGGGGTGCGTCGCGATCCCCAAGGCCGTCGCGTCTACATCGAGCAGCACGTCGGCTGGCTGGATCTGCTCGATCGCTTGCGAAGCACCGGCATGTCCATTCGCGAGGTGCGCGAATACGCGGTCATGGTCCGTCGTGGCGAGCAGTCGCTCAAAGAGCGGCAAGGATTGCTCAAGGCGCATCGCGAACGCATTGAGGCCAGGATCCAGGACATGACTGAATCGCTGTCACTGATCGATCGCAAAATCGAATTCTATGGCGACTGGTTGCGTACCGGCGTGCAACCGCCGCTGCCGGCAGCGCCCAAACGGAGGCGCTCAGCATGAGCACGGCCGACCGCCTGCCGGCGATCTTTTTCGGTCATGGCAATCCAATGAACGCGCTTGCGGATAATGAATACACGCGGGCTTGGCGCAGCATCTGTGCGTCGATGCCCAACCCGCGTGCCGTGTTGTGCGTTTCGGCGCATTGGTACGTGCCCTATACGGCCGTAACGGGAATGCAGACGCCGCGAACGATTCATGACTTCGGCGGATTTCCTCGCCAATTGTTCGAGTTCCAGTATCCAGCGCCAGGCAGCCCCGACATCGCTGCGGAAGTGCGCGACTTGCTTGGCCCCGCCGTCCATCTGGATGACGTTTGGGGATTGGATCATGGCGCATGGTCAGTGCTCTGCCACGCATATCCCGACGCCGATGTTCCTGTCGTGCAGCTGAGCATCAATGAAACGTTGCCGGCCGCCGCGCATTATCAACTCGGTGAGGAGCTTGCCACGTTACGCGAGGACGGAATTCTGATTGTTGGCAGCGGCAACCTGGTTCACAACCTGCACGCGTACGCGTGGGGCCAGCATGCCGTCGAGCCCTACGATTGGGCGGTTCGCTTCGAAACCAAGGCGAGAGCCTGGATGCTCGCCGGCGATCACGAGCCGCTGATCGATTACGAAATATTGGGCCAGGACGCGGCATTGTCGGCGCCAACGCCGGATCACTATCTACCGCTGTTATATGTTCTCGGCGCACAATTGCCGGGCGACCAGGTGAGCTTTCCGGCGGCAGGCGTCGACGGCGGTTCGATTTCGATGCTGTCGGTACGCGTCGGCTAGCAGCGGCTTAAAAAACAGCCCGGTGTCATGGCATCGGGCTGTCAGAGCAAGCAGGGGCCGGGCGATCTATCAAGAACCGCCCTGACGTTCCTGCAACTTCGCGGCGACTCGCTCACGAACATCGGCATTGGCAGTCATGGTCTCCACGATCTGATTGAACTCATCGACCTGCAGTCCGCTCTTCTGGACCGCAGCGATCATGTCCGATTCGGCATTCGCTTTCACTTTATTGGCGGACGCGGGATCTTTGGCAGTCTGCAGCTCCGAGGCGGCCTTTTCCTGAATGGTCTGCACGGCTACATACGCATCGGCGAACTGTTCGATCTTCTGATCGTCGATCGGCGTCTTTGCCGCAGTGGACGAAGACGAAGGAGTATCCGTGGATTCCGACGGAGTGGCTTGCTGCGCGGGTGAAGGGAATTCTTCAGCAGGTTGCGGTGGCTCCTGCATCTGCGACCAAGCTGGCGGGGCTGCAATGGCGCTTGCAGCAAACAAAGCGGAATAAAGTAAGCGAGTGCGCAAGGCCATGAGGGTCTCCTCGTGTGTGGCAGAGAGATTTTGCCATTCTCGAATTTTTGAATGGCGCCGGCGCGCTATAGTTCCGCGCTCACGAGTTTTTCGCGCCATGCACGTCGCCATAACACGACGTGTCAGTGGCTGACGGACCTCGGCGTCAGCTGTTCTTCACCATCGACATCACTTGGCCTGCATCGAGTGTGCCGGCCTTGTGCTGGATTTCCGAGGAGTACTGCCCTTGCAGCTGCTTCGCCTGGCCAAGCAGTGATTGATAGGTTTGCTGAAGCAGCGCGGTGTTCATTTGACGACCGCTCGAGTAATAACGTTTCGCGAGCTGGCCGAGCGCATAAGTCGTCGCGAATGAAAATGCAGCACCCGCACCCGCGCGTCCCAGGCCACGCCCCAATCCACCTGCAACGCTGCCTAGCAATCCACCGAGCAACTTGCGACCGAACTGTTCGACGTACTGCGAAGTAAGTCCGACCCCGGCGGTGGCCAGAAATTCGCGGATGTGGCCCTTATCGAGCTGATGGCCGTAAGCCTGGCCGATGCGGTACACCAGCTTGATCTGCAGCGGAATGATGGCCATGGTCGCGAGCGACTGCGGCAGCAGTTCGATCGCGCCATTCACGATCGAGTGATTGAGAATGTACTTGTCGAGTTCGACGTCCGACATCGTTGCGGACTTGACACCAGGATCGCCGCTGCTGATGGGCTGCGCGGTCGAAGTCGTTGCTGCCGCTGCCGTTACAGGCGCGCTCGGCAAAGGAGCATCGGCAAGCGCAGCGGCCTCGCGTTCCACTTGTGACGCCTGGTTCGCATCGAGCTGCAGGGTCGTGCGCAGTTCCTGCAGAAATTTCTGTTCGGCGGCGCTCGCCACTCCATCGGCGTCGCAAACACACACTGCCATTTCAAAAGCGAGTTGCCGATGCGATGCATCGGTCAGCGCTGCCGCCGCCTGTGAAATATTCACACGCTTCAGCAGCACGCTTTGATATAGCTGCGCCAACTGCGGCGCACCGGCATCGCCTGCCAACGAATTGGCGATGCGTTTGATCTCCTCGCGCTCGCGATCATCCTTGGCGCCGTCGGCAAACGCGGCCAGCAGGGCAATGGTCAGGACGGCTTCTTGTTCGCGCTCATTCATGAGGGTGACTCGTGCGTTGCTGTCTTACTTTTCAGGCGGTTTCGATGAGGGCGCCCGCTGCTGACTCAAGGCCACGCCGCCCAAAATTAACGCGCCGGCGATTGCCATACTAGCCGTGAGCGGTTCACCCAGAAAGATCCACGCCCAGATCACGCCGAACAACGGCACGAGATACGTAACCGTCGAAGTGCGCGGCGCGCCGATGCGATACAGCAGCCTGTAATAAAAAAAATAGGCCAGCCCAGTGCACAGTGCGCCCAGTGCGACGGCTGAAATCCAGGACAGCAGCGGAATAGGCGTGCTGGGCCAAGTGGCGATTGCCAGGGGTGAGACGACAACCGCCGCACACAACACAGTGCTTGCGGCAACAGCGCTCGGCGGCAAATCGCCCAGGTACCGGCGTGTAAAATTACCGCCGAAACCATACAAGACGGATGCGAACACGCCGGCTAGCGCTGCCGGCAGCACACTGCCGCCTTCCGTCTTGCCGCTGGCCAGCACGGCGACACCGACAAAGCCCAGAGCAAGGCCGAGTGCGCTGCGCTTGCTGATCTTTTCTCCATACAGCAGGAACGCCACGAGGCTGGTAAACATCACCACTGTCGCATTGCTGATCGCGACCACGCCGGCAGGCGCTCGCTGGGCCGCCCACGCGAACAGCACGAACGGCAAGGCAGAGTTGATGATGCCGATACCGAGCAGGCGCAACCAATGCGACGGCGTGAGCTGGGATTTGACCCGCAGCAGGAACGGCGACAGGATCAGCGCGCCCAAGGCCAGGCGAACTTCGACCAGCGCAAACGCGCCGAAATCGCTGGCGGCGATGCGCATGAACAAAAACGAGCCGCCCCAGACGGCGCCGAGCAGCAGCAGTTCGGCTGGAGTCAGCCAGGCATTGGCAACGGGAGCGGCCGCGGGCAAGGGCCGCAGCGGGGTGGAATCGGTGCTGGACATGGAATCGACCGGAGGTTGGTTGGCAGACAGCGTCGTTATCGAGCGCCGCCGGACGAGTGCATTCTCGTGGCTCACAAATATCATTTGTCGCCGGCCGTGTCACGGCGTTTGCCCGATTCCGGCGCCGGTGCATCGAGCCTAGCGGTAGCCCTTGGCCTGCAGCGAGAACAAGTGCGAATAGTGACCGTTCAACTGCATCAGCTGCTGATGGCTGCCGCGTTCGACGATGCGGCCGTTTTCGATCACGACGATTTGATCCGCCATGCGCACGGTGGAGAACCGGTGCGAAATCAGAATCGCGATACGACCACGGGTGAGGGTGCGGAAGTGTTCGAAGATCAGCGACTCGGCGCTGGCGTCCATGGCCGAGGTCGGCTCGTCGAGCACCAGGATGTCGGCGCGTGAGCGCATGAATGCGCGTGACAGAGCAATCTTCTGCCACTGTCCGCCCGACAGCTCGCGGCCATCGTTGAACCACTTGCCCAGCGGCGTGCGGTACCCTTCGGGCAATGTTTCCACGATCGGTGCCGCCATGCCTTTCTCGCCGGCCTCGCGCCAGCGTTCTTCGTCTGCGAAATGCCGCACGTCGCCGGCGCCGATGTTTTCCCCCAGCAGCAGCTGATAGCGGGTGAAGTCCTGGAAGATTACGCCGATGCGATCGCGCAGCGCTGCTTCATCCCATTCGCGCAGGTCCTGGCCATCGAGAAAAATCCGACCCGACGTCGGCGAGTACAGTCGTGTCAGAAGCTTGATCAGCGTGGTCTTGCCCGAACCGTTCTCGCCGACCAGCGCCAGCGATTCGCCGGGCTTGATGTGCAGGTTGATGTCGACCAGCGTCGGCTGTTCGGCGTCGGGATATTGGAAGCTGACGTTTTCGAAGCGGATGCCGTCGTCGGGTTGCGGACCGCGTACCGAGGCGCCCTTGTGGTTGTCGACCGGCGTTTCGAGATATTCGTAAAGCGTCGACAGGTACAGATTGTCCTCGTACATGCCGCCCACCGCCGACAGGATGGCCGACACGGCCGATTGACCCTGGCGGAACAACATCAGGTACATCGTCATCTGGCCGAGCGTGATGCGAGTTGCGATCGCCGAGAGCGCGATCCACGCGTAAGCGCCGTACAACGTAATGGTTGCAATCAAGCCGAGAAAAAATCCCCAGCTATCGCGGCGCACGGTGAGATTGCGATCCTCGCGATACAACTTGCGAAAAATGTTCCGATATCGTTCGAGGAACAGCGGGCCGAGGCCGAACAGCTTCACTTCCTTGGCATGATCCTCGCGCGCCAGCACCGTTTCCAGATAGAGCTGCATGCGAGTTTCGGGCGAGCGCCACAGGAACAAGCGGAATGCGACACCGGAAAATTTCGCTTCGGCGAGAAAGGCGGGCAGGCCGGCCAGGATCAACAACACTACTGCCCAAGGCGAGAAGTGCAGCAGCAGCGAGCCGAAGCTCAGCAGCGACACACCATTCTGCGCGAGGCCGAAAGTGCGCGTCACCAGCGACAACGGTCGGCTCGACGCTTCACGTCGCGCACGCGTGAGCTTGTCGTAGAAGTCGGAGTTCTCGAAGTGCGCCAGATCCAGCGTCAGCGCTTTCTCGAAGAATCATCACATTGACCCGTTGCCCAAGCTGAGCGCGCAGCAACGATTGGCACAGCGATAAGCCGCGCTGTGCACCGGCGATGGCTGCGACCAGCCCGCCTTCGGCAACGACTAACCACAAAGCATGGTTCGTTAACGAGGTTCGCGCAGCTTCATCCCGTACCTGAATGGCCGCGACGACGGCGTCGACGATCAGCGAGCCGACATAGGCGACGGCTGCGGGCAACGTGCCGGCGATCAGGGTCAGCACTGCGAACGCCAGCGTTAATGAACGGCTGGTGGTCCACACCAACTCCATGGCGCGGCGGCTGTATGCGAACACTCCGACGAAACCACGAGCGAGCTCCGGTTTAGCGGGCCCGGCCTTGCCTCGGGAACTCATGTAATAGATCTAACCAATTGCTTTGTCATCGGTCCTTGGCGGAGAATCAAAAAAACCACGTCACTTCGAGTTGTCCGTCATGAGCAAATCCGGGGATAGAAACCCCCAGGAAAAAACCCAGGACTCGTCTCCCAAGGACACGGGAGCCGGCGACTCGTCCGCCCCGCCGGGCGATGATAAGCGCTCGGGCCGGATCTCCTATGATGAGCGCGGCAACTCCATCTGGGAATGGCAGCTCGAAAGCGGTATCTACAGCCGCGACATCAGTACGCAGCGATTGATGAAGCTCGATCTCGACGACCTGTCCATCGCCGAGACGGCGGCTCATCTGCGCCCCGCCGGCCTCGGGCCAGCGCCCGGCAGGAAGTCGCCTGGCGGTGGTTTCAATCCATACGATAATTCCCCGACAGCGGGCGGCAACGTTGGCAGATCACCCTACAATAGTGGCGGTCCTGCCACTAACAAGCCCGAAGCCCCGCCGCCGGTTGCGCCCCGCAAGCCCATGGACCTGAAAAAACTCGAAGAATGGATCGAAATTCGCAAGCGCGTTCAGGAGAACAAGCGCGAGGATGAGGACGACTGAGCCGCCTCACCCGCGCTGCGCGCGACCGCTGCGATGGGCGCTCAACGTCGCATCATTGCGGGGCGTAAATCTGGTCGAACACGCCGCCGTCGGCAAAGTGCACCTTCTGCGCCGCCGCCCAGCCGCCGAAATCCTGGATGGTTACCAGATTCAGGTGCGGGAAGGTCTTCTGGTACTTTGCCGCGACCTGCGCATCGACCGGACGATAGAAGTTCTTCGCGATGATTTCCTGGCCGGCCGAGGAGTACAGGTGCTCAAGATATTCCGTCGCCACGTCACGCGTGCCACGACGCAGCACCACCTTGTCGACTACCGTGACCGGAGGTTCAGCCAGAATGCTCAGCGACGGCACCACGATTTCGACCTTGTCGGGGCCCAGCTCCTTGATGGACAGGAACGCTTCGTTTTCCCACGCCAGCAGTACGTCGCCGATGCCGCGCTGAACAAACGTCGTGGTTGACCCGCGAGCGCCTGTGTCCAGCACTGGAACGTTGCCGAACAGCTTGCGCACGTAATCCTTCGCCGTGGCAGCGTTACCACCGGGCTGGTGCAATGCCCACGCCCAACCCGCCAGGTAATTCCAACGCGCTCCGCCGGAAGTTTTCGGGTTCGGCGTGATCACCGAGATGCCCGGCTTGATCAGGTCGCCCCAGTCCTTGATGCCTTTGGGATTGCCCTTGCGCACCAGGAACACGATGGTTGAGGTGTACGGCGAGCTGTTGTGCGGCAGGCGTGACTGCCAGTTCACCGGCAGCAGTTTGCCGTTGTTGGCGACGGCGTCGATGTCACCGGCCAAGGCCAATGTCACAACGTCCGCCGGCAGACCGTCGATCACGGTGCGCGCCTGCTTGCCGGAGCCGCCGTGCGACTGTTTGATCGTGACTTTGTCGCCGGTCTTTTTTTGCCAGTAGGCAGCGAACGACTTGTTGTACTCCTCGTACAGCTCGCGGGTCGGATCGTAAGAAACATTGAGCAGGCTGACCTCGGCGGCCTGCGCCACCGGACCTGCGAGCGCCACAGCGGCGAGCGCAATGCCCGCCAGATAACTCAACTTCGGGGGCATGGCCAATAACTTGGAACGCTGCATAAAAAAATCGCTCCGGAAAATCCTGGGGTTAGAAGCCGACGGCAAGACGGGTGAAGAGCGCTTTTTCATCCGGGCGGTCGGCGCCGCTGGCTGCCCCGCCTGCGAAGCGGGTCACGTCATAGTTCAGCGACCACTTGTAGTTCTGCGTCAGGTACCAGTTGACGCCAACGCCCCAGGCGTTGGCCTTGCTGGCGCTGGTTGCAGGATTGGCGAACGAATCCGCGCCGCCGACGAAGGCGTCGTTGTCGATGTCCAGTTCGTGGACGCGCGCAACCAGCTCAATAGCGCCCCAGGTGCCTTTGCCCGGATCGAAGATGGTTTGCGGCGTGAAGCCGCGGAAGGATTCGTCTTCGCCGGTAGCGAACCAAGCGAATTGCACCTGCCACGCGGAGTTATCGAGCTTATCCGAACGCGCGCCCAACGTCGGCGTTACGCGTGTGACTTCCTGCGACACGTGCACGTATTCGCCGAGCACGCCGAAGCTGCCGATCGAGTAGTAGGCCTGCGGCGTCCATCGCAGACGCTCGCCGTCGGCGAAGGTGCCGTTTACCGCCGGTGTTGTGACGGTCGCCGCCGTAGTGCCGCGATAGCTGAAGAATGTTTGCTGTCCCGGTGTGCGATAGCCCGGTAGCAGCGTCGTCGTCGTACTGCCCGTCGAATTCACATAGGTACGGGCGACACCGAAGCCGAGGCCGCGCAGCGCGAAGTTGTCCGAGTTCAAGAACGGCTGGAAGAATACGCGTGCGGCCCAATCGCCCTTGGTATCGTTCTCGGCGTCCGGTGTCGGCGTGTTGCCGTCGGAGCTGCCGCCATCGCTGACGCCGTTGAAATAACCGATGGAGTAATTCACCACGCCACCGGAAATGTCACCACCGAACTGCACACCGAGGTCACGATTCGGCACCAGGCTGGTGGGCAAGGCGCGTTCGATGAAACGCAGGTCGGCGGCCGACACCAAACGTTCCAGGCCCACCGGCACTTTGAATTTGCCGGTGGTCACCACCGCCCACGGCTGCAACCTGGCAGCGATGAAAGCATCGAGAATGAACGTGCGCCCGCCGGCGAAGTCCGGTGTAAAGCGGAAGTCATAAATGTTGTTGAACGTGCCTTCGAAGGTCGGACGTACACGACGCAGGAGCCACGTGTCCGCAGTCGCCGGCGTGATGTCATCCGGGAAGTAGCGACCATCGAAATGCAGCACACCGCGAAAGCGAGCGACATTGGTGCCGTCGGCCGACTGAATTCTGAATCCCTGTTGCGGTGAAGCGCGCACGATGGGAGTCGTCGGCACAGCTGCCTTGGCAGCTTCGTCGTTCAACTCCAGCTTGCGCTCCAGTACGCGGATTTTCTGTTCCTGGGCTGCCAGGCGATCGCGCAAGTCGGACAGGTCGTCGGCTTGCACGCCACTGGCCGCCAGTGCCAAGGTGAAGCCGATGCTGCCGGCAAGCGTTGCGGTCCGCCGCCGCCACGGATGACGCACCGACCTGCTGCGTTCCAGATTCGAAGACATAGAATCCCCCCTTTGAAGTTAATTGAGTGGCGCTGACCGCACCGCGGTCAGGGCAGCATCCTAGGAGCTGGCCGGTGAAGGATCAGTCGGCGGGCCGTGACATTCGGGTATGAAGCCGGGCGGGTGGGTAGAACTTGCGGACCCCGGCGGTGACCCGGTGGGAACAGCTGGCTTAACGAGGAAGTTGACGACTCCGCCGGCGCCCGGTAATACTCCTGCGCATGCATTCGTCCATTGCAATCCGTCGCTGGTGGTGGCGACCCTCACAGGAGAGGGCCGCTGGATCTTGCCGGGCGTCATAAAACCACACTAGCTAAGCATCCAACCAAACCCATCTCCGAGCTCAGGTCCGGAGATGGGTTTTTTATCGCCCCCTCGCCGGACCCCAAGCTCGGTGCACCGCCGAGGACAGTTCATTGCAACCACCCTTCGACATCGCCGCCGACCTGGACACGCCGGTCTCGGCCTATCTGAAACTCAAGCCGTTCAAGCCGCGCTTTTTGCTGGAAAGCGTCGAGGGCGGCGAGCGGCTGGCGCGCTACTCCTTCATCGGTTTCGGCGATTGCCTGGAGGTCCGGCTCGATGAGCGCGGCCTGAGCATCGATGGGCGCATCGGCCCGCCGCCGCAAACCCAGGCCGAATTGCTCAGCGCCCTGCGCAGCGCGCTGGCCAGAGCGCCGCAGCCCAGTCCGCAGATTCCGGGCGTGCCATTACCTGGCGGTTTGGTCGGTGCGGCCAGCTACGATTTGGTGCGAAGGTTCGAGCGCCTGCCGCCCCGGATCGCGCTGTCCGAACCGACGCCGGAGGCGCACTACCTGGCGCCGCGATCGTTGCTGGTGTTCGATCATCTGACGCGAGGCGTCGCACTGCTGCACGCAGGCAGCGAATCCGAACGCATCGCGCTGCGCTGGGAAGTCATGCAGGCACTGCGAGGCGCGATCCCTCCCAGCGACAAAAAGATCAAATATTCGCCGGCCGTCGGCAGCCTCAGCGAAGACCAGTACATCCAGGGTGTTCATCGCGTCAAGGAATACATCGCTTCCGGCGACGTGTATCAGCTGGTGCTGTCGGTACGCTTCGCCGGCCTGTGCGAGCTCGAACCATTCGAGGCTTACCGCGCGCTGCGTCTGCTGAATCCTTCTCCATATATGTATTACTGCGAACTCGGCGATGCCGTGATCGTCGGGTCTTCGCCCGAAGCGCTGGTGAAGCTGTCACGCGGCCGCGCATCGATGCGGCCCATCGCGGGCACTCGCCCGAGGGGCCGGGATTCGGTGGACGACGATCTGCTGCAAAAAGAGCTGCTGGCCGATCCCAAGGAAAATGCCGAACACATCATGCTCGTCGACCTGGCGCGCAATGACCTGGGACGGGTCGCCAAAGCCGGCTCGGTCAACGTCAATCCCTATCGCAGCATAGAACGCTACAGCCACGTGATGCACATCGTCAGCGGCGTGAACGGCGAACTCGCGCCCGGCAAAGATGCCTTCGACTTGTTTGCAGCCGCGTTTCCGGCCGGCACACTGGTGGGCGCACCCAAAGTGCGTGCGATGGAAATCATCGACGAACTCGAACCGGTGCGACGCGGTTTCTACGGCGGCACGGTCGGCTACTTCGGCCATGGGGGCGACATGGACCACGCGATCACGATTCGCACCATGGTGTTCCGCGGCGATACTTATAGTTTCCAGGCGGGGGCGGGCGTCGTGGCCGACAGTGTGCCGGCGACCGAGTACCAAGAGGTGCTGGCGAAGAGCGCAATCGTGCGACGTGCGTTGGCGCTGGCGGAGGAAGGGTTGTGAAAACTGCACCAAACCAGGCAGTGCGACTGCTGTTGATCGACAACTACGACTCCTTCACCTACAACCTGGTGCAGGCGTTCATGGTGCTGGGAGCCGAAGTGCTGGTGCATCGAAACGATGCCATTACGATCGACCAGGCGAAGTCGCTGCGGCCCACGCACCTGTGTATCTCCCCCGGGCCGGGCACACCGTACGATGCTGGCGTCTCCATGCGCATGATCGAAGCGTTTGCCGGTGACATTCCTGTTTTCGGCGTTTGTCTCGGGCACCAGTCGCTGGTCGAAGTATTCGGCGGCAAAGTCGTGCGTGCCGGCCGGCTCATGCATGGCAAGACCTCGCTGGTCCATCACGACGGCCAGAGCATCCTGCAGAACATGCCGGCGCCGTTCGCAGCCGGCCGCTATCACTCGCTGATCGCCCAGCCGGAATCGTTGCCGGCCACGTTGGAAGTGACCGCGCGCACCGATGAAGGCGAGATCATGGGCGTGCGGCATAAGACGTTCGCCGTCGAAGGCGTGCAGTTCCATCCGGAGAGCGTGCTGACGCCGGAAGGCCCGGTGCTGATGGGCAACTTCCTGCAGCAACGCTCGGGCAAGCGAGCGGCATGATCATGCGCGAGACGCTGGAGCAATTGCTCGATCGCAAGAACCTCAGCGAACAGCAGGCTGGCGAGCTGTTGGTGGCGTTGACTGATCCGACGCTGTCGCCGGCTATGGGCGGCGCGATTCTCGCCAGCCTGCGGGCGAAAGGCGTGACAGCTGATGAAGTGCGCGGCTTCGCCAAGAGCATGCGCAAGCTCGCACGCCGCCCGCAGTTGCCGCCGGGCGGGCCGCTGGTCGACATGGTCGGTACCGGCGGCGACGGTTCGGGAAGTTTCAATCTTTCCACCGGCGCGGCGTTGCTGGTTGCGTCGATGGGAATTCGTGTCGCGAAACACGGCACCAGTTCCGTTTCCAGTCGCAGCGGCAGCGCCGATGTGATGCGCGCTTTGGGATTGAACCTGCCCCTGGATGAACAGGCTGCCGGTGAATGTCTCGCGCAGACCGGCTTTACGTTCTTGTTCGCACCTCACTATCACCCGGCGATGAAAGCGGTGATGCCGATTCGGCAGGCGCTGGGCGTGCGCACCGTGTTCAACATTCTCGGACCGCTGTCGAATCCGGCCGAACCGGACTTTCACTTGATCGGCGCCTATCACATCGACGTTGCAGCGCTCATGGCAGAGACGCTTGCCGGTATGCCACTCACTCGCGCTTACGTCGTGCACGGCGCGGCTGGCTGGGACGAAGCGACGCCGATCGGACCTTTCACTTTGTTCGATGTCACACCCGGTAAAGTCGTGCGCACCGCCCGCAGCGCCGAGGAATTCGTGTTGCCTTCGTGCAGTGTCGAAGAGCTGAAAGGCGGTGATGCTGCCTATAACGCCTACCACTTACGCGCTGTTTTGGAGGGTCGGGAACAGGGAGCGCACCGCCACGCGTTAGTCCTGCAAGCGGCCTTGGTGCTCGAATTGCTCGGTAAAGCGGCTACGGCACCGGATGCGGCTCATATGGCGCAAGACGCCATCGAAAGCGGCGCCGGGCGGCGCCTGTTGGAAAAGCTGACGGCCTTCGGCGCGAAACAAGCATCTGCCATGGGCAAGGGGCAGTGAGTATGTCCGGCCTTCTTACACAAATGACTCAGTCGAGCCTGCAGAGGCTCGAGCAGGCGCGAGCACGCGAATCCGAACAAGCATTGTGGGCGCGAGCTTCCGATGCTCCACCGGCACCGCCGTTGCGGTTGTCGCCGGAAGGGTTCGACGTGATCGCCGAATGCAAACTGCATTCACCCTCGGCGGGCGACCTGTCGGCCAACACCAGCGACATCGAGAGCCGTGTCACCGACTATGCATGCGGAGGTGCATGCGCCGTGTCGGTGTTGACCAAGCCGCTGCGTTTCGGCGGCGCTCTCGAACATCTGACTCGCGCGGCGCAAGTGCTCGCCCGCCATAACGTGCCTGCGATGCGCAAGGATTTCCTGGTCGACCCCTACCAGGTGATGGAAGGGCGCGCCGCCGGCGCCGGCGGTGTATTGGTGATCGTGCGAATGCTCGACAAGAGCCGCATCACCGCGCTGCTCGACTGTGCGGCGATGTTGAAAATGTTTGTATTGCTGGAAGCCTTCGACGCCGCTGACCTGGCCGTGGCCCGCGAAGTGCTCGCATTGCGCCGGGGCCATGAGGAACAGATCCTGGTGGGCCTCAACTGCCGCGATCTCGACAAGCTTACGGTCGACCTGGGACGTCTGGCCGCATTGGCGGAAGCGATGCCGGTGGGCTTCGCTCCCGTCGCGGAAAGCGGCGTCAATTCGCTCGACGATGTGACGAAGGTCGTGAACCTCGGCTACCGCATCGCTCTGGTGGGTACGACGCTGATGAATTCGCGCGCACCGCGGGACCTGCTGGACCAGATGCTGGCCACGGGTCGCCAGACCGCAATGAGCATGGCCACTCGCAAACTGCGCATCGCCAAGGGCGAAGTGAGAGACGAATGATCGCGTGCGTTGTTTTCCGATGACGGTGTGGGTCAAGGTTTGCGGCCTGACATCTTCGGATGCAGTGGCCGCGGCCGTCGCCGCTGGCGTCGACGCCATGGGCTTTGTCTTCGCCGAGTCGAAACGGAAAGTCACAGCACAGCGAGCGGCGGAGTTGGCGCGCGACGTGCCCAGCCACATCGTTCGCGTCGCGGTGATGTTGCATCCGTCGCAACAGCAGCTCGACGAAGTCTGGTCGAAGTTTCGGCCGGATGTATTGCAGATAGACATCGATGATCTGTCGGTGCTGCGGGTGCCCGCGGGCTTGCAGGTGATGTCGGTAATCCGCGCCGGTCGCGAGTTGCCGGCAACGTTGCCGACGCGATTGCTGTTCGAAGGCCCGGTGAGCGGCGCCGGCGAGACGACCGATTGGACGGCCGCAGCAGCGCTCGCCTTGCGAACGCAGCTGATACTGGCCGGTGGATTGAACCCGAGCAACATCGCCGAGGCCATCGCCGTCGCACGACCGTTCGGAGTCGACGTCAGCAGTGGCGTCGAAGCACAGCCCGGGGTCAAAGACCCGGGGAAGATTCACGAGTTTGTCCGCAACGCGCGCGCTGCCGGCAACGGAGTAAAAAGATGACCCACGCTTTGAGCAAGGGCGAGTCGCAGACGCTGCTCGCCAACCTGATGCAAGACGCCTATCCCGACGAGCGCGGCCGCTTCGGTCCTTTCGGCGGCCGCTATGTACCGGAGACGCTGGTGCCGGCGTTGGAAAGGCTGCAGGCCGGCGTCGATCGCTACTTGAAAGATCCGGACTTTCTCGCCGAATTCCATGACGAGCTGCATAACTGGGTGGGCCGCGCGACGCCGCTGACGTTCGCTCGCACCCTCTCAAAACGGTGGGGTGCGGAGATCTGGCTCAAGCGCGAAGACCTCGCGCATACCGGCGCACACAAGATCAACAACTCTGTCGGCCAAGTGTTGCTGGCGAAAAAACTCGGCTCCCAACGCGTCATTGCAGAGACCGGCGCCGGTCAGCACGGAGTTGCCTCCGCGGCCGCATGCGCTCGACTCGGCATGCCCTGCACTGTGTATATGGGATCAGTCGACATGGAGCGCCAGGCGCCGAATGTCGGTCGCATGAAATTGCTTGGCGCGACAGTCGTGCCCGTCACCAGCGGCGACCAGACCCTGCGCGCGGCCGTCGATGAGGCGCTGCGTGATTGGGTGTCCGACCCGAACGGCACTTACTACTGCCTCGGCTCGGCGATCGGTCCGCATCCGTATCCATACCTCGTGCGCGAGTTGCAGTCGGTCATCGGGTCGGAAGCTCGCGTGCAGATGCTCGAAGCGTACCGGCAAGTTGCCGGACCTCGTGGTCGCTTGCGTTGGCGGCGGTTCCAACGCCATCGGCATGTTCCATGCGTTCGTTAAAGATCGCGACGTGCAGATGCTTGGCCTCGAGGCAGGCGGCACCGGCAGCGGCCTTGGACAGAACGCGGCCTCGTTGGCCTACGGTACCCCAGGGGTATTGCAAGGTTGTTTCTCCTTGTTACTGCAAGATGAGAACGGCCAGATTCAGGAAACGCATTCGGTGTCGGCGGGTCTCGACTATCCGGGCGTCGGCCCCGAGCATGCCTTGCTGATGAGCGTCGAGCGGGTGAAGTATCAAGCCGTCAACGACGACGACGCGCTCGCTGCGCTGGCCGAATGCTGTGCGGCCGAGGGCATCCTGCCCGCGATCGAGTCGTCACACGCGCTTGCCGGCGCCAAGCGTTACGCGCTGGCGAATCCAGGCAAGCGAATTCTCATCGCATTGTCCGGGCGCGGCGATAAAGACATGCCGACGCTGCAACGAACTTTGTTGAAGGATCTGATCTGATGCCTGCCCGCGATTCCATCAGCACCGCGATTCGTAACCGCCGCGCGACTGGCCAGCCTGCTTTGATCGCCTATGTCACCGCTGGGTTTCCCAGGCGCGAAGCGTTTCTGCAACAGCTGAACGCGGTCGCGAACGCGGCCGATGTCGTTGAAATCGGCGTGCCGTTCACCGACCCGATGGCCGACGGCACCACCATTCAGCGTTCCAGCCGCGTGGCCCTGGAGCAGGGAGTCTCGCTGCGTTGGATCCTGCAGGAGCTGACGCGCGCCGCAATCAAACCCAAGGCGCCGCTGCTGTTGATGAGCTACCTGAATCCGCTGCTCGCCTACGGCCTGGATAAATTGCCCGAAGACGCCGCTCGCGCCGGCATCTCCGGTTTCATCGTCCCCGATCTGCCCTTCGAGGAATGTCACGACCTGCGCAATGCCCTGAATGCGCGCGGTTTGGCCCTGGTTCAATTCGTGACGCCGGTGACGCCGGTGGAGCGGATGCAAATGCTCTGCGACGGCAGCGGAGGATTCATCTACGCCGTCACCATGACTGGAACCACCGGAAAGAACGTCGCCGTGCCGCAGGAAGTGCTCGAGTATTTCGCGCGCGTCAAGAAAATCTCACCGGTGCCGGTTTGCGCCGGCTTCGGCATTCGCAGCCGGGAGCAAGTACAGCGACTCGCGCCGTTCATCGATGGCGCCATCGTTGGCTCGGCGCTGGTCGAAGTACTGGAGCGCGGCGAAGATCCCGCGACCTTCCTCCGATCGCTGCGCGAATGACGTTATAAAGCGACCGGCTGTCGCGGCGGCACGACGGTAAATATTTCAGTCGCGCTACATGAATGGCGCGTCTGCCGCCGTGCGGCGACCTGAGCGAAGGTTCACTTGCGTGTAGCCCGTTCAGACAGGAACAATCCTCGTCTTCATTTCTTACTCAATGTCGGCGGTCATGAGACCGCGCCCACACAGTGGCAAGAGCGAATGGGGTCGAAGTCTTCCAGTTGGTTGGCGGGATTGTTCGGGGCCAAGAAACCGCCGCAGCGTTCGGCAGCGGTCAGCCCCTATCATGCCGTCTCGGTCTTGCCTGGCCCGGGCGCCTGCTCCGCGGCTTATCGATTTTCAGGTCAGCGTTTTCTCTCGCGACAGGCGCCGCGCTTGCCGTTGCCCAGCTGTGACGCCAAGACCTGCACCTGCCGCTTCAAACATCACAAAGATCGCCGCGCCGGGCCACGTCGCAATAGCGATGTGGGCATGGTGACTTCGTTGTACGCGGGCAAGGAGCGCCGGGCGCCACGCGGCCGCCGCGCCGAAGACAAGTCCTAGCCGTCCGTCGCTTCCGGCGTGAATGCCGAGAGTCGGCTCTGCGTGCGGAGCATGTCCGCTTCGGTCAGGTCAGGGCGACCGCCGCGCAGCCGTTGCAATAGTGCTTCGAACGCCGGGGCGGGAAGCGCCGGGCTGCAAAAAAAACCTTGATATTGATCGCAGCCGAGCTCGCGCAGAAAGTTGAGTTGCTCGGCGGTTTCGACGCCCTCGGCGACCACACGCAGTCGCAAGTTGTGCGCAAGCGAGATGATGGCTTTGACGATGGATGCATCGTCGGGGTTTGACATCAGGTCGCGCACGAAGCTGCGATCGATCTTCAGTTTGTCGAGCGGAAAGCGCCGCAGGTAGCTGAGGCTGGAATAGCCCGTGCCGAAGTCGTCGATGGAAATATGCACGCCCATGGTGCTCAACACCTGCAGCGTTGCCGCCGACTTCTCGGCGTCGTCCATGACCGCGCTTTCGGTCAGCTCCAGCTCCAGGTAGCCGGGTTGCAGCTGCGCTTCGTTGAGCGCAGAGCGCACCAGCGCCGCCAGGTCGGCGTCACGGAATTGTTTCGCCGACAGGTTCACTGCCATGCGCACTGGCGACATGCCTGAATCGATCCAGGTGCGCACCTGGCTGCAGGCTTCGCGCAGCACCCACTCGCCGATCGGCACGATGAGGCCGGTCTCTTCGGCGAGCGGAATGAAGGAACTCGGTGGCACCATGCCGAGCGTGGGATGATTCCAGCGCAGCAGCGCTTCGGCGCTGCGAACGCGATTGGTGCCGATGTCCACTTTGGGCTGGTAATGCAATTGCAGCTGCCCCAATTCCAAGGCGCGCCGCAAGTCGTTTTCCAACGACACACGGGCCTCTGCGTCGACCGACATTGCCAGCGCATAGAAACGATAGCTGCCGCGGCTGGCGGCTTTCGCGCAGCGTAATGCCGTCTCCGCCCGGCGCAGCAGCAAATCGAACGAGTCGCCATCCAGGGGATACATGCTGATGCCCATGGTCAACGATGTGCGAATGTCGAGCTTTGCAATAGAGCAGGGTGCGCGCACCGCTTCCACGACTTTGTGGACCACTACCTCGGCGTCGCGAGGGCCACGCATGCCGCGAGCGATGATGATGAATTCATCACCTGCCAGCCGTGCGAGCACGCTGCTGTGACCGAGCGCAGAGCGCACTCGCTGCGTCACTGCCAGCAGCACTTCGTCGCCCGCCTGGTGGCCAAGGGAATCGTTGATCGATTTGAGACGATCGACGTTCAGAACGATGACGGCGAATTCCTGGCCGCTATGGAGCGCGTCGGCGATGGCCTGATCGGCCAGCGCCATGACGGTGCGACGAGTTGGCAGGCCGGTCAGCGAGTCGGCAGGACCGCCTCGGCGCAGCGCCCGCTCGTGATACAGCAGCAAGGCAAACCAGGCGGCAGCAACCGATGGCGCCACTATGACCGCGGACATCAGTGCGTAAGACAGCCAGTGTTGATAAGTCCCTTGCATGTGACAACAACGTCCTGCTCCGCGCCCGCGGTGCGTCCCCTGAACATATCGGGCGGGGGGGTGGCAGGCTTGAGCGTAACTACGTACAAGAAATGTGACAGCGGCCGCCCGGATGCCGAAGTGTGCGCTGTCTCTCATTCCCTTCGGGCCCTATTAACGCTTATTGACGTAAGTGGACGCCCGGTAGAATGGCCCCATGAAGTCCCTCTGTGTGTTCTGCGGCTCCAACCCCGGCAATCGTCCTGAATACCTGGAAGTCGCCCGCGCCACCGGCAGATCGATCGCCCGGCGTCAGCTCGCATTGGTTTATGGCGGCGGCAGGGTTGGCCTGATGGGTGCGGTAGCCGATGCTGCTTTGGCAGCGGGCGGACGTGTCGTGGGCGTGATTCCGCAGCTGTTGCTCGATCGCGAGGCCGGCCATGCCGGCTTGTCGGAACTGCACGTCGTCACCACGCTGTCGGAGCGCAAACTGATGATGGCGGAACTCTCCGACGGCTTCCTTGCTTTGCCGGGCGGCATCGGCACCATGGACGAATTGTTCGAGGCCTGGACCTGGACGCAGCTGGAGCTACACCGCAAACCCTGTGGGCTGCTCAACCAGGCGGGCTACTACGACGCGCTGGTCAGGTTCCTGGATTACATGGTGGCGGAAGGCTTTCAGCGGCCCCGGCACCGGGCGGCACTCCTGGTGGGCATCGAGGTCGAAGCGTTGCTGGATCAGCTGCAGGCCGCAACGTCGGCGCCGGCTTGACTGCGAATCTTGACACTCGCCAGGACACCCCTCAGCCTTCGGCCGCCAAGAGTTTCGTCGACAGCCCACTAAGCCCCGCAAGGCCCATTAAGAGGATTGACATGCTTCGTACCATGCTCCAGGCCAAGCTGCACCGGGTCCGCGTGACCCAGGCCGATCTCGATTATGAAGGCTCCTGCGGCATCGATGAGGCGCTGCTGGAAGCTTCGGGTCTGCGTGAAAATCAGTACATCGAGCTGTACAACGTCAACAACGGCGAACGGTTTTCCACTTACATCATCAAGGCGCCGCGTGGTTCAGGAGCGATTTCGCTGAACGGCGCAGCCGCCCGCAAAGCGATGGTCGGCGATCTGCTGATCATCTGCGCCTACTCGTCCTATTCCGAGGCCGAGCTGGAAAAGCACGAGCCGGTGGTGGTGCTGGTGGACGAACAGAACCGCCCGCGGATCAAATCGCTGCGCGCGGCGTCTTAAGGCGCCGCGTTCATGGAGCTGGTCACCTGGTTCATCGATTTCATTCTGCATCTCGATAAACATCTTACCGAACTGATCGCGGCTTACGACGTCTGGATTTACGCGATCCTGTTTCTCATCATCTTTTGCGAGACCGGGCTGGTGGTGACGCCGTTCCTGCCCGGCGATTCGTTGTTGTTCGCGCTCGGCGCGCTGGCCGCGGTGGATGAAACCGGTACGCTCAACGTCGCGCTGTTGTGGCTGCTACTGATGGTTGCGGCTATCGCCGGTAACGAAACCAATTTCCGCATCGGTCGCGCCATCGGGCCACGCGCCTTCAGCGGCAACGTCCGCTTTCTCAAGAAGGAATATCTGGATCGCACGCAGGCGTTCTACGACAAGCATGGCGGCAAGACCATCGTGCTGTCGCGCTTCATTCCCATTATCCGCACATTCGCGCCGTTCGTCGCCGGCGTCGGCAACATGAAACGCACCAGGTTCGCCGCTTATAACTTCGGCGGCGGCTTCCTGTGGGTGAGCAGTTTCATCTGGGGCGGGTTCCTGTTCGGCAATGTGCCGCTGATCAAAGAGAACTTCGGCGTAGTGACGATTTTGATCGTCGTGATCTCGGTGCTGCCGGTCGTGTGGGGATTGCTGCGGCCGGAAAAGCCAGTCAGGGCTTGAGCGACCCCCACCCGTGAAGAATCCGTCCCCTCTCCCGCTTCGCGGGAGAGGGTTAGGGTGAGGGTCTTTAGAGTGAGGGTTGGTTACTTCCGCAGCGAGATCAGCCCAACGATGCTGGCCGCCAACAACGAATAACCCAGCCACTGCGGCCCCGCATCGGCGGCGAGCAGCACGATGCCGCCGAGCGCGCCGATCGCGGTGACCAGTGTGACGTCGCGGCGGCGTCCATCTTCCCGGATGGTCTGTTGCAACCGTGCGATTTCCTTTGTCTCCACCGGCACGCTCAAGCGGCCATCGGATGCCCGCTGAATCGTGTTCTCCACCAGCGGCGGCAGTTGTCGCAATGCCTGCAGCAAATCAGGCAACTGCTTGCGAGCATCGCGGGCGATCGCTCGCAGGCTCCAACGCTCCGCGACCCACTGCCGTAGCAGCGGCTGCGCGGTCTTCCACAAATCCAGGTCCGGGTACAGCTGGCGGCCCACGCCTTCGATCTGCAGCAGGGTCTTCTGGATCAACATCAGCTGCGGCTGCATCTGTGCGTCGAAGCGCTGCGCGGCTTCAAACAGGCTGATCAACACCTGGCCGAAAGAAATCTCCCGCAGCGGTTTGTTTGCTATCGGCTCGCACACGGTACGTACGGCGGACTCCAATTCATCGACGCGGACATGCGCCGGAATCCACCCCGAATCGATATGCAGCTGCGCGATGCGGCGATAGTCATGTTCGAAAAACGCCAGGAAATTTTCCGCGAGGTAGTGCTGGTCGCGCGGCGCCAGCGTGCCGACGATGCCGAAGTCGACCGCGGCATAGCGCGGCTGTTCGGGATTGTCGAACAGTACAAAAATATTGCCGGGGTGCATGTCGGCATGAAAGAAATTGTGGCGGAACGCCTGCGTGAAAAATATCTCTACCCCGTTCTCGGCGAGGCGCTGAATGTTCGCGCCGCGCCGCTGCAGCTCGGCAACGTCATTGATGAGCACGCCTTGCACGCGTTCCATCACCATCACGTTGCCGCGGGTGTAATCCCAGTACACATCCGGCACGTATAGCAGGCGCGAGCCGGCGAAATTACGCTTCAGCTGGGCCGCGTTGCCTGCTTCGCGTTTCAGGTCCAGTTCGTCGAGAATGGTTTTCTCGTACTCTCGCACCAGTTCCACTGGTCGCAGGCGAGGCGCATCCCGCCAATACCGATTTGCCAGTTCGGCGAGCGTGAACATCACTTCGATGTCGCGTTCGATGAGGGCGCGGATGCCGGGCCGCACGATCTTGACGACCACCTCTTTGCCGTCCTTGAGCTGCGCGCCATGTACTTGGGCGATGGTGGCAGCCGCCAGCGGTGCTTCGTCAAAGCGTGCGAACACGTCTGCGACCGGCCGTTCATAAGCAGCTTCGACGGTAGCGCGGGCGTCGGCATTGGAGAACGGCGGCACGCGGTCCTGCAGCCTTTCCAACTCATCCGCGATGTCTCGCGGCAGCAGGTCTCGCCGAGTGGACAGCGTCTGGCCGAACTTCATGAAGATCGGTCCCAACTCCTCCAGCGCCAGGCGCAACCGTTCGCCGCGCGATCGGGTTTCTTCGCGTCGAAACCAAGTCGCCGGCGACAGGTAAAAAGCGCAATGCAACGGCCGGAACAGATGCGTGGCGAGAATGATCTCGTCCAGCCGATGGCGGACCAGGACGCGTTGAATCTGCAGCAGCCGGGAGAGCACACGCAGTCTCATGGGCTAGCCGCGGTTCCGCTCGAGCAGCGCGAGCCTGGCCTCGACGCGATCCACGTCATCCCGTAACGTGTCGACTCCGGTGATGAACTCCTCCGCCTCGGTACGGCTCGGCACATCGCGCCCTTCTTCTTGTAAGTATTCCGCAACGTTCTGTGCGAACGTGTCCGCTGCACGACGTGCAAAGCCAAGTGCAGAACGAGCGACATTGCCGACATGATGAGCGGCGACGTCACCGATCACTCGCGACAATTCCTCTTCGAGATCCGGCCGCGCATGCTTGAGCAGCTCGCTGAACGTCTGCGCCACTTCCGCATCGCCCTGGATGTGAACATTGCCAGTGCGCAACGCGGCTTCGGGCGCCGGCCCGGCCATGCGAAGCAGTGATAACGGTGTGCCGGACAACGTCGCGTTCGGGGTCCCGCCGTATTGCGTGTCGAGCGACATCTGCTCGCCCAGCGACTTGAAATAAATGCTCAGCGGCAGCCCTTCGATGTGCAGCACCAGCACCTTCGCATCCAATCGCCGGCACAACGCCCGTGCCGCGGATGAAGCGGCGATGTTGCGATTGAGCAGGGATTCCAGGGGAGTCAGGCGCATGTCAGAAGCGGTAACCGCGATGCAGGGCGACGATGCCGCCGGTGAGGTTGTGATAGCGGCAACTTTCCAGGCCGGCTTCCTGCATCATGCCGAGCAACGTCTGCTGTTGAGGAAAGCGACGGATGGATTCGGCGAGATAGCGATAGCTCGCTTCATCCCGCGCGACGGCTTTGCCGAGCCACGGCAGCACTGAAAACGAATACGTGTCGTACAGCGGTTTCAATCCTGGCGCCACCGGGTGCGAAAACTCCAGGATCAACAATTGGCCCCCAGGCTTCAGCACGCGCCGCATGGAACGCAGCGCCGCGGCTTTATCGGTCACGTTGCGCAGCCCGAAGCCGATGGTCACGCAGTCGAAACTGCTGTCCGGAAAAGGCAGGCGCTCGGCATTCGCGAGCGAGTAGCGGACGTTAGCGACGATGCCGCGATCGGTCAGCGCGTCTCGGCCTTCGGCCAGCATGGCCGCGTTGATGTCGGTCAACACCACCATGCCTTTGTCGCCGACCTGTTTCGACATGCCGGCCGCAAGATCACCGGTGCCGCCGGCCACATCGAGCGCGCGTTGGCCAGGGCGCAACCCGGTCTGCGACAGCGCAAAGCGCTTCCACAGGCGATGCGTTCCCGCCGACATCAGGTCGTTCATCAAGTCGTAGTTGCCGGCGACCGATTCGAAGACCTGGCGCACGCGCGCGGCTTTTTCCGCAACCGGCACCTGCTGATAGCCGAAGTCCGTGGTCGAGGAAGGCGGGGGCGTGGAGGGGTCGTTGGCGGTCATGGTCGTCGGTAGGTGTGACGACGCATTTTAAACATGAGCCGCGTGGTGGCCTAATCTATTCTTGGGGAGAGGAAGACCCTTACCCGCGCTACGCGCGACCTCTCCCACGGGGAGAGGTGAAGAATCCGTCCCCTCTCCCGCTTGCGGGAGAGGGCTAGCCCGCATTATTCATGAACGACGCGACGAGGCCCATGCATTGGTTGAACGTGCGCGATGGAGTGCTTTCGACGCGTTCTGAACGCGCTCTCTGGCGCGCATCGGCGGGCGAACGAAGGGTGACGCTCATCATGAGCGCATGGTGTCGAAATTTGCTGATCGACGGGCGAGCGCAGGCCTTGGCACATCACTGCGCCAGGACAGATTCGCCAGAGGACCCTCGGCTACGCCGGTACGGCGCCCAGCGAACGGGCGATACGCTGCCACTCGCAGCGATGCGGTGCGCTTTTCGGCAAGTGCACGACGATGCGTCGTACGGAAGTCTCGATCCAAGCGCCCAGTTTGATCAGCCGGTCCCGCAACGTGCTGACCTGCGCGCGTTCGCACGAGGTTCCTTTGGCGGCCAGTCTCACCTCTTGCATCAACACATACGCCGCCGCCGTGATCAGTACACGCAGCTGATTGGCCAGGAAGTCCGTGCAACTGGTGCGGTCGATCTCCAACCCATGGTGCAGCTCCTTGATGCGATTCTCGATGTCGCCGCGACCGCAGTAGACGCGCTTGTACAGATGGCGCGGGGTCTTCTTGAGATTCGTGACGACAAAGCGGGCGTTATCCTTCGGCAGCTTGCCGTGCGCGCGCACCACCTCCGCCTTGATCAGCACGCGCCGCTTGCGCTCCTTCCAGCTCTGGGCGGCATAGCGCGTCTCGCCAAAGACGTTCGCCGTCTTGTTTCTGATCCTCGACAGCCTTCTGGCGCGCCCCATCAATCGCCGCGCGCGACGCTTCAGTACCTTGTTTTCAGCCATTCCAACCAGGTAGTCGACGTCGTTGCCGTCCAGAAAACTCAACAGCTCAGGGCCGGCAAAGCCACCGTCCAGGCGCACCTCAATACGCGCCTTGGGGAAGTTCACGCGCACCTGCTTGATGATGCGCTCCAGTATCCCGATGGCCCCTTGCTTGGCTGGCGCATTGCCCGCACGCAGCACGTAGCAGAACAAGTACTGCTCAGGCTCGCCGTTGAAGGTGAGAAACCCAGCCATCGGCAGATAGCACCAACTGTCGTAGTGCCCGTTGAAGAACGCCAGCTGCTGCGCACCGTGCGTCGGATCGTCGGTGGGATCCAGGTCGATCCGCACATGCTTGACCTTGCCCCGACCCAGGCGTTTTCGATGTCGCTCGATCACGCTCTGGGCCAGTGCCTCTCCCATGCGATACAGCGAGCCGCGGTCCATGGCATTCTCGAATCTCGACAACGTCGGCTGCGACGCCAGCATCGCCTCAGCCGATGTCTGCCCGCGCGACAGAAGTCGATGTACCGGATCGCTCGACAACCGCGCCGCATCGTTGCAGTCCGGATACCCGCAGGCGATCGCATACAGCCGCTGATTCAATACCTCGTGAACCGTGTGCTCGATCTTGCCCGGCTGGCGCCGATCCTTGATGCACCCGGCCAGCCGCTCGCTCAAGCCCAGCCGCCGCTCCGCCGCCTTCAGCAAAATAGCGCCGCCGTCCGAACTGCCGTCTCGCTGATCGAACTTCACCGTGAGCGTCTTGCCGAACAGCTCCGGAAACAGAACACACTGTCGTGTGATATCTTTGTCCACGCAAAGGCCTCTCGAGTGACGGAAGTGCTTGTGGTAAAGCCATTTCTATCACAACAGGGGCTTTTGCTTTTATGAATTCACGACCGTTCGTGAATTATCCAGGCTAGGGTGAGGGTCTTACTCCGCCGTCCCTTACCCGCGCTACGCGCGACCTCTCCCACGGGGAGAGGTGAAGAATCCGTCCCCTCTCCCGCTTGCGGGAGAGGGCTAGGGTGAGGGTCTTACTCCGCCGTCCCTTACCCGCGCTACGCGCGACCTCTCCCAAAGGGAGAGGTGAAGACTCTCGGCGTCGGGTAAGCAATGCCCAATTCCTTCAGCCGGTCCAGGTAGTTCTGCCATTTCTGCGGCCGGTCGCGGCCCAGTTCGTACAGATAGGCCCAGGTGTAAAGGCCGGTGTCGTGGCCGTCGTCGAACACCAGCTTCACGGCGTAGTTGCCGACGGGCTCGACTTTGCTGATGGCGACTTCGTGTTTGCCGATCTGCAGCTGTTCCTGGCCTGGGCCATGGCCGCGCACCTCGGCCGACGGCGAATAGACGCGCAGGTATTCGTACGGCAGCTCGAAGATCGAGCCGTCGTCGAAGCTCACTTCGAGCACGCGCGACTTGGTGCGCGATTTGATGTTGGTCGGATGCGGCATGCGGGCGCTTACAGAATGTAGCGCGTCAGGTCTTCGTCCTTCACCAACTCGCCGAGATGCTTCTCGACATACTGGTCATCGACGGTGACGCTGAAGCCGTTGCGATCGGCCGCTTCATACGACAGCACTTCCAGCAATCTTTCGAGCACGGTATGTAAGCGCCGCGCGCCGATGTTCTCGGTACGTTCGTTGACTTGATAGGCGACTTCGGCGATGCGACGCACGCCGCTGGTGGCAAAATCCAAAGTCACGCCTTCGGTGGCGAGCAATGCTTTGTACTGGGTGCACAGCGAGGCGTCGGGTTCGGTGAGGATGCGAATGAAGTCTTCGACCTTGAGCGCATCCAGTTCGACCCGGATCGGGAAGCGGCCCTGCAACTCGGGGATCAGGTCCGACGGCTTGGACATGTGGAACGCGCCGGAAGCGATGAACAGGATGTGATCGGTCTTCACCATGCCGTACTTGGTGGTCACGGTGCTGCCTTCCACGAGCGGCAACAAGTCACGTTGCACGCCTTCGCGCGATACGTCGGCGCCATGCGTTTCCTGTCGACGGGCGATCTTGTCGATTTCGTCGATGAACACGATGCCGTTCTGTTCCGCATTCGTCAGCGCGCGCAGCTTGAGCTCTTCCTCGTTGATCATCTTGCCGGCTTCTTCGTCGGTGAGCAGCTTGAAGGCTTCACGAACCTTGACCTTGCGGGTCTTGGTGCGGGAGCCGCCCAGGTTCGAAAACATGCTTTGCAGCTGCTGCGTCAGGTCTTCCATGCCGGCAGGAGCCATGATCTCCACGCCGACCGGCAATGCGCGAACTTCGATTTCGATCTCGCGCTCGTCGAGCTGGCCCTCGCGCAGCAGCTTGCGGAATTTCTGCCGTGTTTCGTCACGAGGATTGGCTTCGGGCTCGGGGGTGAAGCCCATGGACTTCGGGCGCGGCAGCAACGCGTCGAGCACGCGGTCTTCAGCCGCATCCATGGCGCGATGGCGCACCTTTTCCATCTCTTCTTCGCGCGTGATCTTGACTGACACGTCCATCAGATCCTTGATGATGGAATCGACCTCGCGGCCGACGTAACCGACTTCGGTGAACTTGGTCGCTTCCACTTTGATGAAAGGGGCGCGAGCGAGCCGGGCCAGGCGGCGGGCGATTTCAGTCTTGCCGACGCCGGTGGGACCGATCATCAAAATATTCTTCGGCGTGATTTCGGCGCGCAGCGATTCGATGACCTGCATGCGGCGCCAGCGATTACGCAAAGCAATGGCGACTGCGCGTTTAGCCGCGGCCTGCCCGACAATATGTTTGTCGAGTTCCTGAACGATTTCTCGGGGAGTCATGGACATGGGAGAAGCTACTTCAACTCCTCGATGGTGAGATTGCGGTTGGTGTAGATGCAAATGTCGGCGGCAATGTTCAGTGCCTTCTCGACAATCGTGCGGGCTTCCAGTTCGGTGTTCTGCACCAGGGCGCGCGCGGCGGACTGGGCGAACGGGCCGCCGGAGCCGATCGCCATGATGTCATCCTCAGGTTCGATGACGTCGCCGTTGCCGGAAATGATGAACGACGTCTTGTTGTCGGCGACGCACAGCAGCGCTTCCAGCCGGCGCAAACTGCGATCGGTACGCCAGTCTTTGGCGAGTTCGATGGCGGCGCGGGTGAGGTTGCCGTATTGCTGCAGCTTGGCTTCGAAGCGCTCGAACAGGGTAAACGCGTCGGCGGTGCCGCCGGCGAAACCCGCCAACACTTTGCCGTCGTAAAGGCGACGCACTTTTTTCGCGTTGCCTTTCATGACGGTATTGCCGAGAGACACTTGGCCGTCACCGCCGATGGCGACGATGCCATTGCGGCGGACGGAGAGAATGGTGGTTGCGTGGGGCTGATTGGACATTGTCTCGTTTCTAAAAACTCGCGGCTCGCAATTTCGGAGTTGGCTCAGCGGCTTGCGATGCCTGGGTAGGGTTTATGTCCTTTCAGGACCGCGCACTGACCCTTGCTGCGCTTCGCGCAGCCGTTGTCGTACGTCCCTCCACCTTCACCAGCTGCGGCGCTGGCGACTGTACGCGGCAGGATAACCCGCCACTGCGCTTGGATGGGTCGCACGCTGCGTAGAAAATCTGTCCCTGATTTTCACGCTCCTGAAAGGACATAAACCCTACCCAGTCATCGCTTGAAGCATTGGCGGCACTTCCAACCCGATCATCGCTGATACATCAGTGGTAACGCCACTCGTATGCGGTGCGGTGTTTGCTAAGCCTTGCGCCGCGCCCGGGGATGGGCAGCGTCGTATATCTTGGCGAGGTGCTGGAAATCAAGGTGGGTGTAAATCTGCGTGGTGGCAATGTTGGCGTGGCCGAGGAGTTCCTGAACGCCGCGCAGGTCCTGGCTCGATTCCAGCAGGTGCGTCGCGAAAGAGTGACGGAACATGTGTGGGTGGACGTGGACGCCGAGGCCCTGGCGTTGCGCCCATTGCGCGACTTGCTTTTGCACGGCGCGGGAGTTGATGCGATCGCCGCGCTTGCCGACGAACAACGCGTTGTTGCCGATGGTGGCGAACGTGGTGCGTTCTTTCAGCCAGCGAGTGATTGCTGCCACTGCGTGTCGGCCGACGGGGACGACGCGGGTTTTGCTGCCTTTGCCGAGTACGCGCACGGTGCGGTCGATGAGGTCGATGTCGTGCAGGTCGAGGCCGACCAGTTCGGACAGGCGCAGGCCGGAGGAATAAAACAATTCCATCATCGCCTTGTCGCGGATGCTCAGTTCTTCGTCGGTGCGAAAGCTGAGCAGGCGGTTCATCTGGTCGACGTCGATGGTGGCGGGCAGGCGTTTTTTTGCCTTGGGCGCCTGCACGTCGACGGCCGGGTTGATTTTCAGCACGCCTTCGCGCATCAGGAAATGGCAGAAGCTGCGCAGAGCGCTCAGGCGGCGTTGAATGGAGCGCGGCGAGGAGCCGCGACGGAATTCGGCGGCGGCAAAAGTGCGGACGTGCTGGCTGTCGAGTTGCTGCCACTGCGTGATGCCGTTGCGATCACAATGAGCGGCGAAGCGTTGCAGGTCGCGACGGTAGTTGGAGTCTGTGTGTTGCGACAGCCGCCGCTCGACCGAGAGGTGCGAGAAGAAGCGGGGCAGCCAGGCGAGCGCTGAGTCTTGCATGACGGGTCTTACACAGGACTCGGGCGCTCGTCGGACGACTAGGACGCCGCGACAGCCTCGCTCACCAGGTCGCCGATGCGAGCCAGGAAGTCGGTGCTCATCGTCGGATGGAAGCGTTGCGCGTCGGGACTGCCGATGGCGAGCAGGCCGAAGCCCACTTCGCGGCCCAGCGGCACCAGCGCGGCGGAACCGATTTCGATGGTGCCGGCGCCGAACAGGAAATCACGCTGGCTGTCACGAATCTGCCCGCAGCGTGGGCGCGCCGATTCGAACAGTGTCTCGAACATTTTTAGTTCGGGCGCGGCAGAGTCGATCATGCGCAGATGGCGGCTGTCGATGGATGACAAGCCGGTCGCGCGCGCGGGCGCGAGCAGCAGCAACCATTCGGACGCGCCGAAGTCTTCCCGAAGCGATGACTCCATGGAGTCCAGCAGCACGGTTGCATTACGAGCGCGTACCAGGCGGCAAGCGAGACGGTGGATCTTGGCGGCCAGCACGTCGTTGCTGCGAGCCACGTCGATCAGTTCTCGCAAGCGCGCTTCCAGGGTCTGGTTCTTGTCGCGCAATGCGAGCACTTGCCGCTCGACCAACGACACCGTGGCGGTGCCCCGGCTGTGCGGCAACTTGAGCTTGGTGAGCAGCGTCGCGTTGCGTTCGAAAAACTCGGGATGCTGTTGCAGGTAATCGGCGATCTGCACCTCTTGGGCAGGATTGGCGGGCTCGTCCAATTTGCCGCTCACGGCTGGGTTGAGCGCTTCCACATCGACACCGCGGACCGGTTGTTTACTCATGGCGCCTCGAGCATTTCTCTTGGTTTGCTTTAATAGAACTCAAATCTCCACCGTTCCTTCATAAACGGTGACCGCCGGCCCGGTGAGCCATAGCGATTCGCCTGGACCCGGCCAGCGCACGATCATGCGTCCGCCCGGCGCGTCTACCTGCACTTCCTCCTGCAGCAGACCCAATCGACGTCCAACCGCTACTGCCGCGCACGCTCCAGTGCCGCACGCCTGCGTTTCGCCGACGCCGCGTTCGAACACCCGCAGCCTGATGTGAGTCGGGCTGACGACTTCCATGAAGCCGACATTGGTGCGCTTGGCAAAGCGGGAATGATTCTCCACCGCGGGCCCGAGAGTGTCCACGGGCGCGGCGCTCACCGAAGGCACCTGGATCACCGCATGCGGATTGCCCATCGAGACGGCGCTGATCTGCAGTTCCTTCTCGCCGACCCGTAGTGGATAGATGTCGGCTTCGCGCGAAGCTTCGAACGGCAACGACGCCGGCGAAAAATTCGGCACGCCCATGTCGAGCGACACCAGGCCGTCGTCCCTGAGCAGGCCGGTCACTTTACCGCCGGGACTATCCATCTGCACCTGGCGCCGGTTGAGCTTGCGCGCCACCAAGCTGGCGATGCATCGCGCACCGTTCCCGCACTGCTCGACCTCCGAGCCGTCGGCATTGAAGATGCGATAGAAGACGTCGACCTGTGGGGTGGGCGCGGGCAGCAGCACGAGAGCCTGGTCGAAACCGATGCCGGTGCGGCGGTCGGCGAGGCGATGGAAAACTTCCGGAGTGGGCAGCGGCGTGCCGGCCGGAGCGTCGAAGACGATGAAATCGTTGCCCAGGCCCTGCATCTTGGTGAAAGACAGGCGCATGCTGCAAGCATACGTCATCCGCGTCGCTTGCGCGTCAACCGTGAGTCCCTGCTGGAGCCGTGGAATCTTGGGGCCGTGACATTTGTATGCGGGCATTTTAAGTTAGTGGCCAGCTGACGAACCGAAGTCATACCAACAACAGCCCGGCAACTGCGAACGGCCGGACACTTCCTTCCGGTGAAGCGAGGCTAAAGCATGCGCCATGTGATGGTAATGAACTCCAAGGGCGGCTGTGGCAAGAGCACCCTGGCCACCAATATCGCCTGCTACTTTGCCGGCGAGGGCATGAAGGTGTCGCTGGCGGACTACGACCCGCAGCAGACCAGCCTCGACTGGCTGGCGCTGCGGCCCGAAGACTTGCCGAAGATCACCGGCATCGCCGCTCACAACGACGGCGTGCGCGGCGTGCCTCGGGACACCGAGGTGCTGGTCATCGATGCGCCGGCGCGCACTCACGGCTCGGAAATGAACGAGTTGGTGCGGCGGGCCGAGACCATCATCGTGCCGGTGATGCCGTCGCCCATCGACATGAAAGCCAGCGCGCGTTTCATGGAGGAGCTGTTGGAACTGGGCAAAGTGCAGCGACAGCAGGCGCGCTTGGGAATGGTGGCGAACCGGGTGCGCGAGAACACGCTGATCTTCGATGAACTCGAACAGTATCTCGGCAAACTCAAGGTGCCTTACCTCGGCCAGCTGCGGCAGTCGACCAACTACCTGCGGGCGTTCCAGCGCGGCATGGGCATCTTCGAGCTGCCCGAATATCTCGCCGGCCCGGATTGGGAGCAGTGGCAGCCGCTCACCAAATGGCTGGCCAGTAAGAAAAGCCAGCCGGGCTGAGCGGCCGAACGGGTCAACGAGCGTCCGGCGCAGCCAGGCTGGCGCGAATGCCGGCCTCGACATCGCCATATTTCAGCGCCACGCGCAGGTGTTTCAGCATCCGGTCGTTGCCGACACGGCGGGATTCGTTGAGGAACGACAGCCGTTCGGGGGCGAAGGTGAGCTGTGCTTCTTCCATCGACACGCGCGGCGGGCTGGGCAGCCCGGCCAGCTTCGCGACCCGATCGATGAAGGCGGTGGAGCTGATCGAGTTGCCGTCGGTGACGTTGTAAACGCCACGCGCTTCGCTGTTGTCGATTGCGGCCTCGCAGGCAGCCACCAGGTCATCGATATGGATGCGATTGCTGATGCCGGCATCTTCGGCCCGCACCACCGGCTCGGAACGCTGCAGCCGGTCCAACGGCAAACGTCCGGGCCCGTAAATTCCCGGCACGCGTAGCACGACCCGGCGCACGCGACGCTCGTTGCACCAGACTCGCGTCATCTCTTCGGCGCTGACCCGCCGGCGCGCCCGATCGGTGAGCGGTTGCACCGGTGTGCTTTCGTCGACGAAGCCGCCGCCCGCGTTCCCATAGACGCCCGTTGTGCTCATGTAGAGGAAGGTCTTCGGCGGCACGATGGCCAGATGCAGGAAGCGATCGAGGCGCAAGTCGCTTTCGCCGCTGCCCGGCGGCGGCGCCAAGTAGACGATGGCTTCCTGGTCCAGGCGCTCCGGCAGATGGGCCCCGGCCCGCACGCGATCCAGGTCGATGACAACAGTTTTAACCCCCTGGCGCTCCAAAGCCGCTGCTTTCTCCGACGATCGCACCAGTGCCGTGATCTCGAAACGAGCCCGCAGCCGTGCCGCCAGCCGTTGACCCACATAGCCACAGCCCGCGATCAAGACATAAGGACGACTGCCCGTCATCCCTCGACCCGTCGGCAGGCTGGTAAACCTACGATCCGCTTGACAGTGCTTCGCAGCATATTTAAATTTCAGACATTCCAGAAACAACCGATGCGTCCAACCCAACCATGAAGCTCACTCCCGCCATGCACCGCTGCGTCCTGCATTGGGGCGAAATGGCCAGCCGCTGGGGTGTTAGCCGTTCCGTCGCCCAAATCCACGCACTGCTGTTCCTGGCTCCTTCGTCGCTGAGTGCCGATGAGATTGCGCAAACCCTCAATGTGGCGCGCTCCAACGTCAGCGTCAGCCTGAAGGAGCTGCAATCGTGGGATCTGGTCAGCGTGACTCACGTGCTCGGCGACCGGCGTGACTATTTCCAAGCGCGCAAGGATATCTGGGAAGTGCTTACCGTGATTATGGATGGCCGCAAGAAGCGGGAAATCGACCCTACGCTGCAGATGCTGCGCGAAAGTGTCGCCGAGTCCAAGAATGATCACGAGACGCCGGAGCAGGTGAAAGAGCGCATCGGGGTGATGCTTGAGTTCCTCGAGGAAGTGTCCGGCTGGTACGACCAGATCCGCGCCATGCCGCGGCCGACTTTGCTGAAGCTGATGCGCATGGGAACTCGGGTGGCGAAGATCGTGAGCTAGAGGTTTTTTTGCCCGGTACTTTCACAAATTCCTGAAAGCACCGATGTGACAGGAGAGGCAGGTCATGGGCAGGTTGATGCAGGCGTCGCAGACAAAACCAATCAACGCGGCGGATGGCTGGAGTCACTGGTTCGAAGCGCCGCCGACGCGGTCACCGAATTTTCGCACGCTGCTCGGCGCCAAGGCCTGGCAAAAATTGCCCGCCACGGTTCGCGAACGTTTCGCGCACGATCATGCGGCGGCACGAGTTGTCGTCTACCGAGGCCGCATGATGGTGAAGGCGTCGCTGCTCGGGCGCTGTGTGGCACAAGTGTGTCGATTGATCGGCACGCCGGTCGCGCCATTCGTTCACGACGACGTGCCGGTGACGGTGCGCGTCTTTGACAAGCCCGATGAATGCGGCACGGTGTGGGAACGTCGTTATGACTTTCCGGGCCGCGCGCCGGTGACCGTCAGTTCCACCAAACAAGTCGAAGGCGACGGCACCCTGGTAGAAGCGCTCGGTGCAGGGCTGCGCATGCGCCTCAAAGTATTCGAGCGTGACGGCGCGCTGCATTTCCTCAGCACCGGATATTTCTTTCAGATCGGCCGGCTGCGCATCGAGCTGCCGACCTGGCTGCCGCCGGGCGCCACCCATGTGATCCACGAAGACCGTGGCGGCGGAAGGTTCCTATTCACCATGCACACCGCGCAGCCGGGTCACGACGCGATGTATTGGCAAAGCGGCCTTTTCATGTGATCCCCAAGGGAGAATCGTCATGAACCTGTTCACTCGCGCAAGACCTGCGGCCTGGTGTCGCGACCCGATCCGCGCCGGCCACAAGTGGCAACCGCGAACCGTGCTGGTCACCGGCGCGACCGGTTTCATCGGCCGGCAGTTGTGCCGCCAGCTGATCGGCGACGGCGATGCTGTGATCGTACTGAGCCGGGACTACGAGCGAGCACGCAATATCTTCGGGCCGCAAGCGCGAGTGGTCGCTTCGCTCGATGAAATCCTCGCCGGCCAATGCATAGACGTGGTCGTCAATCTTGCCGGCGCCCCCATTCTCGCGCAGCCATGGACTGAAACGCGGCGTGCGGAATTGTTGGAAAGCCGCCTGCGCGTGACCAACAGAGTCACTGAACTCATCGCGCGGTTGGCAAAGAAACCCAAGGTGCTGATCAACGCTTCGGCGATCGGCTACTACGGTGTCCGCGGCGATGAAGAGATCACCGAAGCGGTCCGTGGCCAGCCGATATTCCAATCGCACCTCTGTCAGGCCTGGGAAGCTGCTGCGCAGGGAGCGGAACAATATGGCGTGCGAGTGTGTCGCTTGCGTTTCGGATTGGTGTTCGGTGCCGACGGCGGCGCCTTACCGGGTCTCGCGCGACCGGCGCGAATGCGCATGCGCGTCTTGCTGGGTTCAGCCCAGCAATGGGTGTCCTGGGTTCACATCGACGATCTGCTGAATCTGCTGTGTTTCTGCATCGAGCGCGACGACATGTACGGCGGCATCAACGTCACCGCTCCGCATCCTGTTCGCCAGCAGGAATTGGCGGAGACGCTGTCTGCGCAATTCGGCCGCTCGATTCCGCTGCGAGTTCCTGCGGCCGCGATGCGTGCGGCAATGGGTGAAATGTCACAGTTGCTGCTCGCAGGCCAGCGGGTGTTGCCTGCGAAGGCGTTGTGTCGCGGCTTCGAGTTTCGTTACCCGGACTTGCAAGCGGCGTTGCGCGATCTGCTGACGTCGGCAAGGCGGCGTAGTGCGCCGATGGAAATCATGTACGACCCGCAATGCCAGGTGTGTGAGCTGGAGATGAATCGGTATCGCCGCGACGCGCTCCGTTGCGGCAAACAATGGCGCTTCAGCGATGTCGCGGATCGGCCCGAGCTCATGCGTCGTTATGGGCTTGATACGACCACTGCAAGAAAGCGCGTGTATGTGCTGGATGACTCGGGTCGAATGCTCAGCGGGTTGCCGGCGGTGACCCTGATCTGGGCATCGCTGCCGTACTGGCGAATGCTCGCGCGAGTGATGCGTCTGCCGATCGTTCGCGAAACCAGTGAGGTGTTCTATGACTTGGTGCTCGCTCCTGCAATCTGGCGCTGGAACCAGCGTCAGCGCAACAGGATGGCGGAACGTTACTTGTCCTGAGGAAGCTTGCCGAGTTTCGCCAACGCATCCGGCGCGTAGTCGAAAGAGTCGAAGAACAGCTGTTCCGGCGGCAGTCCGCGCCGGATGAACTCGTGCTTGACTGCCTCCACCATCGCAGGCGGCCCGCTCGCGTAGACATCGAAACGTTGCACGTCGGGGTGCTCTGCCAGCGCGACGGTATGCACCCAGCCCGTCCGACCCTGCCACTGATCCTGTTCATGCGGCGTCGATAACACCGGCACATAGCGCAGATTGGGGTACTGCGAACACAGCGTTCGCACCTCATCGTCCTCATATAGATCGGGTCGTGCCTGCGCACCCCAGTACAGATGCAGCGTACGTCGGTCGCCGTCCTCCAGCAGGCTGCGCAGCATCGAGCGCAACGGCGCGTAGCCGGTGCCGCCACCGATCAATAACGCCGGCCGCGCCGACTCGCGACGAAACCAGAACTGACCCAGCGGCCCTTCGATTCGCAGCAGTGTCTTTTCTTTCATTCCCTCGAACAGCTGCTGCGTGAACTCGCCGCTGGATACGCGGCGCACGTGCAGTTCGATGAGCTGCCCATCGCGCGGCGTGTTCGCGATCGAGAAACTGCGCCGGCGGTTCTGCGGCAGCATGATGTCGAGATATTGCCCGGGCATGAAATGAAAGTATTCGCTGGCCGGCAGGCGCAGGAATACCGCCATGATGTCCGGCGCCAGCCGCTGCAAACGTTCGACACGGCAGGGCAGGCTCTTGACGGTGATTTCCGGCACCGGTGGACGAATTTCCCGCACCTCGATGGTGAGGTCTTCGCTTGCCGCATGCGCCTGGCAAAGCAGCGCGTAACCCTCACGCTCTTCCTCTTCAAGCAGGCCAAGCGGTCGCCCGAGCGGATAGTGAACGCGACCCTCGCGAATTCGCGCGCGGCACGAGGAGCAATGGCCGCCTTTGCAGCTATGCGGAAGGTTCAAGCCGGCGCGCAGCGCTGCGTCGAGAATAGTCTCGCCCTGCTCGACGCTGAGCACCTGCTGCGAGGGCAGCAGTGTGATCCGTGCATACGGAGGGGAGACACGCATGATCGTCCCCTAATTTCTCCGGCGCTCGCTCAGCCTTCTTTCCTGCCAGCGCCGCGCGCGGATTTTTGGAAGGTTGGTCTTGCGACCCACGGCCAACGCCAGTGCATCTTGCAGCGCTTTGAACGCACGTTCGCGTTCGCCCATCTGTTCCATCAGCCAGGCGAGCAATTGATACGCCTCCAGTCGCGGGTGGATGGCGATGCTGGTTTCGAGAAAGCTGCGAGCCTTGCCGTAAAGTTCAGCGCGCGTCGCCAGCTGTGCACAGCTGAGCAGCAGAGCCGCATCCTCGCTGTGGTTCGGCAGCCAGGCTTCGGCGCGGTCCAGGGTCTTCAATGGATCGTCGGTTTCCAGTTCACCGTAAGTCAGAATCGCTGACTCGTTCCACTGCTTGTTGAGGCATTCACGCAGGGCGACTTCGGCCGCATCGTGCTCACCACACGCCATCGAAGCGCGGGCGTAGGCGATGACGATCTCGGGATGCTTCGCCAGCGATTTGGATGTTTCTTTCCACGCGGCGCGCAACTCGGTGAGATCGCACTTGGTGCCGGCATCTTTCAATCTGTCCAGGTGCACCTGCGCGACAGTTTCGTCAGCCATCGCTGCGGTGATGCCACGCGTGCTGCGCAGTCGAGGTTCGAGCGCCTGCAGCTTCTGCCAATCCCCGGTTTGACGATAGACGCGCGCCAGTAACAACAGTCCGCGCGCGTTCTGCTCTTTAGTCGCTTCGAGCTGCTCCAGCGTCGCCAGCGCCGCCTGCAATTGTTTGTGCTTGAGAAGTCCCTCGGCTTGCATGATGAGCGCCGGAGCGCGTCGGTCCGCAGATACTTCAAGTGCGCGCACGAGCCACTCGTCGCGTCGTTGAAGCGCGCCTTGCAAGTCGGCAGCGCGCGCGGCCGTTAGATAATGAGCCGCGGGATTTTCCGACTCGCGCGCATGGCGAGTCAGCGTCGTCTCAGCGGTTTCCCAATTTCCTTCCGAGAGTTCCAGCAAACCTAGCCCAAGGCTGCGACGCGCGCGCTCGTGACGTCGTGCGTCCTGTGACGCCTTCCAGGAGCGACGAGCGGTGATCAGCCTGATCAGCAATCGTACGACGAAGTACGCGGCCACCAGCGCGAGGGTAAAGGTCACCGCGGACATCTCGATCAAACGTCCGGCAAAGCGCAGCGCCACATAGCCGGGATCGCCCAGCAGCATGTTCGCGAGCAGACCGGCAACGATCATTGCCGCGGCGATGTACAGACCGCTTTTCATCGCGCGGTCACTCCGGCCCGCGCCGTGCCGGCATCATTCGCCGCAGCGCGTTCGCCGATCCGGAGATCGGCGGCAGCGTCGGATCGATGTCGATGGGCTCGAGCGCTTGCACTTCGGCCAGCAATGATTGCGCCGCGGGCTTGGAGAGATCGAAAAAATCACCGAGCAGACGCCGCGCGCCGGCCAAAGCTGTGCGATAGCCTTCTTCATCGTGTCGAGCCACGGCAGTGCGGGCAGCGAACAACAGCAACTGCAGGTGCTGACGACGCAACAAGGCTTCTTCCGCCGAGATCACGCTGCCGGCCAGGTTGTCGACCTTGCGCACGACGACCAGGTTCGACAACGTTTGACCGACGATGGCGCTCGCGCGGGCGAACATTCCGTCGGGCAACGTGCTGCGATCGAACGCTTCTCGCTCGGTGACGAGAATGCCTTTCACGGGAGCTACGGCCGCGCGCTCTTCGGCACTGCTGAGTCGCGAGAGAATCCCGGTGGTGTCGGGTTGCCGCACGGCTCGCAATGCCTGCAGTTCTTTTGCGATCTCCTGACGAGCCGGCGCGAATGCCTGATCGCGCAGTGAAGCCAGCCGCACGTTCGCCGATTCGAGCGCGACGATGGCGGTTTCGACGTCGCGGTCCAGCGTCAGCCGACGCTGTGCGAGTTCCAAAAGAAACAGCGCCTCGGCGCGTGACCACGCGCGTTCGGGTCCTTCGGCGCGGCCGCGCAGTTCTTCGACGGACGACGCCAGTTCCTGCAATTGTTTGGGCGCATCGTTGAGCGCATCCAGGCGGCGGCCGAGATCGCGACGCCCCTGGCGCTCACGGCTGGCGGTGCTCTTCGCCTCCGCCCGCATCAGATCTCTTTCCGCGCTTGCTGCCTGCACGACTCCGTTCATGGCGTCGAGCTTGTCCCGCGTCGAATCGAGGCGCACCAGGGCATAACCAGCCGTGGCCAGCGCCAGTACCGCGATGGCTGTGGTCAATCGACTATAGGTGTGCGCACGTCGCGCCCCCGACGAGGGAGGGGCGGAGTTACTGATAGTTTCCGGACCGGGGTCGGCCATGATGAAAGGGACGCTGCTGTCGGAACGTGGCTATGCTACCACGCAGCGGAAATTGTCGACGTTTACGCCGCCCGAGCGCGCATTCGCCAGTAGGCCAGTGCGCCGATCATCGACGCATCGTCGGCGCCGTTCGCGACGATAACGGCGCCATTCAGGCCCGCTTCCCGCGCGGCTTCGCCGATGCGGCGGCTGGCGACCAACAACACCGCGCCACGCAGCAGCTCGCGGCCCCCCTCGGACAGCATGGCGATCAGGTTGTGTAAGGTTTCGATGCTGGTAGCGGTGACCACGTCGATGCCTTCGTTCAACCAGCGCTCTTCTAGCGCATCGCGAATCGATGCGTCGATCGTCGGACAGATGCGTCGATACACCTCGCGGGTTTCAACTAACAAGCCCCGCGAAGAGAACGATTCCTGCAACAATTCGCGACCGCCCGCGCCATGAACGATCAGTACCCGCGCGCCGCTCGCCAGTAGGAGATCCGGATGCGCGAGCAAGGCTTCGCTGTTGAAGCCGGCTTCGGGAACGATATCCGCCGGTAAGGATGTTTGTGCCAAGGCAGCCGCGGTCGCTTTGCCAATGGCGGCGACCCGTGTCGTCGGACCCTTCTCGATCAGATGCGCGCCGTGAGCGACGGCATTCACGCTGACGAATACGATCAAGTCGTGACCGCTCGCGACGGTGGCCGCCAGCGCTTCGACTGCCACCGCGGGAAAAGCAATAGCCGTCGCGCCATGCTGCGTCATCTGGTCGCACAGCGCTGCCGCCTGCGATGCCGGCCTTGTGACCAGCACCGTCAGTTCGGCCAGCGGCGGCATGACTTTGGGAATCACAGGGGCTCCTGCCGCAACCGCTGCAGCAGTTGGTCGGCGCCGTCTTTTAATAAGGTTTCCGCCAATGCGACGCCGATGGCGGACGCATTGTTGATGGAACCGGTATGGGCTCCGCGGTAAACCTCACGGCCATCGGGTGATCCGATGACTCCATGCAACCGCAACTGTTCGCCGTCGAGCGTTGCGAAACCGGCAATGGGCGATTGGCAACTGCCTTCCAGCCGCTGTGCAAAGGCGCGCTCGGCGAGGCAGCATTGCCAGGCTTCGGTGTCATTCAGGGCCCGTACAAAGGCAATGTTGCGATCATCGTCGGCACGACATTCGATGCCGATGATGCCCTGGCCGACCGCGGGCACTGATTGCGCGCAATCAAAGTATTGGGTGATGCGACTTTCCAGGCCGAGGCGAATCAATCCTGCGGCGGCGAGAATGATGGCGTCATAGTGTTCTTCTTCGAGCTTGCGCAGGCGCGTGTCGACGTTGCCGCGCAACGTGACGAGCTCCAGATCAGGGCGCGCGTATTTCAACTGACATTGCCGGCGCAGGCTCGAGGTGCCGACGCGTGCGCCTTGCGGCAGGCTGGCGAACTCCTTGTGACGCAAAGAAACGAATGCATCCCGCGGATCGGCCCGCGGCAGCATCGCGGCGAGGATCATTCCCTCCGGCAGTTCGCTCGGTACGTCTTTCATGGAATGAACCGCAATGTCAGCGCGATGCTCCGCCATCGCCAGCTCCAGTTCCTTGATGAACAGGCCCTTGCCGCCGATGTTGGCGAGCGGCCGATCGAGGATGCGATCGCCTTGAGTCGTCATCGGCACCAGCACGACGTCGAGCCCGGCATGGGCAGCGCGCAGCAATGCAGCCACGTGCTCTGCCTGCCACAACGCAAGACGGCTCTGCCGCGTGGCAATGCGCAATGTATGTCCGGAGATACTCATGCAAATCGAGGAACGAATGGGGCGGGAGGAGTTATTCCGCCGGCATGATCACTGCCGCTGTTTCCACGCGGCGGACTTCCAGCATGAAGCGGATCAGGGCGATGATCAACGCCAGCACGACCGGGCCGAGAAACAAGCCGATGGCGCCGAATGCGGCGAGGCCGCCGAGCACACCGATGAAGACCGTCAGCGTGCCGACATTGGCGCGACCCGATACCAGCATCGGCCGCACCACATTGTCGACCAGCGACACCAGGATCGTGCCCCACACCAGCATGAAAATCGCCGCGCCCCAGCGACCCTGGAGGGCCAGCACCAGTACCGCCGGTCCCCAGACGATGGCGGTGCCACCAAACGGCAGCAATCCCATCGAGCGCCGCAATGACGCCGAAAACGATGGGTGAAGGCAGCCCGGCGATCAAGAAGGCGATGCCCACCAGCGCGCCCTGGATCAAAGCCGTCAGCCCGGTCCCGTACACCATCGCGCGGGTGACTGCGGCAAGGTGATCGAACAGCTTGGCTTTGTGCCCTTCCGACATGGGAATCAGTTCGCGCAGTGGTCGCCACCATCTCATCGCCGTCGCGAATGAAAAAGAACAGCATGAACACCATCAGCACGAAACCGACCACGGTGCCGACCGCACCCATGAACACGCGGCCGCCCAGCGACGCCAGCGTTTGCAATAACTCCCGAGTGCCCTGAGTGAACCAGCTCTGCACCTGCGCCAGATCGATATCGAAGGTGCCGTCGAGCCACGCCAGCCCCTGTTTTACCCAGGGAACATTCGCGAGATTCGAGCACGTTGCCTTTCGTCTGGTCGGCGACCGTACTTTGTACGGTCTGCAGCAGGTCACCGACCTGCGCCGCAAAAGCCGCGCTGAGCGCAGTGAGCGGGCCGATGACGACAATGAACGTCAGCACCGTCAGCAGCAACGCCGACCACTGGGACGCCGATTTGGAACGGGCGCGTAACTTGGCTACTACCCGCACATGCAGCGGATACAGCAGAAACGCTATGAAGATCGCCCACAACAGCGGCCCCAGGAACGGCTCGACGATTTTGAACAAGGCCACGCCGAGCACCGCGCAGGTCACCAATGCAAAGGTGCGCGCATAGAACCGATCGCGCACAGGTGCAACGCGAGGCGGCGGCTGGGTCATTGGGGCATTTTACTCCGTGTGGCGAAGCCGCAATGCTAGCACCGCTACCCGGCCGCCGGTTTTGTTTGTCCCGTTGTTTGATGGAGCTGCCTGAGCAGGGCTACCATCGCAGGTCCGATCGAGAGGAAGAACTCATGAACGCCGAAGTTCGAAGTTACTACCGACCAGCTGGTCAACGACCTGAAGACTGTAATGGAAGACGCCGAGGCGCTGATCAAGGCGACGTCGACGTTGACCGGCGAGAAGATCCAGGAAGTGCGCGCGCGGGCCGAAGAGTCGCTGCGCCAGGCCAAAGTGCGCCTGACCGAGGTCGAGGAAGAAGCCATGCGCCGCGCCCGCGAAATCGCCGACGCCACCGATGAATATGTGCGGGAAAACCCCTGGCAGTCAGTGGGCGTCGCAGCCGGCATCGGGCTGGTGCTCGGGCTGCTGATCGCCCGTCGCTGAGCCGGCCTCGAACCAGCGACGCAACAGCCATGTCTGTCGACACCCACGATCCGGAAGTACATCCGGCCGCCCGCCCGGTCGCCGGGCTGTTCCAGTCGCTGAACAATTTCCTGGCGACTTTCGTCGCCATCGTCCACACGCGGCTGGAACTGCTGACCACCGAGCTGCAGGAAGAAGTGCGCCAGGTGGGCGGCATCCTGCTGTGGGCTTTCATCGCTGCGTTTGCGGCCATGATGGGCCTGTTCCTGGCCGCGCTGGTGGTCATCTTCGTATTCTGGGACACGCACCGGATCGAGGCCGGGCTGGCGATGGTCGGGCTGTTCGTCGTGGTGACGATTGCAGCGGGGCTGATGCTGCGGCATAAGCTGAGCACCAAGCCGCCGCTGCTGGACGATACCCTGGCGGAACTCGCCAAGGACCGTGATCAGCTCGAAGCCCGCCTGTGACACGTCAAGCGCAAGTCATGAGCGAACGTTTCAACCAACTGGTCACGCAGCATTCGCAACCTGCGGTTGCGCTCCGCCGTGCAGCGGCGTCAGTTGGCGAGACCATGCATGAAATCGAGCACCACCTGAGCGGCCTGGATCGAGGCATTGCGGTGGCCCGCCGCCTGGTGAAGAGCCCGGCAGTGATTGCGGGCGGCGTCGCCATCTTTGCATTGCTGGGGCCGCGCCGCTTGCTGCGGTGGGCGACCCGTGGCGTGTTGGTGTATTCGACTGCAAGCGCTTCATGCGCCTGCGCCGCCAGCAATACTAATTACTTTCGCCGCGAATTCGCCGCAGCAGCTCGGACGCATGGCGACGGCTCACTTCCAGCACGTCGCCGCAGTCCCGCACCCGGACGACATAGTGACCCGAGTCGGTTCGCTCCACTGCGGAAATGTATTTCTCGGCGATCAGCGCATTGCGATGGATGCGTAGGAAGTCCGGCGCGAATTCTTCGGCCAGCGCCTTCAGCGATTCGTCGATCAGGCTTTCGCCGCCCTTGTGGCGCACCGTGACGTATTTCTGATCGGCGACGAAGAAATAGATATCGCCGAGCGGGATCAAGCGCAGCTGTTCGCCCAGGCGTGCGCAGATCTGTTCCCGACGATGTTCGAGCCGCGCCGATTCCGCGATTTTCACCAGCCGGGTCGGCGAAATGCGCGCCGCATGGCGCAAGGCGTGCGCGAGCTTTTCCTTGCGCACCGGCTTCAGCAGGTAGCCCACTGCCTCGGTTTCGAACGCTTCGACGGCATACTGATCGTAAGCCGTGGTGAAGATGACGGCGGGCGGATCTTCCAACGTGTCGATATGACGAGCGATCTGAATGCCCGACAGCCCAGGCATGCGCACGTCGAGCAGCACCACGTCGGGATGCAGTTCGCTGCAGGAAGCCAGGGCTTGCTCGCCGTTGTCGGCTTCGCCGATGACTTCGCAGTCGTCGATTTCCGCCAGCAGCCGCCGCAGCCGGTCGCGCGCCGGTGATTCGTCATCGACGATGAGTAATTTCATGATCGGCGGCCCGCCGGGCCACTATTCGTTTTGTTCGCGACCATCCGCCATTCGCTATCCGTCACCGGTTGTCCGCCAGCGCTTCTTCCGAAGCATACGGAAAGATCAGCCGGGCGCAAAATTCGCCCTCGGTCTGCTCGGTTTCGATGCGCCCCCGGCCGGGCCAGGCCAGCTCCAGCCGCTGCTGGATGTTCTCCAGCGCCATGCGGTTGCCCTCTCGCTCGCCGTATCCGGTCTGCGTCAGGATGGGATTGCGCACTTCGATCCGCACCAAGTCGGCTTCGTGCCGTCCGATAACGGACACGGTGCCGCCCCGGGGCAGCATTTCCACGCCGTGATAAACGGCGTTCTCCAGCAGCGGCTGCGACGATCAGGCTGGGCACCAGCGCGCGCATCGGCAGGTCGTCGATGTCCCACAGGACTGTGAGCCGGTCGCCGAGCCGCAATTGCTCGATGCGCTGATGCGTGCGGGCGATTTCCGATTCGTCTTTGAGGGAAATGCGTGCGCTCGCATCGCTGAGGCTGGCGCGAAACAGATCGGCCAGGTCTTCCACCGCCTGCTCGGCGCGTTCCGGGCTGGAGCGCGTCAATGCGGCGATGGTGTTCATGCTGTTGAAAAGAAAGTGCGGCCGGATGCGTGCCTGCAAGGCCCGGATGCGCGCCAGCGCCTCCTGTTCGATGCTGCGTTTCCATTCGGCGCTGACGTAGAAGTAGCGCAGCGCCAGTGCACTGACGATGAAGCCGACGCCGATGTTACGCAGCACGAAGCCGGCGTGTTCTTCCGGAAAAAAACCGACGACACCGTCCTCGACATCGAAATTCCACAACGTGCCGACGCGATACACCACTTCGGAGACGATGCCGATGGTAGTCGACCAACATCGCAATGGCGACCATTGCAGCCCGCGCCGGCGGCATGGTTTGCAGCCAAGGCCGCGAGCGGCACAGCACCGCCGAACAGGTGAGACCGATCCACAGCAGGAACAGCGAACCTCCGGCAAGGTCGGTCCAGAAGTTATCGTGCAGCGCCTGGCGCGCGAGGGCGATGACGATGGCGACCAGCTCGGCGATCAGCACCACCGCAAATACGGCGGGCGAGGCGCAGAAATCCGGCAGGAAAAAAGCCGGTGCGCCCTTGGCGGAAGGCTTGGGCGACGACGTGGCGCGAGTTGCAGTAGCGGACGCCGCCATGGTGACGATCAGACTCGTTAAGCTTTCGTTCTCTGCGGCGCGTCGGGTGCGTTCACCGGGCTATCCTTCGCGGCAGCGAACAGCGCGTCCTTGAGGCGGAACAGCGTGGAGATGTCTTCGTCGCCGTGACCCTGTTCGATCAGGCGTCGATAGTGAACCAGCGTCATTTCGATCAGCGGCAGCTGCACGCCGTGGCGAGCCGCCATCTCGCGGCAGATCTTCAGATCCTTCTCGTGCAGGCGCACGCGAAAACCGGTGGATAGCTGTCGCGCAGGATGTTCGGAGCGCGATTGACGAAGTACCAGCTGGAGCCCGCGCCCTTGCCGAGGGTGTCGATCAGCCGATCGAGCGGCAGGTCTTCGGACTTGGCGAACGCCATCGCTTCGGCGACGGCCTGGATCACGCCGGCGCACATGATCTGATTGGTGGCCTTGGCCGCCTGTCCCGAACCGCTCGCACCAAAATGAGTGACGGCTTTGCCCATCGCTTTGAGCACGGGCTGCGACGCGTTCGAATGCTGCGTTCGTTACCGCCGACCATGACGGCGAGTGTGCCATCGCGCGCGCCTTCGGTGCCGCCGCTCACGGGCGCATCGAGAAAATGAGCGCCTGCGTCACGCAAACGATGCGCCGCCGTGCGTGCTGTATCTGCGCTGATAGTCGAGCAGTCGATGACGATGGTGTCGGGTTTGATCGCCGGCAACAGTTCGTCGATGACGGCGAGCACGTCCGCGTCGGCGGACACGCAGGTCACGATGACATCGCAAAGAGGAGCAAGCTCGGCAGGGCGATCGACTGCGCGACAGCCGGTTTCTTTCGCCAACGCCATGGCCTTGTCGGCCGTGCGATTCCAGACGGCGTTCAGCAGGCCGTGCTTGTGAAGGTTCCGCGCCATGCCTGCGCCCATCGCGCCCAGGCCGACGAATCCCGCTCGCAAGGTCACTGGCACATCACATCCATGGAAGCTTTGGCGGCAGCGCGGGTCGCATCGAGTTCTTCGGACGACAGGTAACGACGCTCGCCGCTGGCGTCCTGCTCATAGAGCTTCTGCGAATTCATGTAGCGATCGTAGCGCTCGCGCGCCTTGGCACAACGTTCGGCTTTGTCCTTGGCATTCATTTCGGCGGCTTCTTTCTGATCCGCTGCCTGCGAGCGCGTCTGCTGCTGCGAGGAGGCAGCCGGCTTCTGTTCGGGTGGCCGCGTCGCTGCGACCACATCGGTTCGCTGTGACTGCACGTTAAGGCGTTCGGCCGGCAGTGATGGCGGCTTGTCCGTGTATTGGATGTTGCCTTTCTCGTCCTTGTACTTGTAGACGTCGGCGGTGGCGGTGCCGGCCGCCAGGGTGGCGCTCACGAGCGTGAGCAACAACAAGGATCTGAACATGGCGTGTCTCCGCAATCGACTCAAATAGCTTGGGAATCCGTCTCGCCGGTGCGAATGCGCACTGCCCGGCCCAGCGACATCACGAAAATCTTGCCGTCGCCGATGCGTCCGGTGTTGGCGACTGCGACGATGGTTTCCAGCACCTGGTCGAGCCGGTCGTCTTCGATCGCCACTTCGATCTTGCACTTGGGCAGGAAGTCCACGACGTATTCGGCGCCGCGATACAGTTCAGTGTGCCCACGTTGGCGACCGAAGCCTTTGACCTCCGTCACCGTTACGCCAGCCACTCCCGCTTCGGCGAGCGCCTCGCGCACCTCGTCGACCTTGAAGGGCTTGATGATGGCGGTAACCAGTTTCACGCCATGTTCCTGAAACTATGAGTACTACGGGCCCCAGCGGGCCTGACGCGATCGGCGCGAGTGTATCAGGAAGGGTTCGGAGCAGGGATTAAGACCGGGCCTGCGATGCGGCAAGACTGCGGACTCCGTCACGTTGTCCGCTCGGCGGGCCGCCTGCCCGCCGCCAAAGAAAACGGGCGCCGCAGCGCCCGTTTCCACCCTATGTCGGGTTGTCGGCCGAACGATTCGGCCGGTGTGACCCTGAAATTGTAGTCAAAGGTTGTAGCCGCGCTCGTCGTGCAGTGCGAGGTCCAAACCCTCTTCTTCCTGCTCCGCGGAGACGCGCAGGCCGACGAGGACGTCGACGATCTTCAGGATGATGACCGTAGCGATGCCGGTGTACGCCAAGGTGAACAGCACGCCCTTGGTTTGCACCCAAAGCTGGCTGGCGATCGTGGCGCCCTCGGCTGGGCTCCAAACGCCGCCCATGCTTGGGAAGGCGAAGATGCCGGTCAGCAGGGCGCCGACGATGCCGCCCACGCCGTGCACGCCGAAGGCGTCCAGGCTGTCGTCATAGCGCAGGTGCTCTTGATCCAGATCGACGCGAGGAAGCAGAGCGGCCCGCGCGATCAGGCCGATGATCAGCGCGCCGCCCGGGTCCACCGGACCGGCCGCGGGGGTGATGGCCGACGAGACCGGCGACGACGCCCGACAGCGATGCCGATCAGCGAAGGTTTACCGTCGAGATGATCCACTCCGATGAACTTCCAGCTCAGCGCGGCGGCGGCGGTGGCCAGGAGCGGTGTTGAGCAGAGCCACGCCATGCCGGCCGTCGCCGCGGCCACCGCGCCGAGCCGGCGTTGAAGCCGAACCAGCCGACCCAGCAGGATGGCAGCGCCGATCATGGTCAGGCACCAGGTTGTGGGGCGCCATGCTGTCGACGCCGTAGCCCTTGCGCTTGCCCAGTAGCAGGGCGCAGACCAGGCCCGCGACGCCCGCAGTTGACGTGCACGACCGTACCGCCGGCGAAGTCCAGCACGCCCCGTCGGCCAGCCGAGGGAGCCGTCACCGCCCCACACCCAGTGGACAGATCGGCGCGTAGACCAGCAGCGAACCACAGCGGCGATGAAGATCAGCAGGGCCGAGAACTTCATGCGCTCGGCGAAGGCGCCGACGATCAGCGCCGGTGTGATGATGGCGAACGTCATTTGGAAGGTGACGAAAACCGACTCCGGAATCGTCATGGTGAGCGAATCAAGCGCCAGTCCCGAAAGCATGAACTTGTCCAGGCCGCCGACGAAGAGGACAGATTGATGACACCTGCCTCCATGCCGGCGGTATCGAACGCGAGGCTGTAGCCGTACACCGTCCACAGCACCGTCATCAGGCCGGTGATGGCGAAACACTGCATCAGCACCGACAGGACGTTCTTCGAGCGGACCATGCCGCCGTAGAACAGCGCGAGGCCGGGGATCGTCATGAACAGCACCAGCACCGTGGAGGTGAGCATCCACGCGGTGTCGCCGGAGTTGAGCGTCGGTGCTGCCTCAGCGGGAGTTTCTGCAGCCGCTGCAGCTTCCGCAGGCGCAGCTTCGGCAGCGGCAGCCGTGGGTTCCGCAGGTGGAGTGTCTTGCGCCAGCGCCAGTTCGGGCGCGGCGACTATCGCGAATGCGATAAGCGCGAAGCTCCACAGATAAGTGAGCACACGGCTCGTTGCCAAACGTCTTTTCACTGTCGTTTCTCCCACGGAAGAGATGATCGTTGTTGCTGCCAGGTGCTGCTCTTGAAGGAAACTCACACTGCTTCGACCCCGGTTTCGCCGGTACGGATACGCACCGCTTGCGCCAGGTCGATGACAAAGATCTTGCCGTCGCCGATTTTCCCGGTACGCGCGACGTTGGTGATGGCCTCGACGACCTGTTCGGCAATCGAATCGTCCACCGCCAGCTCGATCTTGGTCTTGGGCAGGAAATCCACGCGGTACTCGGCGCCGCGGTACAGCTCAGTGTGGCCGCGCTGCCGACCGAAGCCTTGCACCTCCGTTACCGTGATGCCTTGGACACCGATATCCGCGACGGCCTGTCGGACGTCATCGAGCTTGAACGGCTTGATGATCGCGGTTATCAATTTCATTGCATTGCGGCTCCGGGTTCATGAGCGCGTACCGGGCTGCTTTCGTAGTAGATTCCCCGCCGAGGTGCGCGCCGCAACGGAAATGCATCTTCTATGCCACGAATTTGCGCAAGGAAACGAAGGTCGCTGTCGCAGCCTTCCTGCAAAGCACGCACTTCCCTGGTGCGAAAATTCCAGCCCTTTGCTTCAACACGGAGCAGCATTTCGCCCCCGCCGCGCCAAAAAATGTCGACTGCGCTGCCCGGCGGGCGATTTTGCGGCTAAATTGCCCGCTGCCCTCTCAAACTCGTGGAGCAGACTCCCTTGGACCCGCGCTCGCTTGACGATCTCGCTCGCCGGCTCTCAGCCGCTGTCCCGCCTGGCGTAGCGGCATTGCGCCGCGACCTGGAGGACAACTTCAAGGCGGTGTTGCAGTCCGGCCTCGCCAAACTGGATCTGGTGTCGCGGCAGGAATTCGATGTGCAAGCCGCCGTGCTCAGGCGCACGCGCGAAAAGCTGGAAGCACTCGAAGCCCGCCTTGCGCAGCTGGAGAAGGGCGCTTAATGGTTCGCTAAAGACGCCAGTTGCGCATTCGATTCGTGTTCGACTAGCGCGATCGAAGCACTTTTCGGGAGCCACGGATGGCGATGGCGACGGTGTTGAGTCGCGCCCAGCACGGCATGGCAGCGCCGCTGGTGCGTGTCGAAGTCGATCTCGGCAGTGGTCTGCCGCGTTTCACGATCGTCGGCCTGGCCGAAGCGGTAGTAAAAGAAAGCCGCGATCGCGTGCGCGCCGCAATTACTAATTCCAATCTCGCGATGCCGGACGGCCGCGTCACGGTGAATCTCTCACCGGCTGATTTGCCCAAGGAAGGCGGGCGTTACGATCTGCCTATCGCGCTAGGCATCCTGCTGGCGTCGGGCCAACTACCCGCCGACTCGCTGCGCAATTGTGAGTTTTATGGCGAGCTCTCCCTGGGTGGTGAAGTGCAGGCGGTCCAGGGCGCGTTGCTGGCGGCTGTCGCAGCTGCGCGAGTGAGTCATTCAATGTTTGTACCTCGCGCGAACGCAGCTGAAGCCGCGCTTGTTTCTGGTTGCCGAATCGCCGTTGTATCGGACCTGTTGCAGGTCGTAGCGCATGCCACTGGTGCGACACCGATCGAATTCACCACCGGCACTGCGCCTGCCGTCGTCAACGACAACGATGCGGACTTGTGTGAGGTGCGCGGTCAGGAACACGCCAAGCGTGCGTTGGAGATTGCGGCTGCAGGCTCGCATTCGCTGCTGTTCATCGGCCCGCCTGGAACCGGCAAGAGCATGCTGGCGCAACGCTTGCCGGGATTGCTGCCGACGATGAGCGAGGAAGAAGCGCTTGAAGTGGCTGCCGTACGCAGTGTTGCCGGCATTTCGATCAACCCTTCACACTGGCGGATCCGGCCTTTTCGCGCGCCGCATCACACCGCGTCCGCAGTCGCTTTGGTGGGCGGCGGCAAACTCCCTCGTCCCGGAGAAATCTCACTCGCACACAACGGAGTGCTGTTTCTCGACGAGCTGCCGGAGTACGAACGCCGGGTGCTGGAAGTGCTGCGCGAGCCTTTGGAAACCGGCGTGATTACTATTTCGCGCGCCGCGAACCAGGCGGAATTCCCGGCCTCGTTTCAATTCGTCGCGGCCATGAATCCCTGCCCCTGCGGCTATCTCGGCGATGTTCGGGGCAAGTGCCGTTGCACGTCGGAACAGGTGCAACGCTATCGCCGTCGCCTGTCCGGGCCCTTGATCGACCGGCTCGATCTGCACGTCGACGTGGTGCGTGTGCCGACCGAAGTCTTGCGCTCGAGCGATGCAGAAATTGAAACGAGTGCGCAGGTGGCCAGCCGCGTCGCGCACGTGCGCCAGCTGCAACTCAATCGGCAGGGTTGTATGAATGCGCGGCTGAAGAATCGAGAGGTCGAGCGCTTCTGCCGCCCCACCGCTCCTGCGCGCAATCTGCTCGACCGGGCTGCAACGAAGTTGGGATTCTCCGCTCGCGCCTACCACCGCGTGCTCAAAGTCGCGCGAACCATCGCCGATCTCGCCGGCGCCTCGCAGATCGATACCGCACAGGTCAGCGAAGCGATGTCGCTGCGAAAACTGGATCGCAGCGAGGTGCCGTAGTCGACTGGACGGGGTTTACTTCGACGCGTCGACCATGTAGCCGACAGCGTTCGTGATGGACTTGTCGGAGAGATCCACGCGGCCGCCCTTGGCGGGCATGAAGCCGGCGGTGCCCTGGAAGCCTTCGATTGCGTGCTTATGCAGCGTTTCCAGGCCCTTGCCGACGCGCGGGCCCCAGGCGGCTTTGTCGCCCATTTTCGGTGCTCCAGCCACGCCGGCGCCATGGCAGGCCATGCAGGCCATGTTGAACACTGCTTCGCCGCTCAGGTCCTCGGCGGGGGCCGCGGCCGCTTGCTGAACGGGCGCCAGCGCGGAGTTGTCCTTGCCGGCGATGGCTACCTTGGCAACCGGAGCAATCCGTTCGGCCACTGCAGCCTGCGACGCCGGGTCGGCCAGCACGTGCTTTTCCTGGGTGTTGGACGCGACGATGCGCGCCAGGACGTACAAAACCACCGCAATGCCGATCAGGATGCCGAGAACCAGCATGAACGTGTCGAAAAACTTCTTGTCGTGCTCGGCGCTCACATCGGCTCCAACAGGCTACAGGGGCGGAAAAGCCACATGGCAAAACGGCGCGCAGTATAGCGGCGTCGCCCCGGGCGATAAACCGACAGCGACAAACTAAGCGACTTAATGGCGTCGTCGGCGGCAGGCGGTCTTGGGGCTGGCGGCGTGTCGGGCTATGATGCGCGCCCCCGGAAACAGCCGGCTCAGCCCCTCCCGGCCCATGCCGGGATCCGGCTGACATCCCTCGTACGCGCCCGTAGCTCAGCTGGATAGAGTACTGCCCTCCGAAGGTGTCAAGGCTGGGTTTGAATCCGCCCTGCTTCTCCACCCGGATCAGGCTCTTACGGAGAGCGGTCTGAAGCCTGGATATAGTGGAGTGACCACGGAGTGACCAGCAGCGCGGCATGCGTTGGACACTGCTAGAATTCGTTTTCTACGACGCGCCCGTAGCTCAGCTGGATAGAGTGTCGGCCTCCGAAGCCGAAGGTCACTGGTTCGACTCCAGTCGGGCGCGCCAACTATCGACGTTCACAGTCGGGGATGGTGCGATGTCCTCAGTCAATCGTCATCAAGTTACGATTCACAAGTCCTCTCGGGAGGCCGACGATGGCGGCTTCATGCCGGGGACTCCGGCCGAGCGGCTTCTGGAAGTGTGGGAATTGACGCGAGAGGTCTGGGCTTTTTCCCAGCAAGCAGATGCTGAATCCCGACTACAAAGAGATGTTGGAATGCTTATCCCAGGAAGGCGTTAGTTTCCTGCTGGTCGGCGCTTATGCGCTTGCGGTGTACGGCTACCCGCGTGCAACCAAGGATATCGACTTCTTCGTACGGGCTTCACCGGCGAACGCGTCGAGCCTGATGCGAGCGCTGGGCCGGTTCGGCGCGCCGCTCACGGGAGTCTCGGAGTCGGATTTCACTTCCGAGGGAATTGTCTTTCAGATCGGCAATAGCCCTCGCCGCATCGATATTCTCACGCGTATCAGCGGCGTCGATTTCGAGAACGCCTATGCCAAGCGCAACGTCGTCAACGTCGACGGCCTCGAAGTACCGGTCATCTCCATGAGCGACTTGATTGTCAACAAGAGAGCAAGCGGCCGCACCCAGGACTTGGCCGACGTTGAAAAGCTCGAAGCGCTCGAAGCGTCTATTCGCAAATCCTGATTCCCCTAGCGGCCCCAGAGACCTTCGGAAAGCATCGCGGTAAGCGGCTCCGGGTCAGGAAAGCAAGACGGTAGAGCGAGGTGTTTCGTTCTTCGAGAGTCCTGAAAAGCTCTTCGGTGTCGACAGGCCGGTTCGAACTTTCTCCAGTCGGGCGCGCCACTTCCAATGGGGCCCATTCACTTGCATGGGCACATGCATTACTGCCCACGTTGCGGGTGACCAGCGTTCGCCGCGCGGTTCTCGCAGAGGCGTTCGTGTCTTCCTGCCGCACGGACGTGCGAGCTATGAATGGAGCTTCGCCAGGGGATTATTTTCGCATTTGCAACAGTCTTAATACTGCGCTGGCAGATTTCGGCTGCTGTGGTAGCGGTCACCGACGGCATCTATAAATAAGCAACAAAGTGGCGTGGCTGAACTCCCGGCACACAAGAAACGATTTCTCGAACGTAAGTGGCTTGCGGAAGCAGTATCGTCGTTCCCTCCGCTCGCCGGTGCGTTGTATGCAGCATTCGCGGCGTCAAAGAATGACGCGTTGAACCCCGCAGTGCCTTGGTTACTGCTTTCCGCAGGATGGCTTGCACTCGGATTGATCTGGAAAATTGCGCTTGCTCGACACGAAGAGGAGAAGCAAAGTGCAAGGACGCCCCTTTATGCGGCACTGTGCGTGCTGCAAGTCACCGTTGCCCGGGGCCTCGGGATTGACGAGCAGGAGAGCGACGCCTTGCGCGTTACATTTCATCGAGTGGTGAAGCCCAGCAGCAATCCATCCAAGATCGAGCAGCTTACGCCATACGTGGGCGGGCTCGGTGGGGAGGCTGGGCGCGAATTTCCGATTCAGGCGGGGGTTGCCGGGCGGGCGGCCACGACTGGCAAACCTAAAATCCTGCAATTCAGCGCCAGTTCTTCCATAGATGAGCGGGTCGATGAGCTGACTGAGTGGGGCTATACTAGGAAGAGTGCCCAGGCCGTGGTAGGCAAAAACCGCTTGTCTTTCATGGGTGTGCCCATACATGGAACGTCGGGTCACGTCATCGGGGTCGTATATCTGGATTCTGTGAAGGAAAATCTGTTCGCGGAGCAGAATGTTGATATCGTCATGAACACTTGTAATGGTCTCGCGTTGTACCTAGAGCAATATTCTTGAGGGAATGACTGTGGCAAGAACCTCGCTCAAGACCACCTCGGCAGGCTCGCGAATCATCGAGGATCGGTCATCTGCTCGGCAGGGAATCCGTAGCTTCACCGTGGAACTATCGCAGCGTCAGGCGGCAGGTTTGCGAACGAACGTGCGTGAGATTCCCGGCTTCAAGTCAGTCGAGAAGCCTGCTTCCAAAGGTTGATGTCTCGCCCGAGGCATCAGCGCGATCAACCGCCGCTTTCTTCAGAGTGTCCGCGTGGGTCAGCTCGCGGATGACCGCCAAATGCGAAAAGGGTGGATTCGGCTAAAGTAGTTGCTCCAATCTGCGAGGGCGGTAAAAAGCTCTGCAATTCCAGAGTCTGGACACTCGCAGCCAGGAGCGCACTCAACAATCTATATTTAGGACATGATCGCGGTTATGGAGTTACGCGATCGGAAAAACAGAGGCCGACATGACGCCGTTGGCGTGTTCATGCGCCATTACGTTTTTCTGGAGAAAGACATTCCAGTCCCGGAGAGTTTCGAGCAAACGGTTCGAACTTTCTCTACCCGGGTGCCGGGTGCGCCAATCCGCTAAATTATTGCGCTTGCGGGTAGGGAAAAATAGAACGTAGCGCCTTGGTCTACGGCACCTTCCGCCCAAGTGCGCCCGCCGTGGCGCTGCACGATGCTCTTCACGTTCGCCAGGCCGATGCCGGTGCCTGCGAATTCCGCCTGCGAATGCAGGCGCTGGAAGACGCCGAATAACTTGTCCGCGTACTTCGCGTCGAAGCCGACGCCGTTGTCGCGAATGTAGACCACCGTCTGCTGATCCGTGCGCCGCCCTGCACCGATCTCGATGCGCGCTTGCGGGCGGCCTTGGGTGAATTTCAGGGCGTTGGATATTAGGTTCACCAGCACCATGCGCAACAAGGCGTGATCTCCTTGAACTCGTGCTACCGAGTGCAGCGTCCAGATGACTTTGCGTTCGCTGCTTTCCGCTGCGAAGTCAGTAAGCGCATCGCGGATCAGTTCGTCCATGTCCACATCGACCTTCCGCAGTTCCACGCTGCCGACGCGCGCGAACGCCATCAAGTCATCTATTAGCACTGCCATCTTATTCGCCGAGTCGACGATAGCAGTGAGGCGCCGCAGATCCTCGGCTGCAAGCGACGACCCTAGCCGTTGTTGCAGCAATGAGGCGAAAGCCACGATATGACGCAGCGGCGCGCGCAGATCATGTGAAACCGAGTGATTGAAAGCTTCCAGCTCCTTGTTGGCGAATTCCAGCTTCGCGGTGCGCTCGGCGCCACGGCGCTCGAGAACCGTGGTTACTTGGCGTATGGCTTCCTCGGCTTCCTCCAGCAGTGCAGCTCGCTTCGTTGATTCGGCATCCCGCAGCCGTTCTTGCGCGTGGCGTAGCAAGTATTGATGGCCGCTGCTATCGGCAACCGAATCCACCTGGCCGCTGGTAAGGATTTCCAATTGCCGCTCGGTCGCATGCAGCGTCGCGATCAGCGACGCTATTGTTTCGCCTTTGTTCATCACTTGCGGCACTGTCGGACGCATACGCTAGCATCCACTTGTGCAGTGCTTATGGATGTAGGGAGAGTCTCGTAGTAGGAAGAGCCTCATATATGCAATGCCGCTACATTAAATAACCACGCGTGAGAGGAGGATCAGACCAGACAGTCCTGCCACATCTAGGGATACGACATGAAATCTGCCCGTGTTCGCCCCGCCAAGATGCTCCCCAAGGCGCCCACCGGCATTACCGGGCTCGACGAGATGACCGGCGGCGGTCTGCCGCACGGTCGCACGACCTTGCTGGTGGGTGGGCCAGGCTCCGGGAAGACGGTGATGGCGCTGCAATTCCTGGTCAACGGCGCGCGCAGTTGCGCCGAACCGGGCATCTTCGTTGCCTTCGAGGAACAGCCCGGCCGGCTCATCGCCAACGCGGCGGGCTTTGGCTGGCAGCTGGAGGAATTGCAGCGACAGAAGCTGTTTTTCCTGGACGCGCAGCCCCAATCCGACTTGATCCGGTGCGGCAGTTTCGACCTGGGCGGCATGCTCGCCGTGCTGGAAAACAAGATCAAGCAGATGAAGGCGCAGCGCATCGTGTTCGATGCGCTCGATATCGTGCTTGCCCTCCTGCCGGACGACGCGACGCGGCGGCGCCAGATCTACGAGCTGCACGCATGGCTGCTGTCGAACGAATTGACGGCGCTGATCACGCTGAAGTCAGGCGGCGACGGCGGCGCGGCGGCCAAACAGACGCCTTACGGTTTCATGCAGTTCATGGTGGACTGCGCGCTGATCCTCAATCACAGCCTCGTGCTCGGCGTGTCCCAACGCAATCTGCGGGTACAGAAATTCCGGGGCTCCAGCTTCGATGAGAACGAGTCGCCGTTCCTGATCGGCAGCAATGGCTTCGACGTCGCGGTGAGCCGCACTCTGCGCCGCGCGGACGCGAAGGCGAGCAGCGGCCGCGTGTCGAGTGGCATCGCGCGGCTGGATACCATGCTCGGCGGCGGCTATTACCGCGCCTCCAGCGTACTGATCACCGGTTTTCCCGGCACTGCCAAGACCACCCTGAGCGGCGCGTTCGTCGAAGCGGCGTGCGTGCGCGGGGAGCGCACCATGTTCATCAGCTTCGATTCGGATTCCAATGAGGTGATGCGCAACCTCACCTCCGTGAGTATCCATCTGGAGCGCTTCGTGAAGAGCGGCCACCTGCGCATGATCTCCGCGCGCACCATATCCGGTAGCGCGGAGACTTATCTGCTGCGCATCACGACGCTGGCGCGAGAGCATCGCGCCCGCTGCTTGGTGATCGATCCGATATCGGCATTGTCGAAGGCCGGCAACGAACTCACCGCGCATGGCGTCGCCGAGCGCTTGATCGACTGGTCCAAGGCCGACCGGGTGACGCTGGTATGCACCAGCCTGCTCGATGAACTGCCGACCCAGTCGCAGGCCGGCTCGCCGTTGCAGATATCCACGCTGGCGGACACATGGCTCCACCTTAACTACCTGGTGCAGGCCGGTGAGCGTAATCGCGGCCTGTCTATCATGAAGTCACGTGGCACGGCGCACTCGAACCAAGTGCGCGAGCTCATCCTCAGCGACGCGGGCGTGACGCTGACGGATGCATACACCGCCGGTGGCGAAGTGCTCATGGGAACGATGCGCTGGGAAAAAGAGTTAGCCGAACGGCGCGCGCACGAAGTGACCGAGGTCGCAGGCAAGCTCAAGCGGGTGATGTTGGACGCGGAAGAAGCCGAACTCGAGGTGCGTGTGAAGTCGCTGCAGGTGGAGTTGTCGGCGAAGCAGGTCGAGAAGGCGCTGCTGGCGCGAACAACCGAGAGCCACAAGGGCGAACTGTCGCAAGGCCGCAGCCGCATGCGCGAACTACGAGGCGCGGATGTCACTGTCGGGCGGCGTAAGTGAGCGTGCCGTGAAGCGACGCAGTCGTTTCAGCTTCCGGCTATATGTGGCGCGCGACGCGCCGAATTCGGTGCAGGCGCTCAGCAACCTCATCACCCTGTGCGACACGTATCTGCGGAGCCGCTACGAAATCGAAGTGGTGGACGTGTTCAAGGAGCCGCAGCGCGCGCTGGCGGATCGGGTGTTCATGACGCCTACGCTGATGCGGCTCGGGCCGCTGCCGCGACGGTGCATCGTGGGCACACTCACCGATACATCGGCGGTCCTGCAAGCGCTGGGGCTCGATCCGGTCCCCCCATGAGTTCCGTCCGGGTCCGCTGACGAGCCAGAGCTTCTTGCTCCGTCGGTTTGCAACCCTCTTAATGACGGCCGTACCGTCAATTAGGCGGCACGCAGTCGCGTACGCGCGGGCAAACTGTGGCATTCGACGAACATTGTTCTCGGGCGCCATTCATGCAACGACGATCACTCTGTGGCGGCATCCTGGGTGGCGCGGTTCTGCCACATTCTTTGACCGTGTCTGCCATGCCCAGCAAACCTATCAACGCGACCGGCCACGCTTACGCCCATGGCAATACCATGGTCGTCGTTGCCGATCGCATCAATCGTTCACACCTTTATCGGTACAAGTTGCAGGCTGGGCAGTGGGTCGAAGCCGGTGCTGTGGCCGCCGACGACAATGAATTCCAGGTGGGGCCGCTGTTATCTCCTACGGGCGATCGCCTGCTGTTCGCGCAGAAGGACGGCGAGCGCTCCGGCGAGATGTTCCTGCTCGATCTGGCGGACAATCCCGATCAAGCCTGGCCTCCGCGCTGCCGATGATGGTAGAAATGGGCCATGTCCACACTCACCGGCCGCACCATCGCCGTTCCCGAAACGCGCGAACTGGATGTCTTCTCATCAATGCTCGAGCGTCGCGGCGCGACGGTTATTCGCTGCCCGCTGGTCACGATTCTGGATGCGCCCGATCCGCAACCCATTTTGCGGTGGCTGCGCGCCTTCAATGCAGGCGCCTGCGACGACCTCATCCTGCTGACGGGCGAGGGGCTGCGACGCCTGCTTGCCTGTATCGACAAGAACGAGCCGTCCCTGCGCGACGCCTTCGTCGAGCGGCTAAGCCGCGTGAGGAAAATTACACGCGGGCCAAAGCCAGCACGCGCATTACGCGAACTGGGCCTCAAAGCCGAAATCGCCGCCGAGTCGCCGACGACCCGGGGCGTGATCGATTCGTTGCGAACTGAAAATCTTCAGGGACGCAACGTGGGCGTGCAGTTGTACGGTACCGAACCGAATCGCCCGCTGGTCGACTTCTTACGAAGTGCTGGCGCGCAAGCGCTCCCAGTCGCGCCTTATATCTATGCGGATCAGGCCGCTGACGAGTCCGTACGCGATCTGCTGCGACGCATGTCCATGGGTGAAGTGGACATCATCGCGTTCACCAGCACGCCGCAAGTGGAGCGTCTGTTCGCCGTCGGCCCCCTTGAGCTGGTGAAGGCGGCGCTTGAGAAGACGGAAGTTGCCGCAGTAGGTCCAGTGGTTGCTGAGGCACTGGCGCGGCATCAAGTCAGCGTGCGACTCATGCCGCAGGATTCTTTCTTCATGAAGCCTTTGACCAGCGCGATGGAGCAAGGCATCGGGCCACGGGACGTGCCGCCAGTTTCGGAAAACTGACCACGATCATTCCTGGCGTGGAGTAGGGAGACGCTGCTTTTTGCCTTTGATTCCGACGCGGCATAGGTCAGCACCAACGCCGCTCGTCAAGCGGGCGGTGTTTTCTAGTCTTCGAGCAGCCAGCCTTTTTCCCACGGCGGTTCGGGGCCGAACGTCGCGGCGACGAAATCGACGAACGCTCGTACCTTGGGCATGAGATTGCGACGTTCCGGATAGACGGCATGGACCGCGATCTCCTCCGGCCTGAACTTGCACAACACCGGCTTCAATTCGCCGGAGCGCAATTGCTCGCCGAGATAGAATGTCGGCAGCATGATGATGCCGCCGCCGGATACCGCTGCTGCACGATTCACCAGTCCATTGTTTGAATGCAATGTGCCGTTCACCGGCACGACATGCGTCTGGCCTTCAGTATCGGTCAAGCGCCATTCGCGCGGCGCGCTGAGCAACGAATAGAGTATGCAGTTGTGTTCGAGCAGATCCTCGGGACGTTCCGGCGTGCCGCGCTTGGCGAGATAAGCGGGCGAGGCGCAAATGACTTGCCGGGTTGGCGCAATCTTGCGGGCGATCAAATTCGAGTCGCGCAGGCGGCCGATGCGGATCGCAATGTCGAATCCTTCCTCGACCAGGTCGACCTGCCGGTCGTCCAGGTGCAGCTCGACGGTCACGCCGGGATACTGTTCCATGAATGTTTGTATTGCCGGCCCCAGCTGCAGGATGCTGAACGACATCGGGGCGGAAACCCGTAAGGTGCCGCGGGGCTCGGTTTGAAAACGCGCCACTTCCAATTCGGCGTTTTCGATTTCCCGCAGCGCGCTGCCGCTGCGTCGATACAACTCCGAGCCTGCTTCGGTGAGGCTGAGGCGCCGTGTGGTTCGATTCAACAAGCGCGCGCCAAGCTTTTCTTCCAGCCGCGTGACCGCCTTGCTGACTACCGGCTGCGACATTTCCATAGCGTCGGCCGCGGCCGTAAAGCTGGAGAGTTCGACGACCTTGACGAAGATGGCGATGTCTGTGAGGTTCTGCATAGTCATGGAGAAGCGGAATAAATCCCATGCCGCCAGGGCCGATGATCCGGCGCCGCAGCGGCAGTACCGTAGCACTCATCGGGTCGGGCGTCGCCGGCCGCAACCAAGGTGCTGTCATGTTGGATCAAGATACCCGCCAGGCGCGCGACTATTTCGCCCAGAAACTGGCCTTTCTCACCGGTCCCTATGAGCTCAACGGCCAGTTGGGGCGGAGGGAGCCGATCACCATTATGGACGTGCGCTTGCCCAGCGACTTCGCCGCCGGCCACATCCCCGGCGCGGTCAATCTGCCTCAGGGTAAGTGGCACACGCTAGCGGGCCTCACCAAAGACCGTACCGCTGTTGTCTATTGCTACAGCCAGACCTGCAAGCTCGCCGCCGCGGCCGCCGTGGAATTCGCTTCAGCGGGCTTCCCGGTCGTAGAGATGGAAGGCGGCTTCGAGGCGTGGGTGAAGAGTGAGCTGCCGGTGGAGAAGTAGGCTTCTGTCCTCTCTCCCATAGCTAACCCGCCCCCTCACCCGCGCTGCGCGCGACCTCTCCCACGGGGAGAGGTGAAGAGCTCCTACCCTCTCCCTTGGGAGAGGGTAGGGTGAGGGGAAGCAAGTTGCCGCGAACGTTTCGTAGCTAAACCCGACCCTCACCCGCGCTGCGCGCGACCTCTCCCATGGGGAGAGGTGAAGAGCTCTTACCCTCTCCCTTGGGAGAGGGCAGGGTGAGGGGAAGCAAATTGCCGCGAGCGTTTCATAGTCCAAAGATCATTGCGGTTCCAATCTCTCGCCTTCGGGCGGCGGGAACTCGCTGCACACTTCTCTCAGCCAGTCGCGGAAGCGAATGACCTTCGGTACTTCGAAATTGTGCGCGGGCGCGACGAAGTAATAGGAGTTGTGTTGTCGCACGCTTTGATCCGACGGCCGCACCAGTCGTCCGTTGGCGAGGTCGCCGGCGACCAGTGACCAGCGTGCGAGGGCCAGGCCATGACCCTGTTCGGCCGCAGCGAGCACCGACGCGGAGTCATCGAGAATCGGGCCGCGCTCCACGCGGGTTGTATCGCCGCCTACTCGTCGCAGCCAGTCGATCCACGGTTCGCTGGCGCTGTGCAGCAGCGGGTATTTATTGAGATCGCCCAGGGTCGAGATCGGCCCGATTTTGGCGAACAAGGCCGGATTGGTGACCGGGAACACCCAGTCGTCGAGCATTTTCTCCGCCTGTAACTGCGGCCACGTGCCTGAGCCGTAACGGACCGCGGCATGAAAGTCGGTGTGCATGAAGTCGACCAACTCGCGACTGGCGCTGAAGCGCAGGTCGACTTCGGGATGCTTCTGATAAAAGTCGCCGAGCCGCGGCAGCAGCCACTTTTGCAAGAAGGAGCCGAGCAGGCTGATGTTCAGCAGGCCGCTGCTGCGATCCATTCGGAGCTGATCGACCGCGCGCGTCAGCTCGCCCATGCCCCGTTGCACACCGGGAAGCAGGCGGGCACCTTGAGGAGTCAGTCGCACGGACCGGCTGTGCCGGACGAACAGAGGCGTCTCGAGAAACTCTTCCAGCGACTTGATGTGTGAACTGACTGCCGCGGTGGTGACGTTCAGCGATTGAGCGGCGCCGGTGAAACTCAGGTGCGCCGCGACCGCCTCGAAGGCGCGCAGGGCGTTGAGTGGCAGCTTGGTAGCATCGCTCATCGTTCTAAGCTTTGTTCAAAATTCTTTTAATGACTGAACACGAACGCCTGAGTACACGGCGAAAATATATCGATTCGCTTAACGGTGCAAGATAAGATCGGCAGCTCGAAGGGTGCAAGGGGGGCGGCGTCATGACTTTTCACATCGAACCTGCCGTGCCGGCGGACGTGCCGATGATCCTGCAGCTGATCCGGGAATTGGCCGAGTTCGAGCGCCTGCTCGATGAGGTCACCGCAACCGAGGAGCAGCTGCACGCCGGTCTGTTCGGGCCGCGCCCGAGCGCGGAGGTCATCATGGGTCGCCTCGAGCCCGGTGGCGAAGTGACCGGTTTCGCGCTGTTCTTTCACAACTTCTCGACCTTCCTGGCCAAGCCCGGCATCTACCTCGAAGACCTATATGTACGGCAGAAATTTCGCGGCCATGGCCATGGCGAGGCGCTGCTGCGGCACCTCGCCGGCGTGGCTTTACAACGAAATTGCGGCCGCCTCGAGTGGTCGGTGCTGGACTGGAATCACCGCGCGATCGATTTCTATAAAAGCCTCGGGGCAGTGCCCATGCATGAATGGACCACTTACCGGGTGACTGGCGCTGCGCTGGAACGACTGGGTCGCCCCGCCGCAATCGATGTTGCCGATGGAATCGATCGGAAATAACTACGCACAAGTCGCCGTAATTGCGGTTAGCGTGCTGGCGGCTGGCACCCCTGGGGTGTATTTTCGACGCGGATCAAGGGGAGGGTCGCTCGCGTCGGCCAAGTCTTGATCGCCAACAAGCTTGATTGATAAGGGCTTCGAATCATCCCGCCGCCGTGCTCGGACCACCGAGCGCCGGCCAAGAGGGTCCGCATGTCCATCCGTGCATTACGCTACCTCATCGCCCTTGCTGACTGTCTCAACTTCACTCGCGCGGCGGAACGCTGTTCGGTGACGCAATCCACTCTCAGCATTCAGCTGCGCAAGCTCGAGGAATATCTCGGCATGCGCTTATTCGAACGCGATCGCGTTCATGTCGCGCTCACCGTTGACGGACGCAAAGTGCTGCGTCTGGCACGAGTGGCGGTTCGTGCTGCCGATCGCATCGTCGCCGTCGGTCGCCAAGGTGGTCAGCTGCGTCGTACCACGTTGAAGACGTCTTTGCCGGAGACACTTATTGAAGAGATCAATTGTCAACGCGTCTCTGTAGATTAGACTTGTTCTAAATCCACCAAGAACTCGCCCATTCCGGGCGGCGTTGAGTAGGGAGACGCAGCATGGGACCGCCGATTCAGACCGTGCTAGTAAGGGCGTGCGCGAGCTTTTTGTTCAGCGCCGCCGCCGTGGCGCAGCCCTTGGGGTTGCCGCCCGTACCCATTCCGGCCGACAACCCGCAAACGCCCGAGAAGATTCAGCTCGGCAACAAGCTGTTCAACGACAAGCGCTTCAGCAGTACCGGCCAGGTGAGCTGCGCGACTTGCCACGATCCCACCAAAGCTTTCACCGATAGTCCGCTGGTGACCTCCGAAGGCATCAACAAGCTGACCGGCACGCGCAACTCGCCGACCGTCATCAACGCGGCGTATTCCAAGCTGTTCTTCTGGGATGGCCGCTCGCTCGACATGGAAGATCAGGCGCAGCATCCGATCGTCAACCCGGTGGAGATGGGCCTCGCCAATCATGAACCGGTGTTGCAGATCGTGCGCACCGATCCCGATTACGTGGCGCGTTTCAAGAAAGTCTTCGACAAGGAAGGCACGCAGGTCACGATGAAGGAAGTGCAACAGGCCATCGCCAGTTTCGAGCGCACCCTCATCAGCGGCGACTCGCCGTTCGATCGCTGGCACTACGGCGGCGATGAAAAGGCCGTGAACGAGCAGGTGAAGCGCGGTTTCAACGTCTTCCTTACCAAGGGCCGCTGCGTTTCCTGCCACGTCATCGAGCAGGACTACGCGCTGTTCACCGATAACCGCTTCCACAACATCGGCGTCGGCATCAATCGTATCCAGGCCGAGGTGCCGACGTTCGCGCCGGCGTTCCTGCAGGCCAAGGCCAGCGGCGCCGACGTCGACAAAGCCGTGCTCACCAATCCGAAGACGTCCGAACTGGGTCGCTTCGCCGTCACCGAAACGCTCGACGAGATCGGTTCGTTCAAGACCTCGACGTTGCGTAATGTCGCGGTGACCGCGCCGTTCATGCACGACGGCAGCCTGAAGACGCTGCGCGATGTGGTCGATCACTACAACAACGGCGGCATCAGCAAGAAGACCGATCCAGTGAACGACTTCCTCAGCGGCGGTATCCGCCCGCTGAACCTGACGGACGATGAAATCTCCGATCTGGTGGCGTTCATGGAGTCGTTGACCAGCCCGCAGTTCGCCGCACAGAAGGCGACGTCGGCGAATCCTCAGTCCTGCAATGTGAAGACGACGACGTTGGCAGCCACCAGCCCCGCATCTCATGCAACGCCGCTGGCCTCTCCGGCGAGCAGCGGCGGAGACACGCAGCAATGAACATCAATTACGATCGCCGTAACTTCCTCAAAACCACGACGTTGACCGCCGGCGCCGCGGCGCTGCCGTTGACGATGGTCGAGCTCGCCTTCGCTAAGCCGGAGCAGAACTTCACGTTCGCGTACGTCTCCGATTCCCACATTCAGCAGATCAAGGGCACGCAGTTCGTGCGCAACTGGGATCGCGGTTTGATCCGCGCCGTCGCAGAAACGAATCTGCTCACGCCGAAGCCGGACTTCGTCATGTATGGCGGCGACCTCGCGCAGATGGGCAGCAAGCCCGAGCTGGATCATGGCGCGGAGATCCTGTCGAAGCTCAACGGCAAGGTCTACCACGTGATGGGCGAGCACGATTACTACCTCGACCTCGGTGCGTACTGGTCGAAGCTGTTCGGCAAGCAGTACTACAGCTTCGACCACAAGGGCGTGCACTTCGTGGTATTGAACAGCATCCTCACTTACGACGAGTGGACCTTCAATCGCTGGCCTACCGCCGAGCAGCGCATGGCCGAAATGGCCGGCCTCGACAACCCGAACGGCTCGCCGTTCATGGTCGGCGACAAGCAGCGCGACTGGCTGAAAAAAGACCTGGCGAAGGTCAAGAAGGACACGCCGGTCGTGGTGTTCTCGCACTCGCCGCTGCAGAAGATCTACAAGGGTTGGAATTTCTGGACCGAGGACGCCGAACAAGTGCAGGCGCTGCTGGCGCCGTTCGACAAAGTCACGGTGTTTTACGGCCACGTGCATCAGATCCAATACAACCAGGTCGGCAATATCGCTTTCACTTCGGCGATGGCGACCGCATGGCCGTGGCCGTATCCGCAAAGCTACGCGCAGGCTCAGCAGCTGTTACCGAAGCTCACGGTGCAGATGAATCGCGGTGATCCGTTCTTCGAGCGCGACGCGACCGGCTGGCAGTTCATCGACGTAAACAGCGGCCGTGCAAGCATGACATTCAACCTTTACAACAATGCTACGCGTACCGTGGCGTTCGATGAAAAGGCGGGCCATCCGAAGGATGTGAGTTACCAGGAACCCGACAAACGCATCGCGCCGCAGACGCATTACTGAAGAGGTGAATGGTGACTGGCAGAAGTCGCCATTAACCGGTAGCTCAGCTGAAGACGCCAAGGTTAGTACTATGAAAATTGCAATCGCTCTTGCTTGTGCGGCCGTCACGCTCGGCGCTGCGGGCGTGGCCAGCGCCGATGAATTCTCGCAGGAAGATCTGAAACGCTGGCAGGAACAGTTCGATGGTGTAGTGAAGGAAGGCCGCGGCCTGTGGACTGACGGCAAGCTCGGCAAGAACGGCGTGGCGTGCGCGCAGTGCCATCCGAACGCCGCCAACACCCATCCGGAAACCTATCCGAAGTTCCAGAAGCAGCTGGGCAAGGTCGCCAACCTGTGGGAGATGGTGAACTGGTGCCTGCGCAATCCTCTGGAGGGCGATCCGCTGGCGGCCGATGATCCCAAGATGACGGCCATGCTTGCTTACGTCGCCTGGGAACGTCGCGGCGTGAAGCTGGAACCGGGCAAGCACTGATGAGAATGACACTGCACTCCCTGTTGGCGACGACGGCGCTCGCATTCGCCGCGACAGCGCACGCGGGAGAAACACCGAAGATCGATCAAGCGACGTTGCTCAAACGCATCCAGCAGAAAGACGCCGCGCTGATCGTGCTCGATGTTCGCACACCAGAGGAATATGCCGCCGGCCACATTCCCGGCGCACTCAACATTCCATACACGCACTTGCCCGCTCGCATTGCCGAACTGCCCGATGTTTCGGGCAAAGACATCGTCCTCTACTGCGCCACCGGCGTTCGCGCCGAACGCGGCGCTGAACGTTTGCGAGAGAACGGTTTCACTCGACTGCTGCACCTGGACGGCGACATGAAGACGTGGCAGGAGAAGAAGCGGCCGGAAGCGAAGAATCCCCTCACCCCAACCCTCTCCCCAAGGGAGAGGGAGTAAGAATTCTTCACCTCTCCCTTTGGGAGAGGTCGCGCGCAGCGCGGGTGAGGGCTCCGCCGAACAAAGACCCTCACCCTGCCCTCTCTCCCAAAGGGAGAGGGTAAGAACTCTTCACCTCTCCCCTTGGGAGAGGTCGCGCGCAGCGCGGGTGAGGGCTCCGCCGAACAAAGACCCTCACCCTGCCCTCTCCCAAAGGGAGAGGGTAAGAACTCTTCACCTCTCCCCTTGGGAGAGGTCGCGCGCAGCGCGGGTGAGGGCTCCGCCGAACAAAGACCCCCGACCTCTCCCAGGGAGAGCTTTAGCGCACTGCCACCATGCCTAATGCTTGATCCAAATCCGCGATCAAATCATCTGCGCTTTCCAGCCCCACCGACAGCCGCAGCAGATTCTGCGGCGTGACGCTGTGCGGACCTTCAACGGACGCGCGATGTTCGATCAGGGATTCGACGCCGCCGAGACTCGTTGCGCGAGTGAACAGTTCTGTCTTTGCAGCGACGGCGAAGGCAGCGTCGCGGCCGCCACGAACGTTGAACGAGAGCATCGCGCCGAAACCGCCCTTCATTTGTCGTTGCGCGATGGCATGGCCAGGGTGCGATTCCAGGCCGGGATAGAATACGCGCTCGACGTTCTTGTGACTTTGCAGGAAGCCGGCCAAGCGGCTGGCGTTGTGAGTCTGAGCGCGAACGCGACACGATAGTGTCGTAAGACTGCGGCGGATCAGCCAGCAGTCGAAAGGCGAGGGGACGCTGCCGGCTGTTTGCTGATAGTCGCGCAGCTTGTCGGAGAGTCCACCGCGGTCTCTTGTAACGACGGCGCCACCCATCACGTCGCTGTGGCCACCGAAAAACTTGGTGCTCGAATGCATTACCACATCAGTGCCCAGTTCCAGTGGTCGCTGCCAGACCGGCGTCGCGAAGGTGTTGTCGCAACAAACGATCGCGCCACGGCCATGGGCGAGATCGGCAATGCTCTCGATGTCGCTGATGTTCAACATCGGGTTCGACGGCGTTTCGATCCACACCATGCGCGTCTCGTTGCGTAACGCCTCGCGGACGGCGTCGACGCGAGTCATATCGACGAACGTGTGAGTGACGCCCATCGGCGTGAGAATGTCGCGCACCTGCTTCGCGGTACCGTGGTACGACTCGATAGGAACGATCACGTGGTCGCCCGGGCGCAGCAGACTGAAGATGGCCATCGAGGCGGCGGAACCCGAACTGTAAGTCGTCGCATCCTCGCCGCCTTCGAGCGCAGCGATGCACTGCTCGAGCGGCCGACGTCCCGGATTGTCCGCACGCGAGTAGGAGTAACCTCGCGAGAATTCGCCATCGACATCGCGTTCGAACGTTGTGCTCATGTGCACGGCCGGCGCAACAGCGCCCGTGGCGCGTTCGACTTCTCGTCCGGCATGCACAGACAGGGTTTCAAACTTCATAATGACTTTCCAGATTACGAAGGAACAATGTACTGCAAAGCAGAGGTCTCACGGTATCTTCTGGAGCATGAATGCAAGTAACGCGAAACAGCTCGTGCGAGGCGTGGGTGAGTAAGAGCCCTCACCCTAACCCTCTCCCGCGAAGCGGGAGAGGGGACTGACATCACTCCTCTCTCCCGCGAAGCGGGAACTGACATCACCCCTCTTAAATATTCTTAAGGGGTTGCGGGTGAAATCTGAGCGGCGCGCGTCGGCACACTCTTCGCCGACTCCTTCACCACCTCGATGCTTGGCGGAATCAGCTTGTACATCACAGGTGTCACGATACGCGCCACCAGCGTCGACGAGATCAAGCCGCCGATAATTACCCACGCCAATGGCGAGTACATGCCGGCGTTCTGCAGCGCCAAGGGCATCAAGCCGCCGATCGCCGTCGCGCTGGTCAACAGAATCGGCAGGAAGCGAATCTCACCGGCGCGTTCGATGGCTTCGTCCAGGGGCACGCCCTGCGCGCGCAGCTGATTGGTGAAGTCCACCAGCAGGATCGAGTTCTTGGTCTCGATGCCGATCAACGCGATGAAGCCGATAGTGGCAGTGAAGGAAATGCTGTAACCCGCCAGCGCCAGCGCGATGATGCCGCCGGCGATGCCGAAGGGCACGACGCTAAGCACGATGAGCGTGCTCTTGAAGCTGCCGAACTCCAGCACCAGCACGGCGATAATGCCGAGCAGGGCGATGATCATCGCCGCCTGCAAACCACCGAAGCTTTCGGCACGGCTTTCCAGTTCTCCACCGGGCACATAAGAGTAGCCGCGCGGCCACTGCATCTCATCCAGACGACGCAGCACCTCATCGGTCACGCGATCGGTGTTGTACCCGGTTTGCACTTCGGCGTTGATAGTGACTGCGCGCTGACGATTGAAGCGATCGACCTGTGTCGGCGCAGCGCTGAACTCGATTTGCGCCAGTTGGCTCAGCGGCAGCGTGGCGCCGGTGAGCGTCGAGACGCGAATCTGATCGAGCGTATGAATGTCGGCGCGCTCGGCCATCGGAGTGCGCACCATGATGTCGTATTGCTCGCCATCGGTTTCCTTGTAGCGGCTGGCAGGAATGCCGGCGACGGCCAGGCGCACCGCGCGATCGAACTCGATGGCCGGCACCCCGAACAAAGCTGCTTTTTGCGAATCGACTTTCAATTCCAGGTTGGTGCGCTTGATACGCACCGGATTCTCGACGTCGCGCGCGCCCGGCGTTTCGGCGATGAGTTTTTCGACACGGCTCGCCAGGCGATCAAGCTCATCCAGTTCCGGGCCGATGACCCGAATGGCGATCGGCGCGGTAATCGGCGGACCGTTCTGGAATTCCTTCACGTAAATGTGGGCGTTCGGGTACCGCTTGAGTTGTGTTCGCAGCCCTTCCAGCAACTCCGGCGTCGCGCTGGTGTCGTAGCTCTTCAGCTTGACGAACAGGTCGCCATAGTTGCTGGCGCCTTCGTTGCCGAACTCGTTGTAGTAGATCTTCGGGTTGCCGCGGCCGAGGTTGGTGAAATACGAAGCCACCTCGGGCATTTCGGCCAGCTTCGCTTCCACAAAGCGCAGCGCGCGATCGGTCTCCGCCAAGCTGCTGCCATCCGGCGTCTCGACCGTGATGATGAAGTTGGGCGTATCGGCTTTGGGAAACAGGCTGAAGCCGATGACCGCGCCGACCCCGATCATGATGGCGAAACAAGCCGTCAGCGAACCCCAGACCGTCAGTTTCGGTTTGGCTAACGCCTTGTGCAGCAGCGGCTGGTAGAAGCGATGGATACTGCGGGTTACCCACTGCAGCAGCCGGTTGCCCTGCGGATTTTCGTGCTTGCTGAGAATGCGGCTGGCCAGAAACGGAATGATGGTCAGTGCGATCAGCAGCGACGCCAGCACCGTCGAGAGCACCGCCGTGGGCAGCACGCGAATGAATTTTCCCGACGGGCCGGACAACATCATCAGCGGCAGAAAAGCGAACATGATGGTCGCCGTACAGCCAAGAATGGCGAAGAAAATCTGACGCGTTGCCAGTATTGCGGCTTCGCTGCGGGAGTGACCTTCACGCAGGAAGCGCGAGATATTCTCGACCACGACGATCGAGTCGTCGACCAGCAACCCCAGCGCGACCACGAAGCCAGCGATGGAAATCTGGTTCAGCGAATAGCCGACCATGTGCAGTGTCGACACGCCGATCGCCAACGACAGCGGGATCGAAATCATCACGATGCTGGCGGCGCGCAGACCCAGCGGCAGCAGGGTGATCGCCACGAGAGCAATGGCGATGCCGAAGTCAGTAGTGAGCCGATTCAAGCGGGTCGCGACATTTTCCGACTGGTCGAAACCCAGCTCCAGCTTGATGCGCTTGGGCAGCTGCGATCGATACTTCTCGGCGGCTTCGACCACGCGCTTGCGCACTTCGAAAATGTTGTAGCCGTCTTTCTGATTCGCGGTGACGAACACCGCACGCTGGCCGTTGTAGCGGCCGAGATAGGTCTGTTCCTGCGTGTCCCAGGTAACTTCGGCGATGTCTCGAATGCGTACGGTGCGTCCTTCGAACGCCGTGACCACGGTGTCGCGCACCTGATCCAGCGACTCGTAGCTGCCTGAAGTTTTGACGCTGAAGCTGCGGCTGCCGACATCGATGGCGCCGCCAGGCACTGTCGTATTCTCGCTTTGCAAAGCTTCCACGACTCTGCCCGGTGCGACTCCGAGTTCTGCCATGCGCGGTATATCGAGCGCGATGCGCAGCTCACGCGCTGGATAGGCCCAAGTCTCCGACGTGCGCACGCCTGCAACGGCCTTGAGGATGTCCTTCAAGTCGCGTGCGTGATCTTCGAGTTCGCGATACGGCGCGTCGGCGGACACCAGTGCGAATTGCACGATGTTGACCAGGCCAGGATTGGTCTTGCGGATTTCGAGCCGCGTTATCTCGGACGGCAATGTCGGGCGCAGCGCGTTGATCTCCCGCACGACTTCATCGTATTTCTCTTCGGCGTCGGCGGTGCCGTAGAACTCCGTCAGCAGCATCGCCAGGCCATCATTGCTGAACGACTCGATTTTCTTGATGTCATCCAGTTCGCTGATACGATCTTCGATGGGCTTGACCACCAGCCGTTCGACATCGCGCGGCTCGGCGCCCGGATAGGCGACGATGATCTGGTAGACCGGTATCGGGAAGTACGGGTCTTCCTGGCGCGGAATGTTCAGATAGGAAGAAATGCCGAGCGCCACCAGCATGGCGAACGCCACCAGCGTGAACTGGTAGCGCTTGATGGGAAATTCGAGGAAGCTCATGGCGCTACTCTTTGGTGGCGGCCGCAACGGGCTCGGCAAGGGTGACTTCTTCGCCGTCTTCCAGGTATTGCGCACCGTCGGTGATGACCTGCTCGCCGACGCTCAGTCCGGAGTCGAGCGCTACCGCTTCGCCTGCGATGAAGGCCACTTGCACTTCGCGCTGTCGCGCATGGTTCTGGTCGAGCACGAAAACGCGCGCGGTGCGGCCGGTGCCTTCGACGATGGAAGCAATCGGAACATAGACACGCTCCCCGGTTTTGGCAGTCGAAGGCACAATGATGAGCTTGGCGACCAGGCCGCTTTTCAACGACGCCTCGCCCGGGTCCACGGATACTTCGATGCCGAACATGCCACTGCGCGGATCGGCTGCGCCGGAGACTTCAGTGACTTTGCCGGTGAGCGTTTTCCCTGGCAGCGCGTCCAGCGTGATCCGCGCTTCATCGCCGAGCTTCACTTGCACGATTTCGCGATCGGCCAGGCCGGTACGAACCACGAAGCCTTTGTCCTGTGCGCCGAGCACGAGTATGGGACTGCCAGCCTGTACCAACTCGCGTTCTTCGGCGAGACGGCGTAACACCGTGCCGTCATGCGGAGCGACGATCGCGGCGTAACTCCAGTTGAACTTGGCAGAATCGAGCGACGCTTCGGTCATCGCCGTTTGCGTCCGCAGGTCCTGCAGCTGTTCGAGGCTGATCACTTTGTCCGCGTACAAACGTTCGCCGCGTTCCAGGTCGCGCCGCGATTTCTCGTGCGTCTGCTGCGCCTGCTCGACTTGAGCGTTGATTTCCGCCTGCTCGATCTCGGCGAGCTTCTGGCCCTTGCGCACCCGCTCGCCCTCGGTGACGTTGAGATAGCGAATAACGCCACCGACTTTGAACGACAGCCGGATTTCGTCTTCGTTGGCAAGCAGCCCGTTGGTGCGAATGGAAGGCGCCGCCGGTCCATTGACGGCCGGTACAACGCGCACCGGCGGCGGTTCGACGGGCTTCTGATCTTCGGCCGTGCTGTTGCACGCGGCGACGCCAAACAGGCTGGTCGCTAGCAGTAGTGGCAATACAACGTGGGAACGCAGCATGGTCAAACTCCGGGATCGAGCGGGATTTCTCCCGTCGAAGTCGCATATTCCAGTTCGGCGCGGCGCGCCAGCACGCTGAAACGCGTCAGGTTGTGATTCAACTCTGCGCCGGTCAGCGCGCTGCGCGCATCGATGAATTCCACCTGGCTGATCACGCCTTCGTCGCGTTTGCGGCTGGCGATTCGAAACGCGGCGCGAGCAGCGTCGACGCGAGCCGCGGCGGTGACAAGCGAATCGCGTGCCGTCGTCAGTCGATCGAAAGACTGCTGTACTTCCAGGCGGATCTGTTGCGCGATCTCTTCCTGTCGCAGCACCAATTGTTTCTCGGCGACGCGGGCTTGATGAACGCGAGCCGTATCGCCACCACCGTCGAAGATGCGCCAGGTAAAGATCAGCGAAGCGGTGCCGTAGTTGTAGCCATCGCCGAAGCGGTATTCCTCGCCTTGCGTGCCGGCATCGACACCTAGCGACAGCGTCGGCCACTTTTGTTTGCGAGCGGCGCTGGTCTGCTCGCCGCTCGCGCGGCGCAGCTGCTCCACCTGCGCGATCTCCGGACGGCGATCGAGCGCCGTCGACCAGAGTTGCTCGAGCGCAGTGTCGTACGGAGCTGCAGTGGTGGGCGGCGAGGTCGGCTCGATGCTGGATAGCAGCCGCCGATTGAGCAGGAAGTTGAAATAGCTCTGCGCTTGCGAGGCGATGTTGGCGGCGTCGCGCTTTTGCTGCTCGACATCAAGTAGCTCGGCCTTGGCGCGCAACACGAGGTCCTCCGTGATCTTGCCGTTGCCGAACAATGATTCATTGACGCGCAGATTCTCTCGCAGCAGCGCTTCGCTGGCGGCGACGATCTCGACTGAACTGCGAGCCTTCAGCCAATCCACGTAAGCAACGGTGATATCACGACGCAGAGCGCGTGCGATCGCCATTCGATTGAAACTGCTGGCATCCAACAAGGCGCGTTGCGCTCGAACGGCGGCGGGAATCGCCGGCGCATACAGCGGCTGACGAAATGCGATGTGGGTGTCCTGCTCTTCGCTGCGCAGGAATGGAATCGTGGTATCGGAGATCTGCGGGAAGCGCGCCGGCTGGCCTTGCGCGATCAGCAGGTCGTTGAGCGTCGAATAAACCGGGTTCAATGCCGTGCCCAGCGGTACTTCAATTTCACGGCCGCCTTCGGCGCGTGTGTAGCGAGCTTCCAGCGACAGCTGGGGAAAAAATCGGGCGCGCGCCTCGGCCAAGGCCTGCGCCGCCTTCTCGACCTCCAAAGTCTGGCCCTGGAGGGCGAGATTGCTGCGCAAACCTTCGGCGACATAGTTTGCGACCAGAGTGTCGAAGTCCCCTTCGATGGAAGTTTGCGCACTGGCAATGGCGCCCACGGACAGAAGGGCCCAGGCCAGCAGGTTACGCGATGCTTCGAGCGACTTTGTCATGAGTACATCAGCTGTTGAGTTCTTAGACAAGTGTCAAAAATTGCGCAAATAAAAACCAGTTTCAACCGGCCGGCGGCGGCTTGGCGCCGGCCAGCGTGTAGCGAATCATTGCAATCGCCTGCTGCGTCAGTTGGGTCACGCTAATGCCTGACTCCGCCAGGGGTTGCGCCTTGGTGATGGCGATCTGGATCAGGCCATGGGTGAACCCCCACAGCACTCGCGAGGTGATCGCCGGATCGCCTATGTCCTGGCGGATGCTGCCGTCGCGCTGCCCGGTGAGCAGTGAATTGACGACCACCTCATGAATCTCGTTGCCGATAGCCAATGCCGAAACTTCCTGCGAACCTTGCTCCGGCGCCTCGGTGGAGCGCAATTCCAGTCGTGCGCAAGCATCGAAATAGTGTGGAAATTCCACACCATACGCCATATAGGCGCGGCCAATGGCTTCGATCTGGTCGATGCCGGTGCGGGCGCGTGAACTGGCGTCTTCGAAACGCGTTCGGAGCATTTCCATGGCGCGCTGGGAGATGGCAAAGTGCAGGTCGCGCTTGTCTTTGAAGTAGACATACACGAGCGCTCGGCTCAGCCGTGCGCGGCGAGCGACGCTGTCCATGGTGACCGCGTCCCAGCCCAACTCGCGATACAGATTCTCGGCCGCGTCGACGATTTCGGCGCGGCGGCGATCCTTTTCTTCCTGGCGCCGGTCGGCAATGTAGGACATGGCGGTATGCTGATCCATCGTTGACATTCTGTCAATAACTAAATAATTGTCTATGAGACGGTTCTCATCCCGTATATCGCCCAATGGCGGCCAGCGGCGTGCGCGATACAGTCCTGCGGGGTTGGATTTGACAAACAGCCGTGGGGACGGCCGCACCCATGAGCTTCGACAAAGATTATTCCGCCGCCACCGCCGCCGCCGCCGCCCGAGACTGCGAATGGCTGGCAAGCACACTGCCGATGTTCGATGGCTTGGACAAGCCGCTTTTGGAAGCCCTGCTGGTTGAATTCGAGTGGATCGCGATCCAAGGCGGCAGCATCTTGTTCGAAGCCGGCGATGCGCCCGACGCCTTGTACTGCGTTATCAGCGGCAGTCTCGGCGCTTTCACACGAACGTCCGAGGGGCAGCGTCGTCTGGTCGGTCGCATCGTGGCCGGTGAGATTGCCGGCGAGATGGCGCTGATCTCCGGTCGTCCACGGACTGCCACAGTCATCGCGCTCAGAGATTGCGAACTCGGACGGCTCTCGCGAGCGGCATTCGAACGGGTGATGAGGATGCATCCTCAAGGACTGCTGCGCGTCGCGCAGTTGTTGGTGTATCGCCTGGAGTCTTCGCAGAAGCAGTCGCGTACGCGTCGTTCGATCCCGAAGACATTCGCCATCGTTCCCCACGACGGCGACGGCGGGGTGATGGTGTTCGCCGCGAAGCTGGTGACTTTCCTCAATCGCATCGCCTTGACGGAGCTGGTGTGGAATCAGCGTGGCGCCGAGCACACGACAGAATGGTTCCACGCCGTCGAACGCGCCAATGAGTTCGTCGTCTACGTTTGCGACTCGACCTCAAGCAACTGGACCAAGTTGTGCCTGCGCCAAGCGGACTCTGTGTTGCTGCTGGCGCAAGCAGATGCCGCAGCGAACGAGTGGTCGGCGTTGCGCGGCTACGTGGATCGTGGCCTGATGGGGCAGCGGCCGGAAGTGGTGTTACTGCATAAAGGTTCACTGACGCGCGGGCTCGCGCAGCGCTGGCTGGATTTGAAGCCGGGACTTTCGCATCATCATGTGCGTGGCCCGGAAGACATCGCGCGGCTCGCTCGATCACTGACAGGCACCGGACTCGGCGTCGTCTTGTCTGGCGGCGGCGCGCGCGGCTTCGCACACATCGGGGTACTGCGTGCCTTTCGTGAAGCCGGCATCAAGATCGACGCTATTGGCGGCACCAGTTTCGGAGCGATGATCGCCGCGGGTTACGCGTCGGAATGGAGTCACGAAGAGTTGCAACAGCGCGTGCGTCGCAGCTTCGTCGATACCAATCCTGTCAACGACTACACCTTGCCGCTGGTCTCGCTGGTTTCGGGGCGTAAGGTCAGCCGGTTGTTGCATGGTGAATTTGGCGACGTGGCGATTGAAGATCTGCCGCTGCCGTATTTCTGCGTCTCGACCAATCTCAGCTCGGGCCAACTCGCCGTGCACCGTCGCGGGCCGCTGTGGCGCTGGCTGCGCGCGTCGGTGTCCATTCCGGGCGTGTTGCCGCCAGTCATCGAGAACGGCGAATTGTTCGTCGACGGCGCGACCATCAATAATCTTCCCGTCGACGTGATGCGCGAATCCGGCATCGGCCGCGTGATTGGCGTCGACGTCGGCGCTGATCGAGCCTTCACGACCGATAGCGTGGATTCCGATGCGCCGCCGCTGTGGCGTGTGCTGAAATGGTTTCGCAGCCGCAAGCAGCGCATCAATATCCTGCAGATCCTGTGGCGCGCCGGCATGGTGAACAGTGCCGCCAACAACATCGCGCGACGCGAGCTTTCCGATCTGCTGCTGCAACCGCCGCTGGAACAAATCGACATGCTCGACTGGGGCGCATTCGATCGCGCGATAGAGGCGGGCTATCGCTATGCACAGATGCGATTGAAAGACTGGAAGTAGCTAGGGCCGAGTGGCCTGCAGTCTTCGCCTCTCCCTGTGGGAGAGGCCGCGCGAAGCGCGGGTGAGGGGATGGGCTACGGAAATGTCACAGCAACCGGCTTCCCCTCACCCTGCCCTCTCCCAAAGGGAGAGGGAAAGAACTCTCTGCTGACCTTAAGTCAGTGCCATTCCCCTTTGGGAGAGGGAAAGACACTCCGCTGACCTTAACTTAGTGCCATTCGTAGCTAGGGCTTAGTCGGTGGGCGACTGCTGTACGCCGACGACCAAAGTGCCGGGGCCGCCATGAACTGCAAGAGCGCTGCCGATCGGCATGATGAACGATGCTTCGATCTGCGGGTGTGCGTGTCGAAAACGTTCGAGCAGCTCGCGCGCCCGGCTCTCCGCGTTCGCATGGCCGATGCCGATGCGATATCGCTGGCCTGTCTTCATGCGAGACGTGATGTAGCGAATGAATTTCTCGTGCAGATTGCGCCGTCCGAACAGCGTGCCGCCCGGTGCGATCCGGCCGTCGCCGTGGCTGGCAAGAATGGGCGACAGGCGTAAAAAGTCGGCTACCGATTTCACAATGGGTTTCACCCGACCGCCTCGCACTGCGTATTCCAGCGAGCCGATCAGCGCGTAGGTGCGAGTGAGTGGAATCATCTTGCGAACGCCTGCGAGCACTTCAGCCGCGCCGCAACCGCGAGCTGCCAATTCAGCGGCGTAGATCGCCAGCAGGCCTTGCCCGATCGATGCATTGAACGAGTCGAGCACTTCAATAGCGCCTTGACCCTGCACTCGCTCGGCAGCGGACCGCGCGGAGTTGCAAGTGCCGCTGACTTTGCTGGTTACGTTGATCGACACCACGCTGTCGAAGTGCGAGGCGAGAAATTCGAACTGGCGACGAAAATCGCCGGAGGGCGGCTGCGACGTTTTGGGATGCTGGGGGTTGCGCACCAGCTCGGCAAGAAATTCTTCCGGCGACAAGCCGACTTTGTCGAGATGACTGCGCTCGCCGAAGTGAACTCGCAGCGGCACCACGTGAATGCCGAGTTCGTCGAGCTTGTCATCCGGAATGTCGGCCACGGAATCCGTGACGATGGCGACGCGACGATCACGAACATGCGCGGCGAGCTGCTGGCGATGCATGTCGTCGGCCTTCTGTGCAGTCACCTCGCCGAACTGAGCGGCTACACGGAAGACCCCGCTGGGATCGTTGACGTGAATGTGCACCTTGGACTTGCGATTCGTTCCTGCGAGCACCAGCGATGAACCCAGCGCCGATAGTTCCTCGCGCAGTTTGCGACGATCGATGTTCGCACTGGTGATCGTGCATTCGGTGCAGAAGCGCTGTGACAGATCGTGGACTTCGCCGGCGGCCGCTTCGTTCGCCTCCAGCTTGACTACGATCTCGGCGGGTTCCGCATCAACGCCGCGCTGCAAGTGATCCGCCATGCCTTCGAGCAAATCGACAAATCCCTGCGCACCGGCATCGACAACGCGCGCCGCTCGCATCTCTTCGAGCTGCTCGGCCGTGTGTTGCAGTGACTTGCGAGTCTTGGTGAGCGCCTGGGAAAACAGCCCAAGGAAGTCATGAATGCCGATGCTGGCGAGGCGCGCCGTCTCTGCGGCGAAATCGGTGATCACGGTGAGCACCGTGCCTTCGCGCGGTTCGGAAAGGCTATCGCGCGCATAGCTCGCACCCGTCGTTACCGCTGACGCGAATTGCGCCGTCGACAGGGCTGCATGTGTGCCGGCGCTGTCGCCCATGCCTAAAAAGAATTGAGCGAGGATGGCTCCCGAATTACCGCGCGCTCCATCGAGTGCCGCATCGGCGGCGCGAGTCAATGTGCTGCCGGCGTGATCGTTATTACCGCGGCGCAAGCTCGCCAATACTGCATTCATCGTCAACGCCATGTTCGTGCCGGTGTCGCCATCGGGCACGGGAAAGACATTGATGCGGTTCAGATGCTCCTGGTCCGCAAGCAGCCGCTGGATGCCCGCACGCAACAGGCGGCTGAGACGGGCACCGTTCAGTTCCAGGACGGGACTGGGCATGAATTCGATGACTAGGCCCTGGTTGATCAGCCGTGAGTGGCTAGCGGTGGGTTCGGAAGCGGCCGCGCCGGAGATTCACTGCCGGGGCATTCTGGTTGGCGGTTACTGTCTCGGCAGCAAAAAGCGCAGGCCGCGCTGATTCAGGATCACGCCTTCGCTGGTGATTCGCTCGACGCTCGGGCCTTCTTTGAGCGTTTCGCCTTCGAGATACTTGCGCATGTTCACGAACACGAATCGCTCGGTGGGATTCTGCGAGTGCACGTGAATGTCCAGGTGCAGGTCGGGCAGGCTGGTGCCGGCGCCGGTGAGTTCGTTCAGCGTCGGCAAGGTTTCGTTGCTGGCCCTGGCTGCGGAAGCATTCGCCGCCTGGCGCGCTTCGAACACTGCGCCGGAAGGTAACGCTGCAACCGACGGTGGTTCGATCTTGCGAACGAGCGGCGGACCTGCGGGCACGCTGGCCGCGCCGGTGAGATTGGGATTTGCCGGCTCGCCCGGATAAGGTTCTTCGTAGCCGTTCGCTTCGTCCGCCAATGAGCGAACCGAAGGATCCGTGCTTGCCCGAGGCGCCTGATAGCTCTGTCTCGCGGGCGGTTGCGGAGGAGGGGCGGCATAGCTCTGGGGTTGAGCGGCCGGCGCAGGAGCTACTTGTTGTGCGGGTGCCGGCTTGGCATAGCCATCACGCAGCAACACGACGATCAGCACGCCGAGGTTGATGACCAGCAACGCTGCAACTGCCACTGCCCACCAGGGCCGCTCGGCATTGCGACGAGTCATCCGTACATCGGCAAGAGAGGGGCCTATCTGGCGTTGGCGTTCGTTCTCGGATTTTTTCAATGCGTCGAGAATGAAACTCATCAGGACGCCCCCTGGCTCGAGCCCGCCTGGGCGATCAATACCGGCGCACCCCGGGTGTTGCCGAGCGCGTCGAGCACGATCTGCGTCTGCACGCCAGCGATGCCGTCGACATTCAGCCGATACTGGCGCTGGAAGTCCTCCACCATTTTCACCAGGTCCTCATCGTAGTAGTCGCTCGCCGACTCGGTCTCGGCGCTGCCACGTACAGTATTCAGTTTATTGCGCAGCCAGCGTACGCCGTCACCTTGCATGCCCGCCGACAGCGCTCGCGGCGAAGCGACCTGCGGTCGCCACATCACCAGGTAGTCGCCATACCAAAGCCGGGAGAGCGAGGCGATCGACACCATCTGCGTTTCGTCCGGCAGATTGATTTTCGCGGTATCACCGACCAGGCCGGAGATCACCACTTGGTGCGCATTCCCTTCGTCGTCGATAAGCGTGAGGATGGCCGGGCGATTCAGCGTGCGCAACTGGCCCCACGAACCTTGCTGATAGACGCACTCCAAGCCCTGCTGCAGCGCCTGATCGCAAGGCCGGCCGGCGGCGGGATTGAACTTGCCGCCCCACAACGAGAACAGCTGAGCGAAGGCGCTTTCGGTATTGGTATTGCCCGCGTTGCTGAGCAGCAGGTCCGCAACGTCCTGCGGTTTGGACGCCAATGTATTCGATGCCACTGGAAAGATTTGCGCGTCTGGCGCAGCCGCTGCAATCGCAGGCGGCGCCGCGATGGCTTCACTCTCGGCGGGAGTGCTGCGCACCAGCTGCCAGATACCTAATGTCAAGCCGACGACGGCCACGCCACCCGCTCCACCCACGAGCAGTTTCATCCACTGCGGACTGAACGAGCGGCCGTACACCTCACTCGCAGCGTCGCGAATCATCGATGGACCGATGCGATGTTGTTCCTGCGTGAACGCTCCGAGCAAGGCGCGATCGCAGATCACATTGATGATGCGTGGAATGCCATCAGTCAGCCGATGTATTTCGCGCAGCGCCGAGGTGCTGAAAATTTCACCATTGGCGCCCGCGACCTTGAGACGATGATTCACATACGACGCCGTTTCCGCGCGCGACAGCGGCGCCAGGTGATAGCGGCCGGTGATGCGCTGGGCGAGCTGGCGCAGCTCGACGCGATCCAGCACTTCGCGTAATTCCGGCTGGCCGATGAGGATGATCTGCAGCAGCTTCTGCGAAGCGGTTTCGAGATTGGTCAGCAGGCGCACCTGCTCGAGCGTGGCCGTCGACAGGTTCTGTGCTTCGTCGACGATGACAACGATGCGCCGGCCCTTGGCATGCGCTTCCAGCAAACGGCGGTTGAGCAGGTCGACCAGGTCCTTGATGCTGGTGGCATCCTCATCGCGCATGAAGATGCCCAGCTCTTCGCAAATCGTCAGGACAAACTCAATCGGCGTTAACTGGGGATTGAGGATCACCGCGACGTCGGCGTGGCCGGGCATGCGCTCCAGCAGCGAGCGCACGATGGTGGTCTTGCCGGTGCCGACTTCGCCGGTCAGCTGAATGAAGCCGCCGGCTTCGGTGATACCGTACAAAAGATGCGCGAGCGCCTCCGCATGCCGCTCGCTCATGAAGAGGTAGCGGGGGTCCGGCGTGATTGCGAAGGGCTTCTCGCCCAGGCCAAAAAAGCTCGTATACATGCTGAGTTGCGACTGCCCAAGGCGTCACTAAGGGCGTCATGATGCGCCGGGGACCGCGCCGTGCCAAGCCAGCGCCGGAACGTATTTCGGGCGCTGTCGGCAGGGCGGCATCCGCGACCCGCCTAACCACCCCACTGCCGATGACAGGCCGCCGATTCACTTCATTGGTGACTGCTCGCGCCTTGCTGGCCCGGGCCGGGCTCTATACCCTTCCCAGCCACTTTTCCCACTCCGATCAATACCATCGCCGCCCATCCATTGGCACCGGGCCGGCGGCGCAGGCGCCATGCAAGCACTCACCTTCCAGCAGCTCAGCAAGACCTACAAGAACGGCGTCCAGGCGCTGAAAGGGATCGACCTGGCGGTCGAGGAGGGCGATTTCTTCGCCCTGCTGGGGCCCAACGGTGCCGGCAAGACCACCGCCATCGGCATCGTCACTTCCTTGGTCAACAAAACCGGCGGCAAAGTTCAGGTGTTCGGCCATGACATCGATACCGAACTGGCCATCGCCAAATCCTGCATCGGCCTGGTGCCCCAGGAAATCAACTTCAACCAGTTCGAGACCGTCACTACCATCCTGCTGAACCAGGCCGGCTTCTACGGCATCCCGCGCCATGTCGCCGCAAAGAGACTGGAGAAGTATCTGGGTGCGCTGCAGTTGTGGGAAAAAAGGAATGCAGTGTCGCGAACTCTGTCCGGCGGCATGAAACGCCGCTTAATGATTGCTCGCGCGCTGATGCATGAACCGCGCTTGCTGATTCTCGATGAACCGACCGCCGGCGTGGACATCGAAGTACGCCGAACGATGTGGACGTTCATGCGCGACATCAATGTTGCCGGCACCACCATCATTCTTACCACGCACTATCTCGAAGAAGCGGAAAACCTGTGCCGCAATGTGGCCATCATCGATAAGGGCCGCATCATCGAGAACGATCGCATGAGCCGCGTGCTGCGCAAGCTGCAGACCGAAGTGTTCGTCCTCAACCTGCGCGATCCGCTGGCGACGCCGCCGTCACTGCCCGGCTACACCGTGACCATGCCGGATGACCATTCGCTGGAGGTCGAGCTGTCCAAGGAGCAGAGCCTGAACGACATTTTCTCGCGGCTCACCAGCTCGGGCATCGAGGTACTGTCGATGCGCAACAAGACCAACCGCCTGGAAGAGTTATTCATGCGGCTGGTGAATCAGAAGGAAGAATCCAAGGCAGCTCATGGCTAATCAAACGGCTAATCAGATCAGCCTCGCCACGCCAGCGGGGGTATCAGTGCAGAAATCCATGCTGCTCAAAACAAACATCGTTGGTTTCAACACCATCGTCATCCGCGAGTTCAGCCGCATCATTCGCATCTGGGGCCAGACCATCGTCCCGCCGGCGATCACCGCGACGCTGTACTTCATCATCTTCGGCAGCCTGATCGGCAGCCGCATCGGCGACATGGGCGGCTACTCGTACATCCAGTACATCGCGCCGGGTCTGATCATGATGTCGGTGATCACCAATTCCTACGGCAACGTCGTCTCGTCGTTCTTCGGCGCCAAGTTCGGCAAGCACATCGAGGAATTGCTGGTTTCTCCGTTGCCGCAGTGGCTGATCGTCGCGGGTTACACGGTGGGCGGCATCGTGCGTGGCCTGATCGTCGGCGCGGTCGTGACGATCATCACGTTGCTGTTCACGCACATGAAGATCTATAGCATCGGCATCGTGATCTCGGCGGTGCTGCTGAGTTCGGTCGTGTTTGCACTGGCCGGTATGATCAACGCCATCTTCGCCAAGAACTTCGACCAGATCTCGTTCATCCCGACCTTCGTGCTGACGCCGCTCACTTATCTTGGCGGCGTGTTCTACACCATCAAACTGCTGCCGGAGTGGGCGCAGAACATTTCACATGCGAACCCCATTCTTTATATGGTGAACGCGTTCCGCTACGGGTTCCTCGGAGTCTCCGACGTCAACGTCGGGCTGTCGTACGCGATCATGCTCGGCGCTGCTGTGGTGCTTTATGCCGGCTGCGTGTGGCTGCTGCACCGGGGCGTTGGGACCAGGGAATAGGCAGTTCGTAGCAGTGTAGCGTCGGACAACAACCTGGAGCCGCCATGCTGCAAATGAGACCAAACTGCGAATGCTGCAATGTCGATCTTCCACCCGACTCGACTGCCGCGCGCATCTGTACGTTCGAATGCACCTTCTGCGCGTCGTGTGCCGAGACCTCGCTTGGCGTGCAGTGTCCAAATTGCGGAGGAGAACTGCTGCAGCGTCCGCGTCGCCCGGCAGACAAGTGGGCCAAATTTCCCCCGTCGCCGGAACGCGTTTTCAAGCCAGGCGGGTGCCAGTCGCGCGTTTTGCGTCTCGAATAGCGAGCGCTCCAAGAACCGGTCATAGAAGCGGTCTTCGAAAGCGGGATGTAATCCATAAACCCATGATGTATAAGTAATTATGGGTAAGATAAAAGTGGACATTAGGAGCGGACGTGGTTGCGCTCAGCTCGCGCGTGCAATCCATTCGTCGACCAACTGCTCCAGGGTAGCGAGTGGCACCGGGCCGTTCGCAAGCACGACGTCGTAGAACTCTCGTATGTCGAAGCGCGCTCTCCGAGCGCCGGTTGGGCGCGTGATCGCAACTCCAGGATTTTGAGCTGACCGATCTTGTACGCCAGCGCCTGTCCCGGCCATTCGATGTAGCGGTCGACCTCATTCGTAATATCGGCTTCGGTGCGCTAGGCGGGGCTAGCGTCCTGAACCCGAAGATGCCAATACTCTGGCGCACGTGAGTGATGCGCTACAGCGAAGATGAGGATGCCGTCCGGCTCGGGCCGATAAACTACTGCGAAGGGGAAATCTCGAACAAATACCCTGCGTGTATTCTTGGACGCTCGAGAGCCGGAGAGAGGAAACGTGAGAGCCCTGGCTGTCGCTTCTTCTACCGCCGCGGTAAAGCGTGCTCCGAGACCGGGCTCTTTCATGTGGTAGTGCGCAACCTCCGCGAGAAACTCACGCCGAGCTGGCGCGACGAATCGCGCGCGCTTCATCGCGAGATGCGGCGCGCGTCGGCAAACACATCCTCGGCGGAGTAAGCGGAGATCTCTCCGCGATCAAACGCTGCGAGGCGTTGGTCGATCTCTTCCGCCCAAGCCTTTTCGATGTCGGAAAGCGGCGCATGTAACGATTCCAACAATGTCTCAGCGAGCTTCGCGCGATCCTCAGCTGACAACGTGTGAGCCTGCTCTTCGATCTGTTTCAAGGAAGTCGACATAGTGCACCTCCACGTCAGATGCGGAGTCTACAAGGACCGGAGGGGATCAGTAAGGATCCCCTCGCTTAGCACTGAAATTCAGGGAAGCTCCGTCGTCCCCATCAAATACCGATCGCATTCCCTCGCCGCGCCGCGGCCTTCGTTGATCGCCCAGACGATCAAGCTCTGACCGCGACGGCAATCGCCGGCGGCGAATACACCCTTGAGGCTGGTGGTGAATTTGCCGTGATCGGCTTTGACGTTGCTGCGAGGGTCGATCTCCACGGCCAAATCCTTAAGCAGCATCTGCTCGGGCCCTAGGAAGCCCATGGCAAGCAGCACTAACTGTGCCGGATAAACTTTCTCAGTACCTGCGACCTCGACCGGCACGAAGCCACCCTTGTCGTTCTTCTGCCATTCGATCTGCACCGTCACGACTTCCTTCAACGCGCCGCTGTCGTCGGCGTTGAAGCGCTTCACGGTCGTCAGGTAAGCGCGCGGGTCAGCGCCGAATTTCGCAGCCGCTTCTTCTTGGCCGTAGTCCATCTTGTAGACCTTCGGCCACTCCGGCCACGGATTGTCGTCGGCGCGATCCAGGGGGGGCTGCGCCATAATTTCCAACTGCGTGATGCTCTTGCAGCCTTGGCGCATAGCGGTGCCGACGCAGTCGGTGCCGGTGTCGCCACCGCCGATCACGATCACATCTTTGCCCTTCGCGTGAATCGGGCTGTGATCGGCGCCGCCATTCAACAGGGACTGGGTGCTCGCGGTGAGATAGTCCATCGCGAAGTGCACGCCGTTGAGCTTACGGCCTTCGACGGGAAGATCGCGCGGCTGCGTAGCGCCGGTGCAGATGACGATGGCGTCGAAGTCTTTGCGCAGCAGTTGCGGTTCGACATTGTCGCCGACGTTGGCGTTGCAGATGAACTTGATGCCTTCCTGCTCCAGCAACTTTAAGCGACGCTCGACGACTTCACGCTTGTCGAGTTTCATGTTCGGAATGCCGTACATCAGCAAGCCGCCCGGTCGATCGGCGCGTTCGAGCACCGACACGCTGTGGCCGGCTTTATTGAGCTGTGCAGCCGCAGCCAAGCCGGCGGGGCCGGAGCCGATCACGGCGACTCGCTTGCCGGTGCGCGCCTTCGGCGGCTCGGGCAACACCCAGCCTTCTTCCCAGCCGCGATCGACGATCGCATTCTCGATGCTCTTGATGGTGACGGGCGGACTGTTGATGCCGAGCACGCATGAACCTTCGCAAGGCGCCGGACAAACGCGGCCGGTGAACTCCGGGAAGTTGTTCGTCATGTGCAGACGGTCGAGCGCTTCGCGCCACAGGCCGCGATACACCAGGTCGTTCCATTCCGGGATCACATTGTTCACCGGACAGCCCGAGGCCATGCCGCTGATCAGTTTGCCGGTGTGGCAGAACGGGACGCCGCAGTCCATGCAACGCGCGGCTTGATGGCGCAGCCGCTTGTCTTCCATGTGGTGATGGAACTCTTTCCAATCCTTCACGCGCTCGTGCGGTGTGCGATCGACCGGCAGCTCCCGCAGATATTCGATGAATCCGGTGGGCTTGCCCATCAGTTTCCTCCCACCCGAGCCAGGTCCTTCGCGTTTTCTTCGAACGCGACCATGATGGCTTCGTCGCCGCTGAGCCCTTGGCCCTCCGCGCGTGCGATTCCCGCCAGCATGCGTTTGTAGTCGCGTGGCAGCACGCGAACGAACTTCTTCACCATATCATTCCAATTATCGAGAACCTGACGTGCGCGGCCGCTCTTGGTGTAGCCGTAATGGCGCTCGATCATCGCGCTGACCGCGGCGATTTCTTCCGGCTCGTCCAGCGGACCGATTTCCACCATTTCCTTGTTGACGCTGTCGACGAAGCCGCCGTGCTCATCGAGCACATAGGCGACGCCGCCGGACATGCCGGCGCCGAAGTTGCGTCCGGCCGGGCCGAGGACGATGACGCGTCCACCGGTCATGTACTCGCAGCCATGATCGCCGACAGCTTCGACGACGGCGTGCACGCCGCTGTTACGAACGCAGAAACGTTCGCCGGCCATGCCGCCGATGTAAGCCTCACCGCTGGTCGCGCCGTACAACGCCACGTTGCCGATGATGATGTTCTCGTACGACGTGAACGTTGAGCCTGCCGGCGGATACAGGATCAGCTTGCCGCCCGACAGGCCTTTGCCGACGTAATCGTTGGCATCGCCTTCGAGATAGAACGTCATGCCCCGCGGCAGGAATGCGCCGAAGCTCTGGCCCGCCGACCCCTTGAAGCGGATCTGGATCTTGTCTTCCGGCAAGCCCACCGCGCCGTACTTGCGCGTGATTTCGCTGCCGGTAATGGTGCCGACGACGCGATTCACATTGCGAATCGGCAGTTCGGCGACGACCCTTTCACCGTTCTCGATGGCAGGCCTGCACAGGTCGAGCAGCGTGGTGACGTCGAGCGACTTGTCGAGACCGTGATCCTGTTCGATCTGGCAGAAGCGCGGCGTGTCCGCGCTGGAGTCCGGCTGGTACAGCAGGTTGCTGAAGTCCAGGCCCTTCGCCTTCCAATGAGTGACAGCCTTGCGCGCCTCGAGCCGATCGACGCGGCCGATCATCTCTTCGATGCTGCGGAAGCCCAGCGCTGCCATCAGCTCGCGCATTTCCATCGCGATGAAGCGCATGAAATTGACGACGTGCTCGGGTTTGCCGGCGAACTTCTCGCGCAGGCGCGGATCCTGGGTCGCGATGCCGGCAGGGCAGGTATTCAGATGGCAGACGCGCATCATGATGCAACCCGTCGCCACCAGGGGCGCAGTTGCGAAGCCGTACTCCTCTGCGCCCAATAGAGCGGCGACGACAACATCACGACCGGTCTTCAACTGACCATCCGTTTCCACGGCGATGCGGCTGCGCAAGTTGTTCATCACCAATGTCTGGTGAGTTTCGGCGAGGCCCAGTTCCCATGGCAGGCCCGCATGTGCAAGTGACGTCTGCGGCGAAGCGCCTGTGCCGCCATCGTGGCCGCTGATCAACACCACGTCCGCGTGCGCTTTAGCCACACCCGCAGCGACGGTTCCAACTCCTACTTCCGCCACCAGCTTGACGCTGATGCGAGCGCGACGATTGGCGTTCTTCAAATCGTGGATCAACTCGGCGAGGTCTTCGATCGAGTAGATGTCGTGATGCGGCGGCGGTGAAATCAAACCGACGCCGGCGGTGGTATGCCGCGTTTTCGCGATCCACGGATACACCTTGGTGCCGGGCAGCTGCCCGCCTTCACCGGGCTTCGCGCCCTGCGCCATCTTGATCTGAATCTCATTGGCGCTCACCAGGTACTCGCTGGTGACGCCGAAGCGGCCGGACGCCACTTGCTTGATCGCCGAGTTCTTCGAGTCGCCGTTGGCCATCGGCTTGAAGCGCGCCGGATCTTCGCCGCCTTCGCCGGTATTGCTCTTGCCGCCGATGCGGTTCATGGCGATCGCCAGGGTTTCGTGCGCCTCGGAGCTGATCGAGCCGTACGACATCGCGCCGGTCTTGAAGCGCTTCATGATGCTTTCGATGGGTTCGACTTCCTCGAGCGGCACCGACTCATTGAGCTTGAAATCCAGCAGCCCGCGCAGTGTGCACAGGTTGGTCGCCTGCTCGTTCACCAGCCGCGAGTATTCCTTGAACTGCGCGAAGCTGCCGTTGCGCACCGACTTCTGCAGGCGATGAATCGACTCGGGATTGAACAGGTGGTACTCGCCTTCCGAGCGCCACTGATATTGGCCGCCCACCGGCAAGGTGTGATTGTTCATGCTGCGTTCCGGGAACGCGGCGCGATGGCGCACCAGCACTTCCTGAGCGATCACGTCCATGCCGATGCCGCCGATACGCGAGGAAGTCCAGGTGAAGTACTCGTCGATCACGTCCTGACGCAGACCGACGGCTTCGAATACCTGCGCGCCGCGATAGCTCTGAATCGCCGAGATGCCCATCTTCGCCATCACCTTGATGACGCCCTTGGTCGCGGCCTTCACCAGGTTCTTGCAGGCGCTCTTGTGGTCGATGTTGACCAGGCGATCGTCGCGAATCATGCCGTCGATGGTTTCGAAGGCGACGTAAGGATTGATCGCGCTGACGCCGTAGCCGATGAGCAAAGAGAAGTGATGTACTTCACGCGCTTCGCCGGTTTCTATGACGAGGCTGACGCGCGTACGCAGGCCTTCGCGGATCAGATAGTGATGCAGGCCGGCAACGGCCAGCAATGCCGGAATGGGTGCGAACTCTTTGTTGACGCCGCGATCGCTCAGGATGAGGACGTTCACTTCCTCTTCCTCGATCATGCGCCGGGCCATCAGCCGGATTTCTTCCATCGACTTGACCAGGCCTTTCTCACCGCGCGTCACGCGAAACAGGCTGGGCAACACGCCGACGCGCAGGCCGGGCAAATCCATGCGGCGGACCTTGGCGAACTCTTCGTTGGTGAGAATCGGCCACTTCACTTCCAGGCGCCGGCAGTCGGCCGGCTGCGGATTCAGCAGGTTGCCTTCCGAGCCCAGGCGGGTTTCGGCGGAAGTGATGATCTCTTCACGAATGCAGTCGATCGGCGGATTGGTGACTTGCGCGAACAGCTGCTTGAAATAGTCGTACAGCAGGCGCGGCTTGTTCGACAGCACCGCGAGCGGCGTGTCGTTGCCCATCGAACCGATGGCTTCGACGCCGCTTTGCGCCATCGGCGCCAGGATCAAGCGTTCGTCTTCGAACGTGTAGCCGAACGCGATCTGACGCTGCAGCAGCGTGTCGTGATCGGGCGCGGGTACTTCGGGCGCCGGCGGCAGATCGGCGAGATGCACCAGGTGTTCGTTCAACCACTGGCGATACGGCCGCTCGCTGGTGAGGGCCTTCTTGATTTCTTCGTCTTCGACGATGCGGCCTTGTTCGGTGTCCACCAGGAACATCCGGCCGGGCTGCAGGCGGCCCTTGATGCGAATGTTTTCCGGGGCGATGTCGAGCACGCCCGCCTCCGACGCCATGACCACGAGATCGTCCTTGGTCACGTAGTAACGCGACGGACGCAAGCCGTTGCGATCCAGCACTGCGCCGATCTGCCTGCCGTCGGTGAACGCGATCGCCGCCGGACCGTCCCACGGCTCCATCAGCGACGAGTGATATTGATAGAACGCGCGTTTGGCGTCGTCCATGGTCTGATGGCCCGACCACGGTTCGGGAATCATCATCATCACCGCGTGCGGCAGCGAACGGCCCGCCAGCACCAGCAATTCCAGCGTGTTGTCGAACATCGCCGAGTCGCTGCCATTGGGATTGATGATGGGCAGGATCTGCTCCATGTCATCGCCGAACGCTTCGGCCTGGAACAACGCTTCCCGAGCGTGCATCCAGTTCGCGTTGCCGCGGACGGTGTTGATCTCGCCGTTGTGCGCGACGTAGCGATACGGATGGGCGCGATCCCAGCTCGGGAAGGTGTTGGTGCTGAAGCGCGAATGCACCAGCGCGATCGCCGTTTCCATCGCCGGGTCGGTGAGGTCCGGGAAGTACGGGCCGAGCTGTTCGGTCAGCAGCATACCCTTATAGACGATCGTCTTGTGCGACAGGCTGGCGATGTACCACTGCGCCGCGCCTTCCATCGTCGATGTGCGGATTTCCGTGTAGGCGCGCTTGCGAATCACATAGAGCTTGCGTTCGAAGGCGAGCTCATCCGCGAGCGCAGGGTTGCGGCCGATGAACACGTGCCGCATGTACGGTTCGCACGACTTCGCCGTATCGCCGAGCGTGGAATTGTTGGTCGGCACCGTGCGCCAGCCGAGCACAGCCTGGCCCTCGGACTGCACGATCTGTTCGAAACGCTCTTCGATGCGTCGACGCAAGGTGGCGTTACGCGGCAGGAATACGATGCCGCAGCCGTACGAGCCGGGCTGGGGCAGTTCTATGCGCGATTGCTTCGCCGCTGCGACCAGGAAGTTGTGCGGCATCTGCAGCAGCACACCGGCGCCATCGCCGGTATTGGTCTCGGCGCCGCAGGCACCGCGATGATCGAGATTGGTCAGGACCTGCAGGCCCTGCTGCAGGATCCGATGCGATTTTCGGCCTTTGATATCGACGACGAAGCCGACGCCGCAGGCATCGTGCTCGTAGGCCGGATCGTACAGACCCTGCTTTCCCGGACGGGTCGTGCGCCCCTTGAGAGGCGATTCGTTGCCGGGCTCGTTCGTGGAGGCCCCTTCAGCGCCGATATTCATGTTGGCCCTACCAATGTCATCGTCGGGAATCGAACCGGCCTCGCATCTGCCGTAAGCGGCAGGCATGGCCATGGCCGCACTACAGGCCACCTTCCCGAACGGCCGCATTCGACAATGCTGCATCCAAGAAGCGCCCGGCGCGGGACCGTCGCCGCAGCGAGCGGCACCTGGCCGGAGGCGTCATCACCCGCGGCCATCGGTCTAAATCTTTGATTCAGTAGGGCTGTTTCGCGCAGGTTGGCGGCGCGTGCAGGGCTGGCAGGGCCCGGACGCCGCGAGCGTGTTGAATACAACCCGAAGGAATAGTGGCCATATTACAGAGGTCGGTACCTGCGTCAATGCGATGCGAAAAAGGGTTCACGCCGACGCTGCCGGTCGACTATCGCCGCTGCCACTGCGCGAAGCTCACTTTCCACTCCTCGTCCTCGCGCCGCAGGGCGATTTTGAACTCGTAGAGAGCGGCGGCGAGGTCCCACTTGTTGGCGGTGTCGGCATCGCTGCCCACCCTGCCCACCAGCACTGTGGCGCGTGCTTCGCCTTCGGTCGGAAAATCGATGGCCTCGATTCGGGTCAGCAGATGAAGGGACTGATTGGCGATGAAATAGCCGCGTGCATAGCGGGCGGCGTCTTGCCGAACCCATGCCGTTCGGGTCGCGATACTCCTCGGAGAGGTGCTCCATGAGCTCGCCCGTATCGCGAGCTTCGGCGGCCAGTTCCATTTGGCCGATCACGTTGCGAACCTGCTGTTCGGGCGAATCAGGATGGCCGCAACCGGCCGCTGCGATGAGCAGCGCGATGGCGATAAAGCGCAGCCGGAGGGCAGTGTACTGAAGTGGCATTTACCGGCGCTGGACCGTCCTCAATGATGGGAACTATGCGGGGCGGCTCCTGCGCAGGCAATGTCGGGACGGGGTGCGGTGGCTCCAGACCGGATTGAGAGACGTCCGCTTGACCGTCTCGCAGCCGCATGCTCAGATCGCCGCCTGCTATGGCCGGCTGCGGTAAATGACTTGAAAACAAGCATTTCGCATCGCCGGCGGCGCTGGCCCGCCTGCTGTCCATCATCGGGGAGATCGATTATGAAGTCCGTTTCGTCCACTCGGGGCGTGCGCGCCGGTGTTGCTGTTGCTTTGTCGATGCTGGCTCTGCCTCTGCTCGCGGCCGAAGGCCCGCTGGCGCAGAAAAAAGGCCAGGGCGGCACCGAGGTGCAGGGCTCGGCCGGTCCCGGCGGTTCACAGGGCGCTAACGGCTTGGAACATTGCGATAAGCCGATGGGCGCATTGGCGGTGGTGGAACCACAGGATTACGTTTCGCAATCGCTGTCTCGTTACGGCCTGCAATCCCCCACCGGCCTGATCCGCATGATGGTGCAGCAGTCGAACTGCTTCATCATCGTCGAACGCGGCATCGGCATGCAGAACATGATGCAGGAACGCGCGCTGCAGGAATCCGGCGAGCTGCGCCAGAACTCGAACATGGGCGGTGGTCAGATGGTCAGCGCCGACTTCGTGCTGACGCCCGCGGTGGTGTTTTCGGAAGACGACGCCGGCGGCGTCGGCGGCGCTCTGGGCGGTTTGCTTGGTGGCACCAAGGGTCGCGTACTTGGCGCAGTTGCCGGCGGCGTGAAGTTCAAGGAAGCACAGACCAGCATGCTGGTCGCGGACGCTCGCTCGGGTGTCCAGGTCGCCGCTGCAGAAGGCAGTTCCCGAAAGGCTGATTTGAAAATCGGCGGCGCATTGTTCGGCAGCAGCGCGGCGGGCGCGCTCGGCGGTTATGCCAACACCAACGAAGGCAAGATCATCGCCGCCAGCCTCATGGATAACTACAACAACGTCGTGAAGTCAGTGCGCGGCCAGCCCAGCTTGCAGCGCGACGTCGGCACGCTGGCCGATGAAGCCGGCAAGAAAGTGAAAGGCGGCGCTGTCTTCAACGAAGGCGACACCATCGTGCCGAAGATCGGCAACCTCAAGGTATTCGCGTCCGCTTCCGAATCGTCCAAGACGGTCGTGACGCTCGGCAAGGGCGAAGAGATGATCTTCATGGGCGAGGAAAAAGACGGCTTCCTCAAGGTCGAATCGGGCAGCGGCGGCGGCTGGGTGAAGAAAGTATTGGTGACCCGCTAACGCGCTCTCTCTTCACCTCTCCCTGTGGGAGAGGTCGCGCGCAGCGCGGGTGAGGGGCCGCTTTCCAAGAGCCCCTCACCCTAACCCTCTCCCAAAAGGGAGAGGGGACCGGAGTCTTCACCTCTCCCTGTGGGAGAGGTCGCGCGCAGCGCGGGTGAGGGGCCGCTTTCCAAGAGCCCCTCACCCTAACCCTCTCCCAAAAGGGAGAGGGGACCGGAGTCTTCACCTCTCCCTGTGGGAGAGGTCGCGCGCAGCGCGGGTGAGGGCGGCTTTCAAGAGCCCCTCACCCTAACCCTCTCCCAAAGGGAGAGGGGGACCGGAGTCTTCACCTCTCCCCGTGGGAGAGGTCGCGCGCAGCGCGGGTGAGGGCCGCTTTCAAGAGCCCCTCACCCTAACCCTCTCCCAAAGGGAGAGGGGACAGAAGGCAACTCTCCTTCAAGAGTCTTATTTCGGCGCGCGAATCCAATCCAGCCGGTCATCTACCGCATGCTTCGGCGACGCGCTGACCCAATTCGTTTCGCTGTTCACATCGCCTTTGCCGGTGTACTTGGCGAACGCCGGGTAAGGGAACAGCGGGCGAGTGCGAATCACGCCGTTCGAGCCGCTCTGAGTGGCGACGACACGCTCGGGTGCCTGGCCTTGTTCGACCCAACGTACCAGTGCGGGTAACAGCTCGAACGTGTTGGGAGCATTACCGCCGCGACAATGAAACATTCCCGGCACCATGAAGACGCGGAACCAGTCTTGCACTTTTTCCTGTCCGCCTTGACGCGACGTGACCTGCGCGTAGTAGTCGAGCAGCGCCATCGGTGACACGCCGGCATCGGCCCAGCCGTGATAGACGATAAGTTTGCCGCCGCTCTTTTCGAACCCGCGCAGATCCGGCGCTTCGTGTGGGGCGACGGGATCGTACAGGCGCGCCATCTCCTCGGTCTTCGCCACATCAGTGTCGAAGTTGAAGTCGCGGTAGTTGTAATCCGCCGGCGGATTGGTCGGGAACGCGAGATATCGCAAATAACCTTCGGCCAGTGAACGACGGCCCGCACCGTTCCACGACGGCTCGCTGCCGTACGGCGTAGCGCCCGGCATCAACTTCACTCCCTGGCTGTTGACTGGTCCACCATAGAGCTTCTTCGCCGCGTTGACCTGCTCTGCGGTGAGGCAATCCGCTTGGTCGACGCTCTTGCACGTGAGCTTCGCCGGGTCGAAGGCGCAAGCACGCGGGTCCATGAGAATGCCATCGGTCAAACCGTCGAGCTTGTCGCAGGCTTTCATCACGCCGGCGTGCAGGACCACAAGCTTGTCAGCGGTGAATACTTCCGAGCCGTCCTCACGCAACAGATATCGCGCATCCCAATTGTTGGCGATGGCGCCCAGACGGCCAGGGAAGGCAGGATCGCCGGCGATGATGCCGTCGAAGTCACCCGGGTATCGCTGGGCTTCCTGCAGCCCTTCGCGACCGCCGGTGGAGCAGCCGCGGAAATAAGCACGCGCGGGACGCTTGCCGTAGTACTTTTCAGCAATGTTTTTGCCGGCGATGGACATCAAATGGGTGGAGCGTCCGCCATAATCCTCGCGCAGCGCGGGGTCGCTGCCCCATACCGGATCTTTGACGACTTGACCGACATGACCCATGTTGTGAGCTGCAACGACGAAATTGGCCGCCAGCGCATCGGCGCAATTGTTGATGCTGATGACGCCGCAGAAGCCGCCGCAGCCGACCTGGAAGTAGCGGCCGTTCCAGCCTTTAGTCGGCAGGCGCACCTCGAACTGGATCTGCGGCTGGATGTAACCGTTGACAGCGCAGTATTCGCCGCTGCCATCGTCAGCGGGGACCAGCTTGGCCGCAAGGATCGACAGCGGCGCCTGGTCGCTGATCGTGAAGGCTTCGTCCACCAGCTTCGCGCATGGCAACGCTCCGGAGAGTTGGGAGTCAAGCGCCGCAACATTCGTACTCGACCCGGCGGCGAATGCGCTACTACTTATCGCAAGCAGCGCTACATGCAGCAGAGCGCCGATCGCCACTGGCAGCGACCGTCCATAAGATACTTTTGCGGACTCCACGGGCTTTCCTCGCATCTCGTTAAGCTGAGAATATTCTCGTCTAGCATCGAACCGGAGCGGGATCACGGTGCAACGAAAGGCGGTCTTGCACAAGGTTCGCCGGCCGCAAAAGCTGAAATATCGTTGGCACAATATTTTATAACCGTCATACATCATATAAAAATACCATCGTATTATCTTTGAAGTGGTGGGGGTGCAAGTCGCACCGTCAATGCGGTGGCTTCGATTCGTTCGCGGGGAAGGCGGCAAACACGCCGATAACTAATGAGGAGCTTGCATGAGATCTAGGAACACCCGGCTCGCCCGGCTGGCCGCGCTGGCCGTGACGGCATCGGCGACCGCCGTCAACGCGCAGGAATCGGTCGTGGAGGAAATCGTCGTCACCGCCACCAAGCGCGAGACCACGATGAAAGACACGCCGGCGGCGATCGCGGCGGTAAGCGGCGAGGCCATTCGTGAGAGCCAGTCGTTTTCGCTGGAAAGTTTCTCGCGCCTGGACCCGTCGGTCCAAGTGAACAATCGCGGCGTCGGCGACAACCAGATCATCGTGCGCGGCATTGCCTCCTCCGGCAAGCCGACTGTCGGTTTGTACTATGACGAAGCGGTCATCACCGGCCTGGGTCTCGACGGCGGCAGCGACAATCAACCCAACATTCAACTGCACGACTTGCAGCGCATCGAGATTCTCAAAGGTCCGCAGGGCTCGCTGTTCGGCGCCGGTTCGATGAGCGGTACGGTGCGCTTCATCACCAACAAGCCCAACCTGTCGAAACAGGAATTCGCGTTGTCCGGTTCGGCCGCCAATGTCAAGGACGGCAATCCTTTCTATCAGGGCGAAGCGGTCGCGAACCTGCCCATCATCGAAGACAAGCTCGGCGTCCGCGCCGTGGTGTGGGGCGACAGCGGCGGCGGTTATATCGACCAGAACCGCAACGGCTCGGCGTTCGATGACGTCAACGACCAGACAGTGTGGGGCGGGCGTGTGAGCCTGGCTTCGCAAGTGACCGAGCAGTTCAAGGTGACGCTGACCGGCCTCTACCAGGAAAGCGAGGCCGACGGTTCGCAGTACTTCGAATTCGGCCAGCCCGATCACCAGAACATTTCGCCGACGCAAGAACCGTTCGACGATGAGATCACGTTGTTCAGTGTGGTCGCCGATTACGACGTCGGCTTCGGCACGTTCACCGGCACCGCGGCGTACATGGATCGCCAGTTGTTCTTCTCGCGCGACAGTACGCCAACTGCGCAGCGCTTCGGCTTGGGCGTGGACCTGGCGTATCATCAGGACCAGGACATTTCCAACTTCTCCACGGAATTCCGCTTTGCGTCGGGCTTCGACGGTCCCGCGCAAGTCGTCGCCGGTGTGTTCTACGCTGAACAAGAGTCTGATGCACGCAACGCTGCGTTGGTGGCCGATCCGGCCACTGGCAATGCGCGCTGCAACTTCCATGTGGATTGCGTGACGGCGGGGTTTGCTCGGGACGATATCAACTCGGCGACCGGCGAAGTCACCATCGACCAGTTCGCCGCGTTTTCCGAACTCGAATATGCGCTGACTGAGCAGTTTACCGCGACAGTCGGCTTGCGGTACTACACGGCGGACGTCGGCCAGCAGACCATTTCCACCCAAGCCTTGCGGCATCCGGTGTTCTCGCCAGTGCAGACGGCGGACATCCTGTCGCTGGATCGCGAGACCAGCGAGAACGAGATGAGCTACAACTTCGCGCTGTCCTATGAGTTGACCGGCGACACCACGCTGTATTCGCGCGTCGCCTCGGGATTCCGTCCGGGCGGTGCGAACAACTCGGACGCCGCGGCCCAGCAGGGTGTGATCGCACCGGACCAGTACGAGTCGGACACGTTGTGGAGCTACGAAGTCGGTGCTAAGAGTTACTTCTTCGATCGCGCCGTCTACACCGAAGTCGCCCTGTATCGCATCAACTGGTCGGATCAGCAGATCTCCGTGACCGATCCCGGCGGCACGTTCGTGTACATTGCCAATGCCGGCAAGAGCTACGTCAACGGCTTCGAGTTGCAGGTCAATGCGCAGCCCACCAATGCGCTGACGCTGAGCGTAGGCGCGACCTACACCGATTCGCGCCTGTCTGAGGACTTGCCAAGCACCTCGCAGACTTCGGGCTTCGACGGCGATCGCATTCCCTATACACCGAAGTGGTCATATGCGGGGCAGGTATCGTACGAAGTGCCGTTCAGCGCGGCGCTGACGGGCTACGCTGGCACCAACTTCAACTATCGCGGCGTGTCATACACTAACTTCAACAGCCGCGCCAATGACTACCGGGAACTGGACGATTATTTCCTGATCGGTGTGCGGGCCGGGGTGCGCTACGAGGGGTGGGACGCCGGTATCTTCGTCGACAATGTGACGGACGAAGTGCCGCAGATCGGTTTGCGAGTTTCGGGTGACGGTTATCGCGTTTACACCACGCGACCGCTCACTGCGGGAATTCGCGTTTCCACGCGCTTCTAACAGTCGTGCAATCACGGCGGCCGCCTCGTTCGTGGGGCGGCCGCCGTTTGTTTCTGTGGCCGTAGCTTCAGCGCTCATCCATGTCTGCACAGAAAAAGTTTTATCGCGGCTGGTTCATCGTCGTGGTCTGTCTGCTCGGCATTTCCACTGGACCAGCTGCGTTCGGCCTCGCCTCGCTGTTTTTGTTGGGCGGGCCGCTGGGCGAGGAATTCGGCTGGAATCGTACCGCCATCAGCACGGCGGTATCGGCAATGATGTTGTGCACGGCATTTTCGCTGCCCATCATGGGGCGAATGGTCGATCGCTTCGGGGTGAAGCGGGTCCTGGTGCCGTCTGTGATCATTTTCGGCTTGTGCCTGATGGCAGGAGCGCTGATCACCCAGTACTGGCAGTTCATCCTCATCTATGTGGCCATGGGTACGATCGCGGTCGGCACCAACAGCGTGCCTTACATGCACGTGCTGACCTCGTGGTTCGATCGTCGCCGCGGTCTTGCCATCGGCATCGCCGGGAGTGGCACCGGCCTGGGCTTCGGCTATGTGCCTTTGATCACCCAATACTTCGTCGCCAATTACGGCTGGCGTGGCGCATATATCGGACTCGGACTCATCATGCTGCTGTTCACGCTGCCGATGATTCTGTTTCTGTTGCATGAGAAACCGCAGTCGCTGGGCCTGCATCCCGACGGCGCGCCATCGGGTGAACACGTGGCACAGCCGGCCAGCAGTGGCGACACGCTGGCGGAAGCAATGCGCCGTCGTGACTTCTGGAGCTTGATCACGATTTTCGCCGGGCTCGCATTCGTGCTGTACGGCCTGATTCCGCACATTGTGCCGATGCTGACGGATCGCGGCGTGCCGGTGAGCCGGGCGACATGGCTGGCGTCGGCGTTCGGCTGGTCGGCGTTCGCCGGCCGGTTGTTGATCGGTTTCCTGGTCGATCGTTACGACGCGCGGCACATTGCGTTCACGTTCTTTTCGCTTTCCGCGCTGGGCCTGGTGGTGCTCGCCGTGCCCATGCCCATATGGGCGCTGGCCGCCGCGGCAATGATACTGGGCGTGAGCCTGGGCGCGGAGGTCGACATGCTGGCTTATCTCACCAGCCGTTATTTCGGCCTGAAGAACTTCGCGCAGATTTTCGGCGCGATGTTCTCTGCCGTGATGGTGGCGATGAGCCTGAGCCCGCTCGCGTTCGGCGCTGTGTTCGATTACACCGGCTCGTACCGGGCCATTCTCGCCATGGGCGTGCCGCTGTGTTTGCTCGCGATCGTGCTGGTGCTGATGCTACGGCCATACGGCGAGCGCGCCCGCAGCGGGCCGGTCTCAGTGACCTAAAGAGCCCCTCACCCTGCCCTCTCCCAAAGGGAGAGGGTAAGAGCTCTTCACCTCTCCCCGTGGGAGAGGTCGCGCGCAGCGCGGGTGAGGGGGCGCTGGATACTGCTACCTCGGCTGAAGAATCCCCTCACCCCAACCCTCTCCCAAGGGAGAGGGGGTAAGAACTCTTCACCTCTCCCTGTGGGAGAGGTCGCGCGCAGCGCGGGTGAGGGGACGGGTTAGTGGCGTTACGCCGACTCTTTCGGTCCGCCCTGATCGGCGATCTGCACGCGGAAGCCTGAGCGCAGCTGCGGGAAGTAATCCCAGATCGCCAAGTGCTGGGTGCAGCGATTGTCCCAGAACGCGACCGAATGCGGCTCCCAGCGGAAGCGCACCTGGAAGTACGCGTTCTCGCAGTGATGAAACAGGAACTGCAACACTGCCTCGCTTTCGGCAGGCGGCAGTTCGTTGATGCGCGCAGTGAAGCCTTTATTCACATACAGCACTTTGCGGCCGGTCACCGGATGCGTACGGATCACGGGATGCACGGCGACCGGGAATTTGTCGTCCGGATTGAAACGGCCAAACGCAAGCTTGCCGTCGTGTGTCGCGGTGAGACCTTCGAGATACGCCTTCATGCGATCCGACAAAGCGTCGTAAGCCGCGTACATGCTGGCGAATATCGTGTCGCCACCCATGGTCGGCAACGTGTGCAAATAAAGAATGCTGCCCATCGGTGGAATCGCGGCACATGACATGTCGGTGTGCCATTCCTCGCCCGCCACATGCTTTGAATTTGCATCGGCCTGCAGCTTGCGCACCTCCGGATGGTCGGGCATGCCCTGCAATGCGTGGATCTGCAGTTCGCCGAAATACTGGCCGACACGCTTGAGCGACGGCGGATCGAGCTTTTGATCGCGAAAGAAAATCACCTGGTGAGCGGCGAGGGCCTGTTGCAAATCGGCCAGCTGCTGCTGGCTCAGCGGCTGCGACAGGTCGATGCCGGAAATGACGGCACCGATGGTTGGCGTCAGTCGGGCGGCGGTGATGGTCTGGTAGCTTTGCTGGGGAGCCACCGCTGGCTTGGGATCGGCAGCCATAAGTAATATCTCAGTTCCGGATCTGAAGTCGGTTCAGTTACTACGAGTTGCAGCATAGTCCGCAGCCAGTTCCGGGAACGGCAGTCTGATGCCGCGCCCGACACTCTCGAACTGTACGCGTTGTTTCAGTCGATATCCGGGCACATACGTCTGGACTTCCGCGACCATCGCCTGCACGGCGGCTTCGATGGCGTCTTGATCGGTGTTGCCCGTGAGGCAATAAACCGTGTCGCGCATCACCAGTGGCGGCTCGGATCAGTAAGTCCGTGCCGATATTGCCGGGAGCCGATAATCGCAACGGGCACACGCTCTGGGAGGGGCATGACTGTGGACGTGCTGTCGGAGAGTAGCGTTAAGGTAGTATGGTCATACAATATTATCAAATGCCCACCAAGCAGATCATCGAGGCTCCGGGCTTGAACTCGCATGCGACGTAATCAGTTGCTGGGCATGATCGGCTTCGGAGCCATCGGCCGGGAAGTCATGGCTGCCTTGGCGCAGCTACGCGAAAGCACGTCGATGGCTGCGATATTGGTCCGGCCCGGCCGAGCGGCTCCGAATGCCGTCTACGACCTCGAGGCACTGATCAGGGCGCGACCCAACGTCGTCCTCGAATGCGCCGGACACGCGGCGGTCAGGGAATTCGCACCGCTTCTACTGCGAGCGGGGATCGATGTGATCGTGTTTTCGGTGGGCGTGCTCGCCGACGATCAGGCAAGAGACGACTTGCTGGCAGCCGAGCAGGGCGGCGGCCGCGCATTATTGCCGGCCGGTGCAATTGCCGGATTGGATGGTCTGCTGGCCGCCCGACTGGCGGGGTTGGATGAGGTTACCTACACCTCCTTCAAACCTCCGCATGCCTGGCGCGGCACTGCGGCTGAACAGCTGCTGGATCTCGATCATGCTGAACCGGAACGCGAGTTCTTCGTCGGCACGGCGCGGCAAGCCGCGCTGGCCTATCCGAAGAACGTCAATGTAGGCGTTGCGATCGCCCTGGTGGGGCTGGGAATGGACGCCACCCGGGTGCGGCTGGGTTCTTCGCGCAAGATCTCCGATCCGCTGGGAAGAATCGAAGCCTCCGGCGCGTTCGGTCATTTTCGTTTCGATATATTCGCGCGCGCGGCAGCTGATAATCCGAAAACCTCGGCGCTGACGGCGTACAGTATCCTGCAATGTGCGCGCCTGGGCGGCGCACTGCCGATCACCGAACTGCAGTAGCGATCGACTTCAAAACGCTAGTGAGGATGGGCCTTGGAATACCAGGATCTTCGAATCGTTGAAAATCCGACGCTGGTGCGCGAACACGCACTGGACAAGCTGCGCAGCGCCATCAGCCGCGGTCTTTATCCACCCGGCATGCGGTTGGTGGAACGCGAATTGTGTGAAGCGCTCGGCGTCAGCCGCACTTCGGTGCGTGAGGCATTGCGCCAGCTGCAGGCCGAAAACCTGATTGAGGTCGGCAAGCGTCGCAACATCACCGTTGCGGTCATCACCGCGAAGGACGCTGAAGATATCTATCTGATGCGCGAGATGTTGGAAACAATGGCGGTGAAGCGCTTCGTCGCGCGCGGCGATGAAAACGCGGTCAAGAAGCTGGTGCGCATCCATAAGGACCTGCGCAAAGTGATCAACAAGGGCGACGTGCGCGAGCTGGCGCTGATGGCCGGCGAGTTCTACGAAACCATTCTCATCGGTTCGGGCAGCAAGGTCATCGCCGACATGGCGCGCCAGCTGCTCACCCGCGTCAATTACCTGCGCATGCGTTCGATGGCCGAACCTGGTCGCCTGGAAGACGGCATTCAGGAGTGGGATCGATTGATCGAAGCCATCGTCGCCGGCAACGGCAATGCCGCCGCCAAAGCGATGGCCGAGCATCTCGCCAATGCGCGTCGCGCTGTGGTCGCAAAGCTGGAGCTGGAAGAGCAGCAGCCGGCCGTCGTGCCCGAGCGAGCCGCTCGCCGCTCCGGCTAAATCTGTAGACATATCCGGGCAACGTCCGCCCGTATGGCTCTATGTTTGTCATACAAAATGACCCTCGCTACACTGCCTGTCGTCAGCAGTGGCAGCAGGGGCGATGCGCACCAACCGGGTCATCATTGCCGGCGCCGGGCCGATAGGCGCCGTCCTGGCGTACGCATTACGACGGCGTGACATTCCCGTTGTCCTGATCGAAGCGCTGGCGACGCCGGAAATCGATTGCCGCGCGGCCTCGTGCGACCCGCCGACCGTGGCAATGATCGACGAACTCGGCCTGCTCGGGGATGGTCTCGAGCAGGGCCTGGTGTCTCCCGTCTTCAATTATCTCGATCGCGTCACCGGCGAATTGATCGCGCGTTTCGACATCGAAGCGATGCAAGAAAGGCCGGATCATCCGTATGTACTGCAATGGGAGCAGTACAAGATCGTGCAGACGGTGTTGACCCGTTTGGCGGACGATCCCGACGCCGAGATCCGTATGTCGACGCGAGTGACAGCCATTGCGCAGGACGCGGGCCAGGTCGATGTCAGCGTCACTCTCCCCGACGGCAGCGCCGACATGATCAGTGGCCGCTACCTGGTCGGTTGCGACGGCGGCCGCAGCACCAGCCGCAAACTGGTAGACATCGATTTCGAAGGTTTCACCTGGCCGGAGCGTTTTCTCAAGATCGATACGCGCTTCGACTTCTTCGGCCTGCGTTCCGAGTTGAGCAATCGCAATTACTTCTCCGACCCCGACGAATGGCTGAACCTGTTCAAGGCCCGTGGCGCGGGAGGCGAAGGCATGTGGCGCGCGGTCAGCCCGACGCTGCCGGAACAAACCGATGAAGAGTTGCTGTCACCGGAGGCTGTCGAAGCGCGGTTGCAGAAGTTTTGTCCCAAGCCGGGCCGTTACGAGATCGCTACCACTGCGCTGTACAAAGTCCATCAGCGTGTCGTTGCGACTTTCAACCGTGGTCGCGTGGTGCTCGCCGGCGATGCCGCTCACGTCAACAATCCGGTCGGTGGCATGGGCATGAACGGCGGCATTCACGACGCCATCAATCTCGCCGACAAATTGCAGACGATCTGGTTCGAAGGCGCCGACGCCGATGCTTTCATCCGCCGCGCCTGTTTAATCGACAGCCTGCACGACGCCAACGCAACTGCCTGAGGAATTCACTGCCATGGCCATCGCCCGTCATGCCCGCGCGCCCGAACTGGTGGGTGTTCCGCTCGAACAAATCATGGATCGTTACGTCGCTCGCTTTGCCGATCGCGTGCCGGATTGGAACGCGTTCTCCGACGCGAACATCGACGGCTACCGGCGCGCGCAACACCGGTTCGTCGGCGCCGGCGCTTCCGGCAAGCACGACGATGGTCAGGTGATCCCGGCGGGCAACTTCACGTTGTCCATCATGCTGGTGCCGCCGGGACAGGGCAACGCTCCGCATACGCATGAAGTCGAGGAAGCGTTTTTCATATTGCGTGGCCGCTGCGTGGTATTCATCGAAGACGAGGACGGGCGCCGCGTCAGCAAAGAATTGCAGCCGTGGGAAATGATCTCCTGTCCCGCAGGCGTGATTCACGGTTACGTCAACCAAACCGCCGAGCCTTGTTATTTGCAAGTGGTGCTCGGCCGGGGTCGTCCGGAGACCGCCGGCTTCACCGACCAGAAATTATTCGACAGCCGCGATGCTCATTTGACGCGCAGTTAACGTGTTCACTACTCGTCCCGAGATTCGCGGCACTTTCGGCGTCGTCGCTTCGACGCACTGGATCGCTTCGAGCGTCGGGATGGCGATGCTCGAATGTGGCGGCAATGCGTTCGACGCTGCCGTCGCCATCGGTTTCGTGTTGCAGATCGTAGAGCCGCATCTGTGCGGACCGGCGGGCGAAGTGCCAATCATCTTCCGCGCGGCCGGCGATAACAAAGCTACCGTGCTTTACGGCCAAGGTGTTGTGCCAGCTGCAGCGACCATCGACCACATGTGCAGCCTGAACCTCGACATGGTGCCGGGCCTTGGATTGATCTCCGCTGTCGTGCCCGGTTCGTTCGACGCCTGGATGATGCTTCTGTGCGATTACGGCAGCATGAGGCTCGCATTTGCGGTGGGAAGATAGTCAGCTGTTCAGCAGTAAATAAACTTTTCCGTCTTCCACCTGCAGGGGCCAAGTGCGCAGCGCCTGCCTACACGGCAAGCTGCGAGCTCTACCAGTGCAAACATCGAAGCTGCCGCCATGCATGGGGCAGAACACAGTCGTCCCTTCCAGGTGCCCTTCGGCCAACGACGCGATCGCGTGAGTGCACTCATCGTCAATCGCGTGAAACTTGCCGTCAACGTTAACCAGCAAAATCGGATTCCTGCCCTCGAGCTGAAACTTCCGCATGTCTCCGGGCGCAAGCGCGCTGGCCTCGCACAACAGCAAGCGTCGATCGGAAAAGACCATGATGGCGGGGTTGCAGCTCACAGAAGTTCTCAACACTTCGCCGATCTTCGGATCGACTGAATGTAGTATTGTCATACAAAATACAGCTGTCAACCCTGGAGCGGTTGCCCGCCTTGCGTTTGAGGTGAGGCTGGGTGAGCCAAGACCTCAGAGCAGCCAAAACAAAGTCCCGTTGGTCGAGGTTCGAGGATGAGCCGCGCCATCGAAGACGCCACGCGCATGAGGTCAATCAGCTGCGCCGTATGCTTCGATGGTGACGACCGTGGCGAGTGAAATGGATAAGAAGCGCGAACGCAGCTGCTGCGGTGATCGGGGACGTCGGATGTTGCATGATTATCATACAATCATATAACGTTGCAGGAGCGAGGGGCGTACCGTGGATCAGAGAATCAGCCAGACAGCTCAGGCATTGCTGGCTGCCTATACGGGCGCGCCGCTCGCACCTATCCGCACGCGTTTCGAGGCGGGTGATACCAACGCTGCCTAAGCCGTCGCGAGTGGGATATGGGCGCGATTGCCTCGGCGGTCCGCTGAACGCGGCAGTGTGGCTCGCGCGGCGCTCGCGCGAGCTGGGCCGGCCGTTAAAGGAAGGCGAGCTGGTGCTCACCGGTGCGCTCGGGCCCATGGCGTCGGTGCAGTCTGGAGACGTGGTGCACGCTATCATCGCGGGGATCGGCCAGGTCGGCGTGCAATTCGCATAGCGAAATATATTTCGGAGTTGAATGTTTGCGACGATCGTGAGGATGCAGTGAATTATGAGTGATGAGGCGCAAAGCCCGGGAGGTGTCCACCCCGAAGTAGCAGCAGCGGTGGGCGACTGGCGCGCATACGTCGAAGCCAAGATGGGCTTCCGCAATCACTGGTATCCGGTGCGCTTTTCCAATGAGCTCAGTGAAGGCCAGCTGACCACTGTGCAGCTGCTCGGCGAAAAACTGTTGTTGAAGCGGATCGACGGCAAGGTATACGCCATCCGCGATCGCTGCCTGCATCGTGGCGTGCCGCTGTCACGCAAGCCCGATTGCTACACCAAGGACACGATCACCTGCTGGTATCACGGCTACACCTATCGTTTCCAGACCGGCGAACTGGTGAACATTCTCGCCGTGCCGGACAGTCGCTTGATCGGCCGTCGCAAGATCATGAGTTACCCGGTGGCAGAAGCGAAAGGCCTGATCTTCATCTTCCTCGGCAATGTCGCTCCGGTGCCGCCGCTGCGTAACGACGTGCCTCCGGGCTTTCTCGACGACGACGTGATGATTCTCGGCAAGCATCGCATCGTGAATTCGAACTGGCGCCTGGGTGCCGAGAACGGGTTCGACGCGCTGCATATTTTCATTCACAAAGACACCACGCTGCGTCATTACCGCACCTTCAATTTCCCGATCGGTCACACGCCGCTGCCGGGGGCCGTGCAAGTCGTCGAAGACGCCGATGGTCCGAAGGGAGTGATCGACGATTTCGCTCAGCACAGTCCGGTCTGGGATGGTGTCATCGACGGACGCGTGGTAGTGCGTGGGCACCGCTCGGAACAGGTGCAAGGCACTTCTGCTTCGATCGGCACGTCCATCTGGCTGCCGGGCGTGTTGAAGGTGGAATCGTTTCCGGTGGCGGGCCTGACGCAGTTCGAATGGTATGTGCCGCTCGACGGCAAGACCCATTTGTACGTGCAGACCATCGGCCAGAAAGTGCAGACCGATGCGCAGCGCCAGCAGTTCGCGAACGAATTCGAATCGATCTGGAAGCCGCATGGTCTCGATGGCTTCAACGCCGATGACATCTGGGCACGCGAAGTGACCGAACCGTTCTACGCTGACGACTACGGCTGGGTGGACGAGATGCTGTGCGAGCCCGACAGTACGATTATCGCGTGGCGCAAGCTGGCGAGCCGGGGCAATCGCGGCGTGCAGACACCGCAAGACTTGCGCTGAGTTCTAACGTGAGCAGCACTGTGGAATTCGCCTCGCACTTCATCGTCGCCGACGGCATACGCACTCACTACCTCGAAGCCGGCAGCGGCCCGGTCGTGGTGCTTATGCATGGCGGCGGCGCGGGTGCCGACTCGTATGGAAACTGGCGAGAATGTATCTCAGTGTTCGCGAAGAGGTTTCGCGTGATTGCACCGGACATGGTCGGCTTCGGTCGCAGCGATAAGCCTTCGCCGGAGAGCTACACGTACGATCAGGCCGGTCGCAACCGCCAGCTGGTCGCGTTACTGGATTCAATGAAGCTCGAAGAAGGCATTTCTGATCGGCAATTCCATGGGCGGCGCGACGATCTGCACCGCCTCGGCATTCATCCCAACAGGGTGATCAAGTGGCTGATCTGGTCGGGCCGCCCCGACCATGCCCTTCTTCCCCATCGACTACTATTTCGCGAGGCGCGCTACCGGCGAGTGTTTGTTTTACGAAGCCATTCCTGCCTGGGCTAGCGGCATGGCCGGCATGGCGTTCGAGACCGGCTGACCCTCACCCGCGCTGCGCGCGACCTCTCCCATGGGGAGAGGTGAAGAGTCCTTACCCTCTCCCTTTGGGAGAGGGCAGGGTGAGGGGGAGCCGATTGCTGTGACGTTTCCTTCGCGTGCCCCCTCACCCGCGCTGCGCGCGACCTCTCCCAAGGGGAGAGGTGAAGAGTTCTTACCCTCTCCCTTTGGGGAGAGGGCAGGGTGAGGGGGAGCCGATTGCTGTGACGTTTCCGTAGCGAGTCCCCTCATACATGGACGCCCCCGTATGCCAAGCGCTTTTTTCGCGAGTTAGCTGTTCACAGGATAGAGATTGCCGCCATACATTCGGCCTGGTGGTTGCGGCACAAAGCCGCGGGCCCTGATGGAATTTGCTGGCCGATGCCCGATCACCCGCGCGGACTCTTGATGTCCAGTGAGGGGTAAGGGTTTGGTCGGCCCCGGTCTGACCTGTGATGCCATCACGCTGGAAAGCGCCTATGCAACCTATGGTGGGAGGAAGCGTTGTCACGTGAGAGAAGGGACTGTCTGCGCTGGTGCCTTGGGAGTGCGTCAGGCCCGCGTGGTTAGCGGGGCATAGTCTCGTCCATGCGCCAACAGCGCCCAGACGATGCGTGCATTCTTGTTCGCCAGTGCCACGGCGGCGATGTTGGGATGGCGCCGTCGCGCCAGTTGAGCCAGCCATCCGTCGGCCTGATCGCCGCGGCGCTTGAGGCTCACGAGCACGGAACGGGCCCCGTGGATCAGTAGCGTTCGCAGGTAGGTGTCGCCGCGCTTGCTGATACCCAGCAGACGTTCCTTGCCCCCGGTGGAATGCTGACGCGGTACCAGACCCAACCACGCTGATAGTTGGCGAGCGTTCTTGAAGGCTTTCGCATCCCCGATGCTGGCGACCAGGGCACTGGCGGTGAGCGGCCCGATACCTGGAATTTTTTGCAGGCATTGACTGGCCGCACTGTCGCGATGCCACTGCTTGATCTGCCCCTCCAGCGCTTTGACCTGCTGATCGAGGTAGCGAAAGTGCTCAAACAGGCGGCTGAACAGCGCCCGGCTCATGCTTATTAAACCGTTGTCGGCATCCTCAAGGATCTGCGGCAGACGCTGTTCAAGCTGGCCGATCCCCTTGGGAATCACCACGCCAAACTCGCTTAACAGTCCGCGCAGTTGATTGGCCTGCGCGGTGCGTGCCGCGACCAACCCCTGTCGCGCTCGATGCAATCCCAGCAGCGCCTGCTGCTCAACGCTCTTGATCGGCACAAAGCGCATGTTCGGTCGTGCGACGGCCTCGCAGATCGCCTCCGCATCGCGCGTGTCGTTCTTGTTCGTCTTCACGTAGGGCTTCACGAACTGGGGGGCCATCAGCTTCACCGTGTGACCCAACTCGGTGAGCTTGCGCGCCCAGAAGTGCGCGCTGCCGCAGGCTTCCATCCCAATCAGGCACGGCTGCAGCGGAACAAAGAAGTTCACGACCTCGGCTCGCTTCAACTTCTTGCGCAGGACCACCTTGCCGCGCTCATCGACCGCGTGCACCTGAAAGACACGCTTTGCCAGATCCATACCCACTGTCGTAATGTTCATGTGGACGCTCCTGCTGCGGTTTAAGTGGTTGAAACAACGCTTCCACTTTGGCACAACTGATGCCGTGCCGAGCAGGGGCGTCCATGCCATTACCCGCGCTGCGCGCGACCTCTCCCAAGGGGAGAGGTGAAGAGTTCTTACCCTCTCTCTTTTGGGAGAGGGCAGGGTGAGGGGGAGCCGATTGCTGTGACGTTTCCGTAGCGAGTCCCCTCACCCGCGCTGCGCGCGACCTCTCCCAAGGGGAGAGGTGAAGAGTTCTTACCCTCTCCCTTTGGGAGAGGGCAGGGTGAGGGGGAGCCGATTGCTGTGACGTTTCCGTAGCGAGTCCCCTCACCCGCGCTGCGCGCGACCTCTCCCAAGGGGAGAGGTGAAGAGTTCTTACCCTCTCTCTTTTGGGAGAGGGCAGGGTGAGGGGGAGCCGATTGCTGTGACGTTCCCGTAGCGTGTCAGGCCGCCAGGCCCAACTGTTTCAACAACGGCTCGATGCGCGGTTTGCGGCCACGAAACTCGACGAATGCTTCCATCGCATCGCGACTGCCGCCTTGCTCCAGAATCGAGGCGAGGAAACGTCCTGATACTTCGCTGTTGAAAATGCCGCCTTCTTCGAAGGCGCTGAATGCGTCGGCCGCGAGTACTTCGGCCCACTTGTAGCTGTAGTACCCCGCTGCGTAACCGCCCGAGAAAATGTGCTGGAAGCTGTGCGGGAAACGATTGAACGCCGGCGGCTTCACCACTGACACTTGAGAGCGGACCTCGCTGAGTGTCGGCATGATGTTGCTCGCTCCCGGCCCGAACTCGCTGTGAATGCGCAGGTCGAACAGCGCGAATTCGAGCTGGCGAACCGTCTGCATGCCTGCCTGGAACGTGCGGGTACCCAGCAACCGTTGCAGTTCCGCTTCCGGCAACGGTGCGCTGGTTTCGACGTGTGCCGAGATCAGCGGAATGACTTCGGCGCGCCAGGCGAAGTTCTCCATGAACTGGCTCGGCAACTCGACCGCATCCCAGGCAACGCCATTGATGCCGGCAATGCTCGGATAGTCGACGCGCGTCAGCATGTGATGCAGGCCATGACCGAATTCATGGAACATGGTGACGACTTCGGAGTGCGTCAGCAGTGACGGTCGCGAGCCTGCTGGAGGCATGAAGTTACAAACCAGGTAAGCGACAGGCAGGGCCGTAGCGCCACCGAGCTGTTTGCGACCGACGCATTCGTCCATCCACGCACCACCGCGCTTCTTGCTGCGGGCATACAGGTCAACGAAGAAGCTGCCGCGATGCGAGCCGTCGGCATTGAGGATGTCGTAGAACTGAACATCGGGGTGATAGATGTCGACGCCGACGCGCTCGGTGATCTTGACGCCGTAGAGCTTCTCGGCCACTGCGAACATGCCGGCGAGCACGCGCGGCAGCGGAAAATACGGCCGCAGCGCTTCTTCCGAAAGATCGAAGCGCTCGCGTTTGAGCTTCTCGGAGTAGAAGGCGACGTCCCAAGCGTCCAGCTCGCGGCCGGCAAATTTTGCCAGCTCCGCGAATTCCTGCTGAGCGACCGGGCGGCTCTTTGCCGCGAGCTGTTCCAGGAACGCACGCACTTCGCCGACGGAAGACGCCATTTTGGTAGCGAGCGAATATTCGGCGTAGTTCGGGAAGCCGACCAGGTTCGCAACTTCATTGCGCACGCCGAGGATCTGGTCCATCAGTGCGCTATTGTCCCAGCGTCCGCCGTTGCCGTCTTCCTCCGACGCGCGTGTCACCCAGCCATGATAGAACTCTCGACGCAGAGGTTCATTGGCCCCGTGCATCAACACAGCCTGATAGTTCGGCGCATCGAGGCTGAAGAGCCACCCTTCCAGTTCTTTTGCCTGTGCCGCGGCGCGGGCTCGCTCGACGATGGGCGCCGGCAGTCCTTCGAGTTCGGCGGCATCAGTGATGTGTCGCGACCAGGCGTTGGTCGCGTCCAGCACGTTCTCGTCGAACTTCGACTGCAGCGTCGCCAGCTGTTCGACCAAGGCCTTGTAACGTTGCTTCTTCTCGGCAGGCAGCGCAACGCCGGCAAGGCGAAAATCGCGCAACGCATTTTCGACCAGCTTGCGCTGGCCAGCCGTCAGACGCGCGCCTTCGTTCTTCAATACGGTTTCGTACGCCTGATACAGACGTTCGTTCTGGCCGAGGTCGGTGTTCCAAGCCGTCAGCAGCGGCAGGCACGCGTTGTACGCGGCGCGAAGTTCGTCGCTGTTGACGACGCTGTTCATGTGACCCACCGGCGACCAGGTGCGTGACAGGCGATGCTGCATTTCTTCCAGCGGTACGATCAGCGTATCCCAGCTGGCTGAATTCGCGGCCAGCAGCCGATCGAGATCGGCGCGATTGGCGTCGAGCAACGCCTTCAGCGTGCCTTCGACTTCTGTAGGCTTGATGGCGGAGAACGCCGGCAGGTCGGCAGTCGCAGTAGTCATGTCGGACCCACGGTGAAAGTAGCAGGGCTGCCGATTCTAAAGAGCTTGGCAGGCCAATGACACCCGCTCTATGTGGGGATGCCTACGTCGATTTCACCCAGTAGACGATCGCAATACAGGTGCCTGCGACCACCACCGTCCAGCGTAGTACCGCAGGCGGTAATTTTCCGGCCAGCCGTCCGCCGATTGCGCCACCGCTCAAGGCACCCACGGCCATCACGGCCGCCGCCGACCACACCACCTGGTCCGACCAGAGGAAGAATATGGCGGCGGCAATATTGACGCTGAACGCCAGCACCTGTTTAAGCGCATTCAAGCGTGTGAGAGTGTCATCGAGCGTCAGTCCGAGCACCGCCAGCAGCAGCACGCTCATACCGGCGCTGAAAAATCCACCATAGACGGCAGCAGCGGCAATGGGCAGCGCCGACAACACCATCGTGTGACGCTTATGATTGGGATTCGACAGTCGTTCGACGACGAAGGCGCGCACCGGCTCCTGCACCGCGAGCAGCAGCGAGGCTGCGAGAATCATCCAGGGCACCAGCGCAGTGAAGATGCGCTCGCCGGTGCGGACCAGAATCATGCCGCCGGCCAAGCCGCCGACGACGGCGACCGGCACCAGCAACATCAGCTGCGCGCGTTGTCCCTGCAGATTCTTCAGCTGGGCGAGGGTAGCGCCGAAGTACCCGGGACATAGCGCCACTGCATTGGTGATATTCGCGGCGACCGGCGGCACGCCGAGTGCGATCAGCACCGGAAAGCTGATCAGTGTGCCGCCGCCGGCGAGTGCGTTGATGGCGCCGGCGCCGACCGCCGCCAAAGCGGCGATCATCAGATCGAAAGGAGTCATCGGCTCAACGCTGCCCCATGCAATCGCGCAATCCGCGCTTTGGCTTGACACTCGCGCCCGACCGGGCGAGGCTCGTTTCGTGACTATTCAAACGTATCGCAATATCGCTCCCACCCTGGGAGCGCGCGTCTATATCGATCAGGCCGCGGTGGTGATTGGAAAGGTGTCGATCGGCGACGATTCATCGGTGTGGCCGACGGCAGTCGTGCGCGGTGACGTAAATTTCATCGAAATCGGCGCGCGGACCAGCATTCAGGACGGTTCCGTTTTGCATGTCACGCATGACGGTCCGTACGCGCCCGGCGGTCGCGCATTGTACATCGGCTCAGATGTGACTGTCGGGCATCGGGTGACATTACACGCGTGCACCATCGGCAATGCCTGTCTCATCGGCATGGGCTCGATCCTGCTCGACAACGTGGTGACGGAAGATTTCGTGATGATCGGCGCGGGCAGCGTGGTCACACCCGGCAAGCTGCTGCAGAGCGGTGGACTGTATGTCGGCAGCCCGGCGCGTCGAGTGCGGGATCTCACTCAAAAAGAGATCGAGTTTCTCACTTACTCGGCGGCGCATTACGTCAAGGTGAAGGACGAGTATTTGAGGAGAGGTGAAGAACGCTAGGGAATCTCTGATCGATTGCCATTCGTCGAGCGTATCAACTTCGATCGATGAAGCATTTCAATCAGTTGCAAGCTTGCTGACGTCAGGGAAGTCGATTAATCAGAGCTTCCCTAGGCTTGGGCTTTGATCGCCTCCAGCGCGGGTTGGGTCGAGGGCTTGATTCCACGCCACAGATAAAAAGACTCCGCTGCTTGCTCGACCAGCATGCCCCAGCCCGTTTCGGCGCGGCCGGCGCCGATGCTTCGCGCCCAGCGTGTGAATGAGGTGTCGCCTTTGCCGTAGGCCATGTCGTAACACAGCGTTGCAGGGCCGATGCAGCCGCGGGGAATGGGTGGGATTTCGTCCTGCAAGCTTGCGGATGTCGCATTCAATACCAAATCGAAAGCGCGGTCGTCGCGGACGTTTTCGAATGCGCAGCCGCGCACTGTGCCGAGCAGTCCGAATTCTTCCGCCAGTTCGACCGCACGGGGCGCATGTCTATTCGCGATCTCGATGCAGTCCGGTGCAGCGGCGAGCAAGGGCCCGATCACGCCTCGCGCGGCACCGCCGGCGCCAAGTAACAAAATGCGGGTATTGGCGATATCGAACCCCAGATTGCGGGTGAGATCGGTGACCAATCCCGCGCCATCGGTGTTATCGCCGAGCAAGCCATCGCTCTTCCATGCCAGCGTGTTCACCGCCCGCGCGATTTCCGCTCGCGGCGTGCGATAGCGCGTCACGATGGTTGCCGCTTGCTTGTGAGGCACGGTGATATTCAGGCCTTTGCCGCCGGTCGAGAAAAAGGCGCTGACTTCACGCTCGAAGTTTTCCGGTGACACCGCCAGGCGCGTGTAGGTCATGGATTGGCCGGTCTGCTTGGCGAACAGGCCATGGATGAACGGCGACCAGCTGTGCGCGACCGGGTAACCCATCACCGCATAGCGATCGATGACGACGGCGTCGCTCATGATGTCACCTGGATTCTTTCAGCCATGCGGCAGCGCTCTTGGCGAAGTAGGTAAGGATGCCGTCGGCGCCGGCGCGGCGAATCGACATCAATGTTTCCAAAACCACGTTACGCTCGTCCAGCCAGCCGTTGCGGAACGCGGCGGTGAGCATCGCGTACTCGCCGCTGACCTGATAAACGAACGTCGGCGCGCCGAACGTGTCCTTCACGCGGCGGACGATGTCGAGATAGGGCAGCCCCGGCTTGATCATCACCATGTCGGCGCCTTCCTGCAGGTCCATCGCGACCTCACGCAAGGCTTCATCGGAATTTGCCGGGTCCATCTGGTAGTTGTATTTGTTGCCCTTGCCGAGATTGCCGGCCGAACCGACGGCATCACGGAACGGGCTGTAGTAGTTCGACGCGTATTTGGCCGCGTAAGCGAGGATGCGAGTGTTAGTGTGGCCGCCGAGTTCCAGCGCTTCGCGAATCGCGCCGATGCGGCCGTCCATCATGTCGCTCGGCGCCACTACATCGGCGCCGGCTTCGGCATGGGACAGTGCCTGCTTCACCAGCGCTTCGACGGTGATGTCGTTCACCACATAGCCGGACGCATCGGTGATGCCGTCCTGGCCGTGAGTGGTGTACGGATCGAGTGCGACATCGGTGATGACGCCCAGCTCAGGCACCGCTTTCTTGACCGCCCGCACGGCGCGTTGCGCCAGTCCCTCAGGATTCCAGGCTTCCTGCCCGTCGTTGCTCTTGGCCTGCGGAGCGGTGACTGGAAACAGCGCCAGGGCGGGAATGCCGAGCTTGACCAGCGACTCCGCTTCGCGCACCAGTTCGTCGACCGAGACGCGCTCGATGCCCGGCATGCTGTCGACAGCCTGGCGGCGCGACTGGCCTTCGATGACGAACATCGGATAGATGAGATTGTCCGCGCTGAGCGAATTCTCACGCATTAGGCGGCGTGAAAAAGCGTCGTAACGCATGCGCCGCATGCGGGTGTGCGGGAATTCTCCGGCCTGGAAGTTAAACATGATGACTCTTAACTAATATGACTGCGACACTGCAGTCAGTTTACAGTGACCCGAGCGGCACTGTACTGCTGTCACCGTCCATAGAGAAGCCATGCGAGAACCTACCCGCTGTACCTGGTGCCTGAGCGGCAACGATCTTTATATCGGATATCACGACCAGGAATGGGGCGTGCCGGCCTGGGACGATCGCACCCAGTTCGAGTTCCTGATTCTGGAGGGTGCGCAGGCCGGGCTGTCGTGGTCGACCATCCTCAACAAGCGCGAGGGTTATCGCGCCGCCTTTGCCGGTTTCGACCCCGAGCGCATTGCGAGTTTCGGCAAGCGGGAGGTCGCGCGGCTGATGAAGGATGCCGGCATCGTGCGCAATCGCCTCAAGATCGAATCGGCGATCGGCAATGCCAAGGCGTTCCTGAAATTCCAGGGCGAGTTCGCCAAATACATGTGGGGCTTCGTCGGCGGCAAGCCGATCCAGAATCGCATCGCGGAGCACGGCCATGTGCCCGCCAGCAGCCCGGAATCGGATGCGCTGAGCAAGGATCTCAAAAAGCGCGGCTTTCGCTTCGTCGGCACCACCATCATGTATGCGCACATGCAGGCGACCGGCATGGTGAACGATCACCTCACCAGCTGTTTTCGCCACCGTGAGTGCAAGGCGCTGGGGAAGAAGTCGCTCTTCTAAGACCCTCACCCTAACCCTCTCCCGCAAGCGGGAGAAGGGACGGATTTCTCATCGCTTCACTCGCCTACCAGCCACCGCACACTAACTCCGCCCGCGCCGTCAGGCGCCAACGCTGCGTGCGCCTCGCGCAGTGCGGGCGCGATTTCTTCGTCGAACTGCCACGGCGGATTTGCGATGATGAGCCCAGACCCGTTCAGTCCGAGTGGCGAGTCGGCAGGGCGGACGCTTAGTTCGGCCAGCAACAGTTTCTTCAATCCGGAATTCTGCAGCGCTGCGTGCAACCGCTGTGTTTCGCGGCCGGCTTTGATCGGGTACCACACTGCGAACATGCCGTTGGGCCAGCGGCTCAGTCCCAGAGTCAGGGCGCGCTCCACCTGGGTGAATTCGTTGTCCGATTCGTAGGGCGGATCGATCAGCACCAGGCCGCGATTCTCCCGGGGCGGCAGGTATGTTTTCAGCGCGGCATAGCCGTCGCCGCAAACCACCGACACGCCCCGTCGTCCGCGCGTCGCTTGCTCGAGCGCCTGCGCTTCGCCGATTTGCTTTTCCACCAGCACGATGCGATCGCCGGGGCGCAAGTCGCGCAAGGCCAGAATGGGTGAGCCGGGATAGCGGTGCGGCTCGGTCGCGGAAATCTCCGGCGGGGAACTTACTGCGTCCAGGTAACGCCGAAGATCATTACCGGCGCGAGTAATCTGCACCGCACGTGCGATGCCGGCCTGCCATTCTTTGCCGCGTAATGCATCGTGGGACAGCAGGTCGTACCAGCCGCGGCCCGCATGCGTGTCGAGATAGAACAGCGGTTTAGGTTTACGCTTGAGCCGCTCGAGCAGCGCCAGCAACACGATGTGCTTGTGGACGTCGGCGAAGTTGCCGGCATGAAAGGCGTGGCGATAATTCACGGCAGAACTTTAACGGGAGACGGCCATGATCGTACTGAATTCTTCCCCGGCCCGGTGGTTGACGATCGCCGCCGTTGCCACACTCAGCGCCGGCTGCAATGGCGGCTCACGAGAAGAGTTACAGCCAACACCAGTGGAACAGCGTCGCGCCGTCGTGGAAAAAGAACGCACGCCAACTTCGCCCCAACGCGCCCCGAGCACGGAGGCTGCAACCGGTTCCGGTGAAGTGCCGCCGCAGCTGTTGATGCTTTTTCAGGACGACTTGGCGCGGCGCGCGTTGGTGAAGCCCGAAACGATTACCGTCGTCAGCGCAACTGAACAGCAATGGCCCAACGGCGGCCTGGGTTGCCCAGAGCCGGGGCAGATGTACACGCAGGTCATCATCCCGGGATATCGCGTGCTGCTGAAGGCGGGCAACGAAACATATGCCTATCACTCCGATGCGCGCGGTCACTTCATCGTGTGTACCGGGGGCCGGTCGTTGCCGCCGGTGAAACAGCAGATGAAGACACCGTCGCCGACGGAGTGATTAGAGGGTTGATGGGACGCTAGACGCCGCTGATGCGGCTAACAGAATCCCCTCACCCGCGCTGCGCGCGACCTCTCCCCAAGGGAGAGGTGAAGAGTTCTTGCCCCCTCTCCCTTGGGGAGAGGGTTGGGGTGAGGGTCTTACTCAGCCGCCCTCACCCGCGCTGCGCGCGACCTCTCCCACGGGGAGAGGTGAAGAACGTCTTATCCCTCTCCCTTTGGGTGAGGGGGCTCTTACTGTTCATCAGAACGTGATCTTGCCGCCCGGCGGAGCAACCAGCAGCGTTTCCGTTGCGGGTGTCGCGCCACCGCAATTGTTCGCAGTGGCGCAACGATCGCCGTCGGTCTGGATCATTACGCCCAGTTCCGGCGTGGTGCCGGGAATCTGGCCGAAGTCATGTACAGTGACGTTGCCGCTCGTGTTGCCCGGCAGGTCGGCATCCGGCGCCGCGAAGTAGCGTTCCCCGAAGGGCACGATGGTCAGGCCTTCGATGGCGTCGCCCGGGCCGCCGAAGTAGAAGTCATCGGCATACACCGAGATTCCCACCAGCCGGCGCGCGTCGACGTCAGCCGCCGTCAGACCGAACTGTTCCAGGCAGGCGTTCAATACCGTCGTGGAAGAGTTGGTCGGATGCTCGACGTACCAGAAGGCTTCGGCATCGCCGGTCTCCAGGTTGATTGTCCACGCCAGCTGCCGCCCATCGTCGAGCGTGTTCAGCGTGAGATCGCGATTCAACAACCAGTAGTCTTCGGTGCCGTCATTGTTGGTGTCGAGCGCGATGCGATGATCGACCGCCAAGGGCAGCGTCTCACGTTCCCAGCCATTCACCGCGAACGACCACAGATAGCCGGAAGTGCAGACTTCCGCAGGCACCGGGAACGTTGTCACGCCCACCGAACGCAGGTCGGGCAGCGGCGCATTCTCGCCACGGCCGCCTGGCGGTGTATTCGGACTGGTTGCGAGCAAAGAATAACCGTTCAGCTGCGCAGCACCGACACCGCGATTCTGCAAACGAATCGTTCCGACGCCAGCGCCGGCGGGCTGCCAGGTCTTGCCGCTCAACACCTGCGTATTGGCCGATTTGCGCGGCAATACATGCCAGGGCAGCGTGAACTGCTCCGACTTGCCGAACAGCGCGATCTTATCGAACACCAGGTAGCCGTCGTATTCCTGCAGCGTCAGCGGCACGGGATTGTTGCCATCCGGACCGGCGTTCATCACATTGTTACGCAGCTTGCTGCCTTCGATGGTCATGAACACATCGATGGTGCGATCGCCCTTGCCTGGCACCGAGATCAATGGCAACGCATGGATTTTCACCGCGCCGTTGCTGACATCGTTGGCGAAGCGATAGGTCGGCTTCACTTTGAAGATCGCCGGCTTGGCAGAACGATTGAACACGCGTACGCGTTGATGCAGCAACACAGCCTTGTCGGCCACGTCGACGAAACCAAAGCTTACGCCGCCGCCACGGGTGCCTTTCTTGACCAGGTCGAAGCCGTACGCGCCGGCAGTTGCCCTCGCTGCCCGGTCGACGCGAACTTCACCGCCACCGGTCCGTGAGATCGGCGCGAGTGAGTCCGGGATTACCCGGTCGGGCGTGCCCGGCTGTTCGATCGAAGTTTCCGCATTGTTGATCAGCAACTGCTTGAGCCGCTGCGGAGCTACGGTCGGATACAACTGCTTCAACAGTGCCGCTGCACCGCTGACCATTGGCGCCGCACCCGAGGTGCCACCGAAGGCATCGGACTGATTGCCCGTGCCCGACATCGCCGACACCGATGCACCCGGGGCGCCGATTTCCGGTTTGATGCGGAAGTCTTCGAACATCGGACCGCGCGAAGAGGTCGACGTGACCGAGCTGATCAGCGGATAGGTGTTGTCGGGATCGAACGTGACGGTCGCGCCGCTGCGAATTGCATTCGCGTCCGCGAGACTGATCATGTAAGCCGGAATGGTGATAGGCACGCCATCGGAATAGGCACCCGAAAATGGCGCGGTGTTGTCCACCAGGCCGATGATGCCGATCAACGCGCCGCCGGCCTGGATGTTACGAGTCTTGTCGGAGAACGCGCAGGAGCCGCGATTCACCAACGCGATCTGGCCCGTGAGCGAGCCGGCAGGGAACGGTGTGCACCCCAGCGGGTTGGACGCTGTGAACACCACCGGCGCCGTGATCGTCGTCGTCAACGGGGCCGACCAGGATTGGAAAATCGCGCCGCGCTCCGGTGGAGACACCGGCGGCGCAACGATTTCCATCAAGTCGACGACCGCCGAAGGCACTTCAGTCTGTGCGACCGAGAGCGCCGTAACAGCTGCGGCCGGCGAACCCGTGATGAAAGGTTTGTCGGAACCATTGCCTGCCGAGGCCACCGTCAGCACGCCGAGCTTGGTGGCGCGATCTACCGCTGCCGAAAGATCATCGTCGAAGGGTTGGCCGTAATCCGAGCCCAATGACATGTTGATGATGTCGACGCTGTCCTTGGTGTCGCCGTCGCCATTCGGATCGACGGCGAACTCCATGCCTTGCAGCAACGCGATGCCGCTGCACGAGGAGCTCGGCGCCGAGCAGACTTTTACAGCATATATCTTGGTGTCCGGGGCGACGCCATTCTTGCCGCCGATGATGTCGGCAACGTGAGTGCCGTGGCCGCCGAAGGTGCTTTGATCGGGCGCGGCGATCGGGTCCGGGTCCGGTGCGAGCGGCGGGCTGCCTTCGGCCCCGGTCCATGATTCGCCGATGAAGTCATAACCGCCGATGATTTTCTGGGTAGGAAACAAACCATCGGTCGTAGTGTTGCGCGGATCAGCAAGTGATGTGCCCCATGCCGCCGCATATGCGGCTGCAGTGCCTGCACCGCCCAACGCTGCATGCGTGTAATCGATGCCGCTATCCAGCACCGCAACGCGCACGCCTTTTCCGGTGACGCCTAAACCTTGCAGTGTCTCCGCGCCAATGTATGGAACGGTTTCGCTCAGGGTGCGCTTGTAGCGGCCAGTGGGCGCGACGCGAGTGACCGCGCGATCGTTCTGCAACGCTTTGACGCCGGCCACGTCGATTTCAAGAAACACTGTGTTCGCGATCAGCTGTACCGAACCCATGACACGCGCGCTGGGTGCGCTTGAAGCGATGCGATTGATGAATGCGGTCTGTTCGACGATCACGTCGGCTTTGGAAGTGTTGGCGAGGTCGCCGACCGCCGCGGTGTTCAGTGAGACTGCAACTTCGACACGTCCTTGCCTGCTGGCATCGCGCATTAGCTGCATGACATCGCTGAGTTGTGCGCGCGCCGGTGCTTGCATGCGCGACGACTCCAGACGTTTGGAGCCCGCTGCCACACTGCGCTGAGCCGCTAAGGCATCGGCAGTGCCCACTACCGTAAGCACGGCAGTAGTGATCAGCGACAGTGAACCTACTGCCACTCTCCTGCGAATAGCTTTTTCCATGGTGAGTCCCCTTGGTCCCTATATGAATGCGCGATCGCGCGACGTTCCACTTCAGGACGCGGGGGAGATTCCGTGGCCAGACGGAGTTCATCGGGTTCGCAATCGTTGCAACCGACGCTACTCCTGCATCGCAGCTAATTCAATTGTGCAAAAGCTGCCCACGGCCGACGGCTGCTTCGCTAACTAACTTTAGTTAGGAATGAATCACGCTGAAGTGTCAGCGAGCTCGACACCCTCACAACATGCCAAAGCAGCTTGCAAAATTTTTCTGAGATTTTTTAAGTCGGGCGCAGCTCGTTCAGCCAATCGCGAGGGCGGAGAAAATCCGAGTACAGGCGAGCTTCGGGCGAACCGGCTTCGGGTTGCCAGTTGTACTGCCAGCGCACCAACGGTGGTAGCGACATCAGGATCGATTCGGTGCGGCCGCCGGATTGCAGGCCGAACGAAGTGCCGCGATCGTAGACCAGGTTGAACTCGACGTAGCGTCCGCGGCGATACAACTGGAATTGCCGTTCACGTTCGCCCTGCGGATGATCCTTGCGGCGCGCGACGATCGGCAGGTAGGCATCGAGGAAGCTGTCGCCGACGCTGCGCTGGTAGGCGAAGCTGCGCTCGAAGCCCCATTCGTTCAGGTCGTCGAAGAACAGGCCGCCGACGCCGCGGGTCTCGTTGCGATGTTTAAGAAAGAAATAGCGATCGCACCAGTCCTTGTGCTTTTCATACACGTCGTCGCCGAACGCGGCGCAGGCCTGCTGCGCGGTCCGGTGCCAGTGCAGGACATCTTCATCGAAAGGATAGTACGGCGTGAGATCGTAGCCGCCGCCGAACCACCAGGCCTCGGTGTCTTGGTTCCGCGCGGAAAAGAAACGCACATTGGCGTGCGTCGTCGGTATGTAAGGATTCCAGGGATGAATGACGAGCGACACACCAGTCGCCATCCACTGCGCATTGGCAAGTTCGGGTCGCTGCACGGTCGCGCTTGCCGGCAACCGTGCGCCCATGACATGCGAGAAGTTGACGCCGGCTTGCTCGAACACCGCACCATTGCGTAACACGCGGCTTTCTCCACCGCCGCCTTCGGCTCGATCCCAACGATCGTTCGCGAACTTCGCAGCGCCGTCGGTCTGTTCAAGGGCCGAGCAGATGCGATCCTGCAGTCCGCGCAGGTAGGCGAGAACGGCGTCGGCGTCGCTGGCGGACATGGATTGGATCGGCGCTTACTTGGGAACGGCAGAACGTTTCGCGGTAGCGGTCTTGCTCGGAGCTTTGCGGGCCGAGTTTTCGCGGCGGGCTTCGCCGCCGAACGCGCTGCTGCCCGTACCGGCGTTTTTGCCGCCGTCTTGGCAGGCGCACTCTTGCTTTGACCGGTCTTGGTCTTGCCCGGGGACGCGGCCTTGCTCGCCTTCTCCGCTGCCGCAGGTGCTACTACTGCGGGAGCCGCGGTCTTCTTCGCGAAGCGACCGAACCGGCCTTTGCCGCGGGCCGGTGCTGCAGCGATCAGCTCTTTGCATTCCGCCAGCGTCAGCGACTTGGGGTCGCGATCCTTCGGGATCTTGGCGTTCTTCACTTTGTCAGTGATGTACGGCCCGTAGCGGCCGTTCAACACCTGGATGCCGGCGTCGGGGAAATCGAGAATGGTGCGGTTCGCGTCCAGCTCTTCTTTGGCTTTGATCAGCTCCAGTGCGCGTGGCAGTTCCACGGTGTACGGATCGTCGTCCTTGATGGAAACGAATTTCTCGCCGTACTGCACGTAGGGGCCGAAGCGGCCAATGGCGACGCGAATCGGTTTGCCCTCGGCGGTTGCGCCGATGGTGCGCGGCAGCTTGAACAACTCCAGCGCTTCGGCGAGCGTCACCGAGTCCATCCGCTGATTGGCTTTCAGGCTGGCGAACTTGGGCTTCTCTGCATCGTCCTTGGTGCCCATCTGCACGAAGGGGCCGTACTTGCCGTAACGCACCGAGATCGGTTTGCCGGTGGTCGGATCGGTGCCGACTTCACGCGCTTCGGAAACGTCTTCACGCGTCACCGATTCATCGACGAAGTCGACGCGCTCCTTGAATGCCTTCCAGAAGCGCTCGAGCACCGGTACCCACTCTTCGCGGCCGTCGGCGATTTCGTCGAGGTCGTCTTCCATCTTGGCGGTGAAGCCGTATTCGACGTAGGTGTCGAAGTTGCGCGTCAGGAATTTGTTGACGATCTTGCCGAGGTCGGTCGGCGTAAAGCGGCGGTTCAACAGCTCGGTGTACTTCTTGTTCACCAGCGTGGAAATGATGCTGGCGTAAGTCGACGGACGGCCGATGCCATGTTCTTCGAGCGCTTTCACCAGGCTCGCTTCGGAGAAGCGCGGCGGTGGTTCGGTGAAGTGCTGTTCGGAGCGCAGCGCAAGCAGCGCCAACTGATCGCCCACTTGCATGGCCGGCAGGATGCGATCGTTGTCATCGTCGGCGGCGTCGTCCTGGCCTTCCTTGTAGACGGCGATGTAGCCGGGCTTCACCAGCGTCGAACCATTGGCGCGCAACACGGCCGTAGAGCCTTCGCGCTTGGCGCTCGTGCCCGGCACCAGATCGACGGCGACGGTGTCGTATACCGCCGGTTCCATCTGGCTGGCGACGGCACGTTTCCAGATCAGGCTGTACAGCCGGAACTGATCGTGCTCGATCTTGCCTTCGAGCCGTTCCGGTGTGATCGCCGCCGAGGTCGGGCGGACAGCTTCGTGCGCTTCCTGGGCGTTCTTCGACTTGGTTTTATAGACGCGCGGCGATTCCGGCAGCGACTCCGCACCGTACATACGGCCGATGACCTCGCGGATTTCCTGAATCGCCTCGTTGGCGAGATTCAGCGAGTCGGTACGCATATACGTGATAAGGCCGGTGGCGCCTTCGCCGAAATCCACGCCTTCATACAACTGCTGCGCCAGGCGCATGGTGCGCTGAGCGCCGAAGCCGAGCTTGCGCGCCGCTTCCTGTTGCAACGTCGATGTCGTAAACGGCGGCGCCGGATTGCGCTTGCGCTGTTTCTTATCGATCGAGGCGACACTGAGCTTGCCGCCGGCAGCTGTTTCGATAGCGCTGCGGACATCGCTGGCCTGCGCTGCATTGGTGACCGTGAACTGCTCGACCTTGTCGCCTTTGAATTCGATCAGGCGTGCCGGGAACGTCTGCTTGGACTTCTCGGCGTCGGCATCGATGGTCCAGTATTCGCGCGGCACGAAGCGGAGAATTTCCTCTTCCCGCTCGCAGATCATGCGCAGCGCCGGGCTTTGCACGCGACCCGCCGATGCGCCCGGCAAGCCCGCTTTCTTCCACAGCAACGGCGACAGATTGAAGCCGACCAGGTAGTCGAGGGCGCGCCGCGCCTGCTGCGCGTTCACCAGATCCTGCGAGATGGCGCGGGGCTGGCCGATGGCTTCGCGAATGGCGTTCTTCGTGATTTCGTAGAACACCACGCGATGCACGTCCTTGCCGTCGAGCCCGCCGTGTTCCTTCAGCAACTCGGTGAGATGCCAGGAAATGGCTTCGCCTTCGCGGTCCGGGTCGGTCGCCAGATACAGGGCGTCGGATTTCTTCAGCGCGCGGGCGATGGCCTGAACATGTTTCTCGTTCTTGTCGAGAATCTGGTAGCGCATCGCGAACTGGCGCTTGGGATCGACCGCGCCTTCCTTCGGCACCAGGTCGCGCACGTGGCCATAGGACGCGAGTACCTCGAAATTCTTACCGAGGTACTTCTTGATGGTTTTCGCCTTGGCGGGCGATTCCACGATGACTAAATTCTTCTGCTCCATAAAAAAAGAAACCGCGGTGGCCGCGGTGCATGCTGCAACTTCCGGTGATGAAACCGCCCGTTGCTCAATGCACCACTTGCAGACGGTTATCGAATACCAAATCCTCCATCCGTAGGTAAGCACTCTGCTGGCCGGGCTGGCTGAACAGCACCATGAGCACCACCCACTTCACCTGTTCAATGTCGATCTGCTGCACGTCGAGCGCCAGCAGCCGGTCGATGACGAGTTCCCGCTGCGCCGCACTGACAATGCCGATATTTTCGAGATACAGGATGTATCCCCGGCAGTCGGTATCGAGCCGGGTCTGCTCTCGCGCGTCGAATATGCGAATCGCTCGCGACCCCGGAACGGCGCCCGCGCGCTGCGGATCCGCCGACAGCTGCTCGAGCCACTCCAGTGCGCGGCCAACTTCGCGTTCGGAAAAACCGGCTCGCTCCAGTTCGTCCCTGAGCGTGTCGCGGTCGGGTTCGGGAGCGCAGTCCAGATCGGCGTCGAAATAATTCTCGAAGAGATAGATCAGGATATCGAGAACGCTTTCCTTCATTTCGCTGCCTTAGCCTGGAAAAAGCCGCGCCTTTTGCCGGGCGCGTCAGCAGGGCCTTGGCCGCTTTCGACCAGAAGACTGGGGACGCGCCGGACATAAAGCCCGCCAGGGCAGGCGTCGATGCGTGCCTCCAGTTCGAGGATCAGCAGCATGGACGCTACCTCGTCGGCTTTCAGGCCGGTGCGCGCGATCAAAACGTCGACACTGGCCGGCTCGAAGCCGAGCGCATCTAACAGGATTTCATAGTCTTTGTCCAATGCCCGGGTGAAAACTGCTGTGCTTTCAGTGCTCTTGGGAATGTCTTGGGGCACTACGCGGGTTTTGCTCGCCGCCGGCCTCAAGGTTTCTCCCAGCTCATGGTGAAGCAGGCCTGTCAGCGAGCGCAGCTCGGCGAAAATATCGTCGGCTGTTTCCACCAGCTTCGCGCCGTGCCTGATCAATTGGTGACAGCCGCGCGCCAGCGGGTTGTGGATGGACCCTGGAATGGCGAACACCTCGCGGCCTTGTTCGGCAGCCAGCCGTGCTGTGATCAATGAACCGCTTTGCACCGCCGCCTCCACTACCAATGTACCCAGCGACATCCCGCTGATAATGCGGTTGCGGCGTGGGAAGTTGCTCTTCGCCGCCGGTACACCCAACGGGAATTCGCTGACCAGCGCGCCGCCGGATGCAATCTCCGCCGCCAGCCCAGCATTGGCGCGGGGGTAGTGGATATCAAGGCCGGTGCCGCATACAGCGATGGTCCGGCCGCCGCTGTCGAGCGTGCCACGATGGCTTGCGGCGTCGATGCCGATGGCCAGGCCGCTGGTAATAGCAAGTCCGGAGCGCGCCAGATGCGCGGCAAATTGCCGCGCGTTATCGGTGCCCGCGGCAGTCGGATTGCGTGAGCCGACGATGGCAAGTTGCGGCAGGCTGAGCACGTCCGGATCGCCGTGTACGAACAAACCCAGCGGTGCATCGGGGAGATCGGCGAGCAGGATCGGATATTTCGGTGAAGCGAGCGGCAGGAAGTGATGCGCGGGATGGTCGAGCCAGCGCAGGTCCTGTTCCAGCAATTCCGGATGGGGCGAGCGCAGCCAGTCGATCATCCCAGCGCTGGCGCCGATGGCCTGCAGAGTTGCCGGTGACGCGCGCACCAGTGAAGTGACGGCAGGTTGGTGGTCGAGGAGTTGCTGGAGCGTGCCGGCATGAAGGCCGGGCACGCGCATCAGCGTCAACCATGCATTGAGCTCATCCATGAGCACATAAACCTATCCCGAAAAAAAATGCGCCTACGGATTTTTAGCGCGGTCGCCCTGGCGAATTTCGTGCGTGGTTTCCATCACCAGCGCATAGCTCAGTTGGTCGAACGCCTTGAAGACCATGATGAAGCCGGCGCGCTCTTCGGGCAGCTGCACATTGTTGCCGAAGGACGAAGTCTTGCGTGTGCGTCGTGCGGCCAGGCCACCTTCCGCAAAGGAGTCGCGCACTACGTCGCCGGGCTGCCAGATGGCGAGAATATGTCCCGGTTCCAGTCCCGCGCGCGTGCCGCGGTTGAGCGCGACGACCTGGTACTGACCCATCACTGTGTGGCTGCGTACGGCAATGACGCTCGCATCGACCTCGGATGCCGGCGCGTGCGGTACGAAGTCCACATTCACATCCACCGACTCGGGGAACAGCTTGTCGCCTTGCAGGACTTCGCGGGACGAGTCCGTCATCAGCAGCTTGGCGGGATCACCTTGGGTCGCCACCGGGCCTGAACCGACATACATGCCGGAATAGCCGAGCAGGGCATTGTTGTCCGGGTCGCGCAGTTCTTCTTCCACGTGCACGACGCTGAAGCGCGTATCGGGCGCCGCTTCCTCGATGCCGCGTGCATACACTTCGTTGCCGATCGCGCCGATCATATGGCGGTCGCGCATTGCGACCACATACGGCGCAGTCTTGACCTGGTCCTTGCTCAACAACGTCGGCCGGCCCATGAAACTGGCGACAATGTCGTAGGGAATTGCAGTAATGGCCCGGCTCAGTGGTTCGCGCCGCACTTCCGGAGACAGGCGCTTGCCGCCCTGGCCCCGTTCGACGCTTTCGCCGCCGCGTTCAGCCACGGTCAGGCGCGGCTGGCCGTCGACATACACCAGCTTCAGCACGTCGCCGGGATAGATCAGGTGAGGATTGGCGATCTGCGGATTCACGTACCAGATTTCCGGCCAGTACCAGGGCTCGCGCAGGAACACCTTGGAAATGTCCCACAGGGTATCGCCGGTCTTGACGACGTATTGATCCGGGGCGTCGGTGGTCAGCGGAATGTTGCTGCCGGACCCCACGGTGCGAGCGGTCCCCTCCTGAGCTGAACTGTTCAGGGGCGCGAGGCCCGCGGTGATGGTCAGACCGGCGACCAGGCTAAGCAGGATCGCCGGACGAAGTGCCAGATTCGCAGTTTTCATGCGCTTCAACGAGCTCCAATTGCAGACCCTCACCATCCCGTCCCGGCCTGCGCGGTTCGCCCCTTATACTTCGCAGGCGGAACGACGACCGCAGGCTTCCGGTGCGTTGCTGCGACGCTTTGACCAGTTCCCCGCGGGGGCGGCTGGAGCGCGCAAAAACGCTATCGGGGCCGACATTAAGTTCAACAGTGACCTAACTTTAGCAGCATCATTACAGCGATTGCAGGAATAGGATTCCAGCGCGAGACGTGGTTCTCATTCCTGTTGCGCGCCGCCAAGTGCAACCTTTATGGACTGTCGAGTCATACAGTGAGCTTCCCCGGCAGGTCTTGTTTCCGGACAATCTGACTGCAGACTAGGCGAGTCTCCCTCTTTTGATGTTTTCGAACATGGCACTACTTCCGATTCTCGAATTCCCAGACCCGCGCCTCAGGACGCGAGCGCAGCCTGTGGAGCAGGTGGATGCGGGCTTACGTAAATTGATCGACGACATGTTTGAAACCATGTATGCGGCGCCGGGAATCGGCCTGGCCGCCACCCAGGTGAACGTCCACAAGCGCCTGCTGGTGCTCGACATCAGCGAAAAGCGCAATGAGCGCCTGGCGCTGATCAACCCCGAAATCGTCAGCCACAGCGGCCTCGAGGAAACCGAGGAGGGCTGCCTGTCGGTACCGGGCATCTACGAAAAAGTCAGGCGCGCCGAGCAGATTCGCGTCCGCGCGCTGGACCGCGATGGTAAACAGATCGAATTCGACGCCGACGGGCTGCTCGCGGTCTGCATCCAGCACGAGATGGATCACCTGGAAGGCAAACTGTTCGTCGATTACCTCTCGGAGCTCAAGCGCACCCGCATCCGCAAGAAGCTCGAAGAAGGAACGCAAAGACAAGACCGCCGACCAGCAGCGCTCGCGGCCGAGCGCGCTGTAACGGCGGGAAGTTAGGTACCTGCCGAGGAAGCGGGTAAACAAGGCCGCGGTTTATTGGGGCGTGGCCCGCGAAGGCGCCAGAGGGACATTCATCCTTTCAGGACCGCGCACAAGTGCGTCCCTGTAGCGCTGCGTAGAAAAACTCCTGTTTTTCACGCCCCTGAAAGGATGAATGTCCCTCTGGCACCTCCGCTGACGCGTCGTGGAACGCGGTGCCAACGAACTCATAATCCGCTGTCGTTTCGCTAGCTATCACACGAACTGAACTCTTAGATGTCCCCGCCACTGTCGCTAATTTTCGCCGGCACTCCGGAGTTCTCCGTGCCCGCGCTCGAAGCGTTGCTTGCCTCGCGACATCGCGTGGTCGCGGTATATACGCAGCCGGATCGTCCCGCGGGCCGGGGCCAGCAAGTAACGATGAGCGCGGTGAAACAATGCGCGCTTCGGCATGAGTTGCCGGTGGAGCAGCCGCAAACGTTGAAAGACCCTGCTGCGGTCGAGCGGCTTGCGCATTGGTCCGCCGATCTGATGATCGTGGTCGCCTATGGATTGTTGCTGCCGAAGACGGTGTTGGAAACGCCTCGCCTGGGCTGCGTGAATATTCATGCGTCGTTGCTGCCTCGCTGGCGTGGCGCCGCGCCGATTCAGCGTGCGATTCAAGCTGGAGACAAAGAGAGCGGCGTGACCATCATGCAAATGGATGTGGGCCTCGACACCGGCCCCATGCTGCTCGAACGCGTGACACCCATCGACGCGCGCGAAACTGCAGCGACGTTGCACGATCGGCTCGCAGCGCTGGGTGCGGCGGCAGTGATCGAAGCTATCGACGCAATCGCCGCCGGCTCTGCTGTGCCTCGCGCTCAACCTAAAGACGGTGCTACGTATGCTGCCAAGATTCGGAAGGAAGAAGCGTTGATCGATTGGAGCAGGAGTGCGCTCGAAATCGATCGACAGGTGCGCGCTTTCAATCCGTGGCCGATTGCAGAGACGCGTTGGAATGGCCAGCAACTGCGCGTGTGGGAATCGCTGCCGCTGTCGACAGAAACATCAGCGGCGCCCGGCACGGTCATCGCCACCAGCGCGGCAGGAATCGAAGTCGCGACGGGCGACGGCACGCTGCAATTAACGCGTGTGCAAAGCGCGGGTCGCAAGGCAATGGCCGCGGCAGATTTTCTCAAAGCACATCGCCCCGAGGGCGCGGTTCTTGGTTCGTGAGCGCTTCGGCCGCTGTCCGGGCCCGGGCCGCCAAAGTCATTGCGGATGTTGCCGAGCGTGGTCGTTCACTCGATGCCGCTGTGACGTCGAGTCCTGACGCCACCAGACAAGAGCGCGGCCTGCTGCGTTCGCTGTGTTACGACAGCATTCGCTGGTACATCCGGCTCGACACGTTGCTCGAGCGATTGTTGACTCGACCCGATCAAGCGCTCGAACCGGAAATCCGCGCGCTCGCCATCGTCGGCATGTGCCAGTTGCTCTACACGGACATTCCCGAGCACGCCGCGGTCGCCGAAACTGTCGCCGCAACCAGACTCTTGAAACAGCCGCGCGCTGCCGGGTTCATCAATGCCATCCTGCGCCGCTGCCAGCGCGAACAGGCCCGGTTATTGAAGGAGATCGATCGCGACCTTGCTATTTGCACGGCGCACCCACGTTGGTTAGTGGAGACATTGCGTGCCGACTGGGACGATCGCGCCAACGATATTCTCGCCGCCAATAACCGGCGGCCGCCGTTCTGGATTCGTGTGAATCGGCTTCGCGCTAACGCTGCGAACTATCGGGCGCAACTGCAGGCAAGGCAGATCGGGATCGCGGCCAGCCTGTTCGATGACACTGCGTTGCTGCTGGATGAGGCCATGGACGTTGGCGAACTGCCGGGATTCCAGGAGGGACTGGTTTCAGTGCAGGATGCTGCGGCCCAGCTCGCCGCGCACTTGCTCGAACCGCAAGCGGGCGAGCGCATCCTGGATGCCTGTGCAGCTCCCGGCGGCAAAACCGGCCACCTGCTGGAGCTGGCGCCTGAACTTGCCGCGCTCACCGCGGTCGACGTTTCTCCCGAGCGGCTGCTGCGTGTCACGCAGAATTTGCAACGATTGGGCCTGTCGGCGCGCGTGGTCGCTGCCGATGCCGCGGAACCTGCGGGGTGGTGGGATGGCCAGGGATTCCACCGCATTCTGCTCGATGTGCCTTGCTCCGCCACCGGCGTGATTCGCCGCCATCCGGACATCAAGCTGCTGCGTCGGGCCGACGACATTCCGGCGCTGGCGGCCCGCCAGGCGCAGTTATTGCGCAGCCTGTGGCCGCTGCTGCTCCCCGGAGGCCGGCTGCTCTATGCCAGTTGTTCGGCGCTGCAGGCGGAAACCACGGCGGTGATTGGCGACTTTCTTGCTGACCAGCCGGCGGCGCGCGACGTGACCGCCGCAAGGATTGGTTCGTTCGGGGACGCCGTACAGGAAGCGGCGAACAGTGGCGGTCCGGGCCGGCGAATCGCGGCGGGTTCCGCCGGGATGGATGGTTTTTATTATGCTCTGCTCGAGAAGTCGTCTTAACAACACACTTCCTGGCTCGGTTCAGCTCTCGGTTTAAGGATGCTACGTGGCGGTGAGCCCAACTTGGCGCGATGCGCTTTGCCCTCGTGGGCTGGACGATAACGTCCGGCGGCCACTGGCATGGCTGATCGTGGCGTGGCTGGCGCTGCTGGGCATCACGAGCGCGCCGGCGGCGTCGGCGCAGACCCGCTTCGAAATCCGCTCTGCCTACATCGAGCCGGCCGATCGCGTTTACGAACTGAACGCGACCCTCAACTTCGACTTGCCCAACGGCGCGCGCGAGGCGATACGGGAAGGGGTGCCGCTGTCGCTGCACCTGGAGATCGTCGTCAAACGCCAGCGCAGCTACTGGCTGGACGAAACCGTCGCGACCCTGGACCAATCCTACGAACTGGCCTACCGGGCTTTGAGCGAACGCTACCTGGTCCGCAATCTGAATAGCGGCGAACAGGCGTCCTATGCGACATTCGACGCCGCACTGGACGCGCTGCGTGTGATCAGCCGCCTGCCGATTCTCGACCAGGCGCTGGTGTCGCCGAGCCGGCGACACGAAATCAGCATGCGCGCCAACCTGGATGTGCGCACGATGCCCGACACCTTGCGCTTCGTGCTGTTCTGGTCGGACGACTGGCGACAGCGCAGCGAGTGGTACACATGGTCGCCGCAACTCTGAAACGCACGCTGGTCTCGATCCTGATACTCATAGGATCGGGGCTGTGGGTGGCTGCGTTGTTGATCATGGCGCAGACGGTGCAGCAGTCGGCCCACTTCAGCGACCTGCATCCCTTCATCGTTGGCGTCAACGTCGCCGGCCTGCTGGTGCTGCTGATCCTGATCGCCGGACGGCTCACGCAACTGGTGCGCGACTGGCGCAAACGCGTCGTCGGTTCCCGCCTCGAAGCACGCATGGTGTGGATGTCGGCGACGCTCGCGATGGCGCCGCTGCTGCTGGTGTTCTACTTCTCGGTGATGTTTCTCAACCGGGGCATCGACAGCTGGTTCCACGTCGAAATTCGTCAGGGCCTCGAAGATGCGTTGACGCTGTCGCGAGCGGCACTCGACCTGCGCATGCGCGAATACCTGGAACGCACGCGCAACGTCGCCGCGCTCATTGCGCCAATTCGCGGCGATTCCATTCCAATACTCGACGAACTGCGACGCGACAACGAAGCGCTGGAACTGACGCTGCTGGCGGCCAACAGCCGCATCGTCGCTACCAGCACCGATCGCCTTGGCGAAATGGTGCCGGCGCCGCTCAGCGAGGAAATGACCATGCAGGTGCGCCAGGGGCGCGACTATGTAGCACTCGATCCCGTCGCGGGCGGCGGATACCTGGTGCGCACGGCGGTGCGCCTGCCGCTGGTGGTGCCGGGCGATGAAATGCGCATGCTGCAGGCCATCTATCCCATCGAGCGACGCCTCGGGGAACTGGCCGACACCGTTGAATCTTCCTATCAGCGCTACGGCGAGAAGGCGCGGCTGCGCGAACCGTTGAAGACCAGCTTCACGCTGACGCTGACATTGGTGCTGCTGTTGTCACTGTTCGGCGCGCTGTATGGCGCATTCTGGGCTGCCCGCCGGCTGGTGCGTCCGATCCAGGACCTGGTCGCCGGCACGCGCGCGGTCGCCAAGGGCGATTTCGATTTGCGACTGCCGCTGACCTCGCATGACGAAATGGGCATCCTGGTGCATTCGTTCAACGACATGACCAAGCGACTGGCAAAGTCGCGCGAAGAAACTCGTCGTGTGCAGCAGGCTGTGGAAGCTGAGCGCGCTAATCTTTCCGTCATCCTGGCGCGACTCTCCACCGGAGTCATTTCCCTCGAAGCCGATCGCACCATCCGCACCGCCAACCAGGCCGCGTGTTCCATCCTCGGGGTCGAGGTCGAGGCGGTCATCGGCAAACCGCTGGCGCAGATCGGCACGGCGGGCACGTTGTTCGAACAATTCCAGGCCGCCTGCAACGCGCATCTCGAAGCCGGGCAGAGCGAATGGCGCGAGCAACTGGTGCTTCAGGGCGAGTCCAGCCGACGCATTCTGATGTGCGCCTGTACTACGCTGTCCGGCGAAGACCAGACGCCGAGCGGCTTCGTCATCGTATTCGACGATATCACCACCTTGCTGCAGGCCCAGCGAGACGCTGCCTGGGGCGAGGTGGCGCGGCGCCTGGCGCACGAGATCAAGAACCCGCTGACGCCCATTCAACTGTCCGCCGAGCGGATCCGCCGCAAGCTGCTGGGGTCGATGGACGAGGCGCAGGCGCAGATGCTGGACCGCGCTACCAACACGATCGTGCAGCAGGTCGAGGCCATGAAGGAGATGGTCAACGCCTTCAGCGAATACGCGCGCGCGCCGGAGATGGATGTGTCACGCTTCGACCTGAACCAGCTCATCGGCGAAGTGGCGGAACTGTACCGCGCACCGGGCCGGCCGGGCACGACCTTGCAGCTGCAGCCGGCGCTGCCCGAGATCGAGGCCGACCGTGGCCGCATGCGGCAGATCATCCATAATTTGCTGGCCAATGCCTGGGAGGCGCTGGAAGGCCTGCCGGCCCCTTCGGTGCGCGTCGCCACGCGGCTGATCGAACCCGGCGGGGCCACCAGGACGGCAGCCAAGACGGCGGAGATTATCGTCGAGGACAACGGACCGGGATTCCGACCGGATGTGATCGGCCAGGTATTCGATCCTTATGTAACGACCAAACCGAAGGGGACGGGCCTCGGGCTCGCGATCGTGAAAAAGATAGTCGAAGAACACGGCGGCACCATAGAAGCCGATAATGTGCGCACAGGGGGTGCGCGGGTGCGTATCGAGTTGCCCTTGGCTGCGGTTCGCAGCGGTGGCGTGATTCGCGAGCGGCGTACCGGACCGAGGAGGGAGCGGGCATGAGTGCAGCACGCATACTGGTAGTCGATGACGAAACCGAAATCCGTGGACTCCTCAAGGAGATCCTGGCGGACGAAGGCTATGAAGTAGACGTCGCCGCGGACGCCGCCGAAGCGCGCGCCAGCCGCGCCCTGCACGACCCTGATTTGATCCTGCTGGACATCTGGATGCCGGGTACCGATGGCATCACGCTGTTGCGTGAATGGGTGCAGCCGAACGGCACGTCCTGCCCCGTAGTGATGATGTCGGGTCACGGCACCGTCGAGACGGCGGTGGAGGCTACGCGCCTGGGGGCTTTCGATTACGTCGAAAAGCCGTTGTCGTTGGCAAAGCTGTTGCGCACCGTCGAACGCGCATTGGACTCTGGGCGCAACAAACGGCTCAGCGCTCGCTTGCTGGTGCCGCCGCTGATTGCGCCGGTCGGCAAAAGCCGCGCAATGCATGCACTTCGCGAACAGGTGCAGCAGGTTGCTCCGCATGAAACTCCGGTGCTGATCGTCGGCGAGCCCGGCAGCGGCCGCGAAGCGTTCGCGCGTTACATTCATTCGCTCAGTCCGCGCGCTGCGGGCCCGTTCGTGCAGCTGGTTGCAACCGGCGTCAGTGATGAAGGCGCACCAGCGGCGTTGCACGGCACGGAAGATTCCAGCGGCGTCCACGCTGGTGTTTTCGAGCAGGCGGCGGGCGGGGTGCTGTTCATCAACAGCATCGAAGACATGCCGATCAAGGCGCAGGGCCTGCTGGTCGCCGCACTGGAAACCAAGACGTTCACCCGCGTCGGCGGGGCCACGCCGGTGAATTCGAACGTACGCATCATCGGTTCGGCGACCTCACGGTTCCTCAACGCCGAGGGTACCGGTGTGCGGCTGGAATTGCTGTCGCGCTTGAATGTAATCACGCTGAATGTGCCGCCGCTGCGTGACTATGCGCAGGATGTGCCGGACCTGCTGCGTCACTACGTCGATCGCCTGGTCGACGAGCAGCATCTGCCGTTCCGTCGCTTCGGCGTCGCTGCGCAAAATCGCTTACGCAACTATCCGTGGCCGGGCAATGTTCGCGAACTCCGCAACCTGGTGCAGCGGTTGCTGATCCTCGGCGGCGAAGAAGAAATCAAACTCGACGAGATCGAGCGCGAGCTGGCCGCGCATGCGCCAACCAACGAGCCGCTGGTCAAACAGGACCTGCTGGCGCTACCGCTGCGAGAAGCCCGCGAACATTTCGAGCGCGCCTATCTGCAGCAGCAGCTGATTCTTTGCAACGGCAAGGTAGGGCAGCTGGCCAAGCGCGTCGGCATGGAGCGCACGCACCTGTATCGCAAGCTGCGATCGCTGGGCGTGGATTTCAGGCAGCTGGCTGAAGACTAGATAAAGGATTCACCTCTCCCCGTGGGAGAGGTCGCGCGCAGCGCGGGTGAGGGTCGGCTGGACGCCGCTCACGCGGCTGAAGAAGCCCTCACCCCAACCCTCTCCCAAAGGGAGAGGGAGCTCTTCATCACCTCTCCCCATGGGAGAGGTCGCGCGCAGCGCGGGTGAGGGTCGGCTGGACGCCGCTCACGCGGCTGAAGAAGCCCTCACCCCAACCCTCTCCCAAAGGGAGAGGGAGCTCTTCACCTCTCCCCGTGGGAGAGGTCGCGCGCAGCGCGGGTGAGGGGCGGCTGCGTTAAGAGATTAAGAGGGCCGAGCCCCAGCGCCGATCCGTACCTCACTTCGAAGCGATTACTCTCCCACCCTGATCACCAGCGCGTCGATCTGCGCCTGGCGCAGTTTGCTGCGCGTGTCTTCCAGTGACTGCAGGTTGGTGATCGGGCCGACGCGAACGCGGTGCCAGGTGTCCTTGTCGATAGTGACCTTCTGGATCTTTGATTCCACGCCCTGCATGGCGATCATTGCCCGCACGCGGTCGGCGTCTTTGTGATTGCGGAAGGAGCCGGCCTGCAGGATATAAGCGCCGGGTTTTTGCACCGGTCCGCCGGTCACGGTGGCAGGCGCCGGACGGCCGTCTTGTTCGGGAATGACGACTTCGTACTTGGGCAGCATTTCGTAGAAATCGAACTGCTGCGTGCCGCCTTCTTCCTGCGACGCCGGTGCAGGTTTCGCTTGCGCCTGCGCTTCGTCGCGGGTCATCGGCGCGGTTTGCTGGGCCATGCGCGCATCGGTGCGGCGATCGAAGAGATAAACGCCCAATGCTACTGCCAGTCCCACCGCCAGCCCGCAGACGAAGCCGGCCATGCCGGATAGGCCGGATGAACCTCCGGCGCGGCGCTTGGAGTTTTTGTAATCGCGAGCCATTGAAAGAAGAAGTGAATGGTGTCTGGTGACTAGAGACTGGTCAGAGTGGGCGCTCGGCCGCAGTCATCTGGGCCGCGCGCCATTTTGCTCTGCCGAATCACTCCTCGCCAGTCGCTTGCGTCCGCTTCGACTCCATCTTCTCCGGCGCGGTGACGCCGAGCAGCTTCAGGCCGTTCTCCAGCACCTGCCGGGTGGCGCAGACAAGGTTGAGGCGCGCATTACGCAAGCCGACGTCGTCGATGATGAACTTGTGCGCGTTGTAGTAAGTGTGGAAGTCGCCGGCGAGCTCGCGCAGGTAATGCGCCAGCTGATGCGGCTCGAGATCGCGTGCGGCGGTCTCCAGCAACTCGGGGTAGTACGTCAGCCGGCGAATCAACGCCTTCTCGTGGGGCTCGACCAGCCTCTCCACATTGGCTTCGCCAACTTCACGCTCGTACGTGAGACCTTTATCCTGCAACTGACGGAACACGCTGCACACTCGGGCGTGCGCATACTGAACGTAGTAGACCGGATTCTCTTCGCCTTCGGCCAGCGCGAGATCGATATCGAAGACGAACTCCGAGTCGGCCTTGCGCGACACCAGGAAAAAACGGACCGCGTCGCGACCGACCCATTCGACCAGGTCACGCACCGTCACATAGGACCCGGCGCGCTTGGAGATTTTCACTTCCTCGCCACCCCGCATCACGCGCACCATCTTGTGGAGCACGTAGTCGGGATAGCCTTTCGGAATGCCGATATTGAGCGCCTGCAGGCCTGCGCGCACGCGCGCGATCGTGCCGTGATGATCGGTGCCCTGCACGTTGATCGCGCGGAAAAACCCTCGCTGCCACTTGGTGACGTGATAAGCAACGTCGGGCAGGAAGTAGGTGTACGTGCCATCCGACTTGCGCATGACGCGGTCTTTGTCGTCGCCGAAGTCGGTAGTGCGTAACCACAGCGCGCCATCCTTCTCGTAGCTGTAGCCGCTGCCGACCAGAGCCTGCACGGTCGATTCCACCTTGCCGTCGGTGTAGAGGCTCGACTCCAGGTAATAGGTGTCGAAGCGCACGCCGAACTTTTGCAGGTCGCAGTCCTGTTCGTGGCGCAGGCAGGTCACTGCGAAGCGGCGGATTGCGTCAAGGTCCTCGACTTTGCCGCTGGCGCGAATCGGTTCGCCATCGAAAGCGTGGACCGTCTTGCGGGCGACGAAGTCATCGGCGATGTCTTGAATGTATTCGCCGTTGTAAGCCGCTTCAGGCCAACCTGGTTCACCGGGCTTGATGCCGCGCGCGCGTGCTTGCACCGACAGCGCCAGGTTTTGGATCTGTACGCCGGCATCGTTGTAGTAGAATTCGCGGCTGACCGGATGGCCCTGCGATTGCAACAGCGCGGCGAGTGCGTCGCCGAGTGCAGCCTGGCGACCGTGGCCAACGTGCAAAGGACCCGTGGGATTCGCCGACACGAATTCAACCACGACGTTCTGACCGGCGCCGCGCTTGTTGTAGCCGTATGCGATGCCGAGATCGAAAATGCGCGACAGCTCTTGCTGATAAGCGCGCGGCGACAGATGAAAGTTGATGAAGCCCGGACCGGCAATTTCCGCCTTGCTCACCAATTCGCTCGACGGCAGCGCATCGAGGATGGCCTGCGCCAACTGCCGCGGATTACGCCGTGCCGGCTTAGCCAGCTGCAACGCGATATTGGTCGCGAAATCGCCGTGCGCCGCGTCGCGCGTGCGCTCGACATCCACGGCTGGATGCAAGATATCTCCGGGGAGAATATCGGCCGGCAAACAAGCTAGCGCGGCCTGCACGAGGCGTTCGATCTGGTATTTCACGGCGAGAAACTAAGTGTAGGTACGTGTGAGTGTAGCAGCCAGGACGTGAATAGTGACTTCAGTTCAATTCCGCGGCATCGACATCGATGGACCAGCGCACGCGACGGGATTCCGGCAGCGCGGCGAGTTCCGGCAGCCAGCCGCTCATGAATTTTTGCAGGGGAGAATGGGTCGGCGCATGTAACAACAGCTGTGCGCGGAAACGTCCGGCGCGGCGTTCCATCGGTGCGGGTGCAGGGCCCAGCAGCTTCACGCCACGAACTGAATGTCGGTGGGCCGCGACGACGGCAGCATGCAGAAACTTCATTGGCTCTTCTTGCGTGCTCGCTTCCGCGCGCAGCAGCGCAATGCGGGCAAACGGTGGCCAGCTGCTTTGTTCACGTTCTGTCAACGCGCCGGCGGCGAATGCCGCATAGCCGCCCGACAGCAGCAGGCCGAGCAATGGATGATCGGGGTATTCGGTTTGAATCAAGACTTCCCCTGGGCGCTCGGCGCGCCCCGCGCGCCCGGCAACTTGCACGATGGTTTGCGCCAGGCGCTCGGGCGCGCGGAAATCGGTGCTGAACAATCCTTGATCTGCATTCAACACCACGACCAGGGTGACATTGGGAAAGTCGTGGCCCTTGGTAAGCATTTGCGTGCCGACCAGGATGCGGATCTCGCCGCGATCGACGCGCGCCAGCGTCGCTTCGAGTTCGCCTTTCCGCCGCATGCTGTCCCGATCGATGCGCGCGAGCGGCGAGTCCGGAAACAGCTGCTGCAATGTTTCTTCCACGCGCTCCGTCCCCTGGCCGACAGGCTTCACTTCTGCCTTGCAAGTGGGACAAGCGCTTGGCAGCGGTTCCTGCGAACCGCAGTGGTGACAGATGAGACCGCGACCACGGCCATGTACCGTGAGGTGAGCGTCGCAACGTCGACAGTGCGACGCCCAGCCGCAGGTCGGGCAGAACAGCACCGGCGCGTAGCCGCGGCGATTGATGAACACCATGACCTGGCCGCTGGCATCCAGATGCCGCTTGATTGCCATGACGGTCGGCGTGGCGATGCCCTGCGTCGCGCCATGTTTACGGAGATCGAGCAGCGATAACTGCGGCGGCCGTGCGCTGCCGGCGCGTTCCGGAAGTCGCAGCAGCGTGTCCGGCTGTTTTTGAGCGCGCGATAATGTTTCGAGCGAGGGCGTCGCGGAGCCCAGCACGACCGGTACTCCAAGGCGCTGTGCGCGTACCAGCGCGAGGTCGCGCGCGGAGTAGCGAAAGCCATCCTGTTGTTTGAACGAGGCATCGTGTTCTTCATCGACGACGATCAGTCCCGGCTGCAACAGTGGACTGAAGATCGCCGAACGCGTGCCGATAACGATTCGCGCCGTACCTTCGCGTGCGTCTCTCCACGCGGCCAGTCGCTCGGTATCGTTCAATCCCGAGTGCAACACCGCCAGGGGCGCATCGAAGCGCCCACGAAAGCGCGAGATCAACTGCGGGGTCAGGGCGATTTCGGGCACCAACACCAATGCTTGTTGATCGCGCGCGAGGACATCTGCGATCGCATGCAGATACACCTCGGTCTTGCCGCTGCCAGTGACGCCGTAGAGCAAATGCGAAGTGAAGCTTCCGAGCGAGGCTCGAATCCGCTCCACCGCATTCGTTTGCGCTTCATTGAGCGCCGGTCCGGCGCGAATGATCGACACCGGACCGTGACTCACTTCGCCGCGGGCGAACTGTTCGATGAAGCCGCGCGCTTCCAGATTGCGTAACGCCGACAGCGGGCTTTCCGTCGCGCTCAGGATTTCCGAAGCCGGTGCTTGCTCGCGAGTCGCCAGGAACTCGGCGATGGCGCGCAACCGAATCGATCGCTGCGGCAATTTTGAAAGTGCTTCAGCGCGCCCGAGCGGCGTGAGTCTCCATAGGATGTGCTCCTCACGCAGCGGCGCTCCGCTCCTCAACATGACCGGCAGAGCGGAAGTCAGCACCTCGCCCAGCGGGTGGCGGTAGTACTCGGCCGCCCAGGTCAGCAGCGCAAGCAGGTGCGCATCGAAAGTCGGTTCGACATCGATGGCTTCGAAGGCCGCGCGCAGTTTATTCGCAGGCACTTCGCTGTGCTCGCGGCATTCCGCCACCACGCCGACAACTCGCCGCCGCCCGAACGGCACCCACACGCGGTGCCCCGGACTGAGCGCCGATCCTTCCGGCGCTCGATAGTCGAAGATTTGTCGCAATGGGGTATCGACAGCGACGCCCAAATAGGGCAGTCGGTCTTCTATGCACAGAACCTGTGGACAAGTCTGTGCATTGTTTGGGGTGAAGCGACTCAAGTGCTCAATCCGCTAACGGGTTTGGCGATTGCTCAATTTTTCAGCGATAGGGCGACGCGCCGGTCAACCGCGCGCACTCCCAGGCGTTGCAACGGGGAATGAACCCCCGCTCTGCTCAAGATACCGGAACGCATGCGGCTCTCTGATACTCTGCCCACGGCCGCCGCCTGGGCGCTGCTCAACCTCGGCCAGGGTGACGCGCCGGCCGCCGTGGAGGATCAGACTCTGGATCAGGTGCGCACGCTGGATCGCTTTCTTCTCAGCGTCGAAAAGCGTGCTTTCCGCATCGCCAGGATTGCCGTGCGCCACGACGACGATGCGCTCGATATCGTACAGGACGCCATGCTTCAGCTGGCGCGGCGTTACGCGCGGCGCCCGAGCGAGGAATGGCGGCCCCTGTTCTACCGCATTCTGCAAAACCGGATTCGCGACTGCCAGCGCCGCCGCAAGGTGCGCGCGAAGGTCATGAGCTGGCTGCCGGGCTGGAAGGCCGATGAAGATGAGGCCGCCGATCCCTACGACGGCGTGCCCGACGCACGCCCGCAGCCGCAGGACCTGCTCGCGAGCGACCAAGCCATGGCCGCGTTGGAAAAAGCGCTGGCTGACCTGCCGGGCCGGCAGCAGGAAGCGTTCATGTTGCGCAACTTTGAGGGCATGGATGTGGCCCAGACAGCCTCAGCCATGGGATGCAGTGAAGGCAGCGTCAAAACTCACTATTCCCGCGCCGTGCATACTCTGCGCGAGCACTTGGGGGCCGCATGGTGATCCCGTCGTCGGATAAGACTCCGCCCGAGCCACGGCAAGAGCTCGAGCAGCGTAGTCGCGAGCTGTTCGAAAACAGCGTCGATCGCCTCGATGGGCGCACCCGGTCTCGTCTCCATCAAGCTCGCAACGTGGCTCTGGCGGAATTGAAAAAGGGCTCGACGCGTCGTTATTGGCTCAGCGCTCCTTTGGGTGGACTGGCCGCTGCCGCGTTGCTCGCCGTTTTTCTGCTCAGTGGTCGGGAAACCACCGCACCGAGCCGAGATGCTGGCGTGTTGCCGCTCGATGACTTCGATATCGTCGCGGATAACGACAGTTTCGAGATGCTTCAAGACGTTGAGTTTTACTCGTGGCTGGCAGAAGAGAGCTCAGGCGAGAGCGGTTGAGCATGTTTAGAGCCGCTCTCATGACCGTGCTGCTGCTGCTCAGCCTGAGTGGGCGCGCAGCAGATGAAATCGAGCCACTTGAGGGCGCTTTCCTGGATTATCTCGCCAATTTGGAAGCAGATGGCGACGATTGGACGTTACTGGCCAACGCCGAGGACCCCACCCCGCCGCCGCCCAGCACCGCCAAACCGGAAAAACCGGCAAAGGAGGCGGCGAGCAACCCTGCCGTGGACGAGCGATGAAAAGCGTGCTGACCCTGATGCTTTGGGCACTGCTGTTGGCCGCCGTTCCGCTGGCTCAAGCGACCGAGTCCAGCGGGACCGGCGTGAGCTGGCACGAGCTGTCCCCCGATCAGCAAAAACTATTGGGCAAGTTCGAGGGGCGCTGGTCGGAATTACCACTGGCGCGGCAGCAGTCCCTCGCCAAGGGCGCGCAGCGCTGGCTGACCATGCCGCCGGAGCAGCGTCAGCAGGCCAAGCAGCGATTCCAGCGCTGGCAATCGCTGGATGTGGCGCAACGGCGCGAAATTCGCCGCATGTTCAAGCAGTTCACCAACCTGCCGCCGGACGAGCAAGCGCGCATCCGCAAGAATTTCCGCCGTTTTCAGAACCTCGCGCCCGAGCAGCGCCGACAGCTGCGCAAGCAGTTTCAGCAGCTCACGCCGGAAGAGCGGCAGCGTCTGCGGGAGCGGTTGCGCAAACAATAGGCGGCCAGGTCGCCGCCAACAGCGGGGGCCACTGCCACATCTGCAGTGATGGCGGAGTATCCGTGCCCACGGAAGCGGCTGCTAGCAGGAAGCCCGCCCGCGGCTGGAAAACCTGAACCGACCAAGGCGACCGGGTTGGTGCGGATCCTCGCCAGATCGAACCTCCGGGTGCGAATACACACTGCCGAAGCGCATCGACCAGTTCCAGGCGCAATGCTTTGGCCAGCGCTTCCTTCATCGTCCAGAGCGTGTAGAACAATTCATCTCGCGTCCCGGCGGGCGAAGCTTCGAGCGCATCAACCTCTGCTTGGCTGAACGAAAAGCGCGCGATCCGCAGCACATCGCGCGGACGGATCACCTCCAGGTCCACGCCTATTGGCAGTTTGCTTGATGCTGTCAGCAGTGCCGCATGCCCGCCGCTGTGGCTGAGGCTCTGCGCGGCTCCACCGAGTGCGAACGCTTTCAACGCGCGACTAACCTTGAACTCTTGTTGTCGACGCGAGTTGCGACGGGCGGTGCGGCGGACTCGATCAGCCTCTGTCAGCGACGCAGGATCGAAGTAATCCTGCGCGGCCGGCGTGCCGAACCACAGCGCCAGCCCGGGAGGACTGGCGTCGCAATTCAGTTCGAGCGCATCGAGGTTGCCGTGCATGACAGGCCCATCATAATTCCTCCCCATGAATGCCGAACCACATCTGACGACCCCGGCAGCCGAGTATGCCGGGCAGCCGCAGCGCCGCCAGGATGCTTGGGTTTGGCGGCTGTTCGTCACGGGATTCAGCTTTTTCGCGTTCGGTATCGGCGCACTGGTGGTTGGCGCCGTGCTGTTGCCTGCGATCAAGCTCCTCCCGGCATCGCGCGAAGTGAAGCGCCTTCGCGCTCGCGCCGCCATGAGCAGAGCCTTGCGATTTTTCATTGGCTTCATGCATCGCTCGGGCGGGATGACCTATGAATTTACCGGCCTCGAACGCCTCGGCCGGCCCGGCCAGATGCTGGTCGCCAATCACCCGTCACTGATCGACGTGGTGTTTCTGCTGGCTTTCGCGCCGTCCGCTGGTTGTGTCGTCAAACAGGGGTTGTGGCGCAATCCGCTGACGCGGTGGGCGGTGACCATGGTCGAGTTCATTCCGAACGACCACGCCGCGACCATGATCGAGAGCGCGACGCGCGCGTTGAACGAGAAACAGGTGTTGATCTTTTTTCCCGAGGGCACCCGCACCCGGCCGCATCAGCCGATGGTGTTTCATCGCAGCGCGGCCAACGTCGCGCTCCGGGCCGCAGCCGTGGTAACCCCCGTTTACATTCGGTGCCACCCTACTACGCTCACCAAGGCTGAGCCCTGGTATCCAATTCCGCCCCGCCGTCCGCATTTCGCGCTCTCGGTGGGGGCAGACCTGGACTTGAGTGGCTACCGGAACGCGCCGTTGCCGGCCACTTCGAGGCGGTTCAATGACGACCTGCACCGCCATTTTCAGCAGGAATTGGCCCGCCTGACGCCGGGTCGGGTTTGAGCCAAGTCGTAAGATCGTCAGACGGCCCTGCTGTACGGTGTCGACGGCCCGAATTAAACTGCGGCCCGGCGGCACACAGATGCAGCGCGCGCAGACGTGCTATCCCTGGTCCACCAGGCCTGAGCGCCGGATATCGATTCCCCAACAGAGCAGTTCATGCAGTCGCAAGATGAAATCCTCGAACGCATCCGCAGCACGCTGGTCGAGCTCTTCGAGCTCCAGCCGGCGCAGATCAAGCCGGAGGCGCGCCTGTATGAGGACCTGGAAATCGACAGCATCGACGTGGTCGACCTGATGGACGAAGTGCAGAAGCACACCGGCCGCAAAGTCACTCCCGAGGATTTTCGTTCGGTTCGTACCGTCGCCGACCTCGCTGCAGTGATGCAGCGGCTTATGAATGCTTGACGCGCGTGGCCGCTCCCAAAGTCGATAAGGCCTCGCCCGTGTTTGCCGTCTGCGTTGTCATCCCCGTTTATGACCATGAGCACGCCATCGGCACTGTGGTGTCGAGCATTCGCGCCCAGGGATTGCCGGTGCTGCTGGTCGATGATGGCTGCAGCCCGGCGTGCGCGCAGGAATTGCAGCGCTTGAGCGAGCTGCCGGAAGTGACCTTGCTGCGGCATGAGGTCAATCGCGGCAAAGGCGCGGCGGTCATCACCGGCTTTCGCGCCGCCGCCAAATTGGGCTTTACGCATGCGATTCAGGTCGATGCCGATGGCCAGCACACGCTCGCCGACGCGCGTCGCTTCGTGGACGCGGCAAGAGAGTCGCCCGACGCGGTGATCTGCGGTCGGCCGGTCTTCGACGCCAGCATTCCAAGAGCGCGTTATTACGGGCGCTATCTCACCCACGGCATGGTGTGGTTACAGACATTGTCGTTCGACATCGTCGATTCCATGTGCGGCTTTCGCTTATATCCGCTGGCCGCAACGCTGCGGATGCTCGATCGCGAGCACGTCGGCGCTCGCATGGACTTCGATTCCGAAATCATCGTGCGCTTGCACTGGCGTGAAGTACCGATGCGTTGGCTGGATACGCGCGTGTCTTATCCGCTCGACGGCGTGTCGCACTTCCGCATGTTCTTCGACAACGTGCGCATGACCAGCCTGCATATCCGCATGACCTGCGGTATGTTGATGCGCCTGCCCGTATTGTTGGGGCGAAAAATTGCACGTGCCACTGCTCGCCAGGTGCGCGAGCGTGACGTCAACGTCTAGCCGTCATGCGTGGCCATGTCATGCGCAGCCAGGGCGCGATCAGCGTGACCACCGAAGCCACGGTCGCTTTCCACGATATCGATATCGCCGGCATCGTCTGGCACGGGCACTATCTCAAGTACCTGGAGAATGCGCGTTGGGCGCTGATGGATCACATCGGCTTCGGCCTCGATACCATGCGGGCATCCGGCTATGCCTGGCCTATCATCGAGCTGCATGTGAAGTATGTGCAGGCGGCAAAGTTCGGCGACAAGCTCAGCGTCCGCGCCTCGCTCACCGAGTGGCAGAACCGGCTGTCGATGAACTACCTGGTGAGCCTCAGCGACAGCAACGAACGAGTGGCGCGGGCGCAGACTATGCAAGTCGCCGTCGATGCAAAGACCCGCGCCTTGCAGTTCGTTACACCGCAACCGCTGCTCGACTGTGTGAAAAATGCCCTGCAGATGAAAGCTGCCGGCACTCGAGTCGATTGACCGGCCCACTAACCCACCGCGACCATTGAGGACTGGACTTGGAACAGCGTGATGTCATCGTCATCGGCGCCGGCCCCTCGGGCGCCATCGCGTCGGCGCTGCTGAAACGGCGCGGTTGGGACGTGTTGGTGCTGGAAAGCCAGCGCTTCCCGCGGTTTTCCGTCGGCGAAAGCCTGCTTACGCATTGCCTCGACTTCATCGAGGAAGCGGGCATGTTGCCGGCGGTCGAGCAGGCCGGCTTCCAATACAAAAACGGCGCGGCTTTTGTTCGGGGCCACGCTTACGGCGATTTCGATTTCAGCGACAAGTTCACGCCGGGAAAGAATTCCACTTTTCAGGTGCAGCGGGCCGCGTTCGACAAGTTGCTCGCTGACGAGGCGCAGAAACAAGGCGTAGAGATTCGTTACGAAGCTCGCGTTACAGCCGTGGATAACACCGGCGCACTGCCTCGTGTGCGTGCCAGTGACGCCACTGGTGCGCAGTACGAGGTCGAAGCCAAGTTCGTGCTCGACGCCAGCGGCTTCGGTCGGGTGCTGCCCCGGTTGCTGAATTTGGAAACGCCCTCGGACTTTCCGGTGCGCAACGCCGTGTTCACCCACGTTGCCGATGGCGCCGCGCCCGATGCATTCGATCGCAACAAGATCCAGATCATCGTCCATCCGCAGCATCGCGACGTCTGGTTCTGGCTGATTCCGTTTGCGAACGGCCGTTGTTCGCTTGGCTGCGTGGCGCGCAAGGAATTCTTTGCGACCTATCCCGCCTCGCTGGACGAGCGGCTGCGTAAGCTGGCCGGCGAAGAACCGTTTCTCACGCGCGTGCTGGCGAATGCGACCTGGGATACGCCGGCGCGTGAGCTGTCTGGATACGCCGCCAATGTGAAGGCCATGCACGGTAAAGGCTTCGCCCTGCTGGGCAATGCGGCCGAGTTTCTCGATCCGATATTCTCCTCCGGCGTCACCATCGCGATGCGTTCGGCGAGCGTGGCGGCGGGTCTGCTCGACCGCCAACTGCGCGGTGAAACGGTCGACTGGACCGAAGAATTCGCCAAGCCGGTGCGCAAGGGTATCGATACTTTCCGCGCTTATGTCAGCGCGTGGTACGACGGTCGCTTCCAGGACATCATGTTTTCCAAGACGCAGCCCCCCAGCATCCGCGCCATGATCTGCGCGATTCTCGCCGGTTACGCCTGGGACGAGTCCAACCCGTTCGTAGCCGAACCCGAGCGCCGTCTCGACATGGTTGCTAAGCTCTGCGCCGCATGAGCGATACGATTCTCGTCACCGGTTCCAGCCGAGGCATTGGCCGCGCCATCGCATTGCGCGCGGCTGCTGATGGCTTCGATGTCGTCGTGCATTGTCGGTCGCGACGTGACGAAGCAGAAGCCGTGGTCGGTGAGATCGTCGCGCTCGGCAGGCAATCGCGCGTCCTGCAGTTCGATGTAGCCGATCGCGCAGCCTGTTCGCAGGCATTGGGCGCCGACGTAGCGGCTCATGGCAGTTACTACGGCGTAGTGTGCAATGCCGGCATTGCATTCCGATGCCGCCTTTCCCGCCATGAGCGAAGAAGCAGTGGGACGGCGTGATGCGCACCAATCTCGATGCTTTCTACAACGTGCTGCAACCGCTGATCATGCCGATGGTGCGGCGTCGCGCGCCGGGCCGCATCGTCACGCTGTCGTCGGTGTCTCGGGATGATCGGCAATCGTGGCCAGGTCAATTACAGCGCCGCCAAGGCCGGCGATGATCGGCGCCACCAAGGCGCTGGCGGTCGAACTCGCCAAGCGACAGATCACCGTCAATTGCGTGGCGCCAGGCTTGATCGACACTGACATGGTCGATGAGCAGGTGCCGATGGAAGAGAATTCTCGCAGCCGTATCCCGCGGAGCGCGTCGGGCAGCCGCCGAAGAAGTCGCGGCGGTCGGTAGCGTTTCTCTTGTCGGCCGATGCCGCCTATGTCACGCGCCAGGTGATTGCGGTCAACGGGGGCTCTGCTGATGGCGCGCGTGTGGTCGTCACCGGCGTCGGGTGGCGTGTCGGCGCTCGGCTACGACTGGCCGGACCATCGAGCGGGCCTGCGGGCGCGTCGCAACGACGATTCGCTACATGCCCGACTGGGATCGCGCACAAGGACCTCAACACGCACCTGGCGGCACCGATCGACGATTTTTCGCCGCCGCCACACTGGACACGCAAACAACTGCGCAGCATGGGGCGGGTCTCGCAGCTTGGCGGTTCGCGCCGCCGAGCTCGCGGTTGCCGATGCCGGCCTGACTGGGAATCCGGTCGGATTGCCAGATGGCCGATGGGCGTGGCCTGTGGCTCGTCGTCGGGTAGCACCCCGGACATCAAGGACTTTCGCCGCGATGATGCTGTCGAGCGGCTCGACGCCGCGCGGTCTCAATGCCAATTCCTATGTGCGCATGATGCCGCACACCACCGCGGCCAACATCGGCATCTTCTTCGGCGCTGACGGGCCGGATCATTCCCACCTCGAGCGCCTGCACTTCGGGCAGTCAAGGCATCGGTTACGCCTACGAATCGATCAAGCATCGGCAGACAAGACGGCGATGCTGGCAGGTGGCGCCGAGGAGTTGTGTCCCAGCGAAGCGATGGCGTTCGACATGTTGTTCGCCACCAGTCGCCGCAATGAGGAACCGCACACCACGCCGCGCCCGTACGACGCCGACCGGGACGGCCTGGTGGTCGGCGAGGGTTGCGGCCATCTGGTGCTGGAAGAACTCGAACACGCGCAGCGCGCGCGGCGCGCGCATCCAGGCAGAGGTGGTCGGCTTCGCCAGCAACTCCGACGGCGTGCATGTGACGCAAGCCGGAAGAGTCGACCATGCGCACGGTGATGGAGCTCGCGCTCGCCGGACGCGGGGCTGCAGCCCGGAAGCGATCGGCTACGTCAATGGCCATGGCACGGCGACCGAACACGGCGACATCGCCGAGACGCGCGCCACCTCGTCATTGTTCGGCGCCCGCATGCCGATCAGCTCGCAGAAGAGCTATCTCGGGTCATACGCTCGGCGCGTGTGGCGCGCTGGAAGCCTGGTTCAGCATCGAGATGATGACAGGCCGCTGGTTCGCGCCGACCTTGAACCTGGATCAACGTCGACGCACGGTGCGGCGAGCTCGACTACATCAACGGTGAAGGCCGCGCGCTGCAGACCGACTACGTGATGAACAACAACTTCGCGTTCGGCGGCGTCAACACCTCGATGGTGTTTAGACGCTGGCAGTGAGCAGTGACCGATGACTAGGGCGGAGGCAGGGTTGTTACCGCTGTTCGTTCCAGACGATGCGCAGCGGCCCATCGCGTGGCGGCACGGGGCGCCGGTCCCACTCGCCGAGTTTAGAAGCCATGTCTCTGCGGTGATCGCGCAGTTGCCGACGCAGGTAGCGCCCGGCGCGATGATCAGTCTCTGCGATGATCGTTACCGGTTCCTGGTCGCTTTCACCGCGGCGTTGAGCGCCGGCCACACTGTGTTGTTGCCCGCATCGCGTGCCGAGCAGGTCGTCGCAGATGTTCAGAGTGCGAATCCCGGTAGTTATCTCTTCGACGACGCAGCGGTCGGCGCCGCTTTGAAAAACCCCGCAGTTGCCGCGGTCAACGCGTGCATCCCGCCTGAACACACCGTGATGGTGGGTTACACCTCCGGCAGCACTGGGCAGCCCAAGGCCTTTCCAAAACTCTGGCGTAGCATCAGCAGCAGTACCGCCCGCAATGCCTACTCGATACGGGCGGCACTGAGTGACAAGGCGGCGATGCCCTGGATTCTCGCTACGGTCCCGCCACAGCACATGTATGGGATGGAATTGAGTGTGTTGCTGCCGCTGGTTGGCGGCATGGCTGTGCATGCGGGCCGTCCATTGTTTCCTGCGGACATTGCCATTGCTTTGGCGGAACTGCCGCGGCCGCGTGTGCTGGTCAGCACGCCGGTGCATCTGCGCGCAATCGTGGAATCGCCGCAGGAATTTCCGCGCGTCGAGGTGATTGTCTCTGCTACTGCGCCCTTGGATCGTTCGTTAGCGGCCGCCGTCACTGCCAAGCTCGGGGGCGAGATGGTGGAAGTGTTCGGCTCCACCGAGACCTGTGTGTTCGCCAGCCGGCACACCGCTAGGGAAGACTTATGGCATCTGTATGAAGGTGTGCGGCTTGAACCACAGACGGAGGGCACGATGGTGCACGCGCCGTGGTTCGTCGAACCCGTCCAATTGCAGGACATCGTCGAGCTGCAGGGTGGGGATAGCTTCGTCGTGCGTGGTCGCAGTTCGGACATGATCGAAGTCGCGGGTAAGCGGGCGTCCTTGTCGGATCTCACTCGGCGCGTGCTCGCTATCGAAGGCGTGCAGGAGGCGGTGGTGTTTCAACCGGAGTCGAACGCGGTCGGAACGATTCGACGCGTCGCGGCGCTGGTGGTGGCGCCGAGACTTACGTCCCGTGAAGTTCTGGATCGACTCGCAGGCGGTGTCGACAGTGCATTCCTGCCGCGCCCGCTGGTGATGGTCGATAAATTGCCGCGCAATGAATTGGGCAAGCTGCCGCGCGAGAACCTGTTGCGCGCTCTACGACGCGAGTGATTCCTCCCTCTCCCTTTGGGAGAGCCCCTCACCCGCCCGGACGGGCGACCTCTCCCACGGGGAGAGGTGGAGAGTTCTTCACCCTCTCCCCTTGGGAGAGGGCAGGGTGAGGGGAAACAAGTTGCTGCGAATGTTTCATAGCAATCCCCGACCCTCACCCGCCCGGACGGGCGACCTCTCCCACGGGGAGAGGTGGAGAGTTCTTTACCCTCTCCCTTGGGAGAGGGCAGGGTGAGGGGAAACAAGTTGCTGCGAATGTTTCATAGCAATCCCCGAGCCCTCACCCGCCCGGACGGGCGACCTCTCCCACGGGGAGAGGTGGAGAGTTCTTCACCCTCTCCCTTGGGAGAGGGCAGGGTGAGGGGAAACAGGTTGCTGCGAATGTTCCATAGTATCCCCGAGCCCTCACCCGCCCGGACGGGCGACCTCTCCCACGGGGAGAGGTGGAGAGTTCTTCACCCTCTCCCCTTGGGAGAGGGCAGGGTGAGGGGTTCTTGCTGCCCAAGGCAGAGGTGACTAGCTGGTCAGCACCGCCTCGATTTCCAACAGCAGCTCGCGCCGGCAAACGTCTGCGGCGACGAACAGGATTTCGCTGTTGGGATACAGTTGCCGTAATCGATCGGCGATGGCCGCCGTCAATGCCGGATCGCGCACGTACACCTTGAGCAAGTCTTTGCTGGCCGGGGTGCGCCGGCAGCTGGCGTGTGAATTGAAAGCCGTCAGGTTGCGCACGGTTTCTTCCAGCTGTTTCATTGCATCGTCGTGATGTTGCGAGACATGGCCGACGATGCTCGCCGTGCCAGAAATCAATACGGTGCTGTCAGGTGCGACCAGGGCGCGGGAGAAGCTCGGGCTCACTGGCCCGTGGACCCGGGGGTAGTGGTACGCGCTCACCTGGCGCGGATTTTCGATTGCCTTGCCCGCGACATTGCCGGCGAGCCAGAACACCTGCAGCTTATGGTCCAGGTGCTGTCGGCCAATGGCGGTTGCGGACGGAAACCCCTGCGTGACATTGCCCATCCCTCGCACCCGGCCGACGCAGAACTGCCGATAGCGCTCCATATCGCCGGCGCCCTCGTTGATCGCATCCAGGTAGTTCCAGATGCGCAGCAGGTGAGGAAATGCGGACTGCGCCTGAAATTCGCACATGGCTGCGTAGACGCGTTCGGCGGTCGGCAGGATGCCGCCGTGCTCGCGTTCATCCAGCTCGATGACTGCAAATAAGTAATGCCGGTCGTGCGCGTAACGGACGATGCCAGCCTGGCCGGCTTGGACGGGGCCATCGGCAAACCAGAGTTCTGCCATGGGTGGACCATGCAACGGATCGAGGCCGACGTCGATAGTCAGCGGCGCGGCGCTGGCCCCATTGTCCGCAACCTTGCCGGCGCCAAAACGAACAGCCGCCAGCAAGCCGGCCGGCAGGGGGTCCATTCCATTGAGTGGCTGGTAGGCGACGCGAAGCACGGCGGAAAAGCCGGCGGCCGGCTGTTCGCCGACCGAAGGCCGCATCACATTGTCGGGTTGGTCTGTGCCGAGGTCTTTGGCTTGCAAATCGAGGTCTCATCAACGGGGCGTCACGCCATCTATCGACCGGATCCGATTATCCAGATCCAATACCCCAGATCCAATTACCCAGATCCAATTACCTGGGGACAATGAGGCGGCGCGGGACGGATGATACACTTCGCGCGCCGCGGTTCGCCGCTTCCTCGTCTATACCAGCGTAATAAGGGCCGCTCCGTTCATGTCAGTATCTCAGTCGGCCGGCGAGCGTGAGCTTGCCGAACTCATCGTCACCGCACTCAACCTCGAAGGCGTCGTGCCCGCGGACATCGATCCGGAAGCGGCGTTGTTCAAGACCGGGCTGGGCCTGGATTCCATCGACGCGCTGGAGCTGGCGCTGGAGATCTCCAAGCGTTACGGCTTCCAGCTGCGCTCCGACGACGAGAACAACGTACGGATTTTCAGCTCGCTGCGCTCGCTGGCGGCGCATGTCGAGACCCAGCGGGTCAAATAGTTGCGGGTCACGTCTTACACGTTATGTTCTGCGGCCGGGGACGGGTGCGCGGCGACGCTCGCGGCGCTACGCGAACGCCGCGGCGGTTTAACCAGGAACGACTTCGGCCCGACGCCCATTGCCACCTGGATTGGCCGGGTCGCCGGCCTCGAAGACCAGCCGCTGCCGGTGCAATTCGCCGCTTGGGATTGTCGCAACAACAGGCTCGCCTGGCGCGGCCTGAGTGCGGACGGATTCCTGGCGGCTGCACGGGCAGCGCGCGAACGCTACGGGGCCGATCGCGTTGCCGTGGTTGTCGGCACATCGACTTCGAGCATCGGCGCCAGCGAAGAAGCCTATACACGCCTCGATCCGGACGGCCGCTATCCGGCCGACCTGCGTCGCCCGATCATTCATACTCCGCATTCGCTCGGTGACTTCGTCCAGCACGCGCTCGGGTTGACGGGCATCAGCGTTACGGTTGCGACCGCCTGCTCGTCGAGCGCAAAAGTTTTTGCGCAGGCGGACCGGCTGATGCGCGCTGGCCTTGCCGACGCGGCTATCGTCGGTGGCGTGGATACGTTGTGCGGCAGCGTGCTGTTCGGCTTCAACTCACTGGAACTGGTGTCGCCCGAGCTGTGCCGGCCATTCGATGTCGAGCGTTGCGGCATCAATCTCGGCGAAGCCGCCGGCTTCGCACTGTTGGAAAAGCAGGCTCAGCGAGGCGCCTGGCTGCTGGGCTACGGCGAGTCGAACGACGCGCATCATATGTCGACGCCGCATCCTGAAGGTTTGGGTGCACGTCTGGCTCTCAAAGACGCATTGGCGCGCGCCAATCTGCAGCCAGCCGATGTCGGCTACATCAATCTGCACGGTACGGCGAGCCAGAAGAACGACGAGGTCGAAGCCAAGGTCGTCGCCGACGTGTTTCCTCCGACCACCTTCGCCAGCTCCACCAAGGGCTGGACCGGCCACACGCTGGGAGCGGCCGGCATCGTCGAGGCGACGATCAGCCTGCTGGCGCTCGAACACGGTGTATTACCTGGCACGTTGAATTCGCAAGCGCTCGATCCAGCCTGTGGGCCGCAGATCCAGCGTGACAACGCCGAGCGCACGGTCGACCACGCGCTGAGTTTTTCTTTTGGCTTCGGGGGCAGCAATTGCGTGCTCGCGTTCGGGCGCGAGCGATGACGCTGCGAGTCGCCATTGAAGCGGTATCGTTCTGGTCCTCGCGATTACCTGGATGGGATATCGCCCGCGCCGTGATTCGCGGCGAACAATCGCCGTCGGAAACGGCTAGCCCGCGCCCTGCGCCGACTTTGCTTGCTCCGACCGAACGGCGACGCGCGCCGGACACGGTCGCAGTCGCGTTAGAAGTTGCATCACGCGCCTGTGAGGCAGCCGGACGCGCGCCGGCAGAATTGCCGTCGGTGTTCGCGTCGACGCATGGCGACCTCGCTATCAGCGATTACATGTGCGCGACCTTGGCGTCGACTCCGACGTTGATCTCGCCGATCAAGTTTCATAACTCGGTGCACAACGCTGCTGCAGGTTACTGGAGCATCGGCACCGGCAGCCTGGCGCCGTATACGGCGATCAGCGCTGCCGAATACACGTTCGGCGCCGGTTTGCTCGAAGCGGCGACGCAGGCGGTCTGCGAAAACAAGCCGGTGCTCTATGTTGCATTCGATATCGAGAGCAAAGGCGCGCTTGCAACAGTGGCGCCGAGTCGCGGCTTGTTAGCGGCCGCATTGATTCTTGCACCCGCCGTGCAAGGCGAGCAGCGACGCAGTCTGTTCCTGACGACAGAGTCGGTGGCTGTCGTTAAAACGACGCCGCCGTGGTCGGCTGCCGCGGCGTTAATCGCCGACAACACGCTGGCGCCATGCATGCCCTTGCTTGAGGTGCTTGCTGTGTCAGATCCACGCACGGTTTGTCTCGCATTGAGCAGGCAGATGGCATTGAACGTCCAGGTGAGTTGACCAATGAGCAAGCAGCACGATGCGGCCTCGCTCGATGTCACCATCCTTGGTGGCGGGCTTGCGGGGTTGACGCTTGCGATTCAGCTGCGCCGACAGTCTCCGTCGTTGTCGGTGCTGGTCCTCGAACGACGCAGCCATCCGGTGCCGCCGGCGGCGCACAAGGTCGGCGAGTCGTCGGTGGAAATCGGCGCGCATTATTTCGACACCGTGCTGGGGCTCAAGGAACACCTGACGACACGGCAGCTGAAAAAATTCGGCTTCCGCTTTTTCTTCTCCGCAGGCCGTGACGACATCGATGCCGTCACCGAGCTGGGCGCCAGCAGCTATCTGAGCACGCCGAGCTACCAGCTTGATCGCGGCATCTTCGAAAACTTTCTCGGCGAACATGCTCGGGAACTCGGTGTGCAGTTCGTCGACGGCGCAGTCGTTCGCAGTTTCGACCTAAGTACGCAGCGTGCGGCTCATGCTGTTCGCTACGAAATCGCAGGCGTGCAACGCGAAATTCAATCGCGCTGGCTGATCGACGCAGCCGGCCGCGCCGGACTGATCAAGCGCAAACTGGGCCTGCAGCAGGACAACGCGCACAATGCCAATGCGATCTGGTTCCGCCTCGGCGCTAAAATCGACATCGACGAGTGGTCGACCGACGCAGCCTGGCTGCAACGTTGCGATCCGCCGTACCGCTGGTTGTCGACCAATCATCTGTGCGGTGAAGGGTATTGGGCGTGGCTGATCCCGCTGTCATCGGGCTCGCACTCGGTCGGCATCGTCTGTGATGCGCAAACGCATCCGCTGGAGACGATGAACACGTTCGACAAAGCGCTCGAATGGTTCCGCGTGCACCAGCCGAGATTGGCGCGCGAGGTCGAAAGCAAACAGCACTTGCTGCAGGACTTCTCATTCCTGCGCAATTTTTCCTATGGCTGCAAACAGGTGTTTTCCAGCGAGCGCTGGGCGCTCACCGGTGAAGCCGGCGTGTTCCTCGATCCGTTCTACTCGCCGGGCAGCGATTTCATCGCCATCGGCAATACCTACATCACCGACCTGATCGCGCGCGACTTGCGGGGAGAGTTGATCAACGGCCGCGTGCATGTTTATCAGCAACTTTACTTCTCGTTCTACGAAAGCATGCTGTCGCTGTACACCGGCCAGTACGCCATGTTCGGCGATCCGCAGGTGCTGCCGGTCAAGGTGATCTGGGACTACACCTACTATTGGGGCGTGCTGTGCCAGTTGTTTTTTCAGCGGCGCCTCACCGATCTCGCCAACATCGGCCGGCTGTCCGAGCAGCTGAATCATTCGCGTGCACTGAACCAGGCGATGCAGGACTTCATGCGTGAGTGGTCAAAGGTCAGTACTCGCAGCAACGATGCCGTCCTGCTCGATCAAGCGGCGCTGCCGTGGTTTGCTGAATTGAATCGCGGCTTGCGCGATCAATTGGACGACGAGAGTTTCCGCGCTCGCATCGTCGAATACACTGTGTTACTGGACTCGCTGGCGACGGAAATCATCGATCGCGCCTGCCGGCAGCATCCGGCGTTGGACTCTCACGCGGTGCGGCAGATACTGAGCGCGAATACGGGGTCTTCGGCCGATGCACTGCTTTTCCCCGAGGCCGCATAGGAAGCAAGCCGCTGCGGCGCTCGCAGCATCATTGTCGTGGCAGGCTGAAGTAAAACACCGCACCATTGCCGAGCTCCGATTCCGCCCAGACACACCCGCCGTGACGGCGCACGATTCGCTCGACGATCGCCAGGCCCGCGCCCGTGCCTTCGAACTCTCTCGCGGAATGCAGCCGCTCGAACACCCGAAATAGTCTGCTCGCGTAGGCCATATTGAAGCCCACGCCATTGTCGCGAACGGAGTATTGCGAGTCGGCTCCGATGACGGCGCCGATGATCGTGATCGTCCGCTGCGGATTCTTGCTCGAGTACTTGAGCGCGTTCGCGAGCAGATTCGTCCAGACTTGCCGCAGCATGCCGCAATCCGCTGTGGCCGATGGCAGCGCCTCCATCTGGAGCTGTGCCGGCGCGCACTCCTGATGCATCAGTTCGTCCCATACCTCGCGGACGAGCTGGTGCATGTCCACTGACTCCATCGTGAGGGCCTGGCGGCCGAGTCGCGAAAATGCCAGCAGGTCATCCACCATGCAGCCCATCCGCCGAGCATTGTCGATACTGGCCTGCAGGTAGCGCCGGCCGGTGTCGCTGAGATGGGAACTTTCGCTTTCCAGTGCCAGCGACGAATACGCACTGAGCGCACGCAGCGGAGCACGCAGGTCGTGCGACACGGTATAGCCGAACGTTTCAAGTTCGGCATTGGCTTCCAGCAGCTGCGCCGTGCGTTCCTGAATACGCCGCTCCAGATCGATGTTGAGCGCTCGGACTTCTTCCTGGGCCTGCTTGCGCTCGGCGACCTCCATTTCCAGCTTCTCGGCATAGAGACTGACTTCCCGGTAGAGCGAGCCGTTCTCGTAGATGCGGCCGACCTGCGCAGCCAGGATTTGCGCCAGCGCTTCGTCTTCGTCGGTGAACCCGTTCAAGCCGATGTCTTCGATCAGGGAGAGCCAGCCGTAGACTCGCTGCGGCGACTGGATGGGCGCACACAGATATGAATGCACCGGGGGGTGTTCGGGAGGTAATCCGACGATTGACGGATCTCCGGGCAGGCCATGCAGGCGCTGTGGATGCCGCGTCGCAAGCACTTCCTGGTGAGTTGCCGCCTGCCACTGCACAGGGCCGAGTCGTTGCGCGACTTCCGATGACAGGCCGCTGGTGAACTGATAGCACAACCCGGCCTCGCTGTTACTGCGCACGGCAACCATCGCGAACTTCGCTCCAATGATTTTGCGTGAGGCGTCGCAGAAGTCTGCCAGCAGGCGTTGCGGATCGCGTTCGGACGCCAGTCGCAGGCCGAGTTCAATCATTGCTTCGAGCCGCGGCACGACGTGTGCCGCTTTCTGTGACAGGGCGGCCGTCAGTTTCGCCAGGTAATCATGTTGCATTTCCAGCGGCGCCGGAGTTGGCAGTGGCGAGTTCGTCGCGCCGAGTGCGGTGTTGACGACCGAGAAGATCTGCTCCGGTTCGGCGGGCTTGGTAATGATGTGAGCGACACCGCAGAGCTCCGCAAGGTTCTTGGCCTGCGACTCCAGGTACGAGGCGGTGTAGAAGACCACCGGGATGAATGCGGTGACTGCGTTTTCTCGCAGCCGGCGCACGAACTCCATGCCATTCATCGTCGGCATCAGCAGGTCGACGATGATCAGGTCGGGCGTTGCATCCTGCAGCAACGCCAGTGCTTCTGCACCATCGTGCGCTTCACGCAGCTGATGGCTGGCGTAGCCGAGGACAGTCGTCAGCAGATCCCGTGCCGAGGCGTCGTCATCGACCACCAGAATCTCAGCCATGAGCGTCTCCCTGCGCCTGCGCCAGGCACGACTCGATCTCCCGTAGCACCTGGCTTGAATCGAGAGGCCGCACAAGGAAGCGTGCCGCTCCCAGCGACAGAGCTTCATCGCGCAGGGCTGGTTGCGCGTGTGTAGCGGTGATGATGACCACCGGAATGCGGCGCAAGTGCGGGGCGGATTTCACCTTGCCGAGAAGCTCAAGGCCGCTGGCGTCGGGCAACCCGATGTCCGAAATGATGAGGTCCGGCCGGTGCTGGTGAGCCAGGCTAAGACCCGCGGCCGCGGTTGCGGCGGTCAGCACTTGAAAACCGAGAGGTTCGAAGATGCTGCGTTTTAGTTCACGGTTGACCGGCGCATCGTCCACGACGAGAATCGTTCCGCGGTACCGCACTGCTGCCGGCTTGGCAACCTCGTGTGTTTGTGTCCGGGCACGCGGTGCGAAGCGGTGTTCCGGCTTCAGAAAAGGCTCGATCTGCGCAACGAAAGTGTGAGGATCGATGGGTTTGGAAACATAGCCATCGAAACCTGCGGACAACACCCGGTCGCGGTCGCCTACCATCGCCATCGCCGTGACCGCCACCAGCGGCAGCGTGCTCAGCACCTCGTCCGACTTCAGCATGCGCGCGATGGAGTAGCCATCGATTCCCGGCAATTGAATGTCGCAGATCACCAGATCCGGCCGTTGCCGCTGCGCCATGAGGAGCCCTTCGTCGCCGCGCGAAGCGCCGAGCGACTGGTACCCGTGAGCGGCAAGCAGGTAGGTCATGAGATCGAGACTGGCCGGATCGTCTTCGATGACCAGGATGGTCGCGCTCATGCCACATCCTCCCGCAGTGCCAGCGTAAAGCGGCTGCCGCTGCCGTAGGTGCTTTGAAACGAAATCACCCCGCCGAGCAGCTCCGCCAGCTTCTGGCTCAGATTCAGGCCGAGTCCGGTGCTCTCCGCGCCGCGCTGCGAATTGGAACTGACCTTGTTGAACGCTTCGAACAGGGTTGTCTGATCGCAGTCGCGGATGCCGATGCCGGTATCGACGATGCTGATGACCGTGACCATCGCGCCGTTTTCCCGCCCCTGGCTGGCTTCGAGCCGAACCTGTCCCTGCTCGGTAAACTTGATCGCATTGTTGGTGAGATTGATCAGGATCTGGCTCAGCGAGCGCCGATCGGTGCGGATCGTGATGTCCGCGGCGGGAATCTGCACTTGCAAAGCCAGGCCCTTTTTGTCGGCAGCCGGCTGCAGCGCCGTGCACACTTCGCGAATGACCTCCTGAAGAATCACCGGCTGCAGTTCCAGGTGAACCTTTCCCGACTCGATCTTGGCGAGATCGAGCAGGTCGTTGATCAGCGAGAGCAGGTGCTTGCCGCTGCTCTGTACGGTCCGCAGCTGCTTGTCCTGCTCGGCCGTGAGTGGCCCGGGCAGCTGCATGAGCAGCGTTCCAGTGAAGCCGATGATGGCGTTGAGCGGCGTGCGCAGCTCATGGCTCATCGTTGCCAGAAATCGATCCTTTGCCCGGCTCGCCCGCTCCAGCTCGACATTCTTCTCCTGCAGCGTGTGTTCGAAGCGCTTGCGCTCGGTGATATCGCGTATCGAGCTGCCGACCAGCGTACCTTCCTCGGTTTCAAGCGGACTTAAACTGATCTCGACGGGAAACTCGCTGCCGTCCTTGCGCCGGCCATGCAGTTCCAGGCCCGCACCCATGGGCCGCACTTTCGGGTCGTCGAAATACCGCGTGCGGTTGTCCGGATGCCGATGCCGGAAGCGATCGGGCACCAGAATGTCCACCAGCTCGCCGAGCAGCTCCGCGCGCGAATAGCCGAACAGCTTCTCTGTCTGCGTGTTCACGAGGACGATCTGCCCGCTGCGATTGACGATCACCATGGAATCGGGTGCGGATTCCAGCAGGCCGCGAAATTTCTGTTCGGCTTTTTTGCGATCGGTGATGTCGCGTATGGCGCTCATCACCAGTATGCCCTCGTCGGTGCGCAGCGGACTCAGGCTGATCTCGACCGGGAACTCCTCGCCACTCTTACGCAGTCCGTACAGCTCCAGCCCGGCGCCCATTTCGCGCGTACGCGGCTGAGTGAAGAACCTGAAGCGGTGTCCGACATGCGCCGAGTGGTAGCGCGTCGGTAGCAGCACTTCGACCAGCTGTCCAACCAGTTCGCTGCGGGTGTAGCCGAATACCGCTTCGGCGCGGCCGTTGACCAGCACCATGCGCCCCGTGTGGTTGAGGATCAGAATCGCGTCTGGCATCGACTCCAGCAGGTCGCGATAGCGCGCTTCGATCAGGCGCGACTCGCGCAGCACACGGAACTTGGTGACATCCGTTTCGCTGCGGACGAAGCATTCGAGCGCGCCGTCGCCGTCGCGCAGGGCGCGCATGGTGACGTTGAGATAAAGGAGCGAGCCGTCTTTGCGGTGGCGCACGGTTTCGAGGGTCGCCGACCCTTTCTCCTGCGCTTCGCGCACCAGCGTCTGTTCTTCTTCGAGGCGCTCGGCGGGAACGGTCAGATCAGCGAGCAGGCGGCCCGTGGCCTCTTCGCCTGAATAGCCGAAAATATCTGTTGCGCCGCGATTCCAGAACTCCACGCGTCCGTCGGGCGAAGTCGCAATCAACGCGTCCGCGGTTTCATCGACCAGCAAGGTCTGATAACTGCGTTGCATCTTTGCGGACTCCGGCTACTTATCGGTAGCTGCACGTGGCTCTGTCGAGCTTGCAAGCTACTCTTCGCGCAGGGTTGTGAATATACGGACCCGAATCATTTGCTCGAAGACCTTGGGATCACGATCGCCCGCTGTAGAACTAGATCTATGTTAATGGATCTGCATTAAGCACGACTGCCGCGCGCCCTGCGGCGATAAGGGTTTCTTCATGCGTGATTCGAAAACTATATTGAAGGCTGGAGTCGGTCTCTTGCAGGCAGCCAGCCTCGATGCGCAGCGGCGCACGCAGATCATCGATATAGTTCAGGCCGAAGCCGACTGATCGGAGCGCAACCAGCAATCCTGGCGCGGCGCGTACTCCTGCAACTTTGGACTTCAAAGCACCGTGAACAGCCATTGCTTGAGCGCCGTACTCGCACAGATGAACTGCGCGTAGTTTGCCGTTCGCCCGCAGCGGGTTGTCGTGCGAGCGGTGGCTAGTCGTCTCCAATACGATGCGGGCGTCATCCCATTCGACGATGCGCTCGAGCAGGCACATGCCGCCTTGGTGCGGGATCAGCGAAGCGATGTCAACGTGGCGCATGGGTTGGGGCCGAGGGACGCGTCAGCAATAACGCGAGGATGAAATTGAGAATAACGCCCAGTGAAACCGTGACGCCAATGGCACGCAGCACCGGCAGGCTGGAAGCAGCCAGCAGCGCGAATACCATCAGCGTCGATGCGGAACAAACCAGCAGTGCGTGCAGAGTGCGGCATTGTTCGGCCCGATCGTCGGCGGCATGTTCGAAAAACAGGGCGTAGTCGAGCCCCAGGCCGGCAGCGAGGATCAACGCGATCAGATGGAACAACGTCATCGAAACACCGCTGAGCTGCAGGATGGCGATGATCAGCAACGTCGTCAGCGCCATCGGCGCGAGCACACGATAAACGCGTGAGGCGCTGCGCAGCGAGAACGCGACGACGCCCGCGAGCAACAGCGCCGCGATGCCCAAGCTCCAGAGGATTTTCACTCGCTGATTGGTGACCAGCGTTTCGGAGGCGTTCTTGGTATCCAGCAAGGTGACATCCGAGCCCGCGGCCGCAGCCAGGCCCTGTAGCGCCGTGATGTCTTTGACGCCGCTGAATGTGATCAGCGCTGTCGTGCGCTGGCCGCGCTGCGTCAACAACATCTCCACACTCACGCCGAGCGGCGAATCACGCAGCTGCTCGACGGACATCAGTCGCAGTCGACGAGCTTTTTCGACATCGGCGAGGAAAGGTTCGAACACGTCCGGACGAAACGGCGTGCCGGCGACGGCGGCCTGGAGATCGGCGCGCACTGTCGCCGGCTCAGGCAAACGCGCCTGTCGCTGTCGCTGGACCTGTGCACTGGGAACATATCTCGCGGCGTGGTCGTAACCCGTGATCGCACCGTCGTTTACCAGCTTCTGCAGCGAAGCGTCGAGCGATTCGAGCCGGTGCAAGGCGTATTCGCTATCTGCAGCGGTGACGACGAGCATATAACGCACGTCCGGCGTGCCGAGTTCGGAGCGCAGCTGCTGGTCCTGCACCAGGAGCTCTGTCGGCAGTGGCGTGAGCTTGCTGAGGTCGCTTTCCCACATCGGTTGCGGCGCCAGCGCGATAGCTGCAATAGAAGCCACCACGGCGACGACACCTGCCCAACGAGGCCGTGGCAGCCGTTCGATGTGACTCCACAACCGACTTAGCCACGCCGACGCGCCGAGGTCGCGGCCGGAAGCGTCCATCAACGCCGGCAGGGCGAATCGAGTCGTCAATCCGGCAACTGCAAGTCCGGCGACGGTGAAGCACGCGAGTTGCGCGAGTCCGATGACGCCAGAAAATAAAAACGTCAGATACGCAATGCAAGTGCTTGCCACACCCGTTGCCAGCGTCGGCCACAACTCCCGCGCAACCGCCACCGGCGAGCGATTCTCGTGCCGATGACTCAGCAAATGAATCGGATAATCCTGCGCCACACCGATCAGCGTGAAGCCGAACGCAAGCGTAATGCCGTGCACAGTGCCGAACAGCGCACTGACGGCGGCGAGCCCGGCCAGGCCGGCGCTCGCGAGCGGCAATGCGCTGAGCACGACAGCGCCGACTCGACGATAGGCAATCAGCAGCAACACGATCATTGCGATGGTGGCAGTCGCGCCCAGTTCCTGCGCTTCGCCCCGAGTGCGTTGCTCCATGAGTACCGAGAATTTGCCGGCGCCGCTGACTGTCATTTTGACCGGACTCTCACGGGCCACGCGCTCGGCCTGCCGGTTCAACTCATCGAGGGCGATGCGTTGCTGATCCGGGTCGAAGGCCGCCGCTTTGGTTTGCGCCAGCAACAACGCGCGACGGCCTTCGCGATCGAACCAGACGTCGAATTCGCGACGCGGCTCCTGCATGGGTTGCCAGCGCTGCAGGACCTGCAGCAATTCAAGCGTGGGATCTCGTGGCAACCACGGCTCAAGAAATGCTCCAGCCGGTGAGGCGAGATCCCGTGCCCGCTCCACTAATTTTTCGTGTAGATATTTCGCATCGAGCGCGTGCGAGTCCAGCGTCGGCGACAGCAAGTATCGATACGCCAGCAGTTCATCAGGAATCGCATCGAATGTAATCTCGCCGTTGGCGACGACGCGAAAGTGAGGGCTCGACTGCAGGCTTTCCACCAGTGCCCGCGAAGCATCGGCCAGTTGCTCGGGCGGCGCACCATCTAGCGCAATGACGAGTACGCGCGACGCCGGACCTTCGCCGACCTCCTCCAACAGTAACCGTTGTTCGGGCGTGGTCGGGCTGGGAAGGAACAATCGAAGGTCGGTACCGACGTGCAACTGGCGTTGTACGAACCAGGTGAGCCCGGCGAGCAGCACCGCCCAGGCTGCCAGTATCAACAATGCCGCACGCGTGAGCTTCATGATGGAGCGTGCAACGAGGGCAGCGGCCGGATCGACATCATTGTCGATCGGGCGCGCCGCAACGCTTCACCAAGGCCTCGAGCGTCACATCCTTCGGCACCGGCTCACTTGCGGCCTCACCTAGTAACAAGACGCTGGATGCGCCATCTGCAGTCAACATCGAAAAACAGCGCGGCTCGCTTTGGTGGCCGGTAACTTCGATTTCCTGCAAACGACGTCGCGCCTTGGCATCGATCGGTGTGAGTTCCAACAGCCACGCGTCCTCGCCACCGGCCATCGCCACCGTGAAGTTCTGCCGAAGGGCGACGGCATCGCCGGAAAGCAGCGCAGTGAATCCTGATAACAGTCCGCGCAATTCTGGTGCATGTTTCAAGGCGAAACTGCGTGGTGCTTCGCCATCGCGTTCGACCTTCACCGACTCACCACGAATCGACGTTTGTTCGCGATACGGGCTGGTCACGCGCCGATCGAGACTGGTCGGGCCGGCGTACCCCAGTGCGCCCGACACGATCAGCGGCTCGCGCAGCAGCCGGGAAAAACGCACTTCGGTGAAAGCGACCGTCGCCGGCGCCGGCTTGGCCAGCCGTGCGATCAACGCGTCGGGGTTATCGCCTTCAGCGGGACTCGCGCTCCACGCTCTCGCCGGTGCGATCAGCAGCGCCAGCATCAGCAGGAGGAGGCGGTGAATTGAGCTGCCAGAAGTCATAGAAGTTGAACCAATTGTACGGCGCGCTGCGGGCATAGTGGGCCAGCCGGTCGGCAAAGCGCTGAATGATGTCATTGAGACTCGCCTGGCGGTTGCCGCGTTCCAGCCGCAGCGTCTGGGCGAACACTTCGAAGTGCAGGTCGTAGCGATTGCCGCCGCGATACAACCCGAAGCACAGCACCACCGGCACCTTGAGCGCCGCCGCGAGCTGCCAGGGGCCGGTAGGAAAGGGTGCCGGGCGGCCCAGAAAATCGGCATGGACGACCTGGTTGCCGGGCCGGGCGCGATCCACCAGCAAGGTCACCAGCGACGTTTCATCCAGCGCCTCCTTGATGGCCAGTGCCGTCACGGTGCCATCCTGTCGGGCGTTGATGATGGAACGCGCCAGCTGCGGATTGAAGGTGTTGAGAATCCTGGTGATCGTGGGGTTTTGTTCCACGTCGAGGACCACTCGCACCCGCACGTCGCTGCGAAATTCCGCCAGCACGCGCAGTGCATCGAAGCTGCCCAGGTGCGAGCCGAAAATCAGCACGCCATTTTTCCTGGCCCACTGCGCCCGCAACTCGTCCAGCCCGAACACCTTGATGTCGAAGCGCTTGAAGCGTTCGGACAGCAGAAAAACCCGATCGAGCGTGACCGCGGCAAAACAGTGGATCTGCCTGGCCACATCACACAGTGTCGCCTTCCGTCCCAGCACTTGCTGCAGATAGTTGCGTGCGGCGCGGCGTTCCGGCCCGCGTTTTATCAGATAGAAAGCAGTGATTGGATAAAGGACCAGGCGGGCGGCCGTGCGTCCGCACAGCGTCGCGAAGGCGCTGAACAATCGATAGCCGAGGGCCGAGCCGGCCTCGGGACGATCGAGCCACTCCTGTTTCACGCCCTGTGTCCCGCCGCGATTCGAAACAATCCCTGCGCGAGTTGCGCTCCGTCGCGACTGATACTGAAGCGCAGTTCGTCACCATCGAACTTTAGCTGCAGCTGCGCATCCTGCTCGGGCAGCAGCGGTGCAGTGAACTTCGCTTGCGGCAAGCTCGCCGCGTGGAGCGGGCGTTGCAGCCAGCGCTCGGCTTCCTGCAGCACACAGTCGAGCAGCACTACGCCGGGCACGACGGGACGCCCGGGGAAATGGCCGGGCAGCGACGGATGATTCGCAGCGATGCGCAGAATGGTTGCGTGCGTGGCGGCAGGGTTCATGAATAGTTAGCGGCGAATCTCGGCGCCATTGCCGACCAGGCGCGGCATGGCCGCGAGTACGCGTTGAAAAAAGTCCAGCAGGTTGCGATAGGGTTGCCGCGGGAAGCGGTGGCGGCGGTAAGCGTACTCAATCAGGAAGAAGGCCGCGACAAGCAAATAGTCAATGCCGTTGGCGAACCACGACCAGCCCTCCAGCGGGATGGTGAACGGGGCCTCAACGCCGCTGGCCAGCAGCACGCCGTTCGGCTCGGCCAACAACGCCAGCACCAGGTTGGTAGCGGAAATCACCACGAACAACAGCATCCACGCCCGTGTCAGTGCACGCGCGTAGGCCCAGACGGCTGGGTCCGGCTCGTCATCGGCGGGCTGCTGCATCAGGCGGATCAGCTGCGCAATCATCGGCGTCTGGCCCTTGAGCAGCGAACTGCCAAAAACGCCCGCCATGAATCCTGGAACCAGTACCGGCGCGATATACAGCGGCAGAGTCGAATGCGTGGAGCGCGATAGCCACCACAGCACGCCGCCGACGATTGGCACGGTCGCCCAGGCTGCAGCACTGCCTCGAAGCAGCGCCGGGAGCAGCGCGACCGCGAGCAGCAGGGCGACCGCAACCACGATCAACGCCATGCTGGCGCGGACGACGGCGAAGTGGGCGACGAAGGGATAGGCGAGCGCGAACAGGAATTTCAGACGATTGACGGCGGCGGCGGGCATCGCGGGGTTTGGGCTCCTTCCGGCCGACAGCATGCGCGTGTTGCCGAGTGCGGACAAGGCATCCACAATGCCCGGTCAGGCTTGGATACAATTCTAGTTCGCCGGTGGAGTTTGCATGGCAGTGAAGATTGCGGTCCTCAAAGAGACGCGCCCGCACGAGAAGCGCGTGGCAATGGTCCCCGCCGTGGCCGACAAGCTGGTCAAGCTCGGCGCCGACATTCACATGCAATCCGGCGCAGGCCTGGCGGTCAAGCTGGCCGACGCCGCATTCAAGAATGTGAAATTCACCGCCGACCCGATCGAGCTGGTGCGCGACGCCGATGTGGTCGTCAGCGTGCAGCCGCCCGATCCGGGCATCGTCGAGGCGATGAAGCCGGGGGCCGTCCTGATTTCATTCGTTTATGCGCACAAGGAAATCGAGCTGACCAGGCTGCTGCGCGACCGCAAGATCACGGCGTTTGCGATGGAGCTGGTGCCGCGTATCACGCGAGCTCAGGCCATGGATGCGCTCTCCAGCCAAGCCGCATTGGCCGGTTATTACGCGGCTTTGATGGGGGCGACGCACCTGGCGCGCATCCTGCCGATGATGACCACCGCTGTCGGCTCGATTCGCCCCGCTCGCGCGCTGGTGATGGGCCTCGGTGTCGCCGGCCTGCAGGCGTTGGCAACGGCACGACGACTGGGCGCGATGACGGAAGGTTACGACGTGCGTCCGGAGACCAAGGAACAAGCCGAATCGCTCGGTGCGAAATTCGTCGATACCGGCGTCGACGCTCGCGGCACCGGCGGCTATGCGCGCGAACTCACTCAAGAAGAGAAAGACAAGATCGCCGGCGTCGTCACCAAGCACATCCAGCAGGCCGACATCATCATCACCACCGCGGCAATTCCGGGCCGCCCTGCGCCGAAGCTCATCAGCAAGGCGCAGGTCGATGGCATGAAAGCCGGCAGCGTCATCATCGACCTGGCGGCGGAAGGCGGCGGCAACTGCGAGTACACGCAACCGGGCGAGACCGTGCAGGTCGGCCAGGTGACGGTGGTCGGTCCGCTCAACGTGCCGAGCATGCTCGGCGAACACGCCAGCGAGCTGTATGCCAAGAACCAGTTCAACCTCATCGAACTGTTTCTGAAGGAACAACAGATCAAGTTCGACTGGAGCGATGAAGTCATCGCCAAGACCGCGCTCACTCACGACGGCAAGATCGTGAACGAGGCGGCGCAGAAAGCAGTCGGCTGACCGGCCGGTATCAACACTAATTACGAGTCACTTCGAAGGATCCCCCATGGACCTCGCGACCACTCTGACGGGCTTCGTCGCCCTGTATATCTTCATGCTCGCCGCCTTCACTGGCTACGAAATCATCGGGCGCGTGCCGGCGATCCTGCACACGCCGCTGATGTCGGGTTCGAACTTCGTGCACGGCATCGTCGTGGTCGGTGCGATGTATGCACTGTTGAACGCCACGTCCACCGTCGAGCAAGTCATCGGCTTCATCGGCGTGCTGCTCGGCGCTGGTAACGCGGCCGGCGGCTATGTGGTGACGGAACGCATGCTTGAAATGTTCAAGCCGAGCGACAAGGGTCCCAAGGCGCAGAAGAAGGCATGACCACCGCCATGAACCTCAATCCTCAATTCATCATCGACGCCAGCTATTTCGCCGCGGCGTTCCTCTTCATCTACGGCTTGAAGCGCATGTCGTCGCCGGTGACAGCACGCTCCGGCATCGTGGTTGCCGGCGCCGGCATGCTGGTCGCCGTGCTGGCGAGCTTCCTGTACTACTTCGGTGTCAACGAAGACGCGCTACCGCATCTCGGCACCAACATCATGCTCGCCGCGATCGCACTGGGTCTGGGCACTGGATGGGCGTGGTGGAGCGGCAAACGTGTCGCGATGACGGCGATGCCGCAGATGGTCGCGCTCTACAACGGCATGGGCGGCGGCGCGGCGGCGGCCATTGCCGCGGTCGAGTTGCTGCGACCGAATGCCGTCCACCAGACGATTCCGCTGGTGCTGGCCGTGGTCGGCGCGCTGATCGGTGCGATCTCGCTGTCAGGCTCGCTGATCGCATGGGCGAAACTTGATGGCCGCATCAACGGCGTCTGGCGCATCACCGGTCAGCAGGTATTCAACGGCATCGTGTTTCTCGCGACCCTGGGTGTCGGCATTTACATCGTGTTCGTTGCCGGCGGTCATGCACATCCTGGTGTCGTCGCCGCCTTCTTCGCCGGCGCCTTGATCTTCGGCGTGCTGATGACAATGCCTATCGGCGGCGCGGACATGCCGGTGGTGATCTCGCTGTACAACGCCTTCACCGGCCTCGCCGTGGGTTTCGAAGGCTACGTGTTGCAGAACCCGGCATTGATGATCGCCGGCATGGTGGTCGGCTCGGCCGGCACGCTGCTCACGTTGCTGATGGCGAAGGCGATGAACCGCAGCGTCTCCAACGTCATCTTCAGCAACTTCGGCGCGGCGGGCACGCAGCAGCAGGGCGAGATCAAAGGCAGCCAGAAGCCGGCGGAAGCCGGCGACGCGGCGGTCAACATGCGCTACGCGTCGAAAGTCATCATCGCCCCCGGCTACGGGCTGGCGGTGGCGCAGGCCCAGCACAAGTTGTATGAGTTCGTGAAGCTGCTGACAGACGCGGGCGTGGAAGTGAAGTTCGCCATCCACCCCGTCGCAGGCCGCATGCCGGGCCACATGAACGTGCTGCTCGCCGAAGCAGGCGTGCCGTACGACATGATCTACGACCTGGAAGACATCAACGGCGAGTTCAAAGAAGCCGACGTCGCCATCGTCATCGGCGCCAACGACACCGTGAACCCGGCCGCACGCACCAACAAATCCAGCCCGATCTACGGCATGCCAATCTTGAACGTAGATCAGGCCAAACAGGTCTACGTCATCAAGCGCGGCCAAGGCAAAGGCTACTCCGGCGTCGAGAACGAACTGTTCTTCGCCGACAACTGCAACCTGGTCTACGGCGACGCGCAGAAGGTGATGGTGTCGATGATCCAGGCGGTGAAGTCGCTGGAGGGCGGGCACTGAGCTTTTTTCACCGCTGCTGAGGATGGCGGTTGAGAGAAGAGGCGGCGCTCGCTGCGAGGAAGGCTCTACCACTTATGTCCTTTCGGGACCGCGCGCGGTCCTGAAAGGACATACAAGACAGAGGCTTCCCCCAACCGAGCGCCACCTCCTAATCGCCGTAATCGACCAAGTAGTCTATCGCGGCATGGTGTTGGGGGCCCCTCCAAGAAGTCGAGGACACCTTGGCGCTGCTGCATCATTACAGGAACGCCGCCGAATCGGAGCGTTCAGCCTAAAGATCGCTCGACTTCGCCATGAATCGCTACCCAGAAGGGGCGGTGAGGCATCTCGAAGTCGTTCAGTCTCAGACCACTGCGCTCGGACGCAGCGCGAGCGAGGCGCTGGATCTGGAAATCCGCCAGCTTCGCGCGCTGGTTGGCGGCTGGCAGGGCGAGTGGGTTCGAAGTGACTAGTCACTTCCATGCAACATCGCGTATCTTACGTCGCGGCGTGTGCCTGAAGGCTCAGCCAACGTCTGGCTGGCCATTTCGCTGTTCGAGTCGTGCAACACCTGTACAACTTGACCCAAGAGATCCTGCGGACCGATGTCTCAGGAATGCCCCTGGAGTGGATTGACTACCGGGACGCGGTACGGCTTTACCATACGGAACAGGTGGCCTACACCTGTGGGACAAAGCTGTATCGGCTGCTTGGCGGCACCAATGCCCGCTCCGGGCTGCAAACCGTGGTGGAGGTGAACTCCATCATCGCCACCATCGGCCACACGCATAACCCCGGCAACCTGCGCCACGACTACACCCCGCCGTTGAACAACCAGACCCTGTTCAAGCGCGATGCGCACTTGTGCCTGTATTGCGGCCTGCGGTTTCCGTCGAGCGCGCTGTCGCGCGATCACATTCGCCCGCTCAGCCAGGGCGGGCGGGATCTGTGGACCAACGTCGTCACCGCCTGCCGCCGCTGCAACAACCTGAAGGCGTCCAAGACGCCGGAACAGGCCGGGCTGCAGTTGATTGCGGTGCCGTTCAAGCCCACCTATGCCGAGTACATCTACCTGAAGGGGCGGCGGGTGCTGGCCGACCAAATGGAATATCTGTTGGCGCACTTCCCGCGCTCCAGCCCGTTGCACGCCCGCCTTAAATTGCAGTGCTGAATCCCGATCCCGTCAGCCGGCAGCCGCTGTATCTGGTCGATGCTTCGGTGTTCGTGTTCCGCGCCTATCACTCGGTGCCGATCGCGATCGCCGATCCGGACGGCAATGCGGTCAATGCGCTGCATGGTTTCGGCCGCTTCCTGGGCGACTTGATCGAACGCGTGCGCCCGGAACACATCGGCGTGGCGTTCGACGCCAGTCTGGTCACCTCCTTTCGCAATCGCCTGTTCCCCGCCTACAAGGCCAATCGCGAGCCGACGCCCGAAGACCTGAAGCGTCAGTTCCTGCTGTGCCAGCGGCTGTGCGAAGCGCTGGGCATCGCTTCCTACATCAGCAGCGAATACGAGGCTGACGACATCATCGGCACCTTGACCGCGCGGGTGCGCGCCGAAGGCCGCAAAGTCGTGCTCGTGACGCGCGATAAGGATTTATCGCAGCTGGTGCGGCCGGGCGACGAATACTGGGATTACATCAGCGACAAACGTTTCGGTTACGACCGGATCGCCGATCGCTTCGGCGTGCGCCCCGAGCGCATGGCCTGTTTCCTCGCACTCATGGGCGATGCCGTGGACAACATTCCCGGCGTGCCTGGCGTGGGCCGCAAGACTGCGTCGACTTTGTTTCATCACTTCGAATCGATAACGCACCTGTACGACGATCTCGATGGCGTGTTGCACATCAAGATACGCAACGCCGGTTTCGTCTGCGATCAATTGCGCCAGTATCGCGAATCCGCCTTCCTGGCGCGGCAGCTCACTGGAATAGCCTGTGATATGCCGCTCGATGTTGGCGTCGCCCAACTGCGGCGCCGTCCGCCCGATATGGATGCACTCAACACGCTGTACGACACAGTCGGCTTCGGCCGGCTGCTGCGCAATCAAGCCGAGCGCATCGCCGGCATAACCTAAACCGCCGTCGCTGCCGTGGCCATTTCGGCGCGAATTCCCCGCTAAACAAAGCTTTCCTCCGCGTCAGAAGCGGCATTCTGCCCCTCACCCTTGGGAGAGGTGCTGAAAAGACGAGCTGCCGTTATCTGTCCCCTCTCCCGCGAAGTGGGAGAGGGCTAGGGTGAGGGTCTTCCTCCGCCGCCCTCACCCGCGCTGCGCGCGACCTCTCCCAAGGGGAGAGGTGAAGAGTTCTGACTCCCTCTCCCTTTGGGAGAGGGCAGGGTGAGGGTCTTTGTTCGGCGGAGCCCTCACCCCGCGCTGCGCGCGACCTCTCCCAAGGGGAGAGGTGAAGAGTTCTGACTCCCTCTCCCTTTGGGAGAGGGCAGGGTGAGGGTCTTTGTTCGGCGGAGCCCTCACCCCGCGCTGCGCGCGACCTCTCCCAAAGGGAGAGGTGAAGAAGCCAAGGAGGCGTTATGAAGTTTGCGGCAGGAATTGTTCTTTCGATCGCTGCCTTGACAGTTGCGGTCGCCGGCGACGCGCCGACCATCTATCGCTGCGACCAGGACGGTGCAACTATCTATTCGGATCGACCGTGCGCCGCGGACGCCAGTCCGCATGAACTCGATGACAGCCGCGTCACCGTCTATGAAGCGCCAGCGACGTCCGAGCGTGCAACGTCTTCGGTGACCAAAAGCCTGCCGCTCTGCGGCCAAAGGCTCGCCGTCAAGGCACTGCCAACCATGAGCAGCGTCAGGTCAGATGCGCCAAGCTCAATCAGTCATTGCGTGACGTGCGTACAAAAATGCGCACCGGTTATGGCGTCGAGGAAGGCGAGCGGTTGAAGGAGCGTCACCGACGGCTGACCGCACAGCGCCGCAGCGAAAAGTGTAGTTAACCGCGCGTCGGGATATACCAGCACCACTCGCGGTGAGCGCATAATGGCCCCGCACCCGCTCGCTGCGGCGAGCCACTTGGAGCGGTTAGTTACAACTACTCGGCGAATACATCGACAGTTATTACCGGCAATGTCAGGGGGTCGTCATGTCTGCATTCGATACTCAGAGTGGATTTAGACGGATTGCTGCCAGCCTGGTTGCGGTCGGTCTGCTGCTAGGCGCGTCCCTGTCGCTGCAGGCGCAGGACACCAAAGCGTTGGACGACCTGGTCAGCCAGGCGCAGAAGGCGATGCAGAAGGGTCAGCCGCGCGAAGCGGACACCCTGTTGCGCAAGGCCATCGATCTCGCGCCGACGCGCTCCGATCTGTACATGCTTCGTTCGCGCGCCCGCGATTCTTCCGGCAAGTTCGACGCGGCGCTGGAAGACGCCAACAAGTACATCGAGATGGAGCCCACCGACGCTTTCGGTTACTTGAACCGTTCGCGCATTTACATCTCGCTGGACAAACCCGACTCGGCGTTGGCCGACGCCAACAAGGCCATCGAGCTCGATCCGAAAGAGCCCGACGCTTACTACCGCCGCTCGGACATCTATATGGAGATGGGCAAAACCGCCGAAGCGAAGGCCGACGAAAAGAAAGCGGACCAGCTCGATAAGCAGCGCTGAGCGGCGCGGATCGGCGGCGACTAGCCGCCGATCGCCTGCTCGATCCGGAACACCGGATACAGGTTCAGGCGCTCGTCCCACGATGAGTGCCGCTGGTAAAAGAAATTCAGGCGCGCGCCCGGGCTGCGGGCAAAGTCGGGATCGGCTAGTCGACGCTCGAACTCTCGGCGCAATGCCGGGTCCTTGCGCAGCATCTCTTCGGCCACTTCCTCCGCGACATAGGCTTCCATATATTCCTTCGGCTCGAACGCGGTGGCGAAATAGCCCCAGCTCGCGAGCGAATCCGGCTCACGCGGCTCCAGCAGAGTCATCAGCAACTCAGATTTGGCCTGCGCGATGGGCACGAACAGCGAGCCTGCCTTGATGTCGCGTGGTTCCTTCTTCCATTCGCCATCGAGCGTGAACGCGCTGCGACCTTCGAAGGTCGCGGATGCGGTCGTCACTTTGGTGGCGCGGAAAGTTTCGACGTCGACGGCAGTGCGCGCCTGGTCGATAACGCGAAACTCGATGCCGTGCAGGCCGAGCTTTTCACCGACCACGCGCGCCTGGCTTGCTGGAACGATGTAGCCGCCACGAGGCGCGATCACAGTGATATCCGGCTTCACTTCATCGCGCATGGGAACGCGCCAGATCTGCGGACGCTTGTCGTTGTACCGGGTGAGCAAGGCGCCTGAGACTGCGGATGGCCGGCGGTCGTATTCGTAGCCGCGAAATTCGAGCATGCGGATGTGGTCGGTGTTGATGTGAGTCAGCACTGCGGTCGTGCCGCCGATCTTCGTCGCTTGCTGGTCCGCCGCCTGCGCCGCGGCTTGCCACTTCTTGCCGTCCCGCGCCGCCATCTCCATCAGTGCCAAAATGGTGTAGTGAGTGATGTGCACTCGGGTCGGATAATCCTTCCATGAATGTGTTTCCACCAGCACGCCGATGCGATTACGGCTGGCCCAGTACGCCTGCGAAAAACGTTTCGGGCTGACGCCGACGGCAAATCCTGAACTCGGATCGTCGTTGCTCAGGAACGAAGGATAGAAGTCGACTGGCAATGAGCCCTTGGCGGTCGAGCGCTGCATCAGTTCATCCAGCACGGCCGATGCGGCCTGACGAATGGGGGCGAGTCCTGCCAGCGTCGGCGCGACGTTATAGGAAACGTCGTGCTCGAACTTGGCGCCGTCGGTGACGTGCAGGTCGACGTACAGAATCGGGTCCCATTCGTTCAACAGCCGCAGCATGGCCTGCATTTCGGGCGCTTCGGCTTTGACGTAATCGCGGTTCAGGTTGAGGTTCTGCGCCGTCGTGCGCCAGCCCATTGCTTCGGGACCCGCCTGGTTGGGGCGATTCCAGCGGCCGAAGCGCTCGTGGCCGTCGACGTTGAACACCGGCACGAACACCAGCGTCACATTGCTCAGCGCACCTTTGGCGGCGCTGCCTTCGAGCATCTGGCGCAAGGCCAGGAAACCGGCGTCTTTGCCATCGATCTCACCGGCGTGAATGCCACCTTGCATGAGCGCCACTGGGCGATCGCTCCGGCGCGCGGCTGCCGCGTCCAGCGTGCCATCGGTGGAAGCAATCAAAGCCAGCATCGGCCGACCTTCGGGTGTGCGGCCGAACTCGATGCAACGGACCTGGTCGGGCCAGCGTTGCTGGAAGGCCGGGCACAGGCGTTCGACTTCTTCGTAACGACCGGTGCGGCGAGCGCCGGATTGTTCGGCGCTGGTGGCCAGCGGTGATGCGGCAGCGGACAGTTGCGCGAAGCAGAGGGCAACCACGGCGAAAGCGGTTTGTTTCATGGGTCTCCGGGAATTCGTGTCCTGTGCAGGCGCGAGAGAATACAATAGTCCATCGACCGGAGCGTGGACGTGCAACTCAGCAAATCGAATGGCGATGCGGCAGCGACGCTGCACGAAATGGGCTGCGTGCTATTGCAGCCGGTACAGCTGGCGCAGGAATGCCAGTTACAGTTGGTCGATCTCGCCGCCCTGTCGCCAAGCTGGAATCAATTGCCGCGGGATGCTCACTTGCGCGACGGCGGCCGTTATCGTTTCCGTCGCCATAGTTGTTTCATCCACGCAGCCGGCGAGTTGCAACGGGTCCCGCATCGGGCGCATTGGCAGCCGACCGAATACAACGCCTTGCACGGTGGCATGGAACGCTGGTTCGAGCCCATTACGCACGACGTATTGAACGCGACCGGATGGAGTCGCCTGTTGGGCGGCCTCGCGGAGTTGTTCAATCGAGCGCGACCGGTAGCTCGTTGGTATATCGAGGCGCATCAGTTCCGCATCGATACCGCTGCAGGCATCGGCCGGCCAACGCCGGAAGGCGCGCATCGCGATGGCGTCGACTACGTCGCCGTGATTCTCGTCAATCGCGTCAACGTGCGCGGCGGGGAGACTCGCGTATTCGAAGCTCAGGGCACGTCGGGTGTGCGCTTCACCATGACCGAGCCGTGGACGGCTCTGTTGCTGGACGACGCCAAGGTGATCCATGAAACCACGCCCATACAGAGCGATGGCGACGGCGGCGTGCGCGATACGCTGGTGCTGACTTTCCGCGAGCAAGGATTTCAGGCGCCGGTGTAAGAGCCCTCGCCGGATTGGACGGAACCCTCACCCGCCCGGACGGGCGACCTCTCCCGCGAGCGGGAGAGGTGGGAGACCCTCTCCCTTTGGGAGAGGGCAGGGTGAGGGCCCGGGGTACAATGCCGTCCTGACCCATCTCCGGTAGCCGATCATGACCACGTTCGCCGCTCGCTTGCAGCAGAAAATCGCCGAGCATAGTCCGCTGTGTGTCGGCATCGATCCGTCCGCGGCGCTGCTCAAGTCCTGCAATCTTCCCAACACCGCCGAAGGCGCGTTCGAATTCGGTAGACGCGTGCTGGAGGCGGCGGACTTTCGCATTTCGCTGCTCAAGCCGCAGTCGGCTTTTTTCGAACGCTTCGGCAGCTCCGGCATGAAAGCGGTCGAGGAGCTGACGTTGTTGGCGCGCAGTCGCGAAGTGCTGGTGCTTCTCGATGGCAAACGCGGTGACATCGACACCACTGGTGCGGCTTACGCCGAAGGTTATTTCTCAGCCACGACTACGCTGCGCGTCGATGCGGTGACGACTCACGTTTACCTGGGGCTGGCGGCGCTCGATCCCTTTCTCGACATCGCATTGCAAGCCGAAGGCGGTGTGTTCGTCGTGGTGCGTTCGTCGAATCCCGAGGGCAGGCAGCTGCAGACGGCGCGACTCGCCAATGGCGAAACCGTTGCGCAGAATTTGTGTCGCGAGATCACGTTGCGCAATCGCCGCCAGGGCGACTCGCTTGGCTTCCTCGGCGCAGTAGTGGGCGCGACTTGTGACGATGCAGCCGAAACAGTCGCAGCGTTGCCGCAGTCTTTCATTCTCGCGCCGGGCATCGGCGCTCAAGGCGCAACGCTGCAAGATGTATTGCAGAGAATGCCGTCGGCGCGCGGTCGCGTGTTGCCCAATGTTTCCAGGGCTATCCTGGCTAATGGCGGCAGCGTTGCGGACATTCGCACGACCATTCGCAGCTTGCAGGGCGAAGCGCGCGCATTGCTGTAGAGGTCGCGACCTTGGAGCTTGCAACGGCACTGACGAAGCTCCTCGGGAGCGATGTTATTGCGGGTTCCGAACGCCGCGTCGCCGGCGGTTCGATCAATCACTGCTCGCGCTTTGACACCGCTCGCGGTCCGATCTTCGTCAAATATGGCGCGGCCGGATCCTTGCCGATGTTGCAAGCCGAAGCCGCAGGTCTCGCCGAACTGGCGCTCGCCAAAGCAGCGCGCATTCCGACAGTGTTAGGCGTCGGTCGTGAAGACGACTGCGCATTCCTGGTACTCGAATGGATCGACCTCAGCGTCGGCGCCGCTCGCAGCGAAACCAGGCTCGGCGAATTGCTGGCGGTCCAGCATCGAGTCACGCAGAGCCAGTTCGGCTGGCATCGCGACAACACCATCGGCTCGACGCCGCAATCGAATCGGCTCTGCTCGCAGTGGATCGAATTCTTCCGCGAGCAGCGCTTGTTGCCACAGCTGGCGCTGGCGGCGAGCAACGGTGCAAACGCCGAGCTGATCGATCGCGGCCATCGGCTGTGCGAGCAGTTAGATGCTTTTTTTGGCGGCTACCGGCCGCGACCAGCGCTGCTTCATGGCGATTTGTGGGGTGGTAACTGGGGCGTGGATTCGAATGGCCAGCCGGTGTTGGTCGATCCGGCGGTGTATTTCGGCGATCGCGAGGCGGATCTGGCGATGACGCGACTATTCGGCGGTTTCGGCGCGCCGTTCTATGTGGCCTATCAGTCGGCGTGGCCGCTCGACGCCGGTGCCGAAACCAGGAGCACGCTTTACAACCTGTATCACGTGCTGAATCACTTCAACCTGTTCGGCGGCGGCTATCGGCGGCAGGCGCAGGAAATGATCCAGCGCCTGCTCGCCGAACTGTGAGCTGCGCCAATCAGGTTTTCGCCGGGATGCGCACTCCGCCTTGGACGCGCTCGTGCAGGATGTTGCCGCTGCTGTCGGCGTTCACGGAGAATTTGCCGCCGACTTCACTGACTTTGATATCGCCGGAGCTGTCTTTGCCGATGGTGACATCGCGCTTGACGTCGCTGATGGTGATATCGCCGGAGCCGTCGTTGACCACTTCGACGCTGCCGCCGACCTTGGCGATGGCAATGTCGCCGGAGCTATCGGACACGATCGTTACGCTGCCGCGCACGTCCTCGATGTCGATGCCGCCGGAGCTGTCTTCCATGGTTACGTTGCCGCCGATACTGATGATGCGGATCTCGCCCGAGCTGTCACTGACGGCAAGATTGCCGGCTACGTTCTTCAGCAACTGGTCGCCCGCACCGTCATCGACGGTGGCCGTGCCCACATCGCTCAGTTCCAGGTCGCCGCTGGAATCGGTTACGTCCAGTTGCGCGTCCTTGGGCACCGTGATGTCCAGGTCCAGCGAGCTGTAACGGTTGAAGCTGAAAAAGTCGCCCATGCCTTCGGCCATGACTGCGGTTATATAAACCGTGTCGCCTTCGCGGCGACTTTCCAGTGCAATTTTTCCTAGCAGGCTCTCGGACGAGGCGCAAGCGCGGCCCTTCGCCTTGACCCCGCCGGCAGCGTCACCGCGGACCTTGAGATAGCCGGAGCTGGCGACAATGACCACCTTTTTGACCTGGCCGGTGAAGTTGGCGTCGCGCTCCGAGTTGAATTTACAGTCGTCGCCGGCGTGGGCCAGCGAGGCGAAGGCGATCAGCGAGGTCAGCGCTATGACCTGCGCGGCGAGCTTGTTCATGAAAGGATTTTCCTATGCGATTAAGTAAAACCGTGCTGCGCAGGGCGCATCGAAGGGTTGCCGGCTGCACTCAGCCGGCCCTTCGCGGGGCACTAAAGATAGGGGCTGATTAACCGCTATGCAAAATTTTGCGAAGAGCGGCAGTTAGCAGGCGACTTTGCACTATCCGTGCAAGGGAATCGGGCTTATGGAGGCCCATGCGCGCAAGATGAGGCTGAACGGCGGGGATGGCGGAGCCGTTGACAAGAGCTGCGCCGAGCGCGCGCAGCCGGCCCGGCCAGGTTTGAGCCTGCGCCTGCAGCGAACGCAGCGCCTTGGCGATCACGAGCTCTTCGGCGGTGAAGTCGGTGCCGAAGGGTAATTCGGCGAATAGTCCTCGTTGTCGCCAGGGCGCGAACTTCCTCGCCAGTTGTTCAGGTGTGTTGGCGCGCGCCGCGTCTGGAATGCGCCAGTCGCGCGGCAGTTTGCCGGCGCGGATCGCGTCACTGACGAACGTGCCCTGAAATCGTGCATCCATGACGCCAACCAGCGCCTCGACGATTTCGCGATCGGTGCGACTGCGCAAATCGGCGATGCCGTACTCGGTCACGACGATATCGCGCAGGTGACGCGGGACCGTGGTGTGCCCATAACTCCACACAATGTTCGACGAAGTGACGCCTTTGGCGGCACGCGTTGCCCGCACGCAAAGAATCGAGCGCGCTTCCGGCAAGGCATGCGCCATGGCGACGAAGTTGTATTGGCCGCCTACGCCGCTGACCACGCGTCCGTCTTCCAATGCATCGGAAACCGCGGCGCCGAGTCCGGTGACCATCATCGTCGTGTTGATGAAGCGGGCGTAGCGACGCTGCGCAACTTTCAGTTCCCATTCGTGGCCGTACAGTTCGTTGACGAAGCTGATGCCGCGCATGGCGAACATCTTGCGTTGTGCCGCCGGCATTCCTCGCAGGCCGGCGTAGAAGCTCTTCGGTCCGAAAAAGAAGCCGGCGTCGACCAGCACGCCGTTGCGCAGCGTTTCGCCGAGACAATTCGTGGCGATCTGCGCTCGCTGTTCCGGATCGGAAAAGTTGGCGCGCAGCTGAGTGCCGTCGGGCGTGATGAGCACTCCACGGTCGTACTCGACGTCATCGCGGAACAAGCCGACTTCGCGAAATTCCTGAAAGTCGGCATACGACATGCGACTCATGCCCGAGGTGCTCAGTGCATCCAGGGTGCGCAGGCTGACGCGTTCGTCGATGTGTCCTTCATCGATAAGCCGCTGCAGTTTCGCGCTCGGATAAACGCGGCGTTTGAGAATGTCGCTGCGATACAAATCGAGAAAGCCGTCCGCCAGCATTTCGGTGCAGCCATACAGGCCGCGTTCGAACGGCGCAGTGCCGCCTTCGGTTTCGATCAAACGGCGATGGCGGGCCAACAAGCCGGTGGATTCGAGCACTTCGCGATACACCGCCGGCTGTTGCTGCCGGAGCTTCAGCGCGTAGCAGATGCCGTCGCCGAGTTCGCCGATGCCAAGTTGCAAGGTGCCGCCGTCGCGCACCAGCGTGCTGACGTTCAGCGCGATCGCATGTTCGGTCGGGGGAATCGGCAGGTTGGGCGGGCTGAACAACGGCGTGCCCGGATCCTGCACCAGGAAATCGAAGGCGTCCGCGGCGACCAGCGCGTCGCCATACATGAACGGCATGTCACGATGGACCTGGCCGATCAGTGCGAACGGTGTGCCGCCGGCGCGCCGGGCAGCGATCTGCGGCAGCAGGTCGGCAGTCAGGTCCGCGTTCGAACCAAGGCTCAATAGTCCCGAAGGAGCTTCGTCGGCCGGCGGCGCTGCGACCAGCTGCGCGATGACGTTGAGACCGCGGCGCAATGCGTCTCGAGCTACATGGGTATAGTTGGCGCTCAGGTAATGCTGCTGCAAATGTTCGTTGCGCAGCCAGGCGCCGGGTTCGAGATAGAACTCAAGCACCTCGATGTTCGGCGGCAGCTGGTTGCGCTCGATCAACCGCAGATACTCGAGCTCGGGATAGTCGCCGAACACACGCCGCGAAAACGGTTCGATGAACCGACGTTCGAGATCACCGTGCCCGCGTGGCACGCGCAGCGACAGCGCGGTAATGATGGTGAGGCGCAGGCTCGAATCGGCCAGCGCTCGGGCAACGAATGCATTGACAAGCGTATTGGGCTTGCCGATGGCCACCGGCAGACCCAGCACCACGCTCTTGCCGACGCGGCTGAGAGTTGCCTCTACGCAGTCGTCAGTAGCGGTAAAACGAAGCGGCGAGGATGGACTCATCGACACTCGGGCCGGCCACTGGTCGAGCCGGTCATCCGGCGCCCTTCAGCTGCAAGGCGAAGCGCACCTGAACTTCGTTGCCGACCGTCTCGGTGTCCTTCCATTCGCCCTGGCCGACGCCGAAGTCGAGCCGCTTGAGCTTGGCCGTGCCTTTCAGCCAGGCGCCGCCGTCCTTGCTTTGGAACGTGAATTCGATCGGCACATCCTTGGTGACGTCGCGCAGCGTGAGTTTGCCGGTAGCGGAATATTTGTTGCCGCCCTTATCGGTGAACTTGTCGGCCACGTAACGCGCTGTCGGGAATCGCTTGACGTCGAACAGGTCGGCGCCCTTGAGCGTCTCGTCGCGTTCGGCGTCCTTGGTGTTCACCGAGGCGGTGTCGATCTTGACGTCGAAGCGGCTGCCGGCGAGCTCCTTGGGATCGAAACGAATGTCGGCGGTGAATTTGTCGAAGCTGCCTTCGAACTGCGCGCCGGCCTGCACACCGACGAAAGTCAGTTTGCTTTCCTTCGGCTGCATGCTCCACTGCGTCGCTGCGACTGCCAGCATGGCGGCGAGGCCGGCGATGAGGCCGACGACGCAGCGGCCTGCGGCCAGGCGAATACTGTGGCGAATACCTTGCAGATGCGACGTCATGGTCACGGGGTTCCTTCTGATTTCGGTTTGACGGTCAATTTCATCGGCAGCATGCGGCGAAGCACGTTGTCGCGATCGACGAAGTGATGCTTGAGCGCCGCCGCGATGTGCAGCAGCGCCAGCCAGAACAGCGTCAACGCCATGAACTCATGCGCCTCATGCAGAAAATCGTAAGCCGGGCGGTTGGGCGCGATCAAATCCGGCAGCGTCACCAGGCCGAACCAGCTTACTGGAAAATTGCGCGCCGAAGACATCAGCCAGCCGAGGATCGGCGTCGCGATCAACAGCACGTACAGTGCAATGTGAGAAATGCGAGCGGCGACTTTCTGCCATTGCGGGATGTCGTTGGGTTCGGGCGGCACGACGTTGAACCAGCGCCAGGCCAGGCGCAGCAGCACCAGCGCAAGAATGGTTATGCCGACGGATTTGTGACGAGCCAGCACCGCAATCTTGGCTGAACCGAGCGGCAGGTCGTCGGCAATGTTGGCGAGGGTGTACTGCACTATGATCAGGACGACCACGGCCCAATGAAAGAACTGAGCAACGACACCGTAGCGCGATTCGTCGTTCTTCAATTGCATGGCCCGACCCCTAGTCACGAAGAGCCGACAGTGTAAGCGATTCGCGCTGGCTGGCCACGTGAGCTTTCGCAGGCGGAAAATCTGACATAGTGATGGAAGGAAGAACCATGCATGCAATGACCCGAGTCGGCCTGTTGCTGGGTCTGTGCCTGGGGCTGGCGGCGTGTCCGCGGCCGGTGCGCCCGCCGACACCGGCGCCTGCTGTGCCGTCAGTTCCGCCTGGGCCCAGTCCGGAGGCCATACCCAGCGGCGCGACCATTTATCAGATCGATGCGCAGGCCTCCGACCTGCACGTCCTTGTCTATCGGGGCGGCACCTTCGCGCGGCTGGGGCATAACCACGTGATGAGCAGCAAATCGCTGCTCGGCCGTGTATGGATGCAACCCCAGTTTCCAGAGGCGGGATTCGAGCTGGTGTTCCCGGTGGCCGACCTGATCGTCGATGATCCCGACGTGCGACAGGCCGCCGGCAGCGATTTTCCACCGGAGATCCCCGCGGCTGACAAAGAGGGCACGCGCAAGAACATGCTGCGTGCCGAAGTGCTGGACGCAGAGCGCTATCCTCGCGTCGAGGTCAAATCAGTAAAGGTAGCGGGTTCACTGCAAGCGCCACAGATCACCGCTCGAATCACCATCAAGGAAACCAGCCGCGAAGTGCCGGTGCCGGTGGCGATCACCATCGCTGGCAATCGTCTGACAGCAAGCGGCGAGTTCGAGATCCTGCAGACGGATTTCGGCATCAAACCATTCAGCATCGCCATGGGCGCGCTGGAGGTAAAAGATCGCCTGCTGGTGCGCTTCAAGCTGGTGGCAATGAAACGCTAACACTGTTGGTTTCTTGAAGAGTCGACCTTTGCGGCCTGCACCGCCCGGCGGCGCTGCCGAACGGTGCAGGAAGTTGGCGCCGAAGAGTGGAACTGAAGATGGCTTAGTCGCGAGCTCCGAGCAACTCCTTCGCCAGGTCCTTCGCTCCGTACACATCTCTCAGCGCAGTGATGATGATGGCGGGATGCACGGCGACCGTGCGATTCATGCCGCCGTCGTACCAGAAGCTGCCGGCGATAGAGTGAATGTTGCCGTCGAAAGCCAAGCCCACCAGCCGGCCCTCGCTGTCCACCAGCGGACTGCCGGAGTTGCCGCCGATGATGTCGTTGGTGGTGACGTAGCAGAACGGCGTGGAGAGATCGAGTTTGTCGCGTGCGTCCAGCCATACCTGCGGCAGACGGAATGGATCCTTGCCGGTAGTGCGTTCATACAAGCGTGATAGTTGCGTGTACGGCGCCACCTTTTCACCTTTTTCGGTCCAGCCCTGCACGGCGCCATAGCTCAAGCGCAGTGTGAAGGTTGCATCGGGGTACGTGTTGGTGCCGAGCACGGCAAAGCGCGCCTTGGCGATTTTTTCCTGGGCTGCAGCGACCGGCGCCTGCACTTCATCTTCGTAGATCTTACGAACCGCGCGTGCGTCGGCGTCGATATCGCGCGCCAATGCAATCATCGGATCGTTCGAACTGTTGATCGCCGCTGCGCCGCCATCCCACAGCGCCTTGCGCACTGCTGGATCGCCCAGCCTGGTTTCAGTGAGCAACTTCTGCGCCAGCGATTCCGGCGACTCGCTGCTCAACAATTTGCGAATGACGGCATCGTCCGGGCCGAGCGCTTCGCGCATCTTGTCCAGCGAGAACGACAGCCTGACCTGTTCGAAGTCGGGATACAGCGGTGTGGTCGCCAGCACTCCCGAAGCGATCTTCGGCAAGTTTGATTCCGCGTACTCCCGCAGGCGCTGCTCGTTGCTCTTGCTGCGCTCGGTCGCGCCGCGCACCAGCTGTCTCGCGTATCCGAACAGCTGGCTGTTGAAGCCGGCGCCGGCTTCCAGATAAAGATAACGGTCATAGATCTGTCGATGGCGCTCCTGCGCACTGGCCGCGTCATCCCATGCTTTGCCGACAGTGCCGGCGAGCTTCGCGTCTGCCGCTACCCGTTCGCGCAGTTCGCGCTCTTGCGTGATCTTGCGATCGAACAAGGCGTCGTCCAGCAGCGCGGCTTGCAAGCCGCGGTAGACCTTGAGCGAGTTCTCGATGCCCTGCAAAGATTCGCTGGCGATTCGCGCCGGTTCTGCGCCGGTCTTGCCCCATTGAATGAAGCGGCCGCGCAGTTCGGAATTGCGGATCAGATAAGAGGGCACCGATACATCGCGCTGAAAGCGCAGCTGTGCCACAGTCAGCAGGCGGCTGGTGCTGCCGGGATGGCCGGCAACGAAAGTCGCTTCGTTGGGCTGCGGACCCGCCACTCTCCAGGTCAGGTGGTTCGGCGTGCGCGCCGGCTTGCCTTTTTCATAGACGCGCATGAGGCTGAAATCCAGGCTCCAGCGCGGGAAGTTGAAATTGTCGGGATCACCGCCGAACGCGGCGATCGCGTGCTGCGGAGCGAACACCATGCGCACGTCGTCGTAGCGACGATACTTGTACAGAAAGTATTGGCCGCCCTGGTATAGCGACACCGATTCGCAGGCCAGCGGACCAGTGCTGCGATTCTTCTTCGAGCGCTCGGTACAGGCCGCTTCGAGTTTGCTCAGTTCCTGCTTTCTGGCCTGGTTGGCCTGGGCGTCGCCGAGGCCGGTGGTCACGCTGTTGACTTTGGCGGTGACGTCTTCCATCTCCACCAGCACCGACAGAAGCTGCGTCGGACATTTCTTCTCGGCGCTGCGTGACGTGGCGTTGAAGCCGTCGTCGACATGGTTCTCGCTGGCGCTGGAGATTTCCGACAAACACTCCATGGCGCAGTGATGGTTGGTGAGCACCAGGCCGTCGGGCGAAACGAAGGAGCCGGTGCAGCCGCTCTCGAAACGGGTGATCGAGCGCTGCAGCTTGTCGAGCCACGGCTTGTCGATGGTCGCGCGGTATTTCTGCTGAACCGCCGCCTGCGGAAAATTATCGAAGGTCCACATGCCTTCGTCCGCTGCGGCGGTGGCGGCGAGCAGCGCCGCGAAAGCGGCGGCAAGGCTACGAAACATTGAGTTCTCCCCTCTGAAATGTACATCGTCGGCGGCGCTGCCTGGCGCCGGAGTGTCAGTCTTCCGACTGTAGCAAAAGCAGCCGGGTTCCTTCCGGCGCGAGCAAAATCGCATTACGTGCGCCGTCGAGACTGTCCGGCATCTCATCGGACAGTTCAAAGCCCCGTTCCCGCAATCGCGTCAATCGTTCACGCATGTCGCGGTCTTCGAAGGTCAATACCGGGTGACGAAAGGCGCGCGAACGGTATAGCGACAGGTTCAGATGGTCACTAGTGATAGCGGTGCGTGCGAAGGGCTCCGCTTGCTCGTCCCAGGCCACGAAGCCGACCGATTCCCAGAAAGTCCGCATCGATGCCGGCTCGCGCGCCGGCAACCCGTACTCGCTGAAGTAGCCGCAGGTGGTGGCGGGCTGCTGCTCGAACTGCGGCGGCGAGAACGTGCGCGCTTCGAGGACATTCACGCACTGCCCGGAAGGATCGCGAAAACGGACCCGATTGAAAACTTCGTTGCCGAGCTTGAGGTCCTCGAACTGGATGCCGAGTTGTTCCAGCTGTTCGATACCGTGCATCAGCCGCGGCATGACGAAGGTCAGCGCGGGCGAGGGCGCGGGTTGTCCGTGCAAGCCGAGAAACAAACGCCCGTCAGTCACCACCGCATAGGGATGGGTGAAGACTTCTCCCACCGGGGCCTGCACGAAGCCCAGCGATTCGTAGAATGCCAGCGATTCGCGGATTTCCGGCGCGTACAGGCTGATTTCGAGAAAGCGGCTGAACATCAGCGCGCCGCACCGCTTCGCAGGGCGCGCTGTCGAGTCGCCTCTGCATCGTTGGGAGCCATGTTTGATGTTTCGGGCCAGCCTTGCGCGTGCCGGCAGATCACGTCAGCGAGCAGGTTCGCATGCGCATCGTCGGCGTTGAGCGCCGGCACGTAGTCGTAGGCTTCACCGCCGGAGTTGAGAAACAGCTGCCGGTTGCGAAGGGCGATTTCTTCCAATGTTTCCAGGCAGTCGGTGGCGAAGCCGGGGCAGACGACAGTGACGCGCTTCGGCCCGGTGCGCGCGTACTCGAGCAGGCGCTCGTCGGTGTACGGGCGGAGCCATTCCTCCCTGCCGACCTGCGATTGAAAGCTCACGCTCCAGTCTTTCTCGCCCAGCGACAGGCGCTGCGCCACCAGTCTCGCCGTCTTCATGCAGTGGCAGTGATAGGGATCGCCGGCGAGCAGGTAACGTCGCGGTACGCCATGAAACGAGAACAGCAGGTGATGGCGTGGCTGAGTGCTCCAGTGGCGTTCGATGCTGGCGGCGACGGCATCGATGTAGCCGGCGTCGTCATGATAGTTGCCGATGAAGCGCAACTCCGGCACCCAGCGCCAACGTTGCAGCTCTCGCGTCACCCGATCGAACACCGAAGCGGTGGTTGAGCCGGAGTACTGAGGGTACAGCGGCAGCACGATCAATCGTCGCGCGCCGTCACGTCGCAGTTGTTCGAGAGCCTTGGGAATGGACGGCGAGCCATAGCTCATTCCCAACACCACCGCTGCATTCAATCGCGGTCGCAGGGTGTCGGCGATGCGATTGGTCAAGGCGGTGCTATGGAGGAGCAGGGGGGAGCCTTCGGGTGTCCATATCTGCTGGTAGGCGTGAGCGCTCTTTGCAGGACGGATTCGCAGGATCACGCCATGCAGAGCCAGCCACCACAACCAGCGCGGGGCTTCGACGACTCGTGGATCCCAGAGAAATTCGGCTAAAAAGCGTCGCACCGAGCCCGGATCGGAATTGTCGGGGGTACCGAGATTGACTACCAGTACACCCAGCCGCCCGGGAGTACCGTGCTGGTAGGAGGATTCGCCGAGGTAATCGGGCATGAGCGCCGTCAAGCTGTGCACAGGGGCGCACAGTCTACTGATCGTGGCTGCCGATCGCGGCGGCATCACGAAATTCGGCGCAAAAAAAGCCCCGCCGAAGCGGGGCTCTGATCCGATCGTATCGAACGAGCGCTTAGCCGCGCTTCAACTGACGGCGGCGCATGCTCAGCGCCATGCCCATCAGACCGATGCCGAGCAAACCCAGCGCGCCCGGTTCCGGGACACTGGCGGTGTTGCTCAAGCCGCTGGCGGTCAAGGTCGAACCGACCAGGTTGAAGTCTCCGAGGATCGAGCTGATGGTGACCGTCAGGCTGCCCAGCACATTGAGCTGCAGGAGACCGAGGATCGACCAGCCGCCATACTCTGCGCCGCTGGCACCGAAGTTGTAGACGAAGTTATCGCCCAGCAGCCCTGGCAAGTTGACGAAGGCCAGTTCCGGACCGTCGCGGGTGCTGTCATCCGCCAGGTTGATCGACAGGTGGAAGCTGCTGATGAGGTCGTTCAGCGGCCGGAAGCCGTTGTCCGTCAGGTCATGGGTGTAGGTGTACGAGCTCGAAGTTGCCAATGTACACGCCACTGCCAACATTGGCCGTGTCGCTCCATGTGGCAGGGATGTAGTCGGCTCGTGCGGAGGTCGCGAAACCCACCGCGAGCAGTACTAATGCAAAAAAACGCTTCATCTTGGTTGTCCTGGTTGGAGATCAAAGCCACTCAGGCCATGACTAAGCAACCCCTGTGCCATGCCATTTTTTTCCATTGTCCGTCAGGGCACTACGAATTTTCGGCGGCGGCGGCCGGGAGTGCTCGCGAGGCGCTTGTAATGCGCCTCGACGCAGTGCGATTTGAGCTATTCAGCAAATCGCCTGCCTCCCTGTGAGGGTATTTGTCTCGGTTTGTCGCTACTACTAATAGGATCTGCGTGCGTGTGATTAAGGAAGCCTTCACAGGGACCCGCAAGGCCGGGGCATGCAACCGGGCAAGGACGCCCTTCTCTTCTTAACTTATTTTCCCAACTTTAATTAAGTGGCCACTGCGGCGCCTCGCCGCCGGCCATTCATCACCACCTCTGGTTCGAAGTGTCGCGGTTCGTTACTGCCCCCTCCCCGGGATCGCGGCACTTCGCGCAGTGGATCGGCTGCCGGATTAACTTATTCTGGCAGCGGTCCGGATGGCGGTCGGTAGTGGTCTGCAAAGGCCCTGCCGATCGCCTTCCATTTTCACTGCGTAATGCTCGCCGATTATTTTTCGACGATGGCGGTTACTCCCATGCCGCCGGCGGTGCAGATCGAAATCAGCCCTCGGCCACCGCCCCGCTCGGCCAGCTGCTTGGCCAGCGTCGCGATGATGCGTGCGCCGGTGGCAGCGAACGGGTGGCCGATGGCGACACTGCCGCCTTGCAAATTCATCTTGCTGCGATCGATGGCACCGAGGGGTGCACTGAGGCCGAGACGGTCGCGACAGAACTCCGCTGATTCCCACGCCTTGAGCGTGCAGAGCACCTGCGCCTCGAAGGCTTCGTGGATTTCGTAAATGTCGAAGTCCTGCAACTTCAGTTTCGCGTCCGCCAGCATGCGCGCCACCGCGTAGGCAGGCGCCATCAACAGACCTTCCTTCTGCACGAAGTCGACGGCGGCGTACTTGCCATAGGTGAGATAGGCGAGCACGGGCAGGCCGCGCGCCTTCGCCCATTCTTCACTGGCGAGCAGCACGGCCGAAGCGCCGTCGGTCATTGGTGTTGAGTTGCCGGCGGTGAGCGTGCCGTCGGCAGCGAACGAAGGCTTGAGCTTCGCGAGCTTTTCCGGCGTGGTATCGCGCCTGATGTTGTTGTCCTGCTTCAATCCGCCGAAGCCGATCACCAGGTCATCGTAAAAACCCGCGTCCCACGCGGCGCCCGCCTTGTGATGACTTTCATACGCCAGTTGATCCTGCTCGACGCGTGGGATCTGCCAGGTCTTCGCCATCTGTTCGCAATGCTGTCCCATCGACATGCCGGTGCGCGGTTCGAGCACAGCAGGCAATTGCGGTTTGAAGTGATGCGGACGCAAGCCGGCCCATGGCGCGATTTTCTCTCCAAACGAACGGCCGCGCGCGCTGCGTAAAAGCAATTTGCGATACGAGGACGGATAGACGATCGGAACGTCGCTAGCGGTATCGACGCCTCCGGCGATGGCGGAATCGATCTGCCCCACGGCAATTTTCAATCCCAACACAATGGCCGTATCGAGGCTGGTGCCGCAGGCGCGCTGCAAGTCGAACGCCGGCGTCTCGGGCGCCAGACCGCTGCCGAGCACGCACTCGCGTGTGAGATTGAAATCCTTGGAGTGCTTCAATACGGCGCCGGCACCGACATCGCCAAGGCATTCGCCGCGCAGGTTGAATTTCTCCACCAGGCCTTTGAGCGTGGCGGTGAGCATGTCCTGGTTGCTGGCTTCAGCGTAGGCGCCCATCGAGCGCGCGAAGGGAATGCGCGTGCCGCCGACGATGGCGACGCGTCGAATCGAAGAACCCACAAGCATGGCTACTCCATTGCGGCTGGTGATGAGGGGGCGCAAGCATGCCAGTCGTCGCCCCACTGTCATAGTTGGGGCGGATCGCGCCAATCAATAGTCGGTGCGGCTGGGGTTGGCGCGGAGCCGCGGAGTCCGTAGTCTGTGCGCCCGCCGTTCAGGCACACAAACAAACCCCGAAGATGACTGCAAGCCGCGCCGGCCTCGCCGCGGACGCTCGGACCATTGTCGCTCTGGGCGCACCCCTGCTGGCCAATAACCTCTCGCTCAGCGGCATGGCCTTCGCCGACACGGTGATGGCTGGCCAATTGGGCGCGGTCCAACTTGCCGGCCTGGCAGTCGGGGTGGGCTGCTATCACCTGTTCTTGTACATCGGTTTCGGGATATTGATGTCCGTATCGCCGTCGATCGCGCACTCGTACGGCGCCAACGATGTTGAGAAGGTGACGCGTTACGCGCGCCAGTCCTGGTGGCTCGTGCTCGCGCTGGCGGTGCTGCTTACCGCCGGCATACAGCGGGTGGATTACTTCCTGCCGGCAATTGGCATTACGCCGGACATCCTGCCGGTGGCGATCGGCTATGTGCATGCGATCAGTTGGGGTCTGCCCGGCATACTGGCCTTCCTCTCCCTGCGCTACACCAGCGAGGGGCTCGGGCGTACCAAGCCCATCATGTACATCGGCTTCCTCGGCCTGACGGTCAACGTCATCGGCAATTGGATCTTCATGTACGGCAAGCTCGGCGCGCCCGAACTTGGCGCGGTGGGCTGCGGGGTCGCAACTGCGATATCGTTGTGGTTGATGTTCATCGCGATGTGGCTGCACGTGCGCTTTCATCGCGCCTATCGGCCATTCCAGTTCTTCGCCCGCATCGACCGGCCGGACTGGAAGGTGATCGGAGAACTCACGCGCGTCGGCGCACCGATCGCCGGCAGCATTCTTGCCGAAGGCGGCCTGTTCGTAGCGGCCGCATTGATGATGGGGGCCATGGGTGCAGTCACTGCAGCCGGCCATCAGATCGCGTTGAACTACGCTGCGTTCATGTTCATGGTGCCGCTGGCGATCAGCTCGGCGACCACGATTCACGTTGGTCATACGCTCGGTCGCGGCGATCTCCCAGGCGCGCGCAGCGCTGGCTTGTTGGGGATCGCAATGTGCGCCGGGGTGATGGCGATTTCCGCGCTCGTGATCCTGTTCGCTAACGATCAGATTGCCGCGCTTTACACACGTGATCCGCCGGTGCGCGAACTCGCTGCGGCATTGTTGTTGATGGCGGCGCTGTTTCAGTTTTCGGATGGAGTGCAGGTCGGCACAGCCGGCGCTTTGCGCGGCTTCAAAGACACGACCGTGCCGATGGCGCTGTGTGTGTTTTCGTATTGGGTGATCGGGTTCAGCTTCGCCTATTACTTCGGCGTGCACCTCGGCGGCGGACCGGTGCAGGTCTGGATCGGCCTGACGGCCGGGTTGACCGTCAGCGGTGTCCTGTTAGTTGCCCGCTACTTGATGGTCACGCGCGCACGCATCGCTGCAGCGGTTCAGTTGCCGGCGTTGTAAGACCCGCGCTGCGGGTCGTTGTAGCCGTAGCCCAGCGTCTCGACCTCGTCCACGACGCCATCGACGAAGCGGACGCGACGCATCAGCTTGTTGGGCCCGAAGTTGTAGGTCCACACCTCGACAGGGATTTCCACCACGTCGTCGCCAAAGAAAACCCGCCGGCCCCGCAAGTTGTAGACCGGGCGCCGCAGGATGCTGCGCGTTTGCACGTCGGCCGGGTCGCCGCAGAAAGCTCTCACCTGGGCGCGCGGATCGCCATCGCGGATCAACCGTCCGCCGCAACGCAGGCCGTCGGCATGTGCCGGCGCCGCCAATGCCGCAGCCACCACAGTCAGCCCAACCAGAAACGGAATACGCATGGTGTCCACTATGCCGCCGATCCCATGAATTGCGAATGAATGGCCAACTGAACGGCGCGAAAGGTCATTGCGTCGGTGCTGCATGGAGCTTTCCTTCGATGCAATTGCGGTACAGCTGGGCGAAGCCGCCGGCCGTCATCGGCAACGGATTGCCGCCGGTGGAGGGATCGTCGAACGCCTGCTGCGAAAACGCCTCGGCGTGCGTGCTATTAACGCCTAACTCGGCCAACGTTTCCGGCACGCCGATGGTCTTGCGCAATTCCAGCACCCAATCGAGCACGCCGGTGAAAGTATGTTGTTTCAGACCGAGGAAGGCCGCAAGTCGTTTCATCTTGTCTTCCAGCGCGGAGCGATTCCATGCCAGCACGTATGGCATGACCACGGCGTTGGTCAGTCCGTGATGAGTGTTCAGGTTCGCCGAACAAGGATGACTCAGGCTGTGCATCGCGCCGAGCCCTTTTTGGAACGCTGTCGCGCCCATCAGGGATGCAGCCATCATCTGCGCGCGGGCTTCCAGGTCGCTGCCATTCTTCACTGCAGTCGGCAGCCAGTCGTGAATCAGGCGCATGCCCTCCAGCGCAATGCCTTCCGCCAGCGGGTTGTAGAAAGGCGAGCAATAAGCTTCGAGGTTATGCGACAGCGCATCCATGCCCACTGCCGCAGTGACTTGCGGCGGCAAGCCGACAGTCAATTCGGGATCGGCGATCACCAGGGCGGGCTGCATCTTGGGATGAAAAATGATTCTTTTGGTGTGATCGCGCGTATCGGTGATGACGGCGGCGCGTCCGACTTCGGAGCCGGTGCCGGAAGTCGTCGGCACGGCCACGGTCGGTGCGATGCCGGCGACGTTCACTCGGGTGTACCAGTCCTCGCGATCCTCGAAATCCCAGATCGGGCGTGTCTGTCCCACCATCAAGGCTACGGCCTTGCCGGTGTCCAGTGCACTGCCGCCGCCGAAAGCGATCACGCCGTCGTGCGAACCGCGGCGGTACGCTGTAACTCCATTCGTCACGTTGGACTCGACCGGATTCGCCTGCAGCTCGCTGAACGTCTCGCACGCGAGGCCAGCTGCGCGACACGCGGCGACCGCGTCGATCACCATGGCTAACTTCACTAACGCGGGATCGGTGACCAGCAGCGGCCGCTTGATGCCTAACGTCTGGCAGGCATCCGGCAGCTCGGAGATGCGCCCGATGCCGAAGCGCACTGCCGTTGGGTAATTCCAGTTGCCGCGCAGCGTGGTCATGACGCGCTCTCGCGTCTGCACCGGCTTTAAATCGAATTCCCTCATGGTCGTGTCCGTAGATGAAACGATTTGGGCCGGGTCAGGTGTTCGTAGCCGACCACCGACAACGTGCAACCCCGGCCGGAATCTTTCACGCCCACCCACGCCAGCGCCGGGTCGAGATAGTCGCAGCGATTCATGAACCAGGTGCCGGTGTCGATGCGCTCGCCGATCGCCAGCGCCGCTGCTTCGTCGCCGGTCCAGATTGCCGCAGTGAGGCCGAACACCGTGTCGTTCATGAGCGCGATGGCCTGCTCGTCCGAGCTTACTTTCATGAGACCGGCGACCGGCCCGAAAATTTCCTCTTTCATCACCGGCATCGAATGGTCGACATTCAACAACACCTGCGGCGCGAGATAAGGCGTGCCGGGGCGACTGAGGGGAAATGCCGACTCTGCGATGACAGGTTTGCCGCCGGCGCGAATGGAGGCCGCAACCTGCTGGCGAATGGTGTCCGCCGCAGCGGTGCGAATCACGGGGCCCAGCGTCGTGGTCGTTTCCATAGGATTACCGAGCACATATTTGCGCGTCAGAGCCACGAAACCTGCCACGAATGAATCATAGACACGTTCGTGAACATAGATTCGCTGCAGGCCGCAGCAGGATTGGCCGCTGTTGAAGTAGGCGCCATCGACGACGTTCTCGATCGCGTGCGCAAGATTGGCGTCGTGCCGGACGTACACGGGATCGCAGCCGCCGAGTTCAAGGCCGATGCCGATGAAACGTGCAGCTGCCGCGCGTTGTACGGCATGCCCGCCGGCGACTGAACCGGTGAAGGCGACGAAGTCGACCCGAGCATCGCGGATCACGTTCTCAGTATCTTCATGGCTCAGGTGCAGGACCTGGAAAACGCCGTCGGGCAGGCCGGCCTGGGCCAGGCAACTGGCCGAAGCGTTCCGCGCAAAGCGGCGTCTGTGCCGAATGTTTCAATACGACTGTGTTGCCCGCCATCAGCGCCGGCACGATGCTGTTCACCGCGATCAGAAAAGGATAGTTCCATGCCGCGATGGTCAGCACGACACCGAGCGGCTCACGGCGCACGAAGCGAGTGAAGTTTTCCTTCGGGCCGGCGTCGATATCGGCGAGCGCCTGCGGTGCAATGGCGATCATGTGCCTGGCGCGTTCGAGCGTCCCGTTCACTTCGCCGGGCGAGTAGCGAATCGGCCGGCCCATTTGCCACGTGAGTTCCGTGGCGATGTCGTCGCGCTGGCTGGCGAAAACATCGCAAAACTGGCTGAGGATCTCCGCGCGCTCTGCAATGGAAGTGGCGCGCCATGCGCGCTGCGCGGTGCGCGCACGATCAAGTGCGTCGCCGATCGCGGCTGGCGAAGCCAGCTCCCGCTCGACGTACACGCTGCCATCAATCGGTGAAATGGTTCTCTGCATGCGGGAATTCATCAAATGATCTCGAAATACCGCGCCAACTCCCAGTCCGTAATGTGCTTGCGGAACTCGCGTTCTTCCCATTCGCGGGTGGCGGCGAAGTGCTCGACGAAGGCGTCACCGAAATATTCGCGCGCCATCTGCGATTGCTTCAGGCGCTGGGCCGCGTCCCATAGCGTTCGCGGCAACGCCAGCCGTTGCGGAAACTTGTGGTCGTAGGCATTGCCTTCGACCAGCGGCTCCGGCTCGATGCGGTGCTCGATGCCCCACAACCCCGATCCCAGCGCCGCGGCCAGAATGATGTAGGGATTCGCATCTGCGGCAGCAACTCGATATTCGACCCGTTGCGATTTCACGCTGCCAGGAATGATCCGCAGCGCGCAGGTGCGATTCTCCACGCCGACGCTCGAATCCGTCGGCGCCCAGAAGCCGGGGATCAGGCGCGTATACGAATTGATCGTCGGTGCCACCATCGCCAGCAACTCCGGCATCAGCTGCTGCTGGCCGCCGACGAAGTGACGCATGGTTTCGCTCATCTGGTGCGGCTGGCCAGCGTCGTGGAACACCGGTCTGCCGCCGGCATCCTTGAGCGACAGATGGATGTGGCCGCTCTGTCCCGGCCAGTCGCGCGACCATTTCGCCATGAAGGTCGCCATCAGGTGGTTGCGCTGGGCGAGCACTTTGACGAAGGTCTTGAACAACGCCGCTTTGTCGGCCGAGGCCAGCGCGCCGTCGAAGGCGAGGGCCGCTTCGATCACGCCCGGCCCGGTTTCCTCGTGCAGCCCTTCGATGCCGAAGTCCATGGTCTCGCAGGTCTCAAGCATCTGCCGATAGAAATCGGCGGCGGTGGAATTGCGAATCACCGAATAGCCGAACCAGCCCGGCGCCATCGGCTGCAGGTCGCGGTAGTTCTTGTCGCGCACCGACTCCGGCGTTTCGTCGAACAAGAAACACTTCGTACTCGAAGCCGGCGTAGGGCGTGAAGCCGAGCTTCGCCGCCTTGTCGATGCACACGACGAAGCAGTCCGCGCGGGCAGATCTGCTCCGCCTGCGACGTGAACTCGCTCAGGAAGAACAGGTCTGTTGTCTTCGAACGGCAGCGGCCGGCAGGTCTCCGGCAGGATGCGCACCGGCGCATCCGGATAGCCGGTGTGCCAGCCGGTGAACTTCACGTTGTCGTAGAGCTGGTCCTGGCAGTCCCAGCCCAGCACGACGTCGCAAAAGCCGTAGCCGCTGTCGAGCGCCGAAAGAACTTCGCGCGCGACATGTATTTGCCGCGCATGATGCCGTCGATGTCGAAGACGCCGACTTTGACGTGCGATAAACCGCGCTGCTCGACGATCGCTCTTGGCGTCGGCGGCGCTTCGTACCTGGCGAGGTTCGATCATAGTGAGTGTGTCACCTGGACGGTGGCCCTAGATTTTGGTGGTGCCGTAACCTTCACGTTCCGGATGGCCGTGCCGGCCGGCGGTGATCGCGAATTCTTCCTCCGGCGACAACACCAGCTTGTGACGGCCGATCACAGCGAAGTACAGGACTCCGGCGACGTACCAGGCCAGCGCCGCATACACACCGGCGCGATACAGCGGATCCTGCAGCTGCATGAACAGAGTCACTATTGCGATCAGCACAGTCGCCGCCGCGCCTGGAATGCCCAGAGGGCTGCGATAAGGCCGCTCGATACTCGGCATATTCTTGCGCAACATGATGAACGACACGCCTTGGAACGCGTAAGAAATCATCGCGCCGAACACTGCCATGTTGAGCAGCGTTGCCCCGATGACCGAGCCGCCTTTCTCCGCACCGAGCGAAAACCACACAGCGAGAATGACCGCGAGCCCGATCGATGCACCGGTAAACAACGCGATGTGCGGCGTCTTGCGGGAGCCGTGCGTGATCGACATCACCGCGGGATAATAACCGGCGCGCGACAGCGAATAGATCTGCCGGCCGAACGCAAAGATGATGGTGTGAAAGCTCGCGATCAAACCGATCACTGCCAGCAACGACAGCAACTTGGCAATGTCGCCGGTGAAGATCACGCGAAAGCCATCCAGCAGCGGCTCGGCTGACGTCGCCAGCGAGTACGCGCCATGCAGCTTGTCTTGTTCCGGAGAACCGATGGAAGCGTTCAGCAGCATGATCATCAGCGCCGACACGATCAGCGTGAACATGCCGAAGATCAGGCCCTTCGGCATGTCCTTGCGCGGATCGACGGATTCTTCCGCGGCCAACGGCAGTTCTTCGATCGCGAGAAACAGCCACACCGCGAACGGCAACGCCGCCAGCACGCCCGTCCAGCCGAACGGCAGGAACGGGCCGCCGCCTTGCGGCAACTCGATTATCCGGCCGTCCGGACCGACGCCGATGTTCAACGCCCACCGCGAAAAGTCGGCGTAGGGAATGGCGCTGATCCAGAACACGACCAGCACGAGCAGTGCCAGCACGGTCACGACCACGGAAATTTTGAACGAAAGCGCCACTCCCAGGTAGTTCAGACCCACGAACAACAGATAACAGCCGATCCACCACAATGGCTGATACCAGGCGGGAGTTTCGAAGATGCCGGTGAGGTAGGAGCCGATGAAGAACACGATGACGGCCGGCGTCATGATGTACTCGATGCTTTCCGCCAGGCCGGTGATGAATCCGCCCCACGGACCCATGGCGCTGCGGGCGAATGAATACGCACCGCCTGTGTGCGGCAGCGCCGGCGACATTTCGGCCAGGCTGAAGATCAGCCCGAGATACATGACGGCAATGATGATGGCTGCAAGAAACAAACCACCCCAGCCGCCGGCGCCGATGCCGAAATTCCAACCGGAGAAGTGACCCGAGATGACCGCGCCGACCCCCAGCGCCCACAGCGACCAAACGCGTGCATGGCGTTTGAGACTACGCTTTTCGAAGTAATCCTGGCCGGCGTTCTGATAGGTGACGGTGCCGACGATCTTCTTGCCTGTCATGCGATTCTCCCTTCAAGTTGTTCTCAGGATGAATGCGACGAAATGACTATACGCCGGGCGGGCAGCGCCGAATACGCCGCGCCCTCCGGACGCAGCGGCAGACAAGCAAGACTGGGGCCAGTCTTTGATCTCACCTCTCCCCATGGGAGAGGTCGCGCGTCTGCGCGGGTGAGGGCGGCTGAGTAAGAACCCCTCACCCTAACCCTCTCCCAAAGGGAGAGGGGACAGAAAGCCAGCTCGTTTTTGATCTCACCTCTCCCCATGGGAGAGGTCGCGCGTCTGCGCGGGTGAGGGCGGCTGAGTAAGAACCCCTCACCCTAACCCTCTCCCAAAGGGAGAGGGGACAGAAAGCCAGCTCGTCTTTGATCTCACCTCTCCCCGTGGGAGAGGTCGCGCGTCTGCGCGGGTGAGGGCGGCTGAGTAAGACCCTCACCCTAACCCTCTCCCAAAGGGAGAGGGGACAGAAAGCCAGCTCGTTTTTGATCTCACCTCTCCCCATGGGAGAGGTCGCGCGTCTGCGCGGGTGAGGGCGGCTGAGTAAGACTCTCAGAAACTAAGAGGCCAGTTCGACCAGCGCCTGTTCCGCTGCGCTGCCCGCCATGGAGATGCGGTTGCGGCCGAGGCACTTGGCTCGATACAGGGCCTGATCTGCCGCGCGCAGCAATGCATCCGGAGTTGCATCAAGGAAGGCGGGTAATTCCGGCGCGAGGGTGGCGACGCCGGCACTGATGGTGACGCGATCGCTCACTTGCGAGGCGACGTTGGCGATGGCCAGTCGCCAGATGCGCCGTCGCAGCCGTTCGGCGTATAAGCCAGCCCGGCGTGCATCGACGCGAGGCAAGATGACGGCGAACTCCTCGCCGCCATAACGCGCGACCAGATCGCCACCGCGACGGAAGGTCTCATCCAAGGTGACAGCGACTCGGCGCAGCACTTCGTCGCCGTGCGCATGGCCGTAGCTGTCGTTGAAATGCTTGAACTCGTCCAGGTCGAGGAAGATCAGCGACAGCGGCTGCCGCTCGCGCCGGGCTCGCCGCAGTTCGCGATCGAGTACCCGGTCGAAGTGACGACGATTGGCGATGCCGGTCAAGCCGTCGACCGCCACCAGCCGCTTCAAGCGCTGGTTGGCCGTTTCCAGCGCCAAGCGTAGCCGGCTCAATTCCTCGTTACGCGCTTCGAGGGCTTGAGTACGCTCACGGACGCGATTTTCCAGGTCGTCGCGGATGCCTTGCAGTTCAGCTTCGGCGCGGTGCCGATGTTCGAGCTCGCGTTCCAATTCGAGCGTGCGCCTGGCGACCCGGGCGTGCAGGACCAGCGTCCGAGCCAATGCCGCAATAACCGTAACCGCCAGCGCTGCGACCACTCCGATCGACAGGTACGAGGTTGCGAACTCAAAGGCGGAGGTCATCGGGAGGTCCACGGATCTCCTGAAGTGCGACAGCGGTCAGGGGAAGGGCGCAATCAGAGCACAGCGCCGCGGCTTCAGGGTCCAGACTTGACGAAACGCGCTTGTGCGCCGACGAGCGGTCAACGGCGGATCACTTCAATCGTGCCGCCGGACGCGCAATATTCTGAGCCGGCAGCCAGCTTTTGGCTTGACGCCCTTGAACTCGCTTAGGAAACTTGCCGGCCATTTTCGACTTCTGATGTGCCATGAGCAGTTCCGGCATCGATCGCGCCTTCGAGCGTCGCCTGGCGGCGCTGATCAACACGCGCGAGCCGCGTGTCCTGCAGAACGGCCTAAAGGGCGTCGAAAAGGAATCGCTGCGGGTCTCGCCGGATGGCCACATCGAACATAGTGCGCATCCGATGATCCTCGGCTCGGCGCTGACCCATGAGCACATCACCACCGACTACTCCGAAGCGCTGATCGAACTGGTCACGCCGCCGTTTCGCGAATCCTGGCAGTTGCTGCAATACCTGTGCGACCTGCACCAGTTCGTCTACCGCCACCTGGACGAGCAGCTGTTGTGGGCCACCAGCATGCCGTGCGTGATCGGCGGCGACGCCGAAATCCCGATTGCGCGCTTCGGCCGCTCGAACATAGGGCAGATGAAGGAGGTCTACCGGCTGGGATTGGGCAATCGCTACGGCCGGCTGATGCAGGCCATTTCCGGCGTGCATTTCAACTATTCATTTCCGGCGCAGTTCTGGCCGGTGCTGGCGGAAGGCCTGCAGCAGCACCGCGCCGATCAAAGCTTCATTTCCGAGCAGTACTTTTCACTGCTGCGCAATTACCGGCGCCATGGCTGGTTGATTCTCTATTTATTCGGCAACTCGCCGGCGCTATGCAGCTCCTTCGTCCGCGGGCGCGAGCATTCCTTGAAGGATCTGGCGCCCGGCACGCTGTACGAGCCTTACGCGACCTCGCTGCGCATGAGCGATCTGGGTTATCGCAACAAGAACCAGGCGGGCGTCAATATTTCCGTCAACAGTCTGGATGAATATGTGCGCGACCTGACGGCCGCCGTCAGCACGCCGCATCCGGAGTACCAGAAGCTGGGCGTCAAGGTGGACGACGAGTATCGACAACTGAACGCCAACCTGCTGCAGATCGAAAACGAATATTACAGTTACATCCGTCCCAAACGCGTCGCTCGCTCCGGCGAGCATCCGTCGCAGGCTTTGCGCCGGGGCGGCGTCGAGTATGTCGAATTCCGCGCTCTGGATGTCAGCGCCTTCGATCCGGTCGGCGTGAACCAGAACAAACTGCGCTTTCTCGAGGCGTTCGCCGCCCTGTGCGTGTTGAAGCAAAGCGATCCCATCGATGCCAGCGAGCAGCAATGGCTGGACGCCAATCACGCCATCGTCGCGCGCCGTGGCCGCGAGCCCGGACTGAAACTAAATCGCAATGGACGGCCGGTAGAGTTGCGCGTGTGGGCGCTGGAGCTGGTCGATTCCATGCGCGGCATCTGCGAAATGCTCGATGAAGGCGACGAACGGCGGCCGTACACCGCTGCGTTGGACATACAACAGATCAAGATCGACGACCCCGATCGCACGCCGTCGGCGCGCAGCCTCGAAGAGTTGCACACCACGGGCGAAAGTTTCGCGCAGTTTGCGCTGCGCATGTCGCGGGTGCATAAGGCGTACTTTCTGGATCTGTATCCGCCGAACGAGCAGCGCCTGGCGGAATTCGCTGCCGAAGCCGAGGAGTCGCTGCAACGACAAGCCGCGATCGAAGCCGCTGATGACATGACTTTCGACCAGTTCCTGGCGAAATATTTCGCGCGTTAGAGTTGTTCCACTGCGTCTGGCGATCCGGCAAGCGAATCCGGATGTCGCAATGCCGCGATTAGCAGCAGCGAGTGAAGTTTATTTTCCACGCTGACTGGTGGAAGCGAGCAGTGAGGGATACTCTCCAAAGCTTGGCGCGTTATCGCTTGAACATAATCGAGCGATATTGGCCTCTCACCAAGCCTGTCGAGCATCCCTGAGGCGGAATGCCGTCTACGACGACGGCTGAAACATCCCAAACTGAGAACTGCGCACGCTTTCAACGTCAGGTGCGAAATACCATGGGCACGTTTCTTTCATCCGAACAGCGCGAGACCGCTCCGCCGACAGATTTATATGAGTAGCGTAATCAAACCTGTTGTGAGTCAGATGATCAGCGGCGCGGCGGCGGCCAATGCCGACGACCTGGGAGAAACCATCAAGGTGGCGACAGCGCCGATGGACATCGGCATCGACACTGTGATCGAACCGAGCATTGGAACCACCGGCGGCTGGGATGCCTACGAAGTATGGCGACGTTTCATCAAGGAAGCCCGCGACCGTCGCAAACTGCAGGATCCGAACTAATCTCCGAGCGGCCGGCAGAACCGGTTAACGGCGGCGGCGCGCCGCCCCAGTCGGTTTATGCACTCCAGCTCAAGCGCGGCTTGCCGCGCCTTGGCTTCGACGATCCGGCGCTGGAACGAAATTTCCGGCGCCTGTACTTGGCCAAGACCCGCGCTCAGATCCGACGCAACCTGCTGCTGGGCATCGGCTTCGTCAGCGGCTTTTCGGCGCTGACGCACCAGGTCCTGCCTGCTGCTGCCAACGGCGTGCTGGACTTGATTCGCCTCACCGTGCTCGGGCCGGTGTTCGCGAACGCTTTGATCCTGGTGCATACGCGCCTGTATCAACGCTGGTATCCCATCGTATGTCCCTACGGCGCGGTCGTGTTCGGCATCGGCGTGATCGTTCTCGCCGTCATCGCCGCCACTCAAGGCGTCAGCCTGATCGCGTCGGTGGTGCTGGCGACCATTTATAACTATTGATGCTCGGGCTGTCGTTTCGTGCAGCAACAGTCGCATCGATGCTGGTGTTTATTTCTTATCCCATCGTCGCCACGCTGGCCGGCATTCCGGTCCGCAGCGGCTGGTCGACGCCGGCGTGCTGATTTTCACCAATGTCACCGGCGCCATCGTTTGTTATTCGCTGGAACGCGCCAATCGCACCAACTTCCTCGAGTCACAGCTGCTCATGGAGACGGCGCGCCGCGACGGCCTGACCGCAAAGGGAGAGGGTAAGAGTTCTTCACCTCTCCCTGTGGGAGAGGTCGCGCGCAGCGCGGGTGAGGGGCTGCATTCAAACTAAGAACCCTCACCCTGCCCTCTCCCAAAGGGAGAGGGATAAGAATCTCTTCACCTCTCCCTGTGGGTGCCGCTCTCGCGCATCCATGCGCTCCGCGACATTCGCACATCCCTGTGCAGCAGAGGTCGCGCGCAGCGCGGGTGAGGGGCTGCATTCAAACTAAGAACCCTCACCCTGCCCTCTCCCAAAGGGAGAGGGGTAAGAGTTCTTCACCTCTCCCCGTGGGAGAGGTCGCGCGCAGCGCGGGTGAGGGGCGCCTTTCAAACTAAGAGCATCGCCTCCGGCGATACCTTCATCGCCAACTCTCATTGGCTTCGCTCTTGCAGGCGCTCGCTCAGCGGCTATGATCCTGGGCATCTCGCTGCGCCGAGCAGCCCATCCAACGATTCATTACAGCCCGGCGACTGGTGCGGGCAGCGAGTCCGGCCATGCCCGATAAAATCAAGAGCCTGCTGATCGCCAACCGCGGCGAAATCGCCATCCGCGTGATGCGGGCTGCGGCCGAGCTGGGCATTCGCACCGTCGCCATCTATTCGCAGGAAGATCGCTTCTCGTTGCATCGCATGAAGGCAGACGAGAGCTACCTGGTCGGTGCGGGCAAAACGCCGGTCGAGGCCTATCTCGACATTGCCGATATCGTACGGATCGCCCGTGCGGCGCATGTTGACGCCGTCCATCCCGGCTATGGGTTCCTGTCGGAAAATCCGGAGTTTGCCGAGGCCTGCGCGGCTGACGGGCTGATTTTCGTCGGCCCGACGCCCGAGATCATGCGTCGACTCGGCAACAAGGTGATGGCGCGAAACCTCGCGGTGTCCGCGGGGGTGCCGGTCATGCCCGCGACGCCGCCGTTACCGCTGGACGATGCCGAAGCGCTGCGCCTGGCGCGGGAGGTCGGATTCCCCGTCATGCTCAAGGCGAGCTGGGGCGGCGGCGGCCGCGGCATGCGCATCGTCGAAAACGAAAGCGAACTGACCGAAATGGTCGCGACCGCGCGGCGCGAAGCGAAGGCGGCTTTCGGCAATGATGAGGTCTATTTGGAGAAGCTGGTGCGCCGAGCGCGCCACATCGAAGTGCAGTTGCTGGGCGACTCGCACGGCAACCTGGTGCATCTGTTCGAGCGCGACTGCACCGTGCAGCGTCGCAACCAGAAGGTCATCGAGCGCGCACCCTCTACCTTCTTCACCGCCGAACAACGGCAATCGTTGTGTGCCGAAGCGCTGAAGATCGGTCAGGCGGTGCGCTATCTCAACGCCGGCACGGTCGAGTTCCTGCAGGACGCCGACAGCGGCAAGTTCTATTTCATCGAAGTCAATCCGCGCGTGCAGGTCGAACACACGGTGACCGAAGCCGTGACCGGCATCGACATCGTGCGCGCTCAGATTCGAATCGCCGAGGGCGCCCGAATCGGCGACGCCGATAGCGGCGTGCCGAAGCAGGAAGACATTCGACTCAACGGCTACGCGATGCAGTGTCGCGTGACGACCGAGGATCCGGAGAATAATTTCATTCCCGACTACGGCCGCATCACAGCCTATCGGAGCCCGGCGGGCTTCGGGATTCGACTCGATGCGGGCACGGCGTATTCCGGCGCGATCATTACCCGGTCGTACGATTCGCTGCTGGTGAAGGTCACGGCCTGGTCGCCGACGCCGGCGGAAACCATCGCTCGCATGCACCGTGCGCTCTGGGAATTCCGCGTGCGCGGCGTGGTGACGAACCTGCGCTTTCTTGACCAGTTGATCATGCATCCGCAGTTTGCGTCGGCCGAGTACACCACCAAGTTCATCGATCAGACGCCCGAACTGTTCCAGTTCCCACGCAAGCGCGACCGCGCCTCGCGGCTGCTCAACTTCATCGGCGATGTCGTGGTCAACGGCAATCCGGAAGTGAAGTCGCGGCCGCGGCCGCAGCGGATGGCCAATCCGAAACTGCCGAAGATGAACTTGCCTGCGCCGGCGCCGGGCACCAAGCAAAAGCTCGATGAACTCGGACCGGACAAGTTCGCGCAATGGATGCTCGGTCAAAAGCGCGTGCTGATCACTGACACGACCATGCGCGATGCGCATCAGTCGCTGCTCGCAACACGCTTTCGCACTTACGACATGAAAGCCATCGCTCCGTATTACGCAAGCTTGCTGCCGGATTTGTTTTCGGTGGAATGCTGGGGCGGTGCGACGTTCGACGTCGCGATGCGTTTCCTGGCCGAATGTCCGTGGGAGCGGCTGCAGGAATTTCGCAGAGCCATGCCGAACCTGCTGCTGCAGATGTTGCTGCGTTCCGCAAATGCTGTCGGATACACCAATTATCCCGACAACGTGGTCCGCTACTTCGTCAAGCAGGCGGCGCAGTCGGGCATCGACCTGTTCCGGGTATTCGACTCGCTGAACTGGGTCGAGAACATGCGCGTCGCCATCGACGCCGTTCGCGAATCCGGCGCGCTCTGCGAAGCGGCGATTTGCTACACCGGCAATCTCAATGATCCGCGCCAGACCAAGTACGACCTCAAGTATTACCTGGCGATGGGGCGTGAGCTGAAAGCAGCGGGCGCGCACATTCTTGGTATCAAGGACATGGCGGGTTTGTGCCAGCCGCGCGCAGCCTTCACTCTCGTCAAAGCGTTGAAAGAAGAGATCGGACTGCCGGTGCATTTCCATACACACGACACCAGCGGCATCGCCGCGGCGAGCGTGCTGGCGGCAATCGATGCAGGCGCCGATGCCGTCGACGGCGCGATGGATTCGATGAGCGGCCTCACGTCGCAACCGAACCTCGGCTCCATCATCGAATCGCTCCGCCACGGTCCGCGCGAATCCGGCCTCGATCCGGAAAACGTGCGCGTGTTGTCGGATTACTGGGAACAAGTGCGCCATTGCTACGGCGCGTTCGAAAGCGATCTGCGTTCCGGCGCGTCCGAGGTGTATGTGCACGGGATGCCCGGTGGTCAGTTCACAAACCTGCGTGAACAAGCTCGTTCGCTGGGCATCGACGATGTGCGCTGGCCCGAGGTCGCGCGCGCCTATGCGAAGGTCAACGAGATGTTTGGTGACATCGTGAAAGTCACGCCGACGTCGAAGGTGGTCGGCGACATGGCGCTCATGATGGTGACGAGCGGCTTGAGCGCCGAGCAGGTGCTCGATCCCGCCTCCGAGATCGCCTTCCCCGAATCGGTCGTCTCATTATTCCGAGGCGATCTCGGCCAGCCCTACGGTGGCTTCCCGCCGGCGCTGCAAAAGAAAATCCTCAAAGGCGGCGCACCGTTGACCGGCCGCCCGGGCGAGGTATTGCCACCCACCGATTTGAAAAAGGCGCGCGAGGAAGCCCAGAGCAAGACCTGGCGAGAGATCACCGACGAGGAGTTCGCCTCCTATTTGATGTATCCCAAGGTATTCCTCGACTACATGAGCAACCGGCTCGACTACGGCCGCGTCAGCGCGCTGCCGACGCCGCTGTTCTTCTACGGCATGGAATCCGGCGACGAGGTCACTGTCGATATCGAACGAGGCAAATCCCTCATCGTGCGTTTCATCGCCGTCAGCGACAGCCATGAAGACGGCACCCGCACCGTCTTTTTCGAACTCAACGGCCAACCCCGCTCCGTCAAAGTCCCCGACCGCAGCCAGGTCGCCCTCAAGCCCCCACGCCGCAAAGCAGAGATCGGCGACGCCAACCATGTCGGCGCGCCCATGCCCGGCACGGTCGCAACCGTCGCGGTCACCCAAGGCGAGAAGGTCAAGCGCGGCGACGTGTTGCTCACGATCGAAGCCATGAAAATGGAAACCTCCGTCCGCGCCGACCGCGACGCGAAGGTCGCAGAGATCGTAACTAAACCCGGCGAGACGGTGGACGCGAAGGATTTGCTGGTGGTTTTAGCCTAGCGGGCTAAGACAACGGACGAAGACAAGAGCCTCGTTGCTCGTACCGGCGGCATAGGACCGAGAGCCTCAGTGGCTCGCGCCGTGTTGAGGGTCTTGTGTCCTGTCAGGATCGCGCACTGACCCTTGCCACGCTTTCGCGTGGCCGTTGTCGTACATCCATGTAGCGCTGCGTAGAAAATCTGTCCCTGATTTTCACGCTCCTGACAGGACACAAGACCCTCAACACGACGCCTTCATTCTCGGCGGCAACGGCGCCGATGCCTCGCGCGACTTTGGTGGCGTCATTACGGACGAAGCCTCGAAGTGACGAGGCATCTTGTTTGCCGTTGTCACCTAGGCAAAGGCGTCGCGCTGGGGTCCCTATGTCCTTTCAGGAGCGTGAAAATCAGGGACAGATTTTCTACGCAGCGCTACATGGACGTACGGAGTAGCCGCGCAATGCGCGGCGGCCGCGCGCGGTCCTGAAAGGACATAGGGACCCCAGCGCGGCGCGAGCCACGACGCCGTCTTTCGAACGTGCAATTGGCCCAGCGCCGGTGAGGCCCCAACGCTTCTTCCGAGCACGCAGTTAGTCTCAATGCGGCGCGAGCCACCGTCGCCGTCTGAAAGGGAGCAAAACGCGAGCCACTGTCGCCGTCTTAAGCGGCGTTACGCCCCGATCGAATCGATGCCCACTGGTCCGCCGATCGCAAAACCCTGCACGAAGTCGACGCCGATGTGTCTCAGCTTTTCCATTGTTTCCAGGCTTTCGACGGATTCGGCGACGACTTGCTTGCCCATGACGTGGCCGATGTCGGTGATCGAGCGGACCATTTCGTAGTCGATGCGGTCGGCGACGATGTTGCCGATGAACAGGCCGTCGATTTTGAGGAAGTCGACGGTCAGGGCCTTGAGGTAGGCGAAGGAGGAGACGCCGCTGCCGAAGTCATCCAGGCTGAACGCGCAGCCTAACTTCCTTAGATCCGCCATCAGCTGATTCGCTCGCGTCAGGTTGCTGATGGCCGCGGTCTCGGTGATCTCGAAGCCGAGCTTCTCCGGCGGCACCCGCATTGCCAGGATCGAGTGCCGAATGAACTCCTGCAGCTGCGGATCGCCGACCGAATCGCCCGAGAGGTTGATGAAGATTCTCGAGGCGCGCTCGACTTGCGCTTGATGCGTTGCCATCCATTCCAGCGCTGTCGTGATTACCCAGCGGTCCAGCCGTTGCGACAGGTTGTAGCGCTCGACCGCGGGCAGGAACGCCCCTGGCGGCACGACCCGGCCGGACTCGTCCCGCATTCTCACTAACAACTCGTAGTTGCGCTTGCCCTGGCTGTCCCCCTGGATCGGCACGATAGGTTGAGCTTGGAGAAAGAAACGATTGTCGTTGAGCGCCCGCTTCACGCGGGCGACCCATTGCATCTCGCCGTGGCGCTGCGCCACCAGCGAGTCGTCTTCCTGGTAGACGTGAATGCGATTGCGGCCCTGGTCCTTGGCGGCATAGCAGGCGGCGTCGGCGGCCTGCAGCACCTGGGTGATGCGCCGGAAACTGGTGCTGACGGGCACCAGCCCGATGCTGGCGCCGACGGTGAAGGTGCTGTTCCCCCACACGAACGGATGATGTTCGATCGCCTTGAGCAACCCGTTCGCAACGTTGAGCGCATCGTCGACGGGGCAGTCGAGCAGCAACAGTCCAAACTCGTCGCCGCCGAGCCGGGCCAGGGTGTCGTTGCTGCGGACACGACCTTGCAGAAGCTGCGCCAGCTGGCGCAGCAACTCGTCGCCGGCGATGTGGCCGCAGGTGTCGTTGATGATCTTGAATTGGTCCAAGTCCAGGTAGCAGACCGCATGCGTCGAGCCGCCTTGCACCGAATCCAGGGCCCGCTGCAGGCGGATCTCGAATTCCCGCCGGTTGATCAGCCCGGACAGCGCATCGTGGCTGGCTTCGTAGGACAATTGCCGCGACAGCTCATGGGCCTCGGTGATGTCGGTCAGCGTGCCTTCGTAGTAGATGACCTGGCCCTGGTCATTGCGCACTGCGCGCGAGTTCTCGAGTACCACGATCTTCCGGCCATCCTTGCGTTTGAGTACCAGCTCGGCGTTGCGGATCTCGCCGGCGGTGGCCATGCTCCGCAGCCAGTTGTCCCGCTCTTCGGGAAACATATAAAGGTCGCGCTCGATGCGCAGCTCCAGCAGTTCGTCCTCGCTGCCGTAGCCGAGCAGCCGGACCAGCGCCGGATTCGCCGCCATGAACTTGCCGTCCGGGGTGGTCTGGAACACGCCGGCCACGACGTTTTCATACAGCTCCCGGTAACGGGTTTCGGACGCCTTCAGCGCCAGCAGCGTATGGGTGCGCTCGGTGGCGTAGCGAAGCGCTTTGTTGAGCAGGTTGCTGACGATTTGTTGTTTGATGAGGTAATCGAGCGCGCCGCGTCCGACCGCTTCCACCCCCAGATCTTCGTCGGCTTGGCCGACCAGCACGATAATGGGATGGTGGCCGGCCTTGGGCTGCAGCCGCAGGAACGTGGTCAGGCCGAGGCTGTCCGGCAGGTGCAGGTCGAGCAGGATGACCTCGATCGCGGCCTGTGTATTTCCTGGCCGCAGCCACGCCAGCGCTTCCGCGAGCGTGCGAACGACCTCTAATTGGAACGGTCGAGCGCGGATTTGAGCCAGTTCCTCGCGGAACAGCTGCTCGTCTTCGGCGTTCGCATCGATCAGCAGCAGGGTGGCGGGCGGCATGCGTGGCGGGAAGTATATCGCGGCCAGCACTACTTCCACGGCTGCCGTCACGCGTGGTTAGATCGGGACTATGGCGATAAACCCGAACCGAACAGGTCGACTCCCCTGACCACGACACCCCTGATGATCGCAAGACCATGTTGATCGCAGATTCTTTGCCAGGAATGTCAAGAGTTGGGTCATAAGAGACTATGACGCTATTGCGAGTCGCCGAGCCCCAAGAAGAGCGCGCACACAGGCTGGAAAGGGAATTCCAGGCGGTTCTGGATGCGGCAGTGGATGCGGTGGTGCTGTTCGACCACGAGGGTCGGATCGAATTGCTCAACCACGCCGGCGAGCGCATGTTCGGTTACAACGAGCAGGAGGTCATCGGCCTCAAGGTCAACATCCTGTTGCCCGAGCCGTATCGCTCCCAGCACGACGATTATCTGCGCCATTACATCGAAGCCGGCGAGCCGCGCATCATCGGCATCGGCCGCGAGCTGCTCGCCAAGCGCCGGGATGGCAGCGAGTTCTCGGCCGAGCTGGCAGTGGGCCGGGTGCAGGGAACCGATCCGCCGCGCTTTGTAGGATTCATTCGCGACATTACCGTCCGGCGCAACGCCGAAGAAGCGCTCCGGCGCAGCGAGGCGCAGCTGACCATCGCGCAGGAGATTGCCAACCTCGGTAACTATGTCGTGCATGCCGATGGCAAGTTCGAGGACTACTGGTCGCCGCACCTGTACCGAGTGTTAGGCCGCCGCTACGGCGAACCGTATATCAGCGTCTACGAGTACCTGGAGCCGATGGTCCATCCCGCCGATCGCGCCCGCTGGCAGGCGGCGCGCGACGAGTTGGAAATCAGCGCTCGATCGATGGACATCGAATATCGCGTCATCCATCCGGACGGATCGCTGCGTTACGTCCACCACATTGCACAGACAACAAGGCGGCCCGATGGCCGGGTCCTGCGCCAGGTCGGCACCTTGCACGACATCACCGACCGCCGCCGCGCCGAAGACGAAGCGCGACAGATGCAGGACCGGATCGCACACTTCGGACGTATTTCTACTATGGGTGAGATGGCCGCAGGCATCGCGCATGAAGTCAACCAGCCGCTGACGGCGATCGCAACCTATGCGCAGGCGTGTCAACGGCTCATCGCAGCCAACGACTTCTCGCAGGCGGAAGTGGAAACGGCGCTCAGTCATATCGGGGCGCAGGCGCTTCGCGCCGGCGAAGTGATTCGCAGGCTGCGCACCTTCGTCAAGAATCGCGAGGTGCGCCGCGAGCTGATCGAAGCGAATCGGCTGCTGGAAGACGTAGTGACGTTGGCGCAGACCGACGCCCGCCACAATGGCGTTCGCATCGTTGTCGAACCGTCGGTGCAGTCACCGCAAGTACAGGCCGACGCGGTGCAGATTCAGCAGGTGGTGCTGAACCTGGTGCGCAACAGTATCGACGCGATGCTGACGGTGCCGGAAGTGCGCCGGGAAATACTATTGCGCACCCACGTCGACAGCGAAGGCGATGTCGAATTCATGGTCGCCGATCGCGGCACCGGCGTGGATGTTGCGGCCATGGCGGAGCTATTCAATCCTTTTTTCACCACAAAGCCCGGCGGCACCGGGCTAGGGCTGTCGATCAGCCGGTCTATTGTTCGTGCGCACGGTGGCAAGCTGTGGTGCAGCGCCAACCCCGGCGGCGGCGCGCGATTCTTTTTCACACTGCCGGCTGTGCCGGCGTCAGCAGGGAGTCAGCCATGATTAGAACGAGCGTGAATAATGCACGACCAACGATATTCGTCGTCGACGACGATTCGGCGGTGCGTGACGCGCTGAAATTATTGCTTCGCTCCGTCGGCCAGGCAGTGGAGACTTACGGCGCGGGACAGGAATTTCTGGAGTCCTACAGCGAAGACCGCCCGGGCTGCCTGGTGCTGGACATCCGCATGCCGGGCATGTCGGGCCTGGAGCTGCAGCAGAAGCTGAATGAAAAACATTCGATTCTGCCGATCATCTTCATCACCGGTCACGGCGATGTGCCGATGGCGGTGGAGGCGATGCAAGCCGGCGCGGTCGATTTCATTCAAAAGCCGTTTCGCGATCAGGACCTGATCGATCGCATCAACCAGGCGCTGGAAAAGGACACCAGCAACCGCACGGCGCTGGGCGAGCGCAACGATATTCGTCGCCGTTTGGAAACGCTGACGCCGCGCGAGCGCGAAGTGCTCGACCTGGTCGTGCACGGCAAGGCGAACAAAGTCATCGCCGGCGATCTCAAGCTGAGTCAGCGCACCGTGGAAATCCATCGAGCGCGTGTAATGGAAAAGATGCAGGCGTCATCGCTTGCGCACTTGGTGCGTATGGTGTTGGAAGTGGGCCAAGTGTGAACGACGCGTCTGCTGACGACGACGGTGGTTGATGCGATTCTGCCGCTCTTCACAGGTGTTTGCGATTAACTTGTGTTAGTCGCTGCGAGCTGAATCATTAGCCTTATAACTTTAGTGAGTGCAGCGCTCGGCGACGCTGCCTTTCCTTAAGTACAAGTGCGACTTTTTCGTCGATGGCGCTCGGCCAAGATACCACCCATGCGACCACGGCCCACAGGCGAGTCCACCGCCCCCAATCCTCCCTGCGGCTCGGGCTTTCTTTGTATAGTGGCCGTGGCCGCTTTTTTATCACCTCGAATTATTACTCCGTGCTTTACTCCCGACCCATCGTTGCAGTGATCGAAGCCGACGCCACGGACCGCCGAGTGCTTTGTTCCTTGTTGAGTAAACTGAACGCAGACGTGCAGGACTACGACAGCGCCGAGAGCTATCTCGCGTCGCCGGTCGAATTCCGCAGTTGTTTGATTTCGGACATGACGTTGCCAGGAATGTCCGGGCTCGAATTACTCCGCCGCGTGCGCGCGAATCAGGCAGCGCCGCCGGTGATCCTTCTGGGTGAAGATGCAGATGTGCGCGCCGCGGTGGCGGCCATGCGCGAAGGCGCCGCGGACTTCATCGAGAAAACGCACGTGGATATCGCAATCGTGCGCCGGGTCGCGTACCTGCTCGACCACTCGCAACACTCGCACTAACCCGCGGAAATAACAGCTGTTGCTATTGCAGCTCAGCGCGCGGATCGAACGGCAACTGGCGCTGCATCTCTTCGTATAGTGCCCGCGCCTTCTCAGAATCGGCCGGCGGCAGCACGATCTTCAACACCACATATTGATCGCCCGGCGGCGAGCCCGGCAGTCCGCGGCCTTTCAGCCGCAGCCGTTGTCCCGATTTGGCGTTAGGCGGAACGCGCAAGTCCACTGGACCGGCGAGTGTCGGCGTCGGCACTGTTGCGCCTAATGCCGCTTCCCAGGGGGCGACCGGCAACGTCAATGTGATGTCACGACCCTCGACTTGGAACAGCCGATGCTTGCGAAAGCGAATTTCGAGATACAGATCGCCCGCGGGACCGCTGCCATGGCCGGGGCTGCCCTGGCCGGTCAGGCGAATGCGCTGGCCTTCGACCACGCCGGAGGGAATGGTGACCTTCAGCGTGCGGGGCTTCAGGACGGCCCGGCCATCGTCGCCCATCTGCGGGATCTTGAGTTCGATGGTCTTCGCGGCGCCCTGATACGCGTCTTCCAGCTCGATCTCGATAGTCGCAACCTGGTCGTCGCCCGCCATGGAGAAGCCGCGGGCGCCGCCGCGGGCCCGGCCACCACCGGCGCGCTGGCCGAACAACGATGAGAAGAAATCGCTGAAGCCGCCTTCTTCGCCGCCGAATTGTCCGCCGGAAAACTCGAAGTGCCGGTTCTGCGCCCAGTCCGGCGGCGGCCGGAATTCCTGGCCCTGGCGCCAGTTGCTGCCCAACTGGTCGTAAGCGGCGCGTTTCTCCGGGTCCTTGAGGACCTCGTAGGCCTCCTGGACTTCTTTGAATTTGGCCTCGGCGTCGGCTTCCTTGCTCACGTCCGGATGGAACTTGCGCGCCAGCCGCCGATAGACGCGTTTCAGTTCGTCCGGGCTGGCGTCGCGAGCGACACCCATGGTCTTGTAGTAGTCCTTGTATTCAGGCACGGCGGATATCGACCTCAATGCTCGACCCAGGCCGGCGGCCCGGCCAACGCGAGCGAGATGTTAATGAATTTTCCGTGCACCGCACGGAGTTCCGACGTAAATGGCGTTGGCAACCGCAGTTTCAAGCGCCGCGGGCGGCAAGGTGCGACCTCGCCCGCGGGAGAGACGATCGGAGGTGTTTCAAGCTTAGCAGGGCGAAGAGGGCGGACAGCAGCGACAACCCGGCGGAACCGCCGCCGCCGGAGTCGCCCTGGGAGGTCGTCGATAGCGTGCTGGTCACGCTGACAGTCGCCTCGGCGGTGTCGTTACCTGCCACTGGATCGAAGTAGCTTCCCGAAATTCCAGCCTGCAGCAGGAAAGTTCCCGCCGCAGTCGCGCTTACCGAAGCGTTGCCGCTGACCGTGGCGCCGGCGGCCAGGGAAGCAAGCGAACAGTTGATGCGGCCTGCTTGAATGGCGCAGCTGTTGCCGTTCAATGTCGCGCTGGACGCAGTGACGCCGTCCGGCAAAGCAATGCTGACCGTGACTGCTTCGGCCTCGATCACGGACAGATTGGTAGCTGAAAAGCCAATGTTCAAGGCGCTGCCGACCGTGGCAGACGCCGGGGCCTGCAAGGCGACCGCAAGGTCCGCTTCCGGATCGATGCTGATCGTGCCCTCACCCCGGTTGTTGTCGGTCCGCACTTCGTTGTCCGCGCTCACCTCTGCGGACACAGAGTTGGAGCCGACCACATCGCTGCGCAAGGACAGGTGCACGATGGCGGAGTTGCCGCCGGCAATTTCGCCGAGCTGGCACAGGATCAGGCCAGCGCCGCTGGTGCATGAACCGCCGACGACATACGCGTCCTCAATCACGACGACGGGCGGTACGAGAATCTCCGCTCTCGTATTTACCGTCGCCAGGCCGCCGGAGTTCGTCACCGTCAGATTCCAGTCGAAGGCGCGGCCGACAGGCTTCTGCACGAAGCCGAGATTGGCTGCTACCGAGACGTCGGCTGCCGGCAAGGCGGTAATGCAGCTCGCCGCTGCCGCGTTCGGCTGCATGAGTCCGAGGCTGCAGGCTGAAAATTTGTCGTTGCCATTGATGCTGGACGCCATCAGGAACTGGTTCGGGGGGGTGCTGGCGCAAGCCTCGGCCTGATCCCCGTCATGAACCGCGCCGAAGTTGTGGCCGATTTCGTGGGCGGCGATCAGGGCTTCGGTCCACAAGGGGCGGCCACTGGCTTCCGATAAACCGGCACCGAACTGCCGGTCGCACAATGCGTCCAGGAAGGCGATGCCGACGGTGGTGCCTTCGAGGTCGCGGCCGGTAAAGAGGTGAGTCAGGCCGCGCGAGTACAGGTTCGGCGAATTCTTGCGCAAATCCGCCAGCTCAGTCAGCAATGACGACGCAGAAGTGGTGGCCGGCAAGGAGTCGTCGATGTCGATGCTCGGCACCTGGATTTCCACGCCCAGCTGCGAACTGAAAATACCGTCGACGTAGTTGAGTCGCTGCAGGATCTCGGCACGGGCGAGCGGCTCAGTGGCGAAGCGATTCACGAACAAGCCATCGCCAAGCGCCGAAATCTCGAGGCGCCTGGAAGCGCCCGCGGCTTGCATGATGGCCGGCGACCTCTTCAATTCCTGCAGCAGCGAGCTATAAGCGTCATCACCTTTGCCTGCATTCGCGGTTGTCTCGGTGCCGCACGACGTTGCGCCCGGTTTCATCACCACATCGGCGAGTCGGAAGATCGCGGTGGCGTCATCCTCAGCGGACGTTTTGGCGGGCAGCGAATGGCGAAGCGTCGCGACCGGTTCGATGATGTACAGCTCGGCGCCGTCCCACAGCATGCCGCGCAACTGGCCGTCAGCTATCGCAACGCGAACCCATGACTGAGCGACGCCGTTGATATGACCACGGTAAAGCTGCAGCGAAGATTTTCCGACTTCCGACTGCAGCAGCGGCGAGAGCTTGTCATTGGGCTGCAACGACAGGACGAACCGACGGCCATAGGCGTCGAACTGCAGCTCGCGAGATTGAGATGGCTTCTGCTGCGACGGCGGGACGGTGGGTGTCGTAATGCGCAGTGGTTCGAAATAGAGAATCTGGGACTCGTCGATGTCGACAGCAGCTGCTGACTGCACGGCGGCGAAGACGGTCAGTACGGCGAACCATTGCCGAAAGCGCCCGCCAATATGTCTGGTTGCGCTGTCGCGCCTGTCGCCCCCCATCACTTAATCGATCGCTCCCGAGAATGCTCACGCACCTTTTCGCATACGCCGGCTGAGTGGGCAACAGCCCCGTCCAACGAGTTACGCAGGACGCGATGCCGGTCACGCACCAGTTCTTCTCACTGCGACGAATGTCGGATTTTTTTGCAGTTCCGGTAAAGCGTGCCGGAAGTCTCATTATGCACGGCGAAAAGCTCCTCGTGGAGACAACAACGACGCCAGTTGCACGCGTATTTAAACAAGTGTTTAATATGTGCATGAAGTCTGCCGTTACTCGCCGCAAACCCAGCAGGAGCCGCGGCCGTCCCGTGGTCGGCGCCGAAGCGGACATTCGCAGTGCGCTGCTGGATTCCGCCGGCAAGCTGTTCCTCAAACATGGCTTCGAGCGCGTCACGGCGCGCCAGATTGCGACAGCGGCCGGCACTACGCCGGCGATGATCCACTACTATTTCACCAACAAGCTCGGCCTGTTCCGGGCCATGCTGGAGCGGGCAATCACGCCATTGCGCGAAATGCTCGCTGGATTGCTGCGATCCGGCGAAGTGAATCTCGATGTACCTTCCCTGATTGCCTTGCACATGCGCACAGCGGCCACGAACTCCTGGATTCCCGTGTTCATCCTCAACGAGGTGCTGGCCGAGAAGGGCCGCTTTCGCGCCACGTTCATTCGCGAAGTCGCTTCCAGGCAGCTGCCGATGGTCGTGGAATTGCTGGAACGTGGGCGTGCGAGCGGACGCTTTCGCGCCGACCTCGACCCCGCGCTGGCGGCGCTGTCGCTGCTATCGCTATGCATGTTTCCATTTCTCGCCAAGCCGGTGGCTTCGCAGGTGTTCGGCTTGAAGTACGAAGGCGAGGAATTGGAGCGGATGATCGCGCACACGGCGCAGCTGTTCATTCGTGGCATCGAGAACAAGACTGCGGGGTCGCGCTCATGAAACTGCCAGTGATGGTTTTATCGGCCGCGCTCGGTCTGGCCGCGTGTTCGAACTCCGACGAAGGCCAGGTGCTCGGAACCTTGGAGCGCGACCGCCTCGAACTCATTGCTGAGGCGAACGAGCCCATCGTCGCTATCGAAGTTCGCGAAGGCGCGGCGGTGCAGGTGGGCACGGTGTTGTTACGACAGGAACTCGGCTCGATGCGAGCACGACTCGATCAGGCGACGGCGGCTCGAAACATGGCTGAGCGGCGCCTCGCAGAGCTGACGAAAGGCCCGCGTGCACAGGAAATAGCCGAGGCGCGGGCGGCCTTCGAATCCGCGCAAAGCTCGCTGACCACCGAAACGAGAGAATATGAGCGCAGCCGTGATCTCGTCGACCGTAAGCTCCTGAGCCAGTCCTCGCTCGATCAGGCCCGGGCGCGTCGCGACAGCGCCATCGGTTTGCAGAAACAAAGCGCAGCACGTCTGAATCTGCTGTTGGAAGGCACGCGCATCGAAGAACTCGAACAGGCGGAGGCGTCGCTCAAGCAGGCCCAGGCTGCGCTCGCTGAAGTTCAAACCAGCGCGGATCGATATATCGTCACCGCGCCGCGCCCCGGTCGCATCGAAGCGATTCCATATAAATTGGGCGAGCGGCCGCCAGCAGGCGCGCCGGTGATCGTCATGCTGGCGGAAGGCACGCCCTATGCGCGCGTGCATGTGCCTGAACCGCTCCGCTCGCAATTCAAGTCGGGCGCGGAAGTGCAGGTGCGCCTGGATGGCCGCGCCGCGCCTTTGAAGGGAATCGTTCGATTCGTATCGGCGGAAGCGGCGTTCACTCCTTATTACGCGCTGACCCAGGAAGATCGCTCACGCTTGAGCTATCTCGCCGAAATCGATCTTCCCGAAGACGCCGCGCGCGATATTCCTAGCGGCATTCCCGTGCAGGTCACGATGGTTGGAATTGCCGAATGAACGCTTCGGCGCAAGCGGTTGTGCCTGGCGCATCGAAGAGTGCTGCACCGGCAATCAGCGCACGCGACTTGACGCGACGCTTCGGCAAGCTGGTTGCCGTCGATCACGTCACTCTCGATATCCCGCGGGCACGGATCTACGGTTTCCTTGGGCCGAATGGTTCGGGCAAGTCGACGACTATTCGCATGCTCTGCGGACTGCTGCGTCCCACCAGCGGCGAGTGCATCGTGCTCGGTCATCCGGTGCCGCGCGATGCCGAGAAGCTGCGCCACAAGATCGGCTACATGACGCAGCGGTTCTCGTTGTGGGAAGACCTGACGGTCTTTGAGAACCTGGATTTCATCGGCCGCATTTTCGGCCTGGAAAAATCCCAACGCAGCCGGCGCATAGACGATCGATTGCGCGAGTATCGACTCGAAGATCGGCGCACCCAGCGCGCCGGCACGATGAGCGGCGGGCAAAAGCAGCGGCTGGCGCTCGCCGCCGCCACGTTGCATAACCCGGAACTGCTGTTGCTGGACGAGCCCACCAGCGCCGTCGATCCACAGAGCCGCCGCGACTTTTGGGAAAGCCTGTTCGAACTCGTCGATCGCGGCACGACCATTCTGGTCTCCACGCATTACATGGATGAAGCGGAGCGCTGCCACCGCCTGGCAATTCTCGATGGCGGACGACTCGTCGCGGAGGGCGCGCCGCGTGACTTGATGGATGCCATCGACGCGGTGGTGATCGAAATCGAAGCTGCGGATGTGCGCGCTGCGCGTCATGCGCTCGATGGCCAGCCGTTCGTCAAAAGCGTCGCGCAACTTGGCAATCGACTGCATGCGCTATTAGCACGAGATCTGCCGGAACCCGAGAACAAAGTGCGAGACCTGTTGCGTGAGCGGCAGGTGGAGGCTTCGGTCGAACGAGTACGCGCCAGCCTCGAAGACGTGTTCGTTGCAGCGACTGGATTCAACAGCGACGGCGGCGAGAAGCCGGCTGCTGGCGGGCGCTGACCGTGTTCGATCGCATCCGCGCCATCGCCATGAAGGAGATTCGCCAGCTGCGGCGGGATCGCCTCACGTTCGGCATGATCATCGGTATTCCGTTAATCCAGATGCTGCTGTTCGGTTACGCGATCAACTACGACGTGCGTGGGTTGGCGGCTGCCGTCGTCGATGAAGCGCAAACGTCGATGTCGCGCGCTTTGATCGCTGACATGCAGGCGACCGGCGTCATCAAAGTACGCGAGTACGGCAGCTCGGCGCCGGACCTGCGACGACGGTTGCAGGCGGGCGAGGTGTCTGTCGGTATTTATATTCCGCCGGATTTCGAGCGGCGACGCATCGATCGAGATCGTCCGCTGGCGCAGTTGCTGGTCGATGGCAGCGAGCCGACCGTCGAGAACATCGCGCGGGTTTTCACCGCTATGCCGATGCCATCGCGTGCCGGAATCTACGTGGTGAATCAGCCACTGTTCGAGGTGCGCACCGAGTACAACCCCGAAAAGCGCACGGCTGTGCAGATTGTTCCTGCACTGATCGGCGTCATTCTCAGCATGACCATGATGATGTTCACTGCTGTGGCGATCGTGCGCGAACGCGAACGCGGCAACCTGGAGCTGTTGATCACTACGCCGGTCAGTTCATTCGAAATGATGCTCGGCAAGCTGCTGCCGTACGTGTTCATCGGCCTGATCCAGACCACGTTGATTCTATTACTGGGCGCGGTGCTCTTTGATGTGCCGGTCAACGGCAACCTGGCCAGCCTGTATTTCGCGGCGCTGCTGTTCATAGCCGCGACGCTGACCCTCGGGCTGCTTGCTTCGACCTTGGCGCAAACGCAGATGCAGGCGTTTCAAATGTCGTTCTTCGTGCTGCTGCCATCGATCCTGCTGTCGGGTTTCGTGTTCCCTTTCGAAGGCATGCCCGCGCTGGCGCAGTGGATCGCCCAGGCATTGCCGCTGACTCATTTCATCGAGCTGGTTCGGGGCATCGTGCTGCGGGGCGCGGGGCTGGGTGACCTGCTGCTGCCGATCTACAAATTGGTAGGATTCACCACGCTGTTGCTGGTCCTGGTGACGCTGCGTTTCCGGAAAAGTCTCGATTAGACGCACCCTGGTCGGCCTGCCGCGCACCAATGGTGCGCGCGCCTTGGGAGCTACGCGCTAATCTGGTGCGAACTCTCTGGGTTTTTTACCGGCAAGGGGCTGGTAAGCTGAAGGCTTGCAGCCGATTGGGATCGCAAGTGGCGGCATAGAACCTGCATTGCAAAGCATCGCCGCGGTAGTGCAAGGTAGTCTGGGCCACGCATCACTGATACGGCAAAACCAAAAACCCAATTCTTCCGGGCTCGACGGCGAGGCCGGGACAGCGCACTTCGAGACAGGAGCCACGGGGAATGAAACTCATCAGCGCGATCATCAAGCCGTTCAAACTCGACGACGTTCGTGCCGCGTTGTCGGAAATCGGCGTCTCCGGCATGACGGTCACCGAGGTGAAGGGCTTCGGCCGGCAACGTGGCCACACCGAGTTGTATCGCGGCGCCGAGTACGTGGTGGACTTCGTGCCCAAGACCCGCATCGAAGTGGCGGTGAAGGATTCGCTGGTCGATCAGGTGGTGGAAGCCATCATCACCGCCGCGAAGACCGGCAAGGTCGGCGACGGCAAGATTTTCATTACCGATCTGGAGCGCGTGCTGCGCATCCGCACCGGCGAAGCCGACGACCAGGCGCTGTAATTTCGCAGCGACGATTTCCGAGGCGGCGCTGCCACTGATACGGCGCCGCCGCCCAACGGTTTTTTGGATGCTTGCGAGGCCGGCGCGGGCGCTACAATGCCCGCATGACAGGCCTCATCCGCTTTCACCAGACCGGCGGCCCCGACGTGCTGCGTTGGGAAACTTCTGAAGTCGGCCAGCCCGGCCGCGACGAGGTACGATTACGCCACAGCGCCATCGGCCTGAACTTCATCGATACCTATGAGCGCAGCGGCCTGTACCAGGTGCCGCTGCCGGCGACGCCGGGCAAGGAAGCGGCGGGCGTAGTCGAAGCCGTCGGGGAGGCCGTCAAGCATGTGAAAGTCGGCGATCGCGTCGCTTATTCACTCTCGAGTTCCGGTGCTTATGCCGAAGCACGCGTGCTGCCCGCCGACCTGCTGGTCAAAATTCCCAGCGCTGTCGATGACCAAACCGCTGCCGCAGCAATGCTCAAGGGCCTCACCGCCCAGGTGCTGTTGCGTCAGACCTATCGGGTCCGCAAAGGCGATGTCGTGTTGATTCACGCCGCCGCCGGTGGCGTCGGTTCCATCGCCGTGCAGTGGGCCCGTCATGTCGGCGCGACCGTGATTGCAATCGTCGGCTCGGCGGCCAAGGCCGACATGGTTCGCGAACTCGGCGCTCAACATGTATTGCTCGGCGGCGACGACTGGGTGGCTCAAGCAAAGGCGATCACTGGCGGGCGAGGCGTCAGTGTCGTCTACGATTCCGTCGGCAAAGACACTTTCATGAAGTCGCTGGATTGTTTGCGTATGCGCGGCTTGATGGTGACCTATGGCAACGCTTCGGGGCCGCCGCCGCCGCTTTCGCCGCTGGAACTCGCCAAGCGCGGTTCGCTGTTCTTGACCCGGCCCACGTTGTTCCATTACGTCGCGACGCGTGCGGCGCTGATGCGTGCCGCGCAGGAACTATTCGACTTGATCACGCGCGATGTTATCAAGGTGCGCATTGGCCAGACTTATCCGCTGCGGGAAGCCGCTCGCGCGCACAGCGATCTCGAAGGCCGCCGCACCACGGGTTCAACGGTGCTGCTGCCCTGATCGATTTTGTCATGCGGCGGTGATCGGCGCCCAGCGGGGTTGCGACGAAACGCGATCGCACCAGCCACGGATGTTTGGATACGGCGCGAGATCGAAGCCGCCCTCATGTGCTACATGCGTGTACGCGTACAGCGCAATGTCGGCCAGCGTGAATTGTTCGGCCACCAGGTAACGGCGTTCACGCAGAACATCTTCGAGCACGTCCAGCGCGGCGTAACCGCTCTTCTTTTTTTCGATCAGCTTCTCGCCGAGCTCGGCGCGCGTCTTGCCGAGCGACTTGAGCCAGAAGCGCACCGTGCCGATGTTCGGTTCGAGGTTGTATTGCTCGAAGCACAGCCATTGCCACATGCGCGCGCGTTGAAAGCTGTCGTCGGGAATCAATCGCCGAGCCTTCCGCGAGGAAGGCAATGATGGCGTGGCTTTCGGGCAGATAGCCCTTGCCCGGTACCTCCAGCAAAGGAATGCGACCGTTGGGATTCTTGGCCAGGAATTCCGGCGTGCGCGTCGCACCGCACTTGATATCGACTTCGATCAGTTCATACGGCAGCTCCAGGTGCTTGAGCACCAGGCGCACTTTGTAGCCGTTGCCGGAAGGCAGGTAGTCATACAGGCGGTACATCATCTCTCCCAAGACATCATCGCCAGGTGCAGCTCCAGGCGCACGATCGAATCGATCGTGCTCCCGAAACATCCTGCCCCGTGATGTTTGCAGAGAACTCAAGCAGCCTGTCGCGCTGCGACGCAGGGCTGACTCAAGCGCGAAGCGTCGTCGCTCCACGTAAGATCGCCAATGCACCGCTGCGCACGACCTCCAGAACTTCGCCGAGATTCCCCGCTTCGGCAATGAACCTGTTGATCTGTGCTTCGCTATCGGTCAGTTCGACGGTATAGCTTTCCAAGTCATCCGACAAGACCTTTCCGCCCGCCTTCTGCACGCTTAAGTTCAGTGCAGTGAGCTGCGCGGCGGACACGCGCACCTTCAATAATAACAACTCGCGTTCCACATGCTGGTCGCGCGTGACGTCGTCGATGTTGACCACGTCGATGAGTTTCAACGATTGATTCACGATCTGCTGAACGACCGCGGGCGTGCCGGTTGTAACCAGCGTGAGACGCGACACGGTCGGGTCTTCGGTGGGCGCGACATTCAGCGATTCGATGTTGTACCCGCGAGTGGAAAACAGGCTCGCTACACGGGTCAGGGCGCCCACTTCGTTCTGTAACAGGATCGAGACGATGTGGCGCTTGCGAGAGGTCATCGCGGCGGTTCCTTTCGGAGTCGGGGTCGGAGGAGTGGTCCAGGCGCCGGATTGAGGCGTCACTACTGTAGTCATGGGGGCGCGCCAAAAGTGGACTGGCGAAAGGGTTCCAAAGCATACGGGACGCGACTGCGCCCGCCTAGCGTCCAGCCATGCTCCCCCGCAGGCGCCAGGGTGCCAAATAGACGCTGGGATAGGGTTGCTGTAGGCTGCCCGCGTCGCATAACCCCCGTCGTATGACGTGGACCGGGCGCAATATTTTTCCGGAAACAGTCGTCGTGAAACACAGTCCTGCCGCACTCTCTGCCGCCAGCCATCCGCTCGCGGGCAAGCAGATGTCAGGCGCCGAGATCATTGTCCAGGTGCTCGCCGACGAGGGCGTGGAGACCGTGTTCGGCTACAGCGGCGGTGCGATCCTGCCGACTTACGATGCGATTTTCGTCTATAACCGCGACGGCGCGGTCGATGGCCGCCAGCCCATGCCACTGGTCGTGCCGGCTAACGAGCAGGGCGCCGGCTTCATGGCTGCCGGTTACGCGCGGGCCACCGGCAAAGTCGGCGTCTGCGTCGTGACCTCCGGTCCCGGCGCGACCAACACCGTCACGCCGGTCCGGGACTGTATGGCCGATTCCGTGCCGATCGTGGTCATCTGCGGCCAGGTGCCGACCGCCGCCATCGGCAGCGACGCATTCCAGGAAGCGCCGGTCGCCAGCATCATGGGCTCGGTCGCCAAACACATATTCCTGGTGACTGACGCCACAAAGTTGGAAGCCACCGTGCGGACTGCATTCGAGATCGCCCGTACCGGCCGGCCCGGTCCAGTGGTCATCGATATTCCCAAGGATGTGCAGAATTGGCGCGGCGCGTTCCAAGGCGCCGGCCTACTGCCGGTGCCCGGCTATCGGCACCGCATGAATCGCCTTCTGCGCAGCACGCTGGCCGAAGCGCAGTGCGTTGAATTTTTCGCCATGCTGGGCGAAGCGAAGCGCCCGTTGATTTATGCCGGCGGTGGCGTGATCCACTCCGGAGGTTCGCCGCTGCTGCGCGAGCTGGCGATCGAATACAACATTCCCGTCGTCACCACCCTCATGGGGCTGGGTGCGTTCGACACGACGCACCCATTGTCGATGAGCATGCTCGGCATGCACGGCGCGGCGTTCGCCAATTACTCCGTCGATGACTGCGATTTCCTGATCACGCTCGGTGCGCGGTTCGACGATCGCGTCGCCGGCAATCCACCGAAGTTCGCGCCCAACGCCAAGCGCATCGCGCAAATCGACATCGACGCATCCGAAGTAAACAAGGTGAAACAGGTGCATTGGCATCATGTCGGCACTTTGCCGGAAGCGCTGCGCACTCTGCTGGCTTATGGCCGCCGCAGTCATTTCAAGCGCGACTGGTCAGAATGGGTGGAGCATTGCGCACAACTCCGGCGCGACCATGCGATGAATTACGATCGCGCCAGCACACTGATCCAGCCCTATCACGTCATCGAAGAGATCAACCGCCTCACCCAGGGTGAGGCCATCATCAGCACCGGCGTCGGCCAGCATCAGATGTGGTCGGCTCAGTACTTCGATTTTCGCAGCCCGCGCTTGTGGCTCACCTCGGGCAGCATGGGCACCATGGGCTTCGGTCTGCCGGCCGCGATCGGCGCACAGCTGGCGAATCCGGACAAACTGGTCATCGACATCGACGGCGACGCCAGCATTCGCATGAACATCGGCGAACTGGAGACTGTCACCACCTACGATCTGCCGGTGAAGATCGTGGTGCTGAACAATTGCGGCGACGGCATGGTCAAGCAGTGGCAGAAGCTGTTCTTCAAAGGCCGGCTGTCGGCCAGCGACAAGTCGCTGCACAAGAAAGACTTCGTCAAGGCGGCACAAGCCGATGGCTTCCAATACGCGGTGCGGCTGGATCGCAAGGAAGACGTGGAGCGCGTGGTGCGGGAGTTCATCTCGTTCAAGGGGCCGGCCTTCCTCGAAGTGATGATCGATGTGGACGCGGGCGTCTATCCCATGGTCGGCCCCGGCCAAGCCTACGACGAAATGATCACCGGCGATCACATCGCCTCCCGTCGCGAGTCCGCGCGCATCCAGCCGCCTGACGCCTCCGAAATGTTCTAACTCGCTCGCGGCCCGAGCTCGCCCGTGACTTTTTCACAAGTCGCGGCTGCTCAGCCGTGCTCTTCACCCGTGCAGGTGTATTGATGGCGAGATTCGAATTTCCGCGGCCACCCCGGCACCGGAAAGGCTACGCACGGCCGTGGTGGCGTCGCCGACGCCAGTGTTGCTGATAAGCAGCATATTCATACCGTGCTTTGCAAATAGACATTCCCTGAAGGCCAGCCCAGGTCTTTTCCGTCAAATGTGGCTAAATCATCGAACTACGGTGTTGTAGCGTGACGGCGTTTATGCCGCCAAACCTTAACGACTTTTGAAGTCCTTCACAGTTTTAGATGAATTTTGTATTACCAGAACAACAAACGGCGATTTAACAATGGAAAGCGCTTGACGCCGCTACGTGAATACCGCAGTTTCCAACACCGTAAAAAATGCCGACGTGGGCGGTTTCTGGTCAGCGCCCGAGTCGGTCGTCATTGAAACGTATTGCCGAAAGTTCGCGAAGCTATCTACCGGGTTGCTGCGGCCGGGCGGATGCCCGGTTGCCCGGCACAATGTCAGGAGGATCCATGAGTTCGTATTTGCGTTCGAGTATCCACACCGCGTTACTGGCCGCCGCTTTGGCCGTGCCCGGTGCGGCTTCCGCGGCTGAGCCGCAACAAACGACGTTCATCGAAGAGATCGAGGTGATCGTCGTCACCGGTTCGTACATCGAAGGCGCGGCCGAAGACGCCGCGTTGCCGATCGACGTGTTGCGAGCCGAGGATCTGGCCAAGCAGGGTTCGCCCTCGATGGTCGAACTGATCAAGACCATCCCTGCCGTGCAAGGCGTGGTCGGCGAGTCCAATCAGTACACCGCCGGTGCGACCACCGGTAGCTCGAACATCAACCTGCGAGGCCTCGGCGGCGCTCGCACTCTCGTGTTGATGAACGGCCGTCGTCTCGCGCCTGCCACTACGGGTGTTATCGGCTACGACACCAACCTGTTGCCCATGGCTGCCATCGGCCGCATCGAAATCCTGAAGGACGGCGCTGCCGCGACCTACGGTTCGGATGCTGTGGCTGGCGTGGTGAACTTCATCACCAAGAGCGGTTTCGAAGGCCTGTCGCTCGAAGCTTCCTACAACTACGTCGAAGACACTGATGGCGACTACACCGCTAACGCCCTGTACGGCTTCAAGGGCGACAGCTGGGACATGCTGGTGGCGGGCGGCTATCGCAAACGTTCGGCGCTGAGCACCCTGGATCGGGACTTCATCTCCCAGAACTCCGCCGACAATCCGCAGGGCGGCTTCTCGGCTGCCGCCAATCCCGGCTCGATCCGGTACGGCAATATCGCGTCGCCGTTGAACTCCATTACTGATCCGGGCTGCGCTGCCGGGCTTGGTGCACCGAGCTCCACGGGTGCGTGTGTGTACCAGTTCACGGCGTTCAACAACCTGGTGGAAGAAGAAGAACACTACCAGGCCTATACCGAGTTCAATGTGCAGCTTGGCGAGACCACTGAATTCCATGTCGACGCGCTCTATGCCGCGCATGATGTGCCGGAGGAATTAGCCTCGGCCTCATACGCTCCCCAGCAGGGTGCGACGTTGGGCGCAGGTGGCGCGCTCTCGGCTCCGCTGTTTCTCGTTCCCAAGACCAACCCTGGTCTGGCGGGCATCGAGCCACAGCTGTTGGCCAGACTGACCCCGGCCCAACTGGCGGCCTACAATTCCAGCCCGAACGTCGGCGTCAGCGGCACCAGCTGGCGGCCTTTCGGCAGTGGCGGCAATCCGCTCACGGGCGGCGCCAAGGAAGATGAGCGCTTCTTCGAAGGCATCCGTCTGTCCACCAGCGTCAACGGCGAACTCGCCGGCATCAACTGGGACGTTGGCGTCACCTACGGTGAGAACAGCAGCGAAATCAACACGCAGGACATCATCGTAAGCCGCTTGGCGGCAGCCCTGCAGGGCTTCGGCGGCCCGAATTGCACGGGCACTACCGCTGGCGCCGGCGGCTGTTTGTGGTTGAACCCGTTCTCTACTGCCGTCGCGCGTAACCCCGCGACTGGCGTCACGAACCCAATGTTCGACCCCAACACGGTGAATACCGCTGAGTTGGCGAACTGGCTGTACGCAAGCAACGGCTACGAAGACAAGTCGACCACGCTGGTCGGCGAGGTCGTGTTGAATGGACAACTGCCGGTCAGCCTGGGCAGCGGCGACATCGGTTGGGCCGCCGGTCTGCAGTACCGGAAGGAAGGGTTCGAGCGAGATCCCAACGACCTGACGGACAGCACGCTCAATCCGTGCGTTACCTCGGCCGGCACATTCGTTGTGGGCGGCCCAATCGGCGCGCCTAGCAACGGATGCCTCACGGCGCTCGGCACGCAGTCGGGTGTGTTCTCGTTCTTCGGCCCCATCACCCCGCAGGACCTGGATCGCAACGTCAAGGCCGTCTTCGGCGAATTGAACGTTCCGATCTTGGAAAACCTGTCGGCGCAAATGGCGGTGCGCTACGAAACGTACGGCGGCAACGTCGGCTCGACGACCAATCCGAAACTCTCCCTGCGTTGGCAGGCGCTGGAATGGTTTGGTCTGCGTGGCTCGGTGGGTACTACCTTCCGTGGTCCGTTGCAGACCCAGCTGCTCAGCAGTCCGAATACTGGTCTGGCATTCGTGCCAGCGGCCAGCGCGTTCCGGACTTTCGACAACGCCGGCAACCCGAACTTGAAGCCGGAGGAAGCGCTCACGTTCAACGTCGGCATGATCATCAAAGCAGGTAACTTCGCCGGCACGGTCGATTACTGGAGCTACGATTTCGAGGACTCGCTCGAAGAACGAAAGCGGCACGGAAATCGTCGCCGCGTTCTTCGGTACCTCGCCGACGTCGCCTACCCGCAATCAGAATTGCGGCGTGGCGGCGTTCGCGGGCTTGCAGAGCCGCTTTACCTTCAACGGCGCCTGCGGTATCGAGAATCTCATCCGTACCCGGACCAACGTGATCAACGGACCCGACCAGAAGATCTCGGGTATCGATCTCGGCCTGTCATATCTGTTCGAGAGCGTTCTCGGCGGGGACTTGCTGGTCGGCGGCGATGGCACCTACACGCTGGAATACGAGCGTGATGCGGCCATCGTGGAAGGCATCCTGATCCAGCCGGCTGCTGACTATGTCGGCACTCGCGGCGCCTCGGGTATCGGCGCGGGCACACTGCCCGAGCTGCGTGGCTCGGTGTACCTGGACTACTCGACGAACTGGCTCGCTCCGCAGGGCATCCGCATCACGTCGCGCTACATCGATGGCGTTACTGACGTGCGCGCCGGCCTGGGCACCACGACTCAGCGGGGCGTCGAGGTCGGTTCGTTCCTGACGCAGGACCTGGTCTACCGCTTGTCGCTGCCGTCGGAGACGACGATCACCGCTTCGGTGATCAACATCGCCGACCGGGATCCGCCGTTCGCACGCCTGGAGTTGAGCTATGACCCGTTCATCGCCAACCCGCTGGGCCGTTACTACAAACTACTGCTGAACAAGAAGTTCTAAGCAGCGCGTTTTAACGTGACAGGAGTGACCGGCGGCCACGGATGGATCGCCGGTAGAAGCGGGGCTCTCGCGGGCCCCGCTTTTTTGTGTTTAATTTTCAGGAACTGCCATGGCAGCGGTCACCACAGTCGTGAGATGACGTCAGCCGCTCGTGGTCACTTGGCGAACAAGCCCATCAGCAACGGCTTGGCGTACAGCTCATCGGCCTGCTCGCCGCTCGCATCCGGCACCCACCATCGATACTCGGCGCACGCATTCAACGTTGCGGACAGCATCTGCGCGCCAATGGTCGGATCGACCGCTCGCATCGAGCCCGACGCGATGCCGTCGGCGATGATGCCGGCGAAGCGATTGGAGATGCGGCCATAGGCCTCGATCATTTCCTGCCGCATCGGCATCGGCAAAGCGATCAGCGCCGAGGTTCGCAGCAGCGGTCCGCGCTCGGACATTTGATAGGCGATCAACGCGGCGGCCAGCGTCATCAGCCGTTCCCATTCGTTCTCGCCTTGAGCCAGCACTGCGCGCTGAATACGCCGCATGGTGTCGAAGCTGCGATTGAAGCAGGCCACCACCAGGTCATCCTTGGCGTCGTGGTGATAGTAGAAGGAACCTTTGGTGACGTTGAGGCGCTCGGAGATCTTCTCCACCGAGGCGCCGCGATAACCGCGCTCGTTGATCAGCTGGGTAGCGGCGATCAGAAATGTTTCCTGCGCGGCGGATTCCGGCGGCGCGCCTTCGAGCATCTGCTCGAGTGGCACCCGGATGCGTCGCCACTCGCGTCCCGGGCCCGCAAGGCCATGCAACAGGATGTCGCACATGCGCTCCCGTACGCGATCGAAATCGTCGGGATCGTAACGGCGCAGCCAGATCACAGCCCAAAATACCTGTTCGCTCAGGATGTGGGCGCGCGCTGCGCGCTGAGTGGCATCCATCCACGCGTACTCGGGGGATTCAAACAGCGCGCATAGCTTGTCGAAAAAGCGTCGATAAGCCTCACCGACGATGGTGCGTTGTGGCTTCTGCAGCGTGCGGATATCGCCGAAAAGCGTGATTGGCGGTTCTTCGCCGGCAGCAATGCGGTGGCGCAGCTTCAGCCACAATTTCAGCAGCTGCTGGATGCGCACCGGCGGATCGCTTTCTTGCAACGCCTGCTCGACCAGGGCATCGATCCGGGCTATTGCATCGAGGAAGCACGCGACCGCGAGGTCTTCCTTCTTGCGAAAGTAATAGGTGACGCTGGTGGTGATCAGCCCGACGCGGCTTGCCACATTGGCGAGCGTCATGCCTTTGATGCCATCGCGATTCAATATCTCGCTGGCGGCCGCAAGGATGGCCTGCTGCTTGCGCGCGTACCGGCTGTCGGCCGGGTCACCAGTTTTCTTGGAGCCGGCCCGTGGCTTAGCCTTGGGTTTGTCGAGCCGCGCGGGCGGCGTCGGCGGGCCGACATCTTTGTCCGAAACAGACATCCGCGGTTATCTCCCGGGAGCGCTCACGTCGCTGTGGGCATTGACCTCTCATTAGTGCCGTATCGCCCGGGGCTTGTCCATCTTTTAACTGCGCCCTGGCACGATTACTCATGACTGTTAAATGAGACAAAGAAAAAGGGGCGAGATCCACCTCTCGCCCCTGAGTTATTTGCTTTGTGTATTCGACGGCGCTGCGGCGGCAGGCCTGCCGGGCAATGTCGATGCGACGTTAGAAGATTTCGAACAATCCTGCGCCGCCCATGCCGCCGCCGATGCACATGGTCACCACGCCGTACTTGGCGCCGCGACGCTTGCCTTCGATCAGCAGATGGCCGGTCATCCGCGCGCCCGACATGCCGTAGGGATGGCCGATGGAGATCGCGCCACCGGACACGTTGAGCTTGTCGCCGGGAATGCCCAGACGATCGCGGCAATAGAGCACCTGGCTCGCAAACGCTTCGTTCAGCTCCCAGATGCCGATGTCGTCCATCTTCAAGCCCTGCTTCTGCAGCAGCTTCGGCACTGCGAATACCGGGCCGATGCCCATTTCGTCCGGATCGCAGCCGGCGACCATCATGCCGCGATAAGCGCCGAGCGGTTTCAGGCCGCGCTTCTCGGCTTCCTTCGCTTCCATCAGCACCAGCGCAGACGCGCCGTCCGACAGCTGTGATGCGTTGCCGGCGGTGATGAAGTTGCCTTCCTTGACGCGCTGGCCGTCTTTGAATACCGGCTTCAGCGTCTGCAGGTCCTCGAGCGTCGTCTCGGGCGGTTGCCCTCGTCGAGCTTGAGCGTCACTTCCTTTTCGGAGGTCACGTCCGGTTTCCTTGTCGGTCACCGTCATTATCGATGTCAGCGGGGCGATCTCGGCGTCGAAGCGGCCTTCGGCCTGCGCCTGGCGCCGGTGCGCTGCTGGGACTGCAGCGAGTACGCATCCTGCGCCTCGCGGCTCGACGCCGTAGCGCTCCGCGACGATCTCGGCGGTCTCGATCATCGACATGTAGGTCTGCGGAAGGTTCGCGACCAGCCAGGGATCGCCGCCGCGGAAGCGGTTGATCTTGTCGTTCTGCACCAGCGAGATCGATTCGACGCCGCCGCCGATCGCGACCTGCATGCCGTCGTACATGATCTGCTTGGCCGCGGTCGCGATCGCCATCAGGCCCGACGAGCACTGGCGGTCGATCGTCATGCCCGGCACGGTGACCGGCAGGCCGGCGCGCAGCAGCGCCTGGCGCGCGACGTTGCCGCCGGTCGTGCCCTGCTGCAGCGCGCAGCCGATGACCACGTCGTCGATTTCGGCCGGGTCGATGCCGGCGCGCTTGACGGCGTGCGCGATCGCGTGCGCCGCCAGCTCCTGGCCCTGGGTGTTGTTGAACGCGCCGCGATAGGCCTTGCCGATCGGCGTGCGCGCGGTGGAGACGATGACTGCTTCACGCATTGGAGGTCCTTTGTCCGTTGAGCGGGCGGCTACTTCAGTCCTGGAAGCGCTTGCCTTCGGCGGCCAGCGCTCCAGCAGCGGCGACAGGCTGAACGTGGGCCCGAGCCTCGCGCCGTACTCCTTGAGCTTCGCGACGACGGCTTGTCCAGTCCGACGGTGTCGCGCGTAGAACATCGGCCCGCCGCGATACACCGGCCAGCCGTAGCCGTTGATCCAGACGATGTCGATGTCGGAGGCGCGGATCGCGATGCCTTCGTGCGAGGATCTTCGCGCCCTCGTTGATCATCGGGTACACGCAGCGCTCGAGGATTTCCTGTTCGGAGATCTTGCGCGCGGTGGCGCCCTTCTTCGCCATGAAGTCCTTGATGATCTTTTCGGTGACCGGCGAGGGCTTGGCGGTGCGCTTCTCGTCGTAGTCGTAGATAGCCGGCGCCGGTCTTCTGGCCGCGGCGATCCATCTCGCAGAGGACTTCGCGCACCGTCGAGCTGCTTCGATGTCTCTTTGTCCCAGCCGATGTCCAGGCCGGCGAGGTCGGACATCGCGAACGGTCCCATCGGCAGCCCGAATTCGTACAGCACCTTGTCGATGTCCCAGGGCATCGCGCCTTCGAGGAGCATTGCCTGCGCTTGCGACTGGCGCGCCGCCAGCATGCGATTGCCGACGAAGCCGTGGCACACGCCGACCAGCGCGGCGATCTTGCCGATCTTCTTCGCGAGCTCCATCGACGGTCGCGATGACCGGTTTCGACGTCTTCGCGCCGCGCACCACTTCGAGCAGCCGCATCACGTTGGCCGGCGAGAAGAAGTGCATGCCGATCACCGCCTCCGGCCGCTTGGTCGCAGTCGCGATTTCGTTGATGTCGAGTACCGAGGTGTTGGTGGCGAGGATCGCGCCCTGCTTGACGATCGCGTCGAGCTTGCCGAACACCTCCTTCTTGATCGCCATGTTCTCGAACACGGCTTCGATCACCAGGTCGCAGTCGGCGAGCGCTTCCAGCTCGAGCGTGCCGGTCAGCAGGCCATGCGCTTCTCGACATCGTTCAGGCTCATGCGGCCGCGCTTGGCCGTGTTCTCGTAGTTCTTGCGGATCACGCGCCAGGCCGCGGTCGAGCGCCTCCTGCTTCGTCTCGACGATGGTGACCGGAATGCCGACGTTGGCGAAGTTCATCGCGATGCCGCCGCCCATGGTGCCGGCGCCGATCATGCCGACCTTCTTCACCGGCATCGTCGGCGTGTCCTCGGGCACGTCCGGCATCTTCCAGACCTGGCGCTCGGCGAAGAACGACGTAGCGCTGCGCCGCCGACTGCGTGCCGTGCATCAGCTCCATGAACAGTTTGCGCTCGATCTTCAGGCCTTCGTCGAAGGGCAGGTTCACCGCCGCCTCGATGCAGCGGATGTTGTATTCGGGCGCCACGAAGCCGCGGAACTTGCGCGCGTTGGCCTTGCGGAAGTCGGCGAAGATCTCCGGCTTGCCGCGCGCCGCTTCGACCTTCTCGTTCAAGTCGCGCACCTTCTTCAGCGGACGCTCCTCGCGATGACCTCTCTGGCGAACGCGATCGCGCCGGCGCGCAGTTCGCCTTCGGCGACCAGTTCATCGACCAGGCCGATGGCGTGCGCACTCTTGGCGTCGACGTGCTGGCCCGAGGTGACCATCTCGAGCGCCTGCTCGGCGCCGACGATGCGCGGCAGGCGCTGCGTGCCGCCGGCGCCCGGCAGCAGGCCGAGCTTGACTTCGGGCAGGCCGCACTTCGCCGACGGGACCGCGACTCGGTAGTGACAACACAGCGCCACTTCCAGACCGCCGCCCAGCGCGGTGCCGTGGATCGCGGCGATCACCGGCTTGCTCGAGTTCTCGATGATGTCGACAAGCTCGGGGAGCCAGGGCGCCTGCGGCGGCTTGCCGAATTCGGTGATGTCGGCGCCGGCGATGAAGGTGCGGCCTTCGCAGATCAGCACGACGCCTTTGACGTCGGGATTCGCGTCCGCCTTCTGGATGCTGTCCGGAAGGCCTCGCGCACCTTCTGCGACAGTGCGTTCACGGGCGGCGAGTTGAGAGTAACGATCGCGATCCCGTCGTCGACGGACAGGTCGGTCACGGCGTTGATAGCCCCCATCGGTGCCTCCTATTGAATAAATGATCTGCCCGCGAGGCGGAATTGACACGATCGGTGTTACACCGCCGGCCAGCCTTGGAACGTCGCGGGGCGGGCATTATGGCCTAAGTGCGAGCGTTTTACCGCGCTGCAAAGCATTCTGCAGGGCGGGTTTTTACTGATCGGTAATCAACGGCTTAGCGCCGAGGGCTGACGCTGGGCGGCCGGATGGAGTTGGCAGCCGTAAAGCTCGCCTTCCATGGCGCACACATCGGCGACACCTTGCTCCTGCCAGAACGCCGGCAGGCCGGCATCGCTGACGATTTTTTCGAAGCGTGCGTGCCGGCGAAGGAATTGGGTTTGCGGCATCCACAAGACCCGCAGCGGCAGGCGCTCGCCCTGTCGCTGCAGGCGTGACATGCGATTGAAGACGAATTCAGGTTGTTTCAGCGCCGTGCCGCACAGAATTTCGGTCGACGGATCGATCTGCTGTTCGCTCGCCGCCAACGTCACTGCCTGCAGTGCTTGCGGAATGTCACGACGATTTTCCGCCGCTTTCAACAGCGGCTCAGCCCAGCGAGTGAAATCCTGCGCACTCACTGAATCGCGCAGCAACTGCGTTGCCGTGGCGTTGTCGCCAGCGAGAATGGCTTCGAGCGCCTGCACCGGCGACGGTTGCACAGCTGTTTTGTTTGTCGAAGATTGTTTCGATTCGGTGAGCGTGTAAGCGAAACATTCGCGCGCGCCGCTGTTCTTGGGCTGCAACGAAACAGCTTGCGCAGCGAACGGTGCAGCTTCTTTGTAACGCCCTGCATCCACCAGCAAACACGCGAGCCCTTCCAACGCTGCAGCGGTCTGGGCATCGAGCGTCAACGCTCGCTCGAACTGTTCGCGAGCCGCAACCCATTCACTGCGTCGCAGATGCACCAGGCCGAGTGTGGCGTGAGCATCCGCAACGCTGTCGTCGAGTGCGAGCGCGCGTTCGGCGTTGCTCTCGGCCAGTTGAGTTAATGAGATTTCGTCTTCGCCGCCCAAGCTGAGGTAGCCCGCGCCCAGCGCACCCCATGCCCGAGCGAACTTCGGTTGGCTGCGAACCAGCGACTCGAGTCGCTCCACCGTCGGCGAACGGCGCGGCGCCGGCGGCGGCTGGGTGAAGCCTGGGCCGTCCGGCCCCGACCACTCGAGCGAGCTGGTAAGAAAAGTGTCGTAGGCATTGGCGTCGTCAGTGCCGAGCAGCGATGCCCAATCGGTGGTCGTGTGTGCTGCGTTCAAGAAGCGGGGCAGCGCCGTGGCGAAGGCGTTCATCGCGGCAAGGCGTGAATCGCCTGTCAGAGGCAGGGGACTTTCCCGTTCGACGACTTCATCGGGTGTGATGAGCGCGAGCGCGGCTTGCTTGCCGTCATTGCTAATCGTCACTCGCAGTGTGAAGACTTTCGGATCCGCGGCGGGATCGGTCGAGATCGGCGCCACGTGCATCTTGCCGCGCGTGAGCAGGTGATTCAGTTCGTAGCGCAGCCAGGTGAGATCGGTCTGGTCGTCCGTTGCCTTCAGTTCCAATCGCAGCGGTTTGGAGGCGTGGAATTCCTCGCGCACCGGCGGTAGTGGCGCGACAGGTTCGGGCACTTCGGGCGAACAGCTGCGCAGGATGGGCCATGCGGAGAGCATGGCGAGCGCAACGAGACCGGTGAGACGCCGGGCGGTGAAGAAGCGATTAGTGACTGGCGGCGGCGGTGGGTTGGTCGGGGTTTGCACGGCGCGGCTAGTTTAGTGCCGCTGCCGCACGATCCGCCAACAGCTACTCCATCCTGTCGGTCATTAGCGCCACTGATTGCCGCCCTGATCGAGCACGTTCGCGAATTCGGCACGCCGCGGCACACCATGGAAGGTGGAAGTGCGCACGAACATTTTGGCGCGATCGTTGGCGCTGTAAGCGCTGACGCCTTCGATGTGGCTGTTGGCGATGTGCACGATGGCGTCTTCGACAATCAATCCGGTGCCCGAGGCGACAATGCGGCTGTTGGTGATGTACAGCTCGCAGCCGCCGCGCGCGATGATCGCGTCGCCGTCCACATAGATGTTGCGATCGTCGAGCTTCAGCAGCCGCTTACCTTCGCAGATGATGGGTTCGGCTGTGCGCGCGCCGCTGGTATTTGGGGACTTCGTCACTGCGCCGTTGCCGGAGCTGACGATGCTGACACCGGGACCCGAAACGCGCAGCTGCCCACCGGTGCGATCGATGGTGTAGTTGGTTTCGGCCGCTTGCGCCCGTTCCGCTGCGGCTGCCGGTGAGTTATCGACAACGGATTGCTGTTCTCCCGGAGGCGGAATCGGTGCAGTCTCGCCCCGAATGGGTGCCTGGGAGTTGGCAGCGGCGACCGCTTCAGGTGCGGGCGGCGGCAGCGGGGCAGGGGCAGCACTCACCGCAGGTGGCGTCCGCAGCTGCGCTACGGGCGCAGCCGCTAGCTCGTTCAGGTTCACCGTTTCGACCTGACCGGTGGCGCGATTGCGTACTGTGAACACTCGCGTCTGCGAATCGCTCGCCAAGACTTCAAGCTGCGGATTGCGTTCCAAAGCGCTGCGCGCCCACGACAGTTCCGCCGATTCGCTGGGACTGACCATCGCTTGTTCGCCACCGCGATTGCAGGCGCTGAGGATCGCGAGCGCGATACAGCTGATCGCCAGGCGCGAGGACCACGAACGAACAACCACTGAACAGACAACGAGGGACGACATGGCGGCGATCTCCTTGGAAGGACCCTATCGTCGCCCCGGCGGGGACGTGAGTCCATCCTTTCTCTTCGCCTTCGCCGCGCGGTTGGATTATTGATTCGCCCGCGCGACGATATGTCACATCGTCAGTTACGCCGAAGCCTTCAACTGCTTGAGCAGCTCCGCTTCTCGCTCAGCGGTCAGGCCGGCGCGCAGCTTGCTCTTCTGTTCGGCGGGACGGGTTTCGTGCCACGCGAGCGTGTCCCGCACCGTCTCTTCCAGGTCGCGAAACCGCAGGCCTTTGGCGACCGCCCGGGCCGAGCTGACCAGCGCCGCGCCGGCATCCTTGCCTGACGGCGGTGACCAGATGGGCATCTCGCCGCTCTCCAGTGCCTGGTTTTTTTCCAGGAACGACTGGCTGGCCCAGGCGAACGAGGTGTTCGACCGGGCAATTCGTTTGCTGGTTTCGAGCACGTCGCCGATGGTCACGGCGCCCGGTGGATTGCACGTGTTGTAGCGGCCGGCGACGCTGCGTTCGACACAGATGCGCATGAACGAGGCCAGATCGCGCACGTCGATGAATTGGATCGGATCGAGAGCCGAGCCGGGCGCCAACATTTCGCCGCCGCGCGCGGCGCGTACCGGCCAATATGTAAAGCGATCGGTGCTGTCGCCGGGACCTACTATATATGTAGGGCGGATCACCGCCTGGCGCTCGCCGAAGGTCTGCTCGACGATCTGTTCGCACGCCGCTTTCAAGCCGCCGTAAGTTTCGCCGGTAATTTCCGTGGCGTTCGGATCCTTCAGCGTCGCGAGCGGGTAGTCCTCGTCGATGCCGGGCGGCGTGAGATCGGCGTAAGCGGAAATGCTCGACACGAAAATGTAGTGACGCACATTGTCTTTCAGCAGCTGCGTGCTCTGTTGCACCTGAGCGGGCAAATAACCGGAGTCGTCGATCACCACATCCCACTGACGGCCCTTCAGCACATCGAGGGGGCCGTTGCGATCGCCGATCAAGGTTTCGAGGTTCGGGAACAGTCCGGGATTGTGCTTGCCGCGATTGACCAGCGTGAGCTGATGGCCGCCGGCGCTGAGTTCGCGTACGAAGTGCGGACCGATGAAGCCGGTGCCGCCGAAGATCAATACTTTGAGCGCTTTCGCCGGCTTGTTCGCTGGTCCTTTCATTGCACCCTCCGCGGATAAAGCCGGTCCCGCAAACACCGTCGCCGCGGCGGCGCCGGCCATCAGCATCGCTTCACGTCGATTCACGGCAATGTTCATGGCTCATTGACCCCCGGTTGGCTTGTTTTCTATTGCAGTGGTGCTGATGGTCTCGCCCGGCCCCGGTCGCACGTATTGCTCCAGCCACTGGCGCTTGGTCTGGTACCAGAACAGCGAGTTCTGCGGCTTGAGAATCCAGTGATTCTCATCCGGGAAATACACCAGCTTGCTCGGCACGCCGCGATTCTGCAGCACGTTGAACAGCTCCACGCCGTGATTCACCGGCACGCGCAGGTCGAGCTGGCCATGAGTGATCAGCGTCGGCGTTTTGAAATTTTCGGCGAAGGTGTGCGGCGAGTTGCGCGCAAACAGCTCGACATCGTTCCAGAATTCGCCGTGGCGCTTTTTGTTTGCACCGTAGTCGCTGCCGTATTGTGTATATGAGTTGTAGACGGCGGCGTGCGCGACCAGCGTTTTGAAAGGATGCGGCTTGCCCAACAACAGCGAAGCCAGGTAACCGCCATAACTGCCGCCGCCCGCGGCCATGCGTTCGGCATCGATCCAGGGTTGCGCGCGAAACCAGTCGGCGGCTTTGATCGTGTCTTCATACGGCAGCAGCGCCCATTCCTTGGTGATCGAATCCGTCCACGCCTGGCCGAAGCCGCTCGAGCCGTGGAAGTTGTGCCATGCGGTGACATAACCCCAGTTCGCAAAAATCTGCGCGTTCCAACGCCACTGATAGGCGTCGGTCACGCCGCCGTGCGGCCCGCCATGGAGCAGCAGATACAGCGGCCACTTGCGATCCGGCGTGAAGTTGGGCGGGTACACCACCCACATCTGCACGTCGTCGCCGTTGGCGCCTTGGTAGGTGACGCTTTCGACTTTGCCGGGCGTGAGTTTGCCGAGCAGGGCGTCGTTGAAGTCCGACAGCTTGGTGGCCGCGCCGGTGCGGGCGATGATGCTGACGAGCGTGGGCGGTTCGCTGAAACTTTGTCGCAGACCGACGATGACCGGCCCGCTGCCGGCGACTGCGAGCGAACCGAAGCTATGTTCGCGAGTGACCGCCTTGGGGGCACCGCCGCCAACGTCGAAGCGATAGATGCGGCGCGTGCCGGCATCGTCGATGGCGCCGAATAGCGCACTGGAATCCGGCGCCCAGACCAGGCCATCGGCGGAGCGATCCCACTCCTCGCTCAAGTTGCGCGTCTTGCCGCCGCGTCGTTCGAACAGCATCAGGCGGGCGCGGTCGGCATAAAAACCTTTGATCTGCTGCTGCCGGAAAGCGAGCAGGCGACCGTCCGGGCTGTACAGCGGCGCGCTGTCGTCGGCGAGATTGTCCTTGGTGAGATCGACCAGGTTCTGCGCGCTGCCGCCTTCGAGGGGTAGCGTGAAGATGTCGAAGTTCGGCTCGACGCCGCTGCGATCGACGTTGGCGGCGAATGCCACCTCGGTTGCGTCGGGCGAGATATCATAAGAATTCGCGTCGGGTTCGGCGGGGTCGAGCGCAACGCCGGCTGCGCGAGTGATCGCCTGCGGCTCGCCGCCATCGATGCTGATGGAATAAATATGTGTCTGCCGATCGTCGAGGTAATGATCCCAGTGGCTCACCGGCGCCTGGTCCCAGACTTTCGCGAGCATTTTCGACTCGGCGCGTTCTGTCATGCGCCGTTCCATGTCGGGCCAGGCGTTCAAGTCGGTCCACACCTGCGACAGGAAGGCGAGCCGCTTCGAATCGGGAAACCACTTCGGCGCAATCACGCCGGTGGGTACATTGGTGACGCGCCTCGCCTCGCCGCCATCGACCGCGATGACATAAATCTGCTGCTGTTTATCTTCGCCGCGCTTGGCGACGAAGGCGATCATCTCGCCGTCGGGGCTCCATACCGGCGACGCTGCTGTGCTCGCCGACGTGGTGAGCTGGCGCGCCTTGCCGGGTTTGGTCGGCACCAGCCACAAGTCGGTCTCGCCTTTGTTCTTGCCGACGTCATGACGCGTCACCGGCACTACGGCCAGGCGACCGTCGGGAGAAATATCAGGATCGCCGAGTCGCTGCAGCTGCCACATCGAAGCGGCGTCATAGGGTTCCGCCTGCGCCGCGGCGGCCAGTACGATGCCGGCGATGAAGACGATGAGGCTGTGCGGCTTTTGCTTATGACAACGTCCGCGGATCATTCGCCTGTCGATCATTGTGGTGCCTCGTGCAAAAATTCGTTCGTGTCCGTGCCAATGACATTAGTCAGGGACGCATGTTTATCCAAGCGTCCCAGGTGTGCTGTGCAAGCTGAGAAGTGCATCCATATCTTCGCAGGTCTCGCTACGTACACTCACGACTGTCCATGAAGCGCGCGTCATCTATCGAATATAGGTTCAGCTGCGCTGCAGGCTCGGTTCGGCAGAGCCACTGCTCAATTCGCACGGAGGCATCGATCGCATGGAGAGCCAGAAGAGAGGACTTCGAGTGATTCAAGCCAAACATCGCAATCGCTTGCCTTTACCACAACCCGCCGTCGTGCATGTGCGCCGCTCGTACGCGGAAAGCCGCTTCGGCCAGATTCATCTGTCGACCGCCTATCCTTCCGGCGGCGGTTTCGACGAGCGTACACCGGTTGTCTGCCTCCATCACGGTGGCGGTTCTGGCCGATTGTTCGCACCTGTTCTGCGCGAGCTCGGCCACGACCGCAGCGTTTACGCGCCGGACCTGCCGGGCCACGGCAGTTCGGATTCCTCCGGCAGCAAGGCCTCGGTGGCGGACCTCGCCGGCGCCATCGGCGACTTCATCGATAGCCTGCGCTTGCGCAGCGTCGATCTGGTCGGCTACCAGCTGGGCGCGCTGATCTCCGCCGAACTTGCCATTGCCCGTCCGCAGCTCATCCGCCGCGTGATGATGTGGGGCGTGCCATCGTACTCGGCCCAGGATCGAGCTGCTCTCTTGCAAAATGTACCTTCTCCGGGTTCGCGAGACGACGGCAGCGATGTGCCCGAAGAGTGGCGTCGCATGCTGGAGCGTCGTGGGCCGGGCGCGCCGATCGGGGCGCTGGCGGAAGAGTTCGGCGACCGGCTGCGCGCGGGTAACAGCGGCGTGAAGTCATTCATCGCCACCGTCGAGTATCCGATGTCGGAGCGCTTGCCGCTGGTCAAGCAGGCGACACTGGTGCTGCGCCTGAAGGACGAGTTCTGGGAGCATTCGGGACGGGCCCGTGCGTCGTTGTCCAACGGCACGATGCTGGACCTGCCGGACTACGGCCAGGGGTTCCTCGCCGCCGCCCCCCAGCGATTCACGTCGGTGGCGCGCGAATTCTTCGATCGCTAAACCGAGCGCTCCCAACTCCATGCACAAGTGAGACCTGCGATCAGGCAGGTCGTTGCCCAGCGCGACGCCATTACGGCCGCGATTTTGACCGAGATGCCGCGCTCCGGCGCGGCGCTCAGCCAAGCGTTCAGCACCGCCGGCAGTGACAGCGCAAACCAGCACAGCCCACCGAATGACAGCCCGCGAACCCACCACGGCACGTCGACGACAGCGGCCAGCCCCCAGCTCAACCAGAACAGCAAGCCGAGCCCGGTGCCGCATACCAGGTGCAGAAACGCGTCAGTGAGTTGCAACGAGCCCGTCGCCGTACCGCGCGAGCGAACCAATTCGTAAATGGAATAGCCGACGGAATGCGTAAGCACGCCGACCAGTCCGCTAAGACTGCCCATCAACAGCAGATAGGTGAGGTCCACTAGCGCAACACCTGCTGCAGCCCCTGGAACAACTTATCCACTTCATCGTGGATATTGAACGCGTGCACCGATACGCGCACTACGCCTTCTGTCTTGCCCGGCCACTGCAGATCGCGAACGTACACGCGGTGACCCCGCACCAGGCCGAGCGCGATGTCCGCAGCAGCGCGACCAGGGACATGAAACGACAAGATCCCCGCCCACAATCCCGGACGACCGGGCGTCAGCAGCTCCACCCCTGGAAGTTGTTGCAGGCGCAGGCGTGTGTAGATCGCCAGTTCGCGAATGCGCGCTTCGATGCGATTGCGCAGTACCTGTTGGTGAAATTCGAGCGCGACTTCGGTGCCGCGCAGGGGCGCCCAGGCCAGCGGCACGATGTTGCCCAGCTTGTGCAAGGCCGCCGGCACTCCCATGTGCCCTGCAGATTGAGTAGGCGTAATCACCGCCGGCGAGGCGTCGATGCCGCGAGCCTTCACAGGCCAGAGTCGATCAAGCATTTCGCGGCGCACGTACAACATCCCGCTGCCGTTGCTGCCGCCCAGCCATTTGTGGAAAGAGGTGCCATAAAAATCGCAGCCGAGATCGCGTAGCGTGAAGTCCAGCATGCCGAGCGCCTGCGCACCATCGACGACACTGATGAGATTGCGCTGTCTCGCGAATTGACACAGTTCCTGGACCGGTAGCACGGTGCCGTCGGCATATTGAATGTGCGAGAAGGCCAGCACACGCGTGCGCTCTGTGACCGCGGCGGCGAACAATCCCAGCGCCTGTTCGGGCCCCGTCATCGGCGCCGGCAGTTCGATCTGCTTCACCACGATGCCCCGTCGACGGGCGAGCACCAGCCAGGGACTGAGCGCGGCGGGATGTTCGCGATTAGTGGTCAGGACCTCGTCGCCGGCATTCAAGTCGAGCCCGTTCGCCACCATGGCCAGTGCGTCACCGGTGCCCTGCGTGAACACGACCTCGTCGGCATCGCACCCGGTGAAGCCGGCGAACACCGTCGCCAGCCTGGTCGACTCTGCGCTCCATTGACCATCGGCGAACGCGGCGATGTTCAGGCTCTGCGAATCCCGCACCCGGTATTCGGTCGCCATCGCGGCCCGCAACGTCGGTCCGGCGGCGGCGACATCCAGATAGATTCGCTGCAGATCCAGCACCGGCTGGGTGCGAACCCATTGCCACAGCTCCTTGGTGATGGCCGGCATGGTGCTCGCCGGCTGGCCGAGGGCAGTGGCGGCGTTGGCCAGGGCGATAGCGCCGAGGCCCGATGCAGATAGACCCGACGCGAGCAGGTCACGGCGGGTCAAGCGGGCGTTCGAATCGTTCATGCGGGACGGTCAGAATGTTTTCGTTGGGTCGGCGTGGGATGTTGGGCGGCGCGCATTATCGCAGAATGCACCGTGGCGGCGGGGCGCCGCCGGAAAACTCGCTGTCGAAGCGCGGGCGCGAGTGAGGTGGACGCGCTTTCCTGCTACCGTATTCAGCACAACGCTTACACAGCTTCCATGGCAAGTTCTGGCCGCATGTCGCACGATTACCTCGAACGCATTCTCAAGGCGCGTGTTTATGACGTCGCCATCGCCACGCCGCTGGAGGCCGCGCCGCGGCTCGGCCGTCGGTTGGGCAACACCGTCCTGTTCAAGCGGGAAGACCTGCAGCCGGTGTTTTCCTTCAAGATTCGCGGCGCGTACAACAAGATTGCTCACTTATCGGACACCGCCGCCAAGCGCGGCGTCATTTGCGCTTCTGCCGGCAACCATGCACAAGGCGTCGCGCTTGCCGCCAAACGCCGCGGCATTGCCGCGACCATCGTCATGCCGCAGACCACACCGCAAATCAAAGTGCACGCGGTGATCGACCACGGTGCGGAAGTGGTACTACACGGCGATGATTACGACCAGGCCTACGAACATGCGATGGCCTTGATGCGCGAGCGGCAGCTCGCCTTCATCCACCCCTTCGACGACCCGGATGTGATCGCCGGCCAGGGCACCATCGGCATGGAGATCCTGCGCCAGTGCGCCGGCGACCAGATCGACGCGATCTTCGTCGCGGTCGGCGGCGGCGGCCTGATCGCCGGCATTGCGGCGTACGTGAAATATCTGTTTCCGAAAATCCGCATCATCGGTGTCGAGCCCGACGATGCCGACGCCATGCACCAGTCGTTGCAAGCCGGCAAGCGCGTGACCCTCGATCGCGTCGGCATCTTCGCCGACGGCGTTGCGGTCCGCCGCGTCGGTGAAGAAACATTCCGCCTCGCACGCGAATACGTGGACGAAATCATCCTGGTCAGCACCGACGAAATCTGCGCGGCCATGCAGGACATCTTCGAAGAGAACCGCACCATCGTCGAACCTTCGGGCGCTTTGTCCGTGGCCGGCATCAAACGTTTCATTGCGCGCGAGCAGTGCCGCGATCGCACCTTCATTTCGATCAACTGCGGCGCCAACATCAATTTCGACCGGCTGCGCCACGTCGCCGAGCGCGCCGATATCGGCGGCCAGCGCGAAGCGCTGGTGTCGGTGGAGATTCCCGAAAGCAAAGGCAGTTTCCTGCGCTTTTGCGAACTGCTCGGCCGCCGCAGCGTCACCGAATTCAACTACCGCTACAGCGACTCCGCCACCGCCCAGCTGTTCGTCGGCCTCGCGCTCACCGAGGGCCGCAAGGAGAAGGAATCGGTCATCAGGACGCTCAAGGATGCCGGCTACACCGTGCACGACATGAGCGACAACGAAGTCGCCAAACTGCACGTTCGCTACATGATCGGCGGCCACGCCCACGGCATCGCGCACGAACGCCTGTTCCGCTTCGAATTCCCCGAACGCCCCGGCGCGCTGCTGAAGTTTCTCAATGCCATCGGCACCAGATGGAACATCACGTTGTTCCATTATCGGAATCATGGGTCGGATTACGGGCGCGTGCTTGCCGGCGTGCAGATCCCGCCCTCCGACAGCGTCGAGTTCGACCTGCATGTGAAAGAGCTGAAATATGTGTGCGCGGAGGAGACGGAGAATCCGGCGTACAAGATGTTTTTGGGCGGGGGCTGATCTCCCAACTAGCACGTTAGAGCTCATCGCCGCTGTGCCAAGCCCTGGCCAGCCGGTACACACGCCCATGCCGGGGAGGGATGGAGCTTGGGCGATGACCCATCAATAAAGTGAACGCCAAAAAATATTGGCTTTATTGCTAGTCGTGTTGCACCGGAAAAACAACCCAGTCTCTCGTTAAAGCTTTGCTAGTCGTGAAGCGCCCATTGGCGCATGTTCGATACCGGGGTTCATGGCCTCGGCCTCTCTCAATGGTCAATTCGGAACACAACAATGAACCTGCAAGAGATCGTCCATACGGCATCCGCCATTCGTTTGCGCCAGCGATTGCTGCCCGAGGGCGGCGCGACTGAGAAGATCTTCCCGCCGACGTTTCCCGGGGGCAAATACTGCTGGGAGCATCGGCGGATCAATGAGCGGTCCATTCCCTGCGTGCTGCTGGACTCGGTCGCCTCCCAGGCCAATCGTCTGGAAGAGTCGCTCGCTGATCTGGTCGCCGAAGGGACCATTGAGCTGCCGCGGCTGGCCGTGCGATTTGATGGTGAACTGGCGGATCTCGGAGAGATCAGCACTTTGGCGACGCCGCATCGGGTCTTCGACGCGATTTTTCGCGACAGCAAGCTGGCCAATGAGCCGTTCTTCAAGACCGCGCTCTATGGCCGCCTTGCCAAAAGCAATGTGCGAAATGCAACGGCGCTGTTCGCCAGCGCGCCCACGGCATTGATCTTTGGCTGCTGGGACTCCGCCGGAGCGGCAGGCGGCTCGGGCAACAAATTCGCTCGCATCGTTACCAGCGAAATCGTCGGCATCAACGCCGAAGTCGGCGAGACGCAGGGCGGCGTCCGCAGGGATGGGCTCGATATCAGTGCCGGCGTGGAGATCGCAATTCAGGACGACGGTGATTGGGTCGTCAAGGGAAAAAGCTCAGCCGGCAAGAAAGAGCGGGAGAAGGGCACACGCCCGTCCGAAATCAATCACGGCAATATCCTCATCAAAGTCGAGTCGGCCGAGCATGAGCGGGTGCTCGATAACGGATCGGTAGAGAGGCGCATCTCGTCTCTGAGAGGCGGGGTCACGGTGGATTATGCTTTGCAGACCACGGTGCTCTCCTTGACCGGCCTGCGCCGCCTGCGGTTTCCACTTCCAGGCGCGGAGAATGCAAAAGCGGATGGAGCCGCCCGCACGGTGCTTGCGGCGTTGGCGATTGTCGCCATTACGGCCAACCGAGAGCACGGGTATTGGCTCAGATCGCGTTGCGGACTGGTGGCGGATGGACCGCAGGACTTGGAAATTGTCGCTGCCGACGGTCAGAGCACTGCCCTGCCGCTGGATAACGAGCGTGCCATCAAGTTGTACCAGGCTGCGATCAGTGAGGCGCAGGCGGTGGGACTGCCTTGGGATGCGGCTCCGGTGCTGCTGACGCCCCAGCCCAAATTGATCGATCTCATTCGGAAAAGCCGCGCAATTCAATCGCTGGGGCAGTGACCATGCTCGCCATCGAAATCGAATATCTGATGGGACGTTCGGTCGCGACGCACCGCTCGGAACGTAACCGCGCCGAATGGCCGCCGCACCCGCAGCGATTGTTTTCCGCGCTGGTTGCAACCAATGCCGAGCTGGAACTCGGGCCTGCCGGCGAGCAAGCACTGCGATGGCTGGAAACTTTGCCGCCGCCGGAAATCTGCGCGGACTTGAAGCCGTCGTATCGCGATGTTCATTCGCACTACGTTCCCGTCAACGATGAGCCTCTCAGGAGGGCCAAGGGCAGGACCGACCTACGCCATCCGCTCGATCGCCGCAGCCGGCAAGAGCGTTTCTTTCCCGCCGCCGTGCCGGCGAATCCGGTGGTGGTTTTTCAATGGCCATCGACGCATGCAGATGAAACGCACCGTCCGGCGATTCGGAGGTTGGTGGAGAACCTTTGCTACTTTGGGCACAGCTCCTCGCCGGTCCGCGCTTGTCTCCGAGATGTTCCAGCGCGGGCCTCCCTGGTACCGCGAGCGGACGGGGAATACGCATTGCGCGTGCCAGGTTCTGGACGCTTCGATCGCTTGAATGCCGTGCATGAACTGCGGCTTCGCGATGCGAGCGTGCAACCGCCACTGGGTCGCTTCGAACATTACGGTTCGGCGACGTCGCTGCCCAAAAGCCACTTTTCCTCGCAAGCAGTGGTGCTGGCGTTCGGCAATGGCCCCCGGCTCACGCTGGAATCGACGCTGCCGCTGATGAAGCACTTTCGCCGCGCCTTGCTGGCTCGTCTTCCCGATCCCATCCCCGAAGTGATCTCCGGCCACGGCTGTGAAGGCGCGCCCAGTACCGATCCCCACCTCGCGATGCTGCCGATGGCATTCGTCGATCGAAAGTTCGCTGATGGCGCGATCAAGGGCGTGGCCCTGGTGCTGCCGCAGAACTGCGAGTCCTCGATACGCCGCGATCTCGATGCGGCGCTCAGAACGCTGTGGCAACTGCATCTGGGTCCGCTCGGATCGATCACGGTGAAGTTGATCGAACCCGGCTTGCGTGAGCTGTCGTCGCTGGACGCTGCACGCTATGCGTCCGTTAGTGACTCGTGGGCCAGTATTACCCCGGTGGTTTTGGATCGCTTTCCGAAGAAGAAGTACAGCGTTGGATCGATCGTTGCCGATGCCTGTGAGCGGGTCGGGTTGCCGCGACCGATCGAAGTTCGCACCGGGTCCATCTCGGCTCTGAGCGGCGCCCCCGGCGCAAATGATTTTCACGGCCAGGCCAAGCAGATCGACGGACGCTTGCGTCGTCACGTCATCTTGAAGTTCTCCGAGCCCGTTCGCGGCCCGATGTTGTTGGGCTCGGGACGTTTCGTCGGGCTCGGAGTGTGCTTGCCGTACAGCGAATAGGCGCCGTCATGCAAAGCCTGGACTTCGATAAATTTTTTTACGCCTTGCACGGCTGTAAACCTTTGCCGTGGCAGTCGAGATTGGCTGCGCAGGTGATCGACACGGACACGTGGCCGTCTTTGATCGATCTGCCCACCGCGAGCGGCAAAACTGCCTGCATCGACATCGCCGTGTTTCATTTGGCTCACTGCGCGGACCAGAACCAGCCATGGCGCGCCGCTCGCCGAATCGTCTTCGTTGTCGACCGGCGGATCATTGTCGATTCGGCGTATGAGCGTGCCAAGCGCATCAGCGACGCGCTGCACGACAGTTCCGACCCCGCGATAGTGAAAATTGCTGCTGCCCTACGCAAAGCCGGCGGCGATTCGCCGCTGCAAGTCTTGAAATTGCGGGGCGGCATGCCGAGCGAACGCGGCTTCGCTTTCCATCCCGCCCAGCCGATGATCATGACGTCGACCATCGATCAGGTCGGCTCGAGATTGCTGTTTCGTGGTTACGGTCTGAGCCGATACGCTCAGCCGTTGCACGCCGGTCTGTTAGGACACGATGCGCTGATTCTGCTCGATGAAGCGCATCTGGGAACGCCGTTCATGGCGACGATAGCTGCTATCCGGCGTGAACAGGCGCGTGCACCAGAGACTCTGGATCAGATACGCCCGGTGCAACTCGTGCCTTTGAGCGCAACGGCAACTCCCACCGGGGATGTATTCCGTCTTGATGCGCGCGATCTGAAGAATCGATTCATTGCTGAGCGTCGCGATGCTCCGAAGCCGACGCGCTTGGTAAAGAGTTCAAGCAAGCCAACCGAGCGCTTGCAGACGCTGCTGCGAGAAACGTTGCGCGTGTATAGCGAGTTGGGCACGTCCGCGCCTGCCGTTGCCGTCATCGTCAATCGGGTGAGCACGGCAAGAGCGCTTTTCGGAGCGCTCGAGGCGCAAGCTGCTCCACCCTGCGACGTTGAACTCTTGATCGGCAGGAGTCGTGCGTTGGATCGCGATGCAGTCGTGGATCGAGTGGCAGCTCGAGTCGGCGCAGGGCGTGACAGCAATCCAGCTGATCGGGGCATCATCATCGTTGCGACCCAGACGATCGAAGTCGGTGCGGATCTCGACTTCCAGGGCATGGTGACTGAGTGCGCCGCGTTGGATGCGTTACGACAACGCTTTGGTCGGTTGGATCGGCTGGGGAAGTTTCGCCGCGCGCGCGCCGTCATCGTCGGTACTGACGATGACGATGACGATCCGATCTATGGTGCGGCGTTAAGCCGGGTTTGGGAGTGGTTGAACGATATCGCCCGGACGGACGTCGAGTCGCCGCAAGTCGACTTCTCCATCGCAGCCATGGAGGCTCATCTCAGCCTGGTCGACATACAGCCCTTGGTTGCGCAGAAGCGTGAACTCATGCAATTGACGCCGACGCATGTCGAGTTGCTTTGTCAAACGGATCCGCGTCCGCAATACGACCCGGATATCAGCGCGCTGTTACATGGCTTCAACGCCGAGCCTGCAGGTGTGCAAGTGATTTGGCGAGAGCACATTCCAGTGCATCTGGGGAAGGCCGTTCCCCTGCTCGACGATCGCGAACCGACGCTGGTACGACAGCTGCTTACTCTGGTACCGCCTACGAGTCTCGAGTCTTTGACGCTGCCCTTGTGTAGCGTCAGGGCATGGTTGAACGGAGCCAAGGTCTATCCGGAGGTGTCGGATCTCGAAGGTGTCCAGTTACCTCCCTCTGAACCTGAGCACGCTGTGCGGACGCCGCGGTATGCCTGGCGTCGACGGCAATCAGGCTGGGAAGCCGTTTCTCCAAACGATGTCAGGCCCGGCGATACCCTCGTGGTCCCTGCGATCTACGGTGGCTGTGATCAATTCGGCTTTGCTCCCCAGTCCTCGCAGCCAGTGACGGACTTGAGTGTACCGGCGCGAAGAGAACTCAAGCGGGAGGCGATTATTCTCATCACGCGGGAAATGTTCGCGCGACGCTGGAAAGACGAGAGCGGCTGGGAGGCAAAAGACGCCTGGAAAAAGATCTGCGATGCTTGCGTGCAGGATGACTTCGACCAGGCAGCGTGGCTGGAACTCCTCACCACGCCGCTGGCGCTCACCGAGTTGATGTCAGTTCCGCCGGCTGTCGTTGAAGTGATCCGAGATGGCAGCGGGATGGTCTTTGCGTTGGTGTTCCGCGACGGTCGCGCAGGCGCCGACGATCTTTCGGATGACGATTTATCGTCGAGCCGCACGACTCCGGTCGCTTTGGACGAACACAATGCTGGCGTAGGAGCCCGTGCGCGAGAGTTCGCCACTGCCGTCGGGGTGTCGCATGACCATGTTGAAAACCTCGGCCAGGCCGGCGATAGCCATGACATTGGAAAAGCCGAGCCCCGATTCCAGCGACTGCTCCGTGGCGGCGACGAACGATTGGAGCCAGACAAGGTATTGGCGAAGGGCCGCCGTTCATTGAGCCCTCTGCAAATCGAACTCGGCGAGCGTCATGAAGCCTATTCGGTCGCTTTACTCAAATCTCATCCGCAACTGCTCGTTGCTGCTCCCGATCGGGAACTTACGCTGTACCTCGTAGGATCGCATCACGGTCGCGGCCGCGCCATGATGCCGTCGCTGCGAGACGAAGGGTCGAAATTCGCTGTCGATGTCAAGGGCCGCAGTTTCAGCTTCAACGGCGCGCCAGGGCTTGGAGCGCTGGGCTCGCAGTGGCCTGCCTTATTCTGGCGCTTGGTGGAACGGTATGGGCCTTGGGGATTGGCCTATCTCGAAGCGCTGCTGCGCTTGGCCGACTATGCCCAGTCCCGCTCCGAGCTCAAGCGTAAGGAGTAACCATGTCGTGCCACGTCAAACTGCCTGCCTTGTTCGGCTCGCACGCATTGAGTGCGCTGGCGAGTTTCGGTTTGCTGCGCTTGGTGAACGATTGGGATAAGAGTTCCCGCCTCAGTTTCGTTGCCGAAGACGACTGGATTGCTGTCCTCGATACCGACTGCTTCTCGTCGATGGATGACCTGATCGCTCGACTGGCGACTTGGGTCCAGTCTGCGTCACTCGACGCGCTGCTGAACTGGGCCAACGACGTGCGAGTTCCGACAGCCGACTATCGTGGGGTTCTCGCTCAGACATTGGCCGACGAAGACATTTCATTGAGCCTGGTATTGGGTGCCATCGCGGCGGACGGTGCGGTGGATCGACAGAAAGGTTTCATCAAGCCGTCGGCCTTCTACATGGTGTCGGGCCAACAGTCGTTTCTCGGTGGCCTTCGCGAAATCCTCGGCGAGGTGCGAGCGGATCCTCATGCGCTCTTCCATGAAGCGCTCGTCGGGCCCTGGCGTTACCGCGTTCGCTGCCACGGCTTGGGATGGGATTCGAATACGGAGCGGCTGCATGCGCTACGCCATCGCTCGCCAACCTCCGACCGACCCTCTTGCATCGCCGGCGCCGTGCTACTCGCTTTCTGGGCTTTACCCCTCTATCCGGCGTTGAGTGATCGAGGGCGAGTGGCTACCACGGGCTTTCACAGAGAAGGCCGCGAACAATTTTTCTCCTGGCCGATTTTCTCTCGCGCTATTGGCTTGCCCGAGCTGCGCAGTCTGTTGCAGACCGGCGCTTGGCGTTGCTCCGCCACCGGCGGCTTTCGCGACGGTATCGAAGCTGTTTATCGCTCACGGCGTGCGGAGTTTGCTCAGGGGTACGCGGTGCTGCGCGCGGCTGAGGTGATGCCTTCGCGATGAGGGTTCTGTGCGAAGTGCATTCATTGATGCCGTCGCTCGCCTGAGCTGTTCTTTAAGAATATGAAAATCCGACTCGTGCTCGAAACTAGCGAGCGGCGCGTCCTAATCGCATCTCATCGCGCGTCGCTGCGGCTGAAACGCCGCGCCTCATTGAAGCACGCCGCGCGTCACGGGCGCTGCGAACAACGGCGCGTCACCGCGGCTGAAACGCCGCGGCCTCATTGAAGCAAAACATACTGCGGCGTGCGGGACACACATTCTAAGGTCACCGCGGCTGAAACGCCGCGGCCTCATTGAAGTAAGTAAGTAGTGCGTTCCTTGCAGCTCGCCTTTTAAGGCGGCCATCACCGCGGCCGAACCCCCGCGGCCTCATTAACTCCGGAGCGCACACTCCTCACCACTTCTCCCCAGCCTCCAGCCCCGCAATCGCCTCCCGCGTCTTCCGAGTAATCACCGCATCCTCCCCCTGAGCCTTCGCCAGGATCGGATAACTCGTCCGCAACAACGGCGCCGCCTCCTCAACCCGGTTCTGCGCTAGCAGAGCCCGGCCGAGCGAGCTATTCACCGCTGCAAGCTGCGGACTATCAGCAGCAAGCGACTTGGAAGCCATCTGCGACGCCTGGCGCAATGTTTGTTCGGCTTCCTTGGGCTGACCCTGTTCGAGCAAAGCGCGACCCAGGCCGGAGAGGGCGGAGGCGACGAAGGGGTGATCGGCGGGCAGGGTTGCGGCGTAGATATCCAGGGCGGCGCGGAAGTCTTGCTGGGCCTGTGCCGGGGTGCCGGCGTCCACTCTGAGCAGGCCGAGGTTCACCAGGTCGTGGCCGACGAACGGATGGCGTTCGCCACGGGCTTTGCGATCGAGGTCGACGACGCGGGCGAGGACGGTTTCAGCCTGCGCGAGGTCGCCGCGGCGATGCAGGAAGCGGCCGAAATTCGCGCTTGCGTCGAGCGTCATCGGGTGCGTCTCGCCAAGCACTTTGGTGAGGATCTGCAGCGACTCTGCGTACAACGGTGCGGCTTGGTCGAGCTGGCCCTGCTGCTGCAACGTGAAGGCAAGGTTCAATACATGCATGCCGACCTGCGGGTGGTCGTTGCCCAGCGCCTGGCGATCGATGTCGAGCGCTGTGCGATACAAAACGGCAGCGCGCTCGAAGTCGCTGCGATAGGTGTGCAGGCTGGCGAGTTCGTTCATCACCGAAGCGGCCGGCGACGTGCGCTCCTGGTGGTGGTGGCGGTAAACATCCAAGCTCTGGTCGAAGTAACGTTCGGCGCCGTCGAGATTGCCGCGCAATTGAGCGAGGCGGGCATGCGCCAGCAAAGTCGGTCCGATCTCAATGGCGTCGGGTCCTAGCAGTTCTTTCTGCATCGCCAGCGCAGCATCGAGATGTTCTGCGCAGGTATCGAGCTGCCCGCGGTCGCACAACGCGCCGCCCAGGTTCGCCTGAGCGAGGGCGACCTGCGGATGACGCGGCCCGTGAATGCGAATGCGTGACTGCAGCGCGTCCTCCAGCATTTCCACCGAGTCCGAATACAGCCCCATGCTGCCGTACACGCGGCCGATGGTTCCTAACAGCGTAGCGCGCGTTTCCGGCTGTTCGTTAAGCCCGAGTCGAATACGACGGGCGCCGATATCAAGCAGCTCACGCGCGGTGACTTGGTTACCGCGGCTGCGCGACGGGTTGGCAAGCTCGAACAACTCCACCAGGAACGACGAGATCTGTTCGGCGCGCGTACGCTCGGCCGTTGCGACGTCACGTTCCTGCGCGATCCGCTGCGATTGAATGTAGGTGATGGCGGAGAACGCCGTGAGCATCACTACCGCCAACACGGCCGCCGCGACAGCGAGGGCGTGGCGTCTAACGAACTTGCCAGTGCGATAGATCCAAGTGTCGCTGGTCGCGATGACCGGCTGACCGGCGAGATGGTGTTCCAGATCGGCGGAGAGCTGTTCGGCCGACTGGTAGCGACGTTCGGCGTCCTTGCGCATCGCCTTGCCGATGATGTTATCGAGATCGCCGCGCAGCTGCTTCTGCAGCCGGGCAGGCGTCATCGAGCGGCGAGCAGCGATATCCGCGATCGATTCCGGCGATTCGGTCGTGGTACGCGACACCATCGTGCTGGGCGGCAGCGCTTCGTGCTCGCAGATGATGCGTTCCATATCGGTGAGGCTGGTGCCGATCAAGTGGAACGGTCGTCGTCCGCTCAGCAGTTCGTACATCAATACGCCGAGCACGTAGATGTCGCTGGCAGTCGTGATCACGTCGCCGCGCACCTGTTCAGGACTGGCGTGTGCCGGCGTCATCACCCGGTATTCAAAATGTGTTACCGCGAGCGTGTGGGCCGAGTGCCGCGTATCGAGCAGTTTGGCGATGCCGAAATCGAGCAGCTTGGGGACGCCGTCGGGTGTGATGAGAATGTTGTTCGGCTTCAGATCGCGATGAACGATCAGGTTCTGGTGCGCGTAATGCACCGCTCCGCAAATCGTCTGGACCAGCTGCAGGCGCGCCTCGATCGACAGGCGGCGACGGTCACAGTACGTGTCGATGGGTTCGCCATCGATGTATTCCATCACCAGGTAGGGGGTGCCGTCGGGCGCCCGGCCGCCGTCGAGCAGGCGGGCAATGTTCGGGTGCTGCAACGTCGCAAGGATCTGCCGCTCCATGCGCAGCCGGCTCTGGATCTGCGGGGAAAACAGTCCGCCGCGCACGATCTTGATCGCGACCCGCTGCTGGTATTCATCGTCGGCGCGCTCGGCGAGATAGACGTCACCCATGCCGCCCGAGCCGAGCTTGCGCAGGATTCGATACCGGCCGAGCCGTTGCCCTTCGAGCGATCCGGCCGCCGCGCCGCTGCTGTTTTCGCCCTCCGCGACATCGTCCCAGAAGCCCTGTTCCGGTCCGGCTTTCTGTGCGGCGACAGCATCGTTCAGGGCCAGCATCACGTGCGACAGCAATGTTTCATCCGCTCCGCAGGCGCGGCGCACGTAATCAGCGCGGTCTCGCGTGCTCAGGGCGCGAGCATGCGCGATGATGGTCGTGACCTGTTCGCGGTTGATGTTGCTGTTTTCCATCGCACCGTCATCATGCATCAGCGCGTCGCTGCCGTGTACTATGCTTACGGACGTGATCGACTAGAAATCAGGGACTAACCCGGAGGTGATTCATGGCAACCAAGCGCAAGACCAGTAAGAAGGCCGCCAGCAAGCAGGCCGGCAAGGCCGGCAAAAAAGCGACCCAGAAAAAGGCCGCCAAGAAGAAAAAGGCCGCCAGGAAAAAGGCCGGCGCGAACGTGATCCGTTCACCGCAGTAGCGCTGGCGCCTTAAAGCCCGCGTCATTGTGGGCTCGACGCCGCCCGTCGCACGGCGGGCGCGTCGTTTGAACCTCCTCGAAATGTCTTCCAGATCGCTCTCGACATGCCCTATCGATCGCTTCGTCCGGCGCAGCACGACAGCCTCAACGCGCGCGGCCTCGAATTCCATCTGTACCGGTGGCCCGGCAGCAACCCCGATCCCCTGGTGCTGCTGCACGGCTGGGGCGATAGCGGCGAGACCTTCCAGTTCGTGGTCGACTGCTTCGCCGCCGATCGAACCTGTGTGGCTATCGACATGCGCGGGTTCGGCCGCACCCAGCGGCCCGACGACGGCTATTGGTTTCCCGACTACCTGGCTGATCTGGATGCGCTGCTCGATCAGCTGGCGCCGGATGCCGCCGTCGACCTGGTCGGCCACAGCATGGGCGGCAACATTGCAATGCTGTATGCCGGCGCACGGCCGCAACGAATTCGTCGACTGGTAAGCCTCGAAGGCTTCGGCATGATGCGCACGACGCCGGATCAGGCGCCGGCTCGTTACGCGCAGTGGCTCGATGAAGTGAAGCATGGCAGCGAGTTCAACGTTTACGAGAACCACGAGCAATTCGTGCGCGTGCTCGCGCGTCGCAATCCGCGTACGTCGAATGAACGGTTGGATTTCATCGCGCGGTCGTGGGGCCAGGAGCGGAGCGACGGCAAGGTCGAAGTGCGCGCCGATCCCAAACACAAACGCGTCAACCCCGTGCTCTATCAGCGCGAGCAGGCCGAAGCATGCTGGCGGGCCATCCAAGCGCCGTTGCTGTTCGTGATCGCAGATCAGTCCGAACTGGGGAAGCGCATGAGCGATGAGATCAACGAGGCCCGCCTGCGGGAGCTGTTTCGCAATGGAACATTCGCCACCCTCAAAGATGCCGGCCACATGTTGCATCACGAACGGCCGGAGCAAGTGGCCGCGCTGATCGAGCAGTTTCTCGGGCAAGACCAAAACTAAAAGGCCCCCGCTGCTGGCGCAGCGAGGGCCGGTAAAGCCAGCCGCAGTGGCCCAGCCTTAGTTCTTCTTCAATTCGTCGACGGCGTCTTCAGCGCCTTCGCGCGCTTCATCGACTGCGTCGTCGACCTTGCTCCCGGTCGACTCCTGGCCGCCGTTCTTGATCGTGTCGACCGCTTCATCGACTTCTTCGCCGGCCTGTTCGATCGGACCTTTCTTTTCGCAGGCCGACATGCCGACGCTCAACGTGGCGGCCAGCAGCGCCGACCACAGTACTTTCGCATTGATCTTCATGGGTCTCCTTTCGCGGTGTGAGCACCGCCCAGTCATCTATTACTCAACTCAGGGGTTGATCCAAGTGGCGCTTTCGCATGCACTGACGGCAGGAGAAAACCACACCAAAAGGGCGTCAGAAAAACGTTTACGCGCGAGCGGAAGTTCCGTGCATGAAGACTTAGGGCCGGCACGCCACGGAACCCCACCTACGTTCAGGCGTTGCTCGGTTGTAGCGGCAAGCGCGGCGGCGGAGTCTCGCCTGCTGGAGATTCAATTACATACCCAGGTAGAACGGAGGTTTATATGCTTTCTTGGGCGCTGACATTTTTCGTCGTCGCGATCATCGCCGCCGTGCTGGGCTTCACCAGCATCGTCGGGGCCGCGGCGGGTATTGCGAAGGTCCTGTTCTTCATCTTCCTGGTGCTGACTCTGGTCGCGCTGGTGGGCGGAGCGCTGCGCGGCAGGCCGCCGGTCTGAAGCCAAGCAGGAGTCAAAAAAAACGGGGCCAAGGGCCTCGTTTTTTTGGCTGGAGGTTGGATCGTTACGCGAACAGCAGCGCCTGGCTGACCGCCACCCGCACCGTCTCGGGCACGAACGGCTTGGTCACCAGGAAGGTCGGCTCGGGGCGTTCCCCGGTCAGCAGGCGTTCCGGATAAGCGGTGATGAAGACGATGGGGACATCGACTTCGCTCAGGATCTGCCGGACTGCATCGATGCCTGAACTGCCGTCCGCCAGTTTGATATCGGCGAGCACCAGGCCCGGCTCCGTTTTGCGGGCCGCGCGGACTGCTTCGTCACGCGTCGTGGCGATCGCCGCCACGGTGTGGCCCATCTCGCGCACGATGCTCTGCAGGTCCAGCGAAATGATGGGTTCGTCTTCGATGATGAGCACCTTGGTGCTCGGCTGATTGGAAATCTCGCGCACCGCTTGCCCGACCATCTGCTTCACTTCCTCTTCGTCGACTTCGAGGATGTGGGCGGTGTCGCCGATGTTGAAGCCTTCCATCGCGGTCAGCAGCAGGGCCTGGCGACGCGCCGGGGTGAGTTCACTGAGGCGCTTTTCGACCGCATCGGTATCGCGCTTGGCGCCGGTGAGGGGGGAATCGATATGCGCGCTGTTCCAGAGCTTATGGAACAGGCGATATAAGCCCACGCGCGGTGACAGACGGGCGTCCAGTACAGAGGTGTCGGCGACAATCGCTTCCAGACATGCCCGGACATAGGCATCGCCGCTCTTCTGCGTGCCGCACAATGCGCGGGCGTACCGACGCAGATAGGGCAGGTGTTCGGCGATGGCGTGAGCTAAGGCCATGGAGACTCCTCAAGATTCTTTTAGGCTGGGCGCGACGAACGTGCGCTTGCGAATAATTGCGCTAATACTATGTACGAAAGGGGTGGAAGGTTCCTTACCGCTTGGAACTTTTTCATAGCCGGGGCGTTTTCTCCCCCACTAACCTATCAGCGCGTAGGCGCTTAGCCGCGCCATTACCTGAATCAGCCATGATCATGAGTGAGCAAACCAAGCCTGGCGAGCCCGTCGAAGCACCGGCTGCAAGCGCGACGGAGCAAGTTCCGGACTGGCTCGGCAACCGCTTGAAGCGGATGTTCACCGACGTCATGGATGAACCGGTTCCGGATGAGTTCAAAGCGCTTTTGAAGCAGCTCGAGGACAAGGAGCGTGGCGCTTGAGCGGCACCCCCGTGGTCCGCCAGCCCGATAGTGAGCGCAAGCCGACTATGACCGGCCAGGACAAATTCCTAGAACAGGTGACCGCGCTGCTGCCGGCGTTGCGCGCGTTCGGCCGTTCGCTGTGCGGCGATCCGGCGCGGGCCGACGATCTCGTGCAGGACACGGTGCTCAAAGCCTGGACCAATCGTGAGCAATTCCAGGCCGGCAGCAACCTCAAGGCATGGTTGTTCACCATCCTGCGCAATTGCTATTACTCGGAGCTGCGCCATCGCAAGTTCGAGATCGAAGATCCGGACGGGATCTGCGCTTCGCAGATGGCCATTGCGCCGGATCACGACGCCAAATTGCATCTGCGCGACCTGAGTCGCGCGCTCCAGGAGCTGCCGGTCGATCAGCGCGAAGCGCTGGTGCTGGTCTGCGCCACGGGGCTGTCCTACGAAGAAGCGGCAGACGTGTGCCAAGTTGCAGTGGGCACCATAAAAAGCCGCATCGCGCGTGCACGCGATCGCCTGGTTGAACTGCTTGGCGAAGATGCCACGCAGGTTACAGGATCGCTGCAGGCGGTGAATTCACTCAGCGAGCCCAGTATTAGCGAGCGACGTTCAGGCGCGTCCTGAGCGTCGCGTCCTTGACGCCGCGGGGGGTCGCTGCTTGAAGAGCGCAAAGGTTGTCGCCGCGCCACGTTCATGGTTTGGCCGCAACGCCGGCTTGCGTCCTCGGCTGGTATTGATCGTCGGCATCGCCATGCTGGCGCCTGGAGCGCTCGCGGTGCTGCAGGCCATCTCCAGTTACAACAGCAGCATGCGCATCCTGGAGCAGAACCTGGCCCAGGCCGCGCAGCTATCTGCCACCGAACAAGTGAACATGATCTCGGCGTCGCGCGAGATCCTGACCAGCCTCGCTGCGCAACCCGATGTCCGTTCCTTCACCGGCCCGGGCTGTCGTCGCGCCTTGCAGCGGGCGATCGGCGGCCTGGATCAGTATTCCGGCGCGGCCATCCTCAACGCGCAGGGCGACACGACCTGCACTTCCGCGCCGCTGCGCGGCGTCGTCAACGTCGCCGATCGTTCCTGGTTCAAAGGTGTCATGGGTGGCGATGGATTCGTCATCAGCGACCTGGTCGTCAGCCGCTGGCTGGGTACCTGGGGCATCGTTACTGCCGTGCCGCTGATCGATGAGCAGGGGCTGATCCAGGGTGGAGTCGCCTTGTTCATCGGGCTTGACTGGCTGACGCGCCGTTATCACTACGGTGGCGAAGCGGAAGAAACGGCGTTCGCGCTGCTCGACAGCCAGGGCGAAATCATCACCGGCGAAAGCGAGCGCTCGCCCTCGAAGTCGCCGCTGCCGGCGCGTGAAATCGTCAACGAACACCTGCGCGAGCATCTGCAAGGCGGCCAGACTCAAACCTTCCGCGCTCGCGGCCACGACAATGTGTGGCGGCTGTATGCCATCAGCCCGCTGCTTGGCGGACGCATTTTTGTGATCCTGGGGACCCCGGTGCTGACGGCTATCGGTCCGCTGGCATTGCAGGTCGCCTGGGGCGTGGCCACGCCGTTATTGATGTGGGCGCTGGCGATCGCGGTGGTCTGGTTCGGCATCGAACATTTGGTCGTGCGCTGGATCAGCTATCTCGAGCGCATCACTTCGGCGTACGCGGCCGGTCGTCACAATGTGCGTCCCGAACGAGTCAGCGACGCACCGGCCGAGATTCGCAGCCTGGGCGAAACATTTTCTCGCATGGCTGATCTGCTCTCGGCGCGCGAGGCGGAATTGCGGGAATCACTGGCGCAAAAAGAGATCCTGGTGCGCGAGATTCACCATCGGGTGAAGAACAATCTGCAGCTGGTGATGAGCCTGCTCAACCTGCACGCCCGGCGCATTCGCGATCCGCGCGCCGAAGTGGCTTTCGCTGAAGCGCGCAGTCGTATCAACGCTCTGGCGACGTTGCATCGGCGCCTTTACGAATCGGAGAACCTGCAGGAGATCGACCTGAAGTGGTTCCTTGAGGACCTGTGTTCGGAGCTGCGTCGTGGCGGACTGTCTCGCGGCCGTCATGTCGAACTGGTGGTCGAGGCGCCGAGCGAGGTCATCGGTCCCGACGTGGCGGTGCCGCTGGGCCTGCTGGTTACCGAAGCCATCACCAATGCCTACAAACATGCATTCAGCGAACGCGCCGGCGGCCTCATCGCCGTGCAGGTATTGCGGGAATCGCCGACATCGTTGTTACTTTCCATTCGCGACGACGGCGTCGGCTTCGACGCCGCTGCCAGCACACCGGAGCCGGTAGGCCTCGGTCGTTCGCTCATCGAGGCTTTCGTCCGTCAGTTGCGGGGCGAGCTCGAAATTCGTTCCGAGGCGGGCACCGTGGTGCAGGTGAGATTCCCGGCGGTGCTCAAGGAGGCGTCGCCGCCTCTGGCAGCAGCTGAAACATCGGCCAAGCCGACTCAGACATCGGCCCAGACACCGGCTGAGGCGTCGGGCTGAACTGCGGTTGAAATCGTTTGCGAGTATCCTGGCCGCCTCACGGCTACTCCTTGCATATTGAATGACTGACCTACGTGCGCAGGCGCGCAGCGCCGTGCGCCATCCCGATCTGTTGCGGTTCATTTCCGCTCGCTTTCTCGCCACGCTCGCGGCGCAGATTCAGATCGTCGCGGTCGGTTGGCAGATCTATGCCATCACCGGCGATCCGCTCGACCTGGGCTTGATCGGGCTGTCGCAGTTCATTCCGTTCGTGACATTGATTCTGCCTGCCGGGCACGCCGCCGATCACTACCGGCGTTCGCGCATCGTTACCTTCTGCTACGTCACCGAAGCACTCTGCGCGGTGATGATGTTGATCATCACCTTGCGCAGCGTGCAGTCGACCTGGCCGATTTTTCTCGCAATGGTCTTGCTCGGCGGCGCGCGCGCCTTCTCGATGCCGGCCTCGCAGTCGCAGCTGCCGAATCTGGTGCCGCCCGGATTCTTCACTCGCGCCGTGGCATTGAACTCCTCGTCGTTTCAGACCGCGAGCGTGATCGGACCGGCGCTGGGTGGATTTCTCTATCTCGCCGGTCCGATGGTCGTGTACACGTCGGTATTGGTCCTGGCGCTGGCGGCGGCGCTGTTGATGGTCCAAGTGCGTGGCGGCAGCCAGCACACCACGACAACGCGGGAGCCGGCGAGCTGGCAGACGCTGCTATCGGGTTTGAAGTTCGTCGGCTCGCGTCCGGTCGTGCTCGGCGCAATTTCACTCGACCTGTTCGCCGTGTTGTTCGGTGGCGCGACGGCTTTGTTGCCGCTGTTCGCCAGCGACATTCTTCATGTCGGTCCCGGCGGGTTGGGATTGTTACGAACGGCGCCCGGCGTTGGAGCCGCGATATGCGCGATCATCATCGCGATGAGTCCGATCGCACGCAATGTCGGCGCATGGATGTTCGGCGGCGTCGCCGTGTTCGGCGTAGCCACCATCGTCTTCGGCGTCAGCACCAATTTCTATTTATCGATGCTCGCGCTTGCGGTGCTCGGCGCAGCCGACATGGTGAGCGTTTACGTTCGCCACCTGCTGGTGCAGTTGGAAACACCCGACACCATCCGCGGTCGGGTCAGCGCGGTCAGTTCGGTGTTCATCGGGGCGTCCAACGAACTGGGCGATTTCGAATCCGGCGTGACGGCGAAATGGTGGGGCGCCGTGCGCGCTGTCGTGATCGGCGGAGTGGCGACTTTGGTCGTCACCGGACTGTGGACGCGACTCTTTCCGGTGCTGTGGCGCATGCAGGAGTTTCCAGATAAACGCAGTGAAGAGTGACTACTGACCGGCAGAGAGTCTTTCCCTCTCCCTTGGGAGAGGGCAGGGTGAGGGGAAGCCCGTTGCTGTGACGTTTCCGTAGCGCGTCCCTCACCCGCGCTTCGCGCGGCCTCTCCCACGGGAGAGGCGAAGACTGCAGGCGCATCGCCTAAGTTCGTGCCATCGTCCCCTAGTCACGACTCGCTTCCATCCTGTGTTTATATCCAGTAGGATTCGATCCATGCCCAACCTGACTCGAACTGCTACTCGCAACGGACGCGGTGCCGTCTCGAATCCGGCTGGGCGCTTCGAACCCACGCGAACAGAAGCGGTGGACGACGGCTGGGGCAGCCTCGATGAGGAGCTGCCGCCGCTGCAGACCATCGTGCGGCCCGAGCCGGCGCGCTCCATCATCAGTCGCAATCAATCGCCCGACCTGCCGTTCGACCAGTCGATCAATCCGTATCGGGGCTGCGAGCACGGTTGTATTTATTGCTACGCCCGCCCCTCGCATGCGTTCGTGAACCTTTCTCCCGGCCTCGATTTCGAGACCAAGCTGTTCTACAAGGCGGACGCGGCCCGGTTGCTGGAGCAGGAGCTGTCGGCGCCGAACTACCGCTGTTCCCCGATCACCATCGGCGCCAACACCGATCCCTATCAGCCCATCGAACGTGAATATCGCGTTACCCGCAGCATCATCGAAGTGCTGGCGCAGCGGCGGCATCCGTTCTCCATCATCACCAAGAGTGCCATGATCGAGCGCGATATCGACCTGCTCGCGCCGCTAGCCAAGGACAACCTGGTCTACACGCTGGTCAGCATCACTACGTTGAATAACGACATCAAGCGCACCCTCGAACCGCGTACTGCTTCACCTGCGGCCCGCCTGCGCGCCGTGCGCAGTTTGAGCGCGGCAGGCATTCCGGTCGGTGTGATGGTTGCGCCCGTGATTCCAGTACTCACCGACGCCGAGCTGGAAAAAATTCTGGAGGCAGCAGCCGTTGCCGGCTCGCAGTCCGCGGGTTACGTGCTGCTGCGCCTGCCTTACGAGTTGAAGGATTTGTTCGGCGAATGGCTGGAACAGCACGAACCGCTGAAAGCCAAGCACGTCTGGTCACGATTGCATGACATGCGCGGCGGCCGAGACAACGATCCGCGCTGGGGACATCGCCAGAGTGGCGAAGGTCCGTATGCCGAGTTGCTGGCGCAACGTTTTGCAGCGGCTTGCGCGCGATATGGGCTCAAACATCGCGAAAGATTTGTGCACAACACTGCTTTGTTTGCTGCCGTTGCCGGTGTGCCGGGCGGCGGCGGTCCTGAGCAGCTGTCGCTGATTTGACATTGCCCTTATTTTTTCGCGCCGAACGAGCGGCGGACCTTGCGCGTTTTCCCGGCATTGACGTATGAATGGTTGGCGTATACTCGATTGGCATTCGTCGCAGCCCCGTCGATCAGCATGGCGAATCGGATCGCCACCGTACGACGAACGCTTCAGGACGGATCCCCTCCCAGACCCAGCACTTCGTGGAGATGTTCATGAACTCTGTTCTCTCTGCGTCCCTGCGGACCGCGACGGCCATCGCGGTGTGCGGCGGATTGAGCGGTTGCATGACGGCGAAAATCGAAGAGATGCGTGAGGCGCCGACGCAAATCACTTCCACCGAGGCGATCGTGTTGCTCGCCAAGCCGCACCTGGAAGGCACGGGGACGGAAGACAAATTTCTCGATTGCCTGGAGCGCGAACTGGTCGGCGAAGCAGTCTCCGCCGGCGTTGCTGACAGGCAACGCGCGGGTAAGGATTTCGAGCCGAGAAGCAACCTGACCAAGCGTCCGTTCCAGATTTATGCCGATCATTATTTTGTCGACGCACTGTATCCCTGGCTCGAGCCCAGCACCGCGCCGGCCAACGCGCAGGGCTTCAGCACCTTCCTCGCGCGGCCTGGTGTCAGCGAGCGAGTCAACTCGATGGGCGTGCGCTACATCGTCTGGATCGACGGCGTGACGCAAAAGACAGACGGTGGCGGCAGCATCGCTTGCGCGGCCGGTCCCGGCGGCGCAGGTTGTCTCGGTCTGGGCTGGTGGGAGAAATCTTCCGACTACGAGGCGACGGTGTGGGACCTGCGTGACGGCATCAATGCCGGCAGCCTTACCACCGACGTCAAAGGTACGTCGGTGATGATCGGAGCCATCGCGCCGATTCCGCTGATCGCGCCGGTGCAGAGCACGGCCTGCGACCGGCTGGCCGGGCAGCTCAAGGATTTCCTGATCGGCACCGGCGATGAAGAGACGGCGGCGGTGTCGCGGCCGCAGTAGGCAGCTTCGAGTTTTATTTCGAGTTTTATTTATTGGGAGCGTGATGATCCTCCGCTCGTTGTAGGCCTAGGGTTAGTCCTATTGAACTGAACGCGCAGGAGACCAATCAAAGCGGCTGATGTGGTCAGCGCGCGTTCAGCTGATGGGTCGCACAGTTCCTCGACGTTGCATGAGCCATGCGACGCGCAGGGGATGGGAAGGAGAGGACATGCAGAGTCAATACACCCGGTATTCGGCGGCCGGGCCTTCGTCGCAACAGCGCTCGTTCGCGCTGTCCCCCAATCTGTCCTCCCGGCGATTGCTCAGCGTCGCAGCTCACTGCGTCGCTATCGGCTCGGTCTCCGCCTTCCTGATGGGCGGTTGCGCCAGCCAGCAATCGTCTTCGTCCTCTTCCATGCCGTCCTCGCCGAGTTCATCCAGCGGTTCATCGGGTGGATCGTCGGGTTCGTCGGGTTCCAGCGGCGGCTCCTCCGGCGGCGGTTCGTCGAGCAGTTCCTCCGGCGGCAGTTCCAGCAGCTCAGGCGGCGCCAGCGGCGGCAGCTCGGGCTCGAGCGGCGGTTCGAATAGCCCGGGCGGTGCCTCCGGCGGTAGTTCGGGCGGCTCACAGTCCGCGGGCGGTGGTAGCCAGGGCGGCGGCAGTCAGGGTGGTAGCCAAGGCGGTGGTAGCCAGGGCAGTGGTTCGCAGGCCGGTGGCGGCGCAGCTGGCGGCGGTAGTGCGGGCGGCCAGTCCGGTGGCCAATCCGGCTCCGGCGGCTCCAGTTCAGGTCAGTCAGGTCAGGGCGGCAATGGTTCTGCCAGCCCCAATGTCACGATCGGCGTTCCGCTGCCCGGAGCAGGACTGCCCTCAGTCGGCGTGCCTTCACCCAGCACCGGTGGCGGAAGCTCCGGCGGCGCGAGCGGCGGCGGCGCAGGTTCACCAGATTCTTCCAGCGGTGGCACATCCGGTGGCGGCTCGCCGAGCGAAAGCATCTTTAGAGGATCCAGCGGCGGCGGTGGTGGTGCAGCAGGCGGCGGAACCATGGGTGGCGGAGCGGCCGGCGGTGGAGCTGCTGGAGGTGGAGCCGCGGGTGGCGGTGGAGCCTCAGGTGGTGGCGCCGCAGGCGGCGGGACCATGGGCGGCGCGGCTGGCGGTGGAGGCGGTTCGGGTGGATTCCCTTCCAGCGGTGGCGCTGGTCAAGGCGGCGGCCAAGGTGGAGCCGGTGGCCAGGGTGGCCAGAATGGTTCGCAGGCTGGTGGTGGCGGCGGTCCGATGACCGCGGGCGAGCGCACCGCACAGATCGACCGCGAGCTGGACGCTTCGTTTGGAATTTTTGACGGCCGCATGCGTTCGGAACAAGCGACGATCGCCGGCCAACGCGGTGGCCGCGGCGGCTCCGGCGGTGGACAAGGCAACGGCCAGGGCGCGGGCCAGGGCGGCCAGAACGGCACCGAAAGCGGTAACGGCGCCGGCGGCGGCCAGGAAGGCGAGGGCGGGCAGCAAGGTCAAGGTCGCGGCGGCCAAGGGCAAGGCCAGGGTCAAGGACAAGGTCAGGGCGAAGGCCAGGGCCAGGGTAATCAGCAGGGCGGCGGTGGCGGTGTAGGCGGTGGCGCGGGCGGCGGCAGCGGTCCGAACACGGCCCCAGCCGATATTCCGGACGGCAGCGATGACGACATTGTCGCGCGGCAGTTGCGCGAGGCGGCGATGAGCGAAAGCGATCCGGAGCTGCGCGAGAAACTCTGGCAGGAGTATCGCAATTATAAGAAGGGGACCGGCTAGCACCGGGCCCCGGTCGAGCGGATAGAGTGTCGAATTATAAAGACTGGCGGATGAGATAAAAATTTTGCGGGCGCATGGGGCAGGTGAAGGCAGGTAACGACGACGAGACTAGGTTGATAGGTTGAAAGTTATGAATCGCATGCTTGCTCTAATCGTCCTGTCGGCCGCGGCCTTGGGCTCGGCCGGTTGCGTCACGCACGAAACTCGTCCGCAGACGCGGGTCAAGGCCATCCAGGCCGCCAGTGAAATTCCCCAGGCGCAGCTGCTCGACGTCGGCGTACGCCTGTTTGAAGAGAACCTGCCGAAAGACGAAAAGGTGCTGGAGGAACAAAATATCTTCCCCGAAGTGCGCAAAGCCGAAGCGCGCTACCTTCCCATGCAGCTGCGCAATACGCTGGAAGGCACCGGCCAGTGGGGCCAGGTGCGCGTGATGCCCAGCGACGCCGAGGCGCTCGACGTTTATGTCTCGGGCAAGATCATCGCATCCACCGGCCAGATGCTGCGGGCGGAAATCTCCGTCGTGGACGCGAGCGGCCGCCTGTGGTTCCGTCGCGAATACCAGCAGGCCGCCGATACGCGCTCTTATAAGGATCAAAGCGGCAAGCCGCGGGATCCGTTCCAGAACCTGTACAACACGCTCGCCAACGACATGCTGATGTATCGCCAGCAGCTGACGGCGAACGACCTGGAAAACGTGCGCCGCATTTCCGAACTGCGCTTTGCAAACGAGCTTGCGCCGTACGCCTTCGGCAGTTACCTGAGCGAAGACAAGAAGGGCATGAAGCAGGTGGCGCGCCTGCCCTCGGACGACGATCCGATATTCGTGCGCATGGATCGCATCCGGGAGCGCGATTACGCGCTGCTCGATACGATCAACGAGCATTACTCGCTGTTCGCGGACAACATGTCCGAGCCGTACACCAACTGGCGCCGCTACAGCTATTCGGAGCTGGAAGCGAAAGACGAGGCGCGTCGTTCCGCGATAACACGCAAACTGCTCGGTGCGGCGGCGATCGTCGGCGGCTTGGTCGTCGGCGCGGAAGCGAACACCTATGCCGGCCAGGCAGCGGCCACCGGCGCGATTTTCGGCGGCGCGTACGCGGTCAAGAGCGGCTTCGACAAGGGCGCGGAAGTGAAGATGCACTCCGACTCGCTCAAGCAGCTCGGCGAATCGTTCCAGTCCGAAGTGCAGCCGATGGTGATGGAAGTGGAAGGCCGCACGCTGCAGCTCAAGGGCACGGCCGAAGAGCAGTACCACGAGTGGCGGCGGCTGCTCAAAGAACTCTACGAGAACGAGACGGGGCTCGAGGCCCCAGCAGCGCCGGCGCCGCAAGCCGCTTCGCAGCCGGACACTGGCGGGTAGCGCGCCGCCCTACTCAAGCAGTGAATCATGCTGGAGCGGGGGCAGGAACTCTCTGCCAGGTTCGTCTTGGTCCGCCGCCTCGGTGCGGGCGGCAGCGGCGAAGTGTGGCTGGCGCAGGATCGCGAGCGAAGCCGCTTCGTCGCGGTGAAGATCCTGGCGGCGGAGCTGATGCAAGACGTCGCAGCCTGCGCAGGATTGAGCAGCGAATGCGAGCGCATCGCTGCGCTTGCCCACCCGAACATTCTTGGCGTCGATAACCTGTATCGGTCCTCGCGCCATGCCTGGATCGCGATGGACTACGCCGCCGGTGGCGACCTGTCGCAGCTGCGTGGACGGTCTTGCAGCGAGATCCTGCGAGCGACGATTCCGGTCGCGTCGGCCTTGGCGGCGGCTCATGACGCCGGGATGGTGCATCGTGACGTCAAGCCGGCGAACATACTGTTAAGCGCTGATGGCACGCCGCTGCTGGCGGACTTCGGCACCACCACCGGCCCAGGCTCGCCGTTTACTGCGAGCCCGCGGCAGTTGGCGGGCGCGCCGGCCAGTGTCGCCGACGACGTGTACGGTTTTGGAGCGATGCTCCACGAGCTATTGTCAGGCTACCCGCCGTTCTATCCGGACGCGGCGGCGGCCCGGAATGCAGCGAAACCGCCGGCCGGCCTGCCGGTCGGCGGAACTGCCAACATTACTGCCGGCATTGCGCAACTGGTGGCGCGGATGCTGGCCCGGACGGAGCAGGAGCGGCCGGCCGGGATGAAGATTGTCGAACGAGAATTGAGCGCGGCGCTTGCCAGTCTGCCGCCGCCTGCGATCATGAGCAGTATGAACGAACCTGCATCGGTCAAAATCGAACCGCCCGGCCTGCGCCCGCCGCCGGGTCAAGGTGAGCCCCTGCGCGGCGAGTGGCAACGCTCGACCGGCAGTCGCGTCAGCGAAGACGAACTGCGGCGACAAGGTTTTCGCCGTGGCCTGGGCGCCGCGCTGGTGGCGCTCGGCCTCGCCGGCATCGGCATCGTGTTCTTTGCCTTGCCGAAATGGGTGGGCAAGGAGCAGGGCGCCCAGCAACCGGCAGCCGTGGCCGCGCCCAAGGCCGAAGACACCGCAGTCGAGAAAAAAGACATCGATTTCGCCGCGCTCGCCAAAGCCAAGCAGGCAGCCGAGGAGTTGCGAGCCGCGATCGACGAGCGTTGGCAGAAACTCAACACGCGTGCCGCGGCACAATGGGGCGGCGCAGAGTTCACCGGCGCCAACGAAAAACTGGCCGCCGGCGATCAGGATTTTGCCGCGCGCGAATACGAAGCGGCGACGCAGAAGTTCAGCGAGATCGAGCCGCTGCTCGACGTGATGGAAAAGCGCGCGCCGGTGGTGCTGGCGGAGCAGCTGAAGGCCGGCGCTCAGGCATTGCAAGACGGCCGTTCCCAAGACGCCAAGAACGCGTTCGAGCTGGCGGGAAAGATCGACGCCGGCAATCAGGTGGCAGCGCGCGGTTTGAAGCGTGCGACGACATTGGATGAAGTGCTGGCCTTGCTCACCGCCGCCGAGCGCCAGGAGAAAGACGGCGACGCCACGACCGCAGCAGAAAACTTCCGCAAAGTGCTGGCGCTCGATGCCGAGACCTCGCGCGCCAGCGAGGGCCTGGCACGTATCTCATCGCGGCAGGCTGCGGATGCGTTCGCCAGTTGGATGGCGGCAGGCTACAGCGCATTGGCGTCGGCGAATTATTCGCAGGCTCGCAACGCATTCGAAGCGGCGCGTCGCGTTCGCCCGGATGCACCCGAGATTCCGCAGGCATTGCGTCAGATCGAGCAGGAGCAACGCACTGGTGTCATCGGCGTAAAGCTGCAGAGTGCGCAGCAATTGGAGTCGCAGGAAAAATGGTCGGATGCGCTGAAGGAATATCGCGCCGTGCTGGAGCTGGATTCGACAGTCGCCGCGGCTAACGACGGGATCGCCCGAAGCGGGCCGCGCGCCGCATTGAACGAACAATTGGAGCTTTATCTGACGCAGCCGGAACGGCTGTTCAGCCAGCCGGTGCGAGTCGCAGCGAAAGAAACATTGTCGCGCGCGAGCAGTATTGCCAATCCCGGTCCGCTGCTGAGCCGGCAGGTGAACACTTTGCGCGAATGGTTGGCGCGAGCGGATGTGCCGGTGCAGGTCGCGCTGCAGTCGGACAACCTTACGCAAGTGACGATCTATCGCGTTGGCGCGCTCGGCTCGTTCGAACAACGTTCGTTGGAGCTTGCGCCGGGCAGCTACACCGTGGTCGGCACGCGACCGGGCTATCGTGACGTCAGGCGCGAGATCAGTGTGATGCCGGGAGCAGCGCCGGAACCCGTCGTGATTCGCTGCGAGGATAAAATTTGAGCGAGCCGACAGTTCGCGAAGCGCTGATCGTACGCGAGGCCCTGGGTGAGCGCCGGTTTGCGGCCACGGATTTTCCTATTGCAGTAGGCGGGCCGGGGAGCGTCATCGTCATGGCTGGCCGGCCGGAGCGCGTCGAAGCGTATCTCGGCCTGCACGAGGATCAGTTGTTCGTGCAGCCGGCCGAGGGCGCCGACGTGCTCCATAACGGCGTCCCGGTGGAGAACTCCACGTGGCTGCGCAGTGGCGACGTTATCAATTTCGGCGCGGCCCGCTTGCGGCTGGGCCAGCATGATCAGCAGCGAGTTGTCGAAGTCGACGACGGCGGCAGCGGCAACATCACCGCGCCTCCGATCATTGTGCCGACGTCCCGGTTGCAAGGCGCGAGCGACGGCGACGCCGAACGCATCGACGCGATTCGCTTCCGCGCCTCCGAGAAAGTCAAACCTCGGCGCGCGATCGGGCTCGACGTAAAGCGCGTCGTGCTGGGCATCGCTGCGATCCTCGTCGCCGGTGTGTTGTGGTTTATCTTCACGGCGACCTCCGTCAGCGTGCGGACCGAGCCGGTCGCGGCGGCGGTCGAAGTCGACGGCACGTTACCCGCGGTGCGAATAGGCGATCGTGTGCTGTTGCGGCCCGGCGATTATCTGATCAAGGCAACGCAGCCCGGCTACTCGCCGGCGCAATTGCAGGCCAAGGTCAGCAGCGAACCGAACCAGGCTTTTTCGATCAAGCTGGAAAAATTGCCGGGTCGCGTCAAGGTCGATGTGCCGGCGCCGGCGCGCGTCTCCGTCGATGGCAGGGAAGTGGGCAAAGCGCCGGGCGAATTCAATCTCGCGCCCGGCAAACACACCATCGCGATCGCGGCCGAACGTTATCAGCCCTTCACCGGCGACCTCGACGTCACCGGCGAGGGCAAGAGCCAAACATTCACGCCGCAGCTCGTGCCGGCGTGGGCGGAGGTGACGGTGAACTCCGAACCGGCCGGCGCGAAGCTGCTGGTCGATGGCGAAGAGCGCGGTGTCACGCCGCTAACCACGCAGATTGTCGCCGGCAATCATCCAGTGGAATTGCGGCTCGAAGGCTTCAAACCCTGGACCACCGATGTGCAGGTGAAAGCCAACGAACCGCTTTCCCTCGGGCCGGTGCGCCTCGGCTTGCCGGACGCGCAATTGGCCTTGCGATCCGAACCTGCCGGCGCCAGCGTTTCCGTCGGCGGTGTCTATCGCGGCCAGACGCCGGTATCGCTGGAGTTGCGGCCCGACATCGCTCACAACGTGGTATTGACGCTGCCGGGCTACGAAGCTGCGACCCGCCAGGTGTCATTGGACGCCGGTGAAAAACGCGCGTTGTCGGTGCCGCTGTCTGGCGTATTCGGTGAAGTGACAGTGCTCGCGCAACCGGCCGACGCGCAGCTGTTCGTCGACGGCCAGGCGGCAGGCGCGGCGAATCAGAAACTGCGCCTGGTGTCGACCACGCACGACATCGAAATCCGCAAGCCCGGATTCGTGACTTACAAAACCAGCATCAATCCGCGGCCGGGCGTGTCGCAGAAAATCGAAACGGTGCTGCTGACGCCGGAGCAGAGCAAGATGGCGGCGACGCCGGCCAACATTCTCAACAAGGCGGACCAGCTGCTCAATCTCATGCCGCTGGGCACGTTCACGATGGGCAGCCCGCGCCGTGAGCCGGGTCGCCGCGCCAATGAAGCCCAGCGCGACGTGCAGTTCAAACGGCCGTTCTATGTGGGCGTGAATGAAGTCACGAATGGTCAGTACCGCAAGTTCAAGTCCGAACATCGCTCCGGCCTGGTCGGCCAGCACACGCTGGATCTCGACAATCAGCCGGTGGTCAACGTGAGCTGGAACGACGCCGCGCGGTTTTGTAATTGGCTGTCGCAGCAGGAAGGCCTGTCGCCGGCTTATGAGAGCAAGGATGGCTCGATGGTCACGGTGCGGCCGCTGACGACGGGCTATAGGTTGCCGACCGACGCTGAGTGGGAATGGGTGGCGCGTTACACCGGCGAAGGCAGGTTTCGCCGCTATCCATGGGGCGATGCCTTACCGGTTCGGCCGCGCTCGGGGAATTACGCGGATATCACCGCACGATTGATCGTCCAGGATGTCATTCCTGATTACGATGACGGCTTCGCCGCCTCTGCGCCGGCGGGTAAATTTCCGGCGAACACGCTGGGGCTGTTAGACGTGGGTGGCAACGTCGCCGAATGGGTACACGATTACTACACTGTCAGCGCCGACAGCAGCACAGTCGCGGTCGATCCGGCCGGGCCTGGGCCAGGCGAGGGCAAACAGCATGTAATCCGCGGCGCGAGTTGGAAACATTCGAACGTGACGGACCTGCGCCTGTCGGCGCGGGATTATGGCGACACCCCGCGTAATGACGTCGGCTTCCGGGTCGCGCGCTATGCGGAGTAAGTCGGTATATGCGAGGCGGCAACACATGAAATCGCTGCGACTGCTGATTTTACTGACCGCGTGTTGCGCGACCGGCACGGCCACCACGATATCGGCAGCCGAACCTGCGCCGGCAAAGCCTGCAACTCCGGCAGCGGCGAAGCCGGCCGAGAAACCTTCGGCCGAATCCGCGGCACCCAAGAGCGACGAAGACTCCAAGGATAAGGTCGGCAAAGAAGCCGCCGCAGCGCCCAAGGCCGCGGCCAGCGCCGCCGACAAAGCCCCCGCCGACAAAGGCAAGGGTTCTTCGCCGCAACGCTTCGTGCCGTCGGAACAGGTTCGGGCCGACTTCGACGTGTCGTTCCCCATCGATATCTGATCTGCAAGCTCACGACAGGACCCCACTCATGGTAACTGCAGCTGCGCCGGCTCCCCGTTCTCCCCGCCGGTTCCACTACCCGAGCGAGTTCTTCGTGACGCTGTTCGCGCTGATCTTCACGATCCTGGTCACGCATGCGCTGTACGTATCGTGGATCCGGCCCACCGGCGAAGAGATCACCGCGATCGAGCAGGCGCGCCTGAAAGCCGATCCGAATTACACGCCGGTGCGTTCCGTGTTTCTGGTCATCAAGGATTACGAGCAGGAAGTCGAAATCATCCACTTCGTCTGGGCCATGCTCATCATCGGCTACAAGGCGTTGCTGATTCGCCGCGAGCGGCAGCTGCTCGAGCGCGAGCTGATCCATGTGCCCGAAGGCATCAAGGTGTTGCCCGAGGATGCCAAGGATTACGCGCGGCAGATCGAAGCAATGCCGCCTCAAGACAAGCCGATGCTGGTGGTGCGTGCTCTGCAGCGCACGCTGGACCGCTTCGCCGCGACACGCAGCATTCGCGATTCCGCCGAGACGTCGAAGTCGGTGTGCGACTCCGAGGCGGACAGGCTCGATTCGGGATTGGCGATGATTCGATATATCGCGTGGGCCATCCCGGCCATCGGCTTCATCGGCACCGTGCGCCACATCGGCGATGCGCTGTTGCAAGCACACAAGGCGGTCAGCGGCGACATCACCGGCGTCACCTCCGGCCTCGGCATCGCTTTCAACGCCACCTTCGTCGCGCTGTTGCTGACCATCATCCTGATGTTCTTCCTGCATCAGCTGCAGCAGTCTCAAGAGCAGTTCGTGCACGACACCGATCACTGGATCGACCAGCATCTGATCCGCCACATGCAGGTGAGATAGGACGCGAGTGCCTGATCAATGCTAGCTCTCGAACTCATCGATGCCGCCTTGGTGCTGGCGCGCCAGCGCGGCCAGTCGCTGGACGTCGCGCCCGAAGCGCCCGGCGTTGCGATTCTTGAAGACCAGGCAACGCTCACCGGCGCCGAAGCTCTGCAGCGAGTGCGCGTAAAGCCGCTGCTGGCCCATAGCAACTTCTGGCGTGGATTGAGCACGCAGCCGCTCACGCGACCGTCGCGAGTTGCCAGCACGACGGCGGATGTGGCATTCGCACAGGCACAAAAGCTGCTCGGCCCCTTCAAGCAGGAAAATGAAGCGGTGCTGCTGGCCGTGCCTGCCGGCTACAGCCGCGAGCAACTGGGACTGCTGCTGGGTGTGATCAACGAAACGGGCGTGCCGGTCGCCGGCCTGGTGGACGCCGCGCTCGCTGCTTGCAGCCTGCAGCCATCGCCTGCGCGCCTGCTGCATCTCGATCTGGAATTACATCAGGCCCTGTTGACGGTGTTGGAATATTCCGGCGGCGAGCACGCCGGCTTGAAACGCAGCCGCTACGAAATCGCCTTGCGCCACGGCTTGCTGGGCATCCAGCAAACGCTGGTGCAATTCATCGCCGAGAATTTCGTCCGCAAGACTCGCTTCGATCCGCTGCACGACGCTGCCACCGAACAGCGCCTGGTCGACCAACTGCCGGATTGGCTGAGTGAATTGCAACAGGCGGAGACGATTACCCTGTCGTTCCAGTTCGGTGAGCGGCAGCTGCAACTCGAGATCGAACGGGCGCAGCTGATCGCTGCGGCCGAACCTCACTACGCGGAGTTGTTGCGGCTCGTGCAAGGCGCCCGCGTCGCCGGCATGCCGATCGAGCTGCGAGTGACGCAGCGAGTCGTGGCGCTGCCGGGCTTGCTGGATCGCTTCAAGACGCTGCGAGATTGCACCATTCAAGTGTTGCCCGCCGCGGCCGCCGCACTCGGAGCTTTGCAGTACGAGGCCGCGATTCGTCGGCCGGCGGATTCGTTGGCGCTGGTCTACCAATTGCCGGTGCCGCGCGCCGAAGGTGCTGACGACTCGGCAGTCGATGTCGAGGCGACACCCCCTCAGCTGCGTCCGACGCATATCTTGTTCCAAGGTCGCGCATGGAGCATTTCCGAGCGGCCGCTGACCCTCGGCTGGTCGGTGGAAGGCCGCAGTCGCGCGCTCACTTTGCCGAACGCCTTGCCCGGTATCTCGCGTTCGCATTGCACGCTGGTGCGACGTAACGGCGCCGTCATGGTCGAGGATCACAGTACTTACGGCTCGTTCGTCAACGACGAGAAAGTATCCGGACGAACCACATTGACCGTGGGTGATCGGCTGCGACTGGGCTCTCCGGGCGTCACACTGGAACTGATTCAACTGGTGAACGACGATGGCGCGCCGCAAGACTGAAGTCTTCAGCATGTCGTTTCTCGATTGCATCACCTGTGCATTCGGGTCGGTGGTGCTCGTCTATACGTTGATCAATGCGCAAGGCGGCCTGCGGCGCGCCACGCAATCGCAAACCCAGCGCGCCGAAGTCTCGAAGCTGGAAGAGCAGGTGCTCGAGGGCTACCAGAAGCTGGTGGTGCTGCGAAATTCGATGGTACAGACCCAGGAGGAGAAAGTCCGTACCGAAGGCATGGGCACGCGCGTGCTGTCGGAAACCGATCGCTTGAAGCTGGAGCTGGCGGATGCCGATAAAGAAACATTGTCGCGCCGTGAAGCCATTGAACGGCTCAAGGCGGATTTGAAATCCATCGAGGAAGGTGCGCGCCGGCTCGAAGGTGCCAGCAAGGATGCCAGTGCGACTGGCACACGGGTGCGTGGTTTCATCGGCACCGGCGATCGGCAATACCTGACCGGCCTGCGCGTCGGCGGCGATCGCATCCTGCTGATGGTCGACGTGTCCGCCAGCATGCTGGACGAAACCGTCGTCAACGTGCTTCGCCTGCGCAACATGTCCGAAGCCAAGAAGCTGATGTCGGAGAAGTGGCAGCGCACGTTGTCCACGGTCGACTGGTTGTCGGCGCAGCTGCCGCTGGAGGGCCAGTTCCAGATCTACGCATTCAACACTAAGACCTGGGCGCTGGTGCCAGGTTCGGAAGGAAAATGGCTCAAGGCCAACGATCCGAACGCGATGAGCGAAGCGCTCGAAGAAGCTGCACAAGACGGTGCCCGGTGACGGCACCAGTATCGAGAACGCCTTCATCGCCCTGAACGCCCTCAACCCGCGCCCCGACAATGTGATCATGGTGACCGACGGCCTGCCGACGCAGGGCGCCAGCGCACCGCTGATGCGCAAGACCATCGACGGCGATGCGCGGCTCAAGTTGTTCGAGCGCGCCTTTGCCAAATATCCGCGCACGGTGCCGTTCAACGTCATCCTGATGCCGATGGAAGGCGATCCGATGGCGCCGAGCGCCTTCTGGGTCGCCGCACGCGAGACCGGCGGCTCGTTCCTGATCCCGTCCAAGGATTGGCCATGAGTTACCGCAGGCGGAGGACAAACTGATGGCGCGCCGGCCCCGTCGCGAAACCGAGATCTTCAGCATCTCCTTCCTGGACTGCATCACCTGCGGCCTGGGCTCGGTGGTGCTGCTGCTGGTGCTGAGCAATATCCGTCCGCCGAGCATCGAGCAGGACGAGGAGGAGATGAAGCAGCAGCTGCTCAGCCTGCAGGACGAACTGATCGAGATCGAGGGCCAAAGCGATATCCTGAATCGCGACCTCAAGGCACAGCAGCAACAGTTGTCGACAGAAAAGCTCCGGATCGCGCGCTTGCAGGGTGATCTGAGCGAGGTTCGCGGCAAGTACCGCGCGTCCAAACAGGAAGCCGACGTCGCCAATCAGCTCGAAGGCCGGCTGGCCTCGGCGCAGCAAACCATGACCGAGGAAATGAAGCGGCTGCTCGGGCAGGGCTTCCGCCGCAAAAAGGACGATGCGGTCGGCGGCATTCCGGTGGACAGCGAATACATCATTTTCATCATCGACACCTCGGGCAGCATGTTCAATTATGTGTGGCCCATGATGCTCACCAAGGTGGAGGAGACGCTCAACGCCTATCCGACGGTGAAAGGCTTTCAGATCATGAGCGATGAAGGCACGTACATGTTCACCGGTTACCGCGGCAAGTGGATTCCGGACACGCCGAGCCAGCGGCGCACGGTGATCGAACGCCTGCGCACCTGGAATGCATTCTCCAATTCGAGCCCCATCGAGGGTATCGTCGAGGCCATCCGCACCTATCACGCCAACGACAAGAAGATCAGCCTGTACGTATTCGGCGATGAGTTCACCGGCTCCTCCATCGATTCGGTGGTCAAGGGCGTGGACGTTATCAACCGCGAGGATGCAACCGGCCAGCGCCGTGTGCGCATTCACGCCATCGGCTTTCCGGTGCGCCCGGATGCGCCCCAGTACACCAACATCCGCTTTGCGACGCTGATGAGAATACTTTGCCAGCGCAACGGCGGTACTTTCGTCGGATTGGATAATCCCGAGCGCGGCGGTTCCCGGGTTCGCATCGGCAATAACGCCACGCCACCGCCGGCTCATGCTGTCGTGGCCGCCGTGCCTCCGAGGTCATCGTGAAAGACAACTGCGCCGCGTCTCGCTCGAACTCGCCACTCAGGGATGCCCGGCGACGAATGCTGCTCACCGCCGCGGCCGGCGGCTTGAGTGCGGCGCTGGTGCTGATTGCAGGCTGCGGTCCGGTCAAGCTGGTGGCGAACACCAACATCCCGCCGCCGCTGGTGGTGAAGATTCCGATCGGCGTCGCCTTGTTCATGCCTACGGAATTTTCCAATTATGTGCACAAGGAAGAACGCTGGAGCACGGACTGGCACGTTGAACTGGGCAAGGCGCAGACCGACGGCATCACGCGCCTGTTCTCGGCGATGTTCGAGCGAGTCGTGCCCGTGGACAGCGTCAACGCCGGCACCCAAGTGCCCGGCGGCGTCGCCGCGATCCTGGAACCGAGCATCGAGGAATACGCTTTCGTCACACCGCGCGACGCAGGATCACCGTTCTACGCGGTGAGCATCAAGTATCGCGTCAACGTCTACTTGCCCGACGGCAAGCTCGCCGACTCCTGGGGCTTCACCGGTTACGGCACTTCGCCGGCGCAGGGCTTGTCGAGCCAGGCGCCGTTGTCGACCGCGACGGCATTGGCGATGCGAGATGCCGGCGCCAAGCTGGCGGTAGAATTTCGCGAGCAGGCAGTGCTGCGCGGGATATTGCCGGGAGGCGCGTCGGCGGATGTCCCGCCGCCGCCTGCTGCTGAGTCAACGCCGGCCGCGACACCGCCGGTTCCGGGCCCGCCGCCGGCGACAGAGCCGCTCGAAGATGCAGCGCCAGCGCCGCAGCAGGATGCGCCGGAAAGTGCCGGAAAGGATTCGAAGAATGAAGCGGGAACCGGCGAGCCCGTCAAGGATGACGCGGCCGATGCACCCATCGAGACAGAGAAGCAACCCGAGGCGCCACCGGCGTCGTTGGCGCTTATCGAGCCCCACTCATGATTGCTTGTCCTCTTCGGGCGACTGCTTGCGCATTTTGAACACTTCGCGGTTGATCACGCCCTGGGTGTCGACCGGCTCGCCGTTGATGAACTTCGGTCGATAGCGTGCGGCGCGAATCGCCTGCAGCGCTTCGGACGCCTGTCGCGAGGTGCCGTTCTGCTCGATCACCTTTGCGTCCTGCACCTCGCCGTTGCCGGTGACGGTAAATTCCACCGCGACGAATTTCTCCTCGATCTGGTCCGCCGACAGCTGCCGGTTGCGCATTGCCAGGGGCGGCATCGGATAGTAAATCCTCACCGGAAAACTCAGCGGCACGGCTGAGAGCTTCGCCGCCGACGCATCGATGCTGCCGACCAGCGAGGCGGCGCGGCGATAGTAAGCCAATGCCTTGTCCGGCTGGTGCTTGAGCTGGAACCAATCGCCGAGCTGGATCAGTGTATCGGTCAACACCAGCGGCGGCGTGTCGGCATTGGCGTCGAGAATCGCCAGCGCGCGTTCCAGCGCTTTCTCGCCATCGCTGCTGATGTACTTGGGATTGATGCCCTTGGTTTCGGCGGCCGCTTCGAAATCCAGCCCCGCGCGCTCGCGCAGCGACTGATAGCCCTGAGTGACGAAATAGATTTCCTGCATATAGCTGCGTGCCAGCGAGCGCAACGGTTCGACGACAGCCGGATCGTCCTTGCCGAGCTTGCGCTCGACGATCTGCAGCGCCTCGCGATAACGATCACGGCCGAGCATGAAGTTGCCGGTGTCCACGTACCAGTCACCGATAATGCACAGCAGGGGCGCCATGCGCGGATCGCGATCGCCATAGGCGCGTTCGCCGAGCCGCTGCAGATAAAGCATCTGCTTTTCGGCCTCCAGCACCTTGCCGTTCTTGGTGAGGCTGGCGGCCAGTTGCCGCAGCACGCCCTGCTGGCTCATGTCGAACAGCCCATGGCTGCGCCGACCGATGATCAGCGCCCGCTCCAGGTAGGGAATCGCCTCTTCGTGGCGGTCCAGCACCGCCAGCGTGTAGCCCATGCCGCGCAGCGGATCGAGCATGCTCGGGCTCGCCGCGCCGAAATTCATCTCGATGAGTTGCAGGGCTTCGCGATAAGAAGCTTCGGCGCTGGCCTTGTCTTCACTGCCGAGCTGCGCGTTGCCCAGCAGCGTCAACGCATTCGCCAGCGCCAGCGGTTGTTGCTTGGCCTGCGTCCGCGCCTGTTGGACCAGCCTGCTTGCTGCTTCAACGGCGGCTGACCAGTCATTCTGTTCGAAGCGCGCCCAATACTCCTGCTGAATCTCCGGACGCTTTAATGGTGCGGCGGCGGCAGCGGGAAACAGGATCATCGTCACACTGAGCAGGAGGCTCAGCGTGACGATCGGCAGCACGGGACTCGAAGACTGCATGACCCTGATCACCCCACATAAAATCGCATCGGGGCCGCGTAGAGCGTACAGGCTACGACGCGCCGCAGACCGGCACAAGACGCGCTGCGACTATGCTCACTTACTTGGTGAACAGATAGTGGGATACGAACCATTCGCGGCCGCCGTTATAGCCCCACAGCTCGGCGCACGACATGAAGAACACGCGCCAGTACACCCACCAGCGGCGCACGTTCTCGGCGCCGTAGGTCGCGGACAGGATCGGCTCGATGCGAGCACGATTGGCGTCCATATTCTGCAGCCAGCATTCGCTGGTGCGGCTGTAGTGCGTGCCGTCGACGCGCCAGTGGTCCGACAGCCTGAGATCGCGCTGGAAATAGCTCAGCAAGTGATCGCTCGGCATGATGCCGCCGGTGAAGAAGTAGCGCGCCATCCAATCGTTCTCGTCACGCACGTCGAACGGATAGGCGTAGTCGCGATGCGTGAAGATATGCACGAACAAGGTCGCGTTCGGCTTCATCCAGGAGCAGATCCGCGCCAGCAACTGTTCGTAGTTGCGCATGTGCTCGAACATTTCCACCGACACGACGCGGTCGAAACGGCGCTGGCCGAGCGCCAGGTCGTTCATGTCGCAGGTGATGATCTGGATGTTGCGCAGGTTCCGGCTGGCGGCGCGCGCCTCGATGAACTGCTTTTGCGTACGTGAATTGGAAACGGCCGTGATGCGTGCGTTGGGATAACGTTCGGCCATCCACAGCGTGAGCGAGCCCCAGCCGCAACCCAGCTCCAGGATTTCCTCGCCGTCGGCAATTCGTGCACGGCGGCAGGTCAATGCCAGCATTTCCGCTTCCGCCTCGTCCAGCGAAGTCACGCCCGGCTGGAAATAGCAGGACGAATATTTCATGTGCTTGCCCATGACCATCTGGAAGAAGTCGCAGGGCAGTTCGTAGTGCTGTTCGTTGGCCTCGCGCGTGTTGATCGCGATCGGGCTGGCCTTGAGCTGCGCGACGAAGCGCATCAGGTGGCGCTGCTGCGCCTCTTCGCTGGTCCGCTTCTCTTCGCGCAAGCGATCGGCGAGCAGGCGACGGATGCCGAACCGCACCAACGCATCGGGCAGCAGGTTGCGCGCCAGCAGCCGGAATGGCAGCGAAATCGCCGGATCGGCGGGGCGGGGTGATGCGATGGTGGTGGTCATGACTCTCTAGCCTCTCCTGGGCAACGGAATAAACATTGAAGTGCGCTTCTGGTATTCGCGATACAGCTCGCCCTTGGAGCGCAGCGCCTGCTCTTCGGTGGCTTTGACGCCGGTCACGTTGATGAGGAAATGCAGCATCAACGCCGGCATCGCCAGCGCCAGCCAGCCCCATGGCGACGCCAGCGCGAACACCGCGTAACCGATCCAGATCGTCCACTCGAAAAAATAATTCGGATGCCGCGAGTAGCGCCACAAGCCGACCTCGCAGACCTTGCCGCGATGGGCCGGGTTGCGCTTGAACGCGGCCAGCTGGCCATCGGCGAGGCTCTCGCCGATCAGGCCGACCAGCCAGATCGCGACGCCCAGGACTTCCAGCGGCTGCAGCCGCGGCTCGGGATTGGAGCAGGCAATCAGCAACGGCAGCGCCAACACTACGTTGAGCAGCGCCTGCAATTGAAAAAAGCCGAAGAATTTCCCGTTCACGTTGCTGGCCCAGCGTTGCCGCAGGTCCACGTAACGGCCTTCTTCGGGTTCGCCGATGATGCGCTTGGCGAGGTGTCCCGCGAGCCGCAGCGACCACAACGAAAACATGGCAGCGATCACCCATTTGCGCGTCGGCCAGCCCTCGCCGAAGGTGGCGTACAGCAGCGCGAGCACGGCGAAGTTCGCCGACCAGCCGATATCCACATAGCTGAAGTTGCGGTTGCGGATGCCCAGCAGCCACAGCGCAGTCATGATCAAGAAGACGGTCAGCGTGCCGATCGTCGCCAGCCAGAAGGGATTCATCGCGGGCGGACTCATCGGGTGGGCGCTCCACGTGGCAGCAAGATGTCACTGGCCGGTGCGCCGGCCGGCAGCTTGTGCAACTGCCACAACACATAGCTCGCCATGGCCATGTTGCCCAAAGTCATGATGGCTACGAACCACGACACCCGCGCCAGCGGGCCGCGTTCCTTGAAGCACACCCAGACGAAAAACGTAATGAAGCCGTAGTAGGCGTCCGTCAGCGTAGCGATGGTCCACCAGCGGTCTGGCTCGCGCGACCACCCCTGCCACTCCCAAACGGGCTGCTGGATGCTGGCCCACGTGGTGCAGGCAAGCAGGGACAACAGGATGGCTGCAAACAGGATCTGCAGCAGGGCTCGGGTACTCATGAACATTTGCCTCGCGGTTGCACGCCGGCCAGATGCCGCGCACTCCCTTTATTTGACTGGGTATTCGTAGCCATGCAGGCGCCTGGATGCAGGCGCCCGGTGTTGGGGACGCGACGCTATTCTGCGACTCGGTCAAAGGGCGCGGCAATCGCGTCAATCCACTGACACGGCCGATCGGGGAGTGGATGAATGAGTCGCCGCTTTACAGGCGGAAGCGCCAGGAACAATGTTCAGGCGGCCGAACGCACCAGCTTTGCGTCGATGCCCAGTGGTGAGCTCGCGAAAGTCGTACGAGTAGTTTCTACGGGAGCGTTGCTACGGCCATCGGCTTCATTTCCAAGCGTGAACATGTCGACGGCATCGAGCAGCGTTTCGACCTGCCCGCGCAGCGACTGCGCAACGGCGGCGGTCTGTTCGACGCGCGCGGCATTCTGTTGTGTATCGCCGTCGATGCGATCGATCGCCTGATGCAGCTGCGCGATGTCGTCGCTCTGCGTGCGGCTGGCGACTGCGATCTCCTGCATGATGAACGACACGCTCTGCACCGAGTTCAGAATTTCCTGCATGGTGTCGCCGGCGCCATTCACCAGCGCCGCGCCTTTCTCCACGTCTTCGAGCGACGCGCTGATGAGTTTCTTGATTTCGTTGGCCGCGCTCGCCGAACGCTGCGCCAGGTTGCGCACTTCACTGGCCACGACGGCAAAGCCGCGGCCTTGTTCACCGGCGCGAGCCGCTTCCACGGCTGCGTTGAGTGCCAGCAAGTTCGTTTGAAAGGCGATCTCGTCGATGACACTGATGATGTCACCGATCTTGCGTGACGAATTGGTGATGGCCTGCATGGTCTGCACCACTCGGCCGACGGCCTGATTGCCGCGGGAAGCCACGTCGCGGGCATCGCTGGAAACGCGTTCACCGCTGAGCGCACTGTCGAGATTGCGTTGCACGTTGCTTTGTACCTGCTGGGCACGCTCGGCCGTCACGCGGACTGCAGCCGATCGCGACGACTCACGCTGGGCGAGTTCGTCGTTCGAGTGTGCGATCTGCTGTCCGGCGCTGTCGATCTCACCGGTGACTGCGCGGATTCGCTGCACCAGCGCCTGCAATTGCGAACGGCTGATATTGAACGATTCGATCAGCTGGCCGATCTCGTCGGTGCCGCGCGCGCCGAAATTGGTGGTCAGGTCGCCTTGTGCGAGTTTTTGCATGCGCGTCGTGAGCGCACTGAAGCCGCGCAGGTTCGAGAGGTAGAAGCTGGTGATCAGGTACACCGCCAGCGTCAAGCCGATGAAGGTGACGGCCAGCAGCAGATTGCGACGTGCTGCGAAATCCTCGATGCGCGTGACGAGCAGTTCATCCAACGCCGCGGTAGTCGCATCCGACACCGACAATGTTTTCTTGCTCAGGTCGCCTCCGACGGCGATCTTCGCAGCTGCTACGTCGCCGCCACGCAAGGTGTCGGCGTGCGCTTTGAACTGCGCGTAGGCGCGTTCGAAATCCGAGATGTCGAGTTTGCCGCTGAGCGACGGGTTCGCGCTGGTGGCGCGCTTGACGGCAAGCGCCAGCGAATCGCGATAGGTGGAAGCCCGCGCGGCGATAAACTGAATCGCGACATTGTCCTCGTTCGACACCGTGCCCGCGGCTTTGACTTTCAGCGCCATCGCATCCAGTCGCGCCGCCGTTTCGGCAAGTTTCGGCGCGTAATCCATGATGAGCGCCATGGCGTAGTAAGAATCGAGATCCGGATCGAGCGTCAGCTTCGAGTTGTCGCTGATCAGTCCATACAGCGACAGGGCTTGCGCGGCGATGTCATCGATGTTTTCGCCGTTCCAGCTCTCGCGCAGGGTACGCAGTTGCGATTCGATCGACAGGGCGTTGCCTTGTGATTCGTTCAACGCCCGCGCCTCCTCGAGTGCACGGCCGCCGTCGCCTTTGGAGCTCGCGCCGGCGTGGCGTGCCGAGAGCGCCGCCATGAATTCATTCATCGATTTGAGATAGGCTGTGCCCAGACGTTCCTGCTCGGCGAACTCGATGTTGCTCAGCGCGTAGCTGACCACGCCGTACACGGCGACGCACAGTGGCACCATGAAGGCGGTGCTGATGATGGCGAACTTGACCGGCAGGCGCACCACTTGCATGAGGCGAATCCCTGGCCCGACGATGCGTTCTAATAAGGTCGACATGCAGTTCTCAGTCGCAATGCTGCGGGCGGTCCGTGCTCTTGGGGGCAATGGTTTTCAGCCGAGGCGTCGACGGGATCGGCGCACCCCCGGCGATCTTGAGGCGATGGCTGCACCGGCTTCGGGCAGGCGTGGCGGCTTTTGTAACGATCTGTGACCGGGTTCACTCGTGTGCCGCCGGTGCGCCACTGTCGCAGAAGCGGCATCATCGCTGACGGACGGAACCCGACAACCCGCCCCAAGCGTTTCAGCGGATTATCCGCATCCGTAGCACAGCATCTCCACCCATGACCGACGATCCGCTTTGGTACAAAGACGCCATCATCTACCAGATGCACGTGAAGGCCTTTCACGATGCCAGCGGGGACGGTATCGGCGACTTTGCCGGCCTGGCGCAGAAGCTGGATTACATCCAGGAATTGGGCGTCAACACCATCTGGCTGCTGCCGTTCTACCCGTCGCCGCTGCGCGACGACGGCTACGACATTGCCGACTACTGCAACGTGCATCCCGACTACGGCACGCTGGAGGACTTCCGCCAGTTCGTCCAGGAAGCGCATCGCCGCGATTTGAAGGTCATCACCGAACTGGTCATCAACCACACCTCCGACCAGCATCCCTGGTTCCAGGCCGCGCGGCTGGCGCCACCGGGGTCGCGTGAGCGCGACTTCTACGTATGGAGCGACCACGACACGAAGTTCGCCGGCACGCGCATCATCTTCACCGATACCGAGCATTCCAACTGGGCATGGGATCCGGTCGCGCGCCAGTACTACTGGCATCGCTTCTTCTCGCACCAGCCCGACCTGAATCACAACAATCCCGAAGTGGTCGATGCCGTCATCCGCGTCATGCGTTTCTGGATGGACATGGGCGTGGACGGCATGCGCCTGGACGCGATCCCCTACCTGTGCGTGCGTGAAGGCACCAACAACGAGAACCTTCCGGAAACGCACCAGGTGCTCAAGCGCATGCGCAAGGCCATGGATGAGAGCTACACCGGCCGCATGTTCCTGGCCGAGGCCAATCAATGGCCGGAAGACGTGCGTGAATATTTCGGCGACGGCGATGAATGCCACATGGCGTACAACTTCCCGCTCATGCCGCGCATTTTCATGGCGGTGGCGCTCGAGGATCGTTATCCCATCGCCGAAATCGTGCGCCAGACGCCGGACATTCCCGACAACTGCCAATGGGCCATCTTCCTGCGCAATCACGACGAATTGACGCTGGAGATGGTGACCGATCGCGAACGCGACTACATGTACAAGATGTACGCGAACGAACCGCGCATGCGCGTCAATGTCGGCATCCGCCGGCGGCTCGCGACATTGCTCAACAACGACGTCGATCGCATCAAGCTGATGAACAGCATGCTGCTGTCCATGCCCGGTTCGCCGATCATTTACTACGGCGACGAAATCGGCATGGGCGACAACATCTACATCGGCGATCGCAATGGCGTGCGCACGCCGATGCAGTGGAGCATCGATCGCAACGCCGGCTTTTCGCGCGCCGATCCACAGCGGCTGTATTTGCCGGTGATCATGGACCCGATCTATGGTTACCAGGCCGTGAATGTCGAGGCGCAAAGCCGCGACCCGTCATCGTTGTTGAACTGGACGCGGCGCATGCTCGCCGTGCGGCGGCAATTTCAATGTTTCGGTCGCGGCTCGCTCGAATTTGTCCGCCCGCAGAATCGCAAGATAATCGCGTATGTGCGCAGCTGCGGCGGCGAGATGGTGTTGTGTGTCGCCAATCTTTCACAGACGGCGCAGGCCGTCGAACTGGACCTGTCGAAGTACAAAGGCCGTGTTCCGGTCGAGATGCTCGGCCGCAATACGTTCCCGCCTATCGGCGACCTGCCGTATTTCCTGACGCTGCCGGCGCACGGCTTTTTCTGGTTGATGCTGAGCGACTCGGCGCCGCCTCCGGCGTGGCATGTCGAGCGGCTGCCGGCCACTGAGCTGCCGGTGCTGGTGTTGAGTGAAGGACTGGCCACTTTTCTCGCCGATACCGGCAAGCCGGCCAACGGCGGCCTCATGCGCCGCACCTTGCAGCAGTTGGAAAGCGAAGTGTTGCCGGAATTCATCGGCGCGCGGGGCTGGTTTCCGGCGCCGCGTCGAGACATCACTGCATTGCATCTCGGGCCGAGAACCCTGTGGCGGTACGAACAGCGTTCCTATCTGCTCAGCATGGTCGAGATCGACAGCACCGAAGGTCGGCGGCGCTATTTCCTGCCCCTCACCGTCGGCTGGGAAGACGGCGTCGACAGCGTGCTCAAGACAGTCGAGTGGACGCTCGCCAAAGTTCGCGAGCATGCGCGTGCCGGTGTGATCGTCGACGCCTTCGCCGATCCGCTGTTCTGTATCGGCCTCGCGCAATGCATGACGAATGCAGCGACGGTTCCATTCGGCGGAACGGAGCTGCATTTCGAGGCGCTTGCACTCTTGCCGCCGCTGCCTGCGCCGGACCTGCAGAATGTTCGTCACGTGGGGTCGGAACCGACCAACACGAATATTCTGATCAACGAGACCTTGTTCATGAAGGCGTATCGCCGTGCGGAGCCCGGCCCGAATCCCGATATCGAAATGACTCACTTCCTGGCGCAGGCGGGTTTCAAGGCCGTTGCCACGGTGATGGGCCATCTGACCTGGCGCGCCGAGGAGCCGACTTTGCTGGTCGGGTTGTTCTCGTATGTCGGCAATCAGGGCGACGTATGGAACTACACGCTCAATCACCTCGAACGTTACGCGACCAGCATTTCGTCGCAGGATGCGACCACTGCGGAAGCGCCGCATGCGCTATTCGTGACGCAAATGCTGACGCTCGGCAGACGCGTCGGTGAAATGCACGCGCTGTTGGAGAAGGCGGACGATATTGCCTTCGCACCGGAACCCATTCACACGCAGGACTTGTCGCGATGGTATAGCGCCGTGCAGTTCAATATCGACGCCACGCTGCGAACGTTGCAGCAGCGGTTGCCGGCCCTCGCGGAAGTGACGCGCAGCCGTGCGGAGCAACTCATCGGCGCACGCGAACGACTGTTCGCACTCATACGCGAACTGACGGCTGAGCCCATCGACGGCCTGCGAACGCGGCTGCACGGCAACCTGCATCTAGGCAAGGTGCTGCTGGTGGCCGATGATTTCCTGATTACCGGTTTCCAAGGCGATACCTCGCTGCCAGTGCTCGAACGTCGGCAGAAGGACTCGCCGTTGCAAGACGTGGCGACGGTGCTGATTTCTTTCCATTATGCGCGGACGGCCGCGTTGGAGCGCGCCATTGCCGGTCGGCCGGAATTGCGCGATCGGCTGGAGCCCGAGCTGGCGAAATGGCTGCAGCTAAGCACGCAACACTTCCTGGACGGTTATAAACGCGGCCTCGGTGAATCGCGCGCCGTGCCGAGCGACGATGCGCGCATGCAGCCTTTGCTGAAGCTGTTCATGGTTACCCGTTCGGTACAGGCATTGCGCCATGAGCTGGAACGACGGCCGGAAATGGTGGCGGCAGCCGTGGACGCAACGCTGGCGCTGGTCAGCGATCAGAAACTTTCGGTGCTGTAACGCCACACCTGCAGGTCGGCCGGCCAGAAGTGCGCTGGCCAGCCGGCTTTCAGTTTCAGGTGACGAACAAAGCGGGCGGGCTCGGGTAGCTGCTCCCACACTGCTGGCAGAAACGTCGTGCGCCGGGCGCCGAACTGAAGAATCAAACCGTCTACTCCAGGCCGCAACTGTTCGAGCAGGTCGGCTTCGCTGGCCACGGCCATGCGCTCGGGTTCGCCGAGCACGGAAATTTCTACGGCTGTATCGCGCCAATCGTCGGCAGTCAGCGCGGGAAATCTGGGATCTGCGAACGCCGATGCCCAGGCGTTGTTCCAAACGTCCTGAGCCAGCGGGCGCGTCGCTTCGATGGTGCCGCAGCAGCCGCGCAGATCATCGTTGGTGCGCAATGTGACGAAAGACGCGCCGGGCCGGCTCAGCTCGGGATTCGAAGAGTCGCCCGGGTAGGGCGCAAGTTCGCTCCGCTGCAGCGCCGACTCGATCGATGCGCGCGCCAGGTCGAGAAGTTCAAGCTGTTGTTGCGGTCCCAGGCTCATCAGTAGGCCCATTCAGTGGCTCGTGCAGCGCGAATGCTCCGTATCCAACTACTCTCATGCGATCGCCGGCATTGTCACCGGAGTTGCAGCGCGCGATTTCCGCGATGCTCAATCTTCGCTCGCGCGCTAAAAGCGACATGCCGTTGATACCGACGCAGCCGCAAGCCTGCTCGCCGGTCAACGTCGCGTCATGACGCATGATGGCAGCGATGGTTTGCGAATCAAGTTCGCGAGCCGCGTGGTACGGCAAGTAATGGCTCAGGTCCGAACTCACCAAGACTAATGTTTCCTCGCCGCCCCAGACGTCGGCGAGTGCCGCAGCTACGGCTTGTGGGAGCCCCTCACCCGCGCTGACGCGCGACCTCTCCCCAAGGGAGAGGTGAGGATTCTTTACCCTCTCCCTTTGGGAGAGGGCAGGGTGAGGGTGAGGGTCTGGTCCGATCACCACCGGCAGCAGCGTGAAATCATCGAACATGGTCTGCAGAAACGGCAGCTGCACTTCCAGGCAGTGCTCGTTGTCATGCGGGGCGTCAGCTTCGATCACTTGCGGGTGGGCGAGCAGTCGAGCCTTGAGTTCCAGATCGACCGGCACCATACCTAGCGGCGTCTGGAAAACTTCGGCGGCCGGCACGGCCATGCCGCGCAAATACACGTGATGACTGGGGCCGATCAGCACAATGCGGCGGATATCGCGGCGTCGATCGGCAACTCGCGTGTACGCAGCTGCCGCGGTCGCGCCTGAATAGATATAGCCTGCGTGCGGCACTATCAGCGCCTTGGGCGCGGGGCCTTTGGACCACGGCGCTTGTCCTAAATAGTCCGATACTGCGTCCCGCAACTGCGACCGATTACCCGGGTAAAACAGCCCGGCGACGGCAGGGGGACGAATCTTGGTGCTGGCTGATCCGGGGCGCATGATGATCTTATATACCGCTGCCTGAGCACTGATGAAAGTTCATCCCACGACTTATTGGCACGCGTTGGAAGACGGTCGCATTCAATGCGATGTCTGTCCGCGCGAGTGTCGCATGCATGAAGGACAGCGCGGGCTGTGCTTCGTGCGCGGCGTTGAGGCGGGTGAAGTCAAGCTCTATACATACGGCCGCTCCAGCGGTTTCTGCGTCGACCCGATCGAGAAAAAGCCGCTCAATCATTTCCTGCCGGGCACGTCGGTGCTGTCTTTCGGCACCGCCGGCTGCAATCTCGCCTGCAAATTCTGCCAAAACTGGGACATGAGCAAGTCGCGCGAGATGGATACGCTTGCCGATCAGGCAACACCACAAATGTTAGCTGCCGCCGCACGGCGGCTGGGATGAGCCAGCGTCGCCTACACCTACAACGATCCAGTCGTGTTCATGGAGTACGCGATGGATGTGGCGGATGCCTGTCGCGAAGTCGGAGTGAAGAGCGTTGCCGTCACTGCGGGTTATATGAACCCGGCGCCGCGCAGCGACTTCTACAAACACATTGATGCCGCCAACGTCGACCTGAAAGGATTCACTGAACGCTTTTATAAAAAGATCTGCGGCGCCGAACTCGGTGCGGTACTGGAGACGCTCGAGTACCTGCGAAAGGAAACATCGGTGTGGTTCGAGCTGACGACGCTGCTGATCCCCGGGGAGAACGACTCGGACGCCGAGCTGGACCAGATGACGTGCTGGATCATGGACAAACTGGGCCCTGACGTGCCGTTGCATTTCACCGCTTTTCATCCCGATTGGAAAATGATGGACAAGGGGCGTACGCCGCCGGCCACTTTGACGCGCGCTCGTAACAGCGCCCTGGCGAATGGACTGCGTCATGTCTACACCGGAAATATTCACGATGCCGCCGGCGCAAGCACTTATTGCAGCGGTTGCGGCACACGAGTGATCGAACGTGATTGGTATGAACTCGGCGAATGGCGGCTCGACGCGTCGGGGAAATGTTTGAGTTGCGGCACGCAGCTACCCGGCGTGTTCAACGGCGCTGCAGGCACTTGGGGCGGGAAGAGAATGCCGGTGCGCTTGAGTGATGAATTGGCCGCAAATCGCCCATAGAAACGCCCGCCGACCTCGCGATCGGCGGGCTCCTGCTTACTTGCGGACTTGATCGGATGTCTGCGCTGGCGATCCTAGAACCGCCACTGGCCCGACAACCAGTACGCGTTGGAGTCATCCACCCCCTCGACATCGATCTCTTCGTACTCAAGCTTGGCGTGCAAACGTTCCAGGAACGTTATGCCAATGCCGAAGCCGTACATCACGTCTTCGCCGCTGTCATCCGAGTCGAAGTCCAGCTCGTCAAGGTCAAAGTCGCCGCTCAGCTCTAGATCATAGAAGTAATAACCCAACTTCGCCGATATCTCGACCGGCCCGATCGGGTACGTACCGATGATCGAAGGCGCGAAGCCCGACAGTTCAGCCTTGTAGTCGCCGTCCGAGCCGCTCGAGCTGACGCTCTCCTCCGGCCCGCCATAATTGATATACGCCGCTTGTAAAGCGACATAAGGATTCAGACGCCAGCCGACAAATCCCTGATAGGCGTTATCGTCCGCATCGAGGTCCTCGATGGTGTTGCCGACGTCGTCCAGACCATCGGTCTCGATGTTGAATTGGCCGATGCCGGCGCCAAGATAGAAGCCCTCATCGTTGTCAGGCGATTGCGCATAGGCGCTCCCGACTCCCAAGGCGATCAACGTTGCCGCAGCAATTGCGCGTTTCATGCACACTCTCCTGTGAGTACTAAAAATACGAGCTGTTCGCCCGGCCGGCTCGCAGCGTGACGCTTTCGCAACTCGTGTGTGCCAAACGCTTAAGCTATGCCGCAGTTCCCTGCGGCTTTCGTGCTACTGCCCAAATATCCAGCGGATCAATTCGGCATGTATTGCTTCGCCGATACCGCCTTGCGCGCCGGGGTGGTTGACGATGATGACCACTACGTAAGTTTTGCCCGAAGCGGCATTGACGAAGCCGGCCAGCGCGCTGACGTCGTCGAGGTGGCCGGTCTTCAACCGGATGCGTCCCTGCATGCCGGGAGATTTGAAGCGATTACGCAATGTGCCATCGGTAGCGGACAGCGGCAGCGACGCTGCGAATTCCGGCATGAATGGGCTGTGCCACGCGAGGTCGAGCATCTCACCCAGGCCTCGCGCGGTGACGCGCTCCGCCCGTGAGAGGCCCGAGCCGTTGTCGAGCACGAAGCCCGGCATCGTGATGCCGCGATTCGCCAGCCACTCGCGCAGCGCGTTACGGCCGCTTTCGGTGGTCGCAGGGGGGCCGAACTTTTCCACGCCCAAGGTAAGCAGCAGGTGTCGCGCCATCACGTTGTTGGAATATTTGTTTACCAGGCGAATGACTTCCGACATCGGCAGCGAGTCGTGCTCGTAAAAAAGCTGCGCGTCGTTCGGCACTCGTTCGACCCGCATCGCACCGTCGATTACCCCGCCTGACTGAGTCCACAGCGTACGGAACGTGCCGTATGCATAGTCGGGTGCGGTCATGATCGCGCGTCCGATCGAGTAGCTGCCGCAGGCAGCTGGAAATACTCCACGCACGACCAGCAGGTTCGGGTTGTCGATAGGGTCGGGCATGTCGAACTCGATGCCGCGGTCGTAGCCCTGGCACTTGCCGCCGCCCAAGCGCACCTGATTGCGGATCTCAAGGTTGGCGGGCAGCGGATTGATCAGGATCAGCGGCTTGGCCCGCTGGTCGTTGGCGATGACGGTGAAGCGCGAGGTCTGGAAGTTCACCATCAGCGCATCGGGCAGCACGTTGTAACTGCGGAACGGCTGTGCATCGAAGTCGGCGCGATGGCCTGCGTGCGGCGCGAAGTAACTGTGGTCGATGACCAGGTCGCCGGAAATTTTCCCCAGCCCTTGTTCACGCAGGCTTTGGACAAAGCGCCACCAGCGCTCGGCCGTCATGTATGGATCGCCGCCGCCGGCCACGAACAAGTCGCCGTTCAAAACGCCGTTTGCCAGCCGGCCGCCGAGATAGGTGCGCGTCTTCCAGGTGTAACTAGGACCGAGCGAGTCGAGCGCGGCGTAGGTGGTCAGCACCTTGATCACTGACGCCGGGCTGCGCGGCTGATCGTCGTTGAGCTCGATGATGACTTCGTTGGTGCCGGCGTCCCGCACGTAGATGCTGACGTTGCGCGTCGGGATGCCGACGCGGTTCATGACGCGCTGGACGGCGGGAGGCAACTGCGTCTCGCGGGCGTGCGCGAACGGACAGATCGCAATTGCGGCCAGCGAGATAGCAATGACGGCCAGCCCGGCGAGAGGTTTAAGCATTCGGCGAGGAAGCAACGACCAGCGAAAAAACGACCGGCGAATTTTAGCAGTGCGCCCGCCCGGGGCGCTGCAATGTTCTTCTGTAAGGGGACACCGCATACTGCCGCGCAACCGGGCGAAGGATGGCGATGATGCGACGACTCTGGAATACCTTTCTCAAAGGGCTGGCGGCCGTGTTGCCGGTCGCGCTCACGTTCTATGTCGTTTTCTGGCTGGCGAAGACGGCCGAATCGGTCCTGGGCGCGCCGCTGCGGGCGCTGCTGCCGGAAGGACGGTACTGGCCCGGCTTCGGGTTGACCGTCGCCTTCTTGCTGGTGCTGTTCATCGGAGTGCTGGTCGATGCTTACATCGTGCGGCGGGTGTTCCGCTTCGGCGAGTCGCTGTTGGCGCGCATCCCCGTCGTCAAAACCATCTTCGGCGCCTTCAAGGACTTCAGCCGCTTCCTGCCGTCGGGCGGCAAGGGGCGCGATTTGAAGCGAGTGGTCCTGTGGCGCATGGGCAGCGCACGGCTGATCGGCTTCGTCACCGAAGAGCAGATCAGCCCGAAACTGTTCAAGGACGGCAGCGAGGCCAGCGAAGCCAGCGAAGATTGGGTCGCGGTGTACTTCCCGATGAGCTACCAGATCGGCGGCTACACTTTGTACCTGCACAAGGACGAGTTGCGGGAAACTGAGCTGTCGGTGGAAGAGGGCATGCGGCTGGTGTTGATCGGCGGCGTCACCAGCCAGGCGGCGCATCAGGCCGCAGGAAACGGATAGCGAACGCGGTCGCATTTTCTTACCCTCTCCCCTTGGGAGAATGGCACTGACTTAAGGCGATTGCCCGCAGTCTTCGCCTCTCCCCGTGGGAGAGGCCGCGCGAAGCGCGGGTGAGGGGACCGGCTACGGAAACGTCACAGCAACCGGCTTCCCCTCACCCTGCCCTCTCCCAAGGGAGAGGGAAAGAACTCTCTGCTGACCTTAAGTCAGTGCCATTCCCCCTTGGGAGAGGGCAGGGTGAGGGGCAACGAGATCACATCACACAGCAACGATTAATCCTGCAAGCAACCCCCTCACCCGCGCTGCGCGCGACCTCTCCCAAGGGGAGAGGTGAAGAGTTCTCAACCCTCTCCTCAATCGTCAACCCTCAAATGCTCATCGGCGAACTCCCCGTCCGCAAGCCCTTTCCGTGGCAGGTGCTGCTCGATTACTACGCTCATCGCCTGACGCCGGGTTTCGAATCGGTCGCAGGCGGCGCTTATCAGCGCACCGACGGCAAGCGCGTCGTCACGGTCGAATACAAGTCCAAGCCTTCGCGGTTGACCGTGACGGCGAATGGCCGCGTCAAGGCGAATGAAACATTGGCTGCGGCCGCGAGGCTGTTCGACATCGAGCACGATCACGAAATGGTGCGTGAACATTTGCATCGTTCGAAGCCGCTGCAACCAAGACTGCTGAACCTGCCGGGCATGCGGCCGCTCGGTGCGTGGTCGCCGTTCGAGTTGTGTTTGCGAACCATCCTTGGTCAGCAGGTAACAGTTGCGGCGGCAGGAACCTTGATGCGCAGATTGGTCGAGCGCTGTGGATCTGTTACGCCCGAGTGCGTCGTCGCTGCGAATCTCGACAACATGGGGATGCCCGGCAAACGAGCGGCGGCGCTGCAGTCGTTCGCGCAGGCGATGGTGGAGGGACGCGTGGACTTTGCTTGGCCATGGGCGCAAGTGGAAAAGGCATTACAAACATTGCCTGGCTTCGGGCCGTGGACGCGAAGCTATCTCGCGATTCGCCTGGGGCGTGATCGCGACGCATTTCCTGCATCGGACATCGGATTGATTCGCGCCGCGAATGTGGCAACGCCAGCGCAATTGTTGCAGCTCGCCGAAGCGTGGCGGCCGCTGCGTGCCTGATGCGGCGATCTACTTATGGGCCGTGACTCCCTGAAGCAAAAGGCCGCCTGCGTAGCAGTAGAAGCGCCAACAAAACGGCAGCAGTGGCGGCAAACCGCGGCGCGACTGTGACTCGCCTCTCGACCTGCCAAATACTGTCCGTGAACTGCCATTTCTTGTCACCTCGGAAACGTGTTGGGTTTAACAATTTTGCACTCTGCTGCGCGCGTAATGAATCGGAGTACTGTTACGATTTGGCCATCGCCCCAGTGACGTAGCCCATTGCCGGTCTTTCGTGTCCGACGCCAATCTTCGACAAATTCGTGTACTGCATATTGTGAGTGCTGGTGGAGTCGCCAGCAGCTTGCAGCAGTCGCTATTCATGCCGCTGTTGACGCGCTTGCCGCGTCCGCGCGTCAAGTCGCAAGTCGCGTGCCTGTCGCCTGGCGCCATACCCTCGGCTGTGTTGCGGCAGAACGGCGTGCCGACGTTCGACATCGCACTATCGCGCAAACAATTCTCTCCTGGCGCTGTGAAAGAGCTGCTGGAAGCGACGCGGCAGTTCCGTCCCGACGTCATCCAAGCGTGGGGCCACACGGCGCAGATCGTTTCTTCGTTCGTTCGCAAGCGCTGCGATTGGAAGCCACGGCTGGTGTGGAGCGTCGTGGATACGACGCCGCTGCCGAAGAACGCCGGCATGATCGATCGGCAAAAGCTCAAGTACGCGGCCAGGTTTTCCTCGCGCGCCGATCGCATCGTCTACACGTCCGAGTCCGGCGCTTCACAGCATCGCCGCGTCGGCTTCCCGGACGGCGAGCATGTGATGATCCCGCCGGGCGTGGATGCCACTCGTTTCAAGCCGGATTTCGCTGCGCGCCGCAAGTTGCGTGAACAACTGAGCCTGCCGGGTGAGACTTTCGTGGTCGGCATGGTGGCGCCGTTCCAGCCCGAATACGATCACGCAAGCTTGATCAAGGCCGTCGGTGAACTGGTCAAGACAAATCCCAATATTTCAGTGGTGCTCGCCGGCCACGGCGTACAGAAAGGCAACGCGCCGCTGATGGCGTTGGTTGGCGGCGGTTCGATGGCGACGCGCGTGCATTTGCTCGGTGAATGGTCTGATATATCGGCGTTGTATAACGCCTGCGACGTAGTGTGTTCCAGCGCGCTCAACGATCAGTCGCGCATGAATCTCGTGATGGCGATGTTATGCGGCGTGCCTTGTGTCGCCACCGGCATGGGCGCGCAGGGTGAGGTCATCGCGCAGCACGGCGTGGCGCTCGAGCCGGGCAGCTCCGCCGCGTTCGTCAAAGGTATAAATCGCATAATGCAACTGACGCCGGAGAAGCGAACGCAGCTGGCGCAAGGCGCGCGCAAGCATGCATTGGCGAACTATGTGTACGTGCGGTCGCTGCAAAAATATCTGCAGCTTTACTACGATCTGATCGGCCGTCAGTCGCTGGTGACGCAGGACCTGCCGACACCGGAGATCGACGCGACGTTGACCGCGCCGCCGGCGCTGCCCAGCGAAGCGGAGATGTCGGCAAGCAAGCGCCGCCCAACGGTGGTCGACCTGTCCGATCCGGACTCGCTGGAATCGAAAGTGTCCGAGCGGACGCCGGAGGATTTGCCGAAGTGGCGTCTCGAGCAGGAACAGGAGCGCAACAAGCGCGAGGCGGAGGTGGCCGCGAAAGTGGCCGCGACCCAGACCAGCGGCGACGTGTTGCAAGTCTTCGAGACTGAGATCGCCAAGCCCGCCGCAGCGGCTACGCCGATGACGGAACGGGCGCGCGGTGTTGCGGACGATTCGGAAGATTCGGAAGAGTTGCTGTCACCTGATCTGCTTGCGGCTGACGCGCCGGCTCCGCCGCGTATTTCGACGGCTCCGTCGGGTGCGAAGAAAACGGCCGTATCGGCGCAAGCGCTCGCACCTCAAGTGGACGCCGCCAAGCAGGCTGCGTTGAAGGCCGCCAGAATGGCATCATTGCAGCCCATTGCGAGCAAACCCAAGCCCGCGATGACCAGGCCGCCGAATGCGGCGGTCAAGGCGGCGCCGGCGACTGTTTCAATCGCAGCACCCACTGGTGCTGGCGATATCTCTGCCACGCAGCCGCTGGAAATGTTGTCCGAAGCCGCGATCATGCAGACGATGGCATCGAGTGCAGCACCGGCGCCGGTGGCAGCTCCGCCCGCAGTTGCAACAAAACTGGAGCCGATCGATCTCGGCATGACGCAGCCGCTGGAGATGTTGCCGCAAGCGGCGTTGATGGCCACGCCCGCCGCCGCGCCGACGGTCGTGCCGACTGCGGAAGTGCCACGGCCACAAGTGCCGACCGAAGAATTTCTCGCGACGCCGTTTACTTCATTCGATACGTCAGCACCCGCGTCGGCGGCCGCTTCCGTGCCCATTGCGCCGACGCCGGAGTTCGAGTTGTCCCTGATGTCGACGGGCGCATGGTCCGCAACACTACGCGCGACGCCGGATGCGAAGCCTGGGCTGAATGTGAAGCCAGGGCCGAATGCCGCTGCCATGTCCACCGAGCTGAGTGGCCCGGAAACGCTGTCATTGATCACGAGCCCGCCGGTCGCGAGCCCTAGTCCTTCCCCGCCGACGTTGGAATTAGCGTTGCTGCCGGAAACGGCGGAGCCCAAGCGCGTCGCCAACGGCGAATAACTATTGCTGCGGCTTCGCCAGCGAAGCTGCATCCTTCGCCAGCTGTTCGATCCCCGCCCAATCGCCGGCGCGAATCTTGTCCGTCGGTGCGACCCATGAGCCGCCTACGCAGGCGACGTTCGGCAGCGCCAGGAAGTCCGGTGCGGTCGCGCGAGTGATGCCACCGGTCGGGCAGAACAGCACTTCGGGAAACGGCGCGCCCAACGCCTTGAGCATGCCGATGCCACCGGCCTGCTGCGCCGGAAACAGCTTGAACGTGTCGTAACCCCAGCCCAGGCCCGCCAGCAATTCGGTGGGCGTCATGATTCCGGGCAACATCGGGAACGAAGCAGCGCGTGCAGCTGCAGCCATCTCCGCAGTCAATCCAGGACTCACACCGAACTGCGCACCGGCGCGACTGGCGGTCACGAAATCTCCGGGGCGGGCCAGCGTGCCGACGCCGACTACCGCTTCGGGCACTGACTTGCGCATCGCTTCGATCGCAGGCAGCGCCGCCGCCGTGCGCAACGTGACTTCCAATACACGTAGCCCACCAGCACTCAGCGCACGCGCGAGCGGCACAGCGTGATCGATGTGTTCGATCGTCAGTACGGGAATGACGGGAGCCAGGGCGAGGATGGAGCGAATGTTCATGTCTTGGGGAAGAAGTGACTAGTGATCAGAGAATAGTGAATGGCCAGGCAGGGATTACCGGGCGCCGTAGATGGCAGCTGCGCCCGCTTCGGCGTCGTCGGCCGCGGCGCGGAAAGTTGCGAACATTTCACGGCCGACGCCAAAACCATTGCGACGCAAATCGGGTCGCGGGAGCACGCGACTGCGCAGCACGTCAGCAGGCACGAGGGCTTCGAGAACGCCGGTGTAACTGTCGAGATGAATGATGTCGCCGTCCTGGATTTTCTCCAGTGGGCCGCCCGCCAGGCATTCGGGAGTGATATGGATCGCGGCCGGCACCGCACCCGATGCGCCGGACATGCGGCCGTCGGTGACCAGCGCGACCTTGAGGCCTTTGCTTTGTAGCGATGACAGCGTCGGCGTCAGTTGATGCAGTTCCGGCATGCCGTTGGCGCGGGGGCCCTGATAACGCACGACGACGACGCAATCGCGCGCCAGTGCGCCGGCCTTGAATGCCTTGATCACATCTTCCTGATCGTCGAACACTCGTGCGGGCGCTTCCACAACGCGATGCTGCGGCTGAACGGCCGAAGTCTTGATGACCGCACGCCCCAGATTGCCGCGCAAAAGCTTCAAACCACCGTCGGCGCCGAAAGGATCGGTGATCGGCCGCAACACTTCCCTGTCGCCGCTTTGCTCGGGCGCCGGCCGCCACTCCAAGCCTTCGGGGGAGAGCCAGGGCTCGTATGTGTACGCCTCCAGCCCCTGGCCCATGACGGTCATGGTGTCCTGATGTAACAAGCCCGAGCTGATGAGTTCGCGAATCAAAAAGCCGACGCCGCCGGCGGCGTGGAAGTGATTCACGTCGGCGCTGCCGTTCGGATATATGCGCGCCAGCAATGGCACGATTTCGGAGAGATCGTTGAAATCGTCCCAGTTGATGACGATGCCGGCCGCACGTGCCATCGCCACCAGGTGCAACGTATGATTGGTCGAGCCGCCCGTCGCAAGCAGGCCGACGATGGCGTTGACGATGGCGCGCTCATCGACGGTGTTCGCAAGCGGCAGGTATTCATCGCCGAGCGCAGTGATTCTCGCCGCTCGCTTGGCCGCCGCGCTGGTCAATGCGTCTCGCAGCGCCGTGTTCGGCGTGACGAACGCCGATCCGGGCAAATGCAATCCCATCACCTCCATCAGCACTTGGTTGCTGTTCGCCGTGCCGTAGAACGTGCAGGTGCCGGCGGAGTGATAGCTTTGCGCTTCGGATTCGAGCAATGCGTCGCGGCCGACTTTGCCTTCGGCGAACAACTGGCGAATGCGCGCCTTCTCTTTGTTGGGGATGCCGGAGGTCATCGGCCCGGCGGGCACGAAGATGGTCGGCAGATGACCGAAGGCGAGCGCGCCCATCAGCAGGCCGGGAACGATCTTGTCGCACACCCCAAGGCACAGCGTGGCGTCGAACATGTTGTGAGACAGCGCGATGCCGGTGGCCATGGCGATTACGTCGCGACTGAACAGTGACAGCTCCATGCCCGGCTGGCCTTGAGTGACACCGTCGCACATCGCAGGCACGCCGCCGGCGAACTGCGCCACTGCACCGACTTCGCGCGCTGCAAGTCTCAGCAGCTCCGGAAAGCGCTCCAGTGGCCGGTGCGCCGACAACATGTCGTTATAAGAAGAAACGATGGCTAAATTAGGCCAGCGCGCGCCGCGCAAAGCATCCTTGTCCGGTGGATCCATGGCAGCGAAGCCATGCGCAAGATTGGTACAAGACAATCCTGCTCGCGTCGGCTTGTTGTCCCGCGCCTCGCGCATTCGCTCGAGGTAAAAGCCTCGGGTATCGGTGCTGCGCTCGCGAATCCTCTCGGTTACGGAGCGCACGCGTTCATGCAGTGGTGCGCGGGTTTTCATGTGTTTTGGCTGGCGACGGTGGGCTGCGGCTCGGTCATGAAGCGATTCTAACGAGTTCCGGGCTGCACTCGCATCGCCGGACGATAAGCGCTCACGCTATCATTCCGAGTCTCGGAATGTACTACTGCTCGCTGAAACAATTGTCCACGGATGTCTCGTGCCTGCCGCCCTCGCTGTTCGCGCCCGCTGGCGCAACTGAGCAGCCGTTGGTTTGCGAGCATCGGCACGGGACGCTAATTTAGCGAGCGCGACCTAAGAGAAGCTTTGATTTGCAGCTTTGATGATCGACTGCCCCGGCCTCGGCAAATTTGCAACTGACTGAAATGCAACGATGAACGAAGCCGCCAACGTCGCGTAATAGCACCAGCTCACAGATTCGATGGATTTCCTGCAAGGCGTCAGTATTCATGCAACCACTTCCGACTTTCGATCTTATTTTGTTCGGCGGCACCGGCGACTTGGCGATGCGCAAGCTGCTGCCTGCGTTGTACCGCCGTAAAGCCTCCGGCCACCTGCCCCCCAACTCCCGGGTCATCGGTGTCGCTCGCAGCGAACTGTCGCGCGAGGAGTATCTGGCACTGGTTCAAAGCAGCTGCCAGACGCATCTCGGCAAAGACTACGACGAGAAACACTGGGGCGAATTCTCAGAGCACGTCGACTACCTCAAGGTGGATGCCGGCTCGAGCGAAGATTTCGCCGGCTTGGGGCGAAAGTTGCGCGGCCATGACGAGTACGTGCGCGCCTTCTTCCTGTCCACCGCGCCCGATCTGTTCGCGCCGATCTGCGAAGGCCTGGCCGAGCACTCGCTGGTGACACCGAATTCCCGCGTCGTGCTGGAGAAGCCGCTCGGACACGATCGCGCTTCGTCGGCGCAGATCAACGAACGCGTCGGCCGCATTTTCAGCGAGCAGCAGATTTTTCGGATCGACCACTACCTCGGCAAGGAGACCGTGCAGAATCTGCTGGCGCTGCGTTTCGGCAACACGTTGTTCGAACCGTTGTGGCGCCGTGGCCGCGTGAAGCATGTGCAGATCACAGTCGCTGAGGAACTGGGCGTCGAGCGTCGTGCGCAGTTCTACGACGAAACCGGCGCACTCCGGGACATGGTGCAAAACCATTTGCTCCAACTGCTTTGCATCATCGCCATGGAGCCGCCGGCCAGTGCCGATCCGGATGCAATGCGCGACGAAAAACTGAAAGTCTTGCGTGCGCTTCGTCCTTTGAAAGGCCGTGATGTCGTGCAGAAGACCGTGCGCGGCCAGTACAAAGCCGGCGCGGCCGGCGGCAAGCCCGTCGTTGGCTATCTCGACGAAAAGGACGTGCCTGCCGGCAGCACCACCGAGACGTTCGTGGCGGTCCGCGTCGATATCGATTCGTGGCGGTGGGCCGGCGTGCCGTTCTACCTGCGCACCGGCAAACGCCTGCAGGAAAAGCAGTCGGAAATCGTCGTGACTTTCGAAGATGTGCCGCTGTCCATCTATGAACGGCCCGACACGCCGCATGCGCTCAATCGGCTGGTGATCCAGCTGCAGCCCGACGAAAGCATCACGCTGACGGTGCTGGCGAAGAATCCGGGCGAGGTCATGCGCCTGAAGCCGGTGGACCTGAGCCTGGATTTCTCCGAAACCTTCAAGGCCCGGCGGCTGGACGCCTACGAGCGCTTGCTTACCGACGTGGTCAAAGGCAACTTGACGCTGTTCATGCGTCGGGACGAACTGGATGCCGCCTGGGCGTGGATCGACCCCATCCGCGAAGCGTGGGATCAGCACGGCGAGCCGCCGAAGACTTACACTGCCGGCAGCTGGGGCCCCGCCTCGGCCAGTTCGCTGCTGGGCCGCGACGGCTTTGCGTGGAAAAACGAGCTGTGAGCCGCGAATGATTGGCAACGAATGATGAGGAGCCTGCGCTAACTCATGTCCTGGGTGCACGAACACCGCTTCCCCGATTCGCTGGCGCTGGCGCATGCGCTGTCGGGCGAGCTCAAAGTCGATCTCGAGGAAGCCATGGCGGCGCGCGGCCAGGCCAGCCTGGTGGTGTCGGGCGGCCGCACGCCGGTCAAATTGTTCGAGCAGCTGCGCACCGAAGCGCTGGACTGGTCCAAGGCCTGGGTGACGCTGTCCGACGAGCGCTGGGTCGAAACCACCTCGCCCGCCAGCAATGAGAAGCTGGTGCGCGAGACCTTGCTGACCGGCCCGGCGGCGGCGGCGCATTTCGTCGGCCTGAAAAATCCGGCGCCGGCGCCGGAAGCCGGTGCCGATTGGGCGACTCGCGCGTTAACCCGGGTGCCGCACCCGTTCGACGTGGTGCTGCTGGGCATGGGCGAAGACGGGCATACCGCATCGCTGTTCCCGGGCTCGCTGGCGTTGAACAAGGCGCTGGAGCGATCCAGCCCGCCGGGCTGCATCGCTATCAATTCGTTGACGGCGCCGCACGCGCGGCTGAGCCTCAACCTTGCGGCCTTGTTGGATACACGCCGCGTCATCTTGCATATCGAGGGGGAGTCGAAGTGGCAGGTTTATCAGCGGGCGAAGGCGCCGGGGCCGGTGGCGGAACTACCGGTGCGCGCGTTTTTGCATCAGAAAGAAGTGCCGGTCGACGTGTACTGGGCGCCATGATGGCGGGCTGGCGCGCATGAGCTTCCATGCACCTCCGCCGCGGATGATCGCGGATATCGGCGGCACCAATGCCCGGTTCGCCTTGCTCGACGGCATGGAACGGCGCGATGAAATCGTGCTCGCCTGCGCCGACTATCCGGATCTCGTGTCGGCCGCCGAGGAATATTTGAAGCAGGTGGGCGCGGCTAAGAATTCGCGCCCTGCCGAAGCGGCGCTGGCGATCGCAGGTCCAGTCACCGGCGATATCGTGCGCATGACCAATCACGTCTGGGAATTCTCCGCCGCGCACACCCGGCAGCAGCTGGGTCTGGAGCGCCTGATCGTCCTCAACGATTTCACCGCACTCGCGATGGCGGTTCGCCACTTGACCGACGCCGATCTCGAACAGGTGGGGCACGGTCGAGCAGTGCCCAACATGCCGATCGCGGTGATCGGCCCCGGCACCGGTCTGGGCGTCTCCGGGCTCATTCCCGTCGGCCAGTCTTGGATGCCGCTGCAAGGCGAGGGCGGTCACGTCACGCTGTCGGTGATGAACGAGCACGAACTCGCAGTGCTGAAACAATTGCAGCAGCGCTTCTCGCATGTGTCCGCCGAGCGGGTGTTGTCGGGTCCGGGGTTGGTCAATCTTTACGACGCGATCTGCGGCGTCGAAGGACTGATCCCGGAGTTGCTGACGCCGCCGGAAATCACCAAGCGCGCGCAGGAAGCATCGTGCCGATTGTGTAGCGAGACGGTAAGCATGTTCTGCGCGCTGCTCGGGACGATGGCAGGCAACCTGGTGCTGACATTGGGCGCGCTCGGCGGTGCATACATCGGCGGCGGCATTGCGCCCGGCCTCGGGCGCCTGTTCACCAGCTCGCGTTTTCGCGATCGCTTCGAGGACAAAGGCCGCTTCACGGATTACGTAGCGCGCGTGCCCACGTTGCTCATCAAGGCGGAATTGCCGGCACTCCTCGGACTCGCCAGCGCGTTCACCGACCCCGGCCCGCGGCTGGAAGCCGAATAGCTCCCGCGCTCGCTGGCACACTCATTGCAACGCAGTAGGGCACTGGAACACTTCTTCCCCCTACTGCCAAGTGAGCGTGCATCGTGCGTGTGCTCGTCATCGCTGAATCCGCCGACCACGCGGAGATATTGAGTGCGGGAGTGCAACTCGGCGGCCATGAGCTGACCGAGGTTCTACCTCTGGACAGTGCCCTGTCGCCTGCGTTCGAGCGCGGCCGGCCTGACGTGCTGCTGCTGGAGGCGCGCTCGCCGTCCGTGGATCTGCTCGATCGCCTGCTGGACGCCATGGGAGCGGCGGCCGTGCCGTTCGCGGTGTTCGCACGCGATGCATCGTCGCAGGCCATCGAGAATGGCGTGCGCGCCGGTGCGGCAGCCTATGTCGTTGACGGATTGGAAGCGACGCGCGTCCCGGCCATCCTGCAAGTGGCGCTGGCGCGTTTTGATTTCATTTCTGCTTTGCGCAGTGAACTCGGTCTCGCCCAGCAGAAACTCGCCGAACGCAAGTTCGTGGAACGCGCCAAAGGCCTGCTGATGAAAGCGCGCAACCTGAGTGAGGACGAGGCATATCACACGCTCCGGCGCATGGCGATGGAGCGCAATCGCCGCATGGGCGACGTCGCGAAATCGGTCATCGAGATGGCCGAACTGCTCAATTGAAGCTGCATCGCCGCCGGCTGTTGACGGTTCATATCAGTGCGCCGGGCCGCCGGTGCGCACCACGAGCGGGCTGGGACATCAATGTTAGAGGCGCACCTGGCTGCTCACTTCCAAGGTGCGATGACTCGGCACGCCGAAATGGATGGCGGCCAGCTGACTGTTGCGGCCCATGAAAGCGAACAACCGCTTGCGCCATAGCGGCATGCCGGAGCCGGTAGTGAAGGTGGGATTTTCGCGCCCCACCACGTACACCGTTTGATCGGGTTCGTAGGCGACGCCTTTTTCTTCCGCCGAGCGCAGCGCCGCCACCACGTTCGGCGTCTCCATGAAACCATAGCGTGCAGTGACGCGGCACAGTCCGTCGCCTAGACTCTGCACCTCGATGCGTTCTTCCGGCGCCACGAACGGCACTTCCGGCCGCACAAAGGTCAGCAGTACGTTGCGTTCATGCAGGACGCGATTGAACTTCAAATTGTTGAGCAGCGCGCGCGGCATGCCGCCGGCCTCTGCGGCCAGATAGACCGCCGTGCCGGGCACTCGCAGCGGCGGGTCCTTCCCGATCATCGCGAGAAAATCGCGCACCGGCATTTGTTCGCGGGCGATCAGCCACGCCAAGGTGCGACGACCTTCCTGCCAGGTGCTCATCAATACGTAGACCAGAATCGCCACCAGCACCGGCAGCCAGCCGCCGTCATCGAACTTGAGCAGGTTGGAAAGGAAAAAGGCGCTTTCGACAATGAGGATGAACGACAGCATCGCGGTGATCAGGCGGCTGTGCGGCTCCTTGCGAACCCGCAGCAGCATGATGACCAGGATGCTGTCGATCAGCATGGTGCTGGAAATGGCGATGCCGTAGGCGCCGGCCAAGGCGCTGGAGGAACGGAAGGTGAGAACCAGCAGCAGCGTGCCGGCGAACAACAACCAGTTCACCAGCGGCACGTAGACCTGGCCGATCTCTTGCTCCGATGAATGCAGCACGCGCAGGCGCGGCAGATAGCCGAGGTTCAGCGCCTGGCGGGTGATGGAGAACACGCCGGAGATCACCGCCTGCGAAGCGATCACCGTGGCGCACGTCGCCAGTATGATCAGCAGCGGCAGCAGCCAGCTCGGCGCCAGCAGATAGAACGGATTGACGACGGCCTGCGGATTGGAGAGCAGCAAGGCGCCTTGCCCGAAATAATTCAACATCAGCGCCGGCCACACGATCAGGAACCAGCCCTTGCGGATCGGTGCGCGGCCGAAGTGGCCCATGTCGGCGTACAGTGCTTCGCCTCCCGTCACGGCCAGAAACACTGAGGCCAGCGTGACGAAAGCCATCGAGCCGTTGTTGCTGAAAAAGTGCAAGGCATGCAGCGGATTGAGCGCCAGCATGACGCCCGGCGATTTCACCACCCAGCTCAATCCCAACAGCGCCAGCGTGAGGAACCACACCAGCGTGATCGGACCAAACAACCGGCCCATCGCGCCGGTGCCGTGACGCTGCATCAGGAACAGCGCAGTGAGGATCAACACCGCTCCGGGCAGCACGAAGCGCTCCAGCTTCGGCGTCGCCACCGTCAGGCCTTCCATCGCGCTCAACACCGAGATCGCGGGAGTGACAAAACCGTCGCCGAAGAACAGCGCCGCACCGAACAAGCCCACGGCGCTCACCGGCGCCCACAATTTCCAGTTGGTGCTTGCCGTCGACAGCAGCGTGCTCAACGCCAGCACGCCGCCTTCGCCGCGATTGTCCGCTCGCAACACGATGCCGACGTACTTGATCGAAATGACCAGCACCAGCGACCACACGATCAGCGACAACAGGCCGAGGATATTGGCTTCGTTGACGGCAATGCCGTGCTCGGGATTGAAACATTCGCGCAATGCGTACAACGGGCTGGTGCCGATGTCGCCGAACACCACGCCGAGCGCGACCAGAACGATTTTGTGATCCGCGCCGTTGCGACCTGCAGCGGTGGAGTCGGACGAGCGAAGGCTCATGGGTTGTTCTTGTTACAGCTGGCTGAAGACGCGGGATGCGACCATGGGCGCGGGAGTCTAGAGGATTCGGCGGTAACGAGCAGGCAGCTCTTACCCTCTCCCCTTTGGGAGAGGGTAGGGAGAGGTGGGGACTACTCAGCCAGCCTGGCGAGCCAAGGCGCGACCAGCGCGCCGAGCGTGGCGCCGATCATGGTAGTGACGCCGATGCGGAGGAAATCGGAGGAGCCCTGACCTAGTCCGGCTGTGCCTTCCGCTACCAAGGTGTTGGTCAGGCCCGAGCTGTCGAACCAGCCCGTCAGTGCGAAGGCGAGGGCAATGCCGCCGATGATGCCTGGAATCACGAAGGCGAGCGTTCGCCGCCAGTTGCGCGACAAAGCGTGTAGTTGCTGTTGTAATTCGAGTTCCAGGCGGCGCCGCACCTCGGCGCGCTTGCTCTCGTCGAGGGCGTCGATTCGGGCCAACAGGCGTGCATCGAAAGCGGCATTCAGCTCGAGCGGCGGGGACGCCGCCACCAGGGCGGCATCAAGCTGCTCGAACCCCTCGACGGTCTGCTGGCACTCCACGCAGCCATGCAAATGAGCTTCGAAAGCCGCGTTGGCGGCGGTGTCGAGTTCGCCGTCCAGCCAGTCCTGCAGCCGGTCGTTCCACTCGGGTGAATGTTGCGCCTGGCTTGGTGAAGCGGGGTAGCTCATGAGGTTCAGACGGCCGCGGGGGCGGTTTCCGCGTCCTTGGTGAGCTCGATTAGGCGCTTGCGGGCACGGTGAAGCAAGGCTTTAACCGTGCCCAGCGGCAACCCCAGGCTGGCGGCCGTCTGCTCATAGGACTTGTCTTCCATGTAGAACAGAACGACTGCCTGGCGATAGCGTTCCGGCAGCTGGTCCAGCAACTGGCCGACGCTCACGGTCGCCGAATCGTCCGCTTCGGGCGCTGCCAGGGCGGCAACCGCGGGGTGGTAGCCGTCGTCGTCGTTCTGGTCCAAAGAGACGGTCGGACGGCGCTTGCGCAGCTCCGACAGGCAGGCGTTCTTGGCGATGGCGTAGATCCAGGTCGACAGCGCCGATTGCCCGGCAAAACCCGGCAGCGCACGCCAGACCCGCAGGAAAATATCCTGAGTCGTGTCTTCAGCCCTGGCTCGGTCGCGTAACATACTGAATGAAAGGCGAAAAACCTTATCCCTGTAACGGGGCAACAAGATCGCGAAGGCGTCGCGATATTGCTTGGCCTGCAGCCGCTCCTGCAGATCGGCATCTGCCTGGAAAGCGGGCGAAGGCGTCATTGCCGCCGGGTCGAGCATTGGGACGTGTCGGGTGGCCAGAAGGTTGCAGTGGGGAGAACTGTAGCAACGTGCGCGGTTTCTTAGTCCTAACACGGCGGCCGTCGACCGGTTACAAGCGGTTGTTGGCCGACTGCAACCTTGCAACCAAGTACGGCGTCCCAAACCGCACATACAACACGCACATTACTCTTGAGGCGTCGTCATGCTTTCTGAACTCGTTCCGCTGGTGGCCATCATGTTCGGCGTCGGCGTGCCGCTGTCGATCCCCATCATCTGGATCGTGTTGAATTACCGGAAGCGCCGCCGGCTGATGGAGCTGCATCACACCGAGCGCATGGCTGCCATCGAGCGGGGTATGGAGCTGCCGCCGCTGCCGCTGGAATTGATCGATGGCCGCAGCGGCCGGCGGCGCAGTTCGCTGCTGCCCGGCCTGGTGTGGTTTTTCATCGGCCTGGCGGTGCTGACCGGCTCCATCCTCATGGGCGAAATCGACCACGACGCGCCGATCATCGGCGGCTTGGTGCCGCTGGGCATTGGCCTCGCTTATCTCATTTATTACGGAGTCGAAGGTCGTCACGTCGAAGCGCGCCAGCTGGAGCAGGACATGCGCGAACGTAACAATGGGCGCTACGCGCAGGGGCCGGCGCCGCTGTAACCCTTGCAGCTGCACCTGCATCCGAAGTCCTACGGCGGCGCGGGTAAGTTGTTGCTGATGCGGAACCTCTGCACCTCTCCCCGTGGGAGCCGCTCTTGCGCATCCATGCGCCCGCGACATTCGCACATCCCTGTGCAGCAGAGGTCGCGCGAAGCGCGGGTGAGGGGAAGGTTTCAAACCTCAGAGCCCCTCACCCTGCCCTCTCCCAAGGGGAGAGGGGAAGAACTTCTTCACCTCTTCGCGTCTTCAACAACGCGACCGCACTTCGCCAATTCGCTGTAGGCCGCCAGCGCGTCCTGATATCGCGGCGTCATCATCTTGTCGACCGCAGGCAGTTATCACGTCGCCTCATGTATGGATGAATGTATGCCTAGACACATGCAGCATCCGGGCACCGCCGGCCTCACCTTGGTGAGTTCTCCAAGGGCGGCGCCCAGGCGTAGACTTTTTGGCAGGTTGTCTCGGAGGAGGCCCACATGGCATTCGTCGCTCAAGGCGCCGACGGCGGCATGATTCGCTACACGGACGGTAAGCGCTATCTGTGGCTGGCTTCGCTCAGCGGGCCACTGATTCCTATCCTGGCGATCGCGCTGTACTTCTGGACCGATGGCCATCTGCTGGCGACGGTCTTTCCGCTGGCCTACACCTTCATCCTGGTGCCGCTGGCCGACCTGATTTTCGGTGAGGATCGCCACAATCCGCCGGAAGAAGTGGTGCCGATGATGGCCAAGGACAACTACTACCGCGCCTTGCTCTATGTCGCCGTGGTGTTGGTGTTCACACAGTTTTTCGTCGTCGCCTGGTTCATCGGCACGCAGCCGCTGCCGTGGTGGTCGTTCCTTGCGCTGACACTTGGCGCCGGGTTTACCAGCGCCGTGTCGTTGCTGCTGGGCCATGAGCTGGGCCACAAAGCCAGTCGCGCCGACCGAACCGCCGCGCAGATCGTCAACGGGCTGGTCGGTTACGGCCACTTTTGTGTCGAACACAACCGCGGCCATCATGTGAACGTCGCGACGCCGGAAGACTGCGTCAGCGCGCGCATGGGCGAGTCGATCTACAAATTCGCGCTGCGAGAAATTCCCGGCGCGCTGCGCCGGGGCTGGGCGCTGGAGAAGGAGCGCCTGGCCAAGGCCGGCAAGCCCACCTGGTCGCTCAGTAATGAAGTTCTTACGTCGTGGCTGCTGACCGCCGCCATCGGCCTGGTCTTGCTGGCGATTTTTAGCTGGATCATGGTGCCGTTCCTGCTGATCCATCACCTGTACGCCTGGTACGGGCTGACGCAGGCGAACTACGTCGAGCACTACGGCTTGCTACGCCAGAAGCTGCCCAATGGCCGCTACGAATTGCCCGAACCGCACCATTCCTGGAACACCAATCACCTGTACTCGAACCTGGTGTCGTTCCACCTGCAACGGCACTCGGATCATCACGCCAACGCGCTGCGGCCCTACCAGGCGCTGCGTGATTTCGAGAACGTGCCGAAGCTGCCGAGCGGTTACCCCGGCAGTTTCGGCCTCGCCATCGTGCCGTGGCTGTGGTTCAAGGTGATGGACCCGAAGCTGCTCGCCTGGGCCGGCGGGGACATCACCAAGATCAATGTCGATCCGGCTAAGAAACAGCAGTTGTACGCCAAGTATCCGCCGCCGCGAACCGCGGCAGCGGCTTGAGTCGGACATTCGCGACTGCTGTGTTCGCAGCGGCGACGCGTTAATCTTGCTCTTTTTCACGGCGCGCCGGCGCCGCCGAGCGAGGTTCCGCGATGACCGCATCGTTGCTCGTCAACATCGACGTTGACGATCTGGCCAAGGCCACCGAGTTTTATTGCAAGGCCTTCAACCTGCATGTGGGCCGCCGCTTCGGTGGTGACGCCATCGAATTGCTCGGCGCCACCTCGCCGATCTATCTGCTCGTCAAACCCAACGGCACCGTCGCTTCCGCAACCAGCCGTCATCTGCGTTCGTATGCACGGCACTGGACGCCGGTGCACCTGGACTTCGTCGTGGCGGAGATCGACGGGGCAGTCGACCGCGCACGCAACGCCGGCGCGAGGTTGGAGACGCAGGTGAAGACCAACAACTGGGGCAAGATCGCCATGCTGGCCGATCCCTTCGGCCATGGCATCTGCCTGATCGAGTTCATCGGCAAGGGTTACGATGAAATCGCCACCGGCAACGACCAGAAGCCGGAAAAGCCTGCGCGTGCCCGCTAAGTGATGTCATGGCGCTGGTCTGCTGGAAATGCGGAAACTCACTCGCGGAGTTGAGCCTGCCGCTGCGCCGGCTGGATGAGTGCCGCCAATGCACCGCCGAGTTGCACGTCTGCAAGCTGTGCGAGTGGTACAGCACGGCGGTCGCCAAGCATTGCCGCGAGACGATCGCTGAAGAAGTCAAAGACAAGGAGCGAGCGAACTTCTGCGACTACTTCAAACCGAAGCAGGACGCGTATTGCGCCGTGAGCCTGGACGCAGCGGCGAAAGCGAAGGCGGATCTGGAAGCGATGTTTGGCGGCGGCGCGCCGAAGGCGGCAGAGCCGTCGGCGGCTGAGAAAGCCCGCGCTGAACTGGAAGCGCTGTTCGGCAAGAAATAAGAACTCGCCGCGCGCGCCGATCAGCGCTGCTTGGGCTCTTTTCGCTCATGCTCAATGCTCCAAACTACGTTAGTTCCCTTCGGTCACGGTTGATCGCCTTAGGGCGCCGGCGGCGGGTGCACGTCGTGCGAGCTCTGCGCCTCTTTCTCCAACCACTGCAGCACGCCTGTCAGCATCGGATCGTTCAACCGCCGCGGCAGGCAAACGGCGTAGATCGCGAATTCCGACGCCACTTCGTGCTCGAATATTTTCACCAGCCGGCCGGCGAGCAGCTCGTTGGCGGCGAACACGGCCGATGCGATGGCGACGCCTTGGCCATCGAGCGCGGCTTGCAGCATCGAGTTGCGGTCACCGCAGATGATGCCGCGTCGAGGGTTGACGCCTTTGGCGCCCACAGCTTCGAGCCAGCGGACCCAGGTGCGATGCGAGTCGTCATGGAGCAGGGTGAAGTTGCGCAGGTCGGTGATGGTTTTCAGCGGCGGTCCGCTCTTCAGCAATGCCGGCGAGCAAACAACGATCTCGCGCGGCTTGAACAACGGCACGACGTGCAGGCCGGGATAGTGGCCGCCGCCGAAACGAATGGCGATGTCGACGTCCTCCCGTGCGAAGTCGACCAGCTCCGCCGTAGTGATGACCTGCAGATCCACGTCAGGGAACACCATGGAAAACGATCGAAGTCGCGGCATCAGCCAGCGCGCGTTGAGCGAAGAGAAAGTCGAGATCGTGAGTTTCCGTCGCAACGCCGGAACCGACACATCCTCCAACGCCGCCGCGAGCCGATCGAACGCCACCCGAGTGCCTTCCGCCAACAGCGCCCCTGGAGCGGTCAGCCGCAACCCCCGGGGCAGTCGCTCGAACAGCTTTACACCCAGCCGTTCCTCCAGCTGCTTCACCTGGCGGCTGACAGCCGCGTGAGTGACGTTCATTTCCTCGGCCGCAGCAGTGAGATTCAGGTTGCGGGCGGCGACGTCGAAGGCCCGCAGGGGGCCCACCGGGATGCGCTTCATAGGCGGTAGCGTGGATGGCTAAGCTGTGACTTCAAGTCATAGATGAGGGGCACAAACTATCGCTTTTCGCGCCGAAATGCGAGGCCTAACCTACCCGTCCATTACCGAGATGCATATCTCGAAGGAGCAAATATGGACGAGTACCTCTTTATCACGATGGCCAAATTGAAAGCCGACCGCTGGCAACTGGAGCGAGAACAGCAGGCGGCGGCCGCCATTGCGGAGCCGCCGGTCGAGTCGATCCAGTCATCCGCAAGACCTTCAGCCGGGCAGTCGCGGAAGACCCGCTGGTTTTCGCGAGAGCCGCAGTGGAGCGAACAGTCATGAAGATCCCATTAGCCTTGGCCGCAGCATTAGTCATCACCTTTGGAGCCCTCGGCGCCCTGGATTGGGGGCTGATCGAGGCGCAGCGTCCGCCGCGAGGCGAAGTGACGGTGACGCAGCTGCCTCATCCGTCGGAATCCGCGCTGCTCGCGCACGTTCATGTCGTCGGCCAGGCGGCCGTCGCCGGGAACTTGTAATGGAGTGTCGCTGCTCAGCCGGCTCTGGCCATCCCCGCCACCAGCCGGCCGAGCTTTTCGATGGCGCGTTCGATGGTCGGCGTCCACAAGATGCCGCAGCTGATGCGAATGTAGTTGCGATAGTCCGCCTTGGCGGAGAACACCAGGCCTGGCGCGATGCCGATGCGGCTTGCCAGCGCGGTCCGAAACAATTCTGCGCCGTCGACGCCGGCGGGCAATTCGACCCAAAGCACAATGCCGCCGGCCGGGCGCGCAACGCGGGTGCCGTTAGGAAAGTAACGAACGATGGCATCGACAGCGCTTTGCGAATTCGCAGCCAGCGTCGTGCGCACGCGTCGCAGGTATCGATCGTAGCCGCCGCTGGCGTAGTAGCGCGCGAGCACGAGTTGTTGCAACGTCGGGCAAGCCACCGACGAAAAGAATTTGGCGCGGGCGATCTCGGCGTGGAATTGTGGCGTGACCGCCCAGCCGATGCGATAGCCCAGCGCGATGGTCTTGGATACCGAGCCGCAGGAAATTACCAGACCGGCGTCATCGTAAACGCGCAGCGACGTCGGCCGCACGTTGCCGTAATGCAAGTCGCCATAGATGTCGTCTTCGATGATCGGCACTTCAGCGGCGGACAGGATCGCGACGATCTCGCGCTTAGCCTCATCGGAAGTCACGCTGCCGGTGGGATTGTTGAAGTTGGGCATCAGCACTGCGGCAGCGAGCCGCGTGGTGCGTGCGATATTTCTCAGCACATCGATGTCGATGCCACTGGTAGTGTAGTTCGGCACTTCGACGACTTTGAGTCCGAGATATTCGACCACTTGCAGCAAGCCGAAGTAGGTGGGCGATTCCAGCAGCACGGTGTCGCCGGCCTTGCACAAGACTTGCAAAGAAAGGGTGATAGCATCCATCGCACCGCTGGTGATGACGACGTGGGCAGGGTCGGCGGGAGCGCCGCCGAAAGTCATTCTTTTTGCGACCTGCCGTCGCAGTTCGCCGTCGCCCGGCGGCAGGATGCATTCGCCGGCGTGCGCCGGAAAGTCCCGCAGCACTTCACGAATCAAGTTGTTGAGCCGCCGGTTCGGATACAGGTCGGGCGACGTGAAGGCGCCGTTGAGCTTGAGGATGTCCGGGCGTCCCATGGCCTCGCGACAGGCGTCGAGGGTTTCGGTGGCGATGGACATCGGACGACGCGAACGACTGATCTTCGGGCGCGGCGCCGGCACGCTCGGACGCAACGGCGGCCGAACGTAGAAGCCTGACTGCGGCCGCGCTTCGATCAGGCCGATGTTTTCAAGATGCAGGTACGCCTGCACGACGGTGGAGATGCTGACCTTCGCTGTGCGGCTCATCGAACGCACCGAAGGAATGCGTTCGTTACCTCGCAGGGTGCCGCTGGCGATCTGCGTTTCGACCAGTCGCGCGACGCGTTCATATAACAGTGGTGCTTGGGCGCTCATGTTCCAACTGTATTGGCCTAAGCCAGTCTACCTGAATCTGTACTGCTTGCCAGCCTGCGCTACAATGGCTGACGACAAAGGAACTGCCATGACTTCTTCTTCCAGCCCGGCCACGCGCATGTCGCTGGGCGTGCTTGCCGCGTTCGCGGCGATTTATTTCTTCTGGGGCACGACATACCTGGGCATTGCGCTGGCGATCGAGACCATTCCGCCGTTCATCGTCGGCGGCGTGCGCTTCCTGGTTGCCGGCGTTGCCATGTATCTGTGGCTGCGATGGCGCAATCCGCGCCCGCTGGCGGATGTAAACCTGCCGATGGCCATGCTGGTCGGCGTGCTGCTGTCGGGGATCGGTAACGGCTTCGTGACCTGGGCTCAGCAAGGCATTCCTTCGGGCATTGCCGCTTTGATCGTCACGGCGGTGCCGGTGTTGGTGCTGCTGCTCGATTGGGCGTTCTTCAGCAAACGTTCGCCGACGTTGCAGGCATTGGTGGGGACGGCGCTGGCGGTGGCCGGTGTGGCAACGATCGTGATTCACACGCGTTCGCTGTCCGGCGAAGCGCATGCCATTTATCTGGTGTCCCTGCTGGCTGCTGTCGCCGGTTGGAGCCTCGGCACGCTGGTGCAGAAGCGCGCGGCGCGTCCGGAGACGGCGCTGGCCTTTACCTGTGTGCAAATGATATCCGGCGGCCTGCTCCAGGTGCTGATGTCGCTGGCCGACCGCGAGTGGTCGCACTTCGAGGTTGCGCGGGTGTCGTGGAGTTCAGCGCTGGCGATGCTCTATCTCGTCGTGTTCGGCAGCATCGTCACATTCAATTGTTACTTGTGGCTGCTCACTCGCGTAGCCGCCACCAAGGTGACGACGTATGCGCTGGTGAATCCCGTAGTCGCACTGTTTCTCGGCGCGCTCGTACTCAACGAACGCCTGACTCCGCTGGCGTTGACGGCGGCGGGGCTGGTGTTGCTGGGTGTGGCGCTGGTGCTGTTCCAGGATTCGAACTGGCTGAAGAACCTGCGTCCTCGCGAGCGAAATCAGGACGGCGCAGCGGTGGCGAGCAGCCGTTCGCGGTGAATGATGTAAAGGCCGCTGACGACGATGATGGCGGCGCCGATGAGCATGCGCGAATCCGGTACGGTCATCCACAACAGCCAGTCGAACAGCATGCCCCAGGCGAGCGCGGTGTATTCCAGCGGCGCGATTGCGGGCGGCGAAGCAAGGCGGAACGCTGCAGTGAGAAAGTGTTGACCCAATGCTCCACTGAAGCCCATCACTGCGATCCACCACCAATGATCCCCGCGTATCGGCACCCAGTCGGCGACGCTCAGCAGGCCGGCAAACAATGCGGTAAAGGACAAAGCCCAGAACATCGTTGCCACGCTGGTCTCCGTCGGCGACAAGACGCGGATCAACAGCGCTCCCAGCGCATAGCAAACCGCAGATGTCACGGCGGCGAGTCCGCCGAGGATGGCGACGGTGCTGATCTCCACGCCATCATCACTTGGTCGCAGCACAAACGTAACGCCGATCATGCCGATGACGATCGCTGTCCAGCGTTGCCAGCCGACGCGCTCGCCGAAGAACGGCACCGACAGTGCAGTGATAAGCAGCGGCGCCGACATGAATATCGTGTACGCGTTCGCCAGCGATAGCCGGCTGACGGCGTAGACGAAAAAATACAGTGTCACGACCTGCAGGACGCCACGCAGCAGGTGCAGGCGCCAGCGATTCGGGACCAGGTCTCGCCAGCGGCCGAACAGCGGTAGCGCCATCAATATGAAAGGCAGCGACGCGACACCACGAATGAACGTCACCTGCATGGCAGGATAGGTTTCGGCCAGCCGTTTCATGCTGAGATCCATGACGGAGAAGGTAGCGACGGCCGCCAGCATGCAGAGAATGCCGCGAAGATTGGTGCTCAACATGCAGACATGCTAACGCGCGCCGTCGCGGCGCCGCTAGAATAGCGCTCTCTTATTTCCATCGAGTTCGCGCCATGCGCCAAGTCTTCATCTGCGATGCCATCCGTACTCCGATAGGGCGCTATGGTGGGGCCCTGGCCAATGTGCGCCCCGATGATCTCGGCGCGATTCCGATCAAGGCGTTGATGCAGCGGAATTCCAAAGTCGATTGGGCCGCGGTTGACGATGTCTACTACGGCTGCGCCAACCAGGCCGGCGAGGACAATCGCAACGTCGCGCGCATGGCGGCACTGCTGGCGGGATTGCCGGATGCCGTTCCCGGCGCAACGATCAATCGGCTCTGCGGATCGGGCTTGGATGCAGTGAATCTCGCTGCTCGCGCAATTCGCAGCAATGAAGCCGAACTCATCATTGCAGGCGGCGTGGAAAGCATGACGCGGGCTCCGTTCGTGATGAGTAAAGCCGACAGCGCGTTCTCACGTACGGCGAAAATCGAAGACACGACCATCGGCTGGCGTTTCATCAATCCGTTGCTGAAGGCGCAGTACGGGGTCGATTCGATGCCGGAGACGGCGGAAAACGTGGCTGCAGAATTCGCTATCGCCCGCGCCGACCAGGATGCCTTCGCTTTACGCAGCCAGCAGCGTTATGCACGCGCCCAAACGGCAAAATTCTTTGACGCCGAACTCACGCCGGTGGAGATCCCGCAGAAAAAGGGCGGCTCGATCCGGTTCGCCGTCGACGAACATCCGCGCGAGACAAGCATTGAAGCGCTGGCAAAGTTGCAAGGCGTCGTCAAGCCCGACGGCACGGTCACCGCCGGCAACGCCTCGGGCGTGAACGATGGCAGCTGCGCAGTGCTGCTCGCCAGTGAAGAGACGGCCGCGAAGTACGGGTTGAAGGTGCGAGCTCGCGTCATTGCTACCGCAACCGCCGGCGTCGCCCCGCGCATCATGGGCATCGGGCCGGTGCCCGCGTCTCGCAAGGTGTTGTCGTTGGCAAAGCTTCAGATCGGCCAGATGGACGTCATCGAACTCAACGAAGCATTCGCCGCGCAAGGGTTGGCCGTGATGCGTCAACTGGGGTTGCCGGACGGCGCGGAGCACGTGAATCCTAACGGCGGCGCGATCGCGATCGGTCACCCGCTTGGTGCGAGCGGCGCGCGACTGGTAACGACGGCGCTCAACCAGTTGGAAAAGATTTCAGGCCGCTACGCGTTGTGCACGATGTGCATCGGAGTCGGCCAGGGCATCGCGATGGTGATCGAGCGCGCCTGAAGCGCTCGTTGCCGGCGTATTAACGATCACTGACAGGCGGACTTGCAGTCGCGCAGCTCGGTGCGACAAATATTCTGCGTGTCGCGCTCGTTGCGATAACAGTCGTAACGCATCGAGGCGACGTTCTGCTGCATGACGTCGATGCAGAGATTGTAGTGCTGAGTGAACCGCACATCGAAATTGCCCGGACCGCGTCGTCCTGGATTGCGGAAGTAGCTGCAGAAGTAGGTGTAGTCGTTGTTGCGCATGGTCATCGGGTCACGCCCGCTGTTGGCAGCGTTGCGTGAACACTCCTGACGGGCCCGCCGCACTTCGCTATTGCACTTGCCGTCGGCGATGTTGCATTGATTGACGCAGGCCTTGCCGGCGGAATCGGCCGGCGCCGCTTTCGGGGTGCTTGCGGGCAGTTCGCGGGCCGCAGCGCTTGCCGGTTGCTGCCTCGCTTGCGGAGGGCTTTCTTCGGCCGCGCTGACGGCGATCCACGACAGCGCTAAACACAGCCGGCCCGTCCAAACCCAAGCTCTGCCATTCATGTTGTTGTCGCCCCGTGGTTGACGTCAGCATCGTCGCCAGCGCTCGCGCCGCCGTCAAGCAATGTCGGTGGACCCATGACAGCGTCAGCGCGCTGGTATGCAGTAAATTGAGCCCTGGAATGAGCCGGGAATGAGCCCTTGGGGAGGGGGAACCCTGGCGCCGGCAATCGGTCTTTTGATTGTCAGTACATATTCCTTGCCGAGCGTGGGTTCAGGGTAGTTGATCGCCGGCCCGCCCGGGTTATGCTGCGATGTGTCCCGTCCGTCCGCGACTGTCACCAAAGTGACCTCTCATGAGCCAACAGTCCGAAGAGCGCTTGCCCGAGTCGGCGTCCGACGCCGCATCCACGCCTACTACAGCCCGTATCCTGCACCTGAAATCCCGCCACTCCGATCTGCAGCAGGCGATTCTCCAGCGCGCCCAGCAATCGGTCGAACGCGAGCGTGATCTCGACCAGGAAGAACGCCGCCCCAAACCGCTGAAATGGCTGATCATTGCCTCGATTGCCGCGATTCCCGTGGTCCTGACCTTTACCGCCGTCGACGGTTTCTTGCGGGCCTTCTACGGCTACCTGGATGTCGCCATCGCCACGCAGCCGCAAGGTGAACCCGCGCCCGCCGAAGCATCGCTGCAGTCCTCCCAGCCCGGAGTGGTGATGGTGCAGCCAGTGACTTCGGACGCGCCGGTGCCCGCGACAGCCCCCCAAGCCACGACGACGGATTCGGCCAAGACACCTGAAAATTAATGCGCTGGCGTTCGCGCCGCGCCCTGTCTTTGTTTCTCCAGACGCCGCCCTTGGAAAGCGCGCGTTAGCAAGTTGTGGCGCCAACGGTTGCCACGGTCAAAGAGCAAATATTTGCTTACCACTTGCGCCGCTGGCGCTGGGTGGATTGGGCAAATCGTTGGGCGGGCAGCCAGTCCCTGATCTGCTACTCTGCGACCCCCAATGTGGGGCTGCAGGCTGCAAGGTTAATGATTGTCGACTGGCTGCCGACTCCTTCGCAGCACTTCCTGGTCAGCGCGATTGCGCTGCTCATCTATGTTCTAACTACCCGCGCGCGCGACCAGCGTCGTGCGCCGACCGCTGCGATTGCCTGGGTGCTGGGCCTCGCGTTGGTCCCCTACGTCATGCTGCCGCTGTATGTTCTGTTCGGACAGCGCAAGCTTTCGCCTGTGTTCACGCCGTACGCTGGAGCGATCGTCGAAGGTCCGCACTGGGCCGCAGAGTTGATCGAGAGCTTCGGACTCGCGCCGCCTTCGATCTGCAAGATCCAGATGCATGCCGACGGCGCTCAGGCCCGCGATGCGTTGTTTAGAATCATCGACGGCGCGCAACGCAGCCTGGACATCAGCACCTTCATCATCGGCAACGATGAATTCGGTGAGGAGGTCATCGCTCACCTGGCGCGCCGTGCTGCCGAAGGCGTCGCAGTGCGACTGCTGCTCGATGGATTTTTCGCACTTTTGTTGCCGCGTCGCTTTGTGAAACGGTTGAACGCAGCCGGCGCGAAGGTCGCGGTATTCCGGCCGTTCTTGAGCCTGCGCCGGCTCGGCCCTCGCAACCTGCGCAATCACCGCAAACTTGTAGTCGCGGACGACAACTATCTGTGGTGCGGCGGCCGCAACCTTGCCGCCGAATATTTCCACACCCATCGCGATCGAACGGTGTGGCCGGATCTTTCCTTTGATTTGCAGGGTCCGGTGGCCGTGGCAGCCGGACGTCAGTTCGATCTCGATTGGAACACTACGCCTCTGCGGCGCCCCATTCGCCAGCGGCAAGCAGCCCTTCTCGACCAGGGCGCGCTGGCGCAATTCCTGCCTAGCGGGCCGGACCAAGTTGAAGATACGGCGCAGTCGCTGTTGATCGATGGTTGTTATCGGGCGCGGCGGCGGCTGCTCGCCGTCACGCCGTACTTTGTTCCGGACGACAGTCTGCGGGCGGCGATGCGGCTCGCGGCCCGTCGCGGAGTCAAAGTGACCATCGCGATCCCGCAGCGATCCAACCACCTGCTCGCGGACTTCGTGCGTTCCCGCCCGATGCGCGACCTCGCCGCTGCCGGAGTGGAATTCCGCCTGCTGCCGATGATGGTGCACGCCAAAGCAGTAGTCATCGACGAAACGCTGGCCATGTGCGGCTCGATCAACCTGGACCTGCGCAGCCTGCTGCTCAACCATGAAGCCGCGGTGGTGTTCTACGGTGCAGAGCAGATCGACTGGCTGGGAGCATGGATCGATGCGATCGCGGAGAAGGGCAGCAGGTATCGCGCCGAACCGCCCGGCCTGCTGCGCGACATCGCCGAAGGGGTGCTGCTTACGGTTGCCTTTCAGTTGTAGGCCTGTCGTCGAAGGACAGCTTGAGTCCCACCAGTTCCGCTGCTCGCACCAAGTCGACCAGCCGGGTGAGCTGGAGTTTTTTCATCATCTTGGCGCGTTCGGATTTGATGGTGCGCTCGCAGGCGCCGACCTCCACCGCCACCTGCTTGTTGAGCTTTCCTTCGGCCACGCCGGCGAATACCGCGCGTTCGCGTGCCGTCAGTGTCTTGTAGCGTTCCAGCAGCTCGCGTACTTCGCAGCGTGCGGCGTAACGCGGCAATGCCAGCTCCTTGGCATGCATCACTGCGCTGAATAATTTTTCCGCCGACACAGGTTTCACCAGGATGTCCAACGCACCGGACTTCATCGCGCGCACGCTGATGGGAATGTCGGCGTAGGCGCTGACGAAAATGACCGGCAGCACCGAGTCGTCATCGACCAGCCGCTCGAACAGTTCCACGCCGTCGCCGTCCGGCATGCAGATATCCAGCAGCACGCAGCCCGGCGCACTCTCAAGGTCAGCTCGTTCGAACTCGGCCATGGTGGCGTAACCGACTGCCGGCACGCCTTTGGATTTGAATAATCGCAGCAGGCTGGTCCGAAAGCTGTCGTCGTCATCGACGATGTGGATGATGAAGCGATCCGGCGCAGCGCACTGCTGGCCGCTGGCGCGGCCACCCCCTGTGTCCATCTGACTTTCCCCTTTCCCCTTATGCCGCTTGCAGCGGAATCGTGAACTTGAAGGCGGCGCCACCGGCTGAGGTTCCCTCCTGCCAGATTTTGCCGCCATGTGCGTGCACGATGGTGCGCGCAATCGCCAACCCCAGGCCCATGCCTTCCTTCTTGGTGCTGAAAAACGAATCGAAAATTCGCGGCCGATAAGCTGCGGCGATGCCCGGCCCGGTGTCGGTGACGGTGATGGCCGCGGAGTACTTGTCATAACGGCTGGTGCTGATGTCGAGGATGCGCTCGTCGAGGCCAGCAGCGGTATTCGCAGCCATTGCATCCAATGCGTTCAGCATCAGGTTGAGCATCACCTGTTCGAGATGGACGGAGTCGCCGTGCACCGGGGGCAGCGACGCGTCCAGGGAACTGCGCACGGTCACCAGCCGCTTGCGAGCGACCGGTTGAATGATGGCCAGCGCGGTCGCCGCTACTTCGTTCAGGTCGATCATGGTGGTGTGCAGTTCCCGGCGCTTCAGCAGCGAATGCAGGTGTCGCACGATATCGCTGGCGCGCAGGTCGTCGCGACGGATGTCGGCGAGCATGCGGCGAATTTCTTCCAGCGGCGGCTGCGGCTGGCTCAGCAGATTATCGGCCGCGTCGGCGTTGATCAGAATGGCGCTCAGCGGCTGGCTGATCTCATGGGCAATGGAGCCGGCGATTTCGCCGACCAGCGCCAGTCGCCCGGCATGTGTATCCTCGCTGTGAATTTGCCGCGCTTCACGTTGTGCCTGCCGGCGATGCCGGTCGCGCAGGAACCAAAGGATCAACACAGCGCCTTGCACCACCACTAGCAGTATCAGCAAAGACATCAAAACTGGATGTCGCACGGACATAACGCCAAAAACGCAGGCTGGCGGTGTGGATTCGTAATCGCAGGACTTTGCCCATTCCGCGTATATACGGCTGTGACGATTCGGCAACAATGCGCCGACGTATAACTACTTAACGGCAGATTACGGCAATATAGAACCCTCGATGGATCGTTTATTGGACTTCAGTCAGGCAAGGGAGGAGGAAGCCATGGGAAGACTGGTATTTCGGGATTTTGATGAATTTGCGGATTCGATTGCCGGGGTGGCCGGCAGATTTATTCCGACCGCGCGCTCAACTTCGGAATGGTGGGTGGAGGGAGTTCATCCAGGGACGGTGTCGTTACAGCAGATTCAGATTGGCAGCCCGACCACGTTCGCCGGCGATGGCGAGCCCGGCACATACACGCTCGGCTTGCCGATGACGGACCCGCGGCAGATTCGCATCGACGGGCATTTCCTCGAACCGGATGCATTCATCGTGCTGCACGAAGATCAGCCGTTCACATTTACCGGTCAGGATGTGGTGCGCTGGGCTGGCGTCAGTGTTCCCAAGAACAGTTCGTTGGTCGCACCTGAAGTTCTGTTGGCTGCTGCAGCGGGCAGCGGCCCTCGAACCCGCACGGCACTGCCTTATCTCGATCGCCTGCGCTGGTTGACTGCACGCGCCGTTTCCGGCGCCGAAACCATCGACTTCAGCCAGCCGGCGGCTGCGTTGGCGGCGGAGGAGGAAATCGCGATCTGCCTGACGCATGTTCTGGAGCGCAGCATGAAAGTGCTGGACCGGCACGTAGGCCGCCCGCAGTTTTCCCGTGGCCGGGTGATCGCACGCACGTTGTCGTTGATCGAAGCGAACGAAGGCCAGCCGTTGTTCATCGACGACCTGTGCCGGGTGACGCAGGTCAGTGAACGCACCCTGCGCAATATCTTTCATGAGTTCTTCGGCGTCGGCCCGATGCGCCTGCTCAAGGTGCGTCAGTTGCGGGAGATTCGTGCCGCGTTGTTACGCGCCGATCCACAGCGAGACACGGTGACGCGTATCGCTGCTCGCTTCGGCATCTGGGATTTCAGTCTGTTTGCGCGCAATTACAAGGCGCTGTTCGGCGAGTCGCCGTCACGGACCTTGCGGACGCCACCGAGCGAGGTCAAGGTGCGTTCGCCGCTGTCCTGGCTGCACTTCGCCTCGAAGATATTCATCGACGATACGCACCGGCTGAGTTCGAATCCGCATGCCGACGATGCGGACGAGGCCGAACTGAGCGGCGTCCTTCAGTCCGCGGACATCGTGCCGTTGCGGCCCAGCCCCAAATAGAAAACGCGAGTCAAGCAGCCGGCGGTTACAGGCTGGCCCGCATGAACAGCAGCGGGCCGTCCATTATCGAGTCGACGACACCGGGGGTGTCGTCGTCCTCTGAATCGATTTCCACCGTGAAGCGGCGATAGCCAAGACCGAACACCAGGTGGGGATTCTTGCGCCAGGTAAGGGCGGCGCGTGCGTCGAGAATCGTGCCGCTGATCTCGTCGAACTCCACCGAGAGATATTGCAGGCGTGCCTCGGCCGACCAGCGTGAGTTGAAATCGAAACGCCCTTCGACGCCGGCGAGCGGCAGCGGCGAGACCTCGGTTTCGGCATCGCGCACGACGCGGCTGCGCACGACTGCGTTCGCTTCCACTTCCACCACTTGCACGCCGAACGTCAGCGCCACATCGACGCGCTGAGTCTTGACGACGCTGTAACCGTAGGTGAGTCCGAGCAACGTGAGGTTCAGTTCGCTGTCGACGCGTTCGTTGGCGAGGTAGGTCTGGTCGTCGAATACGATGGTCCGCTCGATCTGCTTCTGCGCGGCGCGGCGCGTGGAGAAGCCATTCAACCGGATCAGGTGGCGCTCGCCGGGCAGCAAAGTAATTTCGGCCAGCGGCAGCAGTTCGGAGTCGTCGAGGCCGAGATCGTCCTCGGCGTTGATCAGCGTGCCTTGCGTGGCGAGATTGGGATCGATGCGCAGGTCGGTATCGAGCCCGGCGCTCAACATCATCACTTCGACCCGGAAGCGATCTTCGATCACATTCGGCGGCGGCTGCGGCGCCCACTCGGGAAGACGATCGTTGGTCGGTTGCTTCTCGGCGGCGTTGGCGGCGACGCAGCCCAAGCTCAGCGCGGCCACGCCCAAAACTACGACTAGAGCGAGTCTGAACCGATCGATTCGTTCATTTAGCACGGGCAACTCCAACATTGAGAAGTCCCGCAGATACGGGCAGCGACGGATTATGCCCGTGTGCTTACGCGGTCGCGACCCAGTGATCATCCCAGCGTATCGGTTGTTCGGTGGCGACCTGCAAAAAATGTGACCGCAGTCGAATTTCATCCAGCCCGTAGGCAGTGCCGTCGCGCTGTGAAGCGAGAATCGAGCCGTCTGCAACTCGCGACAGGCCGTATGTTTCCGCTGCCGGAATGAAGCCGAGATAACGTTCGTCGCGAAGTGACCAGCATGCGACACCGCCACCATAAGGGCACGCCGCCGCGACGACATCGTGCGCTTCGCTGATAGCGATGCTCGCAACGTAGCCTTGAAAGCGCCGTGTTTCTTCAGCTGGCGCTGTCAACAACCTGAACTGCGCTTGCGCTACCTCTCTCTTCGGGACAGAGGTGGAGTGAGGTTCTGCCCCCTCTCCCTTTGGGAGAGGGCCGAGGTGAGGTTCTGCTCCCTCTCCCTTTGGGAGAGGGCCGGGGTGAGGGACTCTTACTCCCGGCCGATACAACGCCACCACGCCCGGCGCCTGTTCCTTATTGCTTTCGTACTGCAACCCGACCGCAGCGGTGCCGTCGCTCGTCAGCGCGAGGTGACGAATGCTCAGTAAATGTTCCGGCAGACGCCACTGGCTCTTACATTCGCCGCTGCTTGAATCCAGCACGCATAGCGAAGGATCCATGGTCGGAATGTTCAGCTTGCGGCGAAACGTGCGCGGGTGAGTCATGATGCCGCCGTTGGCAACCAACAACGAACGACCGTCGGGTAACCACGCCAGTTCGTGCGGATCGATACCGTGCGTATTCATCTCGCCGATCACGGCAAAGTTGCGCGCATCGCGAACGACGACCACGCCGCGAGCGCGTTCGTAGTCGTGTTCAGGCGTGAAGATTAAATCTCCGGCAGCCGAGTAAGTCCCGTGTCCGGCGAGATGCCGGCCTGTCTGCGTCGAGAAAACAGTGCGCACGCGCATGGTGGCACGGTCCAGTTCGAATGCCTGAGTGCCGGGGCGGCGCGCGAAAAACAGGACTCGTTGCGGATCGGTCGGATGAACTGCACATCCATGCGCGCGCATCGGCACTCGCGCGCCGAAGACTTGATCGTCGTTCAGCGACAGGCCGCCGACGTATTGATCGCCACGCGCATCTTCGAAAGCCGACAGCAACGAGCCGGTGCGAGCTCTGCTTTGCGCGGAGAGCAGCACGCCGCCGGTCACCAATGCGGCGGCCGAAGCGCAGGACAGCAGAAATTTACGTCGTGACAACAGCACGGCATTCATAGCGAGTCGATGAATTTCAGCAGGGCTTCTCGATCCTTTTTCGGCAGGGTGCGAAAGGCTTCCTTGGCGCGTTCGCCTTCGCCGCCATGCCAGAGGATGGCCTCACTGACATCTCGGGCGCGGCCATCGTGGAGCAGTCGGGTGTGGCGGTTCACTGTCTTTTGCAGTCCCAATCCCCATAGCGGCTGCGTGCGCCACTCGCTGCCACTGGCGGCGAAGTCGGCACGGCCGTCGGCCAGTCCTTCGCCCATGTCATGCAGCAGCAGATCCGTGAATGGATGGATGGTCTGTTCGCTCAACCACGGCAGATCGTCTACTTTCGCGGTCTTGAACGTCGCGCGATGGCAGGATTCACAACCGGCAGCGACGAACATTTCCGCGCCCCGACGCACTTCAGGTGAATCGAGATTGCGGCGTACCGGCACCGCCAACATGCGCTGATACCTGACGATGTGCGCGAAGATCTGGTCGCTGATCTCGGGCTCGCCGCCGTTCGGCGCTGCCTTGCATGTCGTCTGTACCGCTGTGCATGTCTGTTCCGGCCGCAATGACGTGGTCATGCCGATCTCGCTGGAGAACGCGGCGGCCGTCTGATGCGCGATGCCGGGTTGATTCAGTTTCCAACCGAGGCGGCCGAGCACCACGCCACCGACCACTGGATCCCACACGCGATTGGGGCGGCCTGAGATGCCGTCGCCGCCAGCATCATCCGGATCGTTGCGCTCCATGATCTGCGCTTCAGGCACTGCTTCCAGCAGACCCGAACCGAACACCGAAGGCGCGACGCGCGGCGATAGTTTGGTGTCGGCCGCCAACTCGCCGTAGGCAAGGTCTTCGAAGGAATATTCCGGCGCCAGCAAAGTGTACGGCGCGCCATCGCCATAGGTCCCCGTGATCTCACGGTGACGTATGCGCACCTTGCCTTCCGCCGGCACGCTGCCGATCGCGAAGGGATTGAAGTTCGCGCCGTAGTGGGGATCGGACTGCGGCTCGTTGTTGTCGCCCGGCGTCGGCGTGGCGAATTGAATGACCAGCGACACCGGCTGCTCGTCTTCCTTCAGCGGCGGCTGGCCGCGGCCATCATTATTGTGGCAAGCGTCGCAACTGCGCGCATTGAATAACGGACCGAGTCCATCGCGTGCGCCCGCACTCGCCGGCGCCACCACCCAGGGACTGTTGAAGAACGCGTTGCCTATGAAGAATTCGCCACGCTGGCTGACGGTTAAATTCGGCGCCGGCCGCGAGAACGCATGGCGCGACGCTTCGCTCACCGTCATCGCTCCGCCCGAATTTGCTTGTAACAACTCGGCAGTCGGTTCGCGATCGGAACACGCGCAGAGAAACGCGATCGCGCCAGACAGCGCCACCACAGTTGTGCCTCTGATGGTGCGTCGAAAGGGTGCGGGTGCGGGTCCGAGTCCGAGAGTCATCGGTTGCATCACTAGTCGCCCAGACCCTGAAGATCGGACAGGAAGATCTCGATCGCACGCGCGCCGCGAGATAACGACAATGTTTGAGAGCGCAGCGCATCGATGGCCGCTTGCATGCGAGCCTGGCCTTCTTTGTTCTCGGCGAGGATCTCGCGGTCGAACGGATTCTTCACAGCCGCAAGCGCTTCGCGCGTGCGGGTGATGCGAGCTTGGATTTCATCGGCGGCGCGGGCGTCCTTGGCTTTCACCAGGTCGGCCAGGCTCGGGCCGCTGACCGTCGAACCGTCGGGCCGTTGATATTTCGCAAAGTAAACCTGCTCGATGCCGGCCGCGTTGGCGCGCAGCTCGTCGGCGGTGGCGTCGCTGAAGCAGGACTGTTCTTCTTCCTGGTCGGACGACAGCAGCGGCACGTTCATGCGCTCGCCCGCCATCTCGACTTCGGACAACGCAGCGATGCCGGTGAACATCCGTTTCAAGCCCGTGTAGACGTCGCCGGTCACAAAGGCGGTGCGATAGTTAGGCTCTTTCGATTCACGCCATTGCGCGGCCACCGACTCCAGATCGCTCAGGAGCAGCGTGGAGGCAGCCTTGAGGTATTGTCCGCGACGCGCGTTGGCGTCGGTGGCCGGATCGCCTTGCGCGAGGAAGTCCGTGTGCGAGCGGTGGCCGGCCGATTCCGGCGGATCGTTCCAGTCCTGCCCCCACAGCAAAAACTCGATCGCGTGATAGCCGCTGGCGATGTTTTTCTCGCCCCCCGCTGCGTTTTGCGCCGAGATCAGCTCGGTGGTGATCTGGGGAAACGCCTTGGCGTCGCCGATGATGTTGAGGCCGGGCCCGGCGTTGTATTTGTCGAGCGCTACCGCGTCGATATGATTTTCGTCCAGCGGCCAGCCGTTGAGCTGGCCTTCCGGACCCGTCTCGCTGTCGATCGGGCCGGCATAAAAGCGGAACGCTTCGGAATAGCTGTAAGGGATGCGCGCGGCGCGCCAGCGCTCGCGAGCGGCATTCAAAGTCTGTTCGCTGGGATTCGCCAGCAGCGCATCGATCGCGGCATCCAGTTCGCGCGCCGAGGCAATCGTGTCCTCGTAAGTCGCCAGCACAATCCGGGCATAGGTTTCCAGCACCGGCTGGCGAGGATCCTTCGGCTCGGTCCGCGTGCAGCCGGCAGCCAAGGACAGCAATAAAGCGACCGCGACGGCGGTCTTGGAGAGGGATGCGAGCATGGGGCTAAGGATCGCTTGGTGAATAATTTGAGGGGCAAGGCGTCCGCGGCGCGCGGCATCCTGCGACTAAAGCGATTTTATTCTTAATCGAGAATGACTCGCAATTAAGAATGAACCAGGCTTGGCGGGTTCCTGAAAGAAACGCACCTCCGCCCGGGCCTCTGCCGATGCGCCGGCGGCCTGGAGATCGTGTCGGAAGCTGCGGGCAGGGGCTTTTATTGAGCGGTGGGGACGGGGCGCGTAATAAGCGCGGCGCTCGGGTAGGACCCCAACGTGGTCGGTCGCAGACTTTGGCGTCGATGGAGGATGTTGGTCAGGTCCTCCCCGTCGACGCCAAGCCTGACCGCGGCCGCTTCGATGGACAGCCCCTCGCAAACGATGAGGCTGACTGCCGTCCAGTAGAGGGCGGATTCGGTCCGGGTGTCGTGCTGGCGCTGCATTGTTCGCTGTTTGCGCCGGTCAATGCGGCGCAGAAAGCGATGTTGCGAGGGATGCCGGGTAAGAGAAACCGGCACATGTACTCAGCGCGCTTGTGAGGGAACTCGGAAAATGCCTACGAGTGCGGTCGGTTACGAACCCCCCCGGTAGAAAATTGACGCGACCTGACGAGCGTTGGCCGACCGCGGAAGGTCGGTCAACGCTCGTCAGTGCAGGCGACCTGGCTCAGCGATCGACTTCGGCCAAGCGCTTGCCGACGAACTGCCAGTTCGCGAGCTTCTCGATCACCGCCTTGACGAAGCCGGCGCGGTCCTGCTGGTGGTCCAGGTAGTAGGCGTGTTCCCAGACGTCGCAGGTCCACAGCGCATGGCCTTCGGTGATCAGCGGATTGTCGGCGTCGTGGGTTGCGGTGATTTCCAGTTTGCCGTCCTTCACCACCAGCCAGGCCCAGCCGCTGCCGAACTGGTTGACCGCGGCTTCGACGAACTTGTCGCGGAAATTGTCGACCGAGCCGAACGAGGCTTCGAGGCGCTTCTTGATGGGTTCCGGAGGCGTGCTGCCGCCGTTCGGCGCGAGCGACTCCCAGAAGAAGTCGTGATTCCACACCTGCGCCGCGTTGTTGAAGATCTTGCGTTCCTTGCCGCTCTTGTTGGCGGTCGCCTTGATGATGGTTTCCAGGTCCTGCTGTGCCATCGGCGTGCCGGCCACGAACTCGTTCAATTTCTTGACGTAGGTGGCGTGGTGCTTGCCATGATGATGATCGAGCGTGCGCGCCGAGATGGTCGGGCCGAGAGAATCTTTGGGAAATGGCAGAGGCTTCAATTCGAACGCCATGGCGAGCTCCAGCTGGCAGGGGATGAACGGGGATAAACGGGGATAAACGCCAACGTCTCGCGGACAGCGAAGTTCCCCGGCATAAAATCCGAAGCTGCTTCGATACCGAGTCGTCGTTACGGCTCGGTTACGGCGTGATGCGCACAGTGCGCCGCCGGGAAACGAATTCCGGCGAGCCGTAATTGCCGCGAGAGGCGGTGGCAGTGACTAAGAATACATTCACTTGCACGCCGTTGACCACCTGTAATGGAATCTGGGGCACGCAGGTCAGGTCCACGCGCGAACCGCCGGACAGCGCCGGGCTTTCACCATCGACTCCGGCACAATCGTTGGTGGTCAGGACGCGGGCCGCTGCGTATTGAATGCCGGACTGCGCCGCCGCTTCAGCGCGAGCCACCGCGAGGTCCAGGTCGGTGCTGTGCTGTTGATTCACATTGAGGCGTACCGCGAATGTGCCGAGCACGGCGATGACCATCAGAAAGAATATCGCAGCCACGAGCGCGAAACCGCGCTGTCTGAGTTCGAACGAGGGCACGCGCTTCACGACGGGTTCTCCACTCGGATCTGTCGCACCATACGCAGGCGATCGGTGCCGTTGCCGCCTACTGCGCGCGAGGTCGTGATCTCGATGATGGCGATGCCGCCGTGATCGCCGTTGCCCGCGATCGCCTGGAACGCGCAAGCGGTGACATCACGAGCGATGACGGTCGTAGCTCCCGTCGCCAGGACGATCGCACTTCGTATGGCCAACCATTCATAACGCCGCAGCACGCCCGCGTTCAAATCACATTGATATTGAGTGACGCCCGAAACAATGTAGGCGCGCGTGTTCGACGAACGGTCGTTGTAATCGGTAAAGCGGAATGCGGGCGAGATGGTGAGGTCAGTCCCCGCGGCGGTAGTGTTGCAACCGATGGTGCTGGTAGCGGGCGTGATGATGTTCGTCAGCCCGTAGACAGTGCGATAGCTTGGCGCGCGGCGGTTGTCGACGACGAGTTGAGGCCGGACCATGGCGGCGATTGTAGCGAGTGCCACGCAATTCACCTCCTGCAGGCTGCTGAAGCCGCTTGTGGGCGTACCGAATTGCATCGCCTGACGTTCGAGCCAGGCGTCTCGATAGCTGACGACATCGAAGACCCTAACCATCTCCAGCACGCGCACGCCGCTTACCGTTCCCCAGCGCACGCTGTTGGGCAACGCTCTTTGCACGTCGGTGCTGATGCTGCGCATGGCGGCTTCGGCCGAGTCGCTCAATTCAGCACGGCGTGATTGCGCGATATAGGCCTGTACGGGTGTTGCGATCATCAAGCTCGTGAAGCCGACAACGATGGTCGAGAGCACCATGGTGATCATCAGCTCGACCAGCGTGAATCCACCCGAATGTCGTCGCTGAGCGCGCATCAGTACAGCACCTGGCCGATATAACTGGTGCGGTAACCCAACAGCATGATCGAGACGTCGTTCAGATCGGTCACGCTAACCTCGACCCGTCGTGCGGCTATGTTGTTGGGCAGCAGTTCGTCGAAGACACTGACGCGAACGCGATACTGATTCAGTCCGGCGATGAGTGCGCCATTTGCGTTGCGCGCGCCCAATTCATCGAGGCCGTGATAGTCGAGCACGTCGTCATATAGTTGGCGAGACGCCTCGAGGCCATCGTCGGCGTAACGTTTAGCGAGAACTTCATCGAGATAGGACGCCGCGATCGCGGTTGCTTGCGTGCGCGTCATCGACGCTGCGCTGCGCATGGCGAGCGATGACAGCAAGCCGAGCGCAGATACGACACAGATGCCGATGACTACGATCGCAACAATCAGCTCGATCAACGTCATGCCGGCCTGCCTGCGAGAACGCATCACTGCACGCTCACGCGGCCCGTGGCGGAGTCGATGTTGACCGTGAAAGCATCGACCGTGATGGCGGCAGAGCCGCCAGCGAGTGCGCCAGTAGGTTGATATTCCACCGAGGTGTTCGGATTGACGTTGACGCCGCCAGGCGTGACGCCGGCCAGCGAGGTGTCGTCAGCTCGCATTACAGGCCTACTCCACGCGCCGGAGCAATCGTCGTGAGAGATGAAATTCGCGCGTTGCCAGCTGTTGTAACCGGCAGCATCGACGTTGACTTGCACCGGGCAGCCGGAGGCAATCGCAATCCGCTGTGCGTAGCGAAAGGAACTCGCGAGTTCGTCGGCGAAGCCGCGGCTGGTGAAAGCTTGGTTGTTGAACAGGCTTGGTATTGCGACGGCGGCGAGGATGCCGATGATGACGATGCTGGACACAAGCTCGATCAGCGTGAAACCGCTGCCGCACCGATGGCTTTTACCAGGTCTCTTGCGAACGAGGTGGCGGCTGCGAAGTGCAGCCGCCACCGTTGCATCGGAGCGCATGACTCAACTGTAGCTAGCTTTGCGGAGCTGCTCAGTAATGGCCAGTGTTAGGTACAACCACCAACGGTAGCGAGGATGTTCGGATTGTTGCCTAAGACGGCCGGCCGCGTGTAACTCACTGAGCATGTGGCGGGAGTCGTGGCGCCGTTAAGCTCGAATCGCATCGTGTTCGCGTCTACCACCACAACCCGATAGCGGCCCGCCGGTTGGGTTGCATTGTTCAGCGCCAGGCTGCCCTGCTGCAGGGAGTTGCCGATACCGGCTCCGGTAGGCGCCGGATAGCCACGATCGATGGTCACGTTGACGCCGTCCATGGTGACGGTGACTGCGGCGTTATTACCACCCGCCAGCCACTGCGAACGCGCCAGCATCGCACCGCTGCGGATGGCGCCCTCCATCGCGCGTACGCTGGCGATGCGAGCCTGGCCGTCCAACCGCGAAAAGCGCGGCACGGCGAAGGCGGCCAGAATGCCGAGGATGACGATGACGACGACCAGCTCGATGAGCGTAAAGCCGCCCTGGGCTGATTTTCTTGGCGCTGACTTGAACATGGTCGAAACTCCGTGCCGGTAAGTTAACTAAAAATCCAGTTCGGCTGAGTCGCTTATCGGCCGCCGCGGGCCACCGCTGAAGTGTCAACAGCGGCTTTCGTGAAGGGCATCACTAGGGGGAACATCTCAGTCGCCGTGATGTGCTGCTCAGTCGGTGTCAGACTTGCACCTGCGAAATCATTTCCCACATCGGCAGCATCACACCGAGCGCCAGGATGCACACCACGCCGCCGACCGTAATGATCAAAATCGGCTCGATGGAAGCGCTGAGATTCTTCAGTGCGTAGTCGACTTCGCGTTCGTAGAAGCCTGCGACTTCATCGAGCAGGTCGGACAGTTCGCCGGTCTCCTCGCCCACTGCCAGCATCTGCAACACCAGCGGCGGAAACATTCCTACCGAAGCGGCGGCGCGACTGAGCGGTTCGCCGCGTTCGACGGCATCACGCATGTCATCGACGCGGGCGGCCATGAACTGGTTGCCGGCGGACTGCGCGATGACTTTCAACGTCTGGATCACCGGCATGCCGGCGTTCAAGGAAATCGACAGCGAGCGCGTGATGCGCCCCAAGATACCTTCATGCACCAGCTTGCCGATCACCGGCAGGCGCAGCTTGAGTTCGTCCCAGCGCATCCGCCCGGAGGGAGTCGCGAGATATTGCCGCATCCCCAGCGCGCTGCCGACAATGCCGCCGAGCACGAGGTACCAGTAGTCGCGGGCGAAGTTCGATGCCGCCATAAGCGCCATCGTCGGCCAGGGAATGTTGTCGCCAAGCGATTTGAACAAGGGCTCGAAGCGCGGAATGACGAACATCGTCAACACCGCTATCGCGATCCCGATGACGCACATGACGATCAGCGGATAGCGTGTCGCCGCCTTGATGCGATCGTGCATGTCCTGGTCCTGCTGCAGGTACTCGGACAGGCGCTTGAACGACGCTTCCAGCGTACCGGTCTCCTCACCGACGCGAATGACGCTGACGTAAAGCGACGGGAACACATCCGGATGGCGCGCGAAGCTGCTGGCGAGATCACGGCCGCCTTCCAGATCCTTGAGAATGTCTTCCATGGTCGTACGCAGCACGACGTTGTGGGTCGATGCAGCGAGGCCCTTCATGCCACGAAGCAGCGGAATGCCTGACTTCGCGATCGTGTACATCTGCCTCGAGAACAGCACCAGGTCGGAAGTCTTCGGCTTGCCGAAACCCAAGCGGCGCATCACCGCGCCAATATCGCCACCGCCGCGCTGCGTCGCCAGCTTGATTTCGATTGGCGTGATGCCGCTGCTGAACAGGCGCGCAGCGATGCTGTCGCGCGAGTCGCCTTCCATCAGCCCGCTGGCATATTCGCCGCCGCGAGCCCTGCCGGTGTAGTTGAAGACAGGCATGAATCAATGCCTCACGCACGCTCAGACAGCAACGCGTCGGCGAGCAGCGAATCGGTTTCTCCCTGAGAGACCGACTCGACTACCGGCACGGAAACATCGGAATCATCGAGGCCGTTGGTCACGCCCATCGCTTCGGCGACACTGGTCGTGCCTTCGGCGACCAGCGTCAACGCCGCCTGTGCGAGCGTGATGAAGCTTTCCCGCTTGCGTACGATCTCGGCGAATTCCATCGCATTGCCGCGGCGAACGGCGTCGGCGAGCGGCCGATCGAGTTCCAGCAATTCATAGATCGCCGTGCGGCCGCGATAGCCGGTGAGGTTGCAGTACGTGCAACCAACGCCCATCTGGAACTTCATCTGCGAAATCTTTTTGGCGCCCAGCTGCGCGGTGAGCCAGGCGCGCTCCTGCGGAGTCGGTTCAGTGGGCTGGCAGCAGCTGTCACAAACCCGGCGCACCAGGCGCTGAGCTACGATGCCATGCACGGCGGCGGCAATCATGTAACCGGCGGCGCCCATGTCGAGCAGGCGGTGAATCGTTGCGACGGCGTTCATCGTGTGCAGTGTCGAGAACACCAGATGGCCGGTGATCGCGGCGCGCAGACCGATGTCGACCGTTTCCTGATCGCGCATTTCGCCGACCAGGATGATGTCCGGGTCCTGGCGCAATGTGGTGCGCAGCACGCGCGCGAAGTCGAGTCCGATCTTGGCATTCACCTGCACCTGGTTGACGCGATCGAGTCGATATTCGACTGGATCTTCGACGGTGATGATCTTGGTATCGGCCTGGTTGAGCTGATTCAGCGCCGAATACAGCGTCGTGGTCTTGCCGCTGCCGGTTGGGCCGGTCACCAGCACCATGCCGGCGCTGCGACTGATCCATTCGCGAAAACGCTCCAGCATCGGTGCCGACATGCCGACCTTGTCCAGCGTCATCAAGCTCGCAGACTGGTCGAGCAGGCGCATCACCACCGACTCGCCGTACTGCGTCGGCATGGTCGACAGGCGCACGTCGATGGACTTGTCCTTGACCTTGAGCGAAAAGCGGCCGTCCTGCGGCAAACGCTTTTCGGCGATGTCGAGGCCGCTCATCAATTTCAAACGCGTGACCAGCGCGCCGGCGACGCGGCGGCCGTCGATCTTCTGTTCCTGCAAGGTGCCATCGACGCGCTGGCGGACGCGCAAGGCATTTTCGCCCGGTTCGATGTGCAAGTCGGACGCGCGAACCTGGACGGCGTCCTGGAACATCGTCTGGATGAGCCGGATCACCGGCGCGTCGGGCGAACCCTCGTCGGCGAGCAAGTCGAGGTCGATGTCGCCTTCGCGCATTTCGTCGCGCACTTCCTGCGCGATGGAGGCGATTTCGTCGGTGCGGCGGTAGACCACATCCATGGTCTTCAACAAATCCGCTTCTTTCACCAGCGCGATGCGCAGCGGCTGTTTGAGGCGTGCCACCAGTTCGTCGTACGCGTGCAGATCGGTGGGATCGGCCATGCCGATCAGCAGGCCGCGAGCGTCGGATTGCAGCACCAGTGAACGGAAACGACGCGCGTGAACTTCGGGCAGCAGGCGAACGGTTTGCTGATCCAGCGTCAGCTGACGCACGTCGATGAAAGGAATCTGCAGGTGCTGTGCCAGGACTTCGTGCAGCTTTTCCTCGCGCACGATGTTGAGGTCGGTGAGCACGCGGCCGAGCTTGCGGCCGCTGCGTCTCTGTTCGACGAGCGCGGTCTGCAACTGCTCTTCGGTGATGATCTTGTTATCGAGCAGCAGCTGGCCGAGGCGAACCTTTTTGCGCCGCAGGTCGCTCACCGCAGCTTGCCCTGTTCCGTCAGCGCTTCGATACGGTCGGTCGGCTCCTGCACCAGCTTCGGCCAGTCGCTGTCAGTCACTACTATCGCGCGCAGCAGGATCACCAACTCAACCGTACTGTTCGTGTCGCGCTGGCTCCGGAACAAACGACCGAGGCCGGGCACGTCGCCCAGCAGTGGCATCTTGTAGTTCTGCCGGCGGCGCGTTTCGCGCATCAAACCGCCGATCACGATCACCTGGCCGTTGTGAGCCTTGACGATGCTGTCGGACTCGCGGATCTGACTCAGCGCCAGCGGCAACGAATCGGTCTGGCCACGCACCGACAGGGTCTTCTGCTGATCGGTGACGTCGCTGACGGTCGGGTGAATGTGCATCAGCACGTTGCCGCTTTCGCTGATCTGCGGCGTGACATCGAGCGCCACGCCGGAGAAGAACGGCGTCAGTTCCAGATCGACGGAAGTCGTGGTGGCTTCGCCGGTGGTCGTGTCACTGGACACGCCGGTGACGAAGAATTCGTCGGTGCCCGCCTTGATGACGGCCTTCTGGTTGTGCAGCGTCGACACTCGCGGACTGGAGAGCACGCGCGTGCGGCCTTGCAGGCCCAGCAACTCGATGAAAGCGTTGAAGTCGGCGAAGTTCGCCGCCAGCGTGAAGGCGCCGCCCAGTGTGTTCTGCACGAAACCGCTGATCGGGTTGCCCGGTGCAACGTTCACGGGGTCGCCGCTTGGCGCAAGCAGGTCGCCATCGAAGCCGCCCGGCGGCGCCGATTGACCGAGGAAGTATTGTTTGTTGCCATCGCGCAGCACTGCGGCCCAGTTGATGCCGGCCTGGTAGGCATCGTTCAACTCGACCTCGACGATCTTCGCTTCGAGAATGACTTGCTGCGTAACGGTCGCTTCAGTGCGTGACAGATAGTCCGCGACATCACGTAGTTCGCTAGGCAGGGCTCGAACTACGATCACACCCGACTGGCTGTTGATCACGACGCTGCGATCGGTTTTACCGTCGCCGCCGATGATGGCGCGCAGGTCGGCGCCGATGTTTTCCCAGAAGTTCGACGAATTGCTGGTCACCACGGAGGTGCCCGTGACATCCGCAACAGTGCCGCCACCGCCGCTGCTGTCGCCGCCGCCTTCGGATGAGGTCGAGCCTGATGATGCGGAGGAGGAGTTGGAATCGCGATTCTGCGTGATCTGGCCCGAGCTGACCCGAGTGCGCGAAACGCCCTCGCGGTGCAGGTCGAGGTAATTCAGGCGATACAGGCGAGTCTGCAACGATGCCGGCAACACCATGTAGCCGGTACTGACTTTGCGATAGTCATAGCCGTACAGATCGCGCACTGCGTTCAACACGTCTTCGACAGTGACACGCTTCAATTGCAGCGAAACGCGCCCGGTAATGTCCGGATGAACCAGCATGTTGTACGAAGTGCCGTCGACCAGGCCGGCAAAGAACGCGCGTGCCGGGGCGGAATCGACATTGACATCAAAGCGCGGCTCGCCGCGTGTCAGCCCAGGTTTGGGAATTTCCACAGGAGCAGTGGTTTCCTGCGCGCTCGCGGCACCCATCGCACTCAACGTCAGTCCGACGCACAGCAGCGTGCGCCAGAGATTCAGGCGCCGCACGGACTTCATGACTCGTCCTTGGGCTGCACGATGTTGTGCCGTACCTGCATGGTTCTGCCGTCCAAGCGCGCGACGTGACTCTCACCGGCACGCGAATAGCGCACGCTGTCGGCGGTCACTTCCAGGATCTGAATGGCGCCGATGCGATCGCCGGCGCGCACCACTTTGCCGTTGACGATCGCGAGACGGCGCTCGCCGGATTGCAGGATCGCTTCCACTCGCACACCTGGCAGCACTTCGCCATTTGTCGCGGGGCGCACGTCGGCGGGACGAGTCGGGTCGGCCAACCGATCTGCAAGTGCCGCTTTGGCGGTCATCGAGAGCAGCAATGTTGCGAGATACGGGTTGTGGAGCGTCTTCATGTGCGGTTACTCACGGCGTCACACGCCGATCCAGTCCTTGTCCATGCTCAATGTGTTGAGCTCGATGCGAACCCGATTGGTCGGGTAGCGCGTGGTTTCCAGTTCCAGCAACTTCCAGTAGAAGCGCCACTCGAGCGCCTCGAGGGCGTGCAGGTAAGCGAGGATGTCGAGATAACGGCCTTCGATGACCAGTTCGACTGGATGGACGAAGGGGCCGGTGTTCGCCGCCGCGGTGGCGGCTTGTGCGCTGGCTGCCGTCGGCACGAAGGTCTCGGAGACTTTTGCGTCGGGGGGCGTCAATGTCGTCACCGGCTTGTTATGCAAGCTGATGAGCGTGACGCCGCGCTGGCCGGCGAGTACGTCCTGAATTACCTGCACCATGCGCTCCGGCGGAATCAGGCCGCCGGACTTCGACGCGAGCTTGGCGTTGATCTGCGCCAGCTGCTGGCGCAACTGCGCTTCTTTCGCCAGCGCTGCGCTCGAAGGATTGGCCATTGCCGCGTCGGCCATCGCCTGCACGCTGCTGGCCATCTGCTGCTCCATCATGTTGAGCTCGCCATACATCGAGGCGCGCCGCGCGACAATGGGATCGAACGAAGCGAGGGTCCAGCCCATGATCACGACGGTGAGCGCCGCAACGGCGATGAGCGCGCGTTCGCGAAACGTCATGCGATCGAAACGAGCGATGCCCTTCTCAATGGCGGCCGGCAACCTCATGTGGTTGCCTCAGTCCGGGTTGCCTGCAACGATTTGCTGCCGGCACGAAAGCGAATGTGATTCGCAGCCGCCGCCGGCCGAGGCTTCGGCGTCGCAGAGCCTTCTTCCGCGCCGCTCTCCTCGACCGCTTCTTTGCGAAGCTCGCGCTCTGGCCGTCGCTCTGGCCGTTCGATGACAAAGTCGTCGAAGCGAGTGCCGGCGAGCGCGTTCTCACGCGCCAGGCCCTGCAGGTAAGTCGGTACGGTGTCGGCATCCAAGGCCGCGCCTTGCAACGACATTGCCCCGGTCGTGCCTGACAGCATCAAGCCGTCGATCCATAGTCCTTCGACATGGCGCCGCGCGAGTGCTTCCAGTCGCGAGGCGAAACCAGTTGTCTGTCCGGCCGCACCGTCCTGAAGAACCTTCAGAGCCCTGCTACGCGCAGCGATCGATTCGGTCAGATGCTTTACGCGCACATTGATCTCGGTGGGATTGCCGCGAGCGGCTTGCAGCTCGACGGCTCGAGCCATGACCGCGTCCTGCCGTACCACGTGTTCCCGCATGACTGCCAATTCCAGCGCCAGCTTGTTGACGCTGTAATTGGCGTAAACGGAGATCGCTATTGTCGTGGCAACGATCAAGCCCAGCCCGGTGGCGACCGTGGCGCCCGAGAGCTGTTTGCGCTCGTGACTGAAGATCGGCTGATACAGGTTGATCTGCTGGCGCATGGCTACGGCTCCAGCTTGTCGTCGCGCAGCGCTGCGCCGAGTGCCATCAGAGTCGGCCAGTCGGTCACCACCTCGCCGTCTTTGTGGACGCTGAACAAGTCGCGAACGTCCAGCGCGCTGACGCGCAAGCTGGTTTCGTTCTTCAGTTCTTCGGCAAGGCGATGCGCACGCGCGTCGGCGGGCGCGATCACCAGGTCGCCCACCGGCGTCTGGTCGTAGTGGCTTTCGTAGTAGTCGAGCGAGCGCTGAATTTCCAACGCCAGCCCGCTGGCGTCGATGGCGGTGCCATTGCCATGGTCGGCGCCGAAACGGCCGGTGTCGCCGAAGCGCCCGGTGTCGATGCGGCGAGTCAGATACATCACGCCCTGGCGCGTGATCACCAGCTGCGCGAAGCGATCGTTCAGCGCCAGCATGGCGACGCCTTTGTGATCTTGCGGCAGCAGCGCGCTCAGGTTGCGCAGGCACAGTTCGGGAATGTCGATCGAATCGAACCCCTTGGCAGAGGTGCGCAGCATGCTGGAAATGCGCTGGATCGCGGTCTCGCGAGCGGCGACGGCAAACAGCATCTTGCCCTGCGTGCGCCGCACTGGATCGGGAATCTCGAACACATCGACCGCGGCCTCGTCGATGCTGAAATTGATGACGTCGCGAAGTCGCCAGCGAATGGCGGCGCGCAGTTCGGATGGCAGCACTTCGGGGGCTTCGACTTGAACGATCTGGTAGTCATCGCCGCTGATCACGGCGCAGGCCGGCGCGCGAGTGGCGCCTAATTTGTCGAGTACGGTTTTCACTGCCGGCCCGGGATCACTGCCGGCCGGATGCACGGCGCAATGATCGATGGACGGCTTGCCGACGCCGTCGCGCCTAACTACTGCGAGCGCGAACGACCCATCTGCAAGCGCGATGCCGACTCGTGCATCGGGGCGCAGTGCCTTTCGAAACAGCATCTTGTTGAGGAGCGATAGCAACGCAGACTCCAACCCGTCCACGGGGTAGTTAAGTCAGATAGCGGCCGGTGCTGCGAAACTTGACTAAACAACAGGCGAACTGCGGACTGGCACACAGGATTACCGTGCTACCGATCAGTTTTATGTGGGTAGGTGTGGGTAAACAGTTAGGGGTTGGTCGTAGCGACGCCCGACCGATGGGTCGCCAGCGGCCGGCGCTGACCTGAACGGGGCGAAAAGAGGCTTTCGTTCAGAACCGGAATTCGGGCGCGGTGCGAACTGTGACTCATGTCACGATTTATCCACTTTTCTGCGCTGAACCGGCTCTCATTCAGCTTGCACGTAGGCGATTCCCCCCATTGTCGTCATGCGCGGCGCTGCAAGAGCGTCTATATTCCACCTTTGGCACATGCAGTTCTGTTCCGCAGACCACGAGTCCAATGGAAGAGTTTTAGAAACCCGGTGTCACGCGGAGCTTTGATGGTTCAACAAGAGGGAGCAGGGAGGCATGTCCGCAGGACCGCGGCCAGCCACATGCACCGGGAGGATAGGTTGGTGGGCAAAGCGACACAGATCGCGGCCATCTTCGCCCTGGCGACGGTGGCAACGGTAACAGTGCAAGCGGCGGAAGAGGCCGCGGCGAAAACCTTCGTGACATTGAAGCTCGAAGGCGCCTGCGATGCGCAGAACACGCGGCTGTGGCTGGTCAATTCGCATACGTTCAAGACCGTCGCCACCACCGTGCGTTGGCGTGCGGCCGGCGGCAAAGACCTCGAGGAGCAGTTTTTTCCGGGGCCGAACTCCGTAAGGGAGATCGGTTGCGCTGCCGAAGCGGAAATCCTCGACGCGAAATTCGCCGACTTCTGACCGCAAAATCCCAGCGACGTCGTGGCCGATGGCGCGGGCAGTGGCTGGCCGGCGCGAGCTGGAAACAATTGGCGCTGCTTTCGGGAAAAAAAAGCGTGCGCGATATTCATCACATCGCGCACGCCGGCATCCGAGATGGCTCAGGGGGATAATTGACCATCGTCGTAAGCACGTTGAAACCGAGGAGACTCGCGCCCTGAAGCGCTCGGTTACATTAATGCAGGAGGCGTGCCAGCTCCGCAGTGGCTGAAAATCGAGAAAAATTAAGACTCCTGAAACAGCGCCGCTGTTTCAAATGCACCTGTGATGTGCACGGCCTGCGCAGCACGCGCCAAATGAGTGTTGCCGGCCATGGATGTCACCAAATTGTCAACGAATTGCAGGTGTTAGCCAGGGGATGGCGTAAGGCGGTCTGCTCCTGGTCACATTCTTCAGCGGCTTCTCTTTTGGCTTTCGAGGGCATCGATGTAAACGGCGACGTCGGGCAGCTCGGGCATAAGGAAGTGTTGATACTTCGACTTCCCTGAATCTTGCAATCAGCCACTGATTGAAATGCTGCGGGTATCGGCGTCGAGTGGGGTGGTGAAGCCCCGGGCCCGATTAGAGTTCCCGCAATCCAGTAGTGATAGGCAACTTCGCTGCCCGCAGGCTCGGCAGCAATCCGCCGATGAAGCCGAGGATCAATGCGTAAGTCAGTCCTTGCACCAGCAACGCGGGAGTGACGGTAAACGCGAATGTGATCTGGCTGAACGTTGCGAAGTTCATCGTCGACGCGCGCAGCCCGTTGAAGGCGAAATACGACACCAGCATGCCGACGGCGCCGCCGATGAGGCCGATCAATAACGCTTCGGCCAGCACCGATACCACCACCGGGGCCGAGCCGAATCCCAGCGCCCGCAGAGTCGCGATCTCACGCGAGCGCGATGAAACAGCGGAGTACATGGTGTTGAGCGCTGCGAAGATCGCGCCCAGCCCCATCAACACCGCGATCGATGTGCCGATGGTGCTGACGAGCGCCACCAGGATGCGCGACTGTTCTTCGTAGTACTGCTTTTCGCTGAAGACACGCACGTTCAGCCGCGGGTCGCTGGTCAGCTCATCCTTGAACGACTGCATGGCGCCCGGGCTGGTGAGTTTGACGCGCATGGACTGATACGAGTTGCCGCGGTTGTATGCTCCTTGCAGCACGGTCGCGTCGGTCCAGATTTCCGACTCGGCCACGCTGCCGCGATCTTCGAAGATGCCGGTAACGGTCCAGTTGGTGGTACCCCAGCGCAGCTGGCTGCCGACTTTGAGACCCGCGAACTGCATGCTCGCCCCTTTACCGACCACCACTTCGAACTTGCCGGGCGTGAAATTCTCGCCTTCGACGATCTTGAAGTCGCCGCGCAGTTTGCTGGCCTGCTGGCCCACACCGCGCAAAGGGACATTCGCCGCGGTGCCGGTGTTGATCAGCGGCACATCGACCACGACATACAATTCAGGCGACACGATCGGCCCTTGCGCGTCCTTCAGCACATCCTTGGCGTCGCTGATGACGCGGATCTGCTCCTGCGTCAGGCCACTGCCCATTTCGTCGGTAGCGCCGCTGCGTAACACGATGGCGACCTGATCGGAGCCGGAGATCTCCAGCACCGCGCGAAAGCCTTCAGCGATGGATAGCACGCCGATGAGTACGGTGACGACGCCGGCGATGCCGACCAGCGCGACGATCGACGACGCCATCCGCTGCGACATGTTGCGCAGGTTCATGTTGGTGATGGCGCCGATCTGAGCCAAAGAATTGTTGGACATGGTAACTCCCTAACTCAACTCTTACGCAGGGCGTCGACGATTTTCAGGCGCGCTGCCTGCGTGCACGGCAAGGCCGCGGCGAGTCCGCCCAGCAACACCACCAGGACTGCGCCGGCGCCCCAGCTCGAACCCGGCATGCCCAACACCGGAAAGAACTGCACCAGCGCTGCGCCCAGGCCTTTGCCGGCCAGCGCCGCCAGTCCAAGACCGATCGCCGCGCCCAGTGCGGTCACCAGCAGCGCCTCGCCCAGAATCATCATCGTCACGGCTGTACCGGAAAAACCCAGCGTCTTCATCACACCGATCTCGTTGATGCGCTCGCGGATCGACTGGCCCATGGTGTTGGCCGTGACCAGCAACATCGTGAAGAACACGGCCGCCGCCACCGCAGTGAGCAAGGCGCCGATGTTGCCCATCTGGTTGGCGAAGCCTTGAATGAAGGCTTTTTCGGTGGCGGTCTTGGTTTCGGTGGAAGAATTGATGAACAGGTCATCGATGGCGCGGGCCATCTCGGCCGAGCGTTCCGGATCGGCGACCTTCACCACCACCCAGCCGATCATGTCCCTGATTTCGGCGCGCGATTCGTTGAGGTAGTCGTAATGAAAATAAATGCTCTGGTTGTCGCCGTTGGCGGCCTGGTAGATGCCGGCGATTTTCATCGACCAGGTATTGCCGCCGTCTTTCTTGGTCCAGATGTTGGAGCGTAACGGAATGGTGTCGCCGACTTTCCAACCGAAGCGCTCCGCCACCAGCGGGCCGACGATGGCGCTGCTGCGATCCTTCAAAAACGCTTCTTGCTCCTCCGGCTTGAGCTGGTATTCGCCGTACACCTGGAGAAAGCTCGGCGCTTCCACGGCGAACGTGGGCAGCTGATTGCGATCTTCCTGGAAGATGCCGCCGAACCAGTCCTGCGAGGTGGCCGCCGTGACGCCTTCGACGCCGCGAATGCGATTGAGATAGGCCAGCGGCATGGACTGCACGATGGAGACCTTGTGCATGGTCATCAGGCGGTCGACACCGGCCAGTTCCGGGCTGCCGGTGAGCGCAACGCGCAGTGTCTGCATCAAGCCGAACAGCAGAAACGCCACGATGATCGACGCCAGCGTAAGACTGGTGCGCAGCCGCTTGCGGCCGAGGTTGGCCCACAGCAAAGGAAGATACTTGAACATGGCGCGCTCCCGTTACGCTGCCGCTTCGCGGCCGAGCTGACCTTTATTCAAATGCAGGACATGCTTGGCGCGGGCCGCTGCATGGGGATCGTGCGTCACCATGATGATGGTCTTGCCCTGCTGCTGATTGAGAGCCTGCAGCAGGTCGAGGATTTCATCGCCGGCCTTGCGGTCCAGGTCGCCGGTGGGCTCGTCGCACAACAACAACGTCGGATCCGAAACGATGGCGCGGGCGATGCCGACGCGCTGTTCCTGGCCGCCCGACAGTTCGCGCGGCTTGTGATGGGCGCGCTCGCTCAAACCGACGAGGCTCAACGCCGCATTCGCACGCTTGCGCCGATCGGCGGCGGACAGTTTGGTGAGCAGCAACGGCAACTCGACATTGCGCTCGGCGGTGAGCACCGGCAGCAGGTTGTACATCTGGAACACGAAGCCGACGTGATTGGCGCGCCAGCGGCCGAGGTCACCGTCGGTCATCGAATCGGTGCGCTGGCTGGCGATTTCGATCGACCCGGCGGTAGGGCGATCGATGCCGCCGATCAGGTTCAACAGCGTCGATTTGCCCGAACCCGACGGGCCCATCAACGCCAGGAAATCGCCCTTGGGAATATCCAGGTCGAGAGCGTGCAGCACGTGCACCGTCTCCGCGCCCCGTTTGTAATCCTTCGCCACGCCGCGCAGCCGCACCAGGGTCTCGTCGGTCATTATTTACTCCGCTTTCTTCTTGACCGGGGCGCCCTCGGCGAGGCCGTCGACCGGTTTCGCTACAAGGACGTCGCCGGCGTTGATTCCCGACAGCACTTCGATTTGTCCGTTGCGTTCGCCGCCAGTGCGAACCGCCACCCGCTCCACTGCATCGTCATTCACCCGCCAGACGAAGGTACTCGAACCGTCCTTGATCACCGCTTCCGCCGGCACTCGCACCGACGGCCGCGACACCGCCGTCGCGGGTTCGTTGGCCCGGTCGTCCAGGAAACTCACCTTCACGCCCATGTCCGGCAAGATCCGCGGATCGAGTGCGTCGAAACCGATGCGGACGCGCACCGTGGCCTTCTGTCGATCGGCGGTCGGCACGATGTTGATGACGTGACTGGGGACGGTAAAGTCCGGATAGGCGTCCAGCACCGCTTCGGCTTTTTGTCCGGCCTTGACGCGGTTGATGAACGCCTCGTTGACGTCGACCTCAATCTCTCGCGAATCCATGTCAACTACTGTCGCGATTCCGGTGCGCGTGAAACCACCGCCGGCAGAAATGGGCGAAATCATTTCGCCGGGCTGCGCGTCCTTCGAGACCACCACGCCGTCGAACGGCGAGCGCACCATCAGGTCGTCGAGATCCTGCGTGCGTACGCGAACACTGCTCTGCGCGACTTGCACTTCGCTCTTCAGTGCTTCCAGCCGTGCCTGCAATGCAGCCACTTCGGACTGCGCTGTGTCGAGCGCCTGTTCGCTGACCAGCTTGTCGGCGCGCAGTTGTTGGGAACGTCGCAGGTTTCGTTCAGCTTCCGACAGCCGCACCTGGACTTCCTGCAAATTTTTGCGAGCCGCATCGAGTTGCCGCTCCGCCAAGTCGAGTTGCGGGCGCGTGGTTGTATCGTCGAGGCGCGCGAGCAGCTGGCCTTCCTTGACCGCCATGCCTTCTTCGATCAGCACTTCGGCGACTTTGCCGGTGACTTTCGCGGACACCGTGGCTTGCCGCCGGGCGACGACATATCCCGAGGCGTTGAGCACCGCGCCGCCGGCATTACCGCCACTGGTGGAGGAGGGCGTGGCCGTGACTGTTTCCACTTCGATGGCGTTATTACGCAGCAGCGCATAAGTGGCGGCCACGGCGGCCAGCACCAGCACACCGGCGATGAACCACTTATAAATGCTGCCTGACCGTGAGCTGCGAGTGGGTTCGGGGCTGCGTTCGATGCGGAGGCTGTCGAGTGCGTTCTGGTCGAATGACATGGAACCTTCAATCCTTAGTGGCGGCGCGTCCGTTGCATCACCCGCGCCGTCATTGGTATGTGTGATCAGGAGCGCCAGTGCCGGTGGCAGGCGCTGCGGATTCTAATCCCGTTGCCGGTACGAGTTAAGGCACGTCGGCGAAAAGCCCCTAAGTGCCGGTGAGCGCTTGTCCTTAAGCCAGCGCCCGTTGATGCATGAGCAAGAACTGCTCCGTGATCGGCGTCGTCGGCATGGTGAAATAGAACACCGCGCCGTTGCCCACCTTGCCTTCGGCCCAAATGCGTCCGCCGTGGCGATCGACAATGCGCGCCACCGTAGCCAGTCCGATGCCCGAACCTTCGAACTCGGCCGCGCCGTGCAGGCGCTGGAACGGTTGGAACAGTTTCTGCTCGTACGTCATGTCGAAGCCGGCGCCGTTGTCGCGCACGAACAGAGTCGACATCGAGCCGTGTTGTGACTGGCCGACTTCGATGCGCGCGGCTGCGGCTCGCGAAGTGAACTTCCAGGCATTGCCCAGCAGGTTCACGAACAGGTCGGCGATCAGGCGGCGATCGCCATGCACGCTCATGCCCGGCTGGATTTCCACCTCGACAGTACGGGAAGGATCCTTCTGCCGCAGGTCCTGGACGATGCTTTCCGCCAGCGCCGACACGTCGATGATCTCTCGATGCAACGTGTGCCGCGAGATGCGCGACAACGCGAGCAGCGCATCGATCAGCTCCGACATCTGTTTCACGCTGCTCTGGATGCGCGTCAGGCGACGCCGCTGATCCTCGTTCGCATGCGGCATCGACATTTCCAGCAGCCCGGCTTGGCCGGCGATGGTCGTCAGCGGCGAGCGCAGGTCATGCGAGACCGATGCGGTGAAGGCCTCCAGCTCTCGATTGGCGCGCGCCAGCGATTCACTGGCGTCACGCATCTGGCGCTGGCTGGGCACGGAAAGAATGGACGGGAGCGCGCGCCATAGCATGATCGCCGTCGGCACCGAAGCAGCGGCGGTGATGACCTTCAGCACGCCCTCCAGCCGGTAGTTGGTGTGCCAGACATTCCATACGGCCATCACGTGGGTCAGGCCGCAGGCAACGATGAACATGCCGAAGCATACCAGCAGCCAATTGAATGGCAGGTCGCGGCGCCGCCGCGCGACGTACATCAGCACGAAGGGAATGGTGAAATAGGCCATCGCGATCAGAATGTCAGCGATGACATGCATCCACAGGATGCCCGGTGTCCACATGTAGCAGTGTCCGTGTGGCAAAAAATGTTCGCCGCTAAACCAGGACACGTTCGTGTCGGGCATGCGCGTTCCTTTCCTAACTCGACGGCGCGCATTGTAAGCCGCTCCCGGTCGCGGCCGTTCGAATACTCTGCTGCCGTAGCGCGTCTGCTTACGGCGGCAGGCAAGGTTCAACCTCGCACCACCGTCGACCTGTCGTAAGCACAGGCATGTCGAAAAAGCATGACCTCCTTCGTCTTCATTGCAGCGTTCAATACGCGGCTGCGGCGCGATTGCTCAATTACGCAAGTCCTCGGACTGTGTGGCTGACTACCGCAGCCTGCGAGCTGGTACTTTACGTAGTCGGCTCTCGCGCCCGGGTCATTACAGAAAAAATTCACACTAATTGCCAACTTCACGCTATTTACATCGGCAATGTACGCATCTTGCATTCATTTTTCTAAACGACCACTCACCTTCAGCGGGGTCGGTCCGCACACCAGGCGGGGCGTGGGGGATATGAAACTCCCGAGGCTGCCTAGCGGAAAGTTATTACAAACTGTACCGGCTGGACGGTATAGTCGCCGCCTTGTTCAATCTCATTCCTGGGAGCTGTCGATGGTCGAGTTGGCATCAGTCGCAGCCAGCCCGGCGCGCGAGCGGCTGCTGGAAGCTGCCGAAAGAGTTGTCGTTGACGTCGGCGCGGCGCGCATGACGCTCGAAGGCGTCGCGCAGGCGGCAGGTGTGAGCAAGGGTGGCCTGCTCTATCACTTCCCATCCAAAGAGGCTCTGCTGAGCGCGCTGGCCAAGCGCTATGTCGAGGGCATGGCCGACTGTGTCGAGCAAGCCAAGGGCGGCATGGGCGAGACCGAGGGCCGCGACCTAAAGTCCTGCATCGTCGGCATCCTGGAGCAACAACCGCGCGCCAGAGTGCTTGGCATGGGTGCAGCGCTGTTTGCCGCGGCCGCCAATGACCTGACTCTGCTGGAAGTGATTCGCGAGCGGATTGCGCAGTACACGCGGCAACTAGAAACCAGCAATGTGGATTTCGCCCGTGCGGCGATCGTCACGCTGGCGATCGACGGCCTGATGATGCGTGAATCGCTGCGTATTTCGTCGTTTACGGATGAGCAGCGCCAGAGCGTGGTGCGAGAGCTGTTGCAGATCGCCGATGAGGCTTATCGCTGAGGGCTCCCGCCTCGGCCAGTCAAAGGAAGCCGGACTCCCGTCCAAAGCCACCCCAATTTTCCGCGAGCGAATGGTTCGCCGCGCAATGTATTTTGAGTTTTGCCAGGTAGACGCATATGAACGTCATTCGCCAGTCGTTGTCGAAATCCGCCCTTGTCATCGCTGTCAGCGCCGTACTGCTGACTGCTTGCGGCAAAGAGGCGCCACAGCAGGCGCCGCCGCCGCCGGAAGTCGCCGTGCAGACGGTCGAGCAGAATCCAGTGCCATTGGATCTGACTTACACCGCACGCACCGTTGGTTCACGCGAAGTCGAAGTGCGCGCCCGCGTCGGCGGCATCGTGATGAAGCGCCGCTACGAAGAAGGCAGCAGCGTCAAGCAGGGCCAGCCGATGTTTCTTATCGATCCGGAGCCGGTGCGCGCTCGGTTGGCCTCGGCGCGCGCTGAAGTCGCCGTCGCCAAGGCACGCCTTGAAGAGGCACGCCGCCAGCAGGATCGCGTCTTGCCGCTGTTCGAAAAGAATGCGGTCAGCCAGAGCCGTCGCGATGAAGTGATGTCCGCGTTCGAAGTGGCGCAGGCCAACTACGCCGCCGCAGAATCGCAGCTGCGCATGGCGCAACTCGATCTGGAATACACCGACGTACGGGCGCCGATCTCCGGATTGACCAGTCGCGAAGTGCTGTCCGAAGGCAGCCTCGTGTCGACCGAGCAGGCTTCCAGCCTGCTGACCAAGATCGTGCAGGTCGATCCTTTGTATGTCGAATTTTCGGTGCCCGAATCGGAGGCGGCGCTGATCCGCGCCACGCTCGCGCCGGCTAACGATGCCGCGGCGCCAACCGTGAAACTGCTGCTGGAGAACGGCAAGGAGTATCCGGACGTCGCCAAGGTCACGTTCGTCGATAACGCCGTCGACGTCAGTTCGGGCACGGTGCGCGTGCGCGCCGTGTTGAAGAATCCCGAGGCGCAGTTGATTCCCGGCCAGTTCATTCGCGCCCGCGTCGAAGGCGTGATGTTGGGCAACGTGGTCGCGGTGCCTCGCAAGGCAGTCATGTCGAGCGCGCAGGGCCAGTTCGTGTGGGTCATCAACGGCGAACAGAAAGCGGAATTCCGTCCGGTGAAGGTCGGCCGCGCGCTGGGCAACAACATCGTCATCACCGAAGGGCTCGCGCCGGGCGATCGTTTCATCGTCGAAGGCGTGATGAAGGTGCAGCAGCCCGGCATGCAAGTGAACGCCGTTTCGGTCGACGCTGCTTCGAAGCAGGCCGAACAGCAGCCGGTGCCGGCCCACTCCGAGGCGCAGGACAAGGCTGCCAAGAGCAAAGGGAAGGAGGCGGCATGATTTCCAACTTCTTCATCACGCGGCCGATCTTCGCCTGCGTCATCTCGGCGTTCATCGTCATTGCCGGCTTGGCCGGCATGCGGGCGCTGCCGGTTTCCGCCTACCCGAACATCATTCCGCCGTCGGTCACGGTGGCCGCGGTTTACCCGGGCGCCACTGCCGAAACCATCGCGGCAACGGTGGCTGCGCCGCTGGAAAAGGAAATCAACGGCGTCGAAGACATGCTCTACATGAGCTCGGTCAATTCGGGCAACGGCACGTTGATGATCACCGTCAATTTCAATATCGGCGTCGACGCCGACATGGCGACGGTCAATGTCAACAATCGCATCCAGGCAGCGGTGCCACGCTTGCCGGAAGAAGTGCGGCGACAGGGTGTCGTGGTGCGCAAGGCATCTACGACGTTCCTGCAGATCGTGTCGATTCATTCGCCCGACGACAGCGTCGACATGCTCACGCTCAGCAGCTATGTCACGCTCAATGTGGTCGATGAGCTGCGTCGCATACCGGGCGTGGGTGATGTACAGATGTGGGGCCAGGATTACTCCATCCGCATCTGGATGCAGCCCGACAAGCTGGCGCAGCTGGGACTCACACCCTCGGATGTGGCGGCCGCGGTTCGGCAACAGAACTCGCAGTTCGCGGCCGGCCAGATCGGCGTCGAACCGGTGGAGCAGAACGTCGACTTCACCTACGCGGTGACGGCACAAGGTCGCCTGCAGGAGCCGGAGGAGTTCGAGCAGATCGTCGTGCACACCACGCCGACCGGCGGCATCGTGCGCCTGAAGGATGTCGCGCGGGTCGAACTCGGCGCGCAGACTTACAACAACGAATCGACGCTGGATGGCCAGCGCTCGGTGATGATGGCGCTGGTGCTGGCGCCAGGCGCGAATGCGTTGGAAACGGGCAGCGCCGTGCAATCGCGGCTCAAGGAATTGTCGAAGGACTTCCCGCCGGGCATGGCCTACGACATTCCTTACGACACCATTCAATACGTCAAGGTGTCGATCAAGGAAGTGATCTTCACGCTGATCGAAGCCATGGTCCTGGTGTTCTTCGTGGTGCTGCTGTTCCTGCAGAACTGGCGCGCCACCATCATTCCGATGCTGGCCGTGCCGGTGTCGCTGATCGGCACGTTCGCGGCCATGCAGATGTTCGGCTTCTCCATCAACATGCTGACCTTGTTCGGCATGGTGCTGGCCATCGGTATCGTGGTCGACGACGCCATCGTGGTGCTCGAAAACGTCGAGCGCATCATGACGACGGAAAAGCTCTCCGCGCCGGAGGCTACGGTCAAGGCGATGGAGGAAGTGACGCGGCCGGTGATCGCGATCGTGCTGGTGCTCACGGCGGTATTCCTGCCGGTAGCCTTCCTCGGCGGCCTGGTCGGCGAGATGTATCGGCAGTTCGCCGTGACGATTTCGGTTTCGGTGGCGATCTCCGGCTTCGTCGCACTGACGTTGCACGCCGGCGTTGTGCGCGCTGCTGCTCAAGGAGCATCACGTGGTGGAGAACCGCTTCCTGCGCGGTTTCAACCATTGGTTCGAACGCGTCACTCACCGCTACGAGACGACCGTGCGTTTCTTCATGAAGCGCGGCGCGCTGGCGGCCGGCGTTTTCGTATGCATGTTGGCGGCGACCTTCGGGTTGTTCCGCGCCATTCCTACATCGCTCGCGCCGTCGGAAGATCAAGGCTATGTGTTCGTGATCGGCTTCCTGCAGGACGCCGCCTCGCTCGATCGCACGACACGTTCCATTCAGGCCGTGTCGGCAGCGGTGCAAAATCATCCCGCCGTCTCGCATGCGGTGGCGGTGTCCGGCATGGATCCGCTCACCATGGCGTTCAAGACCAACAGCGGCATCATCTGGTTGCCGATGAAGCATTGGGACGAGCGTAAGAGCGACGACCTGTCGCCGGCTGCGCTGGTGGGCGCGGTGTATGGCGCGGGCTCCAAGGTCAAGGATGGATTCTTCTTCGCGGTTGAGCCGCCGCCCATCGAGGGCTTGTCGATGACCGGTGGCTTCGAGGCGTACATCCAGTCGCGTGGCAGCGGCTCGATCAAGGACCTGGAAGGCGTGGTGCAGAAACTGGTCGAGGCCGCCAACAAGCGTCCCGAGCTTGCCGGCACGCAGACGACTTTCAGCGCCAGCGTGCCGCAGATGCGCATCGAGCTGGATCGCGAGAAGGCGATGACGCTGGGCGTGGAAGTGGGCCAGGTGTTCGAAACCTTGCAAAGCACGTTCGGCGCGCTGTACGTCAACGACTTCAATCGCAGCGGCCGCGTGTATCAGGTGCAATTGCAGTCGGAGCCGCGGTTCCGCGCTTATCCGGAAGACATTCGCAATGTCTATGTGCGTTCCAAGTCCGGCGAGCTGGTGCCGCTGACGGCGCTCGCCAGCATTCATGAAGTGGCCGGCGCGGAAGTGGTCGAGCGTTTCAACGCGTTCAACGCGGCCAAGATCATGGGTGGCGCCGCGCCGGGCTACAGCTCGGGCGATGCGATTCGCGTGATCGAAGAAGTTGCGAACGAAGTGCTGCCCACGGGCTACGCGCTGGCGTGGACCGGCACCGCTTACCAGGAAAAGGTGAGCGGCGGCGCTTCCAATGGCGTTTATCTGCTCGGCGTGCTCATGGTGTTCCTGATCCTCGCGGCCCAGTTCGAACGCTGGACGCTGCCGGTCGCGGTGATTCTGGCGGTGCCGTTCGCGGCGTTCGGCGCCTTCCTGGCGGTGTTCGCGCGCGGCCTGGCGAACGACATCTACTTCCAAATCGGCATGCTCACGCTGGTCGGCCTGGCGGCCAAGAACGCCATCCTGATCGTCGAGTTCGCGCTGATGAAATATCACGAAGGCATGAACCTGGCGGATGCAGCCATCGAAGGCGCGAAGCTGCGCTTCCGCCCGATCATCATGACGTCGCTGGCGCTGATCTTCGGCGTGTTGCCGCTGGCTATCAGCACCGGCGCGGGCGCCAACAGCCGTCATTCACTCGGCACCAGCGTCATCGGCGGCATGCTGGCGGCGACATTCATCGCCACCTTGTTCGTGCCGTTGTTCTTCAAATGGATCGCCGGCACCAAGGGCGGCGAGGCTTATGAGAAGGAGCGGGCGCAGCAGGGCGGAACGGAACACCCCAAGCTGGCCGCGCCGCGCGAGTCGAATTGAGAGTCGAAGCAATGAACAAGCAAGCAATAAGAAACGGAACTCGCGCGACGTTGACGGTGGCCGTCGCCGCCATCCTCGGCGGCTGCTTTGTTTCCAAGATCGATCCGCAGAAGCCGGTGCAGCCGCTGCCCGACAGCCTGCCGATGCAGTCCAGCCAGACGACACCGTTGCCGAATCCGTGGTGGACGTTGTTTGGCGACGCGAAGTTGAATGAGCTGATCGAAGAGGCGCTGAAGCACAACCCGGATGCTGCGATCGCCGCGGCGCGGGTCGCCGAGGCGCGGTCGTTCCTGCGCATCAGCAATGCTGATCGCCTGCCGACCTTGAATCTCGAAGGCGATGCGACGCGTTCCAAGCAGAGTGAGCTGTCGTCGCAGGTGCAGGGACTGGAGGGCGTGCCGGGTTTCGATACGCATCAGACCCTTTACACCGTGCAAGGCGTGGTCGGTTACGAGGTCGATCTGTGGGGCCGCTACATGCGTGCTTCGGAATCGGCGCGCGCGCAGTTGTTGAATTCGGAATACGGCCGCGAAGCCACCAAGTTGAGCCTCACCGGAGAAGTGGCGCGTAGCTATTTCTCCCTGATCGCCGCGGCGGAGCAGCTGGCGCGCGGACGCGACACGCTGGCTTCACGTGAAGAATCGGTGGACCTGGAAAAGCTCCGCTTCGATTCGGGCGAAAGCGACGAGTTCACTTACAAGCGCGCCGAAGCCGAAGCGGCCGCGACGCGGGTGTCGATGCGGCAGTTGGAAATCCAGGTCGTCCAGCGCACCAATGCACTGGGCGTGTTGTTGGGACGATCGCCGAAAGCGCTGGTCGAGGAAGCCATTACTTTGCAAGGCGTCAGCTTGCCGGCGCCGGCGACGTTGCCCGCTTCGTTGCCGTCGTCGGTCTTGGAGCAGCGTCCTGACATCGGCGCGGCGGAAGCGGCCCTCAATGCATCGGCAGCGGATATCGGCGTCGCACGTGCGCAGTTGTTTCCCAGCATCAGCATCACCGGTGTGCTTGGTTCGGTTAGTCCCGAGTTGGATGATCTATTCACAGGACCGGCGAAAGCGTGGTCGGCGAGCGGCGGCATCCTGCAACCGATCTTCCAGGGCGGTCGACTGCGAGCTAATGTTTCTCGCACCGAAGCGCTGCGAGAACAGCGCAAGGCCGAATACGCAGGAACGGTGCAGCAGGCGTTTCGCGAAGTGCTGGATGCCCTGCAAGGCCAGGCGTTGATCGTCGGCGTGCGTGATGCGAACGATCAGCAGGTCTCAGCATTGAGTCGCGCCACGCAGCTTGCCGAGCTGAGATACGACCAGGGCGATATCTCTTATCTCGAGCTGCTCGACGTGCGGCGCGGATTGTTTCAGGCGCAGATCGACCTGGTTGCGGCTCAGCGAGATGCGCTGTTGAACACGGTGGATCTGGCGCTGGCGGTCGGTGGCGGACTGGGCGAGTTGGCGGAACCGCTGACGGCACGCCGTTAAGAGCAAGAGTGCCCTCACCCTAACCCTCTCCCGCAAGCGGGAGAGGGGACGGAGTCTTCACCTCTCCCCTTGGGAGAGGTCGCGCGCAGCGCGGGTGAGGGGCGCGCTTTACGAAGCGCGCCGGGGTGACGTCACCGGCGAATGTTTCTTTGCGCCGGCCCGCTACGCAATTTGGAAACATTGCCGACACCCGCATCCGCATCGCTGCAGACCGTGTTTGAAGGCAATTCCCAGACACGATCCGATATTTGTTAAGTCTTTTCGTTGAAAAAAATACAACGAATTCGGCAGGCGCACGCTGAACGAATTTCCCAGGCATTTTTCTGACGAAGACGCGAACCTTTCGTAGGGCAAATGCGTTGTTTCGATCGCGCACTACTTACAGCGCGAGCAATCGAGGGGAACAACGAATGCGCGTCACGTCGCGAGAGCACTTGAACTCTCGTTCAGAATTTATTCGGCGAAGCGGCTGGATGGTACTCAGCACATCGTCATTGCTGGCATTGGCTGCATGCGGCGGTGGCGGGTCCGATAACCCTTCCCCTCCGCCAGCTCCTTCGAACACGGCGCCTACTGTGCAGGCGGGTGCGGATCAAACAATCGAGATGCCCGTCGCCACCGCGCAGCTGAGCGGTTCGGCGACCGATGCGCAGACTTCGTCGCTCACTTATTCCTGGAGCGCAACCAGCGGGCCGTCCGGTGTGACATTCGGTACGGCGACTGCGGCCACTACCAGTGTGACATTCCCCGCCGCGGGTTCTTACACCCTGACCCTGTCGGCCAGCGATGGCAGCTTGAGCGCCACCGACACCGTGTTGGTAACGGTGAACCCAGCGGTTTATCCGGCCTCTGACACGGCTAACTCCGATCCCACCAATCATGGCTGGACACGCGTTGCTGCGGCTACCGAAGTGGGCATGAACCAGGCGCGGCTAGACGAAGCTGCGGCGTACGCGCTGACCGGCGGCGGGGCCGGCATGATCATCCGTCGCGGTCGGTTGGTGCACTCTTGGGGCAACATCGATGAGCGTTTCGACTTGAAGTCGACCACCAAATCGATGGGTGGCATCGCGTTGGGTCTGGCGATAGATGATGGGTTGATTGCGCTCGCCGATGTCGCGAAGACAAAGCTCGGCAGTGTCGGCGCCGCAGCGCCGACCAGTAACCCTGCTTGGCTCGATCAGATCACAGTGCTACAGCTCGCCACGCACACCGCGGGCTTCCTCAAGGAGGATAACTACAATGTCGGCACCGGGATCACCACCTACGCGGCGTTGCAGTTTGCTCCGGGCTCGACGTGGTTCTATTCCGACGCCGGACTCAACTGGCTGTCTGAGGTGTTAACGCAGGTGTTTGCGCAGGATCTGGCGCAGGTACTGAACGTTGACGTTTGGACGCCGCTTGGCCTGAACAGCGCTGCTGGCGGTACTGGAGGCGTAGCTCCATCCAACATCGATGTTCAGTGGCGCGACAACCGATTCCGTCCCAATCCGACTCCGGGTTCGGGTATCGAGAAACGCGAGCTGGCCGCGGGCATGTTCGCCAACGTCAACGCAATGGCGCGAGTCGGCCTGCTGTTCCTGCGCAAGGGTGTGTGGGGCGATCAGCGTATTCTCTCCGAATCGTTCGTGACCACGGTGCAGACGCCACCTGCATCGATCGCGACGGCGGCTAACAGCGATCCGGCCAACTTCCCCGGCGCGACCACCAACTACGGTGTGTTGTGGTGGACGAATGAGGAGGGGTTGTTGCCGAACGTACCGCGTGACGCTTTCTGGGCGTGGGGCCTGGGTGACAGTTTGATCATCGTTGTCCCGAGCTTGGACATTGTTGCCGTGCGCGCAGGCCCGCAGGCGAGCGTAGGGTCGCAAGGTCGCGTATGGAACGACGACGACTGGAACGGTGATTACTCGGTGCTTGCGCCGTTCATCAATCCGATCGTGCAGTCAGTCACCCCGTAACAATTGCACTTCGTCAGGTGTGCGCCGGGAATATCACTTCCGGCGCGCACCTTTTGCTTTTCTCTCATTGCGGAATGCTCTTATCCAGCGCCGCGGGTGCCGGTCGATAGCCCCGTACGGCCCCCATCAGGGGCGCTTTACTTGGTCCGATCGGAGAGAACCCGCGTGAACAAATTACTAGCCTTGGCGCCTGCACTCCTGCTCACTTCCGCTGCCATGGCCGGCGATCACCCGCATCACTGGACCTACGAAGGCGACGAGGGTCCGGCTCATTGGGGCCAGATGGAAGGTTTCGGCCTGTGTGGCTCGGGCAAGAACCAGTCGCCGGTCGACGTGCGGGATGCCGTAGCCGCCAAGCTTTCGCCGCTGTCGTTCAAGTACGATTCGCAGGCCGCTGACGTATTCAACAATGGCCACACGGTGCAGGTGACTTATGCGCCCGGCAGCAAGCTGAGCCTCGACTCGCACGACTACGAGCTCAAGCAGTTTCATTTCCACGCGCCGAGCGAGAACCTGCTCAACGGCAAACAGTTCCCGCTGGAAGTTCACTTCGTGCATGCCGACGCGGCCGGCAACCTGTCAGTGGTAGGCGTGTTCGTCGAAGCAGGCCCGGCCAATGTGGCACTCACCAAGCTCGCCAAGGACCTGCCGGTCCATGCCGGTGACAAGCACGGCTTGGATGTGAAAGTGGCCGCTGCGGAATTGATGCCGACGTCGCGCGATTACTATCGCTTTTCCGGTTCGCTCACCACGCCGCCGTGCTCCGAGGGCGTGAACTGGCTGGTCCTGAAGCAGCCGGTGACCGCGTCGGAACAGCAGATCAAACAGTTCCACGCGGCCATGGGTGACGACAACGCGCGTCCCGTTCAGCCGCTGAACGCCCGTGTGATCGTGCAGTAGTCGATCCACTCCCGCCATGCACTTATCAGGCGACAAGGGTAAACCTTGCCGCCTGACCCGATCCCCTTCCTTGGATAGCGAGCATGACAAGGGCGATCATGGCTGACAGTTTCTATTTCCTGCCTGACGATCAGTCGGTCGAAGCCGGCGACGGTCAAGAACAACTGGCCACCCCGCGGCAATGGGCCTCGATGACGTTCGCTCCTGTCGCCATCGATCCCCAGCATTTCGGACCTCGCTGGGACCAGGCTCGCGGCGCCGTCGCGCGCACTGCAATTGCTTTACTGCGCTTCGACGATCAAGGACTGACGCGTCACTTTCAGGCTGAGCCTGAGCCGCTGCGTCGTGTGATGGACGTGCACGGTGGGCTGCAGGAAGAGATCGCCTATCTAAAAACACACATCGAAGCTTTGGAGATGGCGGCGACGCGATTGCTATGCGTCGCATCTCGCTGCGCTGAAGAGGAGTAGTCGCGTCTGTGCTGCGCTTGGATGTGAATGCTAGCGAGGGGGTCGCCGTCGGAAGCGCACCGTTACGGCGATCAGCAGCGCCGTCATGCAAATCAATCCAGCCAGCGTCCATTGAAAGTCGGTGCGCAATAGCGGCGGCGGCATCGGCGTGATGTACGGTTCGCCCTTCAGCACCGCTTCGATCAGATCGCGGATCTCGCCGTGCGGGGTGGTCTCACCGTTGGACAAGATCACGATGGCGCGCCGCTGTTCGGGATACAACGTCAGCAACGACGAGAATCCATGTTCGGCGCCCGCATGCCGCGGCAGCCAATCGTCGCCGCGTTTTTCCAGCTGCCAGCCCAGCCCCATTGCCATGTCTTCCGAACCGCTGTCGAGTTGAAGCTTGAACAGCGCTTCGTAGGAAGCTGGCGAAAGCAGCGCTGGATCGCGATTCACGTGCACCGCAGCCCAACGCGTCATGTCGCTGATGCTGGAGTTGAGCCCCGCGCTCGGCAGCAACGCGCGATCCCAAGGGTAACGTGACGCCCGACGCACGAAAACCTTGCCGGTATGTGGCCAAGCGATGTTGTCGTTGGCCTGCGGCGCGTCGAATGTGCTTTCGGTCATGCCCGCGGCGGCCAACACCTTCGATTGCAGATACTGCGTAAAGGATTCTTTCGAGGTCGATTCGATCGCCGCGCCTAGGGCGTTGAAGTCGGTGTCTTGCAGCCCGGCGAGCGACAGGCCATTGCGCTCGACCTGTTGCATGACCGCCGCGGCTGTGAACGTCTTAGTGATGGAGCCGACATGAAACAATGTATGCACGGTGACCGGCTCGCCGTTATCGATGTCCCGGACACCGAAGGCGCGCACATACACCGGCACGCCATCTTCGACGATGCCGACGGCAAGGCCCGGGACGGAGAAACGCTGCACTACGCCTTCCATCGAACCGTCGATCACGGCAACGCTATCCCGTGATAGTTGCGGCTTGGGATCCTCTGCTGGCGCGGTCGTGGACAGTTGCGCATCTGCGATGCCGCTCGCCGCGCTCAGTGCGAGGGCGATCGTCAGCAATATTGCGGCTGGCCAGCTATGCATCGTCGCGATCCGTGGCTTCATGAACGTTAGCGTCCGCAATGATATGCGTTCGCGGGCGGGGAGGCGTTACTTGGGTCTCGAATTCGGCGCGATCGCAGTGGAGTCGCGGCGGACCAACGTGTGGGCGAGCCGTGCTGGTTTGGGCGTGGACCCGGAGAGCAGGATTTCCAGGAGCAGGTCCGCCGCGCGATACGCCAGCTGGTAAGTCGGCTGACAGATGGTCGTGAGCGGCGGCCAGACGGTCCGCGCAATCGCTGCATCGTCGAAGCCGGCAACAGATAACTGTTGGGGTACGGCGACGCCCATTTCATGGGCCGCCATCAGCGCACCCGCGGCCATGTCGTCGTTGCCGGCGAAGATCGCGGTAGGCCGCTTCGGCAGCGCCAGCAACTGGCGCGTCATGTCGAGCCCCGAGTCGAACAGGAAATCGCCCTGGCGCACGTATTCGGGCACATACGGAATGCGGTGGTTCTTCAACGCCGCCTTGTAGCCGCGCAGCCGCTCACCGCTGGCGAAGTGCCCGGGACGGCCGATGATGAAGCCGATGCTGCGATGGCCGAGGCCGATCAGGTATTCGGTCATCTCGCGTGCCGCGCCTTCGTCGTCAATGTCGACGTACGGCGAGCGATGTTTGATTTCGTTCGGTGCGATGCGCACGAACGGCAGTCCCTGGGCATCGAGCGCGCGGATCAGATCAGCGGACTCGCTCAACGGGGGCGCTACGATCAACCCGTCCAGATGAGTCTGGTTCGCAAAGGTGAGAATGTCTTGCATCAACTCTTCGGTGCGGCCAGCCACTTCGTGCAGCAACAGCAGGAATTTCGCTTCGCGGCAGCGAGCCAGCGCGCCGCGTTGCACCTCGATGGTGTAGTTGGCGCTGGGGTTGTCGTAGACCAGGCCGACCAGGTACGAACGCCGGCTGGCGAGGCTGCGGGCCGACAGGCTCGGGTGATAGTTGAGCCGCTTGACCGCGGCGAGCACCTGTGCACGGGTCTCTTCACGAACGTTCGGTTCGTTGTTGAGGACCCGCGAGACCGTTTTGATCGCGACGCCGGCGGCCTTGGCCACGTCGTTAATGCTTGTTCTGCGCCCCGACATGGTGGCGATGGTAGCGCAGAACCTGAGAAGACGCCCTCACCCGCGCTGCGCGCGACCTTTCCCAAGGGAAGAGCTCTTACCCCTCTCCCTTTGGGAGAGGGCAGGGTGAGGGTTCTTACTTTCCCGCCGCCACGCGCGGCTTGGACTGCCTCAGATACAGATCCAGGAACTCGATGCCGTGCTCGACCGGCCGATCGACCATGAATGTGGTCAGGTGTTCCAAGCCGCGCATCAAGTACAGCTCCGCGGGAATGCGGTTGGCGTTGAGCGCCTCGTACATGGCGTAGGCGTTGTTGTCGCCGACCGTGAAATCGAAGGTGCCGTGATACAGGAACATCGGCGGATCGTCCTGCGTCACCAGCGCCAGCGGCGATGCCTCGCGCCACAGGCTGGGGTTTTCGTCGTATGACACGCCTGTCAGGCCGTTGGTGAGCGGTCCGTTCTTGTAGTAGCGAATATCCACCGGCGTGCCACCGGCGACCACCGCTTGCACCCGTGTGCCCTCGACGAACCACTTGTCCGCCGGGCTGGTCACGCCCGCCAGCGCGGCCAGATGCGCGCCGGCGGAATAACCCCAGGTGCCGATGCGATTCTTCAGCACGTTGAGGTCGGAAGCGTGCCCGCGCAGCCAGAGCACGGCCTGCTGCACGTCCTGCAATTGCGCCGGAAAATGCCACTGCGGCGCGAATCGATACGACATGTTGAGCACCACATAGCCGCGCTCGGCGACCTGCTGCGAAATCTCATCCATATCGCCGCGGGTGCGGCCTTCCCAGCCGCCGCCATGGATCATTACCACCGCCGGGAACGGACCATTCCCTGCCGGCTTATACAAATCCGCCTTCAAATCCTGCGGCCAGCCGCTGGGCGTGTAAACGAAATCCCGGGTGACCGTGACCTCGACGGGCTCGACCGAGCTGATCCTGGCGTTACTCGGCCGCCCCTCGTGCGAGGCACAGCCGACGAGCAGCAGGGTGGAGGCCAGAAACGCATGCCTGATCATGGGAGTCGCCTTTTGGAGGTTGCGCAGGCTCATTCGTGGCCGGGCGGGAATTGGAGGCAGGGCGATTCAATGCGCAGCTGCTCGGCGAGCAATGGCTGAATGGCGCCAAGTTTCCGGAGATCACCTTTCGCTCTACCAGCGGGGAAACAACCGGTCCGAGAACCATGCGGATCAACGGCGAGCTGACGCTGCGGGGCGTGACGCGTCCGATGACGCTCGACGCGCGATTCAACGGCGGCTACGCCGGTCACCCCATGGACAAGAACGCACGCATCGGTTTCTCGGCGCACGGCGTACTGAAGCGTTCCGATTTCGGCATCTCGTTTGGAATCCGGCGCCCGGCACCACAATGGGCGTCGGCGATGAAGTCTCGGTGATCGTCGAAACCGAAATTTTTCCCCGCCCCGGATCGAGTCGAGGTCGATGACGTCGATGCGGGCTGGGCTGCCACACTGGGCTACCGGATCAATCAGTACCTGGCTGCCGAAGTGTCGTACATTGATTTCGGCGAAGCTTCGCTGACAGCGCACTATCCGCTGGTGACCATTCCGGAAATTCCATCGCAGGAAATCATCCGCAGCTACAGCGTCAATGTGAGCGGCCCGGCCTGATCTTGAATAGCCGATTGCCGCCGGTCCAAAAAGCATCACAACCGCGAATGCAGCGCATTGGAACTACCGATTCAGGAGAATATTCCTGATCTGCTGCCGACTTGCCTCTGGGATCTCACGCGAGAACCGCACGCGGCTGGTGCCTGAAACGGAAACAAAACCACGGTCGATTCCGCCACTGCGAATCGCATCGGCCGGTTACAGTATGGCAACGGCAACAGCTCATGCGGAGGCGAAGATGAAGTGGGCTTTTATCTATACGCTTGATGACGCTTCAGAAGCACAGCGCACTGACATCCTCGGAACGCTCGTTTGCGTCGGTGTGCGAAGCGTCGACGATGCGCCCGCGATCGCGCGTCAGCTGCTGGCCGAGGGTGTCGAACTGATCGAACTGTGTGGAGGCTTCGGAGGTGCCGGGCTGGCGTCGGTCATCGCAGCAGTAGCGGGTCGTGTTCCAGTTGGCGCAGTGTTCTACAGCGTGGAAGCCAGCGCTGGCCTGCAACGTTTGTTCGCAGCCGCGGCGACTGCTACGTCTTCAATCGATAGCCGGTCTTGAAAATCCACCAGATGACGACCAGGCACAGCGCCATGAACAGCAGCGTCATGCCCAGGCTCACGCCGACGGCCACATCGGAGACCCCATAGAAGCTCCAGCGAAAGCCGCTGATCAGGTACACCACCGGATTGAACAGCGCGATCTTCTGCCACACCGGCGGCAGCATGCTGATGGAATAGAAACTGCCGCCCAGGAACGCCAGCGGCGTGACCACCATGATCGGAATGATCTGCAGCTTCTCCCAACCGCTGGCCCAGATGCCGATGATGAAACCGAACAGGCTGAAGGTCAGCGAGGTCAGCATCAGGAACGACACCATCCACAACGGATGTTCGATGCTGAAAGGCACGAACAGGCGCGCGGTGGCGAGAATCACCAGTCCCAGCATGATCGACTTGGTCGCCGCGGCGCCGACGTAGCCGATGACGATTTCCATTGCGGAGATCGGCGCCGACAGCACTTCGTAGATGGTGCCCGAGTAACGCGGCATGTAAATGCCGAAGGACGCGTTGGAAATGCTCTCGGTCAGCACCGAGAGCATGATCAGTCCCGGCACGATGAAGGCGCCGTAACTCACGCCTTCGATCTCCGCCATGCGCGAGCCGATCGCTGCGCCGAACACGACGAAGTACAGTGAGGTTGAAATCACCGGCGACAGCACACTCTGCACCAGCGTGCGAAACCAGCGGGCCAGCTCGAACCGATAAATAGCGCTGATGGCGTAGGCGTTCATCGTTGGTGCACCAGGCTGACGAAAATTTCCTCCAGCGAGCTTTCGCTGGTGTGCAGGTCCTTGAAGTCGATGCCCTGTTCGTTGAGTTGCCGCAGCAGGCCGGCGATGCCGGTCGCGTCGGCTTGCGCGTCGAAGGTGTAGATCAGCTGCGTGCCGTCGGCCGCGAGCTCCAGCTGGCGATTGGCGAGCTGCGAGGGGATCGCTGGCAGCGGACTCTGCAGATACAGCGTCAGTTGCTTGCGGCCGAGCTTGCGCATCAACTGCGCCTTGTCCTCGACCAGAATGATTTCGCCCTTGTTGATGACGCCGATGCGATCGGCCATCTCCTCGGCTTCTTCGATGTAGTGCGTGGTGAGGATGATGGTGACGCCGCTGGCGCGCAGCGAACGGACCATTTCCCACATGTCCCGCCGCAGTTCGACGTCGACGCCGGCGGTGGGCTCGTCGAGGAACAGGATCTGCGGCTCGTGCGACAGCGCCTTGGCAATCATCACGCGACGCTTCATGCCGCCGGACAGCGCCATGATGACGCTGTCTTTCTTGTCCCACAGCGACAGGTCGCGCAGCACTTTTTCCAGGTAAACGGGCTCGGGCGCTTTGCCGAACAGGCCACGACTGAAATTCACCGTCGCCCATACGCTTTCGAAGGCGTCGCTCGCAAGCTCCTGCGGCACGAGTCCGATCTTGGCTCGGGCGGCGCGAAAGTCGCGGCGGATGTCGTGGCCATCCGCAGTGACACTGCCGGAGGTCGCATTCACGATGCCACAAATGATACTGATCAAAGTGGTTTTACCCGCGCCGTTGGGACCCAGCAAGGCGAAGATTTCGCCGCGACGGATGTCCAGGTCCACGCTCTTCAGGGCCTGGAATCCGGATGCGTAAGTCTTGACCAGGTTGCGGACGGAAATGATCGGGTGCACGCGGACTCCAACACTGCGGCAAACCGACATTATAGAGAGATCGGCCGGTCCGCCGGAGCATTGCGCACTTTCTGCCCAAGCGTAAGAACCCTCTCCCGCGAAGCGGGAGAGGGGATGGATTTCTCACCGCTCCCTTTGGCAGAGGTCGCGGGAAGCGCGGGTGAGAGGTCGCTTACCGGCGCCTCGCCAGCACCCACACGCCGGCTAACACCAGCATCGTGCCGGCCGCCAACCAGGCGTTGAACGGTTCGCCCAGCACCAGCATGCTCAGGAGGATGGTCGACATCGGACCGATCATGCCGACCTGCGCCGTGATGCCGGCGCCGATGCGTTCGAGCGCCATCATCACCATCAGCACCGGCACGAACGTGCACAGCGTGGCGTTGAGCACGGACAGCCACAGAACTTCGGGCGCGACGATCATCGCCGACGGCGGCTTCACGATAAAAAACTGCGCGATGCACAGGACGCACGCGATGGTGGTTGCAAGGCCGGTGACGCGCAACGCACCCAGTCGTCGCACCGCTTCGCCGCTGTAAACAAGATAGATCGCGTAGCTCAACGCACTACCGAACACCAGCGCCGTACCGAGCGCCACATCGGGGCCCGCCCTCACGTCGTGAGCGAACACCAGCAACACGCCGAGATAGCTCACGCTGAGCGCCAGCCACTGCCGGCGCGTGACTGCGGTCTTGAACAACAACTTGCCCGCCAGCAGCACGATGGTGGGATTCAGGTAAAGGATCAGCCGCTCCAGGCTGGCGCCGATGTACTGCAGGCCGGCGAAATCCAGAAAGCTCGCCAGGTAGTAGCCGCTGAATCCCAAACCGAACAGCGTGCGCCAGTCGCGAGCGCTCGGCGCCGCCTTGCCTCGTCCCGCCCACCACGACAGCGCCAGGAACAGCGGCAACGCGAACAGCATGCGATACATGATGGTCGTCACGGCGTCGACGCCATGGCGATACGCCAGCTTGACGATGATCGCTTTGCAGGAAAAGGCGATAGCGCCCGCGCCGGCCAGCAATACGCCGGTTAGCAACTCACGCGGCGGCGCTGAGACGGGGGAATTCATCGATGGAGTACAATCGGACGACGCTGCGTCGGTGTCGAAACAAGAGGCCGGCAGCATTCTAACGACAGGACAATGGTTATGACTCAGCATTTCGGGGTGGGGGGAGGTTCGGCGACGCCGGCAAAGGCGCGAGCGGTGACGTTGATTGGCGCACCGACCGACGCGGGCGCGAGCGATCGCGGTTCGTCCATGGGGCCTGAGGCTATGCGCGTAGCTGGGCTTCGCGAAGCGCTGGAAGGCCGTGGCTTGCAAGTAACTGATCGCGGCAATCTCAACGGTCCGGCCAATCCGTGGGGCCAACCAGTGGAGGGCTATCGCCATCTCGCCGAAGTCGTGGAGTGGAATACCCTGGTGCACGATGCGGTGCATGGCGCGCTTGGCCAGGGCCAGCTGCCCATTCTGCTCGGTGGCGATCATTGCCTCGGCATTGGTTCGATCAGCGCCGTCTCTCGTCATTGCCGCGAACAAGGCAAGAAGCTGCGCGTGTTCTGGCTCGATGCGCATGCGGATTTCAACACCCGTGACCTTTCGCCCAGCGGCAATATCCATGGCATGCCGGTGGCCTGCCTGTGCGGCTTCGGGCCGCCGGAACTCACCGGGCTCGCTGGCCATAAACCGGCGGTGAATCCGTCATGGATCCGGCAGATCGGCATCCGCAGCGTCGATCCGCCGGAGAAACGTTTCGTGCACGAGCAGGGCCTGGAAGTGTTCGACATGCGCTACATCGACGAAGTCGGCATGCGCCAGACCATGGAGCAGGCGTTGCTTGACCTGGACCCGAACACGCACCTGCACGTCAGTTTCGACGTCGACTTCCTCGATCCGGAAATCGCCCCGGGCGTCGGCACCACCATTCCCGGCGGGCCGACCTATCGCGAGGCGCAGCTGTGCATGGAAATGATCGCCGACACCGGCCGCATGGGTTCGCTGGACGTGATGGAACTGAATCCGGCACTGGACGTTCGCAACAAGACCGCGCTGCTGGCGGTGGACCTGATCGAATCGCTGTTCGGCAAGAGCACCTTGATGCGCCGTGCGGCCCCTTGACGGAGACAATATGAAATTCAGTGCAGGGGCATTGCTGCCGGCAATGGCCGTGTCGATTCCCGCCCGATGGCGTCGCAGTTCGGTAGCGGCCCGGTGCCGGTCGGCATCCTGATACCCGCGACCCTGTCGCTGGCGTTCGTCGCCAACACCAACGCCGACACGATCACGGTGATCGATTTGAACACGATGAAGATCGTGAGCCGGCTCAAGGCAGAGCAGGAGCCGGATGGGTTGGGATATACGTCGCTGTCGGTGAAGTAAGATTCCCTCACCCCAACCCTCTCCCAAAGGGAGAGGGGGCAAGAACTCTTCACCTCTCCCTTTGGGAGAGGTCGCGCGTCTGCGCGGGTGAGGGTCGCTGGACGCCGCTCACGCGGCTGAAGAAATCCCTCACCCCAACCCTCTCCCAAAGGGAGAGGGGGCAAGAACTCTTCACCTCTCCCTTTGGGAGAGGTCGCGCGTCTGCGCGGGTGAGGGTCGCTGGACGCCGCTCACGCGGCTGAAGAAATCCCCTCACCCCAACCCTCTCCCAAAGGGAGAGGGGGCAAGAACTCTTCACCTCTCCCTTTGGGAGAGGTCGCGCGTCTGCGCGGGTGAGGGTCGCTGGACGCCGCTCACGCGGCTGAAGAAATCCCCTCACCCCAACCCTCTCCCAAAGGGAGAGAGGGCAAGAACTCTTCACCTCTCCCTTTGGGAGAGGTCGCGCGTCTGCGCGGGTGAGGGTCAGGGCGCTATTCAGCCAAACAAGATTGGACGGATCAGCTGCTCGTCGTCGTACTTGAGCGAATTGATCCGCGGGCTGACGGGGTGCGCCACCATCCTGTCCTGCGGCAATGTGCGTAACAGCGATCGCGCCCGTGCGGTGGATCCTCGCAGCCACGGCTCGTAGTCATCTCGATGCAGGATGGCCGGCATGCGCTCGGAGGTGTTGTGCACTTCTGCGAGCAGCGGATTCGGTGGCACAGTCAACAGGGCGCAGCCTTCGATCACGTCATCGTCATCCTTGCTGACACTGCGATCCCACAAACCAGCGACGCCGAACACGGAACGGTTCACCAGCCGCGCGAAGAACGGCTGGCGATAATTCTGTGGCGTCAGCTGCCAGCCATAGAAGCCCGACAGCGGCAGAATGCAGCGTTGCCCGCGCCACCACGCGCCGCAGAACGCTTTATTGCGATCGAGTTCATCGGTCGAAGCATGAGTGGTGCAGGCCTTGCGCGCATTGCCTTCGGCCCAATCCGGAATCAATCCCCACAGCATCATCACGCCTTCCGATTCGCCTTCGTGCAAACGAATCACCGGGACGTTACGACGCGTGGAGACATTGAAGCTCGGCGCGAATCTCCACCACGTGTGGAGCAGCGGGAACTCGCGTTCCACCGCCGTCTGGTTCGCTATGACAAATCGCTCGCACATGGCCGCGCGAGAATAGGACGCAGTCCACGGAAAAAGTGTGATCGGCTGCCGGTTCTACGGCGCCCGCGACGCCGTTCAGTGTCCCGCCGGTATATTCGTAATCATATTTGCGTCGCGGCTGAAACCGAAGCGGCTGAACGCACGAATCGCAGGCCCGTTCAGCCACGCACGCGTAACTGAATGATTTCGGCGCGCACCGATTGGTCGCCGACATATAACTTCGCAACAGCGATCGGCAACCTGAAGCGCCGCGGGCCGGCGCTGCCCGGATTGACGAACAGCACGCCGTCGCGCTCGATGATTTCGGGTTTGTGCGAATGGCCGCTGATGACTACGGCAACGCCGGCGGCCGCGGGGCTCAAGTCGATCTGCGAAACATCATGCAGCACATGAATGGTGTGACCGCGCACGTTCAGCATCAGCGTTTCCGGAATGACTTCGGCCCAGGGGCCTTTGTCATTGTTACCGCGTACCGAAGTCACTGGCGCGACGGTCTGCAATTTTTCCAGGATGTTCGGTCCGCCGATGTCACCGGCATGCACGATGCTATCGACACCCATGAGCATCGTCAGCGCTTCTGGCCGCAATAATCCGTGCGTATCGGAGATCACACCGATGGTGGTGATGTCGAGGCTGTCGGTGCCGGCGGGAAATTCCATGGCGTCACTGTAACCGTCTGACGAGCGCCACCGCTAGCTGCGAACTTAATCCGCATACGCGGGTGTTCATACAAGCTCGCGATCACCATAGCGCGCAACTCGCACGAGCGCGCATCAGTAGTTCTGCCTTGAGCCTGCCAGGATCGCAATGGCGATTTAATCCAGCGCGTCCGCACCGAGCGGATCGCAACTGGCGAGATCGCTGTCCGCCCGCTGGCCGAGCTGACTCGATGCGTCACGCAACGCGGTACGCAATCCTTCTTCAAGTGTCGGGTGATAGAACGGCATGCGAAGGGTGTCTGACACCGTCGAGTTGCGTTCGATGGCCAGTGCCAGCAGGTGAGCGATGTGCTCGGCTTGCGGGATGCACAGTTCCGCACCGATCAGCCGGCCGCTTTTCTTGTGCGCGTACACGCGTAACAAACCGCGATTGGTGGCGGCGATGGTCGCGCGGCCCTGGCGAGAGAAGTCCGCCGAGCCGATGACGACCTGATCGCGGTCAAGATCGCGGCACGACTTACCCACCAGCGCCAGTTGCGGATCGCAGAACACGATGCCCAGCCGGACCCGCCGTCGGAACGACGCGGCCGAGTCGCGCACGGCGTTGAACCCTGCGATGTGACCTTCGTCGTTCGCTTCGTGTTGGAGTGGCAGCGTGGTGTCGATGTCACCGGCCATGTACACCGGCAAATTGCCCACTTGCATGGAATGCGCATCGACGGGTGGCAGCCCGCGTTCATTCAGCGGCACATTCAAGCGCTCGAGTCCCAGGCCATCGATACTGGGTTTCCGGCCCATGGCCGCGAATACTGCGTCCACCATTATGCTGTGGTCGCCGGAAGTCACGCGTACACCGTCCGTTTCCTTTTGCAACTTCACGCGCTCACCGATGTGAACTGCCACATCGTCACGCAGCGATGCGAGTGCACGCTCGTTTACCTCGCTATCGGTGAGCCCGCCAACTTCGGTCATGTCGGAGAAAGCGGTGACGCGAACGCCGAGGCGGGCGAGCGCTTGCGACAGTTCCATACCGATAGGGCCCAGTCCGACGACTGCAATGGTAGACGGCAGGTCACGCAAGTCGAACAACGAATCGGTGGTGATGAGCCGCGAGCCGAGGTCGGGCCACTCTTTCGGCACATAGGGCCTGGAGCCGGCGGCAATGACGACGGCCTTCGCCTGCAGCTGGCGCTCGCCCACCTGCAGGATGTTGGGCGCTGCGAACTGTGCCCTGCCGGCAATGTTGCGCTCACCGAGATTGTCAGTGAGTTTGACCGCGCCGGCGACGAACTGGTCCCGCAACCTTCGCATGCGTGTCAGCACCGCAGGAATGTCAGCCTCGAGATGCTCGCCGCCGTGGATGCCGAAGTCTGGAAATTCCTTGCGGCGCTCGAACGTGTTGGCTGCCTCGATCAGCGCTTTGGAAGGCATGCAGCCGACGCGGGCGCAGGTGGTGCCATAGAGGCCGTCATTGATGATGACGAAGCGCTCGGTTTTCTTGCGGACTTCGCGCAGCGCCGAAAGGCCGGCGGTGCCGGCGCCGATGATGGCGACGTCGTAGGATTCGGTCATGTCAACGGCACCGATGACGGTGTTGTACCTGGGGTGCCGCAAGGTAGCATGCAGCCATTAGAAGAACAGAGGAGAGTTTCCGTGACCGAGGCCAGCGCCGCCGGACCGAAGCGTTCCAGAACCGAAGTGGTGTTGCGGTGGGTCGGAGCCATCACCGCGGTGTTGTCGCTGATCTTCGCGGTCCAGAAGCTGATCCAGACCGTCGGCGAGGACAATGACCGTCAACGGCGTGTCCGCGAATTCAGCGAGGTCGCATCACTGCAGCAGCAGGCAGGAGACTACGCATCAGCGTGGGCCAGCAGCGAAGCAGCACTCAAGGCGGCGGAGTCTGGGGGCACGTTTGCCAAGTTGTTCCGTCGTGTCGATGAGCAGACGCAGGAGCTGCGCGCTCAGCGCCAGGACCTGGCAATGAATTGGCTGCGCAACGCGCGTGCTTCGGGAGGCCAGACGTTTGCCTCCCTGGTCGACAGGGTGCTGCCTACTTTGGATCAAGGCGCCGCGGCCGTGCAAGGCGAGCGCAAGGCCGATTTGTCGGCTCATATCGGCTGGGCTTACTTTCTTCGCAGCCGTGATGGCAGCGGCGGTGGCGATCCGCAACGTGCTTATGAAGCGGCTTTACAAGCGGATGCTCGCAACCCGTTCGCGCATGCCTTTCTCGGTCACTGGACCGTATGGAATGGCGGCAGCTTGCAGGCAGCGGAAGAGCATTTTACTGCCGCCTTGGCGGCCGATCGCGAACGTGAGTGGGTTCGCACCATGCAACTCGCGGCACTGGGTAATCGCGGTTCGGCCGGAGACGCAGCTTTGGTGGGCGTGGTCGGCGAGATGCTGAGCAACAAGGAATCCGTTCCCGAGGGCGCTCGCCGCCGCGCGCTGTACACGCTGCAACGTGCATGTGCTTCGACCGCTGACGGCGAACTCTTGAAGTCGTTACGCGAGGCGTTGCCCGGTGAACAACTCGCTGCGACATTCACTGCGTTGCACACCGAGCCTCCGGCGGGCGCATCTTTAAATTGTTTCTCGTCCCCGCGCCGCATGAATTGATCAGACCAGCGGCTGGTTCTTCGGCACGCGTACGACGATGGTGCCGGCGATCTTGTCGTGCCAGGTCTGGCGATTGGAATCGAACAGCATCCAAAAAAAGCCCAGGCCCGCCGGCGCCAGCGACAGGAAGCAGCTCAGGGCACGCACGATAGCCGTTTCCCATTCGATGTCGCGGCCGTCGGTCCGCACCACGCGCAGGTTGCAGATGATGCCGCCAATGGTGGTGCTCTTCAGTTTCCACATCAGCGCGCCATAGGTTGCCAGCAGCAGCAACGTGAATTTTTCCGAAGGGTCGAAGACGCTCAACGCGACGCCGACCAGGATGAGGTCGATGATCAGGGCACCCATGCGAATCCAGAAACTGGCGCGGGGCAGAGTGGTGAATTCGACATTCGTCGGTGCCGGCGGCGGTTCGGGCGCAAGCGGCGGCACGGTGCCGATGCTGCCATCGGCTGCAAATGTCGCGGCCGGCGATGCAGAGCTCGCAGCAATGGCTGCCCGTGCAGATGCCGTGCGCTCGTTTGCCGCGCGCAGCGCAAGCAGCAGCGTGTAGACCACCACGCCCAAGCCGAGTACGCCGATGATGTTGTAAGCGATAAAGCCTATGACCGGCACTACGTACAGGATCATTGCGATCAATCCGCCGGTCAACGTTGCAAAAGCGATGTGGCTGAAGGGGGCAACGCCGGTGAAACGGGTAATGCGACGGCCTAGCACGCCGAACACGACGGCTTTGCCGAACAATGCCGCGCAGAACAGGCCAACCGCGATGAACGGCACCACTAGCGCGCCGATCACCGTGATCGTCAGCAGAATCAACACCACCGGCGTCAACAGCACCGTCAACATCGATGCGAGCACAGTCTGCGCCGGCCGCTCCTCGAACGTCGTGACGCAGCGTTGCACACTGTTGTCGAACAACAACGAAATCAGCACGTACAGCGCCAGGAAGCCGAAAGCAGCCCACCACGCCCATTCCAGGCCCGGTTCGAACGCCAGCGGACGCGCATACAGCAGGCAGTGCTGGAACCAGGGCCGCAGCCATTCCATGCGGCCGAAGTTCTCGCCGAACGAGATTGCTTGCTGCGTGCCTAACACCGAAGCGGCGGGGTCACGCGTAATCGTTCCGCCGACGGACACGAGTTCGCCGTGCACGATCGCTTTAGGCCCGAGCGTGACATTGCCCATTATGGCAACGGCATCGCCGTGGACCGTTCCATCCAAATAGAGATTACCGAACATTGCGACTGCACCGTCGCCGACCGAACCGGTGAGCCGCGCATCGCCGCCGATGGCGATGAGAGCTTCCTCGACCCGGCCCGCCGCCGATGCGGAACCGAAGATGGCAATCACGGAATTCGCGCTCTCATCGGCGGCGAGGTGAGAGTCGTCGCCAATGTGAATGATCGCGTCGTGATGGCGGTGGCGATCACGCGGCTGCTCGGGCTCCGGTGTGGAGTCGCTTTCCAGTTCGACGGCCGGCTCCGTCGGCGCTTCGACGGCGGGCGCCGGTTGCTCTTGCGCCATCGCATCGCAGCTCGTTGCGCCCAGCCAGGTCAGTGCTGCGATCAGGAGTAGAGAACGAAAAAGAGTACTCATGTGACTTACACCAGCGGCGTCAGCGAGACGCATACAAAGTCCGGTAAGCAGCGGCGCTGACGCCGAACAACATCACGTACAGCGCCGCGAACGCGGCGATGCCGCCATAAACCCACAGCCCAGGCAGGCCGCGAAACACCGTGCCCACCGTGGCGAACAGCGCATGAATCCACGAGACTTCCGCGAACAAGGCAGCGCTGCGTGCGGCTGGATCGATCGGCTCGATGACCAGCGACACGGCGTCGAGTCCTAATTTGACGAAGCCGATCGACATCGCAAGGAAGACCACACGCGCCGCCATCGGCCACTGGGCGAAGCTGCGTTGCCACCAGGGCGCCGCCGCGCGACGGGCAATCTCCGCCAGCACTTTGCTTTCGAGAGCGGCCGGCGCGTGTCGCAGGGGTTGGTCTCGCAGCGCCTTAGCTGCCAGGTGCGCCAACTGCTCTTCGCGATTCGTTGGGGTGTTCATGGAGGGCGGCCTCAGAAACTATCCGCCGTGATGCCGTGACCGGCGAGAACCTTCGCTAGCGCGCCGCGCGCCCGCAGGATGTCGATCTTCACTTTCGCCAGCGAAATGCCCAACTGCTGGGCGATCTCGTCGTAGGAAAGCTCCTCGAAGTGATACAGCACCAGCGGCAGGCGGCGATGATCGGGCAGTTGCTTCAGCGCCTCGGCGACCAACGCCCGCCGGGTGTCCGCATCCATGTCCACGACAGCGGAATCGGGTTGCGGAAAATCGATATCGGCGTCGTCGTCATCCTCGGTGCGCATTTCGGAGAAGAAGCGCCAGCGGCGGCGATAGCGCGTGGCGTGGTTCAGCGCCAGATTACGCGCGACGGTTTTCAGCCAGCCGCCGGCGGCCGGACTGTGGCGCAGCTGGGCGAAATTTTCATACGCCTTCAGGAACACCTGCTGGGCAATGTCCTCGGCCGGGCCGTCGCGGCCGAGGATGCGCACGGCAGTGCTGAAAACCATGTCCTGATAAGCACGCATGAAGCTTGCGAAGTCGTCCTGGCGGTCGATGTCCGGGGGTTGCCTTGCCACGATGAGGTCGTCGTTTAGCTGCAGAACACCGCCGCGACAGCAAAGTTACAGGGCGGGTTACGGCTTGGGACGGGACTTCGCCTGCCGGGTGCGCACAAAGTACCGCTCGAAGGGCAGAAATGCGACGTCGGCCGCATTCCGACAGGGTGCGGCTCATAGTCAGCGCCGGCGGGTTTGCTAGACTTTGGGTCGGTCGGGGCCCATCGCCCTGGTGTTTAACCTGGGCCTCGGATTTTGCTGAACTGAGTTGATGATCCCGACGATCCGGACAATCTCGCTGCTGGTTCCCGTACTGGCGCTCAGCGCCTGCGCCGCGCCCAAGGGCGACGAGCCCGAAACCATCGCGGTTCGTGCCAGCTCCCTCAATCCTGCCTATTCCTCCGTCAATGCGCAGGTGTTGAGCGATGCCGCGAAAGTGGATTACAGCTTCGCCGCTTCGCTCGCTCCGAACGTCGATACCGTGACCCGTTTGCAGTCCTCGTACACACAGAAACTGGGCGATGAGAACCTGCGCGTCGGCGACGCGGTCAGCAGCGTCGGCATGTGGGGCACTTCGGTGCGTTATGGCGGCATGCAGTTCGGCACGCGCTCCGATACGCGTGATGACGTGATCGATTCCAACAAGCTCGCGACTTCCGGCATGGCTGTCTTGCCGACCGTGGCGGATGCGTTGTTCGCGTCCGCCGGTGAGGCCGGCACCGGCTTGAGGCGGCAGAATCTTTCGGTGAATCGATCGCTGCCTTCCGGTGGCGAGGGTTGGAACCTCGCGGTCAAGGATGCGCTCGGCCATTCCGAATCCATCGGCGGCCCGATGATCGCCGACACGCGGCTGGTGCGCGACGGCTGTGCGGATTTCTCGGTCGGGCTCGGCAAGGTGCGGCAGGACTATGCGCTGACCAGCAATGAATATGGCCCGATGTTCGCTAACACTACTGTGGCCTGCGCCGCACCCCTCGGCTTCACTGTCGAAGGACACGGCGAATACCTTGCGGATGAAGTGGCCGCATTGGGCTTCGGCGTCGCGCGGCAGATCGGTCCGCTGGGCACCGCCTCGGTCGCGTTCGCTCAAAGCAACGCGGCGAGCGGCGGTTCGGGCTGGATGTCGAAAGTGGGTTTCGAACATACCAACTCGATGTTCAACGTGATGGTGCGTTCACGTTTTCAAAGCCGCGAGTTTCGCGACATCGGCAGCATGTCCCTCAACGATCCCATCATGCAGCGTGACCTGGCCAGCGTCGGCGTCAACGTCACCGAGAGATCGAGCTTGTCACTGGCCTATGCCACGCAGACTACTTGGGCGCGCGAGCGAACCAATCTGATCGCGATCAAACAGAGCATGGGCGTGGGCCGCGGCTCGCTGTCGATGAGCGCCGGCCACTCGCTGGAAAATAACTTCGGCTCGTCGCTGTTCATTTCGTACAAGATGCCGCTGGGCCGGATCCGCCCCACGCGCGCAGCAGTCGAAGAATTCGAACTGCATCTGCCGCAGCCGCCCGCCTCGGTGACTAACTAATCTTCCATCCCCTCTCCCTTTGGGACCCTTTGGGAGAGGGTTAGGGTGAGGGGTTCTCCTAACCGCCCCTTACCCGCGCTGCGCGCCGATGCGAGCGGGCAGCGTCGGATAGCCACTGGATCTTCATCCCGCCACTTCCACGCCTGCTGACTAGTGCGTCATGGCGTAGAGAATATAGTTGATTGCGTACTTGTAGGCGCGTGTGGTGTAGAGCAAGGAATATTCGGGCACGTCGGCGTGTTCCCAGGCGTCGCCCATATCCATGTTGAAGTTGATCATCACCATCAGCCGGCCGTCGTCGTCGTAGATGCCGCGCCAGTGCGGTGTGAAGCCGTCGCGCTCGTAGTTGCGGCCGCTGTATAGCGATTGAATGCCGGGAATCGGCACGTGCTCGTCGAACTCATAGGCGACATGGAACACCGCGTCGTCCGGTGGGATATCGACGATGGCGCGGTCGGGGAAGATGCGGTGCATGCCTTGCACGAAGCCGGCCCATTCCAGGCTGCCGTGAAAATCGTCCACGACCATGAAGCCGCCCCGCAGCAAGTACTCGCGCAACCTCTCGGTCTCCTGGTCGCTCAATACCCAGCTGCCGACTTCGACAGCGTAGATCCAGGGATAATCGAACAGCGTGTCGTCCATGATGCCGAGGTAATGGCCTTCGTCGGCCGTGTCGATGCGCGTCAGCCGTTTCACACCGCGAATCAGGTGCTGCTCGGCTTCGGGCCAATCAGTCAGCCAGCGCTCGCGTCCGCCGAACAGCGTCGCGCCGGTGTACGTGAGGCGGACGAACTGAAATTCTGCATTCGGGTGCGACGAGCCGGTCATGGTCGTATCCGAGCACAGCGCCGCAATCGGCACCGCAATCAACACGACCAGCCGCCAGGCCGCGCCTCGGCCAATCCATTCAGGGATCGTTCGGGAAACGCGCCGGAAAAGTGTTGATAACGAGCGGCGGTTCATGCGGTCCACCATCGCATCAATGCTGCGGTCGGTGCAATGGGGGCACCGCCGACAGCCGCGCTATTTTGGCGGAAATCGCCACCTGAGCCGCATGCAGGTATGCTGCGCGCGCCTCGGAAATGCCGGGCGCCATGGGTCGATCGGGGATGAGCTGGTTACGAATCCTGTTCGGCGCGCTGCTGATGGCGATGAATATCCTTCTGCACGTGCCGCCGCTGCTGCTGGTGGCTTTGTTCAAGGCGCTGTTGCCGCTGCGTCCGATCCGCCGCGTCTGCGACTGGCTGCTGATGGCCATTGCCGCGAGCTGGATCAGCGTCAACACCACCCTGATGCGGTGGTTCACGAGCACTCGCCTGGTCGTCGATGTCGAGGCGACGCTGCAACCGCAGGGTCACTACCTGGTGTTGGCAAATCATCAGACGTGGGTGGATATCCCGGTGCTGCAGGCGGTGTTGAATCGCCGCGTGCCGTTCCTGCGTTTTTTCCTGAAGAGCCAGCTGTTCTGGGTGCCGTTGCTCGGGCTGGCGTGGTGGGCGCTGGATTTCCCGTTCATGAAACGGTATTCGCGCCAGCAATTGGAAAAGCGTCCGGAACTGGCGGGGCGTGATGTGGAAGCGACGCGGCGCGCGTGCGCCAAGTTCATGCACATTCCGGTGGCGCTGATGAATTTCGTCGAGGGCACGCGCTTCACGCCGGAGAAGCACGAAAACCAGGCATCGCCGTTCAAGCACCTGCTCAAGCCCAAAGCCGGCGGCATCGCGTTCGTGCTCGATGCGATGGGTCGCGCGCTGCATTCGATTCTAGACGTGACTATTGTCTATCCCGGCGGCACGCCGACCATGCTCGATCTGTTCGCCAACCGTGTGCGCGAAGTGCGAGTGCATATTCGTGAGTTGCCGATCTCGCAGGAGCTGTTGGGCGGCGACTACCAGAACGATCCGGCGTTCCGCGAACGCATGCAGGGATGGCTGAACGAGGTGTGGGAGGAGAAGGATCGCCGCATCTCTGTCTTCACCTCTCCCGCCGTAGGCGAGTCGGCAGTAAGACCCTCACCCTAACCCTCTCCCGCAAGCGGGAGAGGGGACGATTTTCATCTCTCCCTGTGGGAGAATGGCACTGACTTAAGGTCAGCAGAGAGTTCTTTCCCTCTCCCTTGGGAGAGGGCAGGGTGAGGTGATAGGAATTATTTCAGATACTGCTCCGCTTCCCGCGGCACCTCGACCGCCTCTTCGTCCACAAAGCACCACGCCCAACGCTCGCCGGGCTCGAACGACGCCATCACCGGATGATGGGCGCTGTGGAAGTGCTTGGTGGCATGCCGGTTCGGCGAACTGTCGCAGCAGCCGACATGGCCGCAGCTCAGGCACAGCCGCAAGTGCACCCATGTTCCGCCGGTTTTCAAGCACTCCTCACAACCCCGCGGCGTTTTCGGCGGCAAAGGTTTGATGCTCGCGATATGCTGGCATGACATGCTGACTCTCCGTGATGACGCCCATTTCAATGGATTAGTTGAATAGATACTGCACGGGAGCGCCCATGACAACTCGCCATGCCACTTGTATGTGCGGCCAGCTCAAAGTACAGGCCCTCGGCGAGCCGATCCGACATTTCCGGAACCGACGTTCTCGGTGTACGAAGCCAGGAAACATGCCTGGATCAGGATGCCCGAAGGCGTCGAGCGGTTGGACTAGTCTGTGCAATGCAAAGGTACTGCACACCTGCCGATTGATCGTGTCGCTGAGTCGATTTTGATTCTAAGAGGTCACCGCGTGTTGCTCGACGCGGATCTCGCAGCACTCTAGGCCGTAACGACTCGCCGGCTGAACGAACAGATTCGTCGTAATCGCAAGCGGTTTCCCGCGGATTTTATCTTCGAATTGACTGCTGCTGAAGTTGAAAACCACGGTCGTAGTCAGGCGCCATCACTGCGTGGCCCGCTGTTACTCCTTCTTCAACAACCATAAGGGCAGGCTTGCCCGATCCTCAAACCCCAGCCTTTCATACAAACTGCGCGCGCGGGCGTTCTTCTCGTTGACGTGGAGGAACGGCGTGATGCCCCGGCGCAATTGCTGGATCACAACGTGGTTGATCAGGCGGGCGGCGTAGCCGCGGCCGGTGAAATCGGGATGAGTGCAGACAGCGCTGATCTCTTCGTAGCCGTGCATTTTCATGCGTTCGCCGGCCATGGCAGCGAAGCGCGAGTCCTGGCGGATGCCGAAGTAGGCGCCCATTTCGGGTGTGCGAGGGCGGAAGTAACCAGGGAACACCAATGTGGTGAGTGCCAGCATGTCTGTTACATCGGCAGCGCCGAGCGTGGCTATTTCGCCGGAATCTTCTGCCGGCGCGGGTGCGTCGTCGCGCCATACCATTTGCACGATGTTGCCGGTTGCAAGCAGCGTCCAGCCGGTATCGAGTGTTGGGGTGACATTGACGATGTTGACCGTCTCTCCCGGCGCGACGAGTTCGGCGAGCGCCTGCGCAGCGGCGCGACCAGGCTCCGCGACTGCGATGAACGGCGCGACTTCGGCCGGAAAGCGTTTCGCGTACGGACCGCCGAGCGCGAAATGAGACTGTGCCGTGGTGAGCGCGGACCAGATGGGATTATCGAGGGCTGCCTGCGACATGCCGGCATTTTACTCGCGACAGTCGCAGCGATCACTAACATCGCGACACATCCAGGATGTGTAGTGGGCATTGCGAAAAGGATTAAGCTCTCGCGTATTCGTCAACCGATAGGGAACCTGTCCATGTCCATTCAATGCCTCGCCCAGGTCCGATGGCACACTGTCTTTGGTGTGGCGATGCTGCTGGCCGTCGGCAGTGTTGCGGCCGAAAAACCTCAATTCCTGAATTCGCCGCGCGCAGCCGAGCTGGACCGGCCGTTTTCGGAGGCGGTGCGCGCGGGCGATTTCCTGTTTCTGTCCGGCCAGATCGGCGAGATCCCGGAGACCGCGAAGCTGGCCGAAGGCGGCATTCAGGCGGAGTCGCGGCAAACGCTGACGAACATCAAGCGCGTGTTGGAAAGCAACGGCGCGTCGCTTGGTGACATAGTGAAGTGCACGGTGTTCCTCGCCGACATTGCCGAGTGGCCGGCGTTCAACACTGTCTATCGCGAATTCTTTCGCAAGCCGTTTCCAGCGCGCAGTGCTTTGGCTGCGAGCGGATTGGCGATGGGCGCACGGGTGGAGTTGGAATGCATCGCTTACGTGCCGCCCCGGCGCGCACGTTGATGCGATTTGCCGGTTCGGGGGCGCATTGAACCCGGCGGGAAAATTGAGGAGCATCGGGCACTGAGGGACCGGTTCGCCCTGAGTTAACCTGGATGGTGGTGCTTTGCGCAGCGACGCGACGGATTCGATCGCTTTCCCGTTGAAGATACCGATATTTCGCGCCACTTGGCTGGCGAGTATCGCTACCAATTTCGGCAGTCTCATTCAAGCGGTGGGAGCATCATGGATGATGACTTCGCTCACCGACTCGGCGCAGCTGGTGTCACTGGTGCAGGCTGCGGCTGTGCTCCCTTTCATGCTGTTGTCATTGTGGGCTGGGGCGATTGCCGACAGCTTCGACCGGCGAGTGGTGATGCTACGTTCGCTGTCGTTCATGCTGCTCGTGTCGATTGCGCTCGCGATCTGTTCGTGGTTCGGCCTGCTGACCCCATGGTTATTGTTGGGGTTCACTTTTCTGCTGGGGTGTGGGAGTGCGCTTAGCGCTCCGGCGTGGGTGGCGGCGCTGGCGGACATGGTGCCAAAGGCGGCGCTGCCAGCGGCCATGGCGCTCGCCAACATCAACTTCAATGTCGCGCGCAGCGTCGGCCCTGCGCTCGGTGGTGTGATCGTCGCCGTAGCGGGAGCAGCGGCGGCATTTTTCATCAACGCTTTGAGCTATATCGCATTGCTCATCGTGGCGACGCGCTGGCCATCGCAGCGTCCAAACCCGATGGTGCCGCGCGAGTCGCTCAGTGTCGCAATGGCGGGTGGCGTTCGATACGTCGCGATGTCGCCGAATCTTCGCGCCATATTACTGCGCGGAGCGGTATTCAGTATTGCAGCCAGCGCGCCGCTCGCGTTAATGCCGCTGATAGCTCGCGATCTCATCGGTCGCGGCGCGATGGTCTATGGAGTGCTGTTGGGTAGTTTCGGCGTCGGGGCCGTGAGTGGCGCGTTGCTTAGCGCCCGCATGTATCGAGGCTTCTCGACCGAATTTATCGTTCGCATCGCCTCGCTGGGATTTGCGGTCGGTATCGTGGGGGCGAGCGTCAGCCGCGCGATGCTCTTGACCGGCATCGGCTTGGCGCTCGCGGGCGCTACCTGGGTGCTGGGGCTTTCAACGCTTGCCGTCGCGGTGCAAATGGCGGCTCCACGCTGGATGGCGGCGCGCGGCATCGCGCTTTTTCAGATGGCCGTATTTGGGGCAATGACTGTCGGCAGTTCGGCTTTCGGCGCTATTGCCGAGCATAGCGGCGTGGCGGTTGCTCTGTTCGTGGCTGCAGTAGCGCAAGTGGCCGGCGTCCTGTTGGGTTTGCGAGTGCTGCTGCCGCAAACCGGGTCATCCAACCTCGATCCATTTCTTCAATCATGGACCGAGCCTGCTACGGCGCTGCCGGTCGCACACGAGAGCGGACCCATCGTCATCATGATCGAGTACCAGATCGCACAGGCCGATGCCGCCGCATTTTTGCGCGCCATGCACGAGCGCCGCCGCATTCGTCTGCGTGACGGCGCTCATCGCTGGAGCCTGGCTCGCAACTTGAATGATCCCGGACTGTGGGTGGAACGTTTCGAGGCGCCGACTTGGATCGACTACATTCGAATAAGTCATCGCCACACCCACGCCGACACTGACAACAGCGCTTTGATACATTCGTTACATCGCAGCCCCGAACCGCCGCGCGTGCAACGAATGCTTGAACAACAAACGATTAATTCTGCCAGTACAGCGGTGCGAGCTGACGCTTGCCGGTAATGTGCTCGGCCAGCGAACCGCCTGCGTAGATGCGGCCGTTCAGCACCACATAAGAAATATCGTCGGTGGCGCGGATGTCGGCGAGCGGATTGCCGTCGAGGATCAGCAAGTCGGCGAGCTTGCCGGTTTCGATGGAGCCCAGGTCCTTGTCGAGACCCATGTAGCGCGCCGGGTTGATCGTCGCCGCGTGCAGCGCCTGCAGCGGCGACATGCCGCCCATCACGAACGCCCACATTTCCCAATGTGAGCCCAGCCCTTCTCGTTGGCCGTGCGCGCCAATGTGAACCGACACGCCGAGTTCCATCAATCGCTTGGCGTTCGCGGCGGAATCGAGCACGGGTTGATAGTCGGTCTGCGGCGCCATCTGCCGTCGTACCGAGCGAGGCTGCACGATATGCGGCGGCACAAACTTCGCCAGCAGCGGGTGGGCCCACACGTCCGATTCCTGATAGAACATGAACTCTGCGCCCGGTCCGCCGTAAGTCACCACCAACGTCGGCGTGTAGCCAACATTCGTGCGCGGCCAGAACTGCAGCACGTCGTCATAGAACCGCTGGGGCGGCGCGTTGTGTTCCAGGCCGGTGTTGCCGTCTGCGATGATGGTCATGTCCATCGCGTACAGTGAGCCGCCTTCTGCGACCACCATCATGCCGGCGTCGCGCGCGGCGGTGACGACCATCTGGCGCTGTTCGCGACGCGGCTGATTGTAGTTTTTGACGGAGATGGCGCCTTGCGCTTTCAGTCGCAGGATATGATTGCGAGCGTCCTCGAGCTTGTCGATGCTCGCCAGGCCTTCGGAGCGAGCGCCATATACGACATCGCCGGTGGAGAAAATGCGCGGCGCCATCACGATGCCGGCGCGTTGATATTCGCTGGCCGCGAAGACTTCGCTGGCATTGTTGGAAGGATCATGCACGGTGGTCACGCCGAGGCCGAGATGCGCCAACGCCGACCAGTTCTGCTGTGGAATGATGTCATCCGCACCCTGCGGGCCGTGTGCGTGAATGTCGATGAGTCCCGGCATCACGGTTTTGCCAGCGAGATCCAGCCGCTGCGCATCGGCTGGAATCTGCACGGCGTCGGCCGCTCCTACCGCGGCAATACGGTTGCTGCGAATGACGACAACACCATTTTCGATCACCTGATCACCGTTCATGGTGACGATGCGTGCGCCTGTCAGTGCAACCACGCCGGACGGTTTATCGGCAAGGCGCGTGCTGCCGAGATCGGCAACGCGTTCGCCATAAACAGGCGTGGATTCCTCACCTTCTTTGGGTGCGACTGCAGGCTGCGCGAACAGCGTGGATATCTCGCCGCGATACAACGCAGGCCCGACGGTCCACGTCAGCGTGTCGCCGTCGATCCAGCTCGGATATTCGCCGCCGAGGTCCGATGCGCGACGCATCGGCACCGCCTTGATCTTCGGCGACAAGTCCACTTGGCCGCCGGGCGGCACTGGCAGCACATAGACATGGAAGTTTTCGCGGAACGCCAGCCACTCGCCGCTGGGCGAGATTTCCATGCGGCTCGCATAGTTCGAACGCGCATGTACGCGCCGATCCTTGCCTGTCGCATCCACGCTGACCAGTTCATGCGCAGGTTCGGCTTCCTTCGCCGAATCCGCATCCTTGGTGTAGTAAATGCGCTCCGACGCATCGATGAAGTGAGCATTCCGTCCTTCGTCGGTGAGTTGCTGCAATTCGCCACCGGCCGCAGCGACGCGATACAAGCCCGGCTCGCTGGACCACAGTGGTGAAGTCAGCTGTCCACCGGCGCCGCGTTGCACGACGATGGCATCGCCCTTCGGCGTAAAGCGCGGCTGAAAGTAATGGCCAGGTTGTTTGGTGACGGCGCGGGACTTGCCGCCGCCCGCATCGACGACATGGATTTCGCCGAGGCCGGCATCCGTCCAACGCACGAAGACAATGCGTTTGCCGTCGCGCGACCAGGCAGGAAACAACTCGAAGGCGCCGCCGGCGTCGGTGGTCAACAAACGCGCCGCGCCGCCGCCGGTCACGTTCCTGATCCACAGCTTGCCGAAGGATTCGTACACGACTCGCTGGCCGTTCGGCGACACGGTGGCGAAACGCACCATGCGTGCCTGCACTTGATCGGGCGCGACGTCGACCTGAAAGCGCGGCGGCGCAATCGAGGTGCGTGTGCTGACAACGTGGAACGGAATGTCCTGTACCGCGCGCGTGGCAATATCCAAACGTTTGATGCCGCCGCCGGCCCAGAAGACGATGGATTTGCCATCGGGCGTCCAGTCCAGGCGCGGGTACAGACCGTTGACGGCCCAGGTTTCCTGCATGTCGCGATCAAGGTCGGCGTACAGCAGTTTGATCTCGCCCGACTTCAGGTCCTGCGTGTACAGCGCCGTTTTTAACACGGTCTCGGTGCGCAGGCGGCGGATGAACGCCAGGTAGTGACCGTCCGGCGAAGGCGTCGGACGCACTGAGCCGCCCGGGCCGGTCACTGCTGTCGTGGTTTCGCCGCTGGCTAGTTCGACGCGCTTGATCGCGAATACCTGGCCATTCACGTCCTCGGCATACGCGAAGCGATTGCCCGGCGTGCTGTTCTGTGTGTAGTACAGATACTTGCCATCGGCGGAGAATGCGGGCTCGCCGAGTTCCTTCTGGTAATCCTCGTTCGCGCGTTTGACGACTTGCACGCCCTCGCCGCCGTCGATGTTGTAGAACCAGATCTCGCCGGTGCCCAGCGAGCGGCGCGTCGTGAAGTGTTTGCGCCCGGCCACGTAACGACCATTGGGATGCCAGACGGGATCGTTCAGCAGGCGGAAGTCTTCCTTGGTGAGTTGCTTCGGCCCGCCGCCATTGCGATCCATCACCCACAGGTTGTCGCCGCCGGCGCGATCGGAAGTGAACACAATGGAGGCGCCGTCGGGGGAATAACGCGGCTGCATGTCCCAGGCCAGGCCTGACGTCAGCGATTTGGCTTCGCCGCCGGCGATCGGCAATTCATAAATGTCGCCGAGCAGGTCGAACAGCACGCGGCTGCCGTCGGGGCTGACGTCCACGCTCATCCAGGTGCCGGAACGCACGTCGAGCGGGATCTCCCGATGCTCGCCCGGCGGCGCATTGACGTCCCAGCTCTTTTTCGCGTCCTCGGCGGCCGGGGCCGGCAAGGTGGCGGCCAGACCGGCCAGCAATGTTCCGGCCAGATAGCGTGCGTGCATGAGCATCCCTTCGCAGACGAAAGCGCGAAGACTAAAGAGCTGCGGTCCGGGCCGCAACGTACGATTGATGGGAGGGTCGTCCTTGTTGTCAGCGTGTGACGCCAGGCCGATACTCGCCGCCTCCGATCACCGTCCGAGCATTTATTGTGACTACGTTAGGCACGCCGCTGTCCGCTTCCGCCACTCGCGTCATGTTGCTGGGGGCCGGCGAGCTGGGCAAGGCAGTCGTCATCGAGCTGCAGCGTTTCGGCTGTGAAGTTATCGCGGTGGATCGCTACCGGAATGCGCCGGCGATGCAGGTGGCGCATCGCTCGCACGTGATCAACATGCTCGATCCGATCGCGCTAGGTGAGTTGATCGAACGTGAGCGGCCGCGGCTGATCGTGCCGGAGATCGAAGCGATCGCGACGCCGACGCTGTTGGAATTGGAGAAAGAAGGCTGCACGGTCGTGCCGACAGCGCGAGCGGCGCGGCTTATCATGGATCGCGAAGGCATTCGCTGGCGCTCGGCAAGACGACCGACGCGGCACGAGAAAAGGCCAGGGCGATGACGAATGTGTTGGAGGGCGTGCGGTTGAGTTAGGGACAGAAGCCCTCACCCTAACCCTCTCCCGGAGGGAGAGGGGACAGAAGCCCTCACCCTAACCCTCTCCCGGAGGGAGAGGGGACATGGAGGGCTGACAGTGCCGGCCGTTCGAACCAGCGCATGCGATACGCATTCATCGCCGTCACGCCCAGCTTCTTCAGCAAGCTGTTATTCACGATCACGCCTACCGGCGCGCCGATCACCGGCAGCAACTGCGCGAGCTTCGCAAGATCAATGTAGTCGCGATACTCTTGCTGAAACTTGCGCCAGTCGAAATCGTCGATGGACGAGGGCAGCTGCGCACTCTGCTCATGCCAGCGCTGCATTTTTTGATAAACATCGGCGCGATGCGCATCGCCGGAAAATGCCAGCTGGAATATATGCAGCAGGTACAGGCGTTCGCGGTAGTCCTCGCCGGAAAAACCATACAGCGCGGCGATTTCGAACAGCAGCTTGAGCTTGATGCCCAGTAGCAGCGGAAAGTCCGCGAGCCCAAGGAGAAAGCCGCCCGCGCCGGTAATGCCACCTTCGACTGCCGCGGTCTTGCGATAACGATCGACAGTCCCGCGAACGCGAGCTTCACGTTCTTCCAGGCCGCCTTCGAGCAGCGGCGCGGATGCAGTGAAGTTCGATCCGCTCAGCACTCCGCGCGTCATCTGCTTGATGACCGCAGTGATGCTGGAATGAATTTTTTCGGGAATGTAACTGTTGATCTTGCGTTGCATGCCGCTGGTAGCGCGATTCCACAGCCCCGGACCCCGCTGCATTTCCTGCTGCCAGCGGCGCAGTTCCTCCAAGGCGCGGATTTCATAGTCGCTCATGCGTCGACCATGCCGCGTTTGTTTCCACTCTGCAAGATGCGATTGGAGGGCTGTCGTGTAATCGACGGATACAGGATACTCACGCGCCTAAAGAATCCCCTCACCCCAACCCTCTCCCAAAGGGAGAGGGGGTCTGAAGAGAGACACTATGAAAAATTCGGGTCGATTTGTTTCTCATGCAGTGGCGGCATTGATGTTGGCGGTTGCCTTCGCACCCGTGCGGGCTGCGGACTTCACGCCGCAGGATTACATCGAAATCGAACAGCTATACGCGCAGTACAACCACGCCATCGATTCGGGCGATGCCGAAGGTTGGGCGGCGACGTTTACGCCGGATGGCACGTTCAATCGCTTTACCGGCCGCGAGGCGCTGGTGGGGTTCATCAAGAACTGGCGTGAAAAGATGAACGGCGCGAACCGGCGTCATTGGAATTCTAATCTGCGGATTACGCCTGCCGCCGACGGCGCGAGCGGCGTCGTGATGCTCATGCTTCTCGATGTCGGCACGCAGCCGCCGTCGATCGTGATGACCGGTCAATACACGGATTCGCTGGTGAAAACCGCCAGTGGTTGGCGCTTCAGATCCCGCCAGGTCAAGGGCGACGCAGCGCCGGCAGCGCCAAAACCCTGACGCAGGCGCAATGGGGCAGGACTCGCGCGGCGCGGACAGACATTGATACTTCTTGTCCGCCCGCGCAGCGGACCCCGACTAGAATGAATTTCTCATCGGGGGAGTCCAACACACGTGCTGAATTCGGCGTTACTGAGATTCGCTGAGTGGCTGGGCGAGCTGCCTTTCAGCGTCGGCCTGCACGAGTCCTTCTATCTCTACAACTGGATCGAGACGACGCATGTCATGACCTTGATGGGCAGCCTCGGCATGCTGGCTGTCATCGACCTGCGCATGCTCGGTCTGTGCTTTGCACAGGTGCCGGCATCGAAAATCGCCGAGCGCCTGGATAAGCCGATGCTGATCGGCTTTACGGTGATGTTCATCACCGGCGTGTTGTTGTTCACTGCCATTCCGGTGCGCACCACGCAGAGCCTGTGGTTCCGTATCAAGATGATCTTGCTGGTCGCCGCCGCAGTGAACGCGTGGCTGTTCCGTCGTCACATGATCGCCGGCGCAAAGTCGTGGGATCTCGCACCGGTGCCGCCGCGACGGACGCGAATCGCCGCCGCCCTTTCGCTTGCGTTGTGGTCGGGCGTGGTCATCACCGGCCGCTTCATCGCGTACGACTGGTTCGACTGCGGCAACGACAACCCAGCCTTCATCGACTGGGCGGCGGGCTGCGTCGCCGAGTAACGCAAGATAAAGACAGGTCCCGGAGTCGCCATGTTGTATTCGCTGTTTGAGTGGCTGGAAGCGTCCGCGCTCGGTGTGTTCGTCAAGGACCAGGCGGCCACCTTCGCCATCATCGAAGCCATGCACTTGCTCGGCCTGGCGCTACTTGGCGGGACCGTGCTGGCCCAGGACCTGCGGCTGCTCAACGTCGTCATGCGCGACGTGCCGTCGCACGTCGTGACGGACCAGGCACATCGCTGGTTCAAGGTCGGCCTGTGGATCCTGCTGCTCACCGGCGTGCCCATGCTCGCGGGCGTGGCGACCAAGTGCTATCACAACCCGTTCTACTGGACCAAGATGATCGCGCTGGCGATCGGCATCCTGTTCGTCTTCACCCTCAAACAGCCGCTGCTTCGTGGTGACCACGCTGCGCTCAAGCCTCTGACGCTCAAGCTGATGGCGCTGGCGTCGATGTCCATGTGGTTCCTGGTTGCAGCGTCGGGAAGGTGGATTGGCTTCTCGGGATAAGATCCCCTCACCCGTGCTTCGCACGACCTCTCCCGCAAGCGGGAGAGGTGAAGATTCCGTCCCCTCTCCCGCTTGCGGGAGAGGTGAAGATTCCGTCCCCTCTCCCGCTTGCGGGAGAGGGCAGGGTGAGGGTCTTTTCTTTTTCAGCCGCCGTGCGCCAGCTGCAACATTTCAATGGCGTCACTGATCTGTTTGATCCAGTAGATCACGCTGGCCACGAGGATCGCGCCGGACACGGCCAGCGCGATTTTTTCTCGAAGTGCTTGGCAAGCTGGCGGTGTTCATCGGATTACTGCGGCTTCTCCGCTTCGTCGGCGCCATCCTTCGGCGCACCGGTGCCCGACGAACCCATGAACAGCTTGCGGCCGTCCGGGAAGGTTACGTCGCGGCCGTTGGCGCGGCATTTGGGCTTGCACAGCGCGTCCTTCGATTGGTAACCGCGCACCACGATTTCGGTGCCGATCTTCAGCGAGTCCTTGGTGATGCCCCGGCGCAGCAGCGTGTTCGGCGTGCCGCCTTCGACCATCCAGGACTGCAGTGTGCCGTCCGGCATCTTGTGGTCGACATGGATCCACGCGTGCGGGTTGATCCATTCGACGCGAGTGACGTTGCCCTGCAGGTTCACCGGACGATTGGCATCGAACTCGGCAGCAAACGCGTGATGGGCGAGGGCGACGGCGCTGCCCAGCACGGTGCTCGCCAAAACAGTGACTAACGCTGCGCCTGCTGCAATGAGTAATTTGTTACGCATGATCTTGTCCTCTAACTCCTTGGCGACTGGCCTGGCTGTTCGCACCTGGTCACTTCTTCGCCGGCGCCGCGGGCGCCGGTTCGGCAGGCTTCTTGCGCAGATGGCCGTACATCAGCTCTTCGACGAACTCCACACACTTGAATTGCATCAGCTGAGCGTTCGGCTCCACGCGGCGATACAGCGGCATGCTGATCTTCCACGGGCGCGTAAAGGTGTTGGCGTCCTCGATGGTCGCTTCATACCACAAATGATCGGGGCCGCGCGGGGTGTAACGCTCGGTGACCTTCAACGCATCGCTGTGATGGTTGCCGGCGCGATCGAACCAGGTCTGGTCGTTGAAGCCGGTGACTTCCACCACCAGCGTGTCGCCGTCCCATTTGCCGACCGACTGGCCCATCCAGGAATCGGCGGGCGGCGGGCCGGGGTCTTTCATATAGATATTGCGGACCGCACCGGCGTATTCGTAAGCGAAGAACACGTAGTCCTTGCTCTGGAAAATCTGGAACGGATACGGCATGTAGTTGGCGCGCGGCACGCCCGGCAAGTAGCAGCGGACTTCCGGATCGAGTTCCAGCCACTTCTGCTGGTTCTCTTGCTTCTTGGCCAACGCCGCCGGCGTATACGGAATCGCATCACCTTCGATCACGCCGAGGCCGCCAGGAACCGAACCGACGGCGCCCATCGCGACGATCTCCGGTGCAGGCACCGGTACGAATTGGCCGGGCACCAGGGCGTGAGCCGCGCGGGCGGCGTGCGGTTCGAGATCGAAGTTGGCGGTATTCAGCGCCTGCCAGATGCCATTGAGGTCAGGCTTGCCGTCCTTGGTACGCGGTCCCTTCACTGCGGAATGAGTTGCGGGCTGTGCCGCCGGCACGGCCGCAGCTACGAACATCGCGGCTGCAGCGGTGCAGAGCGCGCGTGACAAAACGCTTGGCATCAGTTTGAACTCCCCCGGATTTCGGGCGATAAAACAATGATCGCCGGGGGTGTGTCAATGAAACACGTGTGAAGAAAAATCGGCGCAATGTTCTGCGGTGCGCGGGTGAGGGGGAGCGCTGGAGCCGCTAAACACGGCTGAAGAGTCCCCTCACCCCAACCCTCTCCCAATGGAGAGGGAGTTCCGGTTACCTCACGCTGAACGTGTACACCGTCTTGCTGTTGTATTCCTCACCGGGGCGCAGCGTGGTGCTGGGGAATTCCGGCTGGTTCGGCGAGTCCGGGTAGTGCTGCGTTTCCAGGCAGAAGCCGCTGTGCTTGCCATAGGGCTTGCCGCCCTTCGCCGGGATGGAATCGTTCAGGTGATTGCCGGTGTAGAACTGCACGCCGGGTTCGGTGGTGTGCACTTCCATCACCCGCCGCGTGCTGGGTTCCGCGACACGAGCGGCGAGTACCAGGCCCGGCGCCTTCCGCTTGATCACGAAGTTGTGATCGTAGCCGCTGCCGCGCTTGAGCTGCTCGTTATCGGCAGTAATGCGGGCGCCGATCGCCGTCTTGTTACGGAAGTCGAACGGCGTGTCGGTCACCGGCTCCAGCTTGCCGGTGGGAATAAGCTTGGCATTCACTGGTGTGTACTCGTTCGCGGGAATCGTCACTTCATGACCGAGCACATCGCCGTTGCCCTCGCCGGCAAGATTGAAATAAGTGTGCTGCGTGAGATTGACGATCGTCGGCTTGTCGGTGGTCGCGTGATAGTCGAATGACAGTTCATTTTTATCCGTCAGTGTGTACGTCACACGCGTCTGCAGGTTGCCGGGGAAACCTTCCTCGCCATCCTTGCTGGTGTAACTGAAGATCACGCCCACGGCATCGTCTTTCTTGAAAGACTCGGCCTGCCATACGACTTTGTCGAAACCTTGCACGCCGCCGTGCAACGTGTTCGGACCGTCGTTGGCGGGCAGCTTGTAGGTCTGGTCGTCAAGCTTGAAACGCGCCTTGCCGATGCGGTTGCCGTAGCGGCCGATGATCGCACCGAAATACGGACTGTTTTTCAGATAACCATCGAACGACGACATTCCCAAAGTCACATCGCCGGGCTTGCCGGTCGAGTCCGGCACCAGCAGCGCGGTGATGATGCCGCCGAGGTTGGTGGCGCGCACTTCCATGCCGTTATCGTTCACCAGCGTGAACAATTGGACCTGGGTGCCGTCGGGCAGGGTGCCGAACGGCGCCTGTGACACGGAGTTCTTGGAGACCTTTTTCTTGGGCGGCGGCGGTGCGTCCGCCGACGGTTGCGGCGCCGGCTTGCTGCAGCCGAGCATGCTCGACAAAACAATCAGGCAGGTCAGCCACTGCAACTTTTTTAAAACGTGCTGAGGCCCGCGATGAGCGAAATCATTCTTCATGTGTAATCCCCCGATTGGAACGGTTCAGATACTACCCGACAGCACTCGTCATGGCAGGACAAACGGGAGACATTCGGCCGTGAACGCATCCTTGCCCTCACCTGCACTGCGCTAAGATAACGACCCTGCCCCCGACCCCCTCGCGGCGGGCAGAGGGCTCAGGTGAGAGGACCGAAAGAAAGTTTATTTGTACTTGGCGAATTCCTCGCGCGTCAGCTCGCCGTCCTTGTTGCCGTCCAGGCTTTTGAAAGCGACGAACAGCGCGTCGTGGCCGGCGGCCTCGTTGAGGCTGATCTTGCCGTCGCCGTTTTTATCCAGCGATTCGAACGTCGGCTTGGCTTGGGCCAGCGCGTTGCCCGCTGCCAGGACGCCGAGGCCTGCCAGCAGGGCGGCCGATGCGGTCATGCGAGAGAATCGGATCATGGTGCTTCCTTCGACGGCTTGAGGTCGTGAACACAATGACGCCGGACCGCGAAGGTTCCGGCGGTACTTGTCGGGGCGGCATCTTACTCCCCGCTGCCGGCAAGCGAAAACCCGGGCCCGGATTGGCCTCTCGCCGACCCAGGGCGGGGTTGATGCCAGTTGTTTTGCCGCTTTGTCTGCTCATAATACCGGCGATCCGGGGACACTGTCCGAGATGGCCGAACCCGCCCATAACAGCATCAAGCCAATCTCGCATGCGTGCAGTCGGCAAGGAGAATATGCCCATGAGCGCCGAAACGATCGAACGCATCGAACTGAAAATCGCCTACCTCGAACGCGCCAACAACGACCTGAGCGAGGTGGTGTATCGCCAGCAACGGCAACTCGATGCCTTGCAGGCGCAGGTGACTGCATTGGCCGGCAAAATGGAATCGACGCTGGCCGAGCAGACGATCTATACGGCGGAGCAGGAACTCCCGCCGCACTATTGACAGGGCCTCCCGCGGCCCAGGGAAGGGGCAGCTTTTCGAGGTGACCCCCTCATAGCAGGCAACGGCCGTGCGCACGCGAGTGCGTGGATCGCTCGCAATAGCTCATGAATTAGACATTGAATCGGGGGATATCATGCTGCGTGCAACGATTGCATCGCTATTGGCCATTGCATCGGCCGGTTCGGCGCTCGCCCAAGCCGATATGGCTCAGAACGCCGCCATCCGCGAGCCGGCGCAGGATGAAACGCGCCAGGACTTCAGCATTGCCGCTCAGCCGGTATCGCAAGCGTTGCGCGCTTATGCGCAGCAGAGCGGCGACCAGATCGTGTTCTATTCCGAAATCGGCAAAGGCCGCGAATCGGCGCCGGTGGAAGGTTCCTACACGCGCCAGGAAGCGCTGCGCAAGCTGCTGGAAAACACCGGCCTGAAATATCGCCGCGTCAACCCGAAGACCATCGCCATCAGCACCGATGCGCCGATGCGTCCGGAAGCATCGATACAGCGCACCTCTGCATCTACGCCACTTCGATTGGCGCAGGCGACCGACACGCAGGCTGCGCCGGTCGCGCAATCCCAGGCCCAAAGCGCCGAGCCTGAGCAGGCGACGGAAGGCTCGTTGTTCGGCGTTGAAGAAGTGATCGTCACCGGCACCGCGGTCGCCGAGCGCACCAAGTTCGAATCGAGCGTTGCCATCTCCACCTTCAGCGCCGAAGACATCGCGCAGCAGGCGCCGGCCAGTTCGGCGGACCTGATCGCATCGGTGCCGGGCTTCTGGGTGGAATCCACCGCTGGCACCACCCAGGGTAATGTGTTTGCTCGCGGCATCGTCCAGGACGGCGGCTACCGCTACGTCGGTTTGATGGAAGACGGCATTCCGATTTATCCGGTGTTTGAACTGTCGTTCTACAACCCCGACCAGTTCGTGCGCGTCGATGAGACGATCGAAAGAGTGGAAGCTTTGCGCGGCGGCACAGCGCCTATTTTCACTGCCGGCGCCGTTGGCGGCACCGTGAACTTCGTCACTCGATCGCCCACCGATACGCCGCGCGGCGCATTCAAACTCGGTTTCAGCGACTACGGCATGTATCGCGGCGACGTAGCATGGAGCGGGCCGATCAGCGAAGACTGGGGTATCGCAGTCGGTGGTTACTACCGCACTTCCGATGGCATACGCGATCCTGGTTACACCGCCGATGAAGGTGGCCAGTTCCGCGTCAAGCTCGGTCGCCGTTTCGAAAACGGCAGCCTGGAGCTGTTCGCGAAATACATCGACGATCGTTCTCTGTTCGTAGTGCCCGTGCCGTTGACCGGCAACCCGTCGGATCCTCGCGGCCTCAACGGCGCCGACGCCGGCACTTATTCACTGCATAGCGCAGACCTGGCGCGTGCCGGGTTGCCCGTCACTGCTGCTGAAGTCGGCTTGCGGGGTTCGGACCTCGAGAACGGCATTCATCCGCAGCTCGCTACCTTCGGCGGCAAGTTTAATTGGGACTTCAACGACACCGTGTCGCTGACCAACCTGTTGCGCTACACCGATGGCGAAGTTCGCTTCGACGGCATTTTTCCAGGCAACGCGCCGGTCACCGGCGCTGCCTTCGCCGCCACTCGCGGCGTGGCTGCAAACTACAGTGTGCTCGCCAGCGGCACGCCGTACGCCGCCGATCAGCTGGTGCAGAACCATGGTCATTGGGTGATCAACAAGGAATACGCAGCGATTCAGGACGACGTGCGCCTGAATTTCGATCTCGATACGCATGCGGTGAGCGTCGGTCTGTATCTCGCCGACTACTCGATGCAGGATCGCTGGAGCCTCGGCAACAACCTGCTGATGGATGTGAGCAATCGACCGCGCCGTTTGCTGCTGCCGGGTGTGACCGATGCGGCCGGCTTCACGCAGTACTCGACGTTCAACCTGCTCACCGACTACGACGCGATGGCTTACTCGCTGTACGCGGCGGATGAGTGGCAGGTGACCGATGCGTTGCGCTTCGACTTCGGCGTTCGCTACGACACGCAGGACATCGAAGGCATCATTCGCGCCGGCGACGGTGAAGTTTCGCCCGGGGTGCCGACCGATATCGACGGCAATCCTTTGACGACGTACGACCGCGGCGTGTCGCTGATCGGCTCGAACTCAAGCCGCGTCGATGAAGATTTCGACAACACCGCCGTCTCGATCGGCTTCAATTACGAGTTCACACCGCAACACGCCATGTTCGGCCACTACACCGATTCGGCCAAGCTGCCGAACTTCGATGACGTGCGCAACGGTGTGCTGCAGAAGGATCAGGTCACCAACATCGAGTTGGGTTACAAGGCGTCGCTCGATACGTTGGTGGTATTCGCAACGTTGTTCCAGACCGAGTTCGACAATGTGCCGTTCACGGACATCCTGGCGAATGGCAGCACTGTCGTGCGTCGCGCCGAGACGCGCACGCGCGGCATCGAACTGGAAGGCGAATTCCAGCCGTTCGATTCCCTCGGGGTGCGCTTCAGCGTCACGCAACAGGACCTGGAGTACCTCAAGTTCAGCGGTTCGGTGGCGGATAACACCGGCAATACGATTCGCCGCATCCCGAAGACGATGGCGCGCATCACGCCGACGTACACGTTCATGGACGGCGCGGCGCGCGCGTACTTCACCTATAGCTACATGGGCAAACGTTTCGCCAACGACGAGAACACCATCGTACTGCCGAAGTACACCAAGCTCGACGCGGGCGTAATGTTTGACACCGGCCCCTGGACGTTCCAGATCACCGGCGACAATCTCACCGACGAAATCGGCCTGACCGAAGGCAATCCGCGCACTGACGTCGGCGCCGGCGGCGTCGGCAACATCTATATGGTGCGACCGCTGTTCGGCCGTTCGTTCACGGGGTCGGTGACGTACCGGTATTGATCGGACTCTTCTTACCCTCTCCCCTTGGGAGAGGGCAGGGTGAGGGCCTCTTACAGTGATGTTGCCCTCCCACCGGCAGACATCAACAACCAATTGCACTGCGCGCTCATGCAGCCGACACTTGCTCCCATGTTCAACATCACCCGCATGGTTTGCATGAGTTTCTGGTTAGCCGGTGCGGCAAACGTCGTTCCGGCGCTCGCGGCGCAGGACGCAACGCGAGTCCCGACACCTCCGGAGGTCTACGGCGAGCTGTTCGAACAGGTTCAGCTCAATGCGGTTTTTCCTGACAGCAAGTCGTTTGTCGACGCCTTGCCGAACCGGCCGCCCGAGCAAGTGCTGAACGAATATCGGCAGCTGCGCCACCAACCCGGATTCGATCTCAAGAAATTCGTCGCCGAACGCTTCGCCGCGCCGCCGAATGTGGCATCCGAATATCACACCGTGGCCGGCCAGGATGTCCGCCAGCACATCGACGCTGTGTGGCAAGTGCTGGAACGCAAGCCCGACGACCAGCGTCCGCATACCTCACGGTTGCCCTTGCCCGGTCGCTACGTGGTGCCCGGCGGGCGTTTCAACGAAATTTATTATTGGGATTCGTACTTCACCATGCTGGGCCTGGAGGAAAGCGGCCGGCATGACCTGACGATGGCCATGCTCGACAACTTCGCCTATCTCATCGACACCTACGGCCACATTCCCAACGGCAATCGCAGTTATTACCTGAGCCGGTCGCAGCCGCCGTTCTTCGCCGCCATGGTGGAACTTGCCGCCGTCAAGGAAGGCACCAGCGTCTACGGTAAATTCCTGCCGCGCCTCAAGCGCGAATATCAGTTCTGGATGGACGGCGCCGCCGCGCTGGCGCCAAACTCAGCTCATCGTCGCGCAGTGAAGTTGCAAGACGGCACAGTGTTGAACCGCTACTGGGACGATCGCAATGTGCCGCGCGAAGAGGCCTATAAGGAAGATATCGCGACCGCGCGCGCGGCCGGCCGCGGCGCGCCTGAGACCTATCGCAATCTACGCGCCGGCGCCGAAAGCGGCTGGGACTTCAGCTCACGCTGGCTCGCGGACGGCAAGACGCTCGCAACCATTCACACCACCGACCTGATCCCGCCCGATCTCAACAGCCTGCTCTACCAGCTGGAGCTGACCATCGCCAAAGGCTGCGAAGCGGTAGCCGATGCCGTTTGCGCGAAAGAAATGAAAGGCAAAGCCGCCGTGCGCAAGTCGGCAATGACCCGGTATCTATGGAACGCCAAAAGCGGCGCGTTCGGCGATTACGATTGGCGCACTAAGAGACTCAACGACCAGGTCACGGCTGCGACCGTGTATCCGCTGTACTTCAACATCGCCGACCAAGCCCAAGCGAAATCGGTCGCCACCGTCGTGCGTTCCACATTGCTGCAACCTTACGGCCTCGCCACCACCGCGGTCCCCACCGGCCAGCAATGGGACGCCCCCAACGGCTGGGCTCCCTTGCAATGGCTGGCCATCAAAGGCCTGAAAAATTACGGCGAAGAACAACTCGCCGGCACCATCGCCCAGCGCTGGGTCGGCAAGAATCTTCAGGTATTTAAAGCGACCGGCAAACTGGTCGAAAAATACGACGTCGTCGGCAACGCTGCAGGTGGCGGCGGCGAATATCCCTTGCAAGACGGCTTCGGCTGGACCAACGGCGTGCTGCGCAAACTCCTCGCGATTTACCCGAAGTTAGCAGACTGAACTCATTCTTCTCTCACCTCTGCCTGTGGGCGTCGCTCTCGCGCATCCATGCGCCCGCGACATTCGCACATCCATGTGCAGCAGAGGTCGCGCGCAGCGCGGGTGAGGGGCCGCTTTACTGTTGTACCTTCGTTTCGATTTCAACTAAGGACCCTCACCCTGCCCTCTCCCAAGGGGAGAGGGTAAGCACTGCCTCGGGGCAAGGGGCGAAGTCCCCTCTTGCGCGCAATGCGCGCAGCGAAGTTGCTAACTGCCGCATCACCACCCACCGACGCTGCCTTGAGTCGCGCATCTTCGAGCTGGGGGGAGCCCTCATCCGCCGGGACGGGCGGCATCGCCCACTACGGGGAGAGGTGAAGACCGGATAGCCCAGCCTTCAGCCTCGGAGCGAACGTCCAAGCTTTCGTCGGCGCTCAAGAACTCCACCAGGGAGGCCGGATCGGTCGCATCGAACACGCCGGTGATTTTCCGTTCCCCGACTTTCGCCTCTTCGATGCGAATCGATCGTGAGCTATACCGGGCGAACTCCGCCGCGGCTGACGACAGGGGGGTGTCTTCGAAGATCAGCCGGCGATCGGTCCATGAAGTCACTTTCTCGGTGTCTTGAAGTGACACTCGCACTACCGGCTGAGCTTTGGCGACGATGAGTTGATCGCCGACCGCGAGCTCGAACTCGCCGGCGTCTTTGAGTGCCTGCGTGGAGGCGGGTTCCGCTGCATCTCGCTGATTCACTCGTACTCGACCCTCGAGCACCGTGACGACCGTTCTTGCGTCGCTGGCCTTTACGTTGAAGGCAGTGCCGACCGCGACGATGTCCGTCGCGCCGGTGCGCACTCGGAAAGGCCGCTGCGGATCCTTGGAGACGCGGAAGATCGCTTCGCCTTCCAGCAACTCCACCGCTCGCAAATCATCGCTGAAGTGTGTGCGAAGACGCGACTGGCTGTTCAGCTCGACGACGGAACTGTCTTCGAGCGTGATCGAGCGCTGCTCGCCGACGGTAGTCAGGTATTCGGGGCTGAGCCATGCACCGAATGGTGCGCGACCGACGATGAGGCCGGCCGCCACGAACATGCACGCCGCCGCTGCCGCTATGGCCCAACGTGGAGTCTTCCGTTCGCGACCAGGTGCGACTAAATCGGGCGGATAATCAAGCGTGGCGACGTTGCCCTCGCCGCTTGCTCTTGCGGCCGCAACGAGATCCGCGACAGTTTCATTCGGCCACAGCTGGCGTCGGCCGAAATGTGAGTTCAGCCGGCTGAGCCGCAGGAACTCATCGACGTGTTGTCCGGACGCGCGCAACCACACCAGGAACTGCCGACGCTCGGCATCGGTGCAGTTCTCATCGGACAGCACCGACAACCAATGCGCAGCGCACTGCATGGCGTGGGAGGTGGCAGGGTCTTGAGCGCTGGTTTCGTGATCGGATTGCATGACGGTTCAGGAGGTCAATCGAGCACGACGTGGGTGCGCAGTTGCGCGTACCCAGTGGTCAGCATCCGCCGCACCATGCGGGTGGTGATGCCGAGATGGCCGGCGATCTCTTCGTGCGACAGGTCCTCTCGCAGCTTGAGGTAAATCACGGCGCGCACCATCGGTGTCATCTTCTGCAACGCCGAGTCGAGCTGGGCGGAAAACTGCGCGTCATCGAGCAGCGATTCGGGCGTGGCCGCGGCCATCAGCGTATCGAGCTCGGCGTCGCTGTGCGGCTTGGAGTGAACTGCCCGCATGCGCCACTCGGCTGCGACGTTGCTGGCGACGCGGTACAGGTAAGCCTGGGGCTCCTTGATCTGCTCCAGCTTCTCCACCCGCAGCAGGCGGACGTAAACCTCTTGCGCCAGGTCCTCCGGATCGATCCGTCCCGGCAGGCGGCGACGCAAATAGCGCGTCAGGCCCGCATTCCAGTTGCGGGCCCATTCGGCGATGCGTTGACTGCGGCCGGGCGGGGGCATAAAGCGTACGTGACAGGCGTTCCAGGAGCGTCCAGTGTCTATGACGGCACGAGCGGTCAAAGCTGCCCCCGAGCTCACGGGGCGCCACCGCCGGCGCGGTGATTTTCAAGCCTCGAACAACGGCTTACAGCGATCGGCGGGAGCATAAGACTTATCGCCCGCGCAGGCTATTTCCAGCGGCGGCGGCGCGCTACCTTGGCAGCCTGGAAAAAGGAGCCGACCATGTTAAACATCCGACGCAGTAACGAACGAGGCTATGCCGATCACGGCTGGCTGAAGTCGTTCCACACCTTTTCGTTTGCCGACTACTTCGATCCCAAGCATGTCGAATTCGGCGCCTTGCGCGTGATCAACGAGGATCGCGTCGCTGCCGGTGCCGGCTTCGGCACTCACGGGCACCGGGACATGGAGATCATCAGCTATGTGCTGGAAGGCGAGCTGGCGCATAAGGATTCCATGGGCACGGGAGAGACGATTCGCCCGGGCGACGTGCAGCGCATGAGCGCTGGCCGGGGCGTCCAGCACAGTGAGTTCAATCCGTCGCCCGAGAAGCCGGCGCACTTCCTGCAGATCTGGATCCAGCCCGATCAGAAAGGCGTAACGCCGAGTTACGAGCAGAAGCATTTCTCCGCCGCCGAAAAGCGCGGCAAGCTGCGGCTGATCGCATCGCCTGACGGCAAGGACGGCTCGGTCAGCATCCATCAGGATGCGAAGCTGTACGCCGGCCTGTTCGATGGCGATGAGCAGGCGGACTTTGCGATCGGCGCCGGTCGCCAGGTGTATGTGCACGTAGCGCGTGGCTCGGTCACTGCGAACGGCACTGTGCTGAATGCCGGCGATGCGCTGGCGTTGACGGACGCGGCCTCGCTGTCGCTGAATAAAGGCGAGGGCGCGGAAGTGCTGGTGTTCGACTTGCGGCGGGAGCCTGGTGTGCGGCAATGATTGAATTGATGATCCCCTCGCGGCGGAAGGACCTGGGCGGCCTCGAAGTCGGCCGGGTCCTGCCGTGGACCAAACGGCGCATGGTGGGGCCGTTCATTTTTTTCGATCATATCGGGCCGGTGAATTTTCCTGCCAATATGCCGCGTCACACCGATGTGAGGCCACACCCTCACATCGGCCTGTCCACCATCACTTATCTGTACGACGGTGAGATCGTCCACCGCGACAGCGTCGGTTATCACCAGACGATTCGCCCCGGCGAAGTGAATTGGATGACGGCCGGCAGCGGCATCAGTCATTCGGAGCGGTTCGAAACTCTTCGCGAGCGCGGCGGCGGCCTGCATGGCATTCAAGCCTGGGTCGCATTACCCGAAGCCGCGGAGGAATTGGCGCCGAGCTTTGTGCATTTCGATGCGGCGCAATTGCCTTCGCACAGCGAAGACGGCGTCAACCTCAAAGTCATCGCCGGCTCGGCGTACGGGTTGACCAGTCCGGTGACGACGCATTCACCGTTATTTTATGTGCACCTGGAATTGAATGCGGGCAGTACCGCAGAGATGTGCGGCGGTTATGGCGAGCGCGCGATCTTCGTTGCTAAAGGCAACGTGAGCATCGACGGCGAGCAGTACAGTGCTGGCCAGATGGCGGTGTTGTTGCCGGGCACGATGCCGGCGATCAAGGCCGATGCAGCGGCGACGGTGATGTTGCTCGGTGGCGAGGCGGTGGGCCCTCGCAACATCTGGTGGAATTTCGTGTCCTCGAGCAAGGAACGCATCGAGCAGGCCAAGGCCGATTGGCGTGCGGGACGCATCAAGCTGCCGGTGGACGATGACCAGGAGTTCATTCCCTTGCCGGAAGAGCCACTGCCGCCGAAACCGGAGCCGATGTCTTAGCCGGCCGGCCCCTCACCCGCGCTGCGCGCGACCTCTGCTGCACATGGATGTGCGAATGTCGCGGGCGCATGGATGCGCGAGAGCGACGCCCACAGGCAGAGGTGAAGAATCCCTCTTACCCTCTCCCTGATCAGATCGATGGCTTTCACCCAGCCGCTGGCAGGAATCAGATCGGCTTCCCGCGAACGGGCCAGGACCTCGTTGCTGTTGCGGATCTGATCCAGCCAGGCCCAGAGCCATTGCGGCCCGGGACCAAGCAGCCAGCCACCATCCTCACGCCGCGTGTGGCAGCAGTTCCCCGATGGCGTGGTGGGCGGCGGTGAGGCTTTTATGCCGCGTTTCATCACCCAGCCCCAGGCCTTCGGCGAACACGAACTTCACGTCGGTAATGCCGATGAAGCCGAGGAACTGTTGCAGGTAGGGCGTCTGTGTGTCGGTCGCGTCAGCGTAGACGCCGCCGCGAGTGATGAATACATAAGCTTTCTTGCCCTTCAGCAATCCTTCCGGACCGGTTGCGGTGTAGCGGAACGTGACGCCGACGCGAGCGATGTGATCGAAGTACGCACGCAGCGTCGAGGGCACGCTGAAGTTGTACATCGGCACGGCGAACACGATGACATCCGCATTCCTGAGTTCGTCGATCAGCGTATCGGAATATGCCGTCACCGAACGCTGCTCATCGGTCAAGGCCTCGGGCTTCGATATCAACGCCTGGAAGCGCTGCGCGGTGAGATGCGGCACCGGATCGGCGGAGAGGTCGCGCTTCACGACGCGGCCGTCGGGATGCTGGACCAGCCAGTCGGCGACAAAGCGTTCGGCGAGCTGGGAAGACTGCCCGGTGGGGCCGGCCAGGCTGGCGTTGATCTGCAGTAGGGTTTTCATAGGGACCTCCGAAACAGCGTGTTTTTCGCGTGCTGATAGTTAACTATTGAGAGGTCCGATAAAAAAGATCAATATTTGCGCTCTACCTATCTAATTACCAGATGTATGGCCGCTGCTACAGCGAAAAAACCTTTAGAAACAGTGCGCTCCCTGCATATCAGCCTGGAGCAGTGGCGCTGCCTGACGGCCGTGGTCGAGGCGGGCGGCTATGCGCAGGCCGCCGCAGCGCTGCATAAAAGCCAGTCTTCGGTGACCTACGCCGTGCAGAAGTTGGAATCAACCCTGCAGGTGCGCGCCTTCGAAATTCAGGGGCGCAAGGCCAGGCTGACGCCGACCGGCGAAATGCTCTACCGACGCGCCCGTCTGTTGCTGGAAGAAGCGGACGCTATCGAGCGGGCGGCGAGCAAAGCCTCGGCGGGTTGGGAGGCGGAGATTACGCTGGCGGTGGAAGTCCTGTTTCCCAACTGGCTGATGTTTCAATGCTTGAATCGCTTCGGGGCCGAGAGTCCGCAAACTCGCATCGAGTGGTTCGAGACCGTGCTGGGCGGCACGCCGGAAGCGCTGCTGACCGGCAAGGTCGATGTCGCAATCTCCGGAGTCATTCCACCGGGATTCGCCTCGGAATTATTGATGACCGTCACCATCATCCCGGTCGCGCATCCGGACCACGAGTTGCACCAGCTCGGCCGGCCGGTGGAGTTGCGCGACCTGAAAAAACATCGCCATATCATCGTGCGCGATTCCGGGTCCAGGCGCGACAAGAAGGCGCGGACGCTGGAAGTTGCGCAACGCTGGACGGTCACCAACATGAGCACGTCGATCGGCGCGGTATCGCGCGGTTACGGCTTTGCGTGGTTGCCGGAATATAAAATCGGCGCCGAGTTGCGCAACGGCGAATTGAAAGTCCTGCAGCTGCGCGACGTGCGGGAATTCCATCAACAGTTGTATCTGGTGTTTGCCGATCGCGAAGGCGCGGGTCCGGGACTGCTGCGGCTGACGGAGATCGTGCGCGAAGAAATTCGCACCTCGTGCCTGTTGCACGAGCAGGATCCAGCCGGCGCGCCGGTGAATTCAAACTTCTAGGAAATCTCCGATCGATTGCCATTGGTCGAGCGTATCAACTTCGATCGATGCAGCATTTCAATCAGGTGCAAGCTTGCTGACGTCAGGGAAGTCGAATAATCAGCGCTTCCGTAGCAGCGCGCGACTCAATGCGGTTGCTAGAGCAATCGTCCTCACTGTGCACTCGCCCCGGGCGCTGAGCTGCGCGGCCGGCAACTGTCTGCCGCGTCGCCGGCAAGGCACTTCCGCAGGACTGGAGGGGATCGGCAGTAAGCATGGCTTGCCGGTTCGTCTCATGGGTCCATTCAGGGTCGGCCTCATCCATGGTTTACCCGTCGGTAGCGATAAAGACCGTAAGACGCAAACACAACGTGGCGCGATCGTTAACAAGAAGCTTGGGAGATAATTGATGAATCAGTCCTGCGACGAACTGCACGCTCCGGTCGAATCCGCGCCCCAGCGCAAATCCGGGCGGGCCGTGTTCGACCACGGTCGAACAGTATGGGAGTGGCAGACCGCCACCGGCGTGTTCGAGCGCCACGTCAGTGAAGAGCAGCTGAGCCGGCTGGAAGCATCGAACCTGCGGCTGGTCGATCAGGCGTCGGAGGAAACGGGCAGCGCGATCTACGGCTCGAAGCGCCTCGTTCGCCGAGAAGCCGCCGTTGCCCGCGCTGTGCGGTCGACCCGGCCGGCGCCGGTCAGTGCACTTCGGCAGCTGCTGCGTCGGTTGGTGACGTCCATCTAGTTCCTCACCCTCCGCGGACGAGGTGAATAACTCTTACCCCCTCTCCCTTTGGGAGAGGGCAGGGTGAGGGGTTCTTCGAGCGGCCCTCACCCGGGCTTCGCCCGACCTCTCCCGCGGGGAGAGGTGAAGAACACGGTTCTTCGGCACAATAGGCGCACGCCGATGCCTGTCGACCTGGTCACATTTGCAATCCCATGGATACGCTGCTGCACATCATCGAGAGCTATGGCCTGTGGGTGGTGTTCGTTTGCGTGTTGCTCGACCAGGGCGGGCTGCCGTTTCCTTCGTATGCGCCGATGATCGTGACCGCCGCGCTTGCCACCGATAAACACGAGTCGTTGTGGCCGGTGCTGCTGATAGCAACGCTGGCCGCGTTGATCGCCGACATCGCCTGGTTCAGCGGTGGGCGACGTTTCGGGAACAGACTATTGCGCCTGATGTGCCGCGTTTCGCTGTCGCCGGATTCCTGCGTCGGGCTGACGCGAAGGATCTACGTTCGCTGGGGCGCACCGTCGTTGATTCTCGCCAAGTACATTCCAGGTTTTGCCGCAGTCTCCACCACGCTGGCGGGCGAGGCGGGCACCAGCTGGCGGCGTTTCATTATCTACGACGGCATCGGTGCGGCGTTGTGGGCCGGCGGTGCGATCGCGTTAGGCGCGATCTTTCACGAGGCTGTGGAAGCCGTGCTGCTCGAACTGGATCGGCTGGGGCAGGTCGCGTTGCTGTTGCTGATCGCCGCCGTCGCATTGTTCGTGGCGGTGAAGTGGTGGCAGCGGCACAGCTTCATGGCGCAGATCCGCATGTCGCGCATTTCGATCGACGAACTGGCTGCGCTGCTCGAATCGGGGTCGGCGGCCACGATCCTGGACGTACGCACGCCGGAACGTCGCGCCACATCCGGTTGGATTCCCGGCAGCATCAGCGTGCGTGATATCGCCGAACTGCAGTTCGCACCGGGCGCTGAAGTGATCGTGTACTGCGACTGTCCGAACGAGGCCTCGGCGGCAGTGATCGCGAGAAAACTCCAGGAGCGGGGTTTCAAACGGGTACGCCCGCTGGCCGGCGGCATCGAAGCCTGGCAGGCGAGGGGCCGGCCATTGGAGCGCCTGGCCCTGGCCGGCGCTCGGGAAAACCTGGTTGGAAACTAGCTCAGTGCTTGCCGAGATTGCTGGCCGCGGTGCGGGTCTTGTCGGCTGCGGCGAATTCGATGGCGGACACGAAGCCATCGCCGTCGGTGTCGATTTCGGCGAAGGTCTGCGATAGCACGCGGTCGAAACCGGCCTCGGAGCGGCTCAGGCGATGATCGCCATTGCGGTCCAGCGTGGCGAACGAACCTGGCGCGGCGATCAGCTTCTTGCCGCTGCCGCTTTCTTGCGCATACGTGCCGGCTGCAGCGAACAGGCACGCGGTGCCGGTGACAATTGCGATGACGATTTTTTTCATGACAGGGCCTCCCATTGCCCTCTCCTTCCCGTTGCTACTTGAGACCGCCGGACGCATTCCAAGGTATCCGCCATGAATCCTCCCTGAATAGCGAAAAACGTCGCTTGCCAGCTACATTGGGGCGCATTTCAGCGGCCTTGTGCCAATGCCCGGTCCGGGTTCTGCGGTCCCGTCTATCGAACGCATTGAACGCAGCAATTGGAGTGTAGAGGATCTAACCAGTACGCTTGTGATCGGTCGATAATTTTCAGGAGAATCTGCATGGCCAAAGAAAGTTCCAAAAAGACCGACAGCAGGGCGGCTGCCGCGGTTGCGAACCCGGACCTCGCCATCGATATCGGCATCGATACGCAGGACCGCGAAAAAATTGCCGCGGGTCTCTCCAAAGTCCTGGCCGACACCTATTCGCTGTATTTGAAGACACACAATTTCCACTGGAACGTCGAAGGCCCGATGTTCAACACGCTGCACCTGATGTTCATGCAGCAGTACACCGAGTTGTGGAACGCGCTTGACGCTGTCGCCGAGCGCATACGTTCGCTCGGGTATCCGGCTCCCGGCACGTACGGCCAGTTCGCCAAGCTGACGTCCATCGAAGAAACCGAGGGCGTGCCGCAAGCGCTGGATATGGTCCGGCTGCTGGTAGCAGGGCACGAAGCGGTGGCACGAACCGCTCGCGCAACGTTTCCAGCTGCGGAAAAAGGCGGCGACGAGTCCACGGCCGACCTGCTCACGCAGCGCCTGCAGGTTCACGAAAAAACTGCGTGGATGCTGCGCAGCCTGCTTAAATAATGCACCAACTTGCCGGGTGCGCCCGCTGCTCTTCAGCGGGCCTGCAACAGCGCGTTGAGCGCCGTCGCAGCGTCGTTGTCCAGGTCTTCGAAGCGTAGCGAAATTCGAAAGCCTTCCATGCCGATACAGGCACAGCAGACTACGCTGACGCGCGTCTGCAAGTGCACCGGATTGCCCTTGATGAACGCGTTGACGGACACCAGCCCGCGTTCGCCATCTCGCACACTGCGGCCGAGCAGCAGACTGACACCCGTATTCGAAATCTGAATCGCCTTGCCTTCCAGCTGCGTGGTGTGATCCAAGCGCAGGCGAGCCGGCCAGCGCATCACCTTGACGCGCGCGGCAGCTTCGGCGTTCGGCCCAATGGCGCTGAAAAAGGACTCCATGTCAGCCTTGTTTTAGTCGCAAGTTGGCGGGTAGTGGCTAGGCCGCCCGCAGCGCCAGCAGAGTACCTCAAGACGGCGACAATCGGCGCTGCAGCCAAGCGGCAGTGCGCGGAATTGTGATCGGGCTCTCGCCGGGCTTCGGCCGGCTGCCAGGGCCTGTTAACAGGCCCTGGATCCAGCGATTGATGCACGGGGTGTATTGCCGGCAAGGGCACGGGTACTATGGATCACCGACTGGCATCCCATGACTTCCAATCCCAAAGACAGCGCCGCCGAACCCGCCGACGCGCCTGCCCCCGTCGCCGTGGTCAACCGCCACGAGCGCGTGCTCGACGAGGCAGCCCGGCAGCTCAACCAGAAAGGCGTGCTGCTGACGTCGCTCGCCGAGATTGCCAGCAAACTCGGAGTTACTCGCGGCGCCATGTACTACTACGTCGCCGATCGCGAGGACTTGGTTTTTCAGTGCTATCGGCGCGCCGCCGAAATCATTGCGCGGCATTTGCGGGAGGCCGAACGCGTCGGCGGCAATTCCGCCCGGGTGCTGGCCGATTTCATTACCCGCATGCTCGACCCTGACGAGCCGGAAATCGCGGCGCGCGCCGAAATCGCCATGATGAACCAGACCCAGCGCGATACCATTCAAGGCCTGTACGACGCGCTCGCCGCCCGCCTGGCTCACTGGCTGGAGACAGGTCAACGCGAAGGCGTGCTGAGAGCCTGCGATATCGAAGTGAATGCCCGCGTCATCCTGAGCCTGGTGACCTGGGCGCCGCTGGCCCGACCGTGGGCACATGCCGTCGGGCCCATGGGTTCGCAGCGGCTGCGGTCCGCGGTGATGTCGACCGTGTTCGACGGCTTCTCGACGCAGGCCCGGCTTCCCGACTACCGGCCGCTGGACCTGTCGAAGCTGACACCGCCCATGGTCAGCGCTTTCGATCGTGACGCGGTGTTGGAAGCAAAGCGCGAAGCCTTGCTGCGAGTGGCCTCGCGCTTGTTCAATCGCAAGGGCATCGACGCAACTTCGCTGGACGAAATCGCCGCGCAGCTGGGCACGACCAAACGCACGCTGCATCATCACATCGGCAGCAAGCAGGAGGTGGTCTCGGCTTGCTACGAACGCGCGTTCCGCATTTTTCTATTCATCAAAGATCGCATGCTGGAATATCCGGGCTCGCGCCTGGAGGCGCTGGCGTCGTCGATGGATGCATTGGCGCGCTCGTACCCCAATGAAGATTTGAACCCCCTGTCGCCGCTGGTCGGGCATGCGGCGCTGTCGCCCGAAGGCCAGGCCAAGTTCGCTTTGCGTTCCGAGCAGCTCGGCGACGCGTATCACGAACTCCTCCGGCAGGGCGCGCGCGAAGGCAGCATCAAGGAAGTCGATGTGCATGCGCGTGCGCTGATGCTGCCGGGACTGCTGAGCTGGCTGGTCAAGGACGACGTTCCGACCGATTCTTCACCACAGCAACACATCGCCCGCGAGATCGCCAACCTGGTAGCCGTGGGGCTGCGAGTACATTAACGAGTCCATCATGAAGATCATCTACAGCGACCGTCACCGCCTGCATCGCGGCGATAAGGAGATGTATCGCGGCGAACTAGTGCCGTGTTTCGAGAAGCCGGAGCGCGCCGACTACGTGTACGAAGCCGTCAAGGCTCGTAACATCGGGCCGATTCTGCAACCGCAGGAATTTCCGGTGGCGGTCATCGAACGCGTGCATGCGCCGCGTTACATCCGCTTTCTGGAAAAAGCCTGGGACATGTGGAGCGCGCTCGGTCACACGCACGACGCGTTGCCCGCGGTGTGGCCGATACGCGGGTTCCGTGACGATGTCGAGCCCGACAACTTCGCCGGCAAGTTCGGCATGTATTCTTTTGACAGCGGCACGCCGCTGATGGCCGGCACGTGGACGGCTGCAAAAATCGGCGCCGATATTGCATTGTCGGCGCAGCACCTGATCACCGGTGGAGAACGGGCCGTGTTCGCTTTGTCCCGTCCACCCGGGCATCACGCCGGTCCGGATTTTCTCGGCGGCTACTGCTTCGTCAATAATGCTGCGGTCGCCGCCCAGGCGTTTCGCGATAACGGTGCCCAGCGTGTCGTGGTGCTCGACGTCGACTATCACCACGGCAATGGCACGCAGACGATTTTCTACGATCGCAACGATGTGATGTTTCTTTCCATTCATGGCGACCCGAGGACCGAGTATCCGTTTTTTCTCGGTCATGCCGATGAAAAAGGCCGTGGCGCGGGCCTCGGCTTCAATCACAACTACCCGTTGCCGGCCGGCAGCAGTAATGCGTCGTGGTTCGACGCGCTCGGCGCTGCGGTTCAGCGCATCACTGCATTCAAACCGGATGCGATAGTGATTTCACTCGGCGTCGACACGTTCGCCGACGATCCGATTTCCAAGTTCCAGTTGCGCGAACCGGAGTATCTGCGGCTGGGCGCGCAGATGGCGGCGCTCAATCTGCCGACGCTGTTCGTTCTCGAAGGCGGTTATGCGGTGAGCGAGATCGGTCACAACGTTGCGCACGTGCTGCGCGGGTTCGACGATGCGGTCTCGTGATGACGACGTTTGCCAGGAGGCTTGAAGGATGACTAGGGAAGCTGCCGGAGTTCCTCTGACCATTGCCGAGCGGTCCGACTTTCGCCAGACCGGCCGCACCGATGAAGTGGAGCGGCTGTGCGAAGCCTATGCACAGCGTTGGCCGGATGCCGTGCGCTGTTTCGAATACGGCCGCTCGGCGGAAGGCCGGCCGATGCGCGCGCTGCTGGCGTCGCGTTCGGGTGCGCTGTCTCCTGCCGAGATCCGCCGTCGTCAGTTGCCGGTGCTGATGTGGCAGGCGGGCATCCATCCCGGCGAGAGCGACGGCAAAGATGCCGGTTTCATCGCGCTGCGCGAATTGCTGAGCAGCTCGGTGGCGCCCAGTATCCTGGAACGCATGGTCATTCTGTTCGTGCCTGCATTCAACGTCGATGGCCACGAGCGCTTCGGGCGCTGGAACCGGCCCAACCAGGTGGGGCCGGAGGAAACCGGCTGGCGGGCGACCGCGCAGAATTTCAACCTCAACCGCGATTACACCAAGGCCGATGCCCCGGAAATGCAGGCCATGCTGCGGTTGTTGAACCAGTGTGATCCGCTGCTGTGCGCGGATTTGCATGTCACCGATGGCGCAGACTTCGAGCCCGATATTTCTTTGCAGGTCGAGCCTGTCTACCAAGGCGATCCGCAATTGTTCGCCAATGGCGTGCAGATCCGCGATGAGCTGATCGACAAACTTGCTGCGCAGGGCTCGTTGCCGTTGCCGTTCTATCCCGACCTGGTGGAGGCCGACGATCCCTCGGGCGGGTTGCACCTGACGGTGTATTCACCGCGCTTTTCGACCGGCTACTTTCCGAGCCGCAATCGCTACACGGTGCTGGTCGAGACTCACTCCTGGAAAGACTACGCGACACGGGTGCGCGTCACCCGCAACACGCTTATCGGCCTCGCAGAGTTGACTGCCGCTCATGGGGCGCGTTGGCTGGAGCAGACCCAACGAGCCGATGAAGATGCGAAACATATCGCGGGCCAGGAAATGATCTTGAGCTTCGCAGCCGGCTGGCGCGAGCCGACGCGAGAAAAAACCGCGGCTGCGAGCGGCGCTGATCCGGACGTCACCATGATCGACTTTCGCGGTTATGCCTACACTCGCACGCCGTCGAAAATTTCCGGTGAATTGGTGACGGTGTACGACCCGAAAACACCGCAGATCTGGCGAGTGCCGTTTCGCAAGAATACGCAGCCCTCATTGATCGTTACCGCACCTCGCGGCGGCTACATCGTGCCGCCGGGCTATGCGCAGGAGATTGGTGCGAAGCTGCAGCTGCACGACATCGAGTTTCAGAGCATCGATGCGCTCGGTGCGGTGGACGTCGAATGTTTCCGTGTCACGCAGGCGGAATTTTCCAGTGCTCCGTTCGAAGGCCGCACGCGCGCCACGCTTGCCGGCTCGTGGAAATCCGAGGTACGCGACATCCCGGCAGGTTCGCTGTTCGTGCCGATCGAGCAGGCTCGCTCGCGATTGCTGATGACGTTGCTGGAACCGCAGGCGCCCGACTCGTTCGCCGCCTGGGGACTATTCAATGCGTGCTTCGAGCCCAAGGAATACGTCGAACCGTATGTGGTCGAGATCATCGCGCGCGAGCTGTTGAGTAGCGATCCCGCCCTGGCCGCCGAGTTTGATCAAAAGCTCAACGAGGATGCCGCCTTTGCCGCCGACCCGATCGCGCGTCGGGAATTCTTCTGTCGGCGGCACGCCTCCTGGGATGAACGCTTCAATCTCTACCCTGTCGTGCGCATCGGCCGTCGAATCGGCAGCTGATTTTTCACGCGCTCATGACCGCTGATGTAAATCCTCGCCCAACGTAAAAGTGAACTCCGCGCCGGCTTGGCCGTCGCTGGTGGCCCAGATTTCGCCGCCGTGACGCTGGATGATGCGTTGGACCGTGGCGAGGCCAATACCGATGCCGGGAAATTGGCGGGCGTCGTGCAGGCGGGTGAAAGGTTTGAAGAGGCGGCCCGCGTAGTTCGGGTCGAAGCCGGCGCCGTTGTCCTTGACGCGGTAGACGCGGCGGCCGGCGTCATCTTGCTCGCTGGTGAATTCGATTCGGCTGCGTTCGCGCTTGGCGCTGTACTTCATGGCGTTGGACAGCAGGTTCTCCAGCACCACGCCGATCAAACCCGCATCCGCCTGCGCAATCAGGCCCGGTTGGATGACGACATCGACTTCGCGACTCGGTTCAGCATTGAGCAGCCTGGTCATGATCTTGGTGGCGATGCCGCTGAGATCGGCGTGCTCGAGTTCAAGCTCGGTGCGAGTGATGCGCGACAGGCGCAACAGATCGTCGATGAGCGTTCCCATGCGCGTGGTGGATTCGCGTAAGCGCGCCACGGAATCGGCAGGCAGCACGCCTGAATATTCGCGCGCCATGTCCAGGTCCGCATTCATCATGCGCAAAGGCGCACGCAAGTCATGCGAGACCGCCGAAGAGAACGCTTCGAGTTCCTGGTTCACAGTCTGCAACTCGCGAGTGCGTTCACGCACTTGCCGTTCCAGATTCTGATACATCTCGATGTTTTCCATCGCGACGGCCGTCGTGTTGGCGAGCGCTTCGAGCAGCATCTGTTCCTGCGGTGTGCACTCATGCTCGGTCGCCCAATAGTTGCCGATGGCGCCGATCGGCGCGTAAGAGCGAACCGGCACCATCACCAGGCTTTTGACGAAGGTAGGTTGATAGGCTGCGTGTGGAATGCGCGAGTCCTTGTAGATGTCCGGAATGATGGTGGACTTGCCATGGAGCATCGCCCAGCCGCTGATGCAGCTGCGCAACGCAAAGCGCTGGCCTTTCCATAGCGGCGCGATGGCGTCCTCGTCGACGTAATAACAATACGACCCGTCGCGAAGCACGAAGGTCGCGCCGTCGCAGCCGGTAAGCTGGCGGGCGGCTTTGCGAACGAGGTCGACGATTTCGTCCAGCCCGCGGGCCAGCGACAGTTTTTGCACCACGTCCACCAGCAGCAGCATGGGCGCTTGTGCCGGAGAAGGAGCGGGCGCGGGCGCAGGAGGCGCCTTGGTGTTACGTAACAGGGCTGCCGCCACCTGCCACGATTGGTCTTTGAGCACGTAGTCGTTGGCGCCGGCCGCGAAGCTTGCGGCTACGTCAGCATCCTGGGCGGCGCCGGAACATACAATCACCGGCACATGGGGATAGCTGGCTTTTGATTGAGCGATGGCGTCGTGACAGCTGTAGCCGAGAAGGTTGTTGTCGACCAGCACCACGTCGAAGCCCCCTGCCTCGAGGGCGCTGGAGAACTCGCTGGGAGACCGTGCCTGGATGAAAGTGGCCTTGATGCCTTGGCGCTGTACGCCGCGCTCGACGAACAGCGCATCGCTCGGGTTGTCCTCTAAATGCAGGATCTTCATTTAAGACTCGTCCTCGCCGGTCCGCCGCATTGTGCAGGGTACTCCACCCGATCTCTCTCCGGGAGAGGATTGTGTAGCGCGACCTGCGCGGGCAGCCGGGGCGAACCGGTTCGCCCCGGCGTGTAAGAAGCGGATTACCCGTGTTCGTATGCCTGCTTCAATACCTTCACATCGAGCTTTTGCATCTTGAACATGGCCTGCATGAGCCGGTCGACCTTGGCCGGATCCGGGTCGTGAACCATCTTGCCGACGTCCACATGGGCAATCTGCCACGACAGCCCGTACTTGTCCTTCAACCAGCCGCAGGCCTGCGCTTCCCCGCCCTGTAACAGTTTGTCCCACAGAGCGTCGATCTCTTCCTGGCTCTCACACTGCACCAGCAGTGAGATGGCTTCGGAGAACTTGAATTGTGGACCGCCGTTGATGGCGATGAATTCCTGTCCGTCGAGTTCGTAGTTGACCGACATCACCGAACCTTCCGGCCGGCCGGCGACTGCAACCGCGGACTTGGGGTAGCGCGTCGTGCCCTTGATGCGGGAGTTCTTGAAAAGGGCGACGTAGAATTTCGCCGCTTCCTCAGCCTGCGAATCGAACCACAAATGGGTGATGATTTTCTGCATGAGCCTCTCCTCGGGGTGAGTCGTTTTATGGGTCTCCCCACAAGGACGCCGGCCATCGTGGATTCCGACACTCCGATGCAAATGCGTCAACCGCCTGCCGCGTGAATGCGACAACAACGCAAAGTCACACAGCCGCAATGTAATCGTCAGATCGTCGCAATGACCTGCCCGTAACTTGCCGCGCAATTGCCGGATGCTTGCCTGAGCGAGCGCCGGATCTGACGTCGGAAAAGTTATAGGGAGCCTTTTATGCGCAACACTGCGACGCGTGTGTTGTCCAGGAACCGTCGCACGCGAGAACTTTCTCTCGCCATCGCTGCCGTCTTGGCTGCGAACGCCGCCGTCGCTGCACCGAGCGATCAGGGCAGCAGTGTCGTCGAAGAAGTAGTCGTTTTGGGTCGGGGCGAAACACGCCAGGTCCAGTCGGTGTCGTTCGAACAGATCGACGCACTGCCGGCGGGCACCAGTCCGCTCAAAGCCATCGAAAAAATGCCGGGCGTGAATTTCCAGTCCGCCGATGCTTACGGCGCGTATGAGTGGTCGGCGCGCATTTCCATCCGTGGTTTCAATCAAAGCCAGCTGGGCTTCACGCTGGACGGCGTGCCGCTGGGCGACATGTCGTACGCCAATCACAACGGTTTGCATATCAGCCGGGCGATTCCTTCCGAAGCAATCGACAATGTCGAGCTGTCGCAAGGCGCAGGCGCCATCGATATCGCCTCGACCAGCAATCTCGGCGGCGCGGTGGAATTCTTCTCGGCTAATCCCGCAACGCAATCCGGTGTGCGCGCCGAACAGATGTTCGGATCCGATTCGGCGCGCCGCACCTTCGCCAAGCTCGATAGCGGCGAACTGGGAACCGGTACTCGCGCATATCTCGCTGTGGTCGATGCGTCCACGGAAAAGTGGAAGGGCGGCGGCGACCAGGAACAACGGATGGTCAACCTGAAGATGGTGCAGCCCATCGGCGACGCCAAGCTGACCGCGTACTACAACTATTCCGACCGCGCCGAATTCGACTACCAGGATCTGTCGTACCAGATCATCGCCCGCCGCGGTTGGGATTGGGACAACTGGTACCCGGATTGGAATGCAGCTGTCGACGCCGCCGCCGCGTGCAACGCGAGCGGCCAGTCGAACACGGTCATCTGTGACGATGCGTACTGGAACGCGGCCGGCCTGCGTAAAGATGATCTCGGTTATCTCGCGCTTGATCTGCCGATCGGCGAATCGCTGCAGTGGCAGACCACTGCATACCTGCACCAAAACGAAGGCCAGGGATTGTGGGGCACGCCGTATGCGCCGACACCGGGTGGCACGCCTCTTTCCATCCGCACCACCGAATATGAAATCGATCGTCAAGGCGTGCTGAGCGCGTTGACTTTCACCGCCGGCGCGCACCGGATCAACGGTGGCGTCTGGTTTGAAACCGTCGAATTCAACCAGGCGCGCCGTTTCTACGCCGAGCCGAACCTGGCGGCGCCGACGCGCTCGTTCGAGGACTTCCAAAGCAATCCGTTCGCCACGCAGTGGGAATATGACTTCGATACCGACACCGTGGTGTTCCATCTCCAGGACACGTGGTCGATCACCAATGCGGTAACGTTGAACGCCGGCTTCCGTTCGGTGAACTCAGAAAGCGAGATCAGTACCGTGCAGGGTGGTCCGGTGAAGAACGGCAAGCTCGACGCGGACCAATCCTTTCTGCCGCAGCTCGGCATCAACTGGGCGCTTGGCGAGGATGACGAAGTCTTTGCCGCCATCGCCCGCAACGTGCGCACGTTTCCCGGCAGCAACAGCGGGCCGTTCGACGTCCCGGCCGAGGTGTTCGAGCAGATCCGCAGCACCATCGAGCCGGAAACTTCGACCAACTACGAACTTGGTTGGCGGTTCCGGGCGTGCTGCGTTCGACGGCGTGGTGACGGCATATCACGTCGATTTCAGGGATCGCCTGCTGGGCATCCCGCAGTGCCTTGGCATCATGGGCTGCACCGGTTCGGTGGCCAACGTCGGCGACGTCAGGACGGACGGCATCGAAGCGGCATTGTCATGGCGGCCGATGACCCATCTCACTTGGTTCAACTCGGCAGCCTGGAATAACTCGCAGTACGATGATGATTACACGTTCGAAACGGCAGCCGGCGTTACACTGGTGCCGACTGCTGGAAAACAAGTGGTGGACGCTCCCGAATGGCTCGTTCGCTCGGAACTGTCGTACGACAACGGCGCGTTCTTCGCGCGGCTGGATGCCAACTACACGGGCGAGCGCTTCTACACGTACCTGAACGACGGCAGCGCGAAGTCGTACACGCTGTTGAACACCGGCTTCGGCTATCGCTTCAAGACGCTGGGCGTGGTCGAGCAGGTGACGTTGCAGGTCGATGTGACCAACCTGGCGGACAAGGAATTCATCGGCAGCATCGGCACCAACGGCTTCGTCCCCTCGGATCCGACCGGCTCGGTACAGACGTTGCTGCGCGGTGCGCCGAGACAGTTGTTCGTCTCAGCGAAGGCGCGCTTTTAAGTTTCTCATCGCCCGCCATATGAAACCCGATGACCAGAGCCGGCGCCGCTTCGTCCACCATAGCGGCCTCCTCATCGGCGCAGCGCTCAGCGGTGCTTTGCAATCGATACCGGCCTGGTCGCAGCCCCGGTCGGGCAGCGATCCTCATCCGGCGCTGGATCGTTCGCTGACGCGGATTGCGTTCGGTTCTTGCGCCAAGCAGAGCAAGGAACAGCCGATCTGGGACACGGTGCTGGCTGCGAAGCCGGACCTGTTCGTGTTTCTGGGCGATAACATTTACGGCGATACGCGCGATATGAACGAGCTGCGCGCCAAGTATGCGCAGCTCGCCGCCAAGCCCGGCTTCAAGAAGTTGCGCTCCAGTACTCCTATCATCGCGGTGTGGGACGATCACGATTACGGCGAAGACGATGCCGGCGGCGACTATCCCATGAAGGAGGAGTCGCGGAAAATTTTCCTCGACTTCTGGAACGAACCTGCGGGTTCCCCTCGCCGCTCGCGCAATGGGATTTATGCGTCGTATGTTTTCGGCCCTGAAGAGCGGCGCGTACAGATCATCCTGCCCGATCTGCGCTTTAATCGTACTGCGATTGCGCACCAGGATCTCGGCGGCGTTTCATATAAAGAGTGGCAGGCGGCGAAACGCAAGGGTGGCGGAGCAGTGCCAGGCCCGTATGCGCGGTTGCCCGATCACCAGGCAACGATGTTGGGTGAGCGTCAGTGGCGCTGGCTGGAAGCGCAGTTCGACGTTCCCGCCCAGTTGCGAATCTTCGCATCCAGCCTGCAGGTGCTGGCTGACTTCCCGGGCTGGGAAGCCTGGATCAACTACACGCGCGATCACCAGCGCCTCATCGATCTCATCCGTCGCAAACGCGCCGGCGGCGTGGTCTTCATCAGCGGCGACACGCACTACGCCGAGCTGACGCGTCTCGACGTCAATGTTCCCTATCCATTCTGGGAGTTGACCTCCAGCGGCCTCACCGAAGTCTGGCCGGTCGAAGTGCCGAACGCCAACCGCATCGGTTCGCAACTTCGCGAGCCGAATTTCGGCCTGATCGAAATCGACTGGAGCTCGTCACCCGCAAGTGTCGTACTCAAGGCTCTCGACATCACCGGCGCTGCTCGCATCGAACAGCGCGTCAGCCTTGCGGAGTTGCAGCCCGTGCACACGGAGCGTTCGGCGTAAGCGCGAATAACTGGCCAGCGTCAATCTCGACGAGGACCGGTCCAAGTTGTATTGTGATCTGATCCTGAATTCGTTGAATGAGGTCGCCAGGCAGGCGTTACTGAGCATGAATCCAGCCAACTACGAATATCAAAGCGACTTCGCCCGGCGTTATGTTGCGCAGGGAATCGAGGAAGGCATGGAGCGAGGTATCGAACGCGGCATCGAACGCGGCAAGTTGCAGGGCCGTGCGGACTTGGTGATCCGTCAGCTTGGAGTTCGCTTCGGCACGGTCAGTGAGGAAATCAAGTTACGGATCGCCTCGGCATCGCTCAGCGAACTCGATGCGATCGGCGAGCGCCTGCTTAGTGCGAAGACCCTGCAAGAAGCGCTGGGCTAACCACCCAGTCAGCCATCAGTAACGCCACAGCACTCCTATCGATGGCACCAGCGGCAGCCAACTGTCGACTTCGCGAATGTAGTTCAGCGAGCCGTCGGCGTTGGCTGTAACCTCGTATTCGAGGCAGCACTGGTTTTCTCTCGAGAACGCATTGCTGGCTTCGACAAATACATCGAGTGCGCCGCGCGGCATGATGAAAGTGCGAGTTACGCGAAAATCCAGTGAATTGTAAGCGGCGAAGCGACTGCGATTGCGTTGCTCCACATCGATGCGCGCCACACCTGTCTGCGGATCGATCGTCAAATCCGTAGTGGGCCAGCCGCTGTGAAAGCTGTTGATCAGCGTGGCGGTCCACGGTCCGTTGGCCCAGGTCAGGCCGAGATTGACCGCGTGTCGTTGATCCCAGCTGCGCGGCACATCCGTGTTGCCGATTCGATCATGCACTTGAGACCACGTGTAGCTGAGCCACCCACTCCACGGGCCGCGCGGACGCATTTGCATCAGCATCTCCACGCCTTCGGCGCGGGCACTGTGAGCATCGACCAGGACGCGGTCGAACTCGGCTTCCGGGAACAGCACCAGCGGATCGAGCAGATTCTCAAACCGCGGATGGATGCGACGATAGTATTTGCGATAAGCCTCGACGCGTAAATCGAACCCTGCGGTGAACGCGTGATCGAGGCTGACGATGGCGTGATCGGCATGCTGCGCAGGATAGAACTGATCGACACCGTCCTCGACCTGCAGCTCATTGATGCCCTGGGACTGAAAGAATCGTCCCCACCCGGCGCGCAGCTTGGTGCTCGGTGATAGTGAATAGAGCACGCTCAAGCGCGGGCTCCACTGCTCGCCGTCATCAGTACCATCATAAGTTTGGACGTCGAGTCGCATGCCTGCTTCCACCGTCCAACGATCACCCAGCGCGATGCGGGCGTCCCAATACGCAGAGTTCTCAGAACCTTCCGGCGAGGGCGAGGCCGTGCGCGACGTTTGCGAACCGGGCGAACCGGGAAAAGGAAACCTCGGCGCGACGGTCAGATCGAGGGAGTAATCGTAGTCGCCCCACAGTCGACGCACTTCCCCGCCGAAACGGTGGGTCACTCCCCCAGCGTCGATGCGGTTTTCGATCCTTAGGCCGGCGATGTGAAAGGTGCGGTCGTCCATAACGCGGCCGGACCGCGCACCGGGCTCCTCAACTCCGCCGCGCCGTTCGTTGACCAGGTCGGTGAACGAAGCGATGACGCGGCTGGACGCAACCGGCGACCACTCGTGGTCCAGCGTCAGCCAGCCATAAATATTTCGATACTTCGCGCGCGACTGCTGTGCGCCGCGATCGCGACGCGCGACGATTTGATCGAGCGACACCAGCAGGTCGAATGCCGCCGAAGTCGCGTCGTCGAATTCATAAGCGACTCGTGCGAAGCCGTCCGAATAGTCCGGCGTGCCGAAATCTTCCTCGGCGAGCTGCGCCAGGTCGCCCAGATTGCCGCGCCGGCCCGATATCAGAGCCTCGCCGCGGCCATCCGCGAACGGCGTCGCGGCGAGTGCGCTGAGATGAAACAGGCTGACACCGGCTTCGTAGTACCGCTGTTGCGGCTGGACGCTGGTGGTATCGACGATGGCGCTCATGCGATCGCCATACTGCGCCGGAAATCCGCCCGCATAGAATTCGATGTGGTCGATGAGGCGCGAGTCGAGCAGGCTGACCGGACTGAAAAAATTCTTGAGATGAAACGGTTCGTAGAGCCGCAGCCCATCCAGGAAGATCGCGGTCTCGCTCGATTCGCCGCCTCGCGTCGGGCTGAGGCTGGAAAACCCATTGGTCGCCGTGCCCGGCAAGCGTTGCACGGCTCGCAAGGTTTCATCCGCCAGGCGCGGCATTGCCTGTACCTGATCCTGGGTCAGGAAGTTTTTCGGCGCTACGTTTTCAGCGGCCAGCGTGTAGCGGCTGGTTTGTACCACGATCTCTTCGAGTCGCTGCGGTTGAGCTGGAGGCGGGACCGCAGCTCGTGCCACCGATGGAGCGCGGATTACCGCATAAACACGCGGCGCCGCTTCGGACAGCCCCAAACCATGAACGGCAAGAATCTCACGCGCGAGCGCCAGGCCGCCGCGCGTCTGCGGTTCAGTTTCGATGTGAAGACTGGGGGGAACGATCTGCGTGTTATAGATGAAGATCAGTCCTTCAGCACGCAGGCCGTCCAGGACCGCGCCGACGCTGCGGCCCTGCAGCTGGGCCGTTGCGGCGTGACAGATCAGCATTCCTGTCGTCAGGCAGCCGATCCGCCGCAACGCATGCTTCATCGCATTCCCAAGTGAGCCGAGAGGGTGCGAAGTATAAAGCGGGCAGCAGGTAAGTGACGCTAGGAATAGCGATCAGCGAGCGGCTGCATCGCCGGTCGCGAGTTCGATGCCGATTTCCTCAGCCGTCGTGCGATAGCGACGCAATTGCGTGGTTGCGAGGACGGCGTTCAGTGCTGCCTCGGCTTCCAGGCCGGCAATCGAACCGCGAAGTTTTACTGCAGCCGCCGCGGTTTCCGCGGCAGGTGAGGAATACACGATTCGGCGGCCGGTTTCGCGAGCGATCCACTGCAGGAAGGCCGCGAGCGATTGATCGTCGATGTCGAACGCCGGCGCGGTAGCTACGGCCCACTGCCAGCGTGGATCGATAGCTGTGATGGTGTGGCGAGTCAGTTCACCGGCGGTATTCAGCTGCAACATCTCGCCGGCCTTGCCGGTGTTTGAACCGCGCTCGTTGGCGATCATCACGTGGCCTTCGCGGACACTGACGACGATGCGGTCGGCCTCGGTGCGAACTTCGTACTGCGTCCCCAGGTGGCGCACCGAGCCCGCATGAGTTTCAACTGTCAGTGCCGTACGCTTGGTGCCGGGAACCGGCGAGTCGATATAGACGGCTCCGGTCGTCAGCGCGATGACGTCGGCAGCCGCGACTTCGATGCTGGTGTTTCGATCCAATCGCAGCGACAGGCCATTGGGAAAGGCGAGGGCGGCGCGGGTTTTCGCGTCTGTTCGCAGCAGCTCGCCGGTCATCACCGGCGCACCGACGGTGCGGGGCATGGCTCCCGCCACTGCCAGGAAACTACCGTCGATGTTGGCGACGGTGGCGACCTGCACCGGCTTCGCAGTTACAAGATTCCTGGCGAAGGTCGCGATCAGGATTGCGAGCACCAGGCTGGCGGCGATCCGCCAGCCGACGGCGCGTCGTTGCCGACGCCTGTCGTCAACCATCGAGCGCCATTCTGCATGGACGGCGGCTTGAACTTCCTGCATCACGTCCGCAGAAGGTTCGTCGCGCGCGCCGACCTCCCTCAGCAACTCTTCGAGGCTGGTATCAGCGGCAGACTCGGGTTCTTTGGGTACCGTCGTCATAGGCTTACTTTCTCATACCGGCGAGCACGTCGCTCGCGGTGGATCCGAACACCGTCTCCAGGGCTTCGCGGAATGCAACCCTCGCTCGCGCCAGCAGCGACTGGGCTGCGATGTGGCCGACGCCGAGCAGATCGCCGATCTCCTCGACGCTGCGGCCTTCGATGTATTTCCATTCCAGCACATCGCCATAGCGCGCCGGCAGGCGATCCATGACCGACTGGACCAGCCGGCGTGTTTCGGCCATGCCATAGCCCTGCATCGGTTCATCTTCGGCCGGCGCCGCGATCGATTCGAGTGCTTCGCGCAGCCCTGGACTGTCGTCGATGAGCACGATGTTTCTGGCATGACGCTGGTTGGCGCGCACATGATCGGCGATCTGCCGGCGACAGATCTGGCACAGCCAGCTGAACAACGCCGCTTCGCCGCGAAAGCCGGCCAGGCCGCGCATGGCTTTGACCAGCGTTGCCTGCACGACTTCCTTGCACGCTTCCGCATCGTTGCCGAGCCGGGGCAACGCAAAGCGGTACACACGAGGGAAATAGGCCTCGAAAAAAGCACGAAAGGCGCCCTCGTCGCCGGCCAGCATGGCGGCGATCAGGTTCGAATCGCTGGGTTGTTCCTGGGTCACGCGGTTTGGGCAAAGGACGAGCTATCGCGAATAATCATTAGACGGCGGCTGGCGACAAATCAATCGCAGCACGATCTGCTCTGCGGATGGAGGAGACTGTCGCGATTGGTTTTTAGGCGCGCTCCGTCCAACATCGGTGCGGATTTCTGGCCGGCAATCAACAAGGTGCAGCGGGCGCAGGCCGGCGACCACGAGGCAGGAGTGGAATGAGGCAGGGGCTCGGTTTGCAGGCTGACTGGGGGCAAGGGTTTTTTCGCAGCGGCGGCAATACCGTCCGCGATACCCGGATCGACTACTTCTGGCTGATCGGCATGGGTTTGCTGCTCATCGCCACTGGCCTGGGCTGGCGCGACCCGTGGCCGGCGGATGAGCCTCGTTTCGCCTTGATCGTGCGGGACATGGTAGCCACCGGTGAGTGGTTGTTGCCTCGGGTGGGCGGCGATGTCTACGCCGACAAGCCGCCGCTGTATTTCTGGCTGATGGGCTTGGCGCTGCTGGCGACCGGCTCGTTGCGACTCGCCTTTCTCATTCCCTCATTGCTTAGCGCGCTGGCGTGCGTGTTGCTGCTGTACGACCTCGGGCGCCGGCTATGGAATCGCGAGACCGGACTGGCCGCAGGATTCGCTTTGCTGCTGTCCGTGCAGTTCGTGTGGCAAGCGCGCCAGGCGCAGATCGACGCGACATTGTGCTTCTGGTGCGTCCTCAGTTTGTACGGCCTGTTGCGACACCTGCTCGCAGGACCGTCCTGGGGGTGGTACACGGTTGGGTGGGCCGCTGCCGGCTTCGGCGTGATCACCAAAGGCGTCGGCTTCCTGCCGCTGCTGGTGCTGGTTCCATACTTTTTGTTGCGCGGCTCGGAATGGTCGCCGCGAACTCGTCACACCACTTTCGCGCTGTGGTTACTCGGTCCGCTGGCCTTTTTGCTGGCGGTCGGCACGTGGCTGGTGCCGATGCTCATGGCCGCCAGCGCCAATCCGGCCTTGGGGGCGTATCGCGACGAGATCCTGTTTCGTCAAACCGTCGCGCGCTATACCGACGCATGGCATCACCGCGAACCCATCTGGTACTTCGTCCTCCAGGTTATTCCGGTGATGTGGTTGCCGCTGACGCTGCTGGTGCCTTGGCTGATTCCGCAATGGCGCAAGGCGTGGCAGGCGCGCGATTTGCGCATCGCTTTGCTGCTGTCGTGGACCGCGATTGTGGTGTTGTTCTTCAGTTTCAGCACCGGCAAGCGCGGCATCTATGTCTTGCCGGCGTTGCCAGCGTTCGCGTTGGCAACTGCACCTTATCTTATCGAGCTGCTGCAACGACGCGTCGTGCAGCGAGTGATATTCACATTCTCGCTGCTGGTGGCTGTGGTCTGTTTGCTCGGATCCTTCTTCACGCTGCTGCGTCCGGAACAGCGCGCCGAGCTGCTCGCCAACTACGACCTCGATGTATTCGGCCCGCTGTTGCTGATCGGAATCGCCGGCACGGCGCTGTGCCTGGTTGCAAAACCCGGCCGTAGTTTCGCCGCTTACGCAGGCGTGTTGACTACCGTGTTGCTGGTGACCAGCTATTGGGTCTATCCCGCCATGAATAGCGCACGGTCGGGCGCCGCGTTCCTCGATAGCGTGGAACGACACGCCGATCCGAATGCCGAACTCGGCTTCGTCAGCTTCAAAGAGCAATATTTGCTGAACGTGCACCGGCCCATCGTTCATTTCGGGCACGCCCGCTGGCGGGAGCCGGCGCAGGAGGCTGCGGATGCCGCGTTGTGGCTGAGCCAGTCCGCAACCCGTCAGCTGGTCGTCAACGAGGTTGCCCGCGATTCATGTTTCGCCGGCTCCCGTGCTACGCCGCTGGGAGAAGCAAATCGCAGTCGCTGGTACATCGTCAGCGGCGCAGCCAATCGCGATTGCGTCGATCGAGGCAACCCAGGGGCGGTGTATCACTACTCGCCGCCGCGTTCCAAAGAGTGAACTCTCACCTCAGTTCGGTTGGCCTGCGACGACACCGCAGGCGATGCGATCACCTGAATTGCCCGAGGGCTGCGTAGTGTAGTCGTCGGGCATGGCGTGCATCACCAGAGCCTTGCCGAGAATGTCGTTGGGCTGGCCACTTTGCAGCGACACATCGGCATTATCTATGCTCACTTCCGCGACGCCTTGCGCATCCGAGCGCACGTTCACCATGTCGCCGGCATGATGCGGCGGATTCTGCGGGTTGCCGTGAGCCTGGTTGGTGGGATTGAAATGAGCGCCGGCGCTGGTCGCATCAGGCGCGCTGCAATCGCCTTTTTCATGGAAGTGAAACCCGAACTCGCTGTCAGGCTGCAGTCCCTGCACCATGCCAGAAAGTTTTACACCGGTGCCTGCGGCGGTAATCTGTAACCCGCCGTTAGCAGTATTGCCTTGCGTGGCCGCCAGTTGTACTGATGCCCCGGGAGCTGTCTCCGCTGTCGCGGTCGCCATCGCGGTCGACGGGCCATCGCCGGCTGACGGCGGCGCTTCAGTCACCGGAGCTGCGTCCTCTGTTTTACTACAGGCAGCGATCAGCAAGGCAGTCGCGACGAGGCTCAGGTGTTTTATAGCGGGTTTCATCAGGATGTCTCAGAGGTTGAACGACTGAATTCAATCCGCAACCCGCAGGCGACGTTCCACATTGTCATGTTGGCGTCATTGGGTGGTCACCGATTTTTCATGGATGGAGATGAGCATGCGGCCTCGCCAGTTTCCGCAAACTTTACGCTCAGCTCTCATGAAGCCAATGTCCGCTACCCTGCGTCGTGTCATCCGTGCCCGATTCGCGTTGGTTCTGCCCCTGCTTTGCACCGGCGCGGCCGGCGCGCAGGACACTGGCCAGGCTTCGGACGAAATTGAAACAGTGGTCGTTACCGGTCGTGCCGGAGCCGAACAGATCCGCAAGGTCGAAGTGAGTTTCGCCGTTACCACTATCGGCGCGGAAGCGTTGCGAATGGACGCGCCATTGGGCGTGGCCGATGCACTGGGTTCGGTGCCCGGGTTCTGGGTCGAGTCGTCGGGCGGCGAGGCGAGCGCCAACATTCGTGCGCGCGGTATTCCTGAAGAAGGCTTCTCCGCGGTCGGCATGGAAGAAGACGGTCTGCCGGTCCAACACGATCCCGGCCTGGGCTGGCTGAACGCCGACCAGTCGTTCCGCCTGGATGACACCATCGAACGCATGGAAATCGTGCGCGGCGGCCCGGCCTCGATCTTTTCTTCCAACGCTCCTGGCGGCGTCGTGAACTTCATCACGCGCAAGCCGAGCGATGTCGCCGGCGGCAGTCTCAAAGTCGAGAGCAGCGACTATGGGCTGCGTCGTCTGGATGGCTGGTACAGCTTGCCGATCGGCGAATGGCGCGTCGGCTTCGGCGGCTTTTACCGCCAAGACGATGGCATTCGCGATCCCGGCTACACCGCCAACAAAGGCGGGCAGGCGCGTTTCGCCATCAGCCGGCAGCTCGAAGCCGGCTCGCTGGACTTCAACGTCAAGCGCATAGACGACAGCGTGATTTTCTACACGGGCCTGCCGTTGACTCACGACTCTGACGGCGACGTGGTCGGGGTGCCTGGCATCGACGAGCATTTCGGCACGTTGTCCGGTCCGGACACTCGCCGTGTGATCCTGCGCAATGCCGGCGGCACGTTTCCGCTCGATATCGATCGGGGCACGGACGTCGAGCTGACGCAGTACACGTTGAAGTTCGAATACCAGCTGCCCGGCGATTGGCAGCTGAGCAATGGCACGCGCTATCGAGAATCGGACAGCTCGCGCATCGGCTTGTTTCCGAACAGCGTCATTACCGCTCAATCCCGGCTCGCTTCGGTGCGCGACGGAATTATTGCTGCCGTGCCGGGCGCTGCCGACGTGCAGCTGCGTTACGTGAATTCGCCGGACACGGTCTTCGCTGTTGCCAATCAGAACGGCAACGGGCTGATCACCGACGGCTCGCTGCGCCAAGTGCGGGTGCCGCTCGAAGAACTGCTCAATGACCTGCGTGTGATGCGGAACTTCGCAATCGGCGGCCAGCAGCACGACGTTGCGGTCGGCCTGTACCTGGCGAAAGTCGACGAAGCGTTCCAACGTTACTCGGCGAACGCTCTGATCGATATTCGCGATCAGGCGCGATTGCTCAACTATGTGGCCGTCGACGCAGCCGGCAATCCGCTCGCGACCGTGACCGAGAATGGCATCACGCGTTATGGCTCCGAGTTCGCTAACGGCGCAGGCGATTCGATGACGCAGGCGTGGTACATCTCCGATGAGTGGCATCTCAACGAGCAATGGCGCATCGACCTGGGCGCCCGCTATGAAAAGGTGTCCGTCGAGGGCCGCGTGGAACGCTCGGCCGGCGTGGATCTCGGCTTGCCGGGCATTTCCGACCAGAACGTTCTCACCGGCACCGGTGTGTTCGATCGCTTCGACACAGACTTCGACGACGTCGGCTGGACCACGGGCGTCAACTGGCAGTTCACCGAGAACTCCGGCGTGTTCGCGCGCTATACCTCGACCTTCCGTCTGCCCAGCGTCGGTGACTACATCTCCAACGCGAACGCAACGCCGGTGATCCGCACGATGGATTTCATCGAAGCGGGTTACAAATTCGCCAACGATCGCTGCTCGCTGTACGCAACGGCGTTCCAGACCAACTACGACAGCTTTCGTTTCGGCGATCGCCAGTTCAATCCGGTGACCGGCAACTACGATGAGGTCAACGTCTTCACCGATACCGAAACGCTCGGCCTCGAACTGGAAGGCGCGCTGAATGCCACCGATTGGCTGGACATAGGCTTCAGCGCCGCGTGGCAGGATCCGGAGTTCGGCGACTTCGTGCAGACACAGGTGGTCGGCGGTGTGCCGCAGACCTTCGACTTCACCGGCAACCGCCTGCTGCGCGTACCGGAAATCAGCTACCGAGTCACGCCGGCGATCAAATTGCACGAGTCGGTGCGGCTGGAAGTCGACTATCAGTACTTCGGCGACCGCTTCGCCGACGCTGCCAATGCATTGAAGCTGCCATCGTACGACGTGCTGAGCGCCAACCTGCGCTGGTCGCCGATGGACCAGATGACGGTGTACGTGCGAGCCGAAAACCTGCTCAACGAAGTCGGCCTCACCGAAGGCAACCCCCGCGCCGGCACATTCATCAGCGGCGAAGCAAACTCACCGTACTTTGTCGCACGCCCCATCTACGGCAGGAATTTCCGCTTTTCGTTGTTGTGGGATTTCTGAGCGGGGGGACACAAGCGCGTGGCGGCCGTGCGCGGTCCCGAACGGACGTGAGACCTTCAGCTGGACGCGAGCCACCAACGCGTTCGGTCTCTGGAGCCAGCGCAGCTAAACCAACCGAGAGTCAGGATGAGATCTCTTCTTGTACTTGCGATATTTCTGTTGGGAGGCACACCGACGCACGCCGCGTCTCGTGCCCCTGACCTTGTCCTCCGCGACACGGTGACGGATGCCGCATATCGCACGTATCGGGTGCTCCCTTTCGACGTCCCCGCCGGGGTGAAAGCGTTCGAGGTGCGCTTTGATTACACCGGCCGGGAAGCGAAGACGACCATTGATGTCGGGCTGCTGGGGCCTGGGGAGAAGTTCAGCGATTCGTTTCGCGGTTGGAGCGGGGGTAACAAACGTTCCTTTGTGATCGCGCGCGGCGATGCTACGCCTTCGTACCTGTCGGGCCCCGTGACGGCAGGTCGATGGCAGCTGCTGCTGGGCGTTCCAAACATCCGTACCGGCCAGACAGCGCGATTCACGGCAGAGGTTTATTTCCTGCGAGAGGGCTTGAACGGACTGCCAACTCAGCCCCCGGCTTTGAGAAGCGAAGCGGGTTGGTATCGCGGTGATCTTCATATGCACAGTGGTCACAGCGACGGCAGTTGCTCCAGCAAGAGTGGTGAGCAACGTGTACCGTGTCCACTGTTTCTAACGTTGGACGCTGCCGCCGACCGGGGGCTCGACTTCATTGCGTTCACCGAACACAACACTAACTCACACGTTCGAGAATTGACGGCGTTGCAGCCGTACTTCGATCGCATGCTGCTGATCCCCGGGATGGAGCTGACGACGTTCCAGGGTCACGCGAACGCGCTCAACCTGCGTGAGCCCATCGACTTTCGCGTCGGCAGCGCCGAAGTTCCGGATTGGAACACGTTGCTGGCGCGGGCCGCGGCACAAGGTGCATTGGTGTCGATCAATCATCCGCGCGTGCCGACGGGCGAAGCTTGCATGGGTTGCGGCTGGTCGCCGCATCCGGCGGTAAGCATGTCCATGGTCCAGGCCATCGAAGTGGTGAACGGCTACGATGTGGAAACACCTATCGCCGGTCTGCCGTTCTGGCACGAACAGTTGCAGCAGGGGCATCGACTGACGGCGATCGGCGGCAGCGATACTCACAATGTCACTTCCAAGGACACCCTGCCGCCGCCTGGAAAGATCGGCGCGCCGACGACGGTCGTCTATGCACGCGAGTTGAGCATCGACGCCATTGTCGAGGGGATTCGAGCAGGCCAGGTTTTCGTCGACACCACCGGTTCGCGCGATCGCATGCTTGAGTTCACCGCGAGTCACGCGGAGCGGAAAGTACTCATGGGTGGGCAGTTGCAGCTTGCCAGAAAGCAATCGGCCACTCTGCAAGTTCGCGTCATGCACGTAGCAGGCGGCCACATCGAAGTCATCCGGGACGGTGCAGTCATCCGTCGCTCGCCCATCGACAGTGCCGAGCAGTCATTGTCGTTCGAGGAAAACGGCGATGGCAGGCGCCATTGGATTCGCATCGATGTGCGCGACGACAGCGGCAAGCTGGTGCTCGTCGGTAATCCTATTTATGTCAGCAGCAAGTGAACGCTTCTGTGGCTTATGCCTAAAGAGGGCGTATATGTGCTGGATTCGCCGACGATTTAGCCTCATTGCTCTTCGCAGTGCAGGAACGTTTTCAGATTTGCGACGTTGGCTTTTAAAGGAGCCGACCCAAAGCAGATTCGAAGATGCTGATTCTAGTAGTCGAAGACGAACCCATTTGTGCGTTGAGCACCATCGCGGAGCTGGAACACGCAGGACACCAGACGTTGGGTCCAGCCGCTTCGTTGGAGGAAGGATTGGAGTTGGCGCGCAGCGGTCATCCGCAGCTGGCGCTGGTGGACATCGACCTGGTGCACAAAGGCGACGGTGTGGAGCTGGCGAAGAAGTTGCAGGAGCTGCATATCGCCGCCGTGTTCGTGAGTGCGCAGAGTCGCACTGCCTACGACAATCGCACCCTGGCGTTAGGCTTCATCGGTAAGCCCTATAATCCCGCCGAACTACCGCACAGTATCGAAGTGATCGCAGCGATCATGGACGGCAAGAATCCGCCGCCGCCATCGCTGTCGCGATCACTGCAGCTCTTCAATTGAAGGCCCCTTAAAAAAAGGGGCGCCGGTACTGCCGGGCGCCCCGATCTCAACAGGAACGTTGGGCGGCGAAACTCAGCGGCTCGCCTGCGAGACCTTGGCCTTCGGCGCCGGGGTGTCGCTTTCGTTGACGTAGCGATAGCGGATTACGCCGTAGAGCATCTCATCCCATGTCTGCTCGCCCCAGGGCACTTCCCGATTCGGATCGGGGTTGGCTTTGTTCTGCGAGGAGTTGTCCCAGGTCGTGCTGTGCGTGACCTTGGTTCCCGCCGGCAGCCGCTTGGGTGTCTGCAACTGGTAAGTGGTCTGCCAGTTGAAGTCGTAGTTCGGCACTGATAACAGAGTTTCCTGGCGGCCATCGGGATAGGTGGCAACGAAGTCGGAAGCCTTGCCACGGAAATGCGAGTGCGGCAGCAAGCTGTAGACGATCACGTCGTGGTCGAAGGTCTTCGATGCTGACTCGGTGTGCGCTTGGGCATTTGCCGGGATCTTCAGCCTCGGGTTGACCATTACCGCGCTGTGCATCTGATATTGCGGAGCACTTTTTCGCAAATACACACCCATGCGGCTCGCGTCCCGCACCGCTTTGCCGCTGACCGTGTAGTGCATCTGGAAAAAGAACTTGGCGTCCTTCTTGATCAGCACGCCGGTATTTTCCGGCATCACCATCGGACCCGCACCTGGCACGTAGCCACCGAGACTGCCGCCATCGCGAACGCTGTCGGCATTGCTGCCCATCGTGGCGATGATGTGATGGAGCACAGTGCGATCACCGGGTTGGAAGTCGACCGCGCGCACCCAGGCATCTTTACCGAGCGGGTTGTCGGCGCTCGGCATCTGATAAGGAATCACGCCGGTCGCGGGCACATCGAAGGCGGCGATTTCGACGATCAGGTCGGGTTCGCCCAGCGGCCACTCCGGCCAGGTCTTCTGCAGGTCGGCGAGTGGGTCGCTGCCTTGGCCGCGAGGCGAACCGGCTTCGATCCAATGCACCAGCGTCTTCACCTCGTCCTTGCTCAGCGAACGATCGTTGGAGAACACGTTGTAGTGCGGATCGGCGTGCCACGGCGGCATGCGTTCGGTGCGCACCACTTCGCGGATCATCGGGCTGAAACCTTTAATCATGTCGTAGCTGGTCATCTGCCACGGACCGATGCCGCCCTGGCGATGGCAGGTCACGCAGTTGTCGATCAGCAGCGGCGCGATGGCCTTCTCATAGGAGATTTTGGCGTGCGCCTGGGTGCGCTTGAGTTCGGGCAGTCTGAGAGCGCAGCCTTTGCCGCCGGCCGCGTCGACCTTCGCGGTCTTCACCACCGAGGAGTTGAGCACTGCATCGATCGCGTTGGCAGCGTGGGGCGTGCCTTTAGCAGCCAGCGGTCCGCGATAGGCGACCTTCCAGCCTTTGGTATCGATGACCAGCAATTCGCCATTGCGTTTCAGGCCGAGCGATTCACCGATGATCTGCGATTCATCGAGCAGGATCGGCAAGTCGATGCCCTGCGCCTTGGCTTCTTTTTCGATCGTATCGCGCGAGTCGGTCAGGTTGGAGTTGATCATCAACAGCTCGACGCCCTGCGAACGATATTGGTCGCGCAGGGCCCGCAGCTTCGGCAGCGATTTGCGTACCACCTCGCAGCCGTTGCCCTGGGCCATCAACACCACGGCTTTCATGTCCGACAGATAGTAAAGCTCGCGTGAAGCGCCGGTGTGATCGAGCAGACGAAAGTTGTCGACGCTGTCGCCGGGATTCAGAGCGAACGCGGGGCCTGCGGCGCAGAACGTCAGCGCCAGCGTGGCCGCGGCGCCAAGGAGATCCAATGGGTGCTTCCTACTGTTTTTCATTGCTCTTCCCTTGTGTTGAGAAGCTCGAGTCTGCGACGCCGCTCGATGCGGTGTCCAGCCGCCCGCCACTGAATCACTGAGCAGAATCTTTGCAGTCGTGCAACAGCGAGGCCGCGCTGGACGAAAATCCCATTTTCGAATAAATTATCCATCAGCCGATGCCGGCGTCATTCTTATCCTGCCATGAAGAACATCACCGTCACCCTCGATGAAAAGACCGCGGCATGGGCTCGTGCCCATGCCGCTAAACGCAACATGAGCCTGTCCCGCTTTGTCGGCGAACTGGTGCACGAGAAGATGGGCGCATCGCAGGAATATGAGGAGGCAATGCAGCGATGGATGTCGCGCAAGCCTCGCACCGTCAATTTGAGCGACGGCGAGCCCTACCCCAAGCGAGAAGAGCTGTATGACCGAAAAGTGCTTCGTTGATACCAATGTGCTGGTCTATTTGTTCGATCCTGCTTCGCCGGCAAAATCTGCCATCGCCGGTGAATGGATGGGTCGGTTGTGGCGTGAACGCACCGGTCGACTTAGCATTCAGGTGTTGAACGAGCTGTACACCGTTTTAACGCGTAAATTGAAGCGGACGCTGGCCGCTGACGATATTTGGGAGGAGGTGCACGCTTACCTGGCTTGGGAGCCGCGCCCTTTGGATCGCGAACTGTTCCTCAAAGCCCGTGAAGTCTCATTGCGCTACTTGCGCGGTGCCGCCAATGTTTCTCGCTTGATCACGGCGCCGCGCAGAATGATTCTGTCGATGCTGGTCCAGGCGCGCATCGTCTCCAGTGGATTGGCGGTGAGCAGCAGCAGGTTCGCAACCTTGCCTGCCTCGACGCTGCCGTAGTCTTTTGCCAAGCCGAATTGCCGGGCATTGTTGATCGTCGCCGCACGGAAGATTGCCGGCAGCGGAATGCCGGACTGCGCCATCATGCGCATCTCTCGATACGTGTCGTAGCCGGGCTGATTGCCGAACGTAGGCGCCGAAGGCGTATCGCTGCCCAAGAGCAGCGGATGACCGAGATCGTGCAGATACTTCGTCGCCCGCATTCCTTGCGAGCCGACTTTCAGGAAGGTGTGCATGGCCTTCATGTCGGGCACGCCGCCGATATCCTTTCGCATTTCTTCCTTGAACCACTGGCCTGCCGGCGTGGCGTACCACTGCAGCAGCGGCGCGGGTACCACTTTCGCGTAGGCGGGATCCTTTAAGGTGTCCTCGCGAAACAAATCTCCCAACGCCGCGATTACCCGCAAGGTCGGCTGGTAGCCGATGTTCTTCGCATGCAGAGTACGCAGGTGGGTGGCGATGGGCTGCGGGACGCCTTCAAGCGTCGAATACTCGTTCCAGTTCCACAGCCCGTGCACGATGACGTCGACTTCGGCTGCGATGGCGATGCGCTGCATATCGATGGCATTCGCGTGAGCCAGTAACGGCAATCCACGCTTACGAGTTGCTGCACGTAACCGCTTGAGCGTGTCTTCGCTCATCATAGGCCAGTCACTGGAGCCGTCTTCGAGCGCGATTTTTATGCAGCGCGCGCCGCTCGCTGCAAGTCGATCGACAACCGCTTCCGGTGTGTGCTGTGAAGCGTCCGCACCGGGCGGCAGCGGATGTTTGGCGGCGTTCGCCGGCTCGTAAACGTAGTCGGGTGCGAACCGATGACGATCGGCCGGATCGATCATGGCCGCGGGGTAGCCATCGAGCACGATGGCGGCGCCGCAGCGGAACAGGTCCGGATGCTGAGGTTGCGCCTCGAACGCATCCAGTCGTTCAGGAGCTCCCCACAGGTCCAGCACCTGCGTAACGCCGTAGTAGAGATAACTGCGAGGCTGCTGGCGAGTGTGCGCTTCGCGCAGCGATTCGAGCGCCGGATCGCCGCCGACGAAGGGCAGTCCCGGTGCATAGCTGACATGAACGTGCGAATCCATGATGCCGGGCGTGAGGAACTTGCCCCGACCGTCGATACGCACGGCATCGCGGGCGGCGACGACAGCCTTCGGGCTGACCGTGACGATACGGCCGTCGCGAACCAACACGTTTTGCTTTGGCTGCACGCCCTGCTGCTGCGGAGAAACGACGGTGACCTGCTCGATCAGCAGTTCCGCCGCCGTCGCGCTAGCACCAAGTAAGTACAGCGCCATCATCGATACCATCGCCGCCGGGCCGCGGAGACTGTTCAGCAGGCTTCCGTTCAATACTGGCAAGACGCTACTCCGTGAGATTTCGCAAGGCCGCAAGCCGCCCGAGCAAAGCGGGATTGTGCTTGAAGGACGAGAATAATGGGCGGCGGGCGTCTCGACCGGGTGACCGGGGCGCTTTGAGGCAATCCCGGGCTTGTCTCCCAGGGCGATTGATGAGATTTTGTCTGAGTATTAAAATGACTTCGTTGCCCTCTCGCCGGTTAGAATTCAGTGACGATAAGACAGCTCATGTTTGCAGGCCGCAGCGTTGCGGCGGGCCGGGTCCGGCGTCGGATCACGGGGGGTTGGCTGGTGGGAGTGCTGGTGCTCAATAGTGTTGGCTTGCCGGGCATCGCCTCGGCTGTGGAGGCTCGGCGCAGTGAATTCGGCGCATTGAGCGATGGCTCCAAGGTGGAGGCGGTCGAACTCGCCAATGGCCAGGGCATGTCGGTGCGCATCCTGGCCTTGGGTGCGTCCATCCAGCAATTGCTGGTGCCCGATCGCCACGGCAAGCCGGGCGACGTGGTGCTCGGCTACGCGTCGGCGCAGCAGTACCTCGATCAGCCGCAATATTTCGGCGTGACCGTCGGCCGCTACGCCAATCGCATCGCCGGCGGCAAGTTCAGCCTGGAGGGCAAGCGATACCAGCTGGAAACCAACGACGGGCCGAATCACCTGCACGGCGGCCAGCGGGGATTCGACAAAGTGCTATGGAAGATCGAGTCCATCAGCTCCGGTTCACCGGCGCGCGCGGTGCTGACCTACACCAGCCCCGACGGCGAGGGCGGCTACCCCGGCGAATTGCAGGTGACGGCGACCTATTCGCTGAGCGATCGCAATGAGCTGTCGATCGAGTATCGCGCCAGCACCGATAAACCGACCATCGTCAACATCACCAATCACAGCTATTTCAACCTTGCGGGCGCAGCCGTGCCCGGCGATGTGATGAATCATCGGGTGACATTGTTCGCGAGCAGATACACCCCTGTCGATGCAACCTTGATTCCTACCGGCGAACGTCGCTCCGTGGCCGGAACGCCGTTCGATTTTCGGCAGCCGCGTGCGATCGGCGAACGCATCCGGGATGGCGCCGACGAACAGCTGCGCATCGGTCGCGGCTACGATCACAACTACATCGTGGATGGCGAGCCCGGCAAGTTACGCCCGACGGCGCGTGTCGAAGATCCACAGTCCGGCCGCATCATGGAGTTGCTGGCCAGCGCACCGGGCGTGCAGTTCTATTCGGGTAATTTCCTCGACGCCACCAGTGTCGGCAAGAGCCGGCGCGTGTATCGTCAGGGCGATGGCTTCTGCCTGGAGCCGCAGGTGTTTCCGGATGCGCCGAATCGCGCCGACTTTCCCTCGGCGCGCCTGAACCCTGGCGAGACCTATGTGAATTCCATGGCGCTGCGCTTCTCCGTCGCCGCGCCCTGAAGAGTTGCTCTGATTCATCGAGACGATCCATCCAGACCATGACTGCATCCAATTCCTCTTCGTCCGCTCCTCGTCGCCTGCGCTCACGTGCCTGGTTCGACGATCCCGCCAATGCGGACATGACTGCGCTCTACCTGGAGCGCTACATGAACTTCGGCCTGTCGCTGCAGGAACTGCAGTCCGGCAGGCCCATCATCGGCATAGCGCAGACGGGCAGTGACCTGTCGCCCTGCAATCGCCATCACATCGTGCTGGCGGAGCGGGTGCGCGAAGGCGTCCGTGAAGCAGGCGGTATTGTGCTGGAATTTCCGGTGCATCCGATCCAGGAAACCGGCAAGCGTCCGACCGCCGGGCTGGATCGCAATCTTGCATACCTGGGCCTCGTTGAAGTGTTGTTCGGCTATCCGCTCGACGGCGTGGTGCTGACCATCGGCTGTGACAAGACCACGCCTGCATGTTTGATGGCGGCAGCGACGGTGAACATGCCGGCGATCGCGCTGTCGGTCGGTCCGATGCTCAACGGTTGGTACAAGGGGATGCGCACGGGTTCCGGAACCATCGTGTGGCGAGCGCGTGAACTGCTCGCTGCGGGCGAGATCGATTACCAGGGCTTCATCAAGCTGGTGGCGTCTTCGGCGCCGTCGACCGGTTACTGCAACACCATGGGCACAGCGACCACGATGAACAGCCTGACGGAAGCGCTCGGCATGTCACTGCCGGGCTCCGCCGCGATTCCTGCGCCGCTGCGCGATCGCCAGGAATGCGCTTATCTGACGGGCAAACAAATCGTCGAAATGGTCGCCGCGGATCGCAAGCCCTCGGACATTCTCACGCGCGAGGCTTTCATCAACGCGATCCGCGTCAACTCGGCGATCGGCGGTTCGACCAACGCACCGATTCATCTCAACGCGCTGGCGCGGCATATCGGCGTCGAGCTGTCGATCGACGACTGGCAGCGTTACGGCCTCGACATTCCGTTGCTGGTGAACCTGCAGCCGGCCGGCGAATATCTCGGTGAGGATTACTATCGCGCCGGCGGCGTGCCGGTGATCGTCTCGGAGCTGATGCGCCAGGGATTGATCGAAGAATCCACGCTGACGGTGAATGGCCGCACGCTCGGCGATAACTGTCGCGGCGCGACCATCCAAGACACTCAAGTGATCCGGCCGTTCGATCAGCCGCTGAAAAAGCACGCCGGCTTTTCGGTACTGCGCGGCAACCTGTTCGATTCGGCGATCATGAAGACCAGCGTGATCTCCGACGAATTCCGTCAGCACTGGCTGTCGAACCCGAACGATCCGGAAGCATTCGAGGGGCCGGTGGTGGTGTTCGATGGGCCCGAGGATTACCACGCACGCATCGACGATCCTGCGCTGGGCATCAACGATGGCACGTTGCTGGTCATGCGTGGCACCGGGCCGATCGGTTATCCGGGCGCGGCCGAAGTTGTCAACATGCGTCCGCCGGTGGGCCTGATCAAAGCCGGTATTCACAATTTGCCTTGCATCGGCGATGGCCGCCAGTCCGGCACTTCCGGTTCGCCATCCATTCTCAACGCCTCGCCGGAAGCCGCTATCGGCGGCGGACTGGCGTTGCTGAGAAACGGCGATCGCGTGCGCATCGACTTGCGCCGGGGCGAGGCGAACATCCTGATCAGCGACGAGGAACTGAACAGCCGCCGCCAGGCATTGCAGGAGGCCGGCGGTTATCCGATTCCGCCGAGCCAGACGCCGTGGCAGGAAATGCAACGAGCTGTCGTCGGCCAGGCCGAGACGGGCGCAGTGCTGGAGACCGCGACCAAGTATCAGCGGCTGGTGCAGACTCAGGGCGTGCCTCGGCACAATCACTGAGAAGAATCGAACAGCGACTAGTGACTCGTGAGCGGTCGGAAGGAGCGGGCAATGGGAGAACAGTGGCGCGTCGTCGAGCGGCCGGAGAAGGATGAACTTGGCGAAGGGCCGCTGTGGTCGGCGCAAGCGAACGCCCTCTACTGGGTCGACATTCTCGCGCCTGCGCTATATCGCTACTCGCTTGGCGATGGCGCCGTAAAGCGCTGGCCGATGCCGGAAAGGATCGGCTGGGTGGTCGAGCGCCGCGGCAAGCCGGGATTCATTGCGGGATTGCAAAGCGGCTTCGTGGAACTCGATCTCGAACCGTTTGCGATCCGCCCGATCGTCGCTCCCGAGCCGCACCTTCCGGGCAATCGCATGAACGACGCCAAGGTGGATAAGCACGGCCGCATCTGGGCGGGCACGATGGATGCGGCGATTCGCGCCACCACCGGCTCGCTGTATTGCATGCAGCCCGACTTCAGCGTTCGCCGCATGGATGAAGGCTACAAGATCACCAATGGCCCGGCGTTCAGTCCTTCGCAAGACTGCATGTATCACACCGATACGGGCCTCGGCACCGTCTATCGCTTCGACCTGTCACCGAGCGGTGAGATTAGCAACCGCCGCGTGTTCTTGAAGTTCACCCAAGAGATGGGTTCGCCCGACGGCATGACGGTGGATGCCGCTGGTTATGTTTGGATCGCGCATTGGGGCGGATCGAGGGTTTGCCGTTACACACCGGACGCGGCCCTCGATCGCACCATCGAATTGCCGGCGTCGCAGATCACCAGCTGCGTTTTTGCCGGCCCCAATCTCGACCGGATGTTCGTGACGTCGGCAGCGCAGGATCTGGATCGCAGTAAAGAGCCGCTGGCAGGGGCGTTGTTTGAAGTGGATCCCGGCGGCGTCCGTGGACTGCCGCCGGGGATGTTTGGAGGGTAAGAGCCGCCTCTTCACCTCTCCCTTGGGAGAGGTCGCGCAGCGCGGGTGAGGGGCGCGGTCAAAAACCAGAAGCCCTCACCCTAACCCTCTCCCGCGAAGCGGGAGAGGGGACGGATTCCTTACCTCTCCCTTGGGAGAGGTCGCGCGAAGCGCGGGTGAGGGGCGCGGTCAAAACCAGAAGCCCTCACCCTAACCCTCTCCCGCAAGCGGGAGAGGGGACGGATTCCTCACCTCTCCCTTGGGAGAGGTCGCGCAGCGCGGGTGAGGGGCGCGGTCAAAAACCAGAAGCCCTCACCCTAACCCTCTCCCGCGAAGCGGGAGAGGGGACGGATTCCTTACCTCTCCCTTGGGAGAGGTCGCGCGAAGCGCGGGTGAGGGGCGCGGTCAAAACCAGAAGCCCTCACCCTAACCCTCTCCCGCGAAGCGGGAGAGGGGACGGATTCCTTACCTCTCCCTTGGGAGAGGTCGCGCGCAGCGCGGGTGAGGGGATGGATTCTTCAGGCGTTACTCCAGCGACACCACGACCACCGACTTCGGCGGCACCTCCAGCCTCAGTTGTTCACCCTTACGCGTGCCTTTGAACGGTGCCGGCTTGATCGATTCCGGCTTATCGAACGTGTTACGCGCGTCCATCGCCGGCGCAGTCAACACGCGTCCGCTGATGCCGCGGGCACTTGCTCCCGAGATCCTGGTTGAGATCGAAGCCGGGCGATTCGGATCGACGTTCACGAAGGAGATGTGAATCTTTCCCGATGCATCGCGCGCTGCCGAAACATCGAGCGCCGGCAGTGCCCACTCGCCGCGCGAGTAATCCGGCGTCTTCACATCGACCGCGAGCGAAGTCGCGCCCTGGAAGGGGACATACATCTCGAATACATGATAGGTCGGCGTCAGGATCATCTTTTCCTTGTCGGTCAGAATCATCGCCTGCAACACGTTCACCATCTGCGCGATGTTGGTCATGCGTACGCGTTCCGCATGCCGATGAAAGATGTTCAGTGACAAAGCCGCGACCTGCGCGTCGCGCAGCGTGTTCTGCTGATACAGGAAGCCCGGATTGCGGCCCGCTTCCGCGTCGTACCAGGTGCCCCACTCGTCGACGTACAAGTGCACCTTCTTGTCCGGGTCGTACTTGTCCATGATGGCCGAGTGCTTGGTGATCAGCTCGTCCATATGCACCGCGTGCTTGAGCGTCGCCGCCCACGCGTCCTCCTCGAAGCCGATCGACGAACCTTTGTTTTCCCAGCGACCGGGGAAGGTGTAGTAGTGCATTGAGTAGGCGTCCATGTACTTGACCGCCTGCGACAGCATCACTTCGGTCCATTTGTAGTCGTCCGCGTTCGCGCCGCTGGCTACTTTCAGCGGGCGGTTTTCCTTGGGCGCTTTGACGAAGGTGGCGAACTGGCGATACAGGTCGGCGAAGAACTCCGGCCGCATATTGCCGCCGCAGCCCCAGGTCTCGTTGCCGATGCCGAAATACGGCAGCCGCCAGGGTTTTTCGCGGCCGTTCCTGCGGCGCAGTTCGGCAAGCGTCGACTTGCTGTCCGAAGTGATGTACTCGACCCATTCCGCCATTTCCTGCGGGCTGCCCGAACCGACGTTGCCGGAGACATAAGCGTCCGCACCGACCAATTCGGCAAAGTCGAGAAACTCGTGCGTGCCGAAGCTGTTTGGTTCTTCGACTGCGCCCCAGTGCGTATTGACCTTCACCGGCCGCTGGTCGCGTGGACCGATACCTTCGCGCCAATGATATTCATCGGCGAAACAGCCGCCGGGCCAGCGCATCACCGGCACTCGCAGTTTCTTGATCGCGGCGACCACATCGTTGCGATAGCCGCGGGTGTTCGGAATCGGCGAGTCCTCGCCGACCCAGATACCTTCGTAAATGCCATGGCCAAGATGTTCGACGAACTGGCCGTAAAGATTGCGATCGATCTTCGGCCCAGGTTGGTCGGCATGAATGGTCACCGTCGCGGTGATCGCTTCGGTCGCCGCAACCGACGGCGAGGTGAAATGTAGCGCTACCATGCCGAGCGCAGCACTGCGGCGCAATGCGTCCTTGAGAATCGACATTGTGGGTGTCCTTTATTCGATGAAAGGGTCTACGGTCACGCGCCGGCCGCACATGAATGCGTCGGCGACCAAGCGAAAGGCGGCGAGATCGACATCGATGCGCCGCTCACGAACCAGCCGCGCGAAGTGCGCGTATAGATTTGCGTATTCGCTGTCGGGCGCGGAAACCACGGGTTTGTCATCGACCTGCATGACTGACCCCCCTTTGGAGAGCAGCAGCCGGCCATCCTCGGTTTCGACATCGATGTCCCATGTTTGCGGTCCAGTCTGGAGGAAGTCGAACTCCGCGCGTATCGATATTCCTCCCGGTCCTTGCAGTTGCAGCTGCGCGGCAATGGGTGTCTCGCAATTCGATGGGAACGACAGTTCCGCGTCTTTCAAGATCAACGGCTGCGGCAGGATGCGCGTGATGATGGAGAGTGCGTTGATGCCGGGATCGAATACGCCAAGTCCGCCGGCGCGCCAGATCCAGGCCTGGCCGGGATGCCATACGCGTACATCTTCTTTCCAGCTCACCTGCACATTGCGGATGGTCCGTTTCGCCAGCCATTCGCGGGCCGGAGCAACCGCGGGCGCTGCGCGCGAATGCCAGGTTGCAAACAGTGCGAGTCGTCGCTGCTGAGCGAAGTCGACCAATGCAACGACTTCGTTGAGCGTCGCACCTGGTGGCTTTTCGAGCATCACGTGACGATTCTGCTCCAACGCGTGATGCGCGATGTCGTAGCGAACCTGCGGCGGTGTGCACAGCGAAACCGCTTCGATCTCCGGATGCTCGCGCAACAGCGTTTGAATGTCCGGATAATTGGGCACGCCTGCGAGGCGATGATTGGGACTCGCGACGGCGATTAGCTGGTAATCGGGATTGGCAGCCAGCGACGGCAGGTGTTGATCGCGCGCGATCTTGCCCATGCCGACGATGGCGAGCTTGATGGTGCTCACAACGCCTGCACTCGCACGCTCGGCGACTCACTGCGCGCCAGGGTGTTGCGCAAAGGCAGGCGAAACGGCGGCGCCTCGATTTCGAACACATCGCCCGGGCGAGTCTGGATTCCATCCGAGAAGGACAGCGTCGCGGTGCCGTAGAAGTGCACATGCACGTCGCCGGGCCGGCGAAACAATGGGTACTTGAAGTGATGATGTTCGAGATTGGCGAGGGTGTGCGACATGTTTGCCTCGCCGGTCAGGAAAGGTTTTTCCCACAGCGTCCTGCCGTCGCGAAGCACGCGGCTGGTGCCTCGCACGTCCGCCGGCAATTCGCCGGTCAATAACTCCGCGCCCAAAGCTGCACAGCGCAGCTTCGAATGCGCCAGCCAAAGATAGTTGCCGCGCTCGGTGATGTGATCGGAAAACTCGTTGGCGAGACAGAAGCCCAGCCGGCGTGGAGTGCCGGCCGCGTCGATGAGATAAATGCCGGCGATTTCCGGCTCTTCGCTGCCGTCCAAAGCGAAGTCCGGCGAAGGAATGCCTGCGCCGGTGCCGATGACGCACGAGCCATCGCCTTTGTAGAACCATTCGGGTTGCGCACCGGCCTTGCCGGCGGCGGGTTTGCCGCCTTCCAGGCCGAGGTTGAACATCCGCATGGAATCGGTGAGCGTGCCGCCGGCGGCGGCCTTGTGCATCTGGTCGCGACTTTCGGCCGAGCCGAGATGCGTGAGGCCGGTGCCGGTGAGATACAGGTGCGCCGCATCGGGATGATCGATCGGAGCCAGCAAACGATTCGACGCTTGCAACTCCTCCAGATCGAAACGTTCATCGGTAATGCGTTCCGCGACGGTGGCCGCCAACGTTGCGCCACTGTTGAGCGCCGCTTGCGCCAGCTCGTATGTGCTGTTGCATCCTTTGACTCGACGAGCGATGCCAGTGTTGTCGAGTGCGGCGACGCTGCGCTGCCCATCGGCAGCGCGTACCTGTATCAAACGCAAACTCATTTAGGAGCTCCAGCTTGATAGACGCCGTCGAGTCGATGCGGCAGCGAGGCTTGGGCGCCACGACGTAAGACTTGTGGCAGCAATGCGTCCGGAATGTCCTGATAGCAGACCGGCCGCAGGAAACGTTCGATCGCCAGCGTGCCGACCGAAGTGCTGCGGCTGTCGGAGGTGGCGGGGAACGGACCGCCATGAACCATCGCGTGCGATACCTCGACGCCGGTCGGCCAGGCGTTGGCAAGTACGCGACCGGCTTTACGTTCCAGCGTCGGCATCAGGCTCCGCGCGAGCGCGTAATCTTCTTCGGTGAGGTGCAAGGTTGCGGTGAGCTGACCTTCCAATTGTTCCAGCACATCGATCAGCTGCGCTGCATCTTTGCAACGAACGATGACGGAAGATGCGCCGAATACTTCTTCGGCGATTGCCGGGTCCTTGACCAGTTCGGTCGCGGGCACTGAGAACAGCGCGCCGCGGCCACAATTCTTGCCTTGCGATTCGCCGCCGCGCGCCACCGTCTTGACCAGCTGGTGATTGCTGAGACGCTGCACGCCTTTCTGGTAAGCGTCGAAAATACCCTCGGTCAGCATGACCGAGGGCGGTGTCTGACCAAGCGCGGCGCTTGCGGATGCGATGAACGTGTCCACATTCGGGCCTTCGATCGCCAGCACCAGGCCGGGATTGGTGCAGAATTGGCCCGATCCCAGCGTGAGCGAGCCGACGAATTCCTTACCCAGCGCTGCCGCCTTCGCAGCCAGTGCACCTGGGAGCAACAGCACGGGATTGACGCTGCTCATCTCCGCGTACACCGGAATCGGTTCCGGGCGGGCGGCGGCAATTTTCATCAGCGCCAAGCCGCCGGTGCGCGAACCTGTGAAACCAACCGCCTTGATGCGCGGATCTGCAACTAACGCGGCGCCGAGTTCGCGCGAGTTGCCGTTCAACAGCGAAAACACACCCGCGGGCAGGCCGCACTGGACGACAGCCTCAGTGATGGCCTGCGCGACCAGCTCACTGGTGCCTGGGTGGGCGGAGTGGCCTTTCACGATGACGGGGCAACCGGCAGCGAGCGCGGCTGCTGTATCGCCGCCGGCAACCGAGAACGCGAGCGGAAAATTGCTGGCGCCGAACACGACGACCGGGCCGAGTGGAATCTTGCGTTGACGCAGGTCGGGCCGCGGCAGTGGCTTGCGCTCCGGCAATGCGGGATCGATGCGGATGCCCAGCCAGCCGCCCTTGCGCAGCTCATCGGCGAACAAGCGCAGCTGGCCTGCGGTGCGGCCGCGTTCACCCGTCAAACGCGCCAATGGCAAACCGGACTCGGCGTGGCCTCGTTCCAGCAGCTCATCGCCCAGGGCCATGATGCGCTCGGCGATGGTTTCGAGAAACCTGGCGCGCGATTCGTTATCGAGTGCGCGATAGGTGTCGAACGCCGCACTGGCCAATTCACAGGCGCGTTTTACTTCCGCCTCCCCGGCCGAGCTGAAGTCCGGTTCGATGAGGCTCGCCAGTGCAGGGTTGGCGGCGCGAAAAGTGTTGGCGGTCGCAACGCGGTCGCGCCCAATAAACAACTGTCCGGTCAAAGGCATGGTCAATCTCCGCGGAAACTTGTTCCGTTCAATACTCAGACATTATTACAGTTGCGCCGGGTTGGGCAATCTTCCCGGCGCTCGGTAAAGCTTCATAGCCCGTGCTGGCGGCGGTAAGACCGTGCAGCGACAGGACTTGTTGGACAAATAACTGATTTGCAGCACCAGGCAGCGTAGGTACCGCTACCGTGCATTAAGTCACTGTGAATCGCGGCATTCAACAACTCCGAGCCGGCACCCGTGTTGCGCGATCTCTTACGAGTGGAGGTTCTGTCCCTCTCCTTACTTTCCAGCGCTGGCCTTGGCTTTCGGCTTGCGGGAGTTGGTCGTGTCCAGCTGTGCCAGATCGATGAGGTTCAACATCGCCGCGTGCGCCGCCTTGGGGTCCGCAGCCTTGACCGCTTCATAGACCTTGACGTGATCGGGAACGGGGTCGCGGCGCAATGGGTTGTGGCGCTGTTTGAAAATCGTCGTCCAGGAAATGGCCGCGCCCACGCCGCTGGTCAGCGACACGATGAAGGCGTTACCGCTGGCGCGCAGTACTGCCGAGTGAAATTCCTGGTCCGCCAGTCGGCCCGCTTCGCTCGCCAAGGTGTGTTGAGCCATTCCCGCGAGCGCCTTTTGCATCGCCTCGAGCTGTTCGTCACTGCGTCGCACGGCCGCCAGCGCCGCAGCTTCCGGCTCGACGATTTTGCGCAGTTCGAACAGGTTGGACATCAACAGCTCTTCTGGCTCGAACTCGAAGATCCACGATAAAACATCAGGATCGAGCATATGCCAGCGGTCTTGCGGACTGACCCGCGTGCCTACTTTGGGCCGCGATTCCACCAGGCCTTTGGCCGCCAGGATACGCACCGCTTCTCGATAGGCCGTGCGCGACACCTGGAGGCGATCGCTGGCGTCGATCTCGCCGTTCAGGATGTCGCCGGGTTTGTAGCGTCCGGAAACGATCAATACGCCGAGGTCGCGCGCGATGGTGCCATGCAGGCGCAGCGACTTGCGTCGCGCACGCGCATTGACCCTTGCTGTGGATTTCTTGTTCGACATCGGTGGTTATTCCTCAAACACTTGCAGCGGGCGCTTCGCGCCGCTGCCTCAGTCCTGGTGCCAGGTAGTTTACGCAGCCCGGCCGGCAATTTCGCCGCCGATGCACTTCATTGAGCCAATCCGGGGGCGACTGCGGCGGCAGCTTGCCAGGCAAGTGCAGACCCAGGCGCGCAGGAAATCAAACAAACGCTCTGCAGAGCATGTTCACGTATTCATGACGCTCAAGTCGGGACGCTTCAAGACTCGAAGACGTCGCCGGCCAAGCAGGCGAGGCGCGACTAGACCGGCCCGTATCGACGGATTTGGCCGGTTGCGGCCATACTGGCCGCGCCATGTGGCTGATCCGCACCAAACTCGAACCGCCCGCGCCGACGGATCGGCTGATTCCAAGACACCGCCTTCGCAAGCGGCTGCCTGCTTTGCTCAAGTCGCGGTTGACGCTGGTGCATGCGCCGGCAGGCTTCGGTAAGACCAGCCTGCTTGCGGAATGGGCGCGTTGCCTGCGCAATCAGAACGTTCGCGTCGCCTGGCTCTCGGTCGATGAAGACGACAGTGAGCCGCTGCAGTTTTTCGCCTATTTGATCGCGGCGCTGGCGGCCAGCGGCATCGAGGTCGGCCACCTTGGTCCAGCGGCGGCGCGAGGCTTTCCAGACGTGCCGATCACCTCCATCGTCGCGGCGGATTGAGCGCCGCGTTGACTGTCGTTGCACGGGCACGCACGACCGCTGTGGCTCGTGACATCGGCCGGCTGGAAGAGTTTGCTGATGTACTCGAACTCATTGAGCGCGTGATGGCGGGAGAAATCTCCGGCCCGGAAGTCGCACGACTTGAAGCTGCTGCCCGTGCCCGGCTGCTGTTGGATCAATCGCCGCGGGTGCGATTTCGTAGACAGTTGGCGCTGGCGCGCCTGGATCTTGAAAGACACCAGCCCGCGGCTGCGTTGAGGCTGCTCGATCCGTTGCTCGTCGCTGCGCGAGACACTGGACACCTGCGCATCTACATCGAAGTGTCAGTGCTGCGTGCGTTGGCGTTGCATGTCGCTGGCGATGAGTGGGGCGCCCGTCGTGAATTCGATGCGGCCGTGAGCCTGGCGATGTTCGAAGGTCATCGGCAGTTGTTTAGAGATCTCGGCCCGGCGCTGCTGCCGCTGGCCCAGACGCATTCCGTTTCCGACGCCGAAGCGCGGCTGCCTCGTGTACGCGACTTGTTCGTGAACTCCATCGTCGATGATTTGCACCGCGTCCGCGCCGACCAGGGCGACACGGTCGCCTTGAGCGAGCGTGAGCTTGCCGTGCTGCGGTTACTGGCCCAGGGACTGACCAACAAGGCAATCGCACGGGCGCTGCAAGTCTCCGACAACACCGTCAAATTTCATCTCAAGAACATTTTCACCAAGCTTGGGGTTACTTCACGCGCCGAAGCGGCGAGCATCGCACGCTCGGGCTCTTAGCGCAGATAGCGCTTCTTGCTCCCTCTCCCTTTGGGAGAGGGTTGGGGTGAGGGGATTCTTAAATCGCGTGGAGCGGCCGTCCAACCGGCCCCTCACCCGGGCTGCGCCCGACCTCTCCCACGGGGAGAGGTGAAGAATTCTTACCCTCTCCCTTTGGGAGAGGGTTGGGGTGAGGGGATTCTTAAATCGCGTGGAGCGGCCGTCCAACCGGCCCCCTCACCCGGGCTGCGCCCGACCTCTCCCACGGGGAGAGGTGAAGAATCTCTTACCCTCTCCCTGGGGAGAGGGCAGGGTGAGGGGCTTCTCCTACCCGTCGCCGTGCCGCCTTCCTACCCGACGGTGGCATTGTCACCGCGTCGTCCGGGACCCTTAATGACCGGGCGATGAAAACTCCCTTGTTACGTATCGGCATCGACGTCGGCGCGATTTCCGGTCCGATCATCGCAGACAAACTGCTGTATCGCTTGTCCGGCGCTTACAAAGAGAGCGATGGCAACATCGAGAACACGTTGCTGCGCGAGCAGGTCGACTTCTACGAATCCAAGGACGTCCGCGCTCGCTTCCTGCTGCTGCCGACCGATTCGCTCACCATCGATTTGCGCGGCTCGTTCTCGGATATCGATGGCGGCGCGGTGATGGATGCCTCGATGGACCCGGCACTAGCGGGCAATGCCAATCGTAAAGTGCTGCCGCGTTCCAATATTCTCGGTAACAGCGCGCGTGAAATTAACGACGCGACCATCAAGATCGACTGGCGCACCGATGCCGCTACGCTCACGGCGATCACCGGCTACACCGATCTCACCGAAGACTATTACGGCGACCTGGATTTCTGTAATCCGGTGGAGTGTCCGAACGGCATTTTCGGCCTCGGCCCGCAGGCGGACCAGCGCCAAGTGTTGGACCTCAAGTTGCTCAGCCAGGAAGTCCGGCTGGCTTCTCCCGACGAGGCGCGGCTGCGGTGGATCGTCGGCGGCTTTTATCTCTCGACCCGGCGCGATCTGCAGACGGTGGCGAACTTGCTGATTCCCGGGATTCCCGGCATACCGCTGCTTGCCAACGACGAGCAAAACGACAACGACGCGTATTCGGCGTTCGCACAAGTCGACTATGACTTCACCGACCGCACCACGCTCGGTGTTTCGCTGCGCTACGACCAGGACCAACGCGAACAGACCAACGCCGGCGATCCGTCGCGTCCGATACGCAATAAGTCGTTCAGCGATGTGCAGCCTCGCGTAGTGCTCGATCACAAGTTCACCGACGATCAGCTGGGCTATGTGACTTACGCCACTGGCTTTCGCTCCGGCGGTTTCAATGGCGTGGGCGGACGGCCCTTCGACGCGGAGACGTTGCAGAATTACGAGGTCGGCTACAAGTCGACCTGGATGGGCGACCGGCTGCGCTTGAACGCGGCGGTGTTCCACTCGCGCAGCGAGGACTACCAGTTCTTTTATCTCGACTTCAACCAGGGCGGCGCACAGGTCATCGACAATCTCGACCGGGTGGAATTCACCGGCGCGGAACTCGAGTGGCAGGTGCAGGCGACATCCGCGATCCGGTCAACATGCTCGACCTGCGCGTCTCGGTCGGCGGCGAGCGCTGGACGGCCACGGCTTGGGGTCGCAATGTGCTCGACGAATTCTACTGGCAGGACTTCAACTTGGTGGAGTTCGGCGCGCCCGGCGTCGACCTGGGCTCGGCCTCGCAGCCCGACACTTACGGCGTCGAAGTCCGCTACCAGTTCCGCTGAGCTTGCCCAGCGATCACTGGCCTTCGTTCACTTCAGCCACCAGCGGGTGGGCCACATGTTCACTGCGCAAGTCGGCGTCATACCGCAGGCGCCAGCGGTAATCATCACAGCGAAAAGCGCCTTGGTGGCGACTACGGAAATAGGAGTTGAATTTTACAGCGCTCCTGGTAGATGATTAAATCCTATATTGGGATATAATCATGAGCACGACTTCGCAAAACTCCGCCAGAGAGCCCGATAGTGATCAAGCAGGACAACCGTGCCTACTTCAAGGCGCTGGGCGCGCACATCTCGATCCTGCGCAAGGAACAAGGATTGACCCAGGCCGAACTCGCCAAGGCGCTCGGCGTTTCGCAACAGACCGTGTTCGCGTACGAACTGGGCGAGCGGCGCGTCACCGTGCCCTTGATCCCCAAGCTGGCGAAAATTTTCGCGATCCCGGTGGAAGACCTGATGGGAATGACCAAGCCGCAGCGGGTCAAAAAGCAGCGCCGGTCGCCCAAAGTCCTGCGGCACGCCGAACGCATCCAGCAGCTGACCAAAACTCAACAACGTTTCGTGGTGAAGATCATCGAGGTGTTGATGGAGCAGAACAACGATCGCTAGCGGGCCCGCGATAATGGCTCGGCGCCCACCTCCACAGGACCTGATCGACGCAGTCGGCCGACTGATCATCCATCGCCACGGCCGCAAGGCGCTGAAGGATGCGGACCTCGCGCGCCTGCTGGGGACAACCCCACAGTATTTGTATAAGCAGCTCGCGGCCAACCTGTGGCTGCTGTCGCGCAATCTCATGTTTCAACTGACGCACGAGGAACGTTCGAGCCGCCAGCAGCCGTTCCAGTCGTCGCTGGCCTTTACCAAAGGCGGCGTCATGGCCATTGGTGGGCTCCTCAACAACGAGCACGCGTTCGAGACCTCCATCGACATCGCGCGCATATTGAAGCAACGGCGCAGGTCCAAACGCGTTTCACGCAGGGCGAGCGACCCGACAAGAGCGGTCCGCTACGACGCGGTCTATGCCCGCCTGCACGCCGAGTGGAACAAATTGCGCGACAAGCCCCGTTGGTGACCGGTGCATGACATTGTCGCCGGCGGCAAATATCGTTTTACAGTTGCGTCACTCATTCAGGGATCACCCGCGGTCGAGGCACACTGTGACAATTTTGGGAAGGTGACACTTGCGTGATGGGTGAATGACGGCGCAACAGCTTCGGCAATCTGTGATCCAGCTCTCCTTGTAGATGTGCGCTGCTGCCTACAGTGACGCAGTTCGCAGCACCACGTGCTGTCACGAGCGCTTCCGGAAAAGCTTCACCTCAGGAGAGAACAATGAGCAATCCGTACGATACAGCAGGCGAGCGGATGTCGATCCTGCCGCCGAGTCTGCGTTTCAAGGGCGAACTCAGTGCCGATGAAGATCTGCTGATCCAGGGCCAGATCGAAGGGACCATCAAACACACGCAACGCGTAACCGTCGGCAAGGAAGGCCGCGTCAAAGCCAACATCAGTGCGCAGGTGATCAAGGTCGAGGGAACCGTTGAAGGCGACTTGCATGCCGAACGGTCGGTGTACGTGGAGGACTCGGGCAACCTGCGCGGCAATATCCGTGCGCCGTCGGTATGCCTGGTCGAAGGGTCGCACTTCAACGGCGCGGTCGACATGGACGTGAAGAAATCGTCGCAGGCGAGCAAGCCGGATATGCGGGGCAAAACCGGCACATGAGCCGGCCGCTGATCATTGAATAGTCATAGCAGCAAACCTTCTCTGGAGACCTCGCATGCGCAGCTTCGGTTTTGATCAACGACAGGAGAACAGCAGCACCGACACGGTTCGAGTGCCGTCGCTGTCGTCCGCTTCACTTGCTGCTTCACAATCTCATCAACCGCCGGCAGCGCACGAAACACGCGCATCGGCAGCTTCGACGGCGACGAGCGAACGCAAAGTCGCGGTGCTCGGCCCAACGCTGCGTTTCAAAGGCGAACTGAGCGCCGAAGAGGATTTTATCCTGCAGGGCCGGATCGAAGGTTCGATCAATCACACGCAGAGCGTCACCATCGGCGGCGACGGTGCGGTGGTGGGAAACATTTATGCCCGCGCCATCGTCATCGACGGCAATGTCGAAGGCGACCTGCATGGTGTCGAATCAGTGACCGTGCACGAGACCGGTCGCGTCGTCGGCAACATCTTCGCGCCCCGCGTCGGACTCGTCGATGGAGCAACATTCAACGGCCGCATCGATATGAGCGGTTCCAGCAATGCCAGTCAGGCCAGCGCCAGCAGCAACGCGGCTGGCAAGAAGCGCGTGGAAAGCCCAACCATCACTCCCGGCCAGCCGTTATCGGCCGAAGAAACCGAGAAAGTGCTGGGCAACAAGTAGCGGGCTGTGTCCCCTTTGCCACGGGAAGAGGTGAAGACTCTGATCCCCTCTCCCTTTGGGAGAGGGCTAGGGTGAGGGAGATTCTTCAGCCAACCCCTCACCCGCGCTGCGCGCGACCTCTCCCACAGGGAGAGGTGAAGATTCCGTCCCCTCTCCCGCTTGCGGGAGAGGGCTAGGGTGAGGGACTCCTTCAGCCGACCTCTCCCGGGGAGAGGTGAAGATTTCGTCCCCTCCCGCTTGCGGGAGAGGGTTAGGGTCAATGGCACTTAGATAAGCCTCAGCGGATTTGCGCATGAGGCTAAGAGATTGAAAGGAAAAGAGGGAAGGCTGGTCCCAGGATGGGTAGGATGTTGTTACCACACAGCAATCCAACCAACCCCAGAGGCCAGCCTTGGTCAATCGTAGTGCCCGACTGCAATCACAGCAACATCGAAATCGCATCCGCCGCCACGTTTCTAAAGTCGGCGCCGTGGGTTTCTTCAACATCCTCACCGGACCGGAGTTGCTGAAGATCACGGATGCCCACCTGCCCGAGCATCGCGAACGGTTGTACCCACCGACGGTGACGCTCTCGATGTTTATGAAGCAGGAGTTGGAGACAGATCACTCCTGCCAGCGGGCCGTCAATGCGTGGGCAGCCCAGCGCGCCGCCGATGGATTGCAGGTACACAGCGTGCGCACGGGGGCCTATTGCCAGGCTCGCCAGCGCCTGCCGCTTGAGATGGTGACGGCGCTCACCCACGAAACCGGTCGTCTGTTGTCTACCCGCGCGCAGCGCGGCTGGTGCTGGCGTGGTCGAGCGGTCAAGCTGGCCGACGGCACCACCGTGTCGATGCCAGACACGCCGCAGAACCAAGCGTGTTACCCGCAGCCCGATACGCAAGCCCCGGGCGTGGGTTTCCCCCTGGCACGGCTCAACGCGATCATCTGTTTGTCGACCGGCGCGCTGCTCACGGCTGCGATGGGAGCGTACGCAGGCAAGGGGCACGGTGAGCTGGATCTATTTCGTAGCCTGATTCACACCTTATCAGCAGGCGACGTGTTGCTGGCCGATGCCCTGTACTGCAGCTACTTCACGGTCGCCACGCTCCAAGCGGCCGGCGTGGATGTGCTGTTTGAACAGCATGGTGGGCGCATCAGCGACTTTCGCCGTGGCCAAACGCTGGGTAAACACGATCATCGAGTGAGTTGGAAAAAGCCGCAGCAGCGCCCGCCGTGGATGACAGTGCAGCAGTATCGAGCCTTCCCCACAGCACTGACGGTGCGTGAAGTAAAAGTCGGTGGCCAGGTGTTGGTGACCACGATGATCGAGGCGCATCGGGTGCATAAGGCAGAACTGTCAGAGCTCTACGCGCGGCGCTGGCAGGTGGAGCTGGATCTGCGCAACATTAAGACGACCCTGGGAGTGAACGTGCTGCGCTGCCTGACCCCACAGATGGTCGCGAAGGAACTGTGGGTGTGCTTGCTCGCCTACAACGTCATTCGCCTGTTGATGGCACAAGCGGCACACCAGGCGGGATTACACCCGCGCCAGTTGAGCTTCAAACATACCCTACAGATGTGGATCGAATGGGCCCCACAAACATTGGGAACCGATCCCACCTGCCAAGCCACGTTCTTCAAGCTGATCGCGCAGTGCTGTGTGGGCCATCGGCCCAACCGCATCGAGCCACGGGCTCGAAAGAGACGCCCCAAACCCTACCCCTGGCTCAAAGTGCCTCGGGCCGAAGCGCGGCGGCAGATCCGGGCTCATTGGCATCTACCATGTGCTTAACTAAGTGCCATTGGGGTTAGGGTGAGGGAACTCTTTCAGCCTCAACGCAGGAAACGCCCCAACTCCTTCGGGCTGGCGAGCGTGTTCAAAAATTCGAACGTGCCTTTTTCTTTGACTTCGATGGCTGCCTGATACAAACCGCTCATGGCGGCGCGGTACAGCGACGTCGCAAGGCTGATTCGGCGCACGCCTGCGTCTTGCAACTCCGCGACGCTGAACGACCGGCCGGGAATGGCGACCATGAAGTTCACCGGCTTCGATAGCGCAGTACACACGATGCGGACCGCATCCAGGGTTGGCAGCCCGGGCGCGAACAATACATCGGCGCCGGCCTTCTCGAACGCTTGCAGGCGCTTGATGGTGTCGTCGAGATCGGGGTGGCCGTGCAGGAAGTTTTCGCAACGGGCCGTGAGCGTGAACGGAAGCGGCTGAGTCTTCGCTGCCTCGACCGCGGCAGCGACGCGTTCGACGGCATGGTCGAAATCATAGATGGGCCGGTTCGCGCTGCCGGTATGATCTTCGATCGAGCCCCCCGCCAGTCCAGCCTGCGCGGCAAGACGGATGGTCTCCGCGACGTGCGCGGGCGAATCGCCGAACCCGTTTTCCAAATCAGCTGAGACCGGGACATCGACAGCAGCGACGATCGCTCGCGCGTGGTTCAGCGCTTCGTCACGCGTGATCTTGCCGTCCTGCCGCCCAAGGGTGCCGGCCGATGCGGCGCTGGAGGTGGCGATTGCGGGAAATCCAAGCCCCTCGAGCAGTTGCGCGGTTCCAGCGTCCCAGGCATTGGCGATAACGAATACGCCCGGCTGCCGATGCAGCGCCTGGAACGCGACGGCCTTATCTTTCTGCGTGAGGGTCATGACGAGCTCTCCGTGTGTTATTTCTACCGTGGCACCGTACGGTGGAAACACGTCAGCCATTGTCAACGACGCAACCGCTAAGCGGGGACCGGCCGTTGTCCTTTGGCACGCAGCCGCCGATAAGCCGCGCGAACGCGCATGTACAGGTCGGGATGGCGAGTCAACCAATGGCGCACCCGAGGTACGACCCGGAGGTGATAGCGGATGCGTCCGGCCAGCGGCACCCGCTCGCCCAGGCCTTCTTGGATGGTGTAGATGCAAGGATTGCAGGTGCCGCAGGGATTGCCATGGCGCGGCCGGTGACAAAACCACGTCAGGCGCAGCAGCTCTTCGAAGCCGGCGAGGCGCGCTTGCTCCAGCATCTGTCGTTTGGTGACATCGAACAGCGGCAGGCGGAACGATTTGAACAACTCGTAGCGGCAGTCGCCGGCGAACTTCGAATCGAGGCGGTCGCGGCCGGGGTCGATCAAATCCGCCAGCAGCTCGCGGGCCTTGTCGTCGCGATGGATGGACAGTTCCATGCCTTCGATGCCGTGCTGGCGGCAATAACGCGCCAGCCATTCGTACTGGCCGCCGATGAAGCCGGTCGCCAGGCAGCCTTCGTAGTAGCGCGCCAGTTCGTTGTCGGCCTCGATATCCACCAGCCGGCACTCGATAGTGTCGGCCAGCCTGACAGCTGCGTCGGGATGGCAACGGAGCAAACGTTGGCGGATCAGCCGCATTGCTTCGCGCTCAGCCGGCACGGCGGGCCGATAGCGCAGGCTGTCGATGATGTAATACGGCTGGACCTCGCGCTTTTCGCCGAGCAGCAGCGATAGCAGGCGGAACGTGGAGTCCCAGCCTCCGGTCCACAGTAGCGGCGTCATTGCAGCCATGCGAGTCTCTTAAGCAGCGTGGCGTCGTCGCCTGGCGAAAGTCTAACCGCGCAGGTCGCGGCCGGATCTCGTGGAATGTAAGGACTGAAGACATGACGAACGAAACCTGTCTGTCGTTCCCGACTGCTCCGATACAGATCCACGCAGCTCCCCGCAGCATCCGTTACACTTCGCCCGGTCCGATCGCCGCTCATTCCTGACCCGTGCGAAGTCCCGATGAATAAAGCCGTCGAAGCTGTGCGAGAACCAGCCGTTGAAATCCGTTTTGGCCAGGTGGGCCTGGCGCAGGTGCGGATTCGCACTACCGATGCGGGGACGATTCTCGACGAGCTGACCGGCCGGGTAGCGTCGGCGCCGCAGTTTTTCGAGCGCACCGCCGTTTGTCTGGATTTGAGTGCGCTCGAAAAAGAGCCGTCGGTGGGCGAAATGCAAGCGGTGTTCGACGCGGTCCGTCGGGCCGGCATGCTGACGGTTGGCCTGGCGCACGGAACTGCGGCTGTCGATGCGTTGGCCCGTTCGCTCGATGTTCCGGTGCTCACGCAGTTCCGCGTCCAGGGCAAGGCGACGCCGGTCGCGGTGAAAGAACCGCCGCCAGCGCCGAAAGCGACGATCCGGCCACCGACGCCGGAACCGACGGTGTTCAATACGCCGTCATTGATGCAGCATCAACCGGTGCGCTCCGGCCAGCGCATTTACGCCCGGCACTCCGACCTCGTTGTCACGGCCACGGTCGGCGCCGGAGCTGAAGTCATCGCCGATGGCTGCGTTCATATCTACGGCACCTTGCGCGGTCGGGCCATGGCGGGCGCGCGCGGCGAAGTGACGGCCCGGGTGTTCTGCCAGGAGTTCCATGCTGAGCTGGTGTCTATCGCCGGCGTGTTCCGCGTCTTCGAAACGCTGCCGGCCGAACTCGCCGGCAAACCCGTGCAGGCCTGGCTGGATGGCGACGACCTGCGCTTCGCCCGCATCGGTGCTTGAAGTGCCGCGCCCCGCCGGCCTTTCGACGCAAATCAATTGAAGATTCCAAGGAGATTCCCGCTTTGACCGAAATCATCGTTGTTACTTCCGGCAAGGGTGGCGTCGGCAAGACGACCACGTCGGCCAGCGTCGCTTGCGGCTTGGCCCGCCGAGGCAAGCGCGTCGCCGTCATCGACTTCGATATCGGCCTGCGCAACCTGGACCTCATCATGGGCTGCGAGCGTCGCGTCGTTTACGACTTCGTCAACGTCATCCAGGGCGACTGCACGCTCAAGCAAGCGCTGATCAAGGACAAACGCATCGAAACACTGTACGTGCTGGCTGCCTCGCAGACGCGCGATAAAGATGCGCTGTCCGCCGAAGGTGTGCGCAAGGTGTTCGACGAAATCATCGCCGAAGGCTTCGATTACATTGTGTGCGATTCGCCGGCCGGCATCGAAAAGGGCGCGCACCTCGCCATGTACTACGCCGACCGCGCCATCGTGGTGGTCAATCCGGAAGTCTCCTCGGTGCGCGACTCCGATCGCATCCTCGGCCTGCTTTCCAGCAAGACGCAGCGCGCCGAGAAGGGCGAAGAAAAAGTCAAAGAGCATCTACTGCTGACTCGCTACAGCCCGCGTCGCGTGGCCGCCGGCGAGATGATGAGCGTCGCCGACGTCAAGGAAATCCTCGGCCTCGACGTGGTCGGCGTGATTCCGGAGTCGCCCGATGTGCTGTCGGCATCGAACGCCGGCACGCCGGTGATCCTCAACGAGCAGAGTGACGTTGCCAGCGCCTACGAAGACGCGGTCACGCGATTGCTGGGCGACACCGTGCCGCTGCGTTTCGTCGACGAGCCCAGGAAGGGTTTCCTGGCTCGCATGTTCGGAGGTTGAAATGGGCTTGCTCGCACTATTTCGCCGTTCCCAGCCGACCGCGAATGTCGCCAAGGAACGTTTGCGCATCATCGTTGCCCAGGAACGCACCACACGCGGCGGCCCGGACTATCTGCCAACCCTGCGGCGTGAGCTGCTGGAAGTGATCCGCAAGTACGTCAATGTCGATCCGGAGGCCGTGCAGATGAACCTCGAGCGTGAAGACGGGCAGGAGGTACTCGAGTTCACCGTGGCGTTGCCGGAGAAGAAGAAAGACTAAGAGTAAGACCCTCACCCTAACCCTCTCCCGCTTCGCGGGAGAGGGAACGGATTCTCACCTCTCCCCGTGGGAGAGGTCGCGCGCAGCGCGGGTGAGGCGGGCGGAGTAAGACCCTCACCCTAACCCTCTCCCACTTCGTGGGAGAGGGAACGGATTCTCACCTCTCCCCGTGGGAGAGGTCGCGCGCAGCGCGGGTGAGGCGGGCGGAGTAAGACCCTCACCCTAACCCTCTCCCACTTCGCGGGAGAGGGAACGGATAACCTCGTCACGTCTAAGCCACTGCAGCGGACAAAGCCGAGCAACGAGGGCTCGATCCGGCGGCGGACTTGCTTCGTGAGAAGTCATGACATCAAGCCATAGCATCGCGCGGCTATTGATAGCTGCAGTCGCCCGCTTTGATTCGCTCCATTCGCTGCGGATAAGCCGTCGCCAGCAGCTGCTGCCAGGCTTTCCAACCGGCGATGCCTTCCTGTTCGCGTTGCGCATCGATGCCTTTATCGATGCGCGTGTAGTGAACGCCCCGATAAGCGATGCCCGCGGTAGCGAGGGCTTCGCGCATGGCGACGATGTTCTTTTCGCCATCGTCGACCAGCACCACGCGGTCGTACGAAAGCTGCAGATGTTTCAACAAATCGACCAGCAGCAGGCCTTTGTCCAGCCCCGCAACCATGAACACGCCTTCGTGATAGCTCACCGTCACGCCAGGCGCGCCCGGGTTCGGTTGATATTCGTAAATCGCGCCCGCGAGCTCGGGCTGAAGCGGTGCAGGCAACTCATAGCCGGCCTTCTTGAGTTCGCGAATCGTGCCGCCGCGAGCGATCGGGCTGCGGGCGGTGAGGATGAGTTTGTCGAGAGGAACGGCGTTGATGGCGGCGACGGCGTCGTCCTGCGTCGGTACCTGCGAGCCTGCTTCGTAATTCAGCGCGACGATGTCGAAGCGACAGGGGACATAGCCGGGCGCCTGGGGTGACAGCGACTTCTGCCACTCGTACCAGGCATCGCTGCCGAAGAAAGTCGCCGAGGTCAGCAATGTATCGTCGATATCGAGCACCAGCAGCGTGCGTCCTTTGTAAGGTTCGCTGAGTATTTTCAAGACGTCGACCAGGTCCCGCGTGACCACGGTTTGCGATGCGACATTCGCCGTGCCTGGCTTTGAAGGGATGGACTGCTGCGATGCACATCCGATCAGCAGCACGGTCAGAAGAGGCAGGCAGATGCGCAACATGGAAGCTCCCCGCGGTGTTGTTTTCCGCCGATCTTACCGAAATGAACTAGCGTTACGCGCCTCGCAGGTTTCTTTTTTTTCAGCTCCCGTAACGAATCATTTCTTCTTTATAAAATGTTAGTTCTTCGCCACAGGTGCACGCGATGCTGCAAGTCGGCGTGAAGTTGCTCGAAGCGCTGCGTTCGGCTCCGCCATGCCAAGCGGGCTCAACTATGGGAGTTTCTCGCCGCCCGCGGCGAGCGCCCAGCTGCCACCTAGCCGAGTTCCTCGGAGCTGGGCTAGACTCGGCGCCAGTTCCTCCAGTGACCGTTCCCAACGAGCTGCAAGTGACCGTCCGCTCCCTCATCGGAATTCAAATTCGCCGCCCGGCATCCGCGGATGCCGGGGTGTCTGGGCGTATCGCGAATTCAGGTGAAGCGGAGACGGCGATTTATGCAAGTAGGCAATGCTGTGGCCCTGCGGCTCAAAGCGGTGGTGGAAGCGGATCCAGGCGCACTGGTGCGGGTACTGCAATTCTTCCAGGCGCGTAACGTCATTCCGCGCAGCGTCGCGAGCGAACGGCTCGGCGACGAATATCTCCAGATTCAGATCGAACTCGACCCGGCGGAACTCGCCCTCGACGGTTTTCACGTCGTCGTGTCGAAGATTAACGAGCTGCCGATCGTGCTGGCGGCGGTTGCCTGCGACTAAAGCTGCCCGGACGCTTAGGAGTGCGGCCGGATGTCGGCATCCGCCCTGCTGTTTCGTCCTTGTTCTCAAAGGAGCCTTTCATGCTTTATGCCGTGATCTGTTACAACTCCGAGTCCGTCATCGGCGCCTGGTCGAAGGAAAAGGATGACGCCGTGATGGCGCATCACCAGCAAGTCATGGCGAGGTTCGCCGCCAAAGGAAAACTGGGGCCCGTGGCCCGCTTGATGCCGACCACGACCGCCACGACGGTGCGCACCGGCCGGGAAATGATGGTGCTCGACGGCCCGTTCGCCGAGACCAAGGAGCAGATGCTCGGGTTCTACCTGTTCGATTGCGACACCCTGGATGAAGTCATCGAGGCGGCGCGCGAACTGGTCTCGGAACCCGGCGCGATGGAAATCCGTCCCGTTCAGTATTTTCATCCGGGCGCGCAGTCGAAGTGAGCGAGCGATGAGCGAGCTAGGCTGGATCGACGCCGCGTTGACGTCGGCGAGGCCACAGGCCGTCGCCGCCTTGCTGCGTTACTTCCGTAACCTGGAAACCGCCGAAGAGGCGTTCCAGGAAGCCTGCCTGAGAGCACTGCAGAAGTGGCCGGTCAACGGCCCGCCCCGCGATCCGGCGGCCTGGTTGATTCTCGTCGGCCGCAACTTCGCGCTCGATGAAGTCCGTCGTCGCAGCAAGCACCAGGCCTTGCCCGACGAGGAACTGCTGTCCAACACCGACGACGCCGAAACAGCCATGGCCGAGCGCCTCGACAGCGAAGACTATCGCGACGATGTGCTGCGACTGCTGTTCGTCTGTTGCCATCCCGATCTGCCATCGACCCAGCAGATCGCTCTCGCTCTGCGCGTCGTGTCGGGCATGACGGTGGCGGAAATCGCGCGTGCGTTTCTGGTCGGCGAAAGCGCGATGGAACAACGCATCACTCGCGCCAAGCGCCGCATTTCGCAAGCCGATGTGCCGTTCGAAACTCCCGGCGCGGTCGAGCGCGCGGAGCGGTTGACCACAGTCGCCGCGATGATTTATCTGCTGTTCAACGAGGGCTATTCGGCGAGCGGCGGCGAGATGCATATTCGCGAGCCGCTGTGCGAAGAAGCCATTCGCCTGTCGCGCCTGCTGTTGAGATTGTTTCGCGGCGATCCGGAAATGCTCGGCCTGAACGCGCTGATGCTTTTACAGCACGCGCGAGCGCCGGCCCGGCTCGATGCCGAACAGGCGATCGTATTGCTGGAAGACCAGGATCGCACCCTCTGGCGCCGCGACCTCATCGCCGAAGCCTTCGCGCTACTCGACAAGGCCGTCCGCCTGCAGCAACCCGGCCCCTATCAGATCCAAGCCGCCATCGCCGCCGTCCACGCCCGAGCCGTGCGAGCCGCAGACACCAACTGGCACGAGATCGATCGCCTCTATGCCTTGCTGGAAATCATCCAACCTTCACCCGTCGTAACACTGAATCGAGCTGTCGCCGTCATGAAGTGCGAAGGCGCCGCCACCGCCCTCGCCATGATCGAACCCCTGGAACCCGCCCTCGCCAGCTACTTCCACTTCCACGGCCTTCGCGGCGGCCTGCTGATGCAACTCGACCGAGCCGACGAAGCCCGCATCGCCTTCGACAAAGCAATTGCACTGGCAAACACTGCGGCTGAAGCGGCGCACATAAGACTGCACTTGGATAAGCTGATGAAGGACGGCCGCAAGCAGTCGTCGCACTAGCCGTTCGTCTGCTCACTGTGATGCTTCTGTCCCCTCTCCCTTTGGGAGAGGGTTAGGGTGAGGGTTCTTACTCCGCCGTCCCCTCACCCGCGCTGCGCGCGACCTCTCCCACGGGGAGAGGTGAGAATCCGTTCCCTCTCCCACGAAGTGGGAGAGGGTTAGGGTGAGGGTCTTACTCCGCCCGTCCCCTCACCCGCGCTGCGCGCGACCTCTCCCACGGGGAGAGGTGAGAATCCGTTCCCTCTCCCACGAAGTGGGAGAGGGTTAGGGTGAGGGGGGCTTCGGAGCGCGTTTCGGGTCCACATACGCAATCTGCCGGCCGCGCAGCTCATACGCCTCTTCATCCGCATCCCGGCCAAACAAATCTTCCGCGTCCGGAATCTTCAGCTTTCGGCGCAATCGCGCCATCGCCTCCGTATGCGATTCAACTTCTCCCGCCGCCAGGATGTGCATCACTGATGTGCCTTGCTTCACGAGTTCACGCGTGACCAGGATGGTGCGGTGGCAATCGAGCGGGTCCTTCTCGGCGCACATGATGGCGACTCGGTGGATGTTCGCCAGCTCCAGTAATCGCTCGATGCCTTGTCGGAAAAGTTCGCTCGCTGCCAGCCTGGCGTAACTGACTCGGCCGCCTTTCTCGTAACACGAGCGATCCTTGCTCCTTGCCCCAAGCTCCTCGCCGAGAAATACATACTCGACGGCATTTTTGCCCAGTGCCGTCGCCAGCGCGTCGCGCCTGAATTGCGGGTTGAAGCGGCTGTAAGGCGTTGAGCGCACATCGGCGAGCGCGGTTACTCGGTGACGCTGCAGCAGTCCCAGGAAGTGCTCCAGCGGATGGTTGGAGTGGCCGATTGTGTAGATGAAGCGGTCGGTCATGGCGTAAGGTTGCTGGTCGCCGACGGGCAATGTCGGAACCGGGCCGGGCCACTCGTCCTTGAGAAGCAGTGGCCAGCCCCGCGGAGAAAGGCGATGAAGAATAACCGAATCGTATCCCAGACAGAGTGGCTCGGGGCGCGTCAGAGGTTCCTGAAAAAAGAGAAGGAAGTTACCCGACTGCGTGACGGGCTAAGCGCTGAGCGGCGGCAACCGATGGCACCCTGATGTGCCCCGCATGCATCGCCGCGGCAGCGTGGATTGCCGCAGGAGCGGGGTCAGCGGGCGGGCTGACGGCGTTCGTCATCACTCGTCGACATGCCCGCAAGCAGCGCAAGGCTGACGATTCGCGCTCGCACACCAGCATCAACGACTCACATAACTCGCAGCGAGCTTCGCCGCCAAGCCCTAGCGCCTGAAACTCTCGACGATAATGTCGACGAACGCCCTATTGAAGCTGGGTTAACTCTCCACCAGTTCTATGCGATGCGGTGACGAGGCAGCGAGCTCGGCCCAGTCGAGTTCCTGCTCCAAGGCATGAAACACATCGTCATCGATGGTGCCCTCTTGCCTCATCGCGGCGAGCTTGATGCGCTTCGCAGTGATATTTTGACGACGCAATGAATCGACCTCGCTGACCTCGCGCGGATGATCGCCTGCTTCGGCGATCTCACGTTCCTCGCGGTACGTTTCTCGCAAGCGAGCGGAAACCGGGTCATCGCGATCCGTCATGCTGGCCATCGCGGCATCGAGCAACTGCAAGCGCGCGGCGGCAAGTTCACGCCCGAACGAACGATCGGGTGGAAACGACAGTCGCCGAATCAGCGGTCCGAGTGTGAGTCCCTGCAACACCAATGTACCGAGCACCACGGCGAACGCACTCAACACGATCAGGTCGCGCTCCGGAAAAGAACTCGGCAACGACAGGGCAGTTGCCAATGTGACTAAGCCACGCATGCCGCACCAGGCAACGAGAAATCCCTGGCCGCGGGTCGAAAAGGCTTTCCTGCCCTGCTTCGCAGCGAGGTAAGCGTTGCCGCGCGTGTAGAGGATCACCCACGCCAATCTCACCACGACCACGACCAGGAACACGATGCTGGCGAAAGCGCTGGCTTCCCAGAATTCGGCAGGCTGCAAGCGCTCGACGATTTCTCTGGCCTGCAGGCCCATGAGAAAAAACGCCAGCACATTGAGTAGGAAAACTGCCGCTTCCCACACCGCGTAATTGTGTACGCGTTCCCGCGGCGACTGGCGCGAAGGCACCAGGTGCGCGACCGTCATGCCATAGGCTACGACAGCCAGAATGGCAGACAGATTTAAGTGCTCGGCGATGATCCAGGTGCCGAACGTCGCTATGAATCCCAGCAAAGTGGCGCTCAGTGTTCCGGACATCCACCGCATCAACCAAGCCAGCGTCGCACCGAGGGCAAGGCCGAGCAGCAGCCCGCCAGGCACAGCGAGGACCAGTTCGGGGATGAGGCGACTGGCCGGAGCGTCTGAGGTGGCGACACTTATCGCCGCCGCGAAAATCAACAACGCCACGCCGTCGTTGAGCAGGCTTTCGCCTTTGAGCACGCTGACCATGCGCCTCGGCAGGTCAAAGCGCGCCAGCATCGCTGCGGCAGCCGCGGCATCTGGAGGTGCAACGATCGCACCGAGCGCAATCGCGGCTACCACCGGCATGCCGGTCAGAGCGACCGCCGTCCATGCCACGGCGGCGGTCGTAAGAATGACAGCGACCGCCGCCAACGCGACCAACGGTCGCCAATGACGGCGCAATTCGCGAGGCGGCAGGTCAAACGCTGAATCGAGCAGCGCCGGCGCGATGAACAACGCCATCGCCAGCCGCGGATCGATCACTATATGAGGCGCCCATGGCAGAGCGGCGATGACGACGCCCGCGATGGCCAGCATGGTCGGATAAGGAACGGTGAAGCGTCGCGCCAGTTGCAGCGCTACGATGGCCACGAACAGCAGCACCAGCAGGGTTTCGAAAAAGGCCATAAGGCGGGGAGCTCCTGGCGAGGGGCGGTGAACGGGCGGTTACCTTCCAACCGGCACTCGATCTTGACGCTAATTTCATGAAAGCCGCCACAGGCGCGGGTACAGTGGGCGCGTCCTTGAGCTGACAAAATTCTGTAAAGGGTGACGGATGATCCACTCTCTGCGCGCAGCGACGTTTCTCGTGGCCGCGCTCACCGTCTGCGCACTCAGCGCCTGCAAAAAAGCAGAGTCGCCGGCCGCCGCACCTGCGGCCGCTGCTCCGACCAGCGCCATCAAGCTGACCGCGGGCATCCAGGACATCATGGCTTACATGATCGATCCGTCTGCGGATTTTCTTTGGGAGTCGGTCAGCAGCACGGTGACTTCCGAAGGCGTCGAGGAAAAGCAGCCGCGCACCGACGAGGAATGGAAGGAGGTGCACCGCCACGCCATCATTCTTGCCGAGTCCGCCAATCTCATTCTGATGGAAGGCCGTCACGTCGCGCGTGAGGGCAAACAACTGGAAGATCACGGCACGCCCGGCAACCTTACCGCCGAAGAGTCGCAACAGGCTATCGCTGCCGACCGCGCCGCCTACGTCGCCTTTGGCCAGGCGCTGCACGATGTCGGCGCCGCCATGCTCAAAGCTGCCGATGAACGTAATCCGCAAGGCATTCTCGATGCCGGCGAGACCATGGACCAGGTATGCGAAGGCTGCCACCTGAAGTTCTGGTACCCGGGCCAGAAGATCCCCGCGTTCCCGGATCAGGCGCCGGAGCCGCAGTAACCCGGACACCTGATGCGAAGATGCGATTCGATGGATAGACTTACTTGAAGCGCCGCTTCAAGTTTCGAAGTCGGCGAGCACCTTGCCCAGAAACTCGCGTGTGTCGTCGTTGCTGAGGTTGCCGTTGCCGCCGAACAGGGTGGCCGCGTCGCCGATATAAGCTTCCGGAAGCGGCAGCTCGCCGATGCCGATCTCGGTGAGTTTGCACGAAGGCTGCGCGATCTCCTGGACGGCTTATGAGAGCAGCCGCGTGTAGGCGCCTTTGCGCAGACTGCCGACGATGAATCCGATGTTCATGGAACGCTCCCGTCAAAGCCTCACAGTTAAGGCGTGACTTGATGCGGCACACGCCGCAACAGCTTGGCCTCATAGCCCATGGCGCGAACCCGCTCCGCCAACGAGTCGTAATCGGCGGCGGCGATATGCGGCGTCCGCGCCATTATCCAAACGTAGTCGCGCTGGTCGCGAGCGATGATGGTGTGCTGATACTGCTCGTCGAGATATGCGATCAAGTACTCCGCCTTGACCGGCCACACAAACTGCATGCCCCATTCGGCGTTGCTGGTCGTGTTGCGCACGAATCCCTTCGGTGTGTACGTCTTCAACGGGCCGTCCAGGGCATCCTTGTTGAACGTGAAGGTGGTCGCGATCGTGCCGTCTGCATTGAGCCGATAAGACTCGATGGCGTTGTACGCGCCTTTTTCAATGAACGTCGGGATGTGCGCGATGACGTACCAGTCGCCCATGAAGCGCGGCAGGTCGACTTTGCCGACAGGACGTAACGCAGGCTGTTGCGGCGTGGTCTTGCAGCCGGCAAACGCGATCGCCAGACAGGACAGAAGCAAGGCCAAGCTGATTTTCTTCATGACGTGAATTCCAGTGCCCGTTGCCGGCTGATTGTTCCATGCCCTCCATTCGCACCAGGATGTGATGGCGGATCTGCCCGCCCGGGACTTTCCCGCAGCGCGTGATTTATCGCCTGCAGCCCGGCGGCCGCCTCATCGCACGCATCGAAGGCATGCGCGAGGACACTCTTCGCGGAATCGATTTTCCGATGAGGAAGGTGGCATGCGAGGCGTTGACGGGCGCGTGACAGGATCAGGCCGTCAGCAATGCGCGAAAATGCTCCTTGGCCTCTGCTCCAAGATCCGAGGTTTGCTCCGCACCCGGAAACACGCCTTCGGAGACGTCGCGAACATACTGGCGAGCGGCCGAAGTGATGTCTTGCGCTACGTTCAGATAGCGCCGCGTGTGGCGTGGCTGAAAGTCGGTATAGAGCCCGAAGACATCGTGAAACACCTGGATCTCGCCATCGCAATGAGGCCCGGAACCGATGCCTATAGTGGGAATCGTGAGGCGTCGCGAAATTTCCTGGGCAACTGAAGCCGGCACCAGTTCCAGCACCAGTGCAAACGCGCCGGCGGCTTCCACGGCTTTGGCGTCGGCAACGAGCGACGCGGCAGTTACAGGATCACGGCCTTGTATGCGCGGGCCGCCCATTGCATGCGTCGACTGCGGCGTGAATCCAAGGTGACCGCAGACTGGAATGCCGGCTTGAACCAAGCGCTCGATCGTCGGCGCAACGGCGATGCCGCCTTCGACTTTGACCGCGCCCACGCAGCCTTCGGTGAGCAAGCGGCCGGCATTGCGTAGCGCGTTTTCGATGGACACTTGATACGTCATGAAAGGCATGTCGCCTACCAGCAGGGCACGATGACTGCCCCGGGCGACCATTTGCGCGTGATAAATGATCTGATCGAGTGTTACCGGCAGGGTCGTGTCCTGCCCCTGCACGACCATTCCCACGGTGTCGCCGATGAGAATGAATGGCGATGCCGCGGCGTCGACCATCTGTGCCGACGTGTAATCGTAGGCGGTGAGCGCCGCAATCCGCTCGCCACGGCGCTTCATTGCGACGATATCGAGCGTGGAGAGTCGATGAGTCTTCACTGAAAATCCTGTTCCAGAACGGTAACCGGCGTGCAGGTTCAACCTTGTGGAGCCATCAGTCAACGCTAAGGGAGATTGCAATCCTGCAAGCAGATGCTTATATATCGGCATGACCCTCGAAGACCTGCGCATCCTGGTGGCTGCCTGCGAATCCGGCAACATGAGTTCGCTGGCGCGCGATCTCAAGCGCACTCAATCGTCGATCAGCCAGCACATCGCGCGACTGGAGGCCGAGTTGGGAGTGCGGTTGTTCGAGCGCCACGCGCGCGGCATTCAACCGACAGCCGCTGGCAAGATTTTGAGGGACTACGCGCTCGAGGGGCTCGACGCCATCGAGATCGGCCTGCAGCGGGTCCGGGCTATACAACACGGGGAGTCGGACACACTCACGATCACTACTGGCGGCACTACCGTGCGGCACTTCATGAGAAACGCCGTGGTTCGCTTCAGGAAAGAGCATCCGAAGGTAAACCTGCGCTTTCTACCGGCCAGCTCGACGCGGCGGTGTTTCGAGATCCTGCGCCTGAGTCAGGCTGACTTGGGCTTCGTCACCACGGGCGAGCCGGTTCGCGGCATCAACGAACGCACGATTGCCAGGCAGCGTTTGTTTCTGCTCACGGACAAGGGCGACCCGCTTGCACGACGCAGGAAATTACATCTGAAGGACCTGACGTCGATTCGCTACCTGGGTCTTGCGGGCGGTACGACGCATCACGGCGCCATCGAGCAGGCGGCGCTGGAGCATGGTGTCGAGCTGAAGCCTGAAGTGGTCTTCGATGATTTCGACACCGCGAAAATCTTCGTCGAACTGGGGCTCGGCCAAGCCATCGTGCCCGCCGTGCACGCGTACAATTTCGAGAAAAGCGGCTCGGTGCAAGCCGTGCTCATTGCCGACCTGCCGTCGGTTGCCATTGGCTGGGCTTTCAGGCACTGGCAGCATCTGTCGTCCGCCGCCCGCGAGTTCGTCGCGATTGCCGATCATGAGATCGGCAAGTTGCGCAACGTGCCCGGGCTGGAGCTGGTGTGAGAACCCTCACCCGCACCCTCACCCGCCCAGACGGGCGACCTCTCCCAAAGGGAGAGGTGAGGACTCTTACCCTGACCCTCACCCGCCCAGACGGGCGACCTCTCCCAAAGGGAGAGGTGAGGAACTCTTACCCTGACCCTCACCCGCCCGGACGGGCGACCTCTCCCAAAGGGAGAGGTGAGAGAGTCTTGCCCTCTCCCTTTGGGAGAGGGCAGGGTGAGGGATCTTAACTCTGATCAACTCAAGTTGGCCTTGTCCAGCCCGAACGCGGCATCAGCCGAACCCGGCTCGGTCTGGAAAGCGACGTTGGCGCGATTCCAGGCGTTGATCGCCATGACCTTGAACGTCAGGTCGGAGATTTCTTTTTCGGACAAGTGTCCGCGGACGCGCTCGTAGAGGTCGTCTGGCACGCCGTGTTCGGGAATTTTAGTGAGCACTTCCGTCCACGCCAGGGCGGCGCGTTCGCGGGGCGCAAACAACGTCGATTCCCGCCAGATCGCGACATGATGGAGACGCAGCTCGCGCTCGCCGTGCAACTTCGCCTCTTTGACGTGCATGTCCAGGCAAAAAGCACAGCCGTTCAGCTGCGAGGCCCGGATGGACACCAGGTCGAGGATGGATTGTTCGATAGCGCATTGCTTGAGCAAGTTGCTGAAGTCGTAGAATTTCTGGACCAGCTCGGGCGACTGCTTGAGGTAATTTAGGCGTTGAGTCATGACAGATTACTCTTGCAAGGGTAATGCGCTTTCAAGACGGCTGACCCGCTGCTTCTGTGACAGCGATGGTTTCCGCTCCACCCCTTGCCTTGTGGGCGGCGGGGCCTTCTTAAGATTAGCCGCGAATTTCCGGAGTCAAAGCATGAGTGCATTGTTTTCTCCCCTGCAGGTGGGGAGCGTCGAGTTGTCGAATCGCATCGTGGTCTCGCCCATGTGCCAGTATTCCGCGATCAACGGCGAGGCGAACGCCTGGCACTTGATGCATCTCGGCTCGCTGGCGATATCCGGCGCCGGCTTGCTTTGCCTTGAAGCGACCGCAGTCGAGCCGGAAGGGCGGATCACACCCGCTGATCTCGGACTGTGGGACGACAGGACGGAGCAAGCGTTGCAGCCGGTGCTCGCTGCCATTCGCGAACACTCTCCGGTGAAAGTCGCCATCCAGCTTGCTCACGCGGGACGCAAAGCATCCTGCGATGTGCCGTGGGCAGGCGGCAAGGCAATTTCAGTGCCGCAGGGCGGCTGGATTCCGTACGCACCTTCGGCGTTGCCATTTCGCGAAGGCGACACGAGTCCTCACGCACTCGATGCCGCAGGATTGTCGCGAGTGCGTCAGGCGTTTGCGAATTCTGCCCAGCGAGCAATGCGGCTCGGCTTCGACGGCATCGAAGTGCATGCCGCGCACGGCTATCTACTGCATCAGTTTCTCTCGCCTCTTGCGAATCGCCGCAGCGATGACTACGGCGGATCGCTGCAAAATCGCATGCGATTTCCGCTCGAAGTCTTCGACGCGATCCGGGATGTCGTGCCCGCAGGCAAGCCCGTGGGTGTCCGCGTGTCCGCAACCGATTGGGTCGACAGTGGCTGGGACTTGGCGCAGACGATCGAGTTCGCCACCAGCTTGAAAGCACGCGGCGTCGATTGGATCACGGCATCGTCCGGCGGCACTTCTCCACTCCAGAAGATTTCCCTGTCACCGGGCTATCAAGTGCCGTTTGCCGAAGCGATCAAACAAGCCACGAGCGTAACCACGATGGCTGTCGGACTCATCACGGAAGCGACGCAAGCCGAGCAGATTCTGACGAATGGCCGTGCAGACCTGATCGCGCTCGCTCGCGCCATGCTCTACAACCCTCGCTGGCCCTGGCATGCCGCCGCACAACTCGGCGCGAAGATCGATGGGCCTCCTCAATACTGGCGCTCCCCGCCGCACGGAGTGAAAGGATTGTTTCGTAACGCGTCTTAGGAAGGGAGGGCGGTGATGTCCGCGACTGCAAACCCAATGAAACAGACCGCTGTCATTCCAAAAGCGAGAGCGCGACAGGTGTGCGTGCTCGGGAGCGCCGAGCCAGGATCACAGGCCTACGAGTTGGCCGCTGCTGCGGGCGAACTGCTGGCGCGATCTGGAGTGACATTAGTAAGTGGCTGCGGCAGCCCGGCCACACGAGTTGCGGCTGAAAGAGCGCTCGCTGCGGGCGGGCTCGTAATCAGCATCGTGCCGTCCGATGACATCGGTTTGAAAGATTGGCCATGCAGCGTGTTGATTCCCTCCGGCATGGGCGATGCTCGCAATCTGTTGATGGCGCTCGCAGGCGATGCTTGCATCGTGATCGGCGGGCGAGCAGGAACGATCTCCGAAGTATGCTTGGCGTGGCTGCATCATCGGCCGCTGCTGCCACTCACAGGCTGCGGAGGATGGTCGGATCAGCTGGAGCGCAATCCACCCGACGAGCGCCGCAACTCGCAGATCCTATCCTGGAGCTCGATCGATGAGCTCCAGCGGCGACTTGGCGAACTCGGGCTCATTGACCAGCCTATTGCTTGATTTCTTTGAGCGCTTTTGGCGCGCGTTCGTGATTTCGCCACCTTCGCCAAACGCTGCCTCGCCGGGTCAAGAACTTCGGTCAGCGCGCTTGCGGTGATCCGTGCGTTCTGATCCGCGATCGAGATCTTTGCTCGAGTTCAGAGGGCGGCGTAACGCAGGGCTCGATTGATGGTGTTGAGGTCAAAGCCCTCGGGATCGAACGCACCACCAATCCAAGCGAGCATGCTGTCGTGGTCCTCATGCTTGGTATCCTTGATGGCGGACAGAAATTCGCAGTACCCGGGCACACCGCCGATATCTTCGGGCGGCGCGGCGCGTGCTCCAGCAACACACAATGGGTAGAACCACTCGGTGTTGGGATTGGTGACAGTCTTGACTTCGATACGATGGTGCCAGCTGTCACCGAAGTCGTATTCGTATTTGAATTTTCGAGTCGTGTCGCCAAGAGCGGCCGCAAGCGTATACTTTCTTTCGTCCAGCATTCCCAACTCTTCCAGATCGACGCCGCTCATGCCGAAGGCGCGTTGATCAATGTGAAAGCTGTGTAAGTGGGAGTTGGTCCACCCCATGACCAGTTGCAGCAGGTCGTGCAACTTCGAGAGCCTGATGGTGGATGGAACGAGCAGCCTGCGCCAGATCAGTGGCTTGATACCCTCAAGCTCAACGTAAAGCTCGTAGACTTTGGGTGTCGTGCGCTGGCGAGCTGCCATAAAAATTCTGCCCTCAAATCCCGAAATCCGCGGTGTCCTTGCCTATGACTCGTCCGGGCGCATCGGGTCGGCAGCGAAGTGCCTTGCGCTGCAAGCCCGCACGCAATCGCTTAAAGCCGAGCTGGCGACGATAGACCATAAAAAATGGTGGGCCCGGCAGGATTCGAACCTGCAACCAAGGGATTCACTTTGCCCCGATGTTTCCAAAGGGAGTGGACTATCTCTTCACCCGCGGCTTGCGAGCCAAGCTCGAAGCCGGTGGGGTGCGGGACGCTCCTGCCTGTGATCAAGGGCGCTTCGGGAACCAGGTTCCCAGCCCTCAGGTAGTCTCTGCACCTTCCGGCGATGTATCGCCGGCTTGGCTCAGGGTTGCCATTGCGCTCCACGCCAGGCGAAGAGGCAAGAAGGGTTCCCTGAATTCATCCCGTCCACTTCGCGGCTTTCGCCGCGAAGGCACCGTGTCGATGAGTCCCCTGCACTAACCGTTGTGCTACAGGCCCAATGTCGTTAAGTAGTTCAGCGCGCGGATTCTAGCAGCCAGCCACGGTGCAGCACAGATATCCACAGAAGCGGTGGACAACTTCTGGATAACCGGCGCTTGACTTCGCGCATCTGCGGCGGATCATGGCCTGCGGGTTGGATTGATCGTTCGCTGATCAGTGAGGGTTGCCGGGCGGCGCCGGAAGGCGTGGTTTCGCCGGGAACGAAGGCGCGCCGAAAAATCAAGATGCGGCAAGTAAAGGAAAGTCCCATGACGAAGCGCGGAGTGCGCTGGGGCGCCTACTTATTGCTAATCGCCGGCTGCCTGCCGGTCCATGCGTCGCTGGCTGCGGAGTCGGAGCCAGCCAAGCTCAATCGCAAGCTCGACGTGTGGTATGTCGCCACGCCTCACGAGGTCGTGGATCGCATGCTCGACGTGGGCAAGGTGCGCACCGGCGATGTCGTGTATGACCTGGGTTGCGGCGATGGCCGCATGGTGATAGCGGCGGCAAAAAAATTCGGCACGCGGGGCGTAGGCATTGATCTGGATCCGGCGCGGATCAAAGAGGCGCGCGCCAACGCCAAAGCCCAAGGTGTCGACAAGCTGGTGACGTTTCGCGTCGCCGACCTGTTCGAAACCGATCTACGCGAAGCCACGGTCGTCATGCTGTACCTGCTGCCCGAGGTCAACCGCCGTTTGAAGCCGAAGCTGTTCGCCGAACTGGAACCCGGTGTGCGAGTGGTCTCGCACGACTTCGACATGGGTAAAGACTGGCCGCCGGACCGGTCAGTCAACCTCGGGTCGGACGGCATTTATATGTGGATAATGCCGCCGCTGGCTGAACGGCCAAAAGCGGCGGCGCGATAGTCACGAGAGTCGTGATGAGAGCGAACAATGCCCGCGCCACAGCCCGGAACCGACGCGTAAGATGAGGCATTGAATGGAGTAATGTTCATTGCACGCCCGGGCGTTCCCAGGCATCGGATGACGGCATGCGCCTTGACCAAGCTCAAACTCGAATAGAACCGGCGCGAGAGTCTCTAGTATTTTCCCCGGACGACGCGTCGGTATTGCGGGATGGCCCGCGATTGCGCGTGCTATTGCTCACCTCCGGGCTGGGACTCGGCCACGTTCGAGCGGCGCAAGCGGTTGCGGCCGCGTTGCGCGACCAGGCCGAAGTCGCCACCGTGGACTTCTGGTCTCTGATGAACGCAGGCGCGGCTCGCGCGCTTCATGGGACCTATCTGGAGCTGGTGCAGAACCACTCCGACCTTTATGAACGGCTTTATCACTTGGATGAGCGCACTTGGCGGCAGGTGCTGGAAAGCCGTTCCGGTCCACCGCGCGCCGTGCTCGAAGTGTTCGAGCTGCTGTCCTCGGTCGCAGCCAAAAAAGGCTTGAGCATTCCGCGCGGCGGACGTTATGCATCCGACAAGTTGCTGTACTCGTTGCTGTGCGCGGCGCTTCCCTACGACGGCGACAGTCTTGCCGGCCAGGGAGTCCTGGCGCGGCTGGCATTGTGGAAGTTCACCTGGCTGCGGTTGATCCGGCGCCTGGAACCTGCTATCCGCAAATTCGCGCCGGACGTCATCATCAGCACGCAAATGATTCCAGCGGCGATGACGTCGTACCTCAAGCAGCGAGGCAAGGTGCCGGCGTCGGTGATCGGAGTGTTGACGGATTTCGGTGTGCACGATTTCTGGAAGCAGAAAAGCATCGACAGGTACTGCGTCGCGCACGAATCGATTCTTGGCGGTGAAGCGTCATCGACGCCGTCGCGCGCGATCGTGACCGGCGTGCCGTTAATGCCGGATTTCGCATTTCCGATGTCGCAGTCGGAAGCACGGCGCGAGCTGACCTTGCCCGAGGATGCGCCTGTCGTCCTGGTGCTCGGCGGCGGCTTGGGGTTGAGTGTGGACACCGCCGCGATCTCGCTGTTACAGCGCCAGAGTGCCACGCACGTTATCGTGATGCCCGGCAAGAACAATAAAGCCCGGGCGGCGCTCGATCAGCTGGCCGCCCAGCATCCGCAGCGCCTGAAGGTTTGCGATTGGACCGACCGCATGGATATTTACTTGCGCGCGGCCGACATCGTCGTCGGCAAGCCGGGCGGAATTTCGGTGGCGGAGGCGCTGGCATGCGGACGGCCTTTGCTGGCGACGCGTTCGCTCGGCGGCCAGGAAGGATTCAACATCGATTTCCTCTCGCGACATGGCGTCGGCGGATTGGTGCCGGACGGCGAATTGTTGACGCGCGTCGATGAGCTGTTGCGCCAGCCGGACGTGCTGCAGAGCATGCAGCGACGCGCCTGGCTGCTGGGCCGTCGCGACGGCGCCGCGCGAGTCGCCGAGCTGGCACTCGATCTGGCATCGATTCATCGTGCGGTTGGCCTGCAAACAAGATGAAACTTCTGCATCGATTCGCACAGCGCACCCTTAGCCTCGTCGACGCGTGGTACTACCGGCGCTACAAGCTGCGATCGCTCGGGCCAGTCCTGTTCCTCGGTCGCGCGCAGTACCGCGGTCCCGCATTGAAGTTCGAAGACGGCACACTGCTGCGCGAGAACGATTACATCGGCCGCTTGCACTTCAACAACGCCAGCATCGCCGCGTTGGGCGAAGGCTCGATGCATCGAGTCGGTTTCCGTTTCGCCAAGCTCATGCGTGAGTCGTTACGCAAACTGGCGGAAGCGGCTCAGAGTGATCCATCGTTAGCGGATCTGCGCGTGTTTCAAGGTACAACCTGGATTCCGGCGCATGGTGAAGTGGTCGGATTCGTGAGCACTCCGATGCCGAAAACGTGGAAGACGCGCCTGCTGTCGGCGCATTTCAAAATGCTCATGTGGGTGTTCGCTCCCGCGGCGCGCATTCGCGGCCGTGAGCAAGCGGAGCCGCGTTTGTATTGGCTCACTCGTGAAGCCTTATCGCGCAATCTCGGCAAATTGAAAGCGGGCTGATCATGAGCACGCTGCGCGCAGCGCAATCCGATCGTATCTATTTGACCTTCGACGACGGGCCTGATCCGGAGTGGACGCCCAGGGTGCTCGATGCGCTGGCAGCAGCGCAGGTGAAGGCGACCTTTTTCGCAATTGGCGAACAAGCTGTGCGCGCGCCCGAATTGATGCGACGGATTCAGGCCGGCGGGCACGCCATCGGCAATCATACATTCAGCCATCGACACCCCTGGTTCATGTCGCAGCGAACTGCACGAGCCCAGGTTCGTGATGGCGCAAATGCCCTCAGCGATGTGCTGGGATCAGCGCCGAAACTCTACCGCCCGCCACACGGACGCCAGCGTGCCTGCATGAGCGATGAAGCGCACCGCTGCGGCGAGCAAGTGGTGTTATGGGACATCAGCGCGGTGGATTGGGGGCCGCTCGGCACCGCCGAAGGGATCGGCAAGCGACTGAGCAGCATAAAGGGCGGCGACGTAGTGCTCATGCATGATGGGCGCAATCAGCACAATCGGCCGGACCAAATGCTGCAAATCCTGCCGGCGCTGTTGAACAAACTCTCCAGCCGCGGGCTGCAGGCAGAGTTGTTGCCGACGTAACGCCCGACTCACTAACATCCGTCATCGTTACGGATGAGGTGCCTGTCGTGCCGAAGAAATTCATCACCGTTCTGCTTGTGTCGGTCGCCTTTGCCACGGCGGCATTTGCCGACTCCATTCCCGCCGATCTGCGCAAAGCAGTTGAAGACTACGATCACGCGCAGGTGAAAGCGGACGGTCCGGAACTCAAGCGCCTGGTCGCCGACGACTACGTGCTGGTGAACAGCAGCGGCCGCGTTCAGAACAAAGCCCAGTTGATCGCGGACTACTTGGCGCCCGGCTACAAGATCGAGCCGTACGAGGTGCTGCAGCCGGTCGAGAAAGCGTGGAACGGCGGCGCAGTGATGGGCGGACTGGTCCACCTCAAAGGCATGTCTGAGGGTAAGCCGTTCGCAGTGTCGCTGCGTTTTGCAGACATCTGGGCCAAACGCAACGGCAAGTGGCAGGTGATCTACACGCACGTATCCAAGCCGGAAGCGCCGCAGCCTGGGTAGGCTCTAGCCATCCTTGGCGCCGCCTTCTTCCAGCGCCAGTCGGACAAACTCACCGCGGCCCTGGATGCCGGGCCAATAATAAGTTCGTAAACCATGGGCGTCCTCGCATCGATCGGCAGGTCATTTTATTGAAGGCTGCGCAGCCCGGTATCGTTCCCAGGGCGGCGTGTCGCCAAACTGCTGAGTCAGAAAATCAACGAACTTTGCCGTCTTGCTCAGGTTGCCGGTCAGCGCATCCAGGTCCTCCACCAGGGAACGGCCCTGTTCGGCCAGCGCCATCCCTTCCTGCGTCGGGCGCAGTTGCCGCGTCGTTCGGTGCAGCGAGCGCGTTAATGCCGCCGTATCCTTACTATCCGTATTGGAACGGACAGTTCGCTGAACGCACGCCGCCGGCAGTAAGACCCTCACCCTAACCCTCTCCCGCAAGCGGGAGAGGGGATGGAATCTTCACCTCTCCCCCTGGGAGAGGTCGCGCGTCTGCGCGGGTGATGGGACAGACATCTCACCGCATTCTTCAGGTAGACGCAGTAAGTTAAATCGTGGTGTGGCACGTCGTTCAGATACGCGCGACAAAGCGAGACCTGTTGCTCAACTCCACGGAGATCCTACAGACCGAGCGGCGATGCGATGGCACATTGCAACGCTCTCAACTCACACCCAAGCGCCACTGGATGGATCTTCCAGAGAAAAGAAACGACGGGGCCGACGCCGGCGAAGGATCGCCGCAGCGACCTGCCATCGAGCTATCGCGTCCCCGCTGGTGGCAGCCAGGCATGGCGCTGCGAGTGGCAACCGGTTTCGCCGCCGTTGCGCTGATCGTCGTCATCACCAACATCGCCACTCAACGAAGCACGCGCGAAGCGCGCGAGAAAGTTCGTGAGTTGCTGGTCCAGCACGAGCCATTGGTGCGTGCTACCGAATCGCTCGCCGCCGCCGTCTCGATGTACGAGCGAGTGATCATCGATCAGAGCGAAAGCAGTACTGTCGCACAGCAGCCGATCAAAGCAGCCGCGCAGCGCATGGCCGATGCGGCTGAGGCGTTTCGCAGCGCGGCGGTTCGCTTTCCCAAACTCGATCGGCAAGCACCGGAATTCACCGGCGAATTGGAAGACTTTCGCGCCTCCGGTGAGGACCTTCTTCGCAGCAGCGCCGCCCGTCGCACGCGCATACGCGACTACTGGTCGCGCTTTGAGACGTTGGAAACCAGCTTGAATGCCCCGCAGGCGAATGCGGTGCGCTTCGCCGGCGCCGTGTTCGCCAGTGAGAAGCTGATGGACTTGACGCGTTCGCTCGGCAGCATTCGTGAGCAGGTGAGCGCCGCCGCGAGTGTGTCCTCGCCGCGATCGGCTCAGTTGATCATCGCCAGCGAAAATGCTTTCCGCGCCCGCCTGCAGCAGAACTCCGCAGAACTCGCGAAGCTGCATGGCCAGCCGTGGCTGGACCAGGTCAGGAATAACTTCAATGCCGTGATCGCCGGCCGTCGTGCGGCATTCGAGAGCATTGAGAACTTCAACGAACAGTCGGTGATGTTCCGTGATCACGGCGCGGAGATTTCCGGACTGGTGGTGACGCAGCTGGTCGAGCCTGCCCGTCGCGCGCTCGCCGACGCTGATCGATTGGCAGTGCGAGCCTCGGATCGCGCCGACAGCCAGTTAGGTTGGGCGAGCGTCGCAACCTTGGTGCTGCTCGCGCTCATTGCCTTCGCGACTGTTACTAGCGTGACTGCACCCGTTCGCCGCATGACTGAAGCGACGCGCCGCTTGGCCGGTGGCGCCGTGCGAACTCGCGTCCTTCGCGGCGGGGTACGAGAGCTGGATACGCTTGCGGAAGCCTTCAATCAAATGGCAGAACAGCTGCAGCAAGCACAGAACGCCGTGCGTGTTCATCAGCTGGAGTTGGAAGCGCGGGTCGATGAGCGCACCCGAGAGCTCAATCATCTCGCCCATCACGATCCTTTGACCGACCTGCCGAATCGCCGCCACCTGCTGTCGCACCTGGAAGACGCGATCGATCGTGCCCGCATCGGCAGCAAGCGCGTAGCGTTGTTGTTCATCGATCTGGACAACTTCAAGACCATCAACGACAGCATGGGCCACGCCTTCGGTGACCGCGTGCTGCAAGCCGTAAGCGAACGCCTGCGTATGAATAGCCTGTTCTCGCGCTCGTTCAGCGCGCGCCTGGGTGGAGACGAGTTCACTGTAGTTTGCGAAGACATAAGTGCGCTAGGGGAAGTAGAGAGGCTGAGCCGTTCGGTGCTGGAAGAGTTCCAGCGTTCGCTGAGCGTCCACGGCCGCGAGCTAAGGATCAGCGTCAGCGTCGGCGCGTGTATCTATCCGGATCACGCGCCCGACTCTCATGCGTTGCTGCGCGCTGCGGACTCGGCGCTGTTTCGGGCCAAGGAACTGGGCCGCAATTGCTGGAGCATGTACGTGCCGCAGCTGTTGGAAGCCGCGTCATCGCGCTTCAAGGTCGAACAATCGTTGCGGCGCGCGGTGGAGCAGGGCGAGTTCGAACTGCTGTATCAACCGGAAGTGTGTTTCGAAACGATGGAGACGCACACGGTCGAGGCGCTGCTGCGCTGGCGCCAGCCGGACGGCAATGTGGTGTCGCCGGCGGACTTCTTTGCGGTCGCGGAACAGACGGGCTTGATCGCCGACATCAGCGATTGGGCGCTGCGCACCGCGATTCAAACGGCGTCTGTATGGCACAGCGGGCCGTGGCCGAAGGCGCGAGTCGCGGTGAATATTTCTTCGCAGCAGTTGTTGAGCGGCAGCTTCGTCGGCCGCCTGCAGGCCTTGCTGAAACAGTACCAGCTGCCGGCGCAATGCCTGGAAATCGAGTTGACCGAGAATGTGCTGCAGACCGGCGCCAACACCATCGCGGCGCTCAAGCGGCTGCGCGAAATCGGCGTCAGCATTGCGCTCGACGATTTCGGCACCGGCTATTCGTCGCTGACCTCGCTCGAGCGCTTGCCGCTCACGCGCGTGAAAATCGATCGCAGCCTGATTACTACCATTGACACCGGCGGACGCTCGCCGTCGATCGTGCGCTCCATCATCGGCCTGTGTCACTGCCTGGGGCTGCAGGTCACGGCGGAAGGCGTCGAGCGGCCAGCGCAGCTCGGTGTGCTGTTGACCGATCGCGGCGTTCAGATACAGGGTTATCTGGTATCGCGACCGATCAATGCGGCGACCGTGCCGGTATTCATCAGCCAGGCGCGCTCACACCTGGAACAGTTGATGATCACCGCACCGATGCCGGCGCAGAACGCCGATTCCAACACGACGCGGTTGCGCACGTTGCGTGCGGCCAATACTCGAGGCATCCGCACCCCCCGGACCCCCGCCGACGAGAAGTGAGGAACCAACCCCCGGCTGGCGGAGTTTTAGCACCAGTCGTCGACCGATCCTCCTTCTAACAAGCGCCCGCACGACAGCGCAGGGGCTCACAGAGCGTGCCGCAGAATCCGTTACCCGCCCGCTTGAACGGTCCTTTGGGTTCGTTGCTCACGCTGATCCTGGTGGTCGGCATCTTGCACACTGGCAAGGCAGTGCTGTTGCCGCTGGCGCTGGGCACCGTCGGCGGCGTCGGTTACGTGGTGTTCGACCAGTTCGCCGCGCTGTCCGCCGAGATCAGCCAGTACACGTCCTCGATGCGCCGCAAAGTCGGCCAGTTGCGAATCAGCGACGATGCGGCGCTTCGTCAGTTCACTCGCACCATGGATCGGGTGACCGAGCAGTTCTACAACGATCCAGATCAGCGCAAGGCGCAGCCGGTGCGCGTCGTGCCGCCGCGACTGACGCCGACGCAGCGCTTGCGAGAAGCCTCGGCGTCGGTGTTCGAGCCGCTCGCGAGCGCTTTCATCGTGGTCGTCCTGGTCGCGTTCCTGCTCGGGCAGCGTGAGGATCTGCGTGATCGCTTCATTCGCCTGATCGGCGCCGGCAACGTCACGATGACGACGCGACTGATGAATGAAGCCGCGCATCGCGTCAGCCAGTTCCTGGTCTGGCAGACATTGATCAATATTGTCTTCGGCACCCTGGTGGGACTCGGTCTGTATTGGATCGGCGTGCCTTACGCGGCGCTGTGGGGCGGTATCACGGCCTTGCTGCGTTTCGTGCCTTACGTCGGGTCGGTGCTCGCGGCGTTGATGCCGGCGACACTGGCATTCGCGACGTTTCCTGGCTGGTCGGAGGCGCTGCAGACATTGGCCCTGTTCCTGGTGCTCGATCTGGTCACCGCCTATTTCGTCGAGCCCGTGATCTTCGGATATCGCACCGGTGTTTCGTCGTTCGCGCTGCTGGTGTCGGCGCTGTTCTGGATCTGGGTGTGGGGGCCGGTGGGATTGTTGTTGGCAACGCCGCTGACGGTCTGCGTCGCCGTGCTGGGCCGGCACGTGCGTTCACTGCGATTCCTCGCCATCATCTTTGCGGACGAGCCGGCGCTCACGCCGCACGTGCGCTTTTATCAACGCTTGCTGGCGCGTGACGAAGACGAGGCCGGGGTGCTCGTCAATCGCAAGCTCGGCGAACTCGGTACGATCGGCGTCATCGACCAGGTGTTGATGCCGTCGGTAACGCTGGTCCTGCAGCATCGCTCGCAAAACGAGATCAGCGAGGAGGATGCGACATTCGTTCTCGATAACGTCGCCGAAACCTTGCAGCTGGTGCCGAGCGCTGCCGACGTGTCGGAGTCGAGCGCCAGCATCATCGGCCTGACGGTGCGTTCGCCGGCCGATCAACTCGTGTTGGATATGTTGCGGACGTCGATGGGGCGCGATCGCATGGCGCTGATGCCTGCCGAGCTGTCGTCGGAAGAGGCGCTGCGCGCGGCGATCCGGCAAAAGCCGGCGATGATTTGTATCGCTGCAGCGTCGTCAACGCGCGGCTCCGAGTTGCGTAACTACTGTCGCCGCATTCGCGGCGCATTGCCGGATACCAAGATTCTGGTGCTGCGGCCGCAGCTGGCCGATGACGAAGCACCTCGCTCCATCGAGCGCTTCAAGGAAGCCGGCGCTGATTGCCTGGTTCTCACGACCAAGGATGCCGTCGATGCAGTTGAACAGCTGTTGGTGCTCGAGCGCGCTGGCATGGAAGCCACCGGCAAGAAGCCGCGCGCATTACAGCTGCAGGCGTAATTTTTCTTTACTCGGTCTCTTCGCTCAAGCCCAGCAGCGCCGACTCGCCGATCGGCGCGATGCGCGTCAGCCAGGTATCGACCTTCTGTGGTTTGCCGCTCTCCAGCCACGAGAACACCACCTTGTGCCAGAGAATACGCTGCACGTAAGTGCGCGTTTCGTTGTACGGGATGTTCTCGACCCAGATATCGGGGTCGAGCGATTCGGCCGGCATCCAGCGGGCGGCCGCGTTGGGACCGGCGTTATAACCTGCGAGCGCGACGAGCGTCTGGCCACCAAAACGATCCACCAGCGAGCGCAGGTTCGCGGCGCCCAGCTGCACGTTGATCACCGGGTTGAACAGATCGTCGACCGACGGTCGCGGCCGCTGCCACTTGGTCGCCGTGCGGCGGGCGGTTTCCGGCAGCATCTGCAGTAAGCCGCGAGCACCGGCCGACGACACCGCATCCCGGCGATACAGGCTTTCCTGTCGCATCACGCCGTAGATCAGCTGCGGTGCGAGACCGGTGAACTTAGCCGCCGACAACACTTCGCTATCGTACGGTTGCGGATAGAGCAGGCCGTAATCGTTGAATACCCGCTGCTGGCTCGCGGTGGCGATGGCTTGGTCGTACCAACCCCAGCGTGCGGCAAGATGAATGGCTTGCACCCGCGCAGTATCCATCAGCTGCTCGAAACCAAAAGACCATTCAGTCGCCGCCGGGCCGCGCAGGTCGCTCAATAAAAGTTCGCGAGCGCGCACCATCGCCGGCAGCTGTTCCATTCGTTCCAGCTGCTCCTGGTCCACGACCAGTTTTTCCGGATGCGGCGTGATCGGCCGGTCCAGGCGCGCGGCGGCCATGATGGAATAGAAGTTGTCGTCGATCAGCACCGATTCATACAACTGGCGGGCCAGCTTCGGATCGCCATTGTGCTCGGCGGCGCGCGCAGCCCAGTAACGCCAGCGCGCCAGTTCGCGTTGCTGGTCGGACATGGACGCAATGGTGTTGGCGACCAGTTTCCAGTCGCGCGCCCACAGTGCCGCACGCGCTTGCCACTCACGCGCGACATCGTCGAAGTCCGATGGCTGAACGCGATTGAAGTAGGCGAGCGCTTCCGGACGACGATCCCACGACAGCGCGAGCGCCAATGCCAGCGCATAAGGGCTGGCGGTTTGTTCCGTCAAGCCGCGTGCACGGACGAAGTTCTCGTAACGTCGCAGGGCGCCGTCGCGATCGATTCGCGCGAGGCGAGTCCAGCCGGCGAGCAATGCTCTCGAGTCGACCTCCTGCGTCGGCGAGGCAATCAACGCGTCGATTTGTTTCTGCGGGCTGTCGATCAGCGCGGCCCATCGCAGCAGCGGAGCGCTTCGCTCGGCGGGCAGTGCGACCGCGACCTGCTTCGCGAAGCCGGCGTTGTTAGCCTCGAGCGCGCGGCGCACGCGCTGTTCGATCAGCTCGGGCGTCAACGCTTTCTCGTTGCGTAACCATTCGAACGCGCGCTCGCAATCCGGGAGGCTGCTCGGCGTCAGCCACTGGCGAGCGATATCAAGTGACAGCTCCTCGGTACGTTCCAGCTCGACGCGTGCCGTGAAGCTGTGACATCGCAAGGAATCATTGGCGGACTCATCGCGATAGTGTTGCAGGAAAGTCGGCCACTGCTGTCTCAGCGCCAGGCTCGAGAGCCACGCGGCGCGCATGTCGCGCCCGACCGGATCGCGTTCGTAGTAGGAAAGGAAAGTTTCGGCTTGCTGATCCGCGACGCCAAGTTCGTTGGTCGTTTCCGCCAGCAAGCGCTTGATGCGGGCCGCTTGCAGGTACGAATACAGCGGGTAGGTGCGGAGCGTTTCGCTATCGTTCGCAGGATCTTGCAGCGACGCGGTGGCGACTCGGGCGTAAACCTGCTTGAAAGCTTCACGGGTGTTCTTGAATGAATCGCCGGCGCCGGCTGCGGACGCACAGCCCAGCGGCAACAGCGCCAGTGGAAGAACCAGAGCAAGAAGGTACGATTTCATCTGCCGGAATCGAATCATGCGTGCAGATTAAAGGCAAGCGGCGCCGCTGGCCATTGTGGCGGATCGCCGACCGCCGCCAAGTAGGGAACCCTTCGACAGCGCGCGACGTTGCATCGCCAGCGTCGCGCACTTGTCTGGCGGTTCGGGGAGATGGCAGCATGCTTGAAGCATTAGGCGGGCAGGCCACCGAACTGCCGCCGCTGGAAGCGATCCTGCGCACGCTCATGGCTGTCATCGCCGGCAGCCTGATCGGGCTCGATCGGGAGCTTCGCAACAAGCCTGCCGGGCTGCGCACGCACATCCTCATCTCGCTGGCGGCGGCGTTGTTCACATTGATCACTTTCGAACTGCATGCGCAGTTTGCCGGCGAGGACGGCACGAAGACGGCAGATCCGGTCCGCATCATCGAAGCTGTGACTGCCGGCGTCGCCTTCCTGGCGGCCGGGGCGATCATCCAAAGCCGCGGCAATGTCCAGGGCCTGACCACCGGTGCAAACATGTGGCTGGCGGGCGCGCTCGGGGTGGCTTGCGGTTCCGGATTTTACGTGCTGGCTTTGATAGGCACAGTGTTCGCGCTGATCGTGCTCGTGGTGCTGGGCAAACTGCAGACGAAAATTTCCGCCAATAAGGATACTGACGGCGCGCCGGTGGAAGAAAAGACCCGCCCGCCCGCGAGCAAATAAGCCTCGCTGGCTGGCTTGCCGGCCGTGGTGTAACGTCGCGCCAGTGAATGCCACGGCCGCCCTCGAACCGCCTCGTTTTATCGACTGGTATGAATCGCCGGTCGGGCCGCTGATCGCCCTGGCAACCGACAGCGCCATCTGCGGGTTGTCCTTCAGCGATGCTGAAGACCTGCAGCAGCGCTTGCAGGCATTGCGGCGTCGCTATGAACAGACGGTGCTTCCTGGCAGTAACGGCTTGCTGGGCGATTTGCGGAGCCAATTGCAGGAATATTTTCGTGGCCAGCGGCGCGCTTTTACGCTGCCGTTGAGTAGTCCCGGCAGCACCTTCCAGGAGCGTGTCTGGGCGGCGCTGTGCGAGATTCCTTATGGCGACACCTGGTCCTATCTCGAGCTGGCGATACGAGTTGGGGACGCCCAGGCGACGCGTGCGGTGGGGTACGCGAACGGCGCCAATCCGATCGCCATCGTCATTCCCTGCCACCGCGTCATCAACTCCGGCGGCGGCGAAGGCGGCTATGGCGGCGGCCTGTGGCGCAAGCGGATTTTGCTGGACCTGGAACGCGGCCAAGGCACGCTGGCTTTTTAGCAGGGGGCGCTTGGGATCGGCTATTCAGCCGCCATATAGGCGGGCTACATGAATATTCCGCCACCGGCGGATTACATGAAATTTACTCATGCGCACGGGCGGAACTCGCCCTGTCGCGAATCGACTAAACAAGCAAGCAGATGCGTACGAGGTACTCCACCATGATCACGAAACTCTTTTCGATGCGCAGTGCCGCGGCGACGCTCGCTTTGGTCATTGCGCTGCTGGCGGCTGGCTGCGCCACCACCAGCGCTCCGAAGACCCGCATCGACTACGACAAGTCGGTGGACTTTTCCGTCTACCGCACTTACGGGTTCCCCAAGGAAACCGGCACCGATCGCGGCGGCTACTCGACGCTGGTGACGAGCTATATGAAGAGTGCCGTCTCCAGCGCGATGGAAGCCCGCGGTTACAAGTACAGCGAAGAGCGCCCCGACCTGTTGGTGAACTTCTTTACCAATACGCGCGAGCGCACCGAAACGCGGCCGCAGGCGGGTGCGTCGCTGGGCTATGGCTACTACGGATATCGTTACGGCCTGTACAACGCCTGGCCGATGTACGACGACGATCGCACCGTCACTTACAAAGTCGGCACGCTCAACATCGACATCGTCGATGCCGAGAAGAAGCAGCTGGTGTGGGAGGGCATCGCCGAAGGCCGCGTCACCGACGAAGCGATGGCCAACCCCAAGGTCACGATCAACGGTGTCGTGACCGAATTGATGCGTCAGTATCCGGGCCGCCCGAACATGTAAACCGTCGATGCTGCCGGGTGTCGTGCAAGGCGACGCCCGGCGGTTCGCTGGACGGGTTCAGCCGGTCAGCTGCTTCGACTGAAGGGCCGCACGCACAGCATCGCGTCCATCTGCTCGGCTGTCAGCTCGATTTCAACGGTGTCGTCTTGAGCTCCGGGCTCGCAGGCATCGTCCGTATTTGCCGCGGTACGCGGCTCGAGCAGCGGGTCGAATTCGAGAATGTCGTCTACTTCTATCGGCGCCACGGTAGGTGGATCGGTCAATTCATGGGCCGTGAGATCGATGCTGATCTCGGTCATTGGGTTCATGGATCGCGGCGCTCGGGCAACTTCGACGGTGGCATGCTGCCAGAAGCCAGGTGCATCGGCCTGCAACGCAGTTCACACACGGGAGTCGAGAAGAGTGACGAAATATCGGCGACTTACCGTAATCCTGCCGCCCCCCGCGCTGTAACGGGCCTGGAACCGGCTCGCTGCGCCGTTCATTTGAGGGGCCATGACGCCGATCCCCTCGCCCGAACCACACGCGATCGCCGTCATGCTGCTGACCCTGGTCGCGCTCTACTTGTTCTCGCGCGATTCCATTCCGATCGAGACCTCCAGCCTGCTGATCGTCGCGGTGCTCGCCATCGGCTTCAGCATATTTCCGTATCCGGCCGCCGGCGGCGAGCCGCTGGACCCGACGCTTTTCTTCTCGGGCTTCGGTAACGAGGCGCTGATAGCGATCTGCGCGCTGGTACTGGCGAGTCAGGGGCTGGTGTCCACTGGCGCGCTGGCGCCTGTCGGCCGGGTGGTTAGTCGCGTGTGGCAGATCAGTCCATTACTTGCAATGGGCGTGGTGCTGATCGTTACTGCAGTCATCAGTGCGTTCATGAACAATACCCCGCAAGTGGTGCTGATGATCCCGATCCTCACCGCGGTCGCGATGCGCTCCGGCATGTCGCCTGCGAAGGTGCTGATGCCCATGACCTTCGCGTCGCAGATCGGCGGCATGGGCACGCCGATCGGCACCTCGCTCAACCTGCTGGTGATCGGCAGCGCGGCCAGCCTTGGCATCGAGCGCTTTCACATGTTCGATTTCATCGCGCCGGCGGCGTTGGCGGCGCTTCCAGGATTGCTGTTTCTGTGGCTGGTTGCACCCCGCCTGCTGCCGGACCAGCAGCCGGCCTTCGGCCGTGCCTCGCCCCGCATTTTCGATGCGCAGCTGCACCTGGCCGAAAACAGCGCCGTGATCGGCAAGACGCTGGCTGACGCCAAGAAGCTCACGGACGGGGAGATGTCGGTCCTGTCGGTGCGGCGGTCGTCGGAGGTGTCGATTACGCCCCTGCCGGACATGCACCTGCGCGTCGGCGATCAACTGGTGGTCCGCGACACCTCCGAACAATTGATGGAGTATGCGCGCGTCCTCGGGGCGACTTTGTTCTCCGGCGATACGCAGATCGACAGCGAACATCCGCTGACCGCACCTGACCAGCAGACGGCGGAGTTGGTGCTCACTCCGGCTTCGCCACTGCGTGACCGCACCTTGGCGCAGGCAAGCTTCGATTGGCCTTACCAACTGATTCCGCTGGCGGTGCATCGTCCAGGCGAAACTGGGCCATCCAACAGCAGCACCCCACTGCGCGACGTGCGCTTGGGAGTGGGCGACGTGCTGCTGGTGCAAGGTCCGGCGGAACAGATCGAAGCATTGAAACAGCGCAGTGAACTGCTGGTGCTGGATGCGACCACCAATGTGCCCCTGACCGCCAAGGCTCCGCTGGCACTGGCTATCATGGCCGGCATCGTGCTCATCGCTTCGCTGAGGATTGCGCCGGTCGCCATCGCTGCGATCTGCGGCGTGCTGCTTATGGTGGCAACCGGTTGCCTCAAGTGGCGCAACGCCACGCGAGCGCTCGACTCCTCGATGATCCTGCTGACGGTGGCGAGTTTGGCCCTGAGTCTCGCGTTGGTGACTACCGGCGGCGCGGCGTTCATCGCGCAAATCGCCGCGATCGGCGGCAGAGCGCTGCCGCCGACGGTGATGCTGAGCGCAACCATCCTGTTCATGGCCATCATGAGCAGCGTGATTTCCAACAGCGCCGCCGCCGTCATCGGCACCCCGATTGCGATCGAACTGGCGCGTCAGCTCGGTTTCGCTCCGGAGCCGTTCGTGCTGGCGGTGATGTTCGGCGTGAACATGGGGTACGCGACGCCGATGGCGGATAACTGCAACCTGCTCGTGTACAGCGCCGGCGGGTACAGCTTCAAGGATTTCCTGCGCGTCGGCCTGCCGTTGACGTTGATCATGTGGCTGGCGCTGACCTGGGTGCTGCCGAAGTTTTATCCGCTGAGTTGAGGGAGGGCTTTGCGGCAAAGGGCCCTCACCCTAACCCTCTCCCAAAGGGAGAGGGGACCGGATTCTTCACCTCTCCCTTTGGGAGAGGTCGCGCGCAGCGCGGGTGAGGGGCCGGTGGAGTAAGACCCTCACCCTAACCCTCTCCCGCTCAGGCGGGAGAGGGGACCGGATTCTTCACCTCTCCCTTTGGGAGAGGTCGCGCGCAGCGCGGGTGAGGGGCCGGTGGAGTAAGACCCTCACCCTAACCCTCTCCCGCTCAGGCGGGAGAGGGGACCGGATTCTTCACCTCTCCCTTTGGGAGAGGTCGCGCGCAGCGCGGGTGAGGGGCGCTCGCGTGCGAGCTGCGGGCGAAGGATGTCTGGTTTTGCGGCTAAACTTTGCGAATGGCTGCTACCAAGAGTTCATTGTCGATCGGCGAAGCTCGCCGGGTGGCGCTCGCCGCGCAGCAGTTTCTCGGTGCGAGCGGTACGCCGCGAAGTGCGCGGGGGATAGCGGATGTGGTGCGCCGGTTAGGCGTGGTGCAAATCGATTCCGTCAACGTGTTGGTTCGCTCGCATTACCTGCCGATATTTTCCCGCCGTGGCGCGTACTCGAGTGCGTTGCTGGAACGCGCCGCATATGAGGAGCGGATGCTGTTCGAGTATTGGGGGCACGAGGCGTCATTCCTTCCCATCGAGCTGTATCCGCTGTTTCGCTGGCGCATGGATGACGCGCGCAACGGCGTTGGAACCTGGGGAAGATTGAAGCGCTATGCGACCAGTCATCAGTCGCTGGTGACTGCAGTCGTCGATCAGATACGCGAGCGCGGGCCGTTGGCAGCCGGCGAGCTGGCTGATGGCGGGAAATCCAAGGGCAGCTGGTGGGGCTGGAGCCAGGGCAAGGAAATTCTCGAATGGTTGTTCTGGATCGGCGATGTAACAACGGCGCGCCGTCGCAACTTCGAGCGCCTGTACGATCTCAGCGAGCGCGTGGTGCCCGACGCGATCAGAACGTTGCCGGTGCCGGCGCGGGATCAGGCACAGCGAGAGCTGATGTCGATCGCCGCCCGCGCCATGGGTATCGCGACCGCTCGCGATTTGCGTGATTACTATCGCCTACCGACGAAGGAATCGGCCATGCGTTTGAGTGAACTGGTGGAGCAGGGGACGCTGTTGCCGGTCACGGTTGAAGGCTGGAAGCAGCAGGGCTACCTGCACTGCGAAGCCAACATTCCGCGTCGCGCCGACGTGGCGGCATTGCTGTCGCCGTTCGATTCGCTCATTTGGGAACGCCAGCGCACCGAGCGGCTGTTCGACTTTCACTTCCGCTTGGAAATCTACACGCCCATCCACAAGCGCCTGCATGGCTATTACGTGCTGCCGATCCTGTTGGGCGCGTCGATTTGAAATCCGATCGTCACTGCGGCGTGCTGCAAGTAAAAGGCGGCAGCGTCGAAGCGGGCGTCAAGGCGACCAGCGTCATCGAGCCGTTAGCGAAGTTGCTGACGGAGCTGGCTCAGTGGTTGGGATTGGATCGTTACGCTGTAGCCAGCCGACGTGGCGAACTGATGCGGGCGCTGCGTAAAGCCCAGCAGCGCTGAGCTTCACGCATGCCTGAATTGGACTGAATGGATCAACCGGCGCCGCGCACGGACCAGCCGAAGACGCACATCACGATGAACAAAGTCAGGTAAAACAACAGGCCCATTGTTCGGCCCTCCAACATTCATTTTCCTGTAGTAAAAACGCGAAGAGCGTGGGCCAGTTCCCTTCGAGACCGGGGCGCGATAAGAAACATTCCAGAAAACCTCACGAGCGACCGATGCCGGCAGGAATGACCGGTCGCATTTACGTGGTCCAGAAACGATTAGCCCCCTTGCGGGGGCTAATGTGAACCGCTCGTTCAGAGAATCGTGCTCGATCAGTCGTCCATGAGGAAGCTGCGCAGCTGTTCGCTGCGACTCGGGTGACGCAGCTTGCGCAGCGCCTTGGCTTCGATCTGACGAATGCGTTCGCGCGTCACATCGAACTGCTTGCCGACTTCTTCCAGCGTGTGGTCGGTGTTCATGTCGATGCCGAAACGCATGCGCAGGACCTTCGCTTCGCGCGGCGTGAGGCCGGCCAGCACCGAGTGCGTGGTCTCGCGCAGGGATTCCATCGTGGCCGAGTCGATCGGCGAGTCCACCGAAGTGTCCTCGATGAAATCGCCCAGGTGCGAATCCTCGTCGTCGCCGATCGGGGTTTCCATCGAGATCGGTTCCTTGGCGATCTTCAGCACCTTGCGGACCTTGTCCTCCGGCATTTCCATGCGCACGGCCAGCTCTTCCGGCGTCGGCTCGCGGCCCATCTCCTGCAGCATCTGCCGCGAGATGCGGTTCAGCTTGTTGATGGTTTCGATCATGTGCACCGGAATGCGGATGGTGCGCGCCTGGTCGGCGATCGAACGCGTGATGGCCTGGCGGATCCACCAGGTCGCATAGGTCGAGAACTTGTAGCCGCGGCGGTATTCGAACTTGTCGACCGCCTTCATCAGGCCGATGTTGCCTTCCTGGATCAGGTCCAGGAACTGCAGGCCGCGGTTGGTGTACTTCTTCGCGATCGAGATCACCAGGCGCAGGTTCGCCTCGACCATTTCCTTCTTGGCGCGGCGCGCCTTGGCTTCGCCGATCGACACTTCGCGGTTGATCTCTTTGATTTCGGCGATCGGCAGGTGCACGCGCTCTTCGAGCGCCGATCAGCTTCTTCTGCTGCTCTCGATCTCGTCACGCAGGCGGGCCAGGGCGGCGGAATGCTTGCGCTTGGCCCTTGATGTGCTTGTCGAGCCACTTGGGGTTGGTTTCGTTCTTCGGGAAGGTCGAGATGAAATCCTTGCGCGGCATGCCGGCGTCGCGCACGCAGAGGATCATGATCTGCTTTTCCAGATTGCGGATTTCGTCGACGTTGTCGCGCAGCTGCCGATCAGCGCGTCGAACATGCGCGGCGCCAGCTTCAGCTCCATGAACTCGTCGGCCAGCTTCTTGCGCGTTCTTGATCGTCTTCGGATCCTTGCCGTCCTTGTCCAGCAGCTGCTTCAGCGTCTGCTGATGCAGTTTGCCGATGCGACAGGAAGCGGCGCGCGGCTTCTTCCGGATCCGGGCCGGTATCGAGCGTCTCTTCGTCCTCGGTCGTCGCCCTCGTCGGTCTCCTCTTCGTCGGTCTCCTCTTCGGCGGGCGCCGCAGCGGCGGCCATCTTGGGATTGACCGGCGCGGCGATGACGTCCGGCGCGTTCGGATCGATGAAGCCGACGATGATGTCGACCAGGCGGCCCTCGCCGGCCTTCACCTGCTCGTACTGGTTCGAGCATGAAGTTGAACGTCGGCGGATAGCTCGACAGCGCGGAGCGGACCGCGTCCAGGCCTTCCTCGATGCGCTTGGCGATACGGATTTCGCCTTCGCGCGTGAGCAGTTCCACCGTGCCCATTTCGCGCATGTACATGCGGACCGGATCGGTGGTGCGGCCGAATTCGGCGTCGACGGTCGCGAGCGCGGCGGCGGCTTCTTCGGCGGCTTCTTCGTCGGCGACCACGGGCTCGTTCAACAGCAGGGCTTCGTTCTCCGGTGCCTTCTCGTACACCGGAATGCCCATGTCGTTGATCATGTTGACGATATCTTCGATCTGTTCCGGATCGACGATTTCGCTCGGCAGGTGATCATTGACCTCGACGTACGTCAGGTAGCCCTGCTCCTTGCCTCGGGCAATCAGCAGCTTCAGTTGCGATTGACGCTCATCGGCGATCTGCGCCGGTTCCTTCTTTGCTGCCAAGGTTTTGCTCAAGTTTCGGGCCCTCACGTGGTGGCGGGGTGTTGGGCGGGCTTAAAAAGACCGCGCAGTGTACTTTGATCGTTTTGCGGGCGCTAGGTTCGCGTTCCTGCACCATCATCGACCAGTACGCGCCGCCCAAGCAGCCCCTGTAGTTCAGCCTTCTCGGCTTCGGTTAACCCGACCTTTTTTAACAAAAGATCGGTACGAAGCTTGTTGGCCTCGTCGCTCAACTGTTGCACAGCTCCGGCCAGATCCTTGGCAGCGCCGGTGGCGTCAGGCACGCATTCCTGCATGGCCAGCTTCGCCAGATGCTCAACATCGGGGCGCTCTCGCCATCGTTCAAGCAGCGCTCCGGTACTAGCGCATGGCCGGAGGCTTAGTTCCTCGATCAATTCGACTAGCAGCTGAACACCCGGCCGGTCGAGCGTCGCCAGTGTCGGACTCAATGACACTTTGTCGGCAATTTGCGGGTGATGAACCAACAAATGAATGGCCTGCCGCACCAAGTTGCGTCGGCCGGCCGACGCGGTATTGGCGTGCCGCTGCTCGACGGCGCGCGATTCAGAGCGATAGTCCGCTCGTGAATTACTTGCAGAAGCACTGGAATCACCGAGCACCAAAGCGACCCGATCGCGACTCAGCCCGACTGCGCTGGCCACTTCCTCTGCCAGCAGTTCGCGAAAAATGCCGGCGGGGATGCGTTCAAGCAATGGTCGTGCCATCTCACCCATGCGCGCCCGGCCATCGATGCTGCGGATGTCGACCTGCGAACTGAGGTGGTTGATGAAATATTCAGACAACGGCAACGCCTGTTTGATCCGTGCTTCGAACGCTTCGCGGCCTTCCGCGCCGACCAGCGAATCCGGGTCGTGGCCATCGGGTAGAAACAAAAAACGCAGCTGGCGGCCTTCTCTGACCAGGCTTAACGAGTTTTCCAGTGCTTTCCAGGCCGCGGCGCGCCCGGCGCGGTCACCGTCGAAACAAAACGTCACTTCGTTACAGATGCGAAAAACGCGCGACAGATGCTCAGGCGTCGTGGCGGTGCCCAGCGTGGCGACTGCATAAGTGATGCCGGCCTGATGCAGGCGAACTACATCCATGTAACCTTCAACGATCAACAGCCGGGACAGGGTTCGCGTCGCCTGCCGCGCTTCATACAACCCGTACAGCTCGCGGCCCTTGTGGAAGAGCTCGGTTTCCGGCGAGTTCATGTACTTGGGCTCGCCCTTGTCGAGCACGCGCCCGCCGAAACCGATCGTCCGGCCGCGCGCATCGCGGATCGGAAACATCACGCGGTCGCGAAAGCGGTCGTAATAGCCGGACTTGTTGTCGCGCTCGATAACCAGGCCGACCTGCAGCAGCCGCTGCCGGTCCGCCTCGCTGCCGCCCAGCAGCTTCAAGATCGAGTCCCAGGCATCGGGCGAGTAACCCAGGCCGAAAGTAACAGCGGTATCGCCGGTCACGCCGCGCGCCTTGAAGTATTCCTTGCCGCGCAGGCTGCTCATCAACTCGTTGCGGTAATAGCCGGCCGCTTTTTCCAGCGTCGCGAACAGCGCGTCCGAAGGCGGAGGGCGGTGGGTCAGCGCCTGCTCGCGCGGCACATCAACGCCGACGCGCTCGGCCAGTTCCTCGACCGCTTCGACGAAGCCGAGATTGTCGTGCTTCATCAGAAAGCCGAGCGCGTTGCCGTGCTCGCCGCAACCGAAGCAATGAAAGAAGTTTTTGTCCGGAACGACCGTGAATGACGGCGTTTTTTCGCCGTGGAAGGGACAACAGCCCTTGTATTCCTTGCCGTGCTTTTTCAACGGCACGCGGCTGCCGATCAACTCGACGAGGTCGACGCGTGCGATCAGGTCTTCGATGAAATGTTTGGGAATGAGTCCAGACACGGGGGCAGCAGGCGAAGCATGGACTTGAGGAAAGAATACACCGCGGTCGTCAGGACCGAACTACTGACTTTAGTAGGCGGGCGGAAGGAAAATGTTCGAGCGGGTGGGCCCCCGCCGGACCCTCACCCTAACCCTCTCCCGCAAGCGGGAGAGGGGACCGAGTTCTGCACCTCTCCCTTTGGGAGAGGTCGCGCGTCCGCGCGGGTGAGGGCGGTGCGGGGGTCAGCCGCCGAGCTTGGCTTTGAGCTTGGCGCTCGCGGTCGCCATGTCGGTGCGGCCCTGGACTTTCTGCTTGAGCAACGCCATGGCCTTGCCCATTTCCTTGATCGAAGCGGCGCCGGACTGCGCGATGGCTTCGGCGATCAGCGCATCGACTTCCGCCTCGCCCAGCTGCGAGGGCATGTACACCTGCAGCAGCTCGATTTCCTTCTGTTCCTTGGCAGCCAGGTCTTCGCGACCGCCGCTCTGGAACTGCGCAATGGATTCCTTGCGCATTTTGATCATCTTTTCGATGACGCTCAGTACCTGGGTATCGTCGAGCTGGATGCGTTCGTCTACTTCCCGCTGCTTGATGGCGGAAGTGATCATGCGGATGGTGCCGAGACGCTCCGCTTCCTTGGCGCGCATCGCGGCCTTCATGTCTTCCGTGATGCGGTCCTTGAGTGATGACATGAGCAGAGGACCTACTGGTAGCGGCGGATCGACCGGGCCGGCAGCTGGGTGCTGCCGGCCCAAAAATAGTGAATCAATAGGCGCGAACGGGGCGCGGGCCGCGCGGGCCGCTGCCGTCGCGGGTGACGCGCTTCATGTGGCGCTTCACGGCGGCGGCCTTCTTGCGTTTACGTTCCTGCGTCGGCTTCTCGTAGAATTCGCGCCGGCGGAGCTCCGTCAGAACCCCGGCCTTTTCGCAGGCGCGCTTGAAGCGCCGCAAGGCGGCATCGAAGTACTCGTTTTCTCGGACGCGAACGCTCGGCATCTCTACCTCGGATTGTTTAAACGACCGGCACCGGCCGGGCAGTTCGAGCCGACGGCGGCAGCGCCAGGAGGCGCGGGCCGGGGGCCGAAACGGGCTGGGGACGGTTGAGAGCGCGGAAGTCTAATGAGCCGGAGGTTGAAAAGCAAAAACACCGGCGAATTTTCCCGGACCGGGGCACAGGGTGGTACCGATTAAGCCCTAAAATGCCTGATCGGGCGCCTCCGGCGGCGCAGTTGTACATGCGCGAAGCGTTCCTGTTCCTCCTTCCAGAGACCGTATTTGAGAGTTCTAGGCATCGAAACCTCCTGTGACGAGACCGCTGCGGCCGTTTATGACGGCCGGGACGGGTTGCTGTCGCATTGCCTGTTCAGCCAGGTGAAGCTGCATGCCGCCTATGGTGGCGTGGTGCCGGAGCTGGCCTCCCGCGACCACGTGAAAAAGCTGGTGCCGCTGGTGGAGCAGGCGCTGGCGGAGGCAAAAACCCAACCGGAACAACTCGATGGCGTCGCCTACACCGCTGGGCCGGGGCTGGTGGGCGCGTTGCTGGTAGGTGCTTCCGTGGCTCGCAGCCTCGCCTATGCCTGGGGGAAGCCGGCAGTAGGAGTGCACCATTTGGAAGGGCACTTACTCGCACCCATGCTCGAGGCGACGCCGCCGGAGTTTCCTTTCCTGGCGCTGCTGGTGTCTGGCGGGCACACGCTCCTGGCCGAAGTGCGCGGCCTGGGCGAGTACCGGATTATCGGCTCCTCATTGGACGACGCCGCGGGCGAGGCTTTCGATAAAACCGCCAAGATGCTTGGGCTGCCTTATCCCGGCGGCCCCGCGCTGGCGCAGCTGGCCGATGACGGGCGTCCCAGCGACTTTCATTTTCCACGCCCGATGCTCGATCGGCCGGGGCTGGATTTCAGCTTCAGCGGTTTGAAGACCGCGGTTGTGGTTGCCATTCGAGGCCGCGATCTCGACGAGAAAATGCGCGCCGACGTGGCTTACGAGTTCCAGCAAGCGGTGGTGGAAACGTTAGTAGCAAAGTGCGCGCGCGCCGCTGTTCAGACGGGACTTAGGACGCTGGTGGTCGCCGGTGGCGTCGGTGCGAATCGCCACCTGCGCGCCGAGTTGAAAGCGCTTGGCGAACGCCGCGGCCTGCAAGTGCTCTATCCACGCCCGGAGTTCTGCACGGACAATGCGGCGATGATCGCGTACGCTGGCTTTCGCCGCCTGGCCGCGGGAGAACACGACGACTTGAAGATCCGCGCCACTGCCCGCTGGCCGCTCGATACGCTTCGCCCCGCTCCGGTCTGACCATTTATTAGTCACTATTCATTTCCGTCGCCCGTACATGGACAAGATTTTCCTCACCGCGCTCAACGTCGAATGCATCGTCGGCATCTGGGATTGGGAACGGCGCGTCAAGCAGACGGTCATCATCGACGTGGAGATGGCGGCGGACATTCGCCGCGCAGCGGCCACGGACAACATCGATGACACCATCGACTACAAACGAGTGTCCAAGCGCCTGCTCGCTTTCGTGGGCGAATCCCAATTTCAACTGGTCGAAACGCTGACTGAGCAGATCGCGCGCCTCATCGTCACCGAGTTCGGCGTCTCCTGGGTCAAGGTGCGGCTCAACAAGCGAGGCGCGATCCGCGGTGCCCGCGATGTAGGCATCCAGATCGAGCGCCGCACCGAGGACTATGCGGAACTGGTCATCCCACCACCGCAGTTGCAGCCGCAACCATGACACACGTTTTCGTCGCGGCTGGCAGCAACGTAGAGCCGGAAAGGTATCTGTCGACTGCGCTGCGAGCGCTGGCCGCCGCTTACGGTCCACTGTCGTTATCGCCCGCTTATCGGAATCAAGCGGTGGGGTTTACCGGCGCGGACTTCATCAATCTCGTGGTGGGGTTTCGCACCGGCGATGAGGTGCGCGAGGTTCGGCAGCAGCTGCAGAAAATCGAAGCCGCCTGCGATCGTCCGCCGGGCGCGCCGAAATGGGCGCCGCGGACCATGGATCTGGACATTCTGCTTTTTGGCGACCTGGTGAGTGACGAGCCGGGGCTGGTCATTCCCCGGCCGGACCTGGTGAAGCGGCCCTACATGCTCAAGCCGATGGCCGACATCGCGCCGGACGTGCGGCACCCGACATTGGGCAAAACCATGCTCGAGCTGTGGGCAGGCCTTCGATGCCGGCGCGCATTCGCTGATCGAAGTGTCGCTCGACAGTGGCCCGTCAACGTTACCAGCCCACGCTCCGGCCGCCATCGATCGCCAGAATCTGCCCGGTGACATACGGTGCGTCCTTCGCAAAGAACAGCGCAGCGCGCACGATGTCCGGCGGCGAACCGCTGCGCTTGAGCAGCGTCTTGTCGATGATTTCCTGTTTCAGCGTGGCGTCAATGCCGCCTTCGGGCCACAGGATCGGGCCGGGGGCGATGCCGTTGACGCGCACTTCGGGGCCGAGTTCGCGGGCCAGGGAACGGGTCAGCATCATCAAGCCGGCCTTGGCGACGGAATAAATCGGATGCCCGGGCAACGGCCGCTGCGCATGGATATCGATCATGTTCAGGATCAGCCCTTGCGTGCGCCGCAGGGCGGGCGCGGCGGCCTGGGCCAGGAAAAATGGGGCGCGCAAATTGGTGCCCGTGAGATCGTCCCAATGCCCCGCAGTGACTTTTCCCAGCGGCGTGGGATAGAACGTCGAGGCATTGTTGATGAGCACGTCGAGCCGGCCGAAGGCGGCACTGGTTTGCTCGACCAGCGCGGGCAGGGCGTCGAGTTCGAGCAGGTCGGCGCCGACGGCGATGGCGGAACCGGCGCGTTCGCGGTTCATTTCATCGCGCAACTGTTCCGCTTCGGGTGCCGAACGGTGAAAATGAATGCAGACGTTGGCGCCCTCGGCATGAAAGCCGCGGGCTAACGCTGCGCCGAGACGGCGTGCCGCGCCGGTGATTAGCACCGAACGTCCTGCGAGTGTGTCCATACAGCTATGGTGAACGAACGGATGGTCGCTGCAAACCCGCTCAGCATCGCGCGCCTGGCGGAGCAGGCCGCTTGAGCGTCGCCCTGCCGTTGCCGGCGTTGTCACCGGTCGAACTGGCCCACAGCGAACAGCTCGTGCTGCGCATCCGCGACGCTATCGAAGCGGCCGGCGGTTGGATCAGCTTCGAACGCTTCATGGAAATGGCCCTGTACGAACCCGGCCTCGGTTACTACAGCGCCGGCTCGACCAAGCTCGGCAGTGAAGGGGATTTCATCACTGCGCCCGAACTCTCGCCGCTGTTCAGCCGCTGCCTCGCCAATCAATGCGTCGAAGTGCTGCAGTCCGTGCCGGGCGGGCACATTCTGGAATTGGGTGCCGGGTCGGGCGTGATGGCTGCCGACATGTTGAGTGAACTTGACGCCCGGCAACGGCTGCCTGGGCACTATTTCATCCTCGAGGTCAGCGCCGATTTGCGCGATCGGCAACGCTCTCTACTGCAGCAGCGCATACCGCACTTGATCGATCGTGTCGAATGGCTCGATTGCCTGCCGGAGGAGTTTCGCGGCGTGGTGCTGGCGAATGAGGTGCTTGATGCACTGCCGGTACAACGCTTCCGCATTCGTGGGCTGCAGGTGAATCAGCTGGGCGTCACGTGGCAACTCGGGCGGCTGGACTGGTCGGAAGTGCGCGCCGATCCGGCGCTCGAAGCCGCCGTGCGGGAAATCGAGTTCAATCTCGGCGAGCCGTTTGCTGACGGCTACACCTCGGAAATCAATCTGCGTTTGAACCCATGGATCGCCGGCATCGCGGCGGCAATGCGCGAAGGCGTAGCGTTTTTTATCGACTACGGATTGCCTCGACGCCAGTACTACAGCAGCGCACGGCGCGACGGCACGTTGCTCTGTCACTTCCGCCATCGCTTCCACGACGATCCGTTGATCAACATCGGCGTGCAGGATATCGGCGCCTGGGTCGATTTCACCGCCATCGCCGAAGCTGCCGTCGCCGCTGGCCTGGGTGTAGTGGGCTACACGACGCAGGCGCATTTTCTCATCGGCAACGGCATCGAAAGTTTTTTGGCGCCGCATGACGATGACGAATTGACGTCGCGCCTGCAGATGGCAAGGCAGGCGATGCTGCTGACATTGCCGGGAGAAATGGGCGAGCGATTCAAAGTCATCGGCCTGTCGAGCCGCATCGCGGCGCCACTGCAGGGGTTCAAGGTGCGGGACTTGGCGGCGGCGCTTTAAGAAGCCCTCACCCGAATCCGGCCCCTCACCCGCGCTGCGCGCGACCTCTCCCAAAGGGAGAGGTGAAGAGTCCGGTCCCCTCTCCCGCCTTGGCGGGAGAGGGAGAGGGTTAGGGTGAGGGTCTTACTCCACCGGCCCCTCACCCGCGCTTCGCGCGACCTCTCCCAAAGGGAGGGGTGAAGAGTCCGGTCCCCTCTCCCGCCTTGGCGGGAGAGGGTTAGGGTGAGGGTCCTGGCTTCTGCCGCGCCAGCCCTTCCCCAAGCGCCGCAATCCGTTTCTCTTTCAAGCGCGCGGCAATCTCGAATCCTTTCAAATCCGCACGCTCTGTTTCGTTCAGAGTCACGCCGACTGCAATGCCTCGCGCATGTCGCAAATACGCCGACTGCGGATAATCGCGATTCTCGAGCCCCTTTCGGCCGCGCGCGTCCGCCTCACACGCCAGTACAAATTGCTCGAACCGCGCCGGGCGTCGGAAGGCATCGAGGTTCTCCAGCAGCTTCAGTAATTTCGATGGCCGCAGCTCGGTGATCCTGTGCATGTTCAAGTGGTAGCGCGACACCAGCACGCCGATCTCGCGATATGCATTCGGGATTCGTAGCCGCTCGCACATCGCATCCACCAATCCCACGCCGCGTTCTTCATGAGCGCTATGACGCGGCAACAGTTCGGTCGGCGTGGTCGCCTTGCCCAGGTCGTGCGTCAGCGCGGCGAATCGCACCACCGGGTCTTCGCTGAGCCGCGCCGCCTGGTCGAGCGTCATCATGGTGTGAAGGCCGGTGTCGATTTCCGGATGCCATTGGGCCGGCTGCGGCACGCCGAACAGCGCATGCACTTCGGGGAAGATCACCGGCAGCGCATTGCCTTCGCGCAATACTTCAAAGAATTGTCTCGGTGCAGGCATTTCCAGCGCGCGCTGCGTTTCCTGCCAGACGCGCTCCGGAACCAGCGCGTCGAGTTCGCCGCGAGCGGCGATTTCCCGCAGCAGCTCCATGGTTTCGGGAGCAACACGAAAGCCCAGCGGCGCGAAGCGGGCAGCGAAACGCGCGATCCGCAGCACTCTCACCGGGTCTTCGACAAAGGCGGCGGACACGTGCCGCAACCAGCGATCCTGCAGATCGCGCTGGCCGTTGAAGGGATCGATCAGTTGGCCGGTCTCCTCATCGCGCGCGATCGCGTTGATGGTCAGGTCCCGGCGTTCGAGATCCTGTTCCAATGTGACATCGGATGAGAACAAGGTGTCGAAGCCGCGGTAACCCGGACCGGTCTTGCGTTCGGTACGCGCCAGCGCATGTTCTTCGCTGTTCTGCGGATGGAGGAACACCGGGAAATTTTTGCCGACGGGCTTGAAGCCCTGGGCAATCAAATCTTCCGGGCGCGCGCCGACGACTACCCAGTCGCGTTCCCGCACGGGCAGGCCGAGCAGTTCATCGCGCACTGCGCCGCCGACCAAGTAAGTTTTCATGACGGCAGTGTAACGGAGCGCCGCCGCCTCCGGGTCCATGCCCCTGATGTCGGGAGGGGCGAGAGTGGCAGAATGGCGAGCAGGTCAAGGCTCCAACCCCGTTCTTCAGGCTCATTCGCCATCGTGCACTCATTCATCCGCGTGTTACGAACGCTGTCCGTAGTGGCCGCCGCCGCGTGCTCGAGCGGCTGTTATCTGATTCAAGCCGCCAGCGGTCAGGTGGAATTGACCGCCAAGCGCGAGCCGATTGCCAAGCTGCTTTCTGACGCACGCACTCCCGACAACCTGCGCATGCGACTCGAATACGTCGCCGCCGCTCGCGCTTTCGCTTCGCAGGAGCTTGGGCTGCCGGATAACGAGAGTTACCGCAGTTACGCCGATCTCGGCCGCCCCTTCGTGGTGTGGAATGTGTTTGCGACTGATGAATTCTCGGTGCAGCCGCGTCGCTGGTGTTTCCCGATAGCCGGTTGCGTCGTCTATCGCGGCTACTTCGCTGAAGAAAGCGCGCAGCGTTATGCGCGTCGCCTGCGGTTCAAAGGACATGACACTGCCGTCGGCGGCGTCTCCGCCTATTCCACGCTGGGCCATTTCAAAGACCCGGTGCTGAACACGATGATGGGCTGGAACGATGCGCAACTGGCAGCGACGCTATTTCACGAACTCGCGCACCAGGTGGTCTATGTGCCGGGCGATTCGGAATTCAACGAAGCCTTCGCCACCGTCGTCGAGGAAGCCGGCTTGCAACGTTGGCTCGACTCTCGCGGCCGGTCGCAAGACCTCACCGCATGGAACGAACAGCGCCGGCGCAATGCGCAGTTCATCGAACTGCTGCTACAGGCCCGTGAACGCCTCGACACGCTCTATCGCTCTGATCTGCCGAATGCCGAAAAGCGCGACCGCAAGCAGTACGAATTCGGCGTGCTGAAATTGCAGTACTCGCAGCTCAAAAAAGAATGGAACGGCTATCGCGGCTACGACGGCTGGTTCGGCCGCACGCTGAACAACGCTCACCTCGTTACCGCCGCGACCTACTACGGCTGCGTCCCCGGATTAAAGCGAGCGCTGCAAGCGGTCGATGGCGATTTGCCGCGATTTTACCAACAGGCTCGCCAGCTGGCGCAGCAGAAGAGGGAAGAAAGAGCGGCGGCGGTTTGTGCTGAAGAGCCGGAGGCCCTCACCCGCGCTGCGCGCGACCTCTCCCAAAGGGAGAGGTGAAGAGATTCCCTCTCCCTTGGGAGAGGTGAGACTTTGTCCCCTCTCCCGCTTGCGGGAGAGGGCTAGGGTGAGGGTCTCTTTGCCTACTGAATCGTAAACACCAACGTCGAATTACCGCGACGAACCGTTAGTGCGAACGCCGTTGCGCCACTGATCGCCGCGCGCAGCTGGTCGACGCTGGTAACACGATTGCGGCCGATTGCGAGGATGGTGTCGTTGGCGCGCAGGCCGCTTTGTGCGGCGGGGCTGCCTTCGACGACGCTTTCTACCAGCACGCCGATGTTGTTGGCGGCATTGGAGAGCGCGGCGCCTTCCAAGGCCGGGTGGATCTGCGCGGCACCTTCCGCATCGGCACCATCGCGCTCACCGATCACCGCGCTGACGCGACGTGGCTTGCCGTCGCGGATCAGGCTGAGTTCGACTTTTTCACCGATACGCAGCAAGCCAATGGTGTTGCGCAGTTCGCCTGCGTTGGCGACGGTGCGACCATTGATCGAAGTGACGACGTCACCGGCCTTGATGCCGGCCTTGTCCGCCGGCGAACCTTCGATGACCTGCGAGACCAGCGCGCCGCGCGCATTTTCCAGGCCGAGGCTTTCGGCAATGCCGGGCGTGAACGTGTTGGAGAGCTGCACGCCGAGCATGCCGCGCTTTACTTCGCCGTATTGAACCAGCTGCGCCATCACCGCCTTCACCATGTTGGAAGGAATCGCGAAGCCGATGCCGATGTTGCCGCCGCTGCCGGAGAAGATCGCCGTGTTCACGCCGACCAGCTGGCCCCGCAGATCTACCAGCGCACCGCCAGAATTGCCCGGATTGATCGGCGCGTCGGTCTGGATGAAATCCTGGTACGACTCGGGATTGTTATCAGAGCGGCCCAGCGCGCTGATGATGCCCGACGTCACCGTATGGTTGAGCGCGAACGGATTGCCGATGGCGAGCACGAAATCGCCCACTTCCGCCTTGCTCGAATCCGCCAGCGGCATGTCGATCAGGTTTTTCGCCGTCACTTTCAGCACTGCCACATCGGAAGGCTTGTCGCGACCGACGATTTCCGCTTTCACCTGGCGATCGTCCAGCAGCGTCACGGTGATCTCGTCCGCGTTCTCGATCACGTGCGCGTTGGTGATGATGTAGCCGTTCTTCGCGTCGACGATCACGCCCGAGCCGGCGCTCTGGAATTGACGCTCGCGCGGCCCCATTTCGGGAGCATCGAAGAAGCGGCGGAAGAACGGATCCTCCAGCAGGGGATTGCGCGGCCGCTGTTCGCGCACCGTACCCCGGGTGGCAATGTTCACCACGGCGGGCGAGGCTTTTTTTACGATCGGCGCCATCGACGGCACCGGCGTATCGCCGACCTTTTCGGGCAGCTGCGCAGCGGCGCCGACGTTGTAGAGCAATGCCGTCGCGGTCAGCAGCGCCCAACTGCGTGTAAACCAGTCCTGTCTCATGAAGTGATCCTGCTCGATGAAGGACGGCGCGATCGCGCGGCCCACGTAGATGGAAAGAAAAGTCGTTGAGGGTGATGAGGGCAAACCTGAGGCCGGATTCTATGAGGATCCGCGCCAATTGGCATTGCAAGCGCTCAGCCCCGGCACTTCAACCTGTCGCGCCGCGGATCATACGATCGTTGCCTGAACGAACGCTGCTGCAGTGCTACGCGTTGCATGCAGAACAAGCTGTGTGCAGGGTGTGGAGCAAAATGTGGATAACCTGTGCGGCAGAGGTGGACCACAACATGTTGTGGTCCACGAAGTTTGCGCAGATACTGATGCGCATTTTTCGGGGGCGCCAAATTCGTCCGATAAAACTCCTAAGCCCTTATACAGCCGCGATTTTCCGAGCTACATTTTTCGTGGAGGGTTTCTTGACGGCTTCATGACACGGGTCTAGGCTTGCGCCCCTGACACAATATCTAGTGTCTCGCGACCGAAACAAAACCACTGGGCTATTCCATCGAATTACCTTGGATACCGACCCAGGTCGCGACCGCTATTTCGTCAGATGGACTGCCGAAGGTACTGAAGGGGCCTTCGAGCAGGAGTCAGAGGGGACTCACAGTTGTAGACAACTGGGGCCTGCCCCGCTCGTAATCCGGAGCGCTTTGCCGGCATGAAGACCGCTATCAAACTTGAGCCCATGGATGTCAACAGCATTCCGTTCCAGGAAGCCTCACTGGATATCTGGGACAAAAAATACCGACTGACCGCGAAAGATGGTTCGCCCATCGACCGCTCGATGGACGACACCTATAAACGTGTAGCTCGCGCCCTTGCCGATGTGGAGAAAGAGGACGCGCGCGACCACTGGTACGAACAATTCCTGTGGGCCCTGCGCAAGGGCACGATTCCCGCCGGCCGCATCACTTCCAATGCCGGTGCGCAGGAACACAAGCCGGCCACTTCGACCATCAACTGCACCGTGTCCGGCACCATCCTGGACTCGATGGATGACATTCTCGCGAAGGTCCACGAAGCGGGCCTGACGCTGAAGGCCGGCTGCGGCATTGGCTACGAATTCTCGACCATGCGCCCCAAGGGCGCATATGTCTCCGGCGCCGGCGCATACACGTCCGGGCCGCTGTCGTTCATGGATATCTACGACAAGATGTGTTTCACCGTTTCTTCGGCCGGCGGTCGTCGCGGCGCGCAGATGGGCACATTCGATATCGGCCATCCCGACGCAATGGATTTCATCCGCGCCAAGCGCGAAGCCGGCCGGCTGCGCCAGTTCAACCTGTCGCTGCTGGTCACCGACGAATTCATGCAGGCGGTGAAGCAGGAGCAGGACTGGCAGCTGGCGTTCCCGGTCAGCGAACGCGAACTGGAAGAAGGCGAGCGCGCCAAGCTCCAGGATCGCAGCAAGTACGTGTGGCGCGAATGGCCGACCAAGCAGGGTTACGTCGTGAACGACGCCGGCCTGGTCTGCTGCAAGATCTACAAGACGCTGCCGGCGCGCCGCATGTGGGACGTGATCATGTCGTCCACCTACGACTTTGCCGAACCCGGTTTCGTGCTGATCGATCGGGTCAACGAAATGAACAACAACTGGTGGTGCGAAAACATTCGCGCCACCAACCCCTGCGGCGAACAGCCGTTGCCGCCCTATGGCTCGTGCCTGCTCGGCTCGGTGAATCTCACGCGCTTCGTGCTCGATCCGTTCACCGAAAATGCGCGCTTCGATTGGGAAGAGTTCCGCAAGGTCGTGAAGGTGTTCACGCGCATGCTCGACAACGTGGTCGAGATCAACGGCCTGCCGCTGGGCCAGCAGCGCGATGAGATCACCCGCAAGCGCCGCCATGGCATGGGCTTCCTCGGCCTCGGTTCGGCCATCACCATGCAATGCATGAAGTACGGTTCGAAGAAGTCGGTCGCCTTCACGCAGAACGTGTCGCGCGAAATGGCGATCGCCGGCTGGGAAGCGGGGCTGGAACTGGCGCGTGAAAAAGGCCCGGCGCCCATCATGCTCGAGGAGTTCGAGGTCACCACCGAGATGCTGCGCAAGCGGCCGGAGATGGTGAAGGACGGCTGGCGCGTCGGCCAGAAGATCCAGGGCCGCATCCTGCATGCACGTTACAGCCGCTACATGCAGAGGGTCGCGGAAGCCGCTCCGGATCTGGTCGATGAGCTGGCCGAAGTCGGCGCACGCTTTACGCATCACAGCTCGATTGCGCCCACTGGCACGATTTCGCTGTCGCTGGCGAACAACGCTTCCAACGGCATCGAACCTTCCTTCGCGCACCACTATTTCAGGAACGTGATCCGCGAAGGCAAGAAGTCGAAGGAGAAGATCGACGTGTTCTCCTTCGAGCTGCTGGCGTATCGCGAGCTGGTGAATCCGCGCGCGATGCCCAACTCGAACGCTCCGGGTGAGAAGCTGCCCGACTACTTCACGACCGCCGACACCGTGACGCCGAAGGAGCATGTCGACATCCAGGCCGCTTCGCAGATCTGGATCGACTCCTCGATTTCCAAGACGGCCAACGTGCCGACCGACTACGATTACGAGGATTTCAAGAACATTTATCTGTACGCCCACGAGCAGGGCCTCAAGGGCTGCACCACTTTCCGCTTCAACCCGGAAGCCTTCCAGGGCGTGCTGGTCAAGGAAGAGGATCTGAAGAACACCACCTACGTGTTCACGCTGGAAGACGGTACCGAGCTGAAGGTGAGGGGCGACGAGGAGATCGAGTACGACGGTGAAATGCACACCGCCGCCAATCTCTTCGATGCCTTGAAAGAAGGGTATTACGGAAAGTTTTAGTAATAGATCGCGAGTAGCGCGCACCGCGCGCTGCCGCGCCCAGCAGGTTTGAAAACATGACCGCCAAGATCGACAAGAAAATCGTCAAGTACCGGGTCGAGAAGCCCGAGGACAAGGCTGCGGCCGAAAAAGCCGAGGCCGCCGCGGTCGAGGCGCGCGCCGAATCGAAGGTCGTATGGATGCACGAGAAAGTCGAGCGTCCCGAAGTGCTGATCGGCTCGACCTACAAGATCAAGACGCCGGTGTCGGATCACGCCATGTACGTGACCATCAACGACATCATCCTCAACGAGGGCACACGCCATGAGCAGCGCCGCCCGTTCGAGATCTTCATCAATTCCAAGAACCTGGATCATTTCCAGTGGATCGTGGCGTTGACGCGGATTATCTCGGCCGTGTTCCGCAAGGGCGGCGACGTCACGTTCCTGGTCGACGAGCTGAAAGCCGTGTTCGATCCGCGGGGCGGTTACTGGCAGAGCGGCGGCAAGTTCATGCCGTCGATCATCGCCGAACTCGGCTACGTGATCGAAAAGCACCTGCAGACCATCGGCCTGCTCAAGTCACCCGAACTCGACGAGCATCGCAAGAAGCTCATCGACGAAAAGAAGGCCGAGTTCGAAGCCCGCAACAAGCAGCAGGACGCGTTCGCCAAGAGCCACTTCCCGGAAGGTGCTCAGCTGTGCGCGAAGTGCAGCACTGCCGCCGTCGTGTTGATGGACGGCTGCATGACCTGCCTGAACTGCGGCGACTCGAAGTGCGGATGAACTGAATTGATGGCGGCTCGCACCAAGTGAGCGTATATCTAGAGTGTGTTAACGGCGTGGGGACTAACCCTGACCGATAATCCAGCCCCGCCAAAGTAGCGGGGCTTTTTTTGGTGCCTTTTTTTCGGTGGATCATTCCCGGCACGCCGTGCCTGGAACCAAGGTGGCCAGCGCTGCGCACAGGTTCACGCTCGCCTGCACACCTCGCTGAGTGCTCACCGACCGGGTCGAGCGCGCGAGAATCTCTCTAGCCTGAGCGGCGCTCAGATTGCGATCGCGCGCGAGTAACAACGCGATGCCGCCGGATACGCTCGCAGCCGCAAGCGAGCTTCCAGAGAGGAAGTCGTAACGGCCTTCCGGCACGAGAGTGAGCACTTCGCTGCCCGGAGCGAACAGAACCGAATCTGCCGAGCTGCGCCCGCCGGATACATCCACACTGATAACTCCCGCGATGCCGGTGGGAAAGCTGCTCTGATCGCTTTGCGAAGGCGTTGCGCCGACAAAAACGACACCACGTTCGAGGCCGATTGCCACCAGTCGCGCCAGCAAAGGGTCGGCCGGCCCGGTAAGGCTCAGATTAACGATCTCGGTGCGCGCTTCGATGGCAGCCGCGATGGCCTTAGCGAGCGTGAATGTGCTGCACAAGGCGCGGCCATCGTCCTGTGGTTCGGGCCAGCAGGCGCGAAAGGCGAGCAATCTCACAGCCGGTGCGACACCGACGATCCCCTGCTGGTTGTTGTCGACGGCGGCAATGATGCCGGCCACAGCCGTGCCGTGCCGGTCGTACGCTCCGCTATGTACATCGTCGACGAAGTTTTCCTGCTTCGCGATGCGGCCAACCAAGTCCGGGTGCGTGGCGTCCACGCCGGTATCGATGATCGCCACGCGAATGCCTTCGCCACGGGATCCGCCATGAGCGCCGGCGATGTCCATCACATCGAGATTGCGCTGCAGGCGACGATACGGATCGTTCAATACGGTGTTCAACGTGCGGAAAGATTGCAGCGCTTGTGCCGACTCGACTCGCCGATCGCGGCGCAGTCGTTCCAACGTCGCTTCCCGATCGGCCTCGCTCGGTAGCTCGAATACCACGCAATGCACGCCCAACAGGCCAATCGGCCATGCGGACGCCTCACGCAACCCATACGTCGAGGCGATGGCTTTGGCGCTGGCGCGCGTAGCCGGCGCAAGTGAGTAAACGGACGGCGCCTCGTAACCTCGTACGGTCGAACCCGCCCGAGGCGCGGCCTGGACGACTTGATTGCGCAATGTGACGACGACGAAGCGCTCGGGGGAAGACTCAGCGAGCGCTGGCGATGTCTGCATCGACGCAGGCGGCGTTGCGCAGGCGCAGAGTGCCAACAGGAAAACGCAGAGAATCCACGTACACCTCATGGCGAATCACTACGCGCGAGCGCAGATTCCGAAAATACGATTCGACGGTCCGCGCGCAATCGTGCGAGAGCATTCTCAACGTGCTCGTCAGCGGGCAATCCGAGCGTATAAACGCCCGCTTCGCTAGGACCAGCGACGATTTGCGCATCGATTACGCGCAGTATTTCATTCACCTCATCGAGCGCGACTCCATCGGCGAACACGACTCGGATCACTGCTCCGCGCGCCAGCGCCGCATGGGAAGTCAAAGTCGTAAAGCGAGGCGCCGTCAATTGCTCACGGGACTGCCACCACAGGGTTCCCGCCAGCGTCGCGATCACGACGCCCTGAACGCACGCGGCGATCGGCAGCCAATGCGACCAGCGAATATCAGCACGGCGACGCGGCGCGGAGGTGGCCATGGCCGGCTCGGAATCTGCGACGGCATCGCCAATGGCCGGACGATCGTCGTCGATGCGCTGCATGAGTTTTTGCAAAGAGGTCTGCGGAGCCAGCACTACAGCATCTTCCGTGCGAATTGCTTCGCGCAGCCGACGTTGCAGCTTCAGTTCCTCCTGGCACTCGCGGCAATTGCGCAGATGTTCCTCCACGCGCGCAACGTCTTTGGCAGCGGCACGTTCGTTTGCAAGCCACGGCAAGAGCTCCCAGCACTCCTGATGCATATCTACCGGTCCTCCGAAGCCACGTTGTTTCATGCGTCACGGCTCCTGGCTGTCGGCCAGGCGCGGCAGCGAACGACGCAGCTTTTCGCGTGCGTGGAACATCCGCGTTTTCACAGTGTTCACGGGGCATTGCATGATGGTGGCGATCTCTTCGCAGGAATGCCCGAGCAGATAGGATAATTCCAGCACCATGCGCTGCTCGAGCGGCAACTCCGCGAGCGCGCAGTCGATCCATTCCCGGTTTTCATCCGCGAGCTGAGTATCCGGCGCAGCCGGCGCATCTTCGCTGTAGATCGGCCGCATCGCTCCGGGTTTGCGCAGCGCCTTCATGGCGCGCCGATAGCTGATGCCGACAATCCACGTCGAGACCAGCGATTCGCCGCGGAAGTCGGCGGCCTTCCGCCACACCGTCCACAGGGTGTCGTTGATGACCTCCTCGATCAGATCGTGGCGTGAAGTCATGCGCATCAGGAAGCGGGCGAGGCGACGGTGATAGATCAGGTACAGCTCCTTGAAAGCGGCGCGGTCGTGCGCCACGACCTGGCGGAGCAGATCGAGTTCCCGCTCGTTCGTCACGTTGCCCGCGGTGCCTTGTTGTGAAACGCTGAAAGTCAGAGGCTGCATGTCATGAGTACCCTTCGGCAGGTACTGGGTTCTCAAAAGCGCCAGGAGAGTGCCGCGGTCCAGCGGCCGCCGCTCGCCGAGTACCGGAACAGCCGATCCGCGGCCGCATCGACATCGATGTGCAGCAGGTCGACCTGCAGCGCGCCCCAGGTGAAGGCAATACCCGTGTTCCAGAACCAGTAGCCGGTGCCGAACAGATCGCGCAGGTCATAGTGGCCGACGCCGGCATTCAGCGACCAGTGCTCGTTCAATGGTTGCAGCAGGGTCAATTCGTACGAAAGCGCCCGCCGGTTCGTGACACTCCTCCAATTATTATTGCGCGATGTGTTCGGAGACCAGGCTGCGCTGGCTGTGATGCGCTGCTGAAAGCTCAAGGATGCGGTCAGCTCATCGTAGTCGTAGTCGAGCCGTGCGTCGTTCGGATACTCATGATGAGCCACGCTGAACTGCGCCGACCAGTCCGGCGCTAGCGACCACGCACGCGCGGCGTGGATGACCAGTTCATAGTTCGAACTCTGGCTGGACTCGAAGTCGACCGTCGAACCCCAGAGTCCGACGCTCCAGCCTGTGGGCGACTGCAATTGCCCCCCGCCTTGTACTGCAGGCTCGCCGCGGGTCTGTGAGATTCCGCGATAGATGTAGTCGGTGGTCAAGCCAATCGAGGCTGTCCACGCCTCGCTTGCCTGCACAGGCGAGGCAAGCAGCACAACCCCCTGTGCTACGAAGCACAGAGTGCAGGCGGAATGGATCCGGTGCGTTGCCATTGCTGCGTGGGCCTTTTTCTGCGCACCAGTATAAGGCCGCGCTCCGGTTGCCGTTTCATACTGTGACTATTCGCCTGCGCCGCGGAGGCTCGGAGGAGCCACCGCGGCCATGGCCATCGAGGTGGACGATCTCAGTGTTTCTTTTGCTCGAAGCGCAGCTGTCCGCGAATTTCTCCGGGAGTGAATCGCGCCGAGTGGACGTTCACGTAGGCCAGTTCCTGGCGCAGCATCGCCACCAGCTCATCGAACTCATTCACCGAATCCGACGTTGGGTCAATGCCCTGCTGGACAGGTCCGACGATGTTCGCTGCGGTCAGCACGCCGGTAACGGTTGCTGGGGAAAGCGGGCAGGCGGGCGGCTGCGGCACCGTGGCCGGCGGGACGTTCGGCGCATTGCCACAGAGGTAGACACTGATGCCGCCGTTGACCCGTCGTTGCCCAAGATGAATGTGCGCCTGCAGTGCGGGCGCCTGCAGCCCTTCATAGCTCAGCTCGTAAGAAATCGTTTGATTCTCCTCATCAATGGTCGCCTTGAACCGGCCGCGCGCGGCCGGTGACGATACCGCCGGCGCTTCCTCGGTCGGCTTCAAATCGGCAAAGGCGCGTGTGTTGCGACGGCTGTAGCCGTTGTCGGCGGTGACGTTGGCTGCGATGAGCGCGAGCGCCGGAATGGCGGTAAGCAGCAGGACCTTGCGAAGCATGATGAAACCCTCCACATGCGATGGCTGAAACACGAAACCACATCTTCACCGAGCGGTAAGTGCCGGCCGGCAGGCAATGGGTTCTAGCGTCGGGCAGTTTTAATCGTTGGCGCTTGCCGATCTGCGGGTCAGACTGGGCAATGTTCGTGGCAGGAAGATGAACTCAGCGGGCGTCCGCCGAGCAGGGCTATCAGTGGTTGTGGCGCGGCGTCTTGGCGGCGACGCCGCGATACTTCAGCGCCATTTCCATCACGCCGCCCTGGTCGAGCTGGCTGACCGTCGCTCGGTAGAGTTCCTGCCAGGGCGTGGCGCTTTCCGGAACGGGCGGAATGCCGTCTTTCTTTCTGCGCTCGATTTCTTCGGGGTCGACGAGCATGTCGCAGCGTGCGTTGTTTAAGTCGATGCGCACGATGTCGCCGGTGCGCAGCCAGGCGAGGCCGCCGCCGGCGGCGCTTTCCGGGGATGCATTCAATATGGAAGGGCTGTCCGAAGTGCCGGACTGCCGACCGTCCCCAATCGTCGGCAGGCTGGCGATGCCTCGTTTGAGCAAGGCATCCGGCGGCTGCATGTTTACGACTTCAGCCGAGCCCGGCCAGCCGAGCGGGCCCGCGCCGCGAATAACGAGCACGCTGCGCTCATCGACGGCGAGCGCCGGATCGTTAATTCGTGCGCGGTAGTCGTCCGAGCCGTCGAACACGACCGCGCGGCCTTCGAAAACATTGTCATGACCGCTCTCGCACAGATAGCGCCGGCGAAAGTCTTCCGTGATCACGCTCGCTTTCAGAATGGCGAAGTCGAACAGATTGCCACTGAGCACGATGAAGCCGGCGCGTTCGCGCAACGGCTTGGCGTAGGACGTGATCATTTCGCGGTCGCGACTGGTGCGGCCGCGGACGTTTTCTCCAATCGTGCGACCGGTGACGGTCAAGGTATCCGCGTGCAGCTTGCCTGCATCGATCAATTCACACAGCACGGCGGGCACGCCACCGGCGCGGTGAAAACGTTCGCCGAGATACTTGCCCGCGGGCTGCATGTTGAGCAGCAGAGGAATGTCGTGGCCGTACTTCATCCAATCCTGGGGAGGCAGTTCCAGGCCGGCATGCCGCGCCATGGCGGTGAGATGCGGTTGCGCGTTGGTCGAACCGCCAAGCGCTGCGATGGCGGTGATGGCATTCAAAAACGATTCGCGCGTCAGTATTTTTGAAGGGCGCAGATCTTCATACGCCATCTCCACTGCGCGCCGACCCGTTTCGTATGCCATCTGCCCGCGCTCTCGATACGGAGCGGGAATGGCGGAGCAGCCGGGAAGCGATAGCCCCAATACTTCCGCGACCGCATTCATCGTCGAGGCGGTGCCCATGCTGTTGCAGTGGCCGGGTGAGGGCGCCGACGCGGCGGCGGCGTCGAGAAATTCCTGTTCGGTGATTTGTCCGGCGGCCAGGCGGCGGCGGCTTTTCCAGATCACCGTGCCCGATCCCACCAGTTCATCCTCGAACCAGCCGTCGAGCATCGCTCCGCCCGACAGCACGATTGCAGGGATGTCGACCGTCGACGCCGCCATCACCGCCGCCGGCGTCGTCTTGTCACAACCGGTGGTGAGCACCACTGCATCGAGCGGATAACCGTGCAGGATCTCCACCAGGCCGAGATAGGCGAGATTGCGATCCAGCGACGCGGTGGGCCGCCGGCAATTCTCGAAGATGGGATGCGTCGGGAATTCCATGGGAATGCCGCCGGCATCGCGGATGCCTTCTTTCACTCGCGTCGCGAGATCGACGTGAATGCGATTGCAGGGAGTCAGATCGCTGCCGCTTTGCGCGATGCCGATGATGGGTTTGCCGCTGGTGAGCTCTTTCGGCGTCAGTCCATAGTTCATGAACCGCTCGAGATACAACGCCATCAGATCGATGTGCTCGCGATCGTCGAACCAGGCCTGCGAGCGGAAACGGCGCTTAGCCGTCATAGCGAACCTCATTCTGTGACACGGCGGGCGTATCGACACGGACTGCGAACAAAACCACCGGCGAGCGGCTCGGCTTCAGCGCCAGCCAGCGTCGACGAAATACTCGTGCCCGGTGCACATGCGCGCATCGTCGGAAGAAAGGAAGGCGACCATGGCGGCGACGTCATGCGGCTCCACTCGCGCTTTCAGGCACTGCTGCCCAAGCATGCGCGCCTCTTCATCAGGCGTGTGCCACAACTTCATCTGGCGAGGCGTTCTGACGCCGCCCGGCACAACGCAGTTTACCCTGATGCCAAAGCAGCCCAGGTCGCGCGCCAACGCTCGGGTCATGCCCTCGATGCCCGCTTTCGCCGTCTGATAGATGGCGAGGTCCGGCAACGCCAGGTGCCATGAGACGGAACCGAGATTGATGATCGCGCCGGCCTTGGACGCTTTCATATCTTCGAGCACTGCCTGTGTGCAGAAGAAATAGTGCTTCAGGTTGACGGCGATGCGATCGTCCCAGTACTTCGAGGTGGTTGCCTGCAGCGTGTGGCGATCGTCGTTGGCGGCGTTGTTCACCAGGATATCGACGGGTCCCAGTTCGGCGCGGATGCGTGCAAACGTCTGGCCGATCGCTTCGACGTCGGTGAGATCGCAGCGATGATAACGAGGCGGTGAATCGCTGGTCGCAAGCTTGCGCTCCAGTGCGCGCGAATCGTCATCTGCGATATCGATGAAAGCCACTCGTGAGCCCTGGCGCGCGAATGCTTCGACTATGGCGGCGCCGATGCTCGAGCCGCCGCCGGTGACGACGACGCGTTTGTTACGGAGCGACGGATAGACGGTATGAGACATGATTGAGACTAAACCTTAAGTGGAGGCGGGCGCCAACAACCCGCGACTGGCGAGGTTGCGCATCAGCTGGCCGATCCCCAGCGACCACGGTGGCGCCCGATCGGAAGTGGTCAATTTGTTTTCGAGCATACCCAGTTCGGGCGAGGACACCCGCACCAGGTCGCCGATCTTGTGCGTGAAACCACGGCCGGCGACGTCGCGATCTTCGGTAGGAGCGAACATCGTGCCGAGAAAGAGCGCGAAACCGTCAGGGTATTGGTGCTGGCTCAAGGTCTGCTCGACCAGCTCCAGTGGATCGCGGCTGATCAGCGACATGGAGCTGCGGCCTTCCAGTCGGTAGCCGTCCTCGCCCTCGACCTGCAGCGAAACCACGGTGTTGCGGACTTCATTCAGGCCGAAGCGCGCGTCGAACATGCGGATGAAGGGGCCGATAGCGCAGGACGCATTGTTGTCCTTGGCCTTCCCCAGCAGCAAAGCGCTGCGGCCTTCGATGTCGCGCAGGTTAACGTCGTTGCCCAGCGTCGCGCCGAGCGTGCGGCCGTTGGCGTCGCAGGCGAGCACGACTTCCGGCTCGGGATTGTTCCATTGCGATTCGGCGCGCACACCGATCCAATCACCCCAGCCGACCGATGACAGCACCGGCGATTTGGTGAAGACCTCCGCATCCGGACCGATCGCAACTTCGAGGTACTGCGACCACAGCCCATCGGCAATGAGTGCTTCTTTCAGGCGCTGGGCAGTAGGCGAACCGGGTTTGACTGAACGGATGTCCGCGCCGACCCGCTCGCCGAGTGCATCGCGGATGGATTGCGCCTTCGCATAGTCGCCGCGCGCGCGTTCTTCGATGACGCGTTCGACTGCCGACACTGCGAAGGTGACTCCGCAAGCCTTGATACATTGCAAGTCGAACGGCGCCAGCAGGCGCATCGCGGGTTCGCTTTTGAAAGCCGCCGACAGCGGCAGCTGTTCGAGCGGCCCGAGATCTTCGCCCGCAGGAACGACGCCATTCCAGCCGTTGAGCAGATCGGCAACCGTAGCTGCGCTACGCGATACATCCCGCACCCGGCCGGCGCTGACCACGACTGGCGTCGGCCCGGCTGCGGTGACAATACGACCGACTAAAGTGGCGTCGCGCCAATCAACGGGAAGGTGTGGCAGTAATCTCATGTTCGCGCTCGTCGTCAAAGTACGCTGGCAGTGCCCGCCTTGGAGGATGCAGGCCCGTCGAGCAACTCGGCCGGTCGCTTGGTCCACAGGTGCTGGATGGCCTCCAGGCTTTGGCCCTTGGTCTCAGGCACGAAGCGCCACACGAACAGCGCCGCAAGGATGCTCATCACGCCATAGATCCAGTACGCGAAGCCGTGATTGAACATTGCGTTCAGCGCCGAGTTGCCGTCCAGCACTTTGAACGACCAGGAGACGAACAGGTTCGCGATCCATTGCATCGCTACCGCCAGTGCCATGGCCTTGCCCTTGATGGCGTTAGGAAAGATTTCGGACAGCAGCACCCACACCACCGGGCCCCACGACAAGGCGAAGCCCGCGATGTAGGCGACGACGGCAATCAATGCGGCCGTGCCGACGTTACCACTGGAGAACAAGAAGCCGAGCGACAGCATCGAAACCGCCATGATGATGCCGCCCAGGATCAGCAGCGGCTTGCGGCCCCAGCGATCGACAGTGAACAGCGCGATCAGCGTAAAGACGATGTTGGCGACGCCGACGATGATGGTCTGCAACAGCGCGCTGTCCGTGGATGCGCCCATGTTCTGGAACATCAGCGGCGCGTAATAGAGCACGGCGTTGATGCCGATGAATTGCTGGAAGACCGACAGCATGATGCCGACGAATATCACCAGGGCGCCAAACGCTAACAAGCCGCCGCTGCGTTCGCGCAACGATTCGTCGATCTCGTTGAGCACGATGCGCGCTTCGCTTTCGGTCGACAGTCGTGTCAGCACCTGTCGCGCCTCGTTCATGCGGCCTTTCATCACCAGCCAACGCGGCGTCTCCGGAACCAGCAACAGCAAGCCGAAAAACAGCACAGCCGGAATTGCCGCCGACGCCAGCATGTAACGCCAGCCGGTCTGCAGCACCCACTGGTCGTCGCCTTGCGAGGCGATGAACCAGTTGACGAAATAAACCAATGTCATGCCGCCGACGATTGCCACTTGCTGATACGTCACCAGCTGGCCGCGATGCCGGGGCGGGGCGATTTCGGCGATGTACAGCGGTGACAGCATCGAAGCGATGCCGATGCCGACGCCGCCGAGGATGCGATACAGAATGAATGCCGTCAGCGCTTCGGGGCCTTCGCCGCCGATCCAGAAGAAACCGAACTCCGGATAGGCGGAGCCCAGCGACGACACGATGAACAGGACCGCCGCGACCAGCAAGCCGCCGCGCCGGCCGATTCTCTGCGACATGGGGCCGGCCAGCGCCGCACCGATGACGCAACCGAGCAGGGCGCAGGAAATGGCCCAGCCCGACAGGCTGTCGGCTGAGGTTTCGGGCAGGCCGCGCGGATCGATGAAGTTGGCGTCGATGGCGCCGACCGCGCCGGAGATCACCGCCGTGTCGTAACCGAATAACAAGCCGCCTAGCGCCGCGACCAGTGCGAGTCCCCGCACCAATGCGGTTTCCGCGGGCGGACCGGAGTTGGGGATCCCCTCAGACATATATTCACGCCCCTACCGAGGCCTGCAGCGGCCTATGACGAGTTATGTGGCCGCAGCTACAACGGCTTTGTGCCATGCTGCCGGTCAGCGTAGTGATAGCGCTATCAAAATTCAATAGCGAACTGGCGGTGTTTGCCGGTCCCGCTCCGCCACATTGCGCTACTGGAGGCGCGCCTCAGCGCTATTCAGGAAGAGCGCGGCGCGGCAACCGAGTCGCGTTTTACTAAAACATGGGCCACGACGTGGTCGACCACTACCCGGGTTTCACCCGCCTTGCGCCGGCGAATACTGCGCAATAACAGCTCGATGGAGGATGCAGCCATCGCAGCAATGGGCTGGCGGATCGTGGTCAGTTCCGGCCAAACCGTGGTGGCGGTAGGGGTGTCGTCGAAGCCGACGATGGATAAATCGCGCGGAACATCCAGACCGCGGCGATGGGCGACCGAGGTAGCCGCGGCGGCCATATCGTCGTTACTGGCAAAAATCGCGGTCGGCGGCTTTTTTCGAGTCAGCAGTTTTTCGGTGGCTTCGAGGCCCGAGCGGTAGGTGAAAAAGCCCTGCTGCACCAGGGTCGGATCCACCGACACGCCAGCGGCCGCCATCGCCGCTTGATAACCCTCGTAACGCAGGGTGCTGGCGGTTTGATTGGGATGGCCCTTGATGAAAGCGATGCGCGAGTGGCCATGCGAAATCAGATGCTCCGTCATCTCCTGCGCAGCGCGGAAATCGTCGATGCGAACACCGGAAATATCCGGCTGAAACCGTCCCGAGGCGATGGCGACCACCGGGATGCCGGCTGCGACCAGCTCGGAACACACTGCTTTGGATTCACACAGCGGTGGCGGAAGAATCACGCCGGCAACGCTTTGCGCAATCTTGCGGGCGGCGGCTCGCTCCGTGGCACGGGTCATATGGTCCCAGGTGTCGAGAACCAGCTGGGCGGCGGCGCGGCTTGCTCCATCCAGCGCGCCGACCAGCAACTCGCTCAAATAGGCGGAGCTGGGGTTTGTATAGATAAGAGCGATGCGCGTGCCTTGGGCCGCGGCTAACGAACGCGCGGCGGCATTGGGTGTGTAGTTCAGTTCGCGGACCGTCCTCATCACCAGTTCGCGCGTGGCGTTGCGCACATTCGCGTTGCCGTTTACCACCCGGGACACCGTCATCGGCGACACTCCGGCACGCTGTGCCACCTCATGGATGGTCACGGCGGCGCCTTTGCGCCGGCTCGAGTTGCCCGAATTCCTGGCTTTGCGGGGTGTGGTTTGCATGAAATGTCTTTGAATGCGGCAAGCACGCTTGAATGAAGCGCCGGATTATTGCCCCGAGCCTATCAGGGTGGAAGCGCGGCGACGGCGCGTGATACCGTTACCACAAATATTGTTCGCTAGTGTCAGGGGACGCTGATGATTCACAGTGGCCGGCGGTCGGCGCCGTTGCTTCGTTCCGGCCTGCTGCTACGGGCCCTGTTGGCGGCGCTATTGTGGTCCATGCCGCCCGCCTTTGGCGAAGACGGTTACGACCTGTGGCTGCGATATCACGCGCTTACGATGGAACAACGAGTTAACTACGCGTCCGCCGCCACGCAGCTGGTGATGCCGACGCCATCGCCGACGCTGGTTGCCGCAAAAAGCGAACTGGTACGTGGTTTGAACGGCTTGCTGGCGCAAGCGCCGGCAGCAGCAGAACGCATTTCGACCGCCGGCACCTTGGTTGTCGGCACTCCGCAATCTGTACCGCAGCTCGCGCAGCTCGATCTAGGCCTCAAAAACGTCGGCGCCGAAGGTTACGTCATCCGCCAGCGACGCGTCGACGGTCAACCCGTCATCGCAATCGCCGCGAATAACGACATTGGCGTTCTCTACGGCGTGTTTCATTTCCTGCGCCTGATACAAACACGCCAGCCGCTGGCTGGAATCGATGTCAGCGAGTCGCCGCGGGTGCAGCTGCGCATGCTGAATCACTGGGACAATCTCGATCGCAGCGTGGAGCGGGGCTACGCCGGCGCCTCGTTGTGGGATTGGCACAAACTCCCCGACTATCTCGATCCTCGCTATGCCGATTACGCGCGTGCGAACGCGTCGCTCGGTATCAACGCCACTGTGTTGACCAACGTCAACGCCAACGCCGCCGTTCTGACGCCGGCGTATTTGCATAAAGCGGCAGCGCTGGCGAATGTCTTTCGCCCCTATGGCATCCGGGCATTTCTAACGGCACGGTTCAGTGCTCCGGTGGAGATCGGTGGGCTCAAGACCGCTGATCCGCTGGACCCCGAGGTGCAGCGGTGGTGGCAGGCCCGCGCGGCGGAGATCTACAAAATCATTCCGGATTTCGGCGGCCTGCTGATCAAGGCGAACTCCGAAGGCCAGCCCGGGCCGCAGGATTACGGCCGCTCGCACGCCGATGGCGCGAACATGCTTGCCGACGCGGTGAAGCCGTTCGGCGGCACGGTGATCTGGCGCGCATTTGTTTATTCGCACCAGCAACCGGATGATCGCGCCAAGCAGGCATATTCCGAGTTCGTGCCGCTGGATGGCAAGTTCCGCGACAACGCGCTGGTGCAGGTGAAGAACGGCGCTATCGATTTCCAGCCCCGCGAACCGTTTCATCCGCTGTTCGGCGCGATGCCGAAGACGCCGCTGGCGATGGAATTGCAGATCACCAAGGAATATCTTGGTTTCGCCACGCACCTGGTCTATCTCGGCTCGTTCTACGAAGAAGTGTTGCGTGCCGATACATTCCGTCCGCGCACAGGATCGACGGTGGCGAAAGTCATCGACGGGTCGCTCCACAACTACGCGCTCACCGCGATGGCCGGAGTTGCGAACATTGGCGCCGATCGCAACTGGAGTGGCTCGCACTTCGATCAGGCAAACTGGTACGCATTCGGCCGGTTGGCTTGGAATCCGCTGTTGTCGTCGAAGGCGATTGCGGAAGAGTGGGTGCGCATGACGTTCTCGAACGACGCGCAGTTCGTCCAGCCGACAGTCGAGATGATGACGAAGTCGCACGCAGCGGTAGTCGACTACATGACGCCGCTCGGACTGCATCACTTGATGGGCCGCGGGCATCACTATGGTCCGGGCCCTTGGGTCGAAGGTGGATCTCGCGCAGATTGGACTTCTGTTTATTATCATCGCGCCGACGCGACTGGGATCGGCTTCGATCGCAGTTCCACTGGCAGCAATGCAGTGGCCCAGTACGCAGCGCCGGTCGCCGCGCAGTTCAATGATCTCAAGCGCGTGCCGGAAGATTTCCTGTTGTGGTTCCACCATGTGCCGTGGGATTACCGCACGCAGTCAGGCCGTATCCTCTGGGATGAACTGGTCTATCGATACACTCGCGGCGTCGATGGAGTACGCGACATGGGCAAGACGTGGCGAGGCATGGCGCCGTTCGTCGACCCGGAACGGCACGCACAGGTCGCAGCCTTCCTGAAAATTCAGGAGCGGGAGGCGCTGTGGTGGCGTGATGCGAGCATTGCGTACTTCCAGACATTCTCGAAGCGACCATTGCCTGGCGGTTTTGCCCCGCCCGCGCATCCGCTCGATTATTACAAGTCGTTAGAGTTTCCCAGCGCCCCCGGCCATCACTGAGGGTCATTGACCATGCACTCGCGCGCACATGGCAACGATGACAGCCAGCAGCGGGCCGGTGAAGTTTCCATACTCCCCGCAGCAACTATTGATCGCTCGGCTTGAAGGCGGACCAATGTAGAACTGGTGCCGTCGGAGTCCTGCGAGAGACGGTCAGATGCGCGCCGGTTCGAGCCGGGGTACAAGCAGATGAATCAATGCCAGCGCCAGCAGATAAGCGGAGGCGGCCATGATGAACACCGGCACATAGCTGCCGGTTGTTTGCAGCAGGAAGCCGGTGAACGTTGCGATCAGCATGCCGCCTACCGCGCCGCCGAAACCGCCGATGCCCACCACCGACGCGACGGTGCGGCGTGGAAACATGTCCGAAGGCAGCGTGAAAATATTCGCCGACCAGCCTTGATGTCCGGCAGTCGCGAGGCCGATCAGGCCGACGGCGACCCACAGGTGCTGCGTTTGTGACACGAAGACCACGGGAACGACCGCCAATGCGCAAATCAACATGGCGCCCTTGCGCGCGCGGTTTGGGCTCCAGCCCTGCTTGATGAATCGTCCCGCCAGCCAGCCGCCGGCAATACTGCCGACGTCGGCCATGACGTAAATCGCGACCAGCGGCGCGCCCAGCCCGAGCAGGCTCAAGCCGTATTCGCTGTTCAGGAACTTCGGCAGCCAGAATAGAAAGAACCACCAGATCGGGTTGGTCATGAACTTGCCCAGCACGAAAGCCCAGGTCTGCCGGTAGCGGAGTAATTGCAGCCAGGGCACGCGCTCGGTCGCTTCTTGCGGATCGCTGCGGATCAACGCCAGCTCCGCCGCAGTCAGTTTCGGATGTTGTTCAGGGGGTCGATAGGTGATCCACCACGTCACCAGCCACGCGGCGCTCAAGATTCCGGTAGCGAGGAAGGCCGCCTGCCAACCGAATGTTACCGCGATGATGGGCACCGTCAGCGGCGCGACGATGGCGCCGATGTTCGACCCCGAATTGAAAATGCCGGTGGCGAAAGCGCGTTCGCGGCGCGGAAACCATTCGGCGACGGTTTTGATCGCCGCTGGAAAGTTGCCCGCTTCACCGAGCCCAAGCGCGAAGCGAGCCATCGCAAAGCCGGCGACGCTGCCGACCAGGGCATGACTCATCGCCGCCAGGCTCCAGATTGTAATCGCGAGTGCGTAGCCAAGCCGTGTGCCGAGCCGGTCGATCACTGCGCCTGCAGTGAGCAGCCCGATGGCATAAGCACCTTGGAAGGCCGTGATGATGTAGCCGTACTCGATCTCGCTCCAGGCGAAGGTGCGTTGCAGTTCCGGCGCAAGCACGCCGAGCACCTGACGATCGATGTAATTGATGGTGGTGGCCGCCAGCAGCAGCCCACAAATACGCCAGCGATAGCGACCGGCAGGGGTCACCATCGCCGGATCGCTTGCCGCGATGGCGTCGGTTCTTTGCATGCGACTCGCTTTGCTATTCTGCGATGGTCAGCGTGGCGGTTTTCAGGTCCACTGAGTCAGGGCCGGCCATGATGGCGAACTCGCCGGGTTCCACCGTATATTTCATCGCTTCGTTCCAGAACGCAAATGCATCCTTCGCGAGCTTGAATTCCACGGTGGCGGCGGCGCCGGGCTGCAGGGAAACGCGACGGAAGCCTTTCAGCTCTTTGACCGGGCGCGTGATCGAGCTGGCGACATCGCGAACGTAAAGCTGAACCACTTCGTCACCCTGAACGGAGCCGGTGTTGCGCACGTCGACGGACACCTCGACCGAGCCGTCGACGCCGATTCTTGCCGCCGACAGGCGCGGCACACCGATCTCGAACTTCGTATACGACAGTCCGAAGCCGAATGGAAACAGCGGCTCGGCCGAGTCGAAATGATAGCCGCGATGAGCGCTCGGCTTCTGGCTATAGAACATCGGCAACTGACCGAGGGAACGGGCCACCGTGACCGGCAACTTGCCGCCGGGATTGGCGTCGCCGAACAGGACGTCGGCCAGTGCGGTGCCGCCTTCCTGGCCCGCATACCAGCCTTCGATGACGCCGTTGGCTTTTTCGACCACCCGAGGAATCGACAGCGGCCGACCGTTGATGAGCACCACCACGACCGGCTTGCCCAGCGCAAACATCGCCTGTGCCAGCTCGTTCTGTTCGCCGGTGAGGTCGAGCGTGGCGCTGTCGCCAAGGTGGTTCTTCGCCCAAGCTTCACGATGAAGCGCGCTGCTGCCGCCGATCGCCAGAACGATTGCGTCCGCGCCTTGCGCGACTTGCACGGCTTCTTTTATACGTGCGAGGTTTTCTTCCGGCTTGGGGCGAGTCACTTCGTCTTCGTACCAGTTGCCCGTTTCCGTGAGGCGGACGCCCTCGGCAGTGACGATGCGAATGCGTTCGCCTGCTTTGGCCCTAATGCCATCTAGCAGTGTTACTACGCGAGTAGGAACGTTCGAATAACCGCCCATGTCGATACGAGCTGCGTTGGGTCCGATTACAGCGAGGGTTTTCAATCTCGCTTTTTGCAGCGGCAAGACGCCATCGTTCTTCAGCAGCACGACAGACTTGCGTGCTGCTTCGAGCGCCAGGGCGCGGGCTTCGGCGTTATCGGTGATGGCCTCTGCGTACTTCGCGTCGGCGTAAGGCTGTTCGAACATCCCGGACAGGAACTTCAGTCGCAGCATGTGAGCAACCGCAGTGTCGATATCGGCCTGCGTGATGCGACCCTCAGCCAGAGCCTGCGGGAGCAGGGCATATGACTCGCCGTCGGGCAGGTCGAACGCGACGCCGGCTTTCAATGCGCGGACCGAGGCGGCGAGAGGATCGGTCGTGGTCTGGTGAACGTCGATCAATTGCTTGATCGCGAAGTAGTCGCTGACCACCGCGCCTTTGAAACCCATTTCGCCGCGCAGGATGTCTTGCAGCAGCCAGCGATTCACGTGCGACGGTATGCCGTCGATTTCATTGTAGGAGGCCATCACGGCCTGCGCGTTGGCGGCTACCGCGGCCTGGAACGGCGGGAAGAACACTTCGCGCAGGATACGTTCGGAAATACTGGCGGGGCCGACGTTGGTGCCGCTTTCCGGCTGGCCATGGCCAGTCATATGTTTCAGAGTCGCGAACACGCGGTCCTTGGCCAAGGGCAGCGCTGCGCCCTGGTATCCGTGTACGGCCGCGACGCCTAGTGTGCTGACCAGATAGGGATCTTCACCGTAGGTCTCTTCGATGCGGCCCCAGCGAGGATCGCGAGCCACATCGACTACGGGCGCGAGTACGAGCTGCACGCCGCGTGCACGGATTTCACGTCCTACGACTGTAAACACTCGCTCGAGCAACTGCGGATCCCAGCTGCTGGCGAGCGCAATGGATTGCGGAAAATGCGTTGCACCCCGCGCGGCGTAACCATGCAGTCCCTCTTCGTGGAACAGCACCGGAATACCTAACCGCGTACTGCGAACGGCGTGGCGCTGGATGGCATTGACGAGGTCGACTGTCTGACGCTCGTCCAGATACGGAGTTTTGAACGGACTGCCGACTTCCTGCCGATCGCTCGGCCGTGCGAAGTGACCGATGCCCGCCGGATACAATCTCTGCGCTGCCGCGGGATCGAAGTTGCCCTTGGCGTCGAGCAGTTGGTTTTTCTTAGTCCAGACGGTGGTGATCTGAGCGATCTTTTCGTCCATCGTCATGCGGCCCAACAGGTCTTGTACGCGCTGTTCGACGGGCGTTGCTGGATCTTTATATGCAGGCCGGTCGCCACGAGTCTGGCCGGCCGCTGCCGCTGCTACCAGCAAGCTCGCTGTCAACGCTGTTAACACAGCTGCGCCGCGCGACTGCCGGTCAATGTCAGTTTTCGCCATCTCGTTCCCTCGAATACTGCGCTACGGCCGTGGTGCCATAGCCGTTGATTGCACGCTGATACCGTTATCATTAGCGCACGCACCGGGTGCGGTCAATCGGGTCGCCTCGTTTCCGCAGGTCGCGGATTTCCCCGGCGTACTACGCCGGCCCGCGCGCGTGATTTCTTCGCTCTGGTACTGCGATAGCCCATTTTGCAGCTGCCGCGCTCGCGGCCTGGCGGGGCAGCCAACGAAAGTATTTTCGATCGCCTCCGGCAACCAGCCTGGTCAGGTGGTTGCTTTTGCGGAATTGTGAGCGCTATCATTATTTCACGCACCGGGCTTCGACGGGACGTCGGCCGGCCGCCACAACAAGAGCGCAATCAATTGCAAGTCAGGGAGAGAACGATGCGCAGGCCTCGACTCTTTGTTGCTCATGGCTGCGGCTACTGTGGTCGAGACGGTGACGATCGTCGTGCGCCGCTTTGTTCTAGAGAATTCCCACTAAGCGACCTTCGTGACCATGCGCTCGCATTCATGGCGAATAGTCACGCCGTCTGTCAGTTGCAACGGGTCTGGCAGGCCTCGCAGCCGCGCCAGCACACCGCGCTTACCACTACCACGGATGTACGCCCACCGCCTGCTTGGCGGCGGCCGCGTTCGATTCGATTCAATCGTTTGAATTCAATCGTTTGATCAGAAGGGGGATGTCATGAATGTAAGCAGGCCACATGCTGCCGGTAAGGTGAGCGTTCTCGGTCTTTGCATCGCCGCCACGCTGGCGCACGCCCAGGAAGCGGCGCGGCAGGAGGAGCTCGAGGAAGTGGTGGTGACGGGCTATCGGCAGAGCCTGCAGGATTCCACGGAAGCAAAGCGCGACTCGGTCGGCTTCGTCGATGCAATCTTCGCCGAGGACATCGGCAAGTTCCCGGACACGAACATCGCCGAATCGTTCCAACGCATTCCCGGCATCCAGATCAACCGCGAAATCAGCGGCGAAGGCACCACGGTCGCCATTCGGGGCTTGAATACGAACTTCACCCGAGTGCTGTTGAACAACGCGCCGGTCACGGTCGCGACGGCTCCGCAGGAAGGCTCGGGCGGGAACCGCGAGGTACCGCTCGACATGTTCCCGCCGGAACTGTTCTCGAAGCTGGAAGTATTCAAGACCCCGTCGGCGGACATGGTCGAAGGTGGCGCGGCGGGCACGATCAACATGCGCATGGCGCGGCCGTTCGACAACGACGGGGCACATCTGACGTACTCGCTCCAGGGCACTGACAACAGCAACGGCGATGATTTGGGTGGCCGCACTGCGTTGATCGCGAGCAACACCTGGGACAGGTTCGGCGTGCTGGCCGGCGCGACCGCTGTTCGCAACAAGATCGCAACCAAAGGGTTCGAGTCGGTGGGTTGGGCCAACTTGGCGCTGACACCGGCGCAGTGCGGCACCGGTCCCTGTAACAGCACCGCTGGCAATGGTCCCCCTACCGCTGTCACGGTTCCAGCGAATGCGAGCACGATCGCAGCGGGCCTCACACCCGGTGCGGCAATCGATCAGGCCTTCCTGCTGGCGAACAACCCCGGCCGCACGCTGCAGCAGATCGACAACGCCGTGATCCCGCGACTGGGTCGAACGATGTTCGAAGAGGGCGACCGGGATCGGTACAACGCGGTGGTCAGTCTGGAATTGCGTCCGAGCGCGGAGCTGCAGTTTTTCCTCGATTCGATGTACGGCAAGCAGGAGAACGAATTCGTTCGCCAGGCCACGGCCTGGGCGATACGCGCCGGCAGCCAGGGCGGCCGTCCCATTCCGACGCAGCTCCAGGTGGATCGCGAGAACTGCGCCAACGGCTGCGTCGCAACCTCGGGCGTCTTTCCGAATTCGCAGTTCATGCTGGAATATCGGCCCTACATCGAGGATTCCCAGTTCTGGGGCACGAACCCCGGCATGACCTGGCGGATCACCGACAAGCTGAGCCTCGACGTGCAGGGCAACCTCACCAAGAGCGAGTTCAATCGCCAGGCATCGACGATGTTGTTCATTTCGGATACCACCACCGTCAACTACAGCAACACTGGCGGTGACACCCCGACAATCACCTCGAGCGTGGATCTGAACGATCCGAACAGCTGGCAGTGGCTGGTCACCGATCGCGGCGACACGGATGTCGGTCGCGTGAATCTGCAGGATGAAAAGCGCGAGACGGAAACGGTGGGTGGCCGCTTCGCGGTGACCTGGGGCGATAGCGCATTCAGCGTGAGGGCGGGCGGCGCGTACGATGAGGTCTCGCGCGACATTCGCCCATTCGCGGCCGACGCCCAATGGCAGGCGCAGGTGTGCGGCGGCAACCCAGCCAATTTCCAGTTACTTCCCAATACCCAGCCCTCCTGCCGCGGCGACACGGCAGCGCAGATCGCTTCTGGCGTGACCCCTTATCCGGCGTATGCCGGACCGTACTCCGGTTCGCTCATTCCGAATTCGGCGGTGCCCGGCTATTTGCGTCCCTCCAGTTATGGTGTTGCGACCGTCAACTGGAATCAGCTGCGTCGCGATTCGAATTACGACGCCGTGCGCGCCGCCGCGCCGGAAGCCGGCAACACGCCGTCGACCGCTCAATGGGGCTCCATCGACGAGGATGTAATGGCCCTGTTCGCACAAGTGAACGGCGCTATCGAGGTCGACGATCATCGCCTGCGTTACAACGTGGGGGTGCGCTGGGTGGAAACCGATCAGTTGATGACCTCACGCGTCACGTCGTTCAATCCCGCCAACGCCACGCCGGACGGCCCGTTGCCGGACGGCCAGAGGCTTCCGGATCTGGTCGCGATCACTCCCGCGGATTCGAGCTACGAGAACTGGCTGCCGTCCGCCAACGTATCGTGGAATCTGACCGACCAGGCAGTGGTGCGTGCCGGCGTGTCCAAGACCATGACCCGCCCCAATCCGACTGACATGTTGGGCGGGGTGTCGATCCCGAACAATGACGTCACGCAGGTCAATCTGGGCAACCCGCTGCTCGATCCTTATCTCTCGAACAACATTGATCTGGGCTTCGAGTACTACACCGGCCAGGAGGGTTACTTCGGTTTCGCCGCCTTCCGCAAGGGCATCGAGGGCTTCACGCAGACCCAGATATCGGACATCACGTTCGCGGATCTCGCGCCGTATGGCATTTCGTTGGAATCACTCGGTGAGAACCAGCGCCGTGCGGTGGAGCTGCGCGGCGGCCTCAGCGCGCCCGTCCAACTTCGGCAAATAGTGAACGCCAGCGGTCGTCTGACGATCAACGGTTTGGAGTTCAACTGGGTGCAGCCGCTCGACTTCCTGCTGAGTGGCATTGGGATCGATGGCCTGGGCTTCGCAGCGAACTACACTATCATCGACCAGAAGGGGCAGGGTGCGGCTCCGGCGATTGCGATCGGCGTGCCGCCGGAGAGCTACAACGCGACGCTCTACTACGAAAAGCGCGGCATCAGCGCGCGCGTCTCCGTCACTCACAGCCAGGGCTCGCAGACCAGCGGTCCGAACAGCAATCAGTCGAGTGTCACCGGCGCTGAACTGTTCGGCGACGACTACACGCAGTACGATTTGTCGTCCAGCTTCGATTTCTCGCAGATGCTCGGCTGGTCGCAGATGATTCCCCAACTCACCGTCGACGTGATCAACCTCAGCGACGAAGCACGGCGCTCGTATCAGCAGTTCTCGAACTCGGCGTTCAGCTACTTCGAGTCCGGCCGTGTCGTGATGGTGGGTCTGCGCGGCCGGTTCTGAAACTTAGCGATTGAGGGGACGGTGGTCCTGCCCTCGTCGCCACGAACGCGGTGGCAACGATGGCCCCACACTTAACGAGACGCGCAAGCATCTCCCTTCTTTTTCAGGTAGCGTCGCCCGGCTCCGACGCAATTCGACCGAATCGCCCTGAATCGCATCGCAGTCCGTACTGCGAACACATACGCAGACAGCGCAAGGCAGTCCTCGCAATATGCGAACTGCACCGCTGTGCAAGCGCTAAGGTTTTACATAGTCTTGCGCGCCTTACCCTGGCCCGTTTCGACGCCTATTCATGAAGACGCTGCATCGCCTGTTTGTGCTGCTGTTGCTCGGCTCGGTCGCACTGACCGCCGTTTTGCCCGCGACCCCGGCTGCCGCGGCCGGGACCGATCACTTCGTCCGCCCGGCCGAGCTTGAGCCGGACATCGCCTTCTGGCGTCGCATCTATACCGAGGTGACCACCGAAGGCGGCGTGCTGCACGATCCCGAAGACTTGAGCATCGTCTACGAAGTGCTCAAGCTGCCGTCCGACCTGGCGCCGAAGCAGCGGTCCAAGCGCATCGACGAGGCCAAGAAAAAGTACCAGCGCGTTCTGGAGCGGCTCGCCACCGGCGCCGAGGATCTCAACGAAGAGGAACAGCGAGTGCAGGCGTTGTGGCCCAAGGGCACGCGCCGTTCGCGATTGGAGCAGGCTTCGGAAGAAGTACGGTTCCAGCTGGGCCAGGCCGATCGCTTCCGCGAAGGGGTGGTGCGCTCCGGCGCCTGGCGCGATCACATTGCGGATACGTTCGAGAAGCTCGGCTTGCCGCGCGAACTGGCAGCTTTGCCGCACGTCGAATCGTCGTTCAATACTTATGCTTATTCCAAGGTTGGCGCGGCCGGCATGTGGCAATTCATGCGCAGCACCGGCCGGCGTTTCCTGCGCATCGACGCGGTCGTCGATGAACGCCTGGATCCCTACCGGTCGACCGAAGCCGCGGCGCGCTTCCTGGAACAGAACTACATCGTGCTCGGCAGCTGGCCGCTGGCGCTGACCGCTTACAACCATGGCCCCGGCGGCATGCGCCGCGCCCAGGAACAGCTGGGCACCAGCGACATCGCCGTGATCGTCCGCAAGTACAACAGTCGTTCGTTCGGCTTTGCCTCGCGCAATTTCTATGTCGCGTTTCTCGCCGCGCAGGAGATCGACGCCAACCCGGAAAAATTCTTTCCCGGCATCCGTCGCAACCCGGTCGACAGCAGCCGCGTGCTGGTGATGCCGAACTTCGTGCCGGCCAGCCGCATTGCCACCGCGCTCGATGTGGATCGCGAAGAGCTGCGACGCCTCAATCCGTCGTTGTTGAACTCGGTGTGGAAGGGCGGCCGCCATATTCCCCGCGGCTATGAATTTCGCGTGCCTTCGCATATCGACTTGACTGCGGTACTGGCCAAGCTCAACGCCAGCGGCGAACGCATCGATGCGCAGGTTGCCGAATCGCAGCATCGCGTCGAAAGCGGCGAGACGCTCTCGGTCATCGCGACTCGCTACGGCGTCGCCTTGACGCAGCTGGCTGAACTCAATGGATTGAATCGTCCGTACCGGCTGCGCGCCGGCCAAGTGCTCACGTTGCCGGAGAAGGGCGGCCGTCCTGCTGGCCCCGTGGTCGCGCAGGTGCCGAAGGAAGCACCCCCCGCGACAGCGGCAAAACCAGCGACCTCGCCCACCGGCGTCGTCGGCACCGACAATCGCTACGTTGTGAGGCGTGGCGACACGCTGGGCAAGATTGCCACCCGGCATGGCCTGAGCGAACCAGCGCTGATGGAACTGAACGACATCCGCAATCGCAACTTTCTCTACGAGGGCCAGGTGCTGGCGCTCGCCTCATCGGCGCGTGCTGCTCCGCCTGCCGAATCTGAAGTATCGGTGGCGACGGTCGCTGCGGTCAGCGAGCCGGTGGGAGAAACCGAAGCGGTCGAGCCGGAATCCGAACGCGAGGCCGAAGAAATCGGACCGGCGCTGGTGCCGGGCACGCAGGCTGCGGCGTCGGCCAATCCCAGCGACTACAGCGTCAAGAACAACGTGATCCTGGTGCAGGCGGCGGAAACCATTGGCCACTACGCCGAATGGCTGGACGTGCGCGCCAGCCAGGTGCGGCAGATCAATCGCATGTCGTTCGCCACCCCGGTGGTCATCGGCCGCAAGCTCAAGCTGGATTTTTCCAAGGTGACGCCGGACCAGTTCGAAGGGCGCCGGGCCGAATACCATCGCGCCCTGCAGGAATCGTTCTTTACCCAGTTCCGCATCAAGGGCACCAGCGATCACGTCATCAAGCGCGGCGAGTCGGTGTGGGTGCTGGCCCAGCAGCGCTACAACATTCCGATCTGGCTGCTGCGCCAGTACAACCCGGACCTCGATTTCGGCTCGCTGTTGCCGGGCGCACGATTGGTGATTCCGCTGGTCGAAGCTACTGGAGCAACCGAACCCTCAGCGTGAGATTCCAGGACGTGAGATTCCGATTCGGGCAATGCGGGCCGGCCATGGTCATTCAGGCGGCAATCGCCATGGCGTGCAGCGGCTGCATGAGCGTGCAGCTGTATGACGGGCCGAGCCGGGATCGCGGCGAGGTGGCACGCATCGGCGGCGATCCGGTGATCACCGCCGGTTCGCCCATTACAGTGGTATTACGGCAGGTCGACGATCAGGTGATCGGCGTCACTCAGACGTCGGTCGAAGTGCTGGAGGGCGAGCACACATTGCTGGTGGACTGTCGGATTGCGGAGACGAAGAGCGTGTCGCGCCATTTATTGAAAGTCGAAGTGTATGGCGGGCGGGATTACCGGCTGCGTGCCGAAACCGGCCCCGGGCTGCGGGAATGCACCGGAGTCAGGCTGGAGGCGGGCGACTGAATCGCACCGTCAACCCATCGCAGGGTGATGCGAATCACGGTATTTCCCGACAGTGTCGCCAAGATGCACGTCGACAAACAACCACAGCTCAACCCCGCTACCGTCGCGGCCGTTAATGAAGCTGAACGTATCGGGCTATAATCCGCGGCGGTGCCGATCACCATTCATCATGACGCGTAACCCCTTTGCTCTCGTCATCGCTTCCCTGGTCCTCTCGTCTGCGCCCCCGGCGTGGGCGGAAACGCCATTGCAGTCCTCGGCGCTGGTTTCTTCCAGTGTCGAAGCGGCGCTGCCGCTGGCTGATCGGGTGGTGGTGCGCAAGGCGGAGCGTAAACTGCAGCTGCTGCGGAACGGAGTCGCGCTGCGTACATTCAGAGTTGCATTAGGACTGCGGCCCGAAGGCCATAAACAATTCGAAGGCGACTTCCGCACCCCCGAAGGCAGTTATCGCCTGACCCGCCGCAATCCTAACAGCGAGTATTTTCTGTCCATTCAAGTTGACTACCCAAACCTGCAGGATGTGGCCCGCGCGCGCAGCCAGGGTTTGCGGCCGGGCGGACTGATCATGATCCATGGCCAGCCGAATACGCCGCGCAAAGGGCGGGACTATTATTCCAACGTCGATTGGACCGAGGGGTGTATTGCGGTGTCGAATTCGGACATGGTTGAAATCTGGCTGATGACGCCGCCGGATACGCCGATCGAGATTCTTCCGTGACGGGACCCAGCACCGCGTCGGCCTCGGTAACGCAGGCCGATCCTGAAGGTGTGGTCGATGCCCGCGTCTCGCCCCTGGGCAGCCTCGAAAATCTCTCGCAGCGTGAAGTCCAGCAGCTGCTCAGCTCCGGCCACGGCGGTGTCTACGACCTGTTTCGTCGCTGCGCGCTGGCGGTGCTGAGTTCGGGCCTGGAGTCCGACGATGTGCGCGCCATCTTCGATCGCTACCAAGACTTCGACATCCGCCTCGGCCGCCAGGCCTGGGGCATCAAGCTGGAAGTGAAGAACGCGCCGGCCAGCGCCTTCGTCGATGGCCAGATGATTCGCGGCATCAAGGAGCACCTGTTCGCGGTGCTGCGCGATATCGTCTACATCCACGATGCGATTCTCGGCAGCCAGCGCTTCGATCTCGACGACCCCTCCAACATCACCAACGCCGTTTATCACATCCTGCGCAACGCGCGGATCCTCGACTACAAAGGTCGGCCGGACCTGGTGGTGTGCTGGGGCGGCCATTCCATCGGCACGGCGGAATACGACTACACCAAGCGTGTCGGCTACGAATTGGGCCTGCGCGGCTTGAACGTTTGCACCGGCTGCGGCCCCGGCGCGATGAAGGGCCCGATGAAGGGCGCAACCATCGGCCACTCCAAGCAGCGTATCCGCGACGGTCGCTACATCGGCATGACCGAGCCGGGCATCATCGCCGCCGAGCCGCCGAATCCGATCGTCAACCAGCTGGTGATCATGCCGGACATCGAAAAGCGCCTGGAGGCGTTCGTGCGCTGTGCGCACGCCATCGTGGTGTTCCCGGGCGGCGCAGGCACGGCCGAAGAGATTCTTTACCTGCTCGGCATCCTGCTGGATCCGGTCAACGGCGAACAGCCGTTGCCGGTGATCTTCACCGGGCCGCCGTCGGCCGCCGAATATTTTGGCCACATCGATCGCTTCATCGGCGCCACCTTGGGTGAGGTCGCGCGCGGCCGCTACAAGATCGTCATCGGCGATCCACCGCAAGCCGCTCGCGAAGTGGCTCGCGGCATCGACGCCGTGCGCGAATATCGTCGCGCCAAGAGCGACGCCTATAACTTCAACTGGCTGCTGAAAATTCCGGAAGATTTCCAGCGGCCGTTCGAACCGACACATGAAGCGATGGCGCGCCTCGAGCTACGCCGCGACTTGCCATCGCATCTGCTGGCAGCCAACCTGCGCCGCGCGTTCTCGGGCATCGTCGCCGGCAACGTGAAAGAGCACGGCATTCAAGCGATCGAAGCGCGCGGCCCGTTCGAATTGCACGGCGACAAGGAAGTGATGACGCTGCTCGATGAGCTGTTGTCGGAGTTCGTGCGGCAAAAACGCATGAAACTCGCCGGCGAGTACCGGCCTTGTTACCGGCTGGTCGCATGAGCAAAGTCGTACTTACCTATCGCTTCACTTTCCCCGATTCGCAAGAACGCACTTTCGCGCTGGAGATGGACCGAGACACCGCCGAGCTGACGCCGGCCGTGATCGACAACCCTCCGCCCTGGACTGCTTTGACGTTCAATCAGTGCAGCGGCTGCCCGTTGAACGCTGCCCAGACGCCGCATTGTCCGGCCGCCCTGCACCTGTCGGGCGTCATCGATGGCTTTACCGACCTGGTCTCCTACGACAAGGTGCGCGTCACCGTCGAAAGCGAGGAGCGTGCCGTCTCCGCCACCCTGGCCGCACAGCAGGCGCTGGCTTCATTGATGGGACTGATCATGGCGTCGAGCGGGTGCCCGCGCACGGCGGTATTCCGGCCGATGGCGCGCTTTCATCTGCCGTTCTCCAGCGAATCAGAAACGGCTTATCGGGTCGCCGCGATGTATCTGCTCGCACAGCACTACATTGCACGAGAAGGTGGCAAGCCTGACGTCGCACTGAAAGATCTCGAACGCGTCTATAACGGCGTGCATGCAGTGAATCGCGGCATGGCGACGCGCCTGCGTGCGGCCAGCAGGCAAGACGCGATCGTGAATGCAGTCGTGCTGCTCGACGTTTACAGCAGTCTCGTGCCAGCAGCGATTGACGACATTCTCGAAGAGATCAAACCGGCGTTTGCTGCACTGCTGGCGGCGAAATAAAACTTTTGCCGGTTCACGAACGCTTGCTCGCGACGCAGCTGTGTTTTGCGCGCGACGTTTGCTGAACGCGCTAATAATCAATAACGAGCGGTTAAATCAGCGGCGAAAACCGCCGCAGTGTGACGTGACACTCCTGTTAGTGGCGCCACCCTTGCGATGGCTGTCGCAGTCTGACGACGACAGTAGTTCGCTGTGATGTAGTTCCTCACCCGACTGGTCCGCTCTCCGTAGTTTGGCGTCGCAAGAGGAGAGCAAACATGACCGAACCCAAAGTCGATGAGATGACCGCTACCGGCCGCCACCGCGCCTGGACGGGAGAGAATGTTGGCGCCATCGTTCGCGCCGGTAATCCTCGCGATCCGCAGCGAGGCTGGCTCGAGCGTGTGCAGCCGACGACGACGAACTCGCGTCACTCTGCGATCACCCGCTCGCTGCACACCTGGTCCAACTACAAGAGCTGGACCGACAAAGTGCGTAGCAACTGGGACAAGGAAAGCAAAGAGAAGGACAAGAACGGCAAGTGATGCTGGTGCTAAGCGCGGGTGCGCTTAGCCGAACACTCGCTTGATCAGCGAGGGCAGCAGCGACTCGGAAAAGCGCTGCTTGGTTGGCGACGGGCTGAGCGCCTGGCTGATCAAAGTCGGGCTGAGTGGATGCGGAGCAGGAGTGGTGCGGCCCGCCTTGCTCGAATTATCGCGAGGCGAGTCGACCGCTGACGCCCTCGCCGCAGCAGCGGTCGGTGCGATCGAAGCCAACGACGTGGTCGGCTCCCTGGGCGCGGAGGTCAGCGCGGACGTCAGCGCCGGCGAACCCGGCTCGATATGCAGCGTCTTGCGCTGCGCTAACCACCCCACCAGCGGCAACCACTGTTCCAGGTCTTCACGCACCAGGCTCGGCTTCATTTCGAAGATGCCGCGACCGGTCTCGGCGGTGCGAAGATAAGTCTGCGAATCACGCAGCGTCGTCACCACCGGTATCTGCAGCGTCTCCAGGAACTTCATCAGTGACTTGTAGACCAGCGTTTGTTTTTTGACGCGGTTGGCGATCACCGCGATACGGTATTCGTCGCGGCGAATCTTGGCGATCAGCAGCAAGTTGGAAATGCACTTGGCGGCGGCGTGAATGTCGATGTCCGACGGCAATACGGGCACCAGCACGGCGGTGGCATTGCGGGTGAGGTCGGGCAGGAACTGCGGTTCGACCGCAGCAGGCGTATCGACGATCAGCCGTTGGGTATCGAGCGGCAGACGCGTGGCGAAGCTGCGAGTGACGCGCGAATGACGTTCGTAGCCGGCGATGCCGTGAATGAGCGCCTGCTCCTTGGACCGCTTGCCGAGCCAATGGGTGCTCGAGCCCTGGGCGTCCATATCCATCAGCGTCGGACGCAGTCCCTCGGCAGCGAAGTAGCTGGCCAGGTTGGTCGCGATCGTGGTCTTGCCCGACCCGCCTTTGGGATTTAACACGACGATCTTCTGCATGCGCAGGCGCCAGGAGTGTGCGGTCTCGACTATCGATTCAGGGGCCGGAATGTGGTGAATCAGCCTACGCAGCGGTTAATACGCATGCAAGTGCAGGACTGTGACGATCATCACCGGCCGAGGTTGCCGCTGCTGTGAGTCGCCTCACATCGACCCGATTTGGCTCTGGATAGAGTGGCCTGGCGAAATACGAGGACATTATGGAATTCCTGCTGTTGTGGGCCGATAATCTCGACGACGCGCTGTGCGCCCTGCGGCACCTGGCGCCGAAAATCCTCGGCTTTGTTGCTGCATTCGTCTTGTTCTCCGCCACCGGATTCGCGCTGGTCATGGTGCCCCAGGCCGCGCTGGCGGTCATCGCCCTGGTGTTATCCGCCGCGCTGATCGAATGTGTCCGCCGCCACCGCGCCGCGACCGCCAATAACGGGCCCCTCACCCGCACTTCGTGCGACCTCTCCCAAGGGGAGAGGTAAGAGTTTCCTACCCTCTCCCCTTGGGAGAGGGCAGGGTGAGGGCTCTTCCTCCTTCCCGCCTTGAATCCGTGCCGTGGGTCCCCATTAGCCCACGCGTCCAATATGATGCCGACCTCATTCGACCCGGCAGCTTTGCCGGCCAGTTGCGGCCCGGCGCGAGACGCGAACCTATGGAGAGCACAGATGAATAAAACAGCAACGAACGACACGGGCACCCCGCTGACGATGGGATTCCAGGCGGAGGTCAAGCAGCTGATGAAGCTGATGATCCATTCGCTGTACAGCCACAAGGAGATCTTCCTGCGCGAATTGATCTCCAACGCCTCGGACGCGCTCGACAAGCTGCGCTTCGAAGCGCTGGCCAAGCCTGAACTGCAGCAGGGCGACAGCGAATTGGCCATTACGATCGAGACCGATCCGGCCGCGCACACCATCACCATTTTCGACAACGGCATCGGCATGAGCCGCGAGGAAGCGGTCGAGCATCTCGGCACCATCGCCAAGTCCGGTACCTCGGATTTCCTCTCCCGCCTTACCGGGGACCAGAAGAAGGACGCGCAGCTGATCGGCCAGTTCGGCGTCGGCTTCTATTCATCGTTCATCGTTGCGGAGCGCGTCGAAGTGTTTTCGCGGCGGGCCGGCCTGGAGGCCGGCTCGGGCGTTCATTGGGAATCCACCGGCGACGGTGAATTTACCGTGTCAGACATCGAGCTGCCCGAACGCGGCACGCGCATCGTGTTGCACCTGAAGGAAGGGGAGCGGGAGTTCGGCGACGACTATCGCATTCGGTCGCTGGTGCGAAAGTACTCCGATCACATCGGCTTCCCAGTGCGCATGCGCAAGCCGGCCAAGGTCGAGAGCGAGAACGAGAGTGAAGGCGAAGAGAAGAAGGAAACGGTCGCCGAGGCTGCGCCTGAATACGAAACCGTCAATCACGCGACCGCGCTGTGGGCTCGCCCGCGCACCGAGCTGAAGGACGAGGAATACAAAGAGTTCTATCGTCACGTCACGCACGACTTTACCGATCCTCTGGCGTGGTCGCACGGCAAGGTCGAAGGCAAGAAGGAATACACCAGCCTGCTGTATATCCCGTCGCGTGCGCCGTACGACCTGTGGCATCGCGAAGGCGCTCGCGGCCTGAAGCTCTACGTGCGTCGCGTGTTCATCCTGGATCACGCCGAGCAGTTCCTGCCGATGTACTTGCGCTTCGTCAAAGGAGTGGTCGATTCGGCCGATCTGCCGCTGAACGTCTCTCGCGAGATGCTGCAGCAGGACCCGGCAATCGACACGATCAAGACCGGCCTGACGCGTCGCGTGCTCGACCTGCTTGCCAAGCTGGCCAAGGACGAGCCGGAGAAATACGCCACCTTCTGGAAAGAATTCGGCCCGGTGATCAAGGAGGGCCCGGGCGAAGACCACGCCAATCGTGAGCGCATCGCCAAGCTGCTGCGCTTCTCCAGCACGTTGACCGATAAGCCGGAGCAGGAGGTGTCGCTGGAAGACTATGTCGGCCGCATGAAAGAAGGCCAGAAAGAGATCTATTACGTCACCGCGGAGAGCTTTGCCGCGGCGAAGTCGAGCCCGCATCTGGAAGTGCTGCGCAAGAAGGGCATCGAAGTGCTGTTGCTGTCGGAACGCGTCGATGAGTGGCTGGTCGATCACCTGCGCGAGTTCGATGGCAAGCACCTGCGCAACGTGGCGCGTGGCCAGTTGGATTTTGCAGCCATTCAATCGGACGAGGAAAAGCAGGCGCAGGAGTCGCTGTCCAAAGAGCACACCGAACTGGTCGAGCGCGTCAAGAAAGCGTTGGGCGATCGCGTCAACGACGTGCGCATAACGGCGCGGCTGGCCGATTCGCCGGCGTGTCTCGTGCTCGGCGAATACGATATGGGTGCGCAGATGCGTCGGATCATGGAAGCAGCCGGACAGAAAGCGCCGGCGAGCAAGCCGGTGCTCGAGATCAATCCCACGCATCCGCTATTGCAGCGGATCGAGCGCACCGGCGAGGACGCCGAGTTCAACGATCTGTCCATGCTGTTGTTCGAGCAGGCCACGCTGGCCGATGGTGGGCATCTGCCCGAGCCGGCGGAATTCGTGCAGCGCCTGAATCGCCTGCTGATGAAATGATGGGACCCTCACCCGCGCAGACGCGCGACCTCTCCCAGGGGGAGAGGTGAAGAGTTCTTACCCTCTCCCTTGGGGAGAGGGCAGGGTGAGGGGGAGCCGATTGCTGTGACGTTTCCTTCGCGTGTCCCCTCACCCGCGCTGCGCGCGACCTCTCCCACAGGAGAGGTGAAGAACTCCCTCTCCCTTTGGGAGAGGGCTCTTTGAGAAAACAAATGCAAAACAAACATTACGCTGTACTTGCCGCTGCCATCCTTGCTGCCGCGTGCAGTCGCGAATCGCCGCCTGTGCAACCGGCTGCAACCACTCCGGTGGCTGAAGCAGCAGTCACTGTTCCGCCAGTCACCGAACTGCAGAAAGTCGATGTGGTGAAGGGCGCGGGCGAGGGCATTTCGGCTGGGCAGCAGGCGGTGGTGCATTACACCGGCTGGTTGTATGAGCCCGGCGCGCCCGATCACAAAGGCAAGCAGTTCGATAGTTCACGCGAGCGCGGCAAGCCGTTTCGTTTCACCATTGGCGCCGGCGGCGTCATCAAAGGTTGGGAAGAGGGCGTACAAGGCATGCAACCAGGTGGCCAGCGACAGCTGGTGATTCCCGCCAGCCTTGGCTATGGCGAGCGCGGTGCGGGCCAGGGAGTGATTCCGCCGAACGCGACACTGCTGTTCGACATTGAACTGCTGGCGATCGAAGACGCGCCGCCGCCTTGACGTAATAGGCGGCGACTCGTTTGAGCGGGAACTACTTTTTGTTGAGCTGCGGGTTCAGCGAATAGGTGCCGGTCAAAGTCGCCTGCGCGAGGATGTGCGGGCGGATTGCCTGCAGGACCTGCAACGCGGTGAAGTCGCCTTCTACCGCGGCACGTTCGGTACTCAGTGCATACACAGTGAAGTGGTAGTGATGCACGCGGGCATCGTTCCACGGCGGGCATGGACCGTCGTACCCGCGATAGGTGCCTTTCATATCGGCATCGCTGGCAAACCAGCCGGTGTAATCGTTGACGCCCTGGCGCGAGCCCGCCGGGCCGCCCAAGTCTTTCTTGCCGCCGGCCACGATGCCGTTGGAGCATTCGCCGGCGCCGATTTCGGTGATGTTCGCCGGAATGTCCACCATCACCCAATGATAGAAATCGGTACGCGGCAGATCGGCCGGCACGGTCTTGCCTTCCTGATTCACGTCATCGGGCTGGCTCGGCGCATCGGGATCGACGCAGATCACTGCGAAGCTGCGCGTTTTCGCGGGCGCGCCAGTCCACTTCAGTTGCGGGTTGTGATTGTCGGTGAGCCGGATGTGCAGGATCGGATCCGGCGCCGCAAAGGCGAACTGCTCAGCAATGGCCTGATCGTGCTGGAAGCTGGTGGAAGTGAGCTTCATAAAATTTCTCTCCAGCAGTGGTCGGAATCATGGAAAAACCCGGGACGACCGAGCGGGGTTCCGTGTCGGCGGCGGAAACTTCCCTCGATATCGCATCTATATCGCATCCATCGTACCCTGCGCCAATGACTGTGACTGCCACTCTCTCGCCAACCCAGCCGATGACGATTCCCGGCCCCGTGGGGCCGCTCGAAGCGCTGCTCGATGCGCCCGCCGCCGTCGCTGCGCCCAAAGCAATCGCGGTGATCTGCCATCCTCATCCCGTCTATGGCGGCACCATGACGAACAAAGTAGTGCATGTGCTGGCCAAGGCGTTCAATGCGGCCGGCGTGCCTGCGGTGAGATTCAATTTTCGCGGCGTCGGTGCGAGCGCCGGCGCTTTCGATGATGGCAACGGCGAAACGCACGACGCAATCGCCGTGCTTGACTGGGCCGCACAACGCTGGCCCGGCACAGATCTCTGGCTGGGCGGTTTTTCTTTTGGCGGTGCCATCGCCATACGTGCGGCAGTTGCGCGCGACCTGCAGCGCCTGATCACCGTTGCGCCGGCCATCCGGCGAGTCAGCGTCGATGTGAATTCATTGCCCAAATGCCCATGGCTGATCGTACAAGGCGATCGCGATGAACTGGTGGATGCGGCCGACATCCAACGTTGGGCGGAATCGCTGCCGGCGCCGCCGCGCCTCGTATTGCTGAATGGCGTAGAGCACTTCTTCCACGGACGCTTGAACGACCTGCGGCAGGTCGTGGTGAGCTGGCTCGAAGAAGTGGCCGCGCCGCCGGCGCGTTGAGCCTCGGGCGAACATCGTTTACGGAGCCAAGCATGTTGCTGGGTCAGTTGAAAAAGATTTTTGGCGAACAGGCGCTGCCACAGGGCGTGCTGGAGGACCGCGAGCCGTTCGAGCTTGCGACCGCGGCGCTGCTGGTGGAGCTGGCGCGCTCGGATTTTTCCGAGTCGCCCGCCGAGGCGGACGCGATTCGCCACCTGCTGCAAAAGCGCTTCGAGCTGACGGACCAGGCGTTGGATCAACTGCTGGCCGATGCGACCCGCCGCGCCGACAAGGCAGTCTCCCTACACGAGTTCACGCATCGCTTGAATCGCGAACTGCCGGAGAGCGACAAACTGGCGATCATCGAGATGCTCTGGCGCGTCAGTCATGCCGATGGCCGCATCGACAAGCACGAAGAGCACTTGATCCAGCGGATCGCCGGACTGCTGCATATCTCGGATCGGGATCGGGTGCGCCTGAAGTTGAAAGTGGTCGTCGACCGGGATGGCGGGTAACGATTGCAGCGCAGATGGAAGGCGGGGAAGACGGTGCCGGGACAGTACCCGGCACCGGGAAAAAAGCCGAAAAAATGGCTTAGTTCACCATTTCCTTGAGGCTCTTCAGCGCCGCGATACGCACTTTCTTGCTGGCGGGCTTCGCCTTGAAGGTCATTTTTTCGCCGGTGAAAGGATTGACGCCTTCGCGCGCCTTGGTGGCCGGCTTCTTCACCACCTTCATCTTCAGCATGCCTGGCAGGGTGAACAGTCCCGAGCCCTTCAGGCTCTTCTTCACCACGCCGCCGAGCGACTCAAACACGTCCGATACTTGCTTCTTGGCGAGGCCGGTGTCTTTGGAAATCTGGGCGAGGATCTCCGACTTGGTCGGCGCAGCATTCTTTTTTGCCATTTCTAGTCTCCTGGATAAGTGACAAATCGCGCCGTCTGGAACACGAGCGGCCGCGGACAGTAACAAGGCGCGCGGGAAAATAGCACAAGATTTGCCGGGAATTAAGCAGCGAGGCGGTTTTTTTGCCTATTTTTTCAGGCTCGCGCGCATTTGCGTCGGCTCGTTGCGACCAAAGGGGTGCGGCGGCAATCAATTGGAGACGAATTCGCGTTTGAGTTTGACGTTGAACGGCGTCGACTCGCCCTGCGGTGTGACGTTGATGTCGAACACCAGGATCTCGGAACCTGCGATCGATACTTCGCCGATCGAGTAGATGGCTTCGCCCTCCGAGACGCGGCGCATTTCCAGGTCCTTGAGCTGGCCGTTCAAGTTGTAGGCGTCGACTGCGACCGTCGCCTCGACCGGCTTGCGCGGCGCGTGTTCCGCTTCCTTGCGCAGCACCGTCACGGTAAGCATGACGCGATTGGCGCTGCGCTGGATGCCATAAACACGCGCGATGTCGGGCGTCAATTCGTCGGTGCGCAGCGCGTTGTAGTGGACCTCGTAGTTACCGAACTCCTTGAAGGTTTCGTCCAGCGCCTGCGCCGGCATGGCGCGCTGTTCGGGCGCATCGGTGCAGCCTGCGAGCAGCGTCAATCCAGCCAAGAGCAGAGCGGCGCGGTGGATGCGTGTTTTATTGAGCACCGTCGTTCTCCCTAGCCTCGATGGAGAGCGATTTATAGCACCGATCAGCCGCTCACGTGATCGCGATGTGTATCGCCTGCAGGGCGATCAGAACGAACAGCGCAGAGAAGTCGATGCCGGCCAGCGGCGGAATCAGCCGACGCACCGGACGCAGCAGCGGCTCGCACAAGGTCTCCAGCAGCGCCGATGCCGGGCTGTAGGTGCCCGGCGCGATCCAGCCGAGGATCACATACAACAGCAACGCGAAGATGTAGAACCGCAGGACGGTCGTCGCCAGCGTGATCAGCACCACGTAGATGAACTGTGTCGGCGTGAATATTCCCGGATAACCGCCGAGTAACCACAGCATCGCGACCGCCGCCGCCTGCACGATGAATAGTGCGACGATGGAAGCGGTGTCGATCTTGCCGATCGGCGGCAGCACGCGCCGCAGTGGCAGCACTAACGGGTTGGTCAGCCGGATCACGGCTTGAGAGAGCTGATTGCGTGAATCCGCTCGCACCAGCGGCAGCAGCACGCGCAACAGGAAAACCATGACCAGCAGCACCTGCAATAAGGTGCCGACGATGAATCTGAGTGCTTCCATGATGGAGAGGTTTAACTGCTGCCCAATTCTTTGGCGAGCTGTGCCGAACGCTGTGCCGCCGCGGCAACAGCTTGCGCAAAGATAGCACGGACGTTGCTCGCCTCGAGGTGCTGGAGCGCAGCTTCGGTGGTGCCACCTTTCGAAGTGACTTGCTCGCGCAAGGTTGCCGGCGAGTCAGTGGTTGCGCGCGCCATGAAGCCTGAACCATACGCAGTCTCGACCGCGAGCTTGCGCGCCACCTGCGCCGGCAATCCCAACGATTGCCCGGCCGCTTCCAGCATTTCGATCAGCAGGAAAAAATACGCCGGGCCGCTGCCGGAAATCGCAGTCACCGTATCCATGTCGGTTTCGCGCTCCACCCACAAGGTGGCGCCGACCGTACCGAGAATCTGTTCGGCGAGCGCGCGTTCCGAGCCGGACACCTCGGTGTTCGCGTACAGAGCGGTCACACCGCAGCCCTGCAATGCCGGGCGATTCGGCATGCAGCGGACGACCGCAGCACCGCCTGCCCAGTGCTGAATGTCGGCGGCGAGAATGCCGGCTGCCACTGAAATCAACAGCGGCCGGCGTTGCAGGATTTCCTTTTGCAGGGCGGTGACGACCTTGCGCAATTCCTGCGGTTTGACTGCGAGCAGCACTACATCGGCATCGCGCACAGCAGCGACGTTGTTGTCGACGGTCTGCACGTTGTAGTCGGTCTTAAGTGACTGCAGTGTCGGCGCATAGGGATCGGCGACGACGATTTGCGACGCACCCACGCCTTTGGCGATCAATCCTCCAATCAGGCTGCGGCCCATGTTGCCGCCGCCGATGAATGCGATCCGTTGCTGCATTGACTGTGTTTCAGTTTGTTTCATCGTTGCGACTCGTGGTCTCTTCTCTTAGGGGGCGCTCGCCGAACAACGCCGTACCGATCCTGACCCAGGTTGCGCCGGCGGCCACCGCCGCTTCCAGGTCTGCGGACATGCCCATCGACAACGTATCGACGGCCAGTCCTGCATCGATCAGGCGCCGCTGGCACGCAGCGAGTTCCTCGAACAGCGCGCGCTGCGCTTCAAAGCTATCGCGGGGGGGTGGAATGCACATCAAGCCGCGAAGTCTAAGCTTTGGCAGGGCTGCCACGCTGCGTGCCAGCGCCAGGACTTCCGCCGGTGCCACGCCGCCCTTGCCAGGCTCAGCTGCCAGGCTCACCTGCACACATATATTGAGTGGCGGGGCGTAATGCGGCCGCTGCTCGTTCAGGCGCACGGCGAGGCGCTCGCGATCCAATGTGTGGACCCAGTCGAAGTGTTCGGCTACTGCGCGCGTCTTATTGGACTGCAGCTGGCCGGTGAAATGCCAGGTCAGCCGCAGATCGGCCAGTTCCTGCAGCTTGGGCAGGGCCTCCTGGAGGTAATTCTCACCAAAGTCGCGCTGGCCAAAGCCCGCGAGGATGCGTAAGGCGGACGCTGGGTGGCCCTTACTGATTGCGATCAGGCCAACGGAATCGGACAGTCTGCCGGCCTGTATCGCCGAGGATGTGATGCGTTGCCGGGTTTCCACCCAGTTATTGGCCAAGTTTCGCGTCGCCCCGTCCATCAACATGTCAGTCACTGTGTCAGCCGAAATCTGCGGACCGGTTAACATATTGAGCCCGATACCGCTCCGTTATACTGCCGCACGCTCATCTTTTGCGTCTGCTTGCTTGCCCTCCGCCCCCGCTGCCGCCTGGGAGCGATGGCGCCGCTGACTGGAAGGAAGATTCATGCCCGTCGATATCGCGCAGCTGCTGGCCTTCGCCGTCAAGAATAATGCCTCCGACCTGCATCTGTCGGCTGGGGTGCCGCCGATGATTCGCGTGGACGGCGACATGAAGCGCGTCAACATGCCGGCACTGACCCACAAGGAAGTGCACAGCATGGTGTACGACATCATGAATGACAAGCAGCGCAAGGCTTACGAAGAATTCTACGAGACCGACTTTTCGTTCGAGATTCCCAAGCTCGCGCGTTTCCGCGTCAACGCATTCAACCAGAGCCGCGGCGCGGCCGCCGTATTCCGCACCATTCCGTCGCTGATCATGTCGCTGGACGATCTGAACGCGCCGAAAATCTTCAAAGACCTTTCCATGCAGCCGCGCGGCCTGGTGCTCGTCACCGGCCCAACCGGTTCCGGCAAATCGACCACCCTTGCCGCCATGGTCAATTACGTCAACGACAACAAGCCCGATCACATCATCACCATCGAAGATCCGATCGAGTTCGTGCACGAGAGCAAGCGCTCGCTGGTCAACCAGCGTGAGGTGCATCGTGACACCCTCGGCTTCTCCGAAGCATTGCGCTCGGCGCTGCGCGAAGACCCCGACGTGGTCCTGGTCGGTGAAATGCGCGACCTGGAAACCATCCGCCTGGCGCTGACGGCGGCGGAAACCGGGCACCTGGTCTTTGGTACCTTGCACACCAGCTCCGCCGCCAAGACCATCGACCGCATCGTCGACGTATTCCCCTCGGCGGAAAAGGAAATGGTGCGGACCATGCTGTCCGAATCGTTGCGCGCGGCGATTTCGCAAACATTGCTCAAGCGCATCGGTGGCGGCCGCATTGCGGCTCATGAAATCATGATCGGCACTCCCGCCATCCGCAACCTGATCCGCGAAGGCAAGATCGCGCAGATGTACTCGGCCATCCAGACCGGCCAGAAAGACGGCATGCAGACGCTCGATCAATGCCTGACCGAACTGCTACAGAAGGGTGTGGTCACCAAGGAAGAGGCGCGCTTCCGCGCTTCGAACAAGGACGCGTTCTGATTTATGCGAGAGATCGGACATCCTGTCACGACGCTTGTTTAAGCGAGGGATCGGACTCCATGTCACGACCCTCGCGGCGACGAACAAAAAGCGTGGTTTTTGTTCGTCGCTCGCCGCCGCCGGCGGCGGGGCACATCCGTGTGCCCGGGTCGAGAGGCGGCACGTCGGCGAAAGAGGCTATTAGGTCGAGGCAATAATGGAACGCGAACAAGCTATCAAGCTGATGCAGGACCTGCTCAAGCGTGTCGTTGACCGCAAGGGCTCGGACCTGTTCATCACCGCCGGCTTCCCGCCGGCGATCAAAGTCGACGGCGAAATCCGCCCGCAGTCCGAGCGCGTGCTGACGCCCGAGCAGGCGGCGGTGCTGGTGCGTTCCATCATGAACGACAAGCAGACGCGCGATTTCGATTCTTCCAAGGAATGTAACTTCGCGATCGCGCCGGCCGGCATCGGCCGTTTCCGCGTCAGCGCGTTCGTACAGCAGGGCCAGATCGGCTGCGTGGTGCGAACCATCAACGCAAAAATTCCTACCCTGGAAGAAATGCAGCTGCCGCCCGTCCTGCGCGACGTTGTCATGAGCAAGCGCGGGCTGGTCATCCTGGTCGGCGGAACCGGTTCGGGTAAGTCCACGTCGCTTGCGGCGATGGTGAACTACCGCAATGAAAAAACCCGCGGCCATATCATCACCATCGAAGATCCGGTGGAATACGTGCATAACCACAAGGGTTGTGTCATCACCCACCGCGAAGTTGGCGTAGATTGCGACAGCTGGCACGTGGCGCTGAAGAACACCCTGCGCCAGGCGCCCGACGTGATCCTGATCGGCGAAATCCGCGACCGGGAAACGATGGAATACGGCATCCAGTTCGCCGAAACCGGCCACCTGGTGCTGGCCACGCTGCACGCCAACAGCGCCAACCAGGCCCTCGACCGCATCATCAACTTCTTCCCCGAGGAGCGCCGCGAACAACTGCTGATGGACCTGTCGTTGAACATTCGTTCGCTGATTTCCCAGCGGCTGATTCCGCGCGAGTCCGGCACTGGCCGTATCGCTGCGATGGAAATCATGCTCAACTCGCCGCTGATCTCCGATTTGATCTTCAAAGGCGAGGTGGCGCAGATCAAGGAAGTCATGGCCAAGTCCAATCGCCTGGGCATGAAGACCTTCGACCAGTCGCTGTTCGAGCTGTACGAGACCGGCATCATCTCCTACGAAGATGCGCTGCGTAACGCGGACTCGAAGAACGAAGTGCGGCTGCGCATCAAGCTTGAGAGCAAGCGCGAGCTGAAGATCGCGGATGAGGCCGGAGACAGTCTGCGCATCATGGAAGAAGAAAGCGAAGGGGTCATTGGTAGATAGCTATGGCTGCGGACGGAGAGACAATCGAAACCGAAGTAAACGCCGCCGGCGCCGGGGAAGACCGCCAGGTCGTCCTCAATACCAAGCCGTTGTTCAAGCTGATGGTGGACAAGCACGCCTCGGACTTGTTCTTTACGTCGTACGCGCCGATCAAGATCAAGATCGAAGGCCAGATCTTCCCGGTCAACAAGCAGATGCTGACGCCGGAAGTGGTGCGCCAGGCCGCCTATGGCCTGATGACGCAGGAACAGATCGACGCCTTCAATGACGAACTGGAAATCGACTTCGCGATCTCAGAGCCCGGCCTGGGGCGCTTCCGCGTCAACGTGTTCCACCAGCGCGGCAACCCCGCCATGGTGCTTCGTTACATCACCGCGGATATGCCGCGCCTCGACGATCTCGGCCTGCCGGACATCCTCAAAGACCTGATGATGATGAAGCGCGGCCTGTTGCTGATGGTCGGCGCTACCGGCTCAGGCAAGTCGACGACGCTGGCGTCGATGATCAACTATCGTAACGAGAACTCTTCGGACCACATCATCACCATCGAGGATCCGATCGAGTTCCTGCATTCGAACAAGAAGTCCATCATCAACCAGCGCGAAGTCGGCCTGGACACCAAGTCGTACGCTCGTGCGCTGCGCAGCGCCATGCGCGCCGCACCCGACGTGCTGCTGATCGGCGAAATCCGTGATCGCGAGACCATGGAGTCCGCCATCATGCTGGCCGGCACGGGCCACTTGGTGTTGGCAACGCTGCACGCGAACAACTCGGCTGAAACGCTCGACCGTGTCATCAACATGTTCCCGCTCGACCAGCACACGCAGATATTCCTCGACCTCTCGCAGTACCTTCGCGCCATCATCGCGCAGCGCCTGGTGCCGGGTAAGAACAAGCGTCGCGTCGCCGCTGTGGAACTGCTGATCAATACGCCGCACGTGCAGGAACTGATCAAGAAAGGCGACGTGCTCGGGGCCAAGGAAGCGCTACGCACCAGCAGCGAAAAGGGCATGCAACACTTCGACACGGCGCTGTACGAGCTGTACAAAGTCGGCCGCATCACGATGGAAGACGCGCTGGTTTACGCCGACTCGCGCACCAACCTGGAAGCGAAGATCAACTTCGGCTGAGTTTGGGTTGGCCCTCACCCGCGCTGCGCGCGACCTCTCCCGCAAGCGGGAGAGGTGAAGAATCCGTCCCCTCACCCCTTGGGAGAGGTGAGAAATCCGTCCCCTCTCCCGCTTGCGGGAGAGGGCTAGGGTGAGGGTCTTTCTCACCCCTCGACACTCAACATCGGCATCACTTGAACCGGCACCGCGAGCCGCTTCCCTAATCCTTCCGCCGCCGTCACCGTTTGCTTCGCGCCGCTCACTACCATGTGAACCTGGGCGAGCATTCCCGGCTCCAGCGACTGCAGCCATAGCGCGGCCAACTCGGTCACCTCGCCATCATGGCAACCCGGCAACCCCGCCGTGCTTGCCAAGCGACTCGCGACTCCGAACTCTTCCAGCGACGGCACGCACGCGATCACGCCGTCAGGCATGCCGGGCACGAGAATCGTCGAGGGGCGAGGGCGAAACGGGAAAGTATCCTCGGCGCCGAACAGCACCAGCAGCGGCCAGGGCAGTTCATCGGCGCGATGGAGTTTGGTGGCGAGTCGCAGCGTCGGGTAATAACCGGCGTCGGTCGCGATCAGCAGTTTCAGTCGAGGTTGCTCGTCGCGCCGGGCCGAGGTGCTGCTGCGAGGAGGCGGCGGAATCTTGGGCGATTCGCTGTTGTCACTCACTGAAGTGCCGACGCGCCTGCACGTTGCGAGCGATGGTCGCCAGCACCGCCATGCGCACCGCGACGCCGTTGGTAACCTGGCGTTGAATGACGGATTGCGGCCCGTCCGCCACATCGCTCGCAAGCTCGACATCGCGATTCATCGGCCCGGGATGCATGACGATCGCACCAGCGCGCGCCTTGGCCAAGCGTTGGGACGTGATGCCGAAAGCGCGGTGATAGGTCAGCTCGTCGGGAATCTGTGCGCTGCTCATACGCTCGCGCTGAATGCGCAACGTCATCACCACGTCGACGCCGGCGATCGCTTTGTCGATGTCGGTAAAGCGTGTCGCGCCTGCGAATTCGCTCTTGGCGGGCATCAGGTCTTCGGGCGCTGCAATGCGCAGCTCTGCGACGCCCAGCGTCGTAAACGCACGCCACGCAGAGCGGGCAACACGCGAATGGCTGAGGTCACCCGCGATCAATATTCTCAACTTGCTGAAGTCGCCTTTCGCCTGCCGCACCGTCAGCGCATCGAGCAGGCCTTGCGTGGGATGCGACAGATGAGCTTCGCCGGCGTTCAGAATACAAACATGAGGCGCGACGTAGCGGGCGACGTAAGCCGGCAAGCCGGGCTCGGCATCACGCATCACCAGGATATCGGCCTGCATGGCCTGCAGCGTATAAATCGTATCGAGCACCGTCTCGCCTTTCACGCGAGACGACGATTGCATGTCCAGGTTGACCACGTCGGCGCCCAGCCGCTGAGCCGCCAATTCGAACGACACGCGAGTGCGAGTGCTCGGCTCGAAGAACAGATTCGCGACAGTGTGCCCCGCCAACGTCTGGTCGCGAGCCGCGAGATCGCCGGGCAGCCGAACATAAAACTGCGCAAGATCAAGCAACGCAACGATTTCTTCACGGCTCATGCCGTCAAGCGTAATGAGATGTCGCAGTCGCCCTTCGGGGTCGCGCTGCGTGATGGCGCTGGTATCGGTGGTCATTCGGGGCGGGATTGTAACTGCGGTGGAGGGTTTTTTGGGCTTCGTCGTGAGCCGCAACGCTTCCTAAAGCACGATCTCCGCCGCGCCCGGATTCTCCAACCACTGCTCCAATAAAATCCTCGCCGCGATTTTGTCCACGTCCGCGTGAGTGTTGCGTCTTTTCTTGAATCCTGACGCTCTGGCGTCCCGTAGCAGCGACTCGGCTTCGCGCGAGCTCAGTCTTTCATCGACGAGGGCGACGGGTTTGTTGAAGCGGGCTTTCAGTTCTGCGCCGAACTCCCGGCTGGTGTCGGTGAGCAGCGTGGGTGTGCCGTCCATGTTCCAGGGCAGGCCGACGACGAATTGTGCGGGCTGATATTCGTTAACGAGTTTGCCGATTGCCGCCCAAGGGACGCCGTCGTTCCATAGCAATGTCGTGAGCGCTCTCGCGGTGCGCGTGAGGGTGTCACCGCTGGCGACGCCGATGCGTCGGGTGCCGTAATCGAAAGCGAGGATGACCTGGGGCGGCGTAGGGGAGGGCGTGGGCCCGTTCAAGCGTGGCCCACTTGGTCACTGATGGTCGCGAGGTCAATGCCCAGCAGGCGGCCGGCGGCGCGCCAGCGCTGTTCGTAGGGAGTGTCGAAGAGAATCCGTTCGTCGCAGGGGGCGGTGAGCCAGGCGTTTTGCGCCAGTTCGGTTTCCAACTGCCCGGCGCTCCAGCCCGCATAGCCCAGCGCCACCAGCGCCGTGTCCGGACCACTGCCTCGCGCCATGGCGTTGAGGATATCGGGCGAAGTAGTCACCTGCAGTCGCGAGGATACCTGGCGCGTGTGCTCCCACTGGCCGCCAATCTGGTGCACCACAAAGCCGCGATCGGTTTGCACCGGCCCCCCCTGCAGGACCTGCTGGTGTCCGTAAATGCTGGCCGCTGTCGGCATTTTCAGTTGTTCGAACACGTCCACCAGCCGCATCTGCAGCGGCCGATTGATGATAATGCCGAGCGCGCCGTCGGCATTGTGTTCCCAGATGAACGTGACCGTCTGCGCGAAATTGCTGTCGGTCAGCGCCGGCATGGCGATCAGGAACTGGTTGGTGAGGAAGTCGCCTTCGGACATGGATCAAGTATCAGGTGACCGCCGCGTCGGCTCAAGCACTCTTGCGGCAAGCCGCGGGTTCGCCCCTCGATGCGAGGCTCGGTCCAGAGGCTGCGGCTAAAACTGTCCGGGCGTATTCACTTCCTGACCGCGCCCAGGAACTGCCATTCGTAGGCAAAACGCAATTCCTGATACTGCTGGCGCAGCTCGGCGGGGAACGGGTCGAACGGCGAGGCCAGGCGCAGGATGGACAGGGCCGCCTGGTCGATCTCCTTGCTGCCGCTGGAGCGTTTGATCAGCGCCTCGCCAAGATTGCCGTCGGAGCGGATCGACACTTCCAGCACCGGGTTGCCGGTCTGGCTGTTGCGGGCGTTCTGCGGGAAGTTGAGCGTGCCGAGGCGCTCGATCTTGCTGCGCCAGGCGTTCAGGTACGGCGCCAGTTTCGATTCGCGGGTATTGGGCACGATCTCTTCGGCGCCATCGATGCGCTTGCCGCGAAGGCGCAGGGTGTCATCGGTGGCGCTGGTCGCGATCGGGCGCGGTGCTGTAGGCGATAGCGCCATGGGCACTTCGGCCTGCTGTGAAGGTTTATCTTCGCCGCTGCGGTATTCAACCTCGCTGCGATCACTGCGGCTGCTGAGGATCTCGGTGGAGCGTTGGCCGGACACGGCTTCGCGATACTCGTCGCTGTTGCCGTCGGGAACGCCGGCCTGCAACGCCGCCAATGCCGAGGTGGCGGGATTCGCCGGCCGCACCCGTTCGTCCGTCGTGCCGCTGCCTTCCTGGCTGCGCTGGGCGAGATATTGAGCGTCGAGATTGTCGGCCGCGCGCGTGTCACTACCAGTGAGTAACAGCACTTCGAGCGTCGGCGTCGGCTGCTCCTCGCCGCTGGGCACGGCGAAAGTGATGCCGAGGATCACGATGCCATGAAACAGCGCCGCCAGGAACAACGTCGTCGTCAGGCGGTCGTTGACCGGCGCCAGGCCCTCCTGGGTATCGCCGGCAAGCGGGGCGTCGTCGGTGACAGTGGCGTTCATAAACGGACGAAATGAATAGTGACTGGTGACTTGTGGCAGGCCACCAGCCGAATGCAGCCGCGCGGCGATTCTGACCAGTCACTATTCACTAGTCACCGGTCACCTTCCTCTGGATGGCATCCATCAGCAATCCGGCGAGTTGCGTGCCGAACTGTTTATCCAGTTCGCGCACGCCGGTCGGGCTGGTGACATTGATCTCGGTGACGTAGCCGCCGATCACGTCCAGGCCGACGAACAACATGCCGCTTTGTCGCAGCGCCGGGCCGATCTGGCCCACCAGCCAGCGATCGCGATCGTTCAGCTCGCGGCCGACCCCTTGGCGCCGGCGGCGAGGTTGCCTCGATTGTCGGTGGCCGAAGGGATACGCGCCAGTGCATAGGGCGCAGCTTCGCCATCAATGACGAGAATTCGCGAGTCGCCGCTGTCGACGATCTCCGGCAGGTACTTCTGCACGATGGCGAAGCGCGTGCCGTACTCGGTCATGGTCTCGAAAATCACATTGGTATTCTTGTCGCCGCTTTCGATGACAAAGATGGAGCGGCCGCCCATGCCGTACAGGGGTTTGCAGACGATGCGCCCGTGCTCCTTCAGGAAGGCGTGCATGTCGCCCATGTCGCGGGTGATCAGCGTCGGCGCGCAGCACTGCGGGAACCAGGCCGTATAGACCTTTTCATTCATGTCGCGCAGGCCCCGCGGCTTGTTCACCACCAGCACGCCGGCTTGCTCGGCGCGTTCCAGGATGTAGGTGGTGTAGATGTACTCCATGTCGAAGGGCGGATCCTTGCGCATCAGGATGACGTCGAATTCGGCCAGCAGCCTGCGGTTGGGATTCACCCAGCTCGAACCAGTCCCGCAGATCGTCCCGCACCTTCAGCGGCGCCAGTCGCGCAATGGCGACGCCGTCGCGCAGCCACAAGTCGCGCTGTTCGGCGTACCACAGCTCCCAGCCGCGCCCCTGGGCGGCGAGCAGCAGCGCCAATGTGGTGTCCTTGGCAGGTTTAATGTCGGAAATCGGATCCATCACCACGACCAGCCGGAGCGGTTTATGGTGGGATTCGCCGCCGGCTGCAGCATGGGCGCGTTTATCGGGCATGGGTGATTTCACCTTGAAAGTCAGCGATGCGCATCACGCTGAATCGCTGCCATGGGTTCTCTGTGACGGGCTTCATAGTATAGGAAGGCAGGCAATGGCGGCCCTATAACCAATATGTTAAAAGTTTGCGCTGTGCTGCCGCAGCCTCGCTACAGCAGCGCAGGGCCGCAGCAAGTGCTGCGATTGCAGGCGCGAGAACTGCGGCCTGAATGGATCAGAAGTGTGGCTCGGAAATGTCGATCAGAAGTGTTGATCGGAAGTATCGGTCAGCGTGAGGGCGAGAGGACGCGATGGAGAACTTAGCAACGAACCACGCTGCCCGGCTGGCGGGCCTGAAGGTGCTCGTCATCGACGACAGCAAGACCATCCGTCGCACCGCCGAGACGCTGTTGTCGAAGGAAGGTTGCGAAGTGTTCACCGCGGTGGACGGGTTCGATGCGTTGTCGAAGATCGCCGACCATCAGCCGGACATCGTGTTCGTCGACATCATGATGCCGCGCCTCGACGGGTATCAGACCTGTTCACTGATCAAGCACAACAAGGTGTTCCGCTCCATTCCGGTGATCATGCTGTCGAGCAAGGATGGTTTGTTCGATCGTGCCCGCGGCCGCATCGTCGGTTCGGAGCATTATCTGACCAAGCCCTTCACCAAGGATGAGCTGTTGAACGCAATCGAAACCCATGTCGGTGCCCACAACAGTGTGGTGACGAGGTAAGCGGCACATGCGTGCAGCAGTAGCAACGACCAGATCGGAGCAAGGTACGGCGGAGCAAGGTATGGCACTGATCCTCATCGTCGACGATTCGCCGACGGAAGTGCATGTAATGCAGAAGGCGCTGGAGCGCCACGGCTATCAGACCGCTTCGGCCGGCGACGGCGCGGAAGCGATTCGCAAGGCGAAAGAAATGAAGCCGGACTTGATTTTCATGGACGTGGTGATGCCCGGCGTGAACGGCTTCCAGGCCACGCGCAAGCTCGCGTCCGACCCGGACACCAAGTCGATCCCGGTGATCATGGTCACCTCCAAGGACCAGGAGACCGATCGCATCTGGGGCATGCGCCAGGGCGCCAAGGACTACCTGGTGAAGCCGGTGTCGATGGAAAAACTGATCGAGAAAGCGCAGGCGGCGCTCGCCGGCTGAGCTGGCGGTCGATGGAAGCAAGGCGATGACCGCGACTGCCACACTGAAGACGCTGCGCGACAAGCCGTTCGACCTGCTGCGCGAACTGGAGCGGCTGGCGCGCGTCGCGTTGACCGGCCAGGGCCGCGACGCAGCCACCGATCGCGAATGGGTCGGCGTGGCGTTTCGTTTGAGTTCGGAAAGTTTTCTCGCGGCTCGGGAAGAGACGCGCGAGGTGTTGAGCTACCCCTCGGTGGTGACGCGCGTACCAGGTTCGAAGACGTGGATTCGCGGCGTTGCAAATGTGCGAGGTCAGTTGTTGCCGGTCGTCGACCTGCGCGCGTATCTAGGCGGCGGCATGACGACCACCAATCGCAGCACGCGCGTGCTGGTGGCGAACCATCGCGAAGTGCCGGCCGGTTTGCTGGTCGACGAAGTGCTCGGTTTCCGCCGCTTCGCCGATGGCGAATTTTCCGCCACGCCGCCGCCGACCATCGTGCGCTGCGAACGTTATCTGGCCGGCGCCTTCCGCCGAGGTGCGGAGAGCTGGCCGGTGTTCAGCCTGCGCTCGTTGCTCGAAAGCGCCGAGTTTCTGCAAGCCGCGGCAGCGTAGCCGCAGTCGATCCTAGTAGACGTTTCTGGCCCGATTCAACGCACCCGGACAGCACAGACGAGTTGGAAGACGGTCGTGGAAAAGAATTACAGCAGCACAACACGGCATGCGCCGGGGCCGGTCCCCGCTGGCGCTCCCGGCGTCGCGTCCCAACGATTGCTTCATAGTTACGCGCAGGGAATAGCGCACCCGACAGCTCGGGAAGGGCACGGTCATGGCTGAAACAAAAATGATTGGCGTGCGCTTCCTGCCGGCCCTGATGGCGGTGGCGCTGGTTTGCATAGTCACTGCGGTCGGTTTGCTGGCATTCGCCGGCAAGGACACGGGCAGCAACGCCAACAGCGTGCGCGAAATGAACGAACTGCTGGCGCTGTCGCAGAAGCTGCCATTGCAGGCGAATGCCGCGCTCAGCGGCACGCCCGGCGCCTTCAACGCCTTGTCCGAATCCCGTACCCGCTATTCCACGCTCGCCGCTTCGTTGGGTCCCGATACGCAGGGCTTCACCGGTTCCACCGACCTGCTGAAACAGAGCCAGGCGATTCTCAGTGCCCAGGAAGCCATCGAGGGCGTGCAGAAGTCGGCCATCGAAGTGCGTGCCCTGGTGCCGCAGTTGTTGCAAAGCCTCGGCAACGTCGCAAGCGCGCTCGGCTCTCCGGGCATCGAAGGCATGACACGCCACCTGGAGCGGTTCGAGCTCACCGGCATGCGTCTGCAGCAGGACATGGAAGCGCTGGCCGGCGGCATCGGCGATGCAACCGTCATCGCGCGTCGCCTGGCCGACGGCAACGACTATATGGGCCAGGTGGTCGGCGGTCTGGGCGGCGAAGACTCGGGCCTGGGCCTGCCGAAAGTGACCGGGCCGGAAGCGGAAGGCCGCTTCAAGAGCACCAGCTCGCTGTATGCCCAGATGAGCGACAAGGTTCGCACTGCCATCACCTCGGCGGGTCGAGTGAGCGCGGCGCGTGACGCGGCTGCGGCATTGGCCACCAGCGGCGACAAAGTTTATAGCGCCTTCGCCAATCGCGTCGGCGTGCCGGGCGGCGCCGCTGCCGGCGTAGTCAACAGCAAGGCGTTGCCGGTGATTCTGCTGGTGGTTGGCCTGGTGTCGCTGACCATCCTGTCATCGCTGTACGCGATGAGCGGCAACATCCGCAAATCGCTGGAGCTGCAGGCCGGCAAGAACGAACGCAACCAGCAGGCGATCCTGCGCCTGCTCGACGAGCTGTCGAGCCTGGCCGACGGCGATCTGACGGTGCAGGCGACGGTGACCGAAGACATCACCGGCGCGATCGCCGACTCGATCAACTACGCGATCGAGGCGTTGCGCGAGCTGGTCGCGACCATCAACGATTCGGCGGTCTCGCTCGATGCCGCTGCCAAACAGACGCAGGCGCTCGGCAGGGCACCTGGCGAAGGCATCCGTCGCGCAGTCGAAGCAGGTCGCGCCGGCGTCCGAATCGGTGGCCGCGATGGCGTCCTCGATCGAGGAAGTGTCCGGCAACGCCGAGCGTTCGGCCGATGTCGCGCGCCATTCGGTCGACGTCGCGCACAAGGGTGGCGATGCCGTGCGTCGTACCATCGACGGCATGAACACCATCCGCGAGACCATCCAGGAGACCTCCAAGCGCATCAAGCGCCTCGGCGAGAGCTCGCAGGAGATCGGCAACATCGTCGAACTCATCAACGACATCGCCGAGCAGACCAACATCCTGGCGCTGAATGCTTCGATCCAGGCCTCGATGGCCGGTGAGGCGGGCCGCGGTTTCGCGGTGGTCGCCGATGAAGTGCAGCGCCTCGCGGAACGCGCCGCCAACGCCACCAAGCAGATCGAAGTGCTGGTGCGCACGATTCAGGCGGACACCAACGAGGCGGTGGTCTCGATGGAGCGCAGCACCACCGACGTGGTGGGCGGCGCGCTGCTGGCCGAGAACGCCGGCGCAGCGCTGGAAGAGATCGAGCAGGTGTCGAACCAGATCGCCAGCCTGGTGCAGAACATTTCCGCCAGCTCGCGCCAGCAGTCCTCGGCGGCGCAGAACATTGCGCGCAACATGGGCGTGCTGCGGGAAATCAGCTCGCAGACGGCAGAGAATTCCGCGGCGACGTCCAGTTCGATCGGCAAGCTCGCCGAGCTGTCTTCGCAGCTGCGTAAATCCGTCGCTGGCTTCCGCCTGCCGGACGCTGTGTCCGGTGGCTCCGCCTTGTTGACCGACCCGGCTCGCAAAGCGCCGCCGCCCCAGCTACCGGCTCCCACCGGCGGCACCGCGGCGAATCGCACCGCTGCGCCGAAGAAAGTCAGCGGCCTCAACGCATAAGCCGACTCAAGGACCATGGCCGAGGTTTCATCGCAAACCCTGCACATCGTTGCGCGCGAGCTCGCCAGCGAACTGAACGAAGCCCGCGCTTCGTTGGAAGCTTTTGGCGAGCAGCAAGACAATATCGCGCTGCTGCGCAAGTGCAATGAACACCTGCATTCGGTGCACGGCGCCCTGCGCGTCGCCGAAGTGTATGGCGCGGCGTTGCTGGCCGAAGAAATGGGCCAGGTCGCGCACTACCTGATCAACAACTTCAATGAGAGGCGCCATCTCGCCGAAGGCCTGGACGCGTTGATGCGCGCGATGGTGCAGTTGCCGACTTATCTCGAACGCGTGATCGAGCGGCGGGCGCGACATGGCGCTCGTGTTGCTGCCGTTGCTCAATGACCTTCGCGCGGTGCGCGGTCATGCGTTGCTGTCCGAAGGCACGCTGCTGCTGCTGAATCTCAGTTCGGATCAGCAGGCGAATCCTGCTGCCGGACCCGGCGAAGGCGCCCTTACGGTGGCGCAATGGGCCCGCAAACTCCGCACTCGTTTCCAGCTCGGCCTGCTCGGCTGGATCAAGGGCGAGCGCGTCGAGCAGAATCTGGAAATACTGTCTCGCACCGCCGAGAAGCTGGAACACGTCGCAACCACGCAGGGCGTATTCCAGTTGTGGTGGGTCGTAGGCGCCGTGCTCGAAGCCTTGCGCGAAGGCGGCCTCGAAAGCAGCGCTTCGATCAAGCGCCTGCTGGGCCAGGCCGATCGCGACATGAAGCGGTTGTATGAATTGGGCGAAGCCCGCTATTCCGAATCGCCGCCGCTCGAACTGCTGAACAACCTGCTTTATTACGTCGCTCGTGCGCGCACCAATGGTCCGCGCATAGCGGCAGTGCGTGCGTCGTTCCGACTGTCCGAATTGCTGCCGGTCGACGATGGCGTCGAACAGGCGCGCGAAAGCCTGTCCGCGCCGTCGGTCAAGCTGATGAAGACCGTCGCCGCGGCGATCAAGGAAGACTTGAGCCGCGTCAAGGACGCGCTCGATATCTTCGTGCGCCAGGGCGGCACGCAAGTCGACGAGCTCGCGCCGCAGCTGGAACTGCTGAAGAAGATCGCCGATACGCTCGGCGTGCTCGGCCTTGGCGAATTGCGCGACAAGGTGCAGACCGAAACCACCGACCTGCAGGCCATCGTCGCGCAGAAGTCCGCGGCCAGCGAAAGCACGCTGCTGCGCATGGCTGCGACGCTGATCAAGGTCGAGGACAGCCTCGACGAACAATTGGTCGGCATGATCGTGCCGACGCAGTCCGAGGCGGGCGCCGTGCCCTCGAAGCCCGCCGGCCCGGACGACATCGAATTCCGCCTGGTCACCGAGGCGGTGCTGCGCGAATGTATCGTCAACATGGCGCGCATCAAGGAGGCGATCGCGCACTCGGTGGAAAAGCCGCGCGAAGCGCCTGCCATCGACCAGATCCCGCAGCTCATGCGCGGCATTACTGCCGGCCTGCTGATGCTGGGCAAGACCCGCGTCGTCGAAATCATGGAAGGCATCGATCGCGCACTGGCGCAGTTCGTGCGCAGCGACGGCTTGACCTTGCCGCAGGAAGCAGTCGATCGCCTCGCCGATGCCATCGTTGCAGTCGAGTACTACATGGAAACCATCCAGGCTGGTCGCACCGACCCCTGGTACATGCTGGACAACGCCGAAACCTGCCTGCGCTTCCTCGCCGAAGCCCAGCCGATTCCGCGCCTGGAAGCCTACGGCGGCGCGACTTCCGATCACGCACGCACGATAGTGATCGAGCCGACGGCGCAGACCGTCGCGCTGCATACCGAACACGAACCGACGGCCATACTCGATCCGATGACGAACGAAGTGCGTCGTCCGGCCAAGCCTGCGCCCGCCGCGCCGCCGATCCCGCCCGCGCTCACCAAGCCGGTGGACCGCGAAGTCGATCCGGAATTCGTCGAGCTGTTCATCGAAGAAGCCAAGGACGAAATCGCCAAGCTCAACCAGTTCTTCCCGCTGTGGGATGCGAACCCGCAGGATGCCGAAGCGCTGGTCAACGTGCGGCGCTCCTTCCATACGTTGAAGGGCAGCGGCCGCATGGTCGGCGCGCAGCTCATCGGCGACTTCGCGTGGTCGATCGAGAACCTGCTCAACCGCGTCATCAACAAGACGCTGGATCGCACGCCGGACATGATGACGCTGCTGCGTTCGGCGGTGGCCGTGGTTCCGGAATTGGTCGAACAGCTGGAAACCGGCCGCGCGCCGCAGGCTGACATCGCTCGTATCATCAACCACGCGAACGCGATGGCAGGCGTGCGTCTCGGTGGGGCGCAGACCTCGGCTTCGCAAGTGACGCCGGTAGTGCGTCGGGCTCCGGAACCCCCGGTGCTCACGACACCCGCGGCGCCTCGCAACGTTGCCGCCGCTCCGCCGGAAAAAAAAACAGCGCCGCTCGTAGTTACTCCGCCGCGCGACCCGGAACCCCAGATGGATCCGGGGTTGCACGAAATATACGCCAAAGAAACCGCGGGCCATCTCGCCGCGATTCGTAAGTTCATCACCGCGTGCGAGCTGGCGAACGCGCCGTATCCGGTCACTGAAGATTTACATCGCTCTTGCCACACGCTGAGCGGCACGGCGAAAACCGCCGGTGCGCGCCAGGGCATCAAGATCGCCGAGCCGCTGAACCGCTATGTCCGCAAGCTCTACGACAATTCAGTCGGCATGTCGCAGCCCGGGCTCGACGCGCTCAGGGATGCGGTCACCGCGATCCAGCAGGTGGTCGACCACATCACCGAGAGCACCGGCTTTTTCCTCGACCACGGCCTCATCGTGAAGCGCCTGGGCGAACTCGAACACGAACTCGAACTGGATATTTCGCGCATGGCCGAAGCGCTGGCGACCACGACGGCGAATTCGTCGACGGCAGGCGATGCGACCGGCGAATATTTGCTCGAGCCCATTCCGGTCGGCAGTGTGCCAGCGGAACCGCCGCCGGAAGCCATCGAGATCGAAGAGATTTCGCTGTCGGCCGACGACGTGCTGGAGGGCGAACTGCTCGCCGACGCACTGCTCGAACCGCAGACCATCGATTTGAAGCCGCTCGAGCCGCCAGCGGCGGTGCCCGAACTGCCGGCACCGGAAGAGATCGTCCTCGGTTCGTCCGAGCCGGAGTTCGCGGCAGAGATCACCCTCGACTCGACCGATCTCGAAGCCGAAGAAATCACGCTCGGTGCCACACCAGTGAACGAAGGCGAACCCGCCGACGACATCATCGAACTGGAATCTACCGACGCCAGCGCGCTGGACACGATGGCATGGAGCTACCAGAACTTCCCGTCGGATCGGACGCCTGCCGCCAATGACGATTCATCCGCTACCGCGGCGAGCTTGCCGGCGCTGACTGAAGAACTTGCCGAAGAAGACATCGTTCTGGAAACGACCGCGGATGAGGATGAGGGCCTCGACGCTGCGGGCATCGTGGTCGAAGAAGACCACACGTTCGAAGGCACGGGTCGTTCGCTGCTGCAGATGAACGAACCGCTGCCGGATGACGCCAGCGATATCGTGATCGAAACCGCGGCCTGGGCCGCCGAATTCGAGCCGCAGGTGTTGCCGGTGGAAGCCGCGCCGGCGATGAATCGTGATGAGGCGGAGACTATTCGGAGTCCGTCGCTCATGGCCGCCGATGCCGAGCTGATCGCGGCGCCGGAGGTGGAGTCGTTCGCTGCGCCATTGGACGCAACTCGCGCAGTTGAAGTCGCTCCGACGCTGCTGCCGATAGACGAACTCGCCGAGCCGCCGGCAACACCGGTTGAAATCGCCCCGGTCGAGGTGCCGGTCGAAGCGACTGCGACGGCCGCGTCGATCGAAGTCGCGCCGATTGAGGCCGTTCCCGCCAACACGGAGGCGGATGCGCCCTCGTGGTCGGCATCGATTGAAGTCGCGCCGGTGGCCGCGCCAGTCGCAGCTGCGCCGTACGAGGAAGAGTACGAGGACAACGATTTCGATGCCGAGGTCGCGGCCATCTTCACCGAAGAGGCCACCGAGCTGCTGGAAACAGCCGATCAGTCGCTGTCGGCATGGGTCCGCGATCGCGCCAACAGCGCGCTGGTGTTCGAGCTCAAGCGCGTCGTGCATACGCTCAAGGGCGGCGCGCGCATGGCGGGCATTCGCGCCATGGGCGATCTCAGCCATGAGCTGGAAACCTTGATGGGCCTGGTGGAAACCGGCGAGGTCGAGGCGAAACAGGAAGTATTCGACGGCCTGCAGGCCAGCCTCGACGAATTGCATCGCATGCGCGACGTGGTCGCGAACGGCGAGCGTTGCAAGCCGGCGCGCGAACTGATGAATCGCATTCGCGCGTTGTGCGGTCAGGAGCCCGAGCCGATTCCAGCGCCGGCTCCCGTTGCAGCGGCGCCGGTTGCCCCAGCAACGCTGGCTTTCACTGACGCTGCAATCACGCCAGAAATCGTGCCGCCGGCCGCATTGCAGCCGATGCCGGAGCCCGCGCCTGTTCCGGAACCCGTGTTCGACGCGCCGGCTGAAGAGGTGGTCGAGATCGTCGACTATTCCCGGACGACCAGGACATCGGCTCGCAAACCGATATCGTGCCGACGCTCAACGACATCGAAGCGGTGGTGGTCGAGGAAACGTCCGAGGAAGCACCCGAAGTCGACGAAGCGGTCTCCGACGTCGAAGCGGAGTTCGGCGCCGATGAACTAGGTGCAGTCGCGCCGCGCGAAGCCGTACGCGTCGAGGAGCCGCCGGATCTGGCAGCGAATACCGCCGGCGCTGCCACCGGGGTGCATGCTGCACTCGATGTGGCGACGCTCGCGCCTGAGTTGCCGCCCGATGCGGAGCAGGAAGAAGCCAGCGTCGAACCGCAGGCCCCCGCATTGCCCGGCCGCGAACGCCAGGTGCAGCAGGAACGCCAGGAATTCGCGCGTGTCGACGCCGACCTGCTCGACAACCTGCTCAACAACGCCGGCGAAGTCAGCATCTTCCGCTCGCGCATGGAACAGCAGGTCAGTTCGATCGAGTTCAACCTCGCCGAACTGGGCCGTACCGTGACGCGCTTGAAGGAACAGCTGCGCAAGCTGGAAATGGAGACCGAAGCGCAGATCCTGCATCGCCACCAGGAAGAACATCCCGATCGCGCCGATTTCGATCCGCTCGAACTGGATCGTTACTCGACCATTCAACAGCTGTCGCGCGCGTTCGCCGAATCGGTGAGCGACGTCAGCAGTATCGAGGGCCTGCTCGAAAATCTCACCCGCGAAGCGCAGAACCTGCTGCTGCAGCAGTCGCGCGTCGTGACGGAAATGCAGAACGGCTTGATGCGCACGCGCATGGTGCCCTTCCAGCGCCACGTGCAACGTCTCAGCCGCCTGGTGCGCCAGGTGGCAAGCGACACCGGCAAGCGTGCCGACCTGGTCGTGGTCGGCGCTTCGGGTGAACTCGATCGCCAGGTGCTCGATCGCATGCTGCCGCCGTTCGAGCACATGCTGCGTAACTCCGTCGTGCACGGCATCGAAACGCCGGAAGAGCGCGTTGAGCGCGGCAAGTCGCCGCAGGGCACGATCAAAGTCGGCCTGCATCGCGAAGGTTCGGAAATGGTCATCGTGCTCGAAGACGATGGTCGGGGTATCGACGTCAACGCTGTGCGCGAGCGCGCCAAGTCGCGAGGCTTGCTGCAGCCGGGTCGCGTGTTGAGCGATGAAGAAGCGATGCAGCTGATTCTCGAGCCTGGCTTCAGCACCGCGAGCAATATCACTCAACATGCGGGCCGCGGCGTCGGCATGGACGTGGTGGTCAACGAGATCAAGAAACTCGGCGGTGCGCTGTTCACGCAGTCGCAGCCGGGGCAGGGCGTGAAGTTCACCATTCGCCTGCCGTTCACGCTGGCGATCACGCAAGCGTTAATCGTGCGTACCGGCGATGAGTTGTATGCGTTGCCGCTGCCGTCGGTCGAAGGTGTCGCCCGCGTGCCGAAGGCGGACGTGCAGAGGCATCTGGCCGAAGAGAATCCGACGTTCACCTACGGCGGACAGATTTATCGCCTGCAGCATCTCGGCGCATTTGTCGGCGGGGGACCGTCGGCGCTGCCGGAACTCGATGTGTCGGTGCCGCTGATCCTGATACGTGCCGGCGATCATTCAACGGCCCTCGTCACCGACGAACTGGTCGGCAGCCGTGAGATGGTCGTCAAGTCGGTCGGCCCGCAGATCGCGACGATTCGCGGCATCGCAGGCGCGACGATTCTCGGCGACGGCCGAATCGTCATCATCTTGGACATGGGCGCGCTGGTGCGTTCGGAATGGCGCGGCGGGCGCACGGGCCAGCTGGAAGTGCAAGGTCCGAAGGTGGACAAGCGCACCTTCGCGCTGGTGGTCGACGATTCCATCACCGTGCGTCGCGTGACGCAGCGCCTGCTGGAACGCAATGGCATGCGCGTGATGACGGCGAAGGACGGCGTCGATGCGCTGTCGATCCTGCAGGAACACATCCCCGACGTGATCCTGCTCGATATCGAAATGCCGCGCATGGACGGGTACGAGTTGGCGACGCAGGTGCGCGCCGATGCCCGCCTGCACGATATTCCGATCGTGATGATCACGTCGCGCGCCGGCGAGAAACATCGTGCCCGCGCCATCGAAATCGGGGTCAACGATTATCTCGGCAAGCCCTATCAGGAAAACCAGCTGCTCGACGCCATTGAACCGCTGGTGCAGGCGCGGCGCCGCAAAGTGTCGTGAGACCAAGTGTTGTGAGATAAGCGATGAGCGATATCCCTGCCCACGAGCTTTACAGCCTGCTGATTCCCTTGGCGCAGGAACGTTTGATCGTGCCGCGCGCCTGTGTCGCCGAAGTGGTGACCTGGCAGGCCCCGGAAAAAGTCGAAGGCGTGCCGCCATGGTATCTCGGCACGATTCCCTGGAGCGGCCGGCCGGTGCCGGTGATTTCATTCGAGGCGGCTTGCGGCCAGGCCGTGCCGACGCCGGGAACGCGCACGCGCATCGTGATTTTCGTCGGACTGAGCAGCCAGGTGACCGGCGGCTTTTTCGGCGTGATCACGCAAGGCTTTCCGCAACTGGTGCGGGTGAACAACGACGTCGTGAAATCCGACCCGAGCCGCAGCTTCCCCGAGCGCGGCCCGATCCTCTGCCAGGTGCGCATGCTCAACGAATCGCCGCTGATTCCGGATTTCGAATGCCTGGAACAGATGATCTCGGAAGAGAGCCGCGCGGCTTAGTTCTTCTCACCTCTCCCTTGGGGAGAGGTCGCGCGCAGCGCGGGTGAGGGGGCACGAGCAGTCTTTCACACTATTGCAGATCACCCCACAGCCCTTGCAACACAGACAGCGCCACCACCGCGGCTGTTTCGGTTCGGAGCACGCGCGGGCCGAGACGCACCGGCATGAAGCCGGCTTTTTGGGCGGCATGCAATTCGTCGTCTTCCAGGCCGCCCTCCGGGCCGATCAGCAATTCGACTTTGCTGGGCATGCTGGACAAGCCCGCCAGCGAGCCCGGCGCCGACGGGCTCAGCACCAGTCGCAGCCCATCCTTGCGTACGGTGGCGAAATATTCCCGCAGCGTGACCGGGGTGGCCACCGCCGGAATCCTGGCGCGGCCGGATTGTTCGCACGCGCCCACGATAATGCCCCGCCAGTGAGCCTGTTTCTTCACCGCCTGCTTCTCGTCGAGGCGCACCACGCTGCGCGCAGTCAGTACTGGGGCAACGGCGGCGACCCCCAGTTCGGTGGCTTTCTGCAGCGTCCAGTCCATCCGTTCGCTGCGCGAGACGCCTTGGACCAGCGTGATCTTGAGCGGCGATTCGGTGGTGCCGGGCGTCTGGTCGCCGAGCCGGAGGGTGACTTTATCGCCATCGACGTGAATGATTTCGGCGCGGAATTCATGGCCGCCGCCGTCGAAGACACTGAGCGGCGCGCCTTCGCGCATCCGCAGAACGCGCGCCACGTGATAGGCGCCGGCAGATGGCAAATCGATCTCGGCGCCGCTGGCCAGCGGTCCATCACAGAAAATGCGATTCAATCTCATGCTCGCCTCGTTGCGAGTAAGGTCCCGTCCAGGATCAAGCAAACTGCGTGCCTGCCGCCACCGGCAGTTTGACTGGGGGTTGTATGCACTCGACACGGTTGCCGGAATCTAAGCGTGCTGATCTGCTCGAGTACCTGCGGGCAGTCGCAGCGGGCATTGATACGCCCAGCGGCCTGCTGCGAGGCGCGAGGCAAGTGCCTTCGCCGAACTTCGATTCGCGGCCGGGCGGCATCTTGCCAGAACTCATTGTCGTGCACGGCATCAGCTTGCCGCCGGAGAGCTTCGGCGGACCGTGGATTGACCGGCTGTTCACCAACATGCTGCCGCCCGACGAACATCCTTATTTCGCAGTGATCCGCAATCTGAAGGTGTCCACGCACTTGCTGATCCGTCGCGATGGCGAGCCGGTGCAGTACGTCCCGTTTCACGAGCGTGCCTGGCACGCCGGCGCCTCGAACTACCAGGGCCGCGAACGCTGCAACGATTTCTCTGTCGGCATCGAACTGGAAGGTGCCGATGAAGTTGCCTACGAGCCCGCGCAGTATCGAATGTTGAGTGCGACGATTCGGAGGCTGTGCGAGGCTTATCCGTCGCTGTCGCTGAGTCGCATAGCGGGCCATAACGACATTGCGCCGGGGCGCAAGACCGATCCGGGGCCGGCCTTCGATTGGCAGCGGCTCTATGCGCTGCTGCGCGCAACTGCCTGAATTCGGCGACACAATTTCACGGCGTCGCGCCCCCTCGTGTAGCATCGCCGATGCGATTCCGCTGGCGACTAAGGATGCCCCTAGCCTATGAGCCGTTCCGCCACGGTGTTGCTGACGCTGCTGTCGTTTGCAGCGTTGCTGCTGATCGTGGCGGTGTGGGCCGGCCGACGGACGCATAACGCCGCGGACCTGGTGCTCGCCAATCGTCGTCTCGGCGCGTGGATGGTGGCGCTTGGGTGTACGGCAAACACCGTCAACGCCTGGTTGGCGATGACGCTCGCGGGCGCCGCCTTCGCCTGGGGATTGTCGGCGGCCTGGATCTGGGCCGCCCTCATCGCCGGCGCCGCGCTCAATGTTTGGTTCGTCGCGCCTCGCCTGCGAAACATATCGCTCGCGCAAGGCAACTCCACCCTGATTCAACTCCTGAGCATCGATGCGGGTGATCGCTTGCAGCCGTGGGTGGCGCGCTCCGCAATTGTGATTTTCCTGCTCTGCGTGCTGCTGCAGACCAGTGCGATGCTGCGCTTCGCCGGCGCCTTGCTGGTCGACGAGTTCGGCTTCAGCATGATCAGCATGGTGCTTACATCGGTGACGCTGGTGACCGTTTGCGTTTTTTCCGGCGGCCTGCGCGCCGCCGCGCTCGGCGACGCGGTGCAAGTGGCCGTCATCGTGTTGTTCTCGGCATTGCTGATATTGCCGGCTGCCGTGGCGATTGGCGGGTTGGATCAATTTCGTTCGGCGGTGGCTGCGCTCGGTCCGCTCACGACTGATTGGTTCGGCGGCCGCCACGGCGTCGTCGCACTGGCGTTTGCGGCCGGCGCGTTCGGCATTGGATTTGGCAGCACCGGCCAGCCGCAGGTGGCGACGCGAATCATGGCAGCGCGCGATGAGTCGACACTGCGCGTCGCCGCCTGGATCACGCTCGTCTGCGTGACCGTGTTGCTCGGCGCCGTCCTGTTGTGCGGTTGGGCGGCCAGCGTTCTTTATGCCGGCCTCGAGCGCCCCGAACTTGCGATGTTTACTATCGCCAATCGCTTGCTGCCGCCCGGAATTGCCGCGTTTATCGTCGCGGCGCTGATCGCCGCTATCATTGCCAATGTCGGCAGCCAGCTGCTGGTGATTGCCTCCAGCATCGCGATCGATCTGCGCCGAGTGAATGCGCCACTGTCCCTCGGCTGGAATCGAGCTGCGATGGTGCTGGCGGCCGTGCTCGTTGTGCTCTCAACCTTGTGGGCGCCGGAGACGGTGTTTCAGCACGCGATGTTTGGTTATGCCGCCGTCGGTGCATCATTCGGGCCGCTCTTGCTGGTGCGTATCACCGGCAAGCGCGTCCGTCCGGGCGCGACGCTCGGCGCGATGTGGGCGGGCTTCATTCTCTCGCTCCTGTTTCACCTTCTGCCGGATTCTCCCGGCGACTTCCTCGAGCGCGTCCTGCCATTCATCGCTGCGCTCGGCATCGCCCTCACCGGCGGCGAGCGCCGTCGCAATCCCGATCGCGCGGACCGCTCGCAGGAAACAGTGCACGACAGGGTTCCTATCTAAGCCAGCGAGTGGCGGTGCTAACAGAAGCGACCCATAGAATGGCGAGCAGGAAGAAAAAGAAGTCGACCGCAGCGAAGCGACGGCAGTCGCGAGCGAGGAGGCCGCCTGAGAAAGTGACAGTGGACGCTTCCTCAAGCGACGCCGCGAAAATCATCGCGGCAATCAAACGAATCCCTCGCGGCAAAGTTTGTACTTACGGCGATGTAGCCGACGTCGCCGGCTTGCCGCGACGGGCGCGACTGGTAGGCACGGTGTTGCGGCAGACGCCCGCTTCGCGAGGCCTGCCCTGGTATCGCGTCATCAATGCGAGCGGACGCATTTCTTTTCCGGCCGGCAGCGACAGCTATGTACGCCAGCGTAAGCAACTGGAAGCCGAAGGAGTGGACTTCGTCGGTGGGCGAGTGGACCTGCAGCGGTATGGATGGCCGTCAAGGGAGAAGGTGTTGGATGAGCTGCTGTGGGGGCCAGGCTGAATTACATAACCGACCCTCACCCGCGCGGACGCGCGACCTCTCCCGCAAGCGGGAGAGGTGAGGAGTTCTTTCCCTCTCCCGCTTGCGGGAGAGGGCAGGGTGAGGGTTCTTCGGCTTTTCCTTTAACCCGATTCGCCAGTCCCTCCCGTTCATACCTCCCGTGACGCAAGCCGCGTCTATGTTGGGAAGCCGCCATGAATCGGGTTGTCAGCCGCAGTTCACTGCTCATCGCCGCCGCCGTCCTTGCCGCTTGCGCGGCCAAGCGGGAGGAACCAGAACAAAACCTCGCACTGGAGGCCGACCGGCAAGTGGCAACCCAGGATGCCGACGCCAGTGCGCAGGCGCCGAAACGTGAGAAAGCGGCCAGCGGTTCGAGCGAAGAGTCACTCGCCGTTCAATCCTATCCCAACGTTCCGCCACGCGAGGTAACAGAGCGACGGCAGTCATTGCCTACTACTGCGGTCGTAACCAGCGCTGCAAACGGCGCAACGACACAAGTGGCGATGGACGCGCCGGCCCACTACGCCATCGCACCGGCGCCACCGTTGGGCTGGCAGCAACCCGCCGACACCGAGCGTTATCAACATCAGCAGGACAATGCCGTGCAGCTTGCTGCCGAGCAGCCGGTCTCGACGTTTTCCATCGACGTCGACACCGGCGCCTATGCGAATGTGCGCCGTTTCCTCAACAACGGCAGTTTGCCGCCGCAGGACGCGGTGCGGGTCGAAGAGATGATCAACTACTTCGACTATGACTATGCACCGCCGTCGAGCCGCGACACGCCGTTCAAAGTCTCCACCGAGGTGGCCGCCGCGCCCTGGAATTCGCAGGCTTTGTTGCTGCGCATCGGCATCAAAGGCTTCGAAGTCGCCGCCGCACAACGCCCGGCCGCGAACCTGGTGTTTCTCATCGACGTGTCCGGTTCGATGAGCTCGCCGGACAAACTGCCGTTGCTGAAAAACGCCTTTCGGCTGCTGACCGAGCAGCTTTCGCAGCGCGATCGAGTTTCGATGGTGGTGTATGCAGGCAGTTCCGGCGTGGTGCTGGAACCGACGCCCGGCGACCAGAAGTTTCGTATTTTCGAAGCGTTGGAGCGGCTCTCGGCAGGGGGTTCGACCAACGGCGCATCGGGGATCCAGCTGGCGTACCGGTTGGCGCACGACACCTTCGTCAAAGGCGGCATCAATCGTGTCGTGCTCGCCACCGACGGCGATTTCAACGTCGGCACCGTCGACTTCGAGGCGCTGGTCGACATGGCCGAGCGCGAACGCACCACGGGTGTTGCATTGACGACGCTGGGCTTCGGCACCGGCAATTACAACGATCAGCTGATGGAACGGCTGGCGGATGCCGGCAACGGCAACTATGCATACATCGATACCTTGTCCGAAGCGCGGAAGGTGCTGGTGTCGCAGTTGAATTCGACCCTGTTCACCATCGCCAAGGATGTGAAAATCCAGGTCGAGTTCAATCCGGCCGAGGTGCTCGAATATCGGCTCATCGGTTACGAGAATCGCATGCTGGCGCGCGAGGACTTCAATAACGACAAGGTCGACGCCGGCGAGATCGGCGCCGGTCACCGGGTCACCGCGTTGTATGAGGTCGTGCCGGTCGGAGCCAAAGGCCGCGTCGATCCCCTGCGCTACGGTGCCCGCGCCGCCGGCGGCGAAGGCAATGGCGAACTGGCAAACGTGCGACTGCGCTACAAGAAGCCGGATGCCGACACCAGCCAGCTGCTGGAATATCCGATTCGCAAGCACTCGGTCGTGGCGGCAGAGAAGTTATCACCCGACTTCCGCTTCGCGGCCAGCGTCGCGGCCTTCGGGCAGTTGCTGCGAGGTGGAAAGTATGTCGGCAACTTCGGCTACGGCGAAGTCGCGGCGCTCGCGAAAAGTGCGCTCGCCCAAGACAATGACGGCTACCGGCGTGAGTTCGTCTCGCTGGTCGAGTTGGCTCGCACATTGGCGCCGGCTGCCGAAGGTAAGGACGTCAAGGTCGGGCAGATCTCACAGTGAGGCATTGCTGCTAATCTAGCTGCATGGATCTGTCTTCCACTCCAGGATCGCAGCAGCGCATGGCGGCTGTTGCGGGCGAGCTCGGCGCAGACCTTGCGTCTACGCCGCCGATGGTCGGCGTCGTGCCCGACGATGCGACTCTGATGCTTCGGTATCGCCAGGGTGATGTGCGTGCGTTCGAGATGCTGTACGAACGTCACAAAGGCGCGCTGTACCGTTACTTGCAGCGGCTGTGCCGCAGTCCGGAGATGGCCAACGATCTGTTTCAGGAGGTGTGGAGCAAAGTGATCGCCAGCCGCGAACGTTACGAGGTGCGCGCCAAGTTCACTACGTTCTTGTTTCACATCGCGCACAACTGCGCCATGGATCATTTCCGCCGCGCCGGCCGGCCGCAGGAGAAACTGGCGCAGGATGTCGATGCGCTCGCCGATGAGCTGTCCGGGCCCAGCCACGAAAGTCCGGATGCAGCACTGGCCGAAGCGCAATTGCGCGCCGATTTCCGGCGTGCTTTGGATGAGTTGCCGGCGGAACAGCGTGATGTGTTCCTGTTGTATGAAGAGACTGGGCTCGGCCTGGAGGAAATCGGCCGGATCACCGGCGTGGCGATGGAAACGGCCAAGAGCCGCTTGCGTTATGCGTTAGGCAAGCTGCGAGGCGCGTTGCGACAGCATCAATCTCCGACCCTGCAGTCGAGCGTGTCATCGTGAGCGATCCCAGCGACAAAGACCTGCCGGACGAGCAGCAGCTAGCCGAGTACTTGAAAGGAGGTTCGAGCGTGTCGCAGCAGTATGGCCAGCTGCGCAGCGCCGAAGTGCCGGCGGAACTCGATCGCCTGGTGCTGCGTCAGGCGCACGCTGCGGTGAAGTCCGCTCGTCCGGCGAAGCCACGCACGTGGATGAGATGGACTGCACCGCTGGCCGTAGCAGCGTCCGCCGTGCTGGTGGTATCCATCGTGATCGAAAGCGGGGTGCAGAACGAAGTGACGTTGTCGGCGCCCGTGCCCGCATCAGCGCCGACGGAGGCGAAGCGCGAGAGAGAAACTGCCGATCGGGACACGTCAGGAAACATTGCGGATGAAGCGCCCACTGCTGCACCAATGGAACCATCGCGTCCGTTCGTTCCGCCACAGGAAGTTGCCGAGCCCGACACCGCAGCCAGCTCAGCATACGTAGTTCCGGCGCATAGCAAGGCTGCGGCACCGCCGCCGCCGAAAGCAGACACGTCGTCGCAGGACCAAATACGCCGTGAGCGACGCGCTGCGCCGGCTCGGCAACCAGTGGCGAACAGCAGTCCGTCGCCATCGTCGCAGCAAGTCGTGGTCAATGTGGCATCTTTGAAGGAAGCCGAGCGAGCGCTTGCTCAGCACGACATGACATCGACCGCCATTCAACAATCGGCCGGCGCGGCTACCAGCGGCGTCCCACCGGCGCCCGAGTTCGCTGCGGATGCCGTTGCCGAGGAAGAAAAGTCACAAGCGTTGCAGCAGTACTCCGACCCGGAGCTTTGGCTGCGGGACATTCGCCAGCTGCGCAGGGAGAACCAAAAAGAACTGGCGGATAAGGAATGGCGTCGCTTTCGCGCGGCGTTCCCGCACTATGTAGTAGATGAGCGTGATACTGCGCGTGAGGTCAGGTGATAGCTTGTGCCTTCACCCCAGCCCCTCACCCCAGCCCTCTCCCACTCCGTGGGAGAGGGGGCAAATCAGTGCGCCGCTGCCGCAATCCTGGGCAAGAAAATCTTGATCACCGTACCACGGCCCACTTCGCTGTCGATTTTCACGCAGCCGCCTGCGCGCGACACGATCTGGTCGACGATCACCAATCCCAGGCCGGTGCCGCGATCCCCCTTGGTGGTAAAGAACGGCTTGAAGGCGTTCAACCGCGCCGTTTGATCCATGCCGTGGCCGGTGTCTTTCACATAGATGGCGACATAGGTGGCGCCCTCGTCGTCTTCATCGCCGATGACGGCGTCTTCGTAATCGATATCGAGGCCACCGCCGGCAGGCATGGCATCGCGCGCGTTCAGCACGAGATTGAGCATCATTCGCTCCAGCTGGGCCGCATCCATGAATACGCGGCTCACCGGCGCCGAGCCGCGAACGCGCAAGCGGATGTCGCTGCCCAACAGTACGCGAAACATGTGACTGCACTTTGACAGGGTCGCGCCGATGTCGAGCACGCACGGCGAGATCGGATCGTCCTTGCTGAAATTCATGATCTCCTGCGTCAGGCTCTGGCCGCGCTCCAGTGCATCGATGACGCGTTGAGCGTAGTGATCGGCCTGCGGGGCGAGGTTGGGTACGCGACGGATCAATTCGGTGAAGCCCAGCGCGATGCCGACGATGCCGCGAAAATCATGGGCGACACCGGCCGCCATGCGGCCGATCGCTTCCATGCGATGCAGTTCCAGCAGATGTTCCTGGTAGGTTTGCAACGCCGTCTCGGCGTGGCGATGTTCGTATTCGGCATGCACGCGCGCGATGGTGTCGGCTACGGTGGCGGCGAAACTCGTTTCCGTCTCGGTCCAGACGCGGCGCGCGCCGACGTGTTCGTGGCATACGACGCCGGCAACTTTGCCGCCGATATATATGGGTGCATCGAGCAACGAAGTGATGCCCAATGGTTCGAGGTACGAGTGGCGCAGTTCGCCGGTGATCACGGAGCTCATGGCGTCGTCGGCAACGACGGTGCGCTGTTGCTGGAGGGCGTGGAAGTACCTCGGAAAATCCTGCGCGCGCAGCACCGCGCCTTGAAAGACCTGCTGGCTGGAATATTGCAGCAGGTATCGACAGCGCAACGCGCGGGCCTCGTCGGCCAAGATCCAAACGCCGACGCGTTCCACGTTGAGCGCCCGGGCGGCGACTTCGGCCAGCTGCAGCCATAAGTCGTGCAATCGCGACGCCGAGTCCGCGTGCAGCCGCGCCAACTGCAGCCGCGCAGCTTCGAAAGGCGGAGGAAACGGACTGCCCGCTTCTTGTGGTTGTCCTGCGCTCATACTGCCTCGATTTCGCGCTGGCCGTGCGAAAACTGCCTGACTGTACGCCGGCCCTGGTCTACATCCAAGACGTCATGCGGGCCCAATCCGGCGGCGAGGGCAGGTAGAATCCTGCAACCTTGGTGCCGCGCCCGGAGTCTGGTCTGGATGGAAAAGACGATCGAAAAGCTGTTGTTCGCGAGCCGTTGGATTCTCGCGCCCGTTTATCTCGGCATGTCGCTGGCACTGGTGGCGCTGGGCATCAAATTTTTCATCGAGCTGTACCACTTGCTGGTGCACGTGGTGGGCATGGCCGAGACCGACCTGGTGCTCAGATTGCTCGCCATGGTCGACATGGTGCTGGTCGGCAGCCTGATCATCATGGTGATGTTCTCCGGCTACGAGAACTTCGTATCGGCGCTGGACGTGGACCAGAACACCGAGAAGCTCAGCTGGCTGGGCAAGCTGGATGCCAACTCGCTGAAGCTCAAGGTGGCGTCGTCGATCGTCGCGATCTCCTCCATTCACCTGCTGCGCGCCTTCATGGAAACGCCGACGCGCGTCGATGAAGGGCGCGAGAACACGCTCATGTGGTACGTCATCATCCATCTGACGTTCGTCGTCTCGGCAGTGATGATGGGTGTGCTCGACCGTATCAGCCACGCCAAGGAAAACGTCAGCCACAAGGGCGAGATTTGAACCGCTAAGCAGCCGTGTGCTGTTCCGGCTGCGTACCTTCGGCGAAAAACTCCATTGACACGGAGTTCAGGCAGTATCGCTGGTGAGTCGGCGGCGGGCCGTCGGGAAACACGTGCCCCAGGTGAGCGTCGCAGCGCCGGCAGCGGATTTCGGTACGGACCATGCCATGGGTGATATCGCGCAATTCGACGATGTGCGCGGGATCGTACGGCTGGTAGAAGCTCGGCCAGCCGGTGCCGGACTCGAACTTGGCATTGGCCTGGAACAGCGGCAGGCCGCACAGCCGGCAGGCATACACGCCCGACTGTTTATTGTTCAGCAAGGTGCCGCAGAACGCCCGCTCGGTCCCGTGCTCGAGAATGACATGCCGCTCTTCGGCTGACAGCGGTGCGGCCAACGCTGCGATTTCGGCCTTGCCCAGCGGTCGCAAGTCGTAGCCGGAGGCGGAAGTCGTGGCCGGATCGGTGCGCTTCTGCATGTCAACGTCCTCGGTGGGAAGCCCATTATGAAATGGATGCCGGCAGAAATGGCGGCGGCTGCCGGGTAAGTCAAGGGTGTCGGCCAAGGGCGCCGCAATGCTTTCGCCGGCGGCGGGTTTTATGCGTGGCGCTTCCTTTATCATGCGCCAATGAGTACCGACCCGTTCACCTCCGGCAGCGCTGCGGTGCCGATTACCAACAGCTACTGGGTGCGGCCCGGCAAGTTGCTGGCGGGTGAATATCCGGGTTCGATGTCGCGCGCCGAGGCGATGGAGCGAGTGCAGAAATTGCTGCACGCCGGCGTCACCAGTTTCATCGATCTGACCGAAGACGGCGAATTGCCTGCCTATGACGGCTTGCTGCCGGAATTGACCGAGCAGCACGTGCGCTATCGCCGGCTGCCGATCCTCGACCACGGGCTGCCCGACACGCCGGCCGCCATGATCAAGATCCTGGATCTCATCGACAGCGAACTGGCGGCGGGCCAGTGCGTGTATGTCCATTGCCGCGCCGGCATCGGCCGCACCGGCACGACGGTAGCCTGTCATTTGATCCGCAGCGGGCTTGCGCACGAGGCAGCCCTGGAGCGGTTGCAGGAGCTGTGGCAGCAATGCGGCCGGTCGCGCCGCTGGCCGACCATTCCCGAAACCGCCGAACAGGTCGAATTCGTGCGGCTGTGGCGCGAGTCGTCGCAGGGCGATGCCGATGTCGGCTTGTTGTCGCGTTACGAAGCCGCGCTGGTCGGTCTTGCGATCGGCGATGCCGTGGGCTGCATGGTTGCCAATAGCAATTTTGATGCGGCAACGCTGGTGGCCGGCGCAGGCTTGCGCGATGCGGGCACGTTGACTACCGGCGCCAGTACGGCGATGACTCGTGCGCTGGCCGACAGCTTCATCGCCAAGGGCGCGAACGACTCCGACGATCAGATGCAGCGCTATCTCGCCTGGACGCAAAGCGTCGGCAATATCGGTGTGCCGCCGGAGGTGCGCCGGGCGCTCGCCGGCTGGCAATGGTCGCGAAAGAAGCTGGCCGGTTCGCATGATCCCGCCAATCTCGATCCTCATTCGCTGCCGCGCACGCTGGTCGTTGCGATGTTTCTACGCGCCGATCCGCAAGCGGCCATCGATGCTGCGGTAGAGGCCTCGCGCACGACGCAGCAGTCGCCCGTAGTTCTGGATTTGTGTCGCGTGTGGGCAGCCCTGTTCGTCGACGCACTGTCGGGTGTGGACAAACAGACGCTGCTGAACTTCGACGGTCCCTCGATGGAGCTGGTGCGCCGTCGCATGCTCAAGTTGCCGGTGAAGGATCTCATCGACGGCTACGGCGACCGGACCTGCGTCAATGCCAGCGATGCGATTTCCGTGTCCTGCGTGGCATTGGACGGATTCGCCGCGGCTAAAACGTTGCGCGATGCCTTGTTGCGCGTCGAGACTTCATCGCGAGCTGCGCCATCCGCAGCTGCTTTGTGTGGAGCGCTGTGTGGCGCCTGTCATGGCAGCGACGCCATTGCGCCGGAGTGGCGCAGACAACTGCCGGAAGAAGCCGTCCTTCGCTCACTCGCGCGCCATCTGTTGAACTGATTGATGGCGACCCGGAAGAAGAGCAAGCAGCAGCCTCGCCGCCCGCACCGAAGAGAGCCCGCGTGGACCTACCTCTCCGATGAGGAACTGTTGCAGAAACGTTTTTGCGATCTGCGCCTGACTCTGCGCCATACCGTCGTCGACAAGAACATCCGCGAAATCCGGCGCGACCTGCAGCGGCGCGGCATCCGGTTCGCGCCGCACGTGTGGCTGTCCGAAGAATGGTTTTCGCCCGATGGCGTGCCCGGCATCGCGGTGGCGTTCTACATGGCGCATCCAAGGTTGATGCGTCTGGAACGGCGCATGATGGACGAAGTGGAAGGGGGCAACGTCAACTGGCTGACGCGCATCATGCGTCACGAGTTCGCGCACGCCCTGGACAACGCCTATCGCATCCGTCGCCGCAAGCAATGGCGCGAAACATTCGGCAAGGCGTCGCAACCCTACCCGAATGTTTACAGCCCGCGACCGGCCAGCCGCGATTTCGTGCTGCACCTGGGTCACTGGTATGCGCAAAGCCATCCGACCGAGGATTTCGCCGAAACGTTTGCCGTTTGGCTGCAGCCCAAAGCGCGCTGGCGCCGCGACTATCAAGGCTGGCCGGCGCTCGGGAAATTGGAATATGTCGACCGGCTGATGGGCGAACTGGCCGGCGAGCGGCCGGCAGTCGTCAACCGCGAACAGATCGAGCCGGTCAGCGAGAATCAAATGACACTGGCGGAGCACTATCGACGCAAGCGCGCCCGCTATGAATTCGACACGCCTGGCGCTTATGACTTGCGGTTGAAACGCGTCTTCGGCAAACATATCAAGGGTCGCCGGCGCATGCGCGCGAGTACTTTCGTGCGGCAGTCGCGGCCGGAGCTGGAACGCTGGCTGATGCGACGCTCGCGCTTGTATCCTTATCTCGTGCATCATGTCATGCGTACGGTGACCCATCGGTGCCGTGAGTTGAACCTGGTGCTGGATACTTCCAAGCGCGCAGCCAAGCGCGCGTTACTCGGCGTACTGGAGCGGATCTTGATCGATATCCTGCGTCGCGACCGCGAGCGTTACACTCTGTGAGGCCCATCCAATGAGCGTGGACGCTGTATGAAGCCATCGCGAGTCCTGGTGCTGATGCATGAAAGCCTCGTGCCGCCGACCAGTCTCAAGGGATACAGCGACAAGGAAATCGACGAGTTCCGGACCGAATACGACGTGATGGCCAACCTGGAGAAGGCCGGCCACGAAGTGAAGGCGCTCGGCCTGGGCGACAACCTCTCCGAACTGCGCTCGGTGATCACCGACTGGCAGCCCGACGTGGCTTTCAACCTGCTCGAGGAATTCCAGGGCATCGTCACGTACGATCAGTATGTGGTGGCGTACCTGGAGCTGATGAAGCTGCCGTACACCGGCTGCAATCCGCGCGGCATGATGATCTCGCGCGACAAGGCGCTATCGAAGCAGATTCTTTCCTATCACCGCATTCCCACGCCGGGCTTTGCCGTGCTTCCCAAAGGCCAGCGCTATCGCGCGCCGCGCAAGCTCAAGTTTCCGTTGTTCGTGAAGTCGGCAACCGAGGACGCGTCTTTCGGCATCTCGCAGGCCTCGGTCGTCACCGATGCCGAGCGCCTGAAGGAACGCGTCCAGTTCATTCACGAGCAGACCCACTCGGACGCGCTGGTCGAGGAGTACATCGAAGGCCGCGAGTTATATGTCGGCGTGATCGGCAACGATCGCCTGCGCACCTTCCCGGTTTGGGAAATGGATTTCGGTACGCTGCCCGATGTGATGGCCGGCATCGCCACCCGCAAAGTGAAGTGGGATCGGCAGTACCAGAAGAAACACGGTATCCGCACCGGCGCCGCCCAGAACCTGCCCGATGGCTGCGCCGCTTACCTCGACAAACTTTCCAAACGTATTTTCCGCTCGCTGTACCTTAGCGGCTACGCGCGCATGGACTTCCGCATGCGCCCCGACGGCAGCGTGTTCGTGCTGGAAGCGAACTGCAATCCCAACATCAGCCGGCAGGAAGACTTCGCCGACTCGGCGCTGGCGGTGGGGATCGAGTACCCGGCGCTGCTGGAACAGATTATTCGCGTAGGAAACAATTATCAGGCGGCATGGCGCGCGGATGAATGATGGCTAGCTGAAGAGCCCTCACCCTAACCCCAATGGCACTTAGATAAGCCTCAGCGGATTTGCGCATGAGGCTAAGAGATTGAAAGGAAAAGAGGGAAGGCTGGTCCCAGGATGGGTAGGATGTTGTTACCACACAGCAATCCAACCAACCCCAGAGGCCAGCCTTGGTCAATCGTAGTGCCCGACTGCAATCACAGCAACATCGAAATCGCATCCGCCGCCACGTTTCTAAAGTCGGCGCCGTGGGTTTCTTCAACATCCTCACCGGACCGGAGTTGCTGAAGATCACGGATGCCCACCTGCCCGAGCATCGCGAACGGTTGTACCCACCGACGGTGACGCTCTCGATGTTTATGAAGCAGGAGTTGGAGACAGATCACTCCTGCCAGCGGGCCGTCAATGCGTGGGCAGCCCAGCGCGCCGCCGATGGATTGCAGGTACACAGCGTGCGCACGGGGGCCTATTGCCAGGCTCGCCAGCGCCTGCCGCTTGAGATGGTGACGGCGCTCACCCACGAAACCGGTCGTCTGTTGTCTACCCGCGCGCAGCGCGGCTGGTGCTGGCGTGGTCGAGCGGTCAAGCTGGCCGACGGCACCACCGTGTCGATGCCAGACACGCCGCAGAACCAAGCGTGTTACCCGCAGCCCGATACGCAAGCCCCGGGCGTGGGTTTCCCCCTGGCACGGCTCAACGCGATCATCTGTTTGTCGACCGGCGCGCTGCTCACGGCTGCGATGGGAGCGTACGCAGGCAAGGGGCACGGTGAGCTGGATCTATTTCGTAGCCTGATTCACACCTTATCAGCAGGCGACGTGTTGCTGGCCGATGCCCTGTACTGCAGCTACTTCACGGTCGCCACGCTCCAAGCGGCCGGCGTGGATGTGCTGTTTGAACAGCATGGTGGGCGCATCAGCGACTTTCGCCGTGGCCAAACGCTGGGTAAACACGATCATCGAGTGAGTTGGAAAAAGCCGCAGCAGCGCCCGCCGTGGATGACAGTGCAGCAGTATCGAGCCTTCCCCACAGCACTGACGGTGCGTGAAGTAAAAGTCGGTGGCCAGGTGTTGGTGACCACGATGATCGAGGCGCATCGGGTGCATAAGGCAGAACTGTCAGAGCTCTACGCGCGGCGCTGGCAGGTGGAGCTGGATCTGCGCAACATTAAGACGACCCTGGGAGTGAACGTGCTGCGCTGCCTGACCCCACAGATGGTCGCGAAGGAACTGTGGGTGTGCTTGCTCGCCTACAACGTCATTCGCCTGTTGATGGCACAAGCGGCACACCAGGCGGGATTACACCCGCGCCAGTTGAGCTTCAAACATACCCTACAGATGTGGATCGAATGGGCCCCACAAACATTGGGAACCGATCCCACCTGCCAAGCCACGTTCTTCAAGCTGATCGCGCAGTGCTGTGTGGGCCATCGGCCCAACCGCATCGAGCCACGGGCTCGAAAGAGACGCCCCAAACCCTACCCCTGGCTCAAAGTGCCTCGGGCCGAAGCGCGGCGGCAGATCCGGGCTCATTGGCATCTACCATGTGCTTAACTAAGTGCCATTGACCCTAACCCTCTCCCGCAAGCGGGAGAGGGGACAGATGCCTCACCTCTGCGTGAAGAGAGTGAGAGGACAGAGCTCTTACCTCTCCCCTTGGGAGAGGTCGCCCGTCCGGGCGGGTGAGGGCGCTCTTACTCCCCGCCCTTAGCAGTCCACTGATCCAACCACTGCTTCACTTCGTCATGCCAGCGGATGCTGTTATTGGGCTTCAGCACCCAGTGATTCTCATCCGGGAACATCAGCAGACGACTGGGAATGCCGCGACGCTGCAAGGCTGTGAACGCAGAGATGCCTTGTGCATATGGCACGCGATAGTCGCGAACGCCGTGGATCACGAGCATGGGTTTGCTCCACTGCGCGACGTGATGCACCGGATTGTGCTTCTCGGTGTTCTCCGGCACTTCGTACGGTGGGCCGCCGCGTTCCCATTCGTCGAACCACAGTTCTTCGGTGGAGTACGCCATGCCGCGGTTGTCGAAGATGCCGTCGTGGTTCACCAGGCACTTGAACGGCTCGGCCCAGTTGCCGGCGATCCAGTTGATCATGTAACCGCCGTAGGAGGCGCCAAGTGCGCACATGCGCGAGCCGTCGAGCCAGGAATAATTCTGGAGCGCAGCTGCCAGTCCCTTCTGCAGGTCTTCGAGCGGCTTGCCGCCCCAGTCGTTGGTGATGCCGTCGGTGAAGGCCTGGCCATAACCGGTCGAGCCGGTGAAATCGATGAACACCGAGGCGTAACCGGCGCCCGCGTAGGTTTGCGGATTCCAGCGATAGCTCCATTGATTGGCGTACGACGACTGCGGGCCGCCGTGAATGATGAAGGCGACCGGATATTTGCCGCCCGCCTTGAAGCTGGCGGGCTTCATCACGTAGCCATAAACGGTGGCGCCGTTGGCGCCGGCGAACGTGAACTGTTCGGGCTCGCCGAATTTGATCTGCGCCAGCGCCGCTGCGTTGATGCGGGGCAGGGCGCGCAGGTCGCCGCCCTTGATGGTCAATGCCTGCAACTCCGCCGGCGCTTTCAACGATGAGGTGGATAACAGGATTTCTTTGTCGCCGACGCTGAAGCTTTCGACGCGGCCGGGGCCGGTCAGCATGCTCGGCTTGCCGGTCTTCACGTCGACCGACCACAGCGGATGCTGGCCGAAGTGATCGGTGGTCGCATACAGCGTGCGGCCGTCATGGGAGAATGCCATCGCGTCGACCGAACGATCCCAGTCCTTGGTCAGGGGCCGTCGCTGGCCGCTCTTGAGATCGGCGATGACGATGTGAAAGCGATCGGCCTCGAAGCCGGCGCGTTCCATGGCGCGCCAGGCCAGCTGGCTGCCGTCGCGCGAGAACACGGGTTGCGTGTCCCAGGCCGGATTGTCTTCGGTGAGATTGCGCAGGCCACCGCCGTCGGCAGCGACTTCGTACAGATCGAAGTTGGTCGACCAGGGTTCGGATTTACCTTTGAGCCGCGCCGAAAACACCAGCTTGGAGCCGTCCGGCGAGAACGTGTACTCGCTGGAGTCACCGAATGGCTTCGACGGCACATCAGCATCGAGCGAGCGGCTGACCGATACTGGCTCGCTGGCGCGCCCGTCCGCCAGCTTGAGCACGAACAGCTGCGAGATGCGGCCGTCGCTCCAGGAGTCCCAATGACGCGCGAAGATACGGTCGTAAACCTGGCCGCTGTTCTTCGCCGCCTTGACCTGATTCAAGCGGTCGGCGGTGCACGGCAGATCGGCGCAGTCCGGAAAAACATCCAGTGTCACCGCGATCCGTCCGGCGCTGGCCGCAAGACGGAACGAGCCGACATCAAGCGGCAGGTCGGTCACCTGGTTCGCTTCACCGCCGCCCGCCGGCAAGCGCCACACCTGGCTGGAGCCACTGCGGGTCGACAGGAAATAGACGTCGCGACCATCGCTCGACCATTCGGCGGCGTTGTCATTCTCGGGGTGGGTCGTCAGTCGCCGGGGTTGTGCGCCTTTGGTGGTGAGATCGAGCGACCACAGATCCATGCGGCCCCGGTTCGCGGCCAGGTCGGTTTCCCGCACGCTGAAGATCAGTGTGCGGCCATCCGGAGAAATCGCCGGCTCGGATACGCGCTGCAGGCGGACCAGATCTTCGACGGAAAAAGGCTGCGGCGCTTCGGCCGCGACAGCGTTGATCGACAGCAACGCGCACACCGACGCAATGGACAGGCGCAAAGGCATGAAATAACTCCGGGGCGGCCGAAGCGCGAAGTATAGAAGAAGTTATCAACGGTGAGCGTCCGGCGGCCGCATCCCGCGTTCCTGGCCACTCATCGTCGCGGCCAGTCACGAGTCACTAATCACTTCTTCTCTTGCAGCACGGCAAAGGCGGTGGTGTAGCCGTGCAGGAAGGTCGCGTTGTGGATCGGGCCGATCTCGCCGTCGCAGAAAAACCCGCCGATCGGCAGGTCGGCGACCAGGCGGCGAAAGGCGTTGCTGTCGTGATCGGCTTGCCCATACAACTCGATGCCGCGGCCGTGACACGAGAACATCAGTACACCCGCGTCGGGCGCGACCAGGTGCGACGCTTTGTAGGTCGTCAACGCGCGTTCCAGGTCCATCGCGGAAGTGGCGGCATCACGGAGGTGAAACTGCACCACGCTGTTCGACGGTACGTTCGCGCTCACCCACAGCGCCCCGGTCTGCGGGTCCATGCCGAGGATGCCGCGAACCAGAAAATCGCCGGAAGAGAATTCGCTGGCTTCGGTGCGCATCGCCATGCCCATGTGCAGCGACTGGCTGAAGAGGTCGCGATCACTCGCCGGCAGGCGTTCGAACAGATCCGACAACAAGTCGCGCGGCGACCGGCCATCCAGTTCGCGCACCAGGTTTTCGTGCGCCGAGGTGACGAACATCGGATCGCCGATCGGCCGGCAGCCTTGCGAGACGACCATGTCGATATCGATGTTGCCGGTCAGCGCCAGGGTGATGCAGCCGGAGTGATACACCTGATTGCCCAGATATAACGCAGTGCCGCCCACCGCGCGCGCGCCGCTCGCCAGCCCGCCGATTTTCGGCGCCAGCGGATAGATGCGGTCCATGCCTTTGATGTAAGTCTCGGCTTCGAAGCTGAAAGGATCGGCGAGCATGAGAAACGACGGTTGCTGGCTGGCAGTGATGCGCAGCGCGTCTTCCCAGGCTCGCGCCTCGGCGTAAACCGGAGGCACCTGGGCAGCGTCGAGATGCGTACCTTTGAGTCGCACGCCAGGCAGCACGGCGCCGGTGATCGAAATGGCGGGGCGATCTTCGATTTCGCGGCCGCCGCCGATCACGCCGCTGCCGCAGCAGCCGAAAATAAAAACGTTTTCGAACTCGCGCTGGAGCAGTGCCGGCAGCGCATCGAAATGGGCGGCGTGCTGGGCGCTCACGAACACGACGGCAAGGTCCGGTTCCTGCCGGCCCAGGCCAAGGAAGACCGTTTCGGCGGCATGTTCCACCGCGGCTCGCAAAGAGTTATCGGTATCGACGGCGGACGCCCAGCGCATGCACCCTTCCTGCTTCGGCAAGTCGAGCAGCCGATTCTAGGCCAGCCCGCCGTTAAATGTCCGGTGCGCTTTGTACGTCGGAAAACGCGTAGCTGCTGAGCGGCGTTTACCGACCGAGCACACCATAGCCGCCGGCGACTTCCGCCTCGGATTCTTTGATCCAGCTTTGCAGGTGCGGATCTTGAAGCGATTGGCGAAAGTAGGTGTCCGCGGCGCTGTGCGACAGTTTGGCGCCGTAGTGACGGAAGCGCAGCGCCACCGGCGCATACATCGCATCGGCAATCGAGTACTCCCCGAATAGCCACGGACCACGGGATGCATATTGCGAACGGCATTCTGACCAAAGCTGCTCGATGCGGGCCACATCGTTGCGACCGGCGGGCGGCAACTCGACCGTCGAGTTGCCGGTCGACTTCATCGGCCAGTGCTGGCGAAGCGCCACGAAGCCCGAATGCATCTCGGAGCTGACGGCGCGCGCGTGGGCGCGAAGCGCCGCGTCCGCCGGCCAGGCTCGGCCCTGGACTTTCTCATTGAGGTACTCGGCAATGGCCAGCGAATCCCAGATCCGCTGCTCGCCGTCGAGCAGCACGGGGACCCGCTTCGCTGCCGAGTACCGACCGATCTCGCGGCTGAATTCCGGCGTATCCAGTGGCAGCTTGACCTCAGTGAACGCGATGTCGAAGTGCTTGAGCACCAACCACGGTCGCAGCGACCAGGAGGAGAGGTTCTTGTTGCCGATGACTAAGGTGAGCATGTGATGTAACGAGGTGAATAGTGACTCGTGAATAGTGACTGGTCAGAATGGCGCCCGGCTGGCCGCTTTGCAGCTTGGCCGGGGGGGCTCGGCAGAATGCGGTAGCAGTCGCGTCCACGTCCATCGAGATTTGCTAAACCCGCATTCAGTAATCCTTATCCGCCGCCACTAACCACTGTTCTTCGCCATGCCCGACAATCATCACCTCGCTCCTCACCTTGCGACTCTGGCGGTCCGCGCCGGGCAGGTTCGCAGCCACGAAGGCGAACATTCCGAACCCATCTTCACCACCTCCAGCTACGTGTTCGCCAACGCCGCCGAGGCGGCGGCGCGTTTCCACGAGAGCGCCAAGGGCAACATCTATTCGCGCTTCACCAATCCGACGGTGCGTTGCTTCGAGGAGCGGCTGGCGGCGCTGGAAGGCGCATCCTCGTGCGTGGCCACCGGTTCGGGCATGGCGGCAATCCTTGCGACTTGCATGGCCCTGATGAAAGCGGGCGATCACATCGTCTGTTCCGACAGTGTGTTCGGTTCGACCATCGCGTTGCTCAACCGTTACCTGGTGAAGTTTGGCGTCGAAGTCTCTTATGTGCGGCCGGACGACAATGACGCGTGGCGTCGCGCCATCCAGGGCAACACCAAGTTGTTCTTCCTCGAGACGCCGTCGAATCCGCTGTCGGTGATCGCGGATATCCGCGCGATCGCCGATATCGCGCACGAGCGCGGCGTGCTGTTCGCGGTCGACAATTGTTTCTGCACGCCGGCGTTGCAGAAGCCGTTCGAACTGGGGGCTGACCTGGTGATTCATTCGGCGACCAAATATCTCGACGGCCAGGGTCGATGCGTCGGCGGCGCCGTGGTCGGCAACGAACAATTGGTGGGCAAGGACGTGTTCGGCTTCATTCGCTCGGCCGGTCCGAGCATGAGCCCGTTCAACGCCTGGGTGTTTCTCAAAGGCTTGGAAACCCTGGATTTGCGCATGCGCGCGCACTCGCAGGCTGCGTTGGAACTGGCGCGCTGGCTGGAGGGGCAGCAAGGCGTCCGCAAGGTTCACTACGCCGGCCTGGAGTCGCACGCACAGCATGCGTTGGCCAAGCGCCAGCAGAGCGGCTTCGGCGGCATCATCGCTTTCGAAGTGGAGCGCGCGCGCGCCGGCGCCTGGGCGTTCATCGATGCAATCAAGCTGATGTCGATCACGGCGAATCTCGGCGACACCAAGACCACCATCACGCATCCGGCCAGCACCACCCATTCGCGCATCACGCCGGCCGAACGCGAACGCGCCGGCATTACTGAAGGGTTGATACGGATTTCCGTCGGGCTGGAAGACTTGCGCGACCTGCAGGCGGACCTGCAGCTGGGCCTGCAAGCGCTATGAATGGCAACCTGTCCGCGATCCGTGCGATCTGTTTCGATCTCGACAACACGCTGTGGGATGTCTGGCCGGTCATCATGCGCGCCGAACAGGCCATGTACGACCTGCTGGCGCTCAAGTACCCGCGCGTGACCGCTGCGATGACCGTCGAGATGCTTCGCAAGGCTCGCCAGGAGACTGCGCAGGCCTATCCGCAGATGGCTCACGATTTTACTTTTTTGCGCAAACAGACGCTGCTCGACCACGCCCGTGACTTCGGTTACGCGCAGGCCATGGCCGACGAAGCGTTCGAAGCCTTCATTCAGGCGCGCAACGAGGTGGTGCTGTATGACGATGTGCTGCCCGGCCTGGAGCGGCTCAAGACCCGCTTCCGCCTGTTCACGGCCAGCAATGGCAATGCCGACCTGGGCCGCATTGGCCTGGCGCATTTTTTCGAACGCAGCCTGAGCGCGCGGCAGGTGGGCTCGCTCAAACCGGAGCCGGCGCTATTCCACAAGGTGATCGAGGGCACCGACCTTGAACCCCAACAGGTTGTGTATGTAGGGGATGATCCGGCACTGGACGTTGTGGGCGCCCGCGGCGCGGGCATGCATCCGATCTGGATCAATCGCGACCGGGCGGCGTGGCCGGCGGAGCTTGCGCCGCCGGCCCGCACGGTGGCCACACTGTACGAACTCGGCACGGTGTTGGGACTGGAGCCTTGACAACGCCCCATAACGGGACGCCCTCCAAGCGCCTTCCCCTCGCCCCTAAGACGGGCCGATACATTCCCCGTTGTATCCCTACTTTCAATGACCTGCGGAATTTTGTCGCCGATTGCCTTGATTCTGCGATTGGCGTACATTCCGCGCCGTTCGTTGTGCCTTTGCCCGCTTTTTTCTCTGGCTTGGCCAGCCGGGTCATGAAGACCCTCCTTTCGGCCAACTTCTGAAAAATCCGACGAGACCGCGAACGTAGGCCTGGGACCTCAACCGCAATACTTGGGTCAGGAACGACCGGTGTTGAAGGGGCGGCGCCCGTTTGTAACCAGGCCTCGCAGTGATGATTGAACCTTAGCAGGGGGATCGCGCTCGAGGCTTTTTCAGAGAGACTGAATCGTCATGACAAAGATCTATGTAGGTAACCTGCCTTTCTCGGCGGATGAAACGCAGGTGCGCCAGCTGTTCGAGGCGCATGGGACCGTGGAATCCGTTGCGTTGATCAATGACCGTGAAACCGGCCGTCCGCGTGGCTTCGGCTTCGTGGAAATGCCCCGTGCCGACGCACAGCGAGCCATCCAATCCCTCAACGGGAAGGATATGGGTGGTCGTCCGCTGCGCGTGAATGAAGCGCAGGAACGCCAGGGCGGTGGCGGTGGCGGCGGCGGCGGCGGTGGCCGTGGTCCTCGCGGCGGTGGGGGAGGTGGCGGCGGCGGTGGTGGTGGTGGCGGTCGCTGGTAACAGCGCGCGCTCCATACCTCGCAGCTTGTTCACCCAAGCTTAGAAGTAAGAGAAAAAGCCCCGCGGCACGCAAGTGCCGCGGGGTTTTGCTTTTTGGTGCTCCGCCATACGAGCAGTGCGAGGAGGCCTAACAGTAATCCGCACGCGAGCGCGCAATCCTACGAGTGCATCAGGGCAAGTCCGCATAACCGCTGTGTGGAATGACGGTGAGTATGTGCTGAGCCATCGTATGACAGATGTATGACGTCTGCACCGATCCAATCGCCCCCAGAGAAATCACCGGAGATCATCATGCACCACCAGCTACTCGCAGCGGCTGTCGCTGTCGCCCTGAGTTTCGGCCCGGCTGCCGAAGCCGCGTCGAATGACGAGCTCGCGCAGATACGCTCGCAATTGCAGAGCCTCATCCAGCGCGTCGACAAGCTCGAAACGGAAAACACCGAACTCAAGGCGCACAACAGCCAGCTCAAGGCCGATACGGTTGCCAAACAAAGCGCCGAGCCGGCCAAACCAAGCGCGCCGGCGGTGAAAGCAGCCGACTGGCCGAATCGCATTTCCATCAAGGGCGACATCCGCTATCGCCATCAAGAGACCGACGACGAGCGCCAGGCCGCCAATCGCAACGAAGACCTGTTACGTGCCCGCCTGGCTATAGAAGGCAAAGTGAACGACAGCCTGGTGGCCGGCGTCGGGGTGGCGAGCTCATCTTCACCTGGTAATCCGCGTGGCGCGAACGTGCAGCTCGACGGCGAGTTCTCCCGCAAGTCGCTGTACCTCGACCTCGCTTATTTCGATTGGACCTTCGCCTCCGGAGCGCATCTCATCGGCGGCAAGATGAAGATGCCGTTCGTGCGCCCCGGCCAGAGTCTGTTCTGGGACAACGACATCAATCCGGAAGGCCTGGCGGTCGCGTATAGCACCGGCACGCTGTTCGGTTCGGTGTGGGGCTATTGGGTCGAAGAAAACGTGCAGGCGGGCGCGACGGCGACTGCGGCCGACACTACCGACACCAAGATGTATGGCCTGCAGGTGGGCAATCGCTTCGAGCTCGGCGACGACAACCTGATGATTGCCGCTTCTTACTACGACCTGGCCGCGGCGCAGGGTCGTCGACCTTTCTATAACGGCGCTGCGAACGGCAATTCGCTGACCAGCACCGGCGGCCTTGCTTACGACTTCCAGGTCATCAGCGTGATGGCGGAGTTCAACACCAAGCTCGGCGCGTTGCCGCTGCAGTTGTGGGCCGACGCCGCGCAAAATCGCGACGCCGAGCTGGATACCGCGCTCGGCATCGGCGCGCTGCTGGGCAAGGCGGCGAGTCCCGGCACGTGGGAAACCGGCCTGGCATACCAGTCGATCGAGAAGGACGCGCTATTTGCGCAGTTGATCGATTCGGATTTCGCGGCCGGCCTGTCGGATACGGATGGCTGGGTCCTGCGGGGCGCGTACGCGCCGTTGAAGAACTGGGTGCTGAATGCGACCTACTTCAAGACTGCCGGCAATCGCGACGTGGGCACCGAGTTCGACTTCGATCGCCTGATGCTCGACTTCAATGCCAAGTTCTAAGCCAGGCCCTGAACCAGGCCCTAAACATACAACCCGAGGTGTGCATGAAAACGTTCAACGGAAAAATTCGCGGCCGCTCGCCGCTCATTGCAATGTTCGCGGCGCTGCTGTGCCTGTGGCAATTCGCCGCGGCGGCCGGACTTGACGCCGCCCAGCAGGGCAAGGTGGATGCAAAGATCAAAGAGGTTCAATCCTGGGCTGCGGATGCTTCGATCGTCGGCGCGGTGAAGGCTTATAACAGCGCCAAGTCGCCCGAAGCGGCGGCGATGGACCAGGCCAAGTGGACTGCCACCAGCGTCATCGATCCCTTCGTGCGCGGCCTGACGAAAAATCCGGCGGCGGAATTTCTCAAGGCGAAGGGCGGCGACGCGGTGTCTGAAGCGTTCCTGTCCGGCGCCGACGGCGGCAAGGTCGCGTTCCTCGGCAAGCCTTCCAACTGGAGCCACAAGGGCAAGCCCAAGCACGACCAGCCGATGAGCGGCAAGGTTTGGCAGGGCGCCGTCGAGGTCGACGACTCCTCGGGCCTGCAGCAAGTCCAGGTGGCAGTGCCAGTGCTGGACGGCGGCAAGCCGGTCGGTTCGCTGGTGGTCGGCCTGAGCATCGGCAAGCTGGCGAAATAACCCCGATAGCAAACAAACCGGAGTGTTATGTCTGGCCTCCGCCGCACGGCGGGGGCTTTTTTTTTCTGGCATGTGGCCGGCAGTCAGCAGCCGGGGCCAACGAGTGCTAACCAGCGGTAGCAGATTTCAAAACAAATTTACTTGTGGGAACCACACCGAAGCCACGAGGATTAAATTTTCTGCGAAGCGTGCCGATAACCGTTACGAGCTGTCAGATCTTTTACGAGCCTGACTGACGAGGTGCCTGCGATGTCTGAGGGTGTCTCTGCTGGAACTGTCCTTGCCGTTGCCAACCTGCGCGAGTTTTTCCACGACTCGGTACAGACGGCGCTGCGCAAGCAACGCGTGGCTGTCGACGATCACACCGAGCATTACGTCGTGAACGTGCTGACCATGTTCGCGCGCTCCGAAGAGCTCTACGAAAACACGCCTGAAGGCGTCCGCCTCAGGCCGCTGGCGCACATGCTGGCCGAAGCCTCCACGGCGCAATCCTCTCAACAGCGCGACGAAACATTGCGGCGCCTCGGCGATGTATCACTTTTCATCGCGGGGTTCTTTGCCCAAAGCTTCGCGCGCAAGCTCGTTGACGTCGACTATCACATCGCGATGGGTGGCCGGGCGTACGGCACCCTGGCGGAGAACATGCGCGGCTCCATGCGGGGCCAGGCGTTTGCCGCGATCTTCCTGGAGCTGGCGGGAAAGTTTCAGCGGCTGGTGGATGTGCTCAACGAGGTCGCCGAGATGGCGTACACGCACACCGATAAAGACATCCTGCGCATGTATGAGATCTGGATGAAGACCGGCAGCCCGCGCGCCTTCTCCATCCTGCAACGACTGGGCGTGGCGCCGGTCCAGGCAGGCACGAGACGGGAGCACTAGATGCTGCTGCGTCGAATGCAGTCGCTGCTGGCAGGACTGTACGACACACCGGTCGAACACCACGCACAAGACTTTCTGCTATCGGATCCGCAGCGCCTGCGCGAAGTCGTGGGCGAGCACGATGGCCCGCTCAGCGACGAACAAGTGTTCGTGGTCCAGGACGACGGCGGCGTGCGCATCGGCCTGTTCATCGACCAGCGGGTACTCGATCGATTGCAGCGGCACGACCCGCTGCAATCCCTCGACGACAGTAATCTCCACGACTTCTGCACCGCGCTGGAAGGCGTCAGCCACTTTCATTACCTGATCTGGAGTTTCGCGCGCGGCCGGTCGGTATCGCTGCTGGAGTTGGAGCTGCAGGCGGAAGTCGACAAGTACGCGACGGCGCTGGCGCTGCTGACGCAACAGCGCGCCGGAGCCTACCCCGGCGCGTTACATGCTCGCATGTTCAACGGCGTGAGTTTTCTACCGCAGTTGGATGCAGCCAGCCTGCATCGCTACCAGGAAGCGAATCGGCACGCGGCTTGGTACTGTCGTGCACTGGATCAACGCTACTTGCATCCGCGCCGACTGCAGCCGGAAAAATGGCTGGCCGAACTGCGGCGCTTTTTCCGCTGCGGTCACCAGGAAAAGATCAGGCAGCTGGCCGTGTAGCCTGCGGCGCGCAGGCTTACTTGCCGTCGCTGCCTACGCGCTTTTTCAGTTCCAGCCACTTCGACAGCTCGCGCAAGTCGCGCTTCCTGCCGCCCGCTTTACGCGGCAACAGTCCGCTTTCATACGGGTTGTAGCCCAGGCGCAGGCCCGTGGCGTTGTTCTGGATCGGGGCGCCGCTCTTGCACTCCTCTTCGACCACCGACAGGCCAGGATGGTCCAGCGCCTTGCGACGCGCGCGTTCGCCATCTTCGCCGTCCTGGCTCAGGCGGTCTTCGTTCCACTCGTAGACCGCGTTGCCGCGAACGTCGAAAGCAATGCGTCCCGGCTGGGACGGTTCAACCTCGCGGGGGCGCATTCGATAGTCGATCTTCTTCAAGTCGTTGCTCACTCCATTCTCCTTGTCCATGACTGCGGGCAATCCCGCAGGACCTTGTTGAGATTTCCACACCTCTAAACGTTCCTGGGAGGCGTGTGCTATTGAATTGCTTCAGCGAGATGCAGGCAAGGTGCAAGAGTGTGATGCAAGTGCCGGATGGATAAGGTGGTGTGTCACACATCTCGACAGCGCAGAAAATGCAGTGAAAAGCGCGGCGAGGAATGTCTTAACGCGTGGCTGGTTGCACATAAGCGGTGGCGCGCAGCAGGGCCGCCAGGGATTTCCCGTCACGCAGTTCGCCCGAGTGCGCCATTGCCATAACCTGCTCGAACGGCAGCCAGTGCGCTTCGAGAACCTCGGTTGCTTCGAGCCGGTCCGCGACCACCGTGAGTCCGGTGGCCAGAAACAAATGCACGACTTCTGTCAAAAATCCGGGTGAGCTCAGGTATTCGCCGAGGCTGCGCCATTGCGCCGCCTGCCGGCCCGCTTCTTCTTCGAGCTCGCGTTGCGCGGTTTGCAGCGGCGGTTCGCAGTCATCGATTTTTCCGGCCGGCAGTTCCCAGATCCAGCCACCGGCGGCGTGGCGGTACTGCTTCACCAGGCAGATGCGATTTGCATCGTCGAGCGCAAGGATCGCGGCGCCGCCGGGATGATGGATGATCTTCGAGCGTCGCGACGATGTCGTTGGGCAGTCGCACCCGCTCGACGTTTACTTGAATGACCCGGCCGGTATAAATCCTGGTGATGCTTTCTGCGTGGACGTTTGCTGTGGTCATGATCTCTAGCCGGGCGGTGAATCGGTTTCTTCGGGCGGCGCGGACTCATCGTCCTCGCGGGCGTCTTCAGCCGCTTCTTCGGCGGATGGTTTGGGCACGCGCGACGGCGAAGTGGCGGTGCCGATGCGATAGGCCGCGAAGCCCGGCAGCACCACCTGGTTCAACGCCATGCCGAGTACGCGGCCGCTGGTCGGCGCGTAGATGCGATGCTGCTGATTGGAAATCGGATCGGTAACGACGCCGAGCAATTCGCCTTCGCTGACGCGCTCGCCGAGTGCGACATCGGAGAACAGGATGCCGCCATGATCGACCCGCACCCACTTGGAGGCGTAATACACCGGCTCCGGGTCGCCCCAGTAGCGGCGTTGTTTGGTCATGCCGAGCGAGTACAACAGCGTCTCGACGGCTTTCGCGCCATGCTCGACTTGCTCCGATTGCACGCGCATGGGCTCGCCCATTTCGAAGGTGACCGAAGGAATGCCGGCTTCGGTAGCCGCGCGTCGCAATGAGCCGCGATCCCCGACGCTGTGCAGGACCACCGTGGCACCGAACGCCTTGGTCATGCGCGACACCTCCGGCAATTTCAAATTGGCGCGCACCTGTGGAAGGTTGGTGCGATTCAGCGACCCGGTGTGCAAGTCGATCAACGCCGAACAGTGCTTCACGATGTCGGTGAAAAAGGAATGCGCCATGCGCGTAGCAGCGCTGCCTCGCGGATTGCCGGGGAAGTATCGATTCAGGTCACGGCGGTCGGGCAGGTAACGAGTGCCGCGATAGAAACCCTGGATGTTGACGATCGGAACGCCGATGACGGCGCCATTCAACTCCTCCACGTCGATGTCGTTCAGCACGCGCCGCGCAACTTCGATGCCGTTCAACTCATCGCCATGCACCGCGGCAGTCAGGCACAGCACCGGCCCCGGGCCTTTACCGTTGAGCACGAACACCGGCACCGGCGAGGCAAAGCCTTCGATCGCCGTGCCATTGCTCCAGCTCAACCGCTTGCGGGTGCCCGGAGCGACTTCGGTGCCCAGCAGGCGCAGCCGGCCCTTGGGTTTGAGCGTTGCGGAGTTCCCGGCGGGCGGCGGCGTTACGGGCTCTTCGGCGGCGCGAATGCTCTCGCTCGCGACCATGCTGCCCAAGCCGGCAAGCAGCGCGGCGAGTGCGGCAGCGATACTGGCGTGGCGTTTCATTTTCCGGTCTTGACGAACTTCAGCGTGAAGCGATCGCTTTCGCCGATGCGCGCGTAACGTTCTTCCTTGCCGTCCGCATAGCCGGGCGGCAGGGTCCATACGCCCTTTTCGTAATCCTTGCTGTCCTTGGGGTTGGCATTGATCTGGGCACGAGCGACCAGGCGAAAACCCGCCGCTTCGACCATGCGAATCGCGTAGTCCTCATTGACGTAGCCCGAGACCGCCTTTGGATCTTGCGGAGTGACCGGATTACCGCGGTGGCCGACGACGCCGAGCACGCCGCCGGGTTTCAGCGCAGCGTGCATGGCAGCCAGTGCTTCCTTCTCCCAACCGAACATCATCCAGCTGTGCAGATTGCGAAACGTCAGCACCAGATCGGCGGATCCCGGCGGGGCGATCTCGTTCTTCGCCGGCGGCGCGGCCAAGGTCGTGACCACGACCTTGCTGTACAGGTCGGGCTGAAGTTCGAGCTTCTGGCGATAACTGTCGACGGTATTCTTGGCATAGTCGCCGGACGCAGGATCCAGCGACGCGGCGTAGAGTTTGCCGCGCTCTCGCACCAGCGGCGCGAGGATCTCGGTGTACCAGCCCGCACCAGGCCACACTTCGACGACGGTCATGTCCTGGCGGATGCCGAAGAACTGCAGCGTCTCTTTGGGGTGGCGATAGGCGTCGCGTGCGCGCGTTTCCGGTGTGCGGTGATTGGCGGCGAGAATCGAGTCCAGCGCGGTCGCAGTCGCCGGATCGCTGGCGGGTGGAGTCGCACAGCCGGCCACTACAGCCATTACGGCCGTCGCGGCAGTAACCAGCAGGGAGAACGGTAACTTCATTCCTCATCCTCGCGACAACCCCGATGCGGGGTGTCGCGAAGATAGTGGAATCGTCCCAAAAGATGAAACTCAAAACACGCCCGTGTCGCGCCGGGCGCAACCAACCCCTTCCCCGGCGTGCCTGCGGCCCCGGCCTGCCCCGGGCCGCGGCAGCGTTACCAGCGGTCGTTTTGGCGCGGCGGGCGCGCTTCGCGCTCCCGAGCTTCGTTTACACGCAGCGGGCGGCCGCCCATGTCGAATCCATTCATATGCTGAATGGCGGTTTGCGCATCGCTGGAGGACATCTCCACGAAGCCGAAGCCGCGGGGGCGGCCGGTTTCGCGATCGTTCACCAGTTTGACCGATTGCACCGCGCCGTGTTTTTCGAACAGCGAGCGCACGTCCGTTTCAGTAGCACTGAACGGTAGATTGCCAACGTAGATCGTCGTCATCGATGGTCACTCTTGAGGCCAGACGGAAGTTGCAGCCAGACGATCTCCCTTCCGTGAAGGGTCTGCGAGAACCCCGGATGAATGGACGGATCGCTGTGTCTTGGTCGGCTGACAATCAACCATTGAAGTGCGTGGGCGTGAGGACCGGCGGGCGGTGGAAGAAGTGTCCGAAGGTCGCTCGTTGTAGATTGAAATGCGTATTCAGCTGACCGCGACCGATACTACGTCAGCCCTTTGGGGACTGCAACGATCCCTCTTGACAGAACGCTTTTGAGCGTTTTTTTTGCAGCTGCGAATGGACGGCAAGGTGGTCGGAGGCGGCAATAACGACTGCGCTTCCCTGGCTATTCGCCAGGGTTATCACCCGTCACGAGGCACTCAATCGCCTTCCAGATACGTGTATCCGTTCAACTCCAATTCGTAGAAACGCCGCAGCGCCTGGCTTTCCGCCAGTGTCATGCGGCCTTCGCGCACGGCGCGTTCGCAGTCACGCGCGAACTGCGGGAACAGGCGGTCGACGTCGTACTGCATGTAACTCAGTACTTTGCCGGCGGTGTCGCCTTTGACGATTTCTTCGATCCACCAGCCGCCTTCGTCATGCAGCCGGATGTGCACCACATGCGTGTCGCCGAACAGGTTATGCAGATCGCCGAGAGTTTCCTGGTACGCGCCGACCAGGAACGCGGCCAGGTAGTATTCCTGTCCCGGATGCAGTTCGTGCAGTTCCAGCGTGCGCTTCACTTCGCGCTGGCTGACGAAGCGATCGATCTTGCCGTCCGAATCGCAGGTTATGTCCGCGAGCACGCCGTTGCGCGTGGGTTTTTCGTCGAGCCGATGGATCGGCATGATGGGGAACAGCTGGCCGATGGCCCAGCTGTCGGGCAGCGACTGGAATACCGAAAAGTTGCAGAAGTACGTGTCCGAAAGGATCAGCTCCAATCCTTCCAGTTCCTCCGGCACCGCTTCCAGCTTGCGGCAATGGTCACGGATCTTGGCGCAGGTGGCCCAATACAAACGTTCGGTCAGGCCGCGAAACTCCAGGCTCAACAGGCCGAGGTTGAACATCTGCAGCGCCTGTTCGCGCGCCTGCAAGGCGTCGTGATAACACTCCACCAGGCGTCGCTCGGAAATCGTGCGATAGGCTTCGAACAAATCCAGCACCGGCTGCGGCAATTCCTTGTCGCCGCTGTATTCGTCTTCGATGCGGCCGGGAACGCGGAATTTATCCAGCGCGGAATAACCCAGCACGTTGAAAACGAGCAGGCTGTGATGCGCGGCGGTGGCGCGCCCTGATTCGCTGACGATGATGGGATGATCGATGCCGCGCGCATTGCAGACGCTGCCGACGCGATACACCACGTCGCTGGCGTATTCGTTCATCGTGTAGTTCATCGAGGATTCGAAGTTGGTGCCGCTGCCGTCGTAGTCCACGCCCAGGCCGCCGCCCACATCGATGTATTTCAGCCCGGCGCCCATCAGCTTCAACTCGGCGTAGACGTGCGCCAGTTCGTTGATCGCATCTTTGACGCGGCGGATATCCTGCAGCTGGCTGCCCGGATGACAATGCACCAGCTCCAGGCAATCAAGCATGTCGTGCTTGCGAAGCACGCTGACCAGTTCGAGAATTTCGGTGACGAACAAGCCGAACTTGGATTTCTCGCCGGCGGAATCGCGCCAGCGCCCGGCGCCTTCGCTCGCCAGCTTCACCCGCACGCCGATGCGCGGCCGCACGTGGTACTTCTCGGCGTGCTTGAGCACCAGCTGCAGCTCTTCGAAATTCTCGATCACCGGAATGATGGTGCGGCCGAGCTTGGTGGCGAGGATCACCGCTTCGATGTAGCTGTCGTCCTTGAAACCATTGCAGACGATCATCCGTTCCGGCGCATCTTCGGTGAGCGCCATCACCGCAAGCAACTCGGGCTTGGAGCCGGCCTCCAGGCCGAAGCCGAATTCCTTGCCGTAGCGGTAAACCTCTTCGACCACCAGCCGCTGCTGGTTCACCTTGATAGGGAACACCGCACAGTAACGATTTTTGTAGTCGTTCTCGGCGATGGCGTGTGCGAATGCCTTATGCAGCCGCACCAGCCGATGGCGCAGGATGTCCGAGAAACGAATCACGACCGGCGCCGTCAGGTCGCGCGCGCGCAAGCCTTCGACGACTTCGTACAGATCGATTTCGCGTTCCGGCGTGCCGTCCGGACGCACCACCACGTGGCCCGCCGTGTTGATGCTGAAGTAGCTCTTGCCCCAGGCGCCGACCTGGTAGAGGTCCAGTGAATCCTCGGTGTCCCAGGAGCCGTTGGTGAGCGGTGGTTTAGCGGAGTCCAAGCGACGGCGGCCTCTGTGCGGGAAGAAAGATAGTGACTAGTGAGAAGCCTGCGATTGTAGCGCGAGTTCCGTCTGACTATTCACCAGTCACGAGTCGCTATTCACTGCGACGCCTCGACTTGGGTCCCTGATCCATTCGCTCCACGAGCCCGGATACAAGCGCGCGCCGGGTTTGCCGGCGACTTCGAGTGCGAGTAGCAAGTGACACGCGGTGACGCCGGAGCCGCACATGACAATCGTGTGATCATCGCTGACGCCGGCTTGCGATTGCTCGTAACGTCGTTGCAGCTCGTCGGGTGCGCCGAAGCGGCCATCGGCAGCGAGATTGGTTGCGAATGGATGATTGCGAGCGCCTGGCACATGACCTGCGACAGCATCGAGCGGTTCGACTTTGCCGGCATAACGTTCCGGCGCGCGCGCATCGAGCAAACGCCAGTCCGTTTGCTGCACGCGCGCTTGGACCTGTTGCGCATCCAGCCACAGCTCTCGATCCGGATGCGCTTCGAAGCGCGTTGGCGAGCGTGCAGGAATTTCAGTGCTGGTTGGGAGGCGTGCAGCAGTCCATGCTTTGAAGCCGCCGTCCAACACGGCGATGGCGCGATGGCCTGCCCAACGCAGCAACCACCACAAGCGCGCGGCGTACATGCCGTTGTCTGTGTCGTAGGCGATGACCTGCGTGTCCTCGGAGATACCCCAGCGGCTCAGCGTCGCCGCCCAGCGTTCAGGATCCGGCAGCGGATGCCGTCCCGTCGTCGGTGTGATCGGCCCGGAGAGATCACGATCCAGGTGCGCGTAGATCGCTCCAGGAATATGCCCGGCGCGATAGGCGGCTTCGCCGGCCGCCGGCTGCGTCAGGTCGAAGCGACAATCCACGACCAGCCACCAGGGATCGGTGAGCTGAGTGGCGAGTGCGTCGGTGGCGATCAGGGTGGTCAGAGGCATGAGTGAATACAGCGCGCAGTGAATGATGACTGGTCAGAGCCGAAGCGGCATTGTGGCGCTGGGGAGTGCCTGCGTCACTCTTTTTGCCGTCCACGCCCCTGCCGCGGGCTTATGCGCGGCAGCGTGCTTCGGCCAATCACTATTCACTAGTCACGAGTCACTTCTTTCTTCGTTACAATCCAGGCCTTATCTGGCAGGACCCGTAACTTATGGCATTGGAACTCTGGTGGGGCAGCGGCAGCCCCTATTCCTGGCGGGCCTTGCTCGCGCTCGAATACAAACGGCTGCCGTATGTCTCGCACCTGCTGCAATTCTCCAAGCAGGAACACCGCTCGCCGGAAATGTTGAAAATGAATCCGCGCGGCCGCGTGCCGGTGTTGAAGGACGGCGACTACTTCTGCTTCGAGTCGCTAGCCATCCTTCGCTACCTCGAGCGCAAATATCCCGAGGTGCCGCTGTTCGGCACCACCGCGGAGCAGGAAGGCACGATTACCCGCGTGATCTGCGAGTACATGTCATATGCCGAAGATCACATCAGCAAACTGATCTACGCCATTCTTTTCCAGGGCGTCGAAGGGCACATGGAAGACATGGAGCGCACCTTGAATTTCGTGATCGCGGAGGCGCGCACCATCGAGAATCGATTGTCGTCGTCTGCCTGGCTGGTAGGCGAAACGTTCTGCGCCGCGGATATCGTCGTATTTCCCGGCATCCAACAATTGCTGCGTGTGATGGAGCGTCGCGAAGCGCAGGATTTACGCGGCCGCCTGCTGCCGCTGGAGGCGAATTTCCCGGCCATCGCGGCTTGGATCAAGCGCGTCGAGCAGCTGCCCGGATACGAGCGCACTTACCCGCCGCACTGGAAAGAGTAAGGGCCCTCACCCGCGCAGACGCGGCCTCTGCTGCACAGGGATGTGCGAACGAGCTCACCAACCGTGCATCGCGGTCGACGTGACGGCAAAAGTCAGTAAACTTTGCCGCTGTCCGTTTCGCCAGGTGAGTTCGCCATGTCCCAGTATCCCGTCCATTTCAATTTCCCCGGCCGCCTGGTATTGGTCGGCTTTGGCAGCATTGGACAAGGCGTTCTGCCGTTGATCTTGCGTCACATCGGCTTGCCGCCGGAGCGCATTTCTATCGTGACCGCCGCGGAAACCGGCCGCGCCGTGGCAGCCGAGTACGGTGTCAAATTCATCGTCAATCCGCTCACGCAGGAAAATTTTCGCCAGGTGCTGGGGCCGATGCTTGGCCGCGGCGATTTTCTGTTGAACCTGTCGGTCGACGTTTCCAGCCTGGCGCTGGTGAAGCTGGCGCACGAAAAAGGCGCGTTGTATCTCGACACCTGCATCGAGCCGTGGCCCGGCGGGTACACCGATCCGAACGTGCCGCCGTCGCTGCGGACCAATTATGCGTTGCGCGAACAAGCACTGGCGCTGCGTGCAGCGATCAGGGGCGGGCCGACTGCCGTACTCACGCATGGTGCGAATCCCGGCCTCGTGTCGCACCTGACGAAGCAGGCGCTGCTCAACATCGCTGCGGACATGTCGGCCAATACTTCTGCAGCCCCCGATCCGAAGTCGCGGGAAGAGTGGGCCTCGCTCGCGCACCAGTTGGGCGTCAAGGTGATCCACATTGCCGAGCGCGACACGCAGGTCGCGAGCACGCCGAAGAAGCTCAACGAATTCGTCAACACCTGGTCGGTGGACGGCTTCGTCGGCGAAGGCTGCCAGCCCGCGGAGCTGGGCTGGGGCACGCACGAAAAGGAACTGCCGCCGCAGGGCCGTCGCCACGATTTCGGCCAGCAGAGTGCGATCTACCTGTTGCAGCCGGGCGCCGCCACGCAGGTGCGCACTTGGACGCCGCAGGCTGGGCCGTTCCATTCCTTCCTGATCACGCACGGCGAGTCGATTTCGATTTCCGACTACCTGACCCACCGCGAAGGCGCTCGTGTCGTGTATCGGCCCACCGTTCACTATGCGTACCACCCTTGCAACGACGCCGTGCTGTCGGTGCATGAATTCGCCGGCCGTAACTGGCGCATCCAGCAGAGCAAGCGGATCCTCAACAAGGAAATTCTCCCCGGCGGCATCGATGAGCTGGGCGTGCTGCTCGCCGGCCACAAGAAAAACGCTTACTGGTACGGCTCGCAGCTGTCCATCGACGAAGCGCGCAAGCTTGCGCCGCATAACACTGCCACCAGCCTGCAGGTCTGCGTCTCGGTGCTGTCGGGCGTGGTGTGGGCAATGGAGAACCCGAATCGCGGCGTGGTCGAGCCGGATGAAATCGATTTCCGCCGCAATCTGGAGATCTGCCGGCCCTACCTCGGCCCCGTCGTGGGCGCATACAGCGACTGGACGCCGCTGTTCGATCGCGGCCGCCTGTTCGAAGAGTCGCTGGACAAGAGCGATCCGTGGCAGTTCAAAAATGTGCTGATGAGCTAGCGACGTGGACCGGGACTAGTGACGAATGGCACTAACTTAAGGCGATGCGCCTGCACTCTTCGCGCGAAGCGTGGATGAGGAGACGCGCTACGGAAACGTCACGGCGACCGGCTTCCCCTCACCCTGCCCTCTCCCCGAGGGAGAGGGAAAGACACTCCGCTGGTGCTCTGACCAGTCACGATTCAGCAGTCACTAGTCACTTTCTTTAGTCACCTTCATGCCTTTAAAAGTCACGTTCGACCTTGGCGACGCCGATCTGCAGCACCTCGCGGAAGTCGCACAGGAGCGGCAATCGGCGGCGCGCGCGCAACCGGTCGCCGGCATCGTCGCTGCGGCGCGCGAAGTTTTCCTGAAGGGCGCGCAGTCGCAGCTCGCAGATTTCGTCAAGGAACGTTATTCCCGGCTCGGTACCCTGCTGGAAATGGTGGACGACGCGGAGTGGCGGCTGAGCCAGGAAGACTCGCAGCGGCTCATCAACGCGCTGGCGTGTTTCAGCGTGCCGGCATCGGGAGCGTCGTCGGCGTTGCTGGATCAAGCGATCATGATCGAACTGGTGAGCCGTGACCTGCATCACGATCTGGAGTCGTATCGGGACTTTTGCAAATTTCGCACGGCGCAGGTCGCCAAGCTGCATGCGCCGCCGGGTGCGGACCGCGAGCAATGGTTGAGTCAGCGCCGGGAAACATTGCAAGCGCGGATGCACGCGCGACGCAAGCGCGATCTGGATGCGGCAGCGGGGCCGGTGCGACGGCTGTTTTCGCTCTTTGGACTGTGACGCGGCTCAAGTTTCGTAACGCACGGCGACGATCACATATGTTTTCGCGCCGCCGGGCACTTCCACCTTCACTTCGTCGTCCAGGCCTTTGCGAAACAATGCACGGCCGAGCGGCGAATCCATGCTGATGTAGCCTTTGGCGGCGTCGAACTCATCGGGGCCCACGATGCGGTATTCGCTGCTCGCGCCACTGTCGTCTTCAAGCGTCACCCAGGCGCCAAAAAATACCCGCGACGAATCCGAAGGCGGCTGGCTGACGATCACCATGCCATCAAGTCGCTGACGCAGGAAACGTACGCGTCGATCGATCTCGCGCAATTGGCGCTTGCCATAGATGTATTCGGCATTTTCGGAGCGGTCGCCTTGCGCCGCTGCCTCCTGCACCGCAAGCGTGACTTGCGGCCGTAGTACGCGCCAGAGATGGTCGAGTTCGTCCTTGAGTCGCTGGGCGCCGACAGGAGTAATGAACTTTGAACCCTTGGGTTGAGGCGGACGGTAGCGGGACATGTGATCCGTTTTGCCAAGGCCGAATAAGGCGATGGCTGATATCGCCAAAGGGGAGAGATTTTGTGGAATCCCTCACGGTAGCGCGACCGGGCGCTCTTTAATCTGCCAACCCATGATGAGCATCAAGTACTACACGCACTTTCTGCTGCAAGAGCGCTCGCCGAAGGGCATGAGCGAATTCCGAGGCGTAGTCGAAGTCAATCGACAACTGATGCGAGGCGACTTGAAAGAAGCCGCCTCGGTGCTGGCCAAGAACTTCGAATGCGACATGAAGGATATCAAGGTTCTTCAGTGGTCGCGTTTGCATTGAGTGCCGAGCGCCGGTCGAAAGGGTCGTGGCCCTTCCGATCGGCCTGGGTGGACGTCTCCTCGATCCCCTAGCGGGCTTTACTTCCCTTCAGAAAAGTCCGCTTCTCTGCCCCGCGCCACAAGCGCGGGGTTTTTTTCGCCTTGCACGCTCCCGAAAAGGAACACGTCACCTCCCGCCGGCGCCGACAGGTCACAGCGTGCCGTATTTCCTTGCCACGCCTTCCTGCTCCTTCCCCCGTATGCTGTGGCTTTCATCCTGCGGGTCCTGACTGAATGCCCATTTACTCCGAACGTCACTACCGCTCTCGCGACGGCCTGCAGCTGTACTACCGGGACTATCCGGGGGACGCCAGGCGGACGCCCGTGCTTTGTTTGCATGGGCTCACGCGCAACTGTCGTGATTTTGCGGCGCTGGCGTTACGGATTGCGCCGGGGCGGCGGGTGCTTACGCCGGACTTTCGCGGGCGAGGGCAGTCGCAGTACGACCCGATGTGGATGAACTATCACCCCATGACTTATGTCGATGATATGTGGTCGTTGCTGCGTGAAGTGGGGGTTGATCGCGTAATCGTGATCGGTACGTCGTTGGGTGGGCTGGTGGCGATGCTGATGGCGGCAGTGCGGGCGCAGACGTTTGTGGGCGTGGTGCTCAACGACATTGGGCCTGAGCTTGATCCTGTCGGCGCCGCGCGGATCGCCGGCTACGCAGGGCGCTTTCCGCCGCCGAAGAGTTGGGACGACGCGGTGGCGCAGATGAAGGTGGCGTTCGCGGCGGCGTTGCCGGATTTCACCGAAGTGCAGTGGCGTGATTTCGTGCGGCTTTCTTATCTGGAAGACAGCATCGGGGTGCCGAGATTGGATGCTGATCCCCGTATCGGCGACGCCCTGCGCGCTATCCGGCCTCCGCCGGGTGCGACGCAAGGAATGTGGATGGCGTTCGGCGCGCTGCGTAATGTTCCGACGCTGGCGATTCGCGGGCAGTTGTCTGATCTGCTGTCGGCGGCGACACTCGATCGTATGCAGCGTGAGAAGCCCGATCTGGAATGCGTGACGGTGCCGAATCGTGGCCACGTGCCGCAGCTGGACGAGCCGCACAGCATGGCTGCGCTGCAGCGGTTCCTGGCGGAGCTTGAATGAGTTTCAAAGATCACTTTTCCGGACACGCGAACGCTTATGCGCGTTATCGGCCCGACTATCCCGCCGAGTTGTTTTCATATCTTGCCTCGCTGACGCCGCGGCGAGAGATTGCGCTCGATTGCGCAACCGGCAGCGGACAGGCCGCGGTGGGACTCGCGGATCATTTTGCGCTGGTAGTCGCCAGCGACGGCAGCGTCTCGCAGCTGCAGAGCGCTCAATCGCATCCGCACGTCGCTTACATTGGCAATCTTGCCGAACAACCGGCATTGCGCAGTGGCAGCGTCGACTTGGTCGTCGCCGCGCAGGCCGCGCATTGGTTCGATCACGAACGGTTCTATCCAGAAGTTAAGCGAGTGCTGCGCAGTGACGGCGCGCTGGCATTGTGGACGTACGGTCTTGCATCCGTGGAGCCGCAGGTGGATGCGATCGTGCGGCATTTCTATAACGAGGTGGTTGGTTCCTATTGGCCACCGGAGCGGCGGTGGGTGGAATCGGCGTACCGCGATCTGCCGTTTCCGTTGCAGGAAATCACCGCGCCGGCAATGCAGCTGAACCTGCAGTGGGACTTGGACAATCTCATTGGCTATATCGGCACCTGGTCTGCTGTGCAGAGATATAAGCGAGTGACCGGTGCAGATCCACTGTCGGCGCTGCGGGCCGAGATTGCGCCGTTCTGGCCTGCGCCGGCGGCAACGAAGCCGGTGACTTGGCCGCTGCATCTGCGGGTCGGGCGCGTTTAACGGCAAGCTTCATCGCTGCCCTTGCAATCGCGGCTCGGCTCCACAATTTAACAGTGCCTGTCAGCGGAACTCCGACCGACCTTGGGCGATTTCGCTGACGAGGGGCTGATGTGCCGCAATGACGACGGCGCGCGCCCCAGGCATTTGTTCCAATATTAGAAGGGTTTCGACATGCACGTTCTGCGCTTTGCTGTGCTGGTCCTGGTCAGCGCCCTGCTGACCGGGTGTGGCTATAACCGTCTGCAACAGCAGGATGAAGCGGTGACGGCGGCCTGGTCCGACGTGCTGAATCAATATCAGCGCCGCGCCGACTTGGTGCCGAACCTGGTGAACACCGTCAAAGGCGCGGTGACCGCCGAGAAAGATATTCTCGATAGCGTCGTCGAAGCGCGCGCCCGTGCAACTTCTATACAGGCGACGCCGGAACTGGTGAACAACCCGCAAGCCTTCCAGCAATGGCAGGCGGCGCAGGGCGAGTTGAGTTCGGCGCTGGCGCGGCTGATGGTCGTGGTGGAGCGCTATCCCGATCTCAAGTCCATCTCCGGCTTCAACGATCTGCGTGCGCAGCTGGAAGGCACGGAGAATCGGATCGCCGTAGCGCGCAAGCGCTATATCGACGCCGTGCAGACTTACAACGTGACGGTGCGGTCGTTCCCGACCAATCTCACCGCGAAAGTGTTCGGCCACGATCCCAAGCAGAATTTCTCGGTGGAAAACCAGCGCGACATTGCGCGTCCGCCGCCGGTCGATTTCGGCCAGACGCCGCCGGCTGCGCCGCAGCCGGTGGAATCGGCGGGCTAAGGCCCGCTCGCAGGATCGAACCAGCATCGATGATGTGGGCACGAGCGTTAATCTGGCCGCTGCTGCTGCTTGCCTCCATTGCGACCGCGCAGGTCGCGGTGCCGCCGCTGCGTTCGCCGGTCACGGATCTCACGCAGACCCTTTCTCCCCAGCAAAGCGCCGCGCTGGAAAGCCGGCTGCGCCAGTACGAAGCGCAAAAGGGCAGCCAGATCGCGGTGCTGATCGTGCCGACGACGCAGCCCGAGACCATCGAGGAATATTCCATCCGCGTCGCCGATCAATGGCGGCTGGGTCGCAAGGGCGTCGATGACGGGGCGATTCTGCTGATCGCCAAGAATGATCGCGCCGCGCGCATCGAGGTGGGCCGAGGCCTCGAAGGCGCGTTGCCCGACGTCATTGCCAGCCGCATCATCGACCAGGTCCTGGTGCCCCGCTTTCGACAAGGCGATTTCGCCGGTGGGATCGAGGAGAGCGTCACTCGTATGCTCGCTGTAATCGAGGGTGAGCCGCTGCCTGCAGCCGAGCGGCGCGCGACCCGCTCGCCGCAAGGTTCGGGCGGGATAGGCAACGCCTTGCCCGTGCTGCTCATGTTCGTATTCGTCGGCAGCGGCATTCTGCGTCGCATGTTGGGAAGGTTCGGTGGCGCGACGGCGACCGCCGGTATTGCCGGTTTCCTGGTGTGGCTGCTGACCAGCGTGATGGCGATTTCCATCGGCGCCGCAATCATGGCGTTCGTGTTTGGGCTGTTCAGCGGTGGTGGTGGTGGCGGCGGCCGCGGCTGGACGAACTCCCGTCGCGGCGGCTGGGCGGGCGGCGGCCTCGGCGGTGGTTTCGGTGGAGGCGGGGGCGGCGGCTGGAGCGGCGGCGGTGGCAGCTTCGGTGGCGGCGGCGCCTCGGGACGTTGGTAGCGCCATGAACGCCAAGCGTCTCGCCCGACACATTTTCATGCCCCGCCGCACCCTGCGCCGCGCCTTCGATACGGCTGCGCTGGCGGACATCGAGCGGGCCATTGCCGAGACCGAAAAGACTCATGGCGGCGAAGTGCGCATCGCGCTCGAGGCCAGTCTCGACCCGGCGGAATTGTTCAGCGACCTGACGCCGCGCCAGCGTGCCTTGCAGGCTTTCGCCCAGCTCGGCGTGTGGGACACCGAACTAAACAACGGGGTACTGATCTACGTGCTGTGGGCGGATCACGACGTCGAGATCGTCGCCGACCGCGGCTACAACGGGCGGGTCACGGCCCAGGAATGGAGCGGCGTCTGCCATCGCATGGAGCAGTTGTTCAGCCAGGGCGCGGCGGCGCAGGCCGCGATTGCCGGCATTCAGGCCGCCGGCGCGCTGATAGCGCGACATTTTCCCGCCGTCGACCGTAACGAGCTGCCGGACCGCCCGGTGGTTCTTTGAGGGCGGGGGCCGGTGGTGATTTGCCGGCAGGACTGGTAAAAACTCATCCCATGATCACGTTGATCCGCTCCCGGTTCAGTTGTCGTGCTTTGCTGCTGGTCATGGCGTTCATCGCCAGCGGTTGTCAGCTCACCAGGCACACCGAACCGACGCCGCCACCACCGCCGCCGCCGCCCGAAATCCGCGATCCGGTCGCCACCCATAAATTCCGCTTCGATCCGGCGCAGGACGAAGTTGTCGGCGAATTGCAGATCACGCACGTCCAGGGCGAGGACACTCTCCCCGACATCGCCCGCCGCTTCAACGTCGGCTACGAAGAAATTCTCCGCGCCAATCCGGGTGTCGACCCTTGGTTGCCCGGCGTCGGCCGCGCCATTGTCGTGCCGACTCAGTTCGTGCTGCCGGCCGCGCCGCGCGAAGGCCTGGTCGTGAACCTCGCGCAGCTGCGCGTCTACTACTATCCGAAGCCCAAGAAGGGTGAACCCGACGATGGTCTGCGGACCGTCATCACTCACCCGATCGGCATCGGCAAGATCGGCTGGCAGACGCCGGAAGGCTCCACCAAGGTCACCAGCAAGCAGAAGAATCCCACCTGGACTCCGCCCGTGTCGGTGCGCAAGGAGCACAAGGAAAACGGCGACCCGCTGCCGCCGCGCGTGCCGCCGGGGCCGGACAATCCGCTCGGTGCGTACAAGATGACACTGGGCTGGCCGAGCTATCTGATCCACGGCACCAACAAGCCTTATGGCGTCGGCATGCGCTCCAGCCACGGCTGCATTCGTTTCTATCCCGAAGACATTTCCGAGCTGTACGACCAGATTCCAGTGGGCACCAAGGTTACGGTCGTGAACCAGCCGTTCGTGTTCGGCTGGCATCGCGATGCGATGTACGTGCAGGCGTTCCCGGTGCTGGAGGACGACGAGCGCGATCATCCGAAGGCGGCGGACACGCTGCTGAACGCCGGCATCAACGAGGAGATGTGGCAGAAGCTGAAGCAGCACAACGTCGCCGTCGATCTGGATCTCGTCAACGAGCTGGTCGCCCAGCCGCGCGGCATCGCCATGCCGGTGTCCCGCCGCAACATCACGATCGATTCCTTCCTCGCTGCCGCCCGTCACGTCGAGAATCGTGTGCCGCACGGCGCGACCTGGAATGGCTCGGACGAAGTGCTGTCACTCGCCGAAGAATTCGAAGCACAGCGCAACGGCACACCGATGCCGAAGAAAGCGCCGCCAAAAGGCAAAAAGACTGCCGCCAAGCCTGCTGGCCCCGCCAGCGGCTCCTGATCACCGCTCGCTGCGCCGGGCGCCCGCTTGAATAGGCGTGTGCCTGGCCGCATATCGTTCGGCAGTTCCGCCGCCATCGATTTCTGCAGCCGTTGCACCCGTTTATCGCCTTAGAGTACCGAAACTCTCATGAAACGCATTCTGTTATTCGTCGCCACCAACGTGGCCATCCTGCTGGTCCTCAGCGTCACCCTGCGCCTGCTCGGCGTGGATCGCATTCTCGATGAGCAAGGCGCTGGCCTCGATCTCAACAACCTGCTGATCTTCTCGGCGGTGCTGGGCTTCTCCGGCTCGCTGATCTCGCTGGCCCTGTCGAAGTTCATGGCCAAGCGCGGCATGGGCGTGCGCGTCATCGAACAGCCGAGTAACGCGAACGAAGTGTGGCTGGTGGAAACGGTGCGCAAGCAGGCCGCGGCGGCCGGCATCGGCATGCCTGAAGTGGGCGTCTTCGATACGCCGGACATGAACGCGTTCGCCACCGGCGCGAGCCGAAACAATGCGCTGGTCGCAGTGAGCACCGGTTTGCTGAATGGCATGTCACGCCAGGAAGCCGAAGCGGTGATGGCGCATGAAATCAGCCACGTCGCGAACGGCGACATGGTGACGCTGACATTGATCCAGGGCGTCGTGAATACGTTCGTGGTGTTCCTGTCGCGTGTCATTGGCTACACCATCGACCGTGTGGTGTTCAAAACCGAACGCGGCCATGGCCCGGCCTTCATGATCACGGTGATCATTGCGCAGCTGGTGCTGGGCATTCTCGCGAGCATGATCGTGATGTGGTTCTCGCGATATCGCGAGTTCCGTGCCGACGCTGGCGGCGCCCACCTCGCAGGTCGCGAGAATATGATCGGCGCGCTGGAGCGCCTGCGTCGCGGCCACGCCGGACAGTTGCCGGATTCCATGCAGGCGTTCGGCATCTCCACCGACGGCGCTGGCGGCGGCTTGAAGCGGCTGTTCATGTCGCACCCGCCACTCGAAGAGCGTATCGCGGCGCTGAGGCAGATCTGACGCTTTCCGCGTGGGTTAAAGGAGTCAGAACTCCTCACCTCTCCCCGTGGGAGAGGTCGCGCGTCCGCGCGGGTGAGGGCCGCTGGACGCCGCTAACGCGGCTTAAGGAGGCCCCTCACCCCCAACCCTCTCCCAAAGGGAGAGGGGGCAAGAACTCCCCGTGGGAGTTTTTTCTCACCTTTGCGGTGCGGGTTTCATCTAACCGTCACACAATCACCCTACGCTGCCGCGTATTCGTTCATAGCGAGTGCCGTGCATGCGTATCTTGATGATCTCGGATGTTTATTTTCCGCGGATCAACGGCGTCTCGACGTCGATTCAAACCTTTCGCCGCGGCTTGCATGCTGCGGGTCATGAAACGGTGCTGATCGCCCCCGAATATCCGGCGGGGGAGGCCGGCCAGGAAGGTCGCATCATTCGCGTGCCTTCCCGCTATCTGCCGCGCGATCCGGAAGATCGCATCATGAAGGGCAGCGCATTGCTGGCGCTGCGCTCCGAGCTGAAAAAGGGCGGCTTCGATCTCGTCCACATACAGACACCATTTCTCGCTCACTACCACGGTATCAGCATCGCGCGGGAACTCAGGGTGCCGGTCATCGAGACCTATCACACTTATTTCGAAGAGTACCTGCATCACTACGTGCCGCTGATTCCCCGCCCGGTGATGCGCTTCATCGCGCGTCGCTTTACGGTGTCTCAATGTTCGGCGCTCGACGCGTTGGTGGTGCCGTCCAAGGCCATGCAGCAGGCGTTGGAAGATTACGGCGTACGTTGCCCCATGCACATCATCCCGACCGGTATGGAAATGGAACGCTTCGCCGGCGGCGACGGCAATCGCTTTCGCGAGCGCCTCGGCATCGCACTGGGTCGGCCGACACTGGTGCACGTCGGCCGCATCGCGCATGAAAAGAACATCGATTTTCTGCTGCGCATGTTCGCCAAGGTCGTGCGCCGCAAACCCGAGACGATGCTGGTCGTGGCGGGCGAAGGCCCGGCGCTCGAGCACTGCAAGACCTACGTCGAGTCGCTCAAGCTGGGCGCGAACGTGCGCTTCGTTGGCTACTTGTCGCGCGACCGTGAATTGCCTGACTGCTACAGCGCCGGCGACCTGTTCGTGTTTTCTTCCAAGACCGAAACGCAGGGCCTGGTATTGCTGGAAGCGATGGCTTCGGGCACGCCGGTCGTCTCGACCGCCTACATGGGCACGGCCGATATCGTGAAGCCGGAGCTTGGGGCGCGGGTCGCTCCCGACAACGAAGACGGCTTCGCGGATCAAGTGATCGAACTGTTGAACGATGCCTCGATGCGCCGTTCCATGGCCACGGAAGCCCGCACTTACGCGGCGACTTGGTCGGCGGGCGCCATGGCCGATCGAATGGCGGAGCTGTATCTCGGCATGACTGCCGGAGCGGCGATTACGGTTTAGCGGAACCCTGGGCGCTGCGGCCCGTATAAGCTCTACCGAACAACAAATCCGGCGGGAGCTCTCTCATGCGTTGGCAAGGTCGGCGAGGCAGCTCGAACATCGAGGACAAGCGTGGCACCCGCTATGGGCGCGCAGGCGGCATCGGCATCGGCACCATCTTGCTGGCGCTGGTCGCCATGTATTTCGGCCAGGACCCTGCCGTAGTCCTGCAGAACGCCCAGCAAACCGCGCCCGCCGGCGAGCAGGTTCCGTATCAGGAAACCGCCGAAGAAGGGCAGCTGCGCGAGTTCATAAGCGTGGTGCTGGCCGACACCGAAGAAACGTGGGACCAGATTTTCTCTGCCGCAGGTCGCAGCTACGAACAGCCAGCGCTGGTGTTGTTCTCCGGGGCCGTCGAATCGGCGTGCGGCTTTGCCCAGGCTGCGGTCGGTCCGTTCTATTGTCCCGCCGATCACAAAGTCTATATCGACCTGTCTTTCTATCAGGAATTGCAGAGCCGCTTCGGCGCGCCGGGCGACTTCGCGCAGGCCTATGTCGTCGCGCATGAAGTCGGCCACCACGTGCAGACGCTGCTCGGCATCGCGGAGAAAAACATGGCGGCCCGCCGACGCGCCAGCGAAACGGAAGCAAACGCGCTATCGGTGCGGCAGGAGTTGCAGGCCGATTGTTTCGCCGGCATCTGGGCGCACAACGCCGATCGCCTCCGGCAATTGCTCGAGCAGGGCGACATCGAAGAAGGGTTGAACGCCGCCAGCGCCATCGGCGATGACCGTCTGCAGAAACAATCGCGCGGCACCGTCTCGCCGGAATCCTTTACGCACGGCAGTTCGGAACAACGGGTGCGATGGTTCAAACGGGGCTACGAATCCGGTTCGGTGCCATCGTGCGATACGTTCGCAACGAATTCGCTGTAGCTTGTCAATAGCTATGATAACTTATGCCCCGCACAAAGAAGGGGAGCCACGGTGCCCGAGCTATCGCTCGCAGGTATCCAGATCACTACAACGTCGAGTGCGGAGCAACCGATTGCACGCGCCAGCGCGCAACTGACCGCATTTGTCGGGCGCACTCTTCGCGGCCCGCTTCACCAACCCATCGTCGTTCGCAGCTTCGCGGACTTCCAACAGCACTTCGGCGGCTTGTGGCAGCCGAGCCCGCTGTCTTACTCGGTCGAACATTTCTTCGAGCAGGGCGGTCGCCAGGCAGCCATCGTGCGAGTCGCCAATGGCGCCAAGCCGGTGACGCTGTCACTGAAATGCGGGCGCGGGCTGCTGTGGCTGGAGGCTCGCGCTCCCGGCACTCGCGAATTCCTGCGTGCTGCGGTCGATTACGATCACATCGATGCCGGCGACGAGCAATGCTTCAATCTCGTCATTCAACGCGTGCGTTCGCCGGGATCGGAGCGGGTCGAGGCGCAGGAATCCTTTCGCGCACTGTCGACTGATCCGGAGTCGCCGCGGTTCGTTTCGATGGTGCTGATGCAATCAGACCTGATGCGAGTCCGTGGCGACGTGCCGCTCACGCGGCCCGATCGGACTCTCATGCCCGGCACCAACCTGCCCGTCGGCTATGTCAGTTCCAACCCCGACGGCGACGACGGCAAACCCATCACCGATTACGACGTGATCGGCTCGGCGGCGCGCGCCACCGGTTTGTTCGCGCTGGAAGCCGTTGACGAGCTCGCCTTCGTCTACATTCCGCCGCTGGCTCGCAATACGGATGTCGGCATCAGCGCGCAGCTGGTCGCGGCGAAATTCTGCCGCGAGAAACGCGCGATGTTGATCGTCGATCCGCCGGCCTCCTGGGACAGCGCGCCCGAAGCGATCCGCGCCGTCAAGGCGCTCGATTTCCGCAGTGACAATGCCTTGATGTTTTTCCCGCGCATTTCTGCGATGGATCGGCTGCGCGCACGGCAGGAGGTGTTCGGCAACGGCGGTGCGGTCGCCGGCTTGTTGTCGCGATCGGGTGAGGCTGTCGCGGCGGCGGTGACGGAGCGAGAGCCCGAACCGATGCTGCGATCAAGCGCCAAGCTCGCGAAAGAGGTGAACAACTTCGATCGCTGGCAGCTGGCGGCGCAAGGCGTCAACGTTTTGCAGTCGGTGCGCAGTCCGGATCGCGAATGGCCGGCGCTGCGTACTTTGGCTTGCGGCGCAAGCGCATCTTCGGACTGGTCGTATCTCGCGCAGCGTCGTTTCGCCTTGTTCACCATCAACGCCATCGAGCGCGGTACGCGCTGGTGTGCCGCCTTGCCCAACACGCCGCATGTGTGGGCGCGCGTCACTCAACAGATTTCCAATTTCCTCAGCGAGCTGCGCAGTGCCGGCGCGTTCGCCTCGGTGCCCTCCGACCAGGCCTTCCTGGTGATTTGCGATGAGCGCATCAACGATGTCGCCGATCAGCAGGGCGTCCATGTCCTGGTCCAGTTCGCCGCCACGCATGCGGGCGAATATCACAGTTTCATGCTGACTCAGCGTGTGAGCGGCGCAACTGTGCGGCCGGTGGTGGTCAATCGGTTCGAAGCGACGTTAGTCGTGTCTCGAGAGCTCGAACAGGAAATCACGCTGCGGCTCGCGCCCCGCGAGGATTTCATCAGCGTGCTGGCGATGAACTGATCACGCCTGCGGCGTGGTCTTCTTCCACAGCACTTCCTGCCCGTTCTCATGTCGCGCCAGCACTCGCGCGATGACGAACAACAAGTCGGATAACCGGTTCAAATAGCGCGTGACTTCGGGCGCGATGGCTTCCTGCTTGGATAGGGCCCACGAGTGGCGCTCGGCACGCCGGGTAATCGCGCGAGCTAAATGACACGCCGCTGCTGCCGGCCCGCCGCCCGGCAGGATGAATTCCTTCAGTGGCGGCAGCGCTTCGTTGAAGCGGTCCAGCGTGACTTCCAACTGATCCACGTGCGCTTCGGTGATGACGCGATAGCCTGGCACCGCCAGCTCACCGCCGAGATCGAACAGCTCATGTTGAATCTGCGTCAGCGACGCCGTGACCTCGGCCGGCAGGTTCGGCACCGCCAGGATCATCCCGATCGCGCTGTTCGCTTCGTCAACCGTCCCATACGCTTCGATGCGCGCATGCGTCTTGTCGACTCGCGTTCCGTCGCCGAGACCGGTCGTGCCGTCGTCGCCGGTGCGGGTGTAGATTTTGGAAAGACGGTGGCCCATGGGATTCACTTGCTTGGGAGGTGAGGGCGATACGTTGCCCGGGTTGGCGGCGGTTGAGAATACGAGGCCCAGGGCCTGGGTGGCTAGCTCCGCCTTTGGCCTTAAGTCTGTTCTTCCTTGGATACCTTCCTTTACATATCCAGCGCTGCAATGTAGCTCAGCGCGTCGATGTCGAGTGTCTCTGCCAGCTTGGCTGCGATGGCATCCAGCGATTGCTCCACCCGCACCGAGTAATTCTCGCCTGCGGATCGGGCGCCGAGCGCGGCGAGGAAGGCGGTGCGGAAGGGGGCGTCGTTGAACAGGCCGTGGATGTGGCAGCCGGCGATGCGGCCGTCGGCGGAAACGGCGCCGTCGGTGATGCCGCTGTCGAAGCGAATCATGGGGCGAGCGGTGGCGGGGCCGGTGGAGACGCCGAGGTGCATTTCGTAGCCGCTGATCGGTGTGCCGGTGGCACTGTCGGTGCCGGTGACGGCGCGAAGTTGTTTGTCGGACGTCATCGTGGTGGCGAGGTCGAGCAGGCCGAGGCCGCGAGTGGATTCCTGGGGACCCTCGATGCGTTGAGGATCGTGCACGACGTTGCCGAGCATCTGATAACCGGCGCAGATGCCCAGCACGCGGCCGCCGTGGCGGACGTGGGCCTGCAAGTCGATGTCCCAGCCCTGAGCGTGGAAAAATTCCAGGTCGGCGATGGTCGCTTTGCTGCCGGGAAGGATGATCAGCGTGGCGTCGAGCGGCAGCGGCTGGCCCGGATGTACGAAGATCAGTTCCACCTGCGGCTCGAGTCGCAGCGGGTCGAAGTCGTCGAAGTTCGCAATGTGCGGCAACCTCGGTACGACGATGCGAATGCGGCGGCCATCTGTGGACTCGCTGCGAGCGACGTGTTGATCGAGCTGCATGGCGTCTTCGGCGGGCAGTGCAGTTGCATGATGCAGCCAGGGAATCACGCCCATTCGCTGCCAGCCGGTGAGACGCTCGATGGTGCGCAGGCCATCGTCGAACAAGCTTGCGTCGCCGCGGAACTTGTTGATGATGAAGCCGCGAATGCGATCGCGATCGGGTTGATCGAGCACGGCGTGCGCGCCGACCAGCGCAGCGATTACGTGACCTCGATCGATGTCACCGACCAGAACCACGGGCAGATCGGCGGCGTGTGCGAAACCCATGTTGGCGATGTCGTTCGCTCGCAGATTGGTTTCGGCGGGGCTGCCTGCGCCCTCGACGATGATGAGCTGCGCCTCTTGTTGCAGCCGGCGATAACTTTCCACCGCGGTCTGAAGCAGCTCGCGCTTGTCCCGGCCATGGGCACTCGCTTGCATCACACCGACCCGACGGCCACGAACAATGAGTTGCGCACCGAGGTCGCTTTGCGGCTTCAGCAGCACGGGATTCATATCCACAGTCGGTGGCGTACGGCAGGCAAGCGCTTGCAGTGCCGTCGAGCGCCCGATCTCGCCACCGTCAGCGGTGACGGCAGCATTGTTCGACATGTTCTGCGGTTTGAACGGCCGCACCACCCAGCCGCGATTGGTAAACAATCGACACAGCCCCGCCACTAGCAGCGACTTGCCGACATCCGAACCGCAGCCCTGGATCATTAGCGCGGCCATGTCATCTCCCCTCATCTTCCAAAGAGACAGGTGAAGAGTTCTTGCCCCCTCTCCCTTTGGGAGAGGGTTGGGGTGAGGGGATTTCTTCAGCCGCGTTGGCGGCGTTGAGCGAGCCCTCACCCGCGCTGCGCGCGACCTCTCCCATGGGGAGAGGTGAAGAGCCCCCTCTCCCCTTGGGAGAGGGTTGGGGTGAGGGGATTTCTTCAGCCGCGTTGGCGGCGTTGAGCGAGCCCTCACCCGCGCTGCGCGCGACCTCTCCCACGGGGAGAGGTGAAGAGCTCCCTCTCCCTTTGGGAGAGGGTCGGGGTGAGGGGATTTCTTCAGCCGCGTTGGGGGCGTTGAGCGAGCCCTCACCCGCGCTGCGCGCGACCTCTCCCAAAGGGAGAGGTGAAGAGCTCCCTCTCCCTTTGGGAGAGGGGTGGGGTGAGGGGACTTCTTCAGCCGCGTTGGCGGCGTTGAGCGAGCCCTCACCCGCGCTGCGCGCGACCTCTCCCATGGGGAGAGGTGAAGAGCCCCCTCTCCCCTTGGGAGAGGGTTGGGGTGAGGGGACTTCTTCAGCCGCGCGAGCGGCATGCAGTGGCCCGTCACTCGACAGACTGGCAGTGACTAACAACCAGAGCAATCCGCACGCCACAAGATAGACACGCAGTCCACGCGCAAGGTCGCTTACGCCAGGCGATGCGCCCGAACCGAACACAGGCCGCTGGTGAAGCACACCGTCATACGCAGTGGGGCCGCCGAGTTGAATGCGCAGTGCCCCGGCCATCGCTGCTTCCGGCCAGCCGGCGTTGGGTGAGGCGTGTTTCGGAGCGTCGCGGCACATCACCAACAATCCGCCGCCGCCGGCAATCGCGAGTAACGCGCCGGCGATGCGGGCAGGGATGAGATTCGCGAGATCGTCCGCTCGTGCGGCGGCCCAACCGAACATTCGCCAGCGCGGCTCGCGATGGCCGATCAAACTATCCGCCGTGTTCAGCGCCTTGTAAGCGAACAAACCTGGCAAGCCGCCGACGAACAGCCAGAAGGCGGGGGCGACGACGCCATCGTTGAAGCTCTCCGCGAGGCTTTCCAGCGCCGCGCCGGCAACACCTGATTCGTCCAACACCGCTGTATCGCGGCCGACGATTTGTGAGACAGCGAAGCGGGCGGCGGCGAGATTGCCATCGCGCAGCGGGCGCAGAACATTCCGAACGTGTGCGTAGAGACTGCGCTGTGCAAGGCCGGTCGTTGCGACCAACACAAGCAACACCGCGCCAAATGAAACCTCGCCAGCTGCCAGCTGCACGGCGTAGCCTGCGGCTGCCGCGCCACCGACGATTACAACGACGGTTGCCACGCCCAGCAGGCGTCGGACGCCATCGCTGAATTCGGTTCTATTCCAGCGACGCTCGAGTGTTTCGATGGCTCGCCCGATCCAGACCACCGGATGCGCGACGGTGCGATAAAGCACTTGAGGATAGCCGACGCACGCTTCCACAATCAGCGCGGCGAGCAACAACCAAGGCTCAGTCCACATAGGCGTCAGCCGACGGCCGCGCGTCCGTGTATGGCAATCATCGGCGGGACGTGCCCAGCGGGATCGATCAGCCACTGCGCATCGATCCCGTACACCTCACGCAATATCTTTGGGGTGAGCGCGGCTTGCGGAGCGCCGTCGGCGACGATGCGTCCACCGTCGAGAATTACCACGCGATCGGCGATTCTCGCCGCCAGCGTGAGATCGTGAATCGTCAACACCACGCCGCTACCGTGATCCGCGACAGAGCGCAATAACTCCGCGGCTTCGAACTGATGTGCCGGGTCCAATCCGGTGAAAGGCTCATCAGCGAGAATCCAATCCGATTCACCTGCAAGAATGCGAGCCAACAGGACACGTGCGCGCTCGCCGCCCGACAAGGTAGTGACAGTGCGATTCGACCATTGAGTGACTTGTGTTCTCTCCATGGCGCGCGCAATGGCAGCGCGATTCTCCGCTTCCGAAGCGACGCCTTGGAAAGGAATTCGTCCCAGGCTGACTAATGTTTCCACGTCGATGGCCCACGCGATCTCGGGAATCTGCGGCAAGAAGGCAATGCGTCGCGCTCGTTGCATTGCCGGGATCGAATCGAGCGATGTGCCATCGAGTTCGATACCGCCTTGTGCCGGAGTCAGTAACCCGGCCACGCAGGACAGCAGCGTCGACTTGCCCGCGCCGTTTGGGCCGAGCACCGCGGTCACGCAGCCCGATTGCAATTGCAGGTCGATCGAGTCGAGCACGACCCGACTGCCGCGGCGAAACTGCAGGCCGCCGATTTTGAGATTGCTGTTCGCGCGCGTCATGTGAGCTTGCGTCGCATCGAATGCAGCAGCACGAAGAAGAACGGCGCGCCGATCAGCGACATCACCACGCCGAGTTCGAGTTCCGAACCGCCCGGCAACAATCGAACGACGATATCGCCGGCGAGTACCAGCGCCGCGCCGGCGATCGCGCTCGGCATCAGCAGCGCCCCCGGTCGCGAGCCGACCAATGGCCGCATCAAGTGCGGCACCATCAAGCCAACGAAACCGATGATGCCGGTCACTGCCGTCGCGCCGCCGACGATCAAGCCGATCCCCAGCGCCAGTTGCCACTGCGCGCGATTCAAATCGATGCCAAGCGAACGCGCGCCGGTCTCGCCGAGCGTCAGCGCATCGAGCGCACGGCGGCAACCGAGTACGGCGACGCATCCGGCCAGGATCAGCGGCGCAGCAATCGTGAGGTCATCGAAGCTGCGATCGGTGAGGCTGCCCAGCATCCAGCGCACGATTTCGCCCGCGGCCCAGGGACTGGGCGAAAGTGACAAGACCAGTGAAATGCCGGCGACGGCGAGCGCGCTGAGAACGATCCCGGACAGCACCAGAGTCAGCGCGCTGGCAGTCGCGCCGGAAAGCGTAAACAACGCGGCCATGGCCGTCATGCCGCCGGCGACACCGCAGATCGGCAGCACCCACGGATGCAAGTCGGCGATGTTGAAGAAGATACTGAGCACTGCGCCGAGCGCCGACATCGCTGCAACGCCCAATGTGCCCGGCTCCGCCAGCGCGTTACGCAGATAGCCTTGCATCGCCGCACCTGCAATGCCGAGCGCCGCACCGATCAGCAAGCCGAGGAGTGCACGAGGCAAGCGCAACTCGATGAGAATCGCACGACTGACGACATCCTGCGCCGACCAGACGTCCCAACTCAGCGTGATGCGACCAACCGCAATCGAAAGCACGAACAGGATGCCGACCAGCACCACCAAGAATGGAATCGCCCAGCGTTGAGCGGTCACAGCGCGCTCCGGGAACGCTGCACTGATCTCGTGTGCTCGCGGGCGCGAACCAATGCCGCGACGGATTCGATCATGGTTGGGCCGGCGCAATACAAAAGCCTTGCAGGAAAGATTTGCTGAGTCATCTGCGCTTCCAGCGCCCGCAAGACGCGGTGACGCACGATGCGTTCGCCTTTCATTGGCGCACCCGGCGACGTTTCACCGACCAGCAGGACATCGGGCGGCGAGGAGACCAGGGCTTCCAGCGGCAGCGGACGGTATTGCGTGACGCCATAGCGCGCGGCGATGTTCTGCAATCCCGTCAGCTGCATCAATTCGCCGACGACGGTGTTCGCGCCGGCGGACAACCCTCCGGGTTGGTAGACCGCAGCTGTCAGAGGAGCTTCACCTGGCGGCAGTCGCGCAGCTTCCAATGCTTGCGTGATGTGCGCGACCATCGTTTCGCCTTCGCGTTCGGTTCCCAGCAGTCGTGCCACCTGCCGCACTTGTTCCAGGCTGCCTTCGATGGTGTTGGGCACGTCGAACAATTCAAAGCGGATGCCCACCCGACGCAACGCATTGCGAGTGGCGATGGCCGAGTGACGGCTGGTGAGCACGAGGTCCGGCCGCAACGCGACGACTTCCTCCGCGGTTTCGTAGGTGATCGGCAAATGCTGTGCGGCTTCTGCAATCGTCGAGCGTTGCGGATCACGTGCGTAATGACTAAGTGCCGCGATCCTGTCGTGCGACACCAATTCGATGAGGATGCTGTCGACACACATGTTCAGTGAAACGATGCGCATCGGATGGATGGGCGCGCCCGCTGCGTCAACGGCAACACTCGCACTCATCAGTGCGGCGACGCCAAGCAGCGCTGCGAGCCTGTGTTTCAAAATTCGACCCCGCGCTGCGCCTTGAAGCCCGCTTCATAGGGATGCTTGATCAGCGTCATTTCCGTTACCAGATCGGCGATCTCGATGAGTTCCGGGCGCGCGTCGCGGCCAGTGATGCAAATGTGCTTGTCGCGCGGGCGCTCTTTCAAGAACGCCACTACGTCGGCGATGTCCAGGTAATCGTTGCGGATGGCGATGTTCATCTCATCCAGCAGCACGAATTCGATCTCCGGATCGTTGATCATGTCGCAGCCGCGCTGCCACGCCTTCTGGGCAGCGGCGATATCGCGCTGCCGATCCTGCACGTCCCAGGTGAAGCCTTCGCCCATGACTTCGAAAGTCACCAGTTCGGGAAAGCGCCGGAAAAAATGTTTCTCGCCGGTTTGCCACTTGCCTTTGATGAACTGCACGATGCCGACGCGCATTTCCCAGCCCAGCGCCCGGGCAACCATGCCGAAGGCGCTGGATGATTTGCCTTTGCCGGCGCCGGTGAGCACGAGCAACAGCCCGCCACGCTGCTGCTTCGTGGCGCGTTCAGCGCGCCGTTCGGCTTGCCGCTGTTTCATTGCTTCGGCGTGCAAGCGGTCACGTTCCGCTTCGGAAGGCTCATCAGGTGGTGGTGTGCTCATGCTTCCATCCGTAAGGCTGCGGAAAGTCGCTGCCAGCCGGCGCGTCCAGCAGGCAATCCAAAGCGTAGCAAGGTTGCGTCGTAATCGAAGGGCCGCACCAGCACCCCGTGAGAGATCAACTGCGTAAATCGAGCGCGAGCGTTGGCCGCACAAGCCAATCTGTACAGCGAAGTGCCGCCGACAATGCTCATGCCGCTGCGAATAAGCAATCCATCGAGCCGCTGCGCCGCGCGGTTCAATCGAGCGCGGGTGGTTTGTGCCCAGGCTGGATCAGCATATGCAGCCAAACCGGCACTGAGGGCATCGACCGACACCGGCCAGTCACCCAGCAACCGACGCAGCGAAGTGGTAATCGAAGCAGAGGCGACGACGAAACCGAGTCGCACGCCCGCCAGTCCGTAGAACTTGCCGAACGAGCGCAGCACCACCATGCTCGGCGCATGCTCGCTGCCGGCAAGAGCAGCGACGCTGTGTTGCGGCTCCAGATCGCCGAAGGCTTCATCGACGATCAATACGCCGGCCTGGGCTCGCAAGGAGTCGTGCAACGATTGCAGCTGTTGCCGCTCGACGATGCGACCATCCGGATTGTTAGGATTGACGATGGTCATCGCATCGCCGGACGCAGCACGAGCGGCAAGGTCGCAGTCCGCGACCACTGCCACCTTGGCGCCCGCGTGACTCCACGCATTGGAGTGCGATCCATAAGTCGGCCCGGCGACGATCGCGCTGGGAATCTTCAGCACATGCGGCAGCAGCCTAAGCGCATTCTCAGTGCCGCCTGTCGCGACGACCCGCGCAGGGTCGGTGACCCCAAATGCGTCAGCCGCAACAGCTTCGAGCCGCGCCAGTTCGGTCGGCTCCGGCAATCGATTGCGCGCTTGAGCGGATGCTCGCGGTGCCGGATACGAATTCGGATTGATGCCGGTGGAAAGATCGATCCACGGTTGCGGCACATCGGGAAACAGCGAGCGCGCGACACACAGCCGGCCGCCGTGATAGGCGAAACGGCCGGCTGCGATGTCGGCGCCGTGGTTCACTTGAAGCTCTTGCGCACGCCGCCGCTGAAGGTGCGGCCCAATGTGCCGTAACGGGCGATGGTTTCGTAATCTTCATCGAAAGCGTTTTCCACGCGACCGAACACTTCCAGCGACTCGCTGACCGTGAACGCGGCGCGCAGGTCTACCAGCGTATAGCCATCGAGGATGATCGAGTTGGACGCGTTTTCGTAACTTCGCCCGGCGTGTTGTACGGCTACGGCGGTGGTCAGGCCGATGGGCCATGCGTAGCTCAGCTGCGCGTTCGCCGTTTCGCTTGGACGGCGGGCGAGCGCACGACCGAAATTCGCGCTGCCGGGAACGTCGTTGTCCGCATCCATGCTGGTGTAGTTTGCGGACAAGGCCAGGCGCTCGCTGAGCTGTGCAAGCAGCGACAGTTCGACACCATTCGCAGTAGCCTTCTGCACGTTATCGTAGTAACCGTCCGGCTGCGCGAGGCATTGCGACGTGCTTACGCCGAAGCAGGAAACAAAGTCGATCATGTTGGCGGTGTCGCGCTTGAAATACGTCGCGGACAGGACCAGTTTGTCGTCAAACAATCGCTGCTCGACGCCGCCATCCCAACCTTCGGCTGCTTCCGCGTCGAGATCGAGATTGCCGTATTCGCTGTACAGCTGAAACAGCGTCGGCGCCTTGAAGCCCTCGCCGTAGCTGGCCCGCAAGATCGTGGAATTCGTTACCGACCAAGCCGCGGACGCGCGAGCGGTCGTGTTGTCGCCGAAAGTATCGTGATCGTCGTAACGCAGGCCGGCAGTCAAAGTGATCGCCACGATCGGCGCAGCCGTCAGTTGCGCGTAGGCGCTGTCCAACTGCACATCGCCCGTCAGCGGCGCAGGATTCGGCGTGGCACGGGTCGGCGAGACGGTGCTCAAGGTCGAACGTTCGGATTCCAGTCCGATGACGCCGCTGAGCTGGTCGTTCAGTCGCAGCGTGCCCTGATATTCCCAACGTTCGTTGCGGCCGAACGCATCGAACGTCAGCGGCACCGGCGAGGAGGGATCGTAGTTTTCGCGGTCGGTGTCGGTGTAGGCGAAGCCGATGCGATTGTCGAAACGGTCCTCGAATGTGCTCACGTTCAGGCCGACGTAGGTCACCAGCTCTTCGGTGCTGCCGTACTCGGGCGTATCGGCGAGGGCGAAGCGAGCGGGCGGGGGCGGAAAGCCGTCGAACTCGCTGCGGCCATCGCTCCAGGTCGAGCGCACCTCGGCCGACGCGGTATCAGTGATGTGAAAAATTCCGCGCGCGTTGAAGCCGACATTGCGATAGCCGTCGGCCTCCAGACCGCCGCGATCACGATTGAAAGCGGAGATGCCATCGGTGGTCAGGTAGCCGCCGGCGACCCGCCATGCGAAACGTTGGCCGCCGGCCTCCGCATGCGCACGCACGAAGGTGGTGTTGTGAGTGCCGCCTTCAACCGAGAACGAACCGCTGAGCGGGCCTTCGGGAACACCGGTCACGATGTTCACCACGCCGCCGATCGCCTGGCTGCCCCACAAAGTGGATTGCGGGCCGCGCAGTATTTCGATGCGCGCATAGTCGGTGGTGAGCAGGTTGGCGAAGTCGAAACCGCCCCTGGCGGAGGACGGGTCGTTGAGTTTGACGCCGTCGATGAGCACGACGGTTTGATCGGTTTCGGCGCCACGAATGCGTAGCGATGTGTTGCCGCCGATGCCGCCATTGCGTGCAACGGTGATTCCGGGGGTCTTTGCCAGCAAATCCGCCACAACTGCGGTCTGGCTCTCGCGAACGTCCTCGGCAGTAATGACAGTGACCGAATCGCCGACGCGATCCGTGGACTGCTCGACGCGATTCGCGGTAACGGTGACGCCGTCGACCCCGTCTGTGTCGGCGGCGATCGCCTGCAAGGCGGGGTTCAGCAGCAGGGAAATGGAGACCGCAAGAATCCGGGACGAGGTCCGGGAACAGGTGCACGTGGTAGTCACAAGAGGGCTCCGAGACAAGTTGCAAACCGCACGGGTTCGCAACTCACGCGACCCATGCACCGGTCGCCTCTCGGGAAATCCCGCTCGCTCAGCTCACCCCGGCTGGTCGATGGACGACGGCGTCAAGCAGGTCTCCTGGCTTGTGGCTGAAGTCCTCGCATCACCTTCCCGGCAGACGGCCCTCGAGGGCCTGCCAGTGGTTTTCGACGCGTGGCGCACCACTTACAGTTGCGGGGGCAGCCCGGGCATTTCACCCGAGTTCCCTTTGAATCCCCTGACGGGGAACTTGTCGCGCGGCGCGAGAATGAAGTCCGCGCCGGTAATCGTCAAGAGCGGGCGCAGATTCCCGCCGCCGTCGCCGATTAACCTTGCCGTTACCGCCGGGCGCGCCGCGCCAGCACCCAGTTATCCAACGACCAGGCGCCCGGGCCATAGGCCGCCAGCACCACCAGCATGTAGCCCCAGAGATAGTGCTGGCCGATGGCGGCTGCGAAACCTTCCTGAAACAGCACGTGCGCATAGGAAATTACTGCAAGTACGTTGACGGCCTGCAGGCCGAGTGCGCTGAGGCGGCCGAACAGTCCCAGGATGAGCAAGGCCGGAAACACCAACTCGCCGGCGGTGCCCAACACCGCGGCCAGCGTCGGCGACAGCAAAGGCACGCGGTATTCGTACTCGAACAGCGCCAAGGTGCTTTCCCAATCGGCAAGCTTGAGATAGCCGGATTTGAGAAATACCCAGCTGACATAGCTGCGGGTTGCGAGCGCAAACGCCGGCTGCAACATGTCCAGGGTGCGCGCCACCACGCCTTTGGCCGCCGCGTGTTGGTTCGAAGGGGCGGGATCCAGCAAGGCGTCGATCAGCATGGGTTCAGCTCCGCGGACTACGTTGTTGGTTCTGCAATTGACCGGGGCAGGCGGCTGCTTATTGCGTTTGCCGGATGTAATGCAAACGATACTACGCCGGTCTGATGCGCAAGGTGCCGATTCGCGGCGCCGGTAGCGATCCGTTTCAAAGCAAGCTTGAGGAGTAATACAGATGACGAACAAAGCCACTCGCGCAGCGATTGCCACAGCGGCCGCCCTGTTGTTCAGTAACATGGCGGTGACCAGCGCCGGCGCGACCGAAGCCAAGGTGAAGTGCGAAGGCGTCAATTCGTGCAAAGGCACCTCGGCCTGCGGCACGGCCACCAATGCCTGCCAGGGTCAGAATTCCTGCAAGGGCAAGGGCTACCTGCTGCTGTCGGCGGCCGAATGTGATGCCGCCAAGGCCAAGTTGAAGAAATAATGCGCCCGGCGCCGGCGAACTCGCGGCAACGCGGGTTCGCCGGTGCTTTGTTTGCAAGGTTATGTGTATTGGAGCGCGTCGAGCACAGCAGCCGCCACTGCATCGACTGGCACGTTCCGCCCCAGCACCACGATCACGCCTCGAGGCGCCGGCAGGATCACTCCCTGAAAGCCATCCTCGTCGATGGCTTCTCGCTGCTGTCGCGGCGCTTCGGTCAGCACCAGCACCGTCACCGGCCCTTGCTCGCTCTGCACGACCAGATGCGGAGTGCTGTGGCCGCGGAACGTGCAGCTCATCGCATACGACACCCGTGTTGCACCCGGCTTCAAACGTAGTTTCGATGCCGTGAGCACCTTTTCCAGGCTCGCGGCATCGACACGTGCGGAGGTTCTGAGCAACGATTCCTGTTCATGCAGCACATGATCGATCGCTTCGGCGGCAATGCTGTCGCGAGGGGTGAGCAGCCACAACGAAATCGCAGCGACCAGCGAAGCGGTGACCAGCAGGCTCGCAGCCATGCGCCAGATACGTGGTTTGTTGCTTTCAACTGTCGCCGCAGGCACCGGGACATCCACCGCCAGCGCGCGATGAATCAATCGATCCATTGCTTGCATTTCTTGCCGATGGCGCGCGCATTCCGGGCACCGCTCGATATGCGCGAGCACTTCCGGTTGGTTCGAATTCGGCTCGGCCCCGATGACGGTGCGACACTCATCGCAGTTCATGAGTGCACGCCCTCGCTGCTGCCCACCAACTGCTGACGCAGCACCTGTCGCGCACGGAACAATCGCGTCAGCACGGCCGCGACGCTGATTTCCAGATGCCCGGCGATTTCTTCCGTCGAATAGCCCAGGAGGACCTGCAACACCAAAGGCTCGCGATGAATGACGTCGAGTTGCCAGATGGCACGACGCATTTCTTCGACGTCGTGCGGGTCGTCAACGGCGAATGCCTCGTGCTGAGCCTGATGTGCGAGATCGATATCCACGATCGGCAGCCGCTTGCGCTCGAACACGCGAGCCAGCTCGCGGCGCGCAATGGTCAACAACCACGGACGCGCCGCTTTGTCATCACCCAGCGAATCGAGCGACCGCCACGCACGTATCAGCGTCTCCTGCACCACGTCCTCAGCCAGGCTGCGGTCACGACACAACCAATAAACGAACCGAAACACGTCCGCCCGAAACGGCACGCACAGCGCCTCGAAGCGCCCCCGCGCGGCAGGACTGTTGCCTGTCATTGGTAGAAGACCGCACCAACTGAAGATTTATTACTGAAAGTCACGCCGTCACCACCGCCAGCATTGCAGGCCGCAACCGTACAGGCAACTCCCTCTTATCCCTTCTTACCCCACAACCTTCCTCGTTCGTGTCCCGCGGCGACTGGAGGGTGGGCAGTCCTGTTTTTCACGCTCCTGAAAGGACGAAGACCCCTCTGGTCGACGCTCGAAGCGTCCGGTGGCAACGGCTGCGGAGGCTGCCGAAGGTTCAAATCTCGAACCGTCCGTGTTCGCCCCAGCCGAGGTTCCACGACCAGCGTTGGTCCACGGGTAAGCCAAGGATCAGGCAGCGCAGGACGCGCAGCGATCCGCCGTGGCCGACGATGGCACAGCGGGACGGGCGTTCGTAGAACGCCGTGTCGTACCACGCGGAAACCCGGGTCCATAGCGCTTGTTCTGTTTCTCCCCCCGGCGGCGCCAGGTTCCAGGTATCCGCTGCCCATGGGTCGCTATGTTCTCGCGGAATCCGCGACCAGGGCAATTGCTCCCAGTCGCCGAAGTCGAGTTCGCTCAGCGGGGGTGCTGGAATGGGAGGTGAGCAACCATCGCGCTGCGCTAGCGCAGCGGCTAACCGCAAGCAGCGCTGCGCCGGGCTGGAATAGATGCGATCGAACTTGGGCAACGGCGCGAGCGCGGCCTTGATGTCGCGCTCAGCGCTTTCCGCCAGCGGCACATCGGTGCGCCCGTAACAGATGCCGGTCATCAGCGCCGGCGTCGTGTGGCGGATCAGAAAGATTTCCACGACGCCAGCACCGCCAGATAGAAAACAATCTCGGTGAGCTGTTGCGCGGCGCCCAGGGTATCGCCGGTGAATCCGCCCAGCCGCTTAGTGAACCATCGCGCCAGCACGTACAGCATTGCCAAGGCGCAGATGAGTCCGGCCAACGCGTGTCTGCCACACCAGATCAGCGGCAAGATTCCAATGATCGCCGCGACCAGGAACTCTCCGACTCCCATGTGCTGAGCCACCGGCTTCGCCCGCGATTGTTCTGCGTTGCCTGCATAGCTGCCGGCGAACAGTAGCGTGATGGCGCACGCACGCGAGAAACCGTGGCCGGCAATCAAGACAATTACCGCCAGTTCGACCGGGAATGCATTCAACGCTGCGATCTTGAGCAGCAACGCCAGCACCAACGCCGATACCCCGAACGTGCCGAGGCGCGAATCTTTCATGATCTCCAGTGCCCGTTCCCTGGTCGCACTGCCGCCGAGCCCATCGAACGTATCGGCGAGCCCATCTTCGTGAAAGGCGCCGGTCAAAAGCACAGTGAGCGCCGTGCTGAGAATGACCGGCAGCGGCGCCGGCAATACTAAACTCGTTGCCCACAAAGCCAGCGCGCCGATTGAACCGATCAGTAGGCCGACCGCCGGAAAGTAACGAGCCGAGCCGTTCAACTGTTCTTGAGTGTGGCCCACCCATGCAGGAACGGGCAGCCGCGTGAAGTATTGAACGGCCGTCAGCAGCAGGCGCAGTTCGGCCACAAAGCGAGCAGAACGAGTGATATGAACGTCGCTGCTCATGTACGGCGGTCGGCGACGCCCGCGGATTCGAAGCTGGCCATTTCCGTCATCAAGCGTGCGGCGGCGTCGATCAACGGCCACGCCATCGCTGCGCCGGTGCCTTCGCCGAGGCGCATGCCGAGATCGAGCAGCGGGCGGACGTCGAGATGAGCCAGCAGCTTGCGGTGAGCATGTTCCGCCGAGCAATGGCTGAAAAGACACCGCATGCGCACCCGGGGATCGATTTCCATCGCCAGCAACGCGGCGACTGTGACGGCAAAGCCGTCGATCACCGCTATGCATTTATAGTCGACGGTGGCGAGCAGTGCGCCGGTAATCATCGCCAGTTCGAAGCCGCCGAATTCGGTGATGGTTTCTATGGGCGTCAGTTTCTTGGGACAGCGCGCCGATGCTGCCGCTAACCGTTCACGCTTGTGCGCCAGTCCCACATCATCGAGTCCGGTGCCGCGGCCGACGCAGTCTCCCAGCGACCAACCCGTACGACGATGCAGCAGCATCGAGGCGCATGCAGTGTTGCCGATGCCCATTTCGCCGAGCAGCAAAGCATTCGACCCCTGTTGCAAAGCTTCATGCGCCAGCGCCTTGCCCGTGTCGAGGGCTTGCGTGCACTGGTCCGGCGACATCGCAGGTTCAATCCGAAAGTTGCGTGTGCCCCGTGCGACGGCGCGCGCTGCGAGCGCTGGGTGGTTGCCAATATCGCTAGCGACGCCGGCATCGACGACGCGCAAGCCAATTCCTTGTCGGCGCGCCAACACATTGATGGCCGCGCCGCCTTGCAGGTAATTGAGCAACATCTGTCCGGTGACTGCCTGGGGATACGCGCTGACACCATCGGTTGCGATGCCGTGGTCCCCGGCGAAGACGAACAATTGCGGCGCATGAAACTGCGGCGTCTCGGTATCGAGCGCGAGGCCGATGCGAACGGCTAGCGTTTCCAGCACGCCGAGCGATCCTTGCGGCTTGGTGCGAGTATCTAGCCGGCGTTGCAGAGTGGCGTTGGTTATCATGTCCGTCTGTTATCAAGCGAGAGCGGCGGGTAATGGTAGAGGCACAATGGTAGAAGATGGCAAGCCGCGTGAGCGAGCGCCGTTCCAGCGTCATCTGATCCTGGGCGGCGCACGTTCAGGCAAGACCGGCCATGCCATCGCCTTGGCGCAATCGCTGGCGGCAGCGCGCAATGCCGAGGTCACTTATGTTGCCACGGCCCAGCCGCTCGACGAAGAAATGCGACATCGCATCGCGCTGCATCGGGCGGAGCGACCGGCGAACTGGCATACCTTAGAAGCGCCGACGAATCTTGCGCAAGCGTTGTCCGCAGGGGATGCCCATTGCCTGCTGGTCATCGACTGCATGACACTGTGGTTATCGAACGCGTTACTGCGGGATTTTCGTGACGATTCGCCGACCGCCGCGTTGCCGGCCTGGGATGCCGAGCGCGCCGCGTTGTTGGAGTGGCTCGGTCATCGGCGCGGCGATGTGTTGTTGATTTCTAACGAAGTCGGCTCGGGCATCGTGCCGTTAGCGCCGCTGTCGCGACGGTTCCAGGACGAACAAGGCCGGCTCAATCAAGCTCTGGCGGCGCTCTGCGAGCGGGTGACATTGGTGGTCGCGGGCATTGCCATTGCCATCAAGTCACCTGCTTGATGGCCCCATAATTGACGAGCCAAAAATTTTCACGCACTGTGTAAAGCGAACGACAAGTCATGGGAACCGGGTGCAATACCCGGGCTGCCCCCGCAACTGTAAGCGGCAAGCCGGCATCGAAGCTTCGCAAAGAAGCTGACCACTGGGCTGCAGGCCTGGGAAGGTGATGCGCCGGCATCAAACCGCGAGCCAGGAGACCAGCTTGTTGCGGTCGTCTTCGTGCAGCCGGGGTGTGCTGAACGAGCGGGAAATCCGCAGCGGCGACAGGTTCACGGCAGCGACGCGCCCGACGGCACGATTGCGCCGTGTGGTTGCGTCTGCCTTAGCGGGTTCCCGTCGTGCGATCTGTCGCTCATCTTTTCGTCCGCCTCATCCACCGCCTGAGCGGATTGTTTCTTCTGCTGGTTGCATTGTTCGGCACGCAGGCGCCGGCTGCGACCCTGGTCGCCGTCGTTTCCGAGCGAAACTCGGCCGACCTCGCTCAAGCCGGGCGCGATTTCAAGCAACGTTTTCCCAGCCATCAGCTGATTTTCCGCACCACTGCGCAGCTCGACGCGCTGGCCGACGCCCAGCTGCAACAATTGATAGGTGACGCCGACGCGCTGCTGCTGGCGACGGTGTTCAAGGAAACGGCGCAGCGGATACAGCCGCTGCTGGCAACGGCTCGCGCCCGCGAAGTCATCGCTGTCGCCGGCGACCCGGGTCTCGGTCGGCAAAGCCGCTGGGGTGGCAAACGTCTGTTTGCAGATAATGATGCGCGCTATGCCGAGCTCTCATCACTGACGGCGGAGAAGGATGCGAGCGCCGCCTCGGTCGCGAAATCGGCCCGGCAATATCCGGCGCTGGCACCCTGGATCAACGCTCGCGCGTATTGGCAGAATCGCGGCGAGGCCAACCTGATCTCGCTGCTGGCGCTGACGCTGTCCGCGCAGGATCGCAGCGTCGTTGCGGCGGTAAAGCCGGTTGAAGATGCTCTGCCGTTGCGATTCCGTTATCGCGGAGGGTGGTACACCACTGCAAACTTGCGCGTCGACGGCGAACGCCGCGTAGTCGCGGTCCTCGAGGACCAGCATGCGGGTTCGGGTGTGAGTGAAGCGATTTGCCGCTCGCTGGAGGCGCGCGGGCTGGAGTGCCTCACAGTGCTTGCGGGTTGGGGGAAACCAAGTAGCGATGCGCTGGAAGTCATCGGCAAGCAAGTCGGTGCGCGGTTGGGCGGGATAGTGTCGGTGCAGGATTTCATCATTGGTGGCAGCAGCGACCGCGCCGTTGCGACCCGCCGTATCGAACAGCTCGACGTACCGGTATTCAAAGCGGTGCGATTGCACGACCTCACCGCGCAGGCCTGGCGGCTTTCCGAGCAGGGCCTGGCGTGGGACAGCGTTTACTACCGTGTCTCGATGCCGGAATTGCAAGGCGTCAGCCAACCTATAGTGATTGCTGCCGCTGCTGCTGCGCAGATCGATGCGTTGACGGGCATCGCTGTCACGCGTGTCGAGTCGATTGCGACGCAAGTGGATCAACTGACGGCGCGCGTGGAGCGTTGGATTCGCCTGCAGCAGACCAAGAACGCCAACAAGCATGTCGCCATCGTTTATTACAATCACCCTCCCGGACGTCACAACATCGGTGCGGACAATCTGGACGTGCCGGCTTCGCTGCTGGAGATTCTCAAGGCACTGCGTCGCGACGGCTATGACACCGGGCCGTTGCCGCAGACATCGGCAGCGCTGCTGGAGAAATTGCAGCAGGACGGCGTGAATCTTCCCGAGCAGGGCGACGCGTTGCGCGCCATGGCAACGCGGGTGACCAATGTCACCACCGAGCAATATGCGAAATGGTTTGCGACCATTCCGGAGGCGTTGCAGAAAGAAATGATTGGCGGGCCGCTCGCGTTGCTGCAGGCGAATGTGAAGCGCGCGCAGGAGGCGCGGTTGCCGCAGGAAGCGCGAGGCCAGGTAACTCGCATTCTTCACGAGATCGAGCACTTGATCGAAGGCGCACAACATCCGGCGCGTGCTCGTGCGCTCGATTTGATCAAGCAGCTCGAAGCGGCATACGGCGTTCAGTTGTCCAAAGGCGGCAACGATGCTCGCATTGATTCGCTGACTCGCGCGCTCGCGGCGACCGGCATCGAAGGCCTGCGCGGCTGGGGCGAATTGCCCGGCAATGTCATGATCAACAAGGGCAAGCTGGTGCTGCCGGGCGTGCGCTTTGGAAAAATCTTCGTCGGTCCGCAGCCGCCGCGCGGCTGGGAGTTGAACGAGGAATTGCTTCACGCCAACACCAGCATTCCGCCGACGCATCAATACCTGGCATTCTACTTCTGGCTGCGTAACGAATTTCGCGCCGATGCCATCGTGCATCTCGGCCGCCATTCGACGTATGAATTCCTGCCACGCAAGGGCGTAGGCCAGGATGAACTCGACTATCCCGCACTGATCGCCGGTGACATTCCCGGCATCTATCCATACATCGTCGATGGCGTCGGCGAGGGCTTGCAGGCCAAGCGGCGTGGGCTGGCGGTGATGGTTGATCACTTGATTCCGCCGCTGACCGCCACGCCGCTTTACGACGACCTGCTGCGCCTGCGGCAGTTGATCGAAAGCTATGAATCATCCACCAACCCGGCGCTGCGCAAGCAAGCCGCGGCCTCCATGCGAGGTGTGATCGACGACTTGCATCTGCGCGATGCGCTGACCGCGAGCATGGACGCCGAACTGAAAGTGCGTGGCATTTCGTTCGAACAGGCGGATGACGAATTACTGGTGCATGAGATCGGTCACTATCTCACGCATTTGCAAGAAGACTTCATGCCACTGGGCCTGCATATTTTCGGCAAGCCATGGTCGGCGGCGGCGCTCGATACGATGCTGGCTTCGATGAAAGTCGAGCCGGGCGACCAGGTGACTCGCCGGAACTTGCAGACTTCACCGGACAGCGAAATGCGTGCGCTGTTGCACGGACTGTCAGGGCGGTTTATTCCCGCGGGACCCGGTAACGATCCGATTCGCAATGCAGACGCGCTGCCGACCGGACGTAACTTTCACGGACTCGACAACAGCCTGATTCCTTCGCAGCTCGGCTACACGCTGGGCAGTCAGCTTGCGCTCGAAGCGCGTGCCAAAGTCGCAGCCGATGGTAAGGAAGCCGTGATTCTCTGGGCTTCCGATTCGGTGCGTGACGAAGGCGCGATGGTGGGTTTTGGCCTGTCGCTGCTTGGCGTCGCGCCACAGTGGAATAGTCGTGGCATCGTGTCAGGTCTTGAGCGGCAGCCGCTCAAAGACGTCGGCATGCGCGCCGATACCGTGTTCGTCACTTCTGGATTGTTTCGCGATCTGTTCGGCCAGCAAATCGTCTGGCTGGACAGGGCGGTGCTGCTCGCACTCGACGGCAGCCGCCGCACCATCGAACGCAATCGTCCCGACCTCGCTGCTGCGCTCGATGCGGCATTGAAGCCGCTGGGGCCATTAGCCACGGGCGGCGATGAACCACTGGCTCTCAATCACGTCGCTCGGCACTGGGTGAAGGAAACATCGGCGCTGATCAAGCAAGGTGTCGCCGCCGCCCTCGCCGGCAAACAGGCCGGCCTGCGAGTGTTTGGCAGTGCGCCGGGCGATTACAGTGCCGGCATCAACCGCATGATCGAACGCTCCGGCAGCTGGAGCGATCGCAAGGAACTGGCTAAGGTCTACATCGATCGCATCGGCCACGCCTATTCTGCGGACGGCAGCAGTGATGCCCAGCAGGAGCGGCTGCGCAGCAACCTGCGCGAAGTTCGCAATACCTATCTGGGCCGTTCCAGCAACCTCTACGGCTTGATGGACAACAACGATGCCTTCGATTACCTCGGCGGCTTGAGTCTCGCAGTGGAAACATTGAGCGGCCGCATTCCGGCCAGCCATGTCGCCGATCACTCGAACCCCCGGCAGCCGCAGATGCAGGCGCTGCCGGCGGCGTTGCTCGCTGAACTGCGTGGGCGATATCTCAATCCGGCGTGGATCAAGCCTTTGATGCAGCATGGCTATGCCGGGGCGCGCACCATGGGCAGCGAATTCATGGAATATTTGTGGGGCTGGCAGGTCACCAATCCCGACATCATCAAGAGCTGGGCCTGGGACGAAGTCAAAGCGGTGTACCTCGATGACCGCTACCGGATCGGCCTCGACCGGTTCCTGGAGCAGGAATCCAACGTGCACGTGAAGACCAACATGATGGCCATCCTGCTGGTCGCGGCCGAGAAACAGTTCTGGCAGACCGATGCGGCGACCTTGCAGCAGTTGAGCCAGGCGTGGGTGGATCTGCTGCTCAAGCATGGTTTGCCGGGCAGCGGCCACACGCAGCCGGATCATCCGGTGTTTCAGTGGGTGCAGCCGTACTTGCGTGCGGATCAGGTCGAACCGCTCAAACAATTGCTCGATCGCGCACGTGTCGATGCGAAGCCGTCATCGTCGCCGAGCACGCTTACCGAGCTGCAACCCGCCGATAAGGAGGCGGATCAACGCAGCGAAGCTCGCAGTTCGGCGTCGGGGGGGTCGCCCATGGGCTTGATGGTCATCATCGCGCTGGTCGCGACGTTGCTCGTCGGTGGTTATTGCCGCGGTCGCTACGCCGCCGTTCCCAAAGCTCGCCGCACAGGGGCCGCATGAACTCTTTTATCGTTCAATGGACCCATGCCCTGGTGCCGCTGCTATTGCAGCCAGTGGTGATTTGTTTGTTTGTCTGTGTCGCGGTCGCGTGCGTGGACATCGGCGTGCTGCTTGGAGAACGGGGGCAGCTGCGTCGATCGCAGCGACCCGAGAATGTAGATGCCGTCGAGCGCCGGGCTCATCGCCGCATCGAGCGTGCCGACATTCTCACCCGCTCGGCGCCGATGCTTGGCTTGATGGCGACGCTGATCTCGCTCGGACCGGGGCTCACGGCATTGAGCAACGGCAATTTGAATCTGCTCGCAGAGGCGATGCTCACTGCCTTCGATGCGACCGTGTTGGGAATCGCCGCCGGCGTCGTCGGGTTCATCATCGGCCGCCTGCGCCGTCGGTGGTATGACGAAGCGTTGAGCCGGTGGGAGAAACAGTCGTGAGGCGGCGCTGGGGCAGCGCGCGCTTTGATGAAACGCCCGAGGACCCGCAGGCGTCGCTGGTCAACCTCGTCGACATCATGCTGGTGTTTATCTGCGGCTTGATTGTCGCGCTGGTGTCAGCGCAGCCCGAGTTCGCGAACTCGGCAGCAAGCGCGCAGAACGGACAGCAAGTCGTCGAGCAAGGCCGCGAACTCGCTGAAATGCCCGAAGGCATGCGCGGCCAGGCTGCCGGCGCAGGCATGGAGCCCGTGGGCCAGGTTTATCGCGATCCGAAGACGGGCAAGCTGATTCTGATCGGCCAGTAATCGAGCCCATTGCGCGGGGACGGAACGGAGTCCGCACCGCTGCCTTGGGAGCCGCTCTCGCGCATTCATGCACTCCGCGCCATTCGCACATCCTGTGCAGCAGAGGTCGCGCGTCTGCGCGGGTGAGAGGCGCGAGGTACACTATGGGCATGAACTCTCCCTTCCTCGCCACCGCACTCGATGCCGCCCGCGCCGCTGCGGAAGTCATCCGCCGTTACTACCAGCGCAACCTGGAAGTCACCCTCAAGGCCGACAAATCGCCGGTGACCCAGGCTGACGTGGAAACGGAAAAGGTCATTCGCGGCGTCATCGGCGAGCGCTTTCCCTCGCATGGCTTCTACGGCGAGGAGACCGGCCAGAGCGCAATGGATGCGGAATACCTGTGGCTGGTCGACCCTATCGACGGCACCAAGGCATTCGTGCGCGAGTATCCGTTTTTCTCCACGCAAATCGCGCTGATGCACCGGGGGCGATTGATCCTTGGCGTGTCTTCGGCGCCGGTGTATGGCGAACTGGCGTGGGCGGAAGCCGGCAAGGGCGCGTGGCTCAATGACCAACCGATCAAGGTCAGCGATGTAGGGTCCGTGGAGACCGGTGCGATTTCTACGGGCAACCTCAAGACGTTGGCGAGCGGCGAGCGTTGGGGACGTTTCGGTCAGCTGGTCGCGCGTGCGCATCGCATTCGTGGCTACGGCGATTTCCTGCACTATCACCTGCTGGCCGCCGGCAAGATCGATGTGGTGATTGAGTCCGACGTGAACATTCTCGATATCGCCGCGCTGTCGGTGATCGTCGCCGCTGCCGGCGGCCAGTTCACCGATCTCGAAGGCCGTGCACTGACGCTGGAAACAACGTCGGTGCTCGCCAGCAACGGCAAGTTGCACACGACCGTGCTCGACGCTTTGAGTTAGTCGTTACTGCTTCGACCAGCCGATTTCCGCCGCCGTCAGCGAGCCGACCAGCACCTGCCGAAGTGATGCGGGGGTGACCGAGTCGTGCGCCGAGAGCGGAATGCGGCCGGCCATCAGCTCCGCATGAGTCTGCGGGAACAGAGGTTGCTTGGTGGGTTCGGCGTAGCCCACGGGATGCAGCGGCTGGCTGTTGCTTGGATCATATTTATCGATCGCACCTAACGTGTGCAGCAGTTCATGCGCAGTGATGGTGTCGTTCGAGCCATTCATGCTGCGATCGGCGAACACGTTCACGACGCCATACAATCCCTTTTGCATGCCCAACGAGTGCGCCAGCGTCGGCGAGATCGCTGGATCATGGTATACGAGGAACAACTTGATGTCGGGCGCGGGGCCGGGCAGTTCGGGCGCGCGCCACACCCAGTAACGCATGCGCAGGCTCCAAGCCATGATGGCGAATACATTGGCGCCGCGAGCCAGCGCAGGCGGCTGATCACGCAGCAGCGGTGCGGAGGTGAAGCGGATGGGCCGCTCCATCGCGACCCCATGGTGCCGGGCTTCGTTTTCGAAAAACTTTTCCAGCGCCTCGAAACGTTGCGGCGCCAGCCGGCCGAGGTATTGCTCGACTGCGGCGCTACCGTCGCCGTTGATGGGATAGATCGTGACCCTGAGCGGGATGTCCCAGTCGGTCGAGTACACGCGATCGAAATAAGTGTTCAGCGCGACGAACAGCAGGATCAGCAGCAGGACCAGGATGCGGAAGTTGCGCCACATGCCGGCACCTTACGCGAGGCCCGCGGCCGGCAAAAAGGCGCGACGTCTCAGTTCCCCGATGCCACGCGCAATTCGGTGAGTTCGCCGCCCTCGGCGCTGTAGATGACGGTCATGGGCTGGCAGCAAACGGAGCAATCCTCGATGTATTCCTGCGACTCGACCGACAAGTCGAGCAACAGCGTGATGGATTCGCCGCAATGGGGGCAGGTGGTTTCAGCGGTGGTTTCGAGCATGGCTATAAGTTGAAGGCTTGCTTGATCCAGTCGACCTTCGCGTCCGCCACGTCGGCGGTGATCGCGATGACATCGAAACGCGCCGGATAGCGCTGCAGAGCGGCCCGTTTCATCAATAAATGCTCGGCGGCTCTGACCAGTCGCTTTTGCTTGTCCCATGTTACCGAAGCCGCGGCTCCACCGTAGTCGTTGCTGCGCCGGCAGCGCACCTCGATCAGCGCCAGTGTCGTGCCGTCGAGCATCACGAGGTCGAGTTCGCCCATCTTGCAGCGATAGTTGCGCTCGAGCAGTTTCAAGCCATGAGCCAGCAAGTACTCGAGGGCCAGCTCCTCGCCCAGCAATCCAACGGCCCTGCGTTCGCGATCATCCATGAGCGGCTCCGCGCGGGATTTGCAGCAGGGTGCCACAGGCCCGTGCTGATTCGCCGCCCGTATCTGCCGAAATTGCTCCGGAGATTAACGCCTAATCTTGCTGCAGTTGTGCTATCTCGCGGCCGTCGCCGTGGTGCCCAGCGGCGTGGCCTTGCCGCCGGAGACTTGCGCCCAATCCAGCTCGCGTTTGATGTGGCCTTTTTCGTCGATGGACAACAAGCCGGTCATTCCTGGAATGGCGTGGGCGCTGCCGAAGCGGCCGGCTTTGAGCAGCGGCACGATACGGCAGGCATCGAAGCCAAAGGCATACAAGCGACCGCGGCCGCGGGCACGCACCGGCCAGTGGCGGTTCAGCGCGCTGCGCAGTTGGCTGGAAGCAGCGTCCGGCGAAATCACCCAGGGCATGTCGGGGAAGATCACGCCTTCCAGGTCGTTGTTCGCGGTTGCATCGGGTTCGAAAATGTCCGACGTCGCATACATCGTCAGGTCTTCGGCGAGATGAAAACGCAACGCCGGACGCAGCGAACGGCCTTGCACGGGCTGTGCGCCGACGAAAACAAACTGCGCATCACCGCGACGGCGCGGTTCGAATTCGAAACGAGTGCCGAGTGCGCTAGAAAGCGAACTCGCACGAGCGCGGCTTTCGTTGATCAATAACAGCTCGGTGATGGGTTGTGAGTAATCCCGCGCCGACGGGTCATAAAACTTCATGCCGGCGATCTGGCCGCCGAGCGTTTTCAGCTCGGTGTCGAAAGCGCGAAACACGCGCTGGCCCCAATCGTTATTCGGCAGCAGGACCAGGCCGCGCATGCGGCCGTCTGCGGCGACTCGTTGGGCCACTTGTCGCGCTTCCTCTTCAGGGTCGAGTGAAAATTGAAACAGCAGCGCCGGCGCCGGCGTGCCTTCCGCCGTCTGATTGAGCGCCAGCGTGAGCACCGATGCTTCGCCCGAAGCGGCAATGGCGGTGACTTCATCCTTGGTCAGCGGACCGACGATGAACTGTGCGCCGTCGGCGACCGCTTGGCGATAAGCCGTCGCCGCGCCCATTTCCGCCGAGTCATAAACATTCAGCATCGGACGACTGGCAGGATTCTGTTGCAACAACGCGGCGAGAAAACCATCGCGCACCGCCATGCCGGCTGCTTGCTGTCGACCCGACAGGGGCAGCACGAGCGCCAGTTGCGTCGGATAATCCAGCCCGACACCCAATTCCGGAAGGATGTCTTCGGTGATCAGTGAGTTCGCCGGATGAGACGGATAACGACTGCGCCACGCGGCGAGGTCTTCACCGGCCGTGAACGGATTGCGAGCCGCGACCAACGCCGCTCGGCCGAGCTCGAGCCAACCGACAAGCGTCGTGCTCGAGCCCGCAGGTGCGGTGAAGTCCGCATTGCTGGCGGCGCTTTTCTGCAGCCCCTGCCAGATCATTCGCTGGTTGGCGCGCACTTCCTCTTGACTGCCGAGCAGGCGCTCTCGCTCGAGCGCAGCACTGACGGCGGCGGCCGGACGATTCAAAGCAAACAACGCACGTGCGCGAAGTTCGAGCACGTCCGGCATGGATTCGCGCGGAATCGGTTGCGGAATGCGATCGATCTCGGCGAGCGCCTTGTCGCCACGCCCTGCGCGCAGCGCCAGCTCCGCTGCTACCAGTGCACGCAAAGCAAAGTCTGCGCGCGGCAGAGAGGCGCTGACCTGATTCAACAGGGCGGTGGCTTGCGCCGTGTCGTCGGCGCGGACGTATTCACGAGCGGCGCGCAGAAGAAAGCGGTCGCGCAATTCACCCGGCGACTGTGCCGCCAATGTTTCGTAGGCGCGGCCCGCCCCGCGATAGTCGCCCTTTCGAGACAAAGCCTCCGCCTGGTTGACCTGGCGATCGGCGCTGGCGCTGGGTGTTTCCTCCTCGATGACGGGCGTGGTGCATGCGGTGATGGCAATCGCCAGTATGATGGAGGCGAACCACGTCATCGCGAATCGGGCCGACTTTGAGCCATTCATTTCCACTGCCACCTCTGCCGGCAAGCGCCGCGTTCGTCATTATAGAAGCTATGCATAGCGGTAGGGTCATTGCATGAGCGGTGGATTGACGGAATCGCCGGTCGCGGCGGGCACGCTCTACGTCGTGGCGACGCCGATTGGCAACCTCGGCGATCTCAGCGCCCGCGCCCGCGACGTGCTGGCGAGCGTTCAGCTGATCGCCGCCGAAGATACGCGGCACACCCGGCAATTATTGCAAGCGTTCGGCATCGATACGGCGCTTACTTCGCTGCACGAACATAACGAGATGCATAAAAGCGAGGCGCTGATCGCGCGGCTGGCCGCTGGCGAATCGATCGCGCTGGTCTCGGATGCAGGTACGCCGTTGATCAGCGATCCCGGATTTAATCTGGTGGCCGCGGCTCGCGCGCGGGGTGTTGCCGTTGCTGTTGTGCCAGGGCCGTGCGCGGCAATTGCGGCGCTCTCCATCGCAGGCCTGCCGACGGATCGTTTCGTTTTCGAAGGCTTCTTGCCTGCAAAAAACGCCGCCCGCGTGGCGCGATTGCGGGAACTGGCGAGCGAACAACGTACGATGATCTTCTACGAGGCGCCGCATCGCCTGCAGGATGTGTTGAGCGACATGGCGGCGGAATTTGGTGCGGACCGCGCGCTTTCCGTGAGTCGCGAACTCACCAAACGTTTCGAAACCACCTATACCGGCACGTTGTCGCAGCTGATTGCAATCGCCGCACGGGATACGGATATGTCGCGAGGAGAGATCGTCATTATCGTCAGCGGCAATCCCGCTGCCGCGAGCAGCGCGCAGATGCTGAATGGAGATCAGGTGCTGCGCGCGTTGATCGATGATTTACCACCGTCGCAAGCGGCAAAGATCGCCGCAAAGCTCACTGGCGAAAAACGCGGCGATCTGTACGCGCGCGCCGTGCAACTGGGCGGCGGCGCGAAACAAAGCGAATAACGCGGTCCGCACCTGTATGATTCGAGGCGGAGTCGGCCAGGCAACCGCTGCGCGCAAGCGTGGAGGAAAGTCCGGGCTCCCAGGGCAAGGCGCCAGGTAACGCCTGGGGGGCGCGAGCCCACGGAAAGTGCAACAGAAAGTAAACCGCCTAAGCGCGTGGCCTTCGGGTCGCGCGACGGTAAGGGTGAAATGGTGCGGTAAGAGCGCACCGCGCCGGTGGTAACACTCGGTGGCACGGCAAACCCCGCCCGGAGCAAGACCAAATAGGGGGGCAAGCGGACCAGTCTTCGGATTGGACCGCACATGCGGCCCGCATGTGTCCCCGGGTAGGTCGCTTGAGGTACGCGGCGACGCGTATCGCAGATGAATGGTTGCCCACGACAGAACCCGGCTTATCGGCCGACTCCATCTCTTTCTCCTCACTTGGGCATCAGAGGCCCGGTGGCTTGCGGAGGCTGCCGTGCGCGGTGCCGGCAGGAGCAACCCCGCCTTGGCCTCCGCGAGCCGCACGGCCTCCTTCCGACATACTTACCAAAATTCAGTTTTTCTAAACCAAATTCAGCTTAGAGCCTCACGCGCCAAGACTGAAACAACCCACCGTGCATATTTCACTGACGTCTAGTCCTCTCCACAATTCGCCAGTTTTCGCCCGCAAGCGGCCTGCTCGTAACCCTGGATTGCGCACTTTAGGCGCTTAAGGTTTTCCCTGTACTGGTTGGAAACCCAGTTGCGGGATAACCCCTGAATGCGTGCCTTCTCACGTCAAGAAGGTCCGCTAACCCGCTGATTTCTGTCGCAGCGGGCTCCAGGTTTCCCGATGCGGCCGCCAACTTAACGTTCTAAGTGCCTGTCGCTAAACAGGAAATGCCCGAAATTTTTTTGACCCGCGCCGGTTGCCTACCTATAGTGCAATTTGGTGGGAAAAAGTGGGAACGAATGGGGCGGTAGGGCATGTTTCGCGGTGCGAACAAGGTGACTCTCGATAGCAAGGGGCGGCTGGCCATGCCGACCCGCTATCGCGAACGCATCGTTGAGCGCTCCAACGGTCGATTGATCGCGACCGTCGACCGTGCGGATCGCTGCCTGCTCATTTATCCGCTGCCGGAGTGGGAAGAGATCGAGCTGAAGTTGCGTCGCCTGCCGACCTTGAATCCGGTCGCGCGGCGCCTGCAGCGGCTGATGATCGGCCACGCCACGGATCTGGAGCTGGACACCAGCGGACGGATCCTCATTCCACCGAGCTTGCGTGAATACGCGACGCTGGCGCGTTCCGCGATGCTGATCGGCCAGGGCAACCGCTTCGAGCTGTGGGACGAGACCTTGTGGAACGACTGCCGCGAGCAGTGGCTGAAGGTCGACGAGAGCGCCGAGGAATTGCCTCCCGAACTCGAATCGCTGTCGTTGTAAGGCCCGGATATGACAGCGCATACGCCGGTGCTTCTGCAGGAAGTGCTGGCCGCTCTCGATATTCGAGCCGGCGGCCGCTACCTGGACGCGACCTTCGGTCGGGGCGGGCACAGCGCCGCGATTCTGCAGCGGCTGGGTCCGGACGGCGCGGTGATCGCATTCGACCGCGACCGGCAGGCAATCGCCGCCGGGCGCGAGCGGTTTGCGAACGATGGGCGGATGACTTTGGTGGGCAGTGCTTTTTCGCGGTTGAGCACAGTGGTGGCGCAGATGGGCCTGGTCGGCGGTATTGACGGCGTGCTGCTGGACCTCGGCGTTTCTTCGCCGCAGCTGGACGATGCGTCCCGCGGTTTCAGCTTCATGCACGACGGTCCGCTCGACATGCGCATGGACGACTCGGCCGGCGCGAGCGCCGCTGATTTTGTTGCCAGAGCGCCAGAGCACGAGATTGCGCGAGTAATTCGCGAGTACGGCGAGGACAGATTCGCCAAGCGCATTGCACGCGCAATCGTTGCTGCTCGCCGCGAAGCGCCGATCGTTCGTACGTTGCAGCTTGCCCAGATCGTTGCTCAGTCAATTCCCGTTCGAGAGCCCGGCAAACACCCGGCGACCCGCACTTTTCAGGCCATCCGCATTCAAGTGAACCACGAGTTCGAGGAAATTCGCGCCGCGCTCGCCGGCAGCCTCTCGGTGCTGGCGCCGCAGGGGCGCCTGTGCGTGATCAGTTTCCATTCGCTCGAAGACGGCATCGTCAAACGTTTCATGCAGGAGCAATCGCAGGAAGATCCCGTCTACGCCGGCCTGCCGGACGTGCCGGTGCACGCGCAGCCGAAACTGCGCCGCGTCGGCAAAGCGATTCATCCCAGCGAGCAAGAGATCGCCGCCAACCCGCGCGCGCGTAGTGCAGTGATGCGAGTTGCCGAGAGGGTCGCCGCATGAGCTTCACCAGTCGCATGACCATGGCGGTGTTGTGGGTGGCGCTGTTGGGCGCTGCCATCTCGGTCGTGTGGAGCAAGCACGAGGCGCGCAGCTTGTTCATCGAGCTGCAGGGCTTGAACGCCGAACGCGACGCGCTCGATATCGAATGGGGCCAGCTGAAACTGGAGCAGAGCGCCTGGGCCATGCATGGCCGCGTCGAGCAGACCGCGCGGCTGAACCTGAAGATGGTCGTGCCGCGGCCCGATGAAGTGCGGATCGTGAAGCCATGATCCGCAACAACGATCCGAACAAACATTTCTCGCAGGAGCAGTTCCGCTCGCGGCTGCGCTTCGTGCTGGTCGCGCTGGTGCTGGTTGCCACCGGCCTGGTCGCGCGCGCGGTGGATTTGCAGGTTCTCGACGAAGGCTTCCTCGAAGGGCAGGGCGACGCTCGCTATACGCGTGTTGCCAAGCTGACGGCGAATCGCGGCAGCATCTACGACCGCAACGGCGAGCCGCTGGCCGCGAGCACGCCGGTCGACACTGTCTGGGCCTGTCCTCCCGAAGTCATGAAGGCGGCCGATCAGATTCCGCGGCTCGCCGAAGCGCTGAATCGCGACAAGAAATGGCTGACGCAGGTCATCACGAGCAACCTGGATCGGGAGTTTGTCTATCTGGTCCGGCACATGCGGCCCAGCGACGCCGAGCAGGTTGCCGCACTGAAAATCCCCGGCGTCTATTTGCTGCGCGAGTACCAGCGCTTCTACCCGGCCGGCGAAGTCACCGGGCATCTGCTCGGCTTCACCAAGAAGTACGACGACATCGGCCAGGAAGGTTTGGAGCTTGCGTATGACCGCTGGCTCGGCGCGCAGGCCGGCGCCAAACGCGTCATTCAGGACCGCCTCGGGCGCACCGTCGAGGACGTCGAAAGCATCAGCGCGGCGCATCCCGGCGGCGACCTGATCACCAGCATCGACCTGCGCATCCAGTACCTGGCCTATCGCGAACTGAAAGCGGCAGTCCAGGAACATCGCGCCAAGGCCGGCTCGGTGATCGTGCTCGACATCGATACCGGCGAAGTGCTGGCGATGGTGAACCAGCCGGCTTACAACCCGAATGATCGGGACCAGGTGGCCGCCTCGCGGTATCGCAACCGCGCCGCCACCGACATCTTCGAGCCTGGTTCGAGCATCAAGCCATTCATCGCCGCCGCGGGGATCGCGTCCGGGCGCTATCACGGCAACACCATCATCGATACCTCTCCGGGGTTCGTGCGCGTGGGCATCAAGAACATTCCGGACAAACACAACCTCGGCCCGATTTCGCTGACCACCGTGCTGGCGAAGTCGAGCAACGTCGGCATGACCAAGATGGCGATGACGCTGTCGCCGAAGTCGATGCGCGACACGCTCTCGGCATTCGGTTTCGGCGAAGTGACCGGCAGCGGCTTTCCGGGCGAATCCGCCGGCCTGCTCAACGATTCCTCGCACTGGCGAAAAATCGGCCAGGCGACGATTTCTTATGGCTACGGATTGTCGGTGACGCCGCTGCAACTGGCGCGCGCTTACGCGACGCTCGGTGCTTATGGCATCAAGCGGCCGGTGACCTTGCGCAAGGTCGATGAACCGGTGCTCGGCGAGCGCGTCATGGATGAACGCGTTGCCAAAGAACTCATCGAGATGATGGAAAGCGTCGTGTCGATGGACGGCAGCGGCAATCGCGCCGCACTGCTCGGCTATCGCGTTGCCGGCAAGACCGGCACGGCGTGGACCGCTGACAGCGGCGCCTACGACACCGCACGCATCAAGGCTTCGTTCGGCGGTGTCGTGCCGGCCAGTCATCCTCGACTAGCTGCCATCGTCATCATCGATGAGCCCAGCGGCAAGCAGTACTACGGCGGCGAAGTGGCCGCGCCCGTATTCGCCAATGTCATGGCCGGCGCTCTGCGTTTGCTGGGTGTGCCGCCCGATGGCCTGGATCGATTGCCCGCCGCCACGCTCGTGCAGGCGAGCCGCGAACAATGAGGGCCGCTGCTGCTAACGACAAGATGAACACCCGGGCTGACAACGTGCGTAGTAAAAATCTGCGAGCACTGCTTGCGGACAGCGCCGTGTCGCCTGCGGATTCTGTCCCACCCGACATCGAGATTACCGATCTCACAGTCGACAGCCGTGCTGTGCAGCCGGGCGCGGCATTCGTGGCGCTGCCCGGTACGCGCACGCATGGAATTGGTTTCGCCGCCCAGGCAGTGAAGGCCGGTGCCCGCGCGATCCTTTGGGAGCCGGTCGATGGCGTTGCAGCGCCGCGCCTGCCCAGCGGTGTCGCGCTGATCGCCGTCCCGCAACTGACGGCTTGGCTCGGCGCCATCGCCGATTGGTTCTTCGATGCGCCTTCGACAGCAGTGCGAGTCATTGGCGTCACCGGCACCAACGGCAAGACGACGACCGCGCACGTCATCGCCGAAGCGTTGCAACGTTTGAATGTGACTTCGGCCTATGCCGGCACGCTGGGCTATGGCCGCATCGGTGCTTTGCATTCAGGTTCGTTGACGACGCCCGATTGCATCACCATTCATCGCCAGCTCGGCGAACTGCGTCGAGAAGAGGTGCGTTGCCTCGGTATGGAAGTTTCGTCGCATGCGCTGCATCAGCAGCGCGTCAATGGAGTGCGCTTCGATACCGCGGTCTTCACCAATCTCACTCGCGATCACCTCGATTATCACGGCACCCTGGCAGCTTACGGCGCAGCGAAGGCGCAGCTGTTCAGGTGGCCTAGCCTGCGACATTCGGTGGTGAACGTCGATGATGCCTTCGGTCGTGAGCTGGCAAAGCGCGTCGCGCATACCTCGCTGGTTGTCTTCAGTCGCCACGGCGACCTGCAAATTGATCCCCGCTGGCTGAGCAAAGATGGCGAGGCGCAACGTTTGTTCGCGCGACGAGTCAGCGCCGGGCCGGACGGCCTGGATATCGACCTCGATGGCAGCTGGGGCGCGGCGACCTTGCGGTCACGTTTTGTCGGCGACTTCAACGTCGAAAACCTGCTGGCCGTGCTGGCCACGTTGCTGACCGGTGGCGTGTCGCTGAAGTCGGCCGTGGACGCACTGGAAAACTGCAGCGCGCCGCCGGGACGCATGGAAACGCTTACTGCGCCGGATCGTCCGCTCGCCATCATCGACTACGCACACACGCCTGATGCGTTGGAGAAGGCCTTGCTGGCTGTGCGCAAACATCGCAGCGGCAAGCTGGTCTGCGTGTTCGGTTGCGGCGGCGATCGCGACGCCGGCAAGCGTCCCTTGATGGCAGCGATTGCCGAACGCCTGGCGGATCGCGTGGTCGTCACCGACGACAACCCGCGCACCGAGGATGGCGACGCCATCGTTGCCGACATCATTAAAGGACTGGCTCGTCCCGAAGCGGTCATGGTCGAACGCGATCGCGCCACCGCCATCGCGCGCGCCATAGCCGAAAGCGATGTCGGCGACGCGGTGCTGATTGCCGGCAAGGGTCATGAGGATTATCAGATCGTCGGCGCCGAGCGCCGTGCGTTCAGCGATCGCGAGCAGGCGCAGCGGGCGCTGGGGAGACAGCCATGATGGCCTGGCAGTTGAGCGAGATCATTCGTTGCGCGCCGGGACAACTGGTTGGCGAAGACCGGGAGTTCTCCAGCGTCTCCACCGACACGCGGACGATTAATCGTGGCGCGTTGTTCGTGGCGCTCACCGGACCATCATTCGATGGTCACGACTTCGTTGCCGCCGCTGCGCACAGCGGTGCGGCTGCTGCGCTGGTCGCTCGTCGATTGCCGATCGATCTGCCGCAGGTCGTGGTCGACGATCCATTGGCGGCGTTATCGGCCTTTGCACGCCAGTGGCGTCGCCAATTCCGCATCCCTGTCGTCGCAGTGACCGGCAGCAACGGCAAGACCACGACCAAAGAGTTGATCGGCGCGATCCTGGCTCAGTTGGGGCCGACGCTGGTGACGCGTGGCAATTTGAACAATCACATCGGCGTGCCGCTGACGTTGCTGGAGCTGACAGGCGAGCATCGCTGCGCCGTCATCGAAATGGGCGCCAATCACCTGGGCGAGATCGCACATCTCGCCGGCATCGCAGAACCGACCATCGGCATCGTGACTAATGCGGGCGCCGCGCATCTCGAAGGTTTTGGCAGCCTGCACGGCGTGGCGACCGGCAAGGGCGAGTTGTTGCAAGCTCTGCCAGTCGAAGGCGTCGCCGTCGTCAATGTCGACGATCAGTTCGCACCGCTGTGGCGCGACTTGAGTTCTGCCGACCGCGTGCTGACGTTCGGCTTCGAAAATCCCGCCGACTTCATGGCGCATCGCGTGCGCGAGATCGGCGTCGCCGCCGGTTTCCGCAGCGACTTCGATCTGGTGACGCCCGATGGCACAGTCGCCGCGACCTTGCCGCTCGCCGGTTTGCACAACCTGCGCAATGCGCTGGGCGCCGCCGCAGCTGCCTGTGCCGCCGGAGCTGCCATCGAACAGATCGTCGTCGGCTTGGCGGCGATGAAAACCGTCGCCGGCCGACTGGAGTTGAAGCCCGCCATCAACGGCGCGTTCCTGGTCGATGATTCGTACAACGCCAATCCCAGTTCGCTCAAGGCCGGCATCGACGCTACGCGCGGGTTTGCCGGTTCGCGCTGGCTGGTGCTGGGGGAAATGAAAGAGCTGGGCGATAGCACCAACGAGCTGCACGCGGAAGTGGGCCGCTATGCGCGACAGGCGGGCATCGAACGCCTGCTCGCCGTCGGTGAGGGTTCGCGCTTTTCGGTGGAAGCGTTCGGTCGCGGCGGCCAGTGGTTCGCCGATCTCGACGCGTTGATTCGTGAGGCGCGCCTGTCGTTGACCAGCGGCGTGGCGGTGTTGATCAAAGGTTCGCGGGCGAATCGGCTGGAACGTGTGTCCGCGGCGCTTTCCGTCCGGCCCGCGACGCCGGGCAACGGCCACTGACGATAAGAATAAGGACGGTCGGATGCTGCTTTATCTCACCAAACAACTGGCGGTCCTGGAAGGCGCGTTTCGCGTGTTCCAGTACCTCACCTTGCGCGCGATCCTGGCGGCGCTGACCGCGCTGGTGATCTCGTTCATCGTCGGCCCGTGGATGATCCGCAAGCTGTCGACCAACCAGATCGGCCAGCGCGTGCGCGACGATGGACCGAAGTCGCATCTGCCCAAAGCAGGCACGCCGACCATGGGTGGCCTGCTGATCCTCGTCGCGATCACTTTCAGCACACTGCTGTGGGCCGATCTCAGCAATCGCTTCGTCTGGGTCACGCTGCTGGTGACGCTGGCGTTCGGGCTGATCGGTTTCTGGGACGACTATCTCAAGCTGGTGGTCGGCAACAGCCGCGGCCTGATCGCCCGCTATAAATATTTCTGGCAGTCGGTGGCCGGCCTGGGCTGTGCAGTCGCGCTTTACATGACGGCGAAAGTGCCGGCCGAGACCGCATTGTTCGTACCCATGTTCAAGACGGTGATGATTCCGCTCGGCGTCGGCTACATCGCGCTCGCCTATTTCGTAGTCGTCGGCACCAGCAATGCAGTCAATCTCACCGACGGCCTCGATGGTTTGGCAATCATGCCGGCGGTATTGGTGGGTGGCGCGCTGGGGGTGTTCGCTTATGCAACAGGTAATGCGGTGTTCTCGGATTATCTCGGCATCCCTTTTATCGAGGGCACCGGCGAACTGCTGGTGTTCTGCGCGACGCTGGTTGGAGCGGGTCTCGGCTTTCTCTGGTTCAACACTTACCCTGCGCAAGTGTTCATGGGTGATATCGGCGCGCTCGCGCTCGGTGCGGCACTAGGCGTCGTCGCCGTCATCGTCCGCCAGGAGATCGTGCTGTTCGTCATGGGCGGCGTGTTCGTGATGGAAACCGTGTCGGTGATGCTGCAGGTGGCCTCGTTCAAGCTCACCGGCAAGCGCATTTTCCGCATGGCGCCAATCCATCATCACTTCGAGCTGAAGGGCTGGGCCGAGCCGAAAGTGATCGTGCGCTTCTGGATCATCTCGGTGATTCTGGTGCTGGTCGGCCTTGCGACGCTGAAGGTGCGCTGAGCCAATGACGCCGCACACTCCTGCCAGTCGCTGTGATGTTCGCATGCTGAAAGGTCAGCAGCGGGGGCGTGCGATCGTGGTCGGCCTGGGCCGGACGGGATTGTCGTGCGCGCGTTACCTGCAATCGCGGGGCTTGAGCTTCGCCGTCACCGACAGCAGGCCGGCACCGCCGGAATCCGCGGCGCTCGATAGCCTCGCACCGGATGCTGACGTGCGCTTCGGCGCCTTCGATGAATCGTTGCTCGACGGCGCGGCGCAAGTCATCGCGTCTCCGGGCGTTTCTCTGCGTGAACCGTTCTTGATGAGCGCGGCGGTGCGTGGCATTCCGATCATCGGCGACATCGAGCTGTTCGTGCGCGAGGCCCAGGCGCCGATTGCGGCCATTACCGGCACCAACGGCAAAAGCACTGTGACCACATTGGTCGGCTTGATGGCAAACGCCGCCGGACGTCGCGCTATTGCCGGCGGCAATCTCGGCCGTCCCGCACTGGACCTGCTCGATGATCCGGTGCCCGAGCTATATGTGCTGGAGCTGTCCAGCTTTCAGCTGGAAACGACGTTGTCGCTGCGCGCGGCGGCTGCAGCCGTGCTCAATGTCACGCCGGATCACATGGATCGTTACCAGACGATCGAAGAATACGCCGCCGCCAAGGCCCGGATCTTCCAGCGTTGCGAGGCCGCCATCGTGAACATGGACGATCTTGCAGTTCGCACCATGCACTACCAGTCGTCGCGAGTGCTGGGCTTCAGCCTGCATGCCGATCCGGGGGCGGACTACTACGTTCACATGCAAGGCGACGAAGTGATGCTCATGCATGCGCGCGAGCGGCTGGTGTCCATGTCGGAACTGAAAATCGCCGGGTTGCACAACGCCGCCAACGCGCTGGCGTCGCTGGCGATGTGCGATGCGCTGGAACTGTCGCGACCAGCCTGCTTGCAGGCATTGCGAGATTTCCCCGGTCTGCCGCATCGCTCGCAATGGGTGGCGGACGTGAACGACATTCGTTTCGTCGATGACTCCAAAGGCACGAACGTGGGTGCGACGCTGGCCGCCGTTGCGGGCATGCCGGGTTCGCTGGTGGTGATCGCCGGCGGCCAGGGCAAGGGCCAGGATTTCAAACCGCTGGCGCAGGCATTCCGCGGCAAGGTGCGGCACGTGGTGCTGCTCGGCCAGGACGCGGAGCAGTTGGATGCAGCGTTGCAAGGCGTAGCGACGACGCAGTTCGCGCGCGATATGAAGGAAGCGGTGCAGCTGGCGGCAAATGCCGCTCGCGCCGGCGAAACGGTTTTGCTATCGCCCGCATGCGCCAGCCTCGACATGTTCCGTGATTACTCACATCGTGGTGACGTATTCGCCGCGGCGGTGAGGGAGCTGCAATCATGAACGCAGCCGCACTCGCGTTCGCACGCTCCCACGGTCGCCCGCGCCGCTTTGCGTTCGACGTCGTGTTGCTCATGACCGTCGCCGGCATCCTTTTGCTCGGCCTGGTGATGATGACTTCGGCGTCGGTGACCATTGCAGATCGCCAGGCTCACGAGCCGCTGTACTTCCTCATGCGCCAGCTCACCGGGGTGGGATTTGGCGTAGCCGCCGCGGCGATCGCGATGATGATTCCCACCTCGCTGTGGGAAAAGCTCGCCATGCCGCTGCTGCTGGTGGCGTTCGTTTTCCTGTTGGCGGTGTTGATCCCCGGTATCGGTCATGAAGTGAATGGCAGCCGTCGCTGGCTGCGCGCGGGCGTGATGAATTTCCAGGCATCAGAACTGGCGCGCGTGCTGTTGCTTATCTATTTGTCGAGCTACGTCGTGCGCCGGCAGGCGGAGCTCAAGGAAGAACTGAAAGGCTTCCTCAAGCCGCTCGGCGTCTTGATGGGCGCGGCTGCCTTGTTGCTGATGGAACCGGACTTCGGCGCGGCCACCGTGCTGGTCGCGACCGGTTTGGGCGTGCTGTTCCTGGCCGGTGTGAAGTTGCGCCACTTCCTCGCACTGGTTGCGTTGGCCGCCGCCGGCATGTCGCTCATCGCCGTGACTTCAGCGTATCGGCTCAAGCGACTCACCGCGTTCATGGATCCGTGGGCCAATCCGTTCAACTCGGGCTTCCAGCTGACGCAATCGTTGATCGCTATCGGTCGCGGCGAACTATTCGGCGTCGGCCTCGGCGCCAGCGTGCAGAAACTTTTCTACCTGCCCGAAGCGCACACCGACTTCGTGTTCGCCGTGCTTGCCGAAGAACTCGGGCTGGCAGGCGTGATCGTCACGCTGGCGCTGTTCGTGGTGCTGGTGTGGCGCAGTTTTCATATCTCACGCCTCGCGGCCGAAGCCGGCCTGCCGTTTCAAGCCTACTGCGCGGCCGCGTTCGGTATCTGGCTGGCGTTGCAGACCTTCATCAATGTCGGCGTGAACATGGGCATCCTGCCGACCAAGGGCCTGACCTTGCCGCTGATGTCTTACGGCGGCTCAAGTGTGATGGTCACGCTTGGCTGGCTCGGCCTCCTGATGCGCATTCATCACGAAGCCAGCACCTCAGGCCGACTGGCCATATCGCGTTCGCCTCGACGCGAGGAACGTTCGCAATGAAGCGCACGGTACTCATCATGGCGGGCGGAACCGGTGGGCATGTGTTTCCCGCTCTCGCTGCCGCGCGCGTGCTGCGCGAACGCGGCTTCGAGCCGGTGTGGTTGGGCACCCGCCGCGGCATGGAAGCCCGCTTGGTGCCGCCGGCACACATCGAGATGGAATGGATTTCCATGAGTGGCCTGCGTGGCAAAGGCGCTGCGACCTTGCTGCTGGCGCCGTTCAAAGTTTCGCTGGCGATCTGGCAGAGCCTGCAAGTCATGCGTCGTCGCAATCCTGCCGTCGTGCTCGGCGCGGGCGGATTCGTCGCCGGTCCCGGCGGCGTCGCTGCTTGGCTGACGCGCCGGCCGCTGGTGATTCACGAACAGAACGCGGTGGCGGGCATGACGAACCGCATGCTTGCGCGACTCGCGCGTCGCGTGCTCGAAGCGTTTCCGTCCAGCTTCCCCCGGCATCCGCGCCGAGCAGGTCGGCAATCCAGTGCGTCGTGAGATCGCCGCAATCGCTCCGCCGGAGCAGCGCTTCGCTCAACGACAAGGACCACTGCGCTTGTTGATCATCGGCGGCAGCCAAGGCGCCGCGAAACTCAATGCCGCGGTGCCGGCAGCCCTGGCGTCTATCGATGCGGCGTCACGCCCTGTGGTGATTCATCAGGCCGGCGAGCGGCACATCGAACTGGCTCGCCAGACTTATGAGAAGCATGGCGTGCAAGCGGACGTTCGCGCCTTCATCAATGACATGGCAGAAGCGTATGGCTGGGCCGATGTCGTCGTGTGTCGTTCCGGCGCGCTGACAGTGTCCGAACTCGCAGCCGCAGGATTGCCCGCGATCTTCGTGCCGTTCGCAGCGGCGGTGGATGATCATCAAACACTGAATGCGAAGTTCCTGGTCGACGCGCAAGCAGGCATCTCGATTGCCGAGCGCGACCTGACGCCGGAACGCCTGGCGCAGGAACTGCAGGGACTGCTCAGCGGCGGGCGGGGGCAATTGCAGGCAATGGCCATTCGTGCCCGTGCGGTTGCGATCACTGATGCCGATGTGCGTCTCGCCGAGGCATGTGTAGCCGCGGCCGGAGGCGCCGCGTGAACGTCGATCGCATGCGTCGCATTCACCGCATTCACTTCGTCGGCATCGGCGGCAGCGGCATGGGCGGCATCGCCGAGGTGATGTTGAACCTTGGCTATGCAGTGCAAGGCAGCGACCTGAAACCCAACGCGGTGACGCAGCGACTTGCGCGCCTGGGTGCGCAGATCAAAGTGGGTCACGCCGCGGAGAATGTCGGCAACGCCGACGTGCTCGTCGTATCAACTGCAGTGCAAGCCGACAACCCGGAGATCGTCGAAGCGAAGTCACGCCGCCTGCCGATCGTGCAGCGAGCGGTGATGCTGGGCGAGTTGATGCGCTTTCGATACGCGATTGCCGTCGCTGGCACGCATGGCAAGACGACGACGACCAGCATGGTCGCCTCCATCCTCGCCGAGGGCGGTCTCGATCCGACGTTCGTCATCGGCGGTCGCTTGAAGAGCGCCGACAGCAACGCGCGCCTGGGCACCGGTAAATACCTGGTGGCGGAAGCAGACGAGAGCGATGCGTCGTTCATGCATCTGCAGCCCATGATCGCCATTGTCACCAATGTCGACAACGACCATCTGGCCACGCACGAAGGCGACTTCGAGCGGCTGAAACAGAGCTTCATCGACTTTCTGCAGAACCTGCCGTTCTATGGGCTGGCGGTAGTGTGTGCCGACGACCCGGTGGTCAAGAGCCTCGTGGCGCGCATCGCCCGGCCCGTCACTACATACGGCATCGAAAGCGAAGCCGACGTTCGCGCCGTGAACATCGTTCGCCAGGGTCAGCAGACGCGCTTCGATGTGCAGCATCGCGGCAGTCCGCAGCCGCTATCGGTAAAGTTGAATCTTCCCGGGGTGCACAACGTGCTCAACTCGCTCGCCGCGATTGCGGTCGCGCTGGAGTTGAACGTGAGCGACGCGGCGATTCAAGCGGCCTTGGCGTCGTTTCATGGAGTCGACCGTCGTCTGCAGCAGTACGGCGATGTGCAGACTGCCGCAGGCCGGATCACTCTGATCGACGACTACGGTCATCACCCGACGGAGTTGGCCGCGACATTGGAAGCGATTCGGCAGGGCTGGCCCGATCGCCGCATTCTGCTGGCCTTCCAGCCGCATCGTTACTCCCGCACGCGCGACCTGCTCGATGACTTCGCTCGCGTGTTGTCGAGTGTCGATGCGCTCATCGTGACTGAAGTTTACCCAGCCGGCGAAGCGCCGATCGCCGGTGCCGACGGCAGAGCGATCTGCCGCGCCGTTCGCTCGCATGGCCGCGTCGAGCCGGTCTACATCGAAAAGATCGAAGAGTTGCCGCGCGCGTTGATTCAAATCGTACGCGACGGCGATGTAGTCGTGACCATGGGCGCGGGCAGTATCGGCAGCGCAGCGCATGAGTTGCCGACTGCATTGGCGGCGTTATCGGCCGAGGGGAGGCAGTCATGAACGCACTGTCGCTGCCCCCCGATCTCGAAACGCGCATCTTGCGGAACGAGCCGATGTCGAAGCACACGTCGTGGCACGTCGGTGGTCCGGCGGATTTGTTCTTCACGCCGCTGCACGTTCTCGATGTTTCGGTGTTCCTGCAAGGCCTGGAGCCGGGCACGCCGGTGATGTGGATCGGACTCGGCAGCAATCTGCTGGTGCGTGATGGCGGCATTCGCGGCGCGGTTGTCGATACCCATGGCGTGTTCGATGAGCTGGAGCGTCGCGGCGACAACGAAGTGTGGTGTGGCAGTGGCGTCACCTGCGCCAAGCTCGCCAAGCAATGCATCAAGTGGGGTCTCGGCCCCGCAGAATTTTTCGCCGGCATTCCCGGCACGCTGGGCGGAGCACTGGCGATGAATGCCGGCGCCTTCGGCGGTGAGACGTGGAAGCATGTCGTAGCAGTGAACGTCATCGATCGTTTCGGTGTACGTCGTGAGCGGCCGGCGTCGGACTACACGGTTGGCTATCGGCATGTGTCCGGTCCCAGCAATGAATGGTTTCTCGGCGCGCTGCTGCGCTTCGAGCTGCGGCCCGGCGTGAGCAATGACGACATTCGTCATCTGCTGGCCAAGCGCAAGGCCACGCAGCCGATCAGCGAATGGTCGTGCGGTTCGGTGTTCACCAATCCACCCGGTGATCACGCGGCGCGCCTGATCGAGGCGTGCGGGCTGAAAGGATTTCGCATCGGCGGCGCACGGGTGTCGGAAATGCATGCGAACTTCATCGTCAACGACGGCACCGCCACCGCCACTGACATAGAGCAATTGATCCGTCATGTGCAACAGACGGTGGAACAGCAGCACGGTGTGCAACTCACGACCGAGGTGCGCATCGTGGGCGAGGTGAGTCATGGCTGAGCAAGCAAACAAGATCGCTGCCAAGCACGTCACCAATGCGCGCGACTTTGGCCGCGTCGCGGTGTTGATGGGCGGCACATCGTCCGAGCGCGAGGTGTCGCTCGACTCCGGCAGCAACTGTCTCGAAGCGTTGCAACGCCAGGGCGTCGACGCGTACCAGGTCGACGGCATCAAGGCGCTGGTCGATGAAATCGTGAACAAGCGTTGTCAGCGCGTGTTCAACATCCTGCACGGCCATGCCGGCGGCGGGGAAGACGGCATCCTGCAAGGCTTGTTGGAAGCCACCGGCATTCCGTACACCGGTTCGGATGTGCTCGGCTCGGCGCTGTCGATGGACAAGATCCGCACCAAGCAGGTGTGGCTATCCTTGGGCCTGCCGACGCCGCGTTACGCGCGACTGTCTCGTAATGATGATGTCGAAAAGGCGGCGCGTGGCCTGGGATTACCGGTGATCGTGAAGCCTGCATGCGAAGGCTCGAGTGTCGGCGTCACTCGCGTATTCAAGGCATCCGACCTGCCGCAAGCGGTCGCGCTTGCCGCTCGCTATCAAGGCGAGATGTTGATGGAGCAATTGATCGAGGGCGCTGAACTCACCGTCGGCATTCTCGGCGACGTCGCGCTGCCCAGCATCCGCATCGTGCCGGCGGGCGAGTACTACGACTATCACGCCAAGTACAAAGCGGAAGACACGCAGTACCTGTGCCCCGGCCTGGAAGGCGCTGCCGAAGCGGAAATTCGTGCGCTCGCGCTGGAAGCGTTCCGCACCGCTGGCTGTTACGGCTGGGGGCGCGTCGACGTCATGCGCGACCACAACGGCAAGAATTATTTGCTGGAAGTGAACACCGCGCCGGGCATGACCAGTCATTCGCTGGTACCCAAGGCAGCCAGGGTGTTCGGCATCGAATTCGACGAACTGGTTTGGCGTGTCCTGGAAACCAGTCTGCCGCGCGACGGCGCAGGAGCGTCGCACTCATGAACATGGTCACGCGCAAACGCAATCGTCGCAAGGCCGACGGCGAAGGTCACAAGCTGTTGGGCGGGCTGCGGTCGTTGAGCAATTCGTTGCTCGAGGGCGGACTGCGCCCCACGCTGGGCGTGCTCGCGCTGATGGTGGGCGTCGGTATCGTGGTGTGGGGACTGGCGATGTCGTTCGATCGGCCCATCGGCAAGGTCGAAGCGGGCGGACAGTTCCAACGCGTCGCGCCGCTGCAGATCGAAGCAGTGGTCGCGCCGTTTCGCGGCTCGGGATTCCTGTCCATCGATCTGGATGCGCTGCGCGCCGCTTTGGAAACCATTCCCTGGGTCGATCGGGCTCGCGTCGAGCGCAAGTGGCCGAACGGCGTGCGCGTGTTGATCACCGAGCACGTGGCTGCCGCCCGCTGGGGCGAGTCCGGATTGATGAACACTCGCGGCGAATTGTTTCTAACCAACGCTCGCCACATTCCACAGGAGCTGCCGCAACTGGTCGGCCCCGCGGGTACCGAAGGCCAGGTCGCGAAGCTGTATCTGGAAACCTATCCACGCCTGCTCGGCGTCGGCATGCGCTTGTCGCGAGTCGAGTTGGATGCGCGCGGCGCGTGGCAACTCACTTTGTCTAACGGGGTCACGGTTCGACTCGGCCGCCAGGATGTGTCGGCGCGCCTGGAACGGTTCATCGCCGTTGCGAGCCCGGTGGTCGCGGCGCGTGCCGCCGAAGTCCGCTACGTAGACCTGCGTTACAGCAACGGCTTTTCAGTCGGCTGGAATGTGCCTGCGGCGACCAGATCCGCAACCGCAGGCGTCGATTTCCCTGGGGGTGACGAGCCCGATGCCCGGAAGACCATGTTGAGCGAGGACAGTTCGCCAAGAATGCAAACACAACGATCGGGACGGCGCAACGCAGATGTCTAGGAAGAATGACCGCAACCTGATCGTCGGCCTCGACATCGGCACCTCCAAGGTGGTGGCCATCGTCGGTGAGATCACGCATGACGGGCGCATCGAAGTGGTGGGCTTGGGCTCGCATCCTTCGCGCGGCCTGAAGCGTGGCGTGGTCGTGAACATCGAGTCGACGGTGCAATCCATTCAGCGCGCGGTGGAAGAGGCGGAGCTGATGGCGGGTTGCGAGATTCACTCGGTATACGCCGGCATCGCCGGTAGCCATGTGCGCAGCCTGAACTCGCACGGCATCGTCGCCATCCGGAACAAAGAAGTGACTTCCGAGGACGTCGATCGCGTCATCGACGCGGCGCGTGCAGTGGCGATTCCCGCCGATCAGAAAATCCTCCACATCCTGCCGCAGGAATTCCTGATCGACAGCCAGGAAGGCATTCGCGAGCCCATCGGCATGTCAGGTGTGCGCCTGGAAGCGAAAGTTCACATCGTCACCGGCGCGGAGAGCGCTGCGCAGAACATCGTGAAGTGCGTGCAACGTTGCGGCCTCGCCGTCGAAGACGTGGTGCTCGAACAACTCGCATCCAGTTATGCGGTACTCGCTGATGATGAGAAGGAACTCGGCGTGTGCCTGGTTGATATTGGTGGCGGCACGACCGATATCGCGGTGTTTTCCGGCGGCGCAATTCGGCACACCGCGGTGATTCCGATCGCCGGCGATCAAGTGACCAACGACATCGCAGTCAGCTTGCGCACGCCGACGCATCACGCCGAGGAGATCAAGATGAAATTCGCCTGCGCGTTGTCGCAGCTGGCGAATTCCGACGAAACGATCGAGGTGCCCAGCGTCGGCGATCGGCCGCCGCGGCGGCTGGCAAGGCAGACGCTCGCCGAAGTGGTCGAGCCGCGTTACGAAGAGCTTTTCGCGCTGGTGCGCGAAGAGCTGCGCCGCTCGGGCTTCGAGGAAGTGATCGCCGCCGGCGTCGTGCTCACCGGCGGCAGCGCCAAGATGGAAGGCGCGGTCGAACTCGCCGAAGAAGTGTTTCACATGCCGGTGCGCTTAGGGATCCCGCAGCACATCACCGGCTTAGTCGACGTGGTGAGTAATCCGATTCATTCCACCGGCGTCGGCTTGTTGCTGTACGGCCGGGAGAATTATCTGCGCGGCCGTCGCGACATGCCGTTGAGCGGCAACGTGCGCGGCGTGTGGGAGCGCATGAAAGCTTGGTTTCAAGGGAATTTCTGAACAAGTGTCTGGTGAGCTAGGGATAGAGAAGAAGGGAACGTTGGGGAAGGTGGCGTGCCGGTCCGGACCTCTGATCCGCCCGGCACGAATGGTTGCAACTTGCTGGAGATGTCTCGCTGACATTGAGGGGACTAATTATGTTTGTACTTGCTGATACGGAAAACCAGGGCGCTGTCATCAAGGTCATTGGCGTGGGCGGCGGCGGCGGTAACGCAGTCGCGCACATGATCCAGGCCGGGATCGAGGGCGTGGACTTCATTTGCATCAATACCGACGCGCAGGCGTTGAAACATTCCAAGGTGAAAGTCGGTCTGCAGATCGGCTGCAACATCACCAAGGGCCTCGGCGCCGGCGCCGATCCGGAAGTGGGTCGGCAGGCGGCGATGGAAGATCGCGACCGGATCATCGAGATGATCGAAGGCTCGGACATGCTGTTCATTACCGCCGGCATGGGCGGCGGCACCGGCACGGGCGCCGCTCCGGTCGTGGCGCAGGTCGCGAAGGAACTCGGCATCCTCACGGTGGCCGTGGTCACCAAGCCTTTCGAAATGGAAGGCACCAAGCGATCGGGCTCGGCCGAGCGCGGCATTGCCGAGTTGAGCAAGCATGTCGACTCGCTGATCACCATTCCCAACCAGAAATTGCTGACCGTGCTCGGCGGCGACGTCACGTTGCTGGATGCGTTCAAATCGGCCAACCAGGTGCTGCAAGGCGCGGTGCAGGGCATTGCCGAACTGATCACTCGTCCCGGCATGATCAACGTCGACTTTGCCGACGTGCGCACCGTGATGGCGGAAACCGGCATGGCAATGATGGGTTCGGGCACGGCTCGCGGTGAAAATCGCGCGCGCGAGGCTGCCGAGGCCGCTGTGTCCAGCCCGCTGCTGGAAGATGTGAATCTGCAGGGCGCTCATGGCCTGTTGATCAATGTCACCGCCGGCATGGACTTGCGCACCAGCGAGTTCAGCGTGGTGGGCGACACGGTGAAGCAGTACGCCTCCGAGGACGCCAATGTGGTAGTTGGCTGCGTCATCGATCCGGAAATGCGCGAAGACATCCGTGTGACTGTGGTCGCGACCGGTATCGGCCGGCCGGGCTCGCAAACGCAGCATGCGCCCCAAGATACACGGCGTATGACGGCGATTGCCGGCGGTCGGGGGCATCGTGGCGTGCCCACGCTCGACGACCTGCATGTGCCGACCTACATCCGCAACCAGCGCGATTCCCACAGTGGACAAGGGAGTGCGCAGCGGCGGGCGGTCGGTGATGGTCTCAGCGCCGAGGACACCTCGATGCTGGATATTCCGGCGTTTTTGCGCCGGCAGGCGGATTGAGCCAGGGACGCAGTGACTGGTGATCCGTAACTGGTGACTGGCCAGCGGCGGCCACGGCCGTCCTGGCGGGCGCCGGCGACGCTCCACGCGCATTGACATGTGTGGGACTTCGCTGGCGGCTGCAAAGTCGATTCACTGGTGGCGGTGCGGCGCGCTTTCGGCAATGTAAGCAAAAGTAATGGCGAGTCAGAGGCTTGCCGCTACTGGCTTGCAATGCTACGGTCTGCGCCGCCTGGAACCCCTCATGTTGCGACAACGTACCCTCAAGAACACCATTCGCGCCACCGGCGTCGGCCTCCACTCCGGTAAAAAAGTGCTGATGGTGCTGCGCCCGGCGCCGGCAGACACCGGCGTCGTGTTCCGTCGCACCGACCTCGACGAGCCGGTGGATGTGCGCGCTTACGCCGAAAATGTCGGCGACACCACGCTCGGCACCACTCTCTTCAATGGCGAGGTACGGATCGCGACAGTCGAGCATCTGCTGTCAGCGTTTGCCGGCCTCGGGCTCGACAACGCCTATGTGGACCTGTCGGCGGAAGAAGTGCCTATCATGGACGGCAGCGCCGGGCCGTTCGTGTTTCTTTTGCAATCCGCAGGCATCGAAGAACAGCCCGCGCCGAAACGTTTCGTCCGCGTACTGCAGAGCCTGGAAGTGCACGACGGCGACAAGTGGGCGCGCTTTGATCCTTACAACGGCTTCAAGGTGAACTTCGAAATCGAGTTCAACCATCCGATTTTCAAAAAGCGCGCGCAGACCGCGTCGATGGATTTCTCGACCACGTCATTTCTCAAGGAGATCAGCCGCGCGCGCACGTTCGGCTTCATGCGCGATCTGGAAGTGCTGCGCTCGAAGAACCTCGCGCTCGGCGGCACCCTGGACAATGCCATCGTGCTCGACGACTACCGCGTGCTGAACGAAGACGGATTGCGTTACGAGGACGAATTCGTCAAACACAAAATCCTCGATGCCATCGGCGATCTGTACCTGCTCGGCCGCAGCCTGATCGGCGAATTCAGCGGCCACAAATCCGGCCACGCGCTCAACAACCAGCTGCTGCGCAAACTCATCAACACGCCGAACGCATGGGAGCCGGTGACGTTTGATGACATGAAGGACTCGCCGATTTCGTATGTGCCGGCAGCGGCAATGGTCAGCGCTTAAGAGCCCTCACCCTAACCCTCTCCCGCAAGCGGGAGAGGGGACGGATCTTTACCTCTCCCGCTTGCGGGAGAGGTCGCGCGTTAGCGCGGGTGAGGGTCTGTTGTGGTCGAGCTCAACTCCGCCGGCCCACGCGCACTTTCATTTTTGTGACTTTGGTCTCACCGGAACTGCGTACCAGTTCCAGAAGATGCGCCTGCGCATAACGAATCTGTGGGCACCAGGCTGCCGAATCCGCCAGCACGGTCAGAGTGTCATTGCGGCAACTTGCTGAGACCACATGATCTTTTTCCGGTCCGGTCAGCGCGCCACGGATTTTTTCCGCAAGCTCGGCATGCGCCTGAACGCGCTGTTCCAGCTCCGCGAACAGCGGCCCCAGGCCGTCGGTCAGCGCTTTGAATCGTTCAGACATAAGCTGAAAGCGGCAATGTGGGCTCCAGCCGCTTGATCTTTGGACGTTACGTTATGCATATTCGGACCACTGTAAACGGCAAACCCGTCGAAAGGCGGGGACGCAAAGCCACCGGTCTACGGATGAGCGGATCGCAGCACTAGGGTGATAGTGAGCGGGACGACGCCACGATAGCGGGGTTGCCAGGATGTACAACACGAATATTCGTTTTTACGTCCACACTGCAGATTTTGCCGAGGCGCTTGCCCAACGCAGCGCTGGTGGATGTGTTTTGGGCCACGCTTTTTCAGGCCACGGGTGCGAGAGAGTGATCGAATGAACGTCATCGTGTTCTCCAAACGCTTCGGCAAGGCTCGGCAGTTCGAGCTGGGCCGTCCGTTGGCGATGACGGTGACGATTGCGACCGTGGTGATGGTACTGGCCGGTGTGTTGTTCGCCGGCATACAGTTGGGCCGCAGCGGCGTGGTGCTCGATCCCGCCGCGCAGATCGGCGAGTGGGGCGCGAAGCTCGAACAGCAGCGCACTGAAATCGCCGCCGCGCGCCGCGACCTGCAGGAACGCCTCGACGCGATCACCAGCCGGGTGGGCCAGATGAACGCACATGTCATCAGGCTCGATGCGCTGGGCCGTCGCCTCACCGAGATGGCGAACCTCGACAAGGGCGAATTCAATTTCGATAGCGAGCCGGCCGTCGGCGGCCCCGAGGGTCTGGTGGAAAGCGCCACCGTCGCCTCTCCCGACCTCACCGCGATGCTCGACGACCTGACCAACCAGATCCGCGACCGCGAACGCCAGCTGAGTGTGCTGGAAAGCATGATTTCCACGCGCAACCTGAGCCGCCAGGTGGTTCCGGACGGTCGTCCGGTGCTGCAGGGCTGGATTTCCTCGCATTTCGGCTATCGCGCCGATCCGTTCACCGGCCGTAACGCCTATCACCGCGGCATCGACTTTGCGGGCCCGGCGGGCTCCCAGGTGGTCGCGGTCGCCTCGGGCGTGGTCACGTATTCCAAGGATCGCTTCGGCTACGGCCGCACGGTCGAAATCAATCACGGCAACGGCTATGTCACGCGCTACGCCCATAACCAGCGCGCGCTGGTGGCGGTAGGGGACACCGTGCAAAAAGGCCAGCCCATCGCCCTGATCGGCTCCACGGGCCGCTCCACCGGCCCCCACCTGCACTTCGAAGTGTTGAAGCAGGGCCGCGCCGTGGACCCGATGACCTTCGTTCGCCGGTAAAAAGTCCTGCCCCGCGGGCCCTCGGTCCGCTTGTTTTTCCTGCGCCCGCCCCAAGCCCAGGCGCCATTCCCGCCTTCTCCAGCATCTGGCGAAGCCGCGGGTGCGAACCTGCGCCAGACCTGCACCCGAAGTTAAGGCGGCCGCAGACTTGGACTCGTGGGCGCGCGTGTACAATAGCGGGCTTTTCCCAACAGGCTTTGTGGGGCTTTTAAGCCCCACCCCGGAGTTTTCTCACGTGGCGAATTGGCTGACCCAGCTGTTCGGCAGTCGCAATCAGCGACTCTTGAACAGTTATTCGCGGATCGTCGAACAAACCAACGCTCTGGAGGAGTCCTTCAAGGCGCTCAGCGACGGTGAGTTGCAGGGTAAGACGGCGGAGTTCCGCGCCCAGCTGGAGCAGGGCAAGACGGTCGATGACCTGGCGCCGCAGGCGTTCGCGGCGACTCGCGAAGCCTCGCGCCGTGCCTTGGGCATGCGGCACTTCGATGTGCAGATCATCGGTGGCTCGGCATTGCACCAGGGCAAGATTGCTGAACAGCGCACTGGCGAAGGCAAGACGCTGGTCGCAACCCTGGCGGCCTACCTCAATGCATTGCCCGGCCTGGGCGTGCACGTGATCACGGTGAACGAATACCTGGCGCAGCGCGACGCGGACTGGATGGCGCCCATCTATCGCTTCCTCGGCCTCACCGTCGGCGTCATCAAGAGCGGGCAGAGTTCGGAAGAGAAACGCGCCGCCTACGCTTGTGACATCACCTACGGCACCAACAACGAATTCGGCTTCGACTACCTGCGCGACAACCTCGCGTTCCGGCTCGAAGACCGCACTCAGCGCGGGCTCGCCTACGCCATCGTCGACGAAGTGGACTCGATCCTGATCGACGAAGCGCGCACGCCGCTGATCATTTCCGGCCCGGCGGAAGAGAGCACCGAGCTTTATCTGAAGATCAACGAACTCGCGCCGCGCCTGAAGCGCCAGGAGAGCGAGGAAGGCGAGGGCGATTACTGGGCCGACGAGAAATCGCGCCAGGTCCATCTCTCCGATCTCGGCCATGAACATGCCGAACAACTGATCGCCGAAGCGGGCCTGCTGCAGCCGGGCGAGAGCCTGTACGACGCGGCCAACATCCGCATCATGCATCACCTGAACGCGGCGTTACGCTGCACATGCGCTGTATCACCGTGACGTCGAATACATCGTTCGCAACGGCGAAGTGATCATCGTCGATGAGTTCACCGGCCGCACCATGCCGGGCCGCCGCTGGTCGGATGGCCTGCACCAGGCCATCGAAGCGAAGGAAGGCGTGCGGGTCCGCGAAGAAAACCAGACCGTCGCCTCGATCACCTTCCAGAATTACTTCCGCATGTATTCGAAGCTGGCCGGCATGACCGGTACGGCCGACACCGAAGCGTTCGAATTCCAGTCCATCTACGGCCTGGAAGTGGTGGTGATTCCGACCCACCGTCCGATGGTGCGCAAGGATCATCCGGACTTCGTGTACCTGACGCAGAAGGACAAGTTCGAGGCCATCATCGAGGACATTCGCGACTGCGTGACGCGCGGCCAGCCGGCGCTGGTCGGCACCACCTCGATCGAAACTTCCGAGCTGCTGTCGAAGCTGCTCGAGAAGGAACAGATTCCCCACCAGGTGCTGAACGCCAAACAGCACGAGCGCGAGGCGATGATCGTCGCGCAGGCCGGCCGTCCCGGCAGCGTGACCATCGCCACCAACATGGCCGGCCGCGGCACCGACATCGTGCTCGGCGGCAATTTTGAAGTGGAATTGCATTCGCTCGGCGAAATCGACGAGGCCACCAAGCATCGCGTCCGCGAAGCATGGCAGCAGCGGCATGACGCCGTGCTCGCTGCCGGCGGCTTGCACATCATCGGCACCGAGCGGCATGAGTCGCGGCGCATCGACAATCAGCTGCGCGGCCGTTCGGGCCGCCAGGGCGACGCCGGTTCGAGCCGCTTCTATCTCTCGCTCGAAGACAATCTGATGCGCATTTTCGGCGACCCCGAACGCGTCAAGCGCTGGCTGCAGACCGCCGGCATGAAGGAAGGCGAAGTGATCGAGAGCCGGATGCTCTCGAAGCAGATCGAACGCGCGCAGCGCAAGGTCGAAGCGCATAACTTCGACGCGCGCAAAAATCTGCTGGAATACGACGACGTCGCCAACGACCAGCGCAAGGTGATCTACAACCAGCGCACCGAACTGATGGCAGCCGAAGACGTCGCCGACGCCATCATCGGCATTCGTCACGAAGTGGTCAGCGCGCTGATGGATCGCTTCGTGCCGCCCAACAGCCTGGAAGAAATGTGGGACATCGATGGGCTGTCGCAGGCCCTTGAGAAAGACTTCGGCATCACCGTGTCGCCCAAGGCCTGGCTGGAAGAAGACAAGAACATGGTCGAGGACGGCCTGCGCAAGCGTGTGCAGGCGGAAATCGATCAGGCCTACGAAGCGAAAGTGCAAATGTACGGCGCGCCCGTCGTTCGCCACATCGAAAAGGCCATCATGCTGCAGCAGCTGGACTCGCATTGGCGCGAGCACTTAGCGGCGATGGACTACCTGCGGCAAGGCATCCACCTGCGCAGCTATGCACAGAAGAATCCGAAGCAGGAATACAAGCGCGAAGCTTTCGAACTGTTTACAGCGATGCTCGATCGCATCAAGCACGACACGGTATCATTGCTATCCCGCATGCAGCTGCGCACTCAGGCCGACATCGACCGTGAAGAGGAGGAACGCCAGCAGCGCCTCGCTCGCGCCATGCAGTTCCAACATGCGCCTCCCGAACAGCTCACTGCTCCGCAGCCCCCCGAAGCTGAGTCGCAGCCGCCGGGCGTCGACCCTGTTTCGCAGTTCGTGCGTGAGACCAAGAAGGTCGGCCGTAATGAACCCTGTCCGTGCGGTTCAGGGAAGAAGTTCAAGCATTGTCACGGCGCGCTCGCAGGTCAAGGTTGATTCACGTCGTCGCCGGCGCGCTGTTCGATCAACAAGGCCGCGTGCTGCTCGCACAACGGCCGCCGGGCAAACACATGGCCGGCGGCTGGGAATTTCCGGGCGGGAAAGTCGAGCCTGGCGAACAGCCGTTCGCCGGGCTGCAACGCGAATTGCGCGAAGAGCTCGGCATCGAAATGCATGCCGCCGAACCGCTGATCGCTTATGAGCACGACTATCCGCACAGACGCGTGTTGCTGAATCTGTGGCTGGTTTCCAGCTTCACCGGCGAGCCGGCGCCACTCGAAGGGCAGCCGTTGCAGTGGGTCAGCCTGGATGAACTGGAGGCGGTCGGTCTGTTGGAAGCCGATTGGCCGATGATCGCGCCGCTGCGGGCGGCTAAGCGGCCCTCACCCTAACCTCTCCCCTTGGGAGAGGTCGCGCGCAGCGCGGGTGAGGGCCCGGCGGAGTAAGACCCCTCACCCTAACCCTCTCCCGCAAGCGGGAGAGGGGACCAGATTCCTCACCTCTCCCCTTGGGAGAGGTCGCGCGCAGCGCGGGTGAGGGCCCGGCGGAGTAAGACCCCTCACCCTAACCCTCTCCCGCAAGCGGGAGAGGGGACCAGATTCTTCACCTCTCCCCTTGGGAGAGGTCGCGCGCAGCGCGGGTGAGGGGGGGGCGGCGGAGTAAGACCCCTCACCCTAACCCTCTCCCGCAAGCGGGAGAGGGGACCAGATTCCTCACCTCTCCCCTTGGGAGAGGTCGCGCGCAGCGCGGGTGAGGGCCCGGCGGAGTAAGACCCCTCACCCTAACCCTCTCCCGCAAGCGGGAGAGGGGACCAGATTCTTCACCTCTCCCCATGGGAGAGGTCGCGCGCAGCGCGGGTGAGGGGCTCGGCAAGCTCCCGTCCGAAAAACCTCAGCACCATCTCGTAATAATGCCTGCCCTGCTGCGGCATCCTCACCAGCCCATGCTTGCCGCCGGGATAGGTCATCACGTCGAACGGCTTGTTCAGCGACTGCAGTTTCTGCATCAGCTGCGTGCTATGCGTGAACAGCACATTGTCATCCGCCATTCCATGCACGAGTAACAAGGCGCCGTGCAGAGACTCGGCATAAGGAAAGACGGCGCTGCTTTCGTAGCCCGCGGCATTGGCCTGCGGCATCCCCAGGTAACGTTCGGTGTAGTGCGTATCGTAGAGCCGCCAGTCGGTCACGGGCGCACCAGCGACACCGGCGCGAAAAGCCTTGGTCGTCGTCAGCGCCATCAGCGACATGTAGCCGCCATAGCTCCAGCCCATGATGCCGATGCGATCGTCGGCGACGAATGGTTGTGACTTGAGAAATTCCACGCCGCGCAGCTGGTCCTCGATTTCAACCTTGCCGGTGCGATGGGCGAGCGCCGTTTCGAAAGCGTTGCCGCGAAAGCCCGAACCGCGATTGTCGAGGGTGAGCACGACAAAGCCGCTCTGCGCGAGCACCTGGCGGAAGAATCCTTGCGCCGCCCGGGCGCCGCCCATCCAATCCTTGCGCACGTATTGAAAGTGCGGGCCGCCATAGGTGTCGACGACGGCGGGATAACGTTTGCCCGGTGTCATGTTCGCTGGCTTCAGCACGCGGTAGTACAGCTCCTGTCCATCGCCGGCCTTGAGCGAGCCGAATTCTTCCTTGATGTGATCAGCAACGTATCGATGATAGGGATGCGAGGCATCGAGCGGATTGCGCACCAGCCAGTGCTGGACGGAGCCGTCGAGCTTGCGCAGGCTGGCATTGGGCGGCTCGTCCGGCGACGAAAATGAATCGAGATAACCGTTACCACCCGGAAGTAGTTTCACGTCATGCCATCCCGCTTCACTCGAGACGCGCGTGACTTGCGATGGTTCGCTGGTATCGAGTGCAGTCCAATACAAATGGCGCTCCAGCGGCGAAGCCTCGCTGGCGAGGAAATAGACCCGGCCTTTTTTCTCATCGAGGCCGACCAGGCCGTCCTCGGTGCCGTCGCCGACTACCATCCATTCGCCGGCGGTCAGCGGCCGCAGCAGCCTGCCTTCCAGGTCGTAGAGATAAAGATGTTTGTAGCCGCTGCGTCGCGACGACCAGACGAACGCCGGCTGCGAGCCGAGAAACTTGAAGTCATCGTGCAGCTCGATCCAGTGAGGGCTGGTCTCGGTCAACAGGATGCGTGACCGGCCGGTCGCGGCCTCGACTTTCAACATCTCCAGTTTTTTCTGGTCGCGCGTCTGGCGTTGCACGGCGATGGCCCTGGAATCCGGAAACCATTTGACGCGCGCCAGATAGCCATCGCCCAGCCCGAGTTCGACATCGGCGACCGTGGCAGTCGCGAGCGCGATGATTTTCAATTCGACTTTGGTGTTCGCCGTGCCCGCAGCCGGATAGCGCTGGCGAAACATCCGCGCGCCGTCGGCGTTGATCTCGAACCGCTCCACTTCCTGCACCGGAGCGTCGTCGATGCGCGTGTAAGCGATTTGCGAGTCGTCCGGCGACCACCAGTAAGCCGTGTCGCGCCCCATTTCTTCCTGCGCGACGAATTCGGCGACGCCGTTCTGGATCAGCCCCGCGCCGTCGGTGGTGAGCGCCCGTTCCTTGCGCGTGCGCAGATCGATGATGAACAGGTTCTGGTCGCGAACGAAACTGACATAGCGGCCGCCCGGCGAAAATTTTGCATCGGTTTCGTAAGCCTCGCTGTGGGTGAGGCGCACGACCGGGTCGGATTTGGCGGTCAGTTCATACAAATACAAATCGCCGCCGAGCGGAATCAACAGCCGCTGGCCGTCGTCGGAAAATTGGTACTCGACGATGCCTCGCAGGGATGCGGTGCGTTGGCGTTCGCGACGCGCTTCCTCTTCGGCGGACAGCTTTTCGTCGCCGCCGACCAGCTTGCGAGAGTCGACCAGCAGGCGGGCGGCGCCGCCGCGGGTGTCGAACGCCCACAGGTCGAGTTGATCCTTGTTGTCCGTCTTGCCCTGCAGATAAGTCACATAGCGGCCGTCCGGCGAGAACTTGGGTTCGCGCAGGCGGGGGCCGGCCAGGTCGGGTGCGGCGAAAATGCGTTCAACGGTCAGGGGTTCGGCTTGCACGGCATGGCCTGGAGTAACAGTAGCGAGGATGGCGAGGAGCAGGAAAAGCGTCGTTGTATACCGCATGACAGTCGCGCCGTGAACGGGAAGGCGACGTTACACTACCGAGCCCCGGCCAACGAGAGAGAGCTATGAACAGGATGGTCTGCCTGCCACTGCTGGTGCTGCTCGGCGCCTGCAGTGTCGATTCGGCGCGGAACAGTGCTCCCGAACTCCCCGCCGCGCCGGCATCGAGGTCGCAGGTGTTTGACTACCCGAACACGCCTCGTGTCGATCACTCAGACACCTATCACGGCACGCAAGTCGCCGATCCGTATCGCTGGCTGGAAGATGCCGCGAGCACCGACACGCTGCATTGGATCCAGGCGCAGAACGCCCTCGCCCAGCCGTACCTCGAGGCGATCCCGGCGCGCGATCGCATCAAGCAGCGCATGACGCAGCTGTGGAACTACGAGCGCTATGACATTCCGGTCAAACGCGGCAACCGATATTTCTATCTGCGTAACGACGGCTTGCAGAACCAGAGCGTGCTGTACATCGCCGACAAGCTCGATGGCGAACCGCGCGTGCTGCTCGATCCCAACAAGCTGAGCAAGGATGCCACTGTCGCACTGAGCGAATTCGTGCCGAGTCCCGACGGCAAGCTGGTGGCTTACAGCTTGTCCGATGGCGGCAGCGACTGGCGTACCTGGCACTTCCGCGAAGTGGCCACCGGCCGCGACCTGCCGGATGTCTTGCGGTTCATCAAGTTCGTGCCGGTAGCCTGGACAGCGGATTCCAGGGCTCTGTATTACGCACGTTTTCCGCAGAAAGCCGATGGCAGCGGTGACGACAGCAAACAACGGGAAATCTATTGGCACAAGCTCGGCGCCGACGTCGCCGCCGATCAGCTGGTGTTCAAGGTGACGGACCATCCGACCCGCAATCCTTACGTGCAGATTTCCGACGACGGCCGCTACGCCGTGTTCTGGCTGTATGACGGCTCGCAGTCCACCGGCATCTACCATCGGCGGATCGCGCAAGATGGTACACCCACGGGTGAAACGGTGCGGCTGCTGGAGGGATTCGATGCGCACTATCAGTTCGTCGCAGAAATCGACGACGTGTTCTACATCCGCAGCAACGCCGAAGCGCCCAACTCGCGCCTGATCGCCATGCCGGCGACGTCTTCGGCGCCGAAAGATCGTCGCGTCGTCGTTCCGGAAGCGCGCTTTGCGTTGAACGAAGTCTCCATCATCGGCAAGCGGGTGATCGTGCAATACCTGCAGGATGCCTACTCGGTGGTGCGCGTGTTCGATCTGAACGGCCAGGTCCAGTACGACGTGAAGCTGCCCGGCCTCGGCACCGCGATGGGATTTTCCGGCGACGTGACCGATAGCGAGACTTTTTTCGCGTACACGGATTTCCTGACGCCGCTGGCTGTCTCGCGGCTCGACCTGGCAACCGGCGAGACGGAATTATTTCGTGCGCCGAAGCTCGCCACCGACACCAGCCGGTTCGTGACCGAGCAGGTCTTCTATCGCAGCAAAGATGGCACGCGCGTGCCCATGTTCATTGCTCACAAGAAAGGCCTGGTGCGGGACGGCCAGGCGCCAGTGCAGCTCTACGGTTACGGCGGTTTCAGCGTGGCGCAGCAGCCGGCGTTCAGCGTGCCCGTGCTGGTGTGGCTGGAAATGGGTGGTGTGTACGCGATGGCCAATCTGCGCGGCGGTTCGGAGTATGGCGCGGCTTGGCACATCGCAGGCACCAAGCTGCAGAAGCAGAATGTATTCGACGACTTCATCGCTGCCGCCGAATACCTCATCGACGAGAAATACACCTCGTCGTCCAAGATCGCGATCCGCGGGCGCAGTAACGGCGGCCTGCTGGTCGGTGCTGTGCTGACGCAGCGTCCTGAATTATTTGGCGCTGCGCTGCCGGCGGTAGGCGTGCTCGACATGCTTCGCTATCACACGCCGAGCGCCAACGCCCGTCAGTGGTCGAGCGACTATGGCCTGAGCGAGAACGAAGCCGAGTTCCGCGCCCAGCTGGCGTACTCGCCGCTCCACAACGTGCACGAAATTTGTTATCCGCCGACGCTGGTGACGACCGCAGAGCGCGATGATCGCGTCGTGCCCTGGCACAGCTATAAATTCGCCGCGACGCTGCAAAAAGCCCAGGCTTGCGCCAACCCGGTGATGCTACGAGTGGAAACGCGCGCCGGCCACGGCGCGGGCAAGCCGGTATGGATGCAGATCGAGGACTACGCCGACCAGTGGGCGTTCCTGGTCAAGTCGCTGCATATGGAAGAGGCCTCCCAAATACTCAGCGCGAGCGGCCAGTGAATACCCTCTCCCTTTGGGAGAGGGCAGGGTGAGGGGGCAGCGGAAAGAGCCCCTCACCCGCGCTGCGCGCGACCTCTCCCACGGGGAGAGGTAAAGAAGGGGAGGTGAAGAAAAACATCATTCCTCGTCGGCGTCCTTCGGCTTGTCCTCGGTCTCGATCACTTCGCCGGGGATGGCGTGTTTCTCGGCCGCCCAGGCGCCCAGGTCGATGAGCTTGCAGCGCTCGCTGCAGAACGGGCGCCAGGGGAATTTTTCCGACCATTCGACGGGTCGGTCGCAGGTGGGGCAGCGGACGGTGGGCATGGCGGCGCCTAAGTGCAGACGGTCAGCTGGAACTGGACATCCTCCGTGGTCTGAACCGGCCGCGCGTTGAGATCGTTCCATGACAGGAAGCGAATGCTGCAGCGGTGATGGCTGCCGCTGATTTCCGGAAACAGCCGGGTGCCGGCCGGCAGCGCCAGGCGCAACAGCTGGCAGGGATTTTCCCGTTCGAAGGTGATCTGGAAAGTGCCGCCGGTCGCGATCTCCGGCTTCGGCCGCGCCGCCTCGCGCGTTAGCCACAACAGCTCGGTGACTGCATCGCAGAGCGGCCGGATGGTGGCCATCCATTCCCCGAACGCCTGGAAGCGCGCCGCGAACGGCTGGTCCAGCCAGTGGCGGTAATCGGGCAGGTCGAACTCGCAAGTGCCGCCGGGGATGGTGCTGCGATGCTTGATCGAGTTCAGGAATTCGGAATCGCGCAGCTTCTGCATGAACAGCGCGCCGACCGCATTCAACTCGGTGCGCAGCTGCGTCAGGTTGCTCAGGACCGCCTTGAGCCGGGAGGTATCGACACCCGGGCGGGTGGTGTAGTCGTGCATGACGGTCATCTGCCGCTCGAGGTCCTTGAGGACTTCGCTGCGAATGTCGCCACGCGCGGTGATGGCCAGGATTTCCAGCAGCGCACTCATCGCGGCGCGAGTCGACCAGGAGTCCTCGCGCTCCTCGTGGTACAGCGCCTGGTGATACAGAAAGTCCAGCCGCAAAAAGGTTCGCATCCGCTCGTTGAGCGGTTGCTCATAAACAGGGCCGGCACTGGCTTGACGTGAATTTTCAGGCGAAGTCATGCCACGATTGTGAAGCAGTCCTGGGCGGTTGAAAAACCCTTTTTGATGCGCACCCCGCCGATCCGCCCAGGAACGAGGTGCGCGCGTGGTGCGATTGACGGCAGCCACCGCCGGCTAGCAAGCTGCAATCGCCGTAAGGAAGCGGATTTGGAATGCACAGCGCGCTTGCGATTCTTGCTTTGCTGGTGCTGGCTGCGTCCCTGGGGAGCTGGTTATTCAGCCAGTGGCTCGGCGCTTCGCGCAGCACTTCTGCGCTGACGCTGGCGCTCGGCGGTATTGGGTTCGTGCTGCTGCTGGGCGCGGCCGCACTGGCCGTTCTGACAACGTCGGCAAGTTGGAAACCTTTTCTGCCTCGGCTCGACCTGTCGCGCCAGGAACGGAGCGCCGCGAAAACAACGCCGGCAATAGCGATCGCGGACTTCGGCAGCGTCGAGCAGTGGCCTGCAACGAATTGTTTGCGGCCGCTACGTGCGACGGGAAGCGAGCCGCGGCGCTGGTTTCAACGCGCGCTGTTTGCCGATCAATGTTACGCACGCGTTCTATCGGGCTCGCAAGCCGGCGCACGCACCGGTCAGCCACCAACGATCTCCGCGCCATAGTATCTTCACGCTGCGTCATTGTGATCGACGTCGCCATCGTGCGACGGGAACTCGCGGCGCTGCCCGAAGCATTTACATATTTTTTGCGCAGGCCGCACCCGTTCGTTGTTTACGTCAGGGGGCAGGCCAAATCTCCGAGGGAGTTTGATTGATGCGAAAAGTCGTTTTCGCGGCCACCCTGTTGGCCGCCGCCGTTCCCGCCTACGCAGACTTGACCGGCAAGGGCGAAGCTGGCCTCGTCGTCGCCAGCGGTAACACCAACACCGAAACCGCCAACGCCAAACTGGCCCTGGAAGCCAATGTCGGCAAGTGGAAGCACGGCTTTGGCGGCGCCGAGCTGTATGCCTCTGACAAAGAGGGCAAGACCGCGAATCGGTGGGAAGTATTCAGCCAGTCCGATTGGAATTTCACCCGGAAGGACTTCCTGTTCGCCGCAGGACGCTACGAACAGGACGAATTCAGCAGCTTCAAATATCAGGCCGTCGCTTCGCTCGGCGTCGGCCGCAGGTTCATCGAGACCGATGTCACCAAATTCGTCGGCACCCTCGGTGCCGGTTACAAATTCCTGGAAACGCGCGACGCGTTCGACGAAGCAACCGGTGTGCTGATGGAGGAAGGCGATAGCGAAAAGGAAGTCGTGTTTCGCGGCACGCTCGCCTTCGAGCAAAAACTCACCGCGACCACCAGCCTGGTCAACAAGTTCATCGTCGAATCCGGTGCCGACAACACCTTCGCGCAAAACGACACCGCGCTGCAGGTGAAGATGACCGACGTGCTGGCGCTCGCGGCGGGTTACTCAGTGCGCCACAACACCAACCCGACGGCGGAGTTCGACGAGACGGATACGCTGACAACGATCAACTTGGTTTACGAGATCAAATAGGCGGGGAAGACGCGGCTGCTCAGCGGCGCAGAATGCGCAGAGAGAACGCGCCTGCGCCCGAACCCTCAACGAGGTGAGCAAGTGGACGAGATTTTCACGTCTGAATCCGTGGCTAGCTAAGCCACGAAGAATGCGCGAGCAATTCTTGCGTTCTTAATGATTTTTGCGTGGTGCGATCCGTCGAAGCATCGGCAGTTCGGGCCGTCAAGCAGGGATTATTTCACCAGAAGGAGTACATGTGGGCATGAAGTCACTCTCGATTCGCCTTTCTCTTGGAACTTTGAGCCTGGCTTGCATGCTCGGCGTCACTTTGCAACCAGCACGTGCTGCCGATCACGTCGATCTGCCACGCACCGCTGACGGAACTGAGATCACCAGACCTGATGCGTCGATCACTGACTTCTATTCGTTTGTAGCGGGGAATAGGCTGGTGATGATTATGAATGTGAATCCGTTCCTCGCCCCGGAGGTCACCACTTATAAATTTCCCACAGATGTGAGCTATAAGTTCAACATCGACATGAATTCAGGGGTGAATATCGGAGCGGACACGGCATCCAGGGAGTTCGGAGGGGTAGTGGTCAATCCCGCGGGCATATCCGAGGACGTCGTGATTGAAGTCACCTTCGGCCCAACGAACACTCCGGTGGTGAATGCCTCCTGCGAGAATCCAGCAACGTGCTCCCGCGTTCGCTCAGGACTGCGCGTGTTCGCCGGCCTGAGGGCCGAAAGCTTCATATTCGCGCCATTCGTACGGAATAACGTGGGAAGCATCGTGATCGAGTTGCCGATATCAGCCGTGGTCGAGTCGCAAAGCAAACTGCTGCTGTGGGCCACAACAACTGTAGACACTCCTGCCGGCGTCTATACGGAATTCGGTGGCCGTGCGCTGCGCTCGCAGTTTCCGCCGTTCGTGGGTCTCAACGCGCTGCATCCAAACCAGCATGTGGCTGCCGGATTCGTCCGTCCTGACGTCATGATTCTCGATGTCACCAGGCCCGCTGCATTTCCGAATGGACGCGCTTTATCTGACGACGTGGTGGATATTGCAGCCAGATTCACCCTGCTGCCCACAGATCGGGATGCGGCGAATCTCGAAGTGCAGGCATGTAATCCCGGCGGCGACTTCTTTCCTTGTCCCGTGTCGCCGCCTGCCACTGCGGATGATGTGAGGATTCTCGGGCGGTTTCCTTATCTCGGTCGCCCCTATACGCCGGATGAGTGCGCCACGCTCCCTCGTGGGGACATCGACTGATCCGCAAACCGGGCGTGCTAGTGAAGAGTCCGATGGGCCCGGCCCATCGGACTCTTGCTGATTTCCCTGTACGGAGCGGCCAAATGTTTGCGATTCCTCGGACTTCGAGCCTCATTGCACTGCTTGTGGCGATTCCACTGTCCGCACAAGCCATCGCATCGCCGGGTGCGGATCCCGTCTCGGGAAAGGTTGCACCAACTCCCGATGCCGTGATCGCCTTCTATGAACGGAAACTGGAGCAGCATCCAGGTTTGTTTTCAGGCTTCGCCGCGCTGGGATCCGCCTATCTCGACAAGGCGCGCGAAACGCACGACGTGACGTGGCTGGCAAAAAGTCGCACGGCGACTGCTCGCTCGTTAGAGATCCAACCCAATATCAATGCCCTCACCACCATGGCGGCTATCTGCAACTTTACACACCGCTTCGCGTGCGGTCTGGAGCACGCGACCAAGGCCGCACGGATCAATCCCGACGAGAGCAGCCTGTTGTCCCTGCATGTAGAGGCGCACCTCGGCCTGGGGCAGATCGATGAGGCCGACAAGCTTCTGGATGCAGCTGAGTCGGCGAATCCGGCGAGGTTCGATGTATTGGCGTCACGGGGCCGTTGGTTTATGGAGCAGGAGCGCTACGACGAGGCACACGCGAGCTTCACAGCGGCGACGACCGAAGCGCGCAAGATGGGAGCCCATGATCTCATCATCTGGGCCGAAGCCAATGCGGCAGGTACTCTGATCGATTCTAATCGACCCCAACTTGCCCGACCTCATCTGGAAACTGCCTCGAAACTCAAAGCGGACGGCTGGCCGATCAAGGCGGTTTTGCAGATCCACTGGGCGGAACTCGACGAACTCGATGGACATGCCGAAAGGGCGCTTGCTGCGTACGAATCGATTCTAGCCCGCCAGGACGACCCGGAGCTGTTTCGCCGCGCGTTCCTCATCGCCCGCAAGCTCGGGCACAAAGAGCGCGCCGAGTCACTGCTTGCTGCCGGCGAACGTGCGGCTGAAAGAATTTCCTCAGCCGGAGAGATCTTCGCGCTCGAATCCCAGGCTCTTTTGTATGCAGACGCCGGAATCAAGCTGGACAGCGCAGAACAGCTGGCGTTGCTCAATCTCGAGCACAAGAAAGACCGAAGCGCTCGCGAGGCACTGCAGTATGTGAGGAAACAAAAGGGGGCGGAAAACGCAAGTTGATAGAAGTCGGAATCATGAGCTGCACTGGTGGCCTGTAACTTCCAGTACGGAAGTAAAGTAATCAGTCAGATTCCACGGCCCCCTTTGAGCGAGCCATCTCGGCCGAGCACCAAGCGGCCTGTCTCGAGCGAGCCCCCACTTCTTCAGCCGCAGTCGGTCCCACAAACCGACATCACTTCAGGTCAATCAGCTCCCGCGTGATCCTGAGCATGTCCGGGTAGTCTTTGCCGATTGCGCGATATTTGCCGGCGACGGTGATGGTGGGGACGCCGTTGATTTTGTAGTCGCGCGCCATTTGTTCGGCGCGCATCGCTTTGGCGGAGACTTCGGGGGAGTTGTACAGCGAGCGGAATTTGGTTGCGTCGATGCCGTTTTGCGCAGCCCACGCCGCTAGCAGTTCCAAATCGAACAAGCGCTGGCCATCCTTGTGGATGGCGTCGAACAGCGCGGTGTCCAGCCGCTGCAGGTCGCCGCTCGCTTCCAGGGTATAGAAAGCGCGCACCAGCGCGCCCCACTCGCGCCTGCCCAGGGAGACCGGCACTCGGATCAGCACGGCGTTGGCCGGCAACTCCGCTTGCTTCCACTGATTGAGCAGCGGATTCAGGTGATAGCAGTGCGGGCACCCGAAGGAGAAAAACTCGATCACCTCCACTTTGCCAGCCACAGCGTCGTTAAGACTCTGTGGCTGCGGGGGCGTGACGAGCGCGTAGTCAGTGCCCTGAACGGGAGCTGCCTGCACCGCCGAAAATGCCCACACCACCAGCAACGACGCGAAAATATTCCGGGCCGCGACCATCACGAGTGCTCCTGAGCGAAGGCTTATTGCTGTGGTTGTGGCTGAGGCTGCGCGGCAGCGGCCGGTTCGATACTCAGCAATTCGACGTCGAAAATCAACGTCGCACCCGGGCCGATATCCGGCGGCGCGCCGCGGTCGCCATAAGCAATGGCGGCTGGACACACGAGGCGGCTCTTGCCGCCGACCTTCATCAGCTGCACGCCTTCGGTCCAGCAGGGAATGACGCCGTTCAGCGGGAAGGTGGCCGGTTCGCCACGCTGGACCGAGCTGTCGAACACTTTGCCGCTCGGCAGCGTGCCGTGATAGTGGACCTTAACGGTATCAGTCGCAGCCGGCGTCGCGCCCGTGCCCTCGCTGACCGTGCTGATGATCAGGCCCGATTCTGTTTTCTTCGCGCCGGGGGCAGCGGCCGCTTTATCCAGCGCCGTTTTGGCGGCGGCAGCGATGCGGGTGCTCTGCAGTTCGCGCAGCTTCGGGATGTACGTCTGCACGTCGACCTGCGGCTTCTTGCCGAGCGCGCCGTCGGTGAAGCCGAGCTTCACCTGGTCCAATTCCGCCGGTGTGAAGTCGAAAGAAGAGATGTTCTGCGACACCGCCACGCCGAGCGCGTAGAGGGCCTTGTCCTCTTCGCTGGTGCCTAGTGCGGCAGTAGCCGCGGCTCTGTGGGTCGCCGCGGCGCCCTGAGCCTTCGGTTCGGCACCGTAAAGCTTGACGGCCGCCACGAACAGCACGAATCCGATCGTCGCAATAACCAGCGCTCGCATGGGAGTCCTTTATCGGGCGTGAGCTAAAAAAGGGCGGCCAGCATACAGCATCGGCCGCCCTCCACGCGCTGCCGGCGTGTCTTACGGCAGCGACGTCTTATCACGCCGTCAGTGAGCTGACGGCCTGGTGCCACTGGTCAAGCCGCGAGCCTCCAGCAGCGGGGCGATATCCGGCGCCTTGCCGTAGAAATCCCGAAATATCGTCAGCGCATCCGCACTGAAGCCCTTCGACAGCACTTTGGCGCGCAGCAGGTCGCCGTTTTCGCGCTTCAACCCGCCGTGGGTGTTGAACCAGTGCTCGGTGTCCCGCGCCAGCACTTCGCTCCAGATATAGGCGTAATAGCCGGCTGAATAACCGATCGGGCTGGAGAAAATGTGCAGGAAGTAAGTCGAGCGATAGCGCGGCGGCACCGGTGCGAAATCCACCTTCGCCATTTGCAGTGCGCTGGTTTCGAACGCCGCGACGCCGCTTGGGGAGGGCGTCTTGCCGGGCGGCAACTGGTGCCAGGTCTGGTCGAGAATGGCGGCGGCCAGATACTCGGTGGTGGCAAAGCCTTGATTGAACTTCTGCGCCGCGAGCACCTTGTCCATCAGCTCTTTAGGCATCGCCGCGCCGGTTTGATAGTGCTTGGCGTAGTTCGCCAGCACGCGCGGTTCGGTGGCCCACATTTCGTTGTACTGCGAAGGGTACTCGACGAAATCGCGCGGCACGTTGGTGCCGGAGAACTGCGGGTACTGCACTTCCGAGAACAAGCCGTGCAAGGCGTGGCCGAACTCATGGAACGCGGTCGTCACTTCATCCCAGGTCAGCAGCGTCGGCTGGCCGGCCGGCGGTTTGGGAATATTCAGGTTGTTGGTGACCACCGGGTTGTTGCCGAACAGTCGCGATTGCTCGACCAGGCTGTTCATCCACGCGCCGCCGCGTTTGTTGCTGCGTGCGTACCAGTCCACCAGGAATAAACCCAGCGGCGCGCTGTCGCGGTCGAAGACTTCGAACACGCGCACATCTTCCTGGTACACAGGAAGGTCCTTACGCTCCTTGAAAGTCACGCCATAGAGTTCCTGCGCGGCGAACAGCACGCCGTCGACCAGTACGCGATTCATTTCGAAATACGGCCGGACCTGCCCTTCGTCATACGAGAACTTCTGGGCGCGCACCTGCTCTGCGTAGAAGTCCCAGTCCCAAGCCTGCAGCTGGAACGGCGGAGTCTTGTTTGCCTTGGCCTGCGCATCGATGAGCTGCTGCATATCCGCAGCTTCCTTCCGCGCATTGGCGACGGCGGCCGGCGCGAGTTGATGCAACATGCCGTTGACCGCTTCGGCGGTCAGCGCCGTTTCATCTTCAAGCACATAGGCTGCGTGATTTGGATAACCCATTAGCTTGGCGCGGTCGGCGCGCAGCTTGACGATCGCCGCGATCGCCTTGGTGGTGTCGAATTCGCCGCTCCAGCCGCGGCTCGCCGAAGTCTTGAAAATCCGCTCACGCAACGCGCGATTCTTCAGCTGCGACAGCGCCGGCTGGCCGGTGGTGTTCAATAATGTGATCACCCATTTGCCTTCTTTGCCGCGCGCCTTGGCTGCTTCGGCGGCGACTGCGATCTGCGCATCGGTCAATCCCTCCAGTTCGGCGCGATTGTCGACGACGATAGCGGCGGCGTTGTCGCCCTTGAGCACCAGCTGCCGAAATTCAGTAGTCAGCGAGGAAATTTTCTCGTTGAGGGCGCGCAATTCGGTTTTCTGCGCGTCGGTGAGATTGGCGCCCGCCCGCACGAAGTTGGTGTGATAGCGCTCGAGCAGCCGCAACGATTCAGGATCCAGCTGCAGCGACTGCCGCTGGCCGTAAAGCTGCTTCACACGTGCGAACAACGCCGCATCGAGGAAGATGGCATCGGAGTGTGCCGACAGTTTCGGCGCCATGTCGGTCTGCGCCTGTTCGATCACCGGGTTGGTGTTCGACGAACTGAGCGCGAAGAACACGGTGCTCGCGCGCGTCAGCAGCTGGCCGGAACGCTCCAGCGCGACGATGGTGTTCTCGAACGTCGGCGCGGCCTTGTTGTTGGCGATGTCCGCCACTTCCTTGCGCTGTTCGGCCATGCCTGCCTGCAGCGCCGGCACGTAGTGTTCGTTCTTGATCTTGTCCAGCGGCGGCAGCTTGTAAGGCAGCGTGCTTTCGCGGGCGAAGGGATTGTCGGGCGGCAAAGCGGCGGTGGCATTCATGGTCGTTCCGAGCGCCGCGGTCAACAACGCGGCTGCGAACTTGCTGGACAGGGGCCTGGGTGTGGACATGGGATTATCCATAATGATGTTGCTGGCGGGAAACTGCCGCCGTGACTTATTCGATGCCCGCGGCCTGCGCCGGGTTTAGTCTCTTACCAGCCAAGTCTTGATATTTCTGGCGAAGAATCGGCGCGTGAGCGGGTCTTTGCGGGCAGCGAATTCTTTTAGCTTTAGGGTCAGTCGACCTTTCGGTTGCCCACTAGGGATTCCCTTCGGTCACGGTTTATCACCTTAGGACGACCGTCGCTGGAAAAAATCGCAGCTCGGGGCGCAGATTTACAAATGCGCGCGGATTCCTCAAGCGTGAACCGATTGCGGGCCGGCGGCCCGCGCTGTTGTATACACATGGTGCGCCTCGTCGACGATCAACCAGGTCCAGCCGCGGAAACACCGAGATCAGTTCGCCGATCTCGCGACCCGTCACCATGATGAGCTTGCGCCCCGACTCGCGCAGCCGCGTCAACGCATCGATGGTGGGCTCGTCAACAATACCGTGCGTGGCAATCGTGCCGTCGTAGTCAGTGCACAGCGCGAGATATCGCATAGGAGAAACGTCCGGCGTTAGGGCGGCAACGGCGGAACGTCGGGGTGAACTTGTGGTTCCCCCCGAGCGGGGCGAGTAGCCCGCTACTTCCTGGCGTATGCCTGGGCCTGTTGCCCCACGATGCCGACCAGATCACCCATCGCAACATTTACATCGATGAGATGCAGGCCCCAGTCTTTCATCACCTGGCCGTTGGCGACCACGTCGCCGACGATTTCATCCGTGCGCGGGTCGGCAGGGTTGCCGTTGGTTTTGATGGCGAGGTACGAGCCGGATTCGTTCGACACGCATTCGCCGGTGAGCAATCCGGGAACGCTGACGAACGGCGTGGTGATTTTCTGTTCCGGAGTGACCCAGGGTTTCGGGCTGAGAGAAGACGAGCTTACGCCATTGCTGCCGCTGGCAAGATACGCGTGCATTTCGGCAGTGCCGCCGCCCAGCGCGGCGGGATTGACGCAGGCGGCCTGCATTCCTTCGGCAGGCACGCGACCGAAGCGGGAGTTGGCCGGCGGCGGCGAGTCTGCACGGAATGTGACATACGAGATTACGCAGCCGATTTGAGAGGCAGCCTTGCACAAAGGCATGCTCTGAAATGCGCCGCCGACGTCCTTGCCGTTCGGTACCGCCACGTTAGTACCGAGCAGCAGTGCGGAGATGATCTTCGACTGCACCGGCTTGCCGTCGATTTCAGTCTTGATCAGCTGCGTCAGCACGCCCGAGCCTTGCGAATGGCCGATGAGCACCACGCCACGGCCTTTGTTGTCGTTCTTGAGATAGTAATTCCACGCGGCGAGGACATCGTTGTAGCCCAGTGTGCGATCGGCGGCCAGGGGTTTGCCGGACATCGCGGCGCGCAATGCCGTCAGCGTGACTTGCCGATACAGCGGCGCATACTGCTTGCATTGAGAGGCGAAGCGGGCGAACTGCTGGCGGATCACCGAATGTTCTTCCGGCCCGGCGTTCATGTCACTGTTCGGCGTGGTGTCGTATGACACCGTCGGATAAACATAGAAACAATCGATGGGCGCGTTCGGGTGGGGGGTGAACGGCTCAGGGGTGAGTTTGCCGTCGGCCGCCACGATGGTTGCCGACTGATCCACCATGCACGAATCCTTGCGCCCCGGACGGCACAGCCAGGTCTCGGCTTTGCTGTAGTCGTTGGCGGGTTGCGCGCTGCTCGTCGGCGCTTGAGCAAACGCAGGCGCGCCGAGCAGAAAACCACAGGCAGCGAGGGAACCGAGGATGATCTTGGACATGATTGCTCCGTTGCGGCTTCATGAATGTTTACCGGATTCGGCGCGCGCGCCGTAAAAAGAAAAGTCAAAGACCCCTGGCGCGATTGCCTCGCTGCGCTACATCCATACAGTCCGGAACAACCCGGCCAAGAATGCAGCCCGAGAATGCAGCCAGGGACGCCCAGATAAGATGCCGAGGCTGCTAAAGACCCCGAGGACGGGGAGTAGGGCTGGCCGGATCGGCTCGTCGCAGTCATCATGTAGGGGCCAGGTCTGCGCCGCAGGCTGGGCCCTGTTCCTTTTTGGAGAGCCGACATGAATCGACGCCTGGCCCTGTTGGGGCTTTGTGCCTTACCTGCGTTAGCGCGCATCGCCACTGCAGCCGCGGTCGCTCCCACTATCGTTGTGAACAAGACGCCGACCTGCGGCTGCTGCGGCGTGTGGGTAAAACATCTGCAGGCTGCCGGTTTCGCTGTCGAAGTGCACGACCTCGAAAATCTCGATGCCGTGAAAAAGCGCGTCGGGGTCCCATTCGGCATGGGCTCGTGCCACACCGCCGAAGTCGGCGGTTACTTCGTCGAAGGGCATGTGCCGGCCGAGGACATCAAGCGTCTGCTGCGTGACAAGCCGGCGGCGAAAGGGCTCACGGTACCGGGCATGCCGGCGGGATCGCCGGGCATGGAAGTGGCATCAGGGCGCGTCGATCGTTACGACGTGCTGCTGGTGGGCAAAGATGGCAAGACGTCGGTGTACGCGACGCACGGCGAATAATCAGCAACGAGAGCGTTGGATGAAACTCTATTCCTGGAACGTCAACGGCATTCGCGCGGTCGTCAAAAAAGGCACTTTCCAGTCCTTCGTCAAGGAGCATCAGCCCGACATCCTGTGCCTGCAGGAAACCAAGGCCGAGCGTGGCCAGGCGGAACTCGACCTGCCCGGCTATCACGAGTACTGGAATTCGGCGACCAAGAAAGGCTACTCGGGCACCGCGATCTTTTCCAGGCAAGAGCCGTTGAATGTGATCAACGGGTTTCCCAAGGAGTTCGCCAAGAAGTTCACTTTCGCGGACGAGTTGCAGCGCGACAGCGCCGAGGAAGGGCGGGTGATCACCGCGGAGTACGACAAGTTCTACGCCGTCACCGTCTATACGCCTAATGCCAAGGACGATCTGAGCCGCCTGCCGCTGCGGCACAAACATTGGGACCCGGCGTTTCTGGCCTACTGCAAGCAGCTGGAAAAGAGCAAGCCGGTGCTGTTCTGTGGCGATTTGAATGTCGCCCATACCGAACTGGATCTCGCCAATCCCAAGCCTAACCGCGGCAAGAAAGGCTTCACGCTCGAGGAGCGGGAAGGTTTCCAGAATTTTCTCGATGCCGGCTTCGTCGATTCCTTCCGCCTGTTCACGCAAGGCAACGGGCACTACTCGTGGTGGAGCAATTTCGCCAACGCCCGCTCACGCAACGTGGGATGGAGAATCGACTATTGGCTGGTCTCGGAAGCGTTGCGCAAGTCCGTCAAGGCGGCGCAGATCCACACGGACATCATGGGCAGCGACCATTGTCCAGTGAGCGTCACACTCGGCAAGCTCTGACCCTCTCCCTTTGGGAGAGGGTTAGGGTGAGGGCTCTTCGACCCGCCCCTCACCCGCGCTGCGCGCGACCTCTCCCGAGGGAGAGGTGAAGACTCTGTCCCCTCTCCCTTTGGGAGAGGGTTAGGGTGAGGGCTCCTCAATCCGCACCTCAGTCGCTGCAGTGCCGTCGCAAAACGATTAAGCTCTGCGGCGGTTCGCATCCCTGGTCTCCCCACGCTTGACTGATTTGCAGATAACGTCCGCCGAAAGGCGCCTGACGCTGGCGGCGCTGGCGGTTGTCGTGCTGCTCAGCGCGCTCGACCAGACCATCGTCGCAACGGCGATGCCGCGCATTATCGAAGAGCTGCAGGGCCTGTCGATGTACGCCTGGGTGACGACGGCGTACATGCTCACCTCGACGGTGTCGGTGCCGCTTTATGGCAAGTTGAGCGACCAGTACGGCCGCAAGCCCATTCTCATCATCGGCGTATTGTTGTTCCTGGTCGGTTCTGCACTGTGCGGACTGAGCGGGGAATTCGGCGCGTTGCCCGGGCTGGGCGACGGCATGATGCAGTTGGTCGTGTTCCGCGCCTTGCAAGGGCTCGGCGCCGGTGCCTTGATGACAGTGTCGTTCGCGGTCATGGCCGATCTTTATCCGCCGCGCGAACGCGGCAAGCTGTTCGGCGTGTTCGGCTCGGTCTTCGGCCTGGCGACGGTGATCGGCCCGTTCATCGGCGGGTTCTTCACCGATCATGGCACCGTCACCCTGTTTGGCTATTTAGTTGCCGGCTGGCGCTGGGTGTTCTACGTGAACCTGCCGCTCGGGGCGCTCGCCTTGTTCATGATCATCTATCGCATGCCGGTGCTGCGTCGGGGCGGCGGCGGCAGCATCGACTATCTCGGTGCGGTGCTGGTCGTGTTGACGGCGACGACGTTCCTGCTGGCGCTGACGCTGGGTGGCACGCGTTACGCTTGGGATTCGCCGCAAATCGCCAGCCTGTTCGTCGTGTCTGCAGTGTCGCTGGCGATTTTCATCTGGGTTGAATCGCGAGCTTCAGAGGCTATTCTGCCCTTGCACCTGTTCGGCGTTGCCACGTTCCGCACGGCGACGTTAGGCTCGTTCGTGATGAGCATGGCGTTCCTCGGCGTGGTGATGTTCATGCCGCTGTACATGCAAGTGGTGCAAGGCGTGTCGGCCACGCAAAGCGGTTTCGCGTTGTTGCCGCTGATGACCACCCTGATTTTCAGCAGCATCCTGTCCGGTCGCATCGTCTCGCGCACCGGCAAATACAAACTGCTGATGATTGCCGGCGGCGTGGTCCTCATCGCTGGCGTCGCAGCGTTGACCGGCATCGGCCCCGACACCACGCAACGCGATCTCGCCTGGCGCCTGGCGCTGACCGGCCTCGGCCTGGGTCCGGCGCAGACGTTGTTCAGCCTGGTGATCCAGAACGCCGCGCCGAGCAACCAGATCGGCGTCGCCACCAGCATGAGCCAATTCAGCCGCCAGATGGGCTCGACGGTCGGCGTCGCGATCTTCGGCACATTCCTCACACATGCGCTGACTGCAGAACTGCCGAAACACGTGCCGCAGTTGCCTGGCGCCGGCACGGTGCAGCTCGACCTTGCGCACGCACAGAGCCAAGTGATGCACGTCGAGCAGATTCGTGCGCGAGTCGATCAAGTGCTCGACGAACGCTATCGGGTCATCGAGCGTGCATACAACGAAGATCCGCAGGCAGTGGCGGAGGTGCTGGGCGATGCGCGGCTGCCGGAAAGTATCAAAGCGCCGCTGCGGGACGGCGGCATTCGCAAGCAGATCAACGTTGAGCTGACCGAGCGCACCAACGCCATCGTCGCGGAATTGCAGTCGGGCGAAGCGGGGCGCGATCGATTGCTGCAGAATCCAACGCTGTCCGCGCCGCTCAGGCAACAGCTGGCAAATATTCCCTCGCGCGCCTGGAACGAACCGCAGTTGATCGCCAACGTCGCTGCGTTGTTCCGCGATAGCCTGCTCGCAACCGAGAACGCGATCGTCGCCAAGCGCGCCCGGCAAGCGTTGCAGGCGGTGAAGGCGGGAATGACGATGTACGCGACGCAACTAGTCCGCAACATTCATCGCGGCATGAAGGTCGCCTTTGCCACCGGCATCGCCCAGATGCTGGAGAAAGCATTGTGGATTGTCGCACTGGCAGTGCTGGTCACGCTGTTCATTCCTGAGTTGCCGTTGCGGTCCAAGCCGCACGCGGATTCGGCAGCCGTCGTTGAATAACTCCGTCGCCGCTGCGCCACGCCATTCCTTTGCAGCCCTGCGGCACCCGGGCTATCGCGGCTTTTTCTTCAGTTCCGCCGGCGCGATGATGGCGGACAGCGTCGAGCACGTCATCAGCTACTGGGTGATGTTCGAGAAATTCCACTCGCCGGCGCTGGGCGCGTTCGCGGTGGTGTCGCACTGGCTGCCGTTCCTGTTGCTGTCGATCCCGATCGGCGGGCTGGCGGATCACGTCGACCCGCGTCGCATGATTCAAGTCGGCATGTTGCTGTTCATGGGCGTTTCCATCGCCTGGGGCGTGCTGTTCATCACCGATGCGCTGCAGATGTGGCATGCCATGGTGTTGCTGGTGCTTCACGGCATCGCCGGCGTGCTGTGGACGCCGACGTCACAAGTGCTGCTGCATCATGTCGTGCCAGCCGACCAGTTGCAGAGCGCGGTACGTTTGAATGCGACCTCGAGGCAGCTCGGTTTGCTCGGCGGGCCGGCGATCGGCGGCGGCATCCTGTTGCTGTTCGGGCCGTCGTACGGAATCCTTTTCAACGCGCTGCTGTATATCCCGACCATCCTTTGGCTCTGGAAAGCGCCGTATTCGCCAGTGAGGCGCGGACAAGCGGGCGGGCCGCCGCCCCGCGCGCTGCTGAGCTTCGCCGATATCGTTGCAACCCTGCGTCGGATCGGTTCTCACTCCACGTTGTTGACGATGATCCTGCTGGCGGGCGGCGCGTCCTTTTTTATCGGCAACGCTTATCAGGCTCAGATGCCCGGCTTCGCGCATGCGCTGGGGCATATGAATGCCGATCTGTCGTACAGCCTGCTGCTCGGTGCGGATGCAGCCGGCGCATTGGCTGCAGGGTTTATTTTAGAAAGCCGCGGCTGGCTGCAGCCTAATCCACGCACCGCTATCATGCTCGCCATGCTGTGGTGTTGCGCGCTCGCCGGCTTCGCGATGTCTTCGTTCTATTCGCTGGCGCTGCTGATGCTGTTCGTCGCCGGCTTCGTCGAGCTGTCGTTCAACTCTATGTCGCAGACGCTGGTGCAATTGAATGCGCCCGCGGACATTCGCGGCCGCGTGCTTGGCGTGTTCTCGATGGCGGCATTGGGACTGCGGACCTTCAGCGGTTTCACCGTCGGGCTGATCGGCGCCGCCATCGGCATCCACTGGTCTTTAATCGTCAGCGCGCTCGCATTGTTTGCATTGGGCGCGCTGCTATTGGCACGCAGCTCCTTTGTCTCTCCCCGCGGGTAAAGGCTTTCCAAGAGCCCCTCACCCTGCCCTCTCCCAAGGGAGAGGGTAAGAAACTCTGCTACTTATTTCTTCCGGCTGCCGGTGCGCTTCTTGGGCACCTTGGCTCCCGAACGCCGTGCTTCGGACAGTCCGATGGCGATCGCCTGCTTGCGGCTCGTCACCTTCTTGCCGGAGCCGCCGCTGCGCAACTTGCCTTGCTTGCGCTCGCGCATCACCTTCTCGACTTTCGTGGATGCTTTCTTACTGTATTTCCTGGTCGCCATACGTTGTGCTCCTAGGGGTCAGTCCCGACGCTGCAACGTCCAATGGCCGTGAGCTGTTCCGCCAAGGGCAGGTAAATCACCGATAAAGCAGGTAATCCTCCCGCTCCTCGCGCCACGAGGCCTCGTCCGGCTGCGTCAGCGCATCCAAATCTGCGGGCGTTGATTTCGCATCGTCGACCCATTCGCGCAGCAGCGGGCTGCCGTTGATGATGTCGATGGCGAGACGGTCCTTTTCGTATTCGTAGTGAAAGTCGCGCCACAGCGGGTATTGCGGCTGCAGCCGCCGCAGCGCTTTGAACGCCAATGTTTGCAAACGCCACGGCTGGAACGCGTCATGCTGGTAGCTGGGATCTTCGACGTGAATCTGCAGCCCTGAACAGAGGTTACCGACATGCTTGTGAAAGGTCGGCTCGAACCAGCACGTGCGCAGTCGACACCCGCGCAACCAATGTGGCGCGAGCGATTGCATTTCGGCGAGCATCGCGCCGGCATCGATATCCGGCGCGCCGAATAATTCCAGCGGCCGCGTGGTGCCGCGTCCTTCTGAAAGCGTCGTGCCTTCAAGCATAACGGTGCCGGCGTACGCGCGCGCCATCCATAGATTCGGTGCGTTGGGGCTCGGGTTGATCCAGGTTCGCTCGCCGAGCGGCCAACCGAAACCGGGCGCAGCCTCGGGTTGCCAGCCCTGCATCTCGATCACGCGGTAATCCACGTCGAGTTTCAGTGTCCGCACAAACCAATGCGCGAGTTCGCCAAGCGTGAGGCCGTGGCGCATCGGCAATGGGCCAGCCCCGACGAAACTCTCCCAACCCGCGCGCAGGCGCAATCCTTCGATCGGACGACCCGCGGGATTGGGCCTGTCGAGCACCCAGACCGACTTGCCGTGCTTGGCCGCCGCTTCGAGAACGTAACGCAGCGTCGTGATGAAGGTGTAGATGCGGCAACCCAGATCCTGCATGTCCACCAGCAGCACATCGAACGTCTGCATCATCGCGTCGGTCGGGCGACGTACTTCGCCGTACAAACTGAAGATGGGAATACCGTGCGCGGGATCGTTGAAAGTCGGCGACTCGACCATGTTGTCCTGCTTATCACCGCGCAGGCCGTGTTGCGGCCCGAAGGCGGCGCTGAGTTTCAAACCACCGATGGCCGCCAGCGCGTCCAGGGAATGTGTCAGGTCGGCGGTGACGGATGCGGGGTGCGCCAACAACGCGACGCGCTTGCCTTGTAATTCCCGACGCAGCGCTGCGTCCGCCAACAGCCGGTCGAGGCCGAACTTCATGAAGGATCTCCGGCAAGGGCCAGGGCGAAGCCGTCGCGATGATGAAAGTCGGGCTTGCCTGGCGGATGCGCCAGCGCCCAATAGGAAATGCGTCCATCGTCTCCTTCCATGACTGCGGACACCGCTAGTCGAAGTTCTCGTGCGCTGGCCAAGTCGGGAATTGCGCCCAGATGCACGTCAACGTCGGCTTCCAGCTCCCCATTGCGGCGGCGGCAGATAACGCGCGGCGGCGGCGCCGGCTGCAATGGCGTCATGCCCTGCCGATAACCGTCGAAGCGATACACAGCCCACTGGCTGGACGGCGAGAAGTTGAATTCGAAATAGACGCCGCTGTCGGGCAGCGCGAGGAACGCCTCGAAACAAGTGTGCTGCCACAGCTGGTGCTGCGATTTGCTCGGCGCTTGCACCGGCAGCAGCAGCCGATCGATGTCGCCGGCAACGCGGTAATACAGCACCAGCAGGTCGCTGGTCACTGGATCGACGCGGATCGTGACCGAGGTCAGGGCAGCGTCAGGCGTCGACGGATGTGGCAGCAGGGGAGTGGCAAGCATGAACGCATTCTATGCCACTTCCGCACCGGCTGGCCCGCACGGCCGGCATCATTGCCAGCTTGCGGTCGCCGCAATCTTCTGCCGGAACAGCGGACGAACGAACCACAGCAGCGTCGCCGCGATGGAGCTCGCGCCGGCTACCACGATGAGCAGCGCCCAGCGAATCTGCATCGGATCCTGCAGGATGTAGTCGCTGATGAACGGCACCAGCGCGGGCCCGACGCCCATGCCGAGCAGATTGATGGTGAAGAGGTACACCGACGAAATCTGCGCGCGCATCTGGTTCGGCGTGACCTGGTTGACGGCCATCGGGCCCATGGCCACGTAGCCATGGAACGGCAGGCCGGCGATGCAGATGGCTACGCAGGCAATGACGAACGACGGCATGAAAGCCGGCAGCGAACTGGTCACCAGCGTAGCGACGGCGACCACCATGCAAACTTTGATCGGCGCATCCGTCTGGCCACGTGCAGCCCACCAGTCGCACAGGCGGCCGGCGAGAAAAATCCCGGTCGTGTTGATGAAGATGGTCGATAAGCCGATGACCAGGCCGACCTGCGCCGCCGGCACGCCATAAGTTCGCGCGATGACGGTGGGCAGCCACGCGCCCACCGAATAACCCACCATCGCCAGCATGGCCAGGGCGATGAAATGCAGGCTGTAAAAGTTGCCGTTTTTCGCCATGAATTTCAGCACTGCGCTGAAGGGGACTTTCTGGCCCAGTTCTTCGCCGCTGGCCGAATGCATTTTCATGAGCCCGCGTCGCGCCGGCTCACGCACTCCGAGTAACAGCAGCGGCAACAACAGTCCCGGCGCGCCGGTGACGATGAAGACGAATTGCCAGGCGCGCACTTCGCCGAGCAGGGGCAACGTGAAGGTTTTCCCTTCCGTCGAGATCGCCGCGACCACCAGCCCGCCCACCAGCATCGCGACGCCGGCGCCGATGGCGATACCCATGTTGTAAACGCTGAATGCCCGACCCTGCTTTTCACGCGGGAACGCGTCGCTGATCATCGAATAGGCAGCCGGCGACAATGCAGCTTCGCCCACACCGACACCCGCTCGGGCGATGCACAGTTGCAGCCAATTCTTCGCCAGGCCACAACCGATGGCCATGACGGACCACGCGATCACGCCGCAAGCGACGATGCTCTTGCGATTCATGCGGTCGGCCAGACGGCCGATGGGAATGCCGAACAACGTATAGAACACCGCGAACGCGAAACCCTGCAGCAGCCCGATCTGCGTATCGCTGACCTGCAGATCGCGCTTGATCGGCTCCACCAGCAACGAAATGATCTGCCGGTCGATGAACGAGAAGATATAAAAAATCAGCAACACGAAGACCAGGTACCACGCCTGCGCCGACGCCGGATAAGGCAGGACGCCGGCGCTGGCGGGAGCGGCGACGGCAGAGTGCTGGTTGTTCAATTGCTGTTCCCCGAGCAGTGGTCGTATTTCTGGCGAGCCTAATCGACGCGTACTGCGATCGCTGTCCGGATGAGTCGGCAGGCTTACCGCGAGTTCAAAGAATGTCATCTTACCCTCTGCCTTGGGGCGGGCAGGGTGAGGGAAAGCAAAGAGTTCTACCTCTTCCTTGGCGAATCCCTCACCCGCGCTGCGCGCGACCTCTCCCAAGGGAGAGGTGAAGAATTCTTACCCTCTCCCTTCCTGGCGTGTCCCTCATTACCCGCGCCCACGGGAGAAGAGATGAGAGAGTTTCGTGGCGCAGAACCGATTGAGTTGTGAGCGGTGCAGCGTTCCGGGCATCCTGCACGCCATGCACTCACAAGAGCAGCCGGCTCCGGTCGCAGCTGTCGATGACAAGTCGCGCGTCGGATGGGGACTTATCGCACTCCACGCGCTGGCCTACACAGGCACTTGGCTGGCGTTGTTGACGCCGGTGCTCGTCACTATTGCATTGAAGGTGCGACAGCTCGCGCCCGACGCTGCGGCATCGAGCCTCTCGCTGGTGCTTGGCGTCGGCGCGTTTTGCGCGTTGATCGGCAATCCACTGTTCGGTCGCTTGAGCGATCGCACCACATCGCGCTTCGGCATGCGACGTCCATGGCTCGTCGGCGGCGTGCTGGTCGGCGCAATGGCGCTATTGTTGATCGCGACCGCGGACACAATCGCGATGGTGTTGATCGGCTGGTGCCTCGCGCAGCTGGCATTCAACGCCGTACTCGCAGCGCTCATTGCCGTACTGCCGGACCAAGTCCCCATCGAACAGCGCGGTACCGTTGCAGGGGTGATGGGCATCTGCCTGCCTCTAGGCCAAGTCGGCGGAACGTTTCTCGTTCAGTGGGTCGCGACCTCCACGCTGCTGTCCTTCATGGTCCCGGCATTGCTCGGTGTTGCATTTGTTTTGTTGTTCACGCTGGTACTTCGCGATCGACGCCTGAGTCCTGGCCAGGTGCCACCGCTGCGCGCGGCGGACCTGCTCGACATCTATTGGGTGAGTCCGAGGCAACACCCGGACTTCGCCTGGACCTGGCTGAGCCGCCTGCTGCTAGTGATGGGCACGGCCTTCCTGAACACCTATCAGCCGTTTTATCTCATCGACAAACTCGGTTACAGCGAAGCGCAAGTACCGACCCTGATATTCCAAGGCATCCTGGTGCAAGCGGTCGCCATCGTGGCCCTGAGCATCCTCGGCGGCCGACTCTCCGACGCCGTCGGTCGCCGCAAAATCTTCGTCCTGGTCGGCGCGTCGGTTTACGCCATGGGCTTGTCAGTCATCGCCGCGGCCAACGACTATGCAACTTTCCTGCTCGGCATGCTCATCACCGGCATCGGCCACGGCATCTATTTCGCCGTCGACCTCGCCCTGGTGACCGACGTGCTGCCGAATCGCTGGCACGACGCCGCCAAAGACCTGGGAATTTTCAACGTCGCAAACGCCTTGCCCCAAGCCATCGCCCCGGCAGTCGCCCCGTTCATCCTTGCGCTCAGCGGCGGCAACTACACCTGGTTGTTTGGCGTGGCCGGCGCGATCTCACTACTCGCCTCCATCACGATCCTGCCCGTAAGAAGCGTCAAGTAACAAGCAGGTTTACCAGGGAAGAGCAGCACAGTGCTGCGTGAGGACACGCAAGGTTATTCGCTGCCGCAAGCAAAGTCGTCCGTAACCCCATACAGCAGCGCAATCACCGCGACCGCCGGCAGTTTCGTCACCATTTTTAGCTAGATCCGGATAGATGTACCAACGATGTCATGCGGAAAAATATAGTGCTTACGTCGTCAGCAATCGCGGCGATCACGTGATAAATTGACAACGCTGTCTCGGACGGGTATCTCTATGCGCCGACGCTCCGACCCCAGGCACGGGTGTACGGACTACAGCAACTGTTGGGGGATTAACATGATGTCATCCAGAACACTGGCGCTGGCGATTGCCGCCGTGCTGTCCGCTTCCGCGCTGTCAGCGCACGCTGCCGAAAATGACGATGCCCGCGGCGTCCTCGAAGAAGTGATCGTTTCGGTCGAACGCGTCGAACAAACATTGCAGAGCTACGAAGGCACGGCCGCAGTGATGTCTCAGTCCGCGCTCGACACCCTCGGCGCCAATGACCTCATCGACTTGCCGGCGCTGATGCCCGGTCTGGAAATTTCCAACTACGAAAGCAACACCGAGCTGTATGTGCGCGGCATAGGCAGCAACGCCAACACGGAGTTGGGCGATCCGGCGATCGCGCCTCACCTGGATGATGTGTATGTGCCTCGCCCGCGTGGCCTCGGCGTTGCGTTCTTCGATATCGATCGTGTCGAAGTCAACGTCGGCCCGCAGGGCACGGTGCGTGGACGCAACGCATTGGGCGGCACGATCAACATCGTGTCCCGCAAGCCCAAGCTCGGCGAGTTCGAAGGTTACGCGGAGTATGCCCTCGGCAATTACGACCAGCAGGAACTGCGTGGCGCGTTGAACGTGCCCGTGGGTGACATCGCCGCAGCTCGCGTCGCCGTTTACTCCGCCCAACATGACGAATACGTCCGCAACACCGGCCCGCTCACCAATCTGCTCGGCTGGGAATCGCAGGACGATCTAGGTGCTCGTGCGCATTTCCTGATTCAGCCCTCGGAACAGCTGTCGGTGCTGCTCTCCGGCGACTATCTCAATTCGAAGGGCACCGGCTCGCGCGGCGTCGACATGTTCAATTACTCCGAAGCCGGCCGCGATTGGACCAGCATCGACGCTCCCTGGAGCGTCAACATGGTGGGCTTCAGCCCGGTGCAGGACACCGATCATTCGGGCGTTTCGCTCAACGCTACGTACAAGACTGATTACTTCAACGTGCAGTACATCGGCGGCTTGCGCGACCTGCACTACACTGCCAGCCTGTCCACCGGTGGTCGGAACTTCAATTTCGACGGCGACGAGCTCGCCGAAGTAGACCAGGCCAACGTCGTCGATCCGAACGGCCCGCTGGCGCAGGCGTGGATTGCGGAACGTTATTACGGCGGCTACGGCGCGCTGATCTGGGACACGAAATCGGACAGCCGTACGCACGAATTGCGCTTCACTTCGCCCGATGCCGCGGACCGCCTGACGTGGGCGGTGGGCTTCTACAAGTTCAAGGAAGACCAGGAAGTGTTCCTGGGGATTCCGCAGGACTATTCGACCGACCTGCCCTATCTGGAATTCAACCAGGGCAAGACCATCGGCGAATCCGAATCGGCGTATGCGGATCTCACCTTCGCGCTCACCGATCGGTTGCGAATCACCGGCGGTGCGCGCTATTCGGACGAGAGCAAGGAACGCGAAGGTTTCAACTTCATCGCCGGCATCGATACAAATGGCGTTGCCGTGCGCACCGGCACACCCGGCTTCCGCATGACCGGCCTCAGCCGGGGCTTGAGGAGCCCCGACGCCAACGGCGACGGCGTGCCGAACACCATCGAAGATTTCGTGCTGCTGTACCAGTCCGGCATCGCCAGTTACGGCGTCAACGATACGCTGGGCACATTCTTGAACGGCGGCTGCGTCCAGGCCAGCCAGTTCCAGGGCACCTGCGCCGGCTATCCCGGCCTGGCGTTCAATTTCGGCAGCGCCACGCAGCAGTTCGGCAAGAATTCCGATTCGTACGTCGACTGGCGCTTGCGTGTCGGCTTCGATCTCACCGACGACAATCTGTTGTACTTCCTGGTCGCCACCGGCAACAAGGCGCCGAGCTTCAACGATACCGTCGATCTGGACACCAGCACCACCGGCGAGAATCTGTTCACGCCGCCGGTGGGTCCGGAAAAAAACACCATGTTCGAAATCGGTTCCAAGAACACGCTGGACTTCGCCGGCAATCCGCTGGTGTTGAATGCCTCGGCGTATTACTCGAAGTACAGCGACCAGGTGTTCAGCACGCTGATCGGCATCCAGCTGCTCGACAACGACCCGTCCAACGACGCCGGTTGCAACGACACCGATCCGAACACGCCGTGCAACACCGTCACGTTGAATCAGAACATCGCCGAATCCACCAACATGGGCATCCAGCTCGATGGCGGGTACTCGTTCGGCAACGGCTTCAACCTCGCCGCGACGCTGTTGTGGCAGGACACCGAGTATGAAGACGGCTCGGTGGTCGCGGACAACCGCCGGGACAATCCGGGCACGGGCACGCTGCTGGTCGACATCGGCGGCAATGAGTTGCCGCGCACGCCGCCGCTGACCCTGAATGTGAAATTGGGGCAGGAGATCGACGTCAGCACCGGCTCGATGGATTGGACGGTCTCGGCGACTTATAAGAGTTCGTACTTCCTGACGGCGTTCAATGGCGGTTCCGGTGATGAAGGCGCTCGCGAAGTGACAGCGGTGGATGCCAGCGGTATTGCCACGGCATATGGTGATGACCTCCTGCGCTTGCACGATGAAGTCGATGGCTACGTGCACCTCGACCTTGGTGTGGGTTATTCGCATGGCGACGGCAACGTGCGTGTGGAGGGCTTCGTCAATAACGTCACTGATGAAGCGCATGCCACGCAAGGCGTCATCGACCGCACTACGCAGGAATTCGTCTTCAATCCACCGCGGACGTACGGCGTGCGCATGCGAGTGAGCTTCTGATGCGACCAGTAGTCTTGACGGCCAGCGTAATGCTGCTGGCGGCTTGCGGCGCGAAGGAACAGGGCAAGGAATCCGCGTCGGCAACGAAAGCGCCCGCTGCCGATGCTGCACAATCGTCGCGCGTGCAATGGCCACGCGTGACGAGTCCGGTGCCTGGCGATCCACAAATGGAACAGAAGATCGCAGCCTTGCTCAAGAGCATGACGCTGGAACAAAAGGTCGGCCAGATGGTGCAAGCGGAAATCCGCGACGCCACGCCGGAGGATGCGCGCAAGTATCGACTAGGCTCCATCCTCAACGGCGGCGGCGCTTTTCCGAACAACAACAAGCGCGCGTCGGTGTCGGACTGGGTGAAGCTCGCGGATCGTTTCTACGATGCGTCCATGGACACTTCCGGCAACGCGCCGGCGATTCCCATCATCTGGGGAACCGATGCCGTGCACGGCCACAACAATGTGATCGGCGCGACGCTGTTCCCGCACAACATCGGATTGGGCGCGACGCGCAATGCCGATCTCATGGAGCGCATCGGTGCGGTTACTGCCATCGAAGTTGCAGCGACCGGCCTCGACTGGACCTTCGCGCCGACGGTAGCGGTCGTGCGGGACGATCGCTGGGGGCGCACTTATGAAGGTTACTCGGAAGATCCGGAGATCGTTACAGCCTTCGCTGCCAGGATGACTCTCGGCCTGCAGGGTAAGCCCGGCACGCCGGCATTTCTCGACGCCAATCACATCGTCGCCACCGCGAAGCATTTCATCGGTGACGGCGGCACCGATCGCGGCGTGGATCGCGGCGACAATCTCGCGCCCGAACAGCAGCTGCTGGATATTCACGGCCAAGGCTACATCTCGGCATTGAACGCCGGGGTGCAGACTGTCATGGCGTCCTATAACAGCTGGCGCGGCTGGAAGGTGCATGGCCAGGAATATCTGCTGACCGATGTGCTGAAGAAGCAAATGGGCTTCGACGGCCCGGTGGTCAGCGATTGGGACGGCATTGATGAAGTGCAAGGCTGTTCCAAGACAGCTGCGCGCAGGCCATCAACGCCGGCATCGACATGATCATGGTGCCCACGCAGTGGCAGCCATTCCTGCAAAAAACGCTGACGCAGGTGCAGGCGGGAACGATCCCCGAAGCGCGTATCGACGATGCGGTGACCCGCATCCTGCGGCTGAAATTCCGTGCACACCTGTTCGAAAAGGGCCGGCCGTCTGCACGGCCGCTGGCCAATCGTCGCGACTTGGTCGGCGCTCCGGCTCATCGTGAGGTCGCTCGCCAGGCAGTGCGCGAGTCGCTGGTGCTGCTCAAAAACACAGGCGGCGTGTTGCCGCTGAAGCGCCGGGCCAACGTGCTGGTCGCCGGCAACGGCGCGGACAACCTGAGCAAACAAACCGGCGGCTGGTCGATCACCTGGCAGGGCACCGAAAACACCAACGCCGATTTTCCCGGCGCGACTTCGATTCTCGCCGGCATCAGGAGTGCGGTTGGCGCAGCCGGCGGCACGGTGACCTACAACGCGGCCGGCGAGTTTTCGCACAAGCCGGATGTCGCTGTCGTCGTGTTCGGCGAAGAGCCGTATGCGGAAGGCGCGGGCAACGTGCAGTCCCTGGACTATGTCAGCCCGGGCGATGCCGACCTGGCGCTGCTGAAGAAATTGCAGTCCGCCGGGGTGCCGGTGGTCGCCGTCCTGCTCACCGGCCGGCCCTTGTGGATCAATCCCGAGTTGAACGCGTCCGACGCCTTCGTCGTCGCGTGGCTGCCGGGCACCGAGGGCGCAGGCGTCGCCGACGTGCTCTTCCGCAATGCTGCGGGCGAAGTGAATCACGACTTCATCGGCAAGCTGTCGTTCTCTTGGCCGAAGCACATCGCGCAGCTGGCCCTCAATCGCAACGACGCCGAATATCAGCCGTTGTTTCCTTACGGTTTCGGGCTGACTTATCGGGATCAAGACCAGCTCGGCGACGAGCTGCCACTGGAGTAACGCCACGCCACGCGAGGGTTCAGCCGATGCAGCCCCGACCGACGATCGGCACTGTTGCCGCACAAGCCCGCGTCTCCATCAAGACGGTGTCGCGGGTGCTGAACAATTCGAGCTCGGTCACGCCCGCCACGCGCGAGCACGTCATGAGTGTCATTCGCGAGCTGCGTTTCAGTCCCAGCCCGACGGCACGCACGCTGGCCGGGCATCGTTCGTTGCTGGTCGGCATGCCTTTCGACAGCTCCGCGGCGCGTTACGTGACCGAAGTACAGACGGGCTCCTTGCCAATCTACCGCGCAGCCAACTATCAGGTGGTGATGCATGCCTGCGATGCATACGCGACCGACATCGTCGCAGAGATCCTGCTGTTCGTGGAACGAGTGCGGGTGGATGGAATCATCTTGACGCCGCCCCTGTCCCATATGGAAGCCATCGCCGAAGCACTGCTCGCGCAGTCGGTGCCGGTCGTCACGATCGCGTCGCCGCGGCGAACGGACTTCGCCCACAATGTATTCACCAACGAACGCGAAGCCTGCGCGGCGATGGTCCGGCACCTTGCGGAGGAGGGCCACGATCGTATCGGTTTCGTGCCCGGCCCGCCGAACTGCACCGCCGCCGAGCAACGTTATCTGGGCTACCTCGACGGCTTGCGCCAGGCCGATCTGCCGCTGACACCCACTTTGGTCGTAACAGGCGCGAACTCGGTGGCGTCGGGCATCGCTTGTGGCCGGGAACTGCTGCTCCAGCGCCGGAACGTGCGTCCGACCGCGATTTTTGCCAGCAACGACGACATGGCTGCCGGGGTATTACGGGCCGCCCACGAGCTGCGGATCGCCGTGCCGGACGAATTGTCGGTAGCCGGCTGCGAAGATTCGCCGATCGCCAGCCAGATCTGGCCGAGACTCACTACAATAAGGCCGCCGATCCGGGCGATGGCGGAGCGGGCGGCTGCATTGCTGATGGAGCAGCTGTGCGGGCGCACCAAGGAGGAGGTGGCCAAGCAGGCGGCGCCCGGAGAGGTCACGATGCAACTCATCGAGTCGGCGTTGATCCTGCGGCAGTCCACGGCACGCGTAACACAAGTAAAAGCAGCATGATTCAAGGTACTACCCGCGCCACGATCCATGATGTCGCTGCCCAGGCGCGGGTCTCGATCAAGACGGTTTCGCGGGTCATCAATAACGTCAAAACCGTCAAGCCGCACACGCGCGAGCGTGTGATGCGCGTTATTCGCAAGCTCGACTATCACCCCAATCCTTCGGCACGCAGTCTCGGCGGCAGCCGCTCGTATCTGATCGGCCTGCTTTACGATTACTCATGCGATTTCTATGCGACCACCGTGCTCGCCGGCGTGTTGGAAACCTGTCGCGCAGCTCATTATCAAGTCGTGATGCATCCCTGCGATTATCAGTCGCCGAAGCTGGTTGCCGAGTTGGGGCGCAGCGTGCATCAATCGCGTGCCGATGGCGTGATCATCACTCCGCCGTTGTCCGATCTCGCCGCCGTGACCACGCTGTTCGAAGAGCAGCGCATTCCGTTCGTCAGGATCGCACCGGCGGAGCGCACCGACGTGCGCCGCAGCGTGTTCACCAACGATCGCGAGAGCTGTTCGAGGATGACGGAGCAACTGGTTGCGCTCGGCCATCGCCGCATCGGCTTCATCATGGGCCATCCCGATCACATCGCCATCGCGGATCGCTATCGCGGCTATGTCGACGGCCTGCGCGCCTGCGGTCTGACGCTCGATAAGAAACTCGTGCTACAGGGCGACAACTCTTACCTGTGCGGTGTGCGCTCGGCCCGGAAGTTGTTGCAGATGCCGGAGTCGAAACGGCCTACCGCCATTTTCGCCAGTAATGACGAAATGGCCGCCGGCGTGCTGGCGGTCGCGCACGAAATGGGGGTCTCAGTGCCCGAAGAACTGTCCGTCGCCGGTTTCGACGACATGCCCCTGGCCAGCAAAGTCTGGCCGGCGCTGACGACGATTCGTCAGCCCATTCCGTCGATGGCGGCCCGTGCCGCCGAACTGCTGATAACCCAGCTGCGCGGCGAACCCGACGACAAGGCGGAACATATCCTCGAATCCTCGCTGACCTTTCGCCAGTCCACCGGCCCCGCGCCGAATCGCTTGCGAGCCATGGCAGACCGCGCGCGTGTGCAGCGTCGGACGAAGGCGGTCGCCGCCGCTACGTCCTGATTCTCGCGCGCGCTCCTTGACTGAGGCATAGGTCAACCATATGCTGAACGAATCGAGGCGGGACTCCCTATGCGACGCAAGCCATCTCCGGGTAAAAAAACCGCGATAAAGCCGGCCGCTGTTCCCAAGTCTATGACCGGGATTGCCTGCAAGCGCGCCTCGATATTTCGCAATGGCAGCAACCAGGCGGTGCGTTTACCGCAGGAGCTCAAGTTCCCGGAAAGCGTGCGAGAGGTTCGAGTGCGAAAGCAGGGTGATGGCTTGCTGCTTTCGCCCGTCAGGCCTGATTGGTCGTCTTTTTTTGCGCTCGACGTCGCTGTGCCCGAGGATTTTTTAGCTGAGCGCAATGATCCTCCGCCGCAGTCGCGCGATCCGCTATGACCGCTTACATGCTGGACACGGATATTTCCAGCTACATCATCAAGCGACGGCCTGCACAACTGGCGGAGAAATTCATCAAGCACGCGGATTCGCTGTGCGTTTCGGTAATGACTGCGGCGGAACTTCGCTTCGGGGCGCAGAAGGCTGGCCGTCCACAGCTTGTGGATCTGGTGGAGGGTTTTCTGGAGCGTCTCGCCATTCTGGATTGGACCGATGGGGTCAGTCTGCACTACGCAAGGATTCGTGCTGCGCTGGAGCGTGCCGGCAAGCCCATCGGTGGGATGGACCTGCTGATCGCCGCTCATGCGATCTCGCTGGGCATGACCCTCGTTACCAACAACCTGCGACATTTCTCGCACGTGCCGGGACTGAAGTCCGAGGCTTGGTAATCAGCTCTTCCCGGCCGCTCCTGCCTTCGCTTCCAGCGCGGACCAGCGTTCGAATTTCACGGCCATGTCGCGTTCCAGGTCCTCGGCGAGTTTTCGGTCGGCCTTGATCTGATCGCTGCCCTGTTTGTGATAGTCGGCTGAGCTCATGCGCGCGGTCAGCTCCTGCTGTTTCTTTTCGATGGCTTCGATTTCGAGCGGCAGCTGCGTCAGCTCGCGGCTTTCCTTGTGGCTGAGTTTGACCGGGGCAGTAACGCGGGCGGGTTTGGAATCCGGCTTTGCTTTGCCTGGCGCGGCTGCTGTCTTGGGGCGCTGCGCGAGCCAGTCGCTGTAGCCGCCGACGTATTCCTGCCAGCGTACCGTCGCCTTGCGCCACCAAGTGTCTGGGTCACGACGTTGTCGAGGAACGCGCGGTCGTGGCTGACCAGCAGCAGCGTGCCGGAGTAGTCCTGCAGCGTGTGCTTCGAGCAGTTCCAGCGAATCGATGTCGAGGTCGTTGGTGGGTTCGTCCATCACCAGCACGTTGGCCGGCCGTGCGAACAGCCGCGCCAGCAGCAGGCGGTTGCGCTCGCCGCCGGACAACGCCTTCACCGGCGAATTCGCGCGCTGCGGCGCGAACAGGAAGTCGCCGAGATAGCTCATCACGTGCTTGCGCTCGCTCGCCGATTCTCGACCCAGTCGGAGCCGGGGCTGATGGTTTCGGCGACCGTGCTTTTCCGGATCGAGCTGCTCGCGCAGCTGGTCGAAGTAGGCGACCAGCAGGTTGGTGCCGAGTCGCACGGTGCCGCCGTCCGGCGCGAGCGTGCCCAGGATGAGCTTGATCAGCGTCGACTTGCCGGCGCCGTTCGGGCCGATCAGTCCGAGGCGGTCGCCGCGCATGATGCGCATGGACAGATCGCGAACGATGGCGCGTTCGCCGAACGACTTCGTCACGTCGCGTCAATTCAGCGACCAGCTTGCCCGAGCGTTCACCGGAGTCGAGCGTCGAGCTTGACGCTGCCGATCTGGTCTCGCGCGTGCGGCGCGTTCGCTCGCGCAGCGATTCGAGCCGCGCACGCGGCCTTCGTTGCGAGTGCGCCGCGCTTCGACGCCCTTGCGGATCCAGACTTCTTCCTGCGCCCAGAACTTGTCGAACTTGCGATTGAGCGACGTCTTCGGCCGCCAGTTGTTCCGCCTTGCGCGGTTTCGTAGGCCGCGAAGTTGCCGGGATAGGAACGCAGCAGGCCGCGATCCAGCTCGACGATGCGGGTCGCGACGCGGTCGAGAAAGGCCCGGTCGTGCGTGACGACGATGGCCGCCGGGCCTTTCGATCAGCAGGTCTTCGAGCGCGGTCGATGCCGTCGATGTCGAGGTGGTTGGTGGGCTCGTCGAGCAGCAGCAGGTCCGGCTGCGAGGCGAGCGCCAGTGCCAGCGCCGCACGCTTGCGCTCGCCGCCCGAAGTGGTCTCCGGCGCTCGCTCGTGGGCGACAGCCCGAAGCGATGCAGGTATTCGACGAGCCGCGCTTCCAGACGCCAGCGCTCGCGCTCGTCGTGGATTTCGTTCGAGCTTGCCGCGCGCCACCAGGCTTTCGCGCACAGTCTCGGCGGCCGGCAGCATCGGGTTCCTGCTCGACCAGCACTACGTGCAGCCCATCCTGGCGCGCCATTTCGCCGTCATCGATGGCGCCAGGCCTGCGATCACTTTCAGCAGCGACGACTTGCCGGTGCCGTTGCGGCCGATGAGCCCGACGCGTTCGCGCTCCTCGATGGCGAAATTGGCGCGGTCGAGCAGCGGATGCAGGCCGAAGGCGAGTTCGGCGTTACGAAGCGTCAGCAGCGGCATCGGCGGTCGGGGAGAGTGCGTTTTGGAGGGCCCGCATCATAGCGGTGAAAGCCGGCAGAAGGGCTGAAAAACGGCTTTATGGCCTTACAATGAGCGGGTGAAAATCGCCAAACCGCTGTTATTGATCACCACTCCGATCGGCCTGGCGCTGGGCCTGTACGAAGGCTGGCGGCTCGCCGGCGGCCTGGTGGTGATCATGGCGGCGCTGGTCTTGTTTATGTGTGTCGCACTGGGTTCAGTGGTATTGACGATCCGGCGCGAGCGGCGGGCGGAAGAGGAGAAGAAACAGAGCCCCTCACCCGCGCAGACGCGCGACCTCTCCCAAAGGGAGAGGTGAAGAACTCCCTCTGCCCTTGGGAGAGGGTTGGGGTGAGGGGATTCTTCAGCCGCGTGAGCGGCGTCGTCTTGCGGCCTTCACCCGCGCTGACGCGCGACCTCTCCCACGGGAGAGGTTATTAGGAGCGCTTTTCGATCACCAGGCTCTGGATCGCACGCCCGAAATACCCCCGCTGATCACCGAGCTTGGCGAAGGCGAGACCGGCGCCGTGATCGCCTAGCCAGGTTTGCGCATCCAGCAGGATCCAAGCGCCTATCGGCATGCGCGCCAGGCTGATGGTGAGGTCAGCGTTGATGAAGGTCCATTGCTCGAAGTCGAGCGCCGACGAGATGCCGTTACAAAAATCGCCGGTCATCGCGGCGCGCATCAACGGCGTGATCGGTTCGCCATCGACGATGGATCGATCCGCGCGAAACCAGATTGCCACCGGTCCCGTCTCGCCGAATTTGCCGCGCACCGAGCGCAGCGTGATACCCGAGGCGAAAGTGTCCCCCGTTTGGAACGGCGTGCCGGCATCGACGCCTTGATCCGGTCCGGGCAGTTCGAGCTTTTCGTCGGTCACGTGCTCCGGCAGCATCAACTCGGATTGTCGAACCTTAAGCACGGTGGCGCGCACGCAGGCGACACCCTCGTGTAACAACTGAACGTTGAGCACCTGGATCTTGCGGCCTTCGCGTTGCACGTCGATCTTTATTTCCAGCGGCGCGACTGGAATCGGCCGCAGGAAATCAAAAGTCATGCGCACAACCTGCATGGGTTCGCGCGCCGGCAGGCGCTCCATCGCCCAGGCGATCAGCGACGCGGGTGCGCCGCCATGCTGCAGGTTCGGACTCCAAGGCCCGGCGGCGCAAGGTTGAGCATGCGCCAAGGCGCCTTCGACTTTATAAACGTAGTTCATTGCGATAGCTGACGTAACGCAGCGGTGGTGGCGGCATCCGCCGGAAAAAACGACTCCAGCGCTAATTCTGACAGAGTCACGTCGATCGGAGTGCCGAATACGGTGGTGGTGTGGGATATGTATTCGTGGCCGGCCAGGCTGCCTTCGTCGCTGTAATGGCGGAGCTGGAGTTCGTCGGCCTGCGAAAATCGGCGTCAGTCGCGGTCCACGCTCATCCGTGAACTAATGCTGAATATGACGGCACTAATGGCCTGCCGCTGCGATGTTTCGTCGCCTCGATCGCGAGCAAGCAGGCCGATCCCTTGCATCTGACCTGAACCACGCTGCGATATGCTCCGCGATACCGTGGCCTTTCCCGGGGCTGGCAGCGGTGACGCGACAATTTCGGTACAGTCTGCTCTCTACCAGCAGCATGGGTGACAGGTCGGCATGAACCACAACAGACTATCGGCAGCCGCCATCGCCATGGCCGCGCTTGCAGTGGCGGGGACAGCGCCGACGGCCGAGGCTGCCCAGCTCGGGTTCTACGTTGGCGGCCAGTACGGCCAGACCAGTAAAGACGGCAACATCCAGGATTTCGACGTCTTCGCGCAGCAGAGCTACGACGATTTCGGGTTCACCGTCGCCTCCGGTACGTCGTCACTCGACGACAGCGATTCGGGCTACGGCTTCATCGCCGGCTATCGCTTCACGCCGCATCTCGCCGTTGAAGGCGGCTACCTGAACCTGGGCAATTTGAAATATCGCTCGCGCGTCAGCGGCAACATCGGTGGCGTGCCGAGCGATGCGATATTGAACCTGGATAGCGAAACTGCCGGTATTGCGCTGTCGGCGCTGGGTGTCTGGCCATTGAGTTATCGATGGGAAGTGTACGGGCGCGCCGGCGTACTGTTCGGGAGCAACACCTTGTCGTTGTACTACGCGGACATCGACACAGTAGTGCGGGGCGAGCTTTCCGAGAACAGCATCGATGCGCTGGCCGGTATCGGCACCAGTCTCAACTTTCTGGAAATCTACGACTTTCGGATCGAGTATCAGCGCATCTTCGATGCCGGCGACAAATCCGCCGGCGAGGGCGACGCGGATATGATTTCGGTCGGCATCACTGTCGTTTTCTAGGGGTCGCCGGCTAACGGCCGAGCACGATCTCCACGGGCCGGTGCACGCCGACTTCCGCGCACAATTGTTCGGGATGGCGCAAGCGCCAGATGGCCAGGTCGGCGCGCATCCCTATTTGCAGTAAGCCGCGATCGCTGCCCAAGCCCACCGCCCGCGCTGCGTTTACAGTCACTCCGCGTAATGTTTCCGCCGCGGTCAATCTAAACATCACGCACGCCATGTTCATCGTCGTCAGCAACGACGCGATCGGCGAGGTGCCCGGGTTGCAGTCCGTCGAAACAGCCATCGGTACGTTGAGCGCGCGCAGCCGTTCGATCGGCGGCAATTTCGTTTCGCGTAAATAATAAAACGCGCCGGGCAGCAAGCCCGCAACCACGCCCTGCTCGGCCATGCGCTGCAGGGAACGTTCCGACGCATGTTCCAAATGGTCGGCCGACAGCGCCCCGCAGTCGGCGGCGAGTTCTCCGCCGCCGCCATCGCTGAGTTGATCGGCATGTAATCGCAGCGGCAATCCGAGACTGCGGGCTCGCTCGAAAACGCGCCGCGTCTGTTCCTGAGTGAAGGCGATGCGCTCGCAGAAAACATCAACTGCGTCCGCCAGCTGTGCATCGGCGACCGCGGGCAGCATTTCTTCGCATACATAACGCACATATGTCTCCTGTCGCCCGGAAAATTCCGGTGGCAACGCGTGCGCGCCGAGAAATGTTTTTATAATCGTCAAGCCGGTGTGCTGGCCGATGCGGCGAGCGACACGCAGCATCTTCAGTTCGTTGTCGAGATCCAGGCCGTAGCCGGACTTGATCTCCAGCGTGGTCACGCCTTCGGCCGCAAGCGCAGCGGCGCGCGGCAGGGATTGAAGAAACAGTTCATCTTCGCCGGCGGCGCGGGTGGCGCGCATCGTCGCGACGATGCCGCCGCCGCCGCGGGCGATTTCTTCGTACGTTGTGCCCCGCAGTCGAGCGGCGAATTCATTGCTACGGTCACCGCCGTAGACGAGGTGAGTGTGACATTCAATCAATCCTGGCGTGATCCAGAGGCCGGGAGCTGCCGTTATCGTGGTCGCGGACCATTGCAACTCACCCAGCTGCTGGCGACTGCCGAGCCAGGCGATGCGGCCATCCTTGATGGCCAGCGCCGCATCGGCGATTTCACCGATGCTGTCGATTGCATCCATGGTGGCCAAGCTGGCGCCGATCCAGACGCGGTCCCATTGATTCGACGAGGAGTGCGGCGAGGCGGATAGTTGCGGGTTCTGCTCTTTCATCTCGCCGCAGTCTTATACTCAAGCGCATGTCCATGCAATCCCGTTACCGCTTCACCACCGCGTGGCTGCCCGACGGCTGGCATCGCAATGTAGTCATTTCGGTCGATCCGGTCGGGGACATAGTCGATATCGCCACCGAGGATGCGGTGACCACGGCGCGGCTGATCAACGGTGCGGCGATCGCCGGCATGCCCAATGTCCACAGCCATGCGTTCCAGCGTGCGATGGCCGGGCTGGCCGAACAACGCAGCAGCAACGACGACAGTTTCTGGACCTGGCGCGAAATGATGTACGAACACGCCAGCCAGATGACGCCGGAATGTCTCAACGCCATCGCGGCGCAGTTGTATGCAGACATGCTCAAGGCCGGCTATACGGCGGTGTGCGAGTTTCATTATTTGCACAGCTACGGCCCGCATGGTGACAATGGCCGATCGCTCAAGACGAGGCTGGCAATGTGCCAGGCGTTGATCGATGCCGCGGCGACCGCCGGCATCGGCATGACGTTGTTGCCGACGCTGTATCAAACATCCGACTTCGGCGCCGTGCCGCCGACGGCGCGCCAGCGACAGTTCACGATGGAGACCAGGCACTATCTCGACTTGCTTGGCGCTTTACGCCAGTCGCCGCAGCGTTCGGCACAACTGGAAGTCGGCCTGGCCTTGCATAGCTTGCGAGCCGTGCCGCCGGAGTCATTGCGAACCGTGCTGGATGCGCAGCGCGACTACGCCACTATCCATATTCATATTGCCGAGCAGGAACGCGAAGTGCTGGCCTGCCAGCAGCAGTTCGGACAGCGGCCCATCGAGTGGCTGCTCGAGCATGCCCGGCCGGACAAGCGCTGGTGCCTGGTCCACGCCACTCACGCCACTGCCGCGGAATTGGCAGGGGTCGCCGCCACCGGCGCCGTGGTCGCGCTGTGTCCGACCACCGAAGCCAATCTCGGCGACGGCAGCTTTCCGATGGAGACGTTGCTGGCGGCGGGTGGTGATTTCGCCATCGGTTCGGACAGTCACATTTCTCTGTCGCCCATCGAGGAGTTGCGCTGGCTGGAGTACCAGGCGCGATTGTCGCGACGGCAGCGCAATGTATTGGTGGCAAGGGAGCGCTCGGGTGGCTCGATGTTGTGGCGAAGAGCATGCGATGCCGGCGCGCGTGTCACCGGCCGCAGTGTGGGAGCACTCGCTGTTGGCAAGCGCGCCGATATCGTCGTGCTCGATCTGAGTTCGCCATTATTTGCCGGCCGCAGCGATACGGCCATCATCGATACATTCGTGTTCGCCGGTGACAGCGAATCGGTGCGCGACGTGATGGTGGGGGGGCGCTGGCTGGTGCAGGACCGCCGGCACTTCGCCGAAACGGCGATTGCAGCCGGTTATCGTCGCGCCGTGCAAAAGTTGTTAAAGAGAGAAGAATCATGAACGCCTCGCCATTAGATCATAGTGAGCCACAAGCCGATCGCAGTCGTGGGGCTCGCGTTGTACGCGCGCCGCGCGGTACGCAGTTGACAGCTCAGAGCTGGCTGACCGAAGCGCCGCTGCGGATGCTGATGAACAATCTCGATCCGGAGGTGGCGGAGAATCCGGATGAGCTGGTCGTCTATGGCGGTATCGGCCGCGCCGCGCGCAATTGGGAATGTTTCGATCGGATCGTCGACAGCCTGCGTGCGTTGCAGAGCGACGAAACGTTGCTGATTCAATCGGGCAAGCCCGTCGGCGTGTTCCGCACGCACGAAGACGCGCCGCGCGTGTTGCTGGCCAATTCCAACCTGGTGCCCAAGTGGGCGACCTGGGAACACTTCAACGAACTGGATCGCCGCGGACTGATGATGTTCGGCCAGATGACGGCGGGTTCGTGGATCTACATCGGCAGTCAGGGCATCGTGCAGGGCACGCATGAAACATTCGTCGAAATGGGGCGTCGCCATTTCGGCGGCAACCTGCAAGGGAAATGGGTGCTCACGGCCGGGTTGGGCGGCATGGGCGGCGCGCAGCCGCTGGCTGCGACCATGGCGGGCGCCAGCATCCTATGCATCGAATGCCAGCTGAGTCGCATTCAAAAGCGGCTTGAAACCCGCTATGTCGACGTCCACGCGCCGTCACTCGATGCCGGCTTGAAACTGATTACCGAAGCGGCAGCAGCGGGGCGTGCGATCTCGGTCGCCGTGCTGGGCAATGCGGCGGAAATCCTGCCGGAGCTGGTGCGGCGGGGCGTGCGCCCGGATGCGGTCACCGATCAAACATCGGCGCACGACCTGGTGAACGGGTATCTGCCGATTGGCTGGAGCGTCGAGCAGTGGAATGACATGCGCGCGCGCGATCCGGCGACGGTCGCCAAAGAAGCGCAGCGTTCGGCGGCGGTGCATGTCAGGGCGATGCTGGATTTCCATGCCATGGGCATTCCGGTATTCGACTATGGCAATAACATTCGCCAGGTCGCGCTCGATGAAGGCGTCAAGAACGCCTTCGATTTCCCGGGCTTCGTGCCCGCGTACATTCGTCCGCTGTTCTGCCGTGGCATCGGGCCGTTTCGTTGGGTTGCGCTGTCGGGCGATCCGGAGGACATCTATCGCACCGACGCCAAAGTGAAAGAACTGATTCCCGACGATCCGCATCTGCATCGCTGGCTCGACATGGCGCGCGAGCGCATCAGCTTTCAGGGCCTGCCGGCGAGAATCTGCTGGGTCGGCTTGGGCCAGCGGCATCGCCTGGGACTCGCCTTCAATGAAATGGTGGCGTCGGGCGAATTGCGGGCGCCCATCGTCATCGGTCGCGATCATCTCGATTCGGGTTCGGTTGCCAGCCCTAATCGCGAGACCGAGGCGATGCAGGACGGCTCCGATGCGGTTTCCGATTGGCCGTTGTTGAATGCGCTGCTCAACACCGCCAGCGGCGCGACCTGGGTGTCTCTGCATCATGGCGGCGGCGTCGGCATGGGCTATTCACAGCATGCGGGGGTCGTCATCGTTTGCGACGGAACGGAAGCAGCCGCGCGGCGCGTGGGGCGAGTACTATGGAACGATCCGGGCACGGGTGTGATGCGTCACGCCGACGCCGGTTATGCCGAGGCGATCCAGTGTGCGCGCGACAACAAACTCAACCTGCCGATGCTGTAACGGGACGAGATGAACATTTATGACCTGCATCGCGGCTCGCTGCCGCTGCTCATCAGCATCCCGCATGCGGGCACATTCGTTCCGGAATCGATCGCACGCAGCTTTTCGCTCGCCGGCAGCCACCTGTCCGATACCGATTGGCACGTCGACAAACTGTACGACTTCGGGCGCGAATTGGGCGCGTCGATATTGAAGGCCAACTATTCGCGCTATGTCGTCGACCTGAATCGGGCGCCCGATTCCGCATCGCTGTATGAATCGAATCCCACTTCGCCGCTGTGCCCGACGCACACGTTCAGCGGCGATCCGATTTACACCGCGGGCAACGAGCCTTCGGCAGCGGAGATCGCTTCGCGTGCAACTCAGTATTGGCAGCCGTACCACCAGCGGCTTGCCGCCGAGCTAGCCCAGATGCGCGAGCAACATGGATACGCCTTGTTGTGGGATGCGCACTCCATCGCCAGCGAAGTGCCGCAGCTGTTCACCGGAGTGCTGCCCGACTTCAATTTCGGGACTCGCGATAATGCCAGCTGCCCGCGGGCCGTGGCGGAGCAGCTATTGGACCTGGTTACGACCGATGGAAAATTCGGCGCGGTGCTCAACGGCCGCTTCAAGGGCGGTTACATCACGCTGAACTATGGGCGTCCGGAGCAGAACGTCTACGCCGTGCAGCTGGAACTATCGCAGCGCGTGTACATGGACGAAGCCGCGGGCACCGGCTGGGATCCGCAACACGCCGAATCGGCGGCCGCAATCATTTCCCAATTGTTGATGCGCTATCTGCGAGCGCACGCAGTTCAGCCTGTCAGCACGTACTAAGAGTTCGTTGCACGAGCGGCGTTTTTCACTCCTGCGATGACTTCTGCGGCCAGGAACGGTTTGCCGATGAAGCCGAAAGGCTGGAACGGCTCCGCCCGGCGTCGTACTTCGTCATCGATGTTCGCGCTCAAAAACAAACAACGCACGCCGTAGGATTCGTATAGCTGACGCGCTACATCGATACCGCTGGCGCCGCCGGCGAGGCGGATGTCCATCAACGCGAACGAAGGGCGCTGCCGCGCCGCCGCCGCCATTGCCTCGGCTGCGTCATGCGCAATCGCCGTGACCCGGAGCCCCGCCTCTTCCACCAGATCCTGCAGGTGGATGGCAATGAGCACCTGGTCTTCGACGATCAGGACGTCTGCCCCCATGTCAGGGATGCCCGCAGTGGAAAGGTGACGTGAGCGGCGTAACCATCGGCGGAATCCTCAATGTTCAATTGCCCATTCAGTTGCCGCACCAGCATGCTGATGAGACGGGTGCCCAGTCCGCTGGGTGGCTGGCCGGCATTGCCCAGTCCAGGGCCGTTGTCGGCGATCGTCAGCCGCGCCTCTCCCGAGTCCAGCCGCCGCAGGCTGACGTTGATGATGGCGGGCCGAGCGGCTTTCGGCCGGCCGTGCTTGAGTGCGTTCATCACCAGTTCGTTGACGACCAGCGCCAGCGACACACCGTTTTCGGTCGGCAGCCGCAGCGATTCGACGTGAGTTTTGAGCGCGGCCGGGCGCTCGTCGCCGATGCCGGCACGCTCCAGCTCGGCGCACAGCCCGGTGAGATACGTCTGCATGTCGATGCTCAGCGGATCGTTGTCCTGGTACAGGCGTTCGTGGATCGACGCGATGGCGGTCACGCGCGCAATGGCCTTGGCGAACAATTCTTTGGCGCCGGCCTCGCGAAACTCCGCGCCTTGCAGGCTCAACATGCTCAGCACCAGTTGCAGGCTGTTCTTGACGCGATGGTTCACTTCACGCAGCAACAGTTCCCGCTCGGCCAGCGAGCGGCGCAACGCAGCCTCGCTGTGATACAGCCGCAGCAATGCTCGTGTTACCGCTTCCAGTTCTTCAGGTTCCACCGGTTCGACCAGGAAGCTGTCGGCGCCGGCGGAAAGCGATTGCACGCGATCGACCACCGCGATGTTGGTGGCCGACACCTGCAACACCATGGCGCCGGCGGTTTGCGGATCGGCTTTGAGCTGCCGGCACAAATCGATGCCGTTCATGTCGGGCAGGTTGATATCGAGAATGATGACCGGCGGCGATGCGCTGCGCGCGAGGCGCAATCCTTCCTTGCCGGTGGCGGCTTCCATGGTCTGGAAGCCGGCACGCGTAAGGATGCGCGCGGTGGCATAGCGCCCCGGCTCGTTATCATTGACGATGAGTATGACTTCAGGCGGTTGCATGACGACTCTCTCCCGTGTCACCGACACGTCTTATAACGGCGGCGACGGATTCCCGCGATAGCTCGCTTTTGAGCAACAGCGCGCTGGCCGCAGCCGCCTGCTCCTCGCCGATGTCATCCGGCCGCTGCGAGGTGAACAAAATAACTGGAATGCCCCGTGTCTCGTCGATGGCTTTGAGCATCTTGAGCACCTCCAGCCCATGCACGTCGGGCATGGCCAGGTCGAGAAAAATCAGGCCCGGATGCGACTGGCGCGCCAGCCGCAGGCCTTCATAGCCGCCGCTCGCTTCGAGAACTTCATAAGACGGGCCGGAAAGGAACTGGCGCAGGGCGTAGCGCTCCACTTCGCTGTCGTCGATGATCAGCACGCGCCGGGTGGTGCGTTCAGCGCCGGTAGCGGTGGTGTAGCTTGCGGCATCTCCGCTCAGCCGCACCGGAATGGCCAGCGAAAACACCGAGCCTTGGCCGAGTTGGCTCGCGACATCGATGCTGCCGCCGAGCAGACCTGCCAGTCGCTGCGACAGCGGCAAGCCGAGGCCAGTGCCTTTCACGGTTCCCTGCAGCGGATTTTCCACCTGGGTGAATTCTTCGAACACGCGGCGATGGTTTTCCGGCGCGATGCCGAGGCCGGTGTCGGTCACCGAGAACACGATCGTGCGGCCTGCATCCACCAGCTTCGCCGCCACCCGCACGCTGCCGTCCTCCGTGAACTTCAACGCATTGGAAATCAGGTTGCGCAGAATCTGCGAGACCTTGCCCTGGTCGGTGTGCAGCGCCGGCAGGTTGGCCGCATCTTCGAAAATCAGCGCCACGCTTTCCTTGACGCTGAGCGGCTTGAACATGCCGCGCAAGGCGCCGAACAGATCCTGCGCCGTGAAGGTTTCGACGCGCGTCTGCAGCTTGCCGGATTCCACTTTGCGCAGGTCGAGCAGGTCGTCGACCATGATGGACAGCTGTTCGGCGGCCTGGCGAATGTAGTTGACCTGTTTTTCCTGCTCGCCGCTCAGCTCGCCGTCGAGCCGGTGCAGGAGGATTTTCGACAGCGCCAGGATGGAATTCACCGGCGTCCGGAACTCGTGGCTGACGGCGGAAAGAAAGCGGCTCTTGGTTTCATCCGCAAGGCGCAGGTGCGTAGCGCGTTCTTCCAGCTCGGCATACAGCGCCATCACGCCGCGATTGGTGTCTTCCAGTTCAGCGTTCAGGCGCGCCAGTTCTTCCTTGCGCAGCCGCAGCTCTTCGAGGCTGCGCAACAGGTCGCGGTTTTGCTGCTGCATCTCCGCATTGGTGTCGGTGGCGCTGTAAGCCTTCAACTCATCGGCGATGGCCGCAACGCGTGCCGGCGTGAGCTGCTCGGTTCGCTTGGGTAAAAATTTGCCGAGCGTGATGGTGGTGCCGCGGTCGTGCCCGGAATAAACATCGAAGCTGTCCATCAGGCGGCGCGCCGCGACCAGGCCGAGCTTCAACTCGCCGCTGCCGGTGGCCGGTTCGTGCATGGCGCGGTCCAGATCGGCAATGCCGGGGCCGCGATCACTGATAACGATCTGCAGTGATGGCGTACGCGCCTGGCCGGTCTTCGCGCCTGCATCGAGATTGAATTCGATGACCCCGCCGCCGCCATGACGCAAGGCGTTGCGCGCCAACTCGGAGACTGCGGTGGCAATACGAACTTGATCTTGCGAGTCGAAGCCGAGCGACGCGCTAACTTGTCGCGCGCGCTGGCGCGCGGTGACGATGTCGCGATCCTGAACCAGTTCAAGGCGCAGCAGCGAGTGGTTCATGCGTGGGTCCGCCTGACGACAACCACGAGCGAATCGTCGCGCCCGCGTCTGCCGTCGCGATATAGCACGCCGGCGATCAGCGCCGCATGGTGTTGGACCAGCCCGGGATAGCGATCCAGCTGCCAGTTAGTGGTGAGGCCGTCGGAGTGCATCACCAGCAACGTATCTGGGTGAACCGCGTGCTGCAGTTCGCGCGGCCGCGAAATGATATGTCCGACGATGCCATTGTCGGTGGCGATGCGTTTGATCTCGCCGCCGTTGACCAGCGCGGCGGCGACATTGCCGATGCCGATGCTGGTGGCGCGTCCTTGCTGCCAATCCATGTCCACCAGCGTAATTGCCGCGCCCCGCGTCGGGCGCAATGTTTCATGCATCATCTGCATGATGACGGTGGCAGGCTGATGCCGCGCGATGTCGAAGACCCGGCAGGCTTCGGCCGCCGCCAGCGAGGCGGCGAGCCCATGACCGAGGCCATCGATGCCGATGATCAGCACCCCACCCGGGCGTTCGTCGAAACACCAGGAATCGCCGCATTCGGTCTCGCCCGGTTTCGGCACTACCAGTGCGCCGAACTCCAACGCCTCGGCGGCGGGCGGCCTGCCGTCGGCCCACAGCTGCGCCAGCACTGCCGTGCCCTGGCCCGGGCGGGAATAAATATCGAAGTGCTGCGACATTCGTTCGATGGCGCCGAGGCCAGTGCCGGGACTGCCTCCGGTGGAGTAGCCATCGCGGAGGCACTTGGCGATGTCGTCGATGCCGGGCCCCTTGTCGAGTCCCAGCAATTCGATGCCATGGCGTTCGCCGCTGGAAATGGCCCTGGCGAGCAGTTCACCGCCGGCGCCGTGCTTGACCAGGTTGGTGCCGATTTCGGTGGCGACCAGCGATACCCGGCCCGCGCCCTCGATATCGAAACCCAATCGGGTGGCGAGTGCGTTGACGCCGCGTCGTGCCGGCGCCACTGCGCTCGAATCTCCGATAGGGAACTGCTGCATTTACTTCCAGCGGGTGATGGTCACCCGCGTGCCTACACCGGGCTGCGACCAGATATCGAATTCATGCGAGAGCTTCCGTGCTCCATTCAGGCCGAGGCCGAGGCCGTTGCCGGTGGAGTAGCCATCGGTGAGGGCCAGCTGGACGTTCTGAATGCCCGGGCCGCGATCTTCGAAAGTCAGCCGCAGTCCGGCGCGTTTCGGCCCCTCCTGCAAGCGCTCGATGCGGCACTCGCCGCCGCCACCGTAAGTGAGGGTATTGCGCGCCAGTTCGCTGGCCGCGGTGATGACTTTGGTTTGCTCGACGAGACTGAAGCCCAGGTCCATCGCCAGGCTGCGCACGGCTTGGCGCACTCTGACTACGTCCTCGCCGGAACGCACGGGCAGCGTCGCTGGTTCAATCGACATAGCTGCTTGCATCGCTCCGGTCGAGAATGTTACGCAGCAGGGCGAGGCCGGCGTCGACATTCAAAGCAGTGCGGATGCCGGGCAACGACAATCCCAGTTCGACCAGAGTGATGGCGACCGCCGGCTGCATGCCCACGACGACGGTGCGTGCATCGAGGATGCGTGACATCGAAGCGATGTTGCCCAGCATGCGGCCGATGAAGGAATCGACCATTTCCAGCGCGGAAATGTCGATGAGCACCCCGCGCGCCTTGGTGTCGACGATCCGGTTGGTGAGGTCGTCCTGCAAAGTCATCGCCAGCTGGTCGTGCATGTCGACCTGAACGGTGACCAGCAAGCAGTCACCGATGCGGAGAATCGGGACGCGATCCACGCGCCTATCCTCTTGCTGCGGCGGCGATGGCGGCGGTAGTCACCGCGAGTCCACGCCGCTTCAGCGCCAGGGCGAAGGCATCTGACAGGCTGGCCTTGGTGGCTACCGCTGACAGATCAATGCCGAGGTGAACGATGGTCTGCGCGATCTGCGGCCGGATGCCGCTGATGATGCAGTCCGCACCCATCAGCTGCGCTGCCGACACGGTCTTGAGCAGGTGCTGAGCCACTAGCGTGTCGACGGTCGGCACGCCGGTGATGTCGATGACGGCAATGCTGGAGCCGGTTGCCACGAGTCGCTGCAGCAATGTCTCCATCACCACCTGGGTGCGCTCGCTGTCGAGCGTGCCGATCAGCGGCAGCGCCAGGATGCCGGGCCACAATTCGACCACCGGCGTCGACAGCTCGATCAGTTCTTCCTGCTGGCGGGCGATCACCGATTCGCGCGTCTGCTGGTAGATCTCGGTCGTGTACAAGCCGAGCGCATCCAGCACCAGGGTCGCTTCCCACATCGTGCTTGCGATGTCGGCTTCCTCGCTCTCGGCGCGGATCCGGTCGAACAGCGGCTGTTTGAGCGAGAACACGAACGTCGCTACCTGCGATGGCGAAAAGCCCTGCACCGCCCGGCTCTTGGACAGCTCGGAGAGAAATTCGCGCACTTCGCTCCAGAGCGTGCCGCGGGAATCGAACTGAGTGCCGCCGTGGAGGGCCTTGTTCAGCAGCGCAAGAAATCGCTGGGAGTCCTCACGCAGCTGGGATTCCTGCAGTTTGCCGGCGCGCCAGGTGCCGGCCTGCAGCTGCAGCTGTACCCAGTCAGCGAGGATTTCTTTTTGATACTGCTCGACCAAGGCCGGCAGTCGACTGGCCAGTCGGTTCATCCGCAACTCCTAATGTAGGGCCGCTTGGCGGCCGCAAATCAAAGACGGCGTTCTGAAGCTCGCCCGTGAGCCTGCCGGAACGCCAAAATTATCATCTCAAAATATAAGGGCGCCGCCGGATCCTTGAGGATCGGCTGCGTTTCGGGCCGCTATCGCCTGCAGCTCTGAGGCGCCCTGCCGCGGAGGCGCCAACAGGCAAGTACGCCTGGGCGAAACGAAGGTTCCACTTTCTTGAAAGAATTCCTGTGTCGCTCGCGCCGGGAGGGCGAGGCGATCAGCCGCTGGCGGCTTTGAGCAGGTCGGTGTCGACGTCGGCCAGGCCGAGCGGGCGGCCATTGAGGAAATCGCGGCACTTGGCGGCCGGCGCAGGTTCGGCAAACAGATAACCCTGGGCGTAACGGCAGCCCAGTTTGCGCAGCATCTCCAGCTGCGGCCAGCCTTCCACGCCTTCGGCAATCACTTTGATGCGCAGGTGCTGGGCCATGGCGATGATGGCGCCGACGATGGCGTGGTCGTTGGAATCGGTGACCAGGTCGCGGATGAAACTGCGATCGATCTTGAGATAGTCGACCCGCCAGCGCTTCAGGTAGCTGAGCGAGGAGTAGCCGGTGCCGAAGTCATCGATGGCGACCCGCACGCCCAGCGCCCGCAGCTCGTTGATGGCGCCGGCTTCGCCCTGGCTCGATTCGAGCTGTTGGAACATCGCGCCTTCGGTCAGCTCGATCTGCAGCATCGCGGCGCTCATGGCATTCGCCGCCGTCAGCTCGGCGATGGTCTGGGGCAGGTTGCTGCGCGCGAGCTGCCCCGGCGAAACGTTGACCGCCACCGGCACCAGCACCGCACCGGCCTTGCGCCACTGAACCATGTCGGCGATGACCCGCTTGAGGACGAACTCGCCGACCGCGGCGATCAGGCCAGTCTCCTCGGCGATCGGCAGGAAACGCAGCGGCGCGATGTAACCTTCGGTCGGATGTTTCCAGCGCACCAGCGCTTCGAGGGTGATCACCCGGCGCGTTTCCATATCGATCAGCGGCTGGTAGTGCACGTCCAGCTGCGTCGCGCCTTCCAGCGCGGCGCGCAGGCTGGCTTCGATGGCGACCCGCTCCTTGAGCTGGCGGTCCATCACCGGGCTGAACACCTGGAAGTTGTTGCGGCCGCGATCCTTGGCCTGGTACATCGCCGTGTCCGAGTGGCGTAGCAGCGAGCCGACGTCTTGGCCATCGCGAGGATACAAACTGACGCCGACGCTGGCGGTGGTCACCAACGGCTTGCCGTCGATGAGCAACGGTGTGTTGAGCGAGGCGTTGATTCGCGCCGCGGTCTCGTTGACTTGATTCGAACCTTTGACGATGTTGAGCACGACCACGAATTCATCGCCGCCCATGCGCACCACGATATCTTCGGTGCGCACCGCGTCCTTGATCCGCTGCGAGACCGCCTGCAACAGTTTGTCGCCGGTTTCATGGCCATGGGTGTCGTTGACGTGCTTGAAGCGATCGAGGTCGATGAACAGCACCGCCAGCCGCGCCTTACGACGCTTGGCTTCTTCGATGGCTGCCGGCAGATGCGCGGCGAGGAACAGCCGGTTCGGCAGTCCGGTCAGCTGGTCGTGGTGGGCGAGCCGGTCGAGCCGCTGCTGCTTTTCCAGCAGCTGCGCTTCGATCTTCTTCCGCACCATGCCGCCATGCTTGGCCTGCTCGATGAATTCACGGTGCTGCGACTCCGCATCGCTGACGCGGACGTGCAGCGTGGTCATCTGCCGTTTGAGCGAGAGCGCCCAGGCAGCGACGGCGCAAAGTGCAACAGTGGCGCAAACGGCGAGGTAGAAGAGCATCGATCATGTGTCTAATTCAAGCTGGGCGGCAGTGTTGCGAATTCACTCTGCAGACCGCCGGATATGGCGCACATTTTTGGGCCGCCGGGCGCGGCCGCCGTCAAAACCTCGACCCAGGCCTCGTCCCGGCCTCCCCGTTTGACAGATTCAGGCGGCCGGCTGCTGGCGCAGTTCGGCGGCGGCCTGGTTGAACGAACGGATGAACATGGTGAAGGCATACACCGCGCCGGAGACGGTCTGCGTCTGGTCGTCGGCTGCCTCGTGCGTTTCCAGTTGCTGCAAGTAAGTGCGCCACGCATCAGGCGCGCCGGCGCGCAGATAAGATGACGCGTCACGCAAATTCGGATCGTCGCTCGCCAGCACTCGTTCCAACAGCGCCTGCGCTCCCAGGCGCGAGCCCTCCAATACATACAGGATGCCGAACATCTCAGCCGGCGTTGGCGCGGTGCGGCGCAGTGCCAGCGGCTGCACCTGGGAGCCCAGGTTGTGCAGGTCCGCAAGGATATGGGCGCGGCGGGTACGATCCGGCCAATCGGGCAGCAACTGGGCGACGCCGGAATTCTCCAGCAGCAGTTCGATGGCGATCAGCGTGGCCGCGCTGGCTTGCAGGAAGCGGCGGTAGTGGGCGACGTCGCCTAACTTGAAACCCTCGACGATGCGATCGAGGTCGCGATGCAAGTGATCGGTGGCGCCGCGCAGCGAGTTGCGACGATTCGACGGGGCGGCGGCGGTATCGACTTCTTCAATTTGCATGTCGCGAGCAGTCCTGACCATCCAGCACGCTGCGGATGCGCGCGGCCAGATCGTCGTAAGCGAAGGGTTTAGCAATCAGTTGTACGCCCGGGTCGAGTCTTCCGTGGTGCACGATCACATCGCGCGCGTAACCGGTCGCAAACAACACTTTCAAACTCGGATGCGGCACCACGGCCTGCTGTGCCAGTTGCTGGCCGTTCATGCCGCCCGGAAGCACCACATCGCTGAACAACAGGTCGATGTCACCGATCGGCGTTTGACGCAGCAGGCTCAGTGCGCTGATGCCATCACGAGCCTCTAACACATCGTAGCCAAGCTCACGCACGGTCTCGACGGTAAAAGCGCGTACATCGGGGTCGTCTTCGACCCGGCGAGGCGTGGCGTTGTGACAGGACACCGGTCCCCACAACCTGCCGTGGGCCAGGATGGAAATGGACATGGATGCGAGCGTGCCCATGTTGCGCATGTATTCGAGGTGCACCGGAGAAACCGCTGACGCCATCCGCAGCTCGTAGCGGCAGCTCCTAGAGATTATTCGCTGCGCGTCTCAACGCTATGCGGCGGTAAAAAGTTCCCGGTCGGAGCGTGGCAAGATGCTCGCGCGAACGTCGCAAATTGCAGTGACGTCTCTCGCCGTCGCGAGCCGCCAACGCCTCTTAACTCGGGCGGCGGCGGAATTGCAGAAACGGCGTGAGGTAACCGACCTGGTTGTAGAGCACTTGGGCGCGGGCGTTGGTGTTTTCGGTGTGCCAGTAAACTCGCGTGACGCCGCGTTCATCCGCCGCCCGGTAGACCGCTTCCACTAGTGCTCGTCCTGCGTGGCGGCCGCGGCTGAGCGGATCGACGAACAGGTCTTCCAGATAGCAATAACCGCTCGGCGACCACGTGGAGAGATGGAAGTGATAATGCACGTAGCCCACCATGCGGTCGGCTTCGTCGAGCGCGGCGAAGCCGTACAGCTGCTGGGCTTCCATCAAGCGTCGCCAGGTTAGGTCGGTGACCGCCGCCGGCAGTTCCTGCTGATAGAACGTGAGGTACTGGGCCCACAGTTCACCCCAGCGCTGCCGATCATCGGCTTGCAAGCCGCGAATTCGCGTTGAAGACGACGACTGCAACGACATAGCCGACCCTCTGCTGCTGGCGTGAGCAGACAGTATAAGGGCCGGCCGGGTGGTAAAAGCTCGTTGTCGCGAGGCGCAGCGTTACTTGCTGGAGCCTTTGCCGTCGACGTCCTTTTCGGCGTGCAGCCAGTCTTCCAGTTCGTAGCCCGGCTGGAAACCGCGTCGCTCCGCCCGCCAGTAGGCCGATTCGGCAATCCGCGCTTCGCGGCTTTCCGAGAACGACGGAATTTCGCGCTGCTCCAGTTTGCTCTTGGTGATCTGGACGGTGCCCGGAGCTTCGTCGACCACGCCGTCGGCGGCGCGCGAATCGGTGGCTACCGCATCGGCTTGGGTTTGCGCCTCGTTCTTGGCGTCATCGGGAAGTTCGATCGCCGGCGGCAGCGGGGCAGCCGACGGTTTCTTGGAACGTGAAGAGGTGTTTGAAGAGCGTGTTGCCATACCATCATCTCCGCTGAAGTCCTGAATCTACTCTGGGCCGCGCTACGCAGGCACGGCTTATATCCAGTGATGCTTCAAGCGGTGACTTGTGCAAAAGGTTCCAGGAGTATCGCTGCGACTAATATTGCCGGGAACTTGGCCTACAAGGCTTTCGTCTGCATTCATACAAGTCGCCGGCAGGGGTGGGTCAGAGCATGAAAACTATTTTGCGTAACAACGGACTGTCGCTGGTGCTGTTTGTATTGTTTCTGGTGTTCCTGGTCGGTCAAAGCCTGACCGGCTGGCGCAATCACAATAACGAGCTGCAGGCAGAGGGCGAGCCGCCCGTCGCATTGAGCGAATATTTGCGCAGCGGCGCGTTCGTCGAAGTGACGATGGAGAACTGGGAAAGCGAATTCCTGCAGATGACGGCGTACGTGGTGCTGACCGTGTTTCTGTTCCAGAAAGGCTCGGCGGAATCCAAACCACCTGATGGCGGCGAGCAGCCGGTGGATCGCGATCCGCGGTTGTATGCTGATAAGAAAGACGCGCCGGCGCCGGTGCGTCACGGCGGACTGCAGTTGCGCGTCTATGAGAACTCTTTGGGACTTGCGCTGCTGACATTGTTCCTGATTTCGTTCGGCCTGCATGCCGTCGGCGGCAGCGCGGACTGCAACGAGGAACTGGCGCGGCAGGGCAAGGAGCAGCTGACGGTGCTGCAGTACATGGGCAGCGCCCGCTTCTGGTTCGAATCGCTACAGAACTGGCAGAGCGAGTTCCTGGCGATCTGGACCATGGTGGTGCTGAGCATCTTCCTGCGCCAGCGCGGCTCGCCAGAGTCCAAGCCTGTCGATGCGCCTCATAGCGAGACGGGGAGCGGGTAGGGACGAAGACCCTCACCCTAACCCTCTCCCGCAAGCGGGAGAGGGGGCGGAATCTTCACCTCTCCCTGTGGGAGAGGTCGGGCGAAGCCCGGGTGAGGGCGGCGGCGGAGTGAGACCCTCACCCTAACCCTCTCCCGCAAGCGGGAGAGGGGGCGGAATCTTCACCTCTCCCCATGGGAGAGGTCGGGCGAAGCCCGGGTGAGGGCCGACAATGGCGCGACGAATGCGAGCGATCGTTATTGAGAGCAGCGGACAGAAAACCGGCGCGTTGTTATTTTTCCGGCAGCTCGGCGAGTCGTTCCAGCAGGCGCGGATCGCCCGCGACGTGCACCTTTTCGGCGGGGCCGAGCCATGCCAGCGCCTCGTTGAGCGTGCTGGCGTCGAACACTTTTTGTTCTGCGGTGAGGCGATGTGGGTCGGGATGGCCGCGCGTTTCAGCGGGCCGCGGCAAGTTGCCGGTAATGTGGGCGTAGCGCGCCTGGCGATCGCCAGCGAGATGGCGCAAACCCTCCTGCGCCGGGCCGGCGGCCTGAGCGAGCAATTCATCGCGGCGCTTGATGACTGGCGGCGCGTGCTTTTCTTCCGGGGTTCGCATCAACCCGAATGCATGCAGAAGCCGCCCGGCGCGTACGCTGCCGCTCATTTTAGACAACGGAATCGCCAGCAGCAGGCCCGCCAGTGTCGGCGTCAACCACGCCAGCAGCGTGGGCGAGATGAAGAAGGCGATCACCCCGGTCAGCACACCGATTACGAGATGCACCCAGTGCACTCGCGCTGCTTCGCTCCACGCCGTCGCATCGGCGCGGCGACGTTGCGCATTCCATCCGGAGTCGCGGCCGGTGAGAATTTCCACCACGTGCTGGGTCTGCACCAACATCATGATCGGCGCGTACAAGGCCGACAGCAATGTTTCCACTATGGTGCTGGCGATGACGCCGAAGAACCCGCCGCAACCCTTGCGAATCCGGCTGGTGAAGATCGAGCGCAGCATGCCGAGCAGCTTGGGCGTGAACAGTACTGCCATCGTAAAGATAAACAGTTCGGTCATGCGCTGGGCGTCAAACCGCGGCCAGTCGGGGAATAGCTGGAAAGTGCGGCTGAAGTATTCCGGCCGGATCAGTGTCGCCTGCAAGGTCAGCGCAAAGCCGACCAGCAACAGCATCAGCCATAGCGGCGACGACAGGTAACTCATGATGCCGATGAAGAAGTGGCCGCGGCTGATGGTCGACAGGCCGTCCGCGCCGATGACCTTGGTGTGCTGCAGGTTACCTTGTGCCCAGCGGCGGTCGCGTACTGCCACGTCGATCAGCGAGGGCGGGCTTTCTTCCCACGAACCATCCAGGTCGGGAGCCATCCGCACTTTCCAGCCGGCGCGACGCATGAGTGCAGCTTCGACGAAGTCATGCGACAGCACGTGGCCGCCGAAGGGTTTACGACCCGGCAACTGCGGCATGCCACAGGCTTCGGCGAACGCAGCGACGCGAATGATGGCGTTGTGGCCCCAGTAGTTGCCTTCGTTGCCGGACCACGCAGCGACGCCGCGCGCGATAACACCGCCATAGACGCGACCGGCGAACTGCTGGATGCGAGAGAACAGGCTGTAATGTCCGTGCAACATGGGAACGGTTTGCAGGATGCCCAGATGTGCATCGCCCTGCATGCGACGCACCAGCTCGATCAATGTCTCCGCCGACATGAGGCTGTCGGCGTCCAGCACGATCATATAGTCGTAGCGTCCGCCCCAGCGCTTGACGAACTCCTCGACATTGCCGGCCTTGCGGCCCGTGTTGTGCCAGCGACGGCGATACCACACCGGCATGATCTCTCGCAGTTCGCGCCGTAGCCGGTCGACAGCCAATGATTCGTTGATCCACGGGTCGACCTGGGTAGAGTCCGAGAGGATCACGATCTCAAAGTGTTGCGCTGCATGCACCTGCGCCAACGCCTCCGCCATTGCCTGCAACGCCGCGGTGGTATGTGTCGGATCCTCGTTATAGATCGGCATCAGCAGCGCCGTGCGCGATCCCTGCAGCGTCGCCTGCGTCTTCGGTTTATGCAGCGGCACCAGCACGCCGGCGATGGCGGAGGCGGCCGAGAACGCGATCCAGGCCAGCGTGAGGGTAAAGAAGAGAATCATCACGCCTTGCAGCACCGTCATGCTGGAGAAGCTGACGATGCCGAGCATTTCATACACGCCGTAACCGGTGATGCCGAGTGTGCAGAGAATGGTGACTATCCGCGCGGCGATCGCTCGGATCGGCGCAGGCCCCAGGGCACGAACGACCTGCGGCGCATGCCGCAAGTCCTGCACCGGCATTTCGCTCGGGCGTTCGAACGGCATGCCGCCGCGAACTACATCGCGGCCTTCAGCCGTAGCCGCGGGAGATTTCAGCTGGCCGTCCATCGATAAAGCCAGGTTTCAGTAATCGGTCGGTTGGCGCGCAGCAGCCGGAGCCGCAGTTCGGCGAGGTTGGCGCCGGACGGATCGAGTTCGAAGCTCGCCCGCACGCCCTTGGTCAACGGATTGGGCTGCAACACCAGGTTGGACAGCTTGCCGGTGGAGGTGCCCACGTCCAGCTTGAGGCCTTCGATGGTACGCCCGGCGCCCGCGAAATCGACTACGAAGATGCGACGCTTGCCGTCAAAGGTCGGCCCGGTGCGCGTGGCGGTGGCGCGGCCCATTGCGGGAGTGATTCGCGGCGTAGCATTCCAGCGGATCCGATACGATGCGTGCCACGGTTTGCCAGCTTGCAGCGTGTAGTGCGGCCGCCAGAAGGTGACGATGTTGTCGTTGGTTTCGTTTTCGGTCGGGATTTCCACCAGGTCCACCGAACCCTTGCCCCAGTCGCTGGTGGGCTCGATCCAGGCGCTTGGCCGTAACTCGTACTTGGCTTCGAAATCGCGGTAGTCGCTCATGCGGCGCGAGCGTTGCACCAAGCCGAAAGCGCGCGGCGCGTCCGAGGTAAATCCGGACACCTGCAGTTGTGTCGGATTCCGCAGCGGCCGCCACAGTCGTTCGCCCGACGCAGTGACGATCTGCAAGCCGTCCGAGTCATGCACTTCGTCCCGGAAGTCATCGATGCGGGTGCGCTCGGATTCATCGAATAGAAACATCGAGGTCAACGGCGCGATGCCGATGCTGTCCAGGTCGATGCGAGGGAACAGCGTGATGTCCACTTCCATGAGGGTCTCGGTGCCCGGCAGGATGGAAAAGCGATAGGCGCCGGTGGTCGAGGGGCTGTCCAATAACGCGTGAACGATAATTCCGGATGCATTGGCGCCCGGCCTTTCGATCCAGAAATGAGTGAACGCGGGAAATTCCTCGCCCTGGGCGTGCGCGGTACGGATCGCAAGACCCCGGGCCGACAGCCCGTAATGACCGTTTCGGGGCACGGCGCGAAAGTAGGAAGCGCCCTGGAACACCAGGAACTCATCCCACACCGAGCGGGAGTTCAGCAGGCTGCGTACCCGGAAGCCTGACAGCGGCAAATTCTGGTGGGCGAGAATTTTTGCTACATGCGGGCCGAGCGAGAACATTGCCGGCGCACCGCTCAGGTCGGTTGCCACACCGCTTTCCACCGCCGACACCTTCACCGGCTGCTGGAACAGAAAACCGGCCGGCAGCAGCTCGACGCGGAACGGCACCTGCTCGTTGCGCCAGACCGCCTGCTCCGACTTGAAGCGGATGTCCCGGTACTGGTCGTAAGTGAGTTGCTGGAGCGCCGCGTTGCCATCGAGCCTGCGGGGCACGTAGCCCGAGGCCGCGGTCCGCTTCGCCAGATCCACTACCGTCGCCGGCGTGAATTTATAACGGACCGTGCGGGCGGTTTCCGGGGCTGGCTTGTTCGCCGCCGCTCCAGCCACGCAGGAAAAGGTGATAGCCAGCATCAGCAACCAGTAACGGCGCACGATTTTTTGTGACGCCGAGGGAGCTCTCGACTGCTGGGGGGTAGGGCCCGCGCCCTGATTGTTTGCAGACTCGCCTGAATTCATCCGAAAGCCGATCGTTCCTGGTTCAAGAGGTCCCGCGTCCGCCGAGGAAACCCGATTCACCGCGCCTCGTCGCGCCCGGCTGTGACGTGGGTCGCGCTTTGGAAGCTTCAGGTCCCTGGTCTACGCGCGCCATACAGCCGCAGTTCCAGTTTCCGCCTTATTCGCGGAACCGCGACACTTAGTCGCGTATTAACGCTGCGATGTCGTTGGTGGCATAACCACAACGTCGCCACTCTACCAGCGTTCACCGTTTGTACTGCATTCTTATCGGAGACGAGTATGTCCGAGGCGCAGCCTGCTACAAAGCATCCCACTCAACATGTGTGGGCCCTGGTTTTGGCAGCCGGCGAAGGAAGTCGATTGCGCGCCTTGACGACCCAGCCCTGCGGGACGCCGGTGCCGAAGCAATTCTGCTCGTTACACGGCGGTCAATCGCTGCTTGAAGATGCCATTCGCCGCGCACGATCCCAAGTCGCGCCGGAACGCATCTGCGCCATTGTCGCTCAACAGCACCGGCGCTGGTGGTCGACGATGGAGTCACTGACGCAGCTGCCGTCCCGTAACCTCATCGTCCAGCCGCGCAATCGTGGTACCGCGATCGGCATTCTATATTCACTGGTACATATCCTGAACCAGGACCCCGAGGCGCAGGTGCTGCTGTTGCCGGCCGACCACTATGTGGCCGACGAGGCAACCCTGGAGGATGCGCTGGCGGCGGCGCTGGACCACGTGGCGCACAGCCCGGACCAGCCAGTGCTGTTGGGATTGCAACCCGACGAGCCGGACAGCGAACTCGGCTATATCGTCACGGGCAAGCACGATGCATTCGGCGGCCGAGGCGTCGCTCGCTTCGTCGAAAAACCGCCGGCGGGGCTGGTTGAGCAGATCGTTCGCGCCGGCGGCTTGTGGAACACATTTATTATTGCGGCCTCGGCGCACTCGCTGTTGAACCTGTTCCTGCCACGCTTCGCGCCTACGGTCATGGAAATGCAGATCATCGTCGGTAGCGCACTGCAAAGCCGGTCGCCCGGCGCCGGCTGGCCGGCCATCGTGGATATGTATACACGTCTGCCGGACCTGGATTTCTGCCGCGATCTGCTCGAAGGCCAGGAACGTTCTTTGTGCGTAGTACGCGTGCCACCGTGCGGCTGGAGCGACCTGGGCACGCCGCATCGCGTAGGCGAGACACTGCGGCGACTGCCGAGGGACTCCGTGTCGGGAACGCAGGCAACGCTCTCCGGATATATCAATCTCGCTGCCCAACATGCGCACTTTGAACAGTCCATGCGCGGCGCTAATGCTTAAACGGCGGATGCATTGATTGGCTGTACCTCGCAATTGTCGTTCGGCCCCGAGTTTATCGAGCAGGGACCGACCACGCAGGGAACGCGTTTCCGCCTGTGGGCGCCCAGCGCGCGGCGTGTTGATCTAAAAGCGCAGTCCGCCAGCGGCGCGCCGGTGCAGGTTCCACTCGACGCAGTCGGCGACGGCTGGTTCGAAGCAGTGGTGCCGGCCGTGGGCGCCGGCACCAGATATCGATTTCGCATCGACGATGAAATCGACGTGCCCGATCCGGCTTCCCGCTTTCAGCCCGAGGGCGTGCAAGGGCCGGGAGAGGTACTCGATCCCAATTCATTTGCCTGGCGCGATAGCGGCTGGCGCGGCCGCCCGTGGCACGAAGCGGTGCTGTACGAATTACACGTCGGCACGTTCACTCCCGAAGGCACCTATGCAGCGGCGATCTCACGCTTGGATGGATTGGTTGCATTAGGCGTGACCGCCATCGAGTTGCTGCCGCTCAATACTTTTCCCGGCGCGCAGGGTTGGGGCTATGACGGCGTGCTGCTGTACGCACCGCACCCTGCTTACGGACGGCCCGAAGAACTGAAGCAGTTCGTGCAGGCGGCCCACGAACGCAACCTGACGGTACTGATCGACGTGGTCTACAACCACTTCGGCCCGGAAGGAAACTATCTCCATCGTTACGCCGCCGATTTCTTCGCGCCGGAACACCAAACGCCCTGGGGCAGCGCCATCAACTTCGCGCATCCGGTAGTGCGCCAGTTCTTCATTCAGAATGCGCTCTACTGGCTGAACGAATATCGCTTCGACGGCCTGCGCGTCGATGCCGTGCATGCCATGTTCGACGACGGCGACACCCACTTCATCGATGAACTCATCGACAGCGTTCAGCGCGGGCCGGGCAGCGAGCGGCACGTGCACGTCGTGCTGGAGAATCATAAGAACCAGGCGCACCGCCTCGGCCTCAAGGGCAGGACGTGGGTTGCGCAGTGGAACGACGACTTCCATCATCCGCTGCACATCCTGCTCAGCGGCGAGAGCGACGGTTATTACCGCGACTACGCCGATGAACCGGTCAGACATCTCGGGCGCGTGCTGGCCGAAGGGTTTGCCTATCAGGGCGAGACGCCCAAGTCTGGCGGTGGAGCGCGCGGCGAGGTCAGTTCGGCGTTGCGGCCGCCCGCATTCGTCAACTTCCTGCAGAATCACGATCAGATCGGCAATCGCGCCTTCGGCGAGCGCCTGGCGCAACTGGCGCCGCCTGAACGACTGCGCGCCGGCATGGCGATTCTCTTGCTGTCGCCGCAAGTTCCGATGCTATTCATGGGTGAGGAGTACGGCGCGTCACAGCCATTTCTTTATTTTTGCAACTACCAGGGTGACCTGGCTGCCGCGATCAGCGACGGCCGGCGCAACGAATTCGCCGACTTCGGCGCGTTTGCCGACGAACAGCAGCGCGAGAAGATTCCCGATCCGAACGCGCTGCAGACTTTTTCGGCCAGCCGGCTCGATCACGATGATCGCCAACGTCGGCCGCACACGGACTGGTTGCATTACACGCAAGAACTGCTGCGTATTCGCGCCCGCGCAGTCGTGCCGCTGATTCCAACGATCGCAGCCGGGCAGTCCGCCTACGAAGTGGCGGATAATGCACTGACGGTCACCTGGCCCACGCAGGATCATAGAGTGCTGGTCATGCATGCCAATCTCAGCGCCAGCGCCGTCCACCCGACGCGGCCCATGGCGGGTGAAATATTGTTCTCGACTCATGACGTGCCCTGCGCCGCAGATGAGCTTGGGCCGTGGGAAGTGCGAGTACTATTGAGTTAGCCATGAGTTCCGCTACCGCCTCGAAGGGCAAGTCGCGCTTCAAGATTCCCCGCGCCACTTATCGCCTGCAGTTCAATCAAAAGTTCACGTTCAACGACGCAGCGAAGATCGTCCCGTACCTCGCGCGCCTCGGCATCAGCCATGTGTATGCATCGCCGATTCTCAAGGCGCGTCCCGGCAGCATGCACGGCTACGACGTGGTCGACCATGCGCAGCTGAATCCCGAACTGGGCACTCGCGAGGACTTCGATCACCTGGTGCAGGTGCTGCACGCGCATGGCATGGGGCTGATCGTCGACATCGTTCCCAATCACCTCGGCGTGATGGGCAACGACAATGAATGGTGGCTCGATGTACTGGAGAATGGCCCCGCCGCGCGCTGCGCATTTCACTTCGACATCGACTGGCGCCCGAATCGCGATTCGATGCGCGATCGCATCCTGGTGCCCGTATTGGGCGACCCCTACGGTTCGGTGCTCGAGCGCGGCGAGTTGCAGTTGGAGTTCGACGCAGCGGCGGGTAGTTTCTCGGTCCGCTATCACGATCATCGGCTGCCGATCGACCCGCGTGAATATCCGAGAATTTTCTCGCAACCGATCGCCGACGACGTGCTGCCCTCGGACGATCCCAACCGCGGCGATTTCGAAAGCCTGCTCAACAGTTTCAGCAACCTGCCGCCGAGGGACGACAGTTCCACCGAAGCCGTCGCCATCCGCTATCGCGACAAGGAAGCTCACAAGCGCCGGCTGGCGCGGCTGATCGAACGCAGTCCGGAAATTCTCGCTCACATCAATTCGACCGTGGCGTCCATCAACGGCACGGTGGAGCGACCGGAAAGTTTCGACGCTCTGGATGCGCTGCTGGAGGCGCAGGCGTATCGCCTGTCGTACTGGCGCGTGGCGGTCGACGAGATCAACTACCGGCGCTTTTTCGATATCAACGATCTCGCGGCGCTGCGCATGAACGAACTGAGCGTGTTCGAAAGGACGCACCGGTTGACCTTCGAGCTGATCGACGCCGGCAGCATCGATGGCCTGCGCATCGATCATTCCGATGGCCTGTACGACCCGGAGGAATATTTCCTGCGTTTGCAGGAGCGCTTCGGCGGCGGGCCGCAGGAACGGCCGCTGTACGTCGTCACCGAGAAAATCCTGGCTGCGCACGAACGATTGCCGGAATCGTGGCTGGTTCACGGCACCACGGGTTACGATTACGCGGCATTGGCGACTACGTGGCTGGTCTGCGGTGACGAAGAAGCGCGCATGACCCGTCGCTATCGCCAATTCACTGAAAATGAAGCTTCGTTCGAAACGCTGGCCTACGAAAGCAAGCGCCTGGTCATGCGCTCGTCGCTGGCCGCCGAAGTCGAAGTGCTCGCAACCCAGCTGGACCGCATCGCGCATCTTGATCGCCATACGGCCGACTTCACTCGCGCGGCCTTGCGCGAAGCGATCCGGGAAGTCATCGCCTGCTTTCCGGTATATCGCACCTATATTTCGCCGCGGGGAATTGCCGACGAAGATCGCAGGATCATTCATTGGGCGACCGGCGTGGCGCGACGTCGCAGCGCTGGCGCGGAAGTGAGTGTGTTCGACTTCCTGCGCGATGTACTGTTGAGCGATGCAGCCGAAGGTCGTCCGGCATCGCATCGGCAGGCCATGCTCGAATTCGCCATGAAATTCCAGCAGGTGACCGCGCCGGTGACGGCCAAAGGCGTGGAAGATACGGCCTTTTACCGTTTCAATCGGCTCATCTGCCTGAACGAAGTCGGCGGCGATCCGAATCGTTTTGCAGTGTCGTCCACCGCCTTGCACCAGGCGAACCTGGAGCGCGCCAAGCTCTGGCCGCATTCCATGCTGGCCACCTCCACTCACGACACCAAGCGCAGCGAAGACGTGCGTGCCCGGATTGCCGTGTTGAGCGAGCTGCCGGATCTGTGGAAGCAGCGCCTGTCGCGCTGGACGCAACTGAATCGCAGCAAACGCCGCCAGGTCGACGACGGGTCGGCGCCCGATCGCGAAGACGAATATTTGTTGTATCAGACGCTCGCCGGACTGTGGTCGCCGGAACAGGACGCCGCCGCGCTGATCGAACGCCTGCAGGCTTATATGGTCAAGGCGGGCCGGGAGGCCAAGCGCTCGACATCGTGGATCAATCCGAATCCCGCTTATGAAGCCGCCGTCGGTGAGTTCGTCGCGCAGTTGCTCGGCAATCCAGACCGGAACGCGTTCCTGCACGACTTCTCATCGCTGGCGACGATCGTGGCGTTCTTCGGCCGCATCAATTCGCTGGTGACCACCGTGCTCAAGATCACTTCGCCCGGCGTTCCGGATTTCTATCAAGGCACGGAGCTGCCGGTCTTCACGCTGGTCGATCCCGACAATCGTCTCCCGGTGAACTTCGACGCTGCGGCTGCGCAACTCGAAGCATTGGCGCAGATCAAGGGGGGCGTGGCTGCACTACTCGATGATGCGACTGGCGCACGCGGCAAGCTGTATGTGACGTCGAAGCTGCTGCAGTTGCGCGCGGCCGACCCGCAGTTGTTTGCATCCGGCGCTTATCAGCCCCTGCAGGTCGAGGGTGCGAAGAAGGACCACGTGTTTGCTTTCGCGCGCACTTGCGAGGGCCGCAGCTGCGTTGTGGTCGTGCCGCGATGGACTGCGAAGCTCATGGATGGTGCGACGAGTTTTCCCGTGGGGGCACAAGTGTGGGACGACACTCGAGTGGTCCTCGGCTCGATCGCCAATGACGCGTTCCATGAAGTGCTGAGCACTGAGGGCTCCCGCATCGAAACCGAAGGCGACGACAGATCGCTGCGCGTCGCGGAAGTGCTCGCGAAGTTTCCAATTGCGGTCCTGCGATCCGGGCCCATAGACCGCGCGGCATGACGCGCGCGTAAACGCGCGGAGCGCCCACGGCAAACTGCAGTAAGACACTTAATAAAAGACGCGTAAAACGACCTGTTTTTATATACAGACGAAGAGCGCCTGCGTAGGATCGCCTCACTCGACTTGAGCCCGATCGAACCGCAGGAGAATGACATGGCCCCCGCTGACGAACCGTCCACGCCGCGCCGTCGCCGCGGCAAATCCCACGCAGCTCCTATTACGAGTGAAAACGCGGTCATCGCTCCCGCCGCGGCACTCTCGCTAGAGGAAACTATCCAGCATGAGCGCGTACACCTGATGCAAATCCACGCCATGCTTAAGTGCCTGTATGAGGTGTTGCTGTATGCGGACGATGACGATTCCATCATGCATGCTGATGTCGCGAGCGTCGCCGCGCGCCTGATCGATGATTCCGTGGCACGGCTGGATGTGCTGCGCGGACGTGTGGCTCAGCCTGGGGCTGGTAGTTCTCCGGCGGATGATTTGCAACCGGACGTCGATGCGGCGCTACCTGGCAATCACCAGGTGAAGGATCCGCCGGCGACGTATTGTGTTGAGCGGTTGTCGTTATCTCAACGACGACGCGGAGGCAGGCGCCTACTTGCGGCGGTCCCGACGATCGCCGGAACCTTCGTTGGCTACGCGCGGTTGCGTTAATGAATTCGCACTGGTGTGGAGAATGAGCTATGCAATCCGACTTTGAGAAGCTGGGTGACCTGATCAAGGACATCCCTATCGCCATGGTGACCACGGTGGAACCCGATGGGGCCTTGCACACACGCCCGTTGGCGGCTTTGGGATATGAGAACGACGGCCAGCTGTGGTTCTATACGGCTGTCGGTTCCGCCAAGGTGGACGAAGTGACCAACGACGTACGCACCAGCGTTGCCTTCGCGGACACGGGCAAGGATGCATATGTTGCGGTCTCTGGCACGGCGGATGTGGTCAATGACCGTGAGCGGATCCATGAGCTATGGACCCCATTTGCCAAGCCGTGGTTTCCGGGCGGCCCGGACGACTCGAATCTCGTGCTGCTTCGCGTTCATGTCGAGCGGGCGGAGTATTGGACCTCTCCGGGCAAGGCTGCTTATCTCTTCGGCGTCGCCAAGGCCGCGCTGACCGGAAAGCGCACCGACATGGGCGAAAATCGCAAGCTGCGGATGTGACTTGCGGGCAAAGGCGCTGCATCGCCGTGACATTCATAGTGCTGCACCGCTCGGGGTCGCTCTAGCAGATATTGTCCTCGAGCGGTGCAAGCCAGTTCAGTGTCGTGGCCAGGCCAAGTTATCTGGCCAAATTATCTGGCCAAATCATCCAGCCAAATCATCCAGCCAGAGTCACGGTGATTTCCGGCATCTTATCGTCGTAGAACGCGATGCGACCTTGCAGATCGGCATGTTCCTCATACGGATCTTCATAACTCCAGGCGGCGTCTTGTAACGTGCGGCCGCCCACTTGGATGCTGAAATAGTTGGCCGTGCCCTTGAAGGGGCATTCGGTCGTCGTGGCACTTGGCTGCAATTTCTCCATGCGGATGTCGGCTCGAGGGAAGTAGTAACGGAGCGGCGATTTATCTTCATCCACGCGGATGACGTCCGTCGAGTCGGCGATGGATTCGGTCTCGGCCTGGACCTGCACGCGTTGAGTGATGCGTCTCTCATCCACGCGGTGATCCGGCCACTTACGGTGCCCTGGGGCTTTGCTCATCGAGATCTCCCGTCAGAAATGAGTCGCGGCAGAGAATCAATGAGCCGCGCCGGGCGAGGTTCCTGCGCTACTGAACCGCCGGCCATTGCCAAGCGTTCGAGGGCTCGGGGAGTTTCCTCCATGGCGCGGTGGGATGGCTACAAAATTCTCGGCTTGGCCGCTGGCGAAATGCGCGATGGTGCACTGGATTGAAGATCGCTCCGCAACGGCGGGCGCCGCGCTCGCGTTCTATTGCGCGTTCTCGCTTGCGCCGCTGCTAATCATCCTCATGACCATCGCGCATTTGTCGAGTTGCAGGAAAGGAAGTAGCACCGGCCCACACTCAGGGAATGTCGCGAGTCAGCGTTTCGCCGCGGTCCACTTCTACATTGACGATGTTGCGGAATTCCAGGTCCTGGTCGAGCAGGGGGTCTTCGTCATTGCCGATGCAGGTCAGAGCCAGGGTGTAGTCACCCTCGGGGAGCACGCGCAGCGCATAGAAGAACGAGTCACCGGCTTGGCTGGTGAAGACTGGTGCGGTGGCGAGAGGTTCGACGCCGGCGCCGTCCAGGTCATCGGGAGTGACGTTTTGGCCGTCGAACAGGTACACCGCGCCCTGAGACAGCGAATCGCCGGCAGGGCAGGTGGCGGTAACGTCGCCTTCGATGCGACTGGCGTCACCGGTATCCACGGCGCGCATGACGGGTGTGAAGGTGTACTCGTCATCGTCATCGTCGAAGCTTAGCGACTGACGCAGGTCCAGCATCAAGGTGAACGCTTCGCTGTTGCTCTCGCGGTCTTCGACGCTGAAGCTCAGCGGCGCGTAGTCGCCCTCGGCCACCGTCATCGGAAATTGCGTGCCGGCCTGTGTAGCGACGAATGCATCGTCGACGCGGTCTTCGTCGAACAGCAGGCGCACGCCGGTATAACTGCCTTCGGGCAACTCCTCGTTGGTGAACAGGCGCAGCACACCGTCGTCGTCGGTGTAGTCCATGAAGTCCAACTGCTGATTATCGGTGAACTCCAGGGTCTTGGTGCCGCCGCCGCTGGTAGAGAATTGCAGGCCGCGAATGTCGGCAACCACCTGGGTAACGGCCGGGTTGGCGGGCAGCTCGGTGCTGAGGTCCATGGTGACTTCGCCTTCGCAGCCGGCGAGCAAAGCAAGCGCTGCGATTACACCGAGCCGGGCAATTGAACTGCCAGCTGAACGTTGCAGGAAAATAGCGAACTGTTGGCCCGACATGGCGAAGTACCGGAAGTCCTTGGAAGAAATCATCCCCAGCGTGATCGTTGGTCACGACGGCAGCGGGGAAAGTTCCGTGCGTCGCTCCCGGCAATGTTCGCATCGATTTCCGGTGACGAACAGGGTTTTTTCGTTCAGCTCGCCGCCTGGCACGCAGGCATAGTGTCGGCGACTGGCAGCGCGAAGAAGAACGTTGCACCTTGCCCCGGAGTGCTGTGTGCCCACGCCCGACCCCCATGTCGAGCGAGGATTCGCTGCACGACTGCCAACCCGACACCAGTGCCCGGAAACTCCCCGGCACTGTGCAGGCGCTGGAATACCCCGAACAAGTGTTCGTAATATTTCATGTCGAAGCCGATGCCATTGTCGGTGACCGAATAGAGCACTTCCTCATTCTGCTGCTGTGAGGCGATGACGATTCTCGCCTGCGCAGTGCCGGCACTGTATTTCACTGCGTTGTCGAGCAAGTTCGTCCATACCCGCAGCAGCATGACGCGGTCACCGCGCGTCGGCAGCAGGTCGCCGACTTCGATCGCAGGGCGGGGCGTGCGGCGCTGATCCAATACGTCGTTCAGGGCACTCGCTACCAGCGAGCGCATGTCGATATCGGTGACCGCCAGCGTCTGTCGTCCCAGGCGGGAGAACTCCAGCAGGTCGTCGATCAGGTGCGCCATGCGTTCGCTGGCGTTACCGATGGTCTGCAGGTAGCGAACACCTGCCGCGTTCAAGTTCGGTGCATGCTCCTGTTGCAACAGGTTCGAGTAGCCATTGATGGCTCGCAGCGGCGCACGCAGGTCGTGCGATACCGAGTAACAAAAACTCTCCAGTTCCTGGTTGCTGGACTCCAGCAGCTGCGCGTGACGCCTCAGTTCCTCGTTGAGCGCCAGGATGCGGCGCTCATTGTGGATCTGTTCGGTGACGTCCATGGAGATGCCGAGCAGCAGCAGCGGGCGGCCGGAACGGTCGCACACCGGCACCTTGCGAGTGTGCAGGATGCGGCGGCCATTGCGCGTGTCGATTTCCTCTTCGGGAATGTCGACGATGTCGCCCTGCGCGAGCACTTCACGATCCTTGGCGATGAAAAATTCCGCCTGTTCGGGCGGAAACAGGTCGCGATCGTTCTTACCGAGCAGTTCGCTGCGCGGATAGCCCAGCAGCTGCTCGCCGGCGCGATTGAAATGCAGAAAGCGCAGGTCGCGGGCGTCCTTCGAGAACACCATGGTGGGAATGTTGTCGAGCACCGATTCGGCGAAGCGGCTCTCATCGCGTAACAGCGTCTGCAATTCCTGGCGCAATCTGGAGTCGCGGCGCCGGTGGCGTAGCCCCTGCAGTGCTGCCAGCAAGCGGGCCGGCAGGGTCAGTTTCTTCATGTCGCCCTCGCACCGATCCCGCCCGGCATGAGTCCGGCGTAGCCGATGCAGAGATGAAGATTGCCGCGACGCACCGGGAGATTGCAATGAACTCGCACTGTGGCTTGCCGTAATCGCCGCCACTGCGGGCGCTGGCTGCCCGTAAGGACACGTCACAGCCAGATGACTCGTCAATACTCTTTCGCAGCAGACCAGGGGTCGTCATCGGGGGTGCCGACGCGACGCGAGACAAGCAGGGGAGCGGCTATGGAACGAGGGGTTGTCGTTGGCGGGTTGATCATCTGTGGCAGTCTCCTGCTCGCGGTGTCGCTCAACCGCTCGGCGATGCAGGAAGCTGCACCGATCGCGACGCTGGGGGCGACGGTCGAGACGACGGCCGGCGCATTGACCTTGTCGGATCAACCGACGCAGGCCGATGCGCCGCCGGTAGTGCGGGCGGCGCCTGATCATCCCGGCTTTTATGCCGGCGAGGACGGGCTGACTGACTCACAGCGGGCCGGCCGGGAGATCTGGTACAAGGCCACCGGCGGCAACAGCCGCTTTCATACTTATACCTTTCAACAGCGCGTCGGCGTGCTGATCGACTGGTTCCGCGTGCTCGACAGCCGCGAACGAGGCGATCGCTTCCGCGCCTGGGGAATCATCAATGACCCCGGCTGCTGCGCGCCGGGCAGCGACGGTTGTCCGGCCAAGAGCCTGGAAGAGACCTATGGCTTCGACTGGTGCCCCGGCGATGAGCAGTTACTGCCCTTCGTCGGACGCACCGGTTATCGCGACCCCGCCTGCGACTACGAGGAGGCGCCGGTCGATGGCAATGATCCGCATCAGCAGGCGGCCGACCAGCGGCAATCCGCCTGTGACCTGGAATTCGGCACTTCCACCGGTGCGCTCGGCTTTCGCAAGTTTCCCAATCCGCGTTTCGATCGCGAGCGCTGGCTGGCCGTCAATGGCAGCGCGTCAACCTGGGCCGGATATAACAAACCGCTCGTGAACGATGCGGCCGCCGCTGCGCGTGCCGACGCCGCCGTCAGTCATCTCGCCGATGCGTCGATCGAACCGCCGTTCCTGATCGGCATCTCGTGTGGCTCCTGCCACATCGCCTTCGATCCGCTGAATCCGCCGCGCGATCCGGCGCATCCCGAATGGACCAACATCAAGGGCGCAATCGGCAACCAGTACACGCGCATCTCGGAGATCCTGGGCTCCGGCATGTCGACCAACACGCTCGAGTTCCAGGTGTTCGCGCACGCGCGGCCGGGCACGTCCGATACCTCGGCGGTGCCCACCGATCAGATCAACAATCCCGGCACCATCAACGCCATCATCAACACGGCGCAGCGCCCGACGTTTACCAATGAAGTGGTCGACAAATGGCGCAAGGTCAGCGAATGCGCGGCCAATGCGCCGGCCGATCAATGCTGGTGCGAACCTGGACGGGATCGAAAGTGCTGGCAGCGAAGTACGCGCACCGAAACAGCCGTGCACCACATCCTCAAAGGCGGCGAGGATTCCATCGGCTCGCTCGAAGCCATTCAACGCGTGTATTTCAACATCGGTTCGTGCGCCGAGCAGTGTTGGGTGAACCACCTGACGGACCTGCGCCAGGTCGATCCGCAGCAGCGCAACTTCGGCCAGACGCCGTTCGATATCGGCCAGTGCCGGCGCGACTGTCCCAACTTTCGCGCCGTCGAAGACCGGCTGCAGAACATCATGGACTTCCTGGCCTCGCCGGAAACCAACGCGACCGACCTGCATGCCGCGCGTGCCAATGAATTGCAGCAAAAGAATCCGCAAGCGAACTATTCCTACGAAAGCCTGGTCGCCGACCTCGACAAGGAATTCGGTCGAGGAGCAGTGTCGCGGGGCCGGGAGGTGTTCGCTGCGAACTGCGCCCGCTGTCATTCGAGCGTGCCGGAACAGGATGGCGGACCGTTCGCGAATCGCGATTTTCGCGAGCTGGATTCGGGTAGCGGATTGCGCAAGGACTGGCTGGGCAATGACCAGGCGACGCCCGTCTCCGAAGTCGGAACGTTCCGTTGCCGCGCGCTGCATTCCAATCACATGCAAGGCCACGTGTGGCAGGAGTACGGTTCGCAGACGCTGCGCAGTCGCCTGCCCGATCCAAATGTGCAGGACCCTGCGGAAGGCGGGCGCGGTTACTACCGAAACATTTCTCTATTGAGCCTGTGGGCACATGGGCCGTTCCTGCATAACAACGCGCTCGGTCCGGAGCTGTGCGGCAAGCCTGCCAACGCTCGCAACGAGTTCTATCGCTCGCCCTTTGTCGATGCCAGGGGAGCGCCGCTGGCAGCAGAAAAAGCGCCGCAATGCTGGGCACTCGATCCCAGCGTCGAGGGACGCTTCAGGCTGTACAAGACGTCGATGGAAGACCTGTTGAATCCCGACCGTCGCGTGCCGAAGGTCACCCGCTTCAGTGATGATGTGCCGATTGGTTTCGGACCGCGCCTGTGGGACGGCGAGCAGGAACAACAAGTGCTGGGGCTGACAATGACGATTCCCGCCGGCAGCAGCGCCGGAGCACTAGGCAACTTCCAACACAAGCGTTTCGTCGGTGATCTGGTCGCTTCCAAGCTGCATACCGAGCAATTGCGGACTCGACTGCTCGCCGAACTCGGCGCCGAGCGTGGCGTGGAAACGTTCAACGCGCTGAACGAAATCCGCCAACAAGTGCTGCGTGATCCCAAGTCGCTGCTCGGCGAGATCCGCAAGCGGCCGCAACTGCTGCAGATCTACAGTTCCTGCAACGCGACGATCGAGAACGAAGGCCACCGCTTCGGCGAAGGCCTGCCCGACGCGGACAAGAAGGCATTGACGGCGTTCCTGGCAACGATCTGATAACGCACAAGGACGCAGAACATGATCGCTGAAAATTTACGTCGCCGCAGCCTGGTCTCGATAGCCCTGGCAACGACATTGGGTCTTGCGGGTTGCGACTTTCTCAACTCGATGCTCAATCCCACACCGAAGCTCGGCTTCGCGAGCTACTCGACGCCGTACGCGTCGAAGCCGGACTTCGCGCGCGTGGAATACGAGTTCCCGCTATCTGCCGCCGAACTGGGCAAGCTGACGCCGAAGAACATTGCAAATTTCGACCAGGAGCAGGTCGACCAGATCTACGCGCGCCTGACCGCCGGTCCCATTCCGGAGGGCGCCTTCGATGGCGGCCTGTTCTTTCCCAAGAACGCCTCCGGCGATCGTCGCATCGCCGAGATCATCGGCGGATTGCCGGGCATGGCGGTGGAGCTCAAGGCGCACAAACTCGAGACGCTCGGCAAGACGCTCTGGCGCGGCAAGGTGTTCTACCGGCAAGAGCGGGTGCTGCGCAATCGTATCGAAGATCTCAGCCTGCTCAAACCCATCGTCGATGGCGACCTGAGTTCCATCCCGACCATCGACGTCGACGGCAGCAAGCAATGGCTGATGTTTCCTGCGCGCTTGTATTGCGGCCAGAGCCTGCTCGATTCGCGGCGCGAGTCCATCATCATCGATTACTCGTTCACCGATGAGTTGCCGGGCTATCGCGAGAAACCGGACTTTCTCGCCGGCCGCAACGGCTTGCAGATTCGCGATGAGATCCGCATGGTGCGTCCCGGTTTTTACCTGGGCCGCGCTTATGCCGGCAAGGTGTTCCTGCTCAATTTCGTTCTCTACAACGAATCGGTTGCGGAGCGCGACGGCAGCGCGTTCGAGAAGACCGGCGTGGCCGCAGAGGATTGCTGGAGCGGCACGCAGCAACGCGCCGTAACACAAGGTGCATGAACAGGACTCGCAGCGTCGGGCGCTGCGGGCTGATGGCGGCAGTCATGGTGACCTTCTGGGCAATGGGCGCAACGCCCGCGCGCTGTGAGAATGCAGCCGTCACTCGCGAATCGGCTTGGGTTCTGGATCCCGCGACGCCGGGGCCGGATACGCCGCCCGCAGGGGCATCGCTGTTCGACAAGGTAACGACACTGCCAGATGGACGGCGTGAGGTGCCGTTTCCGTTCGATAAACTGATTCAACGGTTTGAAGCCGCGGCCGGCTGCAGTGCCACCGCATTTTGCGTGCGATCCGTTCTCCTCCCGCTCGGACGCTCGTTGCAGCGGGTCGCGGCTTCACCAGACTACTTTCGCTTTCCTCGCATCGTCTCCGGCGTAGTCGCCGACGGACGGGGCCCTGTGTTCCTGCGCGATCGCCTCTATGTCGGCTACCAGGAACGCGCCGGCATCGTCGAAGTCATCAGCTACAACGAGGCAGCCCAGCGGTTCGAATTCCAACAGGTCAAGAATTACCGCGCCGGCGCCGAGCCGCAGGTGTTCCAGGCGCGCCGCATGGTCTGCATTGCCTGTCACCAGAATCACGCGCCCATCTTTCCGCGGCAGGTGTGGGATGAGACCAATGCGAATCCAATACTGGCAGCGAAGCTCGCCGACGAGCGGCAGTCCTATTTCGGAGTCGCCATGCGGGGTTCGACGGATATTGCCAACGCATTGGACGACGCAACGGATCGATCAAACCGTCTCGCGATCGTACAGCGGCTATGGCGCGAAGGCTGCGGCGACGGCGACGTTGGCGCGAGATGTCGCCGCTCCGCCTTCACCGCGTCGCTGCAGTTTGCGCTGACGGATTCGGCGAGCCTATGACGATGGCGGTGCCGTGTTCCGCACCGAAGTCATCGAGACGTTGCAGAAAAATGCCCAACGGCTGTGGCCCGCCGGATTGGCTGTGCCCAATCCCGATCTTCCGAATCGTGATCCGCTCGCTGCGCTGGCCGGTGCTGACGGACCAGCAGCATCGCATATCCCGGCGCGGCTCGATCCGCTCGCTCCACGGCCGGCTCTCGAAGTGTTGCTTCCGGAAGGAGCGCGGCTCGCGAACGTTCTGGTGACCGGTATCGCGGATTCGCTGCCGGCCCTCGACGTCGACAGGCTGAGCGCTGTTCTGGGTTCCTTTGCGGCCAAGTTGCCGTCGGGCGCGCGAACATATCGCGGCCGCTGTGAAATGCGAACCGCAGGTGCGATCACGCGATTCGAGTGCACCGAGGGAGTCGAGCTTAGCGGCAGCTTCGATGGTTCATTCGCTACCGTTGCGTCGCTGCGCATCGGTTCTACCAGTGTCGTTAGAAATCTTCGGCTCCCTGCGCGACGACCGGATGCGCAAGGTATCTTGATCACTCCCACACTTCGCGGTCGCGTGCTTCGGTTGCCCGATGGCAACGCGGTGTCGGAGATTCGAATCGATCCGCAGTCCGTGGTGACGCTGAAAGTCTCCGCAGACTTCACGTCACTTCAACCTGTATTGACTGAGGCGTTGGCGAGCGCCCCCCAGGACTCGCAGGCAGGCCGTTTACAACGAGTGGTCGCAGGGTTGAGCGGCAAAAGCCTCGCTCCGGCCCATAGGGGCGAAGCTGCGCCTGCGACCATTGAGACTGTTGCCACCGGCAACGCAATTGCACTGACCGCGCCCTTTGAATCGCGCTGTGGTTCTTGCCACCACACCGCCGACACGTCGCCGCCGAACTTCCTCAGTGGCGATGCTCAACGTGTTTCGCAAACACTGCAATCCTGCGCGCCGCGAATCTTCGTCCGCCTGGCGATGAGCGATCTGCCCCCAGCACAACGGCCGAAAACCCCCATGCCTCCCGAGCGCCTCGCAGCCCATGGGCGAGAGCCATTCGCTGCTGATATTCGAGTGTTGCGAGCACGGGTGGAGTCGATGCTCAAGGGCGAGTACGGCCGCGTACCACCGCTTCACGAGTTACTACGGAACGGCTACGAAAGCCTCCGCCCTTGCCTGCCGGAGACGCCACGATGAAATCACCGTTGCAGCATCGCTGGGTTCGCGTGCTTGGATACCTGGCGGTATTCGCCACTGTATTCATTGCAGTTACGGTGTTGGCGCTGGCGCTGCGGTTCACGGCAGATCGACCGGTGGCCTACAGTGCTATCGAGGACCATTTCAAGTATGGCTCGACCGGCGGCGAGCGCGAGTCCGGATTCCCGCTGTGGATATTCAAAGCGCTGCCGCAGGTCTGTGCAGAGCATCTGCCCGGTAAAGGCTATCAGTCGCTCGGCTTTATTTACGAAGCCCGGCACGAGCTGCCGATCGGCATGTCGCTGCGGCGCAATCAAGGCATTGACCGCACGTTTTTGAACTGCGCTGTGTGTCACACGAGCACCGTGCGCGAAGCGCCGGAAGCCAAGCCGAGCATTTACCTGGGCATGCCGGCGAATACCTTCAACCTGATGGCGTTCCAGAAGTTCATCTTTGCCTGTGGTCGCGATCCGAAGTTCAGCAAGGAGTTCATAGTCCCGGAGGTTGCGCGGCTCATGGAAGACGAGGGCGAACATCTCGGGTTGCTTGATCGCTACGTGGTTTATCCGGTGGCCACCTGGTTGATGCGCGAGCGGCTGCTGATGCTCGCTGGCCGGTTCGGCTGGGTGGATCGCCAGCACGACTGGGGGCCAGGGCGGGTCGATACCTTCAACGCCGCCAAGGTGCTGTTCAACTTCCGCATGAATGAACTGCCCGCGGATGAGCTGGACGGACCGGCCGATTTCCCGTCCATCTGGAATCAGCAGCCACGCAAGGGCATGCAACTGCATTGGGACGGCAACAATACCGCGGTCGAAGAACGCAACAAAAGTGCGGCATTCGGCACCGGCACTACGCCACCGACATTGGATCGCGCAGCGATCGGCCGCGTCGAAGACTGGTTGTTGTCGTTGCCGGCGCCGAAGTATCCGTTTGCGATCGACGCGCAACTTGCAGAGCGCGGTTCGCATGTCTACGCGCAGTATTGCGCAGCTTGCCATGGAGCGAGCGCTACGGATTTCGCGGGTGAGTTTGTTGGCAAGGTTACGCCCCTGGCCGAAGTGGGTACCGATCGCCGCCGACTGGACACCTACACCTATGACCTGGCGGTGACGCAGTCGACGCTGTACGCAGGCTACGACTGGCGCTTTAGTCATTTTCGCAAGACCTACGGCTACGCCAACATGCCGCTAGACGGCGCGTGGCTGCGCGCTCCCTATCTCCACAACGGATCGGTGCCGACGTTGCGCGATCTGCTGGAGCCATCGAACCAGCGCCCGACAGTGTTCTATCGCGGCGATGACGTTTACGAGCCTGCACGAGTCGGCTTTCGCTCCTCGGTGCCGGCGGATAACGGCCGCATTTTCTTCCGCTACGACACCGGGTCGCCCGGAAACTCCAACGTCGGCCACGAGGGCGAGCGCTACGGCACGCAGTTGCCGCCCCAGGACAAGGACGCCCTGGTGGAATATTTGAAAACGTTTTGAGGCCCCGCCCATGCTCCAACGCAGCAAGCTCATCCGCATCTTCGTCGCACTGTTGATCCTCGGCGGCGGCGGAGGATTGTTCACCTGGTACAAGTTCTTCCGCGAAGAGCCGCAACCGGAGTGGATCACCAGCGATCCGGACATGCGCTTCAAGTACGGCTCCATTGGCGCGGAGCGTGACGCCGGCATTCCTTACTGGATCTTCTACGTGTTGCCGCGGATGTTTCCCGAGAAGATCCCCGGCCCGAATGGCTTTGCCTCTTTCGGTGTGTCGTGGGAGCAGGGCAGGGAGCTGCCGGTGGGCTTCACCAAGAAAGTCGTCGGCTTCGCGCGTGTCGGCAACAACTGCGCCTCGTGCCACACCACCAGCTATCGGCTGAGCGCGGGCGAGACGCCCACATTCGTCACCGCAGGCGCCGGGCAAACATTGGATCTCGAAGCGGTGTTCCGCTTTCTGGTCGATTGCGCCAAAGACCCGCGCTTCAATGCCGACAACCTGATGCGCGAGATCAACCTGGTTACCGATCTTTCCTGGATCGATCGCGCCATCTATCGCTTCGTGCTGGTGCCGGTCACACGCAAGCGACTGCTGGAGCGCGAGCAGCAGTTCGCCTGGATTTATCGCCACGATTTTCCGGAGTGGGGCCGGGGCCGCGACGACGCAATGAATCTCACCAAGTACTTCATGATCGAGACACCGATGGACGACAGCATCGGTCCGAGCGACATCCCGGCGATCTGGAATCTCGCCAAGTACCAGCAGCCGGGTACGAGCATGAACTGGTCCGGCGACAGCCACGACGCTTATTCGGTGATCATCGATTCGGCGCTCGGGTTGGTCGGCGCGGCGCCCAAGGACAACGAGGAATTCCTCGGCGAGGTCAAATGGCTGCAGGAATATCTGTCCTTAAAGCAGCCGCCGGCGTATCCGTTCCCTGTCGATGCGGCGCAGTCGGCTGCCGGCCGGGCGATATTCCAGCAAGAGTGTGCGGGTTGCCACGAAAGTGGCCGCACCGGCACGAGAACGCCACTGCAGGGCATCGATACGGATCCGCAGCGGATGTGGACCTGGAACAAGCAGAACGCCGTCGCCGCCAATCGCACCGTAAGTGAGTTCGGTATCGAGCGCAAAGGGTTGGTCGAGGAAGACCTGATCGGCTACAACATTCCGTTTCTCGACGGGCTGTGGTTGCGTGCTCCGTACCTGCATAACGGCTCGGTCCCTACGCTGCGGGATTTGTTGTCGCCACCGGAGTCGCGGCCAAGGAAGTTCTGGCGGGGCTACGACCTCTACGACGCGGTGAATGTGGGCTTCGTCGTCACCGGGCCGGCAGCGGAGCGCGTCGGCTCACCCTACGACACTACCCTGAGATCGAACGGCAATGGCGGGCACGTCTTCGGGACCACGCTGCCGGACGCCGATAAGGATGCGCTGGTCGAGTATCTGAAAACTCTATAGCGCTTATCCGTGGACGCCGCAGCCAAACCTGCTTCGCCGACCCGACCCGGACGCCAGCGCTGCTTGGCGAAGGCATGCACGGCCATTCGCATGGCGCGCTCGTCGGTCCTCCACGCAGCACGCATCATGGAGTCCTGTTCTACAGCAAAGGAATTCCGGGCGAGGAAGTCGGGCATGCCTGCTACCATCCGCCGTCAGTGGCGTCGCCACGATGGATAAAGTGGCTGGGATCAAGTGAGCAGAGTCTTCGGTTGGGTCTTGTTACTGTGGATTGGCGGCTGCGCGCGTGCGCCGCAAGAGCTGGCCATCTCCGGCCCGACCATGGGCACCACGTATTCCGTCAAGGTTGCAGCTCCACCGGCAGGTGTTGATAGCCACGCGTTGCGAGTAGCAACGGATGAAATCCTCGCCCGCATCGACCGCAGCATGTCCGGGTATCGCGAGGACTCCGAGATCTCGCGCTTCAACGCGTCAGTGTCGACGGATTGGTTCGACGTCTCGGCCGACCTGGCGACGGTGGTCGATTACGCGCTCAAGGTCGGGCGAGAATCCGCAGGCACGTTCGATATCACGATCGGGCCGCTCGTTGCCGCATGGGGCTTTGGCGCAGCGGGCGAACCGGCGGATCTGCCGGATGACACCAGGATCGCGGAATTGAAAGCGCGCATTGGTTATCAGCGCCTGCAAGCACGCCTGGAATCGCCGGCCCTGCGCAAGGAGGATGCGACCTTGGTCGTCGATCTCAACGGCATCGCTCCGGGCTACGCAGTCGATTTGCTGGCAGCGCGCTTCAAGGCAATGCATGTCGACAATTTCATGATCGATATCGGCGGCGAAGTGCAAGCGCACGGCCGCAACGCTCGCGGCCAGTTGTGGCGGATTGCAGTGGAACGGCCGATCGATGCGGAGCCGCAACCGCACGCCATCGTGCAACTCGATAATGCCGCAGTGACGACCTCGGGTGAGTATCGCCACTATTACGATCGCAACGGTCGTCGCTACTCGCACACCATTGATCCGCGCACAGGCCGGCCGGTCGAGCACAGCCTCGCGTCTGTCGTAGTGGTCGGGCCGACTTCCATGCAGGTTGATGCCTGGGCGACAGCGTTCAATGTCCTTGGCACGCAAGACGGTCAGGCACTGGCGACCAGGCTCGGCATGCCGGTGCTGTTCATCGACTTGCAGGGTGACCAGTTACGCTCGGTCGCAACGCCGCAGTTTCAGCCGTACTTGGCGAAGCAGTAGCGACCGAAGCCGGTTATTCTTCCGGCACCACCCGCCCATGGAACCCTTATGAAGCCGATGATCGGTATCGCCGCCGCGCTGAATTTGCTATTGGCCGCTGGCAGCGCCGTGGCCGGGATTTCTCCTGCACAGATCGACGGCTTTGCGGGCAAGGTGGCGCCGCGAGTCATCGCCTGGCGGCGTGATATCCATCAGCATCCCGAACTCGGTAATCGCGAAGTCCGCACCTCGAAACTGGTCGCAGATCATTTGAAGAAGCTGGGCCTGCCGGTTCGCACCGGCATTGCCCACACCGGCGTGTCCGCCGTGCTGAAGGGCGGCAAACCCGGTCCGGTCATTGCTTTGCGCGCCGACCTGGACGCGTTACCGGTGACCGAGCAGGTCGACGTGCCGTTCAAGTCGACGGTGACCACGGAATATCTGGGCAAGAAAGTCGGCGTCATGCACGCATGCGGCCACGATGCGCATGTCGCCAATCTCATGGGTGTCGCCGAAATCCTGGTTGGAATGAAGCAGGACCTCGCCGGCACCGTGCTGTTTATTTTCCAGCCGGCCGAAGAAGGTCCACCCGAAGGCGAGCAGGGCGGCGCTTCGCTGATGCTCAAGGAAGGATTGTTCGGTGAAGTGAAGCCCGAGGCAGTGTTCGGCCTGCACGTGACTTCCAGCCTGCCCAGCGGCGTAATCGGCTACCGCTCCGGGCCGTTCATGGCGGCTGCGGATACCTTCCGCATCGAAGTGACCGGGCGCCAGTCGCACGGTTCGCGTCCGTGGTCGGGGGTGGATCCCATCGTCGCCGGTTCGCAGATCGTGATGGCGCTGCAGACGATCGTCAGCCGGCAGATCGACATTGCGCAGCTGCCGGCGGTGGTGACGGTAGGCAAGTTCGACGGCGGCGTGCGCCAGAACATCATCCCCGAGAAAGTCGAAATGCTCGGCACGATCCGCACCTTCGACAAGAAAATGCGCGCCGACATCATCGAACGCATGGAACGCACCATCACCCATGTCGCCGCCGCCAGTGGCGCTCAAGCCAAGCTGACCCTCAGCGAGGCTTCCTATCCCCTGGTGTTCAACAACCCGGAGCTCACGCAGCGCATATTGCCCTCGTTGCGTCGCATCGCCGGCGATGATCGTGTCGTCGTGCAACCGTTGATCACGGGTTCGGAAGATTTCTCGTACTACGCCGATTTGGTGCCGAGTGTGTTTTTCTATGTCGGCGTCACGCCGGCGGACAAAGATGCGGGGAGCGCGCCGAGCAATCACTCGCCGCTGTTTTATATTGATGAGCCCAGCATTGCGGTTGCGACTCGCGCGATGACGGCAGTGGCCGTCGATTATCTGCAGGGAGCTGACAAGTAACCGCGCATCAGCTGTTGGGCGGTCGTCCGGCCAGCGCGACTTCCATGGTGTCGCCGATCCCATCATGAATGACGAGGTCGGCAATCTCGTCCATGCTGGTAGGGTCGCGATTGACGATGACCAGCTTTGCGCCCCGTTGCCTGGCGCGCAGTGGAAAATCTGCGGCGGGAAAAACGGACAACGACGAGCCGAGCACTAAGAACAGATCGCATGCCAGTGTCTCCTCCTGCGCGCGTCGCATGGGCAGTCCGGGCATTTGCTGGCCGAAGGAGACGGTCGCCGACTTGATCACTCCGCCGCAGCGTTGGCAGGCGGCAACGCTGCCGAATTGCTGGAACTCGCGTTCCAGGTCGACCAGTTCGACACGCGTGTGGCACTTGAGGCAGGTGGCGTAAGTCGCATTGCCGTGCAATTCGATGACCTTGTCATCCGGCACCCCGGAGTCCTGGTGCAAATTGTCGACGTTCTGCGTGACCACGCATTGGGCGCGTCCCGAGCGAATCAATTCGGCCACTGCGTAATGGCCTCGATTCGGCTTGGCGCCCACCCAGCCATCCTGATTGCTAAAGCGGCGGCGCCAGGCTTCGCGCCGGACCGCTTCGGAGCCGACGAAGTCCTGGAAATAGATGGGCTGCATCTTGGTCCACACACCACCAGGGCTGCGGAAGTCCGGAATGCCGGATTCGGTGCTGATGCCGGCGCCGGTGAACACCAGGATGCGTCGGCTGGCAAGCAACAAATCGCTGAGTTCGGTCATGAAGTTGGGCCAGGCGGCTAGCGGTCGGCGGTGGACGCCAGGTTAAGAGGTGGGAGGAATCGTTTCCTCTTTATGCTCTCACCCGGCGCCCGTTCCGCCTACCGCCAACCTCAACCAAAACTGCTCGAAGAGCCTGGCCGACTCTTCCGGCGCTAACTTGCGGCCAGGATCTCAGCGCGCGGCAATCTGCAATTCTCCGTTCTCCACGGGGATGCGGCGCCCCGGGTCGCGGTCCATGCGTACCGTGCCTTCCTCATCGCCGAGGCGGTAGCGAACATCGTAGCCGATCACCTTTTCACTGCTGTCATAGACCGTTTCGCAGTGAGTTTCGGTGGTCGTATACGTGTTGCCGTTCTGCATGCGTTTCTGCACGGTGTTACCGGCGTATCCGCCGGCCGCCGCGCCTGCTGCAGTGGCCACTTTTCGACCGTTGCCATCGCCCACCTGGTTACCCAGTACACCGCCGACGACTGCGCCGATCACCGTGCCCGCAATCCGCCGCTCATCCTTCGGAGGCGTCGTATGAGTCACAACTTGATCTTTGCAGACTTCGCGTGGCGTGCGAGCAGTCTTGGTCACTGCATCGACATCGAGTACTTCGGCATATTTCGGCGTGCCCTCGAACACATCCAAATTGGCCACGGCCGCGCCAGCCGTCACTACCAACGCACCAACCACCAATCCAGTCACCAGCGACTTGTTCATGAATGAATTCTCCTGTCGTCCCGCACCGACAGCGGCGCCTGCGGGACCATGATTAAACGAAGCGAACTTCGAGGGGGTTCCGGGGCAGCGTGCGCCGGGCGTGTAAGAAAGGGATAAAGAAAAAAGCGCCGCAAAAAGTTCGCGGCGCCCAAAAAACAGATTCCGAAAATCTGCGGGATTTAACTCAGTTCGAGCGCGCTGCGCTGCGCAGCTGCATCTCGCTGCGCAGGGTCGATTCCAACCAGTCGTCCATGGTGATCATGGTGTTGCGGCTGGTGGTCAGCTGGGTGTGGATGCCGATGATCACACCGGTGGTCTCATCGATCACCGGAGCGCCAGCAGCGATGTCGCGCGAGTCCATATCATGCGTGAAGCCGCCGATGATGCTGGACACGACCACGCCATTCTTGCGCTGTTCGTAAACAGTGCCGCGGGCCTTGCGCTTGATGCTGTCGGCGTCGATATCATTCTTGTAGCCGATCATCACCACCGACGCGGCCTGGCCTGAAAACCGGCCAAGCGGCATGGTGCGCTGGGCGTACCGCGAGGGTTCGCTCAAGCGCACCACTGCGAGATCTTTGGAGGTCTGGCCGAACGCATCGGCTTCATCCCACTGCGACTTCACGTAGGACACCGGGATGCGCTCGCGTACCTGTCCCAGCGAATCGAGGCTGTTGTACATGCAGTCCGTCGGCTCTGCGCCGTCTGCTCCCTTTTCGAATGTATGAGCAACGGTGACGCCGATATCGAAAGCGCCGACCAGGAACGCGGTGGACGTGCGCTGCTTGCCGTTCACTTTGCAGGCGATGACACCCACGCCGCTGAACGAGGAGTAATCCTGGGCTGACAGTTCGGTCCGTCGCAGCGGGTTGCCATGCGGTGACGCTTGGTCATGCGCAGTGGAGAAACGGAAGAAATGCTGGTCGGAGGCCGGCGAAGGAATTTCCGCCGCGCACTGTGTCCCGTTGCCGCACAGGTCGCTATCGGCGTGAGCACGTTGAATCGATGCCACCGCGGCCAGTGCGAGAACACCGCCAAACAAAGCCATTTTCAAGGCTGTCTTGCGTGTGCGGAGGTCGGCAGAAGAGAGAGTTGCAAGTTGCGCGCGCATGGTCACCACCGTCTTCGACCTTGAGAAAGTTCGCATGCCGAGGCGGGTTGCGCCCTAAGTCAAAACCTGAAGCACGCAATCGCCTTGGCCTGTCCGCCGTCTGCGGACGGGGACAGCACTGGAGTGTTGCCCTTGCGATCGAGACTATGAGGATGAAACCCGTCGGGGAGTGACGGGCCTCAAATTCTTACGGCGGTTTTTTGAGACGCAGCTCGCGTAATGAGGATGCATGGCCTGAAAAAGAACGGGCCGGGCATGGCCCGGCCCGTTCTCCCAACAAGCTGAACGATGGACGACTATGCGGTCGTCAGGCGGAACGTGATCGCCACCTGAGTCCATGCGGTAATTGCATTGGTGCCGTCGGTCGCGGCGACGAAGCGCGCTTGTGTCGCCACTTGGCATCAACCGGCCAAAGTTCCGTACACTTGCGGGATGAAGGCGGAAATTTCTGACACTGCACGAAAGATGATGGCAGCGAGCGCGGCGCGCTTGGAGGCTGCGCGCGAAGCGCACCCGGAGGTTTGGCAAAAGATCCTGCAAGAGGCGCGAGTCGCAGACTCCGTGCATCGAGTATGGGCCTGCAGCGACTTCGTCGCGACCAATTGCCTGCGTTCGCCCGCGTTGCTGGAGGGTCTGATCGAAGACGGTCACTTGTTTTCTTGCGCGCCTGTGGAGTGGATAGGGCAGGAAATCCAGGCGCGAGTCAGCGGTGAATCCGAAGCAGACCTGATGGAGTCATTGCGACGCTTTCGCAAGCGACACATGGTGCGCATCGCCTGGCGCGATATCGCCGGTTGGGCCGCGCTCGATGAAACGTTGCGCGACCTGTCGGCGCTGGCCGATGTCTGCATCGATTTCGTTTGTCGCCGGATGCACGCTGCGCTGGTCGCCAAGTACGGCACGCCGCGAGGGGCCGACAGTGGCGAGCCGCAATCGTTGCTGGTGCTGGGCATGGGCAAGCTGGGCGGCGGCGAACTCAATTTTTCCTCGGACATCGACCTGATCCTGTTGTATCCGGAAGACGGCGAGACCGATGGCGCGCGCAGTATCGACAACGCCGAGTTCTTCCTGCGGCTGGGCCAGAAGATCGTGCAGCAGCTGGCGACGCCGACCGTCGAGGGCTTCGTCTATCGAGTCGACCTGCGGCTGCGCCCGTTCGGCGACAGTGGCCGAGTGGCGCTCAGCTTCGTCTCTTTCGAACATTATCTGCAGCAGCATGGCCGCGACTGGGAACGCTACGCGTATGTGAAGGCGCGCGCGATTACGGCGACGGATCAATTCCCGGCGCTGTATGAAGAGGTGCTGCGACCTTTCGTCTATCGCCGCTATCTCGACTTCAGCGTGTTCGAATCTTTGCGCGACATGAAGGCGATGATTGCGCGCGAAGTCGAGCGCCGTGAATTGAAAGACAACATCAAGCTCGGTCCCGGCGGCATTCGTGAGATCGAATTCATCGTGCAGGCTTTCCAGTTGATTCGCGGCGGCAGCGACCGGCGCTTGCAGAGCCGGGAATTGTGCGCCGTGTTGCCGCAATTGATCGGGCAGCGGCTGTTGCGCCGGAGCGCAGTCGCGGATCTGGATGCGGCGTATCGCTTTCTGCGCGTACTGGAGAACCGCCTGCAGCAATGGAACGACGAGCAGACGCACCAGCTGCCCGAAGATGCGAAGGACCGCGAGCGGCTCGCGTTTGCGATGAACGTTTCCAATTGGGAAGAACTGGTTGGGCAGGCCAGTGCGCACCGCCAGCGTGTCGAACGATATTTCGCGCAGACGATGTTTGGTCCGACCGAGAACGCCGACGCGACCGCGAGCGCGATCGCGGCCTTCGACCTCGAGGCTGATGCGGAGGAGCGCTTGCGCATAATTGCGGCCAGCGGCGTGGCGGAGCCGAAGCCCATCGACGCCATGTTCGAGCAGCTGCGAGTCAGTACTTACTACCGACGCTTCGACGAAACTGGCCGGCGCCGCCTACGCGATCTGCTGGCGCGTGTATTGCCGTTGCTCGCGACTGATCAGGCGCCTGTCGCTACGTTGAGCCGAATCGTGCGCATTCTGGAGATGATCGGCGGGCGCACGGTTTATCTCGCGTTGCTGAACGAGAACGCAGCTGCCCTGCGCCGACTAGTGGAGTTGTGCGCGCACAGCCAGTTCCTCGCCGACCAGATCGCCGCGCGGCCACTGCTCCTGGATGAGTTGATCGACGAGCGGCTGGTCGAGGAAGCGCCGTCCCGAGCCCAGTTTGCCGCCGATCTCGCTGCCAGCCGGACGCGGATGCAGGGCGAAGATCCGGAGCGCCAAGTCGAAATCCTGCGGCAGTTCCACAGTGCCGCCACCTTTCGGGTCGCGATTGCCGATCTCACCGCCGGCCTGCCGCTGATGAAAGTCAGCGACCGTTTGACCGATATCGCGGAGTTGATCGTGCAGGAGGCGCTGTCGCTCGCATGGGCGCAGATCACCTCGAAGCATGGCTTTCCGCGTTACGCGGACGAGCACGGCGAAACGCATATCGCGAACATGGTGGTGGTTGCGTACGGCAAGCTGGGTGGATTGGAACTGGGTTACGGCTCGGATCTGGACCTGGTGTTCCTGCACGATTCTTCCGGTGAGGCGCAGCACACCGACGGCGGACAGAGCATCGAGAACACGGTGTTTTTCCAGCGGTTCGGCCAGCGGCTGGTGCATCTGCTCACAGTGCATACCTCGGCCGGCCGGCTTTACGAAGTTGACACCCGCCTGCGCCCCGGCGGCAATCGCGGCTTGCTGGTGCAGTCGATCGCCGCATTTCGCGATTACGAGTTCCAGGAAGCGTGGACGTGGGAGCATCAGTCTTTATTGCGTGCTCGTGCCATCGCGGGAGACGCACACCTGCGCGAGCAGTTCGAGACAGCCCGCATCCAGGTGCTTCGCAAAGCGGTGCGCCGCGATGGCCTGAAGGATGAGGTGCGACGCATGCGCGAGCGCATGCGTGAAAATCTTTCCAAGGCGAGGGCAGGGCAGGTCGATCTCAAGCAGGATGCCGGCGGCGTCGCCGACCTCGAATTCCTGGTGCAGTTCTGGATGCTCAAGTGGGCCGACCGGTATCCGGAAATCGTCATCTTCTCGGACAACATTCGCCAGTTGGAAAGCCTGGAATCGGCCAACCTGGTGCCGCAGTCGCGGGTCGACTTCCTCGTCGAGACCTACCGCAAATATCGCCAGCGCCTGCACCGGCTGACCTTGGATGGCGCAAAAAACGTGGTCAGCGCCGCGGAATTCGTCGACGAGCGCCGCGGCGTGGTGGAAGTTTGGCAAGAGGTCATGCGCGAGGCGGGCGATCTGCGATAATCCGCCCCCGTTGCCGACAACCGCTCACGTCCACGCCATGACGACCGAACCCGCCGCCAAACTGATCACGCCGAACGCCCAGAACCAGTACACCGTAACTCCGACGGACCTGCCACTGTCATGCCCCATGCCGGGCATGCATCTGTGGAACTCGCACCCGCGCGTGTTCCTGCCCATTGAAAAGACCGGCTGGGCCAAGTGCCCGTACTGCAGCGCCGAGTACACCTTAAGTCGGTAACACCTCACGCTCCCAGGCGAGTGGTTTAGTTACCATCCTGCGATGACCAAGACTTTAGCGACGACGCCGGCGGCCGACGGCTATCACATGCCGGCCGAGTTCGAGGCTCATGGCGGCTGCTGGATGCTGTGGCCCGAGCGGACCAGCAATTGGCGCCTGGGGGCGAAGCCGGCGCAGCACGCCTTTGCCACCGTTGCCACTGCAATAGCGACCGGCGAACCAGTCACGGTCGGTGCTTCGCGAGCGCAGTGGTCCCAGGCGCGATCGATGCTGCCCGACGCGATCCGCGTCGTTGAAATGTCCAGTGACGACGCCTGGATGCGCGACGTCGGCCCGACGTTCGTCGTCAATCGTCGCGGCGAGTCGCGGGGCGTCGACTGGGTGTTCAATGCCTGGGGCGGCATCAGCGGTGGTTTGTATTTTCCGTGGGACCAGGATGATCTGGTCGCGCGCAAGGTGCTGGAAATCGAGGGTTGCGACCGGTATCGCGCTCCGCTGGTGCTCGAAGGCGGCGCTATCCACGTCGACGGCGAAGGCACGCTCATCACTACCGAAGAGTGCCTGCTAAGCCCGCAGCGCAATCCGCAGCTTGACAAAGGCCAGCTGGAAATCCTGCTGCACGAATACCTGGGCGTGACCAGCGTCATTTGGCTGCGCAAGGGTGTTGTCGACGACGAGACCACAGGCCACGTCGATAACCTCTGCTGCTTCGCGCGGCCCGGGGAAGTGATATTGACCTGGACCGACAACAAGCGCGATCCGCAGCACCAGATTTCGCAGGATGCTTACGAGCGCTTGATGGAATCGCGCGACGCTCAAGGCCGGCGCCTGAAAGTTCACAAGCTGCATCAGCCCGGGCCGTTGAAGCGCACTCGCGCAGAGGCGCAAGACATCGACGTGGCGGATGCCGGAGCGCCACGCAAGGCCGGCGAGCGATTGGCCGCTTCGTATGTGAACTTTTACATCGGCAACTCGACCATCGTCATGCCGCTGCTGGATTCAAAACGCGACACTGCGGCTGCCAAGCAGTTGCAGAAGATTTTCCCCGATCGTCGCGTCATCGGCGTCCAGGCGCGGGAGATCCTGCTGGGCGGCGGCAATATTCATTGCGTTACGCAGCAGGTGCCGGTGCGCAAGCCAGCGAGCAAGCGACGCGCGTAAGGCATGGTCGCGCCCCGCATCAGCAAAGCGGCATTCGAACGTAACCTGCCAAAGCTGCAGGACGAACTGCTGGACCTGCAGCTGAAGTTGCACACGTCACGAGGCTGCGCCGTCGCAGTGATCATGGCTGGTACACCGGCCGCCGGCCGCAGCGAAACCGTCAATGAATTGCTCACCTGGCTGGACCCCAAGCACATCGGCGTCCATGCATTAGGCGAACCCGATAGCGAAGAGCGGCGCTACCCGACACTGTGGCGTTACTGGCAGAAGTTGCCTGCGCGGGGCCGCATGACGTTCTTCTTCGCCGGCTGGTATGGCGAATTCCTAGGCTGGTCGACGCGCAAGATGGATCCGTCCAAGCGCGGTGATCAGCGCTACCAGGAAAGAATCCTGGAATTAGAAAAGATGCTGGTTCGCGATGGCGTGCGCGTCGTGAAAATTTATCTGCATACTGACGCACAGACCCAACGGCGGCGCCTCGCCGAGCTACGCGCCAACAAACTTACTCGCTGGCGTGTGACCAAGGAAGATCTCTGGCAAGCCAAACACTACGGCGCCGTCCAGCGGGTGGCGAAATCCTGTTTGCAGGCCACTGACCATGAGGCTGCTCCATGGCATCTCGTGGACGGCACCGACGAGGAATATCGGTTGCTGACCGTAGGCAGGATTATTCGCGACCAGATTCGCGCGGGATTGCAGCAGAAGCAGCCCAAGCGTGCCGAGGGGCCGAAGGAAGCGCGGGCGAAAGCGCAGCCCTTGCGCATCGTGCAGCCGAAGGAACGATTGGACGACGCCGAGTACGAGCGCGAACTGGCAACGTTGCAGGGACGCCTGGCTCGCCTGGTCCGCAAGCCACGTTTTCGCAAGCACGGACTGGTGCTGGCATTCGAAGGCATGGATGCCGCCGGCAAAGGCGGCGCGATCCGACGCATTACTCACGCGCTCGACGCGCGCCAGTATCAAGTCGTTCCTGTTTCCGCGCCGACGCCGGACGACCTGTTGTATCCCTATCTGTGGCGCTTCTGGCGCAATATTCCTGAATTGGGTTCGATCACGATCTTCGATCGATCCTGGTATGGCCGCGTGTTGGTCGAGCGTGTTCGCGAGTTTACTGCCGAGGCTGACTGGAAGCGCGCCTACGATGAGATCGTGGAGTTCGAACGCGAGCTTACCGAGCATGGCCTGCGCGTCGCCAAGTTCTGGCTTTCGGTGAGCAAGCAAGAGCAGTTACATCGTTTCAAATCGCGAGACGACGATCCGCTCAAGCGCTTCAAGGTGGATCGCGAAGACTGGACCAATCGGCGTTATTACGATGCCTATCAGGCGGCTGCGGCCGGGATGATCAGCCGCACTGACAAGGACGACGCCAAATGGACGCTGGTCGCCGCCGACGATAAGAAACAGGCGCGCCTTACCGTATTGAAAGCAGTCTGCGAGGTGCTGGAACGCTGATGTCGTTTCCTGCGGCAAAGTCACCAGCCGCGTTTCAATCCCGCGAAGAAAACGACATCCGGCGAGTGTTCGACCGTGATGTCCTCGCTGACGCCGAGATCGAGTTTCCAGCCGGACGCGAAGCGGTAGTCGCCGCCGACGGTCAGCAGGACCGCCTCACTGAGAAAATCCAGGTTGCTATCGAAGGCGGCGGTGTGTGCGTCGATCTGTGCTTTCAGCGACAGGCCGTGCCAAGCCTGCCAGCTGAGCCCCGCCAAGCCGCCCCAGACGACGCTTCGCTGGTGAGCGGGAAACAGATCGCCATCGCCAAGCCACGTCGCCGATACCTGGCCGAACGCCGACCAGCGCTGGTCGAGGCGGTGATGGCCGGAAACCAAAAGAGAAACATCCGTGGCACCGCTGCCGGTGAGTTTGTCGGCATCTCCGGTGGGCAACTTGATGCCGAACCACGCCGTCAGTGCCGACGAAGGGGAGGAAAACACTTCGTAACCTGCAGCCAGCTGTACGTCAGCGAGGCTGCTGGCGGACGACGTCATGTTCAGCAGCGAATCACCAGAACGCACGTACCCGATGTTGAGTTGGTCGGTCGGCAATTGCGTTCGCGCGCCTTCGGACATGCCGAAGGCGTCGTGCCAGCTGTCGATGAAACCGTCGAGGGTGCCGCCGCTGGTGTAGCGATAAGGAATCTGCAATTGAAAAGAGACTCGCTCGCCGAGCGCGTGCTGCAGCGTTAGCCGCGCCTCGCGCGTTTCCGCATCGACGGTGAGTGCCTCCGAGCCGCGTTGCTGAAGCACGGCGGTGGAACCCCAGCTGATATCCGCGCCGATCGACCAATCACCTTGGTCACTTACATGCGCCGGCATTGCGTAGGGCAGGCCGAAGCCTGCGAGCAGCGGGTTTTGATCCCGGACGGCAAACGGATCGGCGGTGACAGTCGCAGAGAAAAGCAGAGGTAGTAAGAGAGAGAGGCGGCCCTCACCCTGCCCTCTCCCAAGGGGAGAGGGTAAGAGGTCCTCACCCTGTCTTGGCGGAAGCTTGCTCAGAACCAGATGGAAACGAACGCCTGGATCACGTTGGCGCCGAATTCGTAGAACGGCTCGGTGCCGGCGGCGCGGAAGCCGGGATTGTCCGACGGCAGCAGTGACGCGCGGGCATCGCGGAAATCATCGTACTGGAACTCGATGCGATCATAGAACAAGTTCAGCGAACCCTTCTTGATGAAGCGCCAGCCGCTGCTGGCGAATTCGTAGCTGGCGCCGATGCGGAACGCGACGCTGTTGAAGGTCGACAGTTCCTTGTCGCGCGCCAGGAAGTTCTGCTGGTTGGGGCGGTCGAAAATATCGGCGTAGAAGTCGGCGTGATCCTGCTGGTAGTAGCGGACCCGCGCTTCCAGCGTCCATTGCTGACGAATCGGCTGGACGTAGCCGAGTTCGAACGTATCGGCGCGAATGCCCCAGGTATCGGTGAAGAAACGATAGCCGCCGTAAACAGCGGCGCGATAGGGCAGGAAGTAGCGCGCATTCAGCGCCACCGCGTTACTGGTACGCGTGCGCGGATAAATCTCCTGCGCAAGGGCAAACAATCTCGCGTCGGTGGGATTGAAATATCGGTAGGAGCGGTACGGATTATTCAGAAAGCCTTCGTCGGTGATCACTTCCAGGTTCAGCGACGTGATCAGTGACTTGGTGAGAATCTGCGACACGCCGACGCGATAGCTCCGGCGCTCGATGTCTTCCTCGAACAGGGGGTCGGTGGAATTGCGCACCGTATCGGAGCCCCTGGAAAAACCCATGCTGATGGTGGTCAGGTCGCCGAACAGATCCTGGCTGATGCCGAAGCTGGCGGTCTGCGCATCGTAATCGTTCTCTTCGCTGTCGCTGAAGCCCAGGTTGTAGGTTGTCTTGCCGCGAAGGTATTCCAGGCCCAGGCTGTACTGGTCGCGCTCTTCCTTGTATTCGCTGGCACCGCTGACCTCGACATCGATGGACGCGCTGGTGATCATGTCCTGGTAGTAGTTGGCGCTGATGGCGTATTTCTCCGCCATCTTCTTGCGCACCAGCACCGAGGGGCCTTGAATGGTCACGCCGCCGCCTTCGTAGCGGTGATACAGCGCATCGGCGCGATCGTCGGGCAGCACGCCCGCCGATGAAATCGAGGGCAGCGCCAGCGCGGCTGCAGCCACGAGCGTCAGAGTGCGAACAATTCGCGTCGCGAAGCTCATGCGTGGTCTCAGTTACAACCGCAGCCGCCGCCGCCGCCGCCGAGCGCACCGCGTGCGCCTTCACGAGCTTCGAAGACGTGGTCCATGTAGGAGGAGGAAATGGGGTTCTGGTTCGAGCCCATGATGGGATCGGCCAGCGCCTGGCGCTCGTACGGTTTCACCCATGGCTCGATGTTGCCGCAGGCGGACAGGGTCAATAGCAGGGCAAGAGAAAGCAAAGCTTGAGAGGCCCTCACCCTGCCCTCTCCCAAGGGGAGAGGGTGCGAAGCCTCACCTCTGCCTTGGGAGAGGTCGCGCGTCCGCGCGGGTGAGGGGGCGCGGGTGAGGGAGCTTGCCTTAGTCACGTCTCTTGATCTCACTCTTTGAGCAGGGCGCGAATCTGATTCAGGTACTCGCCTTCATCGCCGGGCTTGTAGCCGCGGTGCAGGTATCGGACGTTACCTTTGCGATCGATGAACACGGTGCTCGGCATGGCGCTCACGTCGTACAGTTTGCTGACCTTGCTGTCGCGATCGAACAGCACCGGGAACGACACCGGCGTTTCCTGCAACCAGCGTTCCGCGTCCTTGGTGTTCGCTTCCACGTTCACGCCCACCATGGTGAAGCCGAGCGCACTGTAGCGCTTGTGCATCTGTTCGAGAAGCGGCATTTCCGTGCGGCACGGACCGCACCAGCTGGCCCAGAAATTCAGCATCACCACTTTGCCTTTCAGCTGCTCCAGCGACACAGTGTCGCCGGCACGCGACGGCAGGGTGAACGACGGCGCCATCGATGCGCTGGCGCCCACCAGCGAAGAAACAACCAGCGCACTGCATAGCCCAGCGGCGCGAATCCATTTGCCTAACATCATGAGCGACGACCCCTTGCTGACATAAATGTTCAGCGTGAATCGTCGCTCAGAAGAAAATGGACAAACCGAGATGCGCTTCTAGATTATTGACGATCTTTTTTTCGCCCAGCAGGTCGATGTCGTAGATATGGTCGCGCACGTCGAAATGCACCGCGATCCAGTCCGCAGGGAGCACCCTGTAGCCGAATCCGCCATTGACTGTGAAGCGATCGTCGCCGGCGAAGGTGGTGCTGCCGATGCCGGCTACCAGGTAGAGCGCGCTGTTGTATGCGCGGTTCTTGCCGACGAAAACTTCGCCTGGCAGCGCGTTCCACCCCATCGATAGCGCGTAATAGGTGTAGTCGCGATCGTCGTCGGTCAGCAGGTCGGCAGTGCCCGACAGGTTTTCGTAACTGGTGCGGCCGGCACGGGACTGGCCGACAGTGCCTTCCAGGAAGAAATCTTCGGTGAGGTGATAAGCCAGCCGTGCGCCGTAAACGACGTTGCTCTCGAAGTCCTCGATGCTGAGCACGCCGACATAGGCGCCCAGTTCGAAATCTTCCGTGTCGATACGCGTGCGTTTGATCTCGCGACGCTCCACCTGCGGATCGATGATAGGTTTCTGGTCCGGCTCGCCGGTCAACGGCTCGCTGCCCGCTGCGGGCGCGACGGCTGCCGGCTTGTCGTCACCGCCACGGCCCAGCATGGAACAGCCGGGCAGGACGCTGGCCGCCAGCAGGATCAGAAAAAGAAGGCGAAACCGAGATACTTCCATTCGTCCACTTCCTCGTTGTCGTCGCGGCTCGTGAATACGATGTTATTGCGGTATTCAGTGCGCAGCATGAAGCGACGGGTGAGATAAAACTGCAGGCCACCGCCGACATACCCGATCTGGTCGTCGCGGTCGATGGATTGCACCAGGTTCGACTTCGGGTCGGTGTAGAGCACGCCGGTGCCCAAAGTGAAGTACGGCGAGATGCGCCATTCGGGGACGAACAGGTGCATCAGGCCGATGGTGGCGCTGTAGCCGTTCGAGAATTCGCCGAGGATGTGATTCAGAGTCAGTTCGATCGAAAGGTTGTCGCTGAACGCGTAGCCGCCGAAGACCGATATTTCGCTGGCGCCGCCGAAGTCGCCGCCCATGACACCGCCCTGCCAGCGCCGGCTCATGTAGTTCTCGCGCGCGGGTTCCTGCAGGTCGAGGGGTTCGCCGGTGGGCTCGAGCGTGGCGATCATCTGGGTACGCGCTGCCCAGCCTTCGACGCCCTGATCGGTGCGCAGCTGAAACCAGTCGGTGCGGCGCTTCACCAGCACCACTTCGCGGCCGCGTTCGACCACATGGAAGATGGGATAGCCGCGCCCCGGACCCGTGCGCAATTCGATGTACGGGTCGGCGATGAGAATTTTATGCGGCTCGTCTTCCGCCCGCGCAGCCGCCGAAACGAACAGGACCAGCAACAATAGCAACGGCGTGAGCGACCGAGACATCAATTCTCCGGGGCGGTGAACGGGTCGTTGAAGTACTGCGCGCCGATATCCAACCATTCAGACAGCAAGCGTAACTCACTTGGCGACATAAAGTCGCTATGGTCGAGGGTGCCGCCGGTGACGCCTTGCATCTTCAGAAAAAACCGGGCCGAGGCATTCGCGCCGTTGCCGCTCATCGCAGCCGGCACATTGCGGAAGGCGACACACGTCACCACCAGGGTGACCGGGTCGACCTCGGTCTGCAGGCATTCATCTTCGAGCTGGCCCATGGCGTTGACGATCTGGCCGCGATCGCCGAACAACAGTTCGCGATACGAATTGAACTGCAGCGGCTGCGCTTCGGACGGGCCGTCGGTCAGATCGAGGTCGCCGGCCGGCACCTGGACCGCGGCTGCGGCGCCGACCGGCGCGTGGCAGGTGTTGCACTTGTTGTCGATGACCACGCCCATGCCGTCGACATCGGGGTTGCCATCCATGTCAGCGTCGACGGTGCGATTGACGCCCCATAGCGGATGGATGTGCTGCTCATAGTGGATGGTGATGCGGCACAGGCCGTTGAGATTGGTGCGGCAGGATGCGAGCACCGGCGGCGGCACGCCTGCCGGCAACGCGTTGATGCAGGTGAAGCGCGCAGCGGGATCGGCCGGATCGGTCAGCACGTTATTCGGGCCGGCGGCGTAGCACGCGTCCACCTGGTTGGCCGCCGGCGGCGTCGCCAGCCAGTAATCCTTGAACGCGAGGTCGACGCTCAACGAACACGCGCCACCGCACATGATGCGGTTGCGAACTTCGGCCATGGTTTCGCCGGCGTCGGCGAACAACGCCGGATTGGTGTTCGGGAACGGGCTGCCGCTGGTCGGCGCACCGCTATTGATCGAAGTCGTCATGCCTTTGCGGCCGTGCGCCTGCGGCGTAGTGGCGTTGGGGTTGTGGCAGCCGGTGCATTGCATCTGTTCGCCCGGCTGCAGCTGCAACCAGTTCGAATGGCGACCCCCGATCAGGTTCAAGTTGGCGGTGCCGCCCAGGCGCCGGCCCTGGGCATCGAGCACGCTGATGGCGAACGCGACATTGGCAGGGATCTTCACCTTCACCGAACCGTCCGGCTCGACCGGCGCGTAACCCAGGATTTCTCGCATGCCGAGGGCGCGGTTTGGGCCGAACGCAGTGTTGGAGAAGTCGCGAGTGTCGTCGTCCGGCAGCGAAACCGCTTTCTCGACGCGCAGGAATCGCGCCGGGCGTGTCGCATACTGAGCATCGGCCGGATTGCGCGTCGCTGCGATACCGCCAGGGGCGAAGTCGACGCCATCGATGTCATACACGCTGCGGATATGCAGCACGCCGACACCCGCGGCGAGCTGCTCTTCCGGGAAATCGACGCCGGCAGCGCGATCCAGAATCACGGCCGGCAGCGCGCGCTGCGAGCCCGACACCACCTCGGTATAGATGAAACCTTCCTGCGGCACGACGATGGGGCGCTGGGTGTTGTCGCGAACGTCGTAGACGAAAATGCCGTATAGCGGCGGCGCTTCCACCGCGGCGGCATTCTGCAAGCGGTCGCTGGTGCAGGGAACGAACCGCGTGTTCTCGACCAAGCGGCACTGCGACCAGCTCACGAGCAAACGATCGGTGCCGTCGAAGAGCGGCGCGGCGGCACGGTAGCGGCCGCCCGGCGACGGGCCGGGGATGGTGCGCACGTCGGTGGGTAAGGCACGGCGCTGCGCCGGGCCTGTCATGCCGATGTTTGCAGCGGCGGCAGCACGGGTATTGTCGACGTAAGTCTCGGTATCGATGAGGAGCAAGTCGCCGCCTTCGCCGGTGCCGCGGAACGGCCGGACCAGGGACAGCGTGCGGCCGTCCTGCATCGGCCGCGGATTCAGGAATTGGATGGTGCTGAGTGTGGTCGCAGGCGGAGGATTGGGCGTGCCGGTCGCATGGCTGTTCGCACCGTATAGCAGCTGCAGGTCCGAGCCGTCCGGGTTCACCGTGTACAGGTCGAACTGGTTATCGTCGAAGTTGTGTTCCCAGCGCGTGAACACGATCCTGCCGTTCGCCAGCACGGCGGGGTCGAGATCGTGGCTCTGGTTGAAGGAGATCTGGTGGATGTTGGTGCCGTCGGCGTCCATCACGTGCAAGACGAACGCCGGTTCGTTGTCGTCCTCGTCCTGGGCAGCGAACTGCGGCTTGTTCTCATCGAGCAGGATGGCGCGCGCCTGGCGCTGGCGCGTCGAGCTGAACACGATCCGGCCATCGGGCAGGTAGTGCGGCATGATGTCGTGGCCTTCCTCGGCCGTGACATCCGAACTGATCACGCGACGCAGGACGCGAGTGGTCGCGTCGTATTCCCAGATGTTCCAGGTCGGCTGGTCTTCTTCGTCGGCGTCTTCGATGAACTGCGCCCGCATGGCGAAGATCACTTTGATGCCGTCGAAACTCACATCGACGTCACGGATATCGCCGAGGCCCGCGGTCTGTACGCTGGTGAGGTTCACTTCGGGCGCGGACGTGGAGGCGCGATCGCGCATGAACAGGTCGGCGCCGATTTCGAAGCGCAAGAGTTCGCGCGCATCGGCATTCGCCAGTTCGTCGTCTTCCGGGTCGGGCACCGGCCGCTTGACGTAGAACACCGGGAAATCCAGCGTCACCGGGTCCATGTTCTGGCCGCTGCCGACAGTCACATCGGTGCCGTTGCCGCCGCTGTCGCAGCCGCCGAGCAGGGCTGCAATCGCGCTCATGAGCAGCACAACTGCGCCCTTGCGCACGGTGGCTCGACTCGAGGCGTAACTTTGCGCCTGGTAACTCATTAAGCGTTTACTCCGCAGTTCTCATCGCATCGAACAACAACATTGGCCCGTCCATGTCGAGGCAAACAGGCGCCATCTTCGACGCGACATATTCCGCGATCCGTTAAACGAGTCACGAAAGCGCGGCGCGCTTTCCCTGAAATCGGATCGTGTCTCGCGGTGGTTCGCGGCATTGCGTGAAGCGGCTCACATTCCAGCTGCGCCCAGGTCCGTTTCAATGCGCCCGATTGAATGCAGCCCCCGCATCGTGGCGGCGAGACTACATGCGCGCGCGAAGCGCTCGTCACTGTCTCTGCGGCGCGACGTATGGCGATTGAGACAGTTAACTGGCTGAAAACTCGACCGTATAGTCGCCGCCATTGTCGGGGGATGGCCGACTTTGTAGAGGCAACGTCCGCATGGCTTAAGTCATTGCCGGTCGTGGCCGACCACCGATGACCGACACCGGAAAACAGCTGGCATGAGCAATATGAAACGCACATCTCGATCCTCGCCGCTCGCCAAGGCGGCGGCGCTGGGCGTTGCAATGGCGGTCTTGGCATCGGCGCCACAGGCAATCGCCGGCCCGCGCGAACAAGCGCGCCGCATGTACGACCGGCTCACCGGCACGCCGCCGTCGGAGGCGTTGCTGAATGATCTGGAGACGCGTGTTGGGTCTTCGCCCGCTGAGCGGGTCTCCGCCGCGCTGTACATGATGGATAGAAACAACCCGCGCTCCAAAGATTTCTACAGCGTGACGCTGAAGAACTTCGCTTCGCCCTGGACCAACCGCGACCAGACGATCTTCGCGCCGCTGAACGACTACACCGCGACCGTCATCGGCATGGTCCGCGACGACGAAGACTTCCGCGGCATCCTCTCCGAAGACGTCGTCTATATCGGCAGCGGCGCCGGCGTGCCGCCGTATTCGCCGACCAGCAATGCTCACTACGAGGCGCTGGAAGCCAACAGCATCGACCTCAGCACCGCGCTCACCAGAACCACGCAGTCATCGCTGAACGGTTTGTCGCCGGCAGCCACCGCGGGTGTCATTACTTCGCGCGCCGGCGCCGAAGCGTTTTTCATCGACGGCACCAATCGCGCGATGTTCCGCTTCACCTTGCTGAACCACCTGTGCCGCGACATGGAACAGGTGCACGACATCTCGCTGCCGCCGGATCGCATCCGCCAGGACGTGACGCGCAGCCCGGGGGGCGACAGCAGCGTTTTCAACAACAACTGCATCGGCTGTCACTCGGTCATGGACTCGATGGCGCAGGCGTTCGCGTACTACGACTTCGACGAGACGGTCGGTCGGCTGGTGTACACGCCGGGTCAGGTGCAGCCGAAGTACCTGATCAACTCCGACAACTTCAAACAGGGCTACGTGACGCCCGATGACGCTTGGGAAAACCGCATTCGCCTGCGCGAGAAGGTGAACGGTGCGCCGGCCGTGCTGGGCTGGTCCGACGGGCTCGTCGGTCGCGGCAACGGCGCGAAGTCGCTCGGTCAGGAGCTGGCCGCGAGCAACGCCTTCGCGCAGTGCCAGGTGGAGAAGGTGTTTCGCACTGTGTGCTTTCGCTCGCCCAGCAACCAGGGCGATCGCGACCAGGTCGATGCCAGCACCCTCGGCTTCAAGAGCGGCGGCAACCTCAAGCAGGTCTTCGCCGAGACCGCTGCGCACTGCGCGGGCAACTGAGGCTCGGTAACCAATCATGAATACCAAACACAAGATGCGCGCCTTAAAACTCAGCGTCACACGATTCACTGCGCTCGCTGTCTTCGGCGTGCTCGGCCTCGCCGGTTGCGGCGGCGGCGCCGACACCGCCACCAATCCGGTAACGGACGGCCCCAGCGCGGGCCCGAATTACACCGGCCCGACTCCGGCGACTGCGGACATCCAGGCGTTCCGCGTCGAGTTCTGGGAAAAGGCCCGCGCTACCGATCGTTGCGGCAACTGTCACAACGCTGGCGGCCAGGCGCCGCAGTTCGCGCGCTCGGATGACGTGAACGCCGCTTATCAACAAGCGACTGGCGTGGTGAATCGCGATAGCCCTTCGCAGTCGGCCATCGTCACCAAGGTAGGCGGCGGCCACAACTGCTGGCTGCCCGATGCGGGCGCCTGCGCCAGCATTCTTACGCGCTGGATCACCGATTGGGTTGGCGCCACCGGCACCGGCGGCAAGCAGATCCAACTGGTCGAGCCGACGCCGCGCGACCCGGGTTCGAGCAAACGTTTCCCGGCCACTGCGCCGGCACTCTTCAAGCCGGTCTACGACATTCTCGATGCGAACTGCTCCAGCTGTCACCAGTCGGACTCGGCCACGGCGCAGTCTCCGTACTTCGCTGCCGGCGGTGCGCCAGGCGCGGCGGTTACCGTTCCTTCGACGGCTTACACCGAGGCGTACAACGCCTCCATCCCGAAGATCAATCTCGACGAGCCGTCGCTGTCGCGCTTCGTGATCCGCTTGCGCAATGAAGGGCATAACTGCTGGACCATCTGCAGTACCGATGCCACGACGCTGCAGACGGCGATCGAAGCGATGGCCAACGCCATCCCCGTCGACGTGATCCCGCCGGGCCAGATCACCAGCAAAGCGCTCACGCTGTATGACGGCACGGTTGCCAGCGGCGGCAACCGTTACGAAAGCAACGTCATCGCGCTGTATGAATTCAAGACCGGCCAGGGCCGCATCGCATTCGACACCAGTGGCGTATCGCCGTCGGCGGACCTGAATCTGTCCGGTGATGACGTGACGTGGGTCGGCGGTTGGGGCATCAACGTGCGCAGCGGCAAGGCGCAGGCTTCGACCACCGCGAGCCGCAAGTTCCATCAGCTGATCACGGCCACCGGCGAATACTCCATCGAAGCATGGGTGGTGCCGGGCAATGTGACTCAGGAAGACGCGCGTATCGTCAGCTACTCCGGCAGCACGATGGCCCGCAACTTCACCATGGGCCAGCAGCTGTACAACTACGAGTTCGCCGGCCGCAGCACTGCGACCAGCGCCGACGGTGGACCGAGGCTGTCGACCGACGATGATGCCGAACGCCTGCAGGCTTCGTTACAGCACGTGGTCATGACTTTCGACCCGGTCAACGGCCGCCGCATCTACGTCAACGGCCAGTTCACCGGTGACGTGGACGGCGCGGGCGGCGGCACGCTCGGCGACTGGGACAACAGCTTTGCCTTCGTGCTCGGCAACGAAGTCAGCAGCAACCGTCAATGGCAGGGCGTGATCCGCCTGGTCGCCATCCACAACCGCGCCTTGACGCTGCCGCAGATCCAGCAGAATTTCGAAGCCGGCGTCGGCGAGAAATTCTTCCTGCTGTTCGGCGTCTCGCACATCGTCGACGTGCCCAAGTCGTATGTGATGTTCGAAACCACGCAGTACGACAGCTTCGGCTACCTGTTCACCAATCCGAAGTTCATCAGCCTCGATGCGGCTGCGATGCCGGGCAACATTGCACTCAAAGGCATGCGCATCGGCCTGAATGGCGCCGAGCCGACCGTCGGCCAGGCGTACCGGCTGCTGGACATGGCGATTACCAACGAACAGTACTCGGCCGCCACCGGCCAGACGCTGTCGACGGTGGGCACCATCATCCCGCTGGAGCAAGGGCCGACCTCGGACGAGTTCTACCTGTGCTTCCAGCAGCTCGGCGCGCGCACCAACGTGTGCTCCGAGTTCGCGGCGGCCGTGCCAGCCACTCGTTCCGATCTGCCGGAGTCTTCCGACATCGGCGTCAAGACGTTCGATGCCATCAACGCAAGCATGGCAGCAATCACCGGCGTGAGCCCCAACAACGCCAAGGTCAAGGCCACGTACTCGAGTGTGCGTCAGTCGCTGCCGGCGGTGCATGACATCCAGGGTTACCTGTCTTCGCACCAGACCTCGGTGGCGCAGCTGGCCCTGCAGTACTGCAACGTGCTGGTGGATGACACCACCATGCGCAATGCATTCCTGCCTGGCGTGGATTTCTCAGCTCCGCTCACGCTGCCGGACTACAGCGCCGTGAATGCCAACGGTGCTGCTGTCATCGCCCGGCTGCACGAGAAGGCGGTCGGTACGGCCGATACGCAACCCACTGCCGGCGACTTTGCCACCGACATGGGCGATCTCATCGAATCGCTGTGCAATCCGGCGCTGCCGACGCCGCTGCCGCCGGGCGCGCAGCCCAACCGGGCATGCGGCACCTTCAATCGCACCGCCGAAGTCGTCAAGGCAGCTTGCGGCGCCGCGCTTGGCAGCGCTGCGACCCTGGTTCAGTAAGAGGCAACTCGAATGTATATCCTCAAATCACGCAAGCGCGGCCTGGGCCTGAACGAGCCGCTGCGCCATGAATCGCACAAGAAGCCGGTGACTCGCCGGGATTTCCTGGCGCAGGGCTTCACGACAGGAGCGGCGACCGTGGTCGCTCCGGCCGCGCTGAGCATGATGCTGAACCCGCGCCGTGCGGCTGCATTGTCCGGCAACTTGGATAACGTCGCTGTGAATACCTGTGGCATCACCGGCGGTGCGGGCAAGATCCCTTTCCTGTGCTTCGACCTTGCCGGCGGCGCCAACATTGCCGGCTCGAACGTGCTGGTCGGCAAGGAAGGCGGCCAGCTCGACTTCCTGTCGACGCAGGGTTATTCGAAGCAGGGATTGCCGGGCAACATGCTGCCGAACAACTCCACCACCAATTTCGTCAACACCGAATTCGGCCTGGCATTCCATTCCGACAGCGCATTCTTGCGCGGCATGCTGGAGAAAACCTCCGCGACGACGCGCGCGGCCGTGAATGGCGCGGTGATTGCCGCTCGGTCCGAGAACGACACCGGCAACAACCCGCACAATCCGATGTATGGCGTGGCGGCGTATGGCGCCAAGGGCGAACTGCTGACCCTGATCGGTTCGCAGAACTCCGAGTCCGGCGGCAATTCCATGGCACCGGCGATGATGCTCAACCCGGCCAACCGCCCGACCAAGATCGATCGCGTGAGCGACGTGACCGGCTTGGTCGATACCGGGGAAGTCGCCACCATCCTGAGCCCCACCGACACGGTGCGAACGCTGGAGACGATGTACAAGATCAGCGACCGCAAGGTCGCACAGCCGGCGGTCTCGACGGGCCTGACCGCGCCTGGGGCGGACGCGCAGACCGAAACGCGCTTCAAGTGCGCCTATCTCAAGACCGCCGACACGGTGGAAACATTCAGCAACCCGGCCGCGCTCAACCCGTCGCTCGATCCGCGCATCACGGCGCTGTTCGGCGCAAACTTCAGCGGCGACGGTGAGTTTCAGAAGACTGCTGCAGTGATGAAGCTGGTCATCGACGGCAACGCCGGCGCCGGCACCATCAGCATGGGTGGCTTCGACTATCACACGGGCGAGCGCGCCACCGGCGAAGGACGTGACTTGCGCGCCGGGCGTTGTATCGGCGCATGTCTGGAATATGCGGCGCTGGTCGGTACGCCGTTAATGCTCTATGTCTTCAGCGACGGCTCGTTGTCGTCGAATGGGATGGTGGACGATTCAGCGGGTGGCCGCGGCAAAGGCCAGTGGACCGGCGACAATCAGCAGACTGCCGCTGCGTTTTTCCTGGTCTACAACCCGCCCGGCCGGCCGGTGTTGAAGAGCGGCGGCGTACCCGAGCGTCACCAGCAGCTGGGTTACTACAATGCCAATGGCGACGTGGTGACCAGCAGCAGCCCCGCTGCCAACAACGTCAACTTGCTGGTGCAGACCGTGCTGCTGAACTACCTGGCTCTGCATAACGATGTCGGTGCGTTCAATAATCTGTTCGGCAATGCGCTGGGCACCGGCGCCGCGCTCGACGGCATGATCGCCTTCGAGGCGATCCGGTAAAGCTCGGCGATTCCTGTCGAGATCGAAAGGCCCGGCTCTCGCCGGGCTTTTTCTCTGGCGTACCACAAGCGCGCGGTCGACCTTCAGCTTAACTTCGCGGTGCGCTGGATCTTGGCGTGCAGCGGCGCGTGGGATTGCCCACGGAGTGATGTTATTTCCTAGCATGCAACTGCAGCCTGTGTTACTTGCATTTGTGCGCTTTTCGCCAAGATACTCGGGGTCATCGACCAATGCGGAGTCGGTAATGTCTCTCCCAGGACCCAAGCCCATGAACGCAATGACCGACAGCGGCGTGACGAAGCATCGACTCAGCGTCGATGACTACTACCGCATGGCTGAGGCAGGCGTACTCGCGCAGGACGCGCGGGTGGAGCTGATCGAAGGAGAGATCATTGACATGGCTCCGATAGGAAGTCAGCACGCCGGAACGGTGGCATGGCTGCACATGCAGTTACATGAGGCAGTCGGTCGGAGGGCACTCGCTTTTGCTCAGTCGCCTGCGAGGCTGAGCAATATCACCGAGCCGCAGCCCGATCTGATGCTGCTGCACCCACGGCCTGATCACTACCGGCAGTCACACCCAACGGCTCGCGACGTCCTGCTGCTGATCGAGGTTAGCGACAGCACCCTACGCTATGACCGCGACACGAAGCTGCCTTTGTATGCAATCTACGGTGTGCGCGAGTCGTGGTTAGTGGATTTGGAGCGCCAGGAGCTGTCTTGCTATCGGTCGCCGTACAACGGCAGCTATTTGGAGGTTGTTGCCACGCGTGCGCCGGGGGCGACTCCGATCTCGGCTTTGGAAGGCATCGCCGTGGACCTCAGTGGGTTGTTCTCGCTCTAGACGTTCACTCCGTCTGATACCGCAGTTCCGCGAACAACGTGCGGCCCCGGCCCGGGAAGTAACGATAGTTGCCGAAGGCGAAGTCCGCGCGATCGGCGTAGGCGCGGTCGGTGATGTTGTTCAAGCGCAGCACCGCCTGCCAATTCTCCGTGGCTCGCCAGCTTACGCGCAGATTCAAGAGATCGTGGCCGCCGTACTCGTTGGCATTGCCGGCGTCGACGAAGTAACTGCCGACGGATAACCATTCCAACTCTGCCGCTGCCGACGGCAGGAAGCTCCAGTTGATTCGCGCCGTATTGATGTGACGGGGCGCGGTGTCGATGTCGCGGCCCGCGAGGATGGTTTCGCCCTGCTCGACCGCGCGATTGAAATCGTAAGTGTGTTTCGCATACGTGCCGGCTAGCGCCAGTGACAGTGTCTCGACAGGCAGCCATGAGAGCTCATATTCGACGCCTTCGTGATCGGTGCGGCCGTCGCTCACATTGAATGCATTCGAATCGCGGAAGATGACATTGTCTTTTTTCATCTTGAACGCGGCAAGCGAATATCTCAGCGCACCGAAGGCACCGCGGGAGCCGAGCTCGATGCTGTCCAATCGTTCGGAGTCGAGATCCGCGATCGACTGCTGGCGTTGCAAGCGATAAAGCTCGCTCGTGTCCGGCGCGCGATACCCGCGCGTGCCGGTCAAATACCAGGTGTGGTCATCGTTCAGCGCGTAGCTGAGTCCGATTTTGGAAGTGACATTGCTGAAATCGTCGTTGCGATCGCCGGGGCGATTGAACAAGCAGCCCGCCGGCGCGCACGCCGAGCCGTTCTCGGCGGTGTTGCCGTCGATCATGCGGTTGTCGTATTCGTACTCGACGTATTCGAAGCGCATGCCGCCGATGGCCTTCCAGCGCTGTGCGAACGGCCGTTCGATCTGGCCATATGCGGCAGCAGTGCGGCTGTCCACTTCGTAGTCGTAATGTCTGCCCGCGGGCCGGATCGCATTCGCCGCCGGCGCACCGTCGGTCGCCGGGCCGGATTGTGTTTCCTTCAGGAAACCTTGGGCGAACTCGACATCGACACCGACGAGCATACGAGTGTCATCGAACGCCGTGATATCGAGTGCTGCCAGCACACCGACCGAATCCTGGCCGTTTTCCTCGAAAGGTTTGCCGATCAGGAAGTGCTGCAGGAAATCCATGCGGGAGTGGCGAGCGTAAGGGCGCACGGCAAGTTGCATTCGCTCATCGAGCGGTTGCTGGTAGCGGCCTGTCAGTCGCACTGCATAAGCATCGCGATACGCTTCGGGGTTGGGATTGGAGCGTGCGATGGCTTCATCGCGATAGGCGTTGAAGCCCTGGATGAACCCGGCCGTTTGCTGTGCGAGATTGCTGGCGGCGAGCTCCAGCCCCATTACCGCATCGTTGCGGCGATGTGTGAACCCCGCATTCAACTTCTGTTCGTCGAGACCCGCACTGTCGCGCCAGCCGCCATCGTGTCCGACGACGACGACCCCGCCGAGATCGGTGGCGTCGCTTTGGTGGCTCAGTGCAAGCTTGCCGCGATAGTACTCGTCCGGCCCGCCTTCCAACGCCAGGCTGCGCTCCGGCAGATCGGCGGGTGAGGCTGAAATCACGTTGATCGCACCATGCATCGCGCCCGAGCCGTAGACGACGCCCGCGGGGCCGCGCAGCACTTCGATCGAGCCGGCTTGTTCGCTGTTCACCTCGAACAGCTCGTTCACATTGCAAAAGCCGGTAGGGCGGATCGGCACGCTGTTTTCAAGAAACAGGAACACGCCGCAGGACCCAGGGCCGCTCAATACCGGAGAGCGGATCGCGGTGAGGCTTTCCTGGCCGCTGTTGCGCTGGATCATGGCGCCGGGCGCGCGGTTCATGATTTCGCTGTGATGAGTCGAACCGACGAGCGTGACATCGTCGCCGCTGACCACCGAAATGCTGCCGGTGAAGTTGCGCAGCTGTTCTGCACGCCGCGTTCCGGTGACGACCACTTCTTCCACTTGCTCCGCGGCCTGAATGGTGGCCGTGCATAACATCGTGCAGCCGAGCAGGGCGGTCGAAGCGAAGCGAGACAAATACATGATAGTGAACCTGTTACTTTCGTGGCGACGGCGGCAATGCAAAGGCGATGACGTAGTCGCCCTGCTTGGTGCCGAGGCCGCCGGCGGCAATAACTACAAACTGTCGGCCTTCGAACTCGTAAGTTATCGGGATAGCCTGTCCGCCTGCCGGCAACCGGCCTTTCCACACCCAACATTACCTGCCAGCGTTACGTGGCACCAGCGTCGCGACCATCGGTACATGATTCGGCCCGCCACGATACGCCGCGCGAGGTGGCCTCCGAGTAACGCACGCTGCGAGCGATTCTTGGGTCGTAACGCCGGCGGTGCCTGCCCGTTGCGGCGTCCAGAGCGATGACGATGTTGGTCGGTGTGCTGAGATAGAGCGTGTCGTCGATGATGTAGTGCACCGCTCGCCGACTGTACAATCGCGCCGCTCATTCCTATCAATAGCAGCGTGGCAAAGCGGCGACAGGCAGTGGACATGGAAAAAGCCTGTCGATGAAGGTTCGGCGTCAGGGACAGCTGGTACTATAATTTCAACGATGAAGGCAACCTTCGCATCCTTCGTAGCGCGACATTGTCGGGCGCTGCTCATCGGCTTGTTGCTGGCGACGCCATTGATGGCTGCCGCGGCCGAGCAGGCACGGCCGCGCATCGGGCTCGTGCTGAGTGGTGGTGGTGCCCGCGGCGCAGCGCATGTCGGGGTGTTGAAAGTACTCGATGAGATGCGCATTCCCATCGATGCGATCGCCGGCACCAGCATGGGCGCTGTGGTCGGCGGGCTGTATGCCTCCGGCATGCCGACGCCGGAGATCGAAAAACTGCTGCGTTCGGTGAACTGGGAAGATGCCTTTCGCGATCGCCCACCGCGCGAAGAGTTAGGTTTCCGCCGCAAGCAGGACGATCGTGAGTTCCTGGTGCGTTATGCGCTGGGCCTGACGGACAAGGGCTTCGTGCTGCCGCGCGGCCTGGTGCAGGGGCAAAAGCTGGAACAGGTACTGCGCACCGCTTCGCTGCCGGTGGCGGCCGTTCAAGAGTTCGATCGCCTGCCCATTCCATTTCGCGCAGTGGCGACGGACCTGGAAACCGGCGAAGCGGTGATCCTCGATTCCGGCGACCTGGTCACGGCAATGCGCGCGAGCATGTCCGCACCCGGCGTGTTCTCGCCGGCAGAGCGTGAGGGCCGCTTGCTGGTCGACGGCGGGCTGGTGGAAAACCTGCCGGTGGAAATTGCGCGCTCGATGAACGTCGATGTGCTCATTGCCGTGGATGTCAGCTTCCCGCTGTACGCCAGCGAGGACCTCACGTCGCCCATCGAAGTCACCAACCAAGCCTTCGCCATCCTGATTCGCGGCCGCACTCGGCAGCAGCGGGCGTTGCTTGGGCCGGGCGATATCGTCATCGAGCCCGCGCTCGGTCGACTGCCTTCGGCGGATTTCGGGCGTGTGTTGCACGCCATGCGTGCGGGCGAGACGGCGGCACGCGAAACGACTGCATCGCTGCAGCGACTATCGCTCAGTCCCGACGCCTATGTAAGGTATCTGGCCACTCGCAATCCGCGCGACGCCAGTTTGCCGACGATCGAGTTCGTGCGCGCTGATCCGCGCTCCGCGGAATACGATGCGCTCGTTAAAGCGACCATGAGCAATCTGCTCGGCAAGACCATGAATGCCGATCGCGTGCGCAATCAATTGTCTTCTTTGTATGCGCTGGATCGTTTCGAATCCATCGACTACAACCTGGTGGAAGAAGACGGGCGCACCGGTCTCGAACTTGACCTGCGTCGTAAGAGCTGGGGGCCGAACTACGTGCGGGTGGGCCTGAACCTCGAAGACAATTTCGAAGGCACCAGCCGCTACAACGCCGCGCTGCGCTTCATCTCCACCGAGCTGAATACGCTCGGCGCGGAATGGCTCACCGATCTGCAGATCGGTGACAACCCGAAGTTCTTCACCGAATTCTATCAGCCGCTGTCACTGGCCAGCCGCTACTTCATCGCGCCGCATTTCGACTTCGAAGAGCGCAGCGTATTCCAGTTGCAGGATCGCGACCTGCTGGCCGAGTATCGCGTGCGCACGATGCGGGGCGGGCTGGATGTCGGCCGGGAAATTTCCAATTGGGGCGAGATGCGGCTCGGCATTCGGCGGGGCTCGGGTCGATCGCGCGTGTTGATCGGCGATCCCACGCTGCCGGTGGATGATTTCGATCGTGGCGGCTTGTTTGCGCGCTTTTCCTACGATCGTCTGGACAGCATTTTCTTCCCGCGCCACGGCCAGCAGTTCGAATTCCAATGGCGCGGCGAGCGGGAAAGTATCGGCTCGCGGGAAAATTTCGACGCGTTCGAAACGTCGTGGCTGGTGGCGCGCTCGTTCGATCGCCACACGCTGATTTTCTGGGTCGACGCTGGCACGACCTTGGACGCGGAGGTGGCGAGGCCGGAAAATTTCTATTCGCTGGGCGGCTTTCTCAATCTCTCCGGCTTGCCGCCAGGCTATCTGGCAGGGCCCCACTACGGCATCGGCCGCCTGATCTATCAGCGCCGCGTCGGTCGCGGCGGCCAAGGCGTGCTTGATCTGCCAGCGTATGCTGGCGTTTCGATCGAGGCCGGCAACACCTGGTTGGACAGTGATGACGCCAGCTTCGGCGATATGCGCAAGAACGCCAGCTTGTTCTTCGGTGTCGACACACCGCTCGGGCCGCTATACCTTGCTGCCGGCTACGACCAGGATGGCGAGAACGCCTTCTACCTGTTCCTCGGTCGGACGTTCTAAGAAGAAGCGATCGGCGATTCAGGGCTAGAGAATGGCCGGAGGCAGTAGCCGCCTCGGCCGAGATCGACTCACTTCTCCACTTTCTCGAACTCCAGGCTGGGCTGGTCGCCGGGCCGGAAGTACACATAGCGGCCGCTCATTTCCTTGAGCATGCGATCGCGCTCGTCGCGCGTGGAATACCAATGTTCCCGCGTCCAGTCCGGCCCGATCAGGTTTTTGAACGGATCGGTGCAGCGCAGCTTGACGCGGATGCCGAAGCCGCAGTGACGGGGCTGGGGGCGGGCGAGGTTATGTTCGTGGCAAATGGGCATGGGTAATGGAATCCGGGCGGCAGTCTGGACCAATTCTAAACGGCCCCGGATTTTAGCGGGGGCTCATCTTAAGCGCCTTCATCGTTGTTGCGGGGCGCCCCGACGCTCATGGCATCGATCTTTTTTCGCCGAGGTGTCTCAAAGGGGTCGCTTGCCTCGTCTTTAGCGCATGGCGGTGTGCAAAGCCGCTCGTGTCCCAATCGCGACGGTGGTTGTCCTCATCTCTGTATTGTCGTGGTATCCGTGCAACCTTTTGGCGCCAGCGCGCATCAACAGCTCATGCGGCCGCCAATCTGTTCGGGTCTGACCCTGTCTCATTCATTGCGTAATTACGTTGTCCACTGAATCAAGTGAGTGAGTCGCTGCAACCTTTCGTCGCATGCCACGATCAGATGATCGTAAATGGCTTGTATGCAGCGCCAATCGGCGCGGAAATGATGGCAAGTCGGGCCGATGTCGAACTGTGTCAGGTTTTAGGGTGGAGTCGTTCGCGGTCGCTGCGCAGCGCTCGTGGAGGTTCCAGTGAAGCCGGTGCTGCTGCCGGCGTCGATTGCTACGCAACGGGGAGGGGTAACGGATGATTCTCCGTCGAACCCAGGAAATGGTGAGTGGTGACCTAAGTGCGGCGTTGGCGCGACAGCCCAGCACCGAAAATACCGTGGTCAGCCTGCAGACGCAGGTGGCCGATTACACCTTGGACGGTGAACGCTTCGCGCTGCTGAGCGCATGGGGTGGCCGTCAGGAAGTCACGATGGATAGCCGACGCATCGCCGTCGACGACGACACGTGGCTGCCGATCCCGGCCGGGCCCGTGACCGTACGTATTCGCGGCGCCGAGCCGGTGAATGTGTTGACGGTGCTGTTTCGTCGTGGCATGCCCGAAGAAGTGCTCGGCTCGATGATCACCGCCGAGGATCGTTTGCTGGATGATGGCGAAACGCAGGTGACCTCGTCACTGCCGTTCATCGCTCACCTGCATACGCACGATCGCGGCGTGACGCCGGTGCTGCTGTTTATCCGTCGCCACTGCGAGATGGGCTTGGACGACCCGTTGTGGTTCGAAGAACAGTTCGCATTCCTGCTCGAACGCATGCTGATGCGTCATCGGGATGTCTTGCAGCGTGCTCGCGGCGTGCCGGTGCGCCGTGCGGCAACCCGTCGTGAAATTCTGCGGCGTGTTTCGCTGGCCACCGACTTCATCCACTCCAACTTCGACAAACCGTTGATGCTGGGTGACATGGCGCGGGCGGCGTTCCTTTCGCGGCATCACTTCCTGCGGCTGTTCAAACACATCCACGATGTGACGCCGCACGAGTACCTGCAACGTAAACGAACCACCGTGGCGGGCCGATTGTTACGCGGCAGCGAATTGGCGGTGGAAGATATCGTCAAAGTCGTCGGCTTCGATTCGCGTTCCACGCTGTTCCGTGCGCTACGCCGCTTTCATGGCGTCACCCCGCGCGAGTGCCGTCGCGCTGCCGATTCGCTGACGTTCATGAGCGGCGTCGGAGCGGCCGCAGCGTGAGCAAGCCTCATTAGACTCCAGCAGGATGCGCCATCGCTCCTGCTGGAGTTTTTCTCACTCCGTCAGCGCCCGAAGAACAATCCTGCCGCAAGTGCGTCCGGCGACTCCGCCAGTGCCTGATGCAAGGTGATTGAGCAGGCCAATGCGGCCAGCAGCGAGCGAGAATTCTGGGTGGCGCCTTCCTTGGCGTGCTCCGGACTTCGGCTGCATCTATACCGCCTCGCGAAAGCCATGCAAGAATCCATGCGTATGGCGTTCCGGCGTCAGTGGACGGATTGGTGAACTGTGGCGCCAAGCCCATCCTTGATCTACAAGGTACCGCCCCCACCCGGATTTTCGTACTCTCCCGCAGTCCTACTGCGCTCGCTTGCGAGGTGCCCATGTTCTCGTTCCGCAAAAAAGCCGTGATGCCCGAGGCTTCCGCCATCCTTCCCGGCCGCTCCACGCCCATCGCCGTTCCCGAAAAGCATGCCCTCAGCGGCAACCGCATCGTGCCTCCGTTCCCCGCAGGACTGAAGCTTGCCTTGTTCGGCCTGGGTTGCTTCTGGGGCGCCGAACGCAAGTTCTGGCAACTACCGGGTGTGTACAGCACCGCCGTCGGCTACGCCGCCGGCGGCACGCCCAATCCTACTTACGAAGAAGTGTGCTCCGGCTACACCGGCCACAACGAAGTGGTTCGCGTCGTGTACGACCCGAAGAAGGTGAGTTACGAAACGTTGTTGAAAACATTCTGGGAGTCACACGACCCGACGCAGGGAATGCAGCAAGGAAACGACGTCGGCACTCAGTATCGGTCAGGCATCTATGTTTACGACGCCGAGCAGAGAGGAGCGGCGGAAGCGAGCTTGCGCGCGTATCAGACCCGCTTGAAACAGGCGGGCCACGGTGAGATCACGACAGAAGTGTTGGATGCGCCGGAGTTTTATTATGCGGAGGATTATCACCAGCAGTACCTGGCGAAGAATCCGAATGGGTACTGTGGGTTGGGAGGGTGCGGAGTCACGTTGGATGTCTGATCGGTCAACACGGTTGTGACGGTCGAGGCGATCAGTCGTGCCGATGGTGATGACGATTGGTCGTCTACTGGAAGTCGACTGAGGTGGGCTTCAGTAAGAGTCAATACGCGTACGTCGGGACAGAAGTCATTTAGAAGAAGTCATTTAGGGAAGAAGTCATTTAGGACATCCATCGATTCATTTCCGCACCGTCTGACGTTCGCCATCAACGAGAAGTCATTTAGGACATCCATCGATTCATTTCCGCACCGTCTGACGTTCGCCATCAACTACCCTCTCAGCGAGAGTACAGCCGAGCCGCTTGATGGATGCCACGCACCCAGGACTGGCCCAACGTCTCAGCATGCAACCGCAAACAATTCAGGGAGCCGATCGCGCGACCAAATATGTTACCTCGCGGGCGCATGATCCGCTGCCACGCCTCGGCATCGATACTTAGGCGTTCCATAATTGTCGGCAGGTCGGCGTGGATTGAACCATGCTTGTCGGGATGGATGGCTCGACCGGTCCACTCGACAAGCTCGAGGTAATCCTCAAGACAGCACGGAATCGCGCCATCTGTACGATCGTTCGCTCTAAACGGTAGCAGAGACACCGCGAGGTTGCCCGCTACCACGGCCTCACTGCGGGCATGGAGCGCGCGAATCCGTTCGTAGATTGATGTGAACTCAGAATCCTCCGGCGTCGTGGCGATTCCCGCGCGAATCGGATTCAGGTCGACATAGGCCATCGCCGTGAGTAGCCCCGCTTCGTCCAGCAAGGCTTGCGACTTAAAGCGACCCTCCCAGAATCGGCCCGTGCAGCGATCCTCGGCGTTCGCGCGGCGAGCCAAATGCTCATTTAAGCATCGCATGAACCAGCTGATATCTTGCAGTCGCTCACGCCAGCGCGTGATGAGCTGTTGCGCGGCTTCGGCCTCCGCCTCATTCGCCGCGCCGCTCAACCAACAGGTCACCAGACGCGGAATGCTGAATAGAGCACTCCAGCGCGCGACCACCTCTTCATCACTCCAGTGCTTGGCCGCGGAGCGATTGACATGCACCACCAAGTGATAGTGATTAGACATCACCGCATATGCGCAGATGTCGATAGCGAAGATGTGCGTGAGCGTCGACAATCGGTCCAACACCCACGCTTTTCGATGCGAGTAGTCACGCTGCGTGTACTCGTCATAGCCCCACAGCCACGCGCGACGCACACAGCGCGCAACCACGTGGTAGTACGGCGTATCAGTCAATGACACCAGCGATTTGCGAGCGTAAGTCATGGCCACGTTCCTTGTTTTCGGCCATGGTGGCCGGACGGTGGCTTCTATATAGATCGGGTGAAGAGCAGTGAGGTGATGGATAAGAGGCGATTAGGCCGCAAATTGGTGGGTGTCCTAGATGCCCTCTAGATGCCCTGCTAGATGCCCTGCTCTGCCGTGTTCGGCGAACCGACGCTCGCCGACGCGATCCTCGACCGGCTCGTGCACAACAGCCATCGCATCACGCTCCAAGGCGGATCTATGCGCAAACACAAACGCAACACCGTCACTGCGAGTTGACGGCAACCCTAACATCCACCACAGTCACGCCACCCTAGCGACCCGGCCGACATGCGCCGGAATCGATGGCCGGCATCAGCCGGAATCTCCGGCCGACATCGGCGGAATACGCAGCTGGAACGACGGCTCAAGCAGATTGAACAGCTCAACCCCAAGTCCAAGCAGCAACTGCTGAACATCATCGATACATTCATTGAGGCTGAAGCGCTCAAGCAGCGCAGCGCGCGCTGAAGCCGCACAGCCCGGCAAGGAAGCCAACGATCAAGGAGTCGGAATGACGAAGAACAAAGACGCCGCGCTCATGCCGGTTGAGCACATCTCGCAGTCGATCCTCATACTGCGTGGCCAACGCGTACTGCTCGATGCGAACCTGGCGGTGCTTTACGGCGTTCCCACTGGCGCACTGGTCCAGGCCGTCAAGCGCAACCTCGAGCGCTTCCCGGAAGATTTCATGTTCCAGCTCACGGCCGGCGAGTGGGCAGCTTTGAGATCACAGTTTGTGATCTCAAACGAGGGACGCGGCGGACGGCGATATGCGCCCTATGCCTTCACCGAACAGGGCGTTGCAATGCTATCCACCGTCCTCAAGAGCACCCACGCGATCGCAGTCAATATCGAGATCATGCGTGCCTTCGTACGCATGCGAGAACTGCTCGCCTCCAACAAAGAGCTTGCTCAGAAGCTCGCAGAGCTGGAACGTAAGGTTGACTCACACGACCAAGCCATCGTCGGCATCCTCAAGGCTATCCGCGAACTCATGCACACGCCGGAGCCTAAGAAGCGACCGATCGGATTTACCGCCAACCTCGATGAGTAGGAGGGACCATGAAGTTTCAGGAGATCATTTCGCGCCTGACAGGATTCAGCACCCCTATCTTTGGGATTCAATGGAACCCGTCTGAGTCACAGCGCGCCATCGCACGACGCATTATCGCCTTCCTGGAAGATCGGCGAGTTTTATTTGTTCCCTCCGAGATGGAGTCGCCCGATCACTGCGTGCAATCGATCCTGCGGATTCGTGAGATCCTGACACAGGAGCTCGGTGGGCTTGCTTCAGATCAGCCGCTTGCGCAATCGCTTCGGGCTATGCGCGCCGCGTGTCGCAAGTGCTTGGCCACCGTCGAGGCCGACGACCGGCGCGTCATCGAGTTCGGCGCGCATCGCAACCATTACGCGAGTTGGATATTCAACGGCGCGATTGGCGAGCTTCGCGGTGTTTTCGGGATCCATATCGCCGCAGTCGCCGCCTCGCACGGCCTGGATGTCGAGGGCGATCTCGCCTCGATTCTTCCCGCGGCCGTCACGTGAGCATCAACAGGTGACAACGAGGCCTGTTAGCCGCCGCGGAGGACTATCCTGCACATCACGCAAAAGGCAGCGGCACTCCATAGAGATGGCATGCAGGACACCCACCGATTGAGCAGGGTGATAGTTAATCCAAAGATTGGTGGGTGTCCTAGATGCCCCCCATTGACATGCACCACCAAGTGATAGTGATTAGACATCACCACATATGCGCAGATGTCGATAGCGAAGATGCGCGCGAGCGTCGACAATCGGTCCAACACCCACGCTTTTCGATGCGAGTAGTCACGCTGCGCGTACTCGTCATAGCCCCACAGCCACGCGCGACGCACACAGCGCGCAACCACGTGGTAGTACGGCGTATCAGTCAATGACACCAGCGATTTGCGAGCGTAAGTCATGGCCACGTTCCTTGTTTTCGGCCATGGTGGCCGGACGGTGGCTTCTATATAGATCAGGTGAAGAGCATCAAGGTGATGGATAAGAGGCGATTAGGTCGCAAATTGGTGGGTGTCCTAGATGCCTCGGTGCTAGATGCCTCGTGTGGGGCATACAGGACACCCCACCGATTGATCAGGGTGAATAGTTAATCCAAAGATTGGTGGGTGTCCTCTAGATGCCTCCTCTAGATGCCTCCCCCAATAGATGCCTGGTTTCTTGGATGACTCGATGTTCGATCATTTAGGTATCGGCGCTGTCGCGTACCATAAATCTGCAGAGCCGTTGCTCAACTAAGGCAATGCTCTGGGATGGCGTGGCTTTGGCGGATTTAACTCGTGCTCGCACATACGGTAAATCTACAAAGCCAAAAGCATTCCAATCAAAAAAATCGAAGAACTCGAAGATCATTTCTTCTTTCACATCAAGCAGTGATGGAGGCTGCCACGTTGTGTTGCCATTGTCCTCCATGACACCGAACTGCACGGGCCATTCAGCCAGCTCGCTGGCAGGTTCGAGTACCAACCAGGAAAGAGGTTGCTCGCGATACTCCGCCGCACGCTGATCGACGCCCACTGATGAGAGAACAATCGCTCCAAAAAGCCCTCGCTCAATCTGACTGAAGGCATCTTGCATCTCCCCTGACATTCGGGACGGACGGTGCGCGAAATGACCATTCCAGATATGGCGAACAGCCTCCTTGAACTCAAGCATCTCAGCCGTAATGTCTTTCATGCGCATGCCTCACTTGCCCTGTAGCCCCCGGCTCGGACGGTCCGGATAGCACATACATGTAACCGGATCCTGGTTGTAAACAATCTTGTGGCGAAAGCCACCTGGATGCCCGTGCCCAGGAGAGTCCACAGTCCACTCTTTTCCTGGTGGGCAAGGATTGCATTTTCCATTGCAGTCTCGACCAGGATTCACGGGTGGAAACTTCGGTTCGCCATCTGCCCGAGATTGATAACCCAAATCGGAATCGCCGACGGGGATTGGGTAGATAAGAAACCACCACGGACTAGGCGGACGAACCCATCCGGGAATGGGGCGAACTCCTGGCATTGGAACTGGACGAGGAATAGCAGGCGCGGCGGCGTCTAATCCCAAAGGATCGGTGTAACTGACTGGGTTCCCACCAACATACGAGTATGTATTGATGCCCCCACCGAGCCCGATCGGATCACTCTGCACATATCGACCCGTCGCCGGATCGTAGTCTCTGAAGTAGTTGTAGTTCAACCCCGTCTCAGCAAAGTAGATCTGCCCCGGGAACCGCAGATTGAACTCAAACGTGCCCACACCCGTGGGATTGTTGTTCGGAACCCCCACACCGAACGGATCGGCATCCCAGCGCCAGCGGGCACCGAGGTTGACGGATCCGGTGACTAGCCGCGGTGTGTTCAGGTGATCGGTGTGGATGTTGTAGATGTTGATGCCGCCGCCGACTTTGGGCCGCAGCGTCACGATCGGGATGTCACCGAGCCAAATGATCTCTTCGGTCAATGCGCCGCTGCCGTTGTAGATGCCGAGGATATGGCCCGCATCGTCGTAGTAATAGAGGGCGTTCGAACCCTTCTTGATAAGCTGCCCGAGCGCGTTATACGTGTAACTCGTCGTCACGCCGCTCTTGGTCGAACTCTTCATTCGGCCGCGATTGTTGTAGGCGAAGGTAATGCCGGTGAAGCTGGTGGTGTTGCCGGCGTTGTCGTAGCCGTAGGTGCGCGCCAGCGCACCGGACGTGCTCGACAATCGATTGCTGTTGGCTGCAACCGCAAAGGTGGACGCACTCAAGCCGGTTTGCATGAGGCGATTGCCATTGGCATCGTACGAGTAACCGAGCGTCGTCCCTGTCTTGGAAGCGCTCGTTAGTCGGTCGAGGTCGTCATAACCGTAGGTCCAGCTCAACGCAGCGTTGGTGATGTCGGTAATACCGGTGATGCGAAAGGCGTCATCGTAGGTGTACGTCTTGAGTCCGCCGCTGTCCATCTGCGTGATCTTCCCGTCCTGGTCGAAAGTTCGCACCGAGAGCGTACCGTTGCCCCAGGTCCACTGGCGCACTGGGCCAAAGGGATCGTAGAGGATATTCGATACTAGCACCGTGCCGTTCACGCTGATGCTCGTGACTTTGCCATTGGTGTAACCGTACGTGATGAGCTGCCCCGAGGGCGTCGTCATGCTTTGGCGTTGGCCATTCGCATAGGCGTAGCTCGTCGTTTTGCTCACCGTGCCCACGGTCTGTCCGGCGGTCAGCAGTCGACCCTGGTCATCGTAGGTCCAGGAAAGGGCATGATTGCTATCCGACGCGCCGGTGAGCGTGCCTTTACCGTAGGTACCGGCATCGTAGGAGTAGGTCAGCGTCTGATCGGTCGTCGAGCCCACCGCGAATGCGGCGCTCGTCACTCGATTCAGGGTATCGTACGTGTACGTCGTGATCGCATTGCGTGCGTCGGTGCTCGTCTTGAGGTTGCCGCCGGTGTCGTAGGTGTTGACGGTCACGCCGGTATCCGGGCTGGTCTGTTGTTCGAGATCGCCGAGGGCGTTGTAGGCGTAGGACGTGGCGAGTCCTTTGGGATCTGTCACTGAAATGAGCTGATCGAGCGCGTTGTAACCGTAGTGGGTGATGCCGGAGAGCGGATCGGTGACCTGGGTCAATCGATTCAGTTCATCGTAGCCTTGGCTCGTATCGCGACCCAGAGGCGCGGCGACGCTGGTTTGATTGCCGTTGTTGTCGTAGCCAAAGGTGGTCGTGACATTGGCGGTGCCGGCCGCGCCGATTTCCTCCTGCAGGCGATTCAGTGTATCGAACACTCGACTGCGCGTTTGCGTCAGGGCGCCCGAAGGATCGAACAGCTCTTCCTGGGTTCGATTCCCCATGGCATCGAGCGTGTAGGCGATGCGATTGGCTTCGGAATCTTCGATCTCAGTCAGGCGATGCGCGGCGTCGTAGATGTACGAGAGGTAACTTGCATCCGGCAACGTGGCCTTCTTCAGCAAACCCGTCGGCCAGTACTCGAACGTGGTGGCTTCAGAGCCGACGGTGCGAGAGGTCAGACGCTGACGCAGATCATAAGTCAGCGTCGTCACCACGCCATTCGGATCGGTGATCGTCAGCGGCTGGCCGTGGGCGTTGTAGGTGTTGTAGGTTGTGGTGTGGCCGAGTGCGTTGGTGATGGTGTGGACTTGGCCGCAGTGGAAGCCGGTGGTGCAGGTGTAGTAGGTGTAGGTCGTCACGTCCGACACGTCGGTGCGCGGGCCGTTGGCGGTCAACACCTTGCCGAATGAATTATAGCTGTAGGTCCAAGTGCGCAAGGTGCTCGTCGCGGTATCCAGTTCGGTGCGAGTCAGGACGTTGCCGTTCGCATCGTGAATGAAGGTTGTGCGTTTGCCGGGTTCGTCGATTTGCGTGGGCTGACGGTAGGTTGCGTGCCACTGCGTCATGATCTTTCTCTCGCGCGTACCGACAGTGGGAGAGTAAGACGTGAGGTTTGCTGGGCAGCTCAAGCTTGCAGCCAAGCCTTCGAGGCGCACGGTCTCCAAGTTACGCGCCGTGTCGTAGGCGAAGCATGCCTTGTTGCCATTAAAGTCACTTCGAGCAATCACATTCGCGTCGGCATCATAGGCCCGTGATTCGACCATCGGCGTGCAACCGGTGCCGCACGGCACCGTCGTTGAAGTGTTTCGGGCCACTCCATGCATGTTGGCGAACTGAAACACTCTTTGCTGCAGCAGCGGGTCGGTTACGGTGGTCTTATTGGTGCCGTACACGAACGAATACTTGTTAACGCTGCCCGCGTGTTCGGTGGACGTTACGGAGTCCCCGGCGTACTTGTAGGTTGCATATCGGCTGCCATTCTCGTCAATAATGCCGGTGAGCGCATGCGGCCGGTTGGCTCCGCCGGTATTTGCGGATTCGTTATATATATAGGTTCGGCTGCGATTGTCGGGGTGAGTCACGGAGGCCACGTTGCCGAGGGCGTCGTACGTATACGAGTAGCTCTTGCCCTCCGGATCGGTGAATGATGTCAGTGCCTCGTTCGTGTAGCCGAACGCCAGGGATCGGCCAAAGCTATCGGTCACCGAGGTTACCCGGCCAGCAGTGTCGTAGCTGAGCGTGAATTCCACGCCGGTGCGACTGGTTAGCTTGAGAAGCTTGCCATCAGCATCATAGGTTTCCTTTTCCTCCGTCTTTGCGACAGTGTATTGCCAGCCAATGGGGTTACCGCCGCCATCCGTGAGTCGCACGATGCCATCGGCAACGTCTGCATCGGCCTTGAAATCGCCGTTCGCGAAGACGAAATGGAGGGTCCTGCCTTCGGGCCGATTGGCGTACACGGTGGGCACTGAAATCGAATCGCTGAACTGGATGCTGCGCTCGTAGGTGGAACGCCACGTCGCGCCGAATCCTTTTGGAGCGGAGGAAGCATACGGGCCTGTACTCAACCGGCTGTTGTAGTACCGGACAAAAATTAGTCCGTTCGGCCCGGAGTATTCCGTCTCGATCTGATACTTGTTGCCATTTGCCGGGTTCGTAGGATTACCCACGTAAGCGCTCAAACAATCACGTCCTTGCGCTGACGAGGTCAGCGTGAGCCTGCTTACGCCAGTTCGACCTTCACGTTCCAGGGCAGCATAGCCTCGAAGTCATCGAGCGTCTTCGCGTGCGGGAGCCGCTCGAACAACAGCGACAGATACGCATGCGGCTCCACTGAATTTGCCTTGGCGGTCTCGACGATGGAATACAAGTTCGCGCTCGCGATGGCGCCCTTCACGGTGTCACTAAATAACCATCCTTTGCGACCGACGACCATCACGCAGTCATTCTGCCCATATCGGGCGGGAAGTTGAAGTTCACTACCGCTGGCATCCGTTCCACGGCCGACGTGTACGGGCACAGTACAGCGAGCAGCGCGCCGGCGGCCGGGTCATCCATGTTGAGATCGAGCCTGGTGTCGTAACCGTACTGCCAGACTGGATGCTCGACGCCAGCATCTGCGCCGGCATGACTCTTGGGATGCCCCGAGTCTGTGTGGATGCCCTGCGGGATCTGCATCGATTACTCCTGGTGCGGGGATTTCGGCGAAGCTCCGGTGGCGACTCTTCCGTCGCAGTCGCTCAGGAGAACCACGATGACCAAGCCGCAAAAGACGTGCAAGAGAGTGTTGCCCTCGACTGCGCAGTCCCGCCAGATCAGCATCGCGTTCGAGTCGACCGGATTGCTCGGCCTGAAGAGAGCCGAGCGGATGAAGGTCGTCATCCAACTGTCCCGGCTTCTAATGTTGGCAGCAGGCATCGTAGCCGAGGAGCGCGACGATGAGCGCTGAGATGCTGCCGGAGACGCTGCTGAAGCGCAAAGCAGTCGTGTATGTCCGCCAGTCGACGCAAACCCAAGTGCAAACGAACCTTGAGAGCCAGCGGCGGCAATACGACCTGGTTGAAGTAGCCCGCCGTCACGGGTTTGCCAGCGTCGAAGTGATTGATGATGATCTGGGCCGCTCGGCGAGCGGTAGCGTGGCGCGTCCGGGCTTCGATCGATTGGTCGCCACGGTTTGCGCCGGAGAGGTTGGCGCCGTGCTGTGCCTGGATGCTTCGCGCCTCGCCCGCAATGGGCGCGATTGGCATCACCTTCTGGAGCTGTGCGGCCTGGTCGGAGCACGGGTCATCGACACCGACGGCATCTACGATCCGCATCGGCCGAACGACCGGTTGCTGCTCGGTATGAAGGGCAGCATCAGCGAGTTCGAGCTCGGTGTGATTCGCGCTCGCATGCTGGATGCCAAGCACGGCAAGGCACTTCGCGGTGACCTGCGCATCAGCGTGCCGACCGGCTACATCTGGCATCGCGAGATGGGCTTGAGCCTCGATCCGAACCTGCGGGTGCAGGAAGCGGTCCGTATCGTGTTCGCGCGCTTCCGTCAGCTCGGCAGCGCCCGACAGGTGCTGCTCTCGCTCACCGCCGAGCAGATGCATTTTCCGCGTCCCTCGGACGGCAAGTCGCTCGTGAGTTTTGATTGGACTCCTATCCGCTACCGCAACGTCATCTCGATCTTGAAGAACCCGTTCTACGCTGGCGCGTATGCCTATGGAAAGAGCGAGAAGCGCACCGCGCTCGTCGACGGCCGCGTGCGCACGACGTACAAGCATCGCAAGCCTTTTGAGCGATGGGAAGCTATCATCAAGGATCACCACGAAGGGTATGTCGAGTGGAGCGAGTACGAGCGCAACCAAAAGCTGCTTGCGGCGAACGCCTACGGGAAAGCAGGCGGGGCGAAGTCTGGGCGCGGCGGCCGCGCTTTGCTGCCTGGGCTTCTGCTCTGTGGAGGCTGTGGGTGTCGATTGGTGGTCAGCTACTCGGGACACTACTGTCAGCCCGTCTATCGATGCGAGCGTCCCCACCAGATGTTAGGTCGGCCGCGATGTTTGACGTTCGGGGCCAAGCGCGTAGATATCGCCATCGGGCGCGAAGTGCTGCGCGCTGTCGAGCCCATCGCCATTGAGGCGGCAGTGCACGCCGAGCACAGGTACATGGAGCAACAGAGCGAGCAGCGACACATCGTAGAGTTGGAGTTGCAGCAGGCTCGCTACGAGGCCTCTCTTGCCGAGCGGCGTTACGCCGCCTGTGACCCCGACAATCGGCTCATCGCCGCGCAGCTTGAGAAAAGCTGGGAGGCGACGTTACAGCGTGTACAGGAGTGTGAGACGCGATTGGCGGTGCTCGATAGACCGAGCCCTGCTTCACCTACGCCGGACTTCACGGGGCTTTCCGAGGATCTGGACGTCGCTTGGAACGCGCCAAGCGTGACTATGCGTTCACGCCAGCAGCTGGTGCGCGCTCTCATCGCTGATATCATGGTCGCTTACGAGGCGAGCTCGCGTGAGATCGTCCTCACCATCCACTGGCGCGGCGGACAGCACTCCGAGCTTCGAGTGCGCAAGCCTAAATCCGGCGAACACGACTGTCGCACTTCCGAAGAGGCTGTAGCCGTGATTCGTACCATGGCGACACGATGGTCAGATGAGGACATCGCCGCAACGCTGAACCGCATGGGTTTGCCGACCGGTCAAGGCAAGACGTGGACTGCGCACCGTGTCAGCTCATTGCGCCGTGTACGCGAGATCCATGCGTATAAATCGGCCGAGAAAAATGGCGAGTGGCTCACGATGTCTGAAGCCGCTGTGACGCTCGGTGTCTCCAATCATCAGATCCGCAGGCTCATCAAAGAAGGCATTCTTGCTGCGGACCAGGTTGTTCGCGATGCGCCGTATCAAATTCGTGCGAGCGATCTGCACACTGAGCGTGTCACCGCGGCGCTCGCGCGCAAAGGTCGCCCGTGTCGGGCAATCCCAGAAAATCAGACATCAATATTTTCAGACACTTGAAGATGAGGTGCACAATGAACGCTCCGTTACGAAGGGGCGGATCGCATTTTCACAACGGTTGTTGTCCAGCGGCGCCTCACCGTGCGTTAGAAACGTCGTGAGCTTCGGCCACTGCCCCAGCGTGTAGTGCACGGCCTTGCCGAGCAAACTCTGCGGTAGTACTTGCGGTGCAAGCGCCTCGAGCCACGCATGGAACCTCGCCATGATCGGCGCCGACAGTTCGGTACGTGCACGCACGCGATGCTCCGGACTGGCGGGCTGTTCCTTGTCCCAGAGTGCTTTCTCGATCAGATAGAGATCGCGGATGAACTCCAGGGCAACCTTGGCTTGACTCTCGGCGACACCGCTCGTCTGTGCCTTGCGCGCCTCATCGAACTTGCGGCGCACGTGAGCCAGACAGCCTGCATGCACCAGGCCGAGAGCACGCGCAGTGGCCTCGTACGCTTCATAGCCATCGGTCAGCAGAATGCCGTGATAGCCCTCGAGCAAGCGTTTCGGCACGCTGCCGGCGCGCGAGGCATCGTAGTCAAACAGAATGATCCGCCGACCAGGTGGTCCGCTGGTGCGAACCCACATCCAGTGGCTGGCCGTCGGCGCTTTATCACTCTTGAGAACTTGCAGGCGCGTCTCATCGCAGTGAATCAGCGGATCCGACAGCATCAACTCGTGCAGCAGGTTGATGATCGGCACGACGTGCACGCCGCCGAGCTGGATCATCCAGCCGGCCATGGTCGCGCGGCCTAGCGGCACACCGATGCGGGCGAACTGGGGCTCCTGACGATACAGCGGGATGCCGTCGACGAACTTCGCCGTGGTGATCTGCGCCAGCAGGGAAGGCGTTGCCAAGCTCTTGGGCAGCAACTGCGCCGGCACGGGCGCGATCGCCACGCCAATCTTGCAGCAAGGGCAGGCGTACTTCGGGCGAATGTTACGAATCACCCGCACCTGAGCGGGCTTGTAATCCAGCTGCTCGGAAATCTCTTCACCGATGCGCTCAAGCCTTGCGCCATCGCTGGCACAGACCTTCTGTTCTTCGGCGATGTCATGAACGACATCGACTCGCGGCAAGGCAGCGGACAGCTTCTTGCGCCCACCCTTGCCGCGCTCATGCGCAGGGATCGTAACGCTGACGGGCGAACTCTCAGCCGACTTTGCCAGCGCTTCAGCTTCGTTGAACAACCACGCTTGATCGGGGCTGCGCTCCTCGAGCGAGGTCTTCTCGGAGGAGCGGCCGAACAACTGTGACTTCAACCAGCGGTTCTCTTCCTCCAGTAGCCCGATGCGCTCTTCACGCACTTGGCCGCGCACCTCCAACGCTGCAAGTCGTGCGAGCAGCGCTTCGGCATCGATCGGTGTTGAAGAAGATGCAGGGGATGTCACGTACGCGATCATATCGCGCAGCGTGCACTTCGCTCAACTAAACACGGAAAAACACAGCACTTCGTGCGGCTTCATCCGCCACACATCGTAGCCATCGAGCAGCCAGTTGAGCTGCTCACCGGTGAGCGTGATGACGTCTTCCTCGCTACGCCGCGGCCAATGAAACTTGTCCTTCTCCAGCCGCTTGTACCAGACGATAAATCCGTTCCTCTCCCACACCAGCAGCTTGAGCTTGTTACGCCGAGCGTTGATGAAGCCGAACAACGCGCCGGAGGTTGGGTCCTGTTGAATCACGTCCTTCGCCAGAATCGCCAGCCCGTCGATCTGCTTCCTCATGTCCACGGGCGTGCGATGCAAGTACACCCGCGCGATGTCACGAGCGGGCCGGAGCATCGGTGGCTCCCAAACTCAGCGCCGCCATCCAGCTTGCCGGCGGCCACTGCAGACACTCAATCACACAGCCCGACCCCTGCACAATCCGGCACAGCACACCTGATCCATCCGAACGTTGCGGCGCCGTTGGGACACTCACGGGTCGCGTCACTCGAACCGCCACGAACTTGCTGTGCGCCTTCTTGTCCGACTTCGGCAGCACACCGCGCCGACGCAATGCCGCCAGTGCATCGTAGAGCTCGCGTACCTCCAACCCTTGGGTCCGCGTATACTCAGTCAATGAACATCCCTGACTGCGCGCAGCCTCCATCGCCTCGAGCGCTCGCCGCTGCTTGTCTGTCATCGTTCCGTTCGTCATCCTCATCGCTGTCGCCTCCGCCTCAGAGGGATGACAGCTTCCCGCGCGAACAATCAGGAAGGAAGACTGCGGTTAACCAATCGCTTACTTACCCACCATCGGACATTGATCGCACAGATCTTTCTTCGGATACGGACGGTCGCCGTGTCGCCAGCAATAGGTACCTGATCCACCTTCATAATATGAAGTCGGGCAGGCCACACTTCGACCACGTTGAATGTACGCGTTTCGTGCGATGCTGTAGTCGCATGCGGGGCCCAATCTTCTGCCATAACTGCCTGTGAGTACTAGCGGAATGCGCGTGGTCCCAAGTTCAGCGCTCAATCTCCAGCCGACGCTCGAGTATGTCCCTAGTCCGCCCAGGGCTTGACCGTAGTCGCCGATTGTCGCGCTTCCATTGCCAACTTCGATGGGCAGCGCGGGCGGCGTTTGATCCGTGACCGTCATTTCGCAAGGAACGTAATTACCCTGCTCTAGCCTCGCTAAAATCGCTTGCCGGAAGGCGGCGATCGCGGCCGCCTCCGTGTTTCCTTGCCCCACCTCGCCGGTATCGGACACCTGATATTTCCACGGGCCCACCTCCGGACCGATGCAATGTGCGGTTCCACCGTCCTTTACACAAAGGCGCCTTGTTTGGATGCGCGAATGCTATCCGCGTGCGGATTACACCGTCAATGATGAACGGTAGACCAGATACCATTTTCATCCTTTGGATGAGCGTCGAGATGGGCACCCCCGTAAGCCACCACAAACCTGGCGTTAATTAGGACTTCCCAAGCGACACCTGCGCGAAATATTTCTCCCCAACTACCTCTTCAACACGTTTCAATCACACTGCACGACAACTGCGTTGCAACCTCACCGCAGCCAATCCTTGTGCCTTTCCCAGCTTACATGCGCCTCTAGCGCCTCTAGGACATCCACTGATTCAGTAAAGCGAGTTGAGTCCGCCGCGCGACAGCCGCTACCTGGACGGTACCTCGGAAGAATCCGGTAGGCCGCGCCGCGTTGTTACGGGCCTAGAGCCTACGAATCGACCGCCGTCCCACTCCCCGCCAAATCCGCAAACTGCAACGCCGCCAACCTTGCATACAACTCATTTGTTTCCAACAACTGCGAGTGAGTGCCGATGTCCACAATGCGGCCGTGCTCCAATACAACGATGCGATCGGCTTTCAGAATGGTGGCAAGGCGATGAGCGATGACGATAGTCGTGCGATGTTGCATCAAGGTTTCCAACGCTTCCTGCACGTACCGTTCGCTTTCGGCGTCGAGGGAGCTGGTGGCTTCATCCAGCAGCAGGATGGGCGGATCTTTCAGCAGCGCGCGAGCGATGGCGATGCGTTGGCGTTGGCCGCCGGAGAGGCGCGTGCCTTTTTCGCCGAGGAAGGTGTCGTAGCCTTGTGGGAGTTCGCGAAGGAATTCGTCGGCGCCGGCGGCGCGAGCGGCGGCTTCGATCTCGGCGTCGGTCGCGCCGGGACGGCCGTAGCGAATGTTTTCCCGGGCGCTGGCGCCGAACAGCACGGTTTCCTGCGGGACCAGGCCGATGCGGGTGCGAATGTCTTCTGGCCTGGCTTGAGCGATGTCGACGCCGTCGATGGTGATGTGGCCGGAGGCGGGATCGTAAAACCGCAGCAGCAATTGGAAGGTCGTGCTCTTGCCTGCGCCCGAGGGGCCGACGAAGGCGACGTTCTCACCGGGCTCGATGGTCAGCGAGAAATGATCGAGCGCCTTGGATTCCGGCCGCGACGGGTAACGAAACGACACATCGTCGAAGCTGATTCGACCGAGCGGCGGCGTCGGAAACTCTCGCGGATTGGGCGGCGCGACGATGGTTGGCGTGGCGGTCTTGAGTTCGACAAGTCGTTCCATCGCGCCGGCAGCGCGCTGCACCTCGCCCCACATCTCGCTCAGCGTGGCGGCGGCGATGGCTACGTAAACGGCATAAATCAGGAACTGGCTCAGTTCGCCCGCCGTCATTTCCTGGTTGAGCACGCGATGCGCGCCTTGCCACAGCACGAAGGTGATGGCGCCGAAAATCATCATGGTGCCCACGGCCGTCATCGCGGCGCGGACTTTGGAGCGGCGAATCGCCACCACGAAGGAATCTTCTACCGCCTTGGTGTAACGCTCGCTGTGCAGCGTCTCCAGCGTAAACGCCTGCACCGTTTGAATGGCGTTCAACGTTTCGCCGGCGAGCCCGCTGGTGTCCGCGATCTTGTCCTGGGACTCTCGCGACAGCGTCCGCATGCGCCGCCCCACAACGATCAAGGGCACGATCACCAAAGGAATGAGCAGCACGATCATGCCGGCCAGCGACGGGCTGGTGGCGATCAGCAGCACCAATGCACCGATCAGTTGAATCGCCGAGCGCAGCGTCATGGAAAGATTCACGCCGGCGATGTTTTGCACCACCGTGGTATCCGTCGTCAGTCTCGACAGCACTTCGCCGGTGCGAGTGACCTCGAAGAACGTCGGGTCCATGCGGATGACGCGGCTGTAGATGTCGGAACGCAAATCGGCGACGACGCGCTCGCCCAGCCACGTGACGAAATAAAAACGTAGCGCCGCGAAGATGCCGAACGCGGCGGCGGCCGCCAGGAACGCCACGAAATAAGTATTGATGGTGGCGGCGTCCTGCGCCGCCATGCCGCGATCGATGAGATCGCGAAAGGCGATCGGGATCGTCAGCATGGCGGCCGCCGCGATCAGCAGCGCCATCATGGCGAGCATCAGCGTCCAAAGATATTTGCGCAGGTACGGCCACAACGACCGCAGCGGTTTCAGCGAACGGCCTTTCGGCCTGTCGGGAGGAAAGTCGGACATGGAGCGAGCCTGAAATCCTTATCGAAACCTGGCTTATCGAGAGCGGGCTTATCTAGACCGGGCCATGATTGTCCGCCTAGCGGTAAATCGGCAATTCCACATCGGCGAACAGCCCTTCAACATCGGTCGGCGTCGCCGCATTGCCGGCGCGGTCGACCAGCCGACGCGTCAGGTGCGGGGCGAGCAACTGCAGGAAGTCGTACATGTAAGTGCGCAACAGCGCGCCCTGATGAAACCCGGCCCAGGTCGAGTGCGCCGGGAACAGGTGCGAAGCATCGATAGACACCAGGTCCGAATCTTCACGCGGATCCATCGCCATGCTGGCCACGATGCCGACGCCCATGCCCAGTCGAACATATGTTTTGATGACGTCCGCATCTCGCGCGGTGAGCGCCACATGCGGTGTGATGCCATGGCGCGCAAAAATCTGTTGCAGCGAAGAGGGACCTGAGAAGCCGAACACGTACGTCACGATCGGATACTTGCCCAGCGTTTCGATCGTGATCTTGCCTTCGTTCGCCAGTGGATGGCCTTGCGGCACGACGATACGCCGATGCCACCGATAGCACGGCAGCAATACCAGATTGGTGAACAGCTCCTGCGAGCCGGTGTTGATCGCGAAGTCGATGCGATCTCGCGCGGCCATGTCGGCGATCTGCTCCGAGGTCCCCTGGTGGAGGTGCAACTCTACTGCCGGGTAACGTTCGCGGAATTTGCGGATCACCTGCGGCAGCACGTATCGGGCCTGGGTGTGGGTCGTGCCGATGGCCAGCGAGCCGCGGCCGTCGCCTTTCTGCTCCTCGGCCAGCCGCTTGATGCTCTGCACCTCTTTGAGGATCTTCTGCGCCCGCTCGATGACCCGCTTGCCGGCCGGCGTGACCCTGGTCAGGGTGCGTCCCTGCCGCAGGAAAATGGGGAATCCGAGCTCATCTTCGAGCTGCTTCAGCTGTTTGCTGACTCCCGGCTGCGAGGTATGCAGCCGTTCCGCCGCGGCGGTGATGTTCAGGTCGTTCTCGACGATCGCTGCCAGGTACCGTAATTGTTGTAGTTTCATGGACTTAACTATACCGGCCCGGACCGCGGAAGTCATAACGGGGCCGCATCATGACAGAACAAACCAGTCTTTCCCTGGTTATAAGGCGGTTAGCTACAGTGCATGCCACGGAATAAGGATTCAGCATCACCATGACCGAGCCACTGTCGCCCCGCCTGCAAGCCCTCGTCGAGGGTTCGCGCGCCCTGCTCGAGCAGGCCGTTCGGGATCACCAGGACGTGGTCTATTCCAACAGCCTCGGCGCCGAAGCGATGGTGTTGACCGACATCATCAACAGCTATGCTCCGGAAATCGAGATGTTCACGCTTGACACCGGCCGGCTGCATGACGAAACGTTGTCGCTGCTGGATCGCCTGGAGCGTCGCTACCAGCGCCGCATCCAGGTGTTCTATCCGCAGGCCCAGGCCATCGAACAGTACGTGCGCGACAATGGCATCAACGGATTCTACCTCGGCACGGAGGAGCGTCAGTCCTGCTGCGGCATCCGCAAGATCGAACCGTTCAAGCGCGCCGTCGCCGGTCACAAAGCCTGGGTTACGGGCGTGCGCCGCGAACAATCGGCCGAGCGCGCGCTCGGCGAAGCCGTCGCCTGGGATGATCGTTATGGATTGTGGAAATTCAGCCCCATGCTGGACTGGACCGAAACGGACGTGTGGGCGTACATCAAGGCGCGTAACCTGCCTTACAACGCGTTGCATGACAAAGGCTTTCCCAGCATCGGCTGTGCTCCCTGCACGCGCGCCATCGAGCCGGGCGCCGATCCGCGTTCGGGCCGCTGGTGGTGGGAGAATCCCGAATCTCGCGAATGCGGTCTGCAGCCGCGTCGCCGTGTCATCCCGTTGAAGGTCGAGCCGCGCCGCGCGGTCGCGCAGTAGGCGAGCTGTGCTTTAAGGCCATGGACTATTTTCCCATTTTTCTGCGGCTCGCGAACGAGCCGGTGCTGGTCGTCGGCGGCGGCGAAGTCGCTGCTCGCAAGATCGACCTGCTGCTGCGCGCGGCGGCGAAAGTCACCGTCGTCGCGCCGGAATTGATCGGGTCGCTGACGGACAAAGCCACTGTCGGCGTGATCACGTACATCGCCGGTGAATTCCAACCGGAGCAGTTGGACGGCATGCGTCTGGCCATCGCGGCGACCGATAAGCATTCGGTGAATGCATGGGTCGCGCACCAGGCCGAGCGCCGTAACATTCCGGTCAACGTGGTCGACGATCGCGAGCTGTCGCGCTTCATCATGCCGGCCATCGTCGATCGTTCACCGGTCGTCGTCGCGGTGGGGAGCAGCGGTGACGCGCCGGTGCTCACGCGCCGCCTGCGTGAAAAACTCGAATCGTTCCTGCCGCAGCGGCTCGGGGATCTCGCCAAGCTGGCCGGTAAATTGCGGCCGACGGTGAAGGTGCGTCTGGAGAACGCCGGCACGCGTCGCCGTTTCTGGGAAAACTTTTTCGACGGCACGATTGCGGCCGATGTGTTGTCGGGCCGTGAAGATGCAGCCGGTGACAGTGTCGAGCGGCGCATCGGCGTCTCGCTGACCAAGATTGCCAAGCAGTCACAGTTTCCCGGCGAAGTTGCGTTAGTCGGCGCAGGCCCTGGCGATCCGGGATTGCTGACGCTGCGCGCATTGCGGGCTTTGCAGAACGCCGACGTGGTTTTGTATGACCGCTTGGTTTCTGCCGAAGTGCTTGATCTCGCACGTCGCGATGCCGCACGCATCAATGTCGGCAAGGCTGCCGGCCAGGCGCAGGTCTCGCAGGACGAGATCAATACACTGCTGGTGAAGTTGGCCAAAGAAGGCAAACGCGTGTGCCGGTTGAAGGGCGGCGATCCTTTCATCTTCGGTCGCGGCGGTGAAGAACTGGAAGCGTTGGCTGCAGAAGGCATTCGCTTCGAAGTCGTGCCGGGCATTACCGCGGCCGCGGGTTGTGCCGCTTACGCCGGCATCCCGCTGACGCATCGTGATCACGCTCAAGCACTGACGTTCGTCACCGGCCACTGCAAAGGCGAAGCGGACAATGTGAATTGGGCGGCGCTGGCGAATCCCGGCCACACCGTGGTGTTCTACATGGGCCTCAACCAGCTCGAGAACATCGTCGCTCGCCTTCGCGAGCACGGCGTACCCGATACGCGTGCGGCCGCAATCATCGAACAAGGGACGCACGCTTCGCAGCGTGTCGTCACCGCCACGCTTACCGACCTGGTGCGCAAGGCTGGCGAAGCGCAAGTCGCATCGCCGGCGCTGTTGATCGTGGGCGAGGTCACTCGCCTGCACGAAACGCTGCACTGGTTCAATACGCGCTCCGCCGCCGATACATCGATCAGCGCAACGACTCACGAAGGAAGGCTCTCAGCATGAGCATCAGGCCATGAGCATCAGGCACGGCTTCGCCGACACCATCGGCAACACGCCGCTGATCCGCCTCAATCGCTTCAGCGAGCTGACGGGTTGCGAAATTCTCGGCAAGGCCGAGTTCATGAATCCCGGCGGTTCGGTGAAAGATCGCGCGGCTCGCGCCATCATCGAAGTGGCCGAGCGCAGCGGCAAGCTCAAGCCCGGCGGCACGGTGGTCGAAGGTACGGCCGGCAACACCGGCATCGGCCTTGCGCACGTGTGCAACACGCGTGGTTATCGCTGCATCATCGTGATGCCCGACAACCAGTCGAACGAAAAGTATCAGATGATCGAAACGCTCGGCGCCGAGGTGCTGCGCGTCAAGACGGTGCCTTACAGCGACCCGAATCACTACCAGAAAATCGCCGGCCGCCTCGCCGAGGAGATTCCGGATGCGATCTGGTCGAATCAATTCGACAACACTGCCAATCGTGATGCGCACGAGCAGACCACCGGCCCGGAGATCTGGGAACAAACCGGCGGCCAGCTGCACGCATTCGTGGCGGCGACGGGCACCGGCGGCACGCTGGGCGGCGTTTCGCGATACCTGAAGAAACAGAATCCGCAGGTGCAGGTCACGCTCGCCGATCCGCAGGGCAGTTCACTGTATCACTGGCTGCGCCACGGCGAATTGAAGGCGACCGGATCGGGTTCGATCACCGAAGGCATCGGCATCGGCCGCGTCACGGCGAATCTCGAAGGTTCGCCGCTCGATAACGCTTTGCATGTAACCGACATCGAGTGCGTGCGCACCGTGTATCAGTTACTGCGCGACGAAGGTTTGTTTCTCGGCAGCACCAGCGGCGTGAACGTCGCGGCGGCGTTGCAGATCGCGCGGCAGCTCGGCCCGGGCCACACCATCGTCACCATCCTCTGTGACAACGGCGCCAAGTACCAGTCGCGCCTGTTCAATCGTAAATGGCTGGCGGAAAAGGGGCTGCTCGATGCTGCTGGACTGGCCCAGCACGTGCAGCCGGTTTCCCTGGCAGAGACTTCCAAGGAGAGTTCAAGTGTCGATGGCTTCCCACAGCGACTCCGCGCGTAAGTTCGAACGCACGCCGGTTCATACCGACGTCGTCATCGTCGGCGCCGGGCCCTGCGGCCTGTTCCAGGTGTTCGAGCTCGGACTGCTCGGGCTCAAAGCCCAGCTCATCGATTCGTTGCCGGCGGCGGGCGGGCAGTGCGTCGAGTTGTATCCGGACAAACCTATCTATGACATTCCTGCCGTGCCGGTTTGCACGGGCCAGCAGCTCACCGATCGGTTGCTCGAACAGATTGCGCCCTTCCATGCGGGATTGAATCTCGGCCAGGAAGTGACGCACGTCGAGCGGCAGGAGAATGGGCGTTTCCGTGTCGTGACCAGCGCGGCGAATGTGTTCGATGCCGGTGCGGTCGTGATCGCTGGTGGCGTCGGTTCGTTCCAGCCGCGTCGGCTGGATGTGCCGGGCGCTGCGGACCTGGAAGGCAAATATGTTCACTATCGCGTGAAAGATCCACGCGCATACGCCGACCAGGATGTGATCGTCCTCGGCGGCGGCGATTCGGCACTCGATTGGGCGCTGACGCTGGTCGAGCATGCTCGCAGCGTCGTCGTCGTGCATCGCCGTCCGGAATTTCGTGGCGCACCGGCTTCGGTGGCGAAGCTCTATGCACTGCGTGATGAACAGCGTGCCGACGTGCTGATCGGCAATGTGAAGGAAGCGAACTCGGTCGACGGCGTGCTGAAGTCGCTGAGCGTCCTTGGCGGCGATGGCGTCGTGCGCCGCGTCGAGTGCGATCACGCGCTGGCCTTCTTCGGCCTGCATCCGAAGCTCGGCCCGATCGCCGAGTGGGGTATTGAGATTGCCAAGAAGCAGCTGACGGTGGACACCGAAAAATTCGCGACCAGTGTGCCCGGCATCTACGCCGTCGGCGACATCAACACCTATCCGGGCAAGAAGAAACTGATTCTTTCCGGCTTCCACGAAGCGGCGCTTGCTGCCTTCGCGATCAAGGAATATCTGGAACCCGGCAAGAAAGTGCACCTCCAGTACACCACCACCAGCCCACTCATGCACAAGCGCCTGGGCGTCGCGGACGAGGCGGAAGAGCGGAAGGTAGCGGGCAGCCGGTAGGTTCTTACGCCTCACCCGCGCTGCGCGCGACCTCTCCCAAGGGAGAGGTGAAGAGTTCTTGCCCCCTCTCCCCTTGGGAGAGGGCAGGGTGAGGGCCTACCTTTCCCCCCCCGTAAAAAGTATTTGTCCATGCCCGTCCCCCGGGCGCAATATCGGACTGGGGTCAGGGGCAATTCGAGACGTGATCGGTCGGCAAGGGGGAATCATGCGCACTAAAAAACCAACCACCACCAGGCAACTCCTCGCGTTTATCGCCATCGGCGCGGGTATCGGCCTTGGCGGCTGTCAAACCACACCGACGGTATCGCCGCCACCGGCGCCAACACTGCAGCTCATCAAATCGCAGCCGCTGGTCATGGCGGAGAACTGCACGCCGAGCGGCAGTTACTTCGTGGGATTCACGGTGTTGAGAGACGGCCGCACCGATAACATTCAGGCGGGGCCACGAGGGCCGGCTTGCGTGCAGCAGGCATTGACGGCCTGGGTGAGTTCCTTCCGCTATTCGCCGCCCGCGCAGGAGATGCTGGTCGGCGTCGAATGGATGATGGTCGCGGGCCGCAAAGGAATATAACGCCGCGGGCCTGTGCAACCTTGCAGGCAGGCCCTGCGTCCAATCGCCATAAGGCCGGATCGCGGCTCATGGAGGTTGGACGCGCATGCTGAGAAAAATTCTATTAGTCCTCGCTGTGGTGCTGCTTGCGGGCGGCATCGCGCTCTATGCGATGAATCGCGAGGAACCCGCCGATACTCGCTTCAGCGGTGCGTATCGACTCGATGATGGCGCCTTGGTGTTCGTTACGCCGCGCGAAGGAAAGGTCCTTCGCTACAAAATGATGAACGGCGAATCAGGCGCACTGTGGCCGACCACCGCTGACAGTTTCGAAGGCGGCATCGGTTGGGCGGAACGCGAACCGGTAGTGAACCGCATTCAGTTCCAGCGCGACGCTCAAGGCCGGTTCATCGGCTTCACCTGGCAACGATCAGCGCCCGGCGCGGAGCCCGTAGTTCACAAGGCGACAGCGCTGCGCTTACGCGAAGAGATGGTGACTTTTCCCAGCGGCAAACTGACTCTGCGCGGCAAGCTGGTATTGCCGGAAGGCGCAGGGCCATTTCCAGTCGTGGTACCGGTGCATGGTTCGGGAGAGGACAGCGCCGTCGATTACTACTCCGAGCCTTACATGCATGCCGCGCACGGCATTGCTTCGCTGGTCTATGACAAACGCGGCACTGGCGGCTCCAATGGCGAGTACACGGCGAATTTCGAAGTGCTCTCCGACGATGCCGTCGCCGCGGCTCAATACCTGCGCAAGCGTACGGAAATCGATGCGACCAAAATTCATCTCGCCGGGTTCAGTCAAGGGGGGTGGATTGCGCCGCTGGCTGCGTTGAAGGACGGAGGCATCCGCAGCGTGTTCGTCGGTTTCGGCGTGGCGGTGCCGGTCCTCGGCGAGGATCGCTGGGGCTACGTATATGCATTCCAACAGAAGGGCTTCGGCGACCAGGAAATCGCCGAGATGGATCGCATCAGCGCCATCCTCGGCGACATTTTCGATCGCGGCGAGGATCGCTGGGACGACTTCCAGAAAGCTTTGCACCAGGCGCGCGATCAGCCATGGTTCGAAACCGCCAAAGGCAGCGATTCGCTGTTCGGCATGATCGTCGGCGCCGACCAGCCGCTGTGGCTGGTACGGCCCTACATCTGGTGGAAGTTCGGTCGGCTCGACACGCCGTTCATCGATCGGCTCTACGATCCGGTGCAGACGCTGGCCAAACTCGATACGCCGAGCCTGTGGATCTTCGGCGGGCAAGACTCGAGTGCGCCTACTCCCTGGAGCGTGGCGGAACTGCGTAAATTGCAGGCCGCCGGCCAGCCTATCGAATATTTCGTCTATCCCGACGCGGAGCATGGCATCCTGCGCTTCGAACAAAAGCCCGACGGCGCGCGCGTCACTTTAGGTTACGAACCCGACTATTTTCCGCGCCAGGTCGCGTGGTTCCGGCAGCAAAGCGGGCTGTAATATTGCGGACGGATGAAGTGCGATAGGCTACGGCGCATCTGCCGCAGCCATCTCACCAGCCTCCCGCCGCACCATGACCCGTCGAATTCCTGACGCTCCGCCATTCCAGGATCTGCTTGCTCAACGATTCACCCGCCGCAGGTTGCTCGAAGCGGGCGTGGCTATCGCACCGCTGGTAGTGGCCGGTTCCGCGCTGCTGGACGCGAACGTCGCATTCGCTAAGAGTGTGGCGGGGTTGCGCTTTAAACCGATTCAAGGCAGCCAGGCCGACAGCGTGGTGTTGCCGCCGGGGTATACGTCCGACGTGCTGGTGCGATGGGGCGAGAGCCTGTCGCCTTCGGTGCCGGATCTTGACGCTTCCAAGCTCAACGCCGGCGTGCTGCTCGAATCCAAAGCAGCCGAACAGCAACGGCTCCAGTTCGGCCAGAACTGCGACGCCATTCGTTTCTTCCCGCTGGGTGAACGCGGCGATCGCGGCGTGCTGTGCGTCAACAACGAGTACACCGACGACGCACTGATGTTTCCTGGCCATCCCGGCTTTCTCGGCATCAGCAACGGCGCCAGCCGCGCGTATGTGAAAGAGCATCCGCAGGTCGTGTCGATTGCGAAAGCCGCGCAAGGTGTCTCCGTGATCGAGATCAGACGCGAGCGCGGCCGCTGGAAGTTCGTCAAGGATTCGCCTCTGAATCGCCGGATCACCGCCGACACGCCTATCGACATCGGCGGACCGGCGCGAGGGTCGGCTTTGATGCGAACCAAGGACGATCCGCAAGGCGTTCGCGCGCTCGGCACGATGTCGAATTGCGCCGGTGGCCAGACGCCTTGGGGCACCTACCTCACGGCGGAGGAAAACATCCAGGATTACTTCGCCAATCTCGAGCAGCTCAAGGCGCGCAGCGACGTCGATCCGTTCATCGTCGAATCGCATCGTCGTTTTCGCATGTGGAAGGCGCAGTCGCTTTACAACTGGGACATCGCCGATGCGCGCTTTGATCTTGCGACCACGCCGACGGAACCGTTTCGTTTCGGCTGGATCGTCGAGATCGATCCGCAGGATCCGGCCAGCACGCCGGTCAAACGTACTGCGCTCGGGCGCTTTGCGCATGAAAGCGCGAGCCCGGTGATCGCTCACGATGGACGCGTCGCCGTATACATGGGCGACGACGACAAATTCGAGTACGTCTACAAATTCATTTCCAACGGCCGTTTCGATCCCAGGAACCGTGCGGGGAATCGCCAACTGCTGGAGCAGGGGACGCTGCACGTGGCGCGCTTCGATGCCAGCGGCAAAGGGCAATGGATGCCACTGGTGTTCGATCCCAAGGGTCCCCTCAATACTGCTGCCGGATTTCGCGATCAGGCCGATGTGCTCATCAAGGCGCGGATGGCGGCTTATCTGCTCGGCGCAACGCCCATGGATCGGCCCGAAGATGTCGAAGCGAATCCGACCACCGGTCGCATCTATGTCGCTTGCACGCGTAACGAGAATCGCAGCGTGGCGCCGGGCACGGTAACTTATGGCGGGCGCGAAATCGACTCAGGCCCCAACGCCGCCAATCCGCGCGGCGCGAACGCGTTCGGCCACATCATCGAAATCCGCGAAGCCGGTGATGATCACACTGCGCGAGAATTTTCGTGGGAAGCATTTTTGCTCGCCGGCGATCCGGCCGGCGGTCGTTTGATCACCGATCTGGCTCAAGTGAAAACCGAGAGTGCGTACTACGCAGGCTACAGCAACGCCGCCGAGCTCAGCCCGATCGGCTCGCCGGACAACATCGGCTTCGATAACGCCGGCAACCTCTGGATGGTGACCGACGGCACGCAACCGAACGGCAACAACGATGGCTGCTGGGTGTGTCCGACGACCGGCCCGGATCGCGGTCGCCTGCAACAGTTCATGAGTGGGCCGGTGGGTTGTGAGGTCTGCGGCTGCCAGTTCTCGCCCGACAGCGAAACGTTGTTCCTCAGCATTCAGCATCCCGGCGAAGGCGGCACGACGGCCGCGCCTCGTAGCCATTGGCCCGACGGCCCCGGCACGCAGCCTCGCGCCAGCGTCATCGCAATCTCGAAAGATGGCGGTGGCGTGATCGGCAGCTGACGCTTCGGTCACTGCGCGCCGGGAAAATAAGCAAGCGCCAGCTGTCCGCCGATATCCGGCGTGTTGCTGAAGTTGGAAATGTTTTCGGTCACGGCGAAGCTCCACAGCACCGCGCCGACGCGTTGTTGCAAGCCGAGGCTGACCTGATATTTGTCGGCGGTCAGCTCTTCGATATCGGTGTTCTGCACGGTGCTTTGACTGGCGTAGGCCTGCACGATGGCTGTGGTGTTGCGTGTAATGCCGAAGCCATAGCCCAGCAGCAATGTCGGGATGATTTGATTGTCGTCGGCGGGAGTCTCGGGGCCGCCGGCGTAGTAGACCGCGCTGCCGGCAATGTAGGCCGCGTGCCTGCCCCAGCGGCGTTGTAACGTCAGCTGCGTGCCGTAATCGTCCTTGCCGGTGGAGAGCAAAAAGCGCTCGCCGTCCACGGCCAGCTTCGCTGCCAACTCGAACACCAGATCCCAGCCGTAGCGAGGTTCGGGAAACGAATAGCGGACGCCAACGACCGGATCGCCGAATCCGCCGGGAGACTGCGCCAGCTGCGAAAGGCGCGCGCCTCCAATGTCATAGGCCATTTGAAACTGGTTGCGCGCGACCAAGTCGCGGCCTTGCTGGCTGAAGCCCACTGCGTCATGAAAGGATTCGATGGTGCTGTCGAGCGCGCCGCGCCCATAGCCGATGTACGGAATGGTGAGATAGCTGGTCCACCAGCGGCTCAGCCGTTTATGCAGGACTAAGTCGGAGAGGCTGACTTCGGCATCAACATAGTAGGCGTCCTCGGCCATGTTGAGGATGGCCGCAGCATCTTGCGGCCGCAACGCCTGCCGGCCGATGTTGCGAGCTGCGAGATACTCGCGGACGTTGTCGCTCATGATGAACGTGTTCTGGTACGCCGTGAGCACCTCCAGCGCCCAACTGTCCTGGCGCGCGTCGACCGTATGGGCCGGCAGCATGTCGAGGCGGAACAGCCCAAACGGCGTGAGATCGCGCCCGCGCAGCAGGCCAGGGTGGTACCAATCTGAACGGTCGGCGGCAATGCCGGATGTGCTCCATCCGCAAAGCAGGAAAACGGCAGTGATCAGGCTTCGTCGCACGGTCATGTGTATTCCCTCTCACGCTCGGCGAGTGCCGCGGCAGTAGCCGGAAAGCGGCTCCTACAGCACTTTGCCGGGGTTCATGATGCCGTTCGGATCGAAGGCTTGTTTGATGGAGCGCATCAGCTCGATCGCGACCAGCGGCTTGTACCGGACCAGTTCGTTGCGTTTGAGCTGTCCGATGCCATGTTCGGCACTAATACTGCCGCCATAACGAGCGATCAGGTCATGCACCGCGCGGTTGATGCTGGGAGCAAGTTGTAGGAAATCTTCGTCGCTGCCGTTCGCCGGGCGGCTGACATTGAAATGCAGGTTGCCGTCGCCCAGGTGGCCATAGGAAACAATCCGTCCCTGCGGCGTGATCGAGCGCACCAGCTGCGAGGCTTCGATGATGAACTGCGGCAGCTCGCTCGACGTCACCGATACATCGTGTTTGATACTGGCGCCGATGCGGCGCTGAGCTTCCGGAATGGTTTCGCGGAGGCGCCAGAACATTTCGCGTTGAGTTTCACTGGCCGCGATCGCCGCGTCGCCGATCTGACCTTCGTCCATCGCAGCCGCAAGCTCTGTTTCGATCGCGGCGCGAAGCGCTTCGTCGTGGCGCCCCATGCCGATCTCCACCAGTACATACCAGTCATGGCGCGTGTCGAGCGGATTGGCAGTATTCGCAATGTGTTCCAGCACCAGTTCGAGTGCAAAGCGCGGGACGAGCTCGAACGTCGATACGGCGTCGCCGGTGAATGTTCGCAGTCGTGATAACAACGACACCGCCTGCTGTGGATCGGAAATGCCGACGAAAGCGGTGACTGTCGACGCCGGCCGGGAAAACAACTTGCACGCCGCCGCAGTGATGATGCCAAGTGTGCCTTCCGCGCCGATGAACAAATCGCGCAGGTCGTAGCCGGTGTTGTCTTTGCGTAGCGGCTTCAAACCATCCAGTATGCGTCCGTCCGGCAGCACGACCTCCAGACCGAGCACGAGGTCGCGCATCATGCCGTAGCGCAGGACTGCGGTGCCGCCGGCATTGGTCGACAGATTGCCGCCGAGCTGGCACGAGCCCTCCGAACCGAGGCTCATTGGAAACAAACGATCCACGGACGCTGCGGCTGCTTGAACTTCCGCAAGCACGCAGCCGGCCTCGGCGATCATGGCGTAGTTGAGCGGATCGATCGCCCGGATGCGGCGCATGCGTGCCAGGGAGAGCACGACCTGAGAACCATCGCCGCTCGGCGTCGCCCCACCGCAATAGCTGGTATTACCGCCAACAGGGACGACGCCAACGCGCGCCTCGTTGCACAAGCGCATGACGGCAGAGACTTGTGCGGTGCTGTCCGGCCGCAGCACCAATGGGGTCACGCCGCGATACAGCTTGCGATGGTCGACCAGGAACGGCTCGAGGTCGGAGGGCTGGTCGAGATAGCCGTTCGGGCCGACCACACCGCGCAGTTCATTCAAAAGGGAGGCGCTTGGTGTCATGCGGTTAGCTTAGTTCTTGTTCTCTTCCTTGGGCAGATGGTCGGTTTCAAGAGCCCCTCACCCGCGCTGCGCGCGACCTCTCCCAGGGGGAGAGGTGGAGAGATTCTTACCCCTCTCCCTTTGGGAGAGGGCAGGGTGAGGGTCCCGCTTTCAAGAGGCCCTCACCCGCGCTGCGCGCGACCTCTCCCAGGGGGAGAGGTGGAGAGATTCTTACCCCTCTCCCTTTGGGAGAGGGCAGGGTGAGGGTTCCGCTTTCAAGAGGCCCTCACCCGCGCTGCGCGCGACCTCTCCCAGGGGGAGAGGTGGAGAGATTCTTACCCTCTCCCCTTGGGAGAGGGCAGGGTGAGGGGCTTCAGCGTCGGCCACGACTCCGGCCGCTTCACCAACTGTTCGAACTCCTCCGCCTTCAAAACACGCCCCGCAACACCGTCATCACCTTGAATCAAACAAGCGAAGCTCTGCGCGCGACTGGCGTTCTGGGCGGCAGGGAAGGGGCGGGCGATGCCGCCGATGAAGTGGTCAGTGCCCGAGCGCTGATCCACTGTCACCTCAAACCGGGAACGCAGCTCCACCGCGCGACTGTCGAGCAGGAATTTCTGGCAGAACAGCTGCGGGCAGAGGCGGGCTGCGTCCTCACCTTCGATGGGATCGCAGCCCTTGACGATGACGGCCTTCTTCGAGCGCAGCAGCTCCGGCTCGCTCAAGTTATCGAGCAGCGAGAACAGCCCGGAGAGGGCGACGCCGAAGATTCCGGCGAAAATGCCTAGGCGCAGCGGCAGCATGCTGCCGGCTACTATCGCACAGGTTCCTAGCCGCGCCAGCCCGGCTTGACCATCAACATGTGGACATCACCTAACTGGCGCTCGGCAAAGCCGCCCTCGCAGTAGCACAGGTAGTAGTCCCACAAGCGGATGAATTCTTCGGGATAGCCGAGAGCACGCACGCGACCGATGTTGGCGAAGAAATTCTCGCGCCACTTGCGCAGCGTAGTGGCGTAGTGCGGGCCGATGTCTTCGAGGTGATAGACCTTCATGTCCGTCGAGCGAGTGACCGCATCGGTGATCGCGGTGACGCAGGGGATGAAGCTGCCGGGGAACACGAAGCGTTGGATGAAATCCACGCTCTTGAGCGCCTCGTTATAAATCTGGTCCTGGATCGTGATGGCCTGGATCAGCATCGCGCCGTTGGGCTTCAGCAGCGAGGCGCACTTGGCGATGTAGGTGTCGAGGAACTGGTGGCCGACGGCTTCGATCATTTCGATGGACACCAGCTTGTCGTACTGGCCGGTGAGGTCGCGATAGTCGTCCAGGCGCAGGTCGATGCGATCGCTCAAGCCGGCCGCCGCGACGCGTTCCTTGGCGAGTGCATATTGCTCTTTGGAGATCGTCGTCGTCGTCACGCGGCAGCCGTACTTTCTGGCGGCGTGAATTGCCAGGCCGCCCCAGCCGGTGCCGATCTCGACCAGATGATCGCTGGACTTGAGCTGCAGCTTGCGGCAAACGGCTTCGAACTTGGCGATCGAGGCTTCTTTCAAGGTCGCTTCCGGCGCTTCGAAGATGCCGCACGAATACGCCATCGTGTCGTCGAGCCACAGCTGGAAGAAATCGTTGCCGAGGTCGTAGTGCGCGGCGATGTTCTTGCGGCTGCCGTCCTTGGAGTTGCGATTCATCCAATGGAAGATTCGTCGCAGCGGCGCGGTGAGGAAGGCCAGGCCGCCTTCCATGTTCTCCAGGACGTGGCGATTCAACACCATGATGCGAATCAGCGCAGTCAGGTCGTCGCTGCGCCAATGGCCGTGGATATACGACTCGCCGGCGCCGGTGCTGCCGCCGAACGCGGCGTCCGCCCAGAACTGCGGATGAACCACTTCCACCGTTGCGGTCAGCGGACATTCGGCGGTGCTGCCGAAGCGATGTACCGCGCCGTTTTCAACGACGGCGATCTCACCGTGCCTGAGGTGTTTGAGCTGCCCCAGCAGCGCGTCGCGGCCCGTGCGTTGCAGCCACGAGTCGTTGGCGATGACGGTGGGGGAGGCGGGGAGAATCGAAGGTCTTGCTGTCATGGCGTCACGGGACCAACTTCGGGTGAGTGAAGAACGGCGTGCGTCGGAACCACAGGCGCAGCGCCTGCCAATAAATCGCACCGGCAACTTTGCTGGTCATCAGCGGATAGCGCAGCAGCGCGCGTGACAGCGCGGAGCTGGAGATTTCCTCTCGCTGCAGCGTCAGCGTCGCATCGAACGCGCGCCGGCTTTGTCCATCCTTCTGCTGCAGGTTTTCCATGTGAATGCGCAGTTCGTCGCCGGGTTCGGTCAGACGCCAGTCGTAGCGCATGTCCATCGGCCAGAACGGCGAGACGTGGAACTCCTTGCCGAATTCGAAGCGCATGACGCTGTCATCCGCACGTGTCGCCGCCGAGATTGGCAGCACATACGCATGGCGTTCCTTCCAGGGCGTGTTGGTGATCTCCGCCAGTATCGTCTGCACCTTGGTGCCGCCGCTGTCGAAGCAGTAATAGAACGTCACCGGGTTGAAGATGTAGCCGAAGTAACGCAGGTGCGTGAGCATGCGGATCGGGCCGTCGGTCGCCGGCCGGTGTGGCCGGTGACCGTGCGGCGCACCGCTTCGTCGAGGCTCAATTCGTCGGCACCGTCATCGCCATCGGCATTGGTGTGATAGTCGGAGCGCTTGAAGCGTGCGAGCGCCGGGCCGCGTACCGACCAACCCCAATGACTGTCGAACAGATGCGGCAGCTCGGCGAGGTCCAGGTACATCATGAACAATTCATAACGGAACTGGTGTCCGGCCGGCTCGTGCCGGCGATGCCGTACCCAGCCGTTATAAATACAGCTGTGCATGACTTAGCGCTGGCCGCTGGCGAGTTGCAGCGGCATCGAAGCGGATTCGCCGCGTGAAGTCAGATCCCACTGGAAATGTTCCAGGGCACGCAGCGCGCTGACGACGCCATCTTCGTGAAATCCATAACGCCAATACGCCCCGCAGAAATAAGTGCGCCGCGCGCCGTTCACCTCGCGATGGCGCCCCTGGGCCGCAACACCGGCGGGCAAGTAGACCGGATGGTGATAAGCGATGCGCTGGATGATTTTGCTCTTGTCGATGGCGTCGGCGTGATTGAGCGTGACCAGGAATTTGGTCGGCGCATCGATCGTCTGCAGGATGTTCATGTCGTAGGTGAGCGCAACAGGTTGTTGCGGATTCGCCAGCGAGTGGTAATTCCATGCGGCGCGCGCCAACGGGCGCTTCGGCAGCAAGCTCGTGTCGGTATGCAGGATCGCTTCGTTCGCCGCGTACGGAAATGCGCTCAGCACTTCACGTTCCGCCGCAGACGCATCGCTGAGGATGTCCAGCGCCTGGTCGCTATGACACGCCAGGAACACGTTGATCGAAGCGATGCACTTCACCGCGCTGCGTGCACACTTCGACCTCGTTCGGCCGGCGACGCACGCTTTCGATCGGTGTCGACAAGCGAACATCTGCGCGCATGCTGCTGATGAGCTTGCGCACGTATTCACGCGAGCCGCCGCGAACCGCCTGCCACTGCGGGCGGTTTTCGATGTTGAGAAAGCCGTGACGATCGAAGAAATCGACGAAGAAGCGCGCCGGGAACGACAGCATGGCATCGGCCTCGGCGGACCAGATCGCACGGCCCATGGGCAGGATGTAACGTTCGGTGAACGATTGTGAATAACCGTTGGCGCGCAGGTATTCGCTGAGCGTCAGCTTGTCATCGCTGGTCTGCAGCAGCGCTGCGCGATTCGCGATTGAAGCGCAGGATGTCGCGATCATGCGCAGGAACGAGGGCCGCAAGATGTTGCGGCGCTGGGCGAACAGCGAGTTCAGCGAGGTGCCGTTGTACTCCAGGCCGGTGCGTTCGCAGCGCAGCGCTGAAGCTCATGTTCGAGGGCTGCGATGCCACGCCCAGCTCGTCCAGCATTCGCGATGAAGTTTGGATAGGTCCAGTCGTTGAAGACGATGAAGCCGGTGTCGATCGGCGTAGTGCTCGCCCTGCCAGCTCGACATCGACGGTGTTGGTGTGTCCGCCGGGATAGTCGCCGGCTTCGAAGACCGTGACCTCGTGTTCACGGCTGAAGCGCCAGGCCGCGTACAGGCCGGCTATGCCGGCGCCGATGACGGCGATGCGCATGGTGGATACGTGCCCGGTAACATGCGACGGGACTGTTGTGGCGCGCGACCGGGTGCGCGCATCGCGCACTTCGGGCGGGACCGGCTTGAGATCCCAGACGATGCCGAGCAGCGCCAGGACGACGCAGTCCGTAGTAGGTCAGATCGATTTCCCACCAGTAGAAGCCCTGGCGCGTCGACACCGGGTAGTGGTGGTGGTTGTTGTGCCAGCCTTCGCCGAAGCGTCAGCAGCGCCAGCCAGCAGGTTGTTGCGGCTGTCGTCGTTGGTGTCGTACCGGCGCTCGCCGAAGCGATGGCACAGCGAGTTGATCGTGTAAGTGGCGTGATACGTGACCACGGTGGAGACGAAGAAGCCCCACACCAGCATCTGCCAGCGATTGGTGCCCAGGCCGGGTGCAAAGTGCTCCAGCGCCGCGCCGAGCCCGAACAACGCCGACCGCCAGCGCGACCGGCACCAGGATGTCGAAACGGTCGAGCAGCGCAGCTCCGGGAAGCGCAGCAGGTCGCGTACGCGGGACAGGTCGGGTGGCGAAATGCCGGCGCGACAGGAACCAGCCCATGTGGCTCCACAGGAAGCCGCGCTGCACCGGCGAGTGCACGGTCCGGCTCGGTTGATCCGAGAATGGCGTGGTGATGGCGGTGGTGCGCAGCCCACCAGATCGGGCCGCGCTGCACGGCGGAGGCGCCCAGCAGACGCGAACACGAACTGGCCGGCGCGCGAGGTCTTGAACGACGCGATGCGAAAAATAGCGATGGTAGAAGCCGGTGATCGCGAACATGCGGATCACGTACATGAAGCCGGCGACAACCGCCGCGGTGGTGCTTACACCGACGGTGAAAATGGCGAGGCAGGCGACATGCATGCCGATGAACGGAATCACCCGCAGCCAGTCGACTTGGTCGACCTTGGTCTTGTCGAAATTCGACAGGCCCGCGCCTGCATCGAGCCAGCTGGTCAGGCTGGTCAGCAGGGAGCGTCGTGGTGCGGCTTCAGGATTGTTACTCATGCTCATGCGTCCTCGGTATGGTTTTCGCACGGGCGTCGAGATGCGGATTCAATCGCGCTTGAGCCGCGAATAGACCTGAAGCGCACATTTACGGGAATTCCCCAGATCCACCAACGGTCGAGGGTAGGTGTGGCCGAGCCGCACGCCTGCCTGGTGCAGGATTGCTTCGGGCGCGGCCCACGGCTGATGAATCCAGCGGTCTGGCAGGGCTGCAATTTCAGGAACCCATTCGCGGATGTAGCGGCGCTGCGGATCGAACCGCTTCGCCTGCAGCACCGGATTGAAAATACGATAGTAAGGCGCCGCATCGGCGCCGCAGCCAGCAGTCCATTGCCACCCCAGCGTGTTGTTGGCCAGATCCGCATCGACCAGCGTGTCCCAGAACCATCGCGCCCCTGTCAGCCAGTGAATCTGCAGATTTTTCGTTAGCAGTGACGCGGCCAGCATCCTGACACGGTTGTGCATCCAGCCAGTGCGCCACAATTCGCGCATTCCAGCATCGACAATGGGAAAACCAGTCGCTCCTCGCTGCCACGCCCGCAGGTGTGCGCGGCTGCGATGCCACCGCTGTTTTGCAAACCGGGCATCCAAAGGATGATTGGTCGTTGCGGGAAAGTGATACAGCAGGTGATGAGCGAATTCTCTCCATCCCACCTGGCGTAGATACGCGTCAGCGCCTTGAGCGGATGCAGCCGCGCCGGTATGCTGTCGGAGTGCGGCGACAATCTGTCGCGGTCCGATTTCGCCGAAGTGCAGGTGCGGTGAGAGGCGCGAGGTCTGAGCCACATCAGGTCGATCGCGACCCGTGGGATAGTCGCCGATATGGTTGCCGAACCGCTTGAGCTGCTGCAGGGCGCCGCTTTCGCCCGGCGTCCAGGCCGCTGCGATGCCTTCATCCCAGGCAATTTTCGGCAGCAGTTGCAGGTCCGCGATCGCGATGCACGAGAGATTACGCTGCACCTCGGGGAGTTTTCGCGGCGGTGGACGCGGTGCCGGCAGAGCTGCGAGCTGTTTTTCTACCGTGCGCCAGAACGGGGTGAAGACGCGATACGGCAGCTGCTGGCCATTCAATATCGCGCCCGGTTCGAACAGCAGCGAGGCATTGCACTGCTCTACCGCGATGCCATCTTGATCGAAGGCGGCGACGATAGCTGCATCACGCTTCAACGCCGCGGGTTCGTAGAGCTTGTTCCAGCACACCAGCGTCGCTTTGGTTTCGCGCAGCGTGCGCTGTAGCGCGGCCAGCGACGGACCGCGCTGAATGATGAGTTGGCCGCCGCGCTTTCGCAGCGCTCGTGCCAATGCCTCGAGGCTGTGATGCAGCCACCATCGACTGGCGGCGCCCGCCGTCCAGCTCAGTTCTTCTTCGGGGGCGAACACGAACACCGGTACGATCCGGTCCGCGTGCGCCAGGGCATGCAGTAACGCGGAATGGTCGGTGAGGCGCAGGTCGCGACGAAACCAGACCAGGGCGGTTCGATGCGCTTTCATTTGGTGCCGCGATGGTAAGGGAGAGGCGTTGCACGCCGTCCTTAGCTCGCTGCCCCGCGCAGCTGCCGCTATGCGACAGTGGCGGGCAAAAGCCGCATTGTCGTCAACGCGGCCTGAGTCAATACGTCAAGTCGATGCAGGCTCGATAGGGGGTCGCGGACGTGCTCAGCCGCCGTCCCGGTCGTTGTAATCGTCGTCTTCGTCGAGGTCTTCGTCCTCGTCGTCATCCCAATCGTCGTCGTCTTCGTCCCAGTCGTCCTCGTCCTCTTCTTCCTCTTCTGCCGCGACTTCGGGCTTCTTTTCGTCGTCGCTGGCCCAGCCTTCGGGCTTGGTCGCCTGCTCTAGATCGAGCTCATGCCAGGTATCGAGGTCGATCTCCTCGATATCGCCGTTTTCGTACTGAACTTCGACCAGTTCCTGGTCGGGGTCCACGGACAGGACCTTGAAGACCTCGTTCTCTTCGAGATCCTCATACCATTTTCCCTGGACCGGGTCGTAATCTCTGGCCACGCAAATACCTCAAACGACGACAGACCGGTGCTCACCGGCCGCGGAATATTAGGGACATTCTCCGTGACTGCCAAGCAGTGAAACATCGCCCAGGCTGGACAGCGGGGTGTATGCGGGGCGGAGTAGACGAGGATTCGGCCCCTGCCTACACTGCCGCGCCCCTTCAACCTTCACGCCATGACATCGACGCCGCAAGCACCTTCCGCCCAGCCGCTGCTGCAGGCACGGCGCATTGTCATTAAAGTCGGTTCGGCTTTGTTGGCAGATGCGTCCAGCGGCGCGGTCAAGCGCGCCTGGCTGGAAACGCTGGCTGCCGACGTTGCCGGGCTGCGCCGGCGCGGCCAGGAGGTGGTGCTGGTGTCTTCCGGCGCCATCGCGCTGGGCCGGCGGCAACTGGGTCTCGCCGCCGGACGACTCAAGCTCGAAGAAAAGCAGGCTGCCGCCGCCGTCGGCCAGATCCGCCTGGCGCACGCGTGGACCGAAGTGCTGGAGCACCATCAGCTGAGCGTGGCGCAGATCTTGCTGACGCTGGGGGACACAGAACAGCGTCGTCGCTACCTCAATGCGCGCAATACCATCGCCACCCTGCTCAAACTTGGCGCAGTGCCGGTTATTAATGAGAACGACACGGTCGCAACCGCCGAGATCCGCTACGGCGACAACGATCGGCTGGCGGCGCGGGTGGCACAGATGATCAGTGCGGATTGCCTGATCCTCCTATCGGATGTCGACGGGCTCTATACGGCCGATCCGACTCGCGACCCGACTGCGCAATTCATTCCCGAAGTGCACGCCATTACAGCGGATATCGAAAGCATGGCCGGCGGTTCGTCTTCCGCCGTGGGCACGGGCGGCATGGCAACCAAGATCGCGGCCGCGAAGATTGCCCTTGGTGCGGGCTGTCAGATGTGCGTGGCGTTGGGCAGGGAGTTGCATCCTGTACAGCGGATCGAAGAGGGCGCGCGCTGCAGTTGGTTTTATCCGTCAGCCAATCCTGCAGCCATGCGCAAGCAATGGATTGCCGGAACGTTACAACCCGCCGGCGAACTCTATGTCGATGATGGCGCCGCCGCTGCGCTGGGTCGCGGCAAGAGCTTGCTGCCGGCCGGCGTCACTCGTGTCGTCGGGCAGTTCCAGCGCGGCGATTCGTTGATCGTGCGCAACTCCGCCGGCAAAGAAATCGCGCGCGGGCTGGTCACCTATTCAAGCGGCGACGCGCAGCGACTGTGCGGCAAGCAGTCGACCGAGATCGAAGCGTTGCTCGGTTTCCATGGACGCGACGAACTCATCCATCGCGACGACCTGGTATTGACGGCGCGATGACGCGCTTCGAATGCAGGTTCGCATCAGCCTGCTAACATCTGCGATCACCGGCCCTCGCTTCCTCACCGGACGCATGCAAGTCTTACAAGCACAGTCGCTGCGCCAGAACCGGGCGCTGCTCGCCACGGTCGTGCTCAGCTTCCTGATGCTATTGGGCTGGCGGGGTTGACGTTCCATGTTTCACGCCAGGGCATGGAGGCGGATGAACTGGTGGTGCATACGTTGGAAGTGCAGCGGGCGCTCAATGCAACGCTGCTCACGCTCGGCGGCGCCGAATCGGGATTGCGCGGGTTCCTGCTTACCGGCGACCGAGCATTTCTGAGACCGCATGAAGAAGCCGGCGAAGCGCTGCCGCGGCATCTCGCCAACTTGCGACGGCTGGTTGCCGATAACCCGGTGCAGCTCGCGAACGTCGCAGCCATGATGCCTCTGGTCGAACAACGTCTCGCCGGCATCGATATGGCGTTGGCGGCCGCCCGCGAAGGTCGCCGCGAGGATGCAATTGCAGGTCTGCAGCACTCGGGTTTGCCGACATTGAATGAAATCCGCTCGCGCATCGAAGTGATGGGCCAGTTGGAAGAAGAGTTGCTTGCCGACCGCCACGCTGCGGTCACCGAGCTGCGCGGCCGCTTCATCACTACTGTCATCGTGTTGCTCATCGCTTGCGGCGTGCTGGCCCTGTTCTCGTTGATAAGCGTGCGCCGGTATGTCAAGGCTGTTGACGAAAGCAGGTTGCGGCTGGCCTCGCATAATGCTGAGCTGGAGCAGCGGGTGCAGGCTCGCACCGAGGAGCTGGCCAAGTCTGCCGAAGCAGCGAACCGAGAGCGCGCACGCGCCGAATCGCTGCTGACTGACGTAAATCATCGCGTCGGCAACAACCTGGCGCTGGTGTCGTCGTTCCTGACCATGCAGCAGCGGGCTGTGAAAAATCCCGACGCAGCGCGTGCGCTGAGCGCCGCTCGAGCGAGAGTACAAGCGATCGCGTCGGCACATCGCAAGCTGCGGTTGGGGGCGGATTTCGCGACCGTCAAGGTCAACGAAGTGCTGGGTGCGGTGCTGGAAGACATCAGCGCCGGCTTGCCGCCGGGAGATTTGATCCGAATTCACTGCCAGGTCGAACCACTGGAAATCAATGCGCGCGACGCGGTCTCCCTCGGCGTCCTGACCAGCGAACTGGTGATGAACGCCGTCAAGCATGCGTTCTTGCCCGGCGATTCCGGCGAAGTAACGTGATCCTCGGGCAAGGCGCCGATGCGATCCCGATATTGGAAGTTTCTGACGATGGGGTGGGCTGGCATGACAAGCATTCACAGGAAACAGGCGGGCTGGGGGCGAGAATCATCGACATGGTCGCGCGCCAGTTCGGCGGACGCCCGGAACGTTCCAGCCGATTCCAGGAAGATGCAGTTGCGGAAGGGCGCCGGCCTGGCACTCGTATTCGCGTCAGCCTCACCAAGCTGCGGGTCATGGCTGCGACCTGAAGTCGTTCGCACCGGCATGGATTCGCCGGCCGCGCGGCCGCGCGCGTGCTCGGCCCGGCAGCAAGTCTGCTCGAGGCGCAGGCGTTGTTGGCTGCCGAACGTCCAACGGTTGCGGTGCTGGATGTAAATCTCGGTGGCGAATACGTGTTTCCGCTGGTGAGGCGGCTGCGTGAAAAAGACGTGCCGCGCCTGGCAAAGCCGGTGCTGCCGAATGCTCTGGTCGGGCAGCTGCTGCGGATCGTGCGCTGATGCGAGATCAGCGTCGGTTGGAGGGGATGTCGACGTAGCGCATCGCCGGCGGATCGCTGGCGGGGTAAGTATCCTTCAACGAGTCGTCGATGCCGTCTTCATCCGCGGCGACCGGATGACGCACGCGCCAGCGTCGTGCAATTCCCTTGACAGCCGGAGTCGCGATCAGCGCCAGCGCGCCCAGTAACACCAACGATTCGACTATATCCAGTGCCGAGCGGCGTGGACGTTCATCGGAGTCATATTCATCGTCGTAGCGCTCGTCGTTCCGCATAGTGATCTCCGTTGTCCCCCAGAAGACGCATTGCTGCAGGGAAGGGTTCCGCCGGCAAATGGCTACATCCGCAGCATTACAACTTCGGCGGCACGATGGGGTGCGAGCTCGACAGGCCGCCATCGACCGGGAACGCCTGGCCATTGACGTAAGAGGCGGCGTCGGACGCCAGGAACAGCGCCATGCGCGCAATCTCGATGGGAGCACCAGCGCGCCGCAGCGGATTGAGCTGACCGATCTTGTTATCGGTGCCGCGTATGCGTGCTTGTTCGAAGATCGGCTGGGTCATTCCTGTTTCGATGAGGCCTGGGCAGATCGCGTTGATGCGCACGCCACTGCCGGAGAGTTGATAGGCCGTCGTTTGCACCAGGCTGATGACGCCCGCTTTGCTGGCGCTGTACGGCGAACCGCCCGCTCCCGATCGTAGTCCTGCCACCGATGCCGTGCAGATGATCGAGCCCCGCTTGCGCGGCGTCATCACTCTGGCTGCATGCTTTACTGCGAGGAAGGTGCCGATCAGGTTGATCGTCAGTACTTGCATCCAATGCTCCGGCGTCTGTTCGTGCAGCGGCACCAGCCCGCCGCTGATGCCGGCGTTGGCGAAGCACACATCGAGCGCGCCGAATTCACGTACTGCCGTGTCGACAGCGCCGGAAATATTATCTTCCTGCGACGAGTCGGCGACGATGGCGAGCGCGCGCCCGTTGTCTTTGCGAATGCTGGCGACGGTGTCTTCGACTTCGGCTGCCCGGTCCAACGCAACCACGCTTGCACCGGCCTGCGCGAACAGCATCGCGCTGGCGCGGCCGATGCCGCTCGCGGCGCCGCTGACCAGTGCGACCTTGCCTTTCAGTTGACCTTCAACGGCCGGTTCGGGCGTTTGCATGCGTTGTCCTTTCACCGCGGCGGCGGCAGTGTTCGTCTTTTGCAGATCGGAATTGCCCTGCTGGCGCCGGGCGTTTATGTCGCGAGCGGACGCAAGTTTGTATTCGAGTATTAATTATTGCAATGGCGGCGCGCGCCGCCGTATTCGACGTTTCGCACCCCACACGGCTGTGGCATTGTGCCCGCCCCTTGGTTGCTGCGGCCATGAATGATGACACCCGAGGCGCTGCTGGATCAGGAGTTCGGCGTGATCGCCGAGTTGGTGCGTGCTCATGCCCACGAACGTCCGCGCCACCCGGCCTTGATCGACAAGAATAAAACGCTCGACTATGGCGATCTCGATCGAACCATGGATCGCATCGCTGCCTCCTTGCAGCGGGACGATGTTCGTAGCGGCGATGCAGTCGCCCTCTGCGCGCCGCCTTCGGTTGATTATGTCGCCGTGTTCCTGGGTGCGTTGCGAGCGGGCGTTGCGGTCGCGCCGTTGGCGCCGTCATCGACACCGGAAGCGCTCGCGACCATGCTCGTCGATAGCGCCGCGAAGATTTTGTTTCTTGATCAGACGGTCGCCGAGGCGTTAGCCGCGGTTGCGTTGCCGGCCCAGCTCAAGCTCGTGCGTCTGGATCGAGGTTCGGAAGCGCTGTCGATCGATGCATGGCTCGCACCCCCGGACAGTAAGCCCGCGCCTGTTCGCATCGAGCCCGATACGCCGTTCAATATCATCTATTCCTCCGGCACGACCGGTACCCCGAAGGGTATCGTGCAACCGCATCGCATGCGTTGGGCGCACGTACGTCGCGCCCTCCAGTCCGGCTATGACCGAGACGCCGTCACGCTCTGCTCGACACCACTGTATTCGAACACCACGCTGGTGAGTCTCTTCCCGGCACTGGCCGGCGGCGGCAGCGTTGTGCTGCTGGCGAAGTTCGATGCCGTCAAGTTTCTCGAACTCTCGCAACGCCATGGCGTCACTCACGCGATGCTGGTTCCCGTGCAGTATCAGCGACTGATGGATCGCCCCGACTTCGATCGCTACGACCTCAGCAGCTATCGCATGAAGTTCTGTACCAGCGCTCCGTTCTCCGCCGCGCTGAAAGTCGACATCCTTCGTCGCTGGCCCGGTGGTTTGGTCGAGTACTACGGCATGACCGAGGGCGGCGGCACCTGCATGCTGTTCGCTCACAAGTTTCCAGACAAGCTGCACACCGTCGGCCAGCCTGCGCCGGGCCACGACATCCGTCTCATCGACGAACACGGCCGCGAGGTCCATCCCGGCGACATCGGCGAAGTCGTCGGCCGCTCACCCGCCATGATGAACGGCTACTTCAATCAACCCGGCAAAACCGCCGAAGCCGAGTGGTACGACCCCGAAGGCAACCGCTTCATCCGCACCGGCGACATCGGCCGCTTCGACGCCGACGGGTTTCTCACCCTGATGGATCGCCGCAAAGACATGATCATCTCCGGCGGCTTCAACATTTATCCAAGCGACCTCGAAGCGGTGTTGTTTCAACATCCCGCAGTTCTTGATGCCGCGGTGGTCGGTGTGGCATCGAGGGCGTGGGGCGAAACACCGGTGGCGTTCGTCGTACTGCGGCCAGGCGTTAGCGTGAGTGCTGAAGATATAAAACAGTGGGCGAATGAAAGATTGGGGAAGACGCAGCGACTCGCTGCGGTGGAGTTGGTGGTGGAGCTGCCACGGAGTGCGATTGGGAAGGTGTTGAAGCGGGAGTTGCGGGAGAGATATTCCTGAGAATGGGACAGGTTTGATCTCCCCATTTTTTGTCACTGCCTTTCCGACATGGCAACACGACGATCGTCACACGGGATTTCAAACCGTATAAAGTGACACACGTTTCATCACCGCCCAACTGCTCGACAACCATCATTTCGGATTTCCACATCGAAAGGGTAAGGCAGACCGCCTGTCCGTCCCCTCAGATGCTATTGGATTACTTCGGTACGGCGGTCGTCGACGGAACCGCCCACACTCAGGCGTACTGCCGTGGCGTTAATGAGGCCAAAGACTTCGGTGAACCGTGTTGTGAGAATCGGAAAGTCGGCAACCCGATCAATGTAGGGACGGGCAACAAGTTTCAGTTGGAGCGGGACTATCCGCGTACTGCGGGTAGCCTGCTAAGCTTCGAGCGCTACTACAATAGCACCGGGCACCAGGAGATCGGCGCGGGCTGCAAGGGCGCAAGCAAGCACATGATCATCATCGGGATCGCGACTGGCCGGCGCGGATAGGGGTTGCGGCTCCACAATGACGACGAGACGCCGGTAATCTTGCACAAGATCGGCGGCGGAGAGCCCTGCCAGCTGTATCCGCTGGGCGAATTTGTCGCGGGCAATGACTTCGGCAAGCTCGGCCAGCAGGATGAAGGTGGTGCAGAGTGTGAGGGAACGTTCGCGCGCCAGGTCAATCAAGCGCCGTGGCGGACCGCCCCAGAGCAGCCCCGACAAAGCGGTGTTGGTGTCAGCGACGATACGCATCAGAGGGTGGTGAGTCGCTGTTACATCAGCGCCGATGTGCGCGTTCGCGCCGAGCCGCGTCAATCTCAGCCTGCACGTCCTCCGCGCTGAGCGGCGGCAAGTTCAAAGCGTCGAGCTTCTCGAATGCCTTGCCGAGCCGCTGCGCGGCTTCATCGCGAGCGCGCTCCTGGCGCGTCTTGAGGAAATCGACGAAGTCCTCCACCTCGGCGCGCTGTTGTGGTGGCAGGCTCTTTAGCTTCTCGATCAGCGCTTCGTCACTGCATGCGTTCATGGCTTAGTCCTCAACTTGTCTTCGAGATAAACGCTTCAATCGTGCGCAGCAGCGCTTCTTGATCCCGGCGCGGAAGCTTCTCGATCTCTTGCATGCGGCGGTACAAGCGTCGGTTCTTGATACAAAAGGCCGGCTTGATATTGTCCGCGAGTAAACATCCGGTCGACTGTTAAATCCAGCGGCTGACGTCTACTGATCTTATATACAGTTAGTCTTGGTAACGGTAAGATGCTCTCAACAGGTCACCTCGCGAGAGTCCACCGATGCAACACTCACTCGCTAATGATCACGCCCGCAGCGCGTACATCGACGAAACGCGATCGCTCGGCGACCAAATCACCGAACTCGCCGGCCACATCAACGCCGCGACCTATCGTTTCCTAATGCTCATCGCCGAGTTCGACCGCCGAGGTGGCTGGTCAGACGGCGCCACGCAATCGTGCGCGCATTGGTTGAACTGGAAGTGCGGCATTAGTTTCTGCGCAGCGCGCGAGAAGGTGCGTACAGCGCGGGCGCTGGAAAACTTGCCGAAGATCTCCGCGGCGATGGAACGCGGAGAGGTCAGCTACTCGAAGGTGCGAGAGCTGACGCGCGTCGCCTGCCCTGCTACTGAAGACTATCTATTGATGGTCGCCATACACGGCACCGCCCATCATGTGGAGCGACTCGTTCGTTACTACCGCCACGCGAAGGAATCCGAGGAGCTGACACGAGAGGCGCAGCAACAGGCCAACCGCTCACTGCAATACTTCTACGACCAAGACGGCTCGCTCGTAATTAAAGCTCGCCTGCCGGCGCAGGCGGGCGCGTTACTGATGAAGGCCATCGACAGGGCCGCCGAGGATCTTTGGGAGACCGAACCGGAGGCTGTGAAGGCGGACACTCCAGCTGGAACGCCGAATGTTAAATTCCTGCCCACGCGAACGAAGCGAGCAGATGCGCTGGAGTTGCTCGCTGAAAGCTTCCTGCAAAACGGTGCCGCAACGCTGAGCGGCGGCGACAAGCACCAAATCGTCATTCATGTGGATGCGGAGACGCTGCAGACTGGCTGCGCAGGTCGCTGCGAGATCGAGGACAGCACGCACATCGCCGCCGAGACCGCGCGTCGTCTCGCGTGTGATGCAAGCGTCGTGGCGATCGTCGAAGACGAACACGGCGAACCGCTCAGTGTTGGCCGCAAGACGCGAAGCATCCCGCCTGCCCTGCAACGCGCGCTTCGCTCACGCGATATGGGCTGCCGCTTTCCAGGTTGCTGCAACACGCGATATACAGATGCACACCACATTCACCATTGGGCGCGCGGTGGAGAGACGAAGCTCTCCAACCTCGTGACGCTCTGTCGCTTCCATCATCGTTCGGTGCATGAAGGGAAAGTCGTTGTCCAGGTACTGGACGATGGCGCAATTCGATTTTCCCAGCCGAATGGCGAGAGTTTCGAGAGCGTCGCGCCAAACCACTCACATCCGATCAGCGACTGGCGCGAGCTGCCGCGGTGGCATCAGGAGCAGGAGATCGTCATCGATGCGCGCACGGCCGTTACACGCTGGGATGGCGGGCCGATGGACTTTGGAATGGGCGTCGATGGTCTCCTGCGCCGGTGTAGGCTCGCACGAAACGCGGCTGTATTTCCGGCCTGATGGCACGCCTGATTTCCGAATCAATGAATCAAGCGATGAACGCGCAAGCGCTCGATGCGCAAATGACTCTGAACCGTCCGGATCGCAAACCAGCCGCGCGTGTACGGTGTGTGATCTTTGTAATGCAACAGGCGGACACCATCGCGCCAGTATTCGATGCGCTGCCCGTCGGCGACCAGCAGGATGGTCTGCGAGCGATTGGGCTTTAGTAAGGCTTCGGGCATCGAGAGATCGTGCTCGGGCAGAAGCGGGCGTGACACCGGATCGCCGATGTAGCGACGGAATCGGGTTGTGGTGTTCGAGTTGCCGCCCAGGCCTACGTAGTACGTGAGCAGATCGTTGTAATCGGCGAACGCGCCGCTGCGAGGTTGAGCGAAGGGCGCCGGTTCGCCGGCTTTGTTTCGCGCCATCCAGAACGTATTCATATCGCTGACGCGATCGTTCGGACCACCGGAGGCGATGGCAGTCGCTTCGAACACGATGGCCACCGGACTGCTCAGCTCATGCTTGAACCACAAGGTGGCGCCGGCAGGAACATCGATCTCGAGTGCGCCATCTGCCGCGCGCACCGTTCCTGGCTGCTCCAGTTCAAGCGACCACTGGTGCAAGCCATCGTGGAAGTTGTCGCTCGCGAGCACTGCGCCAAGTGCCGGCGGGCTTCCGCGGTTGGATGGGATTGCACAGGCCGTCAGCAGGCAAGCGCCGGCCACGCACAGAATTCGAAGGTGGGATTTCATGGATTAGAGAAGCGGATGCGCCATCACAGGCGTGGCGCATCCGCCGGCATGTTGCTGATAAGGATTATTTGGCTGGCACGCCCATGAAGGCTTCACCTGCACGGACGTAGTGCCATACCTCATCGGAGTTGCGTTCGAAGGCCTTGGTGAGCAGGGCCTCACCCTTTTCACGCTGACCGGTGCGGATGTACCACGCACCCACTTCAGCTTGGCCGCTGTCATCCTTCGGTTCGGCAGCGAGCGCGCGCAGGAACAGTGCTTCAGCCTTGGCATTCTCGCCGGCTTCTGCATACACGCGAGCGATGCGGAACCAGTCGCTGGCCTCCGACTTAGGGCCGTTCAATACGCGGTTGAGGATCGCTTCCCCGGTTGCCTTGTCACCCGACAAATAGTAGACGCGCGCGATTGAAATCAGCTCCCAACTGCCGCCCTTTGCCTGTCGCTCCGCTTCCTGCAGCGCCGCGACCCCCGCTTCCTTCGCCGGCTTGCCGCTGATGAGCGTCATGCCGGGCCCTTTCGCCTTGGCGGCGTAGCCGATGCCGATGCCGGCCGTAAGACAAGCTGCTGACATCACAACGATTGCAATCTTCTTCATCTCGGCTCCCTCGCCTGAGTTTTTTGGAGCGCGAAGATTACCATTTCGCCGAAACTTCATCGCTGAGCGCATGGGCGGCGTGTTGGCCTAAGCGCTGTGTCTCACAAGCATCGGCTCCTTACAAGTCATCGAAGTACGACTGCACCGCCGCCAGACAAAATGGCGCCACCAGCGAGCTGTGATAGGCATCGGCGACGGCGGTTGCGCCGCCGGACAGGTTGACGGCTTCCTTCGCGATGGCGAAGGCGACCTTGACTTCGGCGTCCGGATCGTCGACCCCTGATGGGCTGCTGTCGACATCCAGTACGCGTACGGACGTCGTCACTCCGGCCGCGGTCCAGTAACGCTCCATCAACTCCGTATTCACATAGAGAACGGTCGGGTCATCATGCCCGGCGCACAGCAAGACCGGCGAGGTGGGCTGCCAATTGCGCAAATCATTTGCTTTGAAAGCGATGCGCAGATTGTTGGCTGGGGCGGCTGGGGGCAAGCCATCGGTGGTGGTCGGAAAGCCGCCATCGGGATGAGCGAGCGAGTCTTGCAGATAGCTGAGTCGGTAGGCGTTGGTGACTAACGCTTCTGCGCCGAAGCCGCGAGCGAACACGTGTGCGAGATCCGCGGGCGCTGTCGCAGGCGTGTACGCGGCATAGGCCGGATCGGGCGGTGTGCTGCTGAATAGTTGTTCGCTCGGCAACAAGCCCTGGCCGTAAAGTTGCGAGCGGGTGCCTGTGGTTGGCAGCAAGGCGTCGATTCCGGTCGCGTAGCGAGCTTCGAACGCATCGGTCGGCGCGGCATAGATGTTCCCGTAGGCGCGTTGATAACCGGTCATCAACCAGCTCACGAGCAACGGTGCGCTGTTGATGACCTGGCCCTGAAACACGGCGTCGCCGAATGCAGCGAGCGCGTACGGGCCAGACATCGGCGCAGAGGCAGTGACGGACACGCCGCTAGCCTGCAACCGACGATGTGTCGCCATCGCGACGAAGCCGCCTTGCGAATAGCCGGTGATGAACAGCCTGCCGCTATCTGTGACCATTGGAGCTGTGCTGGTTGGCAGAGCGCTTCTCGCCGCACTCAGTGCATCCGCGGTGTCTTTCGATTGTTGCTCGGCGTGCAGGTAAGGATGATAAGTGAGCGCCGATGTATCGTAACCGGCATAGTTCGGCGCGACGACAATATAGCCTTGCGCCGCGAAGGCAGCAGCGATCAGCAGTCCTTCGCCACTACCGGCATTTTCGGCATTGCTGAGATTGGCAATGTTGTAACTTTTTTCCGCAGAGGTGCCATGGGCGTAGACGACGATCGGCCGCGTGCCTTGGCATCTGGCATCGGTGCCGGTGGGAATCATCAGTGCGCCGGATGCAGTCGTGGCAGCACCGGCCGGATCAAGGGTGTTATAACGCAGCTGATGAACGTCAACGCCGCAGTTCGGCGACACGATGAGGTCCAGGATCTGCGCGCCCGCCGAACTCAATTCGACCAGATCGAGCAGTTGCGCGGAGGTGAACGATGAAAGGCGCGCTGGCGGCGTTTCGATCAACGATCCGGGCGTGGTCGGAGGTGGCGCCGGCGGCGGCGGTTCGGTGGGCGGCGCTTCCGGGTCATCGTTACTGCTGCACGCAGCGAGCGTGGTCGCCAGGCCCAGCACCGCGATCAATCTGAACAAAGTCGACATTTCTTACCGTGCCCTCTCTTACGTAGCGTAGTGAGTAATGCGTGAGAGAGGAATTCGGGCCACCGGCCGCGCAAAATTATCGTGGAAACCTCACCCTCGGTCGTTGGGTGAGGGAAATTTACACACCCCTGGGTCGAGGACGTGCTGAAGTTCTGGTTCGAAGAACTGCGGCCGGAGGAGCATTTCAAGTCCGATCCGCAACTGGATGCGAAGATTCGCGGCGGTAATCGCTTTTGACCAGTTCCCGCGCTGTCAGGGTCAGGCGGCGCGCGCCACGTTGCCTGTCTCGATATCTTCCCGAAGCGTCTTGCCTGCCAGGTAATAGTGCAGCGCCGACCAGAGGTTCATCATTACCGTGACGCGGATCGACCAGCGAAGGCCATCGGCGAGCGCGACGTTCTCAGCGATTCCTTGCGAGACCAAATATTCCCTGAACACATCGCTCAACGCGCCGGTGAACATCGGGCCCAGGCCGAGACCGATGAAGTTCAGGATCAGCAACAGGAAGGCGCTGGCGAGCGCTCGTTCGCGCAGACCGACCAGGCGATGGGTCGAGGCGATGCTCGGTCCGAGATAAGCGGCGGCGAGCGCGATGTAAGGGATCAGCAGCGCGATCGCGCCGTATTTGTTATCCCACGAATAAACCAGCTGCGCGAACGGCACCACGATGAGCAGCGTGATCGCCGGAATCCAGACGTACCAGCGTGGATCCTGCGTGCGAGCGAAGTTGCGGTCGCACCAGGCGCCGCCGAGATAAGTGCCGGACAAGCCGCCAATGGCGACGACGACGGCGAGCCACGCGCCCACGTCGCCCAGGCTCATGCCATGCGTGCGCATGAAGAACGGCGAATAGAACGAGCTCAGGCCATAACTGACGAACGCGTGCAGGCCGGCTGCGAGCGACAGGTGGCGAAAGGATTTTTTCGCCCACAGGTTGCTCATCACCTGTTTGAACGGTGGCGGCTCGCCGGCCATCGTGACGCCAGGATCAGAGAAACCGCGCGGCGGTTCACGCACCGTCAGTCTCAGAATGAGGGCGACGGCCAGGCCCGGCAAACCGACGGTGTAAAACGCTGCGCGCCAACCATACTCATGGGCGACCAATCCGCCCACCAGAAAACCCAGCGCGCTGCCGCCGTACACACCCATCGAATAGATCGACAATGCGGTGGCGCGTTTTTTCGGCTCGATGTAGTCGCTGATGATGGAATAAGCGGACGGACTGCAGCCTGCTTCGCCGACGCCGACACCGATGCGCGCGAACAGCAGGTGCCAGAAATTCCTCGCCATGCCGGAGAACACGGTGAATGCGCTCCATACCACAATGGAGGCGGTGATGATGTTGACGCGATTACGAGTGTCGGCGAGGCGGGCAATGGGAATGCCGAGAGTCGAGTAGAACGCGGCGAAGGCGAGGCCGCTCAACAGGCCGAGCTGCCAGTCGTGCAGCCCGAACTCGTGCTTGATCGGCTCGAGCACGATGGACAGGATCTGCCGGTCGACGTAGTTGAAAACGTAGATGACGAACAGCAGCCAGACGACGTATTGGCGATAGGCATTGCTGGCGCGGAACTCGCTACCCGGACCGGCGCCGCTTTCGCTGGCAGCCCGGGCATTGACCGCGCCTGCATCGACTGCCATCTCGACCCCCGTGAAACCGTCGTCGTAGTCCACGGCATTGTGTCATCGCAACGTCCGATTGCAACCGCGCGGCGGGTCAAGTTTTAACCAAGACGGTGTCGGCGGGCGGCTCGGTTTTGCGCTGTAGAAACGCCGCGGCCGGTTGACACTTCTTTACCTGAGCTCGCTGCCGTTAGAATGAAGTCATGAACGCTCAAACTGACAACCCCAAGCCTGAAGGCGACGCCGCCGCGATTGCCGCCGTCATGCAGGGCCTGGGCCGTGCGGCCAGGAGCGCCGCCGCGGTGCTCGCCCAAGCCAGCACAGCAGCCAAGAACGAAGCGTTGACGGCCGCTGCGGCGGCGATCCGCCAGCAGCAGGCCGAATTGCTCGCGGCCAACCGGGCCGACGTTGAACGAGCCACGCAGCGGGGCCTGTCCGCTTCGTTGCTCGACCGCCTGATGTTGAATGAAGCGCGCATCGAGTCGATGGCGAAAGGGATCGAAGACATTGTTTCGCTGGCTGATCCGATCGGCGGCGTAATCGCCAGTTGGACGCGGCCGAACGGCTTGAAAATCGAGCGGGTGCGCGTGCCGCTGGGGGTGGTCGGCATCATTTACGAAAGTCGCCCGAACGTCACAGCGGATGCTGGCGCTCTTTGTTTGAAGTCCGGCAATGCGGTGATCCTGCGCGGAGGCGGCGAGAGCACCCGCTCGAGTTCGAGCAATTCACGCCTGCCTGGTCGCGGGGCTGCGCGCTGCCGGTCTGCCGGAATCAGCGATTCAGATCGTGCCGACGGCCGATCGCGCCGCGGTGGGTTACATGCTGTCCAGCATGGCGGATTTCATCGATGTCGTCGTGCCTCGGGGCGGTCGCAGTCTGGTCGAACGAGTGCAGGCCGAAGCGCGGGTGCCGGTGATCGGTCATCTCGAAGGCAATTGTCACGTGTACGTCGATCGTGACGCCGATTTGACAATGGCGCGGGAAGTGGTGCTCAACGCCAAGCTCAGGCGCACCGGCGTCTGCGGTTCGGCGGAGACAGTGTTGTTCGATCGCAATGGCAGCGCTGCGGCGCCGGTGCTCAAGGCTTTGCTTGATGCAGGCTGCGAAGTGCGTGGCGACGAGACGCTGCAAAAGCTCGACGCCCGCATCGTGCCTGCAACCGAAGCCGACTGGTACACCGAGTACCTCGACAGCATCATCGCTGCGAGAACCGTCGACGGCGTGGAAGCAGCGATTGCGCACATCGGCAAGTACGGGTCGGCGCACACCGAATCGATCATCACGGCGAATCAAGCCACGGCCGAGCGCTTCCTCGGTAGCGTCGATAGCGCCATCGTTCTACACAACGCCTCCACCCAGTTCGCCGACGGTGGGGAATTCGGCATGGGCGCGGAAATCGGCATTTCCACCGACAAATTCCACGCTCGCGGCCCCGTCGGCGTGGAGCAGCTGACGAGTTACAAGTATGTCGTGAGAGGCACCGGGCAGGTGCGACCGTGATGGCCCTCACCCGCGCTGCGCGCGACCTCTCCCAGGGGGAGAGGTGAGCAGTCTTACCCTCTCCCTTTGGGAGAGGGCAGGGTGAGGGTCCACCGCCCTTCCCGGACAAATGACTCCTAGAACTCTGACTGGTTCACTGAATTATGGATGCTTGTGCAACGTATACTCGTCGCAGTTTCGCCGCGAGCACGTCCGTATGTTCCAATCATCTGCGCTCATCGTCGCTTTGTTCCTTGCCGCCGGGCCTGCATTCGCCGCCGGCAGCGCGGATGCGGCTGCTTTAGCTGCCGCGGTCGAGAAGGCACGCGCTGATCGGTTGGACGTACTCGCGCCGAAAGCCTTTGCGCAAGCGGTGCAGGCCAGCCAGAACGCGACCAAGGACGCAGAACGCGGTCGCGGGACGGAAAAAATTACCGCGCGGGTTCAGGAAGGCGAGGCGGCCTTGCAAAAGGCGCGAACCGTTGCCGAGAGCGCTCGGCAATCGCTGGCCGGCGTCATCAAGACTCGTGAAGATGCATTGGCTGCCGAAGCGCCGAAGCTGGCAGCCGAGTCCTGGACCAAGGCCGCGGAGCGCTTCCAGCAGGCCATGCGCGAGAACGAAAGCGGTGACCTGGCGAACGCCCAGAAGCGCGCTGCCGAAGCAGAAGTCCTTTTGCGCGAAGCCGAGTTGATCGCCATCAAGGGCGGCATTTTGAACGAAGCGCGAGCACTGATCGCGCGGGCCGACGAAGCGAAGGTTGCCAAGTCCGCGCCTCGGAGCCTGCAATCGGCGAAGCGCCACCTCGCTGAAGCCGAGCAGGAAATCCAGCGCAATCGTTATGACGTTGCCCTGCCTCGCAAACTGGCGGCTCAGGCCCGTTACGACGCCCGGCATGCGACCTACCTCGCGCAGCAGATCGAGCGCGTGATGCAGCAGGAAAAAGACGGCCAGGCCGGCATCGAAGCGCTGATTCTCTCCTGGGAGGAGCCGTTACAGCGCATTGCCTCCGACATGGAGCTGGACATCCGTTTCGACGAAGGCCAGCAGGCGCCGATGAAGGAGCTCGGCGAGTACGCGCAACAGCAGGCGCAGGAAATGCGTCGCCTCAAGCAGGAACTGGCCGACCGCGAAGAACAGATCGCAGCGCTGAACGGTCAGCTGCAGCGGGTGGAGTCTCGGCTCGGCGGCGAATCGCAGGAACGCATCGCCTTGCAGCGGCAAGTCGACGCACAGGCACGGCTGCGAGCAAACATTGCCACGCTGGAAGCGTCATTCAGTCCGGATGAAGCGCGGGTTTACCGGCAGGGCGAAGACGTCGTCGTGTCCCTCATGGGCATCAATTTCGCGTCCGGTCGCAGCACCATCGACGGCAGCAGCGCTGCGCTGATGCGCAAGGTGCAGCAGGCGTTGGCGCTGTTCCCCGGCGCATCGTTGCTGGTCGAAGGCCACACCGATGCCAACGGCAGCGACTCCGCCAACCTGATCCTGTCGCAGGATCGGGCGGACGCGGTGAAGCAGTACCTGGTGACGAATTTCGGCGCCGATGCCGAGAAGGTCAGCTCGATTGGTTATGGCGAGGCTCGCCCGGTGGCGACCAATGAGACAGCCCCCGGTCGTGCGCGCAATCGTCGCATCGACCTGGTGATTCACTTACCGCCGAAGTGATAGGGACTGGTGATTCGAGACCGGCTGGACAAGCGGCATCGCGGTCGCGCGTCACTACTTACCTTCTAAACGTGATCGTGCGAATGCTCGGCGCACCGCTCGCAGTTGACCCAGCCGGAGTCCCCATTCACGTAGTGCTCTTTCTTCCAGATCGGCACGCGGTGCTTCACTTCGTCGATGATGTAGCGACAGGCCGCGAACGCTTCGGCGCGATGCCTTGAGCTGACCCCGACCCACACCGCCAGGTCGCCGATCGCCAGCGATCCGACCCGGTGCACGCACGCGGCTTGCAAAATCCCAAAGCGCGCGATTGCTTCGTTGACGATACGTTCGCCTTCCTTGTCGGCGAGTGCTTCGAAGCCCTCGTATTCGAGGCGCGTGACCGCGTGGCCTTCGTTGTGATTGCGCACCCAGCCTTCGAATGACGAATAGCCACCGGCGGCCGGATCGGCGAGCGCCTGCCGATAACTTTCCGGTGTCAACGCCGTCGTGCTGAAAGAAAATGCTTTCATCCGCCGGCCACCGGGGGAATGAACACGACGGTATCGCCATGGCGCAGCGGCGTTTGCCAGTCGCTGAATTCCGAGTTGAGCGCGACCTTCAGCTGCGAGGCTTCCAGTTGGAAGGGATGGCGTTGCCGCAACTCGTCGTATAGCGCGGCCGGCGTAGCAGCGGTGGTGTCGATGGTTTCTTCACTGCGGCCCGCCTGTTCTCGCAGGATGGCGTAGTACTGAACTCGCAGGGTGCGGCCTTTAGATTCGGCGCGCGACGCATGTTGCGTCCCTTGCGTATCCGCGGATGCCGTCATGCCAGCACTATCGGCCGCGTCTTGAGAATGGGAGGGATGGCCGCCACCGCCGAGCACGGCAACCGTCTCCTTGAATTCGTCCGCGGTGTTTACGTTATCCAGCGCCCGAGTGTCCGGCAGGTCGAGCAACAACGTGTCGGCGTTAATCAGGAATTTTCGCGGGCATTGTTTGCCGGCGGCAAGGTAAGCCAACAGCGGTTCGCGCGCGGCCGGTTCCCAGATCGCGCACAAAGGTTCCGGCAAGCCGTCGTGACTGCTCCGATAAACAGTCGCCAGCTTGTGCGTATCCCGATTCCCAACCAGATGACGCAATGTTTGCTCATTCAAGAAAGGCAGGTCGCAGGCCACAACCAGCCACGCGGCCTTGGGATGCGCGAGCAATGCTGCCGAGATGCCGGCAATCGGGCCGGTGCCCGGCTGACGATCGACGATCTGCGGCAGGCCGGCACGCGTTGGCTCTTCGCGCTGGTCCGGCCGCACGGAAACAAACGTTGCCGCGCACACATGCGACAGCAACTGAAAAGTCCAGTGCAGCTGCGATTGGCCGTGGTACTCGATCGCAGCCTTGTCACGCTGCATGCGTGTGCTGGCGCCACCGGCCAGCACCAGGCCGAACAAAGGCGCGTCAGCCGACATCGCTCTTGCCTCCACGCTTTTCAACCAGCTTCGTTTCAGCAATGACGATGTCGTGCGACAAGGCTTTGCACATGTCGTAAATGGTCAGCGCCGCGACGCTCGCGCCGGTGAGCGCCTCCATTTCCACGCCGGTCTTGTGATGGACGGACACGGTGCAGCGAATGATTGCGTCGTCGCCTTGCATGTCGATGGCGAGCTTGCAACTCTCGATGCCGAGCGGATGGCAGAACGGAATGAGTTCGTGCGTTCGCTTTGCAGCCATGGTGCCGGCGATGATCGCTGTCTGAAACACCGGCCCCTTGGGCGTGTTGAACTGCTGCGAACGCAGCGCCTGCGCGACCTCCGCCGGAAAACGCACGATGGTCTGCGCAGTGGCGGTGCGTTTGGTCACGACCTTGTCACCGACGTCCACCATGGTCGGGCGCGATGCGGAGTCGATATGAGTGAAGGTTGCCATGCGATCAGCCACCGATGTAATACATTTCGATCCTGCGCAGCGGCTGCTCGCCGTTCTGCAACGTCGAGCGCACCTCGCTGTAACGATCGCCACGCTTGAGCCAGGTATTGGAGATCAACTGGCTCAATTCCATATCCGACGCGCCATCCCGGAGCGGTGCTCGCAGGTCGACCCCGGAGCGGGCGAACAAACAAGTGTACAAGACACCCTCGGAGGACAATCGCGCCCGGGTGCAGTCGCCGCAGAACGGATGGGTGATCGAGGAAATGAAACCGACTTCGCCGACGCCGTCATCGAACGCATAACGCTCGGCAACTTCGCCGCGATAGTTCTCTTCGACCGGATGCAATGGCCAGCGCTTGCCGATACGCTCGACCAGTTCGCGCGATGACACGACGCGGTCCAGGCTCCAGTGATTGCGCGTGCCTACATCCATGTATTCGATGAAGCGCACGATCACGCCGGTACCGCGGAAGCGTTCGATCAAATCGAGCGCCGTGTGATCGTTGCGGCCGCGCTCGATCACTGCGTTAATCTTGATCGGTTTGAGGCCGGCTTCCTGGGCGGCGCGAATGCCCTCGAGCACGCGCTCCAGTTCGCCCATGCCGCCGCTCATCTGTTTGAAGATTTCCGGATCGAGCGTGTCGAGGCTGACCGTGATTCGATGCAGGCCGTTGGCTTTCAATTCGACGGCATGTTGGGCAAGCAGCACGCCGTTAGTGGTGAGCGCAACATCCTGCACGCCTTCGATTGCGGTGAGATCGCCCACCAGATCGGCGAGATTCGAACGCAGCAGCGGTTCGCCGCCGGTGAGGCGCACTTTCTTCACGCCGAGATCGACGAACAGGCGAGTGAGCCGCGTGATTTCCTCGAACGACAGTCGTTCGTTCGATTTCAGGAAGCGGTAGTTCTCATGAAACGTTTCCTTCGGCATGCAGTACGGGCAGCGGAAGTTGCAACGGTCCATGACCGAAATGCGCAGGTCATGCAGCGGCCGTTCCAGCATATCGTGCGGGCGATTCTTCACGGGCAGGTCGACGATGTTCGGCGGCGGTGACATACGGTTACCAGCGATACAGCGGCAGCGACAGGTCTTCTGCAACGACCCTGGGGCCGGGTGGCAGTTCCACGAAGCCTGTGCTGCCGACCAGAGAGGTGAAATCGCCGGACCCCTGGGTCGGCTGGGGCAGCGCGCACTGACCGGCGATGGTATGCACGAGTTTGACCGGCAGGAATAGCGCGAGTGGCGCTTTGACCTCATAGCTTTGGGCCAGCGAGACCGATTCAACCCCGGCCGGCAAGCCGCCTTGCGAGGCTTGCAAGCCCGACAATACATAGCGGACCAGGCACACCAGCGTCGAGACCGGATTGCCGGGCAGCGCGTATACCGTCTGTCCAGCAGGGCCTACGCCGAACCATAACGGCTTGCCGGGGCGCTGCGAAACTTTGTGAAAGACCACGCGCACGCCCAGTTCCTGCAGCACCTGCGGAATGTAGTCGAAGCGACCCATCGATACGCCACCGCTGAGAATCAATACATCGTGAGCTTCCAGGTGCGAGCGCAATCGAGTACGCAAAGCCGGCAGATCGTCTGGCACATGATCCTGCCACAACGCCGAATAGCCGCGCTGTCGCAGCGCTGTCAGCACGGCATAAACATTCGAACGCGAGATCTGCCAGTCCAGCAGCGGCTGGCCGGGTTCGATCAATTCATCGCCGGTGGAGATCACCATGATACGAGGTGAGCGGGCCACGGTGGCGTGCGTCTGGCCGTTGGAAGCGATCACCGCGACTTCGGCGGGACCGAGTTTGCAGCCCGACGGCAACAGCAGATCGCCGCGACGCGAATCGATGCCGCGCGCATGGATGTTGAGTCTGCGCACCGGTGCGGGAGCATCGTCGCGCAGGTGAGCGACGCCATCGCGCACTTCGATGTTTTCGACCGGCACGACGCAATCGCAATCAACAGGCAATATCGCGCCGGTCATCACTTCGATGCAATCTTCGGCGTCGTGCAAGGTCAGCGGTGCGGCACCCGCCGCTTGCGTGCCGGCGATGCGAAAACTATTGCGACCGCCTTGCCAGCTCGAGAAAGCAAAGGCGATGCCATCCATGGTCACGCGGTCGAACGGCGGCTGATCGCGGGTCGCCGTTATCGCCTCGCGCAGCACTGCCCCTGAAAGATCCGCCAAGGGCGCCTGGACAGCCGGCAGCAGCGTCGCATTCAGGCGAATGGCGGCTTCGGCTTGGGCGGGCGAAATAAGGGAGCTCACCCAATAAGTGTGTCACGAGGTTACCGGGAGCGCTATTCCCGGACGGGAATCGCGCAGGAACGGGCAAGCACCCGGGAGCCGGGTGAAAGACGCGCAGGCTGGAATCCGAATCCGTGGGCCCAACTCCGCGCGCAAGCAGGGAAGCTGCTCCGTAGCCTCCGCCTGGAGCGGCTGATCGCTCCATTCCTGTGGCCGTTGCCAGCCACGCCGTTGGCACATCAATCCAGCGGCGCGGCGAGCGCCCGGCTTATCGAAACAATTCAGGCTTCCTGCCGCAAAAACATGCTGGGATGTGCCTGGCTTTTATCCATCGACCGCGGAACTTTTAGCCCCGGGTCTTGAACACGCGCACCTGCTCGTTGAACAGCTTGGCCTTGGCCTGCAGTTCGTCGATCGCGGCGTTGTGTTTCTTGGTCTGCATGGTCTTCAGCTGCATCAGCTGAGCCGTGCCGGCGGCCTTGCTCTTGGTCTCTTCTTCCAGGCAGGCGCCGAACGCGTTCACTTCTTCGTTGTATGCCTTGAAGGCCTGCATGGCGGCGACCATCTCCGGTTCAGAGGCGGTCTTGCCATCAGGAATACTGGCCGGCGCCTTGGGGAAGGTGCATTCGGCCTGAGCGGTAGCTGCACAGGCGGCGAAGGCGAAGGCAGCGCCGAGGGTGAGCAACTTGCGATTCATCTCTTGATCTCTCCAGCTGATCCGTAAGCAAACCGTCGATTACGACGGGGGACTCTGCTGGCATCGGCCCTAGGCGCACGCCCTTAAGGGCCGATCTGTCGGCACCTTGCGCAACTGCGACGGGGGTCGCACTGCCGGGGAGAGGCTGCGTGCCAAGCGTGACGTGGGTCGCCTGCGGGAGCAGGCGAGCGCTGGAAAGGATGCGACGAAGCCGGAGGACTTGCGTCTCAGTCCCTGACGCTTGCACATGAATGCGCCAGGTGGGAGGCGAGAATCGCGCGGACTATCAGCTCTTCTTTTCGCGAGCTTTGTAGACCTTGACCTGTTCGTTGAAGCGCGCGGCATTGGCTTCCAGCTCTTCGACCGCCGCGTTGTGCCGCTTGGTGTGGATGGCCTTGATCTGCTCCACCTGATCGGCCGGCGCGTCGGGGCCGGCGGCCTCGAGGCGGGTATTCATTTCCGTTTCCAGGCAGGCGAGATAGGCGCTGACCTGGGCGTTGTATTCCTTGATGGACTTCATGCCGCCGACCATTTCTTCCTGGGTGGCGGTGGAGCCATCGGGCAACCCGGACGGCGACTTCGGATACGAGCATTCGGCGTTCGCGGCGGCGGCTGCCAGGAGGCCGGCGAGCAGCGTTCCGGCGACGGTAATCTTAGTCATGACGAATCCTCGGGTCCCAGGAGTGAGCGCGCGGTCACAATTGAGCCGGCGCTCCGCATCTTAAGTCGCGGCCAAGGCGCTTGGCTATGCTGAAAACGTCGACGCCGCCGGGGCGCTCTATACTTGGCCGCCATGCCATGCCCGACCACCGAACGATGCTGACCGACGCCGAGGTGGAGGCCGTTCGCCTGAGCCTGTCGATCGCGCTTCGCAGTGTGCTGTTCAGCTTGCCGCTGGCCGTTGCAGTCGCCTGGCTGCTCACTCGCCGCGCGTTGCGGGGCCGGCTACTGCTGGATGCGCTGGTGCATTTACCTCTGGTGCTGCCGCCGGTGGTGATCGGTTACCTGCTGCTGTTGTTGTTTGGCATGCGCGGGCCGATCGGTGGCTGGCTATATGAGTCCTTCGGCATCCAGCTGGTGTTCACCAGCGCGGGTGCGGCGCTGGCGACTGCCGTCATGAGCTTTCCACTGATGGTGCGGGCCATTCGCATCTCGCTCGAAGGCATCGACCCTGGATTGGAAGACGCGGCCCGCACGCTGGGCGCAGGACCCTGGGATCGCTTTTTCACCGTCACCTTGCCGTTGATGCTGCCGGGGATCCTGGCCGGCGCAGTCACGGCGTTTTCCGCCGGGCTGGGTGAATTCGGTGCGGTTATCACATTCGTATCAAACATTCCCGGCGAGACGCGGACCCTGCCGTTGGCGCTCTATACAGCGCTGCAGACGCCCGGCGGCGACGCGATGGCGGCGCGGCTGGCCGCGATTTCGTTTGCGCTTGGCTTGTCTGGATTGATCGCTGCCGAATTCATCGCACGCCGTGTGCAGCGCATGTTGGGCAGGTGACGCGACGCATGTTCAGCATTCGGGCCAAAAAACGCCGCGACGGATTCGCACTCGATGTCGCCATCGAAGTCTCCGCGCCCGGCGTCGTCGCGCTGTTCGGTCGGTCAGGCTGCGGCAAGAGCACGCTGGTCAACATCATCGCCGGACTGCTGCGCGCTGACGAAGCACATGTGGAGATCGACGGGGTCGTGCTCGAAGTCTGCGGGGCGGTATTTGCCGGCGGAGCGGCGGCGCATTGGTTACGTATTTCAAGACGCGCGGCTGTTTCCGCACTTGAATGTGATGACGAATCTTCGCTACGGCGAAAAGCGCGCGACCGGGTTCATCACGCATGGCAGTCTGCGAAAGTCGCCGCCCCCTCAAACGACGAGGCCACCGATTACCCTCGATATGGTCGCGCCGATGCTCGGGCTGGAGCCCCTGCTATCGCGTCGTGTGCATCAGCTCTCCGGTGGCGAACGGCAACGCGTTGCGCTCGGGCGCGCCTTACTATCGCAGCCGCGATTGTTGTTGCTCGATGAGCCGTTGGCGTCGCTGGATGCTGCCCGCCGCGAAGAAGTGCTGCCGTATCTGGAAAAGCTGCGCGACGAGCTGGCGATTCCCATTATCTATGTCAGTCATCAGTTCGAAGAAGTGCTGCGGCTTGCCACGCATGTCGTGCTGATGGATCGCGGCAAGGTGCTGTCGCAAGGCTCGTTGGATGATTTGAGTTTGCATCCCGAACTGCGCGCCATCGTCGGTTCGGAAAGCGTCGGCGCAGTATTGCTTGGTGCGATCGAGTCCATCGACGGCGGCACCGGCCTCGCCTGCGTGCGCATAGGAAACAACTCGCTGCGAATCAATCTGCGCCACGCGCGCGTCGGCTCGGCCGTTCGAGTTCAGCTGCTGGCGCGGGACATCATTCTCGCCACCAGCTGCCCGGAAAACCTGAGCGTTCGCAACGTTCTCACCGGCACCGTCGCTCGCATCGTTGCTGACGATGAAGACACCGATCTGGTCTACGTCGACATCGGCGGCGCGTCCGTCCTCGCTCGTGTCACTCGCGCCGCGTCGATGTCACTCGGCCTGCGGCCCGGTCGGCCGGTGTGGGTGCTGGTCAAGACGGTTTCGATTCGGGGGCATGCGTTCGTGGGCTCGGTACTTAGAGCCAATGTCACTCAGTAAAGGGGCCGTTGGACGCCGCTGGCACGGCTGAAGAACCCTGTCTCAAAGGGAGAGAGAGTTTCACCTCTCTCGTATGATATTGAAGCCGGCCTTGGTGAAAATCCCGCGAGCGGCATCGCCACGCAGGAATTTAAGAAACGATGCCGTATCTGCAGCCGCTGTGCTGGTCGCCGCGACCGGATAAGTGATCGGGCTGTGCGAGGATTCCGGAAACAGCTCGACGATGCGAACCTGTGGTTCGACCGCTGCATCAGTGGCGTAAACGATGCCTAGCGGCGCTTCGCCGCGCGCCACATACATCAATGCGACCCGAACATTCTCGGCTCGCACGAGTCTCGGTTCGAGCGTCGCCCACAGGTCGAGGTTGCCCAGCGCCGATTTGGCGTACTTGCCGACGGGCACCGAATCCGGGTCGCCGGTCGAGAGCCGGCCGTTCTCTCCGAGCGCTGCCAGCAGCGGCGCGCGTCGTTCCAGCTTCAGAGTTGCTTTGCTGCCGCGAGGAGCGATCAGCGCCAGCCGATTGCCCAGCAGGTCGGCGCGCGTATCTGCCTTGATGAGGTTGCGCTCCTGCAGATAGTTCATCCAGTCCTGGTCGGCGGAGAAAAACGCGTCGACGCGTGCGCCGGACTCGATCTGCTTGGCGAGCGCTGAGCTTGCGGCAAAGGAAAATTTCACCGGCACCTTGGATTCCTGTGTGTACAGCGGCCCTGCCTGCTGCAGAACGTCGGTCAGCGAGGCGGCGGCGAACACGATCAGCGTTTCGCGTTCGCCCTCGGCGAATGCCAGTTGAGTGACGAGTGCGATGGCGATGAGGAGGATGCGGCTAAGAGGGTTGATCACGGTTGTGCCTCGCTTACGGCCAGTGCTTGGCTCGTGGCCTGTGCTGCGTTAACTTGCTGAATCGCTCGCGGAGACTCATGCGATGAGCCGGCTCAAGATCCTCACCCCAACCCTCTCCCGCAAGCGGGAGAGGGGGCACGAAGCGCGGGTGAAGGATGCCTTCATCTCACCTCCCCAAACCCAACGCCTTCGCAATTTTCTCCCATGGCACGAGTTTGAAATTCTGTGGCGCGTTCGGGGCGGTGTTACTGCCGTCCTGGGCGACGAACACGCCGTGAGGAAAGTCTGATCCCAGCGATGCGCTGGTGACATCGATGCCGTCGGTATCCGAAGTGCCATCGATGCCGTCGGGTTCGCTCACGATGGCGAATTTGCCGATGAACGCGTTGTCGCCGTCGCGTCGATAGACGTTGTATTCGTTGGAGCCCTGGCTCGACACCAGCAAATAGCCGCTGTCGCCAGCGCCATGGAAAATCGCCACGCCTTCGGCGTCCTCGCTGAGGTGCCCGCCTTTGACGGCGTCGATCTGCGTGCGTTGTGAACCGCCATCGGGTTCGGCGGCATAGCGCCACAGGCCGACATCTTCTTCGGCAACATAGAGTTGTCCGCTGGCGTCGTCGGCGGCGCAGCCTTCGGCTTGGGAGCCGACGGCGAATTCGCGAACCAATTCGGCGCCGACTTTGTTGCCGCGAGCTTGCAGCTTCCATTGCTTGAAGGCGCCGCTGTCGCCGTCGTTCGCGAACACGAAGTAGTCGCCGGAGCGGGCACTGCGATACATGCAAAGGCCATACGGATCTTCCATCCCGGTCGCGATGGCGCCGTCGGCGACATTGCTCAAGCGGCCCGTCGAAGCGTCGACGACGTACAGCGCGAGTGTTTTGTCGGTGCGATTGGTTGCGGCGACGATGGCGACTTGTTGGGTGCCGAGGGGAAATCCGTAACGCAGGTCGACGTTATTCATCCGTCCATCGGGCAGCGACTGCACTCGCTTGCCGGAGAGGTCGTAGACATCCAGGCCTTGCTTCTTGTCCGTGCCGATGATGAGGCTGCGCGACGGATCGGTGGGATGCAGCCAGATCGCCGGATCGTCGGCAGCGTCGTTCCCACTCTGCACGGGTTCGGTTTCGACCGAGGCGAACACGGGCTTTGCCGCGCTGGTTCTGGACGAACTGGCGCCCGGCAGGGTGCACGCGCTCAGCACGGCGGTGGACAGGATCAAAGTCGCTATACGTTGCATGAAAAGCTCCACCGGCGCCAACGGCTGTCGTTGGTACATTGCCAGATGATGGTTGGAATATTGCAGGTCTGTGCAGATTCGCCGCAGGCGGTGAATCGCTGCGGTTCGTTTGCAATTTTAACGATGTGCGCTGACGCAAAGCCGGCTGTCGGCGTCAGCGTGGCGTCAGTTACGTAACAATCAGCGGATCGGCAGCTCGCGAGACTTTTGCACCGTGCGCAGCGCGAAGCTGGAGTGCACCCGAGCGACGCCGGGCAGGCGAGTGAGGTACTTGCTGTGCAAACGCTCGAAGTCAGCAGTGTCGGCGACGACCACGCGCACTACATAGTCGTAGTCGCCCGTCATTAAATAGCACTCCATCACTTCGGGAATCTTGCGCACCGCTTCTTCGAACTTGCGCAGGTCGGTTTCGTCCTGCCGGTCGAGCGTGATGTTGACGAACACATTCACCGGGCAGCCGGCCTTCTGCTGGTTGATGAGTGCGGCGTAGCCCTCGATGAGGCCGGATTCCTCCAGCTGCCGGATGCGCCGCAGACAGGCGGATTCCGACAAATTGACGCGCTCGGCCAGCGCACTGTTGGCCAGGCGACCCTCGAGTTGCAGGGCCTGCAAAATGGCGCGGTCGAAGCGGTCGAATTTCATGACGCAAGAATCCGTCGTGAGCCCGATGGAATGTGACGGATTCTGCCATAGATTCGGCTCGACGCGCCCGATTAGGGCAGTTTCGTGCGGATGCCGGACCCTAAATTGGTCGTGCTTCCGTGCTGTCCTTCCTCAATACCAGTCTTGCCACGAGGTTTTGCATGCGTATCGGCGTCCCGAAGGAAATCAAGAATCACGAATATCGCGTCGGCCTCGTGCCCGCGGGCGTTCGCGAACTGGTGGCGTCGGGCCATCAAGTGCTGGTGCAGAGCGCGGCAGGGGCGGGCATCGGCGTCGAGGATTCGGCCTATGTCGCCGCCGGCGCCAAGATCGTCGCCACCGCCAAGGAAGTGTTCGACGGCGCGGAGATGATCGTCAAAGTCAAAGAACCGCAGCTGGTCGAATGCAAAATGCTGCGCCCTGGACAGGTCTTGTTTACTTATCTGCATCTCGCCGCGGATGCCGCACAGGCGAACGCGCTGGTTGCCTCCGGCGCGACCGCGATCGCTTACGAAACCGTCACCGCTCCCAATGGTTCGTTGCCGCTGCTCACGCCGATGAGCGAAGTCGCCGGCCGGATGTCGGTGCAAGTGGGTGCGGCTTCACTGCAGAAGGCGAATGGCGGCTTGGGCGTATTGCTCGGGGGCGTGCCCGGTGTCCCGCCGGCGAAAGTCGTTGTGCTGGGTGGCGGTGTGTCCGGTACCAGTGCGGCGGAAATCGCTGTAGGCATGCGCGCCGATGTCACAGTCGTCGATCGCTCGCTCAAGCGCCTGCGTGAACTCGACGCATTGTTTGCCGGTCGATTGAAGACGGCGGCTTCGACGGCTGAGACTATCGAGTCGTTGGTGATGCAGGCCGATCTAGTAATCGGCGCGGTGCTGGTGGTGGGCGCAGCGGCGCCGAAGCTGGTAACGCGCGACATGGTCAGCAAGATGAAAAAGGGCGCAGTGATGGTCGACATCTCGATCGACCAGGGCGGCTGTTTCGAAACCAGCAGGCCGACGTCGCACGCCGAACCGACGTTCGTCGTCGATGGCGTCGTCCACTACTGTGTGACGAACATGCCCGGTGCTGTGCCTCGGACGTCAACGTTCGCGCTGACGAATGCGACGCTACCGTATGTACGTTTGCTGGCGGATCTCGGTGTCGAAAATGCGCTCGCGGCCGACCTGCATCTTGCGGCAGGTCTGAATGTGCACGCTGGTGCGATTACGTGCGAAGCGGTGGCGAGAGATTTGAATCTTTCTTATCGGCCGTATCGGGTCGCAGCCTAAAAGACCCTCACCCCAACCCTCTCCCGCAAGCGGGAGAGGGGACGGATCTTCCTCTTGAGGGCTACTTCGCCACACCCCGCAACTCCATCACCCGCTGTCTCAGCAGCGTAATGTCCGCCTGCTCCGGTGGAATCGGTTTGCCGACTGTCAACGTAATCTTCGGCCAGAAGCGTCGCGGCCGGCGTTTCCAGACCTGTTTGTACTTGCGCGAGAACATTGAATCCCACAGGCCGGATAGCGCCATCGGCACCACGGGCACCGGGGTTTCTTTCAGGATGCGCATCATGCCGGCGCGGAATTCGCCGATCTCGCCGTCGGGAGTGAGGTGGCCTTCCGGAAAGATGCAGACGAGGTTGCCGTCGCGCAGTTCGGCGGCGACGATTTGGAAGGCGCGCTCGTACACTTCCGGATCTTCCTTGGCCGGCGCCACCGGGATGGCTTTCATGCCGCGGAATATCCTGCGCAGCACCGGAATCTTGAAAATGCCGGCTTCCATGATGAAACGGATCGGCCGCGGCACGGCCGCCGAAATCACCAGCGCATCCGCGAAGCCGACGTGATTGCAGATCAGCAGCGCTGGGCCTTCATCGGGAATGTTTTCGATGCCGCGCCGGTCGAGGCGATAGATGAAATGTATCAGCAGCCACGCGACGAAGCGCAACAGGAATTCCGGCACCAGGCTATAGATGTAGAGGGCGACGAAGGCGTTCAACACGCCGGTGAGCAGCAACAGCTGCGGAATCGTCAAGCCGGCATGCAGCGCCAGCGCGCCCAGGCCGGCGGCGACGACCATGAACACGGCGTTGAGAATGCTGTTCGCGCCGATGACCCGCGACATCACCTCGCGACGTGTGCGCTGTTGGACAAGTGCGTACAGCGGCACGATGAACAAACCGCCGAACATTCCGATCAGCGCCATATCGACCAGTACACGCCATGCGCCTGGGGTCTGAATGAATTCGCCGGCGGACAAGTTCGCGCCCGTGACCGTCGGCGTCGCGAAGTACAGGTCTACCGCGAACACGGTGAGGCCGATCGATCCAAACGGCACCAGGCCGATCTCGACTTTGCGGCCGGACAGGCGTTCGCATAACAGCGAGCCGATGCCGACGCCCGCAGAGAACATCACCAGCAACACAGTGACGACTTCTTCGCTGCCGCCGAGCACCTCCTTCGTGTACAGCGGCAGTTGCGCAAGCACTAACGCGCCGTAAAACCAGAACCACGAGATGCCCAGGATGGAAAGAAACACCACGCGCGATGCGGCGGCGGCTCGCAGGTTCTCCCAGGTTGACGTCCAGGGCCGCCAGTCGATCTGGAGACTGGGTGCGGCGGGTTGCAGCCGCGGGATCGCCAGGCTCGAGACGAACCCAGCGACGGCGATCGCGACCAGCACCGTCGTGATGAGCCCGACACTGCCAGCGGCGGCCAGCAACCCGGCAACCAGGGTGCCCAGCACGATGGCGACGAAGGTGCCCATCTCCACCATCGCGTTGCCGCCCACGAGTTCCGACTCGCGCAACACCTCCGGCAACAAGCCGTACTTGGCGGGCGCGAAGAACGTCGAATGCACGCCCATCAGGAACAATCCCGCCAGCAGCACGGCGATGTTGTGGGTGGCGAAACCGACGGCGGCGATCGCCATAATTGCGATTTCCGCTCCCTTGACGATTTTCAGCACCCGCGCCTTGTCGTAGCGATCGGCGAGTTGCCCGGCCATGCCCGAGAACAGCACGAATGGCAGGATGAACAGGCCGGCGGCGACATTGGTGAGCAGTTCTGGTGCGAGCGTGGTGTAACTTGCGGCCTGGTAGGTCGCCAGGATCACCAGTACGTTCTTGTAGACGTTGTCGTTGAACGCGCCCAGCGCCTGGGCGCCGAAAAAGGGCAAAAATCGTCGCTGCGCCAGCAGTTTGAATTGTGATTGTTGGGCCATTCGCTGCCTGCGCCGGTCTCTATCAGGGCGGTTGGGGCGGCATCCTACAGCCTCGCGGTACGCGTTTTGCGAGTTCTTGGAACTGCCTGCGGCCATCGCGGTCGAACTCGGCGACCCCTTTGCTGTAACCTCGAGCCCCTATGAGCCCACCTTTGGTGGGCTTTTTTCTGCCGGGAGTTTGATTTGGCGGGCGTGCCCGCATAGTGCCCCATGCCGAGTATTACGCCGCTTAACAAAGCACTGATCCTGATCAATGTCGCCGTCTTCGGCCTGCAGTACCTACTCGGCGGCCTGGTCGACGTGTGGTTCGCATTGTGGCCGCCGCAGGCGGCGCGTTTCGGCTATCCGGATTTCCATGTCTGGCAGCTGCTGACGTACGGTTTCATGCACGGCGGTGTGGCGCATCTGTTCTTCAACATGTTCGCGCTGTTCATGTTCGGCTCCGATATCGAACGTCTGTTCGGCTCCAAGCGCTATCTCATTTATTACCTGGCGTGTGTTGTCGGTGCGGCGTTAATGCATCTCATCGTGGTCGCGGCGGCGGGCATGTCACCGCTGCGCACGGTGGGCGCGTCTGGTGGCGTGTTCGGATTGCTGCTGGCATTCGGCATGGCGTGGCCGAAGCGCACGTTGATGTTGATCTTTCCGCCGATTCCGATGCCCGCGTGGTTGTTCGTTACGCTGTATGGCGTGTTTGAACTCTACATGGGCATCACGCAGACCGCTTCCGGCGTCGCGCACTTCGCGCATCTGGGCGGCATGGCCACCGGCTTCGTGCTGATCCGATACTGGCGGGCGCAGCGACAGCGGCCTCGTTAGCATCGCGGCGTTGATTAGGTCTCCCAGGCTCGCGCGCTGTCGCTGCCCCCTCACCCTTTGGGAGAGGGTTGGGGTGAGGGGATTCTTCAGCCGCGTTAGCGGCGTTGAGCGCCCGCGGGCATGAGCGCTACGGTAGTCACATTGCCTCGCCCACCAGTTGTTCACGCGCCGCCTGCAGGCGGCGGCGGAGATACTCTTCGCGGCTCAGACCGTCCGGGATGGTTTGCAGGGACATGACTTCGGCGACGATTTCGCTTTCCCGGACCTTGTACAACTGGAACATCGGATCGGCTTGCGCCGCGGTCTGGGCGGTGCGTCGTCGACTGTCGATTTCGTAGCGCTCCTTGAGCGCTCTTATTTGTGTGGCCTGCTGTTGTTCGTTGGGCTCTGCGGCGCGGATCAGGCCGACGCGGATCACGAAAGTTTCGCCAGCGGACAGGCCGCCTGCTCGTTCGATGCGCGACAGTTCCTGTGAGAGCAGTTCTGCTTGTCGGCGGGCATCCTCTCGTGACAACGCCGGGGCCTTTGCGAAGAACTCCCATGCCCGTTTGTTGAAGCGTGCGCGGTCAGCTGCATCGATCGGCTTAGGGTCGCTGATTCGCGCTGTCGTGTCTGCCGGACCAGGCTCGCGCGAACCCCGAACTGGTTCTTGTTTTTCAGCGGCTTCAGTAAGGATTGCGCGCTTGTCCGTCGTGGTCTTACGGTCTGCTGACGGCTCATGCAGTCGCAGTGTCCAGACCAGCACCACTGCGGCGAGCAGAACGGAAGCGACCACTGTCAATGCAGCGCGCATGCAGGCTTGCAGCAGCGTTGCTTACAAGATCGAGTTGATCAGCTGATAGAGCAAGTTGACGGGCTTGGCGCGGTCGGCCTGATCGCTGGCTTCCGAGGCGTCCAGCACGGCGCCGTTGCCTTCCAGCACGCTGTCGATGAAGTGGTGCAGCTCCAGCGAACGTTCCTGGATGTCGCCATGCTCGAAATCGACGATAGTGGTGCAATGACTTTCGGTCAATGCACGGAACTGCGGGAAGTAGCCGCCGAAATTCGGCAGGGCCTGCAGCGTTTGATGCAAGCGTTCGGTGTCGGTACGCCACTTGGCGTGAATCAGCGCCTCTCGGGTGGCCCGATCCGGCGCGTCGGCGATTTCGGGGAAGAATCGTTCATAAGAGTACGAGGAGTAGTTCAAGTCCTGCCAGAAATGCGTGTGACCGAGGCGATCCGACGGCAATTTCGCGGCCAGGGCGGGATAGAGGCTGCCGAAATTGTTAGGGTCGAATCCCGGCAGCACGGAAGCCAGGTAGGGCATCGGCCCTTGGTCCAAGCCCCACGCGAGGCGGATCTGCGTATGCAGCGGCAGCGAAGGGTACTGTGCAGGATCGGCGCCCGCCGGCGCAGAGAAGGACGGCCCCGAGTCATTGATCAGGAATCCGTACGTCGGCGCGAGGTCGCGTCGCACGGTCGCATAACTGTTGAAGCTGCCGATGCCGCCTGCGCTGCAACCCGTCGATAGCATCTGTGTCGGTCGGGGCAGTTTGTTTTTCATCCAAGCGACGACCGCGCGCACGTTGCGGGCGCCGTTGTGATGCCATACGAGCGATGCGTTTTGACCGCTCGGGTCGTTGTACACGGCTACTTTGTCGCCGCTGTATACGTCGCCGGTGCAGTAGGGAACATAGATCATGTTCCAGTTCTGTGTCTTGACGGACGTCCAAGGATGCACGCGCACGACGAAGGGACTGACCAGGCTGCTCCCAGGGTTGAGCAGGCTCATGTAGTCATCAGGAATGCCACTCGGATTACGCGCGCCCCGCACGCCACTTTGGCCGGTGCAGCTCGCATAGTCCCAGCATGCACCACCACCTTCCATATAAACGATGGTGTTGCGCGTGTTGGGCACGCGGTTGACGAAAAATTTGTATTGAGAGCCGTTGCCGCACACCGCGCCGGTTGCAGGCGCGAGCTTGATGGTCTGCCATTGATAGTAGGCGCCCGGGCTGAAGCCATCATTATAAGAGGACGGATTCGGCAGCAGAGGGTAGGGACCTTGCATCTGGCCCGGCGTCACCGGATTGTCGGCGGTCGGCGGCGATACGAGGTTCAGGATCGTTTGCAGGGCGCTGTAATCGCCGGCTTCGGCGTGTGCCCGAGGTGTGACGGCCGCAGTGCAGGCGATCAGCAGGCACAAGGAAAGAAACATCGAGCGCGCAGGAGAGCCAACGAGTCCGTTCATGATCTTCTCCTTAAGTCTGTCCGCTACGTTGCGGAAACCGAGTCGTCCGATGTCTCGGCGTCGAGGCGAGGGCGCCGGTCCGGACGCTGCAGCCATGCTGCTCCCCTGATGACAAAAATGTCAATTGCTCTTTTCTGAACCCATGCTTTATGAGAGCCGCTTCATGATGGCTTCCATCACTGATCGAAAGGCGCCCGCGGTCGCGAGCGCATCAGGCCTAGCGCTCCACTTTCAAAGTGACGCGATACTCTTCGGGTGCGATCGGGCGCGTTGAGATTCGTTCAGGTTGAACTCGAACAACGACCAGGCGGTATGCACCGACAGTCGCATGCTGTCCTGCCGTGATCTCGTGTTGCTCGGCTTCCGCCGCGTTGATCCGAGTCGACAATTGCACCTTGACCTCGCCAGCCCATACGCAAGTCGTATCACTCGGACAGCGTGAGTCTTCGACCACTCGCACGAATTCCACGTGGAGTCCCTGTTGGGCGAATACGGCCTGTTCTGTGGGCGCTAATTGGATTTCCTGATTAAGGCTCGCTGCGCGAACCGTAGGCGTGCCAGTCGATCGGCAGGCGACGAGTGCCACAGTCAGCAGAAGCAGAACGAGATAGCAATGGCGCGTCATGTTTCGAGGATAACAGCGCGGGCCCGGATTGACCCGCGCTGCTGCCACTCAAGGCGATACTTTACTGTCGCGTGATGCGCACGTCGTCGATGCCGGCTTCGACGAGGCTCGCCGTGTCTGCATCGGCCGCTTCGATCAGCAGGCGCACGGTTTGTCCGGCAAAGTCATTCAAGCTGGCCGTTGCAGTGGCCCATGCGCCATCGACGTTGGTCGCCGAGGCCAGCCGCTGGAACACCACGCTGGTCGTTGTGCCCACGACGCTCACCCGCAGAAAGTCTGCATTGGTTGCGTTGCTGCCATGAGCAAGATATTGACTGAACGTCAGTGTCAGCGTGCCCGTTGCCGGCAAGGTGATTGCCGGTGAACGAATCGAGGTGATGCCACCGTCGATATCATTCGCACCCGCGCTCGCACCTGCCAGACGAGAGGTGATGAGACCATTGGCGCCGCCGGTCGTGTTGCCGAGTTGCTTCGGGCCACTGGAATCGGTCGCCTCGGGATCACCGCGTTCCCACGCTCCGGAGACGGCCGTGTCCGTGCCGTTCGGGTTCGTTTGCCAGCCTAGATCGGTCTCGAACGTATCCTCGAACACCGCGGTCCCGCCGCCACCCTGACAGGAAGCGGGAACATTGAAGCCATTCGTCGGAGTGGTGCTGCCGGCACCGCCACTGACAGCGTTCGTGCCGAGACCGAACGCTGCAAAGGCTTGCCATACCCGACAGACGTCTTCGCCACTGTAATTGTCCGTAGCGGCCTGGATGATGCCGTCACGGACTTGAGTGAAGGTGGGATTGCACGCTGTGTTCTTCAGCCCTTCGTTGACGTACAGCATCATCCGCTGATTTCCCGCGCCGCCGGCAGCGTTGTAGAGATTCGCATCGAAGCCCCACTGATCAACGAGCTTCCAGTAAACCTCCCATGCCGCCTGGGCCCACACCGAACCGACACCGTGCGGAACCGCCATGCCGTTGATGCTCGCGTAGGTCCAGGTGTTGACGCCTGGGTTGGTGCTGTACCGCTGTGTGCGAATGCCCGGACCACTGGGTGGCTGGCCCAGCGCATATGTACCGATGCCGCGCGGAGTGGGGCCCGTATCGCCAACTTTCGCTGTGTATGCGAGCGACCACCAGTCCGACAATCCTTCGCCCGACTGCTGACGATTCGTGAGGCAGTTGATGTTCGCGGGGCCGCCGACGAGGCGATTGGAAATCCCGTGGCCGTACTCGTGCACGATGATGCCGGAATCCAGATCGCCGTCACGATCCGGGTTGGGACTGGTCCAGATGAACATCTGCATGCGCGGCCGCGAGCCATCCGCCGGGGTTGAGAAGTTGGCGTTGTTGACTCCCTCGCCGTCCTGGGCTTCCGCCCGCACCGAGTCGTTGCCCGCTCCACCGTTACCATAGTTGTTGACTTGGAAGTTGCCGGCCGCCTCGTCGAAGCCGTATTGGTACTGCACGTCGTGGATGATGTTGTTCCAGTAGAACAGGTTGGTCACCACACTTGGACGATAGGTGCTGGGTGCTGCCGCGAGGTTGATTGGGAAGTCGAAGTTGAGGGCCGCTCCGCCGTTCGGGCTGGAGCCCGCGTCCGGAGAGTTGTTGGCATCAGTGTCGGTGTAGGCATGGACATTGTTGCCTTGGGTCGTGGTGAACTCCGCACCTGCAGCCCCGTTCGTGTCGTGCCAGGCGAAGGGAGACGCAGCGCTGTTCGCGGGATTCGCCACCAGGGTGCGGCCGTCTGCAGGAGGCAGTGGGCTCGTATGACTCGGACTCTCCACCGGCCTCGGATAGACCCGATATTGATCGGAGGCCGTTTCATCGAAGCGCGTCCATATCTGACCCGTGTCGGCGTCGACCGTGAAATCCCACGCGTGCTGCTCATCAAGCGTATGGATCTGGAAATTCCACACCAGGCGCGCCTCGCCTTGCCGGATCGGCAGCAGCATCAGGCGGCCATTGATCGGGGACAGCGAGAGCCCTTCATGAGCAAGGCGAGTGGCCTGCTGCGGACCAGGCGTTGATTGCAGCGACTTGAGCTGCGCCGGCGCGGCGATGCCGGAGAACTTCGCGGCCGTTGTCACTGCCGCAGCTAATTGCATACGAGGCTGCAGCGTGCGTACGGACTGCGCAAGTCCCGGCAGAAAAGAATTGTTCACGCTGATGATGCGACCATCCCGATTCACATTGATGTGCAGTTGTGCGTTGTACACCGAAAGTCCGGCATGGCGCTGCTGCAGATAAATGTGCGTGGCACCCGTCACTCGCGAGTGAACCACGTTCGATACGGAATATTCCTTGAGGTCGGACGGCTGGAGTCCCAGCGCGGCGACATTGCTGCGAACAAACGCCATGGCAAGATCCATAGCTTTGCCCGGCGCTGGGCTAGTTAGATAGCCTCGCTGGCTCGCCAGCGTGCTTACCGCTCCAGTGACGTCGTTCGATTCGACGGTGAGCTCCTCTACGTTGGCGGTCAGGCCCTGAATCGCCTGCGGCTGTACGGCGGCCGCGGATCGCGAAGCGGTGAATGCGCGATTGAGTTCAAGCCTTGCATCGAAATGACGCTCGGCGTCCTGCGTCGGTGAGATTTCTTGAGTGTGAGCCAGTGAGGTCCAGAACAGACCGCACGTCAATGAAATCCAAGTGGCGGTCAACCCTCCAGATCGGTTCATGATGCGACTCCTTCCATGAGTAAAACTTTGAGGGGTATGGGTCGCGTGCGATTCAGCGGGAGGAGACTGTTGCTGTCAACGGTAACGTCTGTTGCCTGACAGGCTGGCAACCGGGTCGGGCGGTCTGTTCTTCGAAGCAATCATTGCCACGCAGGCTGGTTGTTGCTGGCAATCGCATTGCCGCACTTGGACGACGAGAAGGGGAGCCGGGAGCCGGGGGGCCGCGGTGTCAGACATGGCTTGTTGGCCAAAAAGGCCGTTGGGCTCGCTACGGTACTCGATATCGAGCGGGATATATTCTGGGCGGGGATTTATCGATACGTTTTGCTGCACTGCCCGGTGGCCGAACGATGCATCGAGCTGGTCGTTCTCACGCGCGCAGAGAATCGTTCTTGGCGCCGCGAATAGACCTAAGCGCATCTAAAATAATAGAAAAGATTCCAGGGAGGATTGCCTCTGCTCTGGCTCCCGGCGTCACGAAGAAGCCTTGCATACATTCATCCCGCCCATCTAATCAATGTGGACTCGTAAGTTCGTCTGGCAATCGTGGTCAATTCGTACGACGTAATGCCGAAATGTTGTATCCGAATTTTCTTTGTATGCAATTGAGGATTTTTCAAAGCTGCAACGTCGAAAGGTTTTACAGGAGGGCGGCCTGGGAGGAACTATGTCTAGCGATTTCGAAACTCTAGGAAAGGGGAATAAATTGAACAGGGTACATTCTCACCGCATTGCCAAGTCCCGCATCGCGTTGAGCGTACTGGCAGTACTCGCGTCCGCTGTGGAGGCCCAGGCCATTGCCCAATGGGATCTGCCGACACAACCGTTGGCGGAATCACTGCGAGCCGTCGCTGCGCAGACCGACAGCAATATCATCTTCGATAAAGGTCTGGTCGCAGGCCAGTCGGCTCGGCCGCTGAAAATGAAGGCGAGTACGGATGAAGCACTGGCGCGGCTGCTGGAGGGCACGGGCCTGACCTATCGTCATCTTGATGATAAGACGGTCACGATACAGTCGCTGGCAGCGGGCGAAGACAATTCTTCGCCGACCAGCGCAATAGCAGGGGGCTCGGCTGGCCGTATGCGTCTGGCCCAGGCAGAGGCGCAGAAGATGGCTCCTGCGGAACGGGATTCGGTCCTTGAGGGCCGGGAGCTGATCGACATCGAAGAGATCGTCGTCACCGGCACGAACATTCGCGGCATCGAGAACAACACTGCGCCGCTCATCGTGTTGGATCGCGCTTACATCGAGGCCTCGGGCTACAGCACCACGACGCGCCTGATCGAGTCGTTGCCGCAGAACTTCGCCTTGGCCAACCAATCGAGCACGGCCGTCGTCGGCATAAGCGACTCGCTGACGCAGGGATCAGCTGTGAATCTGCGCGGCATCGGCGAGGGCACCACGCTGGTGCTGTTGAACGGTCGGCGCATTGCGTCAGGTTTTTTTGGCGCTGCCGTCGACATCGCTGCGTTACCCATATCCGCAATTGAGCGCGTGGAAATCCTGACCGATGGCGCTTCCGCCTTGTACGGCTCGGATGCAGTCGGCGGCGTAGTGAACTTCATTCTGAGATCCGACTTCGAGGGCGCCGAAACCCGCATCCGGGCCGGCAGCGCTGACGGTGCCGACGAATACGCGGTCAGCCAGGTCGTCGGCAACGCATGGGACTCCGGCAATGCGTTGTTCTCGGTGGAGTATTACCAGCGGGACCTGCTGTTGGCCCGCGAACGTGATTTCGTGCCGGCCGCCTCATTGGTAGGCTCGCTGCTGCCCGACGACGAGAACGTCTCGGCGATGTTCTCCGGACGCCAGGATCTGGGGTCATCCTTCAGCTTGTTTGCGGATGCGCTGTACACCAACCGGGACAGCTTCAATCGTAGCGGCCAGATCCTCCAGAACGAAACGTACGAATCGGAAAACCCGCAGCTCACGGCCACGTTGGGAGTGGATTGGCGCGTCGGTGGGGACTGGCAGATAGAAACATCGGGGACCTATGCAAACTACGATCTGGAGCAGATCCAGGACACCAGCGATCCTTTGCGGCCCACCGCCCCGTTTCGGCAGGATGTCGACTTCAGCATCGAAGCCGGGCGCATCAAGGCGGACGGCTCGCTATTCGAAACATCGGCAGGCAAGGTGCGCGCCGCCGTCGGAGCGGACTATCGCTCGGAGTCATTTGAAACGACACTGGTCGACTCGACCGGCACTACCCTCACCGCGCCGGTGGATATCGACCAGAATGTGCGCAGCGTTTTCGGTGAACTGTACATCCCCATCGTGGGTGAGGGTAACTCGATGGCGGGCATTCACCGGCTGGAGTTGTCCTTGGCCGTACGCTATGACGATTACTCCAGGTTCGGTTCGTCCACCGACCCGAAATACGGCATCGCCTGGGAACCGGTCAGCGGCCTGAAGCTTCGTGGCAGCTATGGGACTTCCTATGTCGCGCCCAAGCTGCTCGACTACAATCTCGCATCCACCCGTGGCTTTGGGCTGTTTCAGCTGGATCCCGGGTCGCCACTGGGATTCTCGCGGCAGGTGTTCTTGCTGGGCACGGATGTCAATTCGCTCGGCCCACAGGAATCCGACAACGTGTCCTTTGGCCTGGAGATCACGCCGACTTCTCTGCCCGGCTTCCAGGTCGCGGTGAACTACTACGACATCGAGTACAGTAATCGAATCGCAAATCCGCCGCCGTCTACCGTCATCCTCGGCAATCCTGCTGGTTTCGGCGCCCTGTTCATCCGCAATCCAACGCTCGCTCAGGTCAATGAGGCCATCCGGGTGGCTGGACTCGGAGGCAATCCCTTCGTGGTGCTCGATCCAACCTTCGATCCGGCGGCGGTGGCCGCCATCGTGGATCTGCGGCGGCGTAATCTCAGTGTGACCAACACCAGCGGCCTGGATTTGGCGACGAGTTACGATTTCGCCGCGGGTGACAGCAACGTCTCGCTGGGGCTGGCCGGCACCTATGTCCTGGAGCTGGATCAGCAGGTCACCGCTTCCAGCCAGCCGATCGATACAGTCGATACCTATAACAATCCACCGCATTGGCGCGCTCGTGGCTCGGTGGGCTGGCGGCGCGCGGGCCTGGCGACCAATTTGTTCGTCAATCACACCGATTCGTACACAGACAATCGCCTCACGACGGCTCCGGTGGAGGTTGCATCCTGGACGACGGTGGACTTGCGCGTCGCCTATGATTTTTCTGAGCGCTTCGCTGGTGGGGCCCTCTCGGGACTCACGATTGCCGCTGGCGCACAGAACCTTCTCGACAAGGATCCGCCGCGGACGGCCGTCTTGGGTGTCACTGATCTTGGCTTCGATTTCGCCAATGCCAGCCCGCTGGGCCGCCTCATCTCCATCGAGGTGACGAAGACCTGGTGAAAAAAAGGTAAGACGATTGGATACTCCCTTGACCCGCAGTGCGTTCAGCGCGCTGCGGGTCATTTTCTTTCTGTTCGATCCCAGCTCGCGATGCATACTTCTACATCCATTTGCACGGCGTTGTTTATGGCCATCCTGACGCCCGCGATTCACGCTGACGCCAGCCTCGCTGCGAATGCATTGAGCATTCCGGAAGTGCAAGCAACAGATAAACGCGCCATAACCGTGGATGATCTTGCGGCCGTGCGCACCATCGATTCGCTCAGCGTCTCGCCCGATGGGCGGCGCTACGCAATTCTGGTGCGCCAGGCCGAGCCGTCGGCCAATGAATACCGATCGGCTTGGTTCTCCGGCAGCACGCAAGGGGGTGAATTGGTTCGCTTGGGCGATGGCGGAGAGGTGCGTCCACGCGTCATGTGGACCGGCCATGTGCCAGGCATGATCGGCGGGAGCGAGGGTCGCTGGTCACCCGACGGACAATGGCTCGCATATACCGTACGCAGCAACGATCAAGTGCAACTGTGGCGCAGCCGAATCGATGGCAGTGCTCAACAGCAGCTGACAAACAATGCCGCGGACGTGCGCGAGTTCGCCTGGAGTGATGACGGCAGGGCGCTCTATTTCACCGTCGGAACACCACGCGCCGCACTGCGCGCGCAGGAGCAGGCGCGGGCTTGGCAGGGCTATCGATACGATGAGGACTTCTGGCAATTTACCGATCTTCTCGGGCCACAGTTGATCCGTCCTTTGGAGACGAATCTTTCGGTGTGGCTGGTCACACTCGACGATAATCGCCAGGAGCGGCTCGGCGGGGAACCTGAGCAAGCTGCGTTCGCTCGTGCTCAAACTCGCCATGCCGGTGTTCTCGATGTAGCAAAAGCATCCGCCCCCGATACGGCCATTCCACCGGTCGCGCAGGCCCGCGGCAATCTGGCTTGGCGCGTGAATTCCGACCCGACAAGTGAACTCTCGCGCGTCGTTGCATCGCTGTCTGGAGACAGTCGCGATGTGATCAAGTGTACTGCCGCCGAGTGCAGCGGCATGATCAAGAACGTATGGTGGAGCGAGAAGGGACGAAACTTGTTGTTCTTGCGCGGGGAGGGTCTCAATTCCACTGAGAATGCCTTCTACTCATGGGCTCCTGACAGCGGCAAGGTGTCCGCGATAGCGCGACTGCGCGATGATGACTTGCGCCTTTGCAGCTTGGCCGCCCGGGATCGCATGATCTGCGTGCGTGAGACTGCGTCGCAGCCTGCTCACGTAGCTGCTATCGATCTGCGATCAGCGCGCGTGCAAATGCTCGCAGATATCAACCCCGAGTTTCGGAACTTTCACCTCGGCAGAGTGGAACGGTTCGAATGGGATGCTCCGCAATTCCCCTGGAATGAACCGGGCGGAAAACTGGCGGGTGTATACCCGCGGCGCGCGTACGGCTACATCTTCTATCCGCCTGACTTCGATCCGAGACGGAAGTATCCGGTCTTCATCGAACCCTATGTCGCCAGCGGCTTCAATCCGCTCGGCGCCGAGCATGCCCTCCATGCCTACGCGGCGAATGGCATCGTCGTTTTGAGAATGTCATTTCCGCAACTGACGCGGTCTGTCGGCATGGAGCAGATGTATTCTTCCGAACTTGACTATCCGCACTTGACCATGTGGATGGAATCCACAGTGCGCGGGTTGGACACCGTTGCAAGACGTGGCTTCATCGATGAGCGTCGCGTGGGTATTGGTGGCGTCAGCCACGGCACGTTCGTACCTCTGTACATGATGCAGAAGTACGACCGGATTGCCGCCATCTCCATTTCCAGTCCGCACTGGGGGCCGCTGCAGAACTACTGGAACACTGAAAAGTCGCGAGTCGCAACGGCCGTTTACGGAGGGCCGGTCAAATACAACCCGGGAGACCGCTCAAAAGACAACGACGCGCGCTGGAACGGGATCGATATCGCAGAGCATGTGGAATCGATCGAAGCGCCGATCCTGATGCATCTAGCCGCGCACGAGACCTACGCGCTGATCCGGTTGATCCGCCGCCTCGCCGACGCGGGTAAACCCTACGATACTTATGTCTTTCCCGAAGAAACACACATCAAATGGCAGGCGGCCCATCTGCACGCCATCACCAGCCGCAACCTCGATTGGTTTCGGTTCTGGCTGCAGGATATCGAAGATCCGAACCCTGCCAAGGCAGAACAGTATCTGCGCTGGCGCAAATTGCGGGAACAACAGCGGGCGGGCGCTCGCGATGATCAAAGCGGCAAGCAGAAACCCGCCAGCATCGAGTAGCAAGGAGCGAAGTCCTTAGTACGGCAAGAACGGGAGATTCACGATTTCGGTAAGTAGCCCGACCTTCGGCTAGACACTCGCCATTGACGCTCGTGGCGCCGCCGCGTCGAGGGCGGCGCTGCTCCATTGTTGCAACCATATCTCCGCCGCCAGATAACTGAGCACCTGGGCGGCACTGACGGTAACGAACGGCTCGTCAGCGGCCAGATACTGATCCAGCTTGATGCGATCGAGATAACCTTCGCGGACCAACAGTCCGTCCAGCAGCCGTTCCCGCAGCAGACTCCGGTTGCGCCTGACCACTTGTTGATAGAAAGGCGTGCCGATGCCCTTGGCCTGGCGCTTGCGGATCTCCGGAGGCAGCACGTCGGCGAAGGCGCGCCGCGCCAATCCCCGACTGATGCCGTCGGCGAGGATCGTATAGGTCGGAAGCTGCAGCATCAGTTCCCAGACAGGCTGGGAGTTGAGCGGATCGACATGATCCGCGTACCGGCCGCTGTAAAAGACAAAGTCGTAGTACGCAGCCCAGTGAATTCCAGTGGCGTGATTCTGTTTCCCCGGTGGCAGCGCCGCCAGCGATGCGACCAGATGATTCTCGAAATCCTCGCTGGTCAGGCCTGACGTGAGTTCCGTTCTCAAGAGCGTCGGCGCTTCCAAGATACTGCGAGGCGACTGATAGCGACGATGCAATACGCCGTGTTGTATGGTTTTTCCCAGCACGCTCCACACGGAGTCCTTGTTCAATCGAGCAGTAGCGAGCACGTGTGGCCATAGACCGGGGCGGATCCCATGCAGATGCGCATAGTCGATGGCGGGAAAGGGCTGAATGGTCGCAAGGAAAACGGAATCGCCACCCTGGCCGGAGAAGAACGCCTGGGTCCCCTGCGACTTCGCGAACTCGAGCTCGATATCGTCGACTTCCATCACCGTGAAGTACATCGACGGATGGAGCGACAGAGGGGCTTGCCAGAGCCGCGACAGGTCCATCGCGACATCCCGCTGCCTTTCGACCAATGGCGTCTGCCATCGCTTGGCGACGAGGCGCGCCAGATGCCGTTCATCGCCGTGCGCGGCAATCGCTCGTACCTTCTCAGCCGTGCGTAGATCCACACCCGGCAAATGCAGACGTTCCTGATCGAGTCCCACATCAACCGATAGGTTCAGGTAGTCGATTGCGGGACGCGATGGCGCTTGCGCGAGGCAGGCCGCTACGATCGAAGAGTCGAGTCCGCCGGAAAGCTTGTGAGTGATGCGCTGATAACAGGAAGCCCAGGCATCGACCGTCTCCTGCACAGTCGCACGCAGCGCCTTTGCCGCGACATCAGGAGAGTCGAGGCGCGGATTACTGGCGATCTGCGCGGGATCCCACAGCAAGGCGCGGGAGATGTGCCCCCTCGAAAGAGTGATGCGCTCTCCGCCCGGCATTTCATCGATACCGTCCAGGCCGCATTGCCGGGTTCGCAGTCCGCTGAACACCAACCAGCGGGTGAGATACGCTCTGTTGACGCCAAAGGACAGGCGGAAGCAGCGGACGCAATCCTCGATATGAGAAAAAAAGATCTCCACTCCCTCGTGACTGGCGTGATAACAAGGCACCTCGCCGATGGGATCGCGAAAGATGTGGTGCCTGCGCGCCGCCTCATCGAACAGCACGGCGACATACGAACCCCAATAACGATCCACCAGGTGTTGCCCACTGCTGTCGATGATCCGCGTTGTTTCCCCGCTATCGAAGTTCACTTGCCGAGACTCCCGGCCACTACCGGGACGATTGAACAACCTGCCGAGCACCACGCCGCCGGCGTTTTGCAACCGGTAAGACTCAGTTGCTCTCGTCGCTACTGCAGCGTGAATAACCAGCGCTCCCGGTCCCTCATAGGCGGTGGGCCATTCGGTGGGCCGTGATGTCATCACGCCTTTCAGAGACTGCGATGTCCGGGCGCCTTCCACGCTGTCCGGGTTCCAGATCATGGCGAGATAACGGTGCATGGCAGCTCCTGCGCTTGAGAGACCGTGTCTTCAGATGACCATGACCGGCGTATAGCCTGCCGCTTCTTCGACGTCTTCATTGAAAATGAGCCCCGCTTCCTGCACCCAGCAATGCGCCGCCCAGGGCTCCAGCCTGATGCCGAACATCCAACTCGGAAATACGCCGTAGCGAGCCAGAAATTCGATGAGTGCGAGCGAGTCGTAGAGGCAAAGATAGCGGCGGGGGAAGAAGGACCGCAGGCGCTCGAAGATGGCGACGAGTTCCTGGGCTCGGCCGATGTCGATAGGCTTCGAGGGTGTCCTATGAGCTTTGCGGCGCTGGACCCTTGTGATCGTTCTCTCCAGGCGAATCCAGCGCAGCTGGACAGCGGCCATCGTGCTGGCTGTGAAAAAATGCCAGACATGCCCGGCCGATACTCGCACTGTGGGCTTTGCTTCGTCGTCGAACAAGGGTTCGGTCGCAGGCGCATCGGTCGTCGGTGCGACGGCTCGCCCGGCGCTGCGGTCCTTGGTCAGCAAGCCGCCGTCGATCAGGCCTTTCAGTGCGTCCGACAGTTGCGACGTCATCTCTGCGATCTCAGGCGAAGACAGCCCTCGCAGCGCCGCGGCTCCTTCTCCACCCACGAACGTGTAGTCGTCCTGCTTGAGATCCAAAAACACCACGGCATCGCCGCGGAAGCAAAAATGGACGTGATGCGGCAGGAAAAAATCAGCCATGGAAGTCCATCCCTGGAAATGCTCCGTTCAGAAAGATGCGCAGCCGAACGGCTGCGCATCCCTTCATTCCAGCTCAGGGCCGGAGCGAAGTCTTTAGTGCTGCGTGAACAGGACGCCTGCGATTTCCCCGGGTGTGATGCCCTTGTTGCCCTGGGTCTCTACGGAAACTTTGCCTAGCTTGATCATGACGAACTCCCTTTGATCGGTAAAACACGCCATCGGCCTGATGGCGCGAGGATCGTGTTCATAGTCGGGCCGACACTTCAAGTCACCGCTGCTGCTTTGCACAGCGAAAGTACCGATCAAAAAATATCCGTCACTAGGACAGCTCCCACACACTTTGCCTAGTGGCGTGCAGGGCACGCGGCGTATCTGCACACAGTCTTTCGCGTGGTAACCGCATCACACTCAAAGCTTTGCGCCTTCATGTGCATTCGAACCTGGAACTTTTCCCACTGGCTGGATTTGCTGGTTGTGCTCAGCCTCGCGGGGTACCGTCATCGAGAGCAACCGGCTGCACCTGTGCATACACAATTATTCGGGTGACAGTGTTTGATTATTGGGTAATTTCGGTATGGGGATATAGCGACGCTTCTCCCCGCATCGAATGCCATGCGTTACCTCGGTGCGAACGCTGATTTCGCCGAAATATCGGTGGCGGATCCCGGCACTTCGGGCTGCATAATGCTTTTTTCTAGGAGCATTCGAGCCATGGAACGGACCGGCAGCGACGCAGCCCTGCGGCAATTGCCGTCATCCCTGCAACAGCAGCTGGCCTTGGAGCGATTCAATCTGCACAAGCCGGAAGTGTTTCTGAACACATCCCGCGATCCTGCATTCGATCCGCAATATTTGCCGCAGAACTGCGGCGCCTTCGAACTGCCGTGTTACTGGATCGAACGACGACACCTGTACGTATCCGGGGCTCAGCACCACGCATGCAACGAATTCAGATTCTTCGCAAGTGCAGGTCCGAACGACCGCGTGCTGTTTCCAGTCCATCCCACCTCTGTCCCTCACTACGCGGAACTGCTGTCGAAACTACGAGCCAGGGATGCGGCAAAGGAAGGGCTGCGCATCTGGGCGGTGCCGACCGCCAGCGTGAGGACCTTTCTCGCTTGGCCGGATCACGCGCCGGACCAAGCGCTGTTTGTGAAGACGTCATTGCATTCCCCGATTCTCGGCGACCGCCGCCTTCACAGGTGGAGAGTCGCGCGCAGCGTCGGGCTGTCGAAGCTGGTGCAGGATTCCCTGGCGGCGTTGCCCGCCGGGCTGAGCTATTTTCCCGAAACGCTCGGCCTCGTTCCGCGCCAGATGCCGGACAGCGGCGTCATCGTTCGCTCGATTCCGCTGGAGATCAAAAGTGATCGCCTGCTGGTTGCACCCTTGTTCTCGCTGATGGGGGGGCAGGCGGCTCAACCGCTGTTTCTGGCGCTGATCGAGCAAGGCCGCATGCAACCTTTGGAGTTCCTCGAAGACGTGTTGTGCGCGCAATTCGCCCGACTGTGGCTGGCGCTGACGCTGCGATTCGGCTTGATCCTGGAAGCCCATGGCCAGGATCTCATGCTGGCATTGTCCCTGGATTTGCAGCCGCTGGGCCGTTTCTACTATCGGGATTTCGAGGGGTTGCAGGTGGATTGGGAACTGCGGCGCGCACTCGGATTGTCAACACCTGAGCACATGCCGAACGCGTGCGCGTGGCATGAGACCTACTCGACCTGGGGTTATCGCTATGGCGAGCTGGTCTGGTACAAATATCGGATCAGCCTGCTGCAGTATCTGCATTTTGTCCTGCACGAGCTGGAACTCATGTTGCGCGAGTGGCAAGAGCGCGGCTTGATGCGCGGCCCGCGGGTCAATGAGGCCGATCTTACAGCGATGTTCTCGCAGCAGATGATGAAGGCGCTCGATGAGATGTTCGGCGTCCGCGTGCCGGCGGAATACAATATCCACCGGTCACTGAGCAGGTTTGTCCTGCTGCTCATGAGCGTGCGAAAAAATCTGCTCAGCGCGTCACCGTCGTTGTCGCTCGCGGGATAGGAGAAATTCCGGGTGTTGCTAGCCGTTACGCCTTAGCGGCAAGCGCTGCAGCCTTGACAGCGTTCGCGGCCTGTTGCTCTTCCCGCCGCAGTCTTGACACTACCTCACGACGCTCCTTTGTAAGGTGCTCCCTTATCGCTTTCACTGCAGCATTGGCATTAGCGGCGAGAATAGCTTTAATCAAGCGATCCCATTCCGCCATGCCTTCTTTCCGGCGATGGGACTCAGCCATCGAACGCATGCGAAAATAACTAACGCGAGCATGCAGAGGGCGACACATTTCGGTGATGACCTTGCTGCCCGAACCGCGGAGAATGGCTGCGTAAAGTTCACCAGCCATCAGCGCTAACTGGCGCACGGCGGGAAGAACGAGGATCGTGGCACCCGTACTCGGGCTCGCCGCAGGTATCGCAATCGCTGCCCTGGTCGCCTTGTTCTACCTAAAGCTTGCAGGCGTTGCCACGGATCTGGGGGAGCAGCGCTCGCTCGTACTAGAAGACGGAACGCGGGTTCTGCTCAATACGCGGACACGCGTCGTCGTGTCGTACGACAAGGAGCGCCGTCTGGTCGAGTTGAAGACAGGCGAAGCGTATTTCGAAGTCGCGAAGCGGCCGAACTGGCCGTTCGTCGTCAGTGCGGGCGCGCAGCAGGTCACTGCGCTCGGAACCGCGTTTACGGTTCGGCGTGACCCGGACCGTCTCACCGTGACGCTGATTGAAGGGAAGGTCGTAGTGACGCCGAGCGTGTCCGGCGCCGAAGCGGCGGACGTCGCTTTATCCCATTTCCCCCCAAAGCAAACGCTCACATTGGCGCCCGGGCAGCAGGCAACTTTCGTTGCTGGTCGCCTCGCGGCGCTCGATCACACGGATCTGCAGATTGCATTGGCATGGCGACGTCATGAGGTTGTCTTTGACGACACGCCGCTGCTTGATGCCGTGGCAGAGATGAATCGCTACAACGAGCGGCAGGTCGTGATTGCAAGCTTGCAGACTGAGCAGGTACGTATCGCGGGCCTGTTCCGGGCCGGCGACTCGTTGAGCTTTGCGCGCGCCGTTGCCGCCACTACCGGCTTGAAGTGATCGAGGAGGAGGATCGCATCGTGCTCACTGGCGCGCAGAACGCAGCGGGTTTTTAAACCCGAATAACGCCCGGCTCGATGCAGCCGTCACGTCACGTCTGTGCCGCGGCCGCAGATCGAGTAAATATCCTCGACCCGCAGCAAAAAGCGCGCGTTCAGCACGCGATCTGGAATCGGGATGACCTGTTCACGCGCGAACAAATTGATCAGGTTGGCGATTAAACAGCAGCGGCAAGGCTGCGACGGACCAATTGAACCCACATTCCCGCCCCCAACGGTAAGAGAGCGTCGTTGAAATCGTAACGAGGAGAATGCAAGCCGTAGTCGGGTTGTCCCGACCCCAGCCAGAAATAACAACCGGGCACCGCCTGCAACATCGCCGCGAAATCCTCTGAGGCCATACTAGGATGAGCGTCGATGACGCTGAGCTGCGACTGTCGCGCGGCCTCCCTCACGATGCTCGCTGCATAAGAATCATTGATCGTCGCTGGATAGAGCCGACGATAGCGTAACTCGGCCTCGCAGCCGAAGCCCTTAGCGAAGGACTTGGCGAGTTCTCCGATCCGCTGCTCGATCGCGGCGCCGACGTCAGGATTGAACCACCGCGTGCTGCCGCAAACCATGCAATCGTCAGGAATAACGTTGAATGCCTCGCCTGCAATGACGCGTGTGACCGAGACCACTGCGGTATCAAGCGGATTGATATTACGGCTGACGATACTCTGCAGCGCCGATACCAATTCACAGGCAGCCACTACGGGATCTGCGGCCAAGTGCGGCATGGCGCCGTGTCCTCCCTTGCCGCGGATAGTGATCTCGAACGTCGCCATGGCCGCCATCATCGGGCCATCGCGTGCTACACAGGTCCCTAAAGGCAAGGCCGGCCAGTTATGCAGCGCGTACACGAAATCACAGGGAAACTGACGAAACAATCCCTCATCAATCATGCGCAGAGCGCCGCCTTCTTGCTCCTCAGCAGGCTGAAAGATGAAGTGCACCGTGCCGTCGAGCTCGGGCAGCTTCGAGCAGGCGGCCGCTGCCACCAGTGCCATGGCCACATGGCCATCATGACCACAAGCGTGCATGACGCCGGGTATCGTGGAAGTGTGCTGCGCGCCGCTGCGCTCTTGAACGAGCAATGCGTCCATGTCAGCGCGGATCGCAATGGTTCGTTGACTGCCGGCGCCTCGCTTCAGCGTGCCGATAACTCCGGTCCCTCCCAAGCCACGATGCACAGTAAGCCCGAACCTCGATAGTTGTGTCGCGATGAATTCCGCTGTCTGCCGTTCGTTGAATGCCAGCTCAGGGTGCTGGTGCAGATGACGCCGCCAAGACACAGCTTCGTCAAGTAGGTCAGGGGTGAGCCACTCGGTAACATCATTGCCAGCCATGCGGCAGTTCCTCTGTATTTCGTTCCGCCCCAGGATGAAGTTGCCAGTTCCCGCAATGTGGAAGCAGCCTCGTCGCCACGAGACGTGGCTTAGCCAGGTAGCCCGTCGGCAATTACTTTCCTCGAAACTTATAGGCGATGAACCCGACGATGGCATCGACCAATTTTTGCGGCTCGTCAGTGCCGATCGAATGGCCGCTCTCTTCGAAAATCCGCAGGTCAGACGCGGGCATGAGGCGATGTATCTCCGCCGAGAATTCCGGAGCGCAGATCCAATCGTGGCGTCCGGAGGCGATGAAGGTAGGTGCGGTGATTGCGGACAGTTGCGGACGAAGATCGAAACGCCGCAGAAAACCATCTGGGCCATGCGCCATATTCAATGGCTCCGGAGTGAAGATGGTGCGATCGAGCCCCGTCTTGGCGAGCGCGCCATCATGGGTCCGGCTGTACAAAGAGCCCATCACGTCGTGGAAATGGCGCAGTTTCTCGGCCGTATCCAAACGACCTGCGAATAACGCCTCACACTGGAGTTGCTGCTCCGGAGTGCCCCGTTCCGCAACAATTTGCCTGGCCCTTGCCGCATACCCCGCATGCGCGGCCGTTGCAATCAGAATCAAATGAGATACCGAGCCCGGGTAGCGGGCCGCATGCGCCATGGCGACCATTCCGCCATAACTGGTACCGATGCTCACAATCTGCTCCAACCCTAGATAACGTCGCAACGCTTCCATGTCCTCGACGTTCTCATCAAGCGTGTACTTCTCGACACTGTCGCGTGCGGAACGGCCATGACCGCGATGGTCGAAGTAAATGAGCTGCATGCTCTGCGCTAGCGCACCATAGCGGTCTTTCAGGCTCAGATGGTCCGCACCGGGACCGCCATGAATCAGAAAGGCCGTAGGTCGCTCCCACACGCGCCCCTCGCTTGCTACCAAGCCTGTACCATCTACATCGAAGAAGATCTCTGTATCACGTATATGCGCTCGCATCTGCTCTCCACTGCATCTCTAAGATAGGTGCGCCGACGGGCAGGCGAAGATACTTCTGAGTGCAACCACCGCCACGCACCGCCTGTATGGAATGTAGATGCAGCCGTTCTAAGCAGCGTTAGTAAATGAGCGAAAGCCAATCTACTAAATGAATACATCACCCCCGTTGGGCGATAACGTCTGACCAGCGTAGAACGAGCCGCCTTCGGATGCCAGCAACACGGCCGTTGCTGCAATTTCTTCGGGCCGTCCGAAGCGGCCCAGGGGAATCTTACGGAGAATCTCCGCCATCGCGGCCTCACCACAGTCCCTGAGCATATCAGTCATCGTCGCGCCCGGAGCGATGCAGTTGACCAGTACACCGAAGCGAGCCGCCTCGATCGCCAGGCCTCGAGTGAATCCAATCAAGCCTGCCTTTGAAGCACAGTATGCCGAGACACCCTCTCCTCCGGAAAAAGCCATCTGCGAGGAGATGTTGATGACTCTGCCCCAGCCCTTGCGTTTCATCAGGGGATAACAATGCCGTGTCACTAGGAAGGCTCCGGTAAGGTTCACGGCGATGACTTGATTCCAGGATTCGATGGACATCTCATCGAGCGCGCCAGCAGCCCCAATACCGGCGCAGTTCACCAGCACATCAATGCCGCCGAACGTCGCGCTGACTGTTGCAACGGCACTACGCACTTGCTGATCATCGGCGACGTCACAATCCAGTGCCAGGCGCCTCTCGTGGCCTCCTCCCAACGTATCCAGCGTGCGGCGGGCGCTCTCAGAGTCCTTGTAGTGCAAGACCGCAATGGTTGCTCCTTCTGCAGCAAATGCACGAGCGATTGCCGCTCCGATACCCCGGCTGCCGCCAGTGATGAGCGCGGTCTTGCCCGCCATCTGCCTCACGTCAGATACCATCAGTGAATCTTGGCCGGTGCAAGGCCGCCGGTGGCGTACAAGAAGTTTCCGTTGCGTCCCTTCGCCACAGCCTCACCAACTGTATTCCACCTGCATGCCGATGGTCCGGGGGCGCACCCTCGTATCGGTGAATCCACCGTACGGTGAACGATAGGGAAACCCATCTTCGTTGTTGATGTTGTCGATGAACAGGGTCGCCACCCAGTGCTCAGGCGCGTTGACTGAGAAACTGGTCCGCGCAATCAGCATCGGATCGCCGCTCGCAATGACTCGATCCGAGCCTAGAATGATGCGCCAATCCTGTTGCGAGGTGTAGTTGGCCGAGGCGGCGAAGTGACCCTCAAATCCGTTTCGTCCGAGCGCAACCTGATAGTCGAGCGAAGCACCGGCCGTGTACTCTGGAGAGAAGCTCAGGCGGTCACCTTTATCGTAAAGAACGACACCATCGGGCGCTGAACTGGGATACGAGATCACTGCGCGATCCATCCCGAGATCATTCCAGCTCAGGTTGATGCCCAGTTTCAACACTGACGTAATCTGAGTCGTGACAGATAGATCCACGCCGACACCACTGGCCGAATTGCCGTTGATGGTTGCTGTCACGGGGATGTCGCTCGGACCGGGCACCGTGAGCGTCTGCTGGACATCCTGCCAGTCGATAAAATAAATCGCCGCCTCATAGGTAACGCGGTCTCCCAGGCTGCCCTTGGTGCCGACCTCGTAGTTTTCCAAAGTGTCGGCCCGGGTCGGTCCGAAGTTCGGCTCCAGTTCCAATACCCAAGGAGCCTGGTTGAAGCCGCTGCGGAATCCTTCCGCGAACGATGCATAGACCGTCGCATCGTCATTCGGATGCCAGGTGACGACCAGCCGCGGCGAGGTCGCGTCGAATTTGCTATCGCGACGGATCAGCGGATCGAGAGGTGCCGCCGAGAATGTGCTTTTTTCATTTTCAACGAGTTCGACGTCGTCTTCGAAATACCGGACGCCACCGGTCAGCTCCAGCCGTCCGTCGAGCAGTACTCGGGTCAACTCACCGAACAGGGCGAACGACTTCGAACGATCGTTCATGTCGCCAAGGGAGAAAGCGTCCAGGGCCTGGAACAGCCCGTCTTCGGCATCGCGATAGATGCCACCGGCAGACCATCGCCAGGCACCTTCGTGGGCCGAGTTGAGGACGATCTCTTGCGCGAACATCTTGCCATCCAGGTGCGTGAAGAGCGTCCCTGAGCTGCCCTGGGGACGCAGATCGAGATAGCTCTCGTTCTCGTAATCAAGATAGCTGGTCATGCTGGAGATCGAGAACAGTGCGGTGTCGTAGCCAATCTCCATGCTGTACACGCCGTAGTCGGTCGACATCGGCTCTTCGACGATGGACTCCCGTCGGCCCGTCGGCCCGGCAACCGACATTGCACCGTAATCCGCTTTCGAGACCCAGGCAGCAACGTCGATCCTCAGTTCATCGGTGGGCACCGCATTGATCTTGAGCCGACCGGTGCGGATTTCCGCATCGTTCGCATCGTTCCCACCCGGGCGATCGATCCAACCCCCCATGTCTTGATGGCCACCGACTGCGCGCGCAGCAAGCTTCCCCTCAATGATGGGAACGTTGATGGCCATGTCGCCCCGATAGTTGGTGCCGCCGCCCTTGGTTCCGGATGCCGACGTGCGCGCCTTGAGAGCGAATTCGTCCGGGTCGGCATCGTGGGTGAGGACGCGCACGACACCGTTCAAGGCACTGGCCCCATAGAGGGTTCCCTGGGGCCCACGCAGCACCTCTACGCGCTCGAGATCATAAGCATTCGAGTCTGGAACAACGGTGGATTTGACGAGGCCGAAGGGTGCGGAATCGAGGTAATAACCCACGGGACTGGAGCCGTTGTAAATCGGGCCACCGGCGGATACACCGCGTACCGCGAGTAATGTGTTGCCACCCTGGTAGGCCACTGAGGTTGCGACACCCGGGACGCTGTTCAGCGCCTCGGTGATGCCTTCTCCCGTGGCTCGATCCAATTCAACGCCAGCCAACACCGACACGGAAATGGGCACGTCCTGCAATCGCTCGTTGCGCTTCTGAGCGCTGACGATGACTTCTTCCAAGTTCGCCGAGTCACTCGTGCGTTCCTCTGCGATGGCCTGCAACGATACCACCGAGAACGAAACAGCCGTCCAGGCGACCAGCGGAGACTGCTTGCGTGCAGGTGTAGTCATCGAACTCCCCTTGCTTTCTTGAATCGAAAAAGACGTGCGCAACGAAAGTTGCGGCACTTAAACAACGGAACCGGGTGGGTGGTGCAGGCTGCTTGGTGCATGCAGCAGCACTTGCGTATTGAGAACTCGGACGTGTTGTTGCGTCGCCTGGCTGTCGGCCGCATCGGCGCGTCCGCTTCATCCGCTCGGGTCAGCGACCGCAACTGGTTACTGTTCTAGACTGAGAAGCGCGCGGGCTTCACCCTGTGATTAGTTATATCCCGCTGTGGGATAGGTAACGTTCGCCTATATAACGGCAAATGCTGCGTAAAACACGTAGGGTTAGCGCGTCGCGGCGACCAGTCCTCCGTAGATAGCTAGTTGTGCGGATACGGCAGTGGTGCGCAACTGATGTTTGCTATCACGCCCTGCAAACAATGCTTCCGCAATTGTCTCGCACCGGTGTTTTCGCCAGCAACGCCGGCACCATGCAGCGAGCCTTCCGCCTCGACATCACCGAAAAAGTCCGACCGCTGGCATCCAGTGCACGTGCAGGGGATGAACTGAGCTGGCGCCAATACTAAGGAACGACTCGTCAGTCATTTATGGCGCTTATACCGTCAACGGTGTGAGCCGCCACTCTCAAACTATCATTCTCCATGACCAAACACGGCAAAAGCGTCGATACCGGCCAGCTTTCTCAGGTAGACATGCTGTCTTACTCGGCTCCGATGGTGGCCTGTTATTTTTTGCTCGGCCCTACCTACAACATCATTCCCACCTTGTATGCCAAGTACTTTGGTTTAAGCCTGACCACCGTGGCGATGGTCATTCTCTGTACGCGTGTGCTCGATGCCATCGCCGATCCGATCATCGGATTTCTGTCCGATCGCCATCGCAGCGCCGGCGGAGCTCGCAAAGCCTGGGTCGTCGGCGGCGGACTAACGATGATGGTCGCTGCCCACTTCCTGTTCTCCCCGCCCTGGCACCCGTCGCCCGCTTACTACCTGACTTGGAATCTGGCATTTTTCCTGGCGTACTCCCTCATGGAGATTCCACATATCACCTGGGGTGGCGAGCTGACGCGGGACTACAGCGTCCGCTCCACCGTCTACAGCTTTCGCTCAGCGGCCATCTTCTGCGGCTTCATTCTATGGGCCGGCTTTCCGCTCCTGCCGATCTTCCAAACCGGGGCCTTTACGCCCGAGGTTTTGACGAACATTGCGCATAGCGGTGCCGCACTGATTCTGATCTCCGTCGTCTGGGCAGTGGCGCGCGCTCCAAACGGAGCTGTCCGAACTCCTCCGAGCGCCGATTCGTGGCAGGAGATCAGGACCTCCATCATGCGCAACAGGCCGCTGCTGCTGTTGTTGACAGCTTATATCTTCTGCGTTCTCGGCTTAGGCATGTGGCAGGGACTGATTTTCCTTTACCTCGACAGCCACGCCGGCCTGGGCAACAAGTTTGCCCTGATGCAACTGCTGTCCAACATCGTGGGTCTGGCCGCTCTGCCCGGGTGGAAATATCTGACACAGCACTTCGACAAGTCGACCATCTGGATGATGAGCACAGCCTTGTTCATCGTGTTCAACGCGGGGTTCCTTTTGCTTGAGCCAGGCGCGCCCTGGGGGCAAGCGCTTGCGTTGATGGCGTTGATCCATACCTGCTTTTCCTGCCTGTATATGATCGTGCCTTCCATCCTGAGCGACATCGTCGACTACGGCGAGCTGCGCTTCCATAAGAATCGCGGGGCGACCTATTTTGCGATCAACAATCTCTTGTCCAAAATCGGCTTCGGCGTGGGCGGCGCGGCCGCGCTCGCCATTGCAGGGTACTATGGAGTGGATGCTACTCATGCCGTCCAGACCGGCAGAGCGATCTGGGGCCTGCAGCTGGCGTACATTGTAGTTCCCATCGCACTCGTCATGGTCTCCTCGGTGTTCATCTCGCTCATGCCTATCAACCGGCATCGGCATAGCATCGTTCGTCGGCGCATAGAAAGCCGGGCGAAGCGAACTGCCGTTGCGAATGCCGCCTGACTCAGGCATGCAGTGACTTAATGCACCCGCTAAAGCACGAACCTGTCCGTGACCTCGTCGGCTACGCAGGCGCGCCCCCGGATCCGGCGTGGCCAAATGGCGCACGCTTGGCCTTAAGCTTGGTTATCAACTACGAAGAAGGCGGCGAAAGCGCCGTCGCCAATGGCGATGAGCGAGGGGAGGATCGGCTGCTGGAGTTCATTTCTCTCACCCCGTCCCCGGCCGGCGAGAGATTGCTCGCGTCTGAGTCAATCTACGAGTATGGCAGCCGCGTAGGAATATGGCGGCTGATGCGACTTCTAACGCAACGCAACCTGACCGCGACTGTTTGGGCCGTCGGACAAGCTGTGGAAAGAAATCCCCTGCCTGTCAAAGCCATGGCGGAGGCTGGTTTCGAGATCGCGAGTCATCACTATCGTTGGATCGACTACCAACAAATGCCCGAAGCGCAGGAACGCGAGCACCTCCGCAAAGCCGTTATCGCGATCCAAAACGCCATCGGAACGCGGCCGGTCGGATTTTTTCACTGGTGCGGTCCCAACACGCGGCGTCTACTCGTGGAGGAGGGCGGCTTCCTATACGACTCCGAGGCCTATAACGATGAGCTGCCGTACTGGGTCGAGGTCTCCGGCATGCCCCACCTCGTTGTTCCATACATGTTGGACAACAACGATTTTCGGTACTCGCACCTGTGCGGCTGGAGCACCGGAGAAGACTTCTTCGACTATAACAAGGCGACCTTCGACCAGTTGTATGAAGAAGGTAAGACGATGCCCGGGATGATGACGGTGGGATTGCATGGGCGCCTCAGCGGCCGCCCGGGTCGAGCGCATGCCCTGGCCCGTTTCCTGGACTACGTGCTCTCACACGAAGACGTTTGGGTCTGTACCAGGCGGCAGATAGCCGAGCACTGGCGAAAGGTGCATCCGTTCCAGCCGAGCTGAGCACCATTGCTACTGGAGTGCCGCTGCTGCGCTCTTCGCGACGCGTCTCGCGCGAGCTTCAATGCGACGACGCAAGGCGCTGTGGCGACGTCGATTGATGGGGGTCAGCACGATGAAGACCGCCGACACCCCCAAGAACACGATCGGCAGATAGATGAATGCCAGCTGCAGCCCCGACAGGGCTTGATGCGTTTGTGAAGCCTGGCTCACGTCGACACCAGATGATGCCGCAATCGCAAAGGCAAAGGCGGCGCCGACGCCGAGCCCGCCTTTGGCCACCAGCGTGTTTAAGGCGAAGTACACGCCACCCCGATTCTGCTTGAACTTGAATTCGCCATAGTCCACGACATCACTCAGCAGGGCGGGAACAACCATGTACAGACAGGAGAAGCTGGTGTGAATCAGCATGCTCAGCGCCAGTGCCTGCCACCAGGACGCACCCGGCTCAAGTAACAGAAAGCCCGTGTTGCCCATCACGAACACCGCGAGGCCAATCATCCATACCGTCGAAGTGTGAAACTTGCGCGCCAGGTGCCTCCAGCCGGGGATCACGAGCAGAGCGGCGACATTGGCGAGCAACTGGATCATCGCGAATTTTCGGCCGATCCCGAGGTGGCTATCGAAATAGATGAACACCAGTCCTTGCCACATGCCGAAGCCCAGGACACAAAAAAAATATGCCGACAGAAGCAGCAATAAAGGCCTGTTGCTCACTACCGAATGAACCGCGTTAGACCTCGGAACTGCCCGCGCCCGGCCGGAATAAACGCACTCCGGTGCACGAACTGCCGCCCAAGTGATGGTTGCGGCAAACAACACCACACCAGCACAAGCAATGTTCTGCAGCACCGGCGGCGTGAATTCCTGATCGCCGAAAAAGGGCATCAGCGGGAAAGCCGCCCACAGCACGAAGCCACAGAAGATCGCCGCGGACCTGCAGCTGAAGATGGCCGATCGTACTGTTTGCTCGCTGCCCAGCTCACCGCCCCAGGCCACGTGCGGAATCTCGATGAGTGAGTAGGAAATGGAGAAGGCGAAGCTCCAGACGATGTAGTACGCGAACGAAGCCTGCGGCGGCGGTGAGAACAGAAAGACGGCGCAGACGGACATCGCGATGCCACCCGCCACCAACCACATTTTCCGCGAGCCGCCTCTTCTGCGATGACCATCCGACAGATAGCCGATCAATGGGTCGCAGATCGTGTCGACCAATCTCGTGCACAGGACGGCCGCCGCAACCATGGCGAGCTCCAGTCCGAAATACTTGGCATACAACGCTGGCACGACGCTGTAAGTCGGCCCCAGCAGAAAGCAACAAGCCACCATCGGCATGGCGTACGACAGCATGCTCGTCTGCGATAGATTGCCCAGCACCGCATCTGCAGGCACTCGCACGCTTCGGACGACAGAAAGAGATGTCCTCTTGACCTGCGATGCTTTGCGAATAAACCGGCGCAAGGTCATCCCTGCGCCAGGTGCTCCGGATACTTGCCTAGTACCCGCTCACATAGCGCGGAGTCCTGGTACTCCCGCAGTTCGACGATCATGCCGTTCTCGATCTTGTAGATCAGGCAGTACTCATTGTCGTAGCGGGCTCCGTTGCTGGCCACCATCTCGCCGCGGGCTTCCACCATCACATAATCGCCCTCCGCTACGATGTTCAATGCAAATAGCTTCCTGGGCTGCCGGGTAATGGTCCCGACGTAGGCGTACAGTCTGCGCAGCAGCTCCTCCTTGCCGTGGAAGGTGTTCGACCAGGAGCACTGGCCGGTCACCCGCATGGTCACGTTATCCGCCAGCGACTTCGTGAACAGCGAGCTCTCGCCAGTGGCGAGCTGCGCGAAGATTTCCTGTATGAGTTTCTTATTGCTGGAGGCGGTCACATCATCTCCTTGAGCAGTTGAACGACAGTCGGTTCCGACAGTGACTTGCGCACTCCTTGCAGGTCACGATCTCGCGACAACATACCTGCGATGCACATTTCGAGCAGCTGGTTGCTGAAGACGGGTGTCAAGATGCCCGCTCGCTCCAATTCACGATGTGTGAACGTGCAATCGAAGTTCGCAGCCGCGGCATCCGCATGCCGCTGCTGCTCCTCGAAAGCAGCTCTTCCCATGGAGAACGCGAACTCGATCAGCGGCACCGCCGGCAGCGATTGGCCCGCCTCGTGCAGTTGCCCGATCCTGGAAACCCAGTCGTAGTGGGGCATGAGCTTCAGCGGTATCCCGGAGAGCTCACGTATGCGTTCGAAGACGTCGACCACGGTCTGCGTAGATGATGAGATATGAAACACTTCGTTGCCGCCGGGGAAGCGGCCCGCAAGTGCCACCACCGACCTGGCCACATAGTCGACCGGCGTCGGCGGCATCGTGTAGTTGTATTCCTCGATGCCGAATCCAGACAGCAGCGCCGTCTTCAGCACTCTGTAAACATGCTGCAGTTCATCGAAGCGACCTTGCTCGGAATCCGCCCACACGAGCCCGACACGGAAGATATTGCAAGGAATGCCCCTTTGGCTGGCGAGCAGGAGGATCTTCTCACCCACCCACTTGCTCGCTGTATAGCCCTGCGAACTCAGATGCTGCTCCTGATCGATCGAACTTCGCTCATTGACGGTTCGTCGCACACCGCCGGGAGAGCGACCGAAGACACTCAGTGAGGAAATGTAGTTGACGAGCTTGCGCTTCCCGGTGGTCGCCAGTGTCAGCAGCTCGTTGGCACTGCCGACGTTCGCGGCCTTCGCCATCGCATAAGTCTCGAGATGGTTCATGCTCGTGGCACAATGATAGATGCTGTCCACGTCACGACACAGAGCGTCGTAGTCACTCTTTTCTATGCCGAGATGCGGCTGACGCATGTCGCCCGGGATCGCAACCAGCCGTCGCCCGAGCTCGTCATGCCACAGGCCCGAAGCCGATAGCGTGCTCTTGAGCCTTACTGCGGCTTGATGCTTGGTTCGCGCACGAACTATGCAAAAGATAGTCGCACCGGTCTCATTGAGCAGCTGCGCCAACAGGAAGCGTCCAACAAAGCCGGTGGCGCCGGTCAGCAGAATGCTCCTGGGCGGGACGCACATCGTGCCTTCGATCGGCACTAGCGCATCGTCGAGCACCGCCTCGCCAGCCAGATCGACAGGCGCGTCTTCGACAGCATCGCTGCCCTGAATCCGGCCGGCCAATTCCTCGAGCGTCGGAGACTGGTAAACATCAGCCACTCGCAGCGCCGAGCCGAAGCTGTCAGCGATCTGAGCCAATAATTTCAGCACCAGCAGCGAATGCCCACCGAGTTCGAAGAAATGATCATGCCGACCAATCCGCTCAATGTGCAGCAGCTCTTGCCAGATCTTCGCCAACTGTTCCTGGACCGAGCCTTCCGGCGCTACATGCTGCTGACCCGCGTAGGCGACGAACTCTGGAACCGGCAGCGCACGCCGATCCAGCTTGCCATTGGGAGTCAAAGGCAGCCTCTCCAACATCACGAATGCACTAGGCACCATATGCTCCGGCAACTCAGCTTGCACATGGGCGCGCAGCGCATCGACTGTCGGTACGGTGGTTATATCCGATGCATCATACGCAACTACATAAGCCACTAATCTCTTCTCTCCGGGCACGTCCTCCCGGGCCAGCACTACCGCTTCTTGCACGCACTCGTGTCGCGCCAACTGCGCTTCTATCTCTCCCAGTTCGATCCGGAAGCCGCGAATCTTCACCTGGTGATCGTTGCGCCCCAAGTATTGGATGGCACCATCATCGCGCAATCGACCGAGATCACCGGTCTTGTACATCCGCGATGGCGCCTCTGAGTTGAACGGATCCATGAGAAATCGCTCGGCTGTCAGCTCGGCGCGGTTCAGATAGCCGCGAGCGACTCCATCGCCGGCGATGTAGATCTCGCCGGGGGCGCCCATCGGCACCAGTTGCTGGCCGGGGCCGAGAATGTAGATACGCCTGTTCGCCATCGGGCGACCGATATGAGGCGCCGAGCCATCGCCATTCAAGTGAGCCGCGGTGGAATCCACCGTGCACTCTGTCGGTCCATAGACATTGTAGAAGTCGATTCGCGAAGAGGTCGTCAAGCTATTCCACAGGGCCGGGTCGATCGCTTCTCCACCCACCAAGACCATCCGCAACGAATGGCCGACTCGATTCAGCATGCCGCCGGCCAGCCAGGCCTTGAGCTGAGTGGGTGTGCAGTCGATTCCTTCTATCTGCTGCTCCTCGAGGAAGGAAAGTAGTAACGAGACATCGCGGCGAACCTCCTGCGGAACCACGACGATGCTGCATCCGTAAACCAGGCTCCCCAGTTGTTGCACTGACGCGTCGAAGTTGAATGACGCATTCAGAGCCATGCGACGGACGGTTTTTGCCCCTCCATACAGGCGCTCCAGCCCCACCAGCAGATTCACTCCGTGGAAATGCTGGACCATGACACCCTTGGGATTTCCGGTAGAGCCGGACGTGTAGATCACATACGCCAGATGGCTCGACTTGAGGCCAAGGGCCCGAGCGTCGAGATTTTCAGCTGAGTGTTCGGCAATTTCCTGCCAATCTCCGTCCAGCACCACGACTTGCGTTGCTACTCTGCTGAGCCGTGGCTTGAGCGCCTGTTGCGCCAGCACCAGCCGCGGCGAGGAGTCTGTGACCATGTATTCCAACCGCTCGGCCGGATAACTCGGATCCAGCGGCACATAGGCACCGCCGGCTTTGAGAATGCCCAGCACACCCACGAATAATTCCAGGCTGCGCTTTACACACAACCCGACCAGTTGATCGGCGTCAACGCCCCTGGCTCGCAAATACCGCGCCAGTTGATTCGCTCTGGCGTTGAGCTCGGCGTAAGTCAGCGATTGACCTTCGCATGTGACTGCCAGCTCGTGCGGCGTGCGCGCGGCTTGCTGTTCGAATAGTTGATGAACCAGCTGCTCTCGTTGGTAGCTCACCCGTGGGCCGCTGGAGTGCTCGAGCAGCTCATGGCGCTCGCTGGCAGGTACTATTGAAAGCTGCAGCGCCGGCTGCTGTGGCGAATGTTCCAGCGTCTCGACGAGCGAATGCAACGTGGTGCGCAAATAGCCAACCAGCCGCTTGGGATCGATTTGACCGGTGATCTGCACAGCCACGTGAAAGCCGCTGCCGTGATCGTCTACTGCCAGCACGATGGGATAATTGGTCCGATCATGTCTGGCCAGAAACTCGATTCCACCGACACCCGCCCAGCCCGCACTCACGTCCTGGATGGTGTGTCGATAGTTCAGCAGAGCGCTGAACAGCGGCATCGATCCGGAGACTCCACTGCAACGCTGCGCCAAGGCCAGCGAAGACTGTTCGTGACTCATCAACTCGATGAGTTCGCGCTGCGTTGTCTCGATCAGCTGCTTGGTTGCCAACCCGGCCAGCTGCAATCTCAGCGGCAGAGTGTTGATGAACATCCCGAGCGTATGCTGCCCTTCCGCCGTGCTTTGCATGCGGCCAAGCAGGACGGTTCCAAACACCACATCCTCACGACCACTGGTATGCGCCAACACCAAACTCCATGCGGCGTGAAACAGCGCCGCCGTGCTCACACCAAAGCGCCGCGCCACCATCCGCACTCGTCGCGACAAGGGTGGATCGAGTTCCTCCTGTGCCTCTTCGATCTCCCCGCCATCGCCGCGCACATTCAACAGCCCGAAAGGTGCCGTTGGCTCATCTACGTCCCTGAACTTGCTGCGGAAGAACGCCTCGGCACCAAGGTCATCCGCATGCGCCAGCGACTGCACGACGTGGTCGCGATAGGGCACCGATGGCAGTAGTAGTTGCTCTGCGAAGCCCTGCATATGGGCAGCCACTTCCGCGAGGATGATTTCACTGGATACGTTGTCGGCGATTATGTGGTGCAGCTGTACGAGCACATACCAGCGCTCACTTTTTGGGTCGGCGGCCACCTGCAGCTGTAGCAACGGTGCCCGCTGCAAGTCCATCCGCTGATACTCGGGGCTGAGCCACTTGTTAACCTGCACCAGCGTGTCTCGCCCATCCAATTGACCGTTCTTAACGGGCAACGTCGCCTTGCGATATACAACCTGCACCGCCATCGGCAGAGCTTTCCAAAGTATCGCCGTGCGCAGCACGTCATGCCGATCGACAACCGCCTGTAACGCCGCCACCAATTCGTCCAGTCGCTGCCGCGAGTCCAGCAATAGCAATGTTGGAACTAAATAGACATCGCCGGCTTGTGTGTTTTCCGTAAGCAAATGATGGAATAGCAAACCTTCCTGGGATGGCGACAACGGGTAGATGTCCTGAATGTTCGGTGCCCCACCCGGCACACCGTTCACGATTCGTTCGATGTCCTCGGGCAGCAACTTTACGAGCGGCAGCATCTTCGGCGTGATCATGTCGCAGCCTGCCGGAATCAGATTCGGCGGCACTGGAATGCGCTCATCCGCATGGCCGGTCAGCATGCTCGCCAGATCCGCCAGCGTCGGATTGTCAAAAACTCGACGCACATCCGTCGACAATCCCAGTTGCCGCAGCCGCGCCATCATCCGGACGATGAGCAGTGAGTGACCACCCAACTCAAAGAAGTTGTCGTGTCGCCCAACCTGCTCCACCTTGAGCAACTCGTGCCAGATGCCAGCCAGAATCTCCTCCACCTCCCCCTGGGGCGCGACGTACTCGCGGCTCGCGTGGCAGTCCCGGAGCTCGGGTGCCGGCAATGCATTTCGATCGAGCTTTCCGTTTGGCGTGAGCGGCAGGCTCTTGAGCACTACGAATCCACTTGGCACCATGTAGGCCGGTAAGTCTGCCTTCAGGTGTTCGCGCAGGTCATCGCCCTCTGGCGGGTCAATCTCATTCGCTGCGACTACATACGCGACCAACCTCTTCTCGCCCGGTGCATCTTCCCGAGCGATGACTACCGCCTGCTTAACCCGCTCGTGCCGCATCACCTGTGCTTCTATCTCCCCCAGTTCGACCCGAAAACCTCGAATCTTCACCTGATGATCGTTACGTCCCAGATACTCGATCATGCCGTCGGCGCGCCATCGTCCCAGATCGCCGGTCATATACATGCGCGCTTGCGGAGCGTCGCTGAAGGGGTCCTTCAGGAACCGCGCGGCCGTTAATTCCGGGCGATTGAGGTAGCCGCGGGCAACGCCGTCACCACCGATAAAGATTTCCCCGGCGACACCGATGGGAACCGGCTGCCGATGCCGGTCCAGGATATAAATGCGGGTGTTGGCGATGGGCCGGCCGATGGACTTTATGAAGCCGTCCTGCCGTGACATCGCAATCCATGTCGAGTAGGTGGTCGTTTCCGATGGACCATAGAGGTTGCACACCTGCTCGACGCAGCTGTGCGCGAAGATTCGCTCTACCAACTCTCCCTGCAACGTCTCGCCGGCCAAATTCACTACCCGTGTACCGGGGGGAACTGCGCGGGCGTCCAGCACCGCGGCGATCGCCGACGGCACGGTGTTGATCAGTGTGACCTCGGCGGGCTCACTCGCCAGGGAGAGCCCGTTCTGCATCACTCGAATGCTGCCGCCAAGCGTCAGCGGCACGAAGCATTCATACACCGACAGATCGAAGTTGAGGGAAGTCGATTGCAACGTGCTTGCGAACATTTCGGGCGGCAATGTCGAATGGGCCCAGACGATCAGATTGACGGCCTGGCGATGCTCTATCGCCACGCCCTTCGGTTGCCCGGTGGAGCCTGATGTATAGATAATGTAAGCAAGATTATCGCTGCTGATAGCCGCACCCTCGTCGCCAAGATTCGTGGCAGCCCGCTGAGCGATCTCGCTCCACTCGGTGTCGAGCGCGATCACCCGTCGCGCCTCGAGCATCGGCATCTTCAATCGCTCTTGTGTCAGCACGGCGATCGGCGCCGTATCCTTCAGCATGTACTCCAGGCGCGCCAGCGGATATTGAGGGTCCAGCGCGAGATAGGCGGATCCGGATTTCAGGATGCCAAACAAGCCGATCACCATCTCGACGCCGCGTTCCATGAACAGTCCAACGAAGCGATCGGGCCCCGCCCCACACGTCGTTAAGTAACGCGCTAGTTGATTTGCGCGGCAGTTCAATTGCCGGTACGTCAGATGCTCGGTGCCGCTACGTACTGCAATCTCGTGGGGGGTGCGCTCCACCTGCTCTTCGAACAGCTGGTGAATCAGCTTCTCGCGGGGATATTGCAATCTGGTCGCATTGAACTGCTCCAGCACTTGCTGGCATTCGCCGGCAGGCAGTATTGCCAGCTCCAGAGCCAGGGTGCCCGGCGCCCTGGTGAGCGCCTCGACGAGCGAAGCGGCAGCAGCCTGCACAAACAGGAGGATCCGCTTCGGATCGATGCGACGGTCGACTTGCGCGGTCAGTAGCAATCCATCGCCAAGATCGTCCACGATCAAGGTGATAGGATAGTTCGTCCAAGCTTCTCCACGACCCAGCATCCGGACACCACCGTTCGTGGATTCGGGACCGCCCTCGGCCGCACTGCGCCGACAGTTCAGCAAGGCCGTGAATAGCGGCGTCGTACTGGCAATGCCAGTGCACTGCTGTGCTACTTGGAGTGATGCATGCTCATGGCTCAACAGCTGCGTCAACTCCTGGCTCGTGTGAGCGACTAGTGATTCGACACTGATGTCGTTGAGCTGAAGGCGCAAAGGCAACGTGTTTACAGCCATGCCAAGCATGCGCCGGGATTGCGGGCCCCGCAGGTGCGAGGCGAGAACGACCGTGCCGAAAACAATGTCGTCTCGGCCGCTCGTACGGGCAACCACCAGGGCCCATACCGCATGCAGCATCCTAGCTACGCTGACGCCCAAGCGGCGCGCGTTAGCCCGCAACTGTATGACCAGAGCTGGGTCCAAAAGCTGCTGCGCATCACTGATCCGCCTATCACCGTGAGTATCGACTAATCCGAATGGTGCCGTGGGCTCTTCGATACTTCCCAGTTTGCCGCGAAAGAATGCCGCGTCGTCGGCCGGCGATACGGCTTGCAGAGCGTGGCGAACGTAATTCCCATAGGGGATGGCAGTAGCCAACCCTTGCTCACAACCTTCGAGGCAAGCCATCGCCTCTGCCAACGCCGTATTGAGAGATTGATGGTCGCAGATAATGTGATGGACTCTAACGAACGCGTACCATTTATCCAGCAGGGAGTCGTGCGCAACAACCAGGTGCAATAGCGGCGCGTGACGCAAATCTATTGCTTGTGACGACGGCAGAAGAAATTCATCGAGTTGAGCGCGCACGTCCTGTTCCGGCCGCAACGTCAATTCTTCAACCCGTAAGCGTGCCTCTCGGTAGACCACCTGCATGGGGCGCGGCAAGTCTTCCCACAATACCGCGGTTCGGAAGGCATCGTGACGATCAATCACTCTCTGCAAAGCCGCTTTCAGCGCATCGATATGCGCGAGGGACATCACCTCGAACAGAGCCGTCAGGACATACGTATCGTTTTTCTCGTTGAGAAGGCGATGAAACAGCATTCCTTCCTGCAGCGTCGACAGCGGGTAAATATCCAGCACATTGTGGGCGCCGCCAGGTACGTCGCGAACGACCGCATCCAATTGATGCTGATCAAGCCCGGCGAGCGGCACCATCTGCGGAGTAATGACATCACTATTGGCGGGGATTCGCTGGTCGAGGAACTCACCCACTGACACTCGGGCTTGCTGCTGTCGCTGAGCTTGGTGCTGCTTTTCTTTATCAACCGTCGATTCGTAGTTTCTCTGTTGCTGATCTTCCATGGATCGGGCCATTTGCATACCTCATCAGTGCGACCCGGCTGCATTGCCGGGCGGAATGAATTTGAAGCTCCAACTCTCCAAGGAAGAAGAATCGGTGGGGGAGGCTGAGTGCCAGGAAGGCTGATTAAGTACCAATCGGTGCAGCGAACGCTCACCGTAGATACCGTCGCCTAGAAACGAACTGCAGCCTTCCAGCTCACATCATTTGCTGAAGCCGGAGAAGGGCGCACGCGCCGAATCACTAGTATGTGCAACGATATGAACGCACTAGTGGGACTGCCGCGCGGCTTTGCGAAAGGCGACAGCGGTGCTCGTGATCTGTCGAATAAGAATCAAAACATCCTGGATGCATTGATGACAGATTATGAATATTGACATCACGCTGTGGGGGGAAGCATATGCGCGATCTATCGACACTGCCGGCCAGCCTCATTATATAGGTTCATATCTGGCTTTTCCCGATTGCTCAGTGATCTGCAATCGCCCTCACCTCGATATCATCACCAGCCGTAGGAAACGTCAATACCATCAGTATCAGCGCGCCATGAGTCAGGCGAGATGGATCGAGAGTCAACATTCACTCGGATGAGGAATCCACGGCTCTGAGGAGCTGCCGTCACTGTGCATCGTCATCACGGATACCGGGGGCCCAACTGGCATTGCGCGCGTCGAGGTCATCGGTTACCAGTTGGCGAAGTCAGGGCAACCAGTGAGGCCTGGTGCATCCGCGGCCAGCCGGTAGGATAGCGAACTTGAGTAAGCGCTCAAGCAATCACGCCCTTGCACTGACTGGGTCAGTGTGAGGTAGCTGCAGCGGGTTCGGCCTTCAGGTTCCAGGGCAGCATCGCGTCGAAGTCTTCGACCGGTTTGGCGTATGGCAGCCGTGCGAACAGCAGCGAAAGATGCTATTCGCCAAGTTCGTCAGCGTGCTTCGGGGGGACTACCCGCGCCTTGATCATGACCTTGCGCTCTCCGACTCCCCTAAAACGCTGAGGCGCGATACAATGCCGGGTCCGCGCCCGTAGCTCAGTTGGATAGAGTACTGCGCTTCGAACGCAGTGGTCGGGAGTTCGAATCTCTCCGGGCGCGCCATCTCGCTTTTCCCACCCCGAAATCCCTCCAAGACCTTGAAGGGCAAGCTCATATCGGGAGTTTTGAATCCCTCCTTTCGCGTATAGGCCAAGCGGCCGGCGAACGCGAGTTTCAGCACCGCTCGCTTGTCCTCCAGGCGCGGTGAATCCCTGAAATTTCCAGGGTAGCCACGCTTGGGACAGAAGTAGTACGGATACAGCGATGCCGTCGCGAGTCTTCGGAAACGCCGACTGCGCTTCCAGGAAGCGCTTCACTTCCGCTTGAAGCTGAAATCGTCCGCTGGCATAGCCTTCGAACGCTTCTTGGAAGATCACCACGCGGTCTTCATGCCCGCGCTTCTTCAGGAACCTGAGCATGGCAACCATGCCGGGGCGCTTCATGAAGTCGCCGCCGCCGGAAACATCGTCATTGAATAATCTTCGCCAACTGTTCCTCATCGCTCTTGAGGAACGGGATGGATTGGTGAGCCAGTTGGTTCTCGATCATGGCGCACCTCCGATCCGCATCACGTGCGCATCCGCAGGGGCTTGGCCGGTTGCGGTCGCCCACGGGCGAGAATCACCGGAAGCGCTCAGGAAAAATCGCTTATTCGTTGAAAAGCAGGCAGAAAACGGCCGTGCCGGCCGGTTAGAATTCTCGGCAGCCATGTGACACCCTCCGGTGGTGTTGTGTGGTTAGGGCCGCCGGTCACGCCGGTGACTGGTAGAATTCAGATCACGTCGAATCGTTGGAGAGCTGTGATGGCACGCAGGGTTACGGAAATCGAGGCAGATATCCAAGCACTGGAGCCGGCCGATAAAGAGCGGTTGCTGGAGTTCCTGTTAGATGACGTGGGGCCGGCCGATCCAGAAATTGATCGCGCGTGGCTCGAAGAAGTGCAGCGCCGGAGCCGCGAATTGGATGAAGGCAAGGTAGCGGCGGTATCGTGGGAACAAGTCGCGGTCGATGTTCGTGCGCGACTTCGCAAGCTCAGGACGTGAAGCGGGTATGGGTGCATCCCACCGCATGGAATGAGATCGGCGAGGTTGCGGAGTATTACGAGAAACGCCGGGAAGGATTGGGCGAGCGTTTCTTCAATGAACTCGAACGAGTGAAATCGCTTCTTTGTGAAGTGCAACTCGGCGCAAAGATTGATGACCGGCATCGGCGTGCGCCGCTGTCGGGTTTCCCGTACTCAATCATCTACCGTACGGACACCTCAGTGATATTGCAGATCGTGGCGGTCGCTCACAATCGCCGGCGGCCGTACTGGCTCGACCGCACCTGACACGCGCTCGCAAATCTGGCATGCGTCATACCGCGGACCTCGGCGCGCGATGACGTGAGCGGCAGCGCAAAACCTCTTGGCAACATGCGCAAATGCGCACCCGCCGGATCACTCAGCGGCGGTGCATGGGCCGCTATCCCCGCATATCCTGCAAGCCTTCTTGCGACCCGACGCGAAGTCTCAGCGTCCAAGATATACCGCAGCGATCTGCGGACGCTCATGCCCCAGTTCCTGGCTTGTGGTTTGGCGAGCGAGAGAATCCTGCAGGCGTTGCACGGGCGTCAGCGCCCGCGCAACCGGACCGCCGGCCGCCGGTGATTTCCAACCGGTGAGCGCTTCGTATCGGGCCTGCGCGTAGTGATGTCGCAGCCCGTGCATGTTATTCAGGCCGGCCACTCGGCACTGCGCGTCATACGTGTGCCGTTGCTGGATGTATGTTTTGTGCGGCGGGATCAATGACCCCGCACCGGCGAGTTGATGCGCACGTTAGAGCACCGCGCGTTGTTCCGCCGTCGTGATCGGAACGGAGCGCGGCCGTCCGCCCTTCGTCCACGAACCCTTGAGCACGATGTGATCTCCCTGGTCCGCGTAGTCGGGTTGGAACTTGATGGACTCTTCTCGCCGAAGTCCGAAAGCCGCCTGCAGCTCCAGGCTCATGCGCACGCAAGGATCGGAAACACGGTCGAGATGGTCGCCGAGTTGACGCGCCTTGCTCTCGTTGGTGACGAATTGACGATCGGGAATGGCGAGCTGCGCGTTGTCTGCCGGAATCACGCCGGCCTTGCCCACCTTCTCCGCTCACCACCGCAGATGCGCGACGCGATTCTTGAGCGTGCCAGCAGACAGCTCCTCGGCCTGCCAGCGCGCAATCAATGCGTCGACGTGTTTACCCTTGAGCGACGACGCGCGCATCTGCCGGAAGCCGTCCTCGCGCAACTGACGGCTCATCAGCGTGAACGCGCGCCGCCGGTCGGCCTGCGTCGCGTGGCTCCCGTCGCGATTTCTCAGGCATAGCATGCGCAACGTAAAAGTCAGATCGTCTATCGAAGTCTCCTGTCGTCTTCATTCCATTCCTGAGCAACCATCGGTCAGTGTTTTTACCAACTCGCGATAAGCGAGATTCCCGAAGGACTAGGGCCAGGTCTCAGGCAACCTGTTGCCTCAGATGAGGCGCCTGCCTCGTCTCCCTATGGGGAGATCGGGCGGGAGTGAGAGCGACGATGAGAGCGAATGGCTGGTGATGAATCCTCCTGTTCAAGGCTGAGAGTAAATACAGCGCCGAGCCGCCGTGGACGATGGCGGCGCTTCGTGGACGAAGAACGCGAACGAGACGGTGCAGCGATGGCAGAAGGGTCTGCCGATGACGAAGTGGGTTCCTCCCCTTGCGGGACGACGCGCGAATTGGAGCCTGGGCGCGTCTGGCGTCGGTCCATCCCTATTCGGGACGAGCGCTTGCAGGACCGTGCGCTTCGGGCTGCCGGTTGGGTACGGCATCGGCGAACAACGTTCGCACGATTGGCGCTGATGCCCTGCGCCTGGGTAGTGATGCTCGCGCATCGCTACTTGTCAGCGAGGCCAGTCTGCCGGGGCTGGCGTCACGCAGCTCGCATCTTTAGGAAGCTACGCCAACCCGCATTGTTGCTGCAGATTTCCGGGCCGTCACTGCGGTAGCAGTGACGGCCCCAGAGCCGGACCGAGAGTATTGCAGCAGCGCAAGTGCGCTGGCGCACAGTCGCTGACGGAGATCGGGGGGCTGTTGTGGTTGGCGCAAATCGCGACCGTCGCTCGATGGGTGCGCAGCACATTCAGGCAGCGAGGCGCCTGCTAAGGCAGCAGAACAGTTGTCGCGCTGGAACTCACCGTCGTCGAGTCTGTTAGTCGGAAGCAGTGGAGTTATATGGGTGGCCGCGTCAAAATTCTTGCTCGGCAGCACCGTTGCGGGAGAATGGTGGCCCAGGTTATTCAGCATCTCCGAAGTTATTCGTCATGATCCACACTTCTAAATCAAGTTAGCCGCTGCGAGGTACTCGTCGACAAGCGACAATCCAGCGGAACGCCCAACTCGGAGTAAACTCCGCATGGGACTTCTAACCTTCAGCCTCAACGTCACCCTGGACGGCTGCGTCGACCACCAGGAGGGAATCGCCGACGACGAGACACACGCTTTCTTCACCCGCCTCATGGACGAGGGCGGGGCGATGCTGTGGGGCCGCGTCACCTACGAGATGATGGAGGGCTACTGGCCGGCGGTCGCTCGCGGCGACGAGGAGGCGCCGCCGGCGATGCGCGAGTGGGCGGTCAAGCTGGAGGCCAAGCCGAAGTACGTGGTGTCGTCGACGCGAACGGACTTCCCGTGGACCAACAGCCACCACATCGCCGGCGACTTGCGCACGAGCGTGCAGAAACTCAAGGATGCGACCCCTGCCGGCGTGCTCCTCGGTAGCGGCAAGCTCGCGACCGAGCTGGACCGGCTGGATCTGATCGACGAGTACAAGTTCCTCGTCCACCCCAGGATCGCCGGTCACGGCCCGACCCTTTACCAGAGCGGGCTACCCAGCACGCGACGGCTCGAGCTGGTCTCGTCGACGCCGCTCCGCAACGGCGCAGTCGCTATGCACTACCGGCGCGTGCGCGGCTAACAACGGGTTGCAGCGGACGGTCCGCTGCGCGGCCCGCCGCTGAACCCGAGCGTTAGGGCTGGAAACCGATGAACAGATTCACCATAGATACAAATTGCATCATCGATTTGGAAGAGAATCGACCGAACGCTGAGTATGTAAGGGTGATCGTCGAAGCGTGGAAGAGCGGGCACATAGAATTGGCCGTGGTAGCCGTGAGTGCCTCGGAGAATCAGAAATGCGGAGCGGCAAATCGAGATTTCACTGCATTCGAGAAGAAGCTGGATAACGTCGGGCTAACCGGGGTTCAGCATTTGCTTCCGTTAGCCAAGTGGGATGTTTTCTACTGGGACCATGCGCTTTGGTCTGACGACGGAATGGAAAAGCTTGAAGAGGAGATTCGCTCGTGTCTGTTCCCAGGTATTCAGGTCAAACCGCCCAGCGACATAGAAGGAAACAGTACTTGGCGAAATCAGTTGTGCGATGTATTGGTAGCTTGGTCTAACGCATTTCACAAGTGGGGCTATTTGGTCACTTCGGACAGTAATTTTCATGATCACAAGGCTGAACTAAAGCAGTTGGGTGTTGGCGAAGTTCTACATCCGCGAGACGCGGCGCTGCTGTGTGCGCCCTAACAAGTGCATGAAGTCCGCTCCCGTTGGTCGGCTTATGCACGGCGTTATGCATCTCTGAGCCTGCTACGAGCGACTTTGCGAAAGCAATCGGACGTCTTCAGGTGCTCCATGGAACAGCGTGCAACGCTTCCCATCTCAGGGCGCGAGGGTACGCTGGGCATTCAGGTCTTGACCCCATGCCGCTAAAGTTTCGAAGAGGCGGCCGACCTCAAAAGAGTTTGAAGTTTCTCCCCTCGGGCGCGCCATTCCATGAAGATATATGGAAGTCCATTGAAGTTCGAAGTTTCAGCGGCCCGTGCGACTTGCCCGTGCATGTCGGTGACCTTTAACCGCGAATCGGATGTCAGCAAACCCGTCTGTCGCGTTACTAATCATTGCAGTGCGTACCACGTGCCCCGGCCCGCGCCGTGACGCTTGAGATGGCCTTTCTCTGTCAGCGCGGCGACATGATCTTTGATCGTGTTGCGGCTGATGCCGGTGATCTTGGAGATTTCAGCAACGCTCACGCGTCCCCGCTCGCGGCATAGCTCGAAGAATTTGCACCGACAGTTCGGGCAGATCGCCGATCAGGATGTGCTCGCGTTCGATCTTCTTTTCCAGCCGGTCTTTTTGCTGTTTGAGCGCCGTCAGGAAGTAGACCGCCCAGGGCTGCCAGTCCGGTTTATCGCTGCGGATCTTCCCCTGCGTGCGGCGCAGGGCAAGGTAATAAGTCTCCTTGCTCTGCTCGATCACGCTTTCCAAAGAACTGTAGGGTACGTAGGCGTAGCCCGCTCGCAGCAGCAAAAGTGTTGTAAGGATGCGCGAGAGACGGCCATTGCCATCCTGAAAAGGATGGATGGCCAGAAATGCGACGATGAAGATGGCAATGCAAAGCAGAGGATGAAGCTCTTTCTTGCGGAGCACGCTTTGCGCCCACTTCACCAACTCGGTCATCAGGCGCGGCGTCTCGAAGGGTGTCGCCGTCTCGAAGACGACGCCGAGACTCTTGCCGCCCGGTCCGAACGCTTCGACGTGATTGGGCAACGTTTTGTATGCGCCTCGATGCCGGTTGTCCTTTGCGGAATATTTCAGCAGGTCGCGGTGAAGCTGCTTGATGTGATTTTCGGTGAGGTCAATCGCGTCTGCGTGCGTAAAGATTGTTTCCATGACTTCCGCGTAACCTGCGACTTCCTGCTCGTCGCGGCTTGCAAAGGCTTTGACCTCAAGATTGGAGAGCAGCCGTTCGACTTCGCGGTCGGAGAGCTTCGCGCCCTCGATGCGTGTGGACGAACCGATGCTTTCGATGGTCGCGACACGCCGAAGGCTGGAGAGGCGGTCGGGCGCAAGTCGGCCCAAGGCGCGCCACGCGCCCTTGAATTCGTCGAGCTCGGCAATCAGCCAGCAACTCTGGCGTGATTTTCAGCGTTGTGATGTTGACTGCGCCAGCCATTTATCCACCCATTTCCATCCAATTAACTATGGCGTGGGGCCATCCGATTGTTCATCCAATTTCATCCGATTTCAGGAGTGCAAAGTACGGCCAGTTGAAAGCAGCCGCGAAAGTGCCACCTCTATGAGCATGCTCGGGCAGTATTCCGGAGGCGCGCGTGACCTTTCAGGTATTCAGCCCATTCCGCCAGCTTTGCGAAGACGCGCTCGGCTTCGCGGGAGTTTGAAGTTTCTCCCTCCGGGCGCGCCATTTCGCAACAAGCGCGTCCAGCTCTCGGCGTTCGTGAAGACGGAAGGTGTGCTCGCTGGCGCTGCGCTGTGGATCCGCGCCGACAGCGCTGACGGTAACGTCGTGGCCTTCGACAACATGAGCAACCGAATGATCAGGAGGACAACCCCGTGGACCAAGCATGCCATTGTCCTCGACATCCCGGCCCAAGCCAACGATCGTTTCCTGAGAATGCCGTCGGTCGAACATCCGCTTGAACGGACTAATCGGTCCAATCGCTATTGCTCAAGACTGAAGTCGCATCGCCAGCGAGGCTGGCTTGTCTATAAACGCGCGAAGCCGTGGTCGTGGCGACTGACCAGCTGCCGCCGGCAAGTGGTGTCCAATGCGCCGCGTTGCCGGATTGGAATGTTTCCTGAATCAGCGTGGGCTGCGTTGGTAAGCTCGTGGGTACTTCAAAAATATAGGCTTCACCCGGCTTGCCTGGTCCGCGCCAGGTTGGCACGGTGTGCTCGCCGTCAAGCGAAACCCGGCGGGCTTTCGCTCCGCAACGGCAAACGGTCGCGTGGCGTCGCAAGTTGTCGCGCGACCATCGCTTCTGTTAGGCGACGCATCCACTGTCGCGTCGCTGCAGGCAGATCTGCGTGCGCGCTAGGTGCGAGCCGCTCCGCGTCGCGCTGCTTCGAGGGTCGCGATGTCGATCTTTTTCATTTTCATCATCGCCTCGAACGCGCGCTTCGCGGCCGCACGATCCGGATCGGTCGTCGCTTCCAGTAGTACGCGTGGAGTGATCTGCCACGACAAGCCCCATTTGTCCTTGCACCACCCGCATGCGCTCTCGGCGCCGCCATTGCCGACGATCGCATTCCAGTAGCGATCTGTCTCGGCCTGGTCCTCGGTGATGATCTGAAACGAAAAGGCTTCACTGTGCTTGAAAGCCGGACCGCCATTCAGCCCGAGGCAGGGCAGGCCCACCACCGTAAACTCGACCGTGAGGACCTGTCCCTGTTTGCCATTCGGATAATCGCCGGGGGCATGGTGTACTGCTGTCACGGCACTGTCCGGGAAAGTCCGAGCGTAGAATCTGGCAGCTTCTTCTGCTGTGCCGTCATACCAAACACAAATTACGTTCTTGGTCATCGTCTGTCTCCGCTTGTTCGCTAATTGAGTGAGCCCGCCATCTTGGCTTCGACGTGCTCTTGGTGATATCAGGCTCGACGGCGAGTACCAACCTCTAACCCTCGCGCTTCATCCGTTCCTGACGCGCGCGTTCACGGTCGCTCGGTGGATCGAGCGTGGTCCCGCCGATCTTGATGTCGCCGGCGCGCTCGTAGTGCGCGATCATGACGCCCGTGCTGGAGACGCGCGATCTGCCGCCGACGATAATCTTTCGCATGGTCACTCTCCTCGATCTGACCCCTAGGACGAACGGGCCGCCTCCAATCCGACAGCGATCACTATTAACTTCCTGGCGAGTGTTGGAGTTCTGGGAACCGGTCCAGATCAAAGGCACCGGTCCGGGAATTGAGGAGCACCGACAGTCGCAGAGAGGCTGTCGCAGAATTGGGACGCTCGGCAAGCGGAGATAGGGGAGTGCCTTGGCTCTCTACGGTTGGCGCGAGTGAGTCTCAGGTCATCGCAAGCGTAAGTCTGCAGCCATTTCGGCCTTCGAGGGCGCGAGGTGTGCACCGTAGGCGCCGATCGGCTAAAGTGCCGGGTTCGCGGGCTCAGTTAGCCCAAGGAGCACACATGGATCGTCGCCGAATTCTCAAACTCACCAGCCTCGCGCTGGCGGGCTCCACTTTACTGTCTACCGGTGGTTGCTCGGAGCCCCAGGCCTCGGACGCAGCCCCGAGTGCCGGCGCCGGCCTGTGGGCTGTCTGGGACAAGACCTTCGCACGTGCCCGCTTCGTCTCGTTGTCGCACGTGCTGACGGCCGATTCGCCCGTCTGGAAAGGTTTTCCGCCGACGACTCGGTTCCAGCGCGGGCAGGGGCGGTTCGACGACAGGGCGCCGTTCGAGACGTTCACGTACGAGAAGACCGGCCTCGAGACCTCCGAGTACATGCTGGCGACGGACCAGTTCGGCACGCAGCTGGATCCGCCCGCGCACTGGAACCAGTGCTATCCCGCCATCGACGAACTCCCACCGACGCTCGCGCTGCGCAAGCTCGTGGTGATCTCCATCGTCGAGCAGGTGCAGAAGGATGTGAACTATCACCTCACCGTCGACGACGTGCGCGCCTGGGAGAGCCAGAACGGTCCGATTCCGGCGGGCAGCGTCGTCATGGTGCGTTCAGACTGGTCAAAACGCTGGCCGGATCCGGCGCAGATGCAGCCGGCGGACGGGAAGTTTCCTGGCGTTACACTCGATGCGCTGAAGCTGCTGCACCTCGAGCGCCACATCCTGCTGCACGGGCATGAGCCGCTCGATACAGATTCGACTCCGACGCTGATCGGTGAGGACTGGTTGCTGAACAACGGGTACATGCAGGCCGAGGGCGTCACCAACCTGGATCAGCTGCCTGTGACCGGTGCGCTGGTGGCTATCGGCTTTCCGCGCTTTCGCGGGGGCACGGGTGGGCTCGCCAGTTTCACCGCGATCTGCCCACCCGAGTGGACGCACGGCACCCGTCCCGGCGAGGTTGCCGAAGCGCCGCTGGCCCGCAATGCACAGCGGCTGGTCTGGAACGACACCAAGGGCGCACGGGAACGCACGGCGGCTTGCGACAAGCCTGAGGGAAAGCTGAGTTTCAACTGAAGATATAGCTCGCCATGACTTCACGTCGCCGCTCATCGATTCGAACCTGCACCGCGACACGTCGTCATCGGCAAGCTTGTACTCGACAAAGAGCCCGCGTTTCTGCGCCGTGACGAGATTCGCGGCGCGCGCCTTGCCGACACGTGCCTCGTCTCCGTGACGTTTAGTGCCTTCGACCCATTCGAACCGTTGCCCCCACGAGAGGGCGAACTGAAGGAATCAGATACTCCTATGTCGGTCTGAAGCGCTTCAAGCGGGATGGCTCCCTCGCGACGGTACCCAAGAGCTATCGCATGCTTGCCAAAGAGTTTGTCGAGAGCATGCGGGTCTGCTCGACCGGTCCAAAGCTCGCGAGGTGGAGGAAAGCGCTGGAGAATCTGGCGGTCGATCCAATCTTCAAGGAAGCGGACGTTGCGGAACTTGCGGAAGCGTCCGCCGGAGAAGAGTTCGAAAAGCGCGTATCTGCGCTGTTCAACAAACTAAGCTCGGGTCACAAAATCGTTCTACTAACGACTACCAAGCTGGTGGAGACAGTGGAGGAGCGCAGCCTGGTGCTCCTCGACGAGCCGGAATCGCATTTGCATAGGCTCATTCAGGAGGCCGTCGATTCTTCCATCGATTTCGAAGACGCTCTTGAACGATTTTCCGGTCATTGCGGGGGCGGGTTTGATGCCTGAGCGATCAAGGTGTTAGCGGCGGCGTAGAACCGCGGGATTCTGGCGGTGAGCGGCGTTTTTCCGCAATGCTCGGTTCTCTGGGTGCCCGAGGGCGGGCGTATCGTGAAAAGCGGCGCGATGATCAGAACGGCGGATCGGCGTCGGGCGGATCGACGGGCTTGGGCATCGGCGCGGGCGCTGCGTGTTGATGATCGTGCCGCAGAAGCTGGCCGGTGTAGTGCCGTTCGAGGGCTTCGATGAAGGTGTGCAGGAACTCAATGAGCGATGCGACCGACTCATCGCTCAAGTCCAGCGGCAAGCACACGATCGGCAGATCATTGGGTTCCATCGTTGCCATTTCTCCTCGTCGATTCAGCGCGCTTTCTTGCGGGTGGTGCGTTTGGAGGCGCGCTGGGCAGCGCGCTCCTGAGCTTCCTTGAGTCGGTAGCTGTCGCCTGCGATGGCGAGTATCTCGGAGCGATGGACGAGTCGATCGACGAGCGTGACGACGCAGGCGGCGTTAGGGAAGACCTGGTTCCATTCTCCGAACGATTTGTTCGTGGTCAGCACCGTGGCGCGCTGCTGATAGCGGCGAGTAATGACCTCGAAGAGCAGATCGGCGTAGCGTGCATCGTAGGACAAGTAGCCGACCTCATCGATACAAAGTAATGCCGGCGTGGTGTACCGGCGCAGCCGGCGCGATAGCGCTGTGGAGCTGTCCTGTGCGGCCAGATCGTGGAGCATGTCGGAGGCGAGCGTGAAGCGCGCGGTATAGCCGCGCAGCACCGCTTGGTGCAGCAGGTTCTTGGCGATCATGGTCTTGCCCAATCCATTGGGCCCAACGATGACGACGTTGGCGGCCTGCTCGAGGAAGGTGAAGGTGGACAGTTCCTCCAGCAGCGCACGGTCGAGTTCCTTGGGCCAGGCGTAATCGAAGTCGGCCAGCGGCTTGAAGCTGCCAAGACGTGCGTTATCCATGCGCCGCTTGAGACTGCGACACTGGCGCTCACACTCCTCGATCTCCAACACGCGTGCGAGCCAGGGCTCGGCGATGATCTCCTCGGCGTGCGTGGCGAGGCCGTAGAGGTTGAGCCGGCGCAGGCGCTGACGCAGCGACTCAACGGACAGACTCGTCGTTGCAGTGGTCGGCGGTGCCGGTGTCGCCGGGCTCCTCGGCATGCTCGTGCTCATCTGTATGCTCATGGGCGGCCTCTGGCAGGAGTTGTTCGTAATCGGACAGCGGATGGGGACGCACGGTGAGCGAGCGCACCCGTGGATCGTCCGGCAGCGTGATGGCGATGGGCGGGGACTGACCACGCCGGGCGCGCTGCTGATCGATGAAGTGGCGTACGGCGCCCAGGTGCGCGGCCTGTTCGCGTAACCCCGCGGCGATGGCGGCCTCAAGCGCGGCTGCGCCATGGCTATCGAGCAGTTCGATGAGCCCGCGAGTGAGTACGCCCAGATGTACGCCGCGCTCGGCGGCGAGCTTGAAGAGCGCGCTCGCACTGGGCGCGGCATGATGCAAGCGATCCATGGCGCGATGGGCACGGCCGGCGCGTTTTTGCGCGACCAGTGCCTCGATATGGAGGGGCTCTTCGATCTGCTGACCACGATCGAAGCTGCGTGCATGGGTGGCGATGACGTCGTTGCCGTCGAGCACCCGCACGCGCTCCAATGTCGCGACCACCTGCAGCGAGCGACGGACATGGGTGTGCGGGATGGAGTAGTCGTTCAGATCGAAGCGCACGTACGGGCTCTTGTGCGAGGGAACGGCCACGCGCTGCTGACACGGGAAGGGCTCGGCGGGCAACGCGAGCAGTCGGGGCTGTTCCTCCTCGAAGCACGCCCGCACGCTGCGAGCGCGATCTTCCGGACAGGGCCGCTCGGCCGCCTCACCCGCACACCAGGTGAGCGCCTGGGCGTTCAAGTCGGCCAGATCGGCGAAGCGCCGCGCGGCGAAGAACCGGTCGCGTACGAAGCGAATGGCCCGCTCGACGCGGCCCTTCAAACAAGCAGTCAACTGCACGTGATCCGCTCGATCAGACACGCTCTTTTCGGATCACGCATCCGTTCCATCCACTGCGCGGGAAAACGTTCAAGCTGATTGAGAGACGCACGACCTGGGGAGAGGACCGTGTCTACTTTCGCGATGGCAAGAACGAGTTCCGGCGCATTCCAACGGCCTGGACCAGCGTATCGACACGCAATGTGTTCGAGACGATCTCGGCCGGACGTTCCCACTTTCGCGTCGAAGACCTGTTGCAACTCGTGGCGCTGATCGCGGAAGAGAAGCAGGCGAAGCAATACGCAGGCCCGGCGCGGCCCAAGGCAACTGTGTCAAAGAAATGATGCCGCAACAGTAAAATAAAATATGCCCGATCGGGCGAGAGCAATCGATGCACCGGACGGGATGCATAAGTACCTCATTCTGTGAATTGGCCTGTATTCTCACGGATTCATGCCGTTGCTGACGAGTGTTCGTTGCATCGGTGTTGACATCTCTATCGGAAAGGACATAATTATAGTTACAAATGACCCGTCAGCCTAAATCGGATCCGAAGCGCCAAGCCCTCGAGGAGAGCGGCACGGCGAATCCGCACGCCGAGCACGTTCAAGATCCCGCCTTCGCCCAAAGCGACTTCTTCGATCCGCGCGATTTGCTTCAGGTCAAATACGAGATGCTCCGGCGCGTGCGCACCGAGGGGCACTCGGTCACCGAGGCGGTGACGCGCTTCGGTGTGTCACGCCCGACGTTCTATAAGGTCCAGGAGGACTTTGATCGTGCCGGCCTGGTGGGCCTGCTGCCCGCAAAACGAGGCCCGCATGGGCCGCACAAGATCACCGATGAGGTGATGCGCTTCATCCGGGAAACACTCGTCACGGAGGCCGCTGTGGATGCTGCAACTCTGGTGGAACGGATCCGGCAACGCTTCGGGCTCGCCGTGCATCGGCGCACCGTCGAACGTGCTCTGGCACGTTCGAAAAAAAAACGGCAGTGATCGAAGAGGTGGCCAACGAGTGTATGGCCACGCTGCCGGATGGCCACTTGCTGGCCGAGCACTACGAAGCGTTGCGCCGAGAAGCCGTGGACGCCAGCGAATATCACGCCAGTGTACGCGGTCTTGCCCTTCTGATGCGTCGGGGAATGGCTGCGTGGATGAAGTGCATGCGTGAACTCCCCGCCCAGGCCTTGTCACCTGCTGCCTCGTCTGTTGTTGCGAATCTGCCGAGCACGCTCGAGCAGAATCTGATCGACATCCTAGCCACGATGGCTTTCGCCACTGCGATGGAGGTCTCCGATGAATCCCGAGACTCATTCGAAAGTGCAACCGCGGCACCTGAAGAAGAATGCCTATCTGTACGTGCGGCAATCCTCACTACGGCAGGTGTTCGAGAACAGCGAAAGCACGAAGCGTCAGTATGATCTGAAGCAACGAGCGGTCGCCCTCGGCTGGTCCCTCGAGCAAGTCATCGTCATCGACTCAGACCTCGGACAATCCGGCGCCTCTGCCGTCGATCGCGCGGGCTTTCAGCGTCTGGTCACCGAAGTGAGCCTGGGGCACGCCGGCGTCGTGATGGGACTGGAGGTCTCACGTCTGGCGCGCAACTCCACTGATTGGCATCGACTGCTGGAGATCTGCGCACTCGCCGATGTCCTGATCGTTGACGAGGATGGCGTTTACGATCCCGCGCACTTCAATGATCGGCTCCTGCTCGGCTTGAAAGGAACGATGAGCGAAGCTGAATTACATGTGATGCGGGCGCGGCTTCGCGGCGGCCTCCTCAACAAAGCGCGCCGAGGCGAGTTGGAGATGCGCCTGCCCATCGGCTTTGTTTACGACGGCACGAAGCGCGTCCGCCGGGATCCGGATGCCCGCGTGCAGGATATCGTGCGACAACTGTTCCGCACGTTTGCTCAGACCGGCTCCGCCACGGCGACCGTCAAAGCGTTCCGTGAGCAGGGCTTGCAGTTCCCACATCGAGTTTATGGGAAAGCCAACAAAGGTGAGGTGCTGTGGTCACCGCTCGATCACACCCGTACGTTGTGGCTCCTGCATCATCCGCGCTACGCAGGTGCGTACTGCTTCGGGCGCGCGCGGACGCGACGGATGCCCGACGGTCGTGGGCGATACGCACGCCTGCCACCTGAAGACTGGATCGCACTGATCCGTGATGCTCATGAGGCGTACATCACGTGGGAACAATACGAACGGAATCTGCAGCGCCTGCGCGAGAATGCACAGTCGCTTGGCGATGAGCGCCAAAGAGGTGCCCCGCGGGAAGGACCGGCCTTGTTGCAAGGACTGGCGGTGTGCGCTGTTTGCGGCGAGCGCATGACGATCCGATACCATATCCGCGGTGACCGACACGTGCCTGACTACGTGTGCCAGCGCCGAGGTATTAAGACCGGTCAACCGATCTGCCAGTTGGTGAATGGCGGCCCAGTCGATGAGGCGATCGGCCAGTTGCTCGTGGACGCGGTCACTCCCGTCACGCTGGAAGTGGCGCTGGCGGTGCAGAAGGAACTTGAGAGTCGATGCGATGAAGGCGATCGGCTGCGGCATCAGGAAGTCGAACGTGCGCGCTACGAAGCGGATCTCGCCCGCCGACGCTTCATGCACGTCGATCCCGGAAACAGACTCGTGGCGGACTCACTCGAGGCTGAGTGGAATCAAACGCTGCGCACCTTGTCGGAGGCGCAGGAGCGATATGAAAAACAAAAGCAGACTGACGGCACGACGCTCAGCGACAAACAGCGTGCGAATATTATGGCGCTTGCGAAAGACTTCCCTCGCCTGTGGCGTGACCCGCGCACACTGGATCGTGAACGCAAACGCATGGTGCGATTGCTCATCGCCGATGTGACGCTACTCAAGGGCACCGACATCCGCGCGCAAGTACGCTTCAATGGGGGCGCCACGCACACGCTGCACCTGTCACCGCCAAAATCGGCGTGGGAACTGCGAAAGTCTGCGCCCGTGGTTGTTGCCGAAGTGGACAGACTGCTGGAAGATCACACTGAAGCTGAGATAGCGGAGTTGCTCAATCGGAAGGGCTTGACATCTGGCATGGGCAAGCGCTTCCACAGACTGATCGTGCGCCGGATACGCTCAGATTATGGACTCAAGAGACGATACACGCGGTTGCGCGCACGAGGCTTGCTGACAATATCTGAGATGTCAAAGCGCCTCCACGTTTGCCAGACCACGATCAAACTATGGCGGCGCGCCGGTTTACTTGCAGCGCACCGCTACGATGACAAAGACCAGTATCTGTTCGAACCTCCCGGCGCTGACGCGCCCGTCAAGCATCAGCGTCAGGACAAGACAAAAAGACTGAAGAAAGCGCGACTTCAGAGCTAAGTACTCACACATCGATCCTATGAGGTGCATTATGAAACGTACGCGTTCTCGTTGCCGCGCGCGATGGCCACCGGGCGCGGCTGGAAGTGATACCACGCCGCCAGCTCCAGCAACGTGGGGTGGAAGCGGATCGCATCGCCGATGCGCTCGAGCACTGCGCTCTTGAGGTTGTCATACAGACACTGGCGAGGCACGCCGCGAAAGAAGTTGAAGGCCTGGACGTGACCATCCAGAAAGCAGTTCATCGATGCGCCGAGATAGAAGCGTACGAACAGCTGGCGTGAGTAGCTCAGCACCATCACGAAGGCCATCAGCGGGCGTAGCGCGCGACCGATCGCCAAGCGACCGAAATGAGCCCAATCGACTTGACTCTGTTCCCCGGCGAGGGTGCGCAATCGCAGATACGCCTCGGCGCTCGGTCGCGGCCGATACAGTGCCACTTGATGACGGAAGTGATCCGGGCCGCCGGTGTAGCCGCGCTCGCGCGCCATCTGATACAGGCGACTGGCACGCAGCGTGGGATAGCGCGTGAGCGTGTCCTGGATGAAGGCGACATACGCATCGACCATCGAAGGGCGCGGTCGCTCTCGCACGATCGCAATGCCGGCTTGTGCCAGGACACGGCGTACCGTGGCGTGATGCACGTGGAGTTGGTGTGCCAGCGTGCCGATCGGCCAGTGCTCGGCATGATGCAGTCGCAGGATCTGCGCCTCGAGCTCGCGCGAGATCATCACTGCCGCCACCTACCAGAACGCCAATCCTCATCCACTCCACTGCCACAGGCGTAATCGCGTCCACGATGGCAACACCTCGCCACAGAAGGCGCAGCGAGCCAGCGCTGCGCCGCCCGCGTCGGTCTGTGCAACCTTGGAAGGTTCGTCTCTGGCACCGCTGGACTCGCCGCTTGTGACTATCGGGGCCGATACCTTGCGCGCCAACGCGCCGTGGTGACATCCCTGATGAGTCACTGTGTGCTGCTGGCGAGTGCGCCAGCGACGCTGCCGAATGGCATGCCGATGCGCTCCGCGGCGCGTGCGCTGATAGCGTGCCGCAGCGCGACGTAGCGACTCGCGACGGCGAATCTCAGCGCACGGCCCGGCGCAATAGATGTTGCCGTGGTCACAGCGCCGACAGATGCGCACCTGCACGCCGCAGCGCCGGCAGTTGTAGAGCCGATAGGTCGCAGGCTGAGCGGCGCCGAGCACCCGTGCCTCCCCGAAGCACTGGACAGCGCACGGGTGGCAGGTGCATAAAATACTTGCGAAAACGCCTGCCAAGGCGCTGCGCACCGAAGGCCCGGGGGTCGACACCAATCAACGACCCGGGCCTTCGGCTCTCATCCTCCTGCGCCGCGCAGCATACCGAAACCACAACACGCAACGCTCGTGTCCGGGTGCGTCTCGCGGGCACCAGCCATCCGTCACCAAAACCGGGCGACAGCGTCGGCGAGCCTATGAATCGGTGTTGAAAACAGGATGACGAAGATGAGGACGCGCACTGCCGTGCGCCTCCTCCTTCAATGCAATCCGGAGAGAACGATCGCATGCGCAGAAGTGCGCGCCATCGCCAGAAATAGGCGGGTTCTAACAGCCATCAACACAAGGGACCGCCGATCTTGGCCGGTCCCCACTTATCGACGGTGTGGCATCGGTCATTGTTAGTCTACTCGTTGGATTGTTATCGGGCCGGACTGCGATGAAGGCAATCGCCTTGAAGCAACCGTCGATCGACTGGCGGCCTATCCTTTCGAATTCGGTGGTCTAGATGCCAGATATGGAGGTGCATGCGCACTCGCCATTAAGCGTGCGCGCTAAGAGCGAGCCGATCCGCGTCGCGCTGCTTCGATGGTCGCGATGTCGATTTTCTTCATTGTCATCATTGCATCGAACGCGCGCTTCGCGGCCGCACGATCAGGATCGGTCGTCGCTTCCAACAGTACGCGTGGGGTGATCTGCCAGGACAAGCCCCATTTGTCCTTGCACCACCCGCATTCGCTCTCGGCGCCGCCATTGCCGACGATGGCATTCCAGTAGTGATCGGTCTCGGCCTGATCCTCGGTGACGATCAGAAACGAAAAGGCTTCACTGTGCTTGAAAGCCGGGCCGCCATTGAGCCCGAGGCAGGGCACGCCCACCACGGTAAATTCGACCGTGAGCACTTGCCCCTGTTTTCCATCCGGGTAATCGCCGGGGGCATGGTGAACCGCTGTCACGGCACTGTCCGGAAAAGTCTGGGCGTAGAACTTGGCGGCTTCTTCTGCCGTGCCGTCATACCAAAGACAAATTACGTTCTTCGTCATCGTCTGTCTCCGTTTATTCGCTAGTTGAGTGAACCCGAGCGAGTCTCTAACCCTCGCGCTTCATCCGTTCCTGACGCGCGCGTTCACGGTCGCTCGGTGGATCGAGCTCGGTGCCACCGGTCTTGATGTCGCCGGCGCGCTCGTAGTGCGCGATCATGACGCCCGTGCCCGAGACGCGCGATCTGGTCAGCTTGTAGGAATGCGGCACAGAGCCATCTGCGAACAGCTTTTTGCCGCCGCCCAGGACAACTGGCGCCGTAAAGATGCTCATCTCGTCGACAAGGTCGTTGGCCAGCAACGCGTGTACGAGTTCGGTGCTGCCTTGGGTGACCAGGTTCGGGCCGTCTTCCTCGCGCAGATGCTTCACGTCGGCGATGTCGCGGAGAAGCACCGAGCCCTGCCAACCCGTGTCGACCTCGCCCGAGCGCGAAACGGCGTACTTCTGGGTGCCGTTGAACAGCTTGGCGATGCCGCCATCAGGAGCGCTTTCGTCGTAATAGGGCCAGTAAGCGGCGAAAATCTCATAGGTTTTGCGGCCGAGCAGGAGGTCGAACTGCTCGCTGAAGAGGCGGTCGAGTTCTTCGCCAAACTCCTGATCGAATAAGGGCATCACCCAGCCGCCGAACTGGAAGCCCTTGGTCGGATCTTCAGTACGGCCGCCGGGCGCCTGCATGACGCCATCCAGGGACATCATGGCGCCGACGATAATTTTCCGCATGGTGACTCTCCTTTGGTATGACCCGAGGACGAACAGGCCGCGTCGGGTCCGACAGCGAAACAACATTAACTTCTTGGGTAGCGTTCGGGTTCAAACAAGGCCGGTCGTGCCGTCGCATTTTGACCTCATTGTCATCGGTCCGGCCCCGCGGCCAGCGGACGGCGGTGCAGGCGGCCCAAGTTCAGCGCGGGGGGAGCGACGGTCACTAACGCCTGCCCAGATCGAGCAGATTCGACGGACGGTTACGCGAGTACCCGAAGTGATGGTCGAGGTAACGGGCGGTGGAGGTTCGAGTACCAGCCGCGGGGTCAATGCGCGCTACGAACGGCCGAGGTGCTGGGGCTCGTCTCGATGCTCAAAGAGGAGCGAAATTGCCGAGTAGTCCTGATTTTCAGCACGAGCGATGGCGTGAAGCGTTGGAGAATTATGGATATGTCTGGACGAGCGACTTCGACGCACCTCGCGAAGCGGATGACGGAAGTCCGCGAGGCGACGGCTCGTGGCGTTCCCGAGCGGCGCACGTTCCGAATGGCGGCCGCTTCGAGTCCAGCAGTCAACGGCTGCGCTTGCGCCGATGATCCTCGACCATGCGGTCGATTATGGTCCCGGCCTCGTCCACGACCAGACGAAATCGACGCCGCGCGTAGAAGAACGTGAGTCTGTAACGACCTGCGTCCTCATCGATGCCGCGCTCACATAAGCTCGTGATTCTTCGCTGACGCATGCCTGCCAGGACCTGTGTGGGATGGATACGGAGACCCTCCGCAATCTCCGCTGCATCAACGCTGAACTCACCGTCTGCAAATACCACTGCGTTCATTGTCGATAATCTCCGTCTGATGCCTCTCTTGGAACCCGACTCGGCAGAGCGATGCGTGAACAGGCAAGCGATCGCCCTCAATGCTGATGCGACGAGGCTGCAGGCGAGTGATCGAATGCGTCACGATAATCATGCAGAGCGCTGAGGACTTGCGCGACCGCGGCGTCGGAGGAGGCATCCTCTTTCAACTGTTTGGTAGCCGCCAGAATCCGGGCGATCACCACGTGCAGCGCTGCATCCGCCTTCGGCGGAAGTTTGCAATGTTCGATGATGTACGTGACGTTTTGCTCGATGGTGCGGGCGAGCGCCAGAGAGCGCTCGCGCGAGAGTGGTGATGCCGTAGTCGACTGCTCGACAGCCGCTTGGATTCGCGCCATGCCGGTACGCAGAGGCTCGTCCGTCGGCCACCGCTCACCGTCAGGTGGCGCAACTGTAGTGTCGTGGGCAGAGTCGTGAGCCTCATGCGCATCGTGAGCGGTCGCGGACGTGGGGTGATGGTTGGGGGAGGGCGTCGCGAGGCTCGCGGTTGAGAGCACGGACGCAAGCAGGATTGTCATCATCGCCTTAGTCATTTCCAGTTCCCTCATGCTGCCGGCGGTCGAATCTTTCGCCTCTGCCAAGTGGCACGCCATGACTGGTGGCAATGCCGAGCTCGAGGCTCGTTGCGATACGGCGCGCGCGGTCCACGAAGTATTCTGCAATGTGGTCACTGAACAGATCTCGTGCAGTCTGCTCGAAGAGATCGAGCCAGTGATCGAAGTGCCGGGCATCGACTGGCAGTGGCAGATGCATGCGCATCGGTTGACCGTGGTAGACACCACTCGACAACACGATGGACGACCAGAAGGCGCACATGCGTTGCAGGTGCGGTTCCCAGTCGTGAATGCGCGAATTGAAGATGGGCCCGAGCAGGTCATCAGCGCGGATGCGAGCATAGAAGCCGCGAACGAGCTGCTCGATCATGGCTTCGTCGATGCCGGTTTGTTCGCGCATCTGCTGCACTATCGCGGCACGACGTTCTTCATCAGTGAGGGTAGCGTCGGACATCTGTCTCGAGGTGTCGATAACGAGTGAAGATCTCGGCGCCTGGAACGCCGTCCGCCGAAGATGATCGGAGCATAGAGTTCGGATGTGGGGCGCGCACTGATCCAGATCAAGTGGTCAGGGGCTGTGCAACGGACTGAAACTCAACGACCTTCGCCCTCATTGGACGGTCATCGGTGCGAAGTGAGCAATGCTACTTCTTAGAAACCTGCTCGACGAAGTAGTCGCGCTGCGCCGGATAGTAATCGTCGAAGCTCGGCAATGGATTCCCGTTCCGGGAGGCGATCAGCATGTCGAGGTAGTATTCCCAGCCGGGACCCGTATCGCCCACGGACTTGGTGTCCGTGAGGTGCTGGACGAAGGTGAGCGTAGTCACGTCCCCCGTTTGCTCGAGTGACAGCTCCAGGCGCCAATGACCGTGCTCGTCTTTCATCGAGATTGCGAGCTGGTGTGGCGGCCGGCAGGTTTCGATCAGTACTTGGCCAGGGGCTGCGTCTTTCTCGAAGCCCATGTGCAACGTGACGTACTTTCCCGGGCCAGCGTCGCCTTCCCAGCGTCCGAACCAGCGCGCCGTGCAGTCGGGATCGGTAACGCTCTTCCACACGTCGTCGATGGCCGCGCGGAAGGTGCGCGTGAGGATCAGGTCGGCGCCGCCGGAGGTTGGAACGACGCGACCGGTAGGGTGAGGGCTCATGCTGTCACTTTTTTGGTGGGGCGAGTGTCACTGCGCTGCTTCTTGACTCGATGCGCTTCGGTGGTAATTTCTTCGATGCTGGTGGCCATGAGAAGTGCCCTTCGGAAAAGAAGGTGGCGCCACATTCTAAACGAGGGAGTGAGCCGCGGCGACGGCCAGGTCGAACGACGGCAACCGGAGCCGCTTGTGCGTCGCTCTGCGACAGATTCTGGGATTTCACCCGCTTAAGGAGGTGTTGGGCGACATTGCAGCCACAGGCGACATCGTTTATGTGTAGATTGGCGAAAAATATGGCGATTTGCGCGTATTCCTGACGGGCGCTAACCGCCGGGATTTCTCGTTGCCCGGCGTGACCTTGCGTATCGCACAGGGGGCGGGACCGCTGGATAGCGACATCCGCGTTCCGACGTTTGCTGGCGACGAACACTCGGCAGCGCTGGCGTCGAGGCTTGGCTGGAACGCTTCATCAGTCGCGACGTAAGCGGTGCGGTCAACCAGATTCGGGACGCCGCCCGAAAAATTGCCAAACCACTCGGGCGCGGCTACTCGGCCAGGTGGCTGTTCGCCGTATAACTAAGACTGACGCGCCAGCCCCGCTCCTTGGAAGGCGCGGCCACTGAAGCGTGCGCCTCGGAGTTCTTGGCGTTCCAGAAGGCGACTTGGGTGTCGGTTCGGGAGAGAGTGGCGCCGGCATCGCTCATCTTCTTGTGATGTTCCTGCGAGGCGAAGTCATAGGACGGCGCGCCGAGCTCGCTGCTCGTGCGACGTTTGAGGGCGGCATAAAGCTTGGTCGCGTCGGCTTCATCGCTGGCGTCGAAGATATAAGCGCCACGAAAGAAACGCCCGTTCTCGCACGAGTACACCGCCAGCGCGTCCCGATCCAATTCGCGCGTGTGAAACGCAAATTGGTAGCCGGACGGCAGCTTGCCTGCGAACTTGGTCGAGCCGCGGGCGGACTCCAGCGCTTCCACCTGATCGCAAGAAGCGTCGAAATCAAGTGTACGAAAGTCGGCGGCAACGCTGCTCGCGCAGAACAGCAGGGCGCCGATCAGGCCGGTGCGGCGAAGGAGGGTTTTGGCACGCATGTCATCGTCTCGGGACTATCGACGCGCGACTTTACCGCATCCGTGGCGGCGGCCCGGCTGGAATGTGCGTTTGATCACCATCCGTCCCGTCCGGAAGGGCGTTTCGTCACGACTTCCGTGGCGGCGGCATTACAATCCCCCGAATGAACAAAGAAGCCGCGCTTGCCAGCCTGGGTCTGCAGGGGTTCGAAGATCACGCCACCGTGGCTCGGGCTTACGGCGAACGGTTGTCTGCCGCGCAGGAGCGGCTGGTATCGGCGCGAACCGATGCGGACCGCAATGCTCACGGCGCCAAGTTGGCCGAGCTGAATGAAGCGTACGAGCTCGTCACCGCCACTGGCCGCTACACCAACACGTCCTCGGGCGATGCTTCGGCAACAGTAATGCGTTCGGGCGCTGAGGCTGAAGCGGCGTCGCCGCCGCGAGGCGACACTTTCGTGCGCATGGAAACGGGCGCGGTGATTTCCGGCCGCCACGAGATCGGCGAGTTGCTCGGTCAAGGCGGCATGGGCAACGTGTACGCGGCGCGCGATCGCCTCAAAGAAGAGGACGTCGCGATCAAAGTACTGCGCCAGGATCTGCAGTTCAGCATCGCGGCGAAGGAGCGTTTCCTCGCCGAAGCCAAAATGTCGTGCAGCCTGTCGCATCCCAACATCGTGCGGGTGCATGACGTCGGCATCAGCGGCGGCCTTTATTACTTTTCTATGGAACGGTTGCAGGGACACACGCTGCGCCAGCGGATGGACGCATATCGCCAGAACAACCGAGCCTTCAGTGTTGCGGAAGTCAGCGACATCGCGCGGCAGCTGATCGATGCGCTTCGTTACGCCCACCGCTCCATCGTGCATCGCGACCTGAAGCCGGAAAATATCTGGCTGGCGGACGACGGCACGGTCAAGCTGATGGACTTCGGCATCGCCCGCGCCTTCACCAATTCGCAGCTGACTCAAACCGGCATGGCGCTCGGTACCGCGTACTACATGTCGCCCGAACAGCGCATCGGCTCCAAGGAGATCGACTGGCGCACCGACCAATATGCGCTCGGCATCGTGCTGTACGAGTTGCTGGCGGGCACGTTGCCGACCGGCGCCGTGCGGCCGATCGAGAATCTTCGCAAGGATCTGCCTAAGCGCTATGCGCGTGCGTTGATGCGAGCGATGGCACCGATGCCGGAGGATCGGTTTCCTTCGCTCGCCGAAATGCTGAGGGAGATCGATGCCCCAGAACCCAAGAGAGTGGGGCTTGCCGGTTTATTACTCATCGGCGCGGGATTGGCTGCCGCTGCGGCGGGCGCATTCGTGGTGCTCAACAATCAAGGTCGCGTGCCAGCGCGCGCAGAGGTGACGGCAGCGGTTGCGCCTGCTGTCGAAGCGCCTGCGAATACGAACGTTCCTAGCCAGCCGGAGCCGTCAGTTGCTGCTGCCAAGTCGGATGGATTGCCGCCGGTCGAGCCGCCGCCGGAGCCTTCGGCGCAGCCGCCTCAGCAATCCGCCGCCGATGCGATAGTGAGTTCGAACCAACCTGCTCTTGCGAAGGTGGCGAAGGCGGCGTCATCTCCCGTCGCGACGTCGTCGTCTTCCGCATCGAGCTTCGAGACACGTAGCAAGCAGTGCATCGCTCAATGTGAACGTGACGATGGGGAATGCCGCAGCCTCGGCCGTCGCGGTAAACAAGATTGCATGCGAGCGGTGGCGTTCGGCAGCAATTCCGGTCGGATCACGACGACGAACCCTGCTGCAGCAAGTTGCGCGTTCTTCGGTCGAAATCGTTGCGACTACGCCATGAATCGCGATGCCTGCGTAGCGCGCATGACGACTCGTTATCAGGATTGCGTCGATGTGCTCGGTGGCACAGTAGCTTCGCGCCGGCAGGATTGCGAAGACAATGCGCGCGAGTCGGATCAGATGTGTCTGGACGTGTTGCGGGAGTGCCGGGACTCGTGTCGGTAGGGACGTGAGCCCTCACCCGCGCAGACGCGCGACCTCTCCCATGGGGAGAGGTGAAGATTCTGATCCCCTCTCCCGTTGGGAGAGGGCTAGGGTGAGGGCGTTCTCAACTGGCCCCCTCACCCGCGCAGACGCGCGACCTCTCCCATGGGGAGAGGTGAGAATCTGGTCCCCTCTCCCGCTTGCGGGAGAGGGCTAGGGTGAGGGGCGTTTTCAGCCCACCACCGACTTCAAATACCGAAACAACATCGGCTGACTCGCCTGCAGTGCCTTGCGCTGCGCCAGCTCCTCATCTTTCTTCTGCGCCCGCCGCGCTTGAATCCAGCGGTGAACATGGCGGAAGTTCTCTTCACCCGAGGTCTGCGTCGGCGGCAAATCGATATCGAGCTGCTGCGCCAGTCCGGGTTCGTGTAACAGCATCCACGCTGGGAAATCACCAGCGGTCAATGCTGCTTCGTCTGCAACCTCATCTGCCAAATCGTCTTCCATAGCCAGGAACTGTTGCCACAGGGCACCGACGCCGGCATCAGGTTGCTGAGGTTGGTTCAACGCTTCCGCCGCTGCCGTGGGCGAGTGCCAGCAAAGTTGAAACCAGCCGGTCAGCGCTTCGATGCGACGATGTTGAAAAGCTCCGCTCTGTGCGAGTTGCAAACACAAGGATGGATGTTGCCACCATTCCGGCACCTTCAACAGGCACGCGCTCACGCTGGCCCAATCCTGCGCCTGGCTGAGTGCGAAGCTGCGATGCAGCTGTGGTGTTGCGCTCGAAAACGGCTTGCCCTCCAACGCATCGGCAAGTTGTCGCCACAGCGGTGTCAGCAGCTCTCGCCATTGAGAACCGAGCAATCGCTTTGCCGTCGGCGCCGTGTCGATTAGAAACGCCAGTTCCTGCTGGGGATCGTCGATGGGCTGATCCAGATGGTTCAGGGCCGCCAGCAATCGATCGAAGCCCGCCAGGTCCGAGTGAGTCGGCGCAATCTCGTACAGGCGGTCGAGCTGCCGGTGCGCATCGACGGCGTTCTTGGTGGCCAGCGCGCGAACGATGCCGTTGATCAGCGCGGCGACCGGATTGTCGAAGAACAAATCCATCTGCGGCGCTTGCTGCGCGGGGATGAAGCGCCCGGCCATGAGGCGGTGCAGCTGCGGTTGTTCGCTAATGCGCAGCGGCTTGTTGCTCGTGGGCGCATCCGTTTGCCAGGCGATGAATTCCTGTGTCTGTTCGACCAGCCCGATGCTGCGCGCATAGTTCACCGACTGCTCGATCTGCGCGCGAATCTTGTCCGGGCTGCCCATGAGCACGCCATCGAGAAATTCGATCTCGCGTCGACGCCAGCTTTCATAGTCGCTATAGGCAAGGCGCCCGCTCGCGAGCAGCAACTCGAGCACGGCGAACGCGCCCTGCTCCATCAGCTGATCATCCACCTGCTTTTGCAGGCCGCTATCGATCTTGGTCACGTTCATGGTGCAAACAGCATTTCCAGGTCGGCCGCATCGAGCTGCAACGGCGCGGCGTTTTTCTCGGTGTACAGCTGACCGGCGAGCGCGTGCTTCTGTTCCTGCAGGCGAACGATGCGCTCCTCGACCGTGCCCTGCGCGATGAGTTTGTAAACAAACACTGGCTGGTCCTGCCCGATGCGATGGGCGCGGTCGGTAGCCTGGGCTTCGACGGCGGGATTCCACCAGGGGTCATAGTGAATGACCGTGTCCGCCGCGGTGAGATTGAGGCCGGTGCCGCCGGCTTTGAGGCTGATGAGGAACAGCGGCACCGTTCCGCTTTGAAATTTCTCGATCAGCGGCGTGCGCTCGCGCGTTTCGCCAGTGAGCTTGAGATAGGAGATACCGAGTTCCTGCACGGTCGCCTCGATGAGCCGCAGCATCGACGTGAATTGCGAAAACAGCAGGATGCGGCGGCCTTCTTCGATCATTTCGGGCAGCGAGTTGATCAGCCAATCCATCTTCGCCGACGGAATGTCCTGCTCTGGAGCTGCGCCGCCCACGAGTCGCGGATCGCAGCAAGCCTGTCGCAACTTCAGCAGCGCATCGAGCACGGTGATCTGGCTGCGGGCGAGGCCGCGCTGTTCGATGGTTTCTCGTATTCGCCGGTGAGAGGCGAGGCGCACGCCGTCGTAGAAGTCGCGCTGCTTTTCTTCCAGCGCGATGGTCTGGATGATCTGCGTCTTCGCCGGCAGCTCGGGCGCAACGGCGTCTTTGGTTCGTCGCAGGATAAACGGCGCGATTCGGCGACTCAGCGCCTGCGCTCGCTCGGCGTCGCCGTTCTTCTCGATGGCGGTGCGGTATTGGCGCTGGAACTGCCGCTCCTCGCCCAGGAGGCCGGGCTGCAGGAAATCTACCAGCGACCACAGCTCGCCCAGGTGATTTTCCATCGGTGTGCCGGTCAGGCATAGGCGATGCTCCGCCCGCAGCGCTCTCGCCATCTGCGACACCTTGGCGCGCGGATTCTTGATCATCTGCGCTTCGTCCATCACCAGCAGATAGAACTCCTGCGCGAGCAGCACTTCACTGTCGAATTGCAGCAGCGGATAGCCGGTGATGACGACGTCTACGTGGGGGATCGACGAGAACAATTCCTTGCGGCGGGCGCCATGCAATGTCAGCTGTTTCAACTGCGGCGCGAGCTGTCGGATCTCTCGCTGCCAATTGCCGATGACGCTGACCGGCGCGACGATCAGCGACGGCTTGGTCAGGTGGCCTTGTTCCTTCTCCAGTGCGAGGTGCGCCAGCGTCTGCACGGTTTTCCCCAAGCCCATGTCGTCTGCGAGGATGCCGCCGAGTCGGCAGCGACGCAGAAACTGCAACCAGCCGAGGCCTTCCTGCTGGTAGGGCCGCAGTGTCGCCGCGAACGGCGCAGGAGGGTCGAGCGGTTGGATGGCAGTGAAGGTGCGTAGTTCCTCGACTGACGCGAGTAGCGAAGCATCGGACGAGCGCAGTGCGGGCGATTGCGGGTCTGCAGTCAGCTGTGCAAGCCGACTCGCCTGAGCGATCGGCAAGGATAATGCTTGTCGTTTGCCCAGCGCGTCGTGGTCGAAGAGCTCGACCAGTGTGTCGGCGATGCGCTGCAGCCGCTCGATCGGTACCGACAAATACCGGCCATCCGGCAGCGGTACAAACAGTTGTTCGCCGACACGACGGCAGCCCGCTTCGCCATTGCCAAGTGCACCCTGTAGATAATCGACCAGCGCGGGCAACAGGTTTACCTGTGCGCCATCGACCATCACGCCGAGCTTGAGATCGAACCACTCGCGTTGCCGGCTCGTGTCCGCATCGGTGTACCACTCGGCTGCGTTGGCGAGTCGATAAGGAAAGCCGGCATCGACGACGACTTCCCAACCTTCGCTCTGCAGCGCCGGTACGGTGTTGGACATGAACCCGAGCCAGAACTCGCTGCCCTGGTTGCTGCCGGCGAGTACGGAATTGAGACGAAACAGCAAACGCTGTTCGGCCGATAAATCTCGCGCGATTTCGTGAAGAACTTCCCCCGCGAGTATTCGAACGTGCGGCGTATTGTTTCGTAACGAACGGCTGTCGACGCTCAGGCCGTTGTAGACGAAGTGCAGCGTCGCAGTCGGCCCGGTGGCAAGCACCAGTCGCGCGCTCAGGCTTTGCAATACCTGGGAGAGCGCCTCGAGCGATCGCAGCTTCGGTAGGAGTGCGGCTTCAAGCGCGAGTTCCTCGTTAAGCACATTGACCTGCTCGGGCGAAACCGGCTGCCGACGCCAATAGCGTCGAAGCAATTCGAAGGAGTCAGGGGCTGCGCGCTGCTCGAGCGGCGGAAGGTTCAGCAGACCACACTCGTTGTTCGCTGCGTCGACATACAACGGGGGGGCGATAGTGAGCAGCATCTCGGCGGCGGGCGAGGTGTCGCAACTGAGTTGTTGATCGCCATCAGGCAGGAGCTGCCATGAGAGTTCCGCTTGACGAGGCTTGCCGACACGCAGGATCGAACCGTCGAGCGAATTCCAGAACGCACGCTTGGTTGCCATCACCTGCTGCAGTACTGCCGCGCCGGCGTCGCCGCTCAAAGTCCAAGGTCCATCAGTTTGCTGTGTAGTCAGAGCGTACAGAATCTGGCGATCCTGAGAATCCACGTAGCGAGGAAAGCCGCCACCATCGGCCGCGCGAGGAACAAATGGACTCGCGCTTCCTTGCGTAATCCGCTCCGATCCCGGCAACGCCTGGCCAACCCAGACAGACAACTGCAAAGCGCAATTTCTGTTTGCGCCTGCCGCTGGCAATTGACGGAAGAGATAACAGAGGCGTTGCTGCAACTGGGTTCCGCCGAGCGCAGCAGGTTGCCGCTGCACGGAAGGGTCAGCACGCTGCGAACCGGCTGGAATGACTCGCGAATTATTTGCTGCCGCAATCGACACTGCCACCACATGAACGCACTGGCCTGGCTGGCCGCAACTGCATTCAGCTTCGGCGATCCTCTGCACGCCGGGTTGATTGGCATGCCGGATGTAAACGCGGTGGCGCTGCGCGGACTCACTACTCACCAGCCCTGTGACAACAGCCCCGGACTGCAAGATGCGCAGCTCGCTGACGGCGCCGCCATCGGTCAGCTGTTGCGCGGCCAGGAACAAGGCGTCGCCGAAGGTTTCCTGCAAATGATTCAAGGAAGTGGCAGCGGTGAGGATGAACGGAAATAGCCGCCGCGGAGACGGCGGCGATCATCGATGAGAGTAGCCCTCGCGGGCGTTACGCCAGCGTGTGATACACCTTCTGCACGTCGTCGTCCTGTTCGAGCTTGTCGATCAGTTCCATGACTTCGGTGGCCTGGGCTTCGGGCAGTTCGGTCGGCGTGAGGCAGATGTACTCGTGTTCGGCGGACAGCGGTACGATGCCGCGATCTTCCAGTGCCTTTTGCAGGTGGCCGAATTCGGCAAAGGGGCAGCGGGCGACCAGTTGCGATTCGCCTTTTTCGCCGGTGCTCTCGCCGAATTCCTCCAAGCCGTGATCGATCAGGTGCAACTCCAGGTCGTCCTGGTCGATGCCCTCGGGATTGAGGCGGAACACGCCCATTTTCTTGAACTGGAAACTGACGCTGTTGGCGGTGCCGAGGTTGCCGTCGTGCTTGGAGAAGATGCTGCGAACGTTGGCGACGGTGCGGGTCGGATTATCAGTCGCGGTTTCCACCAGCACGGCCACGCCATGCGGCGCATAGCCTTCGTACAGGATCTCGGTGTAGTTGGCCGCTTCCTTGCCGGAAGCGCGACGGATCGCCGACTCGACTTTGTCCTTCGGCATGTTGACGGCGCGCGAGTTCTGGATAACGCGTCGCAGGGCCGGGTTGGAGGAGGGGTCAGGGCCGCCGGCCTTCACCGCCATGGTGATGTCTTTGCCGATGCGGGCGAATTGCTTCGCCATGCGGTTCCAGCGCGCGAACATCGCGTGCTTTCTGACTTCGAAAATACGGCCCATGAAACGGCTCCCCTGACTTGGGGAGCCATTTTACCACCGAAGTGATTAGTGACTGGGACTAGTGACGGGCCGGCAGAGGCTACTTGCCCTCCCACATCAGTTCCGCGTGTGCGGCGGCGGCCCGCTTCATGATGCTCAACAGAGGGACGGCGCGCGTCGCGATATCGACCGGCGCCTCGCGCTCGTCATCATCGTCTTCCTCATCCTCATGCTTGGAGTCTTCATTGTCGGCAGGCCGCGCCGCAGTGGCATGGGTGCCCGCTTTGATCTGTTCAGTGGCGCTTTCCAGTCGCTGCAATGCCGGGCCGACATCGTCCGGGCTCAGCGCGCCGGGAATGTGACCGGTGGCACCCATGAGCTTGAGCAGCTGGACCGCGACGTCCTTGAACATGGTGATGGATTCGGTCGCCGTGGAGCGGAAGGTGACGAGCATGAGCGGCGTTGCTCCAGGGAGTAAAGGTTTAACGGATCGGCGACAGCGGGGCTGCGCTCGGCCTTTGCAACAGGCCCACCGCCACGCGCGGTTTAGGTACAGCCTCGAATCAGAAACAGCACTAGCAGCACCGGAATCGGCACTCCCAGCAGCCACAGCAGGATCCAGCCGACTTTACCCTGCTCGCGGCCGTATTTCAGCATATTGGCGAGTCCCGGCGGCCGGGCCGGCGCCGCCTTGGCAGGTATCGATGACATGGCGCTTCTCGTTTCACTACAGATGTGCAGTGAACGATTGCCATCGGCTGGGGGTTCCGGCAGCTAGGAGCCTGCCCGAGTAATGTCCGCCGCTCGACGGCCATTGCTCGGACAGGCTCCTAGTCTTCGTTGCCGGCGACGGCCGCGTTCCAGATTTCAACCGTCGCTGCGCGCGCTAACCCCTGCTGCATCAATATCGCTTGCGCGTCTTCGGCGGAGTAGTCGCCTCGACTGGCCAGCAATGCCAGCGCGCCGCAGAGCTCGCCGAAGTAGATCGCGCGACCCAGCGGACTCATCGTCGCCGGCGGCGCCTTGTCCGACTGTTCCTGCAACGCCAGGATGGAAGGATCGGACAGTTCCCAGGTCTTGGCGATGAAGCCGGCGACATTCGGGCCTTGCAGCCGCATGGCCCGAATGAAGACTTCGGCGCGCGGCGTGATGCCGGCATGCTCGCGATATGTTTCCATCGTCAGCTTGAACAGCACGATGCGACTGAGTGGGCCGAGCAGCCCGAGCAATTGCGCGATGAACGGATCGGCATTGCCGGTCGCGCGTGCGCACGCTTCGGCTGCCGCCGCTGTGCGTCGGGCATGTTCCCAAGTGACCGTGGCGAAGTTGTCGAAATACCCCTTTGGTTGCTTGAACACCGGCTGCAAAATTGCCGTAGCCATCAAGCTGCGCAGACCGTCGGCGCCGAGCATGACGACGGCGCGATCGAGACTGTCCACCGGTATGGGCGAGTAGCGATAGGCTGCGCTGTTGGCTCGTTGCAGGACGCTGCCGGCCAGCGCCGGATCTTCCAGGATCAAACGGACCATTTCCGCGCGCGTGGTGTCGTCGTCGTTGAGCACCTGCATGAGCCGGGGCAGCAGCATCGGCCGTCGCGGAAAATATTCGCGCTGGTGGACCGAAGCGGCGGCGTTTTGATTGACCTTCGTGAACACGGCGGCGTGCGGGCCGCTGAATTGATAGTCGAAATTCTGCACGCCGAACGCGAGCTCGAAGCACTTGTTGAACGCTGCCTCGGTGGCTTCGGTGTCATGCGCCGGCTGGTCGCCGTCGACGGGTTGGGGAAGAGCTTGAGCGGTTGTCGCCGTGGCGGGGAGCGCTGCCGGCGGACGGCTGGCAGCCCGTCCCATTGATTGATTCGTAGATCGACCAGCAGCCCACACGCCGATGGCCAACACCACCGAGCCGACGAATACCGCTATCAGGATGATGGTGAGAGTCACGCGCGCCGCCGCTCCGGGTTCGTAGTTATAGTAAAGCCTTGGCCCCGCAAACAATTATCAGGCTCTGTGCCGGTGCGATCATAGCCCGATTTCGCACTGCGCTGGTGCGCTGGCGCACACCGTCGCCGCATCCTGGCCACCGTATCGCTGGAGTGAGACTTGCATCGCTCGTCCCGAAGGGCTCGGGACTACTAAGGACAGGGGCAAGAAACCCTCACCCAGCCCTCTCCCGCAAGCGGGAGAGGGGGGACGGATGACCTTTTCTCAAAGAGAGATCAAGTCTCTTCACCTCTCCCGTTGGGAGAGGTCGCGCGCAGCGCGGGTGAGGGGGCGCTTCGAATCAGCGAAGAGGTTTCACGTCAGTCCAGGCATGTCCGCCTGCTTCAAAACCCACACACCAGAGCGCATCGTGCTTTCGCAAACTCCGGCCTGGATCACATTGCCATCGCTTGTCGCAGAGACTTTGGCGATGTCTCGCACACACTGACGGCTAGCGTGAGCGTCGAAAAAGCTCGACGCGGGCAGGTCAAGCATTGCCTCCGCAATCGAGCGTCACAGGCGGTTGAGAGCGACCCCCTCACCCGCGCTGCGCGCGACCTCTCCCACGGGGAGAGGTGGTAATCTTGCTGCCATGTCGCTCGCTTCCGGCCAACTAGACGAAATCGCGCCCGCGGTGCGGCGCCTGGTCGCGCGTAATCCAGGGTTCATGACGGGCCCTGGCACCAACACCTATTTGGTCGGTTCCGGTCCCTACCTGGTCATCGATCCCGGCCCCGAAGATCCCGTGCATGTCGATCGCATCATCGCTGCGACCGGCGGCCACATCGATGCCGTGTTCGCGACTCACACGCATCCGGATCATTCGCCCGCGGCCTCTGCGATAGCTTCCGCCACTGGCGCCAAAGTGCTCGGCAAGCCTGCGCCTGTTCACGGCCGGCAGGATTCGGGCTTCACGCCGAGCGAGGTGCTGGACGATGGCGATTCGGTGACCATCGGCAAGCTTACGCTGCGCGCCATTCACACGCCGGGCCACGCGTCGAATCATCTTTGCTACCTGGTAGACGGCACCGGTCTGCTGTTCACCGGCGATCATTTGATGCAAGGCTCGACGGTAGTCATCGGTCCGCCGGATGGCAGCATGAGCGACTATTTGCGTTCGCTCGCCCGCTTGCAGAACGAACCTGTGAGTCGCATCGCACCCGGCCATGGACTGGTGATCGAGGATGCCCAGGCGGAGATCGTCCGCATCATCGCGCATCGGCTACAGCGTGAAGCCAAGGTCGTCGCACGACTGGAAGAGGCGGGCCGGACCGACATCGATACCCTGGTCGTGAGCGTCTACGACGACGTCGATCCACGCCTGCACCCGGTGGCGAAATCCTCGCTGCTGGCCCACCTGCTCAAACTTGAAGAAGAGGGACGAGTCGAGCGCGACTCGCCCGAAGCCAACGCCCTGTGGTCGCTGCCCCCATAATCGAATTGGCCGCCCCGCTGATCGAGCTCGCTCACTGTTCGCTGATCCTCGACGAGCATCCAGTGCTCGAAGAGGTCAGCTTCACGCTGCGGCGTGGCGAACGCTGGGCGCTGGTCGGTGCGAACGGCTCCGGTAAGACGATGCTGCTCAAACTGTTGCGCGGCGATATGTGGCCGACGCCCACCGGTCGCCAGCGTCGGCAGTCGTCGTTGGCGAAAGAACAGATCGGTTACGTTGGGCCGGAACGGCAGGACAAATACATTCGCTATGACTGGAACCTGACCGTCACCGAAGTCGTCACCACCGGGCTGTTCGACGAAGACATTCCGTTGACGCCGACCAACTACGCCGAGCGCGAACGAGTTGCCCGAGTGCTACGAAGGTTTGGCCTGTGGGGATTGCGTCAGCGGCGAATTTTGACGCTTTCTTACGGCCAACGTCGCCTGGCGCTGGTGGCGCGCCTGTTTGCTAGTAAGGCGCCGGTGCTGCTGCTCGATGAAGTGTTCAACGGGCTGGATGCACGAGCCAAGGAAAAACTCACCCAGGCATTGGAGCAGCCGAGGGGCGGGCACGATTGGGTGCTGACTTCGCATCGGCCGAAGGAACTACCGAAGAATGTGACGCACCTGGCGCGCATCGAGAATGGCAGGATCGTTGCTGCCGGCCCGATCGACCGGATGCGGGAGCTGCCGCACGCCAAGCGTAGACCGCTGCCGCGCGGGCCGGCTCAGAAATCACGCGTCGCTGCCTCATCCGCGCGCGACGTTTCAAGGAGCGTCAAGGCTGGCACAGTGGCAGCCGTGGAAGCGGCGCGGCCTCCTGCCACCGGATCGTCGCGTTCGCGAAAGCGCAGCTCGAACGTTCCCCTGGTTGCGATCCGCGACGCCGACATTTACCGCGACTATCGCCTGGTCATTCGTAAGCTCGATTGGACCTTGCAGCGCGGCGAGCACTGGGCCGTGCTTGGCGCGAACGGTTCCGGCAAGAGTTCTTTGCTGAATCTCATCTACGGCGACTTGCACCCCGCACTCGGCGGTACGATCGAGCGCGCAGGTGTGCCGCGTGGTACTCGCATCGAGGCGTGGAAACATCGCGTCGGCTGGGTGTCGCCCGAGTTGCAGGCCGATCATTATCTGGCGAGTTCCATCGAGGAGATCGTCATCTCTGGCCGTTACGCCAGCGTTGGCCTCAACGAACCACCGACTCGCACCGATATCCAGGCTGCCGACCGGTGGCTGCGGTTTTTCAACATCGAGCACCTGCGCGCGCGCGGGCCGCGACAGGTTTCTTACGGCCAGATGCGCATGGCATTGTTTGCTCGCGCGATGATGAACGATCCGGAACTGTTGTTGCTGGACGAGCCGTGCACCGGCCTCGATGGCGACGTTCGCGGCGTCGTGCTGGGTTTTATCGAGCGGCTGGCGGCGCAGGGCACGCAATTGCTGATGGCCGTGCATGACGTCGAAGACATCGTGCCGTCGATCACCAAGGTGCTGAAGATCGTCCGTGGCGGCGCAGTGCAAGCGCTGGATTGGCCGGCCTGAACTAGAAAATCGAATTGTTGCCGGACTGCGGGGCTTGCTCCATCGCCGCCACTGCGACCTTCAGGCGCTGGTAGCCGTCGGCAATGTCTTTCTCGAACGCGGCTCGCGCCGCCTTGCCGTCTTTCTGGCGCAGCGCCTTGAGCATCGCTTTGTGATTCGAGACGCCGTGCCGCTCGATCGCGAAGGTCGGGTAGAGCAGGTTGAGCGACGGCCCGATGCGCAGCCACAGCGCTTCGATGATGTTCACCAGGTGCGGGAACTGCGATTTGCGATAGATCCGGAAGTGAAAGGCTTCGTTGTGGCTGAGCACTTCGGTGTAGTTCTGCCGGTCCATCGCAGCGACCAGCTGCACCTGCGTGGCTTCCAGGGCATCCACTTCCGCGCGCGAGAAATTCGGGGCGGCTCGCTCGGCAGCCAATCCTTCCAGGCTCAGCCGGATTGCGGTGATTTCTTCCAGCACCGCCAGCGTCAGCGGCGGCACGATGACGGTTTTCATCCCGACCGCTTCCAGCGCGCCTTCGTTGATCAGGCAGGTCAGCGCGTCGCGGGCCGGGGTGATGCTGATGTTGAGCGCGCTGGCGATGGCGCGCACCGTCACTTTCTGTTCGGGCTTGAGCACGCCCGTCATCAGCGCCTGGCGGATGCGGTCATAGGCATGATCGCTGAGCGTCTTGTCGCGCTGGATCGGGCTGAGATGTTCGGCTTCGACCTGGGCGCGCACCGGTGAGCTCGTCGCCGCCCGTGCGGGCGGCCGCATGGAGGCTGCAGTAGGTTTGCGAGTTGCGCGCGCCATTCGATTGTCGGGCCGATTCCGCTCAGTAGGGAAGGGCGCCATCGTACATCGTCAGCGGTGGATATGCGTCCGGATGAGTCATGAATTCCAGCACCACGGTGCGCGAGCTGCCCATGGCGTGGGCCAATCTCGGACGGACCTGCTCGGCGGACTCCACTCGCCAGGCTTCGAGTCCGCAGGCACGCGCGATGGCGCTGTGATCCACTTGGGCGAAGCGGCAGGCGCCGGTATGCCGCCCGAATTTCGCGGTCTCGGCATCCTTTTGAAAGCCCAGTACCTGGTTGTTGAGGATGGCGAGCACCACCGCCACGCCTTCGCGAGCCACGGTTTCGAGTTCCGACCACACATGCCCGAAGCCGCCATCGCCGGCTACGCAGACCACCGGATGAGCCGGCCGCGCCAGCTTGGCGCCGACCGCCATGGGGAAACCCCAACCCAGCCCGGCGAGACCGCGCGGGCTGAGGAAGCGCATGCCGTTGCCTCGGGCTTCCAGACAGCTGGCAATCCATACCGATGAATAACTGGCGTCGGCGACCACGGTGGAATCCGGAGTGAGCAGCTCGTTGAGTTCTCGCATGATGTACTCGGGTCGCAGCGGACGCGTATCCCCCGAGGCGACTTGCGCATTCGCCGCCTCGTGAGCGGCGCGTGCCGAGCGAATTTGCGCTTGCAGCCGGCCGGCGCCTTCGCGTCTCGCGCTCAAGTCCAGGCGTGCGAGTTCCTGATTGAGCAGTTGCAGCGTCGCCTGGATGTCACCCACCAGCCGCAGCGCTTCGTAGGTGCGGCCGACCTCGTTGCCATCGATGTCGATCTGGATGAAGCGTGCGTGCGTTGGAAACAAGGTCCAATTGTCGGTGCCGTTCTGATTGGTCCGCGAGCCCACCAGTACGATGACGTCGGCGGCATCGATCAGCGGACGCAGATGGTGCCCGAGCGATCTCGCTCCCATGACGTTACCTATCAGGCCGACGGTCAGGGGCGCACCGTCATCCAGCGAACCTTTGCCCATCATCGTGTAAGCGATCGGCAGCGAGGCTCGCGTTTGCAATTCCGCCAATTCGGGTTGAGCCTGCGAGCTATGGACGCCGCCGCCGGCGATGACGAGCGGTTGCTTGGCCGCTGCAATCAACGCCGCTGCTTCCCGCACAGCTTGCGGATTTGCGGACGGACGGTCCAACGGCCATGCGCCGAGCCCGAGCGAGCGCCTGAAAGCCGGAGCCGGTGCGTTCTCGTTGAGTAGATCCGCCGGTAACATCAACGCGACCGGGCCCGGCCGGCCGCTGGTGGCGGCGGTGATCGCCATATCCAGGTAGTCGTCGATACGCGCCGCGTCGGTCGCGCGTCGTGCCCACTTGGTGCAGGAAGCAAACAATGCGAGATGATCGATTTCCTGGAAGGCGTTGCGATCCACATGCGGGCGATTGACGTCCTGTACCAGCGCCAGTATCGGCACGCTCGCCTTGATCGCCTCGGCGAGCGGCGGCACCAGCAGCGTGGCGGCAGGGCCGTTTTGCGCAGTGACGATGCCGATGCGATGGCTGCGACGGGCGTAGCCGTCGGCCATCACGCCGCCGGCGTTTTCGGTGCGATACGAGACTTGTCGGATGCCGAGATCTTCACAAGCAAGAATCAGCGCGCTCGGCAGGCTCTGGCTGAACATGATCTCGATGCCATGACGTTGCAATCCCAGCGCGAGTCGGTGGGCCGTGGTCAACTGGCTGGCGGGTTGGCGGACGGTGGCGGATTTCATGAGGTGACTGCCCTACGGAGTGGAGAGATTGTCGATGTCCGCGGCGGCGGCCAGCAGATCGTCGATGTGAGTGCGCGTCATGGGTGTGGACAGGCACCACGATGCCGAGGTGGGCGCGATGAAGCCCCGCTTCAGCAATTGCTCGGCGAGATTCGTGAGAACAGCTCGCTCACCGGGAGTTGCATGCGCCTCGCGATACGAGCGCGGCGGTTCCGGGCGAGCGTGAATACGAAGCAGCGACGCCTGTCCCGTAACCGAGAATGCCCAGGACTTGCGGGCGAACAGTTCGCGCAGGCCGATGCGAGCATATTCGCCGAGGATTTCCAGATGTTCGAATGCGGCCGGGGTGAGCGCCTGCAGGGACGCGAGGCCTGCGCTCATGGTCAACGGATTGGCGGCGAAGGTGCCGCCCTGGGGCACTGCGGGCAATGTTTCCAATGCGCCGAACACGCTCATTATTCGCTGCGATCCGCCGATGGCGCCCACTGGCAGGCCGCCACCGATGATCTTGCCGAACGTGATCAGATCGGGTTGCACCCCGAAGCGATGCGCCGCGCCTTGGTAGGACTGGCGAAAGTTCAGCACCTCGTCATCCACCAGCAGGATGCCGTGGCGATGAGTCACTTCGCGCAGCATCCGCAGGTAGCTGCTTTCGATCGGCACCAGGCCGACGCGACCCGGCATGAGATCGATCAGGACGCAGGCCAGGTCGGCCGCGTTCGCTTCGATCAAGGCGCGGCTGCGTTCGATATCGTTGAACGGAATCACGATCACTTCGTCCAGCACGCTGCGCGGAGCATTCGCATAGGGTGGCGTGGATTGCGGTCGTTCGATGGCGCCCCAGTTGCCGGGATGCGCCGCTTCGCTGACCTCGGCCCAGTCGTAGCTTCCGTGATAGGCGCCTTCGAACTTGGCGATCTTGGCCCGGCCGGTCGTCGCGCGCGCCGCTTTGATGGCGAACATCACGGCCTCGGTGCCGGTATTGACGAAGCGCACGGCTTCGACGCCCGGGACACGCTCGACCAGTGTTTCGGCCAGTTCTATTTCAAAGCGGGTGGGATGGGCGAAGCAGACGCCGCTGCGCACCGCACGCGTTGCCGCTGCGACGATGGGTGGAAAGCAGTGGCCGTGAATGAGCGTAGTGAAATTGTTGTTGAGATCCAGGTAGCGATTGCCGTCGACGTCGATCAGGTAGGGGCCCTCGCCGCGTTGTGCGTAAATCGGGAACGGTTGGCGCCGGACGGTGATTCGCGTCGAGCCGCCCGGGAAAACACGGCGCGCCCGCGCCGCGAGCTGCGACGATTCTGTAAGGCGCAAGGCTCCAGGGGTGCTGCTGTCAGGTGCATTCATCTTGAGTAGGGGCAGAAAAGTCGCATTGAGGCTTGTCGCCGGGGTGGTGCTTGGAAGTATACTACTTGAAATTTGATGTAACAAATATCTAAAGGCAAATACTCATGCAGCCCGTGCTGATTCCCCGCCCGCCCTTCCGGATCGGCGTCGACATCGGCGGCACCTTTACCGACGTCGTGCTCATCGGCGCGGATGGCGCACTGGTGACGCACAAGACGGCGTCCAATCCCGCCGATCCCAGCGAAGCGCTGTTTCGCGGACTGCAAGAGCTCGCAGCGCGCTTGCGCATGTCCACTACGCTGTTATGCAGCGGAACCGCGCATTTCATTCATGGCACGACTGTCGCCACCAACACGCTGTTGCAAAGAGCCGGCGCAAAAACCGGGCTGGTCGTCACCGCGGGATTTCGCGACTCCCTCGAGTTCCGCCGCGGCTTGCGTGACAACGTATGGGATCACCGCACGCCGTGGGCGCCCGTGCTGGTGCCTCGTTATTTAAGGTGCGCCGTTCGCGAACGCGTGAGCGCGGCGGGCGAGGTGATCTCGCCCTTGGAGCATGGCGATCTGGAGGTAGCGGCGGACTTGTTCCGTCAAGAGCGCGTCGAGGCCGTCGCCATCTGCTTGTTGCATGCCTATAAAAATCCGCAGCACGAAGTGGCGGCGCGAACGGCGCTGCAAAAGCTGCTGCCCGATGTTTTCGTCTGCGCTTCGCATGATGTGGCGCCGATTGTCGGAGAGTTCGAGCGCAGCTCGACGGTGGTCGTGAATGCGTGTATCGCCAACCGGGTCGTTCCTTATCTACAGCGGGTAAGGGATAAGTTGCGCGCGCTAGGATTGCCGAGAGAGCCGTACTTCGTGCAAAGCAATGGCGGCGTCATCTCGTTCGAACAACTGCAGTCACGGCCGGCGGTACTCGCGTTGTCCGGGCCGGCGGCCGGCGCCAACTCGTTGCGTGCTTATGCGGGACAAATGCGCGATAGCTACGTCGTCGCGATCGAGGTGGGCGGTACGAGCTGCGATGTCACCGCGATGCAGGACGGCCAGGTCGCAGAACGCACTTCGTTTCGAATCGGCGACGATGTCATCGCGCTGCCGGCGGTCGATATTCACACCATCGCTTTGGGCGGCGGCACGATTGCCGGAGTCGATGAGGCAGGTTTGTTATTCATCGGCCCGCACGGCGCGGGCGCCCGGCCGGGCCCAGCCGCTTTCGGCTTGGGCGGCGACCAGCCCACGGTGACCGATGCGCAAGTCGTGCTCGGGCGCCTGCGCTCCGGGCGCTACGCGGGCGGTGCGATGAGCCTGGACGCTCGCCGGGCAGAAGAGGCGATCGACCGTGTCGTTGCCCAGCCGCTCGGTCTTTCCGTGCCAGACGCCGCGATTGCCATCGTGCGGTTGGGCGAACAGCAGATCCGTCACGCCGTCGAGCGCGTCACGCTCGAGCGTGGCCAGAATCCGGCGCGCGTCACGCTGCTTGCGGCCGGAGGAGCCGGCCCGATGCACGCGGCTGCAGTGGCCAGATCGGTCGGTTGTCGACACGTGTTCGTGCCTCGTTTGGCGGGCGTGTTCTGTGCATTCGGCATGTGTAGCGCCAAGGCTCGCCACGACTGGGTGCGGGAGATCGGCAATGTGCTGGATGTTGCATTGGTGCGCGCGCTGGAGGCGGCCGTAGACGCGCTGAGCGCGCAGGCGATAGCGCGATTCGTCGCCGACGGTTTTGCAGCCGATGAAGTTTCCTGCCAGGCGTCGCTGGATCTGCGTTACCTGGGGCAGCGAGCTCCGCTCAATGTTCTATTTCCATTGCCGCCGTGGAACGAGCAGCAGATCCGCGCTGCCTTCGAGTCTCGGCATCTGCGCGAGTTCGGTTTCATGCAACCGGGTGGCAGCATCGAGGTCACGGCCGTACGCCTGATCGCGACTGCGCAATTGGGCCAGGTCGAGCTGTCCTCGCGCGTGACTTCTCACACCGAGATTCAAGCGACCGAGCATCGTCAGGTATGGATCAGCCCGCAAGCGGGTTGGCAGCGTGTGCCGGTCTTCGATGGCGATAAATTGCCGGCGCGCGCGCAGCTGACTGGCCCGGCGCTCATCGAGGACGCCGCGGCGACGACACTCGCCGGAATGGGCGATCGTGTGCTGGTCGACGACACCGGCAGTCTGCACATCGAGATCTGCGGGGAAGCATCATGAGCGAACGTCGCATCGATCCGGTCCGCCTGGCGCTGGTGCAGAGTCAGCTGGACCACATTGCAAGATTGATGGGGCGAGTGATGGAGCGCACCGCTCGCAGCATGATCTTTTCCGAGTCGCACGACTTTTCATGTTTCATCACCGATGCGAGCGGCAACCTGCTCTCGGTCGCCGATGGCATTCCGATTCATACCGGTGGCGGCGGTTTCGCGGTCCGCAAGCTGCTCGAGCTGTTGGGCAAGGAGATGCGGGCCGGCGATGTGTTTCTTTCCAGCGATCCTTACGAGGCCGGCGGCAATCATCTGCCGGATTGGACCGTCATGCGGCCGGTGTTCCGTGACGAGACGCTCGTGGCCTTCACTTGCAATCGTGCGCATCAGTCCGACATCGGCGGCGGAGCGCCCGGCACTTACAACCCCGCGGCTACCGAGATCTTTCATGAGGGCATCCGCCTGCCGCCGCTCAAGATCATCAGCCGAGGCCGGGAGCGCTCGGACGTCTGGCATCTGTTGCGACTGAACTCGCGGACGCCTGAATTGCTGGATGGCGACCTGCGCGCCATGGTCGGTTCCACTGTGATCGGCGAACGCGAGTTGCTGAGAATCTTCGCCGAGATCGGCGGGGACGCGGCGCTCAGTAGTTTTGCCGATGTCATGGAGTATGCAGAGGCGCGGATGCGCGCTGCGCTCGCAGCCATTCCCGATGGCGAGTATGCAGGCGAGGACGTGAGCTTCAGCGACTGCTTCGAAGATTGCGAAGTGAAAGTTGCCGTTCGCATCCGCAAGGATGCCGCCGGCCTGACGTTCGATTTCACCGGCACCTCGCCGCAGATTCGCGGCTTCAAGAACAGTTCGATCGCCAACACCGTTTCGGCTTGTGCGATGGCGACGCTCGCCTTTCTGAAACCCGATGTGCCGCGCAATCAAGGCACGTTGCGCCTCCTGCATATCAAGGCGCCGGAAGGCAGCCTGGTGAACGCACTGCCGCCGGCGCCGATGACGATGAACACCTCGCATAGCGCGTTCGAGATTATCAACGCGGTCTGGAAAGCGCTGGCCCAGGCGCGGCCCGACTGGGCCATCGGCGGTTGGGGTAAGACCGTTCACTGCATCAGCTCGGGCCTGCAACCCGGTTCGAGCACGCGTTTCATTCTCTATCACTGGCACGCTTTTCCGGCGGCCGGCGCGGTCGCCGAGCGCGATGGTTTTCACACCATGGGCGGCGTCAACACCCTGGGTGGGCTGGTGTTGCCCAACGTGGAAAGTTACGAACGCTCGTATCCCATCCGGATTCTCAAATATGAGATTCGCACCGACTCGGCAGGAGCGGGGGCGCGCCGCGGCGGAGCGGGCGTGCACTATCGTGCGCAATTGCTGACGGAAGCGGACTATTCGTTTCGTGGCGAGGGGCTGAAAGAGGCGTCGGGATTCGGCGTGAACGGTGGCTTGGCGGGCGCCGCAGGCTCGCTTACCGTCGACATTGCAGGCACTGCTCCGATGGACCTGCCTCGTTACGGGTTGCGCCACTTGCCGCCGTTGAACATCGAGATTCTTTCGCCCGGTGCAGGAGGATGGGGCCATCCGTTCGATAGAGAAGCAGCGCGGGTACTGGCTGATGTGCGCGATGGCGTGATTTCGATGGCGGCGGCACGCACGGTTTACGGCGTCGCCATCGACGCGGACTTGCGAGATATCGACGCGCGCGAAACAGCAGCGCTGCGTGCCGGCAACCGGCCTCGATGAGGCGCCGCTCGCGTTTTGAGCGGATACGCTTTGACACTGGCAATAATTTTGATATAACAAATAGCAAGCGACAAATAACTAAAGGGAGCCGGCTATGTCTCGTTCACGACTGGTTAGCATTGCAACTCTGAGTGCGCTCGGCATGATGATCGGCGCGCCGCACGCCGCCGAAACGCAGGCGGAAGGCACGCTCGAAGAAATACTGGTGACCGCGCAGAAGCGCCAGGAAAGCCTGCAGAACGTCGGGCTGAGCATCGCGGCGCTGACGGCGGACCAGATCGATTCCTTGCACCTGAGCAGCGCCAAGGACCTGGTGAATCACGTGTCCGGCGTGATGGTGAACGACAACTTCGGCACCTATACGTCGTATGTCATTCGCGGCATCGGCCAGAACGATTTCGAAGCCAACTCGTCGCCGTCGGCGGCGGTATACGTCGACGATATTCACAAAGCCACCACCATCGCCAGTTCGCCGCTGGTGTTCGACCAGGAACGGGTGGAAATTCTCAAAGGGCCGCAGGGCACGTTGTACGGCCGCAACTCGTCTTCCGGCGCCATCAATTTCATCAGTAAACGGCCGACGCCGCAGTTCGAGGCCTACGCCAAGGTCGGCCTCGGCGAATTCAGCCGTTATGAATTCGAAGGTGCACTGTCAGGCCCGATCGACGACGGCTTGATGTACCGAGTCTCCGGCAAATCGCTGCGGATGGATTCGCCGTTCGATCTGGTAACGCCGGACGCCTCGCGTCCAGTCGCGGAGGGCGAAGCGTTCGCGCCGAGAGACTCGGCGGTGCGGGCCCAGTTGTTGTGGGAGCCGAGCGATGCCACCAAGGTCCTGCTGCTTGCCAACTACGCGCGCCAGAGCGGCAACGCTGCTAATTCGATTGCCATTGCGACGACACAGATTCCGGGCGGCGCGCCTTGTCTCGGGCGCAATGGTTCGCCGGCGCTGGCCGCCCGTACCGGCTGCCGCGCAGGTTATCCAAACGGCGGTTTCGTGCGGCCACCTGCCGATGACTTCGCGGTGAGCGTGAATTTCCTCTTGCCCATGGATAACGACTTTTACGGTGCGTCGTTGCGCATCGACCACGAGCTGTCATTTGCGACGCTGACGTCGATCACGGCCTACGACCAGTTCGACTTCTTCCGCAACTGGGACGAGGACGCCACCGTGATCGAGGCGCTGCACATTCGCGAAGGCATCGACTTCGATCAGGTCAGCCAGGAACTACGTCTCGCAGGCAACGCCGGCCGGTCGGATTGGATCGTGGGTGCGTTTTACAGCGACGATTCTTACCAGGACGTGCGCAATCTCCATGGCGGCCGCTTCGTCGATGGCCTGGGAACAGTGAACTATGTGGGCGCGGCGTCGCGTGTCGGCAGCGCCTCGCCGCGGTTCGCGGACCGGTTGACGTCGGCGAACGGTTTGTTGTCGGACCTGACGCAGGAAACCGAAAGCGCCGCGTTGTACGCCGACAATCAGCTGGAGCTGACGGATCGACTGCGGCTGGTCGCGGGCTATCGTTACACCTACGAACAGCGCCGCTTCTTCGGCAGCGGCCGGGTGGTGTTCACCGACGGCTTCGAGCGAATTCGCTAACCAGAACGACCTGGGCCCTGCCGTCGGTGACGAAGCGATCGAGACGCAGCGCTCGAGCGGCCGCATCGGCCTGAACTTTCAACTCGATCCGCGCAAGCTGCTTTATCTGCTGGCGTCGGAAGCTTTCAAAAGCGGCGGCTTCGACGGCGGCCCGTCGGGCAACTTCGTCGTCACCTTCACGCCCTACGATGAGGAAGTGGTGCGTTCGGTGGAGGCCGGCTTCAAGACGGACTGGCGCGACCTGCGCTTCAACGGCGCGGTGTTCTACAGTTTCTATCGCGATCCGCAGGCGAGGATCCGCAACGACGTGCTGGGCGCCGACGGGGTCACCATCATTCCGCAGACGCAGCTGGGCAACCTGGACGAAGCGACGATCAAAGGCGCGGAGCTGGAGACGATCTGGCGCCCGCTCGACGGCCTCACCCTGGACGCGACGGTGTCGTATCTAGATTCGCAGATCAGTGCTTCGGGGACGGCGGCGGCGCAGTTCGACGGCAATCCGCTGCCGTTCGCGCCGGAACTTTCAGGCACCTTGGGCGCGCGCTACGAATGGACGGTCGGCAGCGGATTGATCGCCGGCGTGGGCGTCGATGGCAAATACCTGGGCACGCATTATTTGCGGCCGGAACAATTCGCGATCGACAAAGAGCAGTACACGCTGGTGAACGTGCGCGCTTATCTGGGCAGCGATGCCGACCGTTGGAGCATCGAGTTGTACGGCAAGAACATCGGCGACGAGCAGTACCGTATCAACGCGGTCGGCGGCATCGGCGCCGACGTGTTTGCGATCGGCCAGCCGGCGCTGTGGGGATTGTCGGCGACCATTAGACTATAACGATGGCGGAACCCCTCGGCGTCGGCGCGCTTGAAGCGCAACCAACGGCAGCGCCGGCGCTGCCGTCCCGGCGCTGGGCCGTGGTCGCGGCAGGCAGCATCGGTTGCGCAGCCGGCCTCGCGGCGTTGCCGTTCTACGGCCTGTCGTCGTTCATGACGCCGCTGGAGCAAACATTCGGCTGGACGCGTGCGCAGATCGGGCTGGCGTCTACCTGTTTGACTGTCGTGGTTTTCTTATCGGTCCCGCAGGTGGGACGCGCATGCGATCGCTTCGGGGTCCGGCGCGTCGTGCTGCCATCGATCGTGTTGCTCGCGCTGGCGATTGCAGCTCTGTCGTTCATCGGGCCCGATATCTGGACGCTGTACGTCGGCTACGGATTGATGGCGCTGGTAGGCGCGGGCACGACGCCCGTCAGTTACAGCGCAGTGACGGCGCGCTGGTTTTCGAAGCGGCGCGGGCTTGCGTTGGGAATTACGCTGGCGGGCACGGGGCTGGCCGGCTTCTTCGCCCCGCGCATCCTGACTGCAGTCATTGCCGAATATGGCTGGCGTGCAGGCTGGCTTGCCATGGCGGGCCTGTCGCTGCTCGCTCTGCCGATGGCGTTAGCTTTTCTGCGCGATCTCCCCAAGGGCGGCGGCGCCACCGAGACGTTGCATGTTGAACTCGGTTGCACCTTGCGCGAGGCACTGCGTTCGTATCGATTCTGGATCATCGCCGGCGCGTTCTTCACCGTGTCGTTGGGAATCTCCGGCCTGATCATCAACATGATACCGCTGCTGCAAGATGCCGGATTGCCGTCGGCGGGCGCGGCGCGCATCGCATCGTTCATCGGTGTGGGTGTGATCGTAGCGCGGTTGACGATCGGCTACGTCGTCGATCGAATCTTTGCGCCCGCGGTCGGCGCCTGCGTTCTAATGGTCACTGCCGCAGGATGCTGGTTGCTCGCGAGTGCTGGGCCCGGTATCGCCGCCGGCGCAGCGTTTCTCATCGGCTTCGCGATGGGCGCCGAAGTCGATCTGATCGCCTACCTGATTTCCCGTTACTTCGGTTTGAAGCATTTCGGCGCCATCAACGGTTGCGGCTACGCCGCTTACAACCTCGGCGCCGCGCCATCGCCATTCCTCATCGGTACGCTGTTCTCGGTCACCGGAACCTACACGATAGCGTTGCAACTCACCTCAGGTCTGTGCGTGCTGGCTGGATTGTCGCTGCTTGCATTGGGCGGGTATCCGCGACGCGCCGGCTGAATAAATCAAAGCAAGCAAAGCACCGGCGGTGGAGCGGCGTTAGGCATATCATCCGCGGGTTCACCTTGCCGGGATGAGTCGATGCTTGAAAAACAATTCGCGGTGCTGTTGATTGGCTTCGGCCTGTTCCATTCAGCCGGCGCTCAGCCGCTCGCGCCGGCACAGCAAATCGCCACCGAGATCGACCGCGGCGAGCATCCCGGCTTCGAGTCTTTCATCATGAGAGTCGATGGCGACATCGTTGGCCGGTCGGTCCCGAGCCAGCTGTCGAAGCGGCCTTCGGATCTGCGCTCCGCGACCAAGTCGATCACCGCGCTGTTGATCGGCATCGCCATCGATCGGGGCGCGATACCGTCGGTGCAATCGAAGGTCGTGGACCTGCTGCCGGGGCGGCGAAAAACATTCGAGCACGATCCGCGCAAGGCGGCGATGACGCTCGAGGATCTTCTGACCATGCGCAGCGGCCTCGACTGCAACGATTGGGATCCGAAGTCGCCGGGCCATGAAGACAAGATGTACAAACAGGTCGATTGGGTCGGCTTCTGGAGCGAACAGCGCATGCGCACCGACCCGGGCAAGGAATTTTCCTATTGCACCGGCAATGTGGTGGCGCTGGGCGAGATCCTGGCGGCCGCGGCGGGCATGTCCGCCGATGCGTTCGCGCTGAAATATTTATTCGCGCCCATCGATGTGCGACGAGCCGAGTGGCAGTACTGGGACGGCAAGCGCGGTGTCGACACCGGCGGTCACCTGCGGCTCGAACCGGATGATCTGCTCAAGATCGGCGACGTGATACTGGCGCGGGGCATGTACAAACAAACGCGCATCGTCTCCGAAGCGTGGCTCGACGCCATGATGCAGGAGCGAACCGGCATTCCCGGCGCCCCGCAGCGCTACGGATATCTGTGGTGGCTCGATAACGTCAAGGATCCCAACCTGCCCCAGACCAGGCTGTGGTGGGCGCAGGGCAACGGTGGCACGTTGCTGATCGTCATGCCGGGATTGAATAGCGTCATGGTGGTCACCGGCACGCGCTTCAACCGGCCGGACATGCTGGAGCCGTTGTTCTGGCTGCGCGATCGTTTGCTGCCTGGGATGCGGGCGTCTTCCTCCGGCTTGTGACTTACGTCAAGCACCTCCCGATCCAGTATCGCTGACGGGAAACCAAAAAAAAGGGCGGCGTCCGCAGACGCCGCCCTTTAGATGCATCGAAGCGGGGCTCAGGCTTTCGCCGCTGCCCGCGCCTTGTTCACTTCCTCGATGACCTCATCCGCAACGTGCGCGGCACCGGATCGTAGTGCGAGAACTCCATCGTGTAGCGACGCGCGACCGCTGGTCATGCGCACGCAGGTGGCCGATGTAGCCGAACATTTCCGACAGCGGCACGGTGGCCACGACGGCGATGTTGGCGCCACGCTCGAGCTGATCGAGGATCGTGCCGCGACGGCGGTTCATGTCGCCGATCACGTCGCCCAGGTAGTCGCCCGGGGTCACGGTTTCGACCTTCATCACCGGCTCCAGCAGGATCGGGCCGGCCTTGCGGATGCGCTTCGCGGAAGCAGGCCTTGGCGGCGATTTCGAACGTCAGCGCGTTCGAGTCGACGTCGTGGTAGCTGCCGTCGTGCAGCGTGGCGCGGAAGTCCACGGTGGGGAAGTGCGCGAGCACGCCGTCTTCCTTCTGCATCTTCAGGCCCTTTTCCACCGCCGGCACGAATTCGCGCGGCACCGAGCCGCCGATCGTTTCGTCGACGAACTCGAAGCCCGTGCCGCGCTCCAGCGGCTCGAACTTGATCCACACTTCGGCGAACTGGCCCGAACCGCCGGTCTGCTTCTTGTGGATGTAGTGCTCGTCGATCGTTCTTGGTGAAGGTCTCGCGATACGCCACCTGCGGCTCGCCCATCATGCCTTCGACGCCGAACTCCGTGCGCATGCGATCGAGCGTCACTTCGAGGTGCAGCTCGCCCATGCCGCGCAGGATCGTCTGGCCGGTCTCGCGATCGGTTTCCAGGTGCAGCGAGGGATCGGCGCGAACCATCTTGCCGAGCGCTGCGCCGAACTTCTCCTGCTTCGGCCTTGTTCTTGGACTTCACCGACACGCTGATCACCGGGTCCGGGAAGCGCATGCGCTCGAGCACCACCGGGTGGTCGGAGTCGCACAGCGTGTCGCCGGTGTCGGTCTCCGCGAGCGAGACACGAGCGCGATGATGTCGCCGGCGCGCGCTTCTTCGATCGGGTTCGCTTCCTTGGCGAACATCTCGACCATGCGGCCGATCTTCTCGCGCTTGCCGCGCGTGGTGTTCGTCACCGACATGCCCTTGGTCAGCACGCCCGAGTACACGCGCACGAAGGTGAGCGCGCCGTAGATGTCGTTGATCACCTTGAACGCCAGCGCCGAGAACGGCTCGTCGTCCGAGCACTTGCGCTCGCCGATCGGGTTACCGTCGGCGTCCACCGTCTTGATGGCGTCGACGTCGGTCGGGGCCGGCATGTAGTCGACGACCGCGTCGAGCACCTGCTGCACGCCCTTGTTCTTGTACGAAGAGCCGCAGAGCACCGGATTGAACGCCGCGGTGATCGTGCCCTTGCGCAGCGCACTCGTCAGCACGTCTGCCGACGGCGGCACGTTGTCCGTCGAGATAGTTCTCCATCGCCTCATCGTCCATCTCGAGGCAGGTGTCGACCAGCTCGGTGCGGTACTTCTCGACGTTCGCGAGGATCTTGCGATCGCTGCGGCACGGTGATGCCCAGCTTGTCGGCGAGGTCCGGCCGTCGACGTCCAGGACCTGCCACTCGGCGTCCTTGTCGTCCGAATCCCAGACCAGCGCCTTCATCTCGACCAGGTCGATCATGCCCTTGAAGTTGTCTTCCGAACCGATCGGCATCTGGATCGGCAGCGGACGCGCGCCGAGGCGCTTCTTGATCATGTCCACGCAGCGCAGGAAATTCGCGCCGCTGCGGTCCATCTTGTTGACGTAGCAGATACGCGGCACGTTGTAGTTGTCGGCCAGGCGCCAGTTCGTCTCCGACTGCGGCTCCACGCCGGCCACGCCGTCGAACACGACGACCGCGCCGTCGAGCACGCGCAGCGAGCGGTTCACTTCGATGGTGAAGTCCACGTGCCCGGGGGTGTCGATGACGTTGATCTTCTTGTTGCGCCAGAACGCCGACACGGCGGCGCGACTGAATCGTGATGCCGCGCTTCTGTTCCTGCTCCATGTAGTCGGTCGTCGTCGACGTCTTCAGATCCTTGGTGTCGTGGATGTCGATGATGGTGTGCTTGCGACCCGTGTAGTACAGGATGCGTTCGGTCGTCGTGGTCTTGCCGGCGTCGACGTGGGCGATGATGCCGATGTTGCGAATGTCGGCAAGGGCGGTTGTACGGGGCATGGCAGATTCCGTTAGGTCGTAGGTTCGTTACAGCGTCAGATGGGGTCGGGTAGGGCGGCGCGGATTCTACTGGAATTTCGCTCCAGCGCCGTTTCCGGCCGGCCGCTGCCCCCGCAGTCACTCTCCGGTCAATATTGGCGGGTCAATATCGGGGGTCGGGCATTCTAGCCGAACGTGTTGTATAGGAAAGGGAATTCACCGCTCCGGGAAGCCCGGACCGGTATTGCCGGGCTGCCGATCCAAGGGCCGCGGCAGAGCTTTACCCGGGATAATTCGGCCCCGGGGGGCGGTTTGAGTGGAAAATCGCTGGATTCAGCCGGGTTTTAACCTACATCCGTCGATTCTTGTCCCAGGCCGGGCAGCAATGAGGCTCAAACCTGAACTGCGGCTTCGTACAGGATCACGGCGTCACCGACGATGCGGACCGACTGGGCGACCTTGCCGGAGGACTCGATTTCCACTTCGACCAGGCCGGGCCGGCGCAGCCACATGCCCTGGCGGCCTTGGAACATGACGCGGCCCTCTTTCGGCGTCATCAAGCCGTGATTGACCAGATACACGCCGAGCATGCCGTGAGCATTGCCACTCACGGGATCCTCCCTGATGCCGAGCGCCGGGACGAACATGCGGGACTCCGTGCCTATGATGCCGTTGGTCTGCGTCAACGCGAAAACGAAATAGCCTTCCGCGCCGACATGTGAGGTGAGCCGCGCCAGTTCTTCGAAATCCGGCTTGATGGAGCCGAGCAGTTCGTTGGATTTCAGGCCGACCAGCAGGCGCGAGCCGCCTTTGGTGAGGACTTGCAGCGGGCAGTCGACGTGCAGGCTGGGGCTGGAAATGCCCAGAGCATTCAACACCTGGCGGCGGTGATGTTCGGGGATGACAGGGCCGAGCGAGGGCGGGTTTTGGGTGATGGCGATGCGCAGGTCACCGTCCACTTCGGTGACTTCGATTTCCACCACGCCCGCGCCAGTACGCTGCCGCAGGCGACCCACAGGCTTGCCGTCTATCTTGGCTCGCACGTACTGCGCGGCAATGGTCGCATGACCAACAAATGGCACCTCGTGGCGCGGCGTGAAGAACCTGACTTGCATGTCGTGATCACCGGACTCCGCTTCCAGCACGAAGGCGGTCTCGCCGTTCACTTCGGTGGCGATGGTCTGCATCTGTTGCGCCGACAGCTCATCCGCATCCAGCACCACGATTGCGGGATTGCCGCAAAAGCGCTGGCGGGTGAACGCATCGACATGAAACAGGCGGCAACGACGGGTGGGCATGGGGCGCAGCCTTGCGATTACTTGTGATTGGGCGCACTTATAGCGCTAGAAGTGACTCGTGACTAGTGACTGGGGAATAGGCGGAAAGCGGCAGGATTACGTGCGGCAACGCTCGGACGAGCCGCTAGTCACCAGGTCGCCAGTCACTTGTGGCTGGCCACTGGTCGCTGCCAGCTTATACAATCGCGTCTGCCTAAGGGGTGGCCCTGACTGGGGCCTGAGATGCCGAGCTGCTGCAGCAGCTCACCGGCGAACCCGTTGAACCTGATCCGGTTAGTACCGGCGTAGGGAGCAGGTCATGACTCGTCGTCGTTCATTTCCCCGCTGCTTCATGCGCTCGTACCCGGATCTTCCACCTGAGGATCTGGCGATGTGCCGTAGCTCGAGTTTTCTTTCCGTGGGTTTCCTTGCTTCGGCGTTACTGGCCACGACCCCGGCTGTCGCGGCCGAAAGTGATGACGTACTCGAAGAAGTCGTCGTCACCGCGACCTTGCGCCAGCAAGCGCTGGTCGAAGCACCCGTAAGCGTCACCGTGCTTGACGAGCGCGCGCTGCGTGACGCGGGACGGCAGCATTTCGAAGATGTGCTGTCGTCGGTGCCGAATCTCCACTACGCGGGCGGCACTTCGCGGCCGCGATTCTTCCAGCTGCGCGGTATCGGCGAGCGCGAAGAGTATCAAGGCGCTCCCAATCCTTCGGTCGGCTTTCTGATCGACGAAATCGATTTCAGCGGCATCGGCATGCCGGCGACGCTGTTCGATGTCGAGCGCATCGAAGTGCTGCGTGGGCCGCAGGGCCTGCACTACGGCGCCAACGCGCTGGGCGGCTTGATCGTCATGCGAGGGCGCGAACCGGAAGATGAATTCGGATTTGCGACCGAAGCTTCGATCGGCGATTACGACAGCCGCTCGCTTGGCGCCGTCGCCACCGGTCCGGTGAACGCGCTGAACTCGGCGTTCCGCGTTTCCGTACAGCGCTTTCGCAGCGACGGCTATCGTGACGATGCCTATCTCGGACGCGATGACACCATGGGCCGCGACGAACTCACCGGACGTGCGAAGTGGCGGTGGCGCCCCAGTGACGACACGACGGTCGATCTGACCTGGCTGCATGGAGATATCGATAATGGCTACGACGCGTGGTCGATCGACAATTCACGCCGTTCGCTCGCCGACCGTCCCGGCAAGGATTCACAGCAGTCGGACGGCGCTTCGTTGCGCGTCAATACCTCGGCGGGCTCGCTCGGTCGATGGACAGTAACTGCAGCGATTTCCGATGCCGACAGCGAGTACAGCTACGACGCGGATTGGGGCAACGCGGAGAGCTGGGCGCCCTTTACCTATGATTATTTCGATCGCTTTCTGCGAGAGCGCCAAGGCCGCAGCCTCGAAGCGAGATTGTCGTCGCTGGAAACGGCATCGTCGCAAGGGCTGACCTGGGTTGCGGGCATTTATGGGCTGGATGTCGATGAAACCATGGACTCCACTTCGGTGGGCGTCTATGTCGATCCGTTCACGCCGGAGTATTCCGGCTCGACGGACAACAGCCTGCACAGCGACTACGACGCCCGCAATCTCGCGATCTACGGCCAGGTCGAAGCGCCGTTCAGCGAACGCTGGGGCTGGTCGTTCGGACTGCGAGGCGAGCAGCGTGATGCGCAGTACAGCGATCGCGGCATCGAAGATGGCGGGCCGCGGGCCATCGACGCGTCGGAACGCGACCGGATGTGGGGCGGGCAGGCGACGTTGTATTTCGATCCGCGCGAGCAGCTGCGTTTGTTCGCAACCGTGTCCCGTGGCTACAAGGCCGGCGGCTTCAATCTCGGCGAAGCGGCGGCAGTGCTGCCCGAATTCCTGCCTGAGTACCTGGTCGGCCTCGATGTCGGCATGAAGGGCGAGTGGCTGGATCAGCGGCTGTATGCGGATGTCACTGCGTTCTATATGAAGCGCACCGACATGCAGGTGGATATCAGCACCCAGCTCGATCCGATCGGCAATCCGAGCAGCTATCTGCTCTACAAAGATAATGCATCGGGCGGGCACAACCTCGGCATCGAAAGCAGCGTGCGCTGGCGCGCGACGAAACGACTGGAAGTCGGCGGCGCACTGGGACTGCTGCGCACCCGATATTCGGGCTTCCGCCCCGATGGCGTGACTGACTCGAGCGATCGCGACCAGGCTTACGCACCGGAATATCAATTCTCGCTGAACGCAACCTGGCGTCATCCGTTGGGCTGGATGGCGCGGGTGGATTTCGTCGCCGTCGACGATTACTACTTCGACGTGCCGGAGAACAACATTCGCGCCGATGCCTATTCGTTGACGCACTTGAAGGCCGGTTACGAAACCGATCGCTGGAGCGTTTACGCGTGGAGCCGCAATCTGTTCGATGAGGATTATCTGCTCCGCGGCTTCAATTTCGGCAACGAGCCGCCCGATTTCCCCACGACTCGCTACACGCAATTCGGCGAGCCGCGCCAATTCGGAGTCACCTTTCGCTGGGAGTTCATGTAATGCACACCGCCATTGAAATCAGTCTCTATCCGCTCGACGCCGACTACATCCCGCCGATCAAGGATTTCATCGATCGGCTCAATACGTATCCGGAGCTGCGCGTGACCACCAACGCGATGAGCACGCAGATCGCCGGCGAGCACGCACGGCTGTTCGAAGTGCTGGCGAAAGAAACCGCCACCAGTTTCGGCGCGCAAGGCCGCAAGGTGTTCGTGATGAAGGTGCTGGGCGGCACGATCGACAGCGCATAGGACAGTCGGTGCAGACACTCATCGAGCAATTTGCCGCGACGTCGCCGTGGGAGGCGCTGGGATCGCTCCTCGGCCTTGCCTACTTGTTGCTGGCGGTACGCCGCAACTTGCTGTGCTGGCTGTGCGCGTTTCTCAGCACCGCCATTTATCTGGCCCTGTTCGCCAAGGCCGCGCTGTACATGCAGTCGCTGCTGCAAGTGTTCTACCTGGTGATGGCGGTCTATGGATTCATCGACTGGCGCCGGGGTCGTACCGAGAGCGGCGAGGTGCGAATTGAATCGTGGACTGTGAACCAGCACGTAGCGGCAGCGGTGCTTGTCATAATGGCGACCGCAATCAATGGCTGGGCGCTCGCACGGTGGACCGACTCGCCGGCGCCGTACCTGGATTCTTTTGTCACCTGGGGCAGTGTCGTTACCACTTGGATGGTCGCGCGACGCATAATCGAGAACTGGTTGTACTGGATCGTCGTCGACGGCGTGGCTGCCTGGCTGTACTTCAGCCAAGGGTTGCTGGCGACGACGGTGTTGTTCGTCATCTATCTCGGGATCGTGGTGCGTGGATACTTTGTGTGGCGGCGTGAACAGGCGTTGCAGAACCGGGCGGTGGCCGCGGCGCCATCGACTTGATACGACATGACGCCGGCCGGCATTGCCGCTGGCGCATTGCGCGTCGGTGCTGAATCCATCATTTCGTCCGAGCGCGTCAAGCACGGACTGACCAATGAAAGCTGGCTGGTGCGAACTGCCAGCGATGCCGTCGTCGTTCGCATCAGCAACGCGGCGGAAAACGCCCTACAGATCGATCGTCAAAGCGAAGCGCTGGTGCTGGCTGCCGCAGCTGACGCCGGCATCGGGCCGGAGGTGCTGGCGTGCGATCCGCAAGCTCGCACTTTGGTCACGCGCTATCTCGGCGATACCTGGCGCGCAACTGATGCGACGCAGGAAGAGAACATCCAGCGGCTGGGACAGTTGTTCCGTCGCCTGCATCGCGTGCCGGCGCCGGCAGGGGTCCGTCGCATCGAATTGAGCGATTCTCTGGAAGGCTATTTCCGCACGCTCGAACAGCGCGGAGTGCAGTCAGCATTGTTGACCAAGTCGCTGCGCGAGCGAGCGCTGCAAGTGGCGGCCAAGCTGCGCGAGAACTCCGCAGCGACGCTATGCCACAACGATGTGCATCACCTCAACGTCATCGATAATGACGGCAAGCTGCGATTGCTCGATTGGGAATACGCCGGCGTCGGCCAGCGGCTGTTCGATCTGGCCTCGGTGTGCGTCTACCATCACTACGACAAGATGCAGCGCGAGCAATTGCTCGGCGCGTACATCTCGTTGATCGAAATCACCACCTGGCACCGCCTGGAACTGGCGTGCTGGTTGTTCGATTATGTGCGAGACCTCTGGATGGCGGTGCGAGAGAGCGGCGGCTGACACTCAAGATCCGCGCGCCGTAGCGCGTCCCCTCACCCGCGCTTCGCGCGACCTCTCCCACGGGGAGAGGTGAGATTCTGTCCCCTCTCCCTTTGGGAGAGGGCAGGGTGAGGGGCAGCCGAGTGCTTGTGACGTTTCCGTAGCGCGTCCCCTCGCCCGCGCTTCGCGCCAAAACCAGCCATACTTGGCCATGGAAAACGAAAGCCAGGAACCGATTGTCGTTCCCTACCGCGAGCTGTCCGAGAGCGCGCTGCGTGGCGTGTTGGAATCCTTCGTGCTCCGGGAGGGGACGGAGTACGGGGAGCACGATGTCACGCTGGACCAGAAGGTCGCTCAGGTGCTGCGGCAACTTGAACGCGGCGAGGCGCAAGTGATCTTCCATGCCGCACTGGAAAGCATCGATATCGTCGTGTCGAAGCCCACGCGCCGCTCGCGTTAGTCTCTCATGTCGCCAGCGGGAAGATGCCGATCAACAGGCAGGTGGCCAGAAAGACCGCGCAACTGCCCAGCGCCCACTTGAGCGTGAAGCGCTGATGCTCGCCGAACTCGATGCCTGCCATGCCGACCAGGAGATAAGTCGAAGGCACCAGCGGGCTGAGCAGATGCACTTGCTGGCCCACAAGTGAGGCCTGCGCCATGTCCATCGGCGTCACGCCGTACTGCGCCCCCGTGCTGGCGAGGATCGGCAGCATGCCGAAATAGAACGCGTCGTTCGAAATCAGGAACGTGAAAGGCAGGCTCAGCAGCGCGGTGATCGGCGCCATGTAGGGGCCGAGCGCCGGTGGCATCGATTCGATGATGGCGCCGGCCATCGCGTCGATCATCTTGGTGCCGGAAAGAATGCCGGTGAAAATGCCGGCCGCGAACACCAGGCCTGCAACGGCGAGTGCATTACCCGCGTGGGCGGCGATCCGATCGCGCTGCTGTTGCAGCGAGGGATAGTTGATCATCAAGGCGATGGCGAAGCCGAGCATGAACAGGATTGCCAGCGGCAGCACGCCCAGGATCAGGCAGATCATGAGCGTCGCCGTGAGCAGAAGATTCACCCACATCAGGCGCGGCCGCCGCGCACTTGCATCGCCGGCGTCGTGAGCCACGACGGCCTCACCACTCGCAGCCCCGTCCACGATGTATTTTGGGAGCAGAGCAAGTCGCTTCCGTTCACGCAGTCCGAACAGCCAGGCGACGAACAGAACCCACATCGCGGTGACGATGATGGCCGGCACCAGGCCGACGAACACATCGCGAGGATCGAGATGGAGTGCAGTCGCTGCGCGCGCCGTCGGCCCGCCCCAGGGCAGCAGGTTCATCACCGCGCTGGACATGATGATGAGACAAGCCATGATACGCAGGTCCATTTTCATGTGGCGGTAGAGGGGGAGCAGCGCCGCGGTGGTGATCATATAAGTAGTCGTACCATCGCCATCGAGCGAGACCAGCAGCGCCAGCGCCGCGGTGCCGATGCAAATTCGCACGGCATCCCCGTGTGCGAGCCGGACGATCAGCTTGATCAGCGGGTCGAACAGGCCGGCATCGATCATCAGCCCGAAGTACAGGATGCCGAAGATCAGCATCACGCCGGTGGGCGCCAGCTCGCGCACGCCGGCGAGCATCATGGTTCCCAGTCCGCCAACGAAGCCCGCGCCGATAGCGAACACCGTGGGAACGAGGATCAACGCCACCAGCGCCGATAGCCGCTTGGTCATGATCAGTGTCATGAACGTAGCGACCATCGCAAAAGCCAGGATTGCCAGCATTTACTCCTACTCCTTCCTGCCGGCTGATTCAGCTCTCGCCCGGCGCAGCGATGCTAAAGCGTGGCGCCTGTCATCGGGCTGTCAAGGAGGGTTGCTCGCGCAACCTCTTCCTCGGGACGAAGGCGTTCGCGACAGGCTCGTGAAAGCTTGTCCACTCAGCATCGAGCTTCATCCGGGACGGAGGACAGGATGCTTGGAATCGCGCCAGAAAGCGCTGGTAAGTCGAGCTGCTGGGCCGCGGGCGGCGACGGCGTCCCGCCCTGCGGCCTTCCAAGTTGACCGCAGGTTTGCTTAGAACACGCTCCACCGGATCGAAATCCCCGCCGTCTGCGCATCGTAGCGGCGGGTGACTCGATTGCTGTCGCGGTCGCTGCCGCGATAGCTCAGCTCGAACGCGAGATGGTCGCGCGGCCGGTACGTGAATGACGCGAGTGCCGACAGCACCTCGTCATTACGCGGCGCATCGGTTGCGCCCAGGTCCAGGACCCGAGAGGTGAGGTATTCCTGATCTTCGTAGGACACCGATAATGCGAACGTGATTTTCTCCACCGGGCTCCATGTCGGCCCCAGGCTGAAGCCGTCGGACACGAAGTAGTCAGACTCGATGTCGGTGTAAGCACGCAGTTCGCGCCACGCGGCGAACAGAGTGGAGAATTTCTCGCGAGGCTTCCAGTCGATTTCCGCGCGCCAGACGTCACCGGAGTAAGCGCCTTCGTCGGTGTCCGGCCGCTCGCGTTCGACGTAACCGCCGCTCAAACGGATCTGCGTACGCACTGTCGCCGTGTAAGTGAAACGGGCCAGCGCACCGTTTTCCTCGTAATCGCTGGAGAAGTTGTTGGGGTCCGGGATGGCGTTGGGAAACTTGGCGTCGATGTAGCGATACTCGACGCCGAACGAATGAAACGACGGCGTGACGTAATCGAGGCTGACGCGACCCAGGTCCGCTTCCAGGTTTTGCTGCCGGCGAGTCGACAGGTCATGCTTGGTCTCGATACGACCGCCATTGGCGGAGATCGACCAGCGCGGGCCGATCTCATAACGCAACGCTGCGTTGTAATTGGCAGTCTCGATCAGATCCTTGGTGGTGCCCAAGGTGTTGGCGAAGTCGGCCAGTGCGCGGTTATAGGTGCCGGACAATCGCCCGGACCAGCTGCCCAGCAGGCGAAAGTCGAACAGCGCCGATGCATCGCCCGCGGTGTGATCGAGATAATCGTTCTCCTCGAAGCGCACGTCATGCACCCGGCCCCTGAGCTTCAGCGTCTGCCTGCCGAACTGCAGGTCGTCGCCGAGACCGAGGGTGATGCGATTCGAATAGTCCTCGCGCGACAGCCCCCGGGTCGTCGCACCCGGATCGGTCGGATCGCCTGGGATTGCGTCGGGGTCACTGGTTTCCGGCGCGCGGAACAAGTTGTCGTCGTAGACGAACTGTTCGCTGATGAACAGGTGTTCCTCCTTCTTTTCCGGCTGCGCGGCTGTGGCGACATTGCAAAGCGCAGTGCTGGCCGCGGCCAGGCACAGAGTTCTGCGGCGAAGTGTTCGCGCCATCGTGGGCATCGTGTCCTCCTAAGCTCTCTTCATGAACAGGCGCAGCACGTCTCGATCGGCTGGCATGAGATGGATGCGCGTCAGCGCCAGAAAGATCAATCCGCCGGCGACGCTGAGTCCGAGTAAGCGCAGCAGCGGCGGCACGTGCAGCGCTCGCAATTCGCTGTCGGCGAAGTAGAGGATCACCGCCATCACCAGCGCTTTGGCGACCGCCGGCAGCACCGCGCCCAGCAATCGGTGCACCGGTTGCTGCATCAGGTGCATCAGCACTCCGAGCGAAATGACAGAGTTGATGAGTGTGGCGATGAGGTACGCGGCGGCGACGCCGGTCACTCCCCAGTGGACGCCGCTGACGAACGCGGTCACATGCAGCACAGTGCTGAGCAGGCCCAGCCGGAACAACAGGTCGTTGCGAGCGAGCGCCGTGAATACGACGCCGCCGGCGCTCACGAGCGATTGGATGAAACCGATCGGCGCGAGCCACAGAATCAATACGGCCACCATGCTCCAGGTATCGCCCAGCGCCACGGCGACGAAAGATTCGCGCAGTACGAACAGCCCCGCCATCATCGGCGCCGTGAAGAACGAGATCACTGACAGCAGCCGCAAGTGCAAAGCGCCCAGTTCCTGGGGCGAGTTCTGATGACGGCTCATCATCGGGAACAGCGCGCGTGTTGCGACGAAGGTGAGATTCTGCAGCGGGAACAGCATGACTCGATAGGCCAGCGAGTACGGACCGAGGCTGGCCGGGCCAAGCATGCGTCCGATGATCATCGTGTCGGCATTGCGCGCGAAATAGTTCACCAGGTTGAAGCCGAACAGGCTGCCGCTGAAGCGCCACAAGCCTTTGGCGTGCTCGCGGCTCCAGCCCCATTTCATTTTCAGATCCGAGGCGATCCAGAACTGGATGGCGGACACGACCGCAACGACCAGCGTCTGCAGCACCAGGCTGTAAGCGCCGGCGCCCATATATGCGGAGGCGACGGCGACCGCAAAACCAGTCAGCAGCGCAGTAATCTCGATGCGGGCAACGCTCGAAGAACTTCGATGCTCGCTCCAGCAAAGCCTGGTGCACGGTCGAGCCGCTGAGAAACGGAAACGCCACCGCGCTCAGCTGTACCAGCGGCGTGAGGCCGGGCGCTTTGAAGATCACCGCCAGCGGAATCGACAGCGCGAGCAATATTGCAGACAGACCGAAGCCGATGAAGCAATTGGTCCAATGCGCCGTCAGCGTGGTCTGCTCATCGAGCACATCCCTTTGAATGATGGCTGCGGCTGTGCCCATGTCCCGCAGCAGCAGCGCGAAGTTGTTGATGGCGAAAACGATGGCGACCAGGCCGAAGTCGGCCGGAGTCAGCAGTCGCGACAGCACCAGCAGGCCGAGCAGCTGAACGCTGATCCGCGTGGCCTGGATCATTCCGACCCAGCGCACATTTCGAACGGCCGACATCAGCGCTCCTGCCGGCCAGCGGCAGCGGGGCCGCCAGCCACGAGGTTGGCGGCAGCGGTCGTGGATTGAGAAGCGCCCCGCGGCGCCAGGACACGCTCGAATTTGGGCCGCAGCCAGCGGCCGACGACTCGGTAGTGGCGCTCGAACGTGATGTACAGCAGGTAAGCGCCGCTGTGTGCAGCGACCACGCCGATCGCTACCTGTGTCCAGGCGTTCCGGGTGCTGACGTTTTCCAGCACGATGATCAGCAACGTGTTGTGGATCAAGTACAGGCTGTAGCTGTACGACGCGAGAAAATTGACTGAGCTGCGCAATAACGCCGGTGCGCTCTTGACGCACATCAACAGCGCCAGCAGGCCGAACATGATCATTGCCAGCAACGTCGCCGTCTGGAAGTCGTACGGTTGAAAGCCGATTTTTCCAGCGCGCCCGACCAGCGCAACGGTGCCGAACGCAGTGACGACGGTGGCGACGCTGCGGATGTTGGCGTAACCGTTCGCTCGCCAGAGGTGAAACAGAAAGCCGGCGATCGCGCCCAACAGCCAGATCAGGCTCAGCGATTTGCCGCCGCCGGCCGCCGCATTCCAGATGAATACCGGCAACGCGACTGCCGCGAGCAAGGCGCCGTAGCGCCAGTTGATCTTTTCCCGCTGCAACACGCAGAAGAAGAACAGCCCCATGGAAATGTAAATCCACATTTCGATGGCGACCGTCCAGAACGGCTCGGCGGAGTTGTACGAACGGATGCGCCACGCGAAATCGATGCCGGCGAACTCCAATCCCTGGAACACGGCGTGATCCTGCATCAGCAGCAGATTGCCGAAGAACGTAAGCAGCCCGGTGTTCTGCCCGCCGAGACTATGATTCGTGTCGATGAACACCACATTGGCGAGCGCGATGAGCACCAGCGCCGGTACGTATGGCGTCATGATGCGGGCCACGCGATCGGCGAGGAAACCGGGCAGGCGCGGCTCCGGCTTGTTCAGCCAGTTCAGCATCGACTGCATGATGAGAAAGCCGGACAGCAGGAAGAACACCGCAACGCCGAGATTGCCCAGCCCGTACGGATCGCGAATGCCGAAGTACAGCGCCAGCACGTGCGAGGCAATGACGAGGTTTGCGCCGAGGGCTCGCAAGGCATCGAGATAGGTCGACGCCATGTCGCTCATGGCGTGCCCATCGGCGGCTTTGCCGATAGCTGCGCTCATGGTCACAACACCCCGGCATCCTGCAGTGCCGGCTGCAACACTTGTTTCCAGCGCGCATGGCCGGCGGGGGAGAGGTGCAATTGATCGGAGTTGAAATAGCGTGAGTCCGGCGCGCCTTGCGCTGTCGCAGTGGCGGCGAACAGATCGACGACTGAGACGTGCTTCGTCTGCTGGGCAATCTTGCGCAAGCCGTCGTTCAACAAGCGGCGCTGCTGTTCGTCCACCGGCGCCTTTGGATTGGCGCTCGGCGGCACCGTGCACAACATCACCGGCACGTCGGGTTGTCGCGACTGTTTGAGATCCAGCATGGAGCGAATGTTGGCGAGCGTCGCGCTCGCCGGCTGCTTGGCAGTCAGGTCGTTGACGCCGATGAGAATGACGATGGCTTTGGGATGCAGCGCCAGCACGTCTTCATCGAAGCGAAACAACAAGCCGCGGCTGACGTCGCCGCCAATGCCGCGATTGGCAACCCGCGCGCCGGGGAAATCTGCGGCCAGCGTTTTCCAAGTCCCGGTGAGCGAGTCGCCGGCAAATACGATGCTGCCCTGGTGCTGGTCGCGCTGGGTCCAGAAATAGGCGCGGTTGTCCTTCATCCAGCCGAACGTGCGAACGACGCCGGTGCCGGGCCAGTCTTCGGCGCGGCTGGGATAAGGTGTCGGTCCGGATTGGGCGGCATCGCCCAGCGCACCGATGCTCGTAACGCCTGCGATGAGTGCGATCACACTCGCGAACGCTGCGATGCGCGCCGGTCGTTTCACGATCCTGCTCCTAAGCGATTGCGAAGCGCGCCGTAATATCGCAGTCCAAGGCTGTGTTTCAGTAACAAGCTGACTGCGTTCGGCACAGCCAGCGCGCCGGAGAATACCGAAAGGGCCAGGCGCCAAGACCAGCGCAAAGCGCCTAGCGCCCCGGGCGTGGGACCGACGCTGCGAATCTCCAAGCCGAGCTTTTGCGACAGCGTCAGTTGCGGATGCTGGCTGAGGAAAGTGCGCATGATCGCCGGATCGGGATTCGAGCTGACGCGCTTCGGATTGCCGACATTGCGCCACTCGACCAGCGGCTCGCGGCAAAAGACGGCGGCAACGCCGGCGTTGCCGAGCGTCAACACGAAATCCAGATCCTGGAAGCGCCGCAGTTTTTCGTTGAAGCGGCAGTGAGCGAGCAGATGCCTCGGCACCAGCAACGTGCTGGTTTGCATGATGTTGCCCGACTTGAGCATGTAATCGCCTACGCTCTCGCCCGGGAACGGTTCGCGCTTGGGCAGGACGCGCTTTTCGCCGTATTCGTTGGTGTGCTCGACAGCGGTGAATACGAACGACTCACGCGCTTGCGTGCGTAACAAAGCCATCTGACTCGCCAGCTTGTTCGGCGCCCACAGGTCGTCGGCATCGAGAAACGCAACCACATCGCTGGTAGCGTTTTCGATCCCACGGTTGCGAGCGGCGCCGCCGCCACCGTTGACCGGGCTCTTGATCACCAGCAGATCGGGACCGGCAATGGCTTCCAGCTGCCGCAATGTATCGTCCTTGGAGGCGTCGTCCACGACAATGATTTGGGTCGGACGCAGCGTTTGCGCACGCGCAGTCGCGACCGCGTCTCGAACGGTGTCGCGCGAGTTGTACGCTGGAATCACGACCGACACAGTTTTCAGGGCGCTGTAGTTCATCTCGGTCTCAGGCGGCGAAGTGCCGTTGCATCGCTGGATACGTCAGCGACGTTGCGAACGAGCCGCCGTTCAGCCGCGTCAGCTCGTAGGGCCGGTCTTTGCGCGGACCGGCCAGATGAATGACGGACAGAGGACGATGCGGAGCGGCGGGCTCGCACAACAATTTCGTCTCCGGATTCCATACCGGGCAACTCAAATGCGGCAACCAGTTGAAGCGCGCTGGCAGGAACGCGGTCGGCAAGCCGCGAAGATGAACCGCCGCGAGAAACGCGTGCTGATCCATGTTCACCTTGCCGGTGCGTTGCAAAGCTTTGGCGTAGTAACGTTGCCACTCGCCCCAATGCGGCGCGGTGTCTTTCAGGCACAGCACGCCGATGTTGATGCTGGTGGTAAAGGAGCAGCGCAGGCCGTCGAGGAGGCCGAACGACGTGACCATGTTGCCGATCCACCATTTCATGTCGGCCAGGGTTTTGCGATAACCGGGACCATTTTCGGTGACGACGGCCGCACCGCGCCGGCGTGCCCCATCGACATAAGCGGCGACGAATTCCGGCGTCTGCATCCACGCGTCGGCATCGAACCACAAATAAACTTCGTAGCCGGTGAAGTAATCACGCAGCGCCGTGCGGGCGACCAGGCCGATGTTACGCAGCAGTCGTGCTTCTTGCGGGACAGGCAAAGTCCACTGTGGCTGAACGATCTTGCAACCCAGTGCGCTGAGCTGAGCCTGCTGCTCGTCGGTCAGGCCTTGATCGATGATGCCCATGTCGAGCGCGCTGGTTTCGGGATGCGCGCGCAGCGAACTGATCGCCGCGATCATCCATGGGAAGAAATGCGCATCGCCACCAGTGACGATGATTTCCTTGCTCACGCGCAATCTCCTATTGCCAGCCGGGCGGCATGCCGCGAAGATCGTGGTGTGCCCGGCACCGATGCGCGCTCATTGAAGAGGTGGAAGTGACTATCATTTTTCTGGCCGCAGCCGTTTCCTGCAGCGCGCTGCTCGGTGAACCGATCGATGCTTCCCGCCCGTTCAAACAAACGGGCGAGTTCGAGCTGGTGAAGGACTGGACCTTCGGCCGCGAGCGCAAGTCCGCGACCATCGACAAGCGCGCCGCGCTCGACCAGGAATTTTTCTATCGCTACATCTACGAGAACGGCAAGCTCGACGGCCTGAAGACCTACTGGTCGTTCCATCGCGACTATCCCGACGGCGACCCGCGCTCGCTGCATGTTCTGGACGCCTGCACCCTGACGCTGAAGGGCCGCATTCCTCCGGGTGGAGGATTGAAGCCGCGCGGCATCGAATCGGGCATGTTGCGAGCGAAGCTGCCGGTGACCGAGGGCATGTACATCGAGATGAGAGCGAAGCTGCCGCGGGGCGTTGGCGCATGGCCGGCGTTCTGGCTGAACCCGGGCGTGCAATATCCGGACGGCAAATTCTCCGCGCTGCCGTGGCCGCCGGAAATCGACATCTTCGAGTTCTTCAACTGGCAGGGCCGTCCGGAGACGCGCGTGCTGACCGGCTTCATACAGACTCACGGCAAGCCGGAGCGGTATGGCAACCCGAAAGATATCTGGACCAAGTTCAAGAACAACGAATACATCCCGGGTTTCGATTTCTCCCAGGGCTTTCACGTGTTCTCGCTCGACTGGCAGAAGAGCCAGCCCATCTGGCTGCTCGACGGCAAGCCGATCAAGCAGACCCATTACGAATGGAACGTCGGCGTGCCGGCGCATCTCCTCATCACCAACCAGTTCGGCATCGTGCTGAAAGGCACCGACATGAAGGAAATGATTGCCGACGAAACGCAGTGGGACTACGTCATCGACTATGTCCGTGTCTGGCGCCGCAAGCCGTGACCGGCAGCGCTTGGGATTGGCCATGTTGCCATTGACCATGTTGCCATTGACTGGGGCGAAGGCCACGGCGGCGCTCACGATCCGCTGACGGGAGTTCGCGACGATCGCAGTTGCTGCTTCAGCCAGCCCTTGGCGCGCCCCAGCGGATAACGCAGATGCCACATCGCACTCTTAGCAGTGGCGGTCAGATGAGACGCGCCCGGCATCACCATGGTCATGTCGCCGACGCACAGCACTGGTTTGCCCGAACCTTGCGCGATCTCGCGCGCCTGGCCCAGGTCGCTTTCATAAAACATGCTGGCGCCGGTATCGCGATAGACGCGGATCTTGTGCGAGCAGTGCGCGCCCAGGCGAATTCTTTCCGCTTTGCTCGGCAGGTCAACCAGGTGCAGCTGGCCGTAGGTGATCTTGTTCGCTCCCAGCCAGTCCTCGGTCAGGGCCCGATACTTTTCCAGCCGAGCCGACACGATGTGACCGATGCGCAAAGTCGGTCGAAACAACGGCAGTGCGTTGCTGAGGAATTTCTCGTAGCGCGGACCGTCGTCGTTGTCGTGTGAGGTCGGGTCGACGCACAACACGCCGTCCATGTCGAAGCAGGCATTCTCCACGCAGGCGTGATGGAAGGCGTTCCATTCGAACAAGCGCGGCTGGGGCAAGGTGATGAAGGAAAGATTCACGCTGCTCTGGTGCGACGGAGCCACGATGGCGGCGCAAGTGGAGACCTTGCCGGCGTAACCGGACTCCTGGATTCGCGCCAACGCCTTCTGCATCGAGCCGCCCGTTGCGATGCTGTCGTCGACTAGCAGGATGTGCTGCGCCTCGCGCAAGGATGTGAGCGCAACCCCCAGCTTGCGCGTGTGACCATGGCTGACTACGCTGTCATTGAGGAAACCGTCGATATCGCACACCAGGCGATTGAGGAATAAGCCGATCTGGTAAGCCGGCACCATGCCGCTGCGGGGGATGCCGACAACCAGGTCCACATCGCTGGGAATCGCATGGAGCTGCGTGCGAATGGCGGTGGACAGCTGTGCAAAAGAAACGTAACCGTACATTCCTGCTCCTGGCTCAGGCGCTGGCGGGCGCAGTCGTCGCCGACGAACGCGCTTGCGACTTCGCACGCGACCTTTGCAGGTCGGCGATGCGCTGTTGCAGTTGCAGGCCGCGATCTTCCCATCGATACAGGGTGCGCGCCTGTTCGAAGGCGGCGGTCTGCAGCCCATTAAGATGATCCAGCCGGTCGATGTTGTCGATGATGGCGGCAGTCAGGCCGGCGAAGTCGGCCCTGGTGATCAAGTCGGCTCGCAGCCGCGCGGGCAGGCCGGCGGCGGCTGCATCGACGGTCGCGACCGGTGCGCGGCCGAAGATGTAATCGAGAAACTTCAGTTTGAAGCCGCCGCCGATCAGTTCGGGGACGATGGCGATGCGTGCCTGGGCGAGGAACGGCGTCAACTCGGTGACGAAGCCTTCGAAGCGGGTCGCGCGGCTGTTCGTGAGCAATGATTCTTTCAAGTCCTGCGGGACATCTCCGGCAACGACCAATTCGATACCATGACTGTCGAACTGCGCGTCGGCATGCTCGACAAAGCGCGCCAGGTTCTCGCGCTTCACCACCCACTGGAACGAACCGACGATCACGACTCGCCGGGGCACCGATGCGTCGATCACGCGTTCGGGAGCGACCGCGCCGTCATAGCCGGGGGTCAGAGTCAAGGTATGGTCGTCGTTGCGATGAGCTCGCAGTGCGTGTTCGTCTTCGGTGGTGATCGCGGTCACCAAGTCGACGTCGCGCAGCAGTCGGCGTTCCAGCACACGCACTTTGTAATAGTTCTGCCAGAGCGCCAGGCGTCTGGGCAAAGCGGCGTCGGCTTGTGTAGCCATCGCACGCCACAGCACTTCTTCGTGATTGTGCGAGACGTGGACCAGGATGGTTCGCGAGCCTGGGGCGGTTGCGCGGTAGGCCTTGCAGCGATCGAGCGCCCAGCCCGATCCATAACTGTCGAAAACGATGACGTCCCACTGTTCACGCAACTGTGCCTCCAGCAGTGCGCGATAAGCGCTGGTGGAATCGATGGCGGCGGTGAGGGGAAGGCGATTCAACAGGCCGGCTGCAGCGCCCCGCCTTTCGCCGGGCACCGAAACCCATTCCATGCGCGCGCGATCCTTCGGCGTGGCGTCAGTGCTCCCAAAGCCCAGCACGCGCACGAAGGCGCCCGCTTGCGCCAGCGCTTCGGAGAGTTTTGCCGAGTACACCTTCAACCCCTCGTTCATGGGGTAGGGCACGTGGCGGCTGATCCACAGGCATCTCATCACGTGACCTTGCGCAACGACGCGACGGGCGTCCAGGTTTGGAACGACTCGCCGCGCACCGATTTCCAGACACCCAGGCCGGCGCCGGCCATGCTGGTGACGATATCCACCATCTGTGAGAACGGCTTCACCGCGTAACGCGAGCCGAGCACGCCGGCGACGACCACTGCGGCAATGAGCACGCCCGCAGCCCATGCATATCCGGCGACTGCCAGCGCGGCGACGGTAAGGATGCAGCTCAGCGCGAGGAAATAAATGCACAACCAGCGCAGCAGCTTGTGCGAGACGTATTTATAAACCGTCAGGAAATTAATTTTGCGCAGGTGCGGCCAGATCAAGCGATGCACGTTGAACGCCTGGCAGGCGATGCGCGACTTGCGACCGAACTCATCCGACGCCGAACTGGCCGACTCTTCATAGGCGCGCGCGTCCTTGGACTGCACGACGCGATAGCCCTGGATCAGCACCCAGAACGAGACGAACATGTCGTCGATGATGTGATCCGGCGGGGCGCGGTGCAGGCAGCGGCGAATCGCGAACAGCGAGCCGTCGGCGCCCATCACCGAACCGGTTTGCTGCTCGAGGCGCTTGATGCTTTCCTCCAGGCGCCAGTATAGGGAGCCGGTCGATGCGGTCACCGAATCTTTGCTGTTGGTATAGATCAGGTTGCCGCAGACGCAGCCGATCTCGGGATCCTCGAAGGTGCGGCGCAGGTTGGTCAGGCAATCCATGTCCAGCATCACGTTGGCGTCAGTGAACAGGATGACGTCGCCGGTCGCGCGGCTGGCGAGCAAGTTCATGCCATGAGTCTTGCCGTGACGTGCAGTCGAAACGTGGAAGCTGATATGCGGCGCGTAGGTCCGCAGCCGCTTGGCGGTCTGATCGCTGGCCGCATCCACATATATAAGTATTTCCAGCCCCGGCTCACGCTGCTTGAGCGCCAGCAGGTTCTGCAGTTTTTCGCGGATGACGCCCTCTTCGTTGTAAGCGCACATGCAGATCGTGAAGTCGACGGCCGCCTTGCGGGCCGGCAACGGCGCCGGGCGATAGGGCAGCACGCGTCGCAGCAGCAGCAGCGACAACGGATAAGTAATGAACGGATGCAAGGCGAGCGCCATACAGATCGCCGCCAGCGCCAGCAGGATGAATTCGATTGCCATGTCGGCTCCTTACGCCCGCGCTGCCCGCAGCGGCACGGTTACCGGGGCAGTCATCTTGCCCGGCGGCAGCGACGTCAGCACCAGCAGGCCCAGGGCGAGGCCGTGCGAGAACGGCACGTACATGCCGTTGAGCAGGAAGGTCAATGCGATCGCCAAGCTCAGCAACCGCGGCAACGGCGACGAGAACAGACAGCTGGCCACGAATGCGAAATACACCAGCGCGCCGACCAGCCCGAACTCGAACATCATCTTGGTCAACGGCATGTCGGCGACTTCGTTGTTGAACATGTGCGTGTATTCCATGAACGAGCCGGCGCCATAACCGAACAGCGCGCGCGACAGGTCGGGCCACAGCATCTGCTGGAACATATAAAAGCCGCCCACGAAGCGGGCGAAGCCGCTGGAGTTCGGGTCGTCGAACTCGTTGGCGCGGCTGGTGATCATGTCCAGGTTCAGCATCTCGCCGAACGCCAGGACGCCTGCCACGCCGATAACGCCCAGCAGCAGCAGGTCCCAGCGGCGATGAACGATGACCACCAGCGGCATGCAGATCAGCAGGATCAGGATGCCGGTGCCGGCATGCGCCACCAGGATGCCGACAGCGTACAGGCCCAAGCGCCACAACGTTCTTGACGTGACGGATTCCGCAACGATGGCGACCGCCAGGAACTGCGTGAGGAACGACGGCTCCAGCATGAACACGCCGTTGGCGCGCACCAGCGTCGAGTTGTAGTTGATGGTGCCTTGGGCATTGAAGCCCTGCACGATGAACTCGGTCGGTACGAAGTTATCGATGGGATACAGCACCGCGCGCTCGATGACGCCCTGGAGAAAGTATTGGGCGATGGCGCAGCAGGCGATCAGCGTGGCCAGGTGCAGGAAGAACTTCAGTGCGCGCAACGCCAGCTCGTGACCGCGAGTGACGACCAATACATACGGTACATGTACCGCCGTGAGCATCAGGAGCGAGGTAAGGGAAAACGTTCCGGCACGTAAGAGCTGCGGCAGGATCAGGATCGACAAGGTGATGCAGAAGAAGCCGAGCCGGCGTGGCTCCAGGCGTACGCAGTCGTTGAGCATGCCGAGCGCGAACGCCAGCATCATGACCGGCAATGCGATACCAATGCCCAAGCTGGCGTAGCCCGGCAGGCCGAACTTCGACAGCAAGCTGGCGCAGGCGAGGGGAGTGCATAACACCAGCAGTGGTACGAAGTCCCGCTGCTGCGTTCGCGGAGCGACGCGAAAGTCGCCGCCGAGGCCGGCGATTGCGGTGCTCTCAGCCACTGATCACGGTGCCCAGCACGTGAGTCAGATTCGGATCGAGCTGCGACTTCATGCGGGCAATGTCGACCAGGCGCGTATTGTCGCGACGGGTGCCGATCAAGCAGCCACGGGCACGCGCCGCGATGATCTGTCCGTCAGCGAATTCCAGCAGCGGCGGCGTGTCGATGATGATCACGTCGTAGCGGCCGCACATTTCATCCAGCAGCTGTGCGAAAGGCAGGCGGCTGAGCAGTTCTTGCGGATTCGGCGGCGGCGTGCCGGCCGTCAGCACATTCAAGCAATCGAATTGTGCGATCTTGCGCAGCGCCTTGTCGGTCCGGCAGCAGCCTTTGAGCAGGTCGGTGAGGCCGTCGCATTCGCCGAGGCCGAACAAATGATGTTGCACCGGGTTGCGCAGGTTGGCGTCGATGAGCAGCGTGCGTTCGCCGAGCTGGGCAAAGACGACGGCGAGATTCGCGGCCAGCGTGCTGCAGCCTTCGCCGCTGCGGGCGGAGACGACGGCAAGCGTGCAGTCATGTTCGCCCATCCAGCGCATCAGCAGCTGGCTGCGCAGCGTTCGCAGCGATTCGGCATAGGGGCCGAAAGGTTCGTAGGCGGCCGCAAGCGTCGGTGACAGCGCCGACTCGCCGATACGCGCAATCGGGTAAGTGAACTGCTGGGCGAGCGCCTGGCGCAGCTCGCTTTCGGTGATCATCTTCAGGGCCACGGCCACTTTGCCGAAGGGTTCGCCGCGATCCAGGTGCGCGGCGAGAATTTTCTGCAGGTCGGCTTCGGAGATCGCGCCCATGGAGAGCAGGATCTCGCCGATGCGGATGCGAGGCCGTGTAACGCGAGGCAGGCGTGAACGGGGTTCGACAGCGGCGTCCATGATGGGCGTCCTCAATGATCGTTCAGGCGGTGGTCGGTTGCAGTTTCAGGGCGCGGCGGACTTCACGTCGGCGATGGCGGCGTGCGGCAGCCGGCAAGGCCGGCAGTTCGGCCAGCACCGGCAGGTCGGTGAAGTCGACGAGGTCTTCGGCCGAGCGCAGCCGGCGGCTGCACACTTCCAGCGTCAGGATCAGGCCGATGGCCAGCACGAAACCGACCACCAGGCCGACGACCAGGTTGAGCAGGATTTTCGGGGAGTCCGGGAACAGCGGCGGCGTCGCGGTGTTGAGAATCGCGACGTTGGTGCGATCGACGCGACTTTCCAGCTTGGTCTGGTTGGCCTGCGTCAGGGCGGCGTCGTAAGCGGTGCGGGCGCTTTCCACATCGCGCCTCAACACGGTCAACTCGTCCTGCTGGCGCTTGAGCGCGATGATGCGATCCTTCTGCTCTTCCAACGCCTTCTGCACTTCGCCGACTTGCTGGCGCGCCATGGTGGCGTTTTGCACCAGCGAGCCGCGGGCGGCGCCGATTTCAGCATTGAGCTTGGAGCGCAGCGAACTGACCTCGGCGACGGCGGAGCGATACAGCGGATGATTCAGGTCGTAGCGTTCGCTGATGTCGGCCAGTTTGGCCTCGGCGCGCGCCAGCTCTGATTTGAGGCTCTGGATCACCGGGTTCTTCAGCAGATCGGGCAGGGAATCGACCTGATCCGCCGAGGTGATCTGCTCGCGACGGGTATTGGCGTCGTACATGGCGGCCTGCACGGCGACCAGTTGATTGGAAATTTCCTGCAGGCGGGCGTTTTCGACGTCCATGCGGGCGTCGTCGACGCCGAGCACGCCGTAATCGCTTTGATACTTGGACAACCGGCCCTGCGCCGCGACCAGCTCGTCACGCAGTTGCGCGACCTGCTGATCGTACCAGGTGACTTGGCGGCGGGCCGGGTCGACCTGCAGCTCCAGGCTGGTCTGGATATAAGCCTCGGCGAACGCGTTTGCCATGGCCGCCGCGTCGCTCGCGTCGGTGCTGGTGTAGGCAATACGAATGATGTTGCTGGTGCGGGCGGTCTTGGCGTCCACCGCGCGCAGTACGTTGTCCACCAGCCAGGAAGTCAGGTCCGAATCGCCGCCGTGTTCGCGGTAGCTGGCGACCACCTCGGGGTTGGTCGCGAGGCCCATCTTCTCGATCACCTTCAGCGCCACGTTGCGGCTGCGGATGATTTCCGTCTGGGTCGACAGATGGGTGGGCACCAGTGCCGGGGCGAGCGCCGATTGCTTCATGGGATCGTTGCCCTGCAGGTCGACCACCAGCGCCAGTTCCGCCACGTATTGCTTGGGCGACAACAGGCTGATGACAGCCACTGCCAGGACGACAGAGCAGACGACAGCCACCAGCAGCAGCGCTCGTCCGCGCAGGATTCTCAATATCTGAGCTAGTCCCATCATAGTGATCGTTCCTGAGAGCCTTTCAAAACAACCCTTCCTTCACCATCAACACGTCATCCGCCTGCAGCAGGTCGGAACTGCGGGCCGAGTACAGTTCCTCTTTGCCCTGCTTGTTGCGCCGTTTGATCACCGCGCGGCGTTCCGAACCCCGGGTCGTCAATCCGCCGCCGGCCGAAATCGCCCGCGACACCGTCATGCCGCGTTGGAGCTTGTACATGCCTGGCCGTTGCACCTCGCCGTAGACATAGAACTGCGGCGCACGAGGTACAAATATAGTGTCGCCGCCGCTGACCTCGTGATTCTGCTTCGGGTCACCACTAAACAACGCAATCATGTCGATGGTTGCCTTGCTGCCGTCTTTACGCATCAGCGTCGCGGTGTCGGCCGCCTCGTCGTTGATCGGGCCGCCGGCTTCCGCCAGCATGTCCAGCAATCGGCTCGCCGATTGCAGCGAATACTGTCCGGGCTTGGTCACATGGCCCAGCACCGAAACCTTCTGGCTGCGGTACTCCATCACCAGCACCGAAACCTGCGGCGAACGCAGGTAGCCGCCGCCGGTGAACTGGGCGACAAGCTGTGCTTCCACCTGCGCCGGCGACTTGCCGGCTACCTGCACCTGCCCGACCAGCGGATAGGTGATGTTGCCGGACTCGGTCACGCGCACCTCGCCGGACAGCTCGGGCGAGCCGAACACGTTGATCCGCAACAGGTCGCCGGGCCCCAGGCGATAGTCCGCATCTTGCGGCGTGGCCGCGCCGCTCAGCATCGAGCCGAACATCAGCAACACCGCGCTCAGCATTGAGACCCAGCGGCGAGCCGTCGCACTAATAGGCATGTCGATCGTTCCAAACCACCATGGCAGTCTTAAGGATAATCACTAGATCCAGTGTCAGCGACCAATGTTGCAAATATTCCAGGTCGTGCTCGATGCGCTGGCGCATCGAGCCGATGTCGTCGCCGCCCCGGAAGCCGTTGACCTGCGCCCAGCCGGTAATGCCGGGTTTTACTTTATGTCGCAGCATGTAGCCCGGAATCAGTCGCCGATATTGCTCATTCACCGCCACCGCATGCGGCCGCGGCCCGACGATGCTCATCGTTCCTTCTAGAACATTGAACAGCTGCGGAAGTTCATCGAGCGAGGTGGCACGGATGAAAGCGCCGACCGTCGTGACACGGGAGTCGTTGCGCGTGACCTGGGTATAACTCTTGTGACCGTCTTCGGTAACGGTCATCGAACGAAATTTGTAGACGACGATTTCCTTGCCGTCGAGGCCATAGCGCTTCTGCCGGAATATCACCGGGCCCGGCGATGTCAGGCGGATCGCAGCGGCCACCGTGAGCATGACCGGGGAGAGCAAAGCGATCGCCAGCGCCGAGATCGCGATATCACTAAGCCGCTTCGCGATGCCGCGCCCGCCGTAGAACGGCGATTCGCACACCGCCACCACCGGAATGCCGTTCACCAGGTCGAAGCGCGGCTGGACCAGGTCGCACATGGTGAGATCGGGCACGAAGTAGACCGACGCTGTCGAATCTTTTAACGAATGCAGCAACTCGGTGATGCGCGGATGCCGGGTCATCGGCAACGTGATGTAGACCACGTCGATCGAGTTGCGGGCGATGTAGTCGCGCATCCAGGTGAGCTTGCCGAGCAGGCGCCGCGAACATTCCGGCGGCAGACGCCCCGCATCGCGGTCGTCGAAGTAGCCGAGCACTTCCATGTTCATCCAGGGCGACTCTTCCAGATTGCCGACCAGTTTCGCCGCCAGGCGATTGGCGCCGGCGATCACGACTTTGCGGGGCGCGCCGCTGTTGCTCGCCCGCATGAACAAATGCGGCGCGTACAACCGCCCGACCCACAGCACCAGCGGCGTGGATATCGCCCAGCTGAGCAGGACCTCCCAGCGCAGCTGGTTGGCGATGCCGGCGATTTCCAGCAGCGCCCAGATGAAAGCGATCACCAGGCACCAGCGAAAAATGATATCCAGCAACGATGCGATGGCCATCGAGCGGGCGCGCGGCGGCGCCATCGGCAAGGCGTCCAGCACGTCGGCCGCGCCGAAGAACGCCAGCACCGCCATCAGGAAGTACGGGCCATGTAGGCTTTCGCGCCAGGCAAGCATGCACAAGCCGAGCGTAATCACCGGCACGACCGGGTACAGCAACGACTTCATCACGAACAGCGACAGCGGTTCGGACGCGCTGACGCCTGCCGAACGGTCGTACGACCCGAGAGGTTCGCGTTGGTTACTCATCACACCTCCCGCTCAGGCGGAAGCAGTGTCGCCACTTCGCTGGAACCGGTTAGAGATTGTTGAAGCGCTGCGGACGCAGGAACCGATGCTTGCGACGCAGCTGATGGCCGATCAACAGCACGGCCACCAGGGCCATGAGCCAGCCGCTCGGCACCGACTCGTTCATAGCGCTTGCCGACGAAGACGATCGCGAGGAAGAGCGCGGCTCGCCGCCGAGCGTCGCTCCTTCCAGGCTGACCTGGTGCTTCTTGCCAGCGACCATTTGGGTCGCGGCAGTGGTGCTCACAGTGCCAGTGACACCGTTGAGAGCAGGGTTCGCTGGGGCGGCCCAGCTGAAACTCACGGCTACTAGAGCCAACGCGAGTCTGATCAGACGCATGCATCACTCCTAATCAATGACGCACACCCGGACAGGCACCTTTGCTTATTCGTGTGTGCGTTGCGCCCCCGTCCCCACGGCTCGCAAAAATTACGGGAGACAAAATCGTCTCGCCCCCATCCCCAAAGCAAGTTCTATTCCAATGTAATTTTTGCCGTCGCTGAACGGCGAAACCTCTCAACGCACACCAAAAAACATCAAACCCGGGGTTTGAATGTTAATTAGACCAAACTCGACTGCGGCGCAAGTACAACATGCGTTCGCGACGGATCGATGACACGCTTCACTCTCGAACAACGGCGATGCAGCTGTGCATCAATTTGGGACGCGCGTTTCAAGTGTTAAATCACCGCCGCTTACTTCACCGCTGACAAAGCAACGAGTGCGAAAAAACTGTTGCGTCGCTGCAAGTCACGAACAAATACCAGCAGCGCTTGTTCGCTACTCGCTCGCCTGCAGATTCAACTAGTCGCTCTTCTTCTCTGTTTGTCGCGCAACGGCATCAGCCGCCGCCTTGATGGCTTCCGGGTCGCCCAGAAAGCGCCGCGAGACGGCTTTCAGCGAACCATCCAACTGGTAGTGGATGGGCACGCCGGTGGGAATATTGAATTCGACGATGGCCTCGTTCGACATACCGTCGAGCATCTTTACAAGTGCGCGCAGACTGTTGCCATGAGCGACCACCAGAATGTCACGACCGGCCAACAACTCCGGAGCGAGCCGGTTGTTCCAGTACGGCAGCACGCGATCGAGCGTGTCCTTCAAAGACTCTGCGGTCGGCAGCTCCGCGGGCTTGAGATCGCGGTAACGCCGGTCGAACCGAGGGTGGCGTTCATCATCGAGCGACAAAGCCGGTGGCGGGATGTCGTAGCTGCGCCGCCAGACCTTCACCTGTTCGGCACCGTACTTAGCCACCGTTTCACTTTTGTTAAGGCCCTGCAAGGCGCCGTAGTGGCGTTCGTTCAAGCGCCAGCTGCGCTCTTCGGGCAGCCACAGGCGATCCATTTCATCCAGTGCAATCCACAGCGTGCGTATCGCACGCTTCAGCACCGAAGTGAACGTCAGCTGAAATTCGAATCCTTCTGCCTTCAGCAACCGGCCGGCGGCGCGCGCTTCGTTGCGGCCCTGTTCGGTGAGGTCGACATCGACCCAGCCGGTGAACAGGTTTTCGAGGTTCCAGGTGCTCTGTCCGTGACGCAGTAGTACGAGTTGGCCGGGCATGTATCGATCCAGAAGTGATTCGTCTGCTTTTGGCGACGACGCAGATGAAGCAGGGGCGACTTTATAACAGAGAACGCCCCTGCGCCGCAGGCTGTCGCCCCGGCCCCTCACCTTCCGCTGCTGAATTTAATTTTAGGTTGTTAATTATTCTGTCATTCGGCGCACGGCCTGCAGCGCTACGGACAAGGTGGCAAAGTCCATGGCAGGCAGTGCGCGCATGTCGCTTACTGTCTGTCGCAAATAATCGACAGCGGCGCGATGACGTGCGATCCAACTTTCCAGCGCCTCGGCCGGCGTACCCTTCGGTCCTTTGCGAGCGCCTTGCCGAGATTCCGACACCACTTGCAGGCACAGCGTCCGCTGCAAGTTGTAGACGTTGTCTCGCAAGGTCGTGCGGGCGACGGCTTGCCAATGGCCTTCGACGCCGAGCAGTTCGACTTGCTCGCGAATCCAGTCCAATGACAGCGCGGTACCGACGCCGAAGTAGATAGAGGCGGCTGTCTCGAGCGGCAAGCCGGCCTGTTCAGCGATCTCCACCAGGTCCGGACCGGAGCGCAGCGCCGACAGGCTCGCCATGCGCTTTGCCAGTTTCTCCGGCACCGATGCGCTGACATAGCGACTGCTGCGACTGTTGAATACGGCGAGGTCAGTGCCAGCCAGTACTCGGGGCAACAGGGCGTCGAGTTCTTTCATGCCGCTGCGGAAGCGGGACACCTGGCGTTCGATGTCGAGCTTGCCGCTCTGGCGATGGATCAACCAGTAAGTGCAGAAACGCAGCAGTCGCGTGGTTTCGAACATCATCTCGTACTGCACGGCTGCCGAAATCTGGGTATCCAGTGCCTCGATGTCCGACCAGGTGTCGCGCATGGCTACGACTTCCCGAGCGATGGCGTACGCGCGGGCAATGGTTCCGGCATCCGCGCCGGTATCTTCCTGCACGCGGCGGGCGAACGTCGGCCCCATGCGATTGACGATGCTGTTGGTAGTGGCGGTGGCGATGATCTCGCGCCGCAGGCGATGCTCGGGCAGGTACTTATTGAAGCGCCTCTGCATCAGCGCCGGGAAGTAACGTTCCAATTCGTGGCCGAGATACGGATCTTCCGGCACGTCCGAGTCGATGATCTTCGAGTACAGCGCCATCTTGGCGTAAGCCAGCAGGATGGCGAGCTCCGGGCGCGTCAGCCCGCGGCCGGCCTGGTGCCGCTCGGTGATCTCTTCGCTCGCGGGCAGGAACTCCAGGCTGCGATCCAGCAGGCCGGAGACTTCCAGCCGGCGAATCGAATGCGCGTGCTCCAGCAGATCCTTGCCGGCGCGCGCTTCGAGCATCGACAGCGCCTGGCTTTGCAGATAGTTGTCGCGCAACACCAGCGCCGCCACTTCATCGGTCATGTCGACCAGCAGCTGGTTGCGTTTCTCCAGGGTCAAGCCGGCGCGGTTGGGCAGGTTGTTCAACAGGATCTTGATGTTGACTTCATGATCCGAGCAATCGACGCCGCCGGAGTTGTCGACGAAGTCGGTGTTGAGCCGGCCGCCGGTCTGCGCGAACTCGACCCGGCCGCGTTGTGACAAACCGAGGTTGCCGCCTTCGCCGATCACTTTGCAGCGCAGCTCCCGGCCGTTGACACGCACCGCGTCGTTAGCGCGATCGCCGACGTCGATGTGAGTTTCGTCAGTGGCCTTTACATACGTGCCGATGCCGCCGTTCCATAACAGGTCGACCGGCATGCACAGGATGGCACGAATGAGTTCGACCGGCGTGAAGCTGTCACGCTTGATGCCGAGCATCGCCTGCACTTGCGGCGACACGTTGATCGATTTGGCGCTGCGCGGGAACACGCCGCCGCCTTTGGAAATCAATTTGCGGTGGTAGTCTTCCCAAGTGGAACGCGGCAGCGCGAACAAGCGCTCGCGCTCCTTGTAGGAGACCGCCGTGTCAGGATTTGGATCGAGAAAAATGTGTTGATGATTGAAGGCGGCCAGCAGGCGCGTGTGCGGTGACTGCAGCATGCCGTTGCCGAATACGTCGCCGGCCATGTCGCCGATGCCGATAGCGGTGAAATCCTGGGATTGAGTGTCGATGGCCATCTCGCGGAAATGGCGCTTCACGCATTCCCAACCGCCCCGGGCAGTGATGCCCATCTTCTTATGGTCGTAGCCGGCCGAACCGCCGGAAGCGAACGCGTCGCCCAGCCAGAAGTTGTAATCGGCGGCGATCCGGTTGGCGATATCGGAGAAGCTGGCGGTGCCCTTGTCGGCTGCGACCACCAGGTAAGGATCGTCGCCGTCACGGCGTACGACCTGGTCCGGCGGCACGATCTTGCCAGCGACGATGTTATCGGTGATGTCGAGCAGCGCCGAGATAAACGTGCGATAGCATTCGACGCCTTCGCGCTGCACGTCTTCCCGACTTGCGGCGGCGGGCATGCGCTTGGGCACGAAACCGCCTTTGGCGCCCACCGGCACGATCAAGGTGTTCTTGACGTTCTGCGCCTTCATCAGGCCCAGCACCTCGGTGCGGAAGTCCTCGCGGCGATCGGACCAGCGGATGCCGCCACGGGCGACATGGCCCATCCGCAGATGCACGCCTTCGACTCGCGGCGAGTAAACGAAAATCTCGAACGCGGGGCGGGGCTGCGGCACCTCCGGAATGCTGCGGGAGTCCAGCTTGAAGGACAGGGAGAGTTTCGGCACTCCTTGCGCGTCGGTCTGGAAATAGTTGGTGCGCAAGGTCGCCTGGATGGCGTGCGCGAGGCGGCGGAGGATACGGTCTTCATCGAGGCTGCGCACCGAGTCGAGCAGCGCGGCCAACTCCTGTTTCAAGCGCTCGACTTCAGCGCTGCGGCGCGCCGCTTTGAAGGACGGGTCGAACTGAGCTTCGAACAGCCGCGACAGGATGCCGGCGATGTTGGCGTTCGACGTCAACACCTGCTCCATATAAGACTGGCTGAAGCTGGCGCCGGTCTGCAGCGCGAAGCGGCCATACGCTCGCAGCACGCTGGCCTGTCGCCACGTCAAGCTGGTGACGACGATCAATTGATTGAAGCCGTCGTTCTCGGCGCGGCCGGTCCAGACTGCGGTAAATGTATCGGTGAACCGTTCCCCCAGCGCTTCGGGGTTGATCGAGCCGCCGTCGCGGCGTTGCATCTCGAAGTCCTGCAACCAGATGGCGCGGCCACCCGGCACAGCGATGCGATAAGGACGTTCGCTCAGGACCACGAAGCCCATGTTTTCCAGGATGGGCAAGGCTTGCGACAACGCGATTGGCGAAGCGGCGCGGAACAGGCGCAAATGGACGGCCTTGCCTTGCTCGTCGCCGGGGCCTCTGGCGAGGCGCATGGCCACCCGGTCGGCGTCGGCGACCACTTCATCGAGCTGCCTGATGTCGTCGATGGCGGTGGCTGCGCTCACGTCTTCTTCATACGCCGCCGGGAAGGCGCCGCGGTAACGTTCCGCCAGCAGGCGGCCATCCAGTTCGCCGTGCTTTTCGATCGAGGCATCGCGCAGCTTGTCGTTCCAGGTTCGAACGGTTTCAGCAATGAGCTGCTCGAGTTCTTCGGCGTCGATGCGCGGCCCGCCGTCGGCGGGCAGGCGAATGATCATGTGTACGCGGGCCAAAGCCGACTCCGACAGCTGGATCTGCGACTCGATCGCGGTGGCCTGCAATTTGTCGTTGATCACCGCTTCCATCTTCTGCCGGACCTGCGTGTTGTAACGATCGCGCGGTACGAAGATCAGCGCGGAATAGAAACGACCGAACGTGTCCCGGCGCAGGAATACGCGCACGCGCTGGCGTTCGTAGAGATTGACGATGGCGCGAACGGTGCGGATCAGGTCTGCGGCGCTGGCTTGGAACAGTTCATCGCGCGGGTAGGTGTCCAGCACATGGACGACCGCCTTACCATCATGGCTGGCGGGATCGAGGCCGAAGTGCGCGACGACGCGTTCGATCTTGTGCCGTAGCAGCGGGATCTCACGCGGGCTGCGGTTGTAAACCGCCGAAGTGAACAGGCCGAGGAAACGTTTCTCGCCGGTGACTTTGCCCGCCGTGTCGAACGTCTTGATGCCGACGTAATCGAGATACGTGGAGCGATGGACGGTCGAAACCGAGTTCGCCTTGGTGATGGTCAGCAATTCGGGCTGACGAGCGCGTTCCCGCAACTCACCGGCGAGCGGCGTCGGCTCCGCGCGGTAACCTTTGCGAATGCGCAGGATGCCGAGGCCGGTCTCCGGCATCGGTTCCAGCAGGTCCTCGGAGCGGCCGCGCTTGAGTTGGTATTGGCGATAGCCGAGGAAGGTGAAGTGATTCGCCGCCATCCAATCGAGCAGTGCCTTGGCCTCGCGCGCTTCGTTGGGTTGGATCGACGGGTTGTCGCGCTCGATCTCGCCTGCCACTTCGGTCGCGCGCTGGCGCATTTCATTCCAATCGCCAACCGCCAGCCGCACATCGTCGAGCGTGCGCAGCAGTTTTTGTTCCAGCTCCTGCAGGCGTTCCGGTGCGCCGAGGCGATCGATCTCGATGTGCTGCCAGGATTCCTGCGTGAACTGCTTCGGGTTGCCGCCGTTTTCCGCCAACGTTTCCAGGCGGCCGTTGCGGTCGCGATGCACCGGCAATACCGGGTGAACCATCATATGAATCGTGAGCCCGGCCTGGGTCAGTACCATGCCGATCGAGTCGACCAGGAACGGCATGTCCTCGGTGGTGACTTCGACGACGGTATGCGTCGAACTCCAGCCGTCGCGCTGCGCGTCAGTGTTGAACACGCGAACCAGTGGCCGCCGCGGTTTGCGAACGGAGGCGCTGCGCAGGTGGGCGAGCGCGAGCGCGGCCAGCGCATCGCTGCGATATTCGGTGAGGTCTTCTTCGCCGACGCCGCGATAGTACTGGCGCACGAATTCCTGAACATCGAGCGGGTCGCCACGCTTCTTCTGGTCGCGAGCGGACGCGGCGATACGCTCGATGAGTTTGTGGCGAGCGGCGGGAATTGTAGTTGTCATGATGCGGTCGGTCGATTTTCGGTTTGTGTGTGTAAAGTGAGCCCCTGAGCTCACTTGATGTCTGGTCGGGGTTCAATCAGTAGCAGGCGCAATGTCTTCGGTGTCCGGGCGCCCAGCTCACGGCCGATGCCTCGAAGTATTCAAGCGGGCGCGCTGGCGTGTTAGGGATGCCATTCGATGGCTGGGCTGCTTTGTCTTCCGTCCCGGCAAAACATTCCTGGTCTTGCTGGTCGCAAGACTTGAGAAGCACGAAGGCGCGAGCCGGCGAAACAATCTTCGGGCCGCGCGGTGGGCGCTGATGATTCATGGCGCGCATAGGGTAAGAGATCGGCGGGGCGGGCGACGAATCAAAAAGGCATAACGGCGAGCGGCCAAGCTCTCTCTTGGTTAGTTTGCCTGTTGCAGATCGGCGATGACTGCCGCCAGGAATCGGCACGCTTCGCCACCCGTGATGCAACGGTGGTCAAAGGTCAGTGATAGTGGCATGCGCACACGGATTTCCGGGGCGGTGGCGCCCGCGACCACGTCGCGCTGGAGTTTACCGGCGCCGAGGATGGCGACTGTTGGCGGTACAACCAGTGGCGTCGCGTAGCGGCCGGCGAGGGTGCCGAAGTTCGAAAGTGTGAACGTGTAGTCACGCATTTCACCCGGCGTGATGGTACGGCTGCGGGTGCGCTCCTTGATGTCATCCACAGCGGCGCGCAATTGTGACGGCGACTGATTGGCGATGTCTCGAAGCACCGGCACGATCAACCCTTCGCTGGTGTCCACCGCAATCGCCAGATGAACGGCATCCATCAATCTTCGTGAGGGACCGGAAGGATCGAACAGCGCATTGAGGCCGGGTTCGGCTTTGGCGCCGGCGGCGATGGCGCGGATCAAACGAACGGTGATGTCGTCACGGCCTTTCCAGGCATCGATGTCGGCGTCGTCGAAGATCGTGCACATCGCGATTTCATCGCGAGACAGCGACATGCTTTGCGCCATCGCTTTGCGTGGGCCGCGCAGGCGGTCGGCATCGGTAAGTCCTGCAACTGCCGGCGAGGACGGTTGTGTCTTCGCCAGGCTCGCTTTGGCAAGCACGTCGTCGATGCTTACCAGGCCGTGACGGCCGCTTGCTTTACAACCTGACAGTTCGACGCCGAGGCGTTTGGCCAATATGCGAACCGCCGGCGCGGCGCGCACGCGATCGCGGATGGCCCGCCGCGATCGGCCGACGATGGCGTCATCGACGAGCTCTTCGTTGCGACTGGCCATGTGACCGACGACCATGCCCTGGCCGGAAGGTGACCGGCCGGAGTCCGACGGTTCCGATGCGCTCGGCACATCGAAATCCACCAACGGTTTGCCGGTCTGCACGGTATCGCCGGGCTTGGCGTGCAAGCGCACGACTTGGCCGCTATAAGGACTCGGCACATCGACGACGGCTTTCGCCGTCTCCACCGACAGCAGCGGCTGGTCGACCTCGACGCGCTGGCCTTCGCCGACGTGCCAGGCGACGATTTCCGCTTCCGGCAGGCCCTCGCCGAGATCGGGCAGGTTGAAGGTAACGCTCATGACACGCTCATATTCGGCGGCTCGCCCATCACTGCGCTCGCCGCATCGACGATGCGGGTCACGCTCGGGACGTATTCGTTCTCCAGTCGATACAACGGCACCACCGTATCGAAACCGGTGACGCGTTGAATCGGCGCGAGCAGGTCGTAGAGCCCGTGCTCGGCGACGATGGCCGCGATCTCGGCGCCGACGCCGCAGTTACGCGCTGCTTCATGCACGATGACCAGGCGGCCGGTCTTCGCCACCGAATCGAGAATGGTCTCGGCATCGATCGGGCTGATGGTGGCAAGATCGATGACTTCGGCGCTGATGTGGTTCGCGGCGAGTTTCTCGGCGGCTTGCAGCACATCGGTGGTCATTGCGCCCCAGGTGACGATGGTAACGTCATCGCCTTCGCGCAGGATGTAACAAACATCCAGTGGCGCGGCGGCGCCGTCATCGGGCACCTCCTGCTTGGCCAGCCGGTAAATACGCGTCGGTTCCAGGAACAATACCGGATCGGGATCGCGTATCGACGCGAGCAGCAAACCATATGCGCGCGCCGGCGAGGACGGACACACGACGCGAATACCCGGCACGTGCGCGATCATCGATTCGACGGCTTCGGAGTGATGTTCGGGTGCGTGAATGCCACCGCCGTGCGGAGTGCGTATCACCACCGGGCAGGAAAGTCGTCCCCGCGTGCGATGACGCAGTCGACTCATGTGATTGACGATTTGATCGATCGCCGGATACAGGAAACCCATGAACTGGATTTCGGCGACCGGCTTCATGCCCTGCGCCGACAGGCCGACGCACATGCCGGCGATCATGTTCTCCGCCAGCGGGGTGTCCTGCACGCGGTCGGCACCGAATTTTTCGAACAGGCCGGAAGTGGCGCGGAATACGCCCCCGCTCTTGCCGACATCTTCACCGAGCACTACGACGCTGGGATCGTGCGCCAGCTCCCACGCCTGCGCCATTGCAATGGCCTCGACCATAGTGACCTTGGGCATGCGGGCAACTCAGTGCGAAGGCCGGCCGGTGCCGGCGTAACGGCGCGCGATTTCCTTCTGCGCTTCAATGTAGCGAGGGGGGTTGGCGTAGAGATGATCGAACATCGCATCCGTCGACTGGCGTGCGGTGCCGAGATACTCCTGCACCGCCGCGTCGACTTCTCGGGAAAACTGTGCTTTCAAGGCTTGTTCTCGTGCTTCGTCCATCACGCCGCGCGACTCGAGCAGCTTGCGCAGCCGGATCATCGGTTCGACCTTCCAGGCTTCGGCCACTTCCGCTTCATCTCGATAACGGCTGGCATCGTCGGCAGTCGTGTGGTCGCTCAAACGATAGCTTAGGGCTTCGATCACGGCAGGGCCGCCACCGTTGCGGGCTTTTTCCAGCGCGCGTGAGACACAATCGCGGACGGCAATCACATCGTTGCCGTCGACCTGCAGGCCTGGCACGCCGGCGGCGATGCCTTTCTGCGCCAGCGTCTGCGCCGCCGTCTGGGCTTCGATCGGCATCGAGATCGCCCACTTGTTGTTGACGATGACAAATACGATCGGCAGCTGGCGGGCGCCGGCAAGATTCAGCGCCTCGTAAAAGGAGCCTTCGGAAGTGCCGCCGTCGCCGATGTAAGCCACGGCGCAGCGCGGCTCCTTGCGAATCTTGAACGCCATGGCTGCGCCGGCGGCATGCAGCGTCTGGGTTGCGATGGGCACACACCAGGGGAAATCGTGGGCGGGCACGGCGAAATTGTTACCGCGTTCGTCTCCGCCCCAGTAGAGCAGCACATCCGTCATGCGCACGCCACGCCAGAACAGTGTGCCGATTTCGCGATAGACAATGGCCAGGCAGTCTTCGGCGCGCATCGCGGCGCCGACGCCGACATGTGTGGCTTCTTGACCCAGGCAGGGCGCGTACGTCCCCAGTTTGCCGGTGCGTTGCAGATTGATGGCTTTGGCGTCGAAGGTCCGTGCGCGGAGCATGGCCGCGAACATCTTCAGCAGTTCTTCGTTGTCGGCGGCGAAAGCCGGCAGTTCTTCGACCGGGCGGCCTTGCGGACTGAGCTGTCGCAGGTACTGAATCTGGAACTCCGCCACCGTTCGCACTCGTTTGCCGCTCCTTCGAGACTTTGAGACGCCGCTAAGCGGTGGGAATTATAGCAGTCAAGCCTCGCGTTTCGCTTGCATCGCCTGTGCCTGTTCCAGCAGGCGCGCGAGCAAACGGTCGAGCGCACGTTGGTCAGTCGGGCTCAAGGCGCTGAGTAGTTCGCCTTCGTAGCGAAGCGCCAGCGGCGCAACGCGCGTGTAAACCGCTTGTCCAGCGGCGGACAATCGCAATATCGAGCGGCGCCGGTCGTCTTTGTCGTACGCGCGGAGTACTCGTTTGGAGCTGAGCAGCCCTTGCAGGGCGCGACTGACCGCCACTTTGTCCATCGCCGTGCGTTCGGCGACCTCGATCGCCGACAGATCGGGAAAGCGCGCCAGCACCGCCAGCACCCGCCATTGCGGGATGCTCAGGCCAAACTCGCGTTCATAAGCCGCGGCAATACTCATGCTGATGGTGTTCGACAGCACCGACAGCCGGTAGGGAATGAAGCGATCCAGATGCAACGGATTGTCATCGCCGCCCTCTGCCGCCGCCGCTTTATTGGTAATGCCGCTCATGCCTTACGTGGGCTCCTCTTGACGCCAACCGAAACAATAGTTTCAATTGTAACCATTGGCTCCGCTGCCGCCCAGCGGGGCATCCTCAAAATCGGAGAATTGTCATGAGCGGCGCCCCCAGTCCTGCCCCCGCCTACCCAAGCCACAATCCACTCGGCACTGATGGCTTCGAATTCGTCGAGTACACCGCCGCAGACCCGGAGTTGCTGCGCGGCCTGTTCGAGCAGCTGGGCTTTCCCGCCACGGCCAGGCATCGCAGCAAGAATGTAACTTTGCACCGGCAGGGCGACATCAACTTCATCATCAACGCCGAACCGGAGAGTTTCGGCCAGCGCTTCGCGCGCCAGCACGGGCCGTCGGCTTGCGCGATGGCGTTTCGCGTCAAGGACGCATCCTACGCCTTCAAGCGCTGCGTCGAACTCGGCGCCAAACCGGTGGAAAATCGCGTCGGCCCGATGGAGCTGCAGATTCCCGCGCTCGAGGGCATCGGCGGCAGCCTGATTTACCTGGTCGACCGCTACGGCGAGCGCACCATCTATGACGTGGATTTCGTGCCGGTGGCTCGCGCGGGTCACCATGCTGCGGCCGGACTGTCGTACATCGACCACCTCACTCACAACGTGGCTCGCGGCAACATGAACAAGTGGGCCGGCTTCTACGAGAAGCTGTTCAATTTCCGGGAGATCCGCTACTTCGACATCGAGGGCAAGAAGACCGGCCTGTTCAGCCGGGCCATGACCAGCCCGTGCGGCAAGATCCGCATTCCCATCAACGAATCGCAGGACGACAAGTCGCAGATCGAAGAGTACCTGCGCGAGTATCGCGGCGAAGGCATTCAGCATATCGCCCTTGGGACGCCGGACATCCTGCGCACAGTCGATGTGTTGCGCGAACGAGGCGTGCAGTTCCAGGACACGCCGGATACCTACTACGAAGGCGTCGACAAGCGCGTCGGGCGCCATGGCGAAAATCTTGACGAGCTGCGCAAGCGCCGCGTGCTGATCGATGGCAACCCGGACCAAGGTGAGGGCTTGCTGCTGCAGATTTTTACGCAGAACGTCATCGGGCCGATTTTCTTCGAGATCATCCAGCGCAAAGGTAATGACGGCTTCGGCGAAGGCAACTTCAAGGCCTTGTTCGAATCCATCGAACTCGACCAGATGCGTCGCGGCGTGCTTTAAGGGCTCTCATCCTCATCCCCTCTCCCTTTGGGAGAGGGGCAGGGTGAGGCCTCTGCAGGAAAGACCATGAAACGTCCCATTACACCATCTCGCGTCGAAGGCACTGCCTCACGGCAGGCGCATGCCGACCTGCCGCAGGGAACGTTCGAGCGCGAGATCAGCAAGGAAGGCTTCTTCGGGCCGGCCGCGTTTTTTCATCATCGCCACCCGCCCACCGGCTGGGTGGAATTCGCAGGGCCGCTGCGTCCGCATGCCTTCGATCTCAACAAGGTGGCCAAGGAGCAGGACTCGCCCTGGCTGGCTGCGGAAGTGCTGCATAACGCGAATGTGCGCATCCGCTTCTGGCAGGCGACCGCGTCGATGGACCATCTTGTGCGCAATGCGGATGGCGACGATCTGTTGTTCATCCATCGCGGCGCCGGAGAGTTTCATTGCGACTACGGTCACCTGAGCGTCGCCGCCGGCGACTATGTCGTCATTCCCAGGGGCACGATGTGGCGCATCGATCTGCACGAGCCGATGTCTGCGCTGCTCATCGAGGCGACCAACGCGAGTTATTCGCTGCCCGACAAGGGCCTGCTCGGAGCACATGCGATCTTCGATCCGGCGATGCTCGACGTGCCGCAAATGGATGCCGCCTTCGTCACGCAACAAAGCGACGACCGCCATTGGCAGGTGCGGGTCAAGCGTAACAACGCGATTTCAACAGTGACGTATCCGTTCAATCCGCTCGACGCCACGGGTTGGCACGGCGACCTGTCGGTAGTGCGCATCAACGTCAAAGATATCCGGCCGATTGCCAGTCATCGCTACCATTTGCCGCCGTCGGCGCACACCACGTTCGTCGCCGATCGTTTTGTCGTCTGCACCTTCGTGCCGCGGCCGTTCGAGACCGATCCGGGCGCGCTCAAGGTGCCGTTCTTTCACAACAACGACGATTACGACGAAGCGTTGTTTTATCATGCCGGCAACTTCTTCTCGCGCGACAATATCGCGCCGGGAATGATGACCTTGCACCCATGCGGCTTCACCCATGGACCGCATCCGCAAGCGTTGCAGAACATGCTGGTGCAATCGAAGCCGGCGACCGATGAGTACGCAGTGATGATCGACACGCGCGATGCTCTGGAAGTGACCGACGCCGCGAAAGCGGTGGAGTGGGCTGGTTATGTCGACAGCTGGAAAGCGAAATGAAACTGGCGACGCTTCGCAATTCAACCCGTGACGGCCAACTGGTCGTCGTCAGTCGCGATCTGAGCAGGGCAGTCGCGGTTCCGCACATCGCCCCGACCTTGCAGGCGGCGCTGGATGATTGGTCCCGCGTTGCTCCCAAACTGCTCGAGGTGGCGGAATCTTTGGAAAAAGGCGTGGCGAACGGCGCGTTCCTTTTCGACGCGGACCGGGCGATGGCGCCGTTGCCGCGTGCCTACCACTGGGTCGACGGTTCCGCGTATGTGAACCACGTTGAACTGGTTCGTAAAGCGCGGGGCGCGCAGATGCCGGACAGTTTCTGGATCGATCCGCTGGTGTATCAGGGCGGCTCGGATGATTTCCTCGGCGCGCGCCAGGACGTGCCGGTGCCCAGCGAAGAATTCGGTATCGATCTGGAAGGCGAGATTGCGGTGATCACCGATGACGTGCCGATGGGCACTACGCGCAACGAGGCGCTCGGACACATTCGGTTGCTGACGCTGGTGAACGACTGGTCGCTGCGCAATTTGATTCCAGCCGAACTGGCCAAGGGCTTCGGCTTCTATCAGGCCAAGCCGGCAACGGCGTTTGCGCCGGTGGCGGTCACGCCGGATGAATTGGGCACTGCCTGGCTGGATGCCAAGGTGCACCTGCCGCTGGTTGTGCACGTCAACGACAGGCACTTCGGGCAACCCCATGCCGGCGTCGATATGACCTTCGATTTCGCTCGGCTGATCGAGCACATCACGCTCACGCGCAATGCCGGGGCAGGAACTATTGTGGGCTCGGGCACGATCTCCAACTACGATCGTTCGCTCGGCTCGGCCTGCATCGCCGAACGACGCACGCTGGAGCAGCTCGCCCAAGGCCAGCCGGCCACGCCGTTCCTGAAATTCGGTGATCGGGTGCGTATCGAAATGTTCGATGCCGCCGGCCACAGTATCTTCGGTGCGATCGAACAGACAGTAGTGAGAGGCTGACGGCCGCGTCAGCTTTTTTTCGAGCGCCGGGTCGCGGGTTGCGCTTCGATCTGCTGCAACAGCTCGACACCGCCTAGTCCCCGCATCTGTCCCAGTATCCATTCCTGTCGCGAACGGACGTAGCGCGATGGCGATTTCACGCGCATTCGTTTCGGGCTCGGCAGCACCGCCGCGAGCAGCGCCGCGTCCGGTGCGCTCAATCGCGCAGCGCTTTTGCCGAAATAAATTTCCGAGGCCGCACCGACGCCGAACACGCCAGGACCGAATTCAGCGACGTTCAAATAGACCTCGAGAATACGCTGCTTCGGCCACAGCGTTTCGAGCAGCAGGGTGAAGTACGCTTCCAGCCCTTTGCGGATCCAGCTTTGCCCCTGCCATAGAAACAGATTCTTCGCCACCTGCTGCGAGATCGTACTGGCGCCGCGGACTCGCCGGCCGCGCTCGCGTTCTTCCAGCGCCTCGTTGATGGACTTGAAGTCGAAGCCGTGGTGCTCGGGAAATGTCTGGTCTTCGGCGGCGATGACCGACACCTTGACCTGCGGGGAGATCTGCGGCCAATCCACCCAGCGGTGTCGAAGGTCGCGTGACCTGCTGTTTGCGCCGCTTGTGAAGCGCTCCGCGAGCATGAAAGCCGAAGTCGGCGGGTCCACCCATCGCAGCAAAAGCACGCTGCCGACGGTAAGGGCTAATACGCAGCCGACTAGCCAGACAACGAAACGAAACAGGCGAGCAGGAGCGGACATAGGTCACGAAAGGGCAGTGCGGAAGACTAAATGTGATGCAGTCGCTGTTGGATTACACATAATCGTCTACCATCGCCGCGCAAAATTCCGGGTGTGGCCGGCTACGGCCATGATTCAAGAGATAAATAATGTCACGGGCTTATGGAGATCGGACATGTCAACTAAAACGCGGTTGCTGGCTGGTTTGACGATCGGTTGCGCGCTGTCGGCCCCGGCAGCGTTCGCCGACGATGAACAGTATCGGGGCTTCTACTTCGGAGTATGGGGCGGCAGCGGCTCCGCCGACCTGCCTTCCCGCACGGCCTTCGACAATGAATTCTCCAATGCCTGGCTGGCCGACATCTTCGCCGATGTGGCTGAAGACATCGAGGATTCGACGCCAACCATCCCGGACAATGCCACGCTGACGTTGCAGCAACGCAATAGCTCCTCGCTGGACGACAGCCAGAGTGTCTACGGGGCGCAGGTCGGCTACCGTTGGAACCAGTATTTTGCCGCCGAAGTGGGCTATGCGCACTTGGGCGAAGCGAAGTACGACTTCAGCGGCGTGCTCAACTACACCAACGTGCTTACGGGCTCTCCGACCATCAGCGAAGATGTCGATTTCCAGACGGCCTATACCTTCACCAGCGCCGGCCCGACGCTTGCCGCCGTGGGCCTGTTTCCGATCGGCGCGCAGTTCGAACTGCAGGGCAAACTCGGCCTGTTCTTCGCCGACACTCGCCAGACGGTGCGCATACGAGACGTCGAGGAATCGGTGAACATTTATCATCGCCGCATGGACGCCAGCCAGAACGAATTGTTTGCCGCCATCGGCGCCACCTGGGTGGCCACCGAGAGCCTGTCGTTGCGGATCGAATACCAGCGCTTTTTCGACGTCGGCGATGACGAGAAGACGGTGGAAACCGATGTCGACGTGATCAACGTCGGCGTGTTGTTCCGCTGATCGCGCGCGGTGCCGGACGCCTTGCGGGTGTCCGGCACTGCCTTGCAACTTCAGTATCAGCTCTTCGGCTCGACGCGCTGCACCGATTCGATGGTGACGGTTTCCACCGGCACGTCCTGGTAACCGCTCTTGCTGCCGGTTTTCACCGCCGCAATCGCATCGACCACGTCCATGCCCGAATCGATGCGGCCGAACACGGCATAGCCGTAGTTGCTGGCGCCCTTGTGGTCGAGAAAATCGTTATCCACCACGTTGATGAAGAACTGCGACGTCGCGCTGTTGATGTCGTTGGTGCGCGCCATGGACAACGTGCCGCGTTTGTTCTTCAGGCCGTTGGCGGCTTCGTTCTTGATCGGGTCGTGACCCTGCTTGTTTTTCAGCTCCGCCGTCAGGCCGCCGCCCTGGACCATGAAGCCGGGGATGACGCGATGGAAAATCGTGTCGTCAAAAAAACCTTCGTCGGCGTACTTGAGAAAATTCTCCACCGAAACCGGTGCCTGCTGGTCGAACAGCTGGACAGTGAAGGTGCCTTTGGACGTCTTGAATTCGAGCATGGCGGGTTCCTGAAGCGGCTGAGCGATTGCTTACGAGAGCTGGCCCTCCGTCACGCGTTCGTGGCCGGCCAGATCGGCGTGCGAGCGTACGTGAACAAAGCCTTGGCGCACAAGTCGTTGGCGGACCTCTGCAGCCTGTTTCCAGCCGTGTTCCAGCACCAGCCAGCCGCCGCTTTCCAGATGCGCCGGAGCCTCGCGCACGATGCTATCCAGCGCTTCCAATCCGGTGAGGCCGGCAATGAGTGCGACGCCGGGTTCGTGACGGCGCACTTCGGGCGCAAGGTCCGTATCATTCTGCCCGATGTAGGGCGGATTGGACGCGATGAGATGAAATCGCTGGCCGGCCAGCGGCACGAACCAGCTGCCGTGTAATAACGAAACATTGGTGAGCTGCAGGCGGCCAGTGTTGCGGCCGGCGATCTCCAAGGCTTCCTTGGACGTGTCCACTGCGCTTACGTGGGCTGCCCGCCGTTCGCCAGCGATCGCCAGCGCGATGGCGCCGCTGCCGGTGCCCAGGTCGGCGACCCGCGCCGTGTCGTTCACATCTATATGAGCGAGTGCGCGCTCAACCACCAGTTCGGTCTCCGGGCGCGGGATCAGCACGGCCGGCGTTACTTCCAGCAACAAGGACCAGAATTCCTGCTGCTCACGGATGTATGCAACCGGTTCGCCTTGCGACCGCCGCTTGACGAGTTGTTGAAACGACCAGCCGGCGTTGGCAGGCAGCTCGCGTTCCGGCATTGCCCGAAAATTCGTCCGTGGCAAGCCGGTTACGTATTCCAGCAGCAGCTCGGCGTCCAGCCGCGCTGACGGCGACGAGCGGGACAACAGCATAGTGGCGGTATGCAGTGCATCGGAAACGGTCTGCGAGGATTTGGCGGCGGGCATGCGTGCTGACATGAGAAGGACACGGAAAAAACAAGTCACGTAAGATTCGCTCACGTACGATTCATATAGCGTAGCCGATGTCCGTGCTCAGCGCGGGATTGCGGCCGGCATCACCACCCGCCTCCGTCGGCCACCATTGGAGAATTCCATGCACGTCTACCACAATGCGCTCGAGATGATCGGCCGCACCCCGATGTTGCAGCTTCATCGGCTCGACACCGGTTCCTGCGAGCTGTTCCTCAAGCTCGAACTCATGAACCCCGGCGGCTCCATCAAGGATCGCATCGGCCTGTCCATGATCGAGGCAGCCGAGCGCCGTGGCGATCTGCAGCCCGGCAGCACCATCGTCGAGGCGACCGCCGGCAATACCGGCCTCGGGCTCGCACTGGTGGCCGCGCAGAAAGGCTATCGCCTGGTCCTGGTGCTGCCCGACAAGATGAGCCAGGAAAAGATTTTCAACCTGCGTGCGCTGGGCGCCGAGGTGGTGCTGACGCGTTCCGATGTCGGCAAGGGCCATCCCGAGTACTACCAGGATCTGGGCGCCACCATCGCCAAGCGCACCGGCGGCTATTTTATCAACCAGTTCGCCAACCCTGATAATCCCAAGGCGCACGAACTCACCACTGCGCCGGAAATCTGGGAACAGATGTCGCAGCGGCTCGACGCCGTCGTGGTCGGCGTCGGTTCCAGCGGCACCATCGCCGGCCTGGCCGCATTCTTCAAAAAACATGCGCCGCAGGTCGAGCTGGTGCTCGCCGATCCGCAGGGTTCGATTCTCGCCGAGTTCATCGCCACCGGCAAAATGACCCAGAAATCCTCCTGGCTGGTAGAGGGCATCGGTGAAGACTTCATTCCCGACATCGCCGATTTCTCCATGACCAAGCGCGCTTACAGTATTTCCGATGCCGAATCGTTTTCGGTGGCGCGCGAGTTGCTGCAGAAAGAAGGCGTTCTCGCCGGCTCGTCCACCGGTACATTGCTGGCGGCGGCACTGCGCTACTGCCGTGAGCAGAAGACGCCGAAGCGAGTGGTCACCCTGGCCTGCGATACCGGTGCGCGCTACCTGTCGAAGCTGTACAACGATTTCTGGATGGAGGACCAGGGCTTCATCGACCGCGAAAAATTCGGCGACCTGCGCGATTTGATCGGCCGCCCGCACGGCGTTCGCGCGACGATTACCGTTGGGCCGAACGATGTGCTCACGACGGCGCACAATCGCCTGCGCAATGCCGGCTTCTCGCAGCTGCCGGTGATGGATAACGACAAGCTTATCGGCGTGGTCACCGAGGACGACATCCTGCGCTTTGCATTCGGCCACCCGGAACGCTTCAACGAGCCGGTGCATAAAGCCATGACCAGCACCTTCCTGCGCGTCGATAAGAACCAGACCTTGAACAATCTGGTCGCCATGCTGGAAGTGCGCTCATCGGCGGCGGTGATGGACGGCGAGAAGTTTCTCGGCCTGATCACACGCTCGGACGTGCTCAGTTACCTGCGACGGCAGGTCAAATAGCCCCCTGAACGCTCATTGCCGCCGCTGGCGGCGATGAGTTCGCGGGCGCACAATTGCCCCACGCTTTTTCGCGATCAGCACGCAACGGTTACTCCGCCATGGCATCAGATTCTTCGCTGCGCTTTTCCACCCGCTGCATTCACGCCGGGCAGTCGCCCGATCCGACCACAGGCGCGGTGATGCCGCCGATTTACACGACGTCGACTTACGCGCAGAGCAGTCCCGGCGTGCACAAGGGTTACGACTACTCGCGTACGGCGAATCCGACCCGCAATGCCTGGGAGCGATGCATCGCCGATCTCGAGGGCGGCGTGCGGGGTTTCGCGTTCGCGTCCGGCATGGCGGCGACCAGCACCTTGCTCGAGCTGCTCGACTCCGGCAGCCACCTCGTGGCGATGGATGATCTTTATGGCGGCACGTTTCGTTTGTTCGAGCGCGTGCGCCGGCGTTCCGCCGGTCTCGATTTCTCTTTCGCCAACCTCGCCGACTTCAAGGCGCTGGCAGCGGCGGTGCGGCCGAGCACCAGGATGATCTGGATTGAAACGCCGACCAATCCGACGCTGCGCCTGGTCGATATCGCTCAAGTCGTGGAGTTCGCGCGCAAGCGTGGCATTCTCACTGTCGTCGATAACACCTTCGCCAGCCCATGGGTGCAACGGCCGCTCGAACTGGGCGCCGACATCGTGATGCATTCGGCAACCAAATATCTCAACGGCCATTCCGACATGGTCGGCGGCGTTGCCGTGGCGGCCAATGATGAACTTGCCGACAAGATCGGTTTCCTGCAGAACGCGGTCGGCGCCATCAGCGGTCCGTTCGATAGCTTTCTCGCACTGCGCGGCTTGAAGACGCTGGCATTGCGAATGCGCCAATCAAGTGAAAGCGCGTTACGCATCGCCGGCTGGCTGGAGAAGCATAAACGGGTCCAGCGGGTGATCTATCCGGGCCTGCCGAGCCATCCGCAACACGAACTGGCCAAGCGACAGATGCACAACGGCTTCAGTGGCATCGTGACTTTTTTCGTCCAAGGCGGGATGAACGAAGCCAGGCATTTCCTCGAACGCTGCCGGCTATTCACCATTGCCGAGAGCCTCGGCGGCGTGGAAAGCCTGGTCGATCATCCGGGCCTGATGACGCATGCGTCGATCCCGGTGGAAAAGCGCCGTGAATTGGGCATCGACGATGCGCTGATCCGCTTGTCGGTCGGCATCGAGGATATCGAGGATCTGCTCGCCGACCTGGAGCATGCGCTGGCGGAGTAATTTCTTCAGCAAGCGAGACCCTCACCCGCGCTGCGCGCGACCTCTCCCAAGGGGAGAGGTGAAGATTTCGTCCCCTCTCCCGCTTGCGGGAGAGGGTTAGGGTGAGGGGCTCCTAAACTCACCCTTCGTTCTCGCCGCTCTCGCTCGGCGGCGTGGAGCTCATCCGGCCCGACTTGCGCAGCGCCTCTCGCAACACGTATTCGATCTGCGCATTCACGCTGCGCAGGTCGTCCTGTGCCCATCGTTGCATGGCATCGAGGACCTCGCTGCTGATGCGCAGCGGATAGGCTTTTTTATCGGCCAACGCCGTTGCTCAGCCGCTATACAACGTTCCGGTGTTGACGATGGGTTGAGTGCCGCGTTCGCCGCATAACACCACCAGCAGGTTCGACACCATCGCGGCCTTGCGCTCCTCGTCCAGCTGGACCACGCCTTTTTTCGCCAGTTGTTCGAGCGCCATGTGGACCATCGACACGGCGCCTTCGACGATTCGCGTGCGCGCGGCGATGATCGCCGCTGCCTGCTGACGCTGCAGCATCGCTTGTGCTATTTCGGGCGCGTAGGCGAGATGGCTGACTCGTGCTTCGATCACCGTGAGCCCGGCTTGCGCCAGCCGCTCCTGCACTTCATTGCACAGATGATTGTTGATGTCGCTGGAGTGCGAGCGCAGGGCGATCTTGTGTTCTTCCTGCAGGTCATAGGGATAGGAAGTCGCCGTCTGGCGCAGCGCCGCCTCACTCTGCACCTGCACGAAGTTTTCGTAATCGTCGACGTTGAACACCGCCTCGGCGGCATCGTGAACCTGCCACACGACCACCGCCGCAATCTCGATCGGCGAGCCTTCCAGGTCGTTGACCTTGAGCTTGCTGGATTCGAAGTTGCGCACGCGCAGGGTCACGGTCTTTTTCGTATAGAACGGATTCGCCCAGCGCAAACCGCTGTTGCGCTCGGAACCAACGTACTTGCCGAAGAACTGCATCACCGCCGCCTGGTTGGGTTGCACGATGAAAAATCCGAGCACGCAGCCTCCCAGTAATGCGGCGACCACGATGGGAGGCAACGGCGACGCCAGTAACTCGACCGACTCGTACAGCCACCAGCCGCACAGGCCGAACAGCACGATCAGGATCAGCACCACCGGCACGCCGGGCAGTGTCAGCACTTGTCGTTCTTTCATGGCAGGCTCCTGAGGTTCGGGGTGAACGATATCATATTGATATCGTTCTACCAGCTCGGCAGCCGTAAATCGACTACACGGCCAAGCTGAGACCTGGATATTTGCCAACGCTCCGTCACGCCGCGATGATCTGCGCCGCCGATGCACTTTCAGCGCTGCATCGGCAGACTCCAGCGATTGCTCGACAACCATATAAGGAGATTTGTGCATGGCCATTCAGCCCACTCAGCCGCAGGGCGTCGGCGGCGTCCTGGACACTTCATTCCAGCTGTATAAAGCGTCGTTGGGCCGGGTCTGGCCCATCTGCCTGGTCATGTCGATCGTCGCGAGCGTGCCCAGCGTCTACATGCTGAAGAGCACCGCCGGCAGCGGCCTTGCGCAGAGCGCGGCCCAGATGATGGCGGTCTTTGCCGATCCGGTTTACTGGCTGGTCTATGCGGTCAGCATGGCGCTGACGCTCTGGGCTATGGGAGCGCTGTATTTACAGGAGTACGCCGTCGGTACCGGCGCGGAAATGGGTGTCGGAGCAGCGATACAAGCTGCGTTCAGCCGCTTGCCCGCGATGGTCGGCGCAATGTTCTTGCTCGGCCTCGCTCTCACCCTTGGCTTTGTGCTGCTGGTCGTTCCCAGTGTGATCCTGATGGTGAGCCTGATGCTCACCATCAACCTGGTGCTGTTCGAGAACAAAGGTCCGGTCGATGCTTTGACCGGCAGCCATAAACTGGTGTGGGGCAACTGGTGGCGCGCCGCTGCCATCCTTACCGTCGGCGGCATTCTCACGATGGTGATCTACATGGCTGTCGCGGTGATCATCGGTATTGCTACGCCTTTCATTGGACTGGGCATGGAAGACATCCCGATGTACAGCATGATCAGCGGCCTCCTGGTAGCGGTGTTGATGTACATCCTAGTCATGCCGTTCTTCGCCGCGTTGATGATCGCGCTGTACTGGGACCTGAAACTTCGCAAGGAAGGCGGCGACCTGGCCGCACGCGTGGGTGCGTTGAACGCCGCCTGATTCGTGCGTCTCCCAGCTTTCGGTCTATTGCTGCTGACCGCGCCGGCCGTCTTTGCGCAAGCGGACGAGTCGGCGCGGCAGATGCTCGACGGTTGTGTCGAGTCGCTCGATCACGAAGTGGTCGGCATGACGGCGATCGAAGCGGCGTGTCCAGGTCTCGAAGCGGCGTTGGTTGAATTGGGCGTCGCATCGTTTCTATCTGACCCGCAGCGCGAGGCCGTCGGCCTGAACGGACTGATGAACCTGCAGAGCGTCGTGCAGCGCTATAGCGAGGCTCCGGAAGCGGACGCAGTGGAAGTCGACAGCTTGCGGCCCGTCCTCGATTCGTTGCAGAAGCCGGCGCGAGTGGAACAACCGCTGACGTGGTTGGAGCGGTTCAGGCGCTGGCTGCGCAACCTGGTGGATAACGACAAGGCGTCGGCCGATCCCTGGCTGAATCGCTGGCTCGACCAATATCAGCTGTCCGAAACAATGCGGAACGTGTTGTTCTACGGTTCGCTGTTGCTGGTGGTGGCGTTGGCGATCGCGGTCATCGTCAACGAAGTGCGAGTGGCTCGCAGCGGTCGGCGGAAGAAGTCTGCTCGCACGATGCTCAACCAAGCCGTCGGCGCTGATGGCAAGGCCATCTCAGGTCAATTGGATCTCGACGCCGCGGCCCGGAGCGACCGACCTTCGCTGGTATTGCGCATGCTGGTGGCCACGCTGGTCAAAACGGGGCGACTGCAAACCGAGCGCAGCCTCACTCATCGCGAACTCACTGCCAAAGCCAGGTTCGACGACCCACAGCAGCGCGAATGTTTCCAGCGTGTCGCTGCACTGGCCGAGCGCATCGTCTACGGCGGAGGCACGGTTGCTACGGACGACCTCGACTATGTCGTGCAGGCCGGTCGCAGTTTGAATTCGCAACTTGACGGAGCGGCGCCGTGAAAGACCGCTTGCTGACGCTGGCGTTGGCGTTCGGCGCATTCGCCGCCTTCTATGTATTGATGGCGCCGAAGATGCAGCCACCGCAAGAGCGGCCGACACGGCCGCTCAGCATCGAGGAAGGGCCGAACGGATATCTCGCGCTGACGCGCTGGCTGACGGCGGAACAAGTGCCGGTACTGTCGCTGCGCGAGCGCTACGGCAGGCTCGGCAAGTTGGCAGGATTGGAAACTTCGAGCGGCAACCTGTTGCTGAGTACGACGCCGCATCTGTACCCGCCGCGCGATTCCGAAGTGTGGCCGTTGCAGGAATGGATCAGGGATGGCAACACGCTGCTGGTGGTTGCCGGGCTGTCCGATACACCGGATTGGTCCATGGGCGAAGGCCTGGACAGCGACTTCATGGCCAACATGCAGTCCATGACGGAGCTGAGGTTCGAGCAGGTGCCGGATGTGAAAGCGCCGCCGCCCGCTCCCGTACCGATGCCAGCGCCCGTCGAAGGGCAGCCGGCAAACGGGCCACCACCGGCGAAACCGCCTTCGCCCACGATTCAAGAGTCCATCGCAGCGGCCTCCAAGCTGCGCGAGCCCAGGCGCTTCGAAATGAAACCAGCCGGTTCGCATCCGCTCTTGGACGGCGTCGCAACCGTCGGCGCCTTGTCCGAATTTCCGTCGGCGAAATGGCGTGCCTGGGTGCGGGAGAGCGGTTCGGCGGTGGTCGAGCTCGCGCGTGATCCTGTTTCGGGAGCGCCGGTCTTGTGGCTGTTACCCTGGGGCGAGGGTCAGGTCATCGTCAGCGCTTACGGCAGCATCTTCACCAACAAAATGCTGGGCGGCGACGATAACGCGCAGTTGCTCGCCAACATCGTGCGCTGGTCGGTGCGTGGTCGCGGCAAGGTCATCATCGATGATGCGCATCAAGGTCTGGTCGCCTTCTATGATCCGACCGCCTTTTTCAGCGACCGTCGTTTGCACCTGACGCTGTGGTGGCTGGTCGGGCTGTGGCTGGTGTTCGTGCTCGGCTCACAGCGGCTGCGCCCGGCAGTGTCGAAATGGAATCCGGTCGACATCACCAGCTTCGTGCGCGCGACCGGCGGATTCATGGCGCGTGTACTCCAGCCTGCAGCCGTGGGCCAGCAGATGTTCGCGAACTTCTTCAACGACACTCGTCGCCGCATTGGCTTGCCGCTCAATGGCGCACCGGTGTGGGATTGGTTGAGTGCGCACGCCGCAGTGTCGCCTCACGAGGTCGAACGACTGCAGGACCTGCATGTCAGGGTGACACAGGGTCGCCGGGTCGATTTGTCACAACTACATAACATGCTGGTGCAACTCCGCACGGCGCTGCGCTGAACAGGATAAGGAAAGGCTGATGAATGCTTTGCAATCTTTCGAACAACGGCTGCAACAAGAATTAGGTGCGGTGGTCCTCGGCCTGCAACCCGTCATTCGCGCGCTGGCGATTGCAGTCGTCGCGCGCGGCCACGTGTTGCTGCAGGGTGCCCCAGGCCTGGGTAAAACATTACTCAGCAAGTCGCTTGCCAGCGCCTTGCATGGGGTATTCAAGCGCGTGCAGGGCACGTCGGACTTGATGCCCGCGGACATTACCGGCGTGCATGCTTTCGACGCCGAACAGCGCCAGTTCGTATTTCGCCCCGGACCGGTGTTCGCCGACGTGCTGCTGGTCGACGAAATCAACCGCGCCGGACCGAAGACCCAATCGGCCCTGCTGGAGGCGATGGAAGAACGCCAGGTGACAGTCGATCGTCAGAACTATCCGCTGCCGAAGAATTTCCTGGTGGTGGCGACGCAGAATCCGCGCGAATTCGAAGGCACTTATCCGCTGCCGGAATCGCAGCTCGATCGGTTCATGCTGCGAATCGATCTTGGCTATCCCTCGCGCGAGGCCGAATTGGCAGTGGTGGCTCGCTATGGCAACACCGATGCGCATGCACTGCCTGAAAGCGATCCGCGACTGCCGGCATTGGATCTGGAGCCGGTTCGCCAAGCGGTCGAGCAAGTTCACCTGGCGCCTGAGCTGTCAGCCTATGTGATCGATCTCGCGGCGGCTTCGCGAACACATAATCATGTGAGTCTCGGCCTGTCGACTCGCGGTGTGCTGGCACTGGTTCGCGCTGCGCGAATCTCGGCTGGCCTTCGCGGCGGCGAATTCGTGACGCCGGATGATGTGAAGGAAGTTGCGTCCTTGGTGATTCCACACCGCTTGATGCTGGCGCCCGAGGCGTTGCTGGAAGGGGTGACCGAGCAAGCGATCACGCAGCAATTGCTCGACCGCACGCCGGTGCCTCGCTAAAGCAGTTTCTCGCATGCACCTTCGTCTCAACGGTCTGACGTTTGCAGTGCTCACTGCGCTCGTGGCTATTCTAGGTGCGTGGAGCGGCGATCCGCAGATGGCGGACCTCTGGCGTCTGCCGCTCGCCTTGTTGCTACTCGGCCTGGTTTACGAAGGATGGACGGTGACGCGATCGCGCCTGAGCGTGACCATCAACGCGTCTGTGCAGGGAATCCTCGGGCGCGCGATGTCGCTGCAACTCGTGCTGCGGCAGGATCTCCACCGAAGCACGATGATTGAGCTTGCGCCCAGCGCACCGGACGCGCTCGAAATCGATTCGACCATTCAGTCTGTGCTGGTGCCTGCCGGCGAAGCCGCGGCAGTCGATCTGCGCACGACGCCGAGGAAGCTGGGACAGCATGTGTGGCCGAGTATGCAAGCGCGAGTCGCCGGACCGCTGGGACTGGCTTGGTGGTCGCGCCGACTCGATGTGGACTACACCATGAAGGTTATGCCCGAACTGTTGCGCGATGGCGCGAGACGGTTAGGGGCGGTCGGTGGTGGCGTACGCGCCCGAGCTATCCTCGGCGCCGGTGCGGAAGTGTTGCAACTTCGAGAATATCGCGCGGGCGACCCGCAGAGTTTCATCGATTGGAAAGCAACGGCGCGACGCGGCCAGATGATCAGCCGCGACTTCACCGAAGATCAGCATCTAGACATTGTCATTGCTATCGATGCCGGTCGCGCCAGCGCGCTGCGCGCCGGCGAGTTGGATCGGCTGGGGCATTACATCAATCTTGCCGCACGTTTCGCAGAACACGCGGTTGCGCAGGACGACCGCGTCGGAGTCGTGCTGTTCGCAGATCAGCCTTTGGCGGTTCTCTCGCCCGGACGTGGCATCGGCACGGTGCTGCGTATTCGCCAGATGCTGGCTGCCGCATCGTCAAAACTGGCCGAGTCGAATCCATTGAATGCAGCGCTGCGTATTCGCAGCCTGGTGCGCCATCGCAGCCTGGTTGTGATGCTGACGGACGTGGACGATGCGACCGTCGCCGGCCAACTCGCCTCAGCGGCGCGCCTGTTGCTACCGAAACATTTGCCGCTGATTGCCGGCTTATCGAGCCCCGAAGCAGAAGCGTTGCGCAACGCGCCCGCCCACACCTGGCTCGATCCTTATGAGTCACTCGCTGCCCAGGAATACTGCTCGCGCCTGGAGCGCAACGTTCGCGCTCTCCGCGCGTTAGGCGCACCCGCATTGGTAACGCGTCCCGAACATATGGAACGCGCCGTGTTCGAGGCCTACGCGGAGTTCAGGAACCGGCGGCGGGTTTAGCCGTAGCGAACGAATGGTTCGTTGACCATGTAATGCGTTGGGACGATCTTCAATCCCAAGAAAGTTTCCATGGAGTCGAAGTCGCGGTCGGAATGTAGCAGCGTGTGGTTGTGCTTGATGCAGAACGTGCCGATGATCAGGTCGATGGTCTTGCGAACAGTAATGCCTTTGCTGCGCAGTTTGCGGTAGTTGCTCGCGGCAGTCACGACAATCTCGGCATCGACTGTCGACGTCAATGCATGTTGGCGCATCACGCGTTCGATAAGATGAGCATGTGCGTCGCTTCGGGCTCCTTTCAGCACTTCGCAGAGAATGATATCGCCCACCAATATCACCTCCTCGCGCAGCAACCCCGTCAGTCGGCTGACGGCGGGTGTTTCATGGCCCTTGAAGAAGTCGATCCATACCGAACTGTCGACGACGATCACGGGATTAGTCCCGCCGCGAGGCGTCGACGTCGAGATCGATCGAATTAATACCGAAAAGCCCGAGAATGCTGACTTGGCTGCGCAATCTAATCAGCAGCTTCAATGCTTCTTCGACAACCGACTCCTTAGTCGGCAAGCCACTCATCTTCAACGCGCGTTCCATCAACGCGTCGTCGATATCGATGTTGGTTCGCATGGCTGCGCCCCTTATGCTGGGAGAGTGGCTAAAGCATACATATCCCAAGATGGGATTACAAATATATTCAGGCAGCCGGTCGGGAGGCGCCCCGCTGCCGTCCGAACAAATGCCCGGTCAGCGCGCCGATCATCACGATGCCATAGCCGAAGCCGACGATGACACGGCTGATCATTGGAAAATCTGGATTCGGCGAGAGATAGCCTTCGATGAAGCCGCAGCCGATGAGCAGCAAGGCGCACAGCAGCAGCAACCGGGAGGTCTTGGTGGCTGCATGTTGAAAGGATTCGCGACGTGTGGGATGCGTGGGGCGAATCAGCGATTCACCGAGCATCACGCCCGCGGCAGCGGCGAGGCAGATGACTGAGAGTTCCACGACGCCGTGCGCGGTAACAAACTTCAGCAGCTCGCCCGCGAGCCCGTGCTGGTGAGTGAAGGCGAACATCGCGCCGAGCATCAGCCCATTGGTGGCGACGATATAGAACGTGCCGAGGCCGAAGAATACGCCGACGCAGAACGCCATCAGGCTGACCGCGATGTTGTTGGACAGAATGCCGACCGAGATGACCGAGGAGGGCGCGACATTGAGCATGCCTTCGGTCCACAGTTTGCCGCGTTCCACGTCATTGATCATTGCTTCGCTGGCGAGCAGCGAAATCAACTCGGGATAGCTCGATACCAGCCACCAGCCCGCGCCGGCGCTGAGCACGAACAGCAAGGTGACCCAGAAGATCGGCACGCGCAGCTCACGCACCACGTCCGGAATCTCGTCGCGAAACATTATGCGGGTGCGTGCTCGCCAATCATGCGGTTTGCGATAGATGATCGCGTGCAGTTTCGCGTAGCTGCGTTCCAGCGCGCGAGTGATTCGGCTGGCGGGGAGAATGCGTCGCGCGATCGACAAGTCGCGCCCCAGCGAGCGGTATAACTCGATGGCTTGCAGCGCTTCGGCGGTCGTGTGATTGCGGTTGCGTTCCAGCGAATCCAGCTGCGGCGTCAGCTGCCGCCAGGTTTCGGCGCGCGATGCAAGCCACGCTTGCATGCCTGATTCGGCGTTCACGGCTTCGGTTCCGGGTTGAGCAACGTCATCAATCGAGTGCGCAGGTCGTGACTGCTCAACAACGCCAGTTGTTCCTGCGAGGCGGATTTGTCGACCCTCATGATGAGAGAACGCGCCAGATTGCTGCGAGTCTGTTCGTTGAGCGCCGTCCAACGCTCCAGGACTTCATGAATCAAGTCGGCAGCCTGTGGGTCGAGTGAGCTGCCGGCGGGTGCGAGGCGGGTGAAGGAGCTGTCACTTTCACGGCCGTCGAGAATCAGCAGCGTGCCCGCGGCGAGATCGCCAATGCGAACATGCTGCGCGGTGAAGATGACAGTGGCCAGTCCGACCAGATACACGCCGGGTTGCGAATCAATCAGCCGAAACACGTTTCGCAGCAGCAGCGCGCCTGGGCCGGGAATGTCGCCGGTGCGCGTAACGATTCGCACACCCGCCATGCGCTTGCCCGGCGTACTCCCATGCATCGCAATTTCCAGGATCGGGTGGTACAGGAAATAGATTGCCGCCATCGGCAGCAGCACGGCAAAAACGTAGCCCTTGTTCCACGACGGATCAGCGGCGTCCAGCAGCATCAGTTTGCCGCTGTAAAGCAGCGAGGCGACCACCAGCCACGCCAGCGCCAGTACCAGGCGGATATGCCAGTCGATGACGAAGGCGTAACTGCGGCTGCCGGCGCCGGCGATGCGCAGCTCCACATCGACGCCGGTAATGCTCTGCAGAGTGACCTGAGGCGCAGCCATGCTTACTCCACGATGCGGGCGAGCTGTTCGGCTTGATATTCCTGTTGCAACGGCTGGATCAGGCCCTCGAGATCGCCGTTGATCACGTCGGCCAGTTTGTACAGCGTCAGGTTGATGCGGTGATCGGTCACGCGCCCCTGCGGAAAGTTATAGGTGCGGATGCGTTCGGAGCGGTCGCCGGAGCCCACCTGCAGCTTGCGCGCGCTCGCTTCGGCCTGGTCTCGCTTTTCCTGCTCGGCGGCCTTGAGTTTCGCTTTCAGCAGCGACATGGCGCGCGAGCGATTCTTGTGCTGCGAACGTTCATCCTGGCATTCCACCACGATGCCGCTGGGTATGTGTGTGACGCGAATCGCGGAGTCGGTTTTGTTGACGTGCTGGCCGCCGGCGCCGGAGGCGCGGAACGTGTCGACGCGCAGGTCCGCCGGATTAAGCTCGATGGCGTCGATTTCATCGAGCTCCGGCAGGATCGCGACGGTGCAGGCCGAAGTATGAATGCGACCTTGCGCTTCGGTGGCCGGCACTCGCTGCACGCGGTGCGTGCCGGATTCGAACTTCAGGTGCGAGATAGGCGCCGCGGCCGACGACGCGACTGCATCACTTCTTTGTAGCCGCCATGTTCGCCCGGGCTTTCCGACAGCACTTCGACGCTCCAGCCGTGCTGGCCGGCGTAGCGTGCATACATGCGGAACAGATCGCCGGCGAAAATCGCGGCCTCATCGCCACCGGTGCCGGCGCGCACTTCGAGATAAATGTTGCTTTCGTCGCGAACGTCTTTCGGAATGAGCAGCTTGGCGAGTTCTTCTTCCTCCCGCTCGATGCGGGCGCCGAGGCTGGTGAATTCTTCCTGGCCGAGTTCGCGCATTTCGGCGTCCGCGCCTTCGGCCATTTCGCGAGCCTGCGCGTGCTCCTGCAATGTGCCCAGATACGCACGATAGCGTTCGACCACCGGATCGAGCTTGGAATATTCCACCGACAGTTCGCGAAACTTGTTGGTGTCGCCGATCACGGCTGGATCGGCCAGCAGACCGCTCACCTCCTCGTGGCGTTCGGCCAATCGTTCCAATTTAAGGCGTATTGAAGCTTTCATTCCGTCTGATCGGGAGCAAACAAGGTTCGTGCCGCGTCCAGCAACTCCGCTTCGCCGCGTTCCGCCGCCTGCCGCAGCCGCTGGCTCGGGCCATGCAGCAGGCGGTTGGTCAGCGTCGAGGCGAGAAAATCCACCACCTCGCGCGGATCGCGGCCGGCGGCCAGCATGCGGCGCGCCTGATCCGCCGTTTGCGTGCGCACGAGGTCGGCTTCGTGTCGCAACTGGCGAATCGTCGGCACCGCGTCCAGCGTCTTCAGCTGTTGTTCGAACAGCGAGACTTCGGTCGCCAGCATGCCGATGGCGTCGCGTGCCGCTTCGCGGCGTGACGCCAGGTTTTCATTCACCACGTTTTGCAGGTCATCGATGGTGAACAGATATACGTCTTCGATCTTGGCAACTTCGGCTTCGATGTCGCGCGGCACGGCGATATCGACCATGAAGATCGGCTTGCGCTTGCGCGCGCGCACCGCTGCCTGCACGGCGGCAAATGTGATCACCGGCGTCGGGCTGGCGGTCGACGTGATGACGATGTCCGCTTCGGGCAAATGCGCGGCGAGGTCGTCGATGCTGATGGCGAAGCCTTTGAACTCAGCTGCCAGCTCCTGCGCGCGCCCGAGGCTGCGATTGGCGACAATCATGCGACCCAGGCCATTCGCGTGCAGATGGCGGGCGGCCAACGCGATCGTTTCGCCCGCGCCCACCAGCAAAGCGGTGTGGCCCGAAAACTTTTCGAACACCGTGCGAGCGAGCGACACTGCCGCCGATGCGACCGATACCGCATTCGCCCCGATACGAGTCTGCGTCCGCACCCGCTTGGCGACCGAGAACGCAGTCTGCATCACCCGGTTTAGATAGGGACCGGTTACTTTCTCTTCCAGGGCGGCGCGATAGGCGTCCTTCAACTGGCCGAGAATCTGCGGCTCGCCGATCACCAGGGAATCCAGCCCGCAGGCCACGGCGAACAAGTGCTGGACGGCCGCCGTGCCTTGCAATCGATACAGCGCGCCGTTGATATCGAGGCGATGCGTGGCCAGGTCATGCCAACCGGCGAGCCATTCTGCTAGCGGAGCCGCTAACGGAGCCAATGGCGCGTCCGGGTCGAGCGAGTCGGGAAATTCACCCCTGTCCAGCAGTACGGCGCCGGGCAAATCGGCGAAACAATACAATTCCGTGCGGTTACAAGTGGAAACAATCAACGCTTCACGCACGCCGGGCAGGCGGGTGAGTTCCCTCAGGGCTTCCGGCAGCTCCTCGCCCGCAAAGACTACTTTTTCGCGGATATCGACGGGCGCGGTGCGGTGATTGATTCCTATGACAACGAGTGGCATGCCGGGCAGCTATCGCGACCGGTGCGGATTGTCGGGGAAGGACCCACTAATGACAAGCGACCCGGCGGCGCAAACGGTGAGGTACGGTCACGGACGGGCGTCGTTAAGCGGAGCTGATATAGTCGGCCGACAATGACTTCTCATCATCGCCTTACTACCCGCTCCTCCGCCAGAGTCGCGGCGCTGCTGCTGGCCTCCTTGATTGCGGCATGCACCGTGCCGGGCGGTTCCAAACCGGACACGGAAGCCGAAAATCTGCCGGGCGACCCGAATGCGCTGGTATTGGGCGCGGAAATGGCCCTGCAGCGGGGCCAGTACCTGGAAGCTTCCCAGGCTTACCTGCGCGCCGCGCAGACAGCCAACGACGAGGAACTGGCGGAGCAAGCTACCCGCGTCGCGCATGAGCATCGCCAATGGACCATAGTGCAGGCGGCCGCCGAGCGCTGGCTGGAGCTGAATCACACCAATGAAGAGGCCCGGCGCTTCGCCGCCTTCGCCGCCTTGCATCTGTACCGGATCAACACGGCCACCGAGCACTTGAGCATTCTGCTCGACACGGCGTTCATCAATCCGCAGGCGGGGTTTCTGGCATTGCTGCCGCAGTTGGCCGAGGAGGGCACGCCGAGCGGCGCGACCGCGGTATTGAAACAATTGGTGGCTAAATATTCCAACGTCACCGAAGCGCACTACGCGCTGTCGCAAGCCGCCGTCCAGTCGGACAACCTCGCGCTGGCGATGGAGCACGCCCGTAAAGCGCGCGAACTCGGCGCTTATTGGTCGCCTGCCGGCCTGTTGCTGGCGAGAGTGCAAATGCTGACCGGCGATTCCGCCGGCGCGCTCGTTACTGCCAAGCAGGTCATCGATCAGGACAACCAGGATTCGCACCGCCTGGAATACGCGTTGATGTTGATGCAGGCCGGTAAGGAAGAGGAAGGCCGCAAGGAATTGACGGCATTGGCGTCGAGTGAATCGACCGGTACCGTGGTCGAGCGCGCGCTGGCCGATATCGATTTCCAACTGGGCAATCGTGACGCCGCCGCGCAGCGTTTTAGCAACCTCGTGTCCAGCGGCCGGTTCGTTTACGAATCGCTGTTCTATCTCGGTGCCATCGCCGAAGGGCGTCAGTCGTACGAGGACGCCAGCCAGATCTACGGCCGCGTCACCGGCGGCGAATTTGCGATGGCGGCGCAGACGCGACTGGCGCGCCTCAAAGTGCAGAAGGACGGCCTCGAAGCCGGCCTGAAACACCTGGAAGAATTCGGCGCCACGCGTCCGCAGTATCGGATCGAAACGATTACCGCGCGCGCCAACTTGCTCAGCAGCAACGGTGATACCGCCGGTGCGCTGGCGCTGCTGGACACCGCGTTGAAGGCCTACCCGGATGCCGTCGAATTGCGCTTCGCACGCATTTTCCAACTCGAATCCGCGGACAAGGTGGATGAGTCGATCGCCGACCTGCGCCGGCTCGTGGCCGATCGCCCGGGCGATCCGTCGGCGACCAACGCGCTTGGCTATACGCTGGTGGATCGCACCCGCCATCACAAGGAAGGCTTGCAGCTGATCGAGTCGGCGCTGGCGGAAACGCCCGATAGCGGCGCGGTGCTCGACAGCATGGGCTGGGCGCTGTTCCGGGTTGGCCGCCACCAGGACGCACTGGGTTATCTCGAAAAGGCCAAGCGCCGCATCAACGATCCGGAAGTGGACCTGCACCTCGGCGACGTGCTGATGGCGTTGGACCGAAAGGACGACGCGCGCGATCTGTGGCAAAAAGCCAGCGAGCGTTATCCGGATAACGATCAGATCAAGCAGCGCCTGCAAAAACTGAACTGACCGGCTGCGTTTCATGCAGCGGCGCTGGTCATTTGTTCCGATCGCTTTGCTCTGTGCTTTGGTCGCAGGTTGCGCCAGCACGCCCAGAACAACTCAACCCGGCAGCGCCATCCCCGCCGATTTGAATGATCTCGATCGCTGGCAGGCGCGCGGCCGGATCGGTGTCTCGGGGGCGGAAAAGGGCGGCTCGGGCAGCTTCGAATGGCAGCAGCGCGGCGATCGTTCCGATGTGGAAATTCGCGGCCCGATCGGCATCGGCGCCGTGCGCCTGGAAATGAGCGGCGCCGGCGGCCATCCCGACCTGATCCTGCAGACCAGCGACGGCCGCAAGCTCGAATCCGATGCGGCCTGGAGCGAGTTGCAAACGCAACTCGGGGCAGCGGTGCCCGCCGGCAATTTGCGCTTCTGGATGCTCGGCCTGGCCGCGCCGGGCGAACATCGCTGGCATGAAGCAAACCCGGAAGGTGTCGTGACCTTGGAGCAAGGCGGCTGGCGCATCGACTATCAACGGTATGCGGACGAAGCAGGCGCTCGCGTGCCGATGCGAATGACCGCCACGAGCGGCGACGCAAGAGTGCGGATCGTCGTCGATCGCTGGCAGTTGGGACAATGAGCGGGCAGCGCGGTGAACTCATGGGCCTGCCCGAATCGTGGCCGGCGCCGGCGAAACTTAATCTGTGCCTGCACATCGTCGGTCGTCGCCCCGACGGCTATCACTTGTTACAAAGCGCGATGCAGATCATCGATCTGTGCGACGAGCTGCAGTTTTACCAGCGGCCTGCCGGCGTCATCGAGCGCATCGGTGGCCTCGCCGAAATTCCCGCCGAGGCCGATCTCATCATTCGTGCCGCCCGCCTGCTGGCGACCCGTTACGAAGTCTTCAACGGCGTCGGCATCGAACTGCACAAGCGAATCCCGATGCAAGGCGGACTGGGCGGGGGCAGCTCCGATGCGGCCACGGTGCTGGTCGCGCTCAATCATTTGTGGCGGCTCGACATCAAATTGGACGAGCTCGCAGCAGTGGGGCTGGAGCTCGGCGCCGACGTGCCGGTATTCGTTCGCGGCCACTCGGCCTGGGCCGAAGGTGTCGGCGAACGCCTCATGCCGTGCGACTTCCCGGAGCGGGTTTACCTGGTGCTTAAACCGCAGGTTGGGGTAAGCACCGCGGAGGTGTTTCAGGATGCTGAATTGACCCGTAATTCACCCGTCACCACAGTACGCGACTTTCTTGCGGGGGGCGGTCGTAACGACTGCACTTCGATAGTTCGCAGGCGTAGTGGCGAGATTGCCGAAGCGCTTGATTGGCTTGATGAATTTGGGGAAGCGAGGCTGACCGGAACCGGCGCCTGCGCGTTCGTCGCGATGCCGGATGACGCAGCGGCTCGGCGCGCGGCCGCGCGTATGCCTGCGCGCTGGACCGGTTATGTTGTGCGTGGTTTGAACCGCTCGCCGCTGCTCGACCGGCTGGCGCATGAGGCGGCCTGAGCCACCCACCCGTCGAGTCCACTCATTAATTCTGGCCAGTCACGTTCAATCGTTGAGGACGAGCGCCGTCCGGGGCCGGCGATAGTCAGTTCGCCCGGAAAGGGAAAGAGCCTACCGTATCGGGGCTGCCGCCTCGGCTATTGCATATTGCGCAATCTTGCGTACATAAACGATTATGCGTATATGAACTATACGGCGTATATGAACTGAGAAGGTTGAGCATGATCACCAGGCGTGATGCGACGAAGGCGATAGGTGCTGCGGGCTTCTTGAGCGGTAGCGCACTCTTGACCGGGGCAGGCGCCCAGGCCCAGGCGCAGGCCGGGCCGATCCGCGACCAGGCCCGCCTACTCGCGGCGCAGCAGGCATTTCTCGATCTGCGCTTCGGCATGTTCATCCACCTGAACATGGCGACGTTCCAGGATCGCGAATGGGGCGATCCTTCCCGGCCGGCAACACTTTTCAACCCGAGCGAACTGGACACCGATCAATGGGCGCGGTCGGCACGTTCGGCGAACATGGCCTTTGGGTGCCTCACAACCAAGCATCATGACGGATTCTGCCTTTGGCCGACGCGCACGGGCAGCCTCAATGTCATGCAGTCTTCCTATCCTCATGACGTCGTGCGTCGCTACGTCGACTCGTTCCGGAAGGCGGGGCTCAAGGTCTGTCTCTACTACTCGATCCTCGACCTGCGTGCGGACATTCGCCCACATCACGTCACGCCCGAGAGGATTGCTCTCATCAAGGCCCAGCTCAGCGAGCTGCTCACCCAGTACGGTCCGATAACCGCGCTGGTCCTCGACGGATGGGCCGCAGGCTGGACGAGAATCAGCTATGCGGAACTGCCGTTCCGGGAGGTTTACGACACGGTGAAGCGGCTCCAGCCGGATTGTCTCGTCACCGATCACAATGCCGATAAGTATCCGGCGCCGGCGCTGTACTACACTGACATCAAACAGTACGAGCAGCGTGCTGGTCAGAAGATACCGCCGAACAGTCCGGTTCCCTCACAGTCGGGCACGACACTGCAGAGGGACTGGTTCTGGAAGACGAGCTTTCCGACGGCTGAACTCACCCCGGCGCGCAGTATCGTCGAGGAGTGGCTGGTGCCCTTCAATGCCAACCACTGCAATTTCCTTCTGAACGTCGCACCAAACCGCTTGGGGCGTTTCGACGACAACGCCGTCGCTCGTCTCCAGGAAATCGGCCAACTTTGGCGCAACCCGGGCCCCGCACCCAAGGTCGCCAGCTCACTCGTCATCACGACGCCGAGTCTGGCACGCGACATGCCGGCTTGGGCGAGCAGCAACGCTGATACGAGCGGCCCCGACGAGGCATTCGACGAAGTGGCGAACAGCCATTGGGCCGCCGATCCTACGGCAGGCACTGCCTGGCTTGAAGTGCGTTTTCCGCGCTCGACCTGGTTCGACACGGTCGCGGTCGTGGCGCCGGTTGGCGCCATCGACGCGCCGCAAGGCTCCAAGCCGACGGTTGAATACCGTGTGGAAGTAGAGCGAGAGGGTCGCTGGGTCCCCATCGTGCCCGACCATCGTCTTGACCGCGTGGGGCTGCATCGGATAGCGCGCGTGCAGGCGAAGCGCGTTCGTCTGGTGCTGGCAGGACGCGAGATAGGGATCGGCGAATTCGGGATCTACGACGAGCAGGGTTGAAGCCATCGGGGGCTTTCTTTCCTGCGCTTCGCGCGTCCGCCAACGCTAAAATGGTTCGCGCTCGCCGATTTCAACGTCAGGCCCGACTGTCGCCGACGACCATTTCGTTCGAAATATCCGTTGTAGCCGCAAGCAACATCGAGATGATTTCCGGGATCGACATCCATTCGCGCTTGGGCTTGAGGAATGGAATGGCCAAAGCGGCGGCTGCGCGCTCTCCGCGCATGATCGGCGCCGAAATATCCGTGATTCCCTCCGCGATCGCGCTCGGCTGCAGGGTGTAACCCATCGACTTCAGCGTTTCGGCCCGTTCGCGGAATTGATCGAGCTCGATCTTGCTGGGAACTGGATGGAACATTCCCTCCCAAGCAGCGCGGATATCGTTCGGTTGGAACGCGTAGAGGACCGTGCCGGAGCCCGTAAGGTACAAAGGCTGCCGATAACCGACGCGAACCGAGAAACCGAGCTGCTCAGGCGATTCCATTCGTGCGACGACGACCATGTCCCCGCGCGACGGCAGTACAAGATGGCAGGATTGCTGCGTAGAACCCGCGAGGCGGCGCATGATCGGAAGCGCGATCTCGACCAGATTGCGGATTGGCGGGCCGCTTAGCCCCTGGTGGAACATGCGCGCCGTCAGCACCAAGCCGTTCGGTACCTGTTCGACATAACCCCGAGCCTCCAGCACCTGCGCCATGCGGAAGAGTTCGCCTGGCGATCGACCCAGTCGCTGCACGATAACCGGGAAGGGCAGGGGCAGGCCTTCCTCGGCAAGCAGTTCGAGGATGTCGAGGCCTTTTTCCAGCGCCGGAGCACGGTAGCTCTTCTTTCCGTTCGCGCCGTCCGATGACGGTTCCGTTTCTTCTTCTTCCAGCTCCACTCATCGTTTCCTTGCCCAATTAAGGACGAGCGCCGTGCGGGTTGGCGATAGTCAGTTTCGCCCGGATAAGGGAAAGAGCCTACCGCATCGAGGCAGCCTCGGCTATTGCATACGGGCACCTCGGCTATTGCATATGTGAACTATATTGCGTATATAAACGATACTGCGTAATATGCACCCTACGGCGTATACGAACTGCGACAGAACCCGATCGAGTCGGGCACTTCTAGGGGGAGGTATCTAATGACAATGACTAAGACGACTTCATTGCCTGCTACGGTTGGCTTGGGCGCTCTCATGATTGCGGGTCTGGCAGGTGCGCAGGAGCAGCCGCCTCCCTCGACCGCCGTCTCTCCGGGCGACGCGTCGTCGCCGCAGGCGCAGACCGGTGCTCCGGCGCCGGTTTCAGCATCTGCCGACGAGCTGGAGGAAGTCGTCGTGACCGGTTTCCGAGAGTCGTTGGCGCGGGCGGCGACCATCAAGCGCAACGAGGCGACCATCAGCGACGTCATCGCCGCTGAGGACATCGGCAAATATCCTGACGTCAATATCGCCGAGTCGCTCCAGCGCGTTACCGGCGTCCAGATCACCCGCAGCCGCGGCACCGGCAGCACGATCAGTGTACGCGGCCTGAGCCCCTCCTTCGTAAACACCCAACTCAATGGCAGGCAGATCGTCAGCGGCGGGGGCCGTACCTTCAACTTCCTGAGCCTGTCTCCCGATTTCGTGGGGTCCGTCCTGGTCCAGAAGTCGCCAACTGCCTCGAACATCGACGGCGGTCTGTCCGCGACGGTGGATGTGCGCACTGCGCGACCGCTCGACGTCGGCAAGACGACCGTCGCGGGGCGTGTCGAGGGCGTTTACAGCAGCCTCCGCGAGCAGACCAGCCCGCGCGTGTCCGCGATAGGCAACTATGTAAACAGCACTGATACGTTCGGTATCAGCGTCGGCGGCGGCTATGAGCGGCTGAAGAACCGCTCGTACTTCCAGCAGAGCTACGGTGCCGAGACGGGTGTGGAAGCGGGCAAGTCCGTCGATTACAATCTCGACGGTGATCGCAACGACATCTACGCTTTCGATCACGCACATTCCTATTTCGTGACCACGGGCGTTCGTGAGCGCTACTCGTCGGTCATCAACGTTCAGTGGCGGCCTTCCGACGCGGTCGAGATCTATGGGGACGGTCTCTGGACGCGCTTCGACGATAGCGCGGACCAGTGGGACGCGGCGGTCCGCTTCACTAACATCGCGCCGGCTTCCGCCGGGCAAAATTATGGCGTCGTGTCGAGCACGATCGACACGAGCTTCACCGACCAGCTGCTGGGCGGCGCGCAAGGCTTTCTGACCACGCTGGATGCTGACGGGGTCGACTTTCGCGCAGACCGCCAGCCGTATGACCGTCGAAACACCATAACCTCGGGCGCATTGGGCGTAAAGCTCGACAATGGTCGCCTGCATACGAACGTGGAAGGTGCGTTCTCACGCGGTGTCTTCAGTTCGTTTGATGCGCAGGCGTCGTCATTCTCACGCGCCTCGGTCGGCATCACCCGGCCCGACGGCTATGGTGGTCAGGCGGACCTCACCTTTAGCCGGGGTTACGATCCGCTGGATCCCAACGGTTTCGCGTTTCTAACCGTTTCGCGCAGGCTCAACGACAGCGAGGATCGTATCGCCAGCGGCAAGCTGGACGTCGCCTTCGACGTAGGCGACGGTTTCATCAAAACGCTCAAGGCCGGCACCTACTATTCCGATCGACAACTGTTCTCTACCTACGCGCCCAGCAATGTCGATGCGGCCACCGCCGCGCGGCTGGGCAATTACACCTTCCAGCCAGGCGTGGAGGGTGGCAGCATCAGCGCCGCACCGTTCTTGACCCAAGTTAGCTCGAATGCCGACATTCCCCATTGGCTCGGGACGTATCTGACTTTCGACTACGACAAGTTCTACAACGCGCTGGGAGGAGAGGCCGCGGTCACGGCGGCGGTCCCGTACCAAGAGCAGCTCGGCTCGCGGCTCGACATCACCGAGGCCACCACCGCGGTGTACACCCAGGTCGATTTCTCGGACTCGCAGGACCGTCTCTCGGGCAATGTCGGCGTGCGGTACGTTCGCACGCGCCTCACTTCGAAGGGCTTTGGCGCGAACCTCGACGGCCTGACCTTCTCCGGGGACGGCGTGACGACCATCGTGCCGCCGGCCGGAGCGCTTACCGAGAAGAGCCACTATGACTATGTTCTGCCAGAGCCTCAACCTGAAGTACAACCTGACCGACCAGCTCGCGGCTCGTTTCGCTGCAGCGCGTGTCCTGGCACGACCGGACTTCAATCAGCTCGGTGTTGGCATTTCGGTGAATGCGAACGTGCTCAACATCACCTCTGCCAATCCGGACCTCAAGCCGTATCTGTCGGACCAGTTCGATCTCTCCTTCGAGTATTATCTGCCGCAGTCGGGTCTCATCTCGCTCGCGTTTTTCTACAAGAACGTCGACGACTTCATCGTCAACGGCCAGGTGCTCGACACGCGACTGGTTACCCGCGGCGACGGTACTACTGTTCCCCTGACCTTCCGCCGCAACACGCCGATCAACCTCGAGACGGTGAAGATCAAGGGTGTCGAGTTCGGCTACCAGGTGCCGCTCGATCTGATTACGCGCTTTAGCGACAGCGGCGTGGGTCTGTTCGGTAACGGGACCTACATCGATGCTCCCGAGGTTCCCGCCGAACAGAACGGCCTGCCGTTCCCGCTGCCGGGCGTCTCGAAGTACAGCTACAACTTCGGCGCCTATTTTGAGAAATGGGGCGTGGGCGCGCGCGCTTACTACAATTGGCGCGACGAATACGAGACCGGCCAGGCCAACTACTTCGGTGATCGCGAATTTCAGGTCGCCTACGGCCAGCTGGATGGCTCGATCAGCTACGACGTGACGACGTTCGCGACCGTCTCGTTCAACTTCGAAAACATTCTCGACCGGGCGCAAAAGCAGGTGAACAATTTCGGCCTGTCACGCGGCTGGTTGGAGAATGGCAGGCAATTCACGCTCGGCCTGCGGGCGCGGTTCTGAGCGCGCTGGCGTAAAAAAAGAAAGGAGTACTTCAATGACGAGCTATCGCGACAAGCCGCAGGCCGATCTGCCTTCGGCCGATCGTCGGCGGGTCTTGATCGGGGCAGTGGCGGCAGGAATCATCACGTTAGTGCCGGGCGTCCGTGCGGCCACGGGAACCGGCGAGCTTGATCCGCGCATCGCTGCCTTTCGTCAGCGCAAATTCGGCATGTTTGTCCATTGGGGGCCGTACTCACAGGCGAGTGTCGAGGCCTCCTGGCCGATCATGGAGCCGACTCCCAAATGGCCGATCAGCGAGAAGAACTATGTCGGGCTCGCGCGGACATTCAATCCCACCGCCTTTGATCCGGACGCGCTGGTCGAGCTGGCACGCTCGGCGGGCCAGAAATACATGGTGTTCACGACCAAGCACCATGACGGCTACTGCATGTTCGACAGCATGTATACCGACTACAAGATTACTAAGTCGCCTTACGGCAAGGACATCGTGCGGATGGTGTCCGACGCCTGCGCTCGACACGATCTGCCGCTCGGCTTCTATTATTCACCGCCGGACCTGCATCACCCGGGTTTTCGCGATACGTCAAAGCCGTCCTCGACCAATTGGGGCGGAGAGCCGCAGCGGCCCGAATGGGCGAGCTATCTCGCCTACATGGAACTGCAGCTGCGAGAGCTGCTCGGCGGATACGGCCCGGTCGAGACGATCTGGTTCGACGGACTGCGCAACCAGGGGAAGTATGGCGGCCAACGGTTCATCGATCTGATCCGTCATCTTCAGCCGAGGGCGACGGTCAATGACCGGATCGGGACTGTTGGCGACTATGTCACGCCCGAACAATTCACGCCCAATCGCATCCCCACCAAGGGCGTCCCCTTCGCGGGCACGGACGTGCGCGTGCAGGATCGCCTGGTGCAAGGCGTGCCCGACCCGGACTCCTTCCAGGACTGGGAAACCTGTATGACGATCAACAATACGTGGGCTTACAACTCCCGCGATCAGGAATTCAAGTCGGCGCGCGACCTCATCCGTACTTCGGTCGAAGTGTTCAGTCGCGGCGGCAATTTCCTGCTCAATGTCGGTCCGAAACCCGATGGCACGATTCCATCCGAGTTCAGCGAACGACTGGGGGAGATGGGAAATTGGATGGCCGCCAACGGCGAATCGGTCTACGGGACAATGTATGGGCCGATTCAGGGTCAGCAGGGCTATCGCACCACGGCTAAGGACGGCGACCTGTTCGTGCATATCCTCGACATGCCGCCGGGCCGGCTGACACTGCCGGACTGGGGGCGCAAGGTCCGGGCGGTGCGCCTGCTTACTGACAAGCGCCCGCTCAACTTCATACAGTCGGGGACGGGCGTCGACATCGATCTGACCGGCATCATTCCCGACCCGGCGGTCACCGTCCTCAAGGTCTATGTTACGTGACCGCTGGAGCCCGCGGTGCCGTCAGCGCCGCACTCGTGCTGACGGTGCTTCTCTATGCCCTGTGGGGGATGGCACATAACCTCAACGACATCCTCATCGCTCACTTCAGGAAGGCGTTTGCGCTCACCGATCTGCAATCGAGTCTGGTCCAGTCGTGCTTCTACATCGCCTATCTGGTGATGCCGATCCCGGTCGCCTTGTTCATCCAGCGCTTCGGCTACAAGCGCGGGGTGATCGTGGGTCTGTGCCTTTACGGCACCGGCGCGCTGCTCTTCTGGCCGGCGGCCGAGAGTGTCGCCTATGGAGCATTTCTCGGCGCGTTGTTCGTGATTGCCAGCGGCCTTACATTCCTGGAGACGGCTGGGACCGGTATCGTCGTCGTGCTCGGCTCGCCCGAGCGCGCGGAGTGGCGGATCAACCTGGCTCAGGCGTTCAACCCCATCGGTTCGATCATCGGTGTGCTGGTCGGCCGCCAGTTCATCTTTTCCGCGCACGAGACAACCGCGCCCATCGGTCACACGACCGACGTCCTGGTGCGCGCGGCCGAGGCGCGGGCAGTCCAAATACCCTATCTCGTAATCAGCCTGGTCGTGTTTGCCGTGGCCTTGCTCGTTGCAAGTACTCGATTCCCGGAGCGCGCGACCAGTGCGCATCGTGGCTCGCCTCTTAGCGGGCTGAGGGCGCTGTTGCATTCGCGGCTGTTCGTCGCGGGCGTTGCCGCCCAGTTCTTCTATGTCGGCACCCAGATCGGGGTGTGGAGCTTTCTGCTTCGCTACACGCAAAGTAATCTGCCCGGCACGCCGGACCGGACCGCTGCCCTGTATCTGATGATCAGCCTGGTCCTGTTCCTACTCGGCCGGTTTGCAACACTGCTGCTGCTCAGGCGCTGGTCATCGGCCCAGATCGGTATGGTCTTCGCCGCCTGCGCTGGAGCGCTTGCCGCAGTTGCCGTACTGGCCCCGGGGCCCATCGGGCTGGCCTGCTTGGTCCTGACCAGCTTCTTCATGTCGATCATGTATCCAGCGATCTACGCGATCGGACTTCATGGCAATGCCGAACATTCGCAGGCGGCCTCGGCTTTGATGATCATGGCCATTGTCGGAGGTGCGGTTCTGACCGCGATGATGGGGGCGATCTCCGACGCGTTCACGATCTCTCACGCTTACGCCGTGCCGTTCGTCGGGTTTGCCGTCGTCTTCATCTATTGCACGTCCGCCGTTCGATCGGGTCGTGTCGGGGCGGCGTTCGCCGCGGCCCACCGAGTTTCGGAGCAACCAGCGTGACAAAGATCGTCCAAGTCGAGTTCAGGATGGTCGACCTTAAGCCGCAGGTGAAGCGGGTCGACGCAATCCAATCCTTCGTGAGCCAGGAAACACCTATCGTACGAATCACCGACGCCGATGGCGCGGTGGGCATGGGGTACAGCTATACAATCGGCACCGGGGGCCGATCGGTGATCGCCTTGATCCAGCAAACGCTGGCGCCTCTCCTGATCGGCCGCGAAGCCGAAGAGATCGAGCGAATCTGGCGCGATATGTTGTTCGTGACGCATGCGACCACTGTGGGTGCTATCACTGCGATCGCGATGGCCGCGATTGACACCGCATTGTGGGATCTGCGCTGCCGCCGCGCCAAACTGCCGCTGCATCTGCTGGCGGGCGGTGCGCAAATGTCGGTGCCGCTCTACACCACCGAAGGCGGTTGGCTGCATCTGGAAACGGGTGCGCTCATAGATGATGCCCTGGCCGCGAAAGAGCGTGGCTTCGCGGGGTGCAAGCTCAAGATCGGCCGTCCCGTCCGAGGATGTTGCGCGAATCGCTGCCGTCCGTGAAGCAGTCGGCGCGACATTTGAAATCCATACCGATGCCAACCAGGCATTCAAGGTGGACGAGGCGATCCGCCGTGCGCGCCTATACGAGCCGCTCAACATCGGTTGGCTGGAGGAGCCGCTGCCCGCCGACGACGTCGAGGGTCATGCCCGGCTGACACGGTCGACGTCCATTCCGATCGCGATCGGCGAAAGCGTGTACAGCCCGCTGCATTTCCGCGACTATCTTCAGCGGGGTGCTTGCTCGATCGTGCAGGTCGATGTCGGCCGGATCGGCGGCATCACGCCATGGCTGAAGGTGGCGCACTTGGCTGAGTGCTTCAACGTGGCCGTCGCGCCGCATTTTTTGATGGAGTTGCATGTAGCGCTCTGCGCCGCGGTGCCGAACGGGCGATGGGTGGAATATATTCCGCAACTCGATGCGATCACGACAGAGCGCATGCGGGTTGAAAAAGGACGCGCCATACCGAGCGAGGCGCCCGGTCTCGGCATTGCCTGGGACCTGGATGCGATCGAACGCATGTCGATCATGAGCGGCAAGATCGTGGCGCACGCCTAGTGGATGAACAGATGGGAAGACTAAGCGGCAAGCGGGCAATCGTGACAGGGGCGGCGCAAGGTATCGGCCGTGCCTCCGCCGAGCTGTTCGTGCGCGAGGGCGCAACGGTGATCGCGATTGATCGCAATAGCGGCGCGCTCGCCACACTGGCTGGCTGCGAAACCCGCGTCCTGGACTTGACCGACGCGGCCGCGATCGCATCGTTCGGCGGAGAAGTCGGCGCGGTCGATGTGCTCTTCAATTGCGCCGGCTATGTCGATGCCGGGACTTTGCTTGACGGCGACGATGCTGGTTACCAACTGTCGTTCGATCTGAACGTGCACGCCATCACGCATATGCTGCGCACTCTCCTGCCCGGTATGGTAGCGCGGGGACGCGGGTCGATAATCAACATGGCCTCGGTCGCGGGACCACTGATCGGCGTCACCAACCGCTACGCCTATTGCGCCACTAAGGCGGCTGTGGCGGGCATCACGCGTTCCGTGGCGCTCGACTTTGTCGGTAAAGGGGTTCGGTGCAACGCAATCTGCCCCGGTACCGTGCAGTCGCCTAGTCTCGACCAAAGGTTGGCGGCCACCGGCGACGCGGCTGCGGCTCGGGCGGCGTTCGTTGCGCGTCAGCCCATGGGGCGGCTGGGCACCGCGGACGAAATCGCCTACCTCGCGTTGTATCTCGCGTCAGACGAAAGCAGCTATACCACCGGTCAGCTTCACACGATCGACGGCGGATGGACGATGGCTTGACGAGCGCAGCGCCAAACTCGATCTGTTGTTTGTACGAGGTCACCGACACGGGACTCTGTGCACGATGAGCCGACGCGTGTGCTTTGCGCTCGACCTGGTTGATGCCATGCCACTCTGATCGCGGCCTATGAGGCCGCGCACGAGCCTGGCGCGGTTTGGCCCAAGGTGATCGAAGGGATTCGCGCGAGCGGGTATGAAACGATGGAAATCTGGCACGCCGGCGATCGCCTGTTCCTGATCGCCGAGGTTTCGGCCGATTGGCCTCGCCCGATCCCCGCCGATCTCCAGGAAGTTGATGCGCGCTGGCAGGCGACGATGGATCGTTTCCAGCAGCGGCTGGCTTTCGCGGCAACGGGTCAGAAATGGGTTCCGATGCGCCGCATCTTCTCGCTCGACCAATCCTGAGGAGCCCACAGTGGCGCTTCTATCAACTTTCGGTGGCGAGCCGGGCACAGCGCTCGAAAACCCTGCTGACGCGCTTCGGCACGGCTGACAATCATGGCCCATCGTCCGCCCTTCGTCGATGCACACATCCATTTCTGGGATCGAGATCTGCTGCGCTATCCGTGGCTGGAAAGTCCCGCGATGGCGGCGATCGGGTCCACCTACTCGCCCGCGCACTATCGCGCGGAGGCCGCGGCATGGAATCTCGTCGCTGCCGTCCATGTGGAAGCGGGTGCGCATGAGGGAGATTCCGAGGCCGAGACCGTCTGGCTCGATGAGTGCGCCGAGACGTCGGGCCTGCCCACCGCGTTCGTTGCACGCGAAGCGCTCGACGATCCCGATATCGATCGCAAGCTCGCCAGACTGTCGGAACACGGGCGCGTCAAGGGTGTTCGCCACCTCGTCAACTGGCACCCGCTCGATGCCGCGCGCCGGGCCTATCCCAGCAACCTCACGATCAGCGAAGTCTGGCGCAAGGGCTATGCGCGGCTCGGTGCTTATGGTTTCAGCTTCGACTTCCATGGCTTCCCGCCACAGCTTCCCGGATTGGTCGAAGTCGCGCGCCGGCATCCTGAGGTGCCTGTCATCCTCAACCACCTCGCGCTGCCGATCGTGAGCGATGGGTTGGAAGCGTGGCGGACCGGTCTCGACGCTTTTGCCGCTTTGCCGCACGCCGTCATCAAGTTATCCGGCGCCGGCTACATCCATAGTCCGTTCGACCCCGCCAGCTTCCGCGACCTTGTTCTCGAGGTGATCGACCGCTTCGGTACTTTGCGCGTAATGGTCGCCACCAACTTTCCCGTCGATCGGCTGTTCGCCTCGCTGGACGAGACGCTTGGCGCCTATGAGGCGATCCTGAGCGGCTTTTCCGAGGAAGAACGCCGCGACCTCTGGGGACGCAATGCCAACCGCGCCTATCGTCTCGGATTGACGCTGTGACCATTGCGCGCAGGCCGATCGTTTCGGCGGGACTTTCGCTTCCGGAGATTGGATTCGGCGCCGCGCCGATGGGCAATCTCTATTCGCCGATATCGGACGCCGATGCGCGTACTACCCTGGAGGCCGCGTTCGCGGCGGGGCTTCGCTATGTCGATACCGCGCCGCATTATGGACGGGGCTTGTCCGAGCGCCGGGTAGGCGATGCCGTGAGGCTGGTGCCCGACATCGTCCTCTCGACCAAGGTTGGGCGATTGATGCTTCCCGACATAAGCGTCGTCGACGACCGGACTCAAGACGGCTTCAATTCTCCGATGCCTTTTGCGATGCACTATGACTATTCCCACGATGGCGTCCTCAGAAGCTATGAGCACAGCCTGCAGCGCCTGGGAGTCGCGAGGATCGATTTGCTCTATGTCCACGATATTGGCGTGCGGACCCACGGCGATGCCGCGCAACACTATTGGGATCAGCTGACGGTTGGCGGGGGTTTCCGCGCGCTCCAACGACTGCGCGACGAGCACGCGATTGCAGGGTATGGGCTTGGTGTCAACGAGATCGCCGTCTGCCTCGACGCATTGGCCGTGGCCCCGCTCGACGTCATCCTTCTGGCCGGCCGATATACCCTGCTCGAGCAGGAAGCGCTTGATGCATTGCTGCCCAAATGCGCCGAAACCGGTACTTCCGTCGTGATCGGCGGCCCTTACAACAGCGGCATTCTCGCCACCGGGACCAGGACGACTGGCACGGTATTCTACGATTACGGTCCGGCGCCCGCGGAGGTCATGGCAAAGGTACGCGCCATGGAAGCCCTCGCGGACCGGCATAAGGTCAGTCTACCCGCGGCTGCGCTGCGCTTCGTCCTCGCCCATCCCCAGGTCGTCAGCGTAATCCCCGGCTTGGCCGGACGCGAACGAGTCGCGCAAACGGTGGAGCTCTACCATGAGCCGATCCCGGATGACTTCTGGCTGGAGTTGCGCAACGCCGGGCTGATACGTTCGGATGCGCCTTTGCCGGTGAAGTTTCCTTAACCGCATCCCGAATGTAGGACCCGATCGGGGACCAAGACGAAGCGCATGGGCATGCTCCTGAGCGTCGCCGCGCCGGCTGAACTTCGCAAGGCACGGAGCCTCTAGTGCCTGGGGCATCCCGCTGTGTATCATCCGCGCCCGCCTTAGGTGCCCACTAAATCTGGTGGCAGCCAGGGGAATAAGTGGGACTGGAGGGGACGGCCTGCCAGCGCCCAAGCCAGTAACTGACTGAATTTGCGGAAAAATAGGTAATTGGGGCGTCGCCAAGTGGTAAGGCAGCGGGTTTTGATCCCGCCATTCGGAGGTTCGAATCCTTCCGCCCCAGCCAACTTTTGTTTCGGCATTTTCCTCCGGAAATAGAACCACTTACTCGCCTACAAGCGACCTCACCGATCTTCGACTTCACCCCCTCGATCCCCTCGATTTCCTCGGCTAGTGGCCATTTAGTGGCCATTTCAGGGGACCGAAGGGGACTTTCGGTGGCCTCGCTGCTGCCAACATCTGCCTTCGGCGAGCCAGCCATCGCGGCCCTGATGAGCTCGACGTCCTCCGGTTTGGCGCCCTTCGTCCATGCGGCGTAGGTGCGCTCCATCGTCGCGACGCTATGGCCGTCTTCCATTGCGACCAGCAGCCGATTGTGGCCGATCATGAGTCTCCAGCTAATGTACGAGTGACGACGGTTATACGGCTTGCGGTACCGGACGGAGAGAGTCTCCATGGCGTCACGCCAGCGGTTGTACGGCAGGTAGACGGTTTCAAATGGCGTGCCGTCCTCCGTGAAGAAGACGAACTTGTGACGGATCTTGCCGGCGGCGACCATACGCTCTCGAAGCGCGAACTGCCGCCGCAGCACCTCGAGCGCGCGCGGACAAAGATTGATTTCGCGGTCCTGGCTGGTTTTGGTGCGATTCTTCTTCTGCGACCAGACCACAGCCTTCGTGACACTGATTTTGCCAGCAGCGAGGTCGCAGTCGCCGACCTCCAACGCAAACTGCTCGGACTGACGCAATCCCGTGAAGAAGCCGAACTCATCATAGTTGCCGTACCACTCGCCGTGAATGCGGTGGCAAGCAGCAATGATTGTCTCGGCTTCTTGGATCGTGAAGGGATCGACCTTCGGTCGATCTTTCTCCGTAATTCGGAACGTCTCCAACGCGAGCGCTGGATTGAACTTCCCAGGACGGTCCTTGTAGCCGAACTTGAACGCCGTTCGCACCGCACTGGTTACGTTGTTATAGGTCTTCTTCTTTTTCCCCTTCGTGTGGGCGGACACGATCTCCGCCAGTTGCGAATAGACGACCTGCTCGAACAGCCGTTCCCCGATCTTCGGTCGGAAGATCACATCCAGGATCTCGCGATAGCCCTCCAGCGTGGAGAACGCCATGTCGTCCATCGACACGCGCATCTCGCAATGAACCAGAAATTTGTTGAAAACATCGCTGCAGCTTTCCGCGTTCTTGTCTGAGCGCGGCGCCGACGGCAATTCATCCTTAAAGCGGTAGTCAGGAAACTCCTCATCGAAATTGAACGTGCCGCTCTTGATTCGCGCCTTGATGTCGCGGAGCTGCTGGTGGGCACGTCGAAGATTCGCTTCGGTGGGACTCCGGTAAATGGTGGGTCGATAACGCACGCCCGCAATCCGGAAGTCGAATTGAATTCGATCCGGCCCTTTCGCTTGAACGCCAATCAATCCTGCCTTCTTACCCATTGGTGCTCGTCCCACGAAGACAAATCCATCGACCGAATCCGCGAGGCCGCCCGACTCCCTCACGCCGCGGGCTCGCCTCACCATGGGCCATTGAGTCAAAATAGCCGCCGGTTCCGTCGTATCGAATACCGATATACGATATATCGACAGGCTGTTCAAGTTTTCGCGATGCTGCTGCTATTGAGCAACGAGAGGTGGGTTTAGTCATGAGCAAGAGCACGGCGCAGCCCGTCCATCCCGGAGAGATTCTCCGCAGAGAGTTCATCGAGCCCGCCGGCCTCAATCCGACCTCAACCGCGAAGGCCGTCGGAGTGACGCCAGCTCGGATCAACGACATCGTCCTCGGCAGGCGCGGCATCACCGCGGACACTGCGCTGAGGCTTGCGCGATACTTCGGTGGCGAGCCGATGGAATGGCTTGTGCGCCAAGCAGAGTACGATTTGCGCGTCGCTGAAATCGAAAGCGGCAAAGCGATTGAGAGTGAGGTGACACCGCGAGTGCGGCCGATCAAGAAAGGGAATGATCGTGCCGGCCGCTGAAATTGGCGCGATGGATTGCGCTCGCGCCTTCGTGCCTGCCCAGACCGAGCACTACACGGCACGCTGACCACTTTCATGTGCTCTCCACCCACTTCTGGTACCCAACCATATCGATCACAATGTGTCCGTCGGGTGCGCGCCGCCAAACTTTCCCTTGCACCCAGACTCCCTGCTCGATCTTTCTCTCCATCGCTTTGACCGAATACCCAGTCACGGCTGCAGCGAGCGAAAGTAGTACGTAGCGCGACGGAACAACCGCAGTGAGCGGCGGGCCAACCTGCTGGCGCGCTTCGGGCCGAGCTCCGCCACTCGTCGATGGCGCCGCGTTCACGACTCACCTCCAGGTCGTCGCGCTGAACACGGACCCCGCTTGCCTCGCGCGTGAGCGAAATGTCTACGACATCGCCGCGCAGGAACGCGTCCAGATCTTCCGCGCTCTGCCAGCCACCTCAGCACGTCGCGCTTCGCCCAGCCGATCGCGCGACCATGAAACCGCTGCTCTCTTGGAAATCTTCCAAGCAGCGTCAGCGTGCGCAGAAGCCAAACGCGCCTGCGAGTGAGGCGGGCAACGTCGTGCGCCGAAAGGATTTCGCCCAAGTCGGGCGGCCTCTCATTCACCCATTTAGAGAGCGACACCGTTTTGGCTGCCGCTCTACGACTGCATGTCGGCGCACCTGTTCTGCCAACATCTTGCCGGGGCTTGAATGTGCTCCAGAACTCAGCATCAAAGCTCATGTCCGCGCTCCAAATCTCTTCATCGAGGCACATGAGGTTCCTCCTCCGAAGCGCGATTCCCCATCACCGTTTCTGCTCGATTTGCGACGAAAAACGCGTTGCCGAGAAGCAAGGAGAACAAGGGGGCGGGCGACGCATCACTCCCAACGACATCGTGGGGCGACGCTCCGAGACGGGGCGCATAGCATCTACTTCTCGTTGCCGTCCGTCGCACGTTGTTGCACGTCGTTGCCGCGATGGGCCGATTGGCGACGGCAGCCATTTCACGTGTCGCCTGCAGATAGGCCGCTTGCGATTGAGTTATCGCGACATGTTGGCGCCGTGGATAACCAGAGTCCGCTTCAAAATCAGGAAATCCATCAGCGCGGCCTTCCCGCGGGATTCGGCAAGTGAGTCGTGGGAGGACTCCAGCCGCATCGCAGATAGATACTTCGGCACAGACATCTCCTTCGTTCCTGCTTTCCGTGCCGCGCTTACTGAGCTTAGTACCTTGGTTCACAAATACGGTGCCGAATCGATGTAACCGACCCGGTCTCTACCATCCAGTTTCTGGCACGAGACTCGTGACGCGTCGACCAATTAGTGTGCGCTCAGAGCCCCAGCACACAGGTGCATCGGTCCAGACGAGTTCCCAAACGTGGGTCACAGATCGGCGATGCCTCCCGCAGCCGGGCGGGCCTACCGAGCGCCGGACCGTGAACCGTGTCGCAGCGTCGAATTGTCCGTTCCGTAGCATCTCCGCCACACGTATTTAGTCTACGGGAGAGTCTACATGGACAAGCGTGTTGCGGTGCTGCTCGCCGCGGTGTGTGTCACTAGCGCGGCGGTCGCCCAAGTCCGAGACCAGCACTCCGTGGATGGGGTAGTCGCCGCACTCAGCGCTCCGCTCTCGGCGGAGGCTATTGCGCAAGCTCGCCAATACGACGATGAACTGCTGTCTCAAGGTCGTGACGGCACGCAGCGCGTGTACTTGGTGACCGATGAGCGTTCACGTCGCGTGAACGACTTGGTACGCAAACTCCTCGCCGCGATGGGCCAGGACCCGAAGGCGTGGACGGTGCGCGTCCTGGATACGATGCCGCCCACCAACAACGCGTTCGTCGTCGGCGGCGAGTATGTTTACGTATTCACCGGATTTCTCACGGCTGCGCAAAGCGACGATGAGTTGGCGTTCGTGCTGGGTCATGAGCTGGGTCATTCATTGCTCAAGCATAACGAGCGGCGCCAGAATGATTCGGCGATGCGACTCTCGCAGCTCGCCGTGCTGGTCGCCGCACTGTCGAAGGGAAAGACGGCAAAAGAACTCGGTGAGTTCGGCGAAGTGTTCGGCGCGCAGTACGGTCAAAAGGATGAGGCGGAAGCGGATGCGCTCGGCGCTGCCGTCGCCCTGCGTGCAGGCTTCGATCCGCTGCGCGGCGCGGATTTCTTCACGCGCATGGTCAAAGAAAACGACGCCGCTGCGCCTGGCGCGACGCTCACAGAAGCGCAGCTTCAGAGTATGCGGGTCCAAGCCACACAAGCGCAGAACACCTGCGCGCAGTTGATGACGGCGTGGAATGCCGGCCAGATTGCTCGGGCGCAACCGAACGCCGATAGGGTCAACAAGGCCTGCGTAGAGGCAGAGGCTGCGCGCGTGAGCTTCAACAAGGCCAACACTGAATTTTACAACGCGCAAACACAAGCGGCGCTTCAGAAGCTCACGAGTTCGCATCCAAGTAATCAATCGCGCGTCGCCGCGCTCGCTGCCACGGTGGACTTTCTGGCCAGTCGCCGCGACGTGGCGTCGCTCTCCAAATACGGGACGACCTACGTTGTGATGCAGGCCCTTCAGACGACAGACAGTGTTCTTCTTCACCCGACCGACACGGCGGCACCAGCGGCGCTTGTCAGGAAAGCCGCCGAATCGACGCCGCAGGATGCGGTGACTGGCCGGCTAGAGAAGCTGAAGAGTGCGTTCGACGCCGGGCTGATCACGCGGGATGAGTACGACGCGAAACGCAAGGCGCTGCTCGCTGAGCTTTGAAACTCGGTTTCCTTTGCAACCGTCTACTGTGTCCGGATGCGAGGATGGCGCTCATTTAGCCCGTCAGATGCAGTCCACAGCTTCGGGGGGAGAGGCGCGGTGAATTCGAGAGCGAATGGGCTCGCTGTTTCGTCATGATGTACCGGCCGTCACCGGCCATCACCACGATGAGAGCGACATGAGCTGCATTTACCTGATCAACGTTGGATCGAATACCAGTCACGGCACGCGGGCGCGAAGCCCGATCTTCGCGGATGGCTCCTTCCGCTACGTTCCCTTTCCGTACCCTTCGCAGGATAAGTCAGAGTTGCCGGACTACGCCGCTGAGATCCGGCCATTCGTGCGCATGGATCGGCTGGTCGGCTGGGCAACGCACGCAGATCCCGACTGGGCCAATCTCACCTATGGCGATAATTGCAGCCGTGGACGTGCGGGCGCACTCAAGCGAGTCGAGCCGGATGACACGCTGCTCTTTTGGGGTCTTCTATGGGAGAACACGGGCACGCACTGGTCGGGGTTTACGGGCCTGCAGGGCTGGTATCTCTTGGGCGCGATCCGCGTCCAAGAGATCGTGACGGATCGCGCCTCCCTAGCGCGCCTCTCGGCTCGCGAGCAAACACGAGCCCTGGCCAACGCGCATCTTGACGGAGGTAGTGAACTCGCTCACGGCCACCGCGTCTTTGTCGGCGAGCTCGCACGATCCGAGCCGTTCCAACGGGCGGTGGACCTAGGCGCCGCGGAGCGCGATGGGTTGCTCTACAGAGCCCTCACAGCGGCCGACGGCCGCGCCCTAACACACGGTGGCATTCCGCCCTGGTCGAGTAGCCTGCGTGCCTGCCGGCGCATGTGGGACCTGAGCGATCCCGGAGATCGGGCACGGGCGAAGCTTGTTCAGCGCGCGATCGGAAGAGTCAACGACTTCGATCTCTTCGCCGGGACGTGACATGAGCACGCATAGCGGCATGGAGGCGTACCCGCGCATCGTCATCGTGATGCTGCGACAACCCAAGATGAACAACGCGGAGGAATCACGGAGTGATCCTTACTGGGAGTTTGGGAGTTTCGGATCGACGTATTGCCACAGCCGAAATCTCTTGAACCCGCGGCGCGCGCGTGAGCTGGATGGCGCGCAGCTTGCGTTTGCGCAAGGCGGGCCGAGAGGCATCCGACTGGTTCACGTAACCCCACCAATTCGGATGCACACTCGCAGAAAAGGAACGCTGGCCGAGGCCACGTGGAGCCCGGTCGAGATGCCGCTGCGCTATGACTCAAGCCCCTTGCTCGTCGACGCAGTTGGCCAGAGCGATTGCCCGTCACTATTACAGGACATTCGCGGCGTGAACCGAACGAGCTGGCTGGCAAAGTTCGCGAGCGCCTTTCGCTCGCGCCGGCGCCCCGTCGCAGGCGTGATAGGTGCGCAGCTCCTGCACACCTATCGCACATGGCGCGAGGCTCACCCGGATCGGATTGCCACTCACTACATCGACGCGCTGCCTTTTCATCCGCCGCACGTCCCGACCGACACTGTGCGCCGCCGCAGCTACAGAAGGAATGTGCGATGTTGAGTGGCGTTCTCGATACCTTTCAGTTCGCGACAGTACCGACTGTCGCGTCCGGATACGTCACCGATTTATGGAGCGGCGTACTTAGCGAGCTGGTCAACCATGAGCTGGCAGGACTCGCGCTTGATATCTATGCCAATGGCGCGGAAGCCGTGTTGTCTCGCGAACAGCAAACTGGTGCCGCTGCCAGCAAAAGGATCCGGCACGACTCCATTCTTCGTGCTTGTGCCGACGGCACGCGGGGGCGACCTCCCATGTATCCACCGGGGCAACACGCTACCGGAGCTCGACGTGCGACCGCCAGCCTTCTTGTCGAAGTAGTACCAAACGCAACTTGACCAGGTGAAACACGTACTCGTGAGAGATTGAGCATCGGGCTAGTCGGCTGGTGATTGTGAACACTGCTGCCGCCTTCAGCGTGTGGCTGCAGCCGCAGGAGCTCCAGTCGGGGCAATCGCAGTGCCAGTACCCCGGCGGCCCGCCACACACGATGGCCATCGATCAGCTGCTCAAGTTGGATGACGGTGTCGATCAGCACGATTTCCTCCGACATGCCTATTACTCTTCGGGCGACGACCTTCTGTTTTCGATTCACCTGCCATCCAGCGCTCGATATCGGATAGCACCCAAGCGCGTTTGCCGCCTGTGAAAGTCCGTTTCTTCGGAAAGTTCCCATCCCGCGCCCAGCGAAAGAGCGTCGCGCGATGCTTGCCGGCGATCCTTACAGCCTCGCGCGTGTTGACCACTCGGTCCCTCGGTTCCAGTCCGTCAACACTCAAGGTCGGCTCGGCGGCCGAATGGCTTTGCCCCTGCTTGCGAGGTGCGATCGGAGATTGCTTCGGCGCTTCAATAAGAAGCGCGAGCTGCTGCGGTTGTCCTGGCTCCTGCGAATAAGGCTTGCGGGCAGTGCGCCCGTTGCGTCTCGCGCGCGAATTTGCAGGGGACGTGCGATGGATACTTCTCGCCATACAAGCACCGCGCTCCATGCAAACAAGCCCGCGGGTGAACGACGATGCAGGGGTAGAGCACTCCGTTCTATCCGCCTTTCCTTCGGTTTTGGCCGGAAAGAGGCTCCTGCCGGCACAGGTCGGTCAGAAAATACTCCATTGCTCGCACACTCAGCGGCGGCTGGTTGCGCTCCACGCCGTGGAATGCCAGCTGCAGCAGTTGTCGCCAAATGTCCGGGCGGTCCTCCCATCGAGGACGGATCAGCTGGGCGTGCTGTTCTGCAATGCTCGGCAAGACGCTCAATCCGATATCACCGACAACCGCCGCGCATCGTTGGGACATTCCAAGCACTACGTGAGCAGCGTCTCGGTTGGAGCGCGCAAGTGACCAGGCCAGTATGAGCATCATTTGTGCCAGTCGTTGCCCATACGCACTCGGTAGCGGTGGTCGCGATTTCCCGGCGTCGACGTACGTCCCGTTCTTGACTCGCACCCACCGATCTGCGTCGTCGAAGCCAGCATCGACAAGCGCGAAGGGACACTCTGCGATGCGTGTGCGCGCCTCAGCAGGAAATTCCGCGAACAGATCGCCCACATGGTTCGACAGGGACAGCCGTCGCATGCTTCGGGGTGATGCTGCATCGGCTATCAGGGCTTGGAGCAACAAATCGTTGAGCTCGACGACGGGTCTGAGCGCTTGCGGATCAAACCAATGCGGATTCGTCTGACTCGCAAACGCCGTGTTCCGCCTGCCCGTGCTGGGATTCGACACAGTTCTCTCCGAGTTTCCGTCCACCAACAGGACTGAGGTTCCGCTAAACTGGCTCCTGCCAGCTATCGGTAGATGTGTTGAAAACAGTCCGAAATAGACACCTTCTTGCCTGACGACGGTCGCCGTCCACACCGTGCAACCCGGCTCCTCAAGCTGAAATACGCCGATGTCGCGTTTCACTACACGCTCGCCGCGCCTCTGCGGTGCGGCCGCAACGGCGGACTCGTTGTCAAAACAGCCGCTTCTGCTCCATCTTTCCCGTTGGGGACTCCCGCAACGGTAACTTGCGAGACTCGATCTGAGGGAGTGCGGCCCCAGCCTCCCGCGTGGGCACTTTGTGCGAGGTGCCCGAACGACACTCCAAGCATTTGTCCGGGTGCGCCGCGTAACGATCAACGATGATCTGGCGCGTGCACTCCGTACAACTTCCGAACGCCACTTCGTTGCCGATTGCAAGTCCGGTCACGAGCAGCACCGCGTATTCCATCGTGATCTGAGAGTGAGGGAGTTGCGCCTTGAATGCCTCGTAGGCCACGCACAGGCGCTGACCGCGCTCCAAGCTCGGGAAGGTACGTTCGATGTCCGCAAGCGGCTCCACCGGAAAGACGTCGAGTTCTCTGCACAGACCGGCGAGCACCACGGCCTCGCTATACAGTTCTCGCGAGCGCCAAAAGAAAGCGAGCACGTGCGGCGGGATGCCTCTGAGGCGATACACGTCTGCTGTGCCGCGCCCCTTTCCGTAGTCGCGGAATATTCGGCGGACCTGGTACTGCGACAGTCCCGTCCACCGGACAATCGTGCTGGTACGCGCTTCGTGCCCAATAAGGCGCCAAGCGAGCTCATATCGCTGCCGGTCACGACTGTAGCGGTCATCTGAGATACGCACATGCGCCTCACGTCCCGGTGGACGGGCAGTGCGTATCAAATACGACGTGGCGACGACGCACACCCCAGCAGGGGGCGCGGCGGCCCCAGTTGGGGTACGCCTATGAGCTCAATGGTGGGCGAGCGTTCGTCTGGCAGCGGCGAATTTCGATTCCAGCGTGCTCTTGCTGATGCCGACGCGCTCGCCGTGGTGCGCGGTCATCGCGCTTATGATGGCTTCCTGCGTCTTGAAGCTGGAGTAGGGGTGTCCGGACGGCGCGTGTCCCAACAGCAGATCCAGCAAGCCGCCGACGATGTGCAGATACGTCGTCTCGCTGCGAACACCGAGCGGGTCTTGGAACGCTTCCGCTCGACCTGCGGGGTCGTGTTTCTTGAGCTGGCTGCGAAGCACCTCGATCTCGTGATCACGCCGTTCGATCTGTTTCCGCAGGGCGTCGCATTCTTCCCGGAACGTATCGCATTCGAAGGTCAGGATGCGGACCGCATCAACGCTGATCGTCGGATGGGCGAGCCGCTCGATTGAACTGAACAGAAAGTCCGGCTTGTGATCAGGATAGTACCGGGTCATCCACAATTTTAGGTCCACATGACGGATCGTCAGGTGAGGGTCGTTGCTATAGGCCTTGTCATGAACCGCGGCACCATCGATGCCGAACGGAAGTTCATCATTGGCGATGGCGTCGTAGAGTCGCTCAGTGTTCAGCCGCAGCGCAGGCCATTTGGGAAAATCTCCCGGCTCCGGAATCCTCTTCTCGTTGAGAGCTTGAAGAATCTCGCGTTCGTGCCGCGCCAGCCCGCTCCATCGGATGGCAGCTTCAACTGGGCGGTAGTGGACTTTCGCCAGCGGGTTATATTCTCCTGAATATTTCCTTGAGTATTTCCTTACCTGCTGCATGGTGTCCGTCCCATCTTTAGGCCGGCGGACTGTAATCGTCGCCGGAACTCGTGGCAGAATGCGTACGCAGAATGGCTTTCGTCATGGATTCGGTATGAAGGCTGATCAGCTTCCGGGCGTGCGAACACCTGCGCATCGATTACTCCTGGATGCGATGGTCTGCGGTGATCCCGAGTCGGTGATCCGATCTCGGTGGGCAAAAAATAATACGATGTAGAGCGTGAATCCGATGCAGTCGGTGGAGTCGATCCAAAGGGATGTTGGTGCACAGGACGATAGAGCGGATCGTGTCGAGCAACTCCTGCGCCGCTGCGCCATGCGAGACGAACAGGCGCTCGATGAATTATATGCACTCGTGTCGGCTCAGCTCTTTGGTCTGCTGCTTCGAATGCTCAGAAGTCAGTCCTTGGCTGAAGATGCGCTACAGGATGTGATGGTGCGTGTGTGGCAGCATGCGGAGCGGTACGCTGCTTATCGTGGTCGTGCGATGGCCTGGTTGCTGTCGATCGCACGCTATCGGGCCATCGACATGATGCGCACTCAGCGAGAGTACGCCTCGCTCGATGACGTCCCTATCGAAGCATTGACGGATTCTTCAAGCGAGGACCCAACGGACTCGACCACATCACACCGCCTGCGCGCTGCATTGATGGATTGCTGGGGGCGACTGTCGGCAGATCAGCGTCGGTGCATCGAGCTTGCGTACGTGGATGGTTATTCGCACGAAGAGATGGCCAAGAAATTGGAAAGCCCGGTGGGAACCGTCAAGAGCTGGCTGCGGCGGGGTTTGGTCAGTCTCAAGCGGTGCATGAGATCATGAAGTACGCACGCGCAGTCATTGATGAACTTGCCGCGCAGTATGTTCTCGGCATGCTGCGTGGCCGTGCGCGCCGTCGTATGGAACGGATCTGTCGACAGGATGCCGGTGCGCTGAGAGCCGTACGCGAGTGGGAGGAACTTCTTTCAGGACTGGCGGACCAAGCCGCGCCGGTGCAACCGCCAGCGGCAGTGCTGCAAAACGTCCGGGCGCAGTTGAATCTCAGTAAGAGGACTCGGAACCCGCAAGTTCCATGGTGGCGAAGCCGAACCTGGTTGGCTTTAGCCGCCAGCATCGCAGTATTGGTTCTCGCGCTGACTTGGTTTGCAGACACGCAGATCGGAACTCCGCGGGCCGTCGCAAACATCACCGACCAGCAGCAAACCAGACTGTGGCGAATCGAGGCGGTTTCGGAAGGGGGCAAGCTGCGAATCAACGCCGAGACTCAGCTCTCGCTCGATCCAAGCCACGCGTATGAGTTGTGGGCCCTCTCAGATTCGGGTGAAGTGCCGGTGTCACTGGGATTGATGCCGCTTATGGGAAGCCGCGTGCTTCCACTCAGTGCAGGGCAACGATCCGCGCTCGCCCGGGCACGTCAGTTGGCAGTCAGCCGCGAACCGCTCGGCGGCTCCCCCACCGGTGAGCCGACCGGTCCAGTGTTGTTCGTGGCGTCAGTGATCACGTAAGCGTTTAGCCCCATGCCCGTAGAGAAACGAAACTCATCGTAGTTGCCCTGCGCTTCTCCAGCAAATTGGGTGGCAAGTCGTGGTACTGGGGACTCGGATGAGCACGACCTGCTCGTGGTTACTTCCGCGGTCTGCCGGACTTCTGTCCCAACACTTCAGCATACTTCTCGAATAGTAGCTGCAGCGCCTGCCGCAGCAGCCGGCTCTGCGGGATATCCGTCAGCGCAGAAAGCGTCTTCAATTTCTCGGCTGTCTCGACAGGCACGTAGAGTCCCAGTTGTCGGCCGCTCCGTCCACCCTGTTCTGCCATTAGAAGGTCCACGCCGAGGCGTCTAGATGAGTCTAGACTTTAGCATGCTCGAAGAATAGTGTGCTGTGGCGGCATGAGATCCGCAAAGGGCGGCCCCCGCCGGTGCTGGAAACACCAGCGAGGGCCTAACCACAACGCCTACAGAGAGGCAGTTATGGCTTCCTTCATTATCGCGCACCCGGCGCTCGTGTGGGTGTGTCCGCGCGAATCTCGCAGGATCAAGGGCCTTGCCGTTCTTCGGCGCCCCCAGTTCAGCGGGGTGCGACCATGAGCACCCCACAAAACGACGATCGCCAGCGACAGCCGGCCTCTCCCGATACAACCGCGCAGAGTCCTGAGTCGCCGGCGGCACCTCCACGACAGAGATCTCCGGTCCTGGCCGGAGCCGATAGCGCTCTCCATGAATGCGTCGGCGCGATCTGCCTCGTCGAAGTCACCTTGCACTCGCTGGAATTCCAGGAAATCGCATCGCCTGAACAGGAAGTCCTCAAGCGTGCGCTCAAGGCGATGTGGTCAGTGCATGACTGGATCGACCAGTTGGCGTCGGATCGCTCGGATGGGGAGGACTCCGATGGCGAGGACGCCGATGGCGGGGACATCGACGGGGAGGACACCGATGAGGGGGACGAGTCATGACTCGCGCCAATCGGGAGGACATGGTCGTCATCCACATAGGAATCGATGCGCTGCTTGATTGTGTGCGGCATACCGAAGCCTGGTGGCGCGTGCGCGGGGACGCTCCGGCGCTTCGGCGCACACAACAACTTGCTGACGCGATCCGCACGACGCGGCGGAAGTTCTTTGCAGAGGACGGTAGTGCCGGCATCCAAACCGCCGAAGCACTGATCGTCGCCGAAGGATTGAGAGATGCGGCCAGGCAATGCCAGGAAGGGCAGGCCGCGCTGCATGCCCGACTCGTCGGTGGCGCGGAGACGATCGAGCGGCTCTGTCGCTCACGCGAGGTGCAGCCATGACGCGCAGTGTTCTCCGTCGCGTACAACATGGGGTGCCTCCTTCGCCAGCTCAGGATCTTGAACCTTCGCAGGTCACGCCGCCGCCGTGCGATGGCTGCGAATGTGCGGTCACGTGTCGTGTTCGACATCTCGCCTGCCGTGCATTCGCCCAATACATCAGGACGGGGAGATGGAAGGGGCCGATTACCCGGCGCCTGCCAAGCCGCCGCCCTTATCTACGGCTATTCAGGGTCTGATCTCATGGCCAGATCGAATGAAGCGAATCTGGTCATCCATCGATGCATACAGCCGCCCCGCGCAGTGTTGCGACCAGCGGGCATGCGGCACACCGCCACGCAGGAGGAACGCTGATGGCCGCGAAAAAATCTATCCCGAATGAATCCGATGATGCCGCCGAGGACACGACCAAGCGCGAGCCGAAGTCGCGAAAATCACCCTCTGCCGCCTCAGGCGTAAAGGCAATCGACGAAACATGTAAAGACCGTGCGGCTGTGCCGGATCCGGCCGTCGACGCGCCGATGTTCGATCCGTTGATCGCATCGGAACTGATCGAGACTTGTCGAGCGCACGTAGCGAGCCTCACCGAACTCGCGGAGGTTACAACGCGGGCCTTGCGTGAGTGTTACGAACATGGGGATGACGAACCACACCTCTGGCAGTGCTGCGATCTCGTTCGTCAGATCCTCATGCAAGTGCAAGCGGCACTGATACCGATCGGCGTCGTTTCCCACGAGGCAGATCCGCTCACGCGCGCAGCGGAAATCACGAAAGGCTGCGAAGCGCAGCGACGGCTGCTTCGTCCTGCTGTGCACGTGATACGAGCGAGCATCTGCATCCTCCGAGGCGTCGATCCCCACTACCATGATCAAGTCCTCCCGGCATTGCGGGATCTGGAGAGCGGGATGGCCACGGTCATCGATGGACTCGAGACTGCAATCCAGGGTCGCCAATGCGGAAGCAGCGGGTGACTACGCGATGAAAAAGCGCTCGACCTCTTCGAGCACAGCTGCTTCGGATTCTGCGTCGGCAGCGATCACTTGCGTTCGAGCAGCGCAATTGATCGAGGCGGTCAAGATATACATTGCCAGCGCCTCCGCCGTCATTGATGAGAAGGCCCGAATCATGGAAGAACGCGCCACGCAGGCCCCTGACGAGCCCGATCTGGGGGCGTGCTGCCGGTTGGTGCACTGGGCGTTGGTCGCAACGGGCAAAGCGCTCGAACCGGAGGCCACCTACGCTTGCCGCGCGAACAATGATCGGCACGCACTCGCTGTCATCTGCGATGAGCAACGACAGCATTTGCTCTGGTGCAGAGCGAGCCTGGAAGCCATTTGCCGGCTGCTGCGGATTAGCAGTTCCGCCTCTCTGACGTTAGACAACGAAAGGCTGGCCCTGGCGGCAATCATTCCTGACCTGGATCAATCGATCGCCCTCTTGCATCCGACAGTGCTGAGGCTGCCGGTGGGAGGAGGGTAGAGGGTGCTTCGTGCGGCAGCCATCAATCAAACAGGAGCGCCGCGCCTACTTCAGAGCGCTGGGCGCAAGCTGTCGAAGTTGTTCTCGGTCCCCGTGGAGCAGTTGATGGGAATGGCCAAACCGGCGCCTCTACCCAAGGGGCGACTGTCGCTCCACGAGCCTGCCACGGTGCGGCCGGAACGCCCCGAGCACGACGAAGCGCACGCGCGGCTGGAGGCACTAAAAGACGCCGTCGAGGAAGAACTCGGCCGGCTGCACAAGACCAACGCGCTGCTGATCTGCGCACAGTACACCGCGAACTATGAGGATGCCGAGGTCGATATTTCCGCCGCAATCGCGGCGATCATCGAGCGGGTCGATCGGCACATTGAGACGCTGGACGGACTCTGCCTGAAGGCTGCGTCGTGAACGTCATGAGGATCACCTCGGCGTGCACGCCGAAGCCAAAAATGTCGCCGAAGATCGCGTGGCACACCGAACGCATCCAGCAGCTACATGGCCCATGCTTCTGGCCGAGACATATCAATCGAGCAGGAGAGCCGCGCCTACCTCAGAAGCCTGGGGGACGCATAGCTCTACGGCGTAAACAGCCGGGCATGACTCAGGCGGAGCGGCGCAGGCTGCATCCCAATGCGAGGGGGCGCTCATGGCAGCGAGAAAGTTGATCGCGAGGAAATCCGGCCGCTCCAGTAGGAGCGTGGCGAAGCAAACGCGCGCAGCGAGCGCACCGCGCTCTGCCGCTCCAAAGTCAACCCAGAAACCGGAGCCGCGCCGGGCGGGCTCGCGAGTTTCGCCGCTCACTGCAGCAAGGGAGGTGATAACAAAGGACCTGCTGCCCGCCGACTCTCTTGAAGAGGCCCTCGAACACGAGCGTGTGCACCTCATGCAGGTCCACGCAATGCTGAAGTGCTTGTACGAAGTGCTGCTGTACGCCGATGACGATGACTCGATCATGCATGCCGACGTCGCGAACGTCTCAGCGCTGCTGATCGATGAATGCGTCGTGCGGCTCGAAAAGATCGTGAAGCACTTCAAGGCTGGCGAGTTGGGATGACGGACCTCGTTCTGAGTCGATCTCGCGCCATCCATGTTTCGGAGTCTCGGTAAGACTGACATGAAATGGGTGATCACTTTAGTGCTTTTCCCAACTGTCATTTCAGTCGGCGAGCATGGCCCACCGCCCGATTTTGGAGCCTACGATGAAGAAACTTTCCGAAGATACCCACTTGGCCGCGACCGATTCTTCGCACGCACACGAGCGAAATCATGACTCATCGAATGCAAAGTTGTCCCCTCGCTACTTCAAGTTCCGAACCTCTGGAATAGCTTACGTGAAAAGGGTCTTGGATACTGACTGGGAAGGAGAACCACGCCTGACTTGCGAACTGGTGGCTCTTCGCGGCCACTCTCTAAAAATTGAGTACACGTTCCTGCAGCTCCTCGTTTTGCCTGAATTGCCACGGCTACTGGTGACCAGTAGCCGTTCAGCGCGCGATGAACAACGCACGTTACTGATCGGCTTTGTGGCCGAAGATTGCTATCCGGTGAGGCAGGTCGCTTCGGCAAACCCCGAAGCCTGCGCCGTGAGGGGCCGACTCACACACATCAAGTGGATTCGGGTTGATGGCCACGTTATCTACGAATACAAACATGCTGGCGTCAGCGATGATAAACAAAGCCACTCCTATCGAGGATTGACTGAGCTGCTGTTAGTGGAGGCAGCCCTGTGCGTGGCCCTCGACGAGGGCGAACTCACGGTGGACGAAGTGAGGACAGCATTCCAGCGCTCGCTCGAACGTGTACTAACAAGACAGCCAGGCGGATTGGCCGGCGCTATGGTCCGGCAGCAGCGCCAATGATCGGCGAAGGGCTGACCGAGTGTCATCAATCAAACAGGAAAACTGCACCTACTTCAGGGCCTTGGGCCTACGCATAGCTCAGCTACGGAAAGAGCACCGTATGACCCAGGCGGAACTGGCGCAGGCCATCGGCGTGTCGCAACAAACAGTATTCGCATACGAGCTTGGCGATCGGCGGGTCACCATTTTCATACTGGCCAAATTGTCCAGGGTGTTCTCTGTTCCCGCACAGCAACTGATGGGAATCGACGACCTGCTGCCTCCCAAGGGACGGCTATCGCTGAAGGTGATGCGCCACGCCGAGCGAATTCAGGGTCTGTCCAAGACGCAACAGCGTTTCGTCATCAGGATTATCGACTTGCTGGAAGACAGCGGGCCGCGAGATTAAGGCGAAATCGCACACGCCTTGATCGTGATCGGTGCTTCTAAAATGGTTGGCTCACTGCGGCCGAAGATCGAGGGCGCTGCCGTTGACGTTATTTCGACCTGGCTTTGCGTTTCTTGTCGATCTGCCTTTGAACCTTTCGAAACAATAACGCCAAATTGTAGGGCTTGGCTTCGTAGGCATCGGCGCCAAGCTTCAGGCCGGTTAAGTGATCTTGATGAGATGCCCGGCCCGTCGTGAAGATCGCAACCATCTTCTCAAGCAGTCCAGCATCCTTGAGCCGCACGAGAACGTCCCGACCGTCCATACCAGGAAGGTTGATGTCGAGCAAGATGGCATCTGGACGCTCGCTGAGGGCAATCTCCAAGGCCAGCGAACCATTTGCGGCGTGCAATGCGCGAAAACCCAGCCGTCTTGCATGCGTGATAAGGGCATCGGCGGTATCGCTATCGTCTTCGGCAATGAGCACAGTGAGGGGCCTGTCTTCGGCCGAGCCCTTAACCACTGCAATTTCTCACCGTCCCAATAGCGTACAACACCGACAGCTCCTAACTGATCATTGCAACTTCGCATCCATAGGTGGGGGCGGGGGGGGGGGGCACTACTTTTTTTGATGACGAATCATCGTGCTCTGCGTTGAAGGGTAGGGTGAATTTGAACGTTGCCCCTTTGCCGAAGACGGTCTCCACCCAAATCCGCCCACCATGTACCTTGACGATCTCCTCGGCGATATGGAGTCCCAGCCCCAATCCACGCCGCGTCGTGCTGTCAATTTGCCAGAACCGCTCGAACACAAGCGGCACCGCGCTCGGGTGGATTCCCGGACCGTCGTCGCTCAGAGCGATCTGAACCTGATGCGTCTCACGCTTGACCTGCAGAGTCACATGGCCTCCGTGCGGCGTGAACTTCATCGCATTGCCAAGCAGGTTCGAAAGCACCTGCACCATCCGGTCATGGTCAAAGGGTGCGACGATCGATTCGGATTCCATATCGATGCAGAAGGCGATGCCGCGAGTTCTAAACAGTGGCGCGTAGGTGTCAAACACTTCAGCCACCAGCGCGCCGACGTCATGCTGCCTTTTATGAACGCTCAATGAGCCAGCGTGAATACGAACCACGTCAAGCAGGTCCGTTAGCAGCCGGTCCATACGCGCGACGGCTCGTGATGCGCGAAGGGCGGAGAGACGGATTGCAGAGTCGAGCGTTGCTTCAGCGATAGTCTCCGCGCTTATCGAAATGATGCACAATGGGCTGCGCAGATCATGTGCCACAAACCCGAGCACGTCGTCTTGGCGCAGTTGGTCTCTACGCGAATGTGCTAGGGCATCTTGGGTCGCGCCAAGAGCTGTGGTAGCCATGTAGGCGCCGTCTCTTTCGGACGAAAGCTGATCATCTGTGCGTTGCCGAAGTACTTCGAGATCGACGCGAAGCTCGTCGTGTTCCGATCGCTCCTTGCCTACTGCTACATCTGACCGTTGGCGCTCGCGCTCCAAGAGTGTGTCGGACGTTTCTCGCTCAACCAGCTGACGCTGGTCTGCCGAATCGCGTTCACTCGCAACGGACCGGCTTGGCGACGGCGAACCGGACCGCTCGCGCGAAAGTGCACTGTCGGCAGTCTGCCGAAATTTTAGCAACCGGGCATCTGCGAGTATGCGATCTTGCTCGATTAGATCATCGAGCATCTGCCGTGTGTCGGCGGTATCCACTCCGTCGTTGGTGTCAGAGCCATCACGTTCCGCCAGAAGTTTTGCGTCGGTTTCGGATCGATCCTTCGCTAGTCTCTGTCGGCTTTTTTTCATGACTTACACTTGATTCCTCGCGCTCGGGCTGTGCTGCCATACGTCGGTGGTATCGCAGCGAGTGCGCTTGGGTTCGCCAAAAAAACGTTTGGGAAAAGGATCGCTCTCCCTTGATAGTCATTGACTTCGCCCTACAGTGTGCCTCCGCTTTTCCCGAAGTTCACTTAGGGTAAATACATCCTCATGTTCTTATGTTGGCCGTGCGATGAGCGGCCTCCGAACCAGGAACGGCGTACGGAAGGCAGCGTCTCTCGAGTCAATCATCGTCGCGGTATCGCTCGTGAGAACAACGCTAGCCTGCCTCGACGATGGGCCAAATCCCGACATCGAACGCTCGTGGAGGTAAGCGGCGTCCGAGGTGATCGGCCGGCCCTCTGAATGGCACGCGAAGGATGAGAACGGCGGCCCCAGATAAATAAAGATGCACCCGCGGCGAGCAACACTGCCGTGCAAACCATCATGCAAGTAGGTTAAAAAGCTACATGGGTGCGCGTGGCGTCTGATGATCGGAGAAAACGTTCTGCTGGTCGCGAGGAAGACGGCCACAGCGCACAAACCGTGTTGGGCACGTATGCCGCGTCGGGGCACGGTCGTCCCGCATTCAAGGATTGGGTTGCCGGTGCTTTTGTGGACTACACAGCGAACATTCAGTAGTCTTTCCCGGCGGTCTCGCTTCATGCACTTTCGCTAGGGGCCGCGGAATCCACTGGATTCTGCGGAGCGCTTCCAAAAGCTAAGCATTTTTGGGGGTACATCTGGGGACTGCAGAAGTTGCCGCGGTAAGAACTAGTGCTTTTTCATTAACTTACAGGGCTTGTCGAGTCCCGTCCGCGCCCAGAAGCCGTCTGCGGCGGGGTCGTTGGTCGAGGTGCGCGTAGGGCCCCATCGCCGAAGGTGAGTTCGGCGGCGAGCGTGACAGTGCGACTGCCCCAGATCCCACCGTGCACGCACTCTGCTACGGCAACGCTCACCTGGTTCAACGCGTCGGTTCAAGGTCTGGCGGCGTTTGTGCGGTAGAACTCGGTTTGCGTTCAGTGGACATCGTAGTTCTCGATATTTTCAAAGATTCCCCGCGCTCGATCGTGTAGGCCAGCGTCTCGCGCACGAATGCGATCAATCTCCGACTGGCCTCCGGCCGGACCATGGATGCCGTCGCGACTTTGATCGCGCCGTCGAGCACTACGTAGGCATCCTCGAGTTCCGGATGATTGCGGACCGCCTGATGCCGCGGAACCTTCGGATCACGTAACGCTTTCGCCATCGCCGCCCGCTCATTGAAGAAGCCGCGTCGTTCCACAATCCAACGCGGGCGTGGTTGATCGAAACGCCGCATATCTATCTCACGTCCGCGATCATCGCGTATACGTACGGTCGCCTGACCCGGTTCGATGCTGTTCTGGCGCACGCCGATCTCTTCGCCAATCTGCGGCTGCGTGCGGGATTTGACGATCGCCCGCTCAAGACCTCGACCCCAAACTGTGCGTTCGCCCAGCGGAGTTCCAACGGTGATGAAATAGGAAGGAGCGCCCTGCCGGTCGTTTAAATACGGTGCCCGACCGTGCTTCAGGAGAACTCCGATCGTCAAACTGTCAGACAGGGGGCGCGGTGGTTCAAGAAGAGTGCTGCCCCTCGCATTGCTTCCATTTTCGTTTCCGGCCATCGTTGCACGGTGGTCGCAATCCGATCTGCACGCCAGCAGCGAACGTGTCGAATACGGCCATAAACACCGCTCCTCTCCTTGCATCAGACGGTGCTGGGATGTGGGTAATGGTGCTGGCGGCCGGCAACGAGGATCCCCATATCCCCGTATCCCCGTATCCGGCGCCGGTGGAGTCCGGCGACAATATTCCGTCACAGCATTTTCGTCCGACGCCGGATCACAATGGACGCTCCGTAATATCGGAGTCGATGCAACACTCCTTTCCGCACTAACTCGCCAGAAAGGCGAATCGTCTCGAGCTGCCTTCTTTACCAGGATCACGCGGCAATGAAAACGCGCGCTGAACTGCGAAGAGGCGTCGGTGAGATACGGCAGTGTCTGCTCCGGCATTGAAGCGGCAACCGTCGCCTGGCATCCGCTCGGCTGGACACCGGTCTTCTTCTCGGAGATCGATCCCTTCGCGTGCGCGTTGCTCGAGCAGCGATACCCCTCGGTGCAAAACCTGGGGGACATGACGCGCTTCCATGAGTGGCCCGACACAAGCATCGATATTCTCGTCGGAGGAACGCCCTGCCAGTCCTTCAGCGTCGCGGGACTTCGTGCAGGCCTGGCTGATACAAGGGGCAACCTCGCCCTCACCTTCCTTGCGATCGCTGCACGCTATCGGCCCCGCTGGCTGGTCTGGGAGAACGTGCCCGGTGTTTTATCGAGTAACCGAGGGAGAGATTTCTCGGCCTTCCTCGCGGGCTTGGGCCAACTCGGGTATGGGTGGTCCTTCCGCGTGCTTGATGCTCAATACCACGGCCTGGCCCAGCGACGGCGCCGTGTGTTCGTTGTCGGATATTTTGGAAACGGGTCCGCTGCCGCAGCGGTACTATTTGACGTCGCGAGCATGCGCGGGGATCCTCCGCCGAGCCGCAAAGCGGGGCAAGCGATTGCCGCCCCAATTACAGCAGGCACTCCAAGCAACAGTCGACCGGCAGGTCGCAGGCAAGAAGACGACAGCAACATCGTCCTCGCGAACACGCTCCCAGCGCACCACGGTCGGCAAGACCTCGACAACGAGACGTACATCGCCCGATGCATCACGGCGCGCGAAGGATCACGCCAGGACTGGGAAACGGAGACGCTGATCGCGCACACGCTTCGCGCCAAAGGACATGACGCATCAGAGGATGGCACTGGCCGCGGCACACCGCTGATCGCGTTCTATCTAACCAATAGACAGCCGGAGTTTGCCAACTACGCCGATATCGCGCCGACGATCAAGATCGGCAGTAGCTCCGGCAATCCACCGGCCGTTGCGTTCGCACAGAATCAGCGAGAAGAAGTCCGCGAGCTCACAGTCGCCGGATCCCTCTCCAGCATCCGCCGTGGGGACGCGAAGAACGAGACGCTGCTTACGCATGAGCCATACACAATCGCAGTTCGAGGTCGCAGCGGCGCGCGCGACCTCGAGTTTCGCAATGACGGAAGAGCGAACGCGCTCATGTCACACGCCGGTGGCCGAGATGGACTCGGCGTCGGCGCGATCGCTACGTCTTCGGTGCGCAGGCTGACACCGCGGGAATGCGAACGGCTCATGGGGATGGAGGACGACTACACGCTGATCATCTATCGGGGCAAGCCGGCGCGCGACGGACCACGTTACGCGAAACTCGGAAACTCTATGGCCGTGACATGCATGCGACGGCTCGGGCAGCGCATCGAACTCGTGGAGTCCGTGCTGCGGGAGCTGTCTCTGGAGTGACGTGCCGAAATCGAGGTGCCGTATCGTGGATTTCGGCGGTCAGTCGGCTGACCTCCGTTGAACCGCCCTCGTTTCAGGGGCGAAGCCAACGTATCAGCATGTAGTACAGCGCCAACGCTACGGCAGAGCCCGTCGACACGATCAGGACCGTCGATGTTGGAAACTTCGGCGCGTGCGCCAGAATCCGAAAAACAAACCAGGCGAAGAAACCGCCGATCGCAATACCCGCCAGCACGATGCGAATCAGCGGCTCGAACAGCGCGAGCACTGAGAACAACACGAGGCGGATCGGATACCAGATAGCACCCAGGACGTCGCCGACAACTTGCCTGCGTCGTCTGTGCTCGAAGGAATCGCCCCGCGAAGAGGGCGAGGCATGGATTGCGTCCATAGGAACCTCAGGCCAGCAGCACCATCGTTGCCCGATGTTGCCCCTCGTTGCATCTAGTTGCAACTCGCGTTCCTGTCGCAGAACTGCAACTAAACGCGCCGGCACGCAACGGCTCTTTCAGGGCGAATTCGACAGATTCGTTGATCGTTCGCCGAACCCCTGAGTGATGGGATAGCGCCCGTCTTCGAAACGCGCGCGCTCATCGCCCTAGTGCGACTCCGCGCAACGCTCCGAGACACCTCGCAACTCGAAGCCTTGGGAGATCCGCATGGACAGGTTCCCGCTCAAATCGCGACCCGCGAGCATCGCGCAGGTGCTCGGTGGCGCACTGGTACTCGCACTGCCTCAGTTTGTCTTCGCGCAGGCCAACCCCTTCCAGACGGGAGCGGACTCCCTCGTGACCAACATCACCGCGATCGCGACCCCGGTCGCGATCATCGCGGTGATGGTTCTCGCCATCGTCGCGATGACCGGCCGCATTTCGTGGGGCTGGCCCATCGGTGTACTGGTGGGGATCGGCGTCATCTTCGGCGCGCCCACCATCGTGACCTGGGCTCGCACGCTGTTCGGCGTGTAGGCGATCGCCATGGAAGAGCGTAACGCCGGACTTGTTCTCGATGCGCTGTTCGTCGGCGCAACCCGGGCGCCGATGCGCTGGGGTGTCACGTACGTGGCGCTGTTGCTGAATATGGTCGTCACCATGGAGATCTTCCTCTTGACGAAGAATCTCCTGACTCTCCTGCTCGCCATTCCGATCCACGGTCTGTGCGCTCTGCTGTGCGCGCGCGACCCACGATTTTTCGACCTCGCGCTTCTGTGGTGCCGGACGAGGTTGCCTGCGTTTGCAAGCAACTACTTCTACTGGCACGCGAGCAGCTACAGCCCTCTCGTGCTCGACGCGCCGACGATCAGCGGGCGCCGTCGCCTCCCGCCTCACGTGATCCTCTGAGCTGGAGAGGGAAGATCCATGCGCTTGAAGCACTCCACCGCCCGGCTGCGCCGCGAAGCCCTGCTCCAGTCGAGCATTCCGTACACGGCCCACGTTTCCGAAGAAGTCGTGCACACCCGCTTTGGACACTTCGTTCAAGTGTTGCAGCTGGGCGGTGCGAGTTTTCAGTGCGCGGACGACGAGGACATCAACAACTGGCACGAACGGCTGAATGTTCTGTGGAGAAATATCGCGAGCGCCAATGTCGCCGTATGGACGCACCTCATCCGGCGCCGCGAGTTCAGCTACCCGGGCGGTGAGTTCAAGACCGCATTCGCCGCTCGACTAAGCGACCGCTACCGAGACCGCATCGCAGGTGAGCGGCTGATGACCAACGAGCTGTACCTCTCGCTCGTGTACAGGCCGACATCTGGAGCTGCCACCGGACTCGCGTCGAAGCTCCTCGCACGCACGCAGCCCGGCGGAGTCAATGACGTTGTGGCGGAGGCACTCGACGCCTGCGAGAAGTTGCGTCAGACGGTGCTCGCCTCACTCGACCGCTACGAGCCTGAAGTTCTAGGTCTGTACTCGCGGGGCGGACGGCCCTATTCGCGCGTGCTGGAGTTCTTCTCGTACCTCATCAATGTCGAGAATCGCCCGCAACCCCTCCCGCGCGCGCCGCTCAACACGGTGCTGGGCGCAGTCCGTCCGAGCTTCGGTTCCGAAACGATCGAGTACCGCAGCCCCACGAATACTGCACTCGGCGCGATGCTTGGCATCGGCGAGTACGCGACCCCGACGTCGCCCGGCGTCTTCAATTCTCTTCTATCGGCACCTTTCCCACTGATTCTCACGCAATCGTTCGCCTTTCTGCCGAAAAGCGTCAGCCAAGGGCTGTTGCTTCGTCAGTACAACCGCATGACGAATGCTGGGGACTTCTCGATCTCCCAGGCAGAAGAACTCAAGGATGCGCTCGATGCACTGACCAGCGGCGAGTTTGTGATGGGAGACCACCACCTCAACGTCCAGGTCCTTGCTGACCCGTACGAAGATCCGACCCGTGGTGCGAGCGCATGGCGGCTGAAGACGCTCAACGATCGCGTCGGACTTGCGCGCGACTACCTTGCCGATGCTCACATCAAAGTCGCTCGTGAGGACTTGGCACTCGAAGCGGCGTACTGGGCACAGCTGCCCGGCTTCTTCACCCGGCGTCCGCGCAAGGCGCCGATCACGTCCAGGAATTTCGCCGGAATGTCGCCGTTCCACACCTTTCCGGTGGGGCGCGCAACCGGCAACCATTGGGGCGAGGCGACGACGGTGTTCATCTCGTCGGCCGCCAGCCCCTACCACTACGGGCTGCATGCGAGCGATCCGACAGACCCTGACGGTGGAAGCCGTAAGGACATCGGCCATACGCTCGTGTGCGGCCCGACCGGCAGCGGCAAGACTGTTCTCGTCGGCTTTCTGATCTCGATGCTCACGCGCCAGGGCGCGACCCAGGTGATCATCGACAAAGATCGCGGCTTGGAAATTTTGGTTCGCGCGCTTGGCGGCCAGTACCTGCCACTGCGAAACGGCGAGCCGACAGGCTTCAATCCGCTTCAGCTCCCAAACAGCGCGGCCAATTTTCAGTTTCTGAAGGCGTGGCTACGCGTGCTCGTTCAGTCCGGCAACGGCCGGCCGCTCACCGTGCGCGAGCAGGCCGATCTTGATGCGGCGTTACGAGGAACGCTCGCGCTCGATCTGGTACAGAGACGCCTGTCCAGGCTGGTCGAGTTCCTGGACTCAACAGATCCCGAAGGCGTATTCGCGAGGCTTGCTCACTGGAGCGCTTCCATGCGCGGCGATGAAGCCTGGGTGTTCGACAATCCCACCGACTCGGTCGTACCGCTCCTGACCCGAAACTCCATCATCGGCTTCGACGGCACGGATTTCCTAGGCAACGATCTCGCGCGCCCGGCTGTCTCGCTCTATCTCTTCCACCTCATCCGGCAGTTGCTCGACGGTCGACGTCTGGTGTGCTGGGCCGATGAGTTTTCCCGCTGGCTCGCGGATCCGGCGTTCGCGGAGTTCGCCAAAGACGGTCTGAAGACGTGGAGAAAGCTCGAAGGCTCGCTGTGTGCCGCCACGCAGAGCCCAAGCGACGCGCTGCAGAGTCCGATCTCGCGCACGATCATCGAGCAGACCGCGACAAAGATCCTCTTCCCATCCAGCGACGCACGACGCGAGGACTACGTCGAGGGCCTCGGCCTCAGTGAACGCGAGTTCATCCTGATCAAGGAACAGCTCTCGCCCGGCTCGCGCATGTTCCTCATCAAGCGGGGCAGGCACTCCGCAGTCTGTCAGCTCGATCTGAAGGGTTTCAGCCGCGAGCTCGCCGTGATCTCGGGTCGCGCGAGCGCTGTCGAGCTCATGAATCGGTTGATAGCAGAACACGGTCCAGAGCCGGAGCACTGGCTCGATGAGTTCTGCGACCGCGCAACAGCGCCAAAGAAGTCTCTCCACTTTTCCTAAGCCAAAGAGGTGCGTCCCATGTTCAAACAATCGCTTCTTGTAGTTCCACTCTTACTTCTCGGCGTATTCGGCACGGTGCGGACCGCACATGCTCAGTTTGCCGTCATCGATGTGGCCTCGCTGGCCCAGTCGATTCAGCAGGTCATTCAGCTCGCCGAGCAGCTGCAGACCATGTCTGAACAGCTGCAAACGGCACGCGATGATCTCGAGCAGGCGCGCGAGTCCTATCGCTCCATGACAGGTGGGCGCGGCATGGAGAACCTGCTCAGCAATACCGCCCGCAACTATCTGCCGTCCGACTGGAACGAGGTCGCCGCCGCGCTTACGAGTGCGAACAACGCGTTTCAGGCATTGAGCGCTGACGCCCAGCAGTTGATGGATGCGAACGCAGTGCTAACACCTCAGCAAATCCAAGGGCTATGGGCGGAAGCGCAGCAGACGCTCCAAGCCCAGCGCCGCTCGACAGCCTTGCTTCAAAGCCTCCTGCGCGAAGGGCTATCAGCCACCAGCGCCCGTTTCTCGTCCATCGACCAGCTCATCAGCGCGATCGGTTCTGCACAGGACATGAAGGCGATCGCGGACCTGCAAGCCCGCGCCATTGCCGAAGACGTCATGTTGAGGAACGAAGCAACGAAGCTCTCCTTGCTCAGGGAGAACGTTCTCGCCGAAGAAGCTGCGCAGAGACTCAAACGCCGGGAACGCGCCATCGCGGACATCGGCTCGCTGCGCGACCTGCCGCCGATGGGGCTGTAGGCCGATGAACGCACTCGCACTCCCGTACACGATCGAAGTCGCGGCAGTCGCGGTCATGGTCGCAGCGTTAGTCGGCTGCGCCCGAGACTCCGGAAACGACAGCGGCCAAACAGTCGCTTACTACCGGGCACATGCCGCGGAGCGCACGCAGATCTTGCGGGAGTGTGCGAACGATCCGGGACGGCTGCAGAACACCCGTGCCTGCGTGAACGTACGGGCTGCCGCACGCCAGGAAGGCATCGGTTCGCTGCGCGAGTTACCGCCGATGGGGCTACCGCGAGCTCCATCTGGTGGTGATCAATCTCCCGGCTCCGCCGACCCGCACCCAGCGAAGGAAGAACGCTAATGGGCTTCTTTGCCGAGTTCGGCGCCTGGTTTGATGCGCTGTTGAACAACTACATCTTCGACAACACCCATCACATCGCGGCGCTGCTGCAGCCCGCTGTGATCACGCTCGGTGTGCTGTACGTGATGGTTTGGGGCGTGCTCATGATCATGGGACAGATCGAAGAGCCACTCATGGCGGGCCTGAAGCGAATCGCCATGCTTGGATTCGTCTTCAGTGTCGGTCTGGCACTGTGGCTCTACGACGATTTCATTGTCGAAATTTTTTTCCGCGCGCCTGCACAGTTCGCCGGCGCCATCGTCGGTGCCTTCGATTCGGTCGGCACAGTGGATGCCATCCTGTTCACCGGGGACGATATTGCTTCACTGCTCATGGAGAAGGGCGGAATCCTCGAAGGTTTGAGTTACACGCTCGCGGGAATGGCCGTGTACATCGCCATCGGCTTGACGGCCGTCTACACGATGTTCCTGCTGTCTCTTTCCCGTGTGGCCTTGAGCATTCTTCTCGCTCTCGGCCCGCTCTTCATCGCGTTGTCATTCTTCAAGAGCACCCAGCGCTTCATCGAGGCGTGGCTCGCGCAGTGCGCGAACTACGCGTTCGTTGCGATTCTCACGGTGTTGATCGCGGGTCTGATGCTCACCCTACTCCGGACGGCCGCCCAGCAGGCCGTTGCTGCCGGTGGCGAAATCACTATCGCCCACGCATTACGCGTGTGTCTCGCCGCGGTGTTTGTCTTTCTATGCATGCGCCAGGTCTTGCCAATGGCTGCGGGACTTGCGAGCGGCGTGGCGATCTCCACCCACAACTTACTCAGCAGCGCGATCCGAAGCGCAGGAGGCGTGATGGGTAGTTTCACGCGGGGCGCGGTCATGGATCGCGAAACGACGCGTTGGGATTCGCTCTCTCGTAAGGCTGGCTATTACGGAAGGCAAGCAGGCTGGGGCCTGGTGAAGCTCCCCTACACGGCCGGCGCTGCCGTTGCTCGGCGTCTTCGGCGCAACGCCATCCGTGGCATTTGAAGGAGGTCGAGTAGCATGTCCATCACAAGAGTCCTCGTACTGCTCGCAGCCGTCCTGCTTGGCGCGTGCACCACTCAGCGCGCAGTGCGCGTGCGCTGTGACACGCGCCTGCAGCCGATCAACGTGCCGGTTCCGGTCGCCGAGACCGCCTCACCCGCGAACCATCGTCCATCCGCTTCGCTTATCCGTGCGCCGGCGGGGGACGAGAAGGGGAGAGGTGAGGAATCCGCCGTGAAGACGCCACGGCCGCCTCAAGACCTGTCCGCCGAGCCTGGGAGAAACAGCCCATGAAGAAGGATCCCGCACTCGAGGCGTACTTCGCCGAGGGTACCGCGTGGGATGCAGACCGCGCGGCGATGACTCGGCGGAGCGCCCGCATCGCATGGGCGGTGGCAGCAGCCGGATGGATCTGTGCGCTGGCGAGTAGCGCAGCGATCGCGCTTCTGACGCCGCTGAAGACTGTGAGCCCTTTCGTTGTTCGCGTGGACAACACCACGGGAATCGTTGATGTGGTTCCGGCCTACGCGGGCATGAGGGACGCCCCCGAGCCGCTGACGCGATACCTGCTCAGCCACTACGTGCAGACGTGTGAGCGGTTCACGTGGCCGACTGCCGAAGCAGACTACGAGGAATGCGGCTCGTTCCACTCCGTCCGCCGCAACCAGGAGTGGTCGAGTCAGTGGGTCAAGTCCAATCCCGAATCGCCGCTGAACCTCTACAAAGACGGCACTACCGTTCGTGCGCGTGTCGTCTCCGTGAGCTTCTTCCAGCGCACAAACGGTGTCTCCGACCTCGCACACGTGCGCTACACGCTGGCGAGGCGCTCCGGCGAAGGAAGCGCCGAGAAAATCTCCCACCACATCGCGACGATTCAATACGCCTACGTTGCGCCCTCGAAGAACGCCCGCATTCGTCAACTGAACCCGCTGGGATTCCGGGTTGTCGATTTCCGTACGGAACCGGAGACGTTCAGCGATCCGGCAGCGACTCCATCCGGCCGCGCCATGTCAGCGCGCTCAGGAAACGCGCCATGAATACACGACGGAACGTGTGCTTCAAAGCTGCGGTTGCGCTCACTCTCGTCTTACTCGGCGCTGCACCGTCGTTCGCGGAAATCATTCCCGCGCCCGGACCGGGGGATCGCCGCATTCGCACGGCGTTCTACAGCGCCGACCAAGTGTATCGAATCGTCGGTTATGCAGGCTTCTACGTCAGTCTTGAGTTCGCCAAGGACGAGACGTTCAGGGGCATCGAAGGCGGCGACCTCGACGCGATCATCTACTCATCGGACGAGAACTCATTCACGCTCAAGCCGCACGCACCGAGCGTCGACATGAACCTGATCGTCCGCACAAACAAGCGCCGCTACTACATTTCCTACAGTGCGAGCACGACCTCGCCGGACGCGGCCGACACACCCGTGATGTACGTCGTTCGCTTCGCCTACCCACCAGAGCCGTCGCCAGCTCTCGCGCCACCCACAGCCGACGAACGCCTGGACGCTGCCATTGCCGACACGCAGGCCCTCAAACCGCGCAACTACGACTACTGGTACTGCGGCAACCCTGCGATCAAGCCCCTGTCAGCGTCCGACGATGGTGTGCATACGCGGCTGCGATTCGCGCCGCAAGTGGAACTGCCGGCGATCTTTGTCCGCGGCGCTGACGGCAGCGAATCGCTGCTCAACTTCAGCGTGCACGACGGCGAGGTGATTGTGCATCGGGTGGTGGAGCGCTTGATTCTGCGCCGGGGTCGCCTGACGGGTTGTATCGTCAACCGCGCCTTCGCTGGGGGCGCGGAGCGCATGCAGAGCGGAACGTTATCACCACAAGTCAAGCGCGAGAGAAAGGTGGTGCCGCCGTGAGCGCTCATGATGCCAATGAGTCGGTCGGGTCCAATCCTCCTCCGTCAGCAGAGGGAGACGGCGAGCGCGGAAGCTCATCCGATGCCATGCCAAGAGCCGACGACGCCACGGATTCGATAGCGGGCGAACGCGTGGTGCCATCGATCACTCGTGTGCGTTCCATGCAGTCGCGCGTAACGACGATGCTGGCCATCGGATTCATGTCGGTGATGGCCTTGGGTCTGCTGGGTTGGTACTACTCCAAGGCATTCACACGCGTGAGTCGCGATCAATCGCAGGCGCAGGCTACCGCCGAACAGCGTGCGAAGGGAGAAAGCTCGCTTCCGCCATTGGGTGCAATCTCCCAGCCTCGCGTTGTCGCCGCTGACGCACCCGAGGATGAGGAGTCCGCCATGAATCGGCTCATGGGGCAACCGCCAGAGCTTCCACCTCAGTACCGCGACTTGCACGCCGTGGGAGATCCGCGCTACTCCGCACAGTACGGTCCGCCGCCCGCTGCGCCGCGACCGAAGAGCCCGGCGGAACTCGCGCTCGAGCGCAAACTGGCCGGCGTCGTGTCGTCGACTTCGCCCGCGTCCGTCAGTCGAGCGCCCATGGCGGAGTCCGCCCCATATATAAGAGAGAATCGGAGCTCCGATTCGACACGCCCATCGATTCCGAACCTCGCCGGCCTGCTTGGACCGCAGCAACCTGCGCCCGCAGCCCCGCCCGCCGAATCCCTCACCGCGCGACTGCAGCCGACAGCGACGCCGGCCGCGCTCGCGCAGGTTCTACCCACGCAGCGACTGCTTCTGCCCAAAGGCGCGTTCATCGATTGCACACTGGAAACCGCCTTGACCTCCGCGCTCCCCGGAATGCCGACGTGCATTACCGCGACGGATACATGGAGCGCGGACGGCAGCGTCATCCTGCTCGAGCGCGGAACGAAGCTGATCGGCGAGAGCGTCGGTCAGGCTCAACGCGGATCGCCCCGCATTTTCGTACTATGGGTTCAAGCGCGCACACCGACGGGCGTCGTCGTGCCGTTGGCGTCCCCCGGCACCGATGAACTCGGCCGCGCTGGCCTTCCCGGCTCGGTCAACCGTCACTTCTTCGAAAGGTTTGGCGCCGCCATCCTGATCAGCGTGATCGATGGAGCCATCCAAGCGGCCGCGAATGGCGACGGCGGTGGCAACACCGTCATCCTCAATCCCACGAGTTCGCAGGACATCATCACTGAGGTTCTGCGCAGCACCGTGAATATTCCCCCGACCGTCGAGAAGCCTCAAGGCGACCGCATTCAGGTGCTGGTCGCGCGCGATCTGGACTTCAGAGGTGTGTATGAATTGCGCCCCGTCGCCGCTGGCCGATAGCGTGTTTAACCCGAGCGTCATCGGGCTGGCGGCGATGGGCACCGCGCCGGTGAAACCCCATCCCGTGACAGAGAGCTCCGCGCTCGACCTCACGCTGCGCGCGCTGCGCCCGCTGTTGTCCCGCGGTGAAGTCACCGACCTGTGTATCAATCGCCCGTGTCAGGTATTCATCGAAACCCGCGCCGGTTGGCAGTGTGAAGCGTTGCCCCTTGCCGACTACGAGTGGTGCTCACGGCTTGCGAGATTGGTCGCGAACTCCACACGGCAGCGAATTGCGGAGGAATCGCCTCTGCTTTCCGCGTCGCTCCCCTCCGGCGAGCGTATTCAGATCGTACTGCCGCCGGCAACGACGTCAGGGTGCGTCGCCATCACGATTCGTCGGCCCGCGGACACGGTCTGGTCACTTCAGGAATTGACCGCAAGCGGCATCTTCGAGAAGACCCGGCGAGCCACCGAAGACCTCGACGACACCGAGCACGAACTCCTGCGACTGCTCGAGGCCGAGGAACACGAAGGCTTCATGCAGTTGGCCGTCCGGAGCCGCAAGAACATCATCGTTAGCGGCGCCACAGGCAGCGGAAAGACGACCTACACGAAGGCACTGATCCGCGAGATCCCAGCTGACGAGCGACTGATTACGATCGAGGACGCAAGAGAGTTGGTCCTCGACCGGCACGAAAACCACGTCAGGCTGTACTACAGCAAAGACGACCAGGGACTCGCCAAGGTTTCACCCAAGCAGCTCCTCGAGTCCTGCCTGCGCATGAAGCCGGACCGAATTCTGCTCGCCGAGCTGCGTGCGGAAGAAGCCTTCGACTACCTGCGGACCGTCAACAGCGGTCACCCCGGTTCGATCACGAGTCTGCACGCGGGAAGCGCAGCGCTCGCGTTCGAACAGCTGATGCTCATGATCAAACAGAGTCGCGGCGGCCAGGATCTTCCGCGCGCCGACATCAAGACGCTTCTGTATTTGCTCGTGGACGTGGTGATCCAGTTCGGAGTTGAACGCCACCGGCGCTATGTGAAGGAGATTTGGTATGACCCAAAGCGCAAACGTCGTGCATTGGCGAGCCAGAACTAGCCCGCGGTTGCGCCGCTTCGCCCTGTGGGTGATGGGGACCATCGGCGCACTGCTGGTCGCCTTGTATGTGTCCGGATACTTTCTTCTCTGGTCCATGAAGATCGAGACCCGCAGCACGACACCGCTCACGATCCTGCGCTACGCCTACTTCTACGCGGACCGTCCTGATATTCGTCAGCGCATCTTCTTGTGTAGCGCCGTAGCCCTCGCGCTCGTGACCGCTGGCGTCGTCGTCGTGTTGAAGCCGCGGCCACGGCCGCTGCACGGCGCCGCGCAGTTTGCCCGTCGATCGGAGATGGCGCGTGCCGGACTCTTTGCAGACAACGGCCTGTTCCTCGGTCGTTACGGTGGCCGATATCTTGTCCTCGGCGGACAGCAGGGCGCCATCGTCTGCGCGCCTCCCCGCGCCGACAAAGGCGTCGCTGTTGTCGTGCCGAATCTATTGTCATTTATCGGATCAGTCATCTGCTTGGATGTGAAGCTTGAGAACTGGCGTATCACGGCCGGATTCCGCGAGCGCATCGGACAAGCGTGTTTCAAGTTCAATCCGCTGGATGAATCCGGGGATACGGCTTGCTGGAACCCGCTCACCTACGTGTCCGCCGATCCGAACCTGAGGATCAACGACGTGCAGCGAATCGCAGCGATACTGTTTCCGGAAGTTCCTGGCACCGATCCCTTCTGGGTCGCGAGCGGCCGGAGCATGTTTCTCGGTCTGACGCTCTACGTGCTGGAAACACCGTCGCTTCCCTCAACCCTCGGTGAGGTGCTGAGGCAGGGGATGGCGACGGATGCGGAGGGTTTCGCCGCTCACTGGAAGCGTGTCATCGGTGGCCGGCAGTCCGGTCGATACCCGCTGAGCGCGGCATGCGTCCGCGCGCTGTCGGACCTGATGGATCTCGCGCCCGTCACCGCCTCATCGATCAGAAAGACGTTCACCTCGCGTCTCGACATCTTCTCAAATCCGCTCATCGACGCGGCCACTGCAAGCAACGATTTTGATTTGCGCGATCTGCGCAAGTGCCCAATGTCCGTCTACATCGGAATCAATCCGGGCGACCTGCAGTTGCTGCGACCGTTGCTGAATCTTTTCATCGAGCAAGCGCTGGCCCTGCAGACACGGGAACTGCCCGAACAAAATCCGGCGCTGAAATATCAGGTGCTCGCGATGCTGGATGAGACTGCGGCGGCGGGCCGCATTCCCGTGCTCGCGCAGGCGATCTCCTATTTGCCAGGGTACAACGTGCGTGTGTTTCTCGTTGTGCAAGCGTACTCGCAGCTGCGCGAGCTGTACGGATTACAGAACGCCGACACCATGGTGAAGAGCTTGGCGGCGCGAATCTTCTACGCGCCAAAGGACTACAGCGAGGCGAACGAGTTATCACAGGAACTCGGTGTCACCACCGTGAAGGTCAAGAGCTTCTCAAAGCCCGCCTTCAATCTTACTGACCTGCACGGGCGCCGTTCGCGCACCGTCAACGTCAGCGAGCAGAAGCGGCCTCTGTTGCTACCGCAGGAGATCAAGGAGCTCGGTCGTGACCGCGAGATCATTCTCTATGAGGGATTGCGCCCGATCCTGTGCCGTAAGAACCGGTATTTCGAGGATCGGCTCTTCCGCAAGCGGCTCTTTCCGCCGCCAGCGCGCTCAGCGCCGGCGGGGATCCACCGAGCGATCGTCCGACCGGTCGTGCCAGCTACATCTCCGGCGCCCGTGGCACCGCCGGCCGTGCCCGCTTTTCGAGAGGTCAGTCCCGAAGATATGCCATTTCTCGAGTCGCTCACGCTCGAGGACTTCGACATCAAAGTTGATGCCATCCCGGTAGCGGAGGGCAATCCGCCGTCAGACGCACAGCTTCAGGTGGCCGTCGATGCCTTTCTTTCCCAGCTCAGAGCCGCCTAGCAGCAGGAGAATCGTATGGCCTCGCGCAAGTCCAAAAGCAAAGCCAGGGGTGAACCGCGAAATCCGCAGCCGCAGGACACGCAGCAGACGCAGGAAAACTCCATCTCCATCGCGCGTCCACCTCTGATCACTCCAGAGCCAGAGGCAGCCGAGCGCGCCAATGGCCACTCTGTGCCGGCAGGTGCACGAACAGTACAGACGAACAGCGCATCAGCCATCCAGCGTGACCAGGAACGTGTGCACGAGCACTCCGCGAACAGGCCGCCACCCGATGAGCAGTCGAGTCGGCCGGTCGACACTGAAACAGTGCCCGACAGCGTGCGAGAGCGCTACGTCCCGCTGGGCAGGAAGTACTACCTGCCGAGCGGCGATTTAGCCTGGGAGGATCACGGCACGAAGCTCACTACGCAAAGTGAGAACCGAGAGATCCTCCGCGATATGTTCGAGACGAGCGCGGCGCGCGACTTCTGGGGGCGGAACGCGATCGAGGTCACGGGCACCGAGAACTTTCGCCGCACGATGTGGGAGTTCGCCGCACGGGCCGGCATCGAGGTCCGTGGCTATGTGCCCTCGAAGTTCGAAGAAGCCGAACTCGTGCGCAGCATGGGTCGGCGCGCAGCGGCCCAACGCGAGCAGAACGGTACGGCAGATCCCCCAAGATCAGAAGAGCGCGCGCCGCAGCCCGCGCCGCCGGCGCGGCCCGCCCGGGAGACACGCGGCGCCGCCGCGCAGGGAGAGCGAATCGTCCGCGGAACTCTGGTCGATCACGGCCCCGAGACGTTCAACTTCGATCCTCACGAGGCCATGTCCTACTTCGTGGAGATCAGAACCACCGAGGGTAAGGTCGAGAGACTTTGGGGCCTTGACCTTGAGCGCGCGCTTGCCGAGGCTAAGAGTCGCCCGAAGAAGGGTGACGAAATCGTTGCCCGACAAACCGGCCAAGAGCCGGTGACGGTCAAGAAAGTCGAGCGCGACGGCGAGGGCCGCGTGATCGGCGAGCGCGATCTCGATACGCACAAGAATCACTGGCAGGTCGAGACTCGCACATTCGCGCAGGAGCGCGGGGAAATGGCTGCAACGGTGCGCGACCGCAAGGTGAGTGCGGATCGCGCCGTCGAGAAGTTTCCGGCGCTCACCGGCACCTATGCAGCACTGCGTGAAGCCGAGCTGTATGCCGAACAGACTTACGCCGATCCTCAGACCCGTCGGCGTTTCCAAGCCAAAGTGCGCGAAGACCTCGCAGAGGACATCGCCCGCGGCGAGCCGCTCGTGACCACGCGCGTGCGCCAGCAACGTACCTACGAGCGACAGCAGACGCCGGGTGGACCAGCCGCCCCAGAGTATGCGCCAGTCTGATAGACGAACGATCTCACGCCCATGGCTACACCAGAGACTTCAAGCGGAGCGCCAGGCGTGGACGACCGGCCGAGCAGCGATCGCTTCTACGTTGGTCGCTTGATCGACTATGGCCGCTCGCGACATGAGCATCACAGCAACGGCCAAGAAGCCTTCTACGTCAAAATCCTCGAAGACGGCGGCCACCAAAGAACGATCTGGGGCGGCCGCAGTCTCCAGGCTGCGTTCCAGAAATCAAAAACCCAGCCTCAGCTCAACGAACTCGTCGGCGTGCGTGAGAACAAGATCGATCCAACTTCGGTCGTGTACCGCGCGCGCAATGGCGGCGGCCAGGTTGCCGCCGAGCGGCGGCTCGAGACGCCAAAGCCACACTGGGTCGTCGAGCGGCTCGCGTTCTTCGATGAGCGTGCGGCAGCCGCCAAAGCGCTGCGCGATGCAAGCCTGCCACGCCGCGACGCCGTGCTCGCCCACCGCGACCTGATCGGCGCGTACATGGTGCTTGACGAAGGCGCCAGGCATGCCGCCGAGACCATCAAAACACCAGAAGGGCAAGCCCGTTACCTCCAGCTGCTGCGCGAGACGCTCGCGCGCACGGTCGAGCGGGCGGCGCCGCTGCCGATTACCGATGAGCAGATCAAAGCAAAGCTCTCCGAGAGGCGGGCCGAGGCCGAAAAAACCAGGAATCCCGGCGCCGCCCGGGATGGTCATACGCGCTGAAGAAGATTCATGCCAATGCCCGGCCATCAACAACTGACCTTCTACGATGCCATCCTACTCACCGTCGATCTCGCACAACAAACACTGTCCATCCGACCCGTCGCAGAAGCTCCTGTCTAAGTCTTCACGATCCGCGGCGAAATGGCGAAGACTTTCCCGGTGCGCCCTCGTTGCTCCCTCACCTCGCCCGACACCTGTTTATGACGCGCGGGTCTCCTTGCCTGTCTCGCGCAACCGTACCACGCCGAGCCCGCGCCTCAAGGGTCGCGCGAGGGAACGCGCGCCCGCTGAAGACAGCGGCGATCGCCCTTGATGCACGGGTTCGCCGTGGGGATGCGCTCGCGCAGGCAAGCCGCCTGCGTCACATCAGGTCGAGGCTCTTATGGAGACGTTCAACCGAATCGTCCACGGCGACTGCATCAAGGTCATGCGGACCGTTCCGAGCAACAGCGTCGGACTGGTGCTCACCAATCCGCCCTATGGCGTGCGATATCGCGATCGCACGAATCGCTCGATCGCGAATGACGATAACGTCCGCGGCATCCTGCGGGTGTTCGACGACTTGTATCGAGTCCTGAAGCCCGACAGCTGCTGCATCAGCTTCTACGGCTGGAACAAGATCGACGACTTTATGGCTGCCTGGCGCAGTGCCGGGTTTACACCGGTCGGCCACATCGTCTGGCACAAAAGCTACTCATCCAGTCGCGGCTTCTTGAATTATCGCCACGAGCAGGCGTACTTGCTCGCGAAGGGCCGACCGGCGAAGCCGGCGCAGCCTCTCGATGACGTACTGCCGTGGCATTACAGCGGCAACAAGGCGCATCCTACGGAGAAATCGGTGCGAATTCTGCGGCCCCTCATCCGCACATTCTCGCAGCCAGGCGAAGTCGTAGTCGATCCATTCTCCGGGTCGGCGAGCACAGCGATCGCAGCGACACTTGAAGGTCGGCGCTACTTCGGCATCGAGCTCGACGCGGAGTACTTCCGGCTCTCACAACAGCGCATGGCCGGCGTTCGCCCTGAACGGCCGGTCGCCGCGGCCGCGCCGTCCTTCGACCAGGACATCGCGAACTTCGGCAGCTGGTTGCGAGGGCGCGGCTTCGACGCCCGAAACCGCTCGCTCGTTCAACATACGCCACCAGCGACTGTCGGCCGCCGTGGTTGGCGCACAGTCAATTGAGTCTCTGCCCGAGCGGGAGAGTGAGTCATCGCTCTCCCGCTTCTTCTCGCCGCATTCACTCGCGTTCGCCCGGGACGGGTACCTAAATCGAGTCGCCTCCTTGCGAACTGCCGAGGGGCGGGATTACGTCTGAACTTCTCACCCTATCACGCCGACCGCGCTGTCCAGAGTCGCGCGGACGCGCGCCCGGCCGCAGGGCGCGGCCGGCTGGGCGCTCCGGACAACGCGGCTGCGGCGTGCCCCCCGGAACGCGGGCAATCCCGCCCACAAGCCGGAGAACTTCAATGGCTAACAAGGTCGTCGAGAGACACACAGGGATCGCGGTGAACCTGACGGAGCTCGACCGAGTGCTGTTGGACGCAGCGGACCGGAGCGCACAAGCACGCGAACTCATCCAAACAGGCAACTCTGATGGTGCCATCGGCGCGCTTCTCGACATGGAAGGCGCCCTAGCCCGCATTATTCATGAACGACGCGACGAGGCCCATGCATTGGTTGAACGTGCGCGATGGAGTGCTTTCGACGCGTTCTGAACGCGCTCTCTGGCGCGCATCGGCGGGCGAACGAAGGGTGACGCTCATCATGAGCGCATGGTGTCGAAATTTGCTGATCGACGGGCGAGCGCAGGCCTTGGCACATCACTGCGCCAGGACAGATTCGCCAGAGGACCCTCGGCTACGCCGGTACGGCGCCCAGCGAACGGGCGATACGCTGCCACTCGCAGCGATGCGGTGCGCTTTTCGGCAAGTGCACGACGATGCGTCGTACGGAAGTCTCGATCCAAGCGCCCAGTTTGATCAGCCGGTCCCGCAACGTGCTGACCTGCGCGCGTTCGCACGAGGTTCCTTTGGCGGCCAGTCTCACCTCTTGCATCAACACATACGCCGCCGCCGTGATCAGTACACGCAGCTGATTGGCCAGGAAGTCCGTGCAACTGGTGCGGTCGATCTCCAACCCATGGTGCAGCTCCTTGATGCGATTCTCGATGTCGCCGCGACCGCAGTAGACGCGCTTGTACAGATGGCGCGGGGTCTTCTTGAGATTCGTGACGACAAAGCGGGCGTTATCCTTCGGCAGCTTGCCGTGCGCGCGCACCACCTCCGCCTTGATCAGCACGCGCCGCTTGCGCTCCTTCCAGCTCTGGGCGGCATAGCGCGTCTCGCCAAAGACGTTCGCCGTCTTGTTTCTGATCCTCGACAGCCTTCTGGCGCGCCCCATCAATCGCCGCGCGCGACGCTTCAGTACCTTGTTTTCAGCCATTCCAACCAGGTAGTCGACGTCGTTGCCGTCCAGAAAACTCAACAGCTCAGGGCCGGCAAAGCCACCGTCCAGGCGCACCTCAATACGCGCCTTGGGGAAGTTCACGCGCACCTGCTTGATGATGCGCTCCAGTATCCCGATGGCCCCTTGCTTGGCTGGCGCATTGCCCGCACGCAGCACGTAGCAGAACAAGTACTGCTCAGGCTCGCCGTTGAAGGTGAGAAACCCAGCCATCGGCAGATAGCACCAACTGTCGTAGTGCCCGTTGAAGAACGCCAGCTGCTGCGCACCGTGCGTCGGATCGTCGGTGGGATCCAGGTCGATCCGCACATGCTTGACCTTGCCCCGACCCAGGCGTTTTCGATGTCGCTCGATCACGCTCTGGGCCAGTGCCTCTCCCATGCGATACAGCGAGCCGCGGTCCATGGCATTCTCGAATCTCGACAACGTCGGCTGCGACGCCAGCATCGCCTCAGCCGATGTCTGCCCGCGCGACAGAAGTCGATGTACCGGATCGCTCGACAACCGCGCCGCATCGTTGCAGTCCGGATACCCGCAGGCGATCGCATACAGCCGCTGATTCAATACCTCGTGAACCGTGTGCTCGATCTTGCCCGGCTGGCGCCAATCCTTGATGCACCCGGCCAGCCGCTCGCTCAAGCCCAGCCGCCGCTCCGCCGCCTTCAGCAAAATAGCGCCGCCGTCCGAACTGCCGTCTCGCTGATCGAACTTCACCGTGAGCGTCTTGCCGAACAGCTCCGGAAACAGAACACACTGTCGTGTGATATCTTTGTCCACGCAAAGGCCTCTCGAGTGACGGAAGTGCTTGTGGTAAAGCCATTTCTATCACAACAGGGGCTTTTGCTTTTATGAATTCACGACCGTTCGTGAATTATCCAGGCTAGACGATGCGAAAGCCCTATACCGCGCGGCACTCGCTCTTCATCGCAGAACCACGCGCTGATTCCCTTCACTCCGGCCGCGGCACCGAGAAACCGCGGCCGCTTCTTCCACACCCAAGCACAGAAGGGCCGACTGCCTGGCTGCGCGAGGGCACCACGCCGCTCAACGGTGCGGCCCGATTGGGCCGCACGATTGAACGCCACCAAAGATCCCTGGGCGGCGAGCGCGTGCGGGACGGGCGCAGACCCGCCCCCGTTTGCGGATAGACCACGAACGGCATTCTTTCCGGCTGCTTTCGACAGATTCATTCGTGGCCACGAACAACCCCATGACGGGACTCTTCCACTCACCCCCAATCCGCGACAGGAGCACTCATGCCCAAGAACATGCCAGAGCGCATCGCGTCCATGGAGCAGGAACTCAAGGCGCTCAAGGAACGCCACCACGAAGCCGAAACGAAGCGCAAACGCGATGAGGCCCAGAAGGCTAAGAAAGACGACACGCGGAGAAAGCTCTTGGCTGGAACCGTGTTGCTCGCAATCGTCGAACGCGGCGAGATCACGCAAGCCCAGTTTCGCCAATGGCTCGACAGCGCATTGACGCAACCGAAGGATCGCGCGCTCTTCGATCTATGACGCTGACGGAATCTTCCACGTTATCGGGCGGGCTCTTGCTCTGTCTGTGATGATGCCACGCCGACCGCGCTGTCCAGAGTCGCGCGGGACGCACGCCCGGCCGCTAGGGCGACACCGGTTTATTTGAATGTTTTGAGGCAGCGCCAGCGACGAGCCACTGGCGCAATCCGTCGCACGTCGATGCAGCCGCTCTTTCTGGCTGTATTCACCACATTCGTCGATCGTCCTCACGGGCGCACTACGTCGATTCTGTCGTGCCTACTGCGCACACGCGTCGTTGTGACCGCCGCATATTTCGAGGAAGGAGCAAGAGGGAATGAGAGGCAGTGGGGGTCTTGCTGGGTCCGCGATTTTATCACGCCGATCTCGCTGTCCAGAGTCGCGCGAGGACGCGCGCCCGGCCGCAGGAAGCGGCCGGCTATCGCTCCGGACAGCTCGACTGCGGCGTGACCGCTTGGGACGCGGGCAATCCCGCCCAACCAGTCGGAGAACGGCAATGAGCGAAACAGAATATTTCGAGGCTCACCCAGAGATCGTATTCAGCCTAATCGTCCGCCAAGCGGGGACACTCGGAAAAGCGGTCCTGGAATGCGTCATGAATTCCATCGACGCGCACGCGACGAATGTGGACATCACACTCGATTCCAAGACCATCTCCATCATCGACGACGGTCAGGGCTTCAGGTCTCGCGAAGAGATCAAGAAGTGGTTCAAGGTCTTCGGATTCCCACACTCAGAGAAGGATGGTCGCGTGTATGGCCAGTTCGGGATTGGCCGCGGCCAACTGTGGGCCTTCTGCTCGACGCTCTGGCTAACCGGCCCGTTTTCGATGGACGTGGACGTGAAGCAACGCGGACTGAAGTACGACTTCAGCGATGGCCTCCCGCAGGTCAAGGGCGTGCACATTCATGGCAAGTTCTACACCCCGTTGCTGACCTCGGAAATCTCCGCGTTTGAGAAGGAACTCGCCGACCTTGCACTTTACGCGCAGGTTCCTGTCACGTTGAACGGGCGGCGTATCAACAAGGATCCAGCACGAGAGAAATGGGACCACGAGACGCCCGATGCATGGATCAGGACAACGGACATCGGAGAACTCGCGGTCTACAACCTCGGTGTGCTGGTTCGCCGCTATCCCGGTTATCAATTCGGCTGCGGCGGAACCGTACTGACGAAGCCAGGCGTACGGCTTGCGGTGAACATGGCACGCAACGACGTATTGATAGCCGAATGTCCCGTCTGGAAACGCATTCGTAAGGTCCTTCAAGCGAAGTCTGACGACCGAATCCGAACGAAGCGCACGCGCCTGACAAGCGTCGAACTAGAGAACATCGCTCGGCGCTTCGTCGCGGGCGAGGTTGCCTACGACGATATCAAAGACGCGAAGGTCGTCACGGACATCGTCGGGCGCGGGCACACCATCGTGTCAGTTGCCACCGGCTTGTACAACCATGTGCCGCTCACGACGGCCGAAGCCGGTAGTCAGATGGGAGAGCGTGCGCATAGAACGAAACTTGCGTTCGTGGTTTCACCGGAAACCTTTCAACGTTTCGGTGTCGAGACCGTCCGGGAGTTTCAACGAGCGCTGAGTCTCGGCCTCAAACGATGCAAAGCCAGCTCATGGCTTCTCGATGCCGTGGATCGGTTGAAGGTCGTCGAGGACCTGAAGAAAGCTGTCCCGACGTTGCGCGAGGGCTACGACGTCTTGAAGGACGCTGAAGCGACCAAGCCCGAAAAGGCGGGACTCCTAGCCCTGCGACTGATGGCTGACGATGTGAGCCGCGCGTTGCGGACGGAGGGCATTCTGAGTTCACAGAGCCGGTATCGCAGTATCTGGCTCGGCGTTTCGGACGTCTCAGAAGCATGGACCGATGGCAAGACCAAGATTGTCATCGAACGCCGCATGCTCGAGCTGATGAAGCAGGGCATTGGAGGCTTCGTCGGATTGGCGAATCTGCTGGTCCACGAGTTTCTGCATGACACGTCGGACATCGGGTCGCACACCCACGATCAGGAGTTTTACGCCCGCTACGAGAGCGCGACGTGCTCGCGGCCAGGCGTGCTGAACCAGGCGGTGTTTCGCGGCCTGCGCAAGTGGGTAAGGGAGTTGCACGAGCTGAAGCTCAAAGTGCCGAAGACCGTTGTTCGACACCTCGACGAGATCGAGAAGCTCATCCGTGAAGCGGAAACCTCAGAAGACTGACAGGCTCCCGCTGTCATTTGCGCCCCGCGTAAGCGGGGCGCTTCTTTCTCTCGGCGCTGACGAAGAGCCAAACGAGAGAGAAAGCAACCTACCTATTGCCTGCTCGCGTCAGCGTACCACGCCGATCTCGCCGTCCAGAGTCGCGCGAACGCGCGCCCGGCCGCAGGACGCGGCCGGCTGTTGCTCTGGACCGCTCGACTGCGGCGTGCTGCCGCGGGCGCGGGCAATTCGCGCCCAGAACCATTGGAGCGTTCCATGAGGAAGCACTACTTCGACTGCCAGCGCAGCGGTCACGACGTGTCCGTTACGATCATTGTTACGCTGACTCCCGAGCAGGCCGCAGGCATCAAGCGCTTCGCCGAGAAAGTCTCGCACTCCGACGCCATGGCTGTGCTCTATCCGCACATACCGCAGCCGCTCCGCAGCGACCAAGCCCACCAGATCATGGAGGCCTTCGGAGTGATCGACCATGCATTGGCCGACGCTGCCGTTCGTAGCTGGCCATGGATCGAGACCGGCAAACCTCGCTGACGAGGCGGGCAGGTCCTGAACGATCAGCAAGTCGGGCAGCGCGTCTGGCCAATGGGCGCTGGCCTTTGCGCCCCGCGTCGAGCGGGGCGTTCTTTCTCCTTTGTGCCGCGCTCGATACGGAGAAAAGCCGCAGAACAAAGAAGGCGAGAGCCCGATTGCCTGCCCGCATCAGCGTATCACGCCGATCTCGCTGTCCAGAGTCGCGCGGGGACGCGCGCCCGGCCGCAGGAAACGGCCGGCTATCGCTCCGGACAGCTCGACTGCGGCGTGAGCCTGCGCTCGCGGGCAATCCCGCCCAATGCGAAGACACTTGGAGTTCACATCATGTGCGACAACAACAGACGTTCCGGCTCGATGAGCGGAGATACGATGGCCACTCGCTTGCCGGAGGTGGTGCGGGCGCTCAAACAGGAGGGGGTAGACCACGTCATAGCGAGCTACGGCGGTTCTAGAATCGCGCTGGCGTATCTCGGTCACGGCAAGAAGCTGCTGGCCATCCGTCCGAAGGAAACCCAAGTCCTGCACATCGTTGAGGTGTTGGGATCGGTGTTGAAGAGGCGCTATCCCGCAGCGTTTGAGAATGCCGATGAGGGTGGGGTCTTCGAGTGGGACGTGATGAACGACACCCTTGAGCATCAGCACACCATCACCCATCGCGGCGTTTAGTGCCGCACGCCGCGGGCGCGACGATCGCGCCCGCGGTGCCCTTCAGATGCTGGTCCGAATACGCGGGCTTGCCTATATCGCGAGTATGCCGCGCCGGTCTCGGAGCTCCAGACCCTACGCGCGGGACCGCGCTCCGGCGAGTCGCGCAAAGCGCGAGTCTGGACCCCCGAGCTGCGGCGCGACGCAACGCGCGCGGGCAATCCCGCCCAGAGCATCGGAGTAACTCTCATGACGACTTCTAACAAACAGGGCGCCGGCGAAGACATCGCGAGCGCACTAGCGACATCAGTAGGAATTCCCGCCTCTATCACCCGTGACGAAGTCGAGAATCTCGCGCGGCGCCAAGGCCAGTCGGCGCTGGACGTGCTGACGCAGCTCCAAGGAGCCGCTGCGCTGCTCGATGACGCCGAGGTGATTCTCAATGCGCTCTGCGCCATCAAGTCCGAAATCATCGACGAAACCCTCGCGAAACGCTCGGAGCCGAAGTTTCCCAACGTTCGCGTGAAGCTTGTCGGCGAGGACGGCAACGTGTTCGCCATCATCGGGCGCGTCTGTCGCGCACTCCGGCAAGGCGGTGCCAACGACGTCGACGTCAAGGCATTCACCGACGAGATCCAGGCAGTAAGCTCCTATGACGACGCCCTCGTCGTCGTCATGCACTGGGTTGACACGTACTGACGCGCAGATACCGGGGAAGGCTTCGCAGCCTTCCCCGGCTTTGATTCGCAGGGAAAGATGAAAACCGCAAGGGTCGTTCTCGACGGTGGATTGCCTGTGATCGCGAGGATGCCACCCCGTGCTCGCTGTCAACGCCGCGCAGAGCCGCGACCCGCCGAAGACGGCGGGCAGGCTTATGACAGCGTGCGCGCGCGGTGGACGAGGTGGCGCGAGGCAATCTCGCTTCAATCAAGGAGATCGATCATGATCGGCTTCGTTATTCATGGCGCCGTCGGCCGCCTTACGAAGGATCCCCAGTACGTGACGGCCGCGTCGACGCCTTACTGCAACTTCGTGCTCATTCGCAGTGACTACGCTGGCAAGGACCGCGAAGACATCGTGACGCGCCTGCCGTGCGTTGCATTTAACGGCATCGCAAAAGCGATCGGCACCTATGCTCGCAAAGGCGATCAGCTCATCCTCAGCCTGCGGATTCGCAACAACGATCGCGAAGAGGAAGGCAAAACCCACTACGGCTTCTCGTTCGTCGTGGAATCCTTTGAGTTCGGTGCGCCTGGTCCGCTCAAGCGGCAGGAGTTGCGCGAGCGCCGCTCAGGTGATTGAGCAGCCGTTATCGCCCGGCGGCCCGTTTGCGCGGGCCGCCGGCTCGCAGCCGCTTCACTGATGAGCTGCGGGCTTGCTGGCCCCGCGATTGTCGCACGCCGTTCGAGCCGTCCAGAGTCGCGCGAGGAACGCGCGCCCCGCCGCCAGGGCGCGGCCGGCTGTTCGCTCCGGACGGCTCGACTGCGGCGTGCCGCTACGGGCGCGGGCAATCCCGCCCGGTTCGCATTGGGAGCCAATCATGACGGTGCTCTTTGATATTCGGGGTGCCAAGTGGCCGCAGGATGAGGACGGTGTGCGTAGCCCTCCGGCTGAGCTGTACCTCAACATCAGCAATTCAAACGCGCGCGACTTTCTCAATTGGGTTGGGCTACACCAACATGAACTCTGGGGCGAGATGCCGGCACGGGAATTGGCTGCACTACTGCGTCGGCGGTTGTGGCCTGAGCGGCGAAATCGCGATGATGAGGGCCGTGACGGATTCATCGAACGCGAAGCGCGCGGCGCGCTCTTCCTTTCGTGTGGGCGCAACCCTGGAAAGCTCGCTTCCTATGCCGAGCGACTCTTGAGACTGGCGGAGTATGCCGGCGATGGAATGGTCGTCTGGTATTGAGCGCCTCTCGGTGCTTGATCCATCCGCCGGAGGTGACGGGAGAGCAACGAGATTGCCCATCCCGAATTAGAGCACGAGGCCACAAGAATCCCGGCAGCTTCGTTCAGCTCAGTGCCACTGTTGAGGGGTGGATTGCCTGTGTCCGCGAGGATGCCACCCCGTGCTCGCTGTCGAGGCCCTGCGCGTCCGCAAAGCCGGCCGCTCCGGCGGAGTCGCGTGAGGACACGCGAGCCTCGACTGCTTGCGCGCGCGGTGGACGAGGGGACGCGGGCAATCCCGCCCATGCATCTGAGATCCATCATGAACACCTCAACCATCTCGTTCGAGCCTATCGCGGTCGGATCCACATCTGTCTCGCAGCACCTGCCGGGGCTACGTGAAAACTTCCTCGCACCGGCGGCGGATCGCGCCCTTGTCCGATACAACGGGGTTCTCGGTCTCCGAGTCATCTCGGACGTGGTGCTGCTCACCCGGAATGGGAAGCACGTCGCGTTCGATCTGCCCGATGATGCGCGTCAGGAATTCCGAGGCTTGTGCGAGGCACTCCTCGACTCGCGCTTTCCGGAATGGTCGCAAGCCGAGGGCGCGGAGGGTCGGTTCCTCTGGGATCTCGCCTCTGACACGCTCATGCATGAACACCGCCTGCGCTGTCTTCCCGACTTCGACATCCCGGAGGAATTCGTGACATTGCCGGCTGAGGTCGATGCGCGTGAGATTCCGTTCTAACCGTTCTCCGGGCGTCAGAGCGCTGCGTTTACGGCGCAGCGCTCGAGACCCCGGTGACCTGCGAGGAATGGGGCGCCAAGATGCGGGAATACCACACGCACCCATCCACCTGAGCGTCCGCCCCAGCGACTTGCGGATGCGTGGTCCTTTCTCCGCCCGCAAGACGCTGCTTCAGTCCCCATCTTTTAAGGCCCAGTTCCCCATTTGAGAGCCGCAGTCGCCCCTTTAAGGGACCCGCCTTTGTCCGTGTTCCTCGATTCCTCGGCTGGAGAGACGTTGCGCTCTCAGTGTTTGTGCATCATCAACTTGCGAGCTTCGCTCGAAGCTGATTTGCCTCGCTCATTACGACCCTAATCCACGATCACGGAACACAATCCGCGAGTTGTGCAACATCGACGTTGTTCTCTTTCCGGCCTGATTCGACCGATTCACAGGATAGCCTGCCGGCGGCTCTCGTTTAACACTCAACGCCCATGGCTGCACAGACTTTCATCGCCACGCGGGTGTCACAGGAGACGAAGACTCGCTTCAGCAGTCTTGCGAATCGGCAGCAGATTTCCGAGTCCGGTCTGCTGAAACGCCTCATCGATGTGGCGCTGCTCGCCGCTCCGGACGCTGCGCCGGACTCTGTGGTCGCGCCGGTGGAACAGATAGGGCGAGACGCGCGCGTGTACGTTCGGCTGCGAAAGGAAGATCACTTACTACTTCGAGAGCGAGCGGCGGCCCGAGAAATGCCTGCGGCCACCTACACCTCGATCTTGTTGCGAGCACACCTCAGGGCACTGCGTCCACTGCCCGACAGGGAGGTAGCTGAACTGAAGCGCTCTGTCGCAGCGCTCGGAGTCATTGGCCGCAACTTGAACCAGATCGCCCGCGTGGTGAACCAGACGGGCAATGTTCAAGGGCCGAGCGCCACGGACCTGCGGGCAATGCTTCGAGCACTTGAAGCACTACGCGACCACGTGAAAGCGCTGGTTCGCGCGAATGCAGAGAGCTGGGAGACCGGTAATGACGAAGCGCCGCCTCGTTGACATCCGACAAGAGGCTCCCTTGCTGGACATCGTCAGCTACGGCCGACGAGGACCGGGAGCACCGTCGCTCACGCGCGCGCAAGTGGAGCATGCAGGCCGCACTGTTCAACGGGTTCCCGAGGTCATGATCCGCGTATCCGGGGGCGCCCGCACCCTTCGCGGAGTACAGACTCACCTCGACTATATTGGTCGTGAGGGTGAGGAACAGGTGGAGACGGACCAGGGTGAGCAACTGGAAGGCAAGGGATTTGAGAAGGCATTACTCGAGGACTGGGATCTCGATCTGGAAACTCACGCTCGACACACAGAGCGCGCGATCGCCGCCGGAAGGAAACCACCGAAGCTGGTCCATAACCTGATCTTCTCCATGCCCAAGGGTACGCCGCCGGACAAGCTATACGCGGCGGTGAGAAAGTTCGCGATGGAGAAGTTCGCTCTCCAGCATCGCTACGCAATGGCGATGCATACCGATCAGGGCGCCCCCCACGTCCACGTCGTCGTCAAGGCGATGAGCGAGCAGGGCATAAGGCTCAACATCAAGAAGGCGACTTTGCGTGAGTGGCGCCGCGACTTCGCTCAGTACCTGCGTGAGCTTGGGGTGGCCGCCAACGCGACCGAGCGGGCGGTGCGCGGGGAGACTCGGTCCAGCAAGACGAGTGGGATCTACCAAGCCATGAGGCACGGCGACTCGACGCACTATCGCGAGCGAGTGGAGAGCGTCGCGCGAGAGCTATCCCAAGGTGGTCTGGTACTGGAGGCAGGTAAGTCTCGGATCCTTGAGACGCGCAGGGAAGTGGTGCGTGGCTGGCTGGGCTTCGCCAGCAATCTTGAGAAGGAAGGACAGCACGACCTCGCCGCCGACGTCCGCCAGTTCGTGGATCGAATGCCGCCCGCTCAGACTGAAAGGGAATGGCTGGCTGCCGAACTGATGAGACACCAGCGGGGGGAACGCGCTCCCGAGTCGCCACGCGTCCGCTGAAGCTCAAGAGAATGAGTGCGCTCACCGCCACAACTTCGGACGCATGCCGTGCGAGTGATCGCAGACACGATCGCGGGCGGTGATCCACTTCCACGGCCTGCCGATGACACCGGAGCTCGACATGCTCCGGGCGGTGCGCGGACACCACGCGATGGTGAGCTACGCGCACCCACGGCAGATCGCTCAGGCCGCCGAGATCTGCCAGAGCGTGGTTCTGGACAATGGTGCCTTCACGGCGTGGCGATCGGGGAAGCCGCACGACTTCCCCGGCTTCCGAGCGTGGGCAGCGCTGTAGTTGAAAAACCCCGCAGTCGACTGGGCGCTGATCCCCGACGTGATCGACGGCGACAAAGCAGCGAACGACTCGCTTCTCACGGCGTGGGACTTGCCGGCGGCGATCTCCGTGCCAGTCTTCCATCTCCACGAATCACTGGAACGGCTGGAGCGGCTGATCGCCACGTATCCCAGGGTTGCGCTGGGATCGAGCGGTCAATATCGGAATCCGGGCAGCCCAGAATGGTGGCGGCGGATCGCCGAGGTCATGCGTGTGGCGTGCGATGGCGACGGCATGCCGCGATGCAAGTTGCACGGCCTGCGCATGCTCGATCCAAGGCTCTTCTCGCATCTCCCACTCGCGAGCGCCGACTCCTGCAACGTCGCGCGCAACATCGGCCTCGACAAAGCCTGGACCGGACCGTACGTGCCCGCCTCGAAGTCCGTTCGCGCGATCATTCTGTGATCCGGCCATTCATGCTACACCGGGCGTCGCAGCGCCTCGAAGACCGTAATGAAACTCCAGGCCGGATCCACCCGGAGACCACGATTGCGCTCGGCGTCATCCCAGGCTGCGGCGACCTCCGGACCGGCCCCGGCGCGGTCGGTCAGCCAAAGCGGATGCGTGACAACGATCGCTTCCGTTCCATTGGTTAGTCCGGGAAGCCCTCCGAAATTCGTCTTGCTAAATCCAGGTCGAGCAGCCTCGAGTGTTGTCGCGGCAAGATCGGCGACCCGCGCCCAAAGAGGTGACGAGAGCGAAATCGTGCTGTTCGCATCGAGCGCGAGGTTGGCCACGTCTACGGCGAGCCGCCAGTCGAGCAAGTTGTGGTATGCGAGATTGCTGTAGCTTCGCAGGCAGTCCGGACACGACGTGTCGCAGGCGCCAGCGTGCGCGTGATCAACAAGCCGGTCGTGAAACTGCCAGTGCGAATTCTGCACGATCATCTGGAGAAGGCGCTCACTGACCGCCGGCTCGCCAAGATGGGTCGCATATCCGGCACCGTTCTCGAGCGTGTCGCACAGGAATATCTGGCCGATGACCGAACCAAGGGCTGGATCTTCCTGACTTCTGATACCCGCCTTCAGCTCATAGTCCTGAATGTCGAGATAGACCGCCGCCGCCCGTCTAAGCATGAACGCGAGAGAGTACAGCGCTGCTCGTCCGGGGGCATTGCGAGGATCTGCGGCCCGGCCGGGTCCGTAGTCGCGGACGCCAAGCAGCATCATATCCGTCTCGCTGATCGCCGCAAGCGCACACGTGACGACCGCGCCAGTTGCGGCCATGGGCGCGCTGGGGCGACGTCCGACCGATGCGGCATGCTTCTCTTCCGCTGCGTTGGCTGCGCGAACATCGACCATGGCGCCGCGGGCCCAGGGCTCCTGTGACAGATGGAAGAGCCGGCCGGCGTTGTCGTTGATAACGTGGAGCCGGCCCTGGCCAGAGCCGATGTCGAAGTTGCGGTGAACTCCAATTCCAAAGGGGGGGCGGCCAACCTTCGGCCTCGCAGCACGGGGCACGAAGTCGAAAACACCGTCGTAGTCCCTGGCCTTGCTGAAATAACTCACGAACCCCTTTGGCTGTCGGAGGTCCATTGCCTGGTAGTCGCGGTCGCCCGTACCTGCGGTCGCTCCGCAGACCGTGCATGCTGGGCTATTCGGATTTGCGGTCTCTACGTGCTGACAATTTCCGCACAGCCCCACGACAACGGGCGGGCCCAGCGGGTTTGGATCTTGGACTGCAAACGGCCCCTGCCGAACATAGTGGGCGACACCTATCGCTGTGTGGATCGTCCGCTCCTTCACCGTCTCTGCGCCAGGCGCAAACATGCTCACTGCTAGTTCGAGATCCCGATCCACAGTTTGACGCGGCGGCCAGTTCTGGGGCTGCCTGTGGTACAGCAGGCGCGCGCGCGTGGGAAAGCCAAACATCGGTAGGATGCCTTTGTTCGCGAGCCTTTCGCTGAGACCGTCCTGCACGAGGCTTTGATCCTGCGCCGCGGCCGTTACCTCCCCGACCAGCTCGTTCATGATCCAGACGACGGCATCGGTACGGTTAGCCGGCGATGCGAGCAAGCGGGTTTGAACTAGCAGAGCATCGCAAGTCGCTTCGACGAGCGGCTGGTTGCGGCTGATCCATTGAGCAACAACGTCAGCTACATTTCCAGCCGCGTAGCCGGCTGGCAGATTGTCTGGCGGTAGATTCCAAGCGTTGGCAGTTCCGAACTCGCCGTGAACGCTGTCGCCGGCTGTCCCGGCAAAGAGGCCGAGATCCAAGAACGCCCGGCGAAGCACTTCCTTCGCTAGGACGCGCAGAAGGATCGGAAGTCGGTTCGTGTCGACGTAAGGCGGTGGCGGCGGATCGGCTGTGATGCGCTCCGGCCGCTGAAAGTAGTAGTCGTCGTGGCTGCGGCCGCGGCAGAGAGTGAGTGCGAGCGACAGCGCTGCTCCGCGGCGGCCTGCACGGCCCACCCGCTGCTGGTAGTTGAAGCGCATCGGAGGCATGTTGGCCATCATCACGGCCAGCAGGGAGCCGATGTCGACACCCGCCTCCATCGTGGTAGTGACGCTTAACAGGTCGATGATGTCGGTGAGAGCCACCTCGTCACCGACCGGAATGTTCTGGAACAATCGCTGGCGATTGCGCGCATCCACCTTGTCCGTCTGACCAGTCATCTCTGCGCAGTTCAGCCGGAAGATTGGGCCGGCATCGACCGCGAGCCAGCGGTAGTAGTCAATTTCCTGATCCGCATCGTCCACCCCCGCGACGAGCGGCGAACCGAGCCGCGTGAGGCATCCGCTGCAGATGCTGCCGCTGCGGTGGAGATGAACTCGCGAACATCGGCCGCATTGAAAATACGCTTCGCCTGGGCCGGCGACAAACAGTCCACGAAACAGAAGGATACCCAGGCTGAACACCCCAGCACGCATCAACAGTGCGGTTACGTCCTGCACGAAGTCGGCGGGGTTGATCCCGTTTGCATTCGCCACTTCCTCGAGATAGTCCCGGGCGTACTTAGGGAGCTGGTTGTCGTCGCCAGTTGCCCGGTGCGTATCGATCCGCCGCCGCTTTCCAAGCATTCGGATGCAGCTGTCGGCGGCCTCCTGGTGAACGGGAGTCGGTGCGGGATAGCTCAGACGGTCGGTTGTGACGCAGCCAAGTTTCAGCGATTCAAGATCCCGGCGACCGCCAGAGAAGAGGGATTCCGCAACTGCTTCGCGCGCCGCCGTCTGGATGCGTGTGCGGTGTTCATTCTCCTCGCCGCTCAACCCGGGCCGGTAGTCCGGCGGCACGAGCGCCCAGTCGAAGAGCCGCTGCCATTCGCCTCGCTGGTCGTCCAAGTCCGTCCACATGACGCTACGGTCAACGCCGCCCGGATTCATGCCGGTCATCAGCAGCCGTCTAGCCGCGTCTTCCTCAAGGTCGGTTGCCTTCGAGAGGCCGGATCGGGCATGCGCGAGGGTCCGATCGGCGAGCTGCTGCATCGTCAGCCCGCCAACCCCCGAGGGCATCGCCGCCATTGCGGGGATGCGCGACGCTAGGATGGCATTTGCTTCCCGCTGCCGGCCGATCGCAAACACGCTAGCTAATGCCGCATCGTCCGGATTCGAGGCGCCGCCCCGCACCTGCAGCTCGAAGGCTATTGCGGCACGAGTGCTATCGTCCATTCCACTGACGAGCGCTTGGCGAATCGCGTCGAGCCAATGCGACTTTGCTACACCAACCGCGAGTTTCGCCGCGTCCTGCCTACTGTCCGAAAAGAGAACCAGCTTACGACGCGGATCCTCTACTGGACGCCCCGAGTGAATCTGCGGTGGGGCGATTTCCCGTAGCAGCGAGTCCGAGAGCACTTGCGCCACCTTCTGGAAGCCAGTGCGCTGCGTGCGGATGGGAGCAGAGCTGGTCATCCGGCTCCAGTCGGCCTCGCAATGAGGACAGATCGAGGGCCGTTCGCTGCGCGCACTCTGAACAAGTGCGCGAGGAGGCACCGGATTCAGATGCAGATCTGGAACGTGATAGAGCCATCCCACCGCATCGGCGGTGCGCCTGGCGATCTCGATTTCGCCTGTTCGGTGGTCGTACCGCGCCATGCGCCACTGGCGCTGGACTCCCTCCTGCCGCCAGGAGTTGCGCTGCGGCTGGCGGAGCGTGCCGTCGCCGAGCTTTGCCGGCCAATAGACGGCATAGTTGTCGTAGCTTCGGTCGTTCGCGGAATGATCGGGCGCCTTTTCGATATTCGGGTCGTCCGGCACCAAGGACCAGCTATTCTGCCCGAGCATGCGCCGGTAGCCGCCAAAGAAGATATCGCCGCACGGCTCGCAATAGAGCATCTCCAGGACACGGGAGCTGCATTCACACGTCGTCGTCGGGCGGTCGAAGAGGCGACCGACCGGTATGTTGGGCTCGGCCCAGTGCGCGCCACTGCACGCGGGGTTGGTGCAGGCCCATACGCCTTGGACATTGCGGAAGAACAGGTGAACGCGCGTCGGCAGGAGAGGGGCGCCTGCAGCCGATTGGGCTGCAGACAGGGACATGACCAGTGCGGCCGCGGCGCTTGCAGCGCGCTCCCGCGGCTCCGCCGGAAATAGTGATTCACCGAGAGCGTCGATCGTCTGAGGGACGACAGTCGGATTGTCGTCCGTCCCATCATTGCATGCAGCCCGAATCGCCTCCGGAGCACCGGCTTCAACGAGTGCCGCGCCAAGCTGCTGACCCGGAGAAAGCGTGCTATCCGGCGGACTCAGGGACGCAGTCGAGGTGAACGCTGCCACTGCATTCGTAACGTCTGCATCGGACGCCGACGCCACGCTGCTTCCGAGGTGCAGGATGGGGCCAGCCAGTCCGGAAATACGGTGCGCGGAACCCGGAGGAAGCGCTTCGGCGCCGCCTCGGATGAGAGTGAAGGGGCGCGACCGTCCGAAGAACTGGCGGAGATAGTCCTGGGCGCGTGCGTCGTCGTCACCGAGTGATGCACTGGACGCAAGAATCCGAAGCTGCGGATGGTCAGGATTCAGTCCGAGCCGCTCGTACAGAACTCTGAGGATATACGCTACCTCAGTTCCGGGCGTTCCCCGGTAGGTGTGCAGCTCGTCGACGACGAGGTGGAAGATGTTCGAGGGATCTTGGAGCCAGCGTCGCGTGGCGGCGAATATCTGGTCTTCAATGTCCCGCATCAGCATGATGTTCAGCATGCTGTAGTTCGTGATCAGAATGTCGGGCGGAGCATCCTGCATGTCCCACCGGCTCCACATCTCGCCGCCGTCGAAGCGGGGAAAGAATCGCTGGGCGTCGGTGCCGGCGACTCGTGTGGCCAGGGAGCTCAGTCTGCGCAGCTCGGTTCTCAATTCCGCTTCCGCGTTGTTGCGTTGCGGACTTCCGGAAATCGGCGTCCAGCCGGTATATCGTCCAAACCAGAACCGATGCCCTGGGCGGTTGGTGCTGAGCCATACACGGACGCGATCGCTGTCGAGCGCCTGCCGGAGCCGCGACATCTGGTCTTCGGCCAGCGCATTTAGGGGATAGAGGACGAGAGCGCGGATTGCGGCGGGCCGGCTTCCGGGTTCGTGAACGCGCTGCGAGATCCGCGGGTGATATACGCGATTTGCAGAGCCGGCCGGCGGTGGCATCGACCACCAGTCATTCCGGGGAGCGGCAGGGATCGCAGGCCAGGCTGCGGACTCGCGAACAAGGGCGGCAAGAACGGGAAGATAGATGGCCTCCGTCTTACCCGAGCCCGTTCCAGTCAGGATCACCGTATCCAACTGACCAGCTACGCTTGAACGGAGCATCGCTTCCTGATGCCGGTACAGCTCGATAGACGTGCTTCCCCGCGGAAGGAAAAGGCCTTCTTCGGCCACGCCCGCGAGATCAGCGATATTTTGCTGAGACCAGCCCGCGACGCCTCCCAGCACGCTAGCCGTCGCTGCGCGGATATCATGTCCGCTGAGCACATACCCGGGCTGAGGCTCGATGAGCGGCTCGCGATACAACACCCCGTCGCGGTCGAGGAGTCTTCGACGGGCCTGGACCAGATCCTCGAATCGTAGGTCGAAGGGGCTGTCGAAATACCGCAGATAGGCGCTTTTCAGGCTCTGGAACGTCTGGATCGGATTGCTCATGTAAGTTTCAGCCCCGTAATGGCAAGCGTCAGCCTCAGGATCTCCGGAGGAATGTCGTCAAAGGAAATTCGCCGGCTCGCCGCCTCGTATCGCGGCAGAAAGCCTGTGCAGAGTGTGAGTGCGCGGGCGACTGCTACAGGTGGGAAGAGCTGGCCAGGTAGATCAAGAGTCCGCGTGCCTGCAGTCCAGGAGAGAGCCTTAAGTTTCGCAGCTGCAGCGAGGCGGCCGGCACGATCATCGATGTAGGCACATTCGGATATGCCCGTTTTCAGAAGGCTGACCCAATCCCAGTCCCGCTTGATGCGGAAGAAGCCGGCCTTGGCGGCTGCCGCTTCGGCGAGCGTGGACTCGACCCAGCCCAGCCTCGACCGTGAAAAGCGGCGAACAGTTTCAACACGGCCGTCCACCATGGCGCATGGCGTGCGTGGCCAATCGCGGATGGCAGGCGTGCATGCCAGCAGCGTGAAAGCGGCGTCGTGCTGCAGCGGAATGCGGGCGACAGATGCAACGAATGCCAGCTCAGCGCTTGAAGCAGCCGTCACGCGGATGACCGCCGGCCGGCTTGGCACATTAAGAAACGCCATCTGCGCGCCGACGCCCTGACAAGCGGCTGTCAGCGAAGTGAGAACGCCGGGTGTCCGTGCTCCGCACAGCACCGCGGCTGCCCCGCGCGCGGCGTACACCGGCAGCCCTGCAAGAGTGGGTGGCGCTACTTTCCAGCTTGTGGCATTCAGCAACTCCAGGTGCCCGAGTACTGCGAGATTGTCCACAGTTCGCCTGACGGCGCCGCCGTCGGCCAGGTCCGCCGGCACATCGCTCATGCGGCCAGCGCGGCGGAAAGACATCCACTCTAGTAGGAGGTCTGTCACGAGCGCGGCCTCTTCAGCCGGCGAGCCCGCTCCTTGGCCTTTCGCCAGGCGTCTTCGCCAACTGCGTCAGAACATTGCAGCGGCAAACGCCTTGACGCCGCCGAGCGCACGGCGATAAACCAGTCCGTATCGAGCCGCCTGGAGCCTCGCGAGGCGGGTGCGAGACCAAGCCAAATCACCCGCCCCTGAGTGCGGCGCTGCCCCGTTGCGGCGAGCAGAAAGGCCGGTGCCTCGGCCATGAATCCGACGGACACGGAGACATCGCCGCGCCGCTGCAACGGGACAGCACCGCTCTTCAATCCCAGCGCGATCAGTGTCGGCTGGGTCTCCGCCGCAAACACTGTCTCACCCGTCGGACCTCGAATCTGCGCACCGCAAATCTCTGCCCGCGTCCACGGTCTCGGCGGCTGATTCTGAAAGCGGCCAGAGTGAGCGTTCCAAAAATCCCAGCCGGCGATAGCCCAAGGATCGGCGGCGATCTCATAGGAAGCAGAGGGGCCAGGGACAACATCAACTATGTGCTGTCCGGGCGCGTCCCATCCTGGAGCCTCCCATGCGCCGCTCGCAGAGAGAGTCGCCGGCTTACCTCCAATAGTGATCGAGGCACTGCGTGCAGGGCTGATGAGAATCCGCGGGGGATGACCCTCAGCATAGACCTGCGGCCGGATGGCGAGCCCTTCCTCCAACACGATCTTGAGCCCAGCCCCCGGATCGAGCGGCCGCAGATCGTTCGGCAATGGAGGCTCTGCTGTGTGCGCTGGCGTGTAGCCCGACAGCACCATCCATCCTTCTGGAATACCCTGCCAGTGCTCGTGAGCTTGCAGGTCGGGCGAGCCTACTGAGGCAGCAGCTGCACGGACGTCAGCGGCATCGCCGGAACGGCAGACCAGTGTGTGTGCTACGTCTCGCCGCGCCGCGCCCACCGAAATGAGGTCAGGCTCATTCGGATCAGTTGCGAAGATGTGCACCCGCCGTGCGCTACGGACCCATCGAAAACCGTCAGTGTTAGCAAGGCGGAGTTCGCCATCTAAAAGTTCGCCAGTCCAAGGCAGGTCTAGGTCATCGTAGCGCTGGGTGTCGTAGGCCTCGATTGCGTGTTGAACGCCAGCTTGAAGCATCACACGTTCGGGAAAGCCCTCGGGACGCGTCAGCACGACAGATATTCTTGCGGTGCGGCGGATCGGATGGAGCGCCAGGCGCAGCTTGGCTTCGGCTGCAGCACGGGTGGCTAGCGCCGGACCGGTAGACGCCGCTTCTGACGACGCTGTGCCCGCTGGCGATGCCCTCCGGTTTCCTCTCCGGTCACGATGCACGGCGGGCTGCCTTGGGCGTGTCTTGGCTGAACTGGTCGGTAGCTTCGGCGTGCGCTCGATGACTGGGGCTGTATCGGCTTCGCGATCTCCATCGTCCGGTTTGTCTGGCCAAACCTCTTCCGATACGCTTCGATTTTCCTCGTCTGCCTGGCGCTGCTCTTCCGGTTCGGTCGCACGACACACTTCCTCGTCAGTTCGTCCGTGTGCTTCTGTTTCGCTCTGCGCTTCGTGTGCGGAGGCGAGACGCTCATCTTCTTCGCCCTTCTGGCGTGTCTGCTCGCGTTGGTGCTGCGATTTCTGTTCGGTCGCAAGGCGCCTTTCCTCTTCAGATAGACGGCGTCCTTCTTCAATTTCACGCTGCGTTTCGCGTGCGGAAGCGAGTCGCGCATCTTCTTCGCTTTTCTGGCGTGCCTCTTCAGCTTGGTGCTGTGATTTCTGTTCGGTCGCGAGGCGCGCTTCCTCTTCAGTTAGACGGTGTGCTTCCTCAATTTCGCGCTGCATTTCGCGCGCGGAGGTGAGACGCGCATCTTCTTCGGCCTTCTGGCGTGCCTCCTCTCGTTGGTGCTGTGCTTCCCGCTCGACGGCGAGATGCTCTTCCTCTTCACCTTGCCGTGTCGCGGTGAGATGTGCCTCTGCCGCCCCGCGTCGCATGGCCTGTATCGCCGGCTGACTTTTGGTCTCATCACCGTGTCGCGGCGTCTCGCTTGTTGTTGCGAGATCCGGCTCCTCGGCATGACGGCACGCTTCATCTTCGCGGTGAGCTCTCCGTTCGGCACTCACATGCTCTTTATCCTGAGCACGGTGCTGCCGTCCGCGCAAGGCGACCACGATGATCGCGGACGCGAGCGCAAGACCTATTCCGCCGATGACAACCAGCATCTCCACGACTGGTGACGCTCCTCCCTTCGTGACTATCTACGTTCGCGCATCCTTTGAGACTTTCTCATGCACAAGCGCCGGCATCGCGTGAGAGCGACGCACACCTAGACGAGTCGCGGCCGAAACGCCGATGCGTGGGCAGCTGACGAGCAGTGGGCAGCGGGCGCAATGTGGATCACGTGGAAGGCACGTGCGCTGTCCGTGCACAACGAGGTTCACATGCAGCGCGCGCCGACGAAATGAGGGAACGGCGGCTTGCACGGCGTCGTGCATTGTGCGCCGTCTATACACAGCTCGACGCGACAGAATGCCAGTCCGTTTCAGGATTCTGAATGTATTGCCATCAACCGGGAACGCATCGCGTCCGAGGCTGTAAAGAAGTACGCACCTAGCGCCTTTCCATGATAGGCCGGGTAGCTGTGTGAGAAGCCGCTCGGCATCAAGGTCATTCATGTCTCGCAAGAAATCCAGCGAGAGCATGCCCGCTGTTTCGCGCACCTTTGCCAAGAGGCGGCGAATCGTGCGCGCCTTCTGTCTGTGAAGGCCGCCATCGCGGAGTACGCGCGCAACCTCGCGAGCGGAGGCTCTCTCGACCGCGTTCCAAGAAGGATATGTCGAGCGCAGCTGAGACCAGGTCGTCTTGAACCGTGCGAGATCGGTCTGGAAGCTGAGGATGATATAGATAGCTTCGTCTAATGGGTCTGGCTTGTTGCCGAGTTCGGCTTCAGGAGTGCCGTAAGCCGCGTCGAGGAGCGCATCGATATAAGCAAGGCGATCAACCGCACCACGGATTAACGGTGAGGAAGTTCTCATTTTTTTGCACCTCGCTTCGTCTCTTCGATGACCTCGCGCAAAACTCGCTCGATTAGAAGTGGTGGAACCGAATTGCCGATCATCTCGTATGCGCTCCGCCTGCAAACGATACTGGAGGGGAACGTGATGCGGTCGGGTATGCCTTGAAGGCGCGCATACTCTCGCACAGAGAGCGAACGAGGCTTCCTGTAGTGATAGACGCAGTCGTACTTCGTGGAGAGTGCGGTGGAGGGAGCGTCTGGGTGCAATCGGCGATATGCGGAGTCGTAGCGTCTGGAAAGCCCATTGAGGTGCTTCGTAGGAATCGCTCTTGCGCAACCCCCCGGAGGAATGTGCTGGAGTCGCTCGACCGTATCGGGCTTCACCGCGGGTGTGCACATATCGTGTAGTTCCTCGGGCGCACCGATTCGAGCCCAGCGCTGGAAGGCGCTCATTGCTGCCGAGGCATAGCTCCTTGGTACGTCGGGTTCTCCGGGCCCAAGGAGGGGGAGGTCAGAGAGCGCCTGGCTGGCGGAGGTGAGCATTTCATTGTCAGGATCGTTCAGTGCCTCGAGATAGGCTTCAAGACCCTTCGGATGCTTTCCCCGGTGACGCACCGCTGCGAAAAGTGGCATCAGATCAGGGCCTGGCGCTGGCAGTCGCTCCGTGCCTCCGTGCCGAACACCTAAGATGAGAACCCTACGTCGCGCCTGCGGTGTTCCGAAAAGCGCGGCGTCATAGACCTTGTATTCGACTCTGTACCTGAGTCGATTTGCGGGTCGTTCAAGTCGCGCCAGCAGGCTCGCGAGCGTCTTTCCCTCGCGATGCCTGATCAAGTCCGGGACATTCTCAATAACAAAGAGGCGAGGTTTGAGAATGGCAACATAGTCAGGTATCGCCGCAAGTACACGGTTGTGGCCGTTTCGGCCGTCATGATGGCCATTTCTCAGTTGGCTGAAGCCCTTGCAAGGCGGCCCTGCAGCGAGGAGATCGATTGCACCTAGTCGCCGGCGATCTTTCTTGACCAGCTTGCGACCCTGCTCACTCAGAAGATTTGCGACCGCAGCCACGTCGCCGGGAAAGTTGTGGTTGTAGACGGCCACGGCTTCTTTCCATGAGTCGTACGCTTGGGCGACGTCGAAGCCCAACTTCTGCAGGCCAATTCCGATTCCGCCTAAGCCCGCGCAAAGCTCGACCGCGACCCCGTTCGTCGCCGCGTTGGTCACCTGGATCATCCGCCCTTGCTCGGGCGACGGCCAAGTGTGGGCATGTATAGACACCCAAGAGTTACACGCGATATCGGGTGAGCGCTCATGTCCGTGATGTCCCCATTCATTCTTCTTGAACTTCCGAATTCAACGACAGCAGCCGCAGCAAGCGTGTTGTGAATGCGTCAACGTCGCATTGGGCACCACGCGGAAGCGTGTCGCGCAGTGCATCCTACGTTTGGATCGACTTTGATACCCCGGCAATGGTAGATTTTAAATTGACAGTGGACATTTTGTCCACGAAAATCTGTCAGTATGACCGCCGCCGAGTTTCGACGTTGTCTTGATCGACTTGCGCTTACTTACGATGAGGCAGCGACGTTTCTCTCAGTCAGTTCGCGGACCGTGCGGCGGTGGGCCACGGGGCACACGGAGATACCGGGAACTGTTGGGCAGGTGCTGAGGGCGTGGATGCGGCTCGAAGGATTCGGCCACCCTTGGCGGCCCGATGGCATTTCGATCGATAAAATGCCTCCAGAGAAGGTGGCGGAGCAGATCGCGCTGTTTCGGGCGCATTCCCTGGAGCTCGACTCTTTGCTCCGAAGAGTTAAGGCACGTGGTGGACCCGCCACCATATGGAACGTGGATCTGGAGAGGCATCGCGCGACACTTGGTTCGAAGCGTCACCCAACGATGCGCGTGTCGTTCTATCCCTTGCCGAATGGTGGCTTTAGTCCATCCACATATAGCCGCACCGATCGGTCGCCTGATTTGGATCGGGACAGCTCGCTCCTTGAGGATGCGTTCGCCTGTATTGCGGAGGCGCTGAGCGCTCAGCGTCGCAAGGGCACGCGTAGGAAGTCGATCGATAGAGGTGAGTGAACTTCCAGCATGACGCCGACCGAGTCGCCATCAGTCTCTATGCCTCGACTCCCAGAAATCCCGGCGGATGATTTCTCCCGGCGCTTTTCCATGCGCGCGGCAAATCTGATGTGGCTTCTCGGCGCGGGAGCGTCCGCAGCGGCTGGGATTCCCACAGCCTATGACATGATCTGGGACTTCAAGCAGCGGCTCTTTGTCAGTCAGCGGCGCGTTTCCACAAAGGCTGTGGCAGATCTTTCGAGTCCAGCGATTCGCGCGCAGATCCAGGCACACATTGATTCTTTGGGGAGCTTACCAAAGGCGGATACGACCGCGGAGTACGCTGAACTATTCGAGGCGGCTTATCCGGCGGAAAGCGATCGGCGTGCATACATCGAAGCGAAGATCGCAGGCGCAAAGCCATCGTTCGGTCACATGGCACTCGCAACGCTGATGCGCGCGGAACTCACGCGTCTTATATGGACGACAAACTTTGACCCCCTGGTGGCCGACGCGTGTGCGAAGGTGTACGACGGAACCGGCGCTCTGACGACTGGCGCTCTCGACGCGCCGGATCTCGCAATACAGCGAATTGCTGAGAACCGATGGCCCGTCGAAGTGAAACTGCATGGAGACTTTCGCTCCCGGCGGTTGAAAAATACGAACGACGAGCTTCGCATGCAGGACGCGCGCCTTCGTCGCCTTCTAGTCGATTGCTGCCGGCGATTCGGGCTCGTGGTCGCCGGCTATAGCGGTCGCGATGACTCCATCCTTGACACACTTGAAGACGCACTGAGAGAACACGGTGCATTCCCGAGCGGACTATTTTGGCTTCATCGCGGCGACGATGCGCCTCTGCCACGTGTTGCGGCCCTGTTGATGCGCGCCAACGCCGCGGGCGCAGAAGCAGCGCTTGTGAGAGTGCAGAACTTCGATGAAGCCACACGGGATCTGCTACGCCTCATCGAAGGAATTGATGCGGGAGTGCTGGAGGCATTCGCAAGTGCCCGCAAGCGGCGCAGTGGAGCGCCCCATCCCACCGGACGGGTGGGGTGGCCTGTCGTGCGACTCAACGCGCTACCTCTTCTGCGCACACCCACACAGTGCCGGAAGGTTGTGTGCGAAGTGGGTGGTTACAGGGAGGCAGCTGGCGCGGTCGAAAAAGCAGGCGTGGACGTGATCATCGCTCGTGTCAGGGCTGGTGTACTCGCGTACGGCTCTGATGCCGACGTGCGCTTGGCCTTCGAGGCCCATCGCATAACGGTGTTCGACTTGCACTCGATCGAGACGAAGCGCTTGCGCTATGACTCTGGCGAGCGAGGTCTGCTCCGTGACGCACTGAGCCGTGCTATTGCGCGAAGCCGTGCTCTCAACTTCTACCGTCGCCGTAGTACGGATCTGTTCGCGCCGAATGATCCTAGCGCCGATGTCTGGAAACCGCTTCGCCAACTTGTATCCCCACTGAGCGGAGTCGTTGAAGGGTTCCCGAACCTCCGGTGGCAGGAGGGTATTGGCACTCGACTGGATTGGGCGGACGAGCGACTCTGGCTTCTGATCGAACCACGAATTGTTTTCGACGGGCTGACGGAGGAGAACCGCGCCGCCGCAACCGACTTTGCTCGCGAGCGAACGGTGAAACGCTACAACCGGATGCTAAATGACTTGATTGCTTTCTGGGCTCGTATCCTCGCCGGCGACGAGAGCGATATGCGAGCGCTTGGCATTAGTGACGGCGTCGATGCGTTGTTCGCACTTTCGGGCCAAACGGCATTCTCAAGGAGGGCTGGCGCGTGAGCAGCAAGATTGCGCCCCACATCCAATTGCCCGAACCGATGCTCGCATTCCACCCGGATCGCGCATCCGACTGCGAGATCCATCCCTTGCAGGGTCTGCTCCGGTTCGGTCCATACTCAAAGGGTTTGGTTCCGGATCCGATCCGTGTCGCGACGATCGCGCCTGCGGGCGAGAGTGAGACGCTCTACAAGTTCATATCGGAACTCAAGTCACCCGCAGTGCCCCGCGAGCGGCTTGAGTATCTACTCAAATGGCCTGGGTTTCACAGCGTCTTCGGATTGCACATGCGCGGTGCCGGTCGGGGCTGTCACCTCAACTTGGGCGCTGCATTCGAAGACGAGTTTAAGGCAGCGTCCAGACCGCACGTGGTGCTGGCTGATCGACTCGTTCGCGCAATTCAAAGCCTCGATGCGCATCGCGCCGACTTCGATGTGTTGTTTGTCTATATCCCTCAGCGTTGGTCGGCCGGTTACGCCGGAGCTCCGGACGAGGATTTCGATCTCCACGATCACATCAAAGCGTTCTGCGCAGCACGCCGCCTGCCTGTGCAGCTCGTCAGAGAGGACAAGGCGTTGGCGTATCCTTGCCGCGCAAGCGTCATGTGGCGCATTGGACTTGCTCTCTATACCAAGGCTGGTGGGGTCCCGTGGAAGCTTGCCCACACAGATCCTGATACCGCGTATATCGGAATCTCGTATGCGGTGCGACCTGTCGATTCCGATCGACCCCGATTTGTGACGTGCTGCAGTCAGGTATTCGACGCAGAGGGTTCAGGGCTCGAGTTCGTCGCCTACGATGCCCATGAGGTCGAGGTACAACGGGACAATCCCTTCTTGTCGCGCACGGAAATGTTTCGAGTGATGACTCGTTCCCTTGATCTGTATCGACGCCGGCATGCCGGTCGGTCTCCGCGACGCGTGATGGTTCACAAGACAACGGAGTTCAAACTGGAGGAAATGGATGGTTGCATGGAAGCGCTGCACTTGTGCGAGGCGGTGGACTTAGTGCAGGTCATCGAGGGCGTGAATTGGTGTGGTATCAAGATCAGCAAGAAACGCGATTCGAGGACTGGAACGCCGGCGGGCTATCCAGTAGGTCGTGGCACCGTGATTGGTTTGAGCCCCGTCGATGCGCTCCTGTGGAGCCACGGCGATGTCAGCGGGGTTAGCGAAGGCAGGTCCTACTTTCAAGGCGGGCGCGGAACGCCTCGGCCTATTCGTATCGTGAGGCACGCGGGCCACGGGCCATGGGATGACACGGCCAACGCAATCCTTGCTCTCTCCAAGATGGATTGGAACAACGATGCGCTTTACGATCCGCTGCCTGTCACTATCGGGTACGCGAAAGTCCTCGCACGCGTTGTGAAACGTATGACGGGACTCGGCACGGCGCCCTATCAGTTCCGATTCTTCATGTAGGCGCACGATCAGCTATCGAGAGATCTATCTGCCTCAGTCAGAGCGCTCCAGGTGAATTTGCCGCGCGTGCTCATCTATAAACACAATCACACAGATGATCCGGACTCCAGTGGGAATCTTCGGATGCCACGACTGCATGGGAACGATCCGAGGTTATCAGTACGACGCCGTGCAACAAATTGCGACTGGATGCAACGAGCAAGGAGGCAGTCGGCCATCGCAATGAGGGTGCAACCTCGGGCAAGCCAATGGTGTTGCTGCCCGTACAGTTGACGCGAACGCGGTGCACGCCGTTGCAACGTGCCGCATCTCGTCTCTAACGAGCGCCCCGCTCAGCGAAGTGGGCGACGCCCGCACCAAGTATTTCCGACCCACTTCGTGCATTTCTCCCCTGGTCGGCGACGGGTCCTTCGCTCGGCGCTGGTCGCACCGTTATCTCTGGTGCAAAACCTGAACGTCGTGAGTGGGACCTCTATGAACGTCGCGCCAACCGAACTCATATTCATCACGCCCGTGCGCTACGTTCTGCTGCCCGCTGCGCACGGCATGACCGGCTACACGGTCAAGGCGATTCAGCGCAACATCCAGCGCGGAGATTGGGCAGAAAGGAAAGGTCTGGAGGTGCCCGCCGAACGCCGAACGGCCGCATCGTCATCGATCTCGCCGGACTCGAGAGGTGGCTCGAGAGTTCGGGACGGCCGACTCGAAGGTGAAGTCCCCGCGGCGTGGCCCGTGCTGGATCGTCAGGGCAGAGCAGATCGCGAATGGGGTTCACCGGAATCCTGGACGAAGACGTGGTCGTGGTCGATCTTCCCAGAGGCGGGTTTTTTTCCAGTGCCCGCCACTGAGTCTGCTGTGATGGGGACTCCGGCGCGGAATGAGGCTTGGCGGGGCAGGTGGGACGTGACCCACCCACATGATAGGCGCTTGCAGAATATGCGTACTTTCTGTATTCTGTGCATATTTTAGGAGATCCATACTATGCGCAACCCTGATACGATCACTGTGAGCGCGGCGGAATTTCACCGCAACATCGGCAAGTATCAGGACATTGCCTTGACCAAGCCGGTCGCCATAACGAAGAACGGCCGCGAGCGGACGGTCTTGCTGTCGGCCGAGGAGTACTCGCGTCTCAAACGGCGTGATCGGCGTGTGTTGAGCGCCGAAGAACTCTCGGAGCAGCAACGCGAGGCGATCCGAGCGGCCCGCGTACCCGCGCAGTTTGCAGAATTCGACGCCGAACTCTAAAGCGCGGTGAGCCTGCCCACGCCCCACCCGGGCCTCGTCATCCGCTACGCCTATCTCTGGAAAAGAGAGTACGAAGAAGGTCGCGAAGAGGGCAGTAAGGACCGCCCGTGCGCGATCGTGATGAGTGTCACCGATGACGACGGAGAGGCCCAGGTGCTGGTGCTACCCGTCACGCATACGCCACCGTACAACGCTGCCGATGCGGTGGAGATTCCGCTTGCCACGAAGCAGCGCCTTGGCCTCGATGGCGAGCGCTCATGGATCGTACTCACCGAAGTCAATGAGTTCATCTGGCCGGGACCGGATATCCGGCCTGTCCCCGGCGGAGATGGCTCAATCGCTTACGGCGTGCTGCCGCCGCGCCTGTTCGACGTCGTGCGGGATCGCTTTCTGGCGCGTGTTGAGCAAGGCGGTGCGGTGCGCGTGCCGCGTACCGAGTAGCGCGCGATGGCGGTTGTCACCGGAGATCCAGGACCTCGTCGACAATCCGATCGAGACACTGCACGTAGAACTGAAGAGGTGGCTCGATCTAACGGACCAGGCGGTGCGTGCTAAGACCGCGCGCCATCTGGCGGCCCTCGCCAATCACGGTGGCGGCTATCTGATCATCGGTATCGACGATCAGCGGCAACTCGACGAGGCCTGTCATCCGGGTAGCTTGGCCGCCTTTACGTCAGACCAGTTCACAGGCGTGATCGACCGCTACCTCACGCCGGCCTTCCAATGCGACGTCTACCACGTGGCGCCCATCGCTGGCGGCAAACCCTGTGTCGTCGTGCGAGTACCCGGCCACGGGTCGGTGCCCATCTGCGCTCGGGCCAATGGACCCAATGACGATAGGGGCGTAAGCGAGTGGCCTGGGCCGCATAGCTTCACGTGACCCGGCGATCGATGATGTGCCCATGTTGTAGAGATGGGCACGAAGCGAAGTGTCCATGAGTGAGGTACAGATGGACACGAACGATACGGCGGTTGTGACGCGTGAAGTCACGATTAATCCTAAGCGCAGACGGCGCAGCTACTCGGTGGAGGAGAAGCTGCGTATCGTGCAGGAGACGCTTAAACCGGGAGCGTCAGTCTCAGTAGTGGCGCGTCGGCATGATGTGAACGCGAACATGGTGTTTACCTGGCGGCGCCACCACGAAGAAGGATCGCTGGTATCCGCACCACGAAAGCCGCGTAAACCTAGACTGCTGCCGGTCGTTGTGCAGCCGGACGAGGCCGAGCGCGGCTCCCGCAAGAGTGATTTGGCACAGCGCGAAGTACTGGCGACACCCACCGGCCGGATCGAGATTGAGTTTCCCGGCGGTGGGCGGCTGCGTACAGATGGGATGATTGATGCGGATACTTTGCGTGCGGCGATCCGGGAGCTGTCGCAGCCATGATGCCGGCAGGAGCACGCATCTGGTTGGTGGCCGGCGTGACCGATCTACGCCGAGGCATCGATGGATTGTGCGCATTGGTTCAGACCGCTTTATCTGAAAGTCCCTTCACCGGCCAGATCTTCATCTTCCGAGGCCGGCGTGGCGACAAGGTGAAGATTCTCTGGCATGAGACGGACGGGCTGTGCCTGTTCTACAAACGATTGCATCGGGGTCATTTTGTCTGGCCACAGGCCCGCAGCGGTACCGTGCTGCTGACGAGCGCGCAGTTGTCGATGCTGCTGGAAGGCATCGACTGGAGACGACCTGAGCGAACGGCACCACGTGAGATTGATCCGAAGCCGCCGACATTGGCCGCGTGATGACCTGCAGACGGTCGCTGTGGAAGCAGTGAGGATCACTGCGTAAAAAATCAAATCTGCCACGTGCGTATTGAAGTACTGCGCGTATAATCCGCTCGTGCTCGATGCTCACGATTTACCCAACGATGTAGATCATCTCAAGCGCCTGGTGCTCGAGCATCGTTCGCGCGTTCAGGCGCAGCAGCTGGAGATCGAGCGACTGAAGATCCAGCTGTCACGATTGCGACGCTGGAAGTTCGGTCGCTCCAGTGAGCAGTTGGATCTTGAGATCGCACAGATCGAACTGACCCTGCAAGTGCTGCAAGCCGTAACGCCGCCGCCGACCGCAGCAGTTACACCTGATGACAATGCCTCTGCCGCCCGTGAGCGCCGACCACCGGCGCGCCGTGCGCTGCCAGCACACCTGCCGCGCGAGACCGTCGTGCACGTCAGCCCTTCAGTGCGCAATGGCTGCACCTGCGCACAGTGTGGCGGGAAGCTTCGCAAGCTTGGCCAGGATGTGGCAGAGATGCTGGAACTGGTGCCCGCCTACTTCAAGGTGATCCGGCACGTACGCGAGAAGCACTCGTGCATGAACTGTGCGGGCATCGTGCAAGCTCCAGCACCTTCGCGGCCCATCGATCGCGGTCTGCCCGGTCCGGGATTACTGGCACACGTCGTCGCTGGCAAATACTGCTATCACCAGCCGCTGTACCGTCAGAGCGAAGTGTACGGCTATGCCGGTGTGCCGATCGATCGCTCGACGCTGATGCAGTGGGTGGGCGCCGCAAGCCGATTGGTGAGCCCGTTGGTACAGGCGATACGCCGCCATGTGCTCAGTGCTCAGCAGTTACACGCCGATGACACGCCCTTGCCAGTGCTCGATCCGGGGCGCGGGCGCACCAAGACGGGTTATCTGTGGACTTATGTGCGCGATGAGCGTCCCTGGGGAAGCGCGCAGGCGCCGGCGGTGTGGTTTGAGTACTCGCCCAACCGCAAGGGCGAGCATCCGCAGCGTCACCTGCGAGATTTTCGTGGCGTCGTTCACTCGGATGCTTATTCCGGGCTCAACGAAGTGTTTGAATGCTTCGCGCCTGACAAAGGCGCGAGACGATCCGATATGCGCGCCGGACCACCACGAATGACGAGGTCCTTATGTTGGGCGCATGTTCGACGCAAGCTTCACGACTTGTATGTCGCGCTGGACTCGCCCATTGCGCGTGAAGGCATTGAGCGCATCGGCGAACTCTATGCGATCGAGCGTGAGATCCGTGGGCTATCGCCGGATGAACGCCGTCGCGAGCGTCAGCGATGTGCGATGCCCTTGTTGGAGTCGCTGCACGCCTGGTTGCTGAGCCAGCTCGCACAGTTGGCGCAAGGCTCCGCCCTCGCCAAGGCGATTCGTTATGCGATCAAGCCCGCGCACTGGCCGGCGCTCACCTATTACTGCACCGATGGGCAGGCCGAGATTGACAACAATGCGGCGGAACGTTCGCTGCGCACGGTGGCCCTGGGGAGACGAAGTTATCTGTTCGCAGGCTCCGATGTCGGCGGCGAGCGCGCGGCTGCGATGTATAGCCTGATCGGCTCGTGCAAGCTCAACAAGATCGATCCGGAAAGTTACTTGCGATACGTCTTCGAGCGCATTGCTGACCATCCGATCAATCGCATTGACGAACTTCTGCCTTGGAACGTCACCCTGCCAGGAACCGAGTCGATGCGCTGTGCAGCCTGAACGCTATCGCAGAGACTGCTGCATCGAGAGACGCTCTCATGTCCTTCGCCGATCACAACAATCGCTGGCCTCACATCGCTGCGCTGCTCGCTAGGGCAGGCGGTCACATCATGCTCGGGCGGGTCGCGCCGATCGAGGGAGCGGCAGTCGCTGCGGACGAGCAAGCGTTGATCGCTACCCTCGTGCGTCGTGATGAGGAAAGCATCGACGAGCTTCTGCGGCGCCTGGATGATGCCATCGGCTCAGCCCTCCAGCACGGTGTCGTCATCAACGAAATCAATGCAGGAAAGTTCGCCCTGGCTCGACCACGCACCCGAAAGAAGCGATAGCTGTCAACGCGGCCATGAGCACTCGCTTACATAGGGGCCGATCCATCGGCGTGCGCAAGGGTGAGCACTACGTCCGCGTTCCGGGACCGAAGAGTGTAGCGATTGACTCCGCGGAGCTATGGCAACCTCTGATTCGCCGTTGCGTGATGAATGATCGGCAGGGACTGCTAGAGAGCTTCGGGCGCTTGCTACAGCCGAGCGAGGCCACGAAGCCGGCCGCCACGGTCACGCTACGGACTTGGCATGACGACTTCCGCAAGCGGTACCTGGAGGACAAATGAGTACCACGTCGGCCATCTACCAACTCAGCTATCGAATCATCGACGGGAGCAATCCGCGTCTCTCGGTGAAGGAACTGGCGGAGGCGATTCGGGTGGCCGGTGAGCGCGTTCGTGAAGTGGTGTGGACCGGCTGGAGCATGTTTCACCAGTTCACGCGCGAGGAAATCAAGCCAAAGATCGTCATCGATACTGTAATGGACGATGAAGTCGAAGCGATCGAAACAGACCTGCGCGAGCACAATCGCCTGGCGAGCACTCGTGACGAAATCTGGCGCATCACAGCTGATGGCCGGGCGACACTTATCCGGCCCTATCGAGAGGACACGGCCGAAAATCCATCGTTGGTTCAGCGAGGCCTGACACCAGGCACATGGCTTTCGCCGCGTACACTGATCCGGGAGATCTATGAACTCGCCACCCATGCAAAAGAACTGGCGAAGTCATTCCCGAACGCCGAGGCCGTGGAGTTTTGCTGCACCTGGCAGGGGCTGAAGGGACGGAAGATCGCCGACTTCGACCCCGGCGCCGAATGGCACGAGCGCAGATGCCATGTTGAACAGCGCTCGTCCACGTTGACTGTCTCGCTCGAGGAACTGACGGCCGACACAGCAGCCGTTGTGGCGAAACTCAGTGCCCCGGTGCTCAACCTCTTTGATGGGCTCGACCTGTCGCGGGGGTGGATTCTGCGCGAAGTGCCGAAGTTCCGCACGATTTGAAGCGCGGTGAGAAGCATGAATGCGCTCGATGACGGAGGCGTGGAATCTGGCAACTACCTCAATCTGAGTGCCGACGACCTGGACCGGAACGTCTATCGGATAGTGAGTTTCGAGCGCCTTCGGGAAATGTTCGAGACAAATGTGAATGTGCTGGTCAGCCCGGAGTGTTGGGACGATCCATTCGAGAACTTCATTCTTAAGTGCCCCGTGATTCTGGAGTCCGGAGAGACCGCGCACGTCGAGTTTCACGATCAATACTTCGGTCAGTGCTGGACGCTCAAGAGCGCTTCGGATGCAATGTGGCGGATCTACTCGCCGGATTCTCGCGGCATCCGGATCCGGACCACGATCCGAAAGCTCGCGCAAAGCCTCGCCAGCCATGAAGGGGAATGGGATGGAGTCAGTGCATTCATTGGCAAGGTACGCTATCTCAGCAAGAAGAAGATGAAGGCCTTCGCTGAACAGACTTGGCACTCGACAAGACCCGCTCACTTTGCGCAGACACTACTGGCGAAGCGACCAGCATTCGAGCACGAAGCCGAAGTACGACTTATCTACTGGCAACGTGAAACCCGCCGCAACGGCCAGAAGCACTATTCCTACCGAATCGATCCGAACGACCTCATCGATCAGGTCATGTGTGATCCGCGATTGGACAAGGAGGAGTATCGAACAGTGCGCGGGCGTATCCGCGCGGCCGGGTTTCGCGGCAATATCCTTCGTTCGCTACTGTACGCGCCTCCGCCGAAATTCGAGCTGCGGTTCTGAGTGTCTATAGGATGGAAGTCGCGTGGAAACACTGAGCAATGCACTTCACAAGTCCTTGGAGGAGTTCCCGCGGCAGCTACTCTCGGTATTCCTGCGGGGGAAACTGCGAGCGCAGCGCCTCAGGCTGACAAAGAAGGAACTCGAGCTTCTGGTCGAAGAGATCATGTCCGGAAAGACCGATAACCTGTCGATCGCATCGGAACGGAAGTCGCACAAAGGCAGACACATCACGCTGGAGTTCACCGAGTCTGATTCGAAGTGGATGGAGGAGAAGTTCCAGGAGTTCATAGATGAGCTTCCCGACACCATCGTCGCGCTGTCTGAGAAGCTGTATAAGAAGATACTGCGGACCTTGAAACGTACTTGGCCAGCAGAGAGTCGGCGTCAGAAGGGAGATCGCGAGGGATTTCGTCGGCGCCTACACAGGCGGTGGGGTCGTGGCACCGACAAGCTCCATATGCTTATTACCATCGCACGGGAGTTTGGGGCCGATGTGAACGAAAGCGTCCGTTCGGAAGCCGGCGGTAGCCCGCCGAAGGCTTTTGATGTTCTCATCCGGCTGCATGCCCGCTCATGCCAGGTTGCCGATGAAATCGTCTGTCTGTTGGAAAATGGTTTCGCGGACGGTGCCATGGCTAGGTGGAGGACGCTCCACGAGATCGCTGCCGTGTGCCATTTCATCGTGGCGCACGGTGAAGAGGTTGCCGAACGCTACGAAGCTCATCAGATCGTAGAGTCTCGCAAAGCCGCTCTGCAGTTCCAGAAGCACCACAAGAGCCTCAAGCAACGGGCACTACCGAAGAAGTTTCTGGAGGAGCTTGAAACAGAATATCAAACGTGCCTGACCACGTACGGTCAGGAGTTTCGGAACCCGCAAGGTTGGGCGGCAAAGCACATTGGCAAGGCCAATCCGACGATTGCGGATATCCAGGAAGCTGGCGGTATCGATCACCTTGGCCCCTACTACCGACTGGCGAGCCACAATGTTCACGCCAATCCCAAGGGCATCTTCTTCAAGCTGGGGCTCATAGAGGAGTCGGCCATATTGCTCGCCGGGCCGAGCGACGCCGGTATGGCCAATCCTGGCCATGCCACGTGTGTGTCCCTGCTGCAGACTTCGGCGTCCCTACTGCATTTTTCCGAGACTCTCGACAATCAGGTAGTCCTGCGCGCGATGGAGGCGCTGAGCGACGAGATCGGCGAAGCTCTACTTGCGGCGCACCGCAAGCTCGAGATCGATGCGAAGAGGTTTCGCAGCCCGGACAGGCTGGCAAAGAAAGAAGTCTGAGGTTGTCACGTCTCAGACTACCAAGTGCTGCAGAACTTTCTGACACACTTCTCGTGGGAGTATCGCCCGGTGATGGATCGGGTAGCGCACAAAGCCAACGCGCTGTTATGTGGTACATCGGCCCCTTGCGCAGGGGGCATAAAGCCGGGATGAGGGCGTGTATGTGCCGCTGGAGGGCTGGGTGCCGACACCGCCGTGACAACACCCCGCGTCTAATGCCGCGCCTGCCGCATATTTGGAGCGAGCGGGCCGTGTTGGGCTCGGCCAAGGCGGGCGGGCGGACGGCGGGGAACGGACTGGCGGGACCGTCGGGTGGCACGGCTCGGGTCTCGCGGCAAGAGATCGTGTATTATCCGCCGCCTCGTTTTTGGCCCAGGCCGGCGGCCCGGCATCCGAACGCTGGTGGCCAAGTTGGTGGCCAAGCGGGGGATTTGACGGGGTTGGAGGGGACCGAGTGGGTGAGCAGAATCAGTAAGTTGCTGATTTACTTGCCCTTCCGGGCGGGTTTTGATCCCGCCATTCGGAGGTTCGAATCCTTCCGCCCCAGCCAGACTTTCACACAGTCGGCTTTTTTTTCGGGTTGAAATGTGTAAGCGCTCAAACAATCACGTCCTTGCGCTGACGAGGTCAGCGTGAGCCTGCTTACGCCAGTTCGACCTTCACGTTCCAGGGCAGCATAGCCTCGAAGTCATCGAGCGTCTTCGCGTGCGGGAGCCGCTCGAACAACAGCGACAGATACGCATGCGGCTCCACTGAATTTGCCTTGGCGGTCTCGACGATGGAATACAAGTTCGCGCTCGCGATGGCGCCCTTCACGGTGTCACTAAATAACCATCCTTTGCGACCGACGACCATCACGCAGTCATTCTGCCCATATCGGGCGGGAAGTTGAAGTTCACTACCGCTGGCATCCGTTCCACGGCCGACGTGTACGGGCACAGTACAGCGAGCAGCGCGCCGGCGGCCGGGTCATCCATGTTGAGATCGAGCCTGGTGTCGTAACCGTACTGCCAGACTGGATGCTCGACGCCAGCATCTGCGCCGGCATGACTCTTGGGATGCCCCGAGTCTGTGTGGATGCCCTGCGGGATCTGCATCGATTACTCCTGGTGCGGGGATTTCGGCGAAGCTCCGGTGGCGACTCTTCCGTCGCAGTCGCTCAGGAGAACCACGATGACCAAGCCGCAAAAGACGTGCAAGAGAGTGTTGCCCTCGACTGCGCAGTCCCGCCAGATCAGCATCGCGTTCGAGTCGACCGGATTGCTCGGCCTGAAGAGAGCCGAGCGGATGAAGGTCGTCATCCAACTGTCCCGGCTTCTAATGTTGGCAGCAGGCATCGTAGCCGAGGAGCGCGACGATGAGCGCTGAGATGCTGCCGGAGACGCTGCTGAAGCGCAAAGCAGTCGTGTATGTCCGCCAGTCGACGCAAACCCAAGTGCAAACGAACCTTGAGAGCCAGCGGCGGCAATACGACCTGGTTGAAGTAGCCCGCCGTCACGGGTTTGCCAGCGTCGAAGTGATTGATGATGATCTGGGCCGCTCGGCGAGCGGTAGCGTGGCGCGTCCGGGCTTCGATCGATTGGTCGCCACGGTTTGCGCCGGAGAGGTTGGCGCCGTGCTGTGCCTGGATGCTTCGCGCCTCGCCCGCAATGGGCGCGATTGGCATCACCTTCTGGAGCTGTGCGGCCTGGTCGGAGCACGGGTCATCGACACCGACGGCATCTACGATCCGCATCGGCCGAACGACCGGTTGCTGCTCGGTATGAAGGGCAGCATCAGCGAGTTCGAGCTCGGTGTGATTCGCGCTCGCATGCTGGATGCCAAGCACGGCAAGGCACTTCGCGGTGACCTGCGCATCAGCGTGCCGACCGGCTACATCTGGCATCGCGAGATGGGCTTGAGCCTCGATCCGAACCTGCGGGTGCAGGAAGCGGTCCGTATCGTGTTCGCGCGCTTCCGTCAGCTCGGCAGCGCCCGACAGGTGCTGCTCTCGCTCACCGCCGAGCAGATGCATTTTCCGCGTCCCTCGGACGGCAAGTCGCTCGTGAGTTTTGATTGGACTCCTATCCGCTACCGCAACGTCATCTCGATCTTGAAGAACCCGTTCTACGCTGGCGCGTATGCCTATGGAAAGAGCGAGAAGCGCACCGCGCTCGTCGACGGCCGCGTGCGCACGACGTACAAGCATCGCAAGCCTTTTGAGCGATGGGAAGCTATCATCAAGGATCACCACGAAGGGTATGTCGAGTGGAGCGAGTACGAGCGCAACCAAAAGCTGCTTGCGGCGAACGCCTACGGGAAAGCAGGCGGGGCGAAGTCTGGGCGCGGCGGCCGCGCTTTGCTGCCTGGGCTTCTGCTCTGTGGAGGCTGTGGGTGTCGATTGGTGGTCAGCTACTCGGGACACTACTGTCAGCCCGTCTATCGATGCGAGCGTCCCCACCAGATGTTAGGTCGGCCGCGATGTTTGACGTTCGGGGCCAAGCGCGTAGATATCGCCATCGGGCGCGAAGTGCTGCGCGCTGTCGAGCCCATCGCCATTGAGGCGGCAGTGCACGCCGAGCACAGGTACATGGAGCAACAGAGCGAGCAGCGACACATCGTAGAGTTGGAGTTGCAGCAGGCTCGCTACGAGGCCTCTCTTGCCGAGCGGCGTTACGCCGCCTGTGACCCCGACAATCGGCTCATCGCCGCGCAGCTTGAGAAAAGCTGGGAGGCGACGTTACAGCGTGTACAGGAGTGTGAGACGCGATTGGCGGTGCTCGATAGACCGAGCCCTGCTTCACCTACGCCGGACTTCACGGGGCTTTCCGAGGATCTGGACGTCGCTTGGAACGCGCCAAGCGTGACTATGCGTTCACGCCAGCAGCTGGTGCGCGCTCTCATCGCTGATATCATGGTCGCTTACGAGGCGAGCTCGCGTGAGATCGTCCTCACCATCCACTGGCGCGGCGGACAGCACTCCGAGCTTCGAGTGCGCAAGCCTAAATCCGGCGAACACGACTGTCGCACTTCCGAAGAGGCTGTAGCCGTGATTCGTACCATGGCGACACGATGGTCAGATGAGGACATCGCCGCAACGCTGAACCGCATGGGTTTGCCGACCGGTCAAGGCAAGACGTGGACTGCGCACCGTGTCAGCTCATTGCGCCGTGTACGCGAGATCCATGCGTATAAATCGGCCGAGAAAAATGGCGAGTGGCTCACGATGTCTGAAGCCGCTGTGACGCTCGGTGTCTCCAATCATCAGATCCGCAGGCTCATCAAAGAAGGCATTCTTGCTGCGGACCAGGTTGTTCGCGATGCGCCGTATCAAATTCGTGCGAGCGATCTGCACACTGAGCGTGTCACCGCGGCGCTCGCGCGCAAAGGTCGCCCGTGTCGGGCAATCCCAGAAAATCAGACATCAATATTTTCAGACACTTGAAGATGAGGTGCACAATGAACGCTCCGTTACGAAGGGGCGGATCGCATTTTCACAACGGTTGTTGTCCAGCGGCGCCTCACCGTGCGTTAGAAACGTCGTGAGCTTCGGCCACTGCCCCAGCGTGTAGTGCACGGCCTTGCCGAGCAAACTCTGCGGTAGTACTTGCGGTGCAAGCGCCTCGAGCCACGCATGGAACCTCGCCATGATCGGCGCCGACAGTTCGGTACGTGCACGCACGCGATGCTCCGGACTGGCGGGCTGTTCCTTGTCCCAGAGTGCTTTCTCGATCAGATAGAGATCGCGGATGAACTCCAGGGCAACCTTGGCTTGACTCTCGGCGACACCGCTCGTCTGTGCCTTGCGCGCCTCATCGAACTTGCGGCGCACGTGAGCCAGACAGCCTGCATGCACCAGGCCGAGAGCACGCGCAGTGGCCTCGTACGCTTCATAGCCATCGGTCAGCAGAATGCCGTGATAGCCCTCGAGCAAGCGTTTCGGCACGCTGCCGGCGCGCGAGGCATCGTAGTCAAACAGAATGATCCGCCGACCAGGTGGTCCGCTGGCGCGAACCCACATCCAGTGGCTGGCCGTCGGCGCTTTATCACTCTTGAGAACTTGCAGGCGCGTCTCATCGCAGTGAATCAGCGGATCCGACAGCATCAACTCGTGCAGCAGGTTGATGATCGGCACGACGTGCACGCCGCCGAGCTGGATCATCCAGCCGGCCATGGTCGCGCGGCCTAGCGGCACACCGATGCGGGCGAACTGGGGCTCCTGACGATACAGCGGGATGCCGTCGACGAACTTCGCCGTGGTGATCTGCGCCAGCAGGGAAGGCGTTGCCAAGCTCTTGGGCAGCAACTGCGCCGGCACGGGCGCGATCGCCACGCCAATCTTGCAGCAAGGGCAGGCGTACTTCGGGCGAATGTTACGAATCACCCGCACCTGAGCGGGCTTGTAATCCAGCTGCTCGGAAATCTCTTCACCGATGCGCTCAAGCCTTGCGCCATCGCTGGCACAGACCTTCTGTTCTTCGGCGATGTCATGAACGACATCGACTCGCGGCAAGGCAGCGGACAGCTTCTTGCGCCCACCCTTGCCGCGCTCATGCGCAGGGATCGTAACGCTGACGGGCGAACTCTCAGCCGACTTTGCCAGCGCTTCAGCTTCGTTGAACAACCACGCTTGATCGGGGCTGCGCTCCTCGAGCGAGGTCTTCTCGGAGGAGCGGCCGAACAACTGTGACTTCAACCAGCGGTTCTCTTCCTCCAGTAGCCCGATGCGCTCTTCACGCACTTGGCCGCGCACCTCCAACGCTGCAAGTCGTGCGAGCAGCGCTTCGGCATCGATCGGTGTTGAAGAAGATGCAGGGGATGTCACGTACGCGATCATATCGCGCAGCGTGCACTTCGCTCAACTAAACACGGAAAAACACAGCACTTCGTGCGGCTTCATCCGCCACACATCGTAGCCATCGAGCAGCCAGTTGAGCTGCTCACCGGTGAGCGTGATGACGTCTTCCTCGCTACGCCGCGGCCAATGAAACTTGTCCTTCTCCAGCCGCTTGTACCAGACGATAAATCCGTTCCTCTCCCACACCAGCAGCTTGAGCTTGTTACGCCGAGCGTTGATGAAGCCGAACAACGCGCCGGAGGTTGGGTCCTGTTGAATCACGTCCTTCGCCAGAATCGCCAGCCCGTCGATCTGCTTCCTCATGTCCACGGGCGTGCGATGCAAGTACACCCGCGCGATGTCACGAGCGGGCCGGAGCATCGGTGGCTCCCAAACTCAGCGCCGCCATCCAGCTTGCCGGCGGCCACTGCAGACACTCAATCACACAGCCCGACCCCTGCACAATCCGGCACAGCACACCTGATCCATCCGAACGTTGCGGCGCCGTTGGGACACTCACGGGTCGCGTCACTCGAACCGCCACGAACTTGCTGTGCGCCTTCTTGTCCGACTTCGGCAGCACACCGCGCCGACGCAATGCCGCCAGTGCATCGTAGAGCTCGCGTACCTCCAACCCTTGGGTCCGCGCATACTCAGTCAATGAACATCCCTGACTGCGCGCAGCCTCCATCGCCTCGAGCGCTCGCCGCTGCTTGTCTGTCATCGTTCCGTTCGTCATCCTCATCGCTGTCGCCTCCGCCTCAGAGGGATGACAGCTTCCCGCGCGAACAATCAGGAAGGAAGACTGCGGTTAACCAATCGCTTACGTTGAAACAATAGTTTATTGTTTGAATCGATGCGCCGTTCACCGCAAAATCGAGAGCGCTTGCGTATTGAGTGATCTGTGCTACTGGCAGATCTACGACCAGGTTGCCGAGAGCAAGCAACCTCCACATGACTTCTTAACGCACTCCAGCCACTGCAACCAAAGCTAGCTCCTGGTTTTGGTCGAGCTTAGATGACTCAGCCTCAAACAGCTGGACTTTGCGTCCATCTTCTTGCCGCCAAAGTGTTAACCAGCCTTCTCGGTTGTCACTCACCACTTCATAAATACCGTTGCCGCGCTTGATGTGGGCGCGCCAGTTTCCAAAGAACTGCGGATGATCCTCGAAAACGAGAACTTTAAAGCCGCAATCGTCGAGCATTTTGTACAGCGGGGCTTGGTCCATTGGCAGGCCGAACGCTACCGTTCAGCCGCGTCTTCGCGGCGATCGGCTGCAACGGATTGTTGGGCGTCTTTGCTTCGCTCCCAAACCAGAAAGTATGAGTTCGATGTGGAGCCCATGGCTTTGATCACTTGGTTATCGTCGAAGCCCGGCAGGCGCGACTCCATTGCCGCGAGGATCTCTTGTTCGCCGGTTGAACCGCCAGGAAAGACAAGAGCCGCTTTCTCTGCGCCGGTGTGCAGTCCCCAAAAGACATCGGGTTGCGCTGGACCATCGTCTGTCGTTCTGATTCCGACCCTAGTCAGATCCGTCCACCTAACCGACTGCATCTCACCGCTGGGAGAGGCAACTGTGATCGCGTCAGCGTCAAACCGCACGATGAATTGAGATTCCGGCATGAGTGGAGAACGCGCTCGCCACCAGAAGAACGCGGCAATGGTAACCACCGCAATCAATACCAGCGCTGTGTTTCTCATCTTAGGCCCAACGTCTGCGCTCGGCGGCGCGAGTCTTCGAGCGTCCGCTGCAGCGCATTGTTGGGCACGAAGTCGCTGCGGCTTTGTCGCCAATATTTCCTTTCACTTTTTCCGCCTTTTCCTTCTCACTGATGCTCGCGCAACAAATACGCAGAACATTAAAAGGATGCCTGCCCAAAGAAACCATTGGAATCCCGAGCTTACGCTAAAGTAGGGAAGACCCCGTGCACTGCGAGCCGGATGCGCCAGAGAGCCTTCAAATAATATGGGCGCTGCGAAGATGAGTACCCCGAACAGGACGATCCCGACCGCGATCGCCAGCATGAGCTTAGGACCGTTCAAGCTTCCCTTCCTTTCCGACACTCACAAGCCCAACGATACTGCTGAGGCGCGTGCGTCTTCGCACGTCGCTTCCAGCAGTTTGTTGGGTATCTGCTCCGCAACCCCATCACCTCTCCAAATAGCCTTCGATCCCCGGGACTAGTTTGTTCAACTCGATAAAGGCCATATAGTCCTTCACAGACTCACGGTAGTAGGGCTCAAGACGACAGCACTCTTGGAACTTCTCCGCCGCCTTCTCCCATGCTTCGAGCTGAAAGTGACAGCGACCCTGCCAGAACTTCACGAGTGCGGACCTAGGAAACGAGAGCTCCGTTGTCGCCAGTGTCTGCAACGCATCGTCGTAGCGCCCACGGGCGTACGCACTCTCGACAAGTACGCTCCAATCCGATGCCTTCTTTATCTCCTCAGCTTTCCTTTTCCGCGTCTGTGCATAGGCCAAGAGCTGCGAAATCAGCATCAGGCTAAAGATCAGCCATACAGCGATCTCTATGCTCCGAAGTGTCTCAGACAGATCCATATGAAGCAGCAAATTCCGAGAAAATGAAGAATCGCGCTCCATGTCATTCATGCCCAACGCCCACGCTGTGCCGCGAGCAAAGGCGCCTCGCCTTTGCGAGTCGGAACCAGCGTGATGTTAGAAGTCATTTTCTTTGCCCCAGCTAACCAATCCACCACAGCTGATAATTTTGAGAAGGCCCATCAATCTCAAGCCGACAATGCTCTAGAAACGACCGACCGAGAATGACTGAGAAAGTATGGCCCGCCGAACCAAGATCGGTAACGGTAGCGGCACCGGAGAAAACAATACTCTGACTGGGAATGAAAATTTGAACTTCCGCGCTTGGAGAGTGATTGGTTCCGCCGAGCCCATGAACTGTTACGCTGGCGGTATGCTCTGTGCCGATATCAGTGGCAAGCTGAGAAGAGATTAGCGTTGCCTCGGCACCCGTATCAATAAGCGCACAGTACAGTTTTCCACTGTGCTTTGGCGGATTCGCAGAGTCAGAACTCCATCCTTTCTCACACGCAACGTGTACTTCAAGAACAGGCGGACAGTCCACAAACTTACTGCCCTGAGAAAGGCGGCGTGGCCCGAGCTTGATCGGTAATTTGCGAGGACTTTGCATGCGAGTAGCGCGTTCTGACTTCTAACGCCGGCCATCACGCGCGTGCGTCTTCGCACGTCGCGTGGATGGCCATGTTAGCCAGAATCACGTTCACCAAGCCGTGCCGCCTGCGAAAGCAGAAGAGCGGCCAGCCCCATGTCCTTTTCATATCCAAACTCCCCATTCTCATGAATCCTAGCCATCGTGACGACCGCTTCGCTGAAATTTCCGTCGATCGACCGCTGCAAATATGCGAGGCCCTCAGGGATGTTTTGCTCGTAGGAGGCCAAACCCCACAAGAGCTCGCATGCGTGTATCCATTGGCACCTGAGGTGGCCGAGATCCGCTGCTCTCTTGAATAGCGCTGATGCCTTTACCTTATCGAGTTCGAAACCGAATTCGCCGATGTCGAAAAAAACGCCTAACCGATAGATCGCGTCTGGATCGCCTTTCTGGGCCGCGAACTCTACGGACTGCACATGCCGCCTCTCGAACTGCTCGTTAGTCTCGCCCGGCTTTCCAATGGTTCCGGATACAAGTATCGCCTTGGCATTCCCGGCTAGTACATGCGGTTCGAGCAACCGATGCGCAAGCTCAAGGTTACCCCTATCGAGCTCAAGCTCGGCCATTGCGATCTGTGTTAGTGCATCCATGATTTCGGCTAACGCCGCCGCTAAGACGCGCGCGCATTCTTGCGCGCGTCGTTCTTGAGCGCCTTGTTAAGTGGCAACTCCTCAATGCGAAACGATTCCGCAATGACCCAGCTCTTGTCGGCAACCAGGACGTGATGTGACCCCAACGCTGCATGAGCCGATATCAAGTTGAAACGGATGCCTTCAGACTCTAGAACTGTTGACACAACGCTACAAACCGGTTCGGGCGCAGTCATCAGAGAGCCGCAACTGGCAGAAAGCACGGAGAAAGCGTCATCCTCTGTTCGGTATGAAGTGAGTGAACGCCAGCCCTCAGTTATGCCTCGTATAGCTTCGTCGACTCGACGCAATACGGCGCCGGCGTTGACGGCCGCACTCGTAGTAAATACGTGTGACCAACCAGAAATGTAATTCATGAGCAGGGGATGGTTTGCCTCGATGACAAACGAAGACACAAACCGATGCACGAAGTCCGCTTCGCTCTTCGCAATGAAGTGCACGCGCGACACGCCATCCTGGCCCGTGAAGTCCCAGAATGTGCTTTGGCGTTGGGTGATTTCGTAACTCATCTTGTTGCCACTTAACGCTCGCGCTCAGAGGCGCGTTGCTTTGAACGCGTCCTCTGGCGCGCGTTGTTGGACGATAGGATCATGGTGTGCACCGAGCGGCGATAAACTGTTGCACGTGGAGTTTAACCGTGCTCCGTAGGCTTCCTTTTGCGTTATTCGGCAAACCCTCAGCAGCAAATAGACCTTCCACGAACTGGTCCACCGTAGTCGGCCCCGATTCCCATAAGAGTTGTGAGGCTGGACCACTGATGCAGAAGCCCAGATCGACGCAGAGATCGGCAAGCAGGTACTCGAATTCGTTTTTCGTCAGATCGAATGCGGACCTGTCCATGAGGGGAGGCCGGCTATCTATCGCTTCCGCTTTCATATTTCTACTTCGTTGACGACGCACGATGCTATCCCGCAAGCCGATTAGGTTCCCGCCCTAACGTCAGCCATCACGCGCGTGCGTCTTCGCACGTCGCGTGGATGTCCTTGTTGGGCAGACTTTCCAACCCCCATTGACGAGTGGAACAGTTGCGCAGCAAGGCCCACCATCCTTAGCTTGTCCGTCGATTTGAACCTTGAGAACAGCTCCTGGCGTGGCAAATGCCTGCTCTATGAGTTTCCAATTGATTCCACCGGTCTTGATTTTTGCTCTTCGCGTCCAGCAGGAATTTTCTTGACCAGCCGGTGTTCCGGAGTTGAGGTAGAGAAAACGGTCATCCGGCTTTCCTTGTGCATACGGGCCAAGCACATTCGGTGCGCCGCCTGCCTTGCGTTCCGAGACTCGAATGCTTAGGTCGAATACCAGTGATTTGACACTGACTTTCGAAGGCGGAAGCAACTCGTCCTTACCGCGCTGCATTCCAAAGGTGACGCCCAGCGGCGGCTCGATCACCGTTACTCGTATTGGGAGTTCACGATCCATTCGTTATGCCTGCCGATTCTGATTTCACACCCGCCCAACGCCGCGGCTCAGACGCCGCCGACCAACGGGAGGGAACACAAAGAGCGATGCTCTTTGTGCGGTCGTTCTGCAGCCGCTTGTTAGCCGATTCAGAACGGCCGCTCATAGATCTCCCGTGCCAACGGCATATCAGTCTCTCCGTTCTCGAAAAGCAGAAATGATGTCGACAGTGGGGTCGTACTGCTGCCGCGTTGTCCATTTGGTCTAGATGCATCGGTCACCGATACTGAAAGGTGAAGATAGGGACCACCGTCCTTTACTCCGTCCTCTACTCCGTCCTCCAAAACCTGAAACTCGAACTGAATGAACTTATCGTTCGGCCCACGTGCCTCCGTGTATGTCTCCCCTTGCTCGTACATGCGCCGGAGAGAATCCCATTTCCACAGCATGGGAATAGCTTCCATGAAGGAGTACAGCTGCGAGACGAGTGCGAAATCGGAAATCATGCTTCCTGATCGGCTAACGCCGCCGCTCAGGCGCGAGCGTCCTCGCGCGTCGCCTGCAGCGGCTTGTTAGAGCGCATGCGGTGCGCCAATACTGCAGCGAACCAAGCGCTCAGTAAAGGAACTACCCACTCAAAGCCATACAATGAGCCATCCTCTCGAGATGCGCGCCATATGACTTCGATTACTTCGATCCAAGAGGCGTAGACCGGGGAGTCGATAACCATAAGAACTGCCACCGGAAACACAATCGTCAGGAGCACGACCGTGGACAGTGCCTCCACAATAGACCCACGTGCCCAAGCGATAAGAGCGAAGGCAAACAAGAACGTGATCGCCGATATGACCGCAAGGTTCACGTACATTGAAGCCTCCAGGACAGACGATATCGCGAGGATCGCGATCACATACCCGATGATGATTACTGTGGGTCTCATGCGCTCTAACGCCAACGCTAAACCGGAGCGCGTTTTACGCGCGATCGGTTTGAGCGTTTTGTTGGGCTCTTCTGGACCGATCTCGCGACTTGAATGGATTCATGAGCCAACGCGACTAGTTGTTCTTGATCCTCGATTAAATCGGCTGGAACGGCGTAGTACTTTCTGACTGCGACTTGCCGTTTCCTGGTGCTGTACGAAAAGCAGCTGCTGCCCATCCTTTCGTACTTTGGACGGGTCGTATCGTCTACAACGAAATAGAGTAAGTTGCGCATGATCATCGCAAATTGAGTACCGTCAGAAGATAACCCAACCCCGCCGAAGAAAGGGCCGCTCGCTATCCCTCGCAACGAGGCAAGTTGATCCATCACGAACTCCACATAGTTGTTACTGCCCGCAGCCATGTTGTCCTCAGGCCCAACGCTGCGAATGAGCCGCGAACAAAGTGCATTGCACTTTGTGAGTCGGGCACGCAGTGCGTGCGGACTCGATTCGCTTGTTAGGCATGTGCTGAAGGCTCCGCATAGCCACTAGGCTTCTCAGCGCCGCTTGCGAAGAGGTCATTGAGCAACTTCCATGCTCGAGTGCGAGCACGCTCAGCAAGCTCTCTTGCCCGGTCGAAATTGCCTGCGTCCAATTCTCGCTGAATGAGAGTGCCAAGGTGATTCATGTGCAAGCACGCGTCTGCCCACTCTGTCAGTTGGTCGCGTCGTATCGGGAGGGTCTGTTTGTCTTCCATGTTCGTTACCGCCTAACGCCCGCGCTCACCGGCGGGCCGAGCAACGTGAGGCCCGTCCGCGTGCAGCGCGTTGCTAGGCGACATGACCCCATCTCCGAGTCAGCGCGCGCGCCGGTAGTGCATGGCGACCGCGCCGCTGCGGAGCGGCTTCGCCGAGACCAGCTCGAGCCGTCGCGTGCTGGGCAGCCCGCTCTCGTACAGGGTCGGGCCGTGGCCGGCGATCCTGGGGTGGACGAGGAACTTGTACTCGTCGATCAGATCCAGCCGGTCCAGCTCGGTCGCGAGCTTGCCGCTACCGAGGAGCACGCCGGCCGGGGTCGCGTCCTTGAGCTTCTGCACGCCCGTGCGCAGGTCGCCGGCGATGTGGTGGCTGTTGGTCCACGGGAAGTCCTTTCGCGTCGACGACACCACGTACTTCGGCTTGGCCTCCAGCTTGACCGCCCACTCGCGCATCGCCGGCGGCGCCTCCTCGTCGCCGCGGGCGACCGCCGGCCAGTAGCTCTCCATCATCTCGTAGGTGACGCGGCCCCACAGCATCGCCCCGCCCTCGTCCATGAGGCGGGTGAAGAAGGCGTGTGTCTCGTCGTCGGCGATTCCCTCCTGGTGGTCGACGCAGCCGTCCAGGGTGACGTTGATGCTGAAGGTCAAGAGTCCCATGGTGTCCTCCGTTCGAGATACGCAACGAGCCGCTCGCCGTCTGGCTCCAAGTGCAGGAGCCCAATTCGCGGGTACTCCCCCTGTATCGCCTAACGCTCACCATAACCGGCGGCGAACACGTGCGCGCCAAAGGCGCGTGCGTGTTTGCCGTCCGTGTTGATGGTGTTGTTAGCCATGCTCTACAGCCTGAGTTGTTTCAGAATCTTACGCCGGACAATTATCTCCGCTTCCTGGACATAGACGGGAGCGCCGGCGGATTTCATCTCATGCAAGTGATCACACTTCGCGCACCAAAGACTGTAGTAGGCCGCATCCCGAACCTCTGCCGGCTTGATTCCAAGAAATACCGCGTGTTTCGGACAGAACCACTGCAGTTCAATTCCGACCTCTTCGCGTTTGCTCGTGTAGTCGAGCTCTGCGGACCATTTGAACCCGAAAGCCTTTCCCGTAAGCGAGCGGGGCTTGTATGGTTTCGCTCGAAAGTACAGCACCACAGCGACAGCTGCTACGAGCAAGAGTAGCAGCAGAAGGAGCAGGATGATTCGCACGAATGTTACTGGGGCAACCGTCTGAAGCACCGGCAGCAATGCTGGTACAAAATCCGTGTATACCGACAACGAGAATTCCGAGTCCGCTCAGAATTGAGCCAACCAATGCAGGGACAAGTGTGTCTCGAATCTTCATTCCTATTGGCTAACGCTGCGGCTGTGCCGCGAGCAACGGCGCTTCGCCGTTGCGAGTCGGAACCAGCCGCTTGTTAGCCTCTGGCGGTGGTACCGGCGGCGGCGGCGACCAAATTTCGCATGTTCCGTCCGACTCTTCGAATCGACGCAGCTCGACAATGGCGCCGATCGCTACTTCTCGGCTACCCATTCCAAGATGGCCGTAACGTCCCTGTGGTCCAACCGTGGCGTACACGCGAGCGAACATGACTCGACCAGTACCGACAACCGGTATTCCGCCAACCATTGCCAGGAAGTCGTGAGGAACAGCCACGATCCACCATTTCTCATACGAAGTATTGGGCAACGGGACGAAGAATGCCTCTTCGAATCCCCATCTAATGCAGCCTGTGTATTCGATTGGGTCATCAGGAATCGCCGCGGCGCTCCAAGACGCGCGCGCATAGCCAAGACCGATGCCGACCATCAAAGCTGCCACAGCGAAGTTGCGCATTCTCATAGGCCAACTCCTATATAGCCCGCCTAAGTGCGGTCGTCCGTGACGCGGCGTATTTCCGGATGCCGCAAACGTGCGGTGTATCTCCCCAGTCGGCCCGGCTCGGCCTGCCGCTTTCGCCCGATCTCTTCATGACTTAGAGCGTCTAACAAAATGACTCACGCTGCCACCAAAGTACGCCAGCAGATCATCGAGCAGCCGAGTTTGAGGAACGCCTCGTGAATGTCAGACCGCCGTTCATAGCGTGCGCGCAGACGTCGGAACTGATGCAACCAGGCGATGGTGCGCTCAATGACCCAGCGCGTGACGCCCAAGCCGCTGCCGTGCTCGGTGTTGCGACGAGCAATGAGCGTATCGATGCCGCGAGCAGCCAGGGTATCTCGATGCGGCTGAGAGTCGTAGCCACGATCAGCCTGCACGAGATCGGGCTTGCAACGCGGACGACCAGGCTTGCCAGCGATCGGGGGAATCGCATCGACCAGTGGCAGCAGTTGCGTAACGTCGTTGCGGTTGGCTTCGGTAAGAATGATGCTCAGCGGAATGCCTTGTGCGTCGCTGAGGATGTGGTGCTTCGAGCCCGCTTTACGGCGATCGGTTGGGTTCGGTCCAGTTTTTTTCCCCCATGCACGGCACGCACACTGGAGCTGTCGGCAATCGCGCGGGAGAAATCGATCTTGTCGGCTTCGCGCAAGCGCGCGAGCAGCACTTGGTGCAGCCAATCCCACACGCCCGCCTCCTGCCATGCACGCAAGTATCGCCAACAACTCATCCCTGAGCCGCAGCCCATCTCTTTGGGTAGCATCTCCCAGGGAATTCCAGACCTGAGAACAAACACGATTCCGCTGAGCGCTTTGCGAGCGTCCAGAGGCTTGCGCCCAGGATGTCGCTTGCGGCGACGTTTGGGCTTCGGCAGAAGTGGTTCGACTATCGACCATAGCTCGTCGTCCACGAGCGGCTGCGCCATCTTGCCTCCAACAAACAAGAAGATGCACGGTATTCTGCCAGTGAATTATTCATTTTGTTAGATGCTCTTAGGGCATTTACCAGTCAATTCGCACAGAAATACGACCGCACCCGACTCCATCCGGCGGCCAAGGTAGTCCCGCATCGTTGCCAGCGTCAATTTGGCAGGTCATCGGATGAACAAGGAGGTTCTTATGTCGACTGATTCGCAGGACCGGAAATCGCCTCGGCTGCTGGACCAAGTGCGTGAGCTGATACGAATACGGCACTATAGCATCCGCACCGAGCAGGCCTATGTGCAATGGATCAGGCGATTCATTCTGTTCCATGACAAGCGTCATCCGCTCGAACTCGGCGCCAGTGAGGTTACGGCATTTCTGAGCCATCTGGCTGTGAAGCGCAACGTAGCGGCATCGACTCAGAACCGGGCAATGAATGCCATCCTGTTTCTGTACCGGGACGTATTGAAGTGCACGTTGCCGTGGCTGGATGGCGTACAGCTCGCCAAGAAGCCACAGCGATTGCCGGTGGTGCTTAGGGGCTGGCAATATGTGTTCCCGTCAACGCGCCCGCTCGATCGATCCGCGTTCCGGCGTCGAGCGGCGTCATCATGCACCGGAAGATTCTCTGCAGCGTGGGAGTTTCATCGATGAAGCGACTGCGCCAACTCCTGCGCCATGGCGACGTGGCCAATGGCCTCCACGCCCTCCGCGAGCGGGTAGCGCTCCGTTCCTGAGTAGACAACGAACGTCGTTCTCGGTGCGAGATCCTCACGGGCACTGTGAAATCCCTTCGAGAGCGTCGGCGCGAGGCCGCGCTTGATTTCTATGGCCCAGCGTCCGGCGCGGCCCCCGAGCTCGAGTATGAGATCCATTTCCGCTCCGGCGGCGGTGCGATAAAAGCTCGCTGCGGCTGAAGGCGGCGCGGCGGACAAGAGGGACTCCAGCACGAAGCCCTCCCAACTGGCACCGCTCACCGGGTGGCCCAGCAGGTCGTCGAAAGTTCGCAGGCCGAGCAGAGCATGGACGATGCCACTGTCCCGCACATAGACCTTTGGGGATTTGACGAGGCGTTTGCCCGCGTTGGCGTGAAAGGGTGGCAGCCGTCGTACCAGCAAGAGATCGGCCAGCAGATCGATGTAACGCGCGATCGTCGGGGAGCTGATGTCGAGTGCGGCGGCCAGGCGCGATGCGTTCAGCGTAGCCGCCTGATTGTGGGCGAGCATGGTCCACAACCGATTGAGTGTTTCCGCAGGAACACGCGATCCGAATTGCTGTACGTCGCGTTCCAGATACGTTCGGATGAAGCTCTGCCGGAGTCGCAAGCTATCCTCGTCCGACGCGGCAAGGAAGCTGTCTGGAAATCCTCCTCGGAGCCACAGCCGCTCTTGTGTAGCGGTCCCTGCGTCAACCTCGAGCGCGTCGAGCGAACTCATGTTGACGTACTCGATGCGGCCGGCAAGTGACTCGCCCGACTGACGCAACAGATCGATCGCAGCCGACCCTAACAGCAGGAAGAGCCCAGTACGCTTTCCTTTGCGCCGCGAGCGGTCGATCACGCCGCGAAGCGTCTGGAAGATCTCCGGTGCGCGGTGGATCTCATCCAGAATGATGAGTTCATCGGGATGTTGCGCGAAGTACAGCTCCGGCTCGGCTAGCTTGGCGCGATCCTGAGGTGACTCCAGATCGAGATAGATGGATGGGCGAGTCTCGGCGACCATCAAGGCGAGTGTGGTCTTGCCGGCCTGCCGTGGGCCGAGCAGTGCGACGACGGCCTGACGGGCGAGGGCGCTCTCGACTTCCGCTTGGTAACGGCGCTTCAGCATCCATGCATCTTTAACATGTAATTTTAAATTTGCAAGGATGGTTGGCGAGGCGGCTCTATAACTGCTTGAAGCGGGGCGGATAGGATCGCTTGGATTCGTGTATATTTCGCCCCCGCTTTCGACAGTGTGCTTTAACTGATTCACCGATATCGCTGGTGCCTGCTTTGGTTGCCAGTCACGGGGAATCGATGGGAGTGGCGGGGGTTGAAAAACGAGTCGGATCAGTAAATTACTGATTCCATTGGCCCTTTGGTCGGGTTCTGATTCCGCCACTCGGAGGTTCAAATCCTTCCGCCCCAGCCAGTTCCTGAAGAAGTGATTAGTGACTGGTGACTAGTGACTGCTCGGAGGGCAAAGCGGACCGCCGCTGGCGCCTGCGACTATTCACCAGTCACTAGTCACTTCGAGGTCTTAGCTAATGGATCGTGCCACGATGGCGGTGTTTACGGGCAACGCCAATCCGCAGCTCGCCCAGGATATTGCGCGCCATTTGATGGTGCCGATCGGCCGTGCCGCCGTCAGCCGTTTCAGCGACAGCGAGTCGACTGTGGAGTTGCTGGAGAATGTGCGCGGCCGTGATGTGTTCATCGTGCAGCCGACCTGCTCGCCGGCCAACGATCACTTGATGGAGCTGCTGGTGATGACCGATGCCTGCCGGCGCGCTTCGGCGGCTCGCATCACCGCAGTGATTCCGTATTTCGGCTATGCGCGTCAGGACCGGCGGCCGCGCGCCATGCGAGTGCCGATCACGGCGAAGCTGGTCGCCAACATGATCGCGAGCGCCGGCGTGAATCGAGTGCTGACGGTCGACCTGCATGCCGACCAGATCCAGGGCTTCTTCGATATCCCGGTGGACAATGTGTATGCCTCGCCGGTGTTGCTCGGCGATGCCTGGAAGCAGAAGTACGACGACTTGATGGTGGTGTCGCCGGACGTCGGCGGCGTGGTGCGCGCCCGAGCGTTGGCGAAACGGTTGGACGATGCCGATCTGGCGATCATCGACAAGCGCCGTCCGCGACCGAACGAATCGGAAGTGATGAATATCATCGGCGAGGTGCGCGGCAAGACCTGCGTACTGATCGACGACCTGGTCGATACCGCCGGCACGCTGTGTCACGCGGCGGAAGCGCTGAAGAAAAACGGCGCGAAGAAAGTGCTGGCGTACATCACGCATGCGGTGCTGTCGGGGCCGGCGATCGAGCGTATTTCGCAGTCGGAACTGGATGAACTGGTGGTGACGGACACGATTCCGTTGCGCGAAGACGCCAAGAGCTGCAAGAAGATCCGGCAGCTGACCGTCGCTGGATTGCTGGCCGAAACCATGCGCCGCATCCGGGACGAGGAGAGCGTCAGCTCGCTCTATATAGATTGATTGGTGGGGCCTTGGCGACTGGTCGCGGCGCCACAGGTCCTGGTTTGTTAGTTAACGGAGTGTATGTATGAAAACCTCATTTGAACTCGCTGCCGACTCCCGGCCGAGCGAGCAGGGGAAGGGTGCGAGCCGCCGCCTGCGTCGTTCCGGCAAGGTGCCGGCAATCCTTTACGGCGGACATCTGGAGCCGAAGCAGCTCGTTCTGGATCACCAGAACCTGCTTACGCTGCTGGTGAACGAAAAGTTCTTTTCCACCATCCTGTCGCTCAAGGTCGACGGCCAGGCCCAGGCCGCCATCCTCAAGGACGTGCAGCGCCATCCGGCCAAGAACCAGGTCCTGCACATGGATCTGCAGCGCGTGCTGGAAAACGAAAAGATCCGCATGACCATTCCGCTGCACTTCAGGGGGGCGGCCGCTTCGCCGGGCGTCAAGACGCAGGGCGGCATCGTGTCGCACCTGTTGAACGACGTCGAAGTGCTGTGCTTGCCGAAGGACCTGCCGGAGTTCCTGGAGCTCGACCTGTCGACGATGGAGATCAGCCAGATCCGCCGTCTGTCGGACATACCGCTGCCCCCGGGCGTGGAAATCGTTGCACTTGCGCATGGTCGCGACGCAGCTGTGGTGTCCATCCATCACCCGCGTGCGGAAGAAGCAGAAACGCCTGTGGCTGCTGCTACGGCTGCTGCCGCGACGGCTGCTGCAGCTCCAGCTGCTGGTGCGGCTGCTGCTCCTGCGGCGGCGGGCGACGCCAAGAAGGCGGCTGCAGCTCCGGCTGCCGGCGCCAAGAAGGAAGGCGGCAAGAAGTAACGGACTCGCGTTTCCCGCCACTGCAAGGCGGCGGGAGGCGCGAGGCGATGGCGGGCGGATATCCCCTCCCGCCATCGTTGCGTTATTTTTGCGTAGTTTCCTATGCCCGGCACGCCATTAAAAATCATCGTCGGCCTCGGCAATCCCGGGCCGGAGCATCTGCTCACGCGCCACAACGCGGGCTTCTGGTTCGTGGACGCGCTGGCGGCCAGGCTCGACCAGCGTTTCCGCAGCCACAACAAGTTTCATGGCGACATCTGCCGCGTGCAGTACTGCGGCCAGGAAATTACGCTGCTTAAGCCGAGCACCTATATGAACCGCAGTGGCCTGGCGATTCGCGCACTGGCCGATTACCTGAAAGTGCTGCCGGCTGAAGTCCTGGTCGTGCACGATGAGCTCGACCTGCCCGTGGGCGAAGCGCGTTTCAAGCTCGGCGGCGGCGCCGGCGGCCACAATGGCCTGCGCGATGCGGTCAGTCACATGGGGCCGGATTTCTGGCGGTTGCGCATCGGCGTGGGTCACCCCGGCGATAAATCGCAAGTGATCGATTACGTACTGCGTCGCGCGCCGAAAGCGGAAGAAGAAAATATCCTCGCGTCGATCGAGCAGGCGCTGACCGCGCTGCCGGTGTTCATCGAACAGGGCCCCGAACGCGCCATGAACGGTTTGCACGCCAAGAAGTAAGTGGCGCGAGCCACGCTGCCCTATCACCAGTCATTAGTCACGAGTCACTGCTAAATTTATGGGCATCAAATGCGGCATCGTCGGCCTGCCCAATGTCGGCAAGTCGACGCTATTCAATGCGCTGACCCGCGCGCAGATCGCGGCGGAAAATTATCCGTTCTGCACTATCGACCCGAACGTCGGCGTAGTGCCTGTGCCCGATCCGCGCCTGTCCGTGCTCGCCGGCATCGCCGGTTCCGAGCGGTTGCTGCCGGCGACCATTGAGTTCGTCGATATCGCCGGCCTCGTGGCCGGCGCATCCAAGGGCGAAGGCCTCGGCAATCAATTCCTTTCTCACATTCGCGAGACCGACGCGATCGCGCATGTGGTGCGCTGTTTCGAAGACGACGACATCATCCACGTCGCGGGACGGATCAAACCGCTCGACGACATCGAAGTCATCAATACCGAACTGGCGCTTGCCGACCTCGACACCATCGAACGCGGCCTGCTGCGCGCTGAGAAAGCCGCCAAGGCGGGCGACAAAGACGCGATCAAGCAGCGCGACCTGATGAAGAAGCTGCGCGAGCACCTGGACTCGGGCAAGCCGGCGCGTTCGCTGGTCAAAGATGCGGAAGAGCGCAAGCTGCTGCAGGAGCTGCACCTCATCACCATCAAGCCGTTGATGTACGTCGCGAACGTCGCCGAGAACGGCTTCACTAACAATCCGCATCTCGACGCCGTCACCCAGCTGGCCGCGAGCGAGAATTCCGAAGTGGTCGCCGTGTGCGCTGCCATCGAATCCGAAATTGCGCAGCTCGAAGAAGCCGACCGCGCCGAGTTCCTCAAGGACATCGGCCTGGACGAGCCCGGCCTCAACCGCGTGATTCGCGCCGGTTACAAGCTGCTTGGCCTGCAGACGTATTTCACCGTCGGCCCGAAGGAAGCTCGCGCCTGGACGGTCCGCATCGGTGCGACGGCACCGCAAGCCGCCGGCGTCATCCACACCGACTTCGAGAAAGGCTTTATCCGCGCCGAAGTGATCGCCTACAACGACTACGTTGCCAATAAAGGCGAACAGGGCGCCAAGGAAGTCGGCAAGCTGCGCTTGGAAGGCAAGGAGTACATCGTCCAGGAAGGCGATGTCATGCACTTCCGATTCAACGTCTGAGGAAGGCTATTGGCGTCTGTGGATGGCAGCAGACGTCAATAGCAGCGAAACTCGGCCGAAAATCGTCGGTTTCGTTGATAGATTTCCGGTTCAAGCCCCCGAGGGATCCGTTCGAGGCTTGTATTGTCCGCGCCCGTGTCCACATCGGGAACATATGTAGATAACAGTTAGTGTTGGGCTACCGCGCCATTCTGGGGGTATATCTGGAGGTCTCTGGAAACGTAAGTGGGGGTATTTTCCGAGGCACCTGACTTCCGGTGTTTTCGCGTTATGTGACAGATAATGATCCATTGCGCGAAACGATTGAGGAAAGCCGATGGCTGCCGCAGTCCCTTGTCCACTGTTCTCGACGAAGCCGAACGCCTCCGGCAAGCTGAATCTTCGCATCGAGGACGTCCGTGCAGAGCTGCCGGGAATGAATGTCACCGTAGCGATGTCAAGATCGATAGTGCGTAGACCGTCCTCTGCAGACATGACCAGATGCTTGCCATCGCGCATCAACGCGGCATCCTCGATCAGCACCTGAGAGATGCGCCCCAGACAAACGCAAACATCCCGTGCGATTCCAGGCACGCGCGTAGCACGTTCACTTCCAGTGCGTTGGTGAAACGCGCAACGGTGACGAGATCGACGTCTGGATCGAGACCGAGGGATTCATCGTGCTCGTCGGATTCGGTGGGCTCGGCTGGTTGGTCCGCGTCGGCCGTGCCGCTGTCAACAACACCGCGTTGATCAGCCTTCGGCGGCTCTCAATGTGATCGCTCGGGGAAAACCTGATTCTCACATGGCGTGTGGTCGAAGTGTTGACAGTGACCGGGGACAATTGCAACGCTCGCAACTGTTACCCGCAGGTATGTCGCACCGACGGATGTGGCTCGCGATGACGAGCGCTCCCTTCTGCCAGGGACTGCGGATATTTCCTGCTGATGTTCGTGCGTCGGTTCGAACTGAGAGGCATCGAGCACGTGCATGGAAAGTCAGCGGGAGTCGTCCAGGCCGGAGTTGCGTAAGCGAGCGTGGTCTCGTGTGGCCGCGCTCGGTTTGGCGGCCACGGTCGTCGCAGTGCTGTGGGCCGCTGGAATGCCACCTTCGCAGTGGTTGACGGCGATTGAAGATCTATTTGAGCAACCGGTCCCCGAGCCGGATCGGCCGCTGAGCGCCGAGCGTCAACCGACTGCGCCGAGCTCACTCCCCTCGCCTCCGTCACAAGCCGAACCCAAGCAGGATCTGAGCGGCACCGATTCATCGACATCGGCGGTGCCGTTGCCGTTGTATCTGCTCGCAGTCACTCCTGGGCGGAACTCTTTGGAGGGCTCCGCGAGTCTCGGCACGAGCATCGACAATCCGCAGCTTTATGCCGCCGGCGCGATCCTGGCGAATGGAGCGCGACTCACCGAGATCCATGACAACTACGTCGTGCTGGCACGTGGCGAGCGTGTGGCGCGGCTTTACCTATACGACCGGCGAAAGGTTGCGAGCACAGTCAGCGATGATTTGTTAACCGTCGGCGGCGCGCCGGAGGCAGCAAAGCTCAAGTCGGCGAGTCGCGAAGTTCTCACCGATTACTTGCGTCCCAGCCCGGTTTACGACGGTGAGACGCTGCTCGGCTATCAAGTCTACCCTGGTGCGAAGTCCGGGGTCTTCGGTCAGTTGGGACTGCAGCCCGGCGATGTGATTACTGCCGTCGACGACATGCCGTTGAACGAGCCCGCTCAAGCGCTCGAGATGTTGCGGCAATTGACCGACGGCGCGGTGCTCAAGCTGAGCATCGTCCGCAAACAAGGTCGGTTGCAAATCTCGGCGGACGGCGCGCTGGTCACCACCGATAGAGACCAGGTCGCGACGCCGGCTCACGCACTCGCGAGCGAACCCAGACCGCTCTGATCGAAGCACATCGGACGTGGTTCAACGATTGAAGACGACAATGAAAAACAACACTCTGGCGATCCTGCTGATTGCGTTCGTGGCTGCGCTCACCGGCGCGCGGGCACATGCGGATACAGATTGGAGTTCGGCCGAATACGATCTCTATCCCGGCGATTTCGATGGTGACGGCGCCACTGACATGTTGTACGTGGCCAAGGATCCTTCCAAGGCCAGTGGCATCGCACGATCCGATGGCAGCGGCCCAAACATTCCCTGGCAGTCCTGGCTCAGCAACTATCTGGGTATTCCCTGGCATAGCAATCTGTACCGCGTCGTCGTGGCCGATTTCAACGGCGACAATCGTGCGGACGTGTTTCTGCAGAGGAACAGTGCCGGCGACCACTATCTGCTGCTGGCCAACGACAACGGCAAGCTTACGGCGATCAATCAGACCATCGCGAATCAGTATCTGGGTTCCACATGGTCGGGCGACGAACATCGCGCGCTGGCGGGGGATTTCAATGGGGATGGTCGCGACGATCTGTTCCTGCAAGGCACGCGCCGGACCAGCACTCATTTCATTGTGGCCGCCAACAGCAACGGCCAGTTCGTCTCCGGACCGCTGCAGTCGTGGACGGATGCGAGCTGGGGCGCATTCAAATGGTCGACCCAGAACAGCAATATCTTCGTCGGAGACTTCAACGGCGATGGTCTCAGCGATCTGTTGGTGCAAGCCAAGCCCAACATCGTGATGATTGATTTTGACGTGCCGATTCCGATACCGACGTACACGCCCAACAGCTTCGGCGTGGCATTGTCACAAGGGGGCACGACGCCGTTTCAACAAGTCGGCATTCAGCAGTGGAGTCGCAACGCTTTCGGCGTGGACTGGTCGCCCAATGCCAGTGACATCGTCGTAGGCGACTTCGACGGCAATGGCACCGACGATGTGCTGGTGCAGGCTCGCCATGCGGGTCCGTCCAGCTATCGAGTGAGCGGCAACACTGCGGGTGCAATTTTCAGCACTGGTGTGGCGCTGGCGAGCAATGTGACCTGGGCGTCTAGCAGTTATCGCCTGATTGCCGGCAACTTCGATGGCAGCGGTGCGATCGGAGTTTACGGGCAGGCGACCTCCAGTGGCGGAAGCAACTTCGTTGCTAACACGATTACCGGCGGTAGCGTTTCGACGACGACGCACAATCCGGCGGCGCCGACGGGTGTCGTGCCTGCGTCAGTTGCAGGTCACACCGTTGGATCGTTTGCAGTTTCGCACTCGGGTGCAGCGACTTATTCTATTCCTATCGTGGTGCCGCCGGGCGTCGCCGGCGTGCAGCCCAATCTTTCCGTCAATTACCAGAGTGCCGCGGGCAACGGCCTGCTCGGGATGGGCTGGTCTTTGGGGGGCTTTTCCGAAATAGGTCGGTGCGGCAAGACTCGTGCGCAGGACGGCATCAACGCGGGCGTCGATCTTTCTACCGCCGATCGCTTTTGCCTCGATGGCAACAAGCTGCGGTTGACTGGCGGTACCTACGGTGCGAGCGGCTCGACCTATCAAACCGAGATGGAGACGTTCTCGCGCATCACTGCACAGGGCACGGCGGGAAATGGACCTTCCTATTTCATTGTTGAAGCCAAGAACGGTTTGATCTTCGAGTACGGCAGCAGCGCCGATTCCAGAATCGAGGCGGTGAGCTCTCCCGCGGCATCGACGCCGCACACCTGGGCATTGAATAAGGTGACCGATCGTCATGGCAACACCATGACCATCAGCTACCAGGAGGACGCGGCACCTAACGGCAGTTACCGCCCCAGCGAAATCCTTTACACAGCCAATGCCAATGCCGGACTGTCGGCGGCTTACAAGGTCGTGCTCGTGTGGACGCCGCGCTCGACCGCCGACATCCTCACTGCGTACGTGGGCGGCGGTGTAGTGAAAGAAACGATGCGGTTGGATCGCATCGAAACGCAGTACAACGAGCCCGGTACCGGCTGGCGCCTCGTGCGCAAATATCAGCTGAGCTACAACACCAGCGGTTCGACGCCGCGCACTCGACTGGGCGCCATCCAGGAGTGCGACCGCGACGGTGCGTGTCTTTCGCCCACTACGATCACTTGGCAGGACGGCGACAAATGCTGGGTCAGCACGGATACGACCTCGAACAGCGATCCTTCCGCTTTGATGCAAAATTCCTATCCCATCGACATCGATGGCGACGGGCGCGACGACCTCGTGTATCCGCAGGTGGTGAGCGGCACGGCGCGGTGGCACTACATGCGCGGTGACGGATCAGGCGGATTCAGCGCGCCCGTGAACACTGGCATCAACGCGGGCGACACAACGAACCTCCAGTACACGAAAGCACAGGCCATCGACTATTTCTCCGAAGGGCGCATGGGATTGTTGCTGGACGCTCCGGGATACAGCACACGGCAGATCTTGCGTTGGAATGGCTCCGGGCTGGTGTTGACCAACACCAACCTGTCGGTCGCGTTCACCGGTCACGAGTGGGTGGCCGACTTCGATGGCGACGGCCGTGCAGATCTCTTGTATTTGACGAATGCTTCGGGCACGTGGACTTTCAACGTGCAACGGCACTCGGGAGCAATCTCCGGCACTGCGCAGTTCGATGTTGCGACGCCATTCCATTCGGTCAGCGCGAGCACGCTCAATGTGTTTTCGAGCGGAATTTCCGGCGCGCTCACCCGCGTCCTGGACTTCAACGGCGACGGGCGTGCGGACTTCATGTACTCGACCACGACCCAGGCCTGCGGGGCCGGGCCCAACTGCAACTACACCACCAACTGGTACGCGTTGCTCTCGACTGGAACGAGTTTCACGACGTCGCAGTCTTGGACGTGCACGCGACTGGGCGTCAGTTGTTCCAGCATTCCGATGGCCGGCGATTTCAATGGCGACGGTCTGACCGACCTTCTCTTGAACTTCACTGGCTGGCGAATCATCCACGGGACGGGCGCCGGTCTGTCGATGAGCGGCGCTACCTCCTTGCCAGCGGATTTTGTATCGACGGGATTCGCGGAAGATTACGACGGCGATGGCGACACCGATTTGTTCTACGCCCCGTCGAGCACGAGCGGCAGCTGGTACGTGCTGCGCTCGACCGGCACGGGTTTCGAGTCGCCTGTAGCTATCGCGCTTGCTTCCTCGAGCGCTAACAACAGTGTGCGCGTGTTGGATGTGGATGGTGACGGGCTGAGAGATCTGGGTTTCCAGAGCTCCGACTTCCGTATCAGAAAGCACAAAGGAAAGATTCCCGATCTGGTCGCCGCGATCGCGGATGGCTTCGGCAACAATGTTGATATCAAGTACGCATCGCTGACTGACCCGAGCGTATACACGCGAGGCACCGGTGCATCGTTCCCGGAGATGGATGTTCAGGGTGCGATGCAGGTCGTGAAGAGTTACAGCGCTAGCGACGGCATTGGCGGGAGCTATTCGGTCACTCAGAAGTACGCGGGATTGCGAGTACATCTGCAGGGACGTGGACTATTGGGATTTGCCAGCCGCGAATCGGTGGACAGTCGCACCGGAGTGAAGAGCACTTGGGCGTTCCGTCAGGACTTTCCTTTCATCGGTTCCGTCAGCGATAGCGCAACCTATCAATCGCAGAGCGGGCCGATGATTTCTCATGTCGAGAATACGCTGGATTCGTTGAACGTGCAGGTGAACACCGATCTGGAGCGCCGCTTTCCCTATACGAGGATCAGTCTGCAGACGAGCTACGAGGTCGGCGGCGGTGCCGGCATCGATGGCGCGACGATTTCGAGCGTCAAGACGACCACCACCTTGGACAGCAACGGCAATGCGACCAGTGTAGACACCGAAACGCAGGATCTCACCGGACCCGCTACGATCTTCAAGACCTCCGAAGTCAAGACTTACGCCGACGCGAGCTGTGCTTGGCGAGGGTTTGCTACCAGGCAAGAAGTCAGCAGCACGATTCCCGGCTATACGTTGCAAACGAGGACCGTCGACCATATTCCCGATACCACTAACGCGGCTGCCTGCCGTGTGTATCAAGCAATCGTCGAGCCCAACGACACTACGAGCACGGTCAAGACGACGACGACAGCCGGATACGACGCGTTCGGCCATGTCACCAGTGAAACTGTCACCGCTCAGAACATCGAATCGCGAGTGACCAGTACCGGCTATGGAACGCAAGGGGTGTTCCCGGTGACAATCACGCAAGCCGCGACCGCGACCTTCAGTCACACTGCGTCGAAGACCTATGATTACGCATTGGGCGTGCCGAAGACTGCGACCGATCCGAACGGTCTGGTCACCAATCTCAGCTACGATGGCTTTGGCCGGCTCATCTTGGAATCGCGCCCGGACGGCACCAAGACCGACTTCACCTATGGCGCCTGCTCGTTGGCCAATGGGTACTGCGGCGATTCCCGTCTACGCTATCAAGTGACGACTCGGGAGCTCGATTCGAGCACACCCGGAGTGGTCTTACGCGCTTCGACGCAGCGGTTCGATGCGATGGGGCGGGCGTTGTATGAAGAGGCCCAGACTGGCTCGGGCGCCTTTTCGATTGTCGCAAGTAACTACGACAGCCTGGGGCGCATCAAGCAGCGCAGCCAACCCTATTTTCCGGGCATGGCCGCGTACTTCACGACGTTCACTTATGACTTGCTGGATCGACCGACGCTGGAAGCGCGCGCGGTCAGCGATAGCAACTCGGCTACGCGCACGGTGAAGTACGGCTATCGCCGTCTCGAGCATACTCAAGAGGACGCCAACGGTAAGCTCACCCAGAAGAAATTCAATGCAATCGGGCAGGTTGTGCAGGTGACGGACGCCGCGCTCGGGGTCACGGCGTACGAGTACGACCAGTTCGGAAATCTGCGCAAGACGACCGACCCGGCGGGCAATCAGATCGTCAGTACTTTTGATATTCGTGGCCGCAGGTTGACGACGAGCGATCCGGATATGGGCAACTGGATCTACACGTATTACCCCACAGGTGAGCTGTGGACGCAGACCGATGCAAAGTCGCAGTTGGCAACGTTTACCTACGATCGATTGAGCCGGATCAAGACCCGGGTCGAGCCGGAGGGTACGACGACCTTCGTGTATGGCGAATCGGCGGCGCTGAAGAACATCGGCAAGATGCAATCGGTAAGCTCGCCCGGCAGTTATTCGGAGGCCTTTACCTACGACTCGTTGGGTCGTCCCCAGGATCACACGATCAACGCCGATGCTACGAGCTTCGTCGTTTCAAACTCGTACAGCTCGGCGACGGGATTCCTGGACACCGTCACCTATCCGTCGAGTACCTCGGCGGTGCCGGGATCGCGCTTCAAAGTGAAATATGAGTACGAGTATGGGATGGTGAAGCGCGTGCGGGACTTCAATACCGCTAGCACGGTGTATTGGGAGCAGGTGGCCGGTAACGCTGCCGGACAAGCCGTCGACGAAGTCTACGGAAACGGCGTGCACACCTATTCACAGTACGATGCAGTCACCGGTTTGCTCGGCGAACGCACGGCGGGTTCTTTAGCTCAGGTCCAGAATCTCTCGTATCAGTGGGACAAGGTCGGTAACCTTACGCAGCGACGCGACCTGTCGCTGAACTACACGGAAGATTTCACGTACGACGACATCAACCGTCTGAAGACGTCCAAGCTCAATGGCGTTGTCAATTTGAGCATGACGTACTACGCAAATGGCAACATCAGCACGAAATCGGACGTTGGAACGTATGCCTATCCGACTCAGGGTGCAGGCTCAGTGCGCCCCCATGCAGTGACCTCGGCCGGCTCTAGATCTTTCGCGTACGATTCTAATGGCAACATGAACTCGCGCGACGGCAGTGCGATCACCTGGTACTCATACAACCTGCCGAATCGAATCGACCGTGGGACGAACTACAGCCAGTTCTATTACGGCGCTGACCGAGAGCGATACAAACAAATCGCTTACACGGCCGCTGCCGGTTCCGATCCGGCGACTACCGAAACGACGCTGTACGTCAGCGGGGTCTTCGAGAAGGTCGCCAAGCAGCCGTCCGGTGTCACTGAGTACCGGCACTATATCGTTGTCGGCGGCGAGGCGGCCGCGATTCGCACATTGCGCTCCAATGGCGCCAATGACACGCGTTATCTGCACAAGGATCATTTGGGTAGTGTGCAAGCGGTGACCGACGAAGCCGGCGCAGTCACGCAACGACTCTCCTACGATGCATTCGGTAAGCGCCGTAGTGCGGTCAATTGGAGCGGGGCGTTGAGCAGCACTGACCTGAGCGCGATTGCTACGCTCAGTCATCGCGGCTTTACGTTCCACGAGCATCTCGACAATCTCGAGCTGATACATATGAACGGTCGGGTCTACGACCCTGCATTGGGTCGGTTCATTTCGGCCGATCCGCTCGTCCAGGAGCCGTTGCTGTCGCAGAGTCTGAATCGCTACAGTTATGTCATGAACAACCCCTTGAGCCTGACCGATCCAAGCGGCTTCTCGTGGTTGAGCAAGGCATTCAAGTCCATCGGCAATTTTGTCAAGACGTACTGGCGAGAAATCGTCGCCGTGATCGTCGTGGTCGTATCGATGGGTACCCTGGCCCCAGTTGTCGGCGCCGCCGGCGGGTTCTGGGGAGCGGTGGCGATCGGTGCCACTGCGGGGGCCATTTATGGCGCCGCCGTGACGGCACTTTATGGAGGAGGGATAGGCGATATCTTTAGAGGCGCGCTCACAGGCGCGGTGGCAGGCGGTATCGCCGCCGGTATTGGCTATGGGTTCGGAACACTCTTTTCGGGGGCAGGCCAGGCGGGCGCGGCCGAGACGCCGGTCGACTTCGGTTGGCAATCGTCGCTCGGTCAAGCGGCGGAGTCGTCAGCTGCCAATGCGGCAAACAGCGGTATCAATCCTCAGTTGGTGCAAGCCCTCATCGCTGCCAACCAGACACTGCGGAATCGACGGTTTGCCACAGAAGGCGGCGCTGCCAAGGCGCTGCATAAGGCGCTGGCGCCGCTGACGGCCAAATATGGCGTTGAAATTGCGGCCATGATTTACAGAATTCCGGGGCGCTTTGGCAGTACCTACGCCGTGGGCGAGGGTTTCACGAGCGGCGACCATGGCACTGTGCGGGGCTTCTCAATGTATTCGTCGCCCCCTAACATGTCGCAACAATTGCAGCAATCGATGTACCGGAGCGCGAGTTGGCATGCTCATCCGCCGGGGGCGCAGGAAGATTTTTCGAGCCGCTGGACGAATAGGCATAGCGCGGACCTTGAAAGTTACGCTTCTCCCCCAGGGATGAATGGGTATATATCCACTGGCGTGAGGAATAACATCTTGAAGTTCAACCGTGACGCATTCGAAGCGAATGGGGGTGTTTTCACGGAGGCTAATACGAACGCATACAAGTGCGTGCTCTCCGGTTCCCATCCGGTCTATAAACCCTGCTGAGGTGCATGACGTGAGGAAAGCCCTGGCGCTCCTTTTTATTGTTGTCACTCTGCGGGCTTACCCGGCCGGCTTGGTGCGCGATGAGATTCTGTACGTGTCGATGTATCGCCTGCTCGCGACCCCGCAAGCCTACGACGGGAAGAAAGTGCTACTGCACGGGTATTTGCAACTCGCTGAGGGCAGCGGAGCCCTGTTCGTCAACGAAACTGCATTGAAGTACGGGCCGAAGATGGATAGCGTCTATGTGAGGTTCACGCCCGATCAGATTAAGAAATATCAGTCCGTCAATGAAAAGTGGGTAATGATCGAAGGTACATTCAGCCGTCCGCAGGATGAACGTGCGCTAGACTTTGCGGGAACGTTGGGCCTCATCGTCAGCGTAAAGAGAATGGACGGCGCCGGCTGATCGCTCAGGTGCCGCTACGTTACCGATCACCTATTGTGACGAAAGTTGCGCTGCCGGGCGGTGGTGCTTAGAGAGAGCACGACTCGCTACAGCCTTTTTCAGTTTAGCGGTGTCCGGCTGTGCATCATCGATCGCATCCCACTCCTTATCCGGCGGAGCGGCCGGAGCGTAGCCCCTGCACAATCAGAAACACCGTGAAACTTCCGCTAGGCACCGCCATGCTCATATGCACGATGCCAGTCGCGAGAGGCGACGGGCATGACTCGTCTTGCTCCCAGGCGGCCGACAACGCTATCCAGCAATGCAGCGGCACCGAAGCCCAAACCGTAGGCAAGCGCCGCGAGGCCGTTGGCGCTGACTGGCTCGCCGCGGTTGCTGTGAAGATAGTCGCCGAAGTAACCGGAGATACCGTAGAACGCGGCCATGAAGGCGTCGCAGGCAATGAGCAAGGATCTGCTGCCTTTGATCTTCAGTGCCTTCAGCGATAGCGGGCTCTAGGCTGATTGCGCCGAGGCAGGCTGCCAAGCGTCATCGACGTCCAATAACAGCCAGCAGTGTTGGGGGTATAAATGGGGGTACTCGCGGAAGGCGCAGCTCCATGAGAAATTAGACGAAACGCCGGCTTCTCCCTGGATTTCTGTGCATTTTTCGAGTCAACGTCTGACGCGAGCCGTGGCAGTCCGGCTCGCGGTGGGCCGTAACCCCTGATCAGAAGCTGAAGCGCCCCTGCGCGCCGAACACGCTGGTGTCGCCGCCGAGGGTGAGGATCAGGCCCGCCGACCATTGCGGCGTGAAGTTGTAGCGGCCTTCGCCGATGAGGTAAGTGTCGTTGTCGAGCCCGGCCACTTCGACCCGCAGGTGCTCGACTCCGCCTTCCACTTCGATGTTGGGAGCGACCGTCGCACGCACTCGTGCGCCGGCGAAGAGGCCGGTGTCATCGTCATCGAAGCGTCCGAAATCCAGCTCATAGCTGACGACGCCGCCGCGGGCAATGAAATCGATGGTATTGCTCAGCGGCCAGTGCGCGCCGCCGCCGACCATGAAGCGGGTGGCGTCGATGCCGTTATCCAGCTCGAGATCCTGGTATTCGGCGAAGGCGAAAATATTCTGATAGACGGGTAACGACCCGCGCAGCTGGATACCATCGCCATCGACGTCGATGCTGCCGGCGTCGATCTCCGCTTCCGGAAAATGGGCGAGATCGACGTACTGGTAGCTAAAGTCGGCTGCGGATGCCGCCCCTGGCAGCGCTAGTGCGGCTGCGGCGCAAAGCAAGGTTGCATTCATCTTCAGCGCGTTCAGTTTCACGAGGCGTGGCTTCATTCAATAGTTCCTTACCAAGGGACACAAAAGTTCGCTTTGACTGCGAGCCAGGACGAAATTTATCGGTTCGTTCGCTTCGGTCGCAGGGTGCGGTGCTTGGATTATAGAGCACGGATTCATTCCTTGCCGGGTGAAGGACGGGGTCGCGCCGGTTCATCATCCCGTGGACAGCCCCCATTCATTCATCATATACGCATGACGGTAATCCACCGGCACGGCCGTGTCGATGGGCGGCAAACCCGGCTCCTGCTGCGCGCACGACTCCGTGACTGACCCCGATGTTGGATGAAAACCCGTAGTGGCGGCGAACGTGGCGCCGCTGCTGAGGAAAGTCCTCCCGCGCGGCATTTGTGCACCCGCCACGCCCAGTCGCCTGTGTTCGCGTCGTTCAAAGACGCTACCTTTTCTCCGTTCATCACACGGAGCAAGACAAGATGTCGACTGGTCCCTTTGACCGTGAAGACGGTGCCTACCTGATCCTCGTCAACGAAGAGGAACAATATTCGTTATGGCCCGAGACGAACGATATCCCACGCGGTTGGACTGATACGGGCGTGCACGGCGACAAGAAGACCTGCCTCGATTACGTCGGCAAGGTCTGGACCGACATGCGGCCCAAGTCGCTGCGTATCCACATGGAACAGCACGCCGCTCGCGTTGCCGCCGATCAGCAAGCCAGCGAACGAGCCAAGGAACAGCAAGAAGTTGCCGAACCATCGTGAGTGCGACGCCAGTGGCGCTCTTGTGCCTGCCGTGCGCAGGCGCAAGCGCCGTGGTGTATCTGCGCTGGCGTCACATGCTGCCGTCGTGGATTCGCCTGGTGCCGATTGAACTGCCCGGGCGAGGCTTGCAGACAGAGTCGGCATTCGCGGAAAACTTCGACGAACTGGTCGAGCACCTGTGCGATGAATATTCATCAGACCTGCAGGCGCCCTATGCGCTGTTCGGCCACAGCATGGGTGCACTGCTCGCCTACGGCATCGCGCATTCTCAATATGCGCGGTTCAAACCGCTACCGAAGGTGCTATTCGCCTGTGCTGCCGCCGCGCCTTCGAAGCGAAGCTTGTATCCTCTTGCAGAAAGATACACCGATGACGAGTTGATCGACGACCTGCGTCGATAAATGGCAATTGATCAGAGATTTCCTGGTTCACTCTTCCGCGAAGCTTCGTCTTCGTTTCCCGGCCGCAGCTGACAAACCTTGTCACATTCTGGTCACCTGGCGCGGATTCCTGCCTCGACGGCATGAGTGAGTTTCGCCCTCCCGCATTGGTCGCCGCCATCAGTGGGGCTACCTTGCCACGCCCGGACTTGGCTCCGGTCATGTGCAGGATGTGGGAGTTCAGGTAATGAAGTCGCGTCAATGGATCGGTTCGCTGGTGCTGGTCGTGGGAGTGGTCATTGCGGGCGCGGGGCTGGCGACGTGGAAAAAAGCAAGCATTGCTCGGGCCGATGCGACTGCCGCCAGTCAGCCGGAACCGACCGAGTCGGTAGCTACGGCAATTGCGCGTGAGCACGAACATATTCGGACAACTACTTCCATTGGCACCGTGGTGGCGTTGCGTTCGATCACCGTGCGCAACGAGATCGCCGGGACAGTGCGCCACGTGGCGCTGGAGCCCGGAAAAATAGTCGATGCAGGCACCGTGCTCGTCGCCCTCGATGTTTCGGTCGAAGAAGCGGATCTGAAAGCACTGGAAGCGCAGGCCGAACTGGCGCGGACGCAATTCGCCCGCATGCAACGCATGAGCGAGCGGCGCGCGGCGTCGGAGATGGAAGTCGATAGTGCGCGAGCCGAACAGGAAGTGGTGCTCGCACAGGTCACGCGCATCAAAGCGGTCATCAATCGCAAGATCATTCGTGCGCCATTCCGTGCCCGAGTCGGTATCTCGGATGTTCATCCCGGCCAGTATCTGAACGAGGGCGCGTTGCTGACGACCTTGCAAGGCATCGACGATGCCGCTTACGTCGATTTCACGGTCGCACAGCAAGTCGCGGCATCACTGCGTCCGGGTAGCAAGGTGAATGTATTCGCTGCAGGGGATGAATCTTTGGCGTTGAAAGCCGAGATCCTCGCCATCGACGCACGAGTCGATCCGTCGACTCGCAATGCAACGGTGCGAGCGAAGATTCAGGGAGGCGATCGGTCGCCGTCACCCGGTGCCTCGGTTCGCGTGCAGGTGGCAGTCGGCGCGCCGCGAATGGCGACGGCGATTCCGGCCAGCGCAGTGCGTAAAGGTCCGGCAGGCGATCACGTATTCGTCGTGGTTGCCGATGAGAAAGGGCAGACGCGCGCACGGCTGCGCCAGGTACAGGTCGATGCCATGGCGGGCGACGACGCCGTGATTTCGAAAGGCCTATCGCCGGGCGAGCACGTTGCCGCCTCGGGATCATTCAAGTTACGCGAAGCCGCGCTGGTGTCGATCAGCAATCCCGGGGAATCCGTGGCGCTCAACGAAGCCAAGCCTGCCGCGAAGAGCATGTAGCTAAGGAAGCGATCTCATGCGTTCATTCACCGACATCTTCATCAAGCACCCGGTCCTGGCGGTCGTCGTCAACCTGGTGATCGTGCTGGTCGGCTGGCGGGCGCTGACCAACCTGCCGGTGCAGCAGTTCCCGAGATCGAGAGCTCGTCGGTCGTCATCACGACGGTCTACTACGGCGCCAGCGCCGAAACCGTTCGCGGCTTCCTCACGACGCCGATCGAGCGGGTGGTGTCCGCCATCGGCGGCGTGGACTACGTGGAGTCGACCAGCCGCGCCGGCGTCAGCACCGTCACCGTGCGCCTCAAGCTCAATCACAACAGCACGGCGAGCGCTGGCCGAGGTCACTGCGCGACTGCAGCAGGTGCGCGCGGAGCTGCCGGCAGAGGCCGAGCCGCCGGTGGTCGAGGTGCAGCGCGCCGATCGGCCCTACGCGACGTTCTATCTCAGCTTCACTTCGCCGGAGCGCAACGTACCCGCGGTCACCGACTGGCTGTCGCGCACGCTGCAGCCGCAGCTCTCGACGCTCGCCGGCGTGCAGCGCGTGAGCTATCGAGGGCGGCCGACCGATCGCCATGCGGGTCTGGATCGACCCCGATCGACTCGCGGCGCTCAACCTCTCGCCGGGCGACGTGCACGACGCGCTTGCGCCGCAACAACTACCTGGCGGCGGTCGGCCAGACCAAGGGCAACCTCGTGCAGGTCAACCTGCTCGCCAACACCGACCTGCGCTCGGTCGGACGAGTTCGAGAACCTCATCGTCGCCGACCGCGACGGCGCCATCGTGCGGCTGAGCGACGTGGCGCCGGTCGAGCTCGGCGCCGAAGAAGCCGACATGGTCGCCAAGTACAACGGCCAGGAGAGCGTCTACCTCGGCGTCTGGCCGCTGGTCGGCTCGAACGAGATCGAGGTGGCGCAGCGCCTGCGCGACGAGATGGAGCGCATCCGGCCGACGCTGCCGGCGGACATCGACATGCAGCTGGTCTGGGACGGCACCATGTTCATGCGCAACGCGCTGAAGGAGATCACCAAGACGCTGGTCGAGACGATGCTGATCGTCGGCCTGGTCGTGTTCCTGTTCATGGGCTCGGTGCGCACGGCGCTGGTGCCGCTGGTGGCGATGCCGGTCTCGCTGATCGGCGCGGCGATCGTGATGTTCGCGTTCGGCTTCAGCCTCAACCTGCTTGACGATCCTCGCGATCGTGCTGTCGGTCGGCCTGGTCGTGGACGACGCGATCGTCGTGGTCGAGAACGTCGAGCGGCACGTGCGGCAGGGCAAGTCGCGGATCGAGGCGGCGCTGGCCGGCGCCCGCGAGCTGGTCGGCCCGATCATCGCGATGACGATCACGCTGGCGGCGGTCTACACGCCGATCGGCTTCCAGGGCGGCCTGACCGGCTCGCTGTTCCTGGAGTTCGCGATCACGCTGGCCGCGGCGGTCGTGGTCTCGGGCGTCGTGGCGGTGACGCTGTCGCCGGTGATGAGCTCGCGCTTCGTGCATCCGCACGGCCAGGAAGGCCGGCTGACCGCGCTCGTCAACCGCGGCTTCGACTCGGTGCGCCGGGTCTACGCGCGGCTGCTCGACGGCGCGCTCGGCATGCGCTGGGCGATCGTCGCGGCGGCCGCTGCTGATCACGGTGGCGGCCTGGCCGCTCTACATGTACTCGCGGCAGCGAGCTGGCGCCGGTCGAGGACCAGAGCCACATCAGCCTGTTCTTCGAGGCCTCGCCCGACGCGTCGCTGGCGGCGATCGAACCGCGATTCGCAGCGAGGTCGTCGAAGGCGATCACCGTCGTTTCCCGAAGCCGAGTTCATGTGGTCGCTGACGGCGGCGTGGGGCGGCTTCGGCGGCCTGGTCGCCAAGGACTGGAACGAGCGCGAGCGCTCGACCGAGGAGATGTACGGCGAGGTCTACGGCGCGGTGTCGCAGGTGCCCGGCCTGCGCGTGTTCCCGCGGCTCGACCCGCCGCTGCCGACGCCCGGCCAGTACGACGTCGAGCTGGTGCTGCAGAGCGAAGCGCCGCCCGAGCAGCTGCTGGAGACGGTACGCGCGGTGCTCGGCGCCGGCTGGCAGAGCGGCAAGTTCCTGTACGTCGACACCGACCTGAAGATCGACCTGCCCGAGGCGCGCGTCGTGCTCGATCGCGAGCGGATCGCCGACCTCGGGCTCGACCTGGCCAGCGTCGGCCAGGAGCTCGGCACGCTGCTCGGCGGCGCGCTACGTCAACCGCTTCAACTACTTCGACCGCAGCTACAAGGTCATCCCGCAGATCGGCGACAAGGATCGCGCGACGGTCGGACCCGCTGCTCGACCTGAAGATCAAGACGCCGGGCGGCGAGCTGGTGCCGGTGTCGACCTTCACGCGCATCGAGACGAGCACCGCGCCGCGCACGCTGAACCGCTTCCAGCAGCGCAACGCGGTGCGCATCTTCGGCGGCGTGAAGCCCGGCGTCACCAAGGAAGAAGGGCTGCGCGTGCTCGAGGACGCGGCCGCGGCAGCGCCGGCGGACCGGCGGTGCCATCGACTACGCCGGCGAGTCGCGGCAGATCCGCCACGAGGGTTCGGCGCTGATCGTCGACGCTCGGCTTCGCGATCGTCCTGATCTACCTGGTGCTCGCGGCGCAGTTCCAGAGCTTCCGCGATCCGCTGATCGTGCTGCTCGGCTCGGTGCCGCTCGCGATCTCCGGCGCGCTGGTGTTCAGCTTCCTGGACCTGACGACGATCAACATCTACTCGCAGGTCGGGCTGATCACGCTGGTCGGGCTTGATCGCCAAGAACGGCATCCTGATCGTCGAGTTCGCCAACACGCTGCAGGAGCGCGGCCTCGAGAAGGTCGCCGCGTTGCGCGAGGCGTCGTTGACGCGGCTGCGCCCGGTGCTGATGACCTCGGCGGCCACCGTGTTCGGCCACTTCCCGCTGGTGCTCGTGTCCGGACCGGGCGCCGAGGCGCGCAACAGCATCGGCATCGTGCTGGTGACCGGCATGACCGTCGGCACGTTGTTCACGCTGTTCGTGGTGCCGGTGTTCTACTCGCTGATCGCCGCCGACCATCGATCGAAGGGTACGGATGAGGAATCGACGGATGAGGTGGCGGGAGTGGTAGTGGCGCAGCCAGTGTAGATACGCCGCCGGGCCCTCACCCGCGCTTCGCGCGACCTCTCCCAGAGGGAGAGGTGAAGATACTTCCGTCCCCTCTCCCGCTTGCGGGAGAGGGTTAGGGTGAGGGTTCTTCCCCTCTCCTAGGGTGAGGATTCCACCAGCCCGGCGTCCAAGAATTCCACCAGCGTCGTGGTGAATTCCGTCGCGCGTTCGATGTTCGACAAATGCGCGGCTTCCAGCAGCACCAGTTTCGCTTCGGGAATCGAACTTGCAATCAGTTCTGCATGAGCAGGCGGCGTCGAAGTGTCTTGAGTGCCGCCGATCACCAAAGTCTTCGCGGTAATGCCGCGAATCGATGCTCTCTGGTCCATGTCGCGAATGGCCGCGCAGCAAGCGGCATAACCCGCTGGGCTGGTTTCTTCCAGCATGGCTCGCACGCGCTCGACCTTCTCAGGGTGCGCCTGGCGGAAGCCTGCGGTGAACCAACGGCTCAGCGTCGCCTCGGTCAGCGGTGACAATCCTTGAGTTGTCACTGTTTGGATTCTGGCGTCCCAGTTTTCCCGCGGCGGCATGTACGGCGAGGTATTGCATAACGCAGCTTTCAACACTCGATCAGGCCAGTGCCTTGCGATGTACATGGCGATCATCCCGCCCAGCGAGACGCCGCACAGGTGGGCACGAGCGATGCCACAAGCATCGAGGACGGCAAGCGCATCGCCGGCCAACAGATCCATGGTTGCTTCCTTGGGCTCGCCGACGGTGGATTTGCCATGGCCTCGCGCATCGAAGCGGATCAGCTCGAACCGCTCGCTGAGCACCTCCAGCTGTTCGTCCCACATTTCCAGGCCGGTTCCGAGCGAGTTCATCAGCAGCAGCGCGGGTGCGCCGGGTCTCGGCGTGTGTTCGACCCGCAGCTGCGCGTCTTGTGAAGTGATCATCTTCATCGCCCGGCCTCGACATACTGCGCCAGTGTCGGCATACGCCGGGTATCGTACAACAGCCTCTGGGAGGCCGCGCGTCAGGCGCCCAGGCTGGGCTGCAATCGCGACCTGCCGAGCAGCTTTAAAGCGAGGTTGCGACCGGCACGCAGCACCGGATAGGCGAATTTGGCAACGGTGTGCGAACGAAATGCCAGTGCGTTGAGGCGATTGAACCAGCCCGACGGCGTCGTCAGTAACGCCAGTGCATGGATGCAATCGGCGCCGTGGTAGTAGCGGCCGTTCAACTTCAACACCATTCCGGTATCGACCTCATACCCTTGTCGCCGTACCTCTTCGACAAGGAGGTCGTGCTCGCGAGCATTTGCCAAAGTGATCGCGCCGACGGCTTCGCGTAAACGGACATGGCGGACATAGCGAGAGCAGAACGGGCATTCGCCGTCATAGAGCAGCCAGTTCGCGGCGATGGTGTCGGAGCTGTGCGCCATGGGAGTTCGTTACTCGGCGGCTCCAGGTGTCCGGGGGTTGGCAAGATTCGGACATTCCGCATAGAAATTACAGCCGCTCAGCACCGGCAGATTGCGCAACGCATCGTACGCTCCGGCGAGCGCCAGCGCAGTGAGGAAATACAGCAGCACTTTTCTGCGAGTGGCCATGACGGTTCCTTCCCCAATCCGGCTGGATACTACTCTATCGGCGCGGAATGGTTCAGAGGCCGGTGGCAGGCGCTTCGGATGCGAAGCCCCCCGGGTGTAAAGAAGTACGGCATATGGCGCCGATGAAACGCCGATGGCACACTCGATCGACTTTCGGGCCGGTCACCGCCCGCAAGCATACATAATGATCAGGGGAGCGGGATGAGTGTCCGGGCGGGCCGCATGACTGGCGGATGGCTGCGGCTGTTATGGCCCTCGGCCAGCCAGTCCATGGAGCGTACCGCTGCCGATGGCTTGATCGCTTTTTCGCCCGTCTGGGCCGCGGCGGCCATGTTCAGCCTCGCCGGCGATCGCAACATCCTGTTGTTTCGTGACGGACCCTTGCTCGCCTTGCTGAGCTGGACGGCAATTGCCGTTGCGCTGCTGCTGGTCTGGCGGCCGCGCTGGACCTACTTGTTAGGGTTGCTCGCTGCCCTGATGACGGTGCGTTACGCGATCGCGATGCCGGTGGCCGGCAACAACAAAATGATCGCCGCGTTCATGAACGTCGCCATCCTCATTATCGGCGTCCACGCACTGGTGCGGTACCGGGATAGCGCAGAGCTCCGAGAAAACATCTACGAACACATGCGGATCGTGGCGCGTGCGTTGTTGGCAGTGATGTATTTCTACGGGATCTTTCACAAGATCAATGCCGACTTCTTCGACCCTCGTGTGAGCTGCGCCGTGGCGTTGTATATGCCCTTGGCCGATGGCTTCGGCCTCCAGCACAGCCTGATCGGCAAGTACCTGGCGATCTGGAGCACGCTGCTCGTCGAGGCGATCGCCATCGTCGCGTTGTATTGGAAACGTTACTTCGCGGTGGGATTGCTGCTGGCATTGATGTTCCATTTCGTCATCCCGATCTCGGTCTACTCCTGGTACATGGATTTCTCGAGCCTGGTGCTGGCGCTGTATATCCTGTCGGTGCCCCGAGAAGTGAGCGAGCAGTTCTACGATCGCTGCGCGGGTTTGTTCCGGTCACTGCGCGAACGTTTTGGAACCCTTGGGCAGGCGTTGCCTTTCGGCATCGTAATCGGCGGTGCGGTCGCCTTGGTCGCGGTGCTTGCGACGTTCAATCGCAAGGTGCCGATCACACCGGCGCATGCCTATCAGTCGGTTTGGGTTCTGCTGTGGGTCGTGTACGGCGGCGTCACGATGATTCTGCTGGCCGACGCGGCTCTGAGGCATCTGCCATGGCAAGGGACAGCAGGGCAGCGCCGCCCAGTGTGGCTTTACGCCGTTCCCGCCACCTTGTTCATTATCTGCACCGCGCCTTATCTTGGCTTGCGAACCGAAGCGTCGATTGCGATGTTCAGCAACCTGCATACCGAGGCCGGTGTTTCCAATCACCTGCTGCTCAAAGAGCCGCCCTACTTGTTCGATTATCAGCGCGACGTCGCCATGATCAAGGCGTCCTCGGACCCGGGTCTGCAGCACTTCGCCGACCGCAGCCTCGGCCTGGTGATGTTTTCTCTGCAGGAACGATTGCGGAAGAAGCCACAACACTGGGTGACTTACGAACTCAACGGTGTTCGCCATGAGCGTGCGACCGCCGGATCGCTCGGTGCCTTCACTCACGCCAACGCGTGGGAGCGCAAGCTGCTCATCTTCAAGCACGTCGACTTTGCGCGCCCGAAAGTTTGCTCACATTGAGTAGTGCACGCTTACGCCTGAGCAGCGGCGTGCAATCCGCGAAGCGATCTGCTATCTAGGGCCGCGAATCTGAAATCTTAGGTCTCGCGGCACGGCGAACCAGCGGCAGGGAAACATCAGGGATTGGGCACATACGCTGCAAACCTGCGGGCATCTATGCCCGTCTTCTTCAGTGACGGCACCGCTTCCTGGGCCATCTGCGCGCGCATTGTAGATTCGCGCCTCCGTCAAGTTCGCAATTCAAGTTAGGGAGAACCATGAAAACGATAGCATTGTTTTTCAGCGGCCTGTGGTTGTCTGCGCTCGTTTCCGGTCCTGTCGCCGCGGAGCCGGTTCGCGTGAGGCTCACGGCTCGCGTCATCGAAGTCAACGACCCCGGCAACGGGCTTGCCGGCAAAGTCGTCGTCGGCCAGCGCGTCAACGGCACTTATGTGTACAACACGAACACGCCTAACCGGTCGACGGTTCCTGGTACCGGGGAGTACGTTCCCTATGCCAATGAAGCTCGCATGCGCTTCGCGGTTGGATCGCTTGTGTTCGAAAGCGCCCAGCCGACGCAGGGAATCACCATTTCCATCTTTCCGGGCAGCAGCGGAGGGCAGTTCAAGATGACGAGTTTCGACAACAAGTCGCTTGCGAACGGTACGGCGGTCAACGACCTGACGTTGGAGCTTATCGGCTCGGGTAACGTGACCCAGTCCGAGGCGCTGCCCAATGCCGCTCCTGCTCTGAACGGCTACTGGACCCGACGAGTGAGGATCAGCGGCTTCGCCCCCGCCGGTTCCTTCATGATACAAGCCGAGATTGAAGCCGCAGAGCTGATCGTCACGGATGCGATTGTGGTGTCTCCTGCCTCGGGCAGCTTCGTCGCCAATCAGCATTTTGATGCCGCCGTGATCTTGCCTCGTAACAGCGTCGTCTCGAACGCGCATGCCATGGCCAACGGCGTGTTGTTGCCACTGACCTATCCTGGAATCTGCCAGCTGCAGCCTGCCAACGGCGCAGGCAAGCCTTCGCTGCTGTGCCCGGACGCCGGTTCAGTGCTGCCGATCGCGGCAGGCGCACCGATCGAATGGACCGTCGAGTTGACGAACGGCACGGTTTTCACCGAGACGGTGAACTGGGCGCTCGCTCAATAGACTGCGTCTGAGAGACATCGTTAGTACCGCAATGCGCGCGTCTGCTGGGAGACGCGCGCTCCTCTGAGCTCGAGTCTGGCAAAGATCAAGTGTTCACTGACGCGGAATCGAGATCGTCAAATTCAACAGGTACCTCTTCGCCGCTCAGAGAGGTGAATGGTGCTGACTTGGATTCGAAGCGCTCGCGCGCAGCAAGCTCCGACATGGCCGCATCGAGGGCGGAATTGAATTCGTACGCGCTCACGTCGTAACCCGCGTCGCGCATCGCCGTACTGAACGCGTCCACATGTGCACCACCTGCTTGATACACCCACGGCGCGAAGTCCGGGTCGATATCCAGGTTGTGGGGATCTTCGTAGGATTGCTGACACCCAGCTACGTTGGTCGCGTGATAGTTGCGGCACGTCTGCGGACGAACAGCATATATCGTGCATCGTCCTTCGTTTAGAAACGGACACTTGACGTTGCGCCTCATGCGCTCGATCTCGCCCAGATTTTTCAGCGCCGCGCTATTCGTGCGCACCTCTGCATAAACGCGTGCCTTCTCCTCGATCGTGAACGTGCGCTCGACGAAGTCCAGGATGCTGAAAACTTCCACGGCGCGCACATCGACGCTGAAATGGCAGCACCACGTACAGCCGGCACGGCAGGCGAGCGTCCCAACATCCGGAGCGGCAGCAATCCGCTCGTCGTGACGCTGCTGAGAATTCTCGAAGGCGTGCTGCACGCCCTCGCTTTGAATCTCGTCTCGCGCACACTCGTACTCCTGCTTGAGGATGCCGCGGACGAAGGCCTCGTCGATAGAAATCTCCATGTCGCCATTCTAGTACTGATCCCCATCATTGGGGGCGCATGTGTTCGGGGAAACGCTCAATGGCAAGTGCGTGATAAAACTAACTGCAAATACTATTTGCACGTGCAACCCCCGCGGAATAGAGTTCGGCACCGTCGCAACGGATTGCAAGGCGCTGAGCGCCAGGGACCCACGTGAAGATCAACGTCAAGGTGGTCGGAATTGCGGGGCTTGCCGCTGCGCTGATTGTCGGCGGCTATCTTGTCTCATCCGGTCTGGATCAGGAGAGCAGCTCAGCGGCCACAGTCGGGCTGGGCCCGGTGCCGGATGCAGGATCAGAGCAAGAGCACCTCGAAAGCATTCCCGCGCCTCTCATATCCACTGAATTCTCGCAACTGCCGGAATCGAAGTCGGTCGGCGTTTCGCCGCCGTCTCAGCAGCACCAATCGAGAGGGGTATCATCTGACGGTCATTGACGCAGCTTCGAGCGCTCTGCTAAAAACGTTCATCAACTAAGTAATAACGATCACGCCGGCAGCGCGGCGTATCAGCGGCTTCGATCACAAGGAGAGTGCGTCTTGTACAACAAGATGACGCGCGCGAATGCGTGGAAGCAATGGGTTGGCTCGTTGGCGTTGATATTCTGCTGTGTTCACAACGCACAGGGCGAAGAGATCCGCGACTACTACTCCGAACCGGGTCTCAACCCATTCAAGGATGCGCTCAATCAGAGCTTGAACGAGCACATCGACCCATTCTCGGGAACGCTGCAGCTCAAGTACACCGATATCTCCGTGCCCGGCAATGGTGGCATGGATATCAACATCAATCGCGTGTACGTCAGCCTGCAGGAGACGTCATTGCCGTTGCTAGGCATCAACGGCGTCGGCTGGACGATGCATTTCGGACGCATCGTCACTCCACAGCGCAACGCTGACAAGATTTGCAGTCAGCGATTGTTCGCTGTCAGCACCAACGACAATCCCTCGCTGGAGCTGCCCGACGGCGGTCGCGAATTGCTGGTGTTGAACAGCATCAGCAACGATGGCTCGCTCATAACCCGTAGCAACTGGAAAGCTCAATGCGTAGCTGGGCAGAGCGGCATGCTGGTGACCAGCCCCGATGGCACCAAGTACACCATGAGCCACGGGACATCTCTGCAAGGTGAGCCCAGTTGGATGACGACGCGCATCGAGGATGTGCACGGCAACTGGATCCGCATCGATTACGCAACTAACGCCGCAGGTATCAGCTACATCACCGCAATCTATCGTAGCGAGGAGGGTGCGGGCAGCCCGTCGTTACTTACGAATACGAAAATCAAAATGACGCGGGCATCAAGCTGTCCGCGATTTCGGCGAACGGCCAGCGCTGGCAGTACTTCTACCAGCCGATTCCGGGTTATATCTACGATCATTATCAACAACTCGTCGCCGTCGAGCGCCCGGACGGGCGCCGCTGGCAGTACGCATACAACCCCGCGCCGCAGGATCCAAACCCGAATGATGGCGTGATCGAGCTCGCGCCTGGCGGTTACTCGCTGCGGCAGATGGTGTATCCGCATGGAGCGAGCGTCGATTACACCTATCAGTACGTGGCGTTCGATCCCGGCTCGTCCCTGAAGACCACTGCAGTGCTATCCAAGTCAGTGACGGGCGAAGCGGTTACCAATGGCCAGTGGCAGTTCGCGTTTGCGCCGCACAGCCGTGCCTACACGACTTCGGACGGATTCACATTGCGCTACGACGTAACGACCGTGACCGCGCCGGACGCCCTCTATCGCTACGTACACTACGGCAAGGACTTCGCCGGATTGCCCGATGGCACCCAGTTGTTCATCAGGCCGGGCTTCGTCGGCCTGCTGGCGTTCAAGGAAACTTATAGCCGCGCCAATGTGCTGCTGGAGAAACGGGCATACACGTGGGGCTCCCGGCTGATATCTGAGGAAAATTTCTGGCACGGAGCCGCGTACCGAAGCTGGTGGGTTGAAGAGAACACCTATGCGCCGGTGCCGATGGGCGAGGGCTACAACCAGGACGCCGGCGTCAACAATACGGGCTATCAGCACATCAAGCTTTATTTCAATCACGACGCTTACGGAAATCCGGGCGGCATCTACGAGAAGTCGAACATTGTCACTCAGCTGTCACGGCAGACTTTGTTCACCTACCGCAACGATGTCTCTCGATGGATTCTCGGGCTGCCGCTCACCGAGACATATCAGACAGTGCAGTCGCCGGAAGATGCGTCGCCAATCACCGTCGGGCAGGTCACGCGCACTTACTACAGTCACGGGAAGCTGCAAACGGAGCATCGCTTTGGCGTTGTGACCGAGTTTAGGTACACGACGGCCGGTGACTTGGCTTCGGTAGAAGACGCGCGCGGGTTTGATCGTGAGTACTCCAACTATCGACGCGGCATCGCGCGACGCGAAGAGCTGCCAGAGTCGGTTGTCCTGCTCCGGGAGGTGAATGCGACGGGCACGCTGCAGTCGGAGACCAACGGGCGCGGTTTCACAACGTCCTACACCTATGACAGCCTCAATCGCCTGAATGGAATTGACTACCCCACCAACGCCGATGTGACGATTGCATATGACGCGCAGGGCGGAGTGTCGCGCCGCGTGCTCACCCGCAATCAGTATCGACAGACCGAACTGATCAACGACTTCGGCCAGACCATTCGCACCGAGCGCAGCGATCAGCAATCCGGCGCGACCATTTACAAGACGCTGTCTTTCGACGCGTTGGGTCGTCAGACGTTTGTTTCGTATCCGAACGACATCATCGGCCTCAAGACGACGTATGATCCATTGGGGCGCATCTCCAGCACGCAGCACCCCGACTCGCAGAGCGTCAGGTACACCTACGACGACCAGACGGTGGTGGTGCTCAACGAGCGAAACGCTCACAGTAGATACGTGTACTTGATCTTCGGCGTCGATGATTCCAAGCAGGAGCCAGCCCTCATCGTTCAGAACTACGATGTCGCCACCATCATCGATCGAGATGCCTTCAGCAACACTACGCTGGTGCTGCAAGGAAAATTGTCGAGCGAAGTTGTGACCGGGTACTCGAAGACCTATCGCTACGACTCGCGGCAGTTCATGACAGAGGCGACCGAACAGGAGGTGGGCACTACCGTCTATACCCACGACGCGGTGGGCAATGTACTGACGGAATCGGTCAACTCGGCGCCGGTGACTACGTTCCACTGGGATGGCCTTGGTCGGCGCGTGGGCGTGGATTTCGCAGACGACACTCCGGATGTAGCGGCCGTCTATGACCGCAATGGCAATGTTATCGAGCTGAGTAAAGGGCAGGCGCGCTGGAATTATGCCTACGACGACAACGACAACCTGCTGAGTGAAACACTGAGCGCGCACGATCGCTGGTTCGGCCCCCGCAGCTATCAACTGACGTATTCGCATAACTCGATGGACGTGGTTGCGTCCATGACTTATCCAAGTGGCTTGGTGGTGCAGTACGCGCCAGATGCTTTCGGCCGCGCCACGCGCGTAGGTACGTTCGCGACCAACGTTACTTATCATCCCAGCGGACAGCTGAGCAGCTATACGCTGGGCAACGGCGTGACGACGACGGCAGCGCTCAATCAGCGCCTGCTCACGCAGCGTATCCGCTCGGGCGCCTTGCTCGACCTGACCTACGGATACGATGTGGCCGGCAATGTTGTCAGCATCACTAACGGTATCATTCCGTCGGAGTCAGTCCTCAACATGGGCTATGACGGCCTGGATCGCCTGGCTGCTGCGACGGGCAGCTGGGGACAAAGAACGTTCTCGTACGACTCGAACGGCAACTTCACCACCAAGGTCATCAAGACTGAAAGCTTGCGCCATTCCCTGGATAGACGTGCTCGGCTCGCGCAAATCGACAGAGGTGCCACCAGCCCCTCATCATCTGTCAGCAGTACCACCCAACTCGGGTATGATTTGCGCGGCAACATCACTTCGAAACGCCACTACAACTTGTATGGCGGGCAGGGGTCGAAGGGAATCTTCAGTCGCGTCGATACCCAGCTGCGTTTCGATGCCGCATCTAATCTGGTGAGCGCCGTGGTTCATGACAGCTTCAAGCCGGACCCGGCGCGAAGAACCTATGCCTATGACGGCAATGGCATGCGGTATTCCGAGCGCGAGGCCAAAGGCTATTCTCTCAGGCACAGCGTGTACGGCAGCTCGAGCGCCTTATTATTCGAAGACGCATTCGGCGAATGCGTGCGGACGGATTATATCGTGCTCGGCGCGCTCAATATCGCCAAGTCGAGCGACGAGTTCGCGAGCGCCACCTTGGATTCCGACGGCGACGGACTGAAGAATTGCATCGAAGTGCAGCTCGGGCTGAATCCGCAGAATGCCAGTGATGCCGCCGCCGATTTGGACGGCGATGGGTTGAGCAACCTGGCTGAGTTCAACGCCGGTTCCTCTCCGCTATTCGCCGATACCGACGGGGACGGGCTGAGTGATACGGCAGAGGCGCAGCATGGAACAGATCCCTTTGCGGCGGATGCAGACGGCGACGGCATCCGTGATGCCGACGAAATCATAGATCCGCGCCTGAACCCAAACCTGGCGGACTCCGACCACGACGGCGTTACCGACTATTGGGAGCTGCAACTTCATTCCGATCCCAGCGATCCGCTGGATGCCACTGAGGACTTCGACAACGACGGCTTCAGCAATCGACAGGAGAGCTGGGCCGCTGCCGATCCCCTGCGATTGGAGCGTGCTCCGAGCCGGGGCGCCGACGTCATGCGGCATGACGTCGGCGGCCCGGTCAATTTCTCGCCAGCGATCGGCCGCGATGGCGTTCTTTATCTGACGAATAAGTATGCATCCAGCAACGGCGGTTCTGCGCTTACCCTCCATCCAGACGGAGCCGTGCAGTGGGATGAGCCTGTGCCCGCCAATAGCATGGGACCCGCGACGTTGGGCCCCGACGGCACCATGTACTATTCGGCCAATCCGCCGGCACGCCTATCGACGGATCCAAGATCAATAATCTACGCACTCAATCCCGACGGAACGATCCGCTGGACTTTTTCCAGCCTGACGCTCTACTTCTCTTCGCCAATCTCGCTTGGACGTGACGGGCGGGTCGTGGTCGGTGCCCGAATGACTGGAAGCATAACGAATGGCATCGTACTCACTTTGGATCGCAACGGTGCTGCGCTCCATTCGCAGGAGGTGTCGTATGAGGTTACCAGAGCACCCGTGATCGCGCCGGACGGGACGACTTTCGCTGCGAGCGACAATGGAAGAGTGTACGCATACAGCGCCGCTGGTGCGCCGTTGTGGACATACACAATGCAAGGATGGGCTGCCGCTGACCTTTCGCTCGGCGAGAATGGTGTCCTGTACGCCGTCGACTCCGCGGGCTATGTGCATGCCCTGCGCCCGGATGGCTCATTGCTCTGGGCGCAGCGTCCCGCCACACAGACGCCACGTTCCGGTATCACTGTGGGCGAGAATGGAGTGCTCTATCACGGCACTGGCGCCGGCCAGTTGCTCGCACTGAGTTCGACCACCGGAACTCCTGTTTGGCCCACTCCGCCTACCATCAGCACCTCCGCCATCCTCACGCCCGCCATAGGTAAGGACGGCACTGTCTACGCAGTGTCCTCGGGTGGAAGAGTCTCCGCGTTCGATTCCACGGGCAGTTTGTTGTGGAGCACGCTAACGAACAGCCTGATATCGGCGGCACCTATTATCGATCGTGACGGCACTTTGTATGTCGGCACTTTGCGGGGCCAGTTGCTTGCCTTTGCGGATCGCAGCGGCGGTCCTTCACGCACGGCGTGGCCGATGCAACGGCATAACAACGCGGGCAGCTCGTTCCAGTGCTTCAATAGCGAGACGTTCAGCATCGCCGGCGACACAGACGGCGATAGGGTGCAGGATTGCGACGAGTTGGTGTATGGCCTGGATCCGAACGACGCTGCCGATGGTGCGTTCGACTTGGATGGTGACGGCCTCAGCAACGCTGAGGAAGCACAGTTGGGAACGCGGCTTGATGCGGCCGACTCCGACGGCGATGGGCTGAGCGACGGGCAGGAGGTTCGCGTGCATCACACGAATCCGCTATCGAGCGATTCTGATGGCGATGCGCTGCCCGATGGCTATGAGCTTCAATATCAATTCAACCCGCTGGACAGCGCCGACGGCGCTGCCGATACCGATAACGATGGCTTCAGCAATCGCCAGGAAATGCTTGGTGGTACCGATCCGCTGAGCAGGGCCGATGCTCCTGCGGCGGGCATGTTGGCTACTGCTGTCAGTAACTCGTCATATCCCGTGCGGCAACCGGCAGCAGGGCGCGATGGAACGATCTACGTCAACGGCGTCGAGGGAATCGAAGCCTTGACGGCAACCCTTTCCGTTAAATGGCGATGGCGGGAGCCGGTCGAAAGCTATGTAACCGTTGGTGCGGATCGCTTGATCTATGCGGTGACGCGCCACGCCAGCGGCAGACCACGCTTGATCGCACTTCATCCGGACGGCACTTTGCGGTGGAGCTATCCACTGGGCGCCGCTACGCAACCCTACTCCGGTTTCGATGGCCCGGTCATCGGCAATGATGGCTCGGTCTACGTAAGTTATCGCTGGAACGGCTCCTCCCTTGTCACCCATTTAGATGCCGTCACTGCTGAGGGCCGGCCAAAGAGAACCCGCAACTGGAATCTTTCCAGCGGACCGGCTGATGCACAACAACGAATGAGCGTCGATGCGCAGGGCAGAGTTCTGTTGGCGGGTTGGTCAACGCTGCAGGCGCTGCATCCGGACACTCTGCAGACCGAGTGGTCCCAAGCCCTGACTTCATCGGCGTCAACGAGTCCGCTGTCTGTGCCCGCGGTAGACAGCACTGGCGCAGTTTACGTCACGCGCGCGGGCGCACTATTCGCAATCTCCGCGAGTGGCGCGATCTTGTGGACCCATCCAAACGTGGGAGGTCAGCCTGTGATGACGCAGAGCGGGTTGATCGTTGCCACTTGCGTGAGCAATGGTCAGCTTTGCGCGTTTGACCGCAACGGGGCGCTCGTGTGGCAGATGCAGACGTCACATCCGCTGCTAGGTGCGCCGGCGGTCGATTCCAATAACATCATTCATCAGTTGACCAGCAATGGTCGTTATTTGCGCCTCAACGCCCTTGGGCAGGCTGCTGGCGAGACGACGATACCCACGATTACGCAGTTCGATTATCCGTTAGTCATGAGTGATGGCATGGTCTATCTCGGCGCCGCGGGAGTGAACATCCTGGCGCTGAACAATGCTCTTGGCAGCGTCGAATCGCCGTGGCCGACGAAGAACCGGGATGTGACCAGCCGACGCAATTCCCTGGCGCCGCCCGTTGGAGACGTTCCAGCCGGTCCTGCGATTCACATTACGTCTTCGCTGCCGCAGTTCATGTACTACGGCGACAATGTGGGCGTTACCGCACATGCAGCGGACTACGCCGACGGGGACTTGGCTGGAGCAATCAAATGGAGCTCCAGTCTGGAGGGCGTGTTCGGACAAGGCAAGAGCGTAAACCTGCGAACCCTTCATGGCGGACAGCACGTAGTTACTGCGTCGGTGATCGATGCCGATGGGCTGAGCGCGTCGATGAGCTTCAGCATTAACGTCAACTATCAATACCCCGTCTTGAGCGTCACGGCGCCGCGAAGTCCCGCCATCGTGGAGATCGGTACGCTCATTCAGTTCGCTGCGACCTCGATCGATGCGGTCGACGGCGACATTTCATCGCAGATCACCTGGACCTCGAATCTTGACGGCCTGATCGGGACGGGCGCTGCGTTCTCACGCGTACTCAGCCCGGGAAGGCATCAGATACAGGTCGTATCGCGCAACAGTATGGGCCTCGCGTCAAGCCATTCCCGGGACCTTGATGTCCAGCACGTGCCGCCTGTCATTACCATCCTTTCCCCACGGTCGTTCATCGGGGTGCCCCCTGGAACCCAAGTGGATTTTTCCGGGACGGCCGTTGATGCGGTGGATGGGAATCTGGGGGCGCAGCTGCGCTGGTTCTCGTCGGTCGACGGTTCACTAAACTTGGGGCCGACATTTTCGACGACGAGCCTCAGCATCGGCTATCACAAGGTCTACGCGGATGTGACGGATTCGCACGGTGCGATCGGTGAGGCTTCGGTCGTCATATCGGTCTTCAATGCAGGCAACAGCCCGCCTTGGATATCCATCACGCCCAGCACGTACCAGCCAACCAACTACGGCCAGCCCATCACCTTCACGGCAAATGCCGGCGATCCGGAGGATGGGAGCGGGCTCACGAACATACGATGGGTCTCCAGGCGAGACGGATATATCGGCACCGGTGTGCGGCTGACGATAAGTACGCTGTCTCCCGGCGAACATGCCATCTTCGCGGTCGTGACCGACAGCGCCGGCGCGAAAATTGGCGAGAGAATCACGCACAGGGTTAACGCCCCATTAACGCTGACGAACAACACCCAACCCAACATTCGGGTCGTCGCGATGCCTCGGTATGAGCGGTGGGGTCGCATGAACATGCGAGGTGGGTTGTGAGCAACGGATTGAAGGAATCGACCATGCGCTCCATCGCTTCGCGAATGCTGATCGGCGTACTGATGTTGATTGCAGGCGTACAGCTTGCGATCGCGGAGCGCACGACGACTTACTTCCACGCCGATGGTTTGGGGTCCGTCGTTGCTGCTTCCGATCAGAATGGCGCGCTGCTGTGGCGCAAGGCATACGCGCCTTACGGCGAGCAGACCGACACGCAGCCGGACAACGAACGGCTCTCCTACACCGGCAAGCCCCATGATGACGCCATCGGCCTGACGTATTTCGGCAGTCGTTACTACGACCCTTCCATCGGTCGTTTCATGAGCGTCGACCCGGTCGGCTTCGTCGAATCGAACCCGATGAGCTTCAACCGTTACCTGTACGTCAACAACAACCCATACAAGTACGTCGACCCGGACGGGGAGTTTCTGAACTTCGCGGCCAAGTTCGTGCTGGATGTGGGTGTGAACGTCGCGTTCAACTATGTGACGACCGGCCAGATGGACGTTGGGGGCGCGCTGAAGGAGTCAGCGATCGGGATATTGAATCCAGCGAAGACCGTTGCAAAAGTCGGCAAACTGGCGAAGGTGTTGGCCAAGGCGGAAAAGAAGCTGCCGCCGCCGTGCAAACTCCGCTGTTTCGCCGCCGGCACCACGGTGCTCACCGACATCGGCTTCGTCGCCATCGAAGCCTTGAAGGTCGGCGATCTGGTCTGGGCCTACGACCCCGACACCGGGGAGCGTGCCCTAAAGCCGATTCTGCAAACCGGCGTCAATACCAAGGACACGACCTGGCATCTCACATTGGTGAAGGGCAGTGAGACCTATCGCCACGAAGTCACTGGTAGCCATCCTTACTTCGTGCCCGATATCGGTTGGGTGGAAGTTGCTCATCTACGAGTCGGTAACGAGCTCCTGACGGAGAGTGCGGAGACGGCCATTGTCTCCGGTGTTTACGACACCGGAGAGGTGCAGGCGACCTACAACTTTGAGGTTGCTGACATCAACACGTACTATGTCAGTGCGGCGAAGGTGTTGGTGCATAACTGCAGTGATGTGGTTAAAAGCGCCGTAAACTGGAAGAGTCGGAAGCAGTTCGGTCACACCTTCAGTGAACATGGAGTCGGAGCGAAAAATACCAAACGTTTGGCTGATCGAGCTCGCGGAACGGGCAATTCGCAAGGGCAATGGTCGGACAATCAACAAGCTGCGGAATTTCTCGACGCTCTGCAATTGGATGGTCCGGCATCGGTCAGAATACCGCAGGGATTGGGGCGGGTGATCAGGTCAGACAAGTCTATTGCTCAGGCGGACTGGGCTGTTGCTGTGCCGTCATCGGGCGGTCTGCGTACCGCCTATCCGACTCTCAAGGAGTGAAATGGCATGCGAATCGAAGTCCGCTTACCAAACCAGATAGATCTCCCCCGTTCACTGCCGGACTACGATTGGGAGTTGGACGATATAAGATCTATTCTTAGCGATATTTGCCATGCAGCCGCCGACAAAAGCGAGTTCGTTATCTCGGGATTCGGGCAGGACCGATGGCCCGTTGATGTGGGGACCGATTTTGCCGTCGTGCTGGAACAACTGCCGGAATTGCTTCGATCCGTTGCTGCAGGAGTCCCGGGACGACTCAAGTTCTATGAGCAGGGAATAGAGCGAGCGCTCGTGTTCATTCCGGCCGGCGATTGCTATAACGTATCCTGCGAAAGTTACTCAAAGTGGCAGCCTCATCCAACCACAGAACGAGTCACACAAGCGCAGCTCACGCAGATGTTGCTGGATTTGAGGGATAAGTTCATGCAGCTCATCCGCGCCAGCGCACCTGAGTTGGTGAATCACCCTTGGGTCCAGTCCTGGTTAAAGGCCGAATAGTCCGGCGTATCAGACCGGTGAGACTCCAGAGCATGGAGCGCCTGTTCAAGTAGGCCGGTCCGCTTCGATTACCTGCTCTGGGAGCCCCGCTTAGGCCGGCGTACAGCTCTCACCTTGCCGCTGTTCCCTCCGCCGCAGAAGAACTGATCGCGTCCATCGGACTCCAGCCCCGACACGCCCGCGCCGGGCGGCATCTGGGTAAGCGATTGGTTAACCGCAGTCTTCCTTCCTGATTGTTCGCGCGGGAAGCTGTCATCCCTCTGAGGCGGAGGCGACAGCGATGAGGATGACGAACGGAACGATGACAGACAAGCAGCGGCGAGCGCTCGAGGCGATGGAGGCTGCGCGCAGTCAGGGATGTTCATTGACTGAGTATGCGCGGACCCAAGGGTTGGAGGTACGCGAGCTCTACGATGCACTGGCGGCATTGCGTCGGCGCGGTGTGCTGCCGAAGTCGGACAAGAAGGCGCACAGCAAGTTCGTGGCGGTTCGAGTGACGCGACCCGTGAGTGTCCCAACGGCGCCGCAACGTTCGGATGGATCAGGTGTGCTGTGCCGGATTGTGCAGGGGTCGGGCTGTGTGATTGAGTGTCTGCAGTGGCCGCCGGCAAGCTGGATGGCGGCGCTGAGTTTGGGAGCCACCGATGCTCCGGCCCGCTCGTGACATCGCGCGGGTGTACTTGCATCGCACGCCCGTGGACATGAGGAAGCAGATCGACGGGCTGGCGATTCTGGCGAAGGACGTGATTCAACAGGACCCAACCTCCGGCGCGTTGTTCGGCTTCATCAACGCTCGGCGTAACAAGCTCAAGCTGCTGGTGTGGGAGAGGAACGGATTTATCGTCTGGTACAAGCGGCTGGAGAAGGACAAGTTTCATTGGCCGCGGCGTAGCGAGGAAGACGTCATCACGCTCACCGGTGAGCAGCTCAACTGGCTGCTCGATGGCTACGATGTGTGGCGGATGAAGCCGCACGAAGTGCTGTGTTTTTCCGTGTTTAGTTGAGCGAAGTGCACGCTGCGCGATATGATCGCGTACGTGACATCCCCTGCATCTTCTTCAACACCGATCGATGCCGAAGCGCTGCTCGCACGACTTGCAGCGTTGGAGGTGCGCGGCCAAGTGCGTGAAGAGCGCATCGGGCTACTGGAGGAAGAGAACCGCTGGTTGAAGTCACAGTTGTTCGGCCGCTCCTCCGAGAAGACCTCGCTCGAAGGAGCGCAGCCCCGATCAAGCGTGGTTGTTCAACGAAGCTGAAGCGCTGGCAAAGTCGGCTGAGAGTTCGCCCGTCAGCGTTACGATCCCTGCGCATGAGCGCGGCAAGGGTGGGCGCAAGAAGCTGTCCGCTGCCTTGCCGCGAGTCGATGTCGTTCATGACATCGCCGAAGAACAGAAGGTCTGTGCCAGCGATGGCGCAAGGCTTGAGCGCATCGGTGAAGAGATTTCCGAGCAGCTGGATTACAAGCCCGCTCAGGTGCGGGTGATTCGTAACATTCGCCCGAAGTACGCCTGCCCTTGCTGCAAGATTGGCGTGGCGATCGCGCCCGTGCCGGCGCAGTTGCTGCCCAAGAGCTTGGCAACGCCTTCCCTGCTGGCGCAGATCACCACGGCGAAGTTCGTCGACGGCATCCCGCTGTATCGTCAGGAGCCCCAGTTCGCCCGCATCGGTGTGCCGCTAGGCCGCGCGACCATGGCCGGCTGGATGATCCAGCTCGGCGGCGTGCACGTCGTGCCGATCATCAACCTGCTGCACGAGTTGATGCTGTCGGATCCGCTGATTCACTGCGATGAGACGCGCCTGCAAGTTCTCAAGAGTGATAAAGCGCCGACGGCCAGCCACTGGATGTGGGTTCGCACCAGCGGACCACCTGGTCGGCGGATCATTCTGTTTGACTACGATGCCTCGCGCGCCGGCAGCGTGCCGAAACGCTTGCTCAAGGGCTATCACGGCATTCTGCTGACCGATGGCTATGAAGCGTACGAGGCCACTGCGCGTGCTCTCGGCCTGGTGCATGCAGGCTGTCTGGCTCACGTGCGCCGCAAGTTCGATGAGGCGCGCAAGGCACAGACGAGCGGTGTCGCCGAGAGTCAAGCCAAGGTTGCCCTGGAGTTCATCCGCGATCTCTATCTGATCGAGAAAGCACTCTGGGACAAGGAACAGCCCGCCAGTCCGGAGCATCGCGTGCGTGCACGTACCGAACTGTCGGCGCCGATCATGGCGAGGTTCCATGCGTGGCTCGAGGCGCTTGCACCGCAAGTACTACCGCAGAGTTTGCTCGGCAAGGCCGTGCACTACACGCTGGGGCAGTGGCCGAAGCTCACGACGTTTCTAACGCACGGTGAGGCGCCGCTGGACAACAACCGTTGTGAAAATGCGATCCGCCCCTTCGTAACGGAGCGTTCATTGTGCACCTCATCTTCAAGTGTCTGAAAATATTGATGTCTGATTTTCTGGGATTGCCCGACACGGGCGACCTTTGCGCGCGAGCGCCGCGGTGACACGCTCAGTGTGCAGATCGCTCGCACGAATTTGATACGGCGCATCGCGAACAACCTGGTCCGCAGCAAGAATGCCTTCTTTGATGAGCCTGCGGATCTGATGATTGGAGACACCGAGCGTCACAGCGGCTTCAGACATCGTGAGCCACTCGCCATTTTTCTCGGCCGATTTATACGCATGGATCTCGCGTACACGGCGCAATGAGCTGACACGGTGCGCAGTCCACGTCTTGCCTTGACCGGTCGGCAAACCCATGCGGTTCAGCGTTGCGGCGATGTCCTCATCTGACCATCGTGTCGCCATGGTACGAATCACGGCTACAGCCTCTTCGGAAGTGCGACAGTCGTGTTCGCCGGATTTAGGCTTGCGCACTCGAAGCTCGGAGTGCTGTCCGCCGCGCCAGTGGATGGTGAGGACGATCTCACGCGAGCTCGCCTCGTAAGCGACCATGATATCAGCGATGAGAGCGCGCACCAGCTGCTGGCGTGAACGCATAGTCACGCTTGGCGCGTTCCAAGCGACGTCCAGATCCTCGGAAAGCCCCGTGAAGTCCGGCGTAGGTGAAGCAGGGCTCGGTCTATCGAGCACCGCCAATCGCGTCTCACACTCCTGTACACGCTGTAACGTCGCCTCCCAGCTTTTCTCAAGCTGCGCGGCGATGAGCCGATTGTCGGGGTCACAGGCGGCGTAACGCCGCTCGGCAAGAGAGGCCTCGTAGCGAGCCTGCTGCAACTCCAACTCTACGATGTGTCGCTGCTCGCTCTGTTGCTCCATGTACCTGTGCTCGGCGTGCACTGCCGCCTCAATGGCGATGGGCTCGACAGCGCGCAGCACTTCGCGCCCGATGGCGATATCTACGCGCTTGGCCCCGAACGTCAAACATCGCGGCCGACCTAACATCTGGTGGGGACGCTCGCATCGATAGACGGGCTGACAGTAGTGTCCCGAGTAGCTGACCACCAATCGACACCCACAGCCTCCACAGAGCAGAAGCCCAGGCAGCAAAGCGCGGCCGCCGCGCCCAGACTTCGCCCCGCCTGCTTTCCCGTAGGCGTTCGCCGCAAGCAGCTTTTGGTTGCGCTCGTACTCGCTCCACTCGACATACCCTTCGTGGTGATCCTTGATGATAGCTTCCCATCGCTCAAAAGGCTTGCGATGCTTGTACGTCGTGCGCACGCGGCCGTCGACGAGCGCGGTGCGCTTCTCGCTCTTTCCATAGGCATACGCGCCAGCGTAGAACGGGTTCTTCAAGATCGAGATGACGTTGCGGTAGCGGATAGGAGTCCAATCAAAACTCACGAGCGACTTGCCGTCCGAGGGACGCGGAAAATGCATCTGCTCGGCGGTGAGCGAGAGCAGCACCTGTCGGGCGCTGCCGAGCTGACGGAAGCGCGCGAACACGATACGGACCGCTTCCTGCACCCGCAGGTTCGGATCGAGGCTCAAGCCCATCTCGCGATGCCAGATGTAGCCGGTCGGCACGCTGATGCGCAGGTCACCGCGAAGTGCCTTGCCGTGCTTGGCATCCAGCATGCGAGCGCGAATCACACCGAGCTCGAACTCGCTGATGCTGCCCTTCATACCGAGCAGCAACCGGTCGTTCGGCCGATGCGGATCGTAGATGCCGTCGGTGTCGATGACCCGTGCTCCGACCAGGCCGCACAGCTCCAGAAGGTGATGCCAATCGCGCCCATTGCGGGCGAGGCGCGAAGCATCCAGGCACAGCACGGCGCCAACCTCTCCGGCGCAAACCGTGGCGACCAATCGATCGAAGCCCGGACGCGCCACGCTACCGCTCGCCGAGCGGCCCAGATCATCATCAATCACTTCGACGCTGGCAAACCCGTGACGGCGGGCTACTTCAACCAGGTCGTATTGCCGCCGCTGGCTCTCAAGGTTCGTTTGCACTTGGGTTTGCGTCGACTGGCGGACATACACGACTGCTTTGCGCTTCAGCAGCGTCTCCGGCAGCATCTCAGCGCTCATCGTCGCGCTCCTCGGCTACGATGCCTGCTGCCAACATTAGAAGCCGGGACAGTTGGATGACGACCTTCATCCGCTCGGCTCTCTTCAGGCCGAGCAATCCGGTCGACTCGAACGCGATGCTGATCTGGCGGGACTGCGCAGTCGAGGGCAACACTCTCTTGCACGTCTTTTGCGGCTTGGTCATCGTGGTTCTCCTGAGCGACTGCGACGGAAGAGTCGCCACCGGAGCTTCGCCGAAATCCCCGCACCAGGAGTAATCGATGCAGATCCCGCAGGGCATCCACACAGACTCGGGGCATCCCAAGAGTCATGCCGGCGCAGATGCTGGCGTCGAGCATCCAGTCTGGCAGTACGGTTACGACACCAGGCTCGATCTCAACATGGATGACCCGGCCGCCGGCGCGCTGCTCGCTGTACTGTGCCCGTACACGTCGGCCGTGGAACGGATGCCAGCGGTAGTGAACTTCAACTTCCCGCCCGATATGGGCAGAATGACTGCGTGATGGTCGTCGGTCGCAAAGGATGGTTATTTAGTGACACCGTGAAGGGCGCCATCGCGAGCGCGAACTTGTATTCCATCGTCGAGACCGCCAAGGCAAATTCAGTGGAGCCGCATGCGTATCTGTCGCTGTTGTTCGAGCGGCTCCCGCACGCGAAGACGCTCGATGACTTCGAGGCTATGCTGCCCTGGAACGTGAAGGTCGAACTGGCGTAAGCAGGCTCACGCTGACCTCGTCAGCGCAAGGACGTGATTGTTTGAGCGCTTACGCATCTCGAGCTGCTCCAGGACCTCTCCCGTTTGCGGATCGATTCGCCTCAATTCGCTCTCGTCACCTTCCCAGGTGCCGTGCCAGAGCTCGCCGTCGACCCAGGTGACGCCGGTGACGAAGCGGTTGGACTCGATGGTGCGAAGAATCGCGCCGGTTTCGGGATCGATCTGATGGATCTTCCGGTCCCGATACTGCCCCACCCACAGCGTCCCTTCGGCCCACGCGAGCCCCGAGTCGCCGCCGCCGCCGGGCGCCGGGATCGTGGCGAGCACGCGGCCGGTCTTCGGATCGATCTTCTGGATGCGATCCTCGGCGATCTGAAACAGGTGCTGGCCGTCGAAGGCCGTGCCTGCATGCGCGGCGACGTCGATCGAGCGCAGCGTCTTGCCGCTCGCCGGATCGAGGGCGTTCAGCTTGTCTCCGGAGGCAAACCAGACGTGCTGACCGTCGTAGGTGACGCCATGCACGCTGTCGACACCCGGAAAGGGTCCGTATTCACGGATGATTTCGGCTGCTGCTCGTTTCATGCTTCCATCCTAGTCGCTCGGCAGCGGAGCCGGGAGTAACAAGGTCGTCGCGAATCCCGGCACCGGCGGGGTCATCCAGCGACGAGCTCGCCCGCGACCGAACGACTGCACCTTGCCTGCTGCCGCCAGCGAGTCGAGCGCCCGCTGCACGGTGCGCTGGCTGGCGCCAAGCGCGAGCGCCAGGGCCGAGCTCGACCACGACTCACCGTCGGCGAGGAAGGCGAGCACCGCCGCATGCTTTTCTTCGACGGGCCGCGCCAGCACGACGACCTCGCGTGCGCGGCGCGGCGCCAGCGCGAAACCCTCGTTTGGTCGCACTCACGCCGGCTAGCGTTCGAAGCATCGCGCGTAGCCGTCCGACTTCGACTCGCAATCGCGCGCGATGCGAGCGCAATCTCGGCTTCGGCGACCACACACCTCGCGCGGGCAACGGTCTCTTTCGGGCCGAACGCACGTGCCGCCGCTGTGATCAGCGAATCCATGGGTTCCCGAATCCCGCCACACTTGTCACTCCCATCTGTCGCTGCCGGTCCGTACTCTATCGCACGACCACCCACCACGTCGTATCGAGAGCGGAGAGACATCAATGACGACACATAGGACCGGAACACGTAAAGATTGGCTCGACGCGCGGCTCGAGCTGTTCAAAGCGGAGAAGGAGCTCACGCGGCGCAGCGACGAGCTGGCGCGGCGACGCCAGGAGCTTCCCCTCGGAGACTCGACGTATGGCTTCCGAGCGAGCTTCGCAGCGAACCTTCTACGGCGAACGTTTCGCACCGGCCGGTGAGCGCCGCGCGAGCCATCGGAGCCGTCGTCCTCGGAGCAGGATTGATCCTGATCGCGCGAGCAACCGCGCTCGTCTGACGCGTTCGCATCGTGGGCCACCACTCGCGAAATGTCCTCTCGATATCGCCTCGAGAATCGCCAGGACCGTGGCCGCCATAATTGATCACATTCTTGCTCTGACCTGCAGCTATCCTGCACGCTGGCTGTGGAGGTTCTGCTATGTATCGTTGGTTGATTTTTGCTGTCGTCTCTTCGATGTCACTGGCGGGCGCGAAGGCTGCGTCCATCGACTGCTCTCAGTGCGAGGCCTGGAATAAGGACCAGGCGCCGTTCCGAATTTTCGGTAACACCTACTACGTCGGCACCCGCGGATTGAGCTCGGTGCTGGTCACTTCCCCGGCGGGGCATGTGTTGATTGATGGGGCGTTACCGCAGTCGGCGCCTTTGATCGCCCGGCACGTGGCGCAGCTTGGGTTCAAGATGAGCGATGTGAAGCTCATCTTGAATTCACATGCCCATTTCGATCATGCGGGAGGCATTGCTGAGCTGCAGAAGATCAGCGGCGCCCAAGTGATCGCAAGCGATATCGCCGCGAGCGTCTTGCGCAGCGGCAAGGTCGGGCGCAGCGATCCGCAGTTCGGACATCTGCTTGCCTATCCCGGGGCGGGCAATGTCGAAGCGCTCGGACAGCGCAAGTCGGTCGTGCTCGGCACGCTTGACTTGAAGGTGATTCACACCCCGGGCCACACACCAGGCGGCACGTCCTGGACGTGGCAGTCGTGCGAGGGCGAGCGCTGCTTGAGTGTCGTTTATGGAGATAGTTTGAACGCAATCTCGGACGACACTTTCAAGTACGGAGGCGACAAGCGCTATCCCAACGCGGCAGCGGACATGTCAGCCAGCATTGCGGCTGTCGACGCTGTCCCGTGTGACATTCTCATCGCTGCGCATCCGGAGGCTACGCGGCTATTGGTCGCATTCGATGAGCACGGCAAAGGCGATCGCGCGCAGCTCATCGATTCCTCGGCTTGTAAGCGTTACGCCGCCGGCGCCAAGGCGCGGTTGGACAAGCGCCTGGAGGGCGAAGGAGGCAATAGCCATTGACCTGTGCCAAGGCCGCGAGGCGGTCTATCCGTAATCATCACCAGGTCCGAATGAACCTCTTCGCCGCTTGGCGACACTCAAGTCACATCAGAGTGATGTGCGTGAGGTGTCGTGATGGTCGAGCGTGGTTCGAGTACGAAGCAATGGATCGCCGCCTCGTTGATCGGCGTACTGCTGGGCGCGGCCGGTTGCTCGGGCAATGGTGATGGCCTCGACGAGAACGGTCGGCCCATAGATGAAGGAGGCGGTCCTCCTCCTCCCCCACCGCCGGCAACCTCCGACTTCAAGAAGATCCAGGACACGATCTTCACGCCTGCTTGCGTAGGCTGTCACGCTGGCGCGGCGGCTCCCCGCGGCCTGCGTCTTGATGAAGGCAACAGTTACGCTCTGCTGGTCGGCGTCGCAAGCGCCGAAGTACCTACGCTCCAACGCGTGAAGGCGGGCGACGCCGAGAATAGTTATCTCGTCCATAAGATCGAAGGGCGCGCGGCCGTTGGCGGCCGCATGCCGCTCGGTGGGCCGCCGCTTCCCCAGGCGGACATCGACCTCATCAAGCAATGGATCGTGGCCGGCGCGCCTGCACCGACAGCAACCGGCATGTCGGCGGTGTCCGGTAAATTGCAGTCTTATCAGCTTGTTTCGACGGTACCGGCGGACGGCGAACTATCTCCGGCGGTCGACCAGCTGATGCTGGTCTTCAATCATCCGGTAGATGCGGCCCTCGCGCAGTCCGGAGTGTTCGAGCTGGCGGCTAGCGGCGGCGACGGATCGTTCGGCGACGACACCGACATCACGCTTCCTCTCGGCCAGATCGCGGTGTCGCTCGCAAATCCGACGGTGATTTATTTGCACCCGCGCCAACCGCTGATGCCGGAGACCTATCGCCTCACGCTTCGCGGCGAGGGCGCAACCGTACTCGCGGATGTCGACAGTCGCGTGCTCGATGGCGATGGCGATGGAGTGGGCGGCGGCGATGCGCACGTGGTGTTCACCGTGTTGGAGGCGAAGTGATGGCGTCGAGAGCCTTCTGGTCATGGATCGTCTGCGCGGTGGTATCACTCATATCAGGAGTTGCTGATGCCGAGCCGTATCTCGCTGCGCGCATGGGCCAGAAGTGCATTCAGTGTCACGTCAATCCCACGGGCGGTGGCTTGCGCTCAACGTACGGCAACATCTATGCACAGACACAGTTGGCGGCAACGCAGCTGCGGGGCAAGGAGGACGACCCGTGGACGGGATTAGTTGGGAAATACATCGCCGTTGGAGGGAATGTCCGCGCCAACTATGATCGTGTGGATGTGCCGAACAGGGCCTACACGAGCGAGTTCGGTTTAGAGGAGGCGCGTGCGTATCTTGACGTGTCGATCATTCCCGGTCGTCTCTCTGTCTATGTGGACGAACGCGTTGCCCCCGGGACCGCCGAGAACATGGAGGCCAACGTGCGCTTCTGGCTGCGTGAGTCCGAGTTGTATGTGAAGGCCGGCAAGATGTATCTGCCGTTCGGCTGGCGGCTCGAGGACGACAATGCCTTCGTGCGCCAGGCGTCGGGCATCGGCATGACAGCACCGGACAATGGTGTAGAAGTCGGTTGGGAGCGTGGCGCCTACACGGCGCAACTGGCGCTCAGCAACGGTACGTCAGCAGGACCTGAAGACAACAGGGGCAAGCAGGCGTCATTCCGCGGCGAGTATGTGCAATCGATCTGGCGCGCGGGTGCGAGCGCAAGTTTCAATGATAGCGAGCTGGGCGATATGAACGCGTACGCGGTACACGGCGCCGTGCGCACTGGCCCTGTCGTATGGCTGGGTGAAGTCGATTACATCGACGACAAGTCGTTGGGTGTCAGCGGCCGCAAGCAATTGGTCAGCCTCGCGGAGGCGGACTGGCTGATCCATCCGGGCCACAATCTCAAGCTCACCTACGAAGTTCTGGAGCCGGACGAGGACGTGGATGAAGACGAGCAGACGCGCTCGAGCCTCGTCTACGAACTCAGCCCGGTGGAGTTTTTGCAGCTAAGGGTTGGTGCCCGGATATACGACGGCATCCCCCAGAACGATCTGCAGAATCGGCGGCAGTACTTCGTGCAGCTGCATGGTTTCTTCTAGGAAAGTCGCCGTGCGCTCATGACGTAGCGGCGTCGCCGTCTGCTTCGTTGATCTTGAGATCTCCTCGTTCATACGCGGCAATGATCAGCTCAGCCGCAGCCCGCTCGGAGTCTTCGACAAAAATGCACAGGTGCCCCATGGCGGGCAACTCCCCGAGGGCGCCCTGTAACAGGGCGCCCTGCAAAAAGACATTCAGGCCGTGCTCCCTCAGCAGGCCCGTGAGCAATTGCGCTTCGATGTAGTCGCTGCAGCGAAAGACTGAAGTCACGATGCTATTCCCGTAACGAATGGTTGTCCGGAGTGCGCGGACTTAAGAATAGCCTCGAGGGTCCAGGCGTTGTCGATGTTGGCTGCCCGGCGCGCCGCGAGGTGGAAAATTTGCGGCTGATACAAATAAGGATATCCTTGAATGAGCGCATTGAGCCGACGTGGGTCGCGGCCATCTGCGCGGCAAATGCCGACTTGCATGTCCGTTCCAGCGGCGGGGTAAAGACATTATCATGCGATCCTTATCCATGCTTCTCATTCCTGCGACCCTCGCGGTCGTTGGGGGATGCGAACAGCGCGGACCATTCGTGTACGTGCTCGAGTCGCCCCAATCGGTAGTCCTGACTGCTTCCGCCTCGCCGTCCAAGGTGCAGCAGGGCGAAACAGTCGTGCTGCATGTAGAGCGAAGAACATCGGGACAGTGGCAGCAGATCCCTCGCGGCGAGCTCACACCCGGACAATGCTGGGTGTATCGGCCACCGGTGGAAATCGAGCCGGAAGTAGCACACAGCGTTCAGTGGGAAGTGGTTCCGCAGGGTGCGGTTGAGTTCCACACGGAGTACCAGCTGAACCAGACACGGGCTGCCACCATGACCACCAAGGGCAAGGTGACATTAACGCCGATCAGCACCCTGACGTGCGAAGGCGATCGCAGCGTGGCCGGTGCGTCGATCGAGATCGAAGTTTCCTGACGCCGCCAGCGTCCCGTGGACGGTCACGTGAATGATGAACGCGGTCCCGGCAGCGCCGCCGGTCGTTCAGCTCACGGAGATTGCCCCGTTGCGACAACTCTGAAACCATCGCCGACATGAAGACGTTCATGGCGAATCACTGTCTGTTCATCGCGACAATAGCACTGGTCACGGCGCCCCTGCCGCTCGCCGCCATTGCGCAGGAGGAAGCGCCTGTCGTCGGGCAGGCGCCGCCGCAGGAGATGCCGCAACGACGCTTCGTCTCGGACAAGCTCGTCCTGAACGTCTATGCAGAACCTGATCAGGGCAGCGCACGCGTCGCGACGATCCAGTCGGGCGATGTCGTCGAGGAACTCGAGCGCACAGCCAATCTGGTTCGCGTGCGATTAGAGGACGGACGCGAGGGTTGGGTCGGCGCGAACTACCTGACGAGCGATCCGCCAGCGGCCACGCGCTTGCGCGAACTGCAGCGCCAGCAGAAGCCCGCAACGCGCAGCTCAGATAAGGAACTTGCAGAAGAGATTGCACGGCTAAAGAAAGACAACGCGGCATTGCAGGCGCAAGTGAGCAAGCTGCAAGCGACCGCGGCGACCGCGGCGGCGGCGGCGATCGCACCCGTGCGCCAGAGCGCACAAGCGGTTCCGCCCAGCGCATCCGAGGTTGTGAATGCCGAAGGAAAGGTTGCCGCTGCTGCACCCGGTAGCAAAGTGTGGTGGGGCTGGCTGATCGCCATCGTGCTTACCGGCGCTGTGGGTTTCGCAGGCGGCTATCAGACACTGGCGCGACGTATCCGCAGAAAGTTCGGCGGTCTGCAAATCTACTAAGGACGCCGAGTGCGGTTGCAAGCCGGGATAGTCTTTCCCTCTCCCTCGGGGAGAGGGCAGGGTGAGGGGAAGCCGGTTGCTGTGACGTTTCCGTAGCGCGTCCCTCACCCGCGCTTCACTTGGCTGGTAAGAGACTAACGTTGCAGCCACCGGCGCGCGATGGCGAGCAGGAGCAGCGCCAGCAGAGACCCGGTGGGGATCGCGCCACCGCCGCCTCGTTCGCGCGACGTCGTGTCGCCGCCACCGCCGCTGCTAGGCGGATTGAAAGCGGTATCGCGTGACTGATCCTCCAGCGGAATGCGGGAGAGCTCAGGCCGTTCGCTGCCGGCTGCGGCAACCAGCGCTCCGGTAGCTGCATCATGCAGGTCGATCTGCACGTCGTAATACGCAGTCGGGTAGCCGCTCACCCAATCGGCGGTCAGGCTATACGTATCCTCGGTGCCCGTCGCGTCCACGAGGAAGTCCTCAGAGACATGCTCCTCGATCCACTCGCCGCCCTGTGGGCGCACCCACACCTTGGCGTAGACGTAACTGCCATCGAAGTCAGCATCGGGATCGAAGGTGATTCGGAAGCGGGAGTAATGGCCGTCGCGGTCGGCATCGATCAGCAGCGCGGTGCTCACGTCGCGAACGCTGAAGCCCGCCAGCTCGATCGGCACATCAAGGCCGGCCTCCTCCAGGGTCAGATCCCGCAACGCGCCGCTCTCGTCGGGGCCGATGGTTGCCACGATGCCGCTGTAGCCCACCTCATACAGGTCGATGAGGACGTCGTATTCGCTGCTGGCAAAGCCGTCGTCGAGTGTCGTCGTCACGTAGTAGTCATCGCTGTCCGACTGCCCGTAGATCCAGAAGTCATCGGTGGTGTGATACAGCAGCCAGTCGGGCTCGCCCACGCGGCGCAGGTAAAGTCGAGCGTAAACCAGCGCATCGCCTAGATCCGAGTCGGCATCAAAGCGGATGCGGAACTCGCTGTGATAGCCGTCGCGATCCCGGTCGATGAGCAGCAAGCTGCCTGTGTCGTAGATGAAAAAGTTAGATGCATGGGCGGACAGCGCTTCGGCCGCCCTGCGGGCCGGCTTGTCCGTCGCGGCCTTGGTGTTGATATGCGCCCTGCTGGACTTGGGATTGCTTGTCGCACCGCTCGTCGCCTCGGGCGCGGTACGCGTGTAGGTCGCGACGCGCTCTTTTTGCAGCGCCGGCGAAGTGGTATCCGCCACGCGTCCTTCGCCGGCAATCGCCGACTGCATGGGCATCGACGCGTAGAACGCGAGGAGGATGACGGCGATCGCAGGTTTCATGGCTGAAGCCCCACTCCTGAGTTGCGCCTATATCAGCGCGACGGCACTTAATGCACGATGAATGGTGCGTTCAGCGGCGACTCAGGTTTGCCTCGGACCGAAACGGACTACTTGATCCTGGCAATCGCGACGTACCGCAGAGGTCCGCCGGGTGCGATGGCGTCGAAGGGATAGCAAGTGAGCAGCGTGACGGTGGCGGCAGCGTCATCGAATTGCAGGCGTTCGTGCCGCGAATCGATGACGTGAGTCTCATTCAGCTGGAGATTCCACTGGCGGCCGTCGGCCGTCTGGAGTGTGAGCTCGTCGCCGGGTTGCAGGTCGCGAAGGAACTCGAAGTGAGTGTCGCGGTGCCCCGCGATCACTGTGTTTCCCGCGCCGATCGCTGCGGTACCGTTCATGTGGCCGGGACCGAACGCCAGGCTTCGGCCTGACGCATCAGCGAGCACGTAGAGATCAACGCCCCCGTCGATCACTTTCAAACGCGCGATCGGCCAGGTATCCGCCCACGGCCACGGTTTCACTTCACGTTCGCCTTCGAGCGTGCGCATCCACGCCGAGGCGATCAGCTGCTGAGCGAGCCAGGCTTTCGCGTGGATGTATGCGCCGCTGGCGACCTGCCACACTCCGACTACAGCGAGTGCGATGATCGCTAGTCGAGTCCAGCGCCGCTGCGCGCTCGAGCGAGCTGTTTTCATCGCGGCTGGCTGCGTTGCAAGCTCCGTTCGCGCAGCTGCCATCCGAGCGCGACGAGCAGAAGCAGCACACCGATCGCGAAGTTGAGTTGCGCAGGCGTCGCGGTGGACGGGATGCCCTCGGCGTGCCAATCGAGACCGTTCGGTTTGGTGTTCGGCACGCGTCGGCTGTGCAACGATTCACCGTCAGGCCGTGCCGGCGTGCGATCGACCGCGACGAGGCTCGTGTAGTTGGATACGAGCTGATATTGCAAGGCCAACGGCAACACGCTGCTGCGGATCGAATCCTCCGTCGCGCCGTTCGATCGCGAGTCCATCAGGTCCCCGATGCGGTAGCGCGCCCAGAGCGATGCGACGCTCGTGCGTGGCTGCGTGCCGTCGAGCGAGATCTGCCGTGTCCACACGCCGTTCGTGCGACCGCTGATACTCAACATTCCTTTCACAGAAGACTGCAGGCGAGCCGTCACGACGATCAGCTCTCCGGCATACAGGTCGCCGATACTCGCCGGTGCGTACTGCGGCTGTACGCCATCCGGCCAGTTTAACTCGATGTTGGTAAGCACGGGACGCGTGAGTTTGTGCAGCAGTTCGCTCATCTTGCGTTCGACCTCTCTGGTCGAGCCGATGTAAGTGAATGTGCCGCGACCGGTGCGCGCTGCGTTTCGCAGGAAATGGCCGTTCGGTGCAGAGCCGATGCCCACGGTGAACAATCGTGCGGAACCGAGCTGCTGGCGGATCGCGAGCATGAGTTGGTCTTCGTTGCCCACGGCGGCGTCAGTGATGAAAATGATTTGGCGCAGATGTTCGCTGGAGCCGGGCATTGAAAGCGCCGTTAGCAGCGCGGGTAGCATCTCGGTGCCGCCGGTGGCGCGTAGATCGCTCACGTATCGATACGCTCGCGCGAGATGCCTCGGCGAGGCGGAAACGGGCTCGTCGAACAGCGCATCGTGATCCGAGTTGAACTGGATCACTGTGAATCGGTCGGCCGGCTGCAGTGTGCGCAGGCCGTTGATCAATGCAGCGCGAGCCTGCTCGATGGACTCACCGCCCATCGAGCCGGAAGTATCGATTACAAAGATCACTTCTCGGGGCGTGCTGACCGGCTGCGTGTCCTGCGGAGGCATGAACATCAACAGCACGTGCTCGCCGTGGTCGGTCGGCTCGCGGAATAGCGCGATGGCCGGCTCGCCCTTCACGACCGGTGTCCAGCTCAGTTCGAAATCGCGATCCAACAGCGATTGCTGGTTGCGCAGTTGAACCTGGACGCCATGCTCGGTTCCGCTCACGGAAATCGGATGATAAGGACTGACAATGTGTTCCAGCGGCGCGCCGGCATCGATGTCGACCTCGATGCTCACGCTCTGGCGCGTCGGGTTCGCATGCGCCAGCGGCGGGTGCAGATCGCCAAGCATGGAAGTGTCATCGCTGGGCACGGCAAGCGTCACTGCAGCGGTGGGCGTCTCGCTGGTGAGTTCTGTCTCCGGGTCCACTTGCACGCCCGGGATGTAGCGTGGAGTGATCGTGAGCGGGAAGCGCAGGCTGTAGCGGCCGGCGTCCTGGTCGACGACCTGCAGGTAACCGATGACGACTTCGATCGTCTCGCCCGGGCCGATGTTTGCGACGGCGGTACGGAACAGATTCGGCCGCTGCTGATGCACGACGCTCGCACGCTGGCCCTGTTGGCGGGCCTGCTCGAAAATCTTCTGCGCTTGTTCCTTCTCCCGGATCTCGCCGACGATGATTCGTTCGCCGACCTGCATGCGCAGCCTGTCTACAGCTGAGTTTTCCGGCAGAGGAAAAGCGTACAGGCCCTCAACCCATGCGTCGCTGTCATTGTGAAAGCGTTGCGACACCTCGACTCGCGCCACGATGCCCGACACCTCCATGCGGACGACGGTTTGCATGCGCGGCGCATCGATGAATCGCCCCTGGTCGTCGCGCAGTGTGAGCGAGCCGCTGCTGATGTCCTGCTCGATTCCCTGCGCATGGACGGTCGATGCGAAGCTCTGCAGAATCCAGGCGCACAATAGCGCGGCAATCAGATGGTGATAACTGGTGCCCGGCGCGGCACTCTTCGTCTGCATGATGGCTCTCCCTGGTGTGGTTGCGCAGCCATTGCAGCGGTCAAATGCGTTTCAGCCGAGGGAACGGGCGGGCAGAGTGCCGACGGATCGTGGCAAATTGTGGCGGAGGCGATCTGCTCAGCGGCGCTCCGATTGCTGCAGCAGGGTAGCCAGGTGCTGTTCCCATACTTTCGCCAGCGTATGCGTGCCGTGGCCCGCGACCTCGGCGCTCAAGGGTATGACGATCGCCGTGCCGCCCGGCACACGCTTGATCTGGCGCTCCAGGATTTCGAGGTGATCAAAGCTGCGCCTGTGGCTTAGGGATTCGCGTAGCCGATGAATGCGGTCTCGCAGCCCCGGAAGTTCGGATCGTTGGTCACGAAGCCTTGGTTGCAATCCACAGTTTTGCCCACGTACAGCGGTTTGCTGGGATCACCGTTTAGCAGAGCGTAGTCGATAAAGCGGGTCGTGCCGCCGAGAAAATCCGGGTGCGTGGAGACGAGGCCGGCATTCACGCCTGGGGTGAGGCCGGAGAACAGAGGCACGGTCGAGTAGCGCCGCGGCCCCGTATTCCCGTAAGGCGCCGTCGCGCAGCTCATCAGATTGGGATCGGTGGTGACAATGCCTTTGTTGCAGCCTTGCTGAGTTCCGACAAACAGCGGCGTTGCGGAGGCGAGGGACACAAAGGCGCACGTCGCGAACATGAAAAGAATGGATTGCAGCACACGAAGCTTCATGAGCCTGTCCTCCGTGACCCTGTGAGATATCGGTGAGGTAACGCGTCCATTGCAGCATCGTTCCCATAACAGAGAACGATGCAGCGCGTTGCCTGCGCGAACACGGCCGGTCGATTTCGTTGCACTGTGTTGCCGCTGGATCAAGAGCATCGGGTTCGATCTGCTCCGCGGGCGTCCGCTTCAACCGGGCCGGCGTTCAGCGGATCTCAGTGAGCAGCGACGACGTCGCCCTGAGTTTAGGCAACGGGTCGGTGACAACCTGCGCCTCATGTCTGTCGTTCGTAAGAATACACCGACTCGCGCGTAGCCTGGGACAGGATCAGCTAGAGTAGGCGCCCGCGGAAATTCTTGAGCCCAGGACCCATCGATGCCGTTGTTCTCGCGCTTTCGAAAGGCGCCGCCTACTTCAACTCCGGAGAAGCAACCGGAGCCTGTCGCTGCGCAGGCGCCCGTGCCCGGCGCTCCGGACCCCGCCGTGCTCGCTGCGCAGGAGGAGGAAGCCTTGCAGGCGGCAATTGCTGCCGGCGACACCGCCAGGGTAGCCCGGCTGGTCATCGAGGGCGCGTCGACGAAGATCCGGCAGTTGGCTGCAGAGGCTATCGACGATCCCGCCCAGATCCGCCGGCTCATCAAAGATGCTCGCGGCGGCAAGGACAAGAGTGTCTACAAGATTCTGACGCGCAAGCGCGATGCTTTGCTGGCGCACGAGCGAGAGGTCGAGCAGCTGCACGCGGAAATCAGTGCAGCATCCGCCGCCATGGAGCGGCACAGCCACCGACCCTACGATCCGCTGTTCACGCCGACGCTGGAGCAGCTGGAACTGCGCTGGAAACAGGTGGCCGCGCGTGCGGAGCCGGAGATCGCCCAGGGAACTCAGCAGGCGATCGACCGCGCACGAGAAGTCATTGCTCAGCACCTGCGCCAGGTTGCCGCCGAAGCGGCGCGTGAGCTGGCTGCCGCCAACGCTGCAGCCCTCGCCCAGAAACAACGTGAACAGGAACGGCTGGCCGCCGCCGCGGGCGCTGCAGAGCGAGCGCGAATTCTGGAAGAGGAGCGCAAGGCGGAGGCAGCGAAACTTGAGGCGGAAGCACATGCCCTGCGCCAGATTGGCGGATTGCTGCGCAAGGCGCATGGTGCTCTCGCTGCAGGCAGCAGCAGAACGGCGGCAGGGATGCGTCGCGCTATCGATGAGAAACTCAGCACGAGTCCGCCGTTACCCCCCAACCTTGCCAATCAACTCCGACAGCTCGATGAGAAGCTCCAGGAACTGAAGGACTGGAAGAGCTTTTCGGTCGCCCCCAAACGCGCCGAACTCATCGAACGGATGGAGTCGCTCATCGGCGCGACGCTGCATCCATCGGCGCTCGCCCGACACATCAAGGATCTGCAGGAGCATTGGCGGACCTTGAGCAAGGGCGCAGGGGAGGACGTCGAGGCGGACTGGCAGCGTTTCCACGAGGCGGCGCAAAAGGCATTTCAGCCATGCCGCCAGTATTTCGAAGCCCAGGCGCAGGTAAAGCAGGAGAACCTTCGCCAGCGCGGCCTGCTGTTCGAGCGTCTTGCCGCTTTCGAAAGCCAACACAATTGGGAGGTACCCGACTGGCGGACAGTGACCACTGCCTTGCGCGAAGCCAGGCAGCTATGGCGTCAGCACTCGCCTGTGGATCCCGCGGAGGGCGAGGCGTTGCAAGGCCGGTTCAATGCACTGACTGCAGCTCTGCAGGTTCGGGTCGATGCGGAATACGCGCGTAATGTGCAAGAGAAAAAATCACTGATCGAGCGCGCACGCGGGCTGTCGGCAGCGTCGGATAGCAGGAAAGCCATCGATGAAGTGAAGTGGCTGCAGGAGCAATGGAAATCTGTAGGGCCGGTGCGGCGTGATGAGGATCGCAAGCTGTGGGAGGTGTTCCGCCAGCAATGCGATGTGTTGTTTCAGAAGCGGCAGCAAGAGTTCGCCAGCCAAACCGCAGCACTGGAGGCCAACAAATCCCAGGCCAGCAGTTTGTGCGAGGAGCTGGAGAAGATTGCAGGCCTGTCGGATCAGGAATTGCTCGAGAATGCGCGGCGGCTCCCCGAGCTGCGCGTTGCCTTCGATGCGATTGAAGAATTGCCGAGAGCAAATGCGCGGCAGCTGCAGGACAGGTTTGAGCGGGCATTCGATCGCTGCCAGAAGGCAATAGCCCAGCAACACGCTCGAGCTGCGGAGCAGGGCTGGATCGATCTGCTCGATGCAGCCAACCACGTGCGGGCTTATCGGCTGGCGCTCGCCCGGCAGGCCGATGCGGCGGAACGCGACGAGTTGAAACAGGCCGCAGAAGACCATCTGGTCAACGCTACCAAGTGCCCCAGGCGCGGCCTGGAGGCGCTGAAGAATTCTCTTGCGCAGCAAGGCGACAGCGATCTGGCCGCTAACGAGCTGGCGCTGAGAAAACTATGCATCCGCGCCGAAATCCTCACCGACACGCCGACTCCAGCCGCCGACCAGACGCTACGCCGCGAATACCAGGTGCAACGACTGATGCAAAGCATGGGGCAAGGCGTCAAGGCGGAGGAGGGGCAGCTCGACACCTTGGCGATCGAATGGCTCAGCGTGGGTCCCACTGAGGAAGCCACATACCCGCAGGTGCTTGAGCGCTTCAAGGAGTGTCGCAGGAAGGGACTGCTGTCGCCTCGGCGAAAGAATTAACGTCCGCGGCTTTTATCCGCCAACCTATGCGCAATTCGGCTTCGTTCACGGCGCCCAGTTGCGTGTGCGTCAGCCGCCAATCACCGTGATGCTTCGCCCAGGCGTGCCATCGACGAAGCAGCGCGCGCCCACTGCCGGCCGCGCGCCTTTTATTAGAGAATCGGACTTCCTCGCCTACGCCCGTCAGGTCTAAGTGGCGCCGGCTTCTGCTCCTGGCGCAGCTCTCAAAGGGGCCGTGACAACATCGCATCAGACGACGCTGCCTGGGCTTTCATAAGAGCAAGCGGCGCGATGTTGCGATCCACGGACTCGTAAGCGGCACCCACCGACGCCGCGCCATCAGCCGACGCGACCGTCCCGGCGATGGTCGGGATGAAGCAAAGGGCACCCAAGGTCAACATATACAAAGCTTTCATGGCTGTTCTCCAGGGGTAGCGCCGGGTCAGGAATGCGACAGGAGAGGGCGTTTGCCGCCGGTGGTGCCATCGGCGAGCTGCAACAGTGGGCGTTTGCCGCCGGTGGTGCCATCGGCGAGCTGCAACAGTGGGCGCTTGCCGCCGGTGGTGCCATCGGCGAGCTGCAACAGTGGGCGTTTGCCGCCGGTGGTGCCATCAGCGAGCTGCAACAGTGGGCGCTTGCCGCCAGTGGTGCCATCGGCGAGCTGCAGCAGTGGGCGCTTGCCGCCGGTGGTGCCATCAGCGACCTGTAACAGTGGGCGTTTGCCGCCGGTGGTGCCATCGGCGTGAGCGGCGCTTCCCAGGAAGACGCCTGCGGTAGCGACGGCTGCAACGATAGATACGATACGCATGTCAACGATTCTCCAAAGTAGTCGTGATAGGGCGGTCACATCGATGAGTCAGTGTGAATACATTAAGCAATCCTAACTTGTGATGTTTGTCACAATTTGAAGCTTATGTAATATAAAAGAGAGATTCAGGGAATCCCTCAGAGGCGGCGCAGGAACCGGCGAATTACGCGTTTTCCAAAATGGCGCCAGTTTGGGAGTTGAGCGGGCTGTTACAGTCTTCCTCTAACGTCTTTTAGTGGAATCACCGAGGTCGCCGTGAGTGGTTGCTGGGATGGAGAGGTGCATGGCCCGCCGCTCTTTGCCGCTGTTCGAGGCGTCCGAGCCCCTTGAGTGTCATGGATAACGTGCGCCGGAAACGCATAGAACAGCTTCTTGTAGACGCCGCCTGCCGCCGGTCCGGGAAGCCGGATCATTTTGGATATTTGGGACTGCGGTCGACACCGAAGAGCGACGGAAACGCTTGCGTATGCTGAGCTCTGAGCGGACCTACACCGGCAGCGGGCCTGCTTCGCGCGCCATTGGGGATGCGATAAGCCGCGTTTCCGCAGATCGCAGAGGCGCGCTGCTCGGAAAAGTCGTTGGTCAGTACCGCATTGCCTCCGTTCTCGGTAACGGTGGTTCCGGCACGGTGTACCTGGGCGAGCGCGCCGACAAGCAGTATTCGGCTCAGGTTGCGGTCAAAGTCATCGACGAGAGCGCGCCGGTCACGTTCGGGCTGCGCTTTCGGTGGGAACGTCAGATCCTGGCCGATCTGAACCACCCGAACATTGCACGCCTGCTCGACGCTGGCGAGACCGAGGCACGCCAGCCCTACTTGGTCATGGAGTACATCCATGGAGAGGCCGTGGATCGCTACTGCGATCGGAACCGGCTGGACGTGCGTGCTCGTTTGGAGCTGTTTTTGCAGATCTGCGGCGCCGTGCAGTACGCGCACCAGAATCTGATAGTTCATCGCGACATCAAACCCGCAAACATCCTGGTAACGGCCGACGGTGTCCCGAAGCTGCTCGACTTCGGTATTGCCAAGCTCCTGCATGCAAGCGATGTCACTCACGCATCTGAACTCACGCGCGTCAACGATCGACTGCTGACGCCGGAATACGCAAGTCCCGAACAGATTCTCGGCAATACAGTCACGACGGCGAGTGATGTGTATTCGCTCGGCGTCGTGCTCTACCTGCTCCTTACTGGCCTGCGTCCGTATGAGCTGTCTTCGTCAGCGGCGAGCCAGCTTGAGCTCGAACGGTCGATTTGCGTTGCCGATCCGCCGCGGCCAAGCGCCGCGGTTCGTGCCGTGCAATCCGGCGGTGCTACGGATGAGCCGAAGTCGATAGAGACGCTGGCCGCCGCCCGCGCGGTCACACCGGAAAAGCTGGAGCGCCGGCTCGTTGGCGATCTCGATGCAATCATCATGCGCGCCCTGCGCAAGGAGGCGCAGCATCGCTACAGCTCGGTCGACCAGATGATGGCCGACATTCGGCGCCACCTTGCCAACGAACCGGTGCAGGCTCGGCAAGGCAACTGGGTCTACTACTCCAGTCGCTTCGTAAGAAGGAATCGCCTGGCGGTTGCTGCGAGCACCACGATCGTTGTGCTCGTGGTGAGCGGGATGATCGCCATGTCCATCCAGCGAGCCGCAACGCAAGCCGCCCTTGAACTCGCAACACAGGAAAAGCGCAGGGCGGAAACCGTCTCGGGCTTCATGCTCGACATATTTGCCGCTGCCAATCCCTTCGTGAACTTCGGTCGCGAGGCGACTGCGCGGGACGTGCTCGATCAAGCCAGCCGTTCGATCGAAACCGACCTGAGCGAGCAGCCGGAGGTGCGAGCTCCCCTGCTGGAGAGCATCGGCACGGCGTACCGGCGCATGGGCTTGCCCAATGAAGCCGTGCCGCAGCTTGAAGGGGCGCTGCGTCTGCAAAGACAGCTGCAGCCCGGCAATAGCACGCAAACAGCCTCCAGCTTGATCGAGCTCGCCATCGCGCAGCGCGAGGCGGGCTTGATGGCCGACTCGGATCGACACTTCGAGGAGGCGCAACAAATAATGCGGGCAGTGGGAGCAAGCGAACCGGAGAAGACCGCCAAGCTGCTGGTCGAGATCGGCCGCCTTGAAACTCTGCGCGGCCACGCAACTCAGGCGCTGCAGTCCTTCAAGACGGCGCTGGCATTGATGCGAACAGCAAAGGGGCCTCGCGATCCGGAAGTAGGCAGCATCTTGAGTGAGATCGCCAACATTCACACCTGGGCTGACGACCTGGCGGACGCCGAAGCCGCTGCGCGGGAAGCCGTAGACATATATCGGGGCGTCGTTGAACTTCATCCCGACCGCATCAAGGCCGACTACATTCTCGCCGAGATTCTCATGTATCAGGGGCGAGTAGCGGAGGCTGCAACGATGTTCGAGCGAACGCTGGCAGCGGAGCGCATTCTCTTCAAGTCGAACAGCAAGGTTGCGGATACATTGGCTTCGCTTGCGCAGGTTCGCATTGCCCAAGGTGATGGACGGGAAGCGGAAAGGCTGGTCCGGGAAGCGCTTGCTGCGCATCGCGACTCGGGGAGCACCGCCTACGCAAAAATCGGCTACCTGCAAACCATGTTGGGAACCATCTTATTAAAGCAATCCCGCCCTGCTGAAGCCGAAGCTGTTTTGCGCGACACCCTCGACCTGTTCGCGAAAGGCTTGCCCTCGGATCATCAGTACGTTGCATCTGCGGAGCACTACCTGGGTGAGGCGCTCGCTGCGAACGGGAAGCTTGCAGATGCGGAGGCATTGTTCACGGCCGCGGCGAACCGATGGAAGCGAACGGATGCTCCTCCCTGGCGAGCCGCGCGCTCAGCAAGTGCGCTGGGAGAGGTTCTGCATCGCGCAGGTCGCCACGCGGAAGCAGAAAGATATCTCGTGTCCAGCTACCGCATCCTTGCGTCATCGCCTGGCGCGGATCGCGAAACCAGTGACAAGGCTCTTCAGCGCCTGGCGCGCTTGTATACGGACACCAATCAACGCCAAAAGCTCGACGCGGTACTGCGAGCCGCCAATGAAACGCCTGCCGTCGCGTCACCGTAGCGCAGGACGAGCTCTTTGCTACGGGATCGAACTACACGCTGGGCTTTGTCACGAGATAAGCACTCTGCCTGGTAACCGCTTCGCAGCGGTAATAGAACTGCATGACCCGCAGGCCGGCCGCGTCGATCATCGAGTCGAGGTAGCTGGCAACATCGCCGCGACGCTTTAGCCCTCAGGCCAGCGCACCGTCGAGCGACCCGCCGGATTCGAGATGTTCATCGCTCATAAGCCGCTGCCCGCGTAGAATCGCGCTCCCTTTTGCTCGGACGCACTCGCGTTGAATGACATGCAGGTAGGAAGTTTGTCGGCGACGGATCGTCGCACCCTGTTTCTTGCGTCTTTGGGCGGCGCGCTGGAGTTCTACGACTTCATCATTTTCGTGTTCTTTGCGACCACGATTGGCGCGCTGTTCTTTCCGCCCGACGTTCCTGAATGGCTGCGGCAATTGCAGACGTTCGGGATCTTCGCCGCCGGCTACCTGGCTCGCCCTATCGGCGGGGTGCTGATGGCGCACTTCGGCGATCGCATCGGCCGCAAACAGATGTTCATGTTGAGCGTGTTGTTGATGGCGGTGCCGACGTTGCTGATCGGCGCATTGCCCACATATGTCTCGGTCGGACTGGCGGCCCCGGTCCTGCTGCTCGCACTACGAATCTTGCAGGGTGCTGCGGTTGGCGGCGAAGTGCCCGGCGCATGGGTGTTCGTTGCCGAGCACGTGCCCGACAGCCGAGTCGGCCTGGCGTGCGGCGTTCTGACCGCCGGCCTCACCGTCGGCATCTTGCTGGGATCCCTGGTTGCTGGTGCGGTTCATGCGCTGTGGACGCCAGAGCAGGTGCTCGGTGGCTATTGGCGCGTCCCGTTCATTCTTGGCGGCTTGTTCGGGTTGCTGGCACTGTGGCTGCGGCGCTATCTGCATGAAACCCCGGTGTTCAAGGAATTGCAGCAGCGTCGTGCGCTGGTGTCGGGATTGCCTATCGGGCGCGTGCTGGCAGGGCATCGCGCAAGTGTGGTGCGATCGATGGTGTTCAGTTGGTTGCTCACGGCCGGCATCGTGATCGTCATTCTGATGACGCCGACGCTGGCGCAGACGGCGGGCGGTATTCCAGCGGCACAAGCGCTGCATGCGAATTCCTGGGCGACGTTGGGACTGGCGGTAAGTTGCATCCTGTTCGGCTTGGCGGCGGATCGCTTCGGCGTACGCAGGGTGGTGATCGCGGGCGCCGCACTGATGTTTGCATCTGCGGTGTTGTTATTTCGTGTCATGACGGATGCGCCTGAATATTTCACGGCTGCCTACGTGCTGGCGGGTACCGGTGTCGGCGTCGTCGGGGTCGTGCCGGTGCTGTTGGTGACAGCCTTTCCTGCGGCGATCCGCTACTCCGGCATTTCGTTTTCCTACAACGTTGCCTATGCGCTCTCTGGCGGATTGACGCCGTTGATCGTGACGTTATGGATGCGATCCAACCCGCATGCGCCGGCTTACTACATTGGGGCGGTTGCATTGGTGGCGGTGCTGGCCGTGGCGAATCACTCGACGACACATTCGAGCCGTGCACATTGAGGGGCGAGAAATTCGAACGCCAGGGAGGAGACATCATGAATGTTAGCGCGAAGCAGGTCGAGGCAGGTCAAGCGGTCTATTCCAAACGCACGCTGGCCGCCTACGACTTCGTGGTGCTGGGCGTCTCGAATCGATTCCTTTGGCAGTGTCCTACCCAGGGACTTGAAGAGCACTACAATAGACATGTCACGGCGAATCATCTCGATGTCGGAGTAGGCACCGGCTATTTCCTTGATCGCTGCCGGTTTCCATCGCCCACGCCGCGCGTCGCACTGATGGACCTCAATCCCGCAGCGCTGGCGTTCGCTGCCCGCCGAATCGCAAGATACAAACCCGAGACTTACCGCAGGAACGTGCTCGAGCCGATGGCCGTAGACGCAGGAAAATTCGATTCAGTGGCGATCAACTACCTGCTCCATTGCATTCCAGGCTCCATCGAATCCAAATCAGTGGCCTTCGATCATCTCAAGGCGCTCATGAATCCCAACGCGGTGCTTTTCGGTGCCACGCTTCTGCAAGGGGGCGTCCGCCGGAATTGGTTCGCGAGGCGACTCATGGATGCATACAACCAAAGGGGTATCTTCTCTAACAAACAGGATGACCTCGAAGGCTTGGAACGCGCCCTTGCCACCCGGTTTCGGGAAGTATCAGTTCGGGTCGTGGGCTGCGCTGCGTTGTTCTCAGGCCGGCTTTGATATCCGGACCGGCTGGACCAGCCAACTAATACACCGGCGCTTAGGGTTCATCGTTCGGATCCCCGCTGCTGGAAGCGTCTGGCTCTCGACGTGGCCTAAGCTGCGCGACACACGAACATCGTGTGGCTGACTGTGAAACGTTCCAGTTCGCGCTCGATGTGGAGCCCTGCGCGCTGCACGCATGCGCGCATGTCATCCGAACGATACATTTTGCTGTTGCCGTTGGCGAGACAGGCGAAATACAGCGTTGTCATTACGAGCACGAAGCGTGCAGCAGCATGCTCCTGATTGTCCCAATACGTGTCGACGATGTAGATGCGGCCGTGCGGCGCCAGGGCACGCCGCGCGCGCTCGAGAATTGACACGATCTCGTCTTCGCCGAAACAATCCAGAAACTGGCTCATCCAAATAGCGTCTTGATCGCGTGGGAACTCGAGCGACGCGTCCAGGAAGTCGATCGGGTGATAGCTCGCGCGCGCCGCATGGCCTTTCGCATCGATTGCTTGACGAGCCATCTCCAGCTGTCCGGGAAAATCGAGCAGACTGACATTCACTTGCGGATCGTGCTCGAGACAGGCGAGCGAAAATTTGCCTGTGTTGGCGCCGACATCGAGCAGCCGCCTGGGTCTGTCCGCAAACACCAGCGGCAGCGCACTCGGAAACATATGGTCCGAATAGTAGTGATCGAATGCGAACCAGCTTTGCTGAATTTGCGGCGGCAACTGCGCGAGGCCTTGGTAGATCGTCTGCCACGATCCCAGCTCACTCAGTCCCATCGGCCTGCCGGTCTTCACTGTCTCTCGTAGATGCGCCATCCCTCGATAGCAAACGTCCGCCGTGAAATCCATGTTGACGCGAGTCATGGTGTCGCGTAGGACCAGCAGCCCGAGCTGGCGTAGATGGAAGCGGTCCCCATTGAGCGCGACCAGATCGCACACTACGCCGGATTCGAGCAGCACCTTCACGCCATAGACCGGTAAGCGCGTGAGCTGCGCGATGCGTTCGGCCGTGAGCCCCTCCGGCCTGCAGTCCGCCAGCGTTGCCAGAATACCGAGATCTCTTAATGCGAGCGCGGCATGAAAGGAAAGCGGCGCGAATGCGAGCTTCTGGGCATCAATGATGGCTTCGTAGAGCGGTTTCTCCTCGGGACCCGGTCGTCTCGTCAATTTCGATCACCTGAATGCGTGAGTAACTCTCTGCCATTATCCACGAATCGGCCGCCTGCGTCCGCCGATCGAGAGGCGTGCTAGTCGCGATACAAGTAGGTAAGGATCGTGCTCTTGGCGGGATGCTCATTCAGCCATGATCGCAGCGACTCGACTTTGTTCTGGCAGACTGGACACTTCATTCAGCTTCTCCGCGGCACTGACGATTGCCGCGACAGTAGCGAAGGATGGTGCAGATGTTAAGGGAGCGGTGCCCGGCACGGATTTATGAACGTCTGGTCAACGCGAGCGCCGGGCCGCGTCGATGGCAGCAGCGAGCTGCCACATGCCGGCCCGGATCGCCGCTGGCCGGCAGGGCGCCGAATCCCAGCAGCAGCCCATTTTGGCTTACGGGACTACCTTCACAGCCTGACGTTGAAGCTCAACGAATAGCTGATCGGCGTACCGAAGTAAGTGTTGTCGAATTCGTCGAGCACGTAATATTTTTCATCGAGCAGGTTGTCGCTGTTGAATTGCACCGAGATAGCCGGCGTGATCTGGTAGCGCGCCATGAGACTAACCAACGTGACGTCGGATTGCTGCAGCGTGGTGCCGCCGCCAGGCCTGCCAACCAACGTACTGCTCTTCGACTGCCAGTTGACGCCGCCACCCAGCGTCAGGTGCTGCAGGACGCCGGACGGCGACCAGCGGGTGAAACCTAATAAACCCCCGGGGTGTTGTCCAGGACATCACGCAACGATTCCAGTTTCTGATCGTCCAGGCGCGCGCGCGTCATGATAGTTACTGACTGCGGCGTTTCGCGCAGCGACAGCGTCAAGGGCGTTGCGGATTCGCTCGCTGCCACGGTGTATGCGCCCACTTCGGTATCCGTGACAACGACCTTGCGCAGCGTCGATTCCTTGTCGCTGCCCGCCGGTGTTGCAGACGGGTCCGCCGCCTGAACTGAGATCGCCTGCGGCGTCTCCAGCAACGGCACGTCAGATTTGGCCGCCACAATCTCGCGAGTGTATTGGCCAGTCACCAGCACTTCATCAATGGTGTCGTCGTCTGCAGGCTTCCCCTGTGCCCAACCGACCGACGTAATAGTGACGAGCACCAGTCCTAACCGGACGCGTATAGCAGGAATCACAGCCAGCCCTTCGCGCATGCGTGCGCGTGATCAGAAGGGACTGGCTGGCATCGCTGAAGATTGCTCGCAGCGAAACTTGCTGGCTGTCCAGGATGCAAAAAGAAGCAGTCGTTCTAGTGGATCCGGCGGATCGACAGGATCACTCGGATGAGAATTATTATCATCTAATCCCAGATTAGACAAGGGGCGGGCGTGAACGCGCTGCAGATCCCTGTGCTGATCGTCGCGGGTGACGCCGACGTTCAGTTGAGATGCCGTTATGTATCTTCCCCCAGCCGCTCCAGGCGTTCTGCAACTTTATCCGCCGGCAGGATCAAGGTTTGATCCGACAGGTCCAGCGTAGTATCGGATGCTGGAACGGCGGCATCATCGGTCGCTGAGCTGGCAAAGGCTGCGCTGGGTGATCTGAGCGCTGCCAGCGAGCCGTCCGAGGTGCGGAGCACTCGCAGAGCTTCCTCGGCTCCGACCGGCTGGCAATAAAAGTATCCCTGGGCGTAGTCGCAACCCATTCGCTGCAAGTCCTGTGCAGCCGCCTGCGTTTCGACGATCTCGGCCACCGACTTGAGCCCGAGGCTTGCGGCCATCTGCACCATTGCGGCGGCGATGGCGGTGTTGGCGTGTTCGGAACCGGCGCGATTGACGAATGGCCGATCAATTTTCAGATAGTCGAAGGGAAACAGTTGCAGATAACTCAGCGACGAATAGCCGGTGCCGAAATCGTCGAGCATCATCTCGATGCCCAAGCCGTGCAGGTCATCGAGAACTTCGCGCATGGCGCCAGGATTGCTGATCAGGCCACCCTCGGTGAGTTCGAACTTCAATGTGCCCGGCAGCGCACCGGTTTCTTCGAGCGCGCCGGCGACAAAAGCGCTGAACTCCGGATCGCGCAGCGCGGCTGCGGAAATGTTGATGCTGATGTAAAAATCCTGGTCCTTCGGCAGCCGCTGGCGCCACTCCGCGGAAAGTTTGCAGGCTCGCAGAATGGTCCACCGCGTGATCGGAACGATCAAGCCCGCTTCCTCGGCGACACCGAGAAACCTGTCGGGCGTCAACAAGCCCTCGACCGGATGATGCCAGCGCAACAAGGCTTCGGCGCCGGCCGCACGCTGGCTGCGCAGATCGATGATCGGTTGGAACAGCAGATGCAGCTCGCGCCGATCGAGCGCAAGGTGCAGATCGGCCTCGAGGCTCACGAGCGTCGCGGCACTGCCGCCCATCGCAGGTTGATAAGCGACGGCGCTCGCGGTGTCGTGTCGCTTCGCGACCGACAAAGCGACATCGGCTTCGCGCACTGCTTCCTCGGCACGTTGCAGGCCTGAGTCGATACAGGTGACGCCGACTCGCGCCGCCACGCTGATGCGATGTTTGCGTAACTCGAAAGACTCCTGCAGGGCTGCTTGCAGCAAGGCGGCAATGTCGAGTGCGGCATCCATGGATTCAATGTCGAACACCAGCATCGCGAACTGATCGCCGCTCCAGCGAGCAAGCACGCATTCCAGCGCTTCGGTGGCCTTCTGAAAACGGCGTGCGGCTTGCACGACGAGTTCGTCGCCGGCAGTGTGGCCGAGGCTGTCGTTGATCAGCTTGAAACGATCGATGTCGATGAGCATGATCGCCAGGCGCTGCCGACGCCGCGTACGAACCTCCCGCAGGGCGCGATCGAGTTGCTCCATGAAGTAGCGGCGATTCGGCAGGCCGGTGAAGGCGTCGTGATAGCGCGAATGTTCGAAGCTTTTCTGTAAATTCTCGCGTTGTTCGACTGCGTCGACGAGCTTGCGATTGGTCGCCTGCAATTGTCGTCTCGACAGGCCGAGCGCGTCACGCGCACGATGCAGGCTGTGCACCAAGTCGTGAGTTGCGAACGCCAATAGCCACGCGACGAATGCCAGCAAGCCGATCGCGGCAACCAGGTCGCGCGCGGGGTACCAGCCGGTTTTGGGACGCAGAGCCAGCTGCAAGTAGCCGTTCGGGAGATCCTGCGTGATCCCGGTGGGAACACGAATTCGGCTGGTGATACCGTCCTCGAGGGGATCAAGCTGCGTGCTGACGAAAACCCGCGGCCTGCCGCCGGAGCTGTCGACTTTCGACAGCTCGAAGTCGTACTCCGGATCAACCAATCGGCTCAGCTGCAATGTGGACAGCAGTTGATCCAGTTCTGCGCGTGTACCGCTGGCGCGCGCACGGTTTGCCAGCTTTTGAAGTTGTGCTTCGATGGTATTGCCATAGCGCAGGACGAGTCTTCCCGCCGATCCGCGCATCTGCTCGGCGCGTTCTTGCACGCTCAAGGTGATGAGCCTGCCGCCCGCAAGGAGCACCACGGTCAGCACCATGACGGTGGGCAGCCACTGCGAGCCGCGTCTGAAGAATGCCAATTTCATCGGGCTATTCTCATCGAGCCCTGCTCATCGCGTGCGGCCACGCGAGCCGATGTAAGCCGTGTAGCTGAGCGTGACCGTGACTTTTTCGGCTTCGCCCGTTTCCAAGTAGTCGCCGGTCAGTTGCACTTCGCCACGTTTGAAGGTTTTGCCGAGGCCGACGAAGCCCTGTTTGGAGGCGACCGCCGGTAGTGTAATGCCCGGTTGCAGCACCAGAACCGAAGGATCGGCGCGGCCGGATGAGCCGCCGATCTTCAGATTCACGGAGGGCCAGTAGTATTCGATGCGGGCGCTCGTCAACTCCGTGCCTAGATCGCCTCCGACGGAGTGCGCGTAAGACACGTACGTCAGCAGGCGTGGCGTCCACACGTAAGTGAAGCCGAGCTTGGGCAGATTGCCGTGCGAGGTATCGATGTCGATCTGTCGCGACTCGAGCTCAACGTAGAACTTTTTGCTCAAAGCTTTACTGATGCCGAGCACGGCGACGGAATAGTCGAAGTCACGTCCGCCATCATCGCCCCCGCCGTAGTTAACTTCGCTGAAGACGGTGAACTGGGAGCCGGGCTCACCGCGGGTCACTGCGCCTCGCAGGGAGCCGAAGTCCAAGCGCGCATCCGCAATGAATTGATGCTCGGCTCCCAGGCCCATGAGCGTGCCGGGGGTGAAGTAGTGCAGCCAGTTAAGTGAACCGCCGCCACCATCATCCACGTCGATTTGCCTTGAGGCACTGCCGCTGAGCGTGAGCTTGTCGGGCGGGCGCGCATCGACTTCGGCTGCGAACGCACCAGCCGATGCGAGGCTTGATGCCACAAGCGACAGGCATAGCAGGGTGGAGGGAGATTTCATGGTGAAGATATCAGTCTTGTATTCGAACCGGTTGCACTCGTTGAATGCGTAAACTGCGCGGTCGCGGCAATGGCGGGTTGATTGCCCACGGCGGCGCGTGCCACGGGCAGCAATGTCACGACGTAAATTCGCTCCTCTTCTCCGGGCAGCGGTGAGGCTGAACTGGTGACCTCATAGACTCGCGGCGCGATCTCGACATGCATTTTGCGGCGACCTGTGATGCCTGGTTCCCACCAGCGCGCAGGCATCGACGCGAGTGACAACAGGCTGGCGGCATCCGCGTCTTTTTCGATGCCCGCGAACAGCGACAGCGCGGGTTTGTTGAACGCCTGGATTCGGCTCTGCTCGTCAATAACCAACACTGCTTGTCCGCTGGCGTCGAGCGCCGCCCTGATCGTGAATTCCTCGGTCTTGTCGTCGATGACCACGAGCGCGAGGCGACGGCCCTTCTGCGTCACGTGCTGCACGCGGACTTCCGTTGCGTACAGCCGGTCGCCGACGTGGATCATGCTCAGTGGCACCACGCCGCCGGCCTTGGTGATCAACTCCTGAACTGCGTCCGGGTAGGAGAAACGGAGGGTTTCGAAGAGGCTGCTGCCGCTGGCCGGCTCGGCGGCGCAGAATCTGGCAACCTGCTCGCTGGCGCAGACGATATGCAGCGTGTCGATATCGACCAGCAGCGCCGGCAGCGGCAAATCCTCGATCAATGTCGCCCAGAACTGCTGGCCTCGCTCTGCTTCGACGCGTGCCAGGTCCACGTTGGTGTGCAGTCGCTCGAATATCGTGCCGAGGTATTCCGCGGCGACCGCGCAGGCAAGGACCAGAATCGCAAAAACCTCCAGCAGCACCACGAAGTAACTCGACGGCGCATAGAAGCCTCGAAACGGCGCGTTGGCGGCCGCTCCTTCCTGGCCAAGAATGATGGCAAGCCATGCGCCTGCTTGGTCGAGTCCCGGCGCATACCAGCGCAGCTCGGGCACCTGCGCAAGCGCGACTGCGCCCACTACCACGATCGCCAGCAGCGCCATCAAATAGGGTTGCCACCGAGACAGGAAAATCGCACCCACCACCGGTAAGGCGAACACCACCAGAAAGCCGGGATTCTGCAGACCTCCCACGTTCATCCAGATGAAAGCGACGATGAGTATGCCGGCAACATGCAGACCAGCCAGGAGCGTGCGGCGCTCGCCCATGCGCGCCGGACGCCCGAGCACGGAGAAAGTAATATGAATCGCTCCGAGCGCCAGCAGCCCTAGAGAAGCGGCGAGGAAATCAACATCGAACCCGCTTACCAGCCAGGGCAGGGCGGTGGCAAGCAGGATGGCGAATATCGTCAGCAGCCAGGTGTCATCCAGAAGATGGACACGTGGATCGGTCCAGGCGGGCGCGGGCAGCGTCAGCGTGGCGTCGCTGGCGATCATCGCCGCAGCCCTGCTTCGCCCGATGCAGCGGCCTTGCCGGTAGCAATGATGGCGCCACGCGCATCGAAATTGTTGCCCTCGAGGAAAGGTTGCGAACGCACTTTGTCACCACTCTCCGGCTGGAAGTCGATCACCTTCAGCGCCAGCGCCCGGGGGCGCAACACCTGATTGCCGCGCAGCACCGGCGAGTCGCCGATGACATCGATGCCGTTGAATTTCGGTTCGATGATGGTGTTGTCGATGGCCGTGCTCGGGCTGCTGCCGATGACGAAGGCCAGGCCGTAACCGCTGTTGTGAACGCGATTGCCTCGCAGCAGCGCATCGGCCAATCCTTTGACCATGATGCCGTAAGCTTCCAGACCATCGAGTTCATTGCTTTCGATGACCGTTCCGCGCGAATTCTCGGCGACGATTCCCATGCCCGCGCCGCCGCTGACGCGATTGTTGCGAACGACGGCGCCGGTGCCCATCAGCTGCATTGCCATCTCGCTCGTGTCGAGCAGCTCGTTGCGTTCCACCGCTATCAGGACATTCGCCGCGAGGATGCCAATGCGTTCTTTGGTGAAGCGATTGTCGCGGATGCTGATTGCGCCACCCCGTGAATCGGGCTCACCGCGCACGGCCCAGACAGCGGCGTCCCGATGCTCGTTGAATTCATTTTTCACCACGATGGTGTCGCGGTTGGAAGCGGTGAAACGCACGCCGACGCGGTTGTTGGTGAAGCGACTCCGCTCGATCAGCACCTGGCTTGCATTCTCCGCAATCTCCACGCCGACATCACAGGACTCGATCGTGGTCGATCGCAGCCGGAAATTCCGCGCGCGCAGCAGGATGCCCGCTGCCTTGCAATTGCGAATGCGCAAACCTTCGATGGTTACCTGGGCGCCGGTGACATCGAGAACCGGGCCGCTGGGCAATGCGGTTGCATCAATCTCCGCGCCGGCTTGCGCGGCGACCAGGCGAACGCCACGAGAGCTCACCAGCGGCGGCAAAGTTGTCGCCAGCGTGATCTTCGGCACTCGCACGGAAATGGTGGCCTCACCCTGGGCGGCTGCCGCAATGAACAACGCTTCACGCAGCGTGCCGGGGCCGCGGTCATCACCGCTAGTCACGTTGATTGCCGCGCTATCGGCGACCTCGCCGGGCTTCACCTGGCGCGATTCATACCACAGCCCAAGCAACACGAATACGCCGAGCAGGGCGAATACACCGATCGAAACGGCGGAGCGGCGGCTAATTTTCATCTATTTCTCCGGCGGTGCGTTGCAAGACAAACACCGCGTGCCATGAGCGTTTCACTGCGCGTCGTCCGAAAATCATATCTATCGGCGCCGACAACAGCGTCACCAGCGCGAGCGCCGATGTTGCCAGTGGCTTCGGCAACTGTCGAAGGTGCGGTAGCAACCAGGTCTTGAAGGGCGCAGGATCGACGCCGCTGATGGCGCGTAGCTGCAGCCCGGCTTGCGAGAACAGGTCGAGATAAACACTGCGCTGCCGGGCGCGAAACACCGTCGTATCGCAATGTTTTGCAATGCGTTCGGGCGCCGCCTTGAGCAGCACCATGCGGCCCCCCGGCGCGAGATGATCGGACATGCGCTGCACAGCCGAGCGCAGCGAATCAGCGTCGAGAATGTGCTGCAGCACCGTGACGCCGAGCACGAGATCGAATTTTTCACCGGCGTCGAGTTGCGCCAGGTCCTGCACGAGAAAACGACAACGGTCAGCGACGCCGTTTGCGGCCGCTCTGCGGTTCGCCTCGGCGATCATCGTGGGGCTCAAATCCATGCCCGTCACCACGGCGCCGCGTGCGGCGAGCAGCGAACTCCAGCGTCCAACCCCACAGCCCACATCCAATACGCGCGTGCCTGCAGAGATGTCCATCCACGGCTCGAGCGCCAAGCGCTGGCAGTGGTGGATCATTTGGTTGTAAAACTCAGGCATGCCGTACGAGCACACCGCTGCCAGACCCGAGCCTTGCGCGGCGAAGCGGCGCGCGCGATCTTCCCAATAGTTATTCGGCAGGTAGGAATCAGGCGCAGGAACGCCGCGTACGGTCATGAAGCCCTCCGGATGAGTGCTGTTTTCTCGTCCAACGGCAGGTTGGTGCTGGCGCTCGGCAGCGGCTCGTAGTGGTCGCGATAAACGCGGCGGCGCCACAATTTCATCGTCACCCAATTGGCGTAACCCACCGTCATCGGAGCGATATGAGTGAGCGCGTAGAACAGATACAGCGGCACGATCGGCGCGATGTAGGCGCGCTCGGCCTTGGGCACGACGGTAAACAGGGCGAATACGCCGAGCGCCAGATAACTGCCGATGGCCGCAATGAAATAGGCCGGATTGATGAATGCGTTGCGCGGCAACAGATCCGCCATGAACAGGTTGTCGAAGCCGCTCACGAAGCTCAGCACCAGCAGCAGGGCGCTGAGGATTTTCAGCGGGTGCAGGATGAGCGACAGCCCACCCAGGTAGATCACGAAGTGATACATGGCAAACGGCGTGCGCTTGCTGATCTGCCAGATTTTGCCGAAGCGCTCGATGTACACCTTGAAGAGGCCGTAGTACCAGCCGACGCGTTGTGAAAACCATCGCGGTACCGTGCCGGGCCCTTCGGTGCTGACGACCAGGCGGCCGTCATAGTAGATGCGTTCGCCGTGGCTGAGGATGATCAGCGCATTCTCGAGATCCTCGGCATACACCGAGTGGGTATGTTCCTTGAGCGCGCGTTCGAGCGCGTCGCGGCGGTAGCACGAGACGCCGGAGGTGATGCTGTAGTCCGCCAGGCTTTCGCGCCCGATGCGAAACGCCAGGGCATATTCGAATGCCTGGAAACGGGCGAGAAAACCATCCGGCTCGATCATCACTCGCGGACAGACGGCGGCGGCGCCCGATTGCTGGAAATCGCGGATGAATGAATCGAAATCGATGCGGCTGCCGCCGTCGCGCCCGCGGATGCGAATGTCCGGATCGACGACCATCACGGTTTCTATGTGCGCCGGCAGGCGTTCGAGCAGGCGGTGCACAGCGCCGGGCTTGCGGCGATTCACGCCATCGTCGAAACAGCGCCAGCCCGCCTGGCGCAAGCGCCGCACGGTGTTGTCGGTGGAGCCGTCGCTGATGAGCCAGACGCGATCGCGATAGGGCGCGAACGCGTCCATGAATTCATCCAGCAGCGGTTCGAGATTGAAAATGGAAGCGACAATGGCATAAGGGCGCACCGGCACGACCTGCCGTGCGGCGGCCGGCAGCGAGCCCGCCAGGTCGATGGAGAGATGGCGATTCTCTTCCGTCGGCGCGGTGGCGATGTGCCGCCGTCGCACATGCAGGCGCAGGATGAAATCGAGCGCGTCCGTGTAGACGATCAGATTGGCGAGGCCGTAGATCAGCAGCGAAAAACTCGCCGCCTGGATATTGGCCGCAGACAACGCGATCCACCCGGCAAGCAGCAGACTCACGCCGAGCGGCGCGAGCAGACTCCAAGGTGTATTGAACTTCACGCACTCGCGACGGCGCGCACTGCCGTCGCCCTCCTGGTCTGAGGTAAGCGCCCCTCGAGTGCAGCGCGCACTTCGTTCTCCGGTGCGATGATGATGCCGTGCTCGGCCATGATCGGCGCCGCCGCCAGAATCCACACCAGCGAACGAATGCGCGATGGCAGATGCGCTCCGCGTTGCTGCAATTCCGCCAATTCTGTTTCGAAGTCACGTTCGATGCGCAATATGACTTCGCTCACGGTGGGATCGATCGGCAGGATCTTCGCCGGTTGCTGCCATTCAATCGCAGTGCCGGCAATATGCCGATGTGCGTACTGTGTGTGCGGTAGCAGGGCAGGATCGTTTGCAAGGGCGGCGCCTGAGAATGGAATCACATACGGATACATGCCGATTTCGCACCCTTGCCGGAGCCAGCGGTACGCTTCACGCAGGGTCTCCGCCACGTCTTCCAGGGAGGCGCGCGGCGAACTCAGGATCAGATCGAGAAAGGGCGTGATCCCAAGTTCCAGGGCTGCGCTGAGCATCGGTTCGATATGGCGATGGATCTGGCCTTTGTTGAACTCCGCCAGAACGTTGCGTGAAAAGCTCTCGATGCCGAAGCCCAGGACGCGAAAACCCGCGCGGCGCATGGCCACCAGGCGCTCTGGAGTCATCGCATCGATGCGATTGGTGCTGATGAATTGCAGCTCGCGGGGAATCGTGCCCCGTTGCTTTGCCGCGACGATCGCATCGCAGAGCGGCAGGACGCGCCGGTCCCGGGTGAACACGAAGATGTCGTCTTGAAAGATGATCGTGCGCACCCGGGGGTGCGCCGTGACGATGCCCTCGATCATCTGGATGCATTCGTCCGCTTCGAGCCTCGCGATGGCGGCGACGCCGCCTTGCGCCTCATGCAGGAAATTCGTGGAAGAGCAGAAGGTGCAACCCATCGGGCAGTAGTTGAGCGTGATCAGGCGCACCGAGCGGATTTCGGCAAGACAAGCTTCGCGCGCCGCCTTGGAAGGCAGGGCTCCCACGCGATACGCCGCTTCAAGCCGCTCCCAATAGGCTTCATAAGGCATGCTTGCGTACGGCGTTGCGAATATCGCTTCACGCAACTGCTCGCGGTTGAGGGCAGGTTGCGGTATTCGCAGCAGGCTGCCGTCGGCCCGGCGCTCGGCCGTTCCCTTGATTCCGCCCAGGGGCTGGTTGGAGCGCAGCCGTGCCGCCAACTCGAGCAGCGGCTGCTCGCCTTCGCCCAGCACGACGCGGTCGAAGGGCCCAAGCTGGAACATCAGCTCAGGTTTGAAGGTGGCTTCCATGCCGCCCGCGACCATGATGGCATTGGGCGCCAGGCGCCGCGCCAGATGCGCCAACTCAAGATCGAATCTCAAGGTCATACCCGTAGTGGACATGCCTATGACGTCCCACGCCTCGCGCAGGATCTCCCGCTCGAGCGCCCGCTCTGGCGGACCCACACAGCAGTTGGGATCGAAAACTTTGACTTCGACGCCGGCCGACCCGAGCACGCCCGCCAGGCGCCAGACGCCAAGCGGCGGCGCCAGGAAAGTGTATTCCCCGCAATTTGGATCGTACGGCCCAACCAGAAGAATCTTGGGCAACGCTCCCCCGTGTTTTAAGAAATCGATGAGGTGACCGCGTCGAGAAACGCGCCCTCCAGCGCAGATGTTCCTGTGACGCCCTACGATTGCTTACGGCTTTCTTACCGGCCCCGGCAGGAACCTGTCGCTCGCTCTTGATATGAAAGGCCGGCCGGGGATCGCGGGCCGATGGACGCACCGGAAGACGGTGTGCGGGTTATGTAACCCGCTGTGCAGTGCGCCGCGACTTCGGTACGCAAACAAAGAGATTGCCGCCGTCCCAAACAGCGTGGTGACTTGAGTGGGACCGCATCGATGCGGCACGTCAGGCGCGTCTACCGGAGCGCCGAGCCAGTCGTGCGTAACTCCATCGCCTGCTCAGGTGAAAAGGCCCTCGCAAGCACAGCGCCGTCGCGTTGTTACCGGCGATTGGATAGTCAGTACAATGGCCCCCCGACCTCAGAGCCGAACAGCGATGCAGACATCCGATCGAGTCCGCCGGAGTGGTCATCGGACTCCACGGCACAGCAGTCTGGCCGGCACCAACCTGGAGCGAGCCGCGGATTACAATCAGCGAGTGATGCTGCAGGCGATACGCGTGAACGGCGAGATCACCCGACTGGACCTGGCCAGGATCACGGGATTGACACCACCGTCAATCGCCAACATCACCAATCGACTGCTGCAGGAAGATCTGATCGTTGAGCTGGGACGGCTGCGCGGCAGACGGGGACAACCAGCGAAGCGGCTCGCGATCAACCCGGACGGTTGTTTTTCGATCGGTCTGAACATCGACCGCGATCATGTTACGGCGGTGGCGCTCGATATGACTGGGAACGTACGCGTGCGAATCACCGACGAGGTCGACTTCGCGTTGCCCAACGCCGTGGTCTCGTTTGCGCGCAAGGCTGTGAACGAGATGCTTCGGAGTAAACAGTTCGCGCGCAGCAAGATCATCGGCACCGGCGTGGCGCTACCCGACGATCTCGGGCAGATCGAGCTGCCGCACCGTCCGTCGAGCTATGGCGTATGGACGACGGTCGACGTCACCAAAATGCTCGGCAATGTCTTGCCGCCGCCGATCTTGGTGGAAAACGACGCCGCTGCGGCCGCCATTGGCGAACTGCAGTTCGGGCATGGACTGCGCAGTCCCACGTTCTTTTACATTCTCATCAGCGCCGGACTCGGCGGCGGCCTGGTCATCGATGGCAGCTACTTCCGCGGTGCTGATGGCCGCAGCGGCGAAATAGGCTTTTTGCCGTTGCGCTCGCGCCGGACCAAGGCTCATTCCATGCAGGCCGCGGTGTCGCTGTCCGCATTATATGAGCAGCTGTCGGAGAAAAATCGCACTGTAGAACGGCCTGAGCAACTGGAGTCGCTGGATGCCAAGGGACAGGCGGTGGTGGAGCAATGGATCAACGATTCCGCGGATTTCCTCACTGATCCGCTGCTCGCGATCAGCTGCCTGGTGAATCCGAAAGCTGTCTTCATCGGTGGCCGGCTGCCGGGTGTATTGGTCGACAAGCTGGCCGATCGTCTGAACCGTCGGTTGCGAAGCCGCGCTGGCGCAGTTCCTAAAATAGCCCCAGTAATGCGCGCCGCGATGGCTACGGATGCACCGGCGGTTGGGGCAGCCATCCTGCCATTCCAGGAGCAGTTGCTGCCGTCGCGCTCCGCGCTTATGAAAGTATCCGCTGACTGAAGCGCGCGTTTCCGCGCGACGCAGATCGCCGGGACGATCCTCGCCTATTAAATAAATTTACTTTTCTAATTAAGCCAAGTACGCTGGCGTCGGCAGTTGCAGCAGGCCGTGGACGCGGCGGGATTGCGAGCTTGATGCAGATTGGCGTGGATTTCGGCGGAACGAAAATCGAAGCGGCGGCACTCGATGCTGCGGGCGTGTTCCGCGCACGCATTCGCGCGGCGAACCCAGGGAACTACGACGCCGCGATACAGACAGTATGCGAGCTGGTGCGTGCGGCCGAGCATCAAGCGGGAACCAACATCAGCACTGTAGGCATCGGTACACCGGGATCGATATCGCCTCGCACCGGCACGATGCGCAACGCCAACGCCGTTTGGTTGAACGGTCGCAGATTCGGGGAGGACATGAGCCGCGCCCTGGGTCGCGAGGTTCGCATTGCCAACGATGCAAATTGCCTGGCGGTTTCCGAAGTCGTCGACGGCGCAGCCACAGGTTCCGCTGTCGCGTTCGCGGTCATCATCGGTACCGGCTGCGGCGGCGGCTTGGTCGTGAACGGCTGCCTCGTGGAGGGCGCGCACGGTGTTGGTGGCGAATTGGGTCACATCCCCCTGCCCTGGCCGTCGCACGATGAGGTGGATGGTCCCCAATGCTGGTGCGGTCAACGCGGGTGCCTGGATACATGGGTTTCCGGCAGCGGCCTGCGGCGCGACTACGCGGCCCGAACCGGTGCGCAAAAGTCCGGCGAGGAAATCATCGAACGAGTTCGCGATGGCGATCCCGCCGCGCAAGCAGCGTTGCAAAGTTATATCCATCGACTTGGCCGCGCGCTGGCCGTGGTCTGCAATATCGTCGATCCGGACACCATCGTGCTCGGCGGCGGCTTGTCGAACGTCAGCGAGCTCTATGAGAAGCTGCCGACGGTCGTGCGTTCATATGTTTTCACAGACACGTGGGAGTCGCGCATCGTGCAGGCGCGCTGGGGTGACTCTTCCGGTGTCAGGGGCGCGGCCCGCCTGTGGCCGTCGAAATGACAGTCGTGGGGTATCAGTCATCGGGTCATCGCGGTTCAAGCGGACCGCAGTCGCTGGAGCTGCTTGGCGAGGCAAGCCGGCGTCTGAAACAGTGGCTGGTCGAGGATGCCTTTCCGACATGGTGGCAGCGCGGCGCCGACAGGGTGCATGGCGGCTTTCACGAACGCCTGCAGCTAAGCGGCGAGCCATCCGACGAACCCCGCCGCGCACGTCTACACCCGCGCCAGATATATTCGTTCAGCTTTGCCGACGATCTGGGCCACGATGGTCTGACGGAGCCGGCGACACGGCACGCTCTCGATTATTTCCTGCTCCATTACCTTCGCGACGATCACTTCATACGCGCCTGTGTGGCTCCGAACGGCGCAGTGGTCGACGACTCCGTGCTGCTTTACGACCAGACGTTTGCATTGCTCGGATACGCGTCGGCCTTCGATGTTTTCAACGACGAATCGCTGCGAGATCGCGCACGTCAGCTGCTCGATTCCATGTACATGCATCTGCGCAACGCGGCGGGCGGCTTCAAGGAATCGCCGGACAGGGACTTGCTGCTGACGAGCAACTCGCATATGCACCTGTTCGAAGCGACGCTTGCCTGGATGGCGCTCGATCATGACCCGCGCTGGCGTTCGCTCGCGGAGCAGTTGGTGCAGCTGGCATTGACGCGATTCGTAGATCCGGCGACTGCGCAGATACGCGAATTTTTTACTGCGGACTGGGCGCCGGCGGCCGGCGACATGGGGCGCGTGGTCGAGCCGGGCCATCAGTTCGAGTGGGCTTGGCTATTGCTGCGTTGGCATGCGTTCGCTCCTGACGCCCGCGCGGCAAGCACAGCTTTAGCGCTTATCGATGCCGCCGAGAGTCGAGGCGTCGATCCGCGCAGGGAAGTTGCGATGAATTCGCTGCTCGATGACGGCAGCATTCGCGATGGGCGCGCGAGATTGTGGCCGCAGGCCGAACGCTTGAAAGCTGCCTGCCTCGCTTGGGAAGCAATGCGCCTGCCTGCCTACTGTGACATGGCCTATCGCGCGGCTATCGCGCTCGAGCGTTATCTGCAGACGACCACGCCAGGGCTGTGGCGCGACACGATGACGGTCGACGGCGGATGGGTTGACGAGCCCGCGCCCGCGAGCTCGCTCTACCACGTGGTCGCGGCCATCGCGGAGCTTGACGGCATCATCAACCGCATCACCACGCCGGCAACGCGCACCGACTGAAGAAACAAACGATTCGTTGTCGTTCAGGGGATTGATTGATGAGAACGCAGGGAAGCGCTCGGTGGCTGGCTTTGATGTGCTTTCCTGGCTGGGGGCGAGGGCGTTGAGGAATCCCTGCCAACCGGGGATCTAGTGCTTGCAGAAGCTGCCGCATGGATCAGGCGACACTCTCGTATCCCTTTCCCGGAAGCGCCGTTCTTGCCAAAAACAAGCGCTGTGGAATTCAGTTGGGCGCCCATCAGGGCGCGAATTCAATCGTTGATAACGTGGAACAGGTACGGTTGCGCCTGTGTTGCGGGACTAAAATGGCGGCATGGAAGAACAGACGACTGGCGCAGATTCCGCGCCCGATGCTCAGGCATTACAGGAACCCGATCGGCTCATGGCAGCGGCCTTGGACGCCAGTGGCGCGAGTTGCGGGGCGTCGCATGAGCCAAGGAAAACAAGAGACCGCTGGATCGAATGGATTCGGCAGGGACTGAGAGCCGGCACGCTGCGGTCGGTGCAGGCTTTGCCCGAAGGTCCGGGTGCATGGCCGATGCTGCTCCTCGTCTGCGCGGCGGCGGTGATTGTTAGCGGCGCCTCACGCCTCGAAGTGGGCGGTCCGGCATCGTTCGATCTGCGCTCTTGGTTGTTCGGCTGGGCACCCGCTGCGCTACTCGTCTTCGGAGTGTGGCTCGTTCTCAACTGGGCGCGCGAGAAGACCACGCACGCCTCCCCGGTGGCCGCTTGGTATCTGCTTTTCTCTGTCGCCACGCTTCCGGTAAGCCTGATCGGAGTTGTTGTCGTTGTGGCGCTGCGCGAAGATTTTTCGCAGTGGTGGCCGCAGGGCGGCTGGTTCGCCTGGGTTATCTACGCGGCACTCTGGGTTTGGCTCGCCATCACGGCCTGGCGTGTATCACGAGCAGTCACTCGTTCGACGCGTGTGGCCGTGAGCCTGCTCTTGTACGTTTTGGGCGTGCAAATCCTCTCCAGCTGGCAACTCCAGACGCAAGAGTGGCAACCCCTTGAGTCTTATGACGATGACGAGTTCGCCTCGTTGGAGCTCAGCCAGGAGGTGTTCGAATCTCAGCAGGAATTGCTGAAGGAGTCGTTGCAGGCGATCGCTCCCTCCGCGGGCAGCGAGCGGCAATTGTACGGTTTGGTCTACGCGCCTTACTCCGAGGATGTTTTCCTGCGCGAAAGCGCTATGGTGCAACAGGTGCTCGAGGAGCGTTTCGGCGCTCGTGGACACGTCGTTCGCCTCCTGAATAATGCAACAAGCGCTGCTGAGCTTCCGTGGGCAACCACTCTGAATCTCAAGCGCAGCCTACGGGCTCTGGCCGAGGTGATGGACATCGAGCGCGATGTGCTGGCGGTGTATCTCACCTCGCATGGCGGAGCGGATTTCAAGCTTGCTGCAGAGAACTGGCCACTGCAGATCGAGGACTTAACGGCCGATCAGTTGCGGGCGATGTTGGATGAGCTCGGCATCCGCAACCGAGTCATTGCGGTTTCCGCGTGCTACTCAGGCGGATGGATCGAATCGCTGCGCAGCGAGGACACGCTGATCATGACCGCTGCCGATAAAGATCACACCTCCTACGGCTGCGGATCGAAGTCTGAGTTGACTTTTTTTGGACGCGCCGTGTTCGACGAGCAGTTGCGCAGGACATTGTCGTTCGAAGATGCATTCAAAGCAGCGGTGCCAATTATCAAGCAGCGCGAGATCGAGGCGAAGAAGGACGACGGGTTCTCGAATCCGCAGATTTTCGTGGGTGGGAACATCCGTATCGTCCTCGATGAGCTAATCGATACAGCCAATCGTTTGTGAGCTGAAACCTCATACTCGGAAGGACTCTGATCTGGCTTCCTGTTATGCAACCGTCGGGTTGCATGTGCGCTCCGGTTGGGCTATAAAAGACGCAACTTTCTGGTTGCATATGAAGGTGGATGATGGAGACCGACCGAATCGAGAAGCAGATCCTGTTGCGCGCCCCGCGCGAGCGCGTGTGGCGCGCCATTGCCGATTCGTCCCAGTTCGGCAAGTGGTTCGGCGTGTCGCTGCAGGGCCCGTTCGTGCAGGGCAAACGTGTCGCCGGGCGCATCGTGCCGACGTCCGTCGATGCCGAGGTCGCGAAGATGCAGGAACCGTGGGCCGGCATGGCTTGCGACTTCTACGTCGAGCGCATCGAGCCGATGGACTGCTTTTCGTTCCGGTGGCATCCGGGCGCCGAGGAAGCCGGGCCGGATGCGCCCGAGGGCCAGATGACCACCGTCACGTTCGAACTGAAGGATGCCCCGGGCGGCGTGCGGCTGACGATTACCGAGACGGGGTTCGACCGCATTCCGCTGGAGCGTCGCGCCAAGGTATTCGCCGACAACGAAGGCGGCTGGGAAATGCAGACTAAGCTTATCGAGAAGTACCTGGCGCAGGAGAATGGCTAGCTCCGCACAGCGCCCGCTCGCGGCCGCGGCATTTGCCCAGGCCGCCCCCGTGTTTGCCGCGCTCGGCGACGAAACGCGCCTTCGCATCGTTGCGCGTCTTTGCCGCGGCGGGCCCGCGTCGATCTCCTGCCTGACCGAAAGCGCCGACGTCTCGCGCCAGGCGGTGACTAAGCACCTGCGCGCGCTGGAGGACGCCGGGCTCGTGCGCAGCGGCCGCGCTGGCCGCGAACGGATCTGGGAACTGCAGACTCGCCGGCTCGCACAGGTGCGCTGCTACCTAGACCAGATCTCCGATCAGTGGGACAACACGCTGCAACGACTGCGTGCCTTCGTCGAAACCGAGGAGCCATGAGAATATCGTCGCGGTGACTGATCGCGATCAGATCGCCATATACGGCAACCGAGTATCCATTGCCGGTGTCATAGGGCGGACTCGGCGCCAGGCCGAGCACGGCGGTTCGCACCCAGCTCGTCCCCTGCTTTTCGAAGACGTGGACGCGCTCATAAATACTTCGCCCACTGCGATCACATTGCCATCGACGGCAACGTCGAAGCCGAATGCATCGGCCGGATTGGTACCCATGAGCTTCGCTGTTTCCTGCCCGAGACCTTGGGAATTGCCGAGTTAGACGCGGCCCATGGGCCGATAGCGACCTGGTCGCTACTGACGACAGGCTCCGGACGGTTCCAGTCTGAGGGTATGCCCCTCTGCTGATAGCTTCACCTCCCGGCAGAGCAGTGTTTCGGGGCTCGAACTCAGAGAGCCATGCTCGTCCGTCTTCCTCCACCACGATTCAGTTGCACTCTTGGCCGCCTCCGCAGCCTGCCTGCTTGGAAACGCGCGCAAGTGCCAGTAGACGGATGGTTGACTGAAAAGAAGTCGGTCCTTTTTAGGGCCTCTCTCCAGCATGCAGCTCAAATCCATTGAGGGAAGGCCGGGGTACCGCGTCGTAACGCAAGGGGGGGATTGGTCTGACCGGTCAGGCCAGGACCGGGTGGATATGTCCACAGCGGTGCTCAGCGGCCGTGAAAACAGACGCCTCTAGCAGGAGTCGCAAGCAAGCACCGTGCCGTGTCGGCAAGCGCGCATCTATACGAGTGGTAAAAAAAAGTTCGGCATTTCTTAGGGGGGGTACATGTCTCATCGCCAGAGCATACGGGGACCCATCGTCTCCAATGTTTCTAAAGTTCGCCAGGCTGTTTTGGGAGCGCTGCTGGGCGCGATTGCCACCGGTGTCTATGCGCAAAATGCACCCACGGCTGCTCCGCAGGTCGCCGGCGGCGTGCCGGCCGAAAGTCAGATCGAAGAGATCGTCGTCACGGGCTTTCGCCAGTCGTACATCGATGCGCTCAACACCAAGCGGTCTTCAGCGCAGATCACCGACTCGATTTCCTCGGACGGTCTTGGCCGTTTCCCCGATCTCAACGTCGGCGAGGCAGTGCAGCGCATCCCAGGTATCCAGATCAACCGCGAGGCCGATGCTCGCAACGCGACGATCAGCCTTCGCGGCCTGCCCGGCACATTCGCGCGTACGACGATGAACGGCGTTGGGTTCGCCGATCCGGTGCTGAATGGTTCTACTCCGCTCGGCGCGTTCAACTCGGATATCTTCACATCGATTACGGTCATAAAGTCCCCCACAGCGGCAGACCTCGCAGGCGGCCTGTCGGGCAACATCGACCTGCGCATCGCGCCGGCGCTTTCTCGGCGCGAGGGCGGCTTCGCCAAGGCATCATACGAACACAACTCGCTCGCCGACCTCGGCAGCCCGCAGGCCTCGCTCGGCTACAACACACATCTAAGGGAAGGCTTGGCGGTCTTCGGCGTCATCACCTACAAGGATGAAAAATTCCGCCGCGACTCGATCACCGTCAACAGTTGGGGAAACCGTCTCGGTGCAATCCAGGTCGGCAACCAGGCGGCGGCCGGCTCGAACCCGGTGTACGACTCGCTGATCGCGCAGTATCCGGGCGGTGTCTACTATCCCAGCCAGATGCGCCAGCTCGTGCGCAACAATCTCGGCAGCCTGTGGACCGGCGCCGCCGGCGTGGAGTGGCAGGCGTCGGACTCCCTCAAGCTCGGCGCGAATGGTTTCTACACCGAGCGCAAACTCGATAAGTCGCTGAACCACCTGCTCTACATTGATGCGGGTCCGGGCAACAACACCAACACCGGCCTCAACGCCACCTCGGCAGTGGCGCACATCACCAATATTGGCACGCCCTATGTGGTCGACACGGCGAGCGGTCCGCGTGCCTACATCAACGAGTTCTCGGCCGAGAACATCAACACGTTTGACTCGCTCCGCTCGGAGCCGGGCACGCAAGGCACCTGGGCGATCATGCCTCGCGCCGACTTCGAGAATGACCAGTGGCACGCCAGCCTTCAGGCCACAGTCTCGCGCGCCAAGGTCGTCTCAAACCAGATCGAGCTCGACATCGTCCAGAACCCGTACCGCAACCTCGGCGCGGCCGGACTCAACGGGATCACGACGTCGGTATTCACCGGCGGCAACGATCTGTCGAACTTCAACGTGATGCTCAACACGCCGCGGGCGGAGCACGTCCCGACGGGCGGCTATCCGCTGCCGCCAGCCGCCAATGCCGCGACTCAGGCCGGTGCGCAAATGCCCGGTGCTCCCGCGGGGACGGCCGGCGACCGCTTCGGCGCCACCGGCACGAATGGGCAGAGCCGCAATGTTCTCGACGCGGCCCAGTTCGACATCGAGCGCCTCTTTGACGAGGACTCGTTCCTGTCGGGTATCCAGGCCGGCGTGCGCTACGAGCACCAAAAATATACCTCGTCGGGCACGCGTAATACGGCGCTCGGCGCCAACACCGGCGCGATCACGCCATCGCTGTCCGTCCAGAATCCGTATGTGTCGGAATTCTTCGGTGGCAACGCGTCGGGCTTCACATCCAACTGGCGCAACCTCGACATCGAACGGACTCTGGCGCTGATCACGCCGGTCAACACCGATCTGCGCAGCGCCACCAACCCGAGCGGCCTGCCGGCGCAGTTCACGGGCGGTCCAGAGACGGGCGTCTTCCTCACGCCGTACGGCTTGGTCAACAACTATTGGGACGCCAACTTCTACAACAACAACTTCAGCAACGAGAACAACGTGATCTCGAGCTACGCCATGGCCAAACTCGACGTCGAGATCGCGGGCATCCGCGTTCGCGGCAACGGTGGCGTCCGCTACGAGCACACGAAAAACGAAATCGTCGCGCTCGACTGCGTGAATTGTGCCGCGGCTCTTTCGTTGCGGCCGTTGCCGATCAACCATTCGATGGCCACGCGCAACTACGACCGGACATACGATCATTGGCTGCCGTCGGCGATGCTCTCGGCTGATCTGACCGAAGATCTCGTGCTGCGCGTCGCCTACTACAAGACCTACGTTCGTCCGCAGCCGCGAGACTCGACGCCGATCAGTGCTGTCCAGGAACCGCAGGCGCTCGTTCCGCCGGTCGATCCGGTTTATACGATCGCAATCGGCGCTATCGACCTCAAGCCCTACACCGCCAACTCGTACGACATGTCACTCGAATGGTACAACCGTCAGGGTGGGCTGTTCGCCGTGGCTGCTTACCAGAAGGACGTGGACGACTATATCGGGCCGATCACCGACCAGGGCGTGCTGTGCCCGGCCAACGGCATCATCAAGGGCGTCGACTACGGCCTCGGAACGCTCTCGATCGTCGGCACTAACTGCTTCAGCTCGAGGACCTTCGTCGGCGCCGCGGGCACGCCGGTGAATGCCCGTGTGCAAGTCTCCGGCCAGACCAACCAGAACCCGATCCGGGTTCGCGGCTTGGAGTTCTCGGTTCAGCAGAACTTGGACTTCCTGCCGAGCTTCCTCAGCCACCTCGGCGGCGCCGCGAACTACTCGCTCATCAGCATCGACGGTAACGATGCGGCCGGGAACCCGATCACGCTGCCGAGCGTGTCGAAGAACAATCTGAATCTCATCGGCTACTACGAGACGCAGCGTTTCGGCGTCCGCGTCGTCTATAACCGTCGCGGCAAATACGATCTCGCCGCCGGCAACAGCTTCGTCGGCGACGCGCGTCAGGTCATGGCGCGCAGCCAGGTCGACGCTTCGGCCTCGGTCAACATCACCGACAATATCTCGTTTTCGGTCGATGCGTTCAACCTGACTGACGCCATGCGCGCCGAATACGAGAACGACCCGATGTTGCCGCGTCGTCTCGACTACGACGGGCGTACCTACGTGGCCACACTGCGAGCCACGTTCTGACCGTTGCGAATCCGAAGGATGAGCAAAAGGAAATCCCGCGGGATGACCGTTACGAGTCCGAAGGCAGGCAAAAGGAAATCCCGCGGGATGACCGTTACGAGTCCGAAGGCAGGCAAAAGGAAATCCCGCGGGATGACCGTTACGAGTCCGAAGGCAAGCAAAAGGAAATCCCGCGGGATAAGGCTCCGCAGACGCGCAAGTTATACGGAACATGACAGCAAGGAGGGCTGACTTTTCGTCAGCGATTTTACAATGGACATATCGACTCACATTCGTCCTTCTCTGATGGCCGCGGCCGTACTGGCGGTATTCCTGGCGTCGCCCAAGCCCGCTCACGCTTGGGAATCCGCCAAGGTCCGGTACGACAGCAATGGCCGACTCTTTTATCCCGCCGACGCGAACGGCAATCGGATCCCGGACTACAGCCATGCCGGCTACAAAGGCGGTGGGGTGCCACTGCCCGTGGTCCCGGTCGTTCTGACTCTCTCCCCCGTCCCGGGCGATAACACCGCCAGCATCCAGGCAGCCATCGATCGGGTCGGGAGGCTGCCGGTGCAGGCCAACGGGTATCGGGGCACCGTTCTGCTCACCGCCGGTGTTTACGGTGTCACAGGCACTGTCCGCGTCAACAAGAGTGGCGTGGTGCTCAGTGGTGTTGGCGATGGCGCTGATCCGGCGGCTAATACAATCCTACGGCGCACCGGAACGTCGACGGCCACCGTCATCGTCGCCGGCAGCGGCACGGACAATGATTTCAGGCCGGAAGTCGCCGGGACGCGCCGGGCGATCACGACTCCGCGAGTCAGCGTCGGCTCGCGGAGCTTCACTGTTAACGATGCAACTGGATTTCGTGTCGGCGATCCAATCATTCTTTTGCATCCGTCCACGGCGGCATGGATCGCCGCGATGGATAACGGCGGGGTGACCGACGCCAACACGTGGCGCCCCGGTGACATCGATATCCGCTATCACCGCTACATAACCGCGATCTCCGGCACCACGATCGTCATCGATGCGCCGGTGTTCAATCAACTCGAGCGCTCGCTGTCGCAGAGCTTCATCTACAAGTACGACCCGTCGTCCATCCTGACGAACATCGGTATCGAAAAGCTGCTGGTCGACATCGTCACTGCCGGGCCCGAATCCGAAGATCACGCCCTGGACGCGATCACTTTCGTCGGCGCCGAGGACTGTTGGCTGCGCGACGCAACCATGCAGCACTTCGTGCACGCAGGCGTGCAGTTTACAAACTCCACTCGCTGCACCGTCGAGCGCGCTCGGGCGATTGAGCCTCACTCACTCATTACCGGCTCGCGCCGCTACAACTTCTCGACCTATCACGCGCAACTCATCCTGTTCCGCGATTCTTTCGCCAGCTACGCCCGCCACGCCTTCATTACCAACGGCACCAGCACCGACTCCGGAAGTGTCGTGCTCGACTCCACTTCCGACCACAATCTTACGTTTGCCGAAGCGCATCGGCGCTGGTCCACGGGGCTGCTGTTCGATCGGCTGACCGCGTCCAATCGCTCGAGCGGCGACGTCTTCGGCTTCTACAACCGCGGCAATTACGGGACCGGACATGGTTGGGCCGCCGGGCACAGCGTCATCTGGAACACCAACGCTGCCGGCGGCAAGATCCTCGTGCAGAAGCCGCCAACCGCGCAGAACTACGCCATCGGCTGCTTCGGAAACGTCACCGGAGCCGGGCCATTCGCAGGTCCTGCCGGTTATCAGGAAGGCTCTAACTCGCCCGGCCTGCAGCCGCAGTCGCTCTATCTCGAACAGATCGCGCAACGACAGAACAACTCCGCGCCGCCCGACGTGACGGCGCCTTCTGCGCCGAGGCTGTCCTCGACCGGCAACAGCTCCACATCGGTCGACCTGACATGGACATCTTCATCCGACGACGTCGCAGTAGATGGATATAACATCTTCAGCAATGGCCGCTTTGTCGGATACACCGCCGGCAGGTCTTTCACCGTCACCGGTCTGAACGGCGCGACCTCTTACACCTTCACCGTGCACGCCGCGGACGCGACCGGCAACCTGGCGGAGTCGAGCAACGCGGCGCTCGTCACGACGGCGCCCCCGTCGCAGAGGCCGCCCATCGTGTTCGAAGCGGAGGATCTCGCTGCCACGGCGGTGGGTGCGAACAGATCCGTGGCCAACGAGACGTTTGCGAGCGGCGGACAGTTTCCCAGCAACTTCAAGTACGTCTCCTTTGGCGCCGACGGTACGCCGCCGCAAGGCGAATATATCGACTTCGTGCTGCCCGCCGTTCCAGCAGGCACCTACACACTACTGATGCGCTACAAGACCCATCAGGCGAACCGCGGCATTCTGCAGCTTGCCGTGGATGGCCAGCCCCTTGGCGTGCCGCTCAACCAGCACTCCTCGCCGGCCACTTTCCTGCAGACGAACTTCGGTCTGGTGCGGTTCGCGTCACAGGGCGATCACACTATCCGTCTTCTGGTTACGGGCCGCGATACGACCGCTTTGGCTTATACGATCACTGCCGACGTCTTTACGTTACAGCCCGGCAACAACGCACCGCTCATCAACGCGCCTTCCAGCATGACCCTCGGAGCGGCGGGCCCGGACTGACCTACTCGGGCAGCGCAATGGACGATTCGGACGGTGTCGTGCCCGTCACGTTTGTGCCGCCATCGGGGGCGAATTGCACGGTACGTCGTTCGGCGGCCTGCCTCGTGGGCCGGAGCGCAGACTGCGGCGAACGTCCGCCGGCCCGCCGAAAAGTACATAGCGAATTATTTTCTTTGGCCAGTTGACAAAATAACCGCGCGCACCGCGTTGAAAGATCATCGATCAAGCGTCGAACGGTAGACATCACAAGATAGTTAATCGCTGTCATTTACAAAATGGCTGACATTACCGAGTAATAACCGGCGCTACGCTCCTATCTTGACAACGTTGTCTCGCGGAGTAGTGTCCTGCGATGAACGCAGTGTCCGCTTTGCGTTTCAAAGTAACGAGGTGCCGAAGCCGCTCAGAACGTCGCTCAGACGTCGCATCGAAGCTCGATGCGTGACAAAGGGAAAGTCACGGAAATTCGACCAAGGAGGGATATCCAATGCTGCAGAGATCTTTTGCCCAACGGCTCGCTTGCGGTTGGTTGCTGAGTGCGTTTGCCATCCCGATAGCTGCTCAGGCAGCGACGATTCGCGCCGCCGCCAACAACAATTTCGTCAGTGCCACTGCGGCGGGGACTTCCTACTTGACTGCGACGGCCGCAACGGCCAGCACTTGGGAGGATTTCCAGGTTGTCAACAACGCGGATGGAACCGTTTCTTTCCGTGCCACGATCAGCGGCAATTTCGTCGCCGCCGACGCTGGCCTCGCCGCGCCCGATACCAACCGACTGATCGCGAATCGGCCTGTCGTCAGCGACTGGGAGAAATTTCGTCTCGAACCGCAGGCGAACGGCACGGTCGCGATTCGCGCCGTGGCGAACAACCTGCTGGTGTCAGCCGACCTGAACTTGGGCGGCGCTCTCATCGCGAATCGGCCCGCCGCGCAGGCGTGGGAGCAGTTCATCATCAACAACAATCCGGGCGGCGGTCGCACGCTGGTGTGGCGTGATGAGTTCGACACGATCAGTGGCGCCCACTGGAATCACGAAGAGGGCGGCCACGGCTTTGGCAACGAAGAGCTCGAGTACTACACCGCCGGCCAGAACGTTTTCGTGCAGTTCGATTCCCAAGCGGGCAGCAACGTCGCAGTACTGGAAGCCCGCCGCGGCAACCCGGGCAACTTCAGCTGCTGGTATGGGGCCTGTCAGTACACCTCATCTCGCATGAATACGGCGGGCAAGAGGTCTTTCCGCTGGGGCCGCATCGAGGCTCGCATGAAGCTGCCGCAGACCCAGGGTATCTGGCCGGCATTCTGGATGCTCGGCAGTAGTTTCCCTGGGACGCCTTGGCCCGACAGCGGCGAGATCGACATCATGGAGCACGTCGGATTCGAGCCTGAAATCACTCACGGCGCCGTGCACGGCCCCAACTACTCGGGTGCCACACCGTTCTCGGGCACGCATTACTTGAACGAGACCGTCAGCGCCAACTACCACGTGTACGCGGTCGAGTGGGACACCAACAACATCCATTGGTACGTCGACGGCACGCGCTTCTATTCCTTGAACAGAAGCCAGGTGCAGAGCTACGGCAACTGGGTGTTCGATCAGCCGTTCTTCATCATTTTGAACGTGGCGGTGGGCGGCAGGTGGCCCGGTAGCCCCAATGGTTCGAGCACGTTCCCGCAACGGATGTTCGTGGACTACGTGCGCGTCTATCAGTGATGTCACATCGATAGCAAATGTATCAAGGCCCTTCGGGTCAGCGATGACCCGGGGAGGCTTGGCCTTTCAAGGAGGAAAGCAAATGTCCAAGGGATTTTTTCATCAGCTATTCGTCGGCGGATGGATGCTCGGCGCTCTCGCCTTATCGGCGGCGAGCGACGCAGCAACCCTCCGTGCAGTTGCCAATAACAACTTCGTAAGCGCAAGCGCTGCCGGCACATCGTTCCTGACCGCCACCGCACCGATCGCCGATGCATGGGAACAGTTCGAGGTGATCAACAACGCGAACGGCACTATCTCGCTGCGCGCGAGGGTGAGCGGGAATCTGGTGACTGTCGACATCGAGCTCGCAGCTCCGAACACGAACCGTTTGATCGCCAACCGCCCGACGATCGGTGCGTGGGAGCAGTTCACGGTAGTGCCCCAGCCGAATGGGACCGTGGCATTGCGAGCGGCCGCCAACAATCAGTTCGTGTCCGCCGACTTGAATCTGGGCGGCGCCCTGATAGCAAATCGTCCCACGGTGCAAGCGTGGGAGCAGTTCATCATCGACAACGGTGGTGGTGGGGAAACGCCGGATTTGGGTCCGAACGTTCACATCTTCGATCCGTCTACGCCCAACCTGCAGACGCTGATCAACAACATCTACAACGCCCAGCAGCCGAATCATTTCGGGCCGAGGCGCGATGCCATCTTGTTCATGCCTGGCACATACAACAATCTGCGCGTGCCGGTCGGGTTCTACACGCAGGTGCTCGGTCTCGGCATGCATCCGGATCAAGTCCGCATCAATGGAGAGCTGCGTTCGAATGCATTCCTCTCGGGGGACAACGCGACGCAGAACTTCTGGCGTGGCGCGGAGAACTTCTCAGTCAACCCGAACCTCAATGGCGGAGTCGTGCAGTGGGCCGTATCGCAGGCGGTTCCATTCCGTCGCATGCATGTAGTCGGCAACATCAAGCTCAACCAGAACAATGGCTGGTCGAGCGGCGGCTGGTTCTCCGACGTGCTCATCGACGGCCAGGTGAACTCTGCGTCCCAGCAGCAGTGGATTTCGCGCAATGCTCAATGGGGCAGCTGGGCCGGCTCGAACTGGAACATGGTGTTCGTGGGTGTGCCGAATCCTCCCGCAGGCAACTTCCCCACGGCGGGCGCACGCTACACCAAGGTTGCGCAGACGCCGATCGTGCGTGAGAAGCCATATATATTCGTCGATTCGGCGGGCAACTTCGCCGTGCGCGTGCCCTCGCTGCGAACTAACAGCGTCGGCATCACGTGGGCTAACGGCGCCACCACGCCGGGTACGACTATTCCACTCGGTTCGTTCTATATCGCGCGGCCGGGCGATAGCGCTGCGACCATCAACGGAGAACTCGCGGCAGGCCGCCACATCCTGTTTACGCCGGGTATCTATGTTCTCAACCAAACGCTCGAGGTCAACAATCCGAACACGGTGATCATGGGGCTCGGCTTCGCGACGCTGCGAGCTGACAACGGCGTGCCCATCATGAGAACGGCGGATGTGGACGGCATCACGATTGCCGGACTGTTCTTCGACGCCGGAGCGGCCAACTCGCCGGTGCTTCTTGAAGTCGGTCCGAACGGGAGCTCCGCCAACCATGCGGCCAATCCCATCGTGCTGCATGACTTGTTCTTTCGCGTCGGTGGTGCCGCGTCGGGACGAGCCTCCATCAACCTCAGTATCAATGCTCACCACACGATCGTGGATCACACCTGGATCTGGCGCGCCGACCATGGGACTGGCGTGCGCTGGGACCTCAATCCTGCGGCGAACGGGCTGTGGGTGAATGGTAACAACGTGACCATCTATGGACTCTTCGTCGAGCACTATCAACAGTATCAGGTCGTGTGGAACGGCAATGGTGGTCGCGTCTATTTCTACCAGTCCGAGATCCCGTACGACCCGCCGGGTCAATCGAGCTGGAACAGTCCGACGGGTCGCGGCTGGGCTTCTTACAAAGTGGCCGACGGCGTCACCAGTCACGAGGCATGGGGTTTGGGTGTGTACAGCGTGTTCACCAATCCGAACATCTTCCTGGATCGCGCCATCGAGGCGCCATTCAATCCCAACGTGCGATTCCACAGCATGATCACCGTTTGCCTGGGAGCCAACGGCGGGATCATTCGGGTCATCAATGATGCCGGCTCGCAGACTGTGTGCAACGCTCAGGGCACACCGACAATCACAAATTATCCGTAGCAAACCTCTGGGCCTGGACCGCCGGATATTTCCTCGCGGTCCGGGCTCGTTGTTTCCAACCGGATCCATGGAGGCGAAGAGTGATCAAACGAACCCTGCTCCTGTCCCTTGCAATGCTGTGTCTCGTGCCCATCGCGATCTTGGCGAGCGATGAGGCCGCCAAGAGCGGGCACACGCCTCTGCATGCCGCCGCTTGGAAAGGCGACGTGGCGCAGATACAGAGCCTGATTGCAGGCGGCGCGGACGTGAACGCCGCATCGAGTTTCGGAACCACGCCGCTGCATTCAGCCGCGGTGAACAATCAACTCGAGGCTGTCAAAGCGCTGCTCCAGCAAGGAGCGCGAGTCGAGGCAAGAGACGGCCTGGGCCGAACAGCATTGTTCGCTGCCTTGGAAATCGGAGCCAATCGGCCTGTTATTGATGCTTTGCTCGATGCAGGTGCCGCCGCCGACGCGAAGGACAACAGCGGCAAGACGCCTGTCGAAATCGCGTGGACGGACGAGTTGCGAGCGGTTCTGAGACAGCACTTGGCTCGAAAAACACAGTAGGCGTGCTGGTTCATTCGACCGATGCGCATTATCGCGAAGATATCGAGAACGGTTCGCGACGACGCTGACGTGATAACCATTATCCGCCTGCCGGCTTGTGCCAGTGCATGGGAGCCACGCCGAACTGCGCCTTGAACCAGCGTGTGAATGAAGTCTGAGTGGAGTAGCCCAGCAACTCGGCTACGTGTCCCAGTGAGTGATGGCCATCCTCGACGTAACGGATGGCGAGCTCGCGACGTATGGAATTGGTCAATTCCGAAAACGTCTGTCCTCCCTGTTCGAGCTGGCGTTGCAGCGTGCGCACGTTCAACGCGAGACTCTGTGCGACTTGTTCGACCGTCGCCCGGCCACTCGGCAACAACAAATAGATCGCATCACGCACTTCCTCCATGACGGTCGCTTCGTTCGGCATGCGCGTCTGCGACTGCAGAAGTTGTTCGGCATAGCGCGCCAGCGCAGGGTTCGCGGCCGAGCAGGGATAGTCCAGATCGGCGGCCGCGCACAGAAAGCCGTTGTATTCGCTGCCGAAGTCCAGCTCGCATTTGAAAATGCGTCGATGCAGCTCCAGATCCCCCGGCGCATCGTGTGTGAACAATACCCGGTGCGGCTTCCAATGACTCCCCAGCAACGCGCTTCCGGCGCGCGCCAGCACGCCGAGCGCGAGTTCCATAGCCTGGCGTGACTCGATCGGAACATCGGTCACGACTTCTTCGCGAATGATGACGTTCCGGCCCGCATCTTCCAGATGTACCGTGAGTGCCTCGTTCATCAGGTAACGGTAATTGATCATCGCGCGCAGCACTTCGCGCAAAGTGGGCTGGTGTGCGATCACCAAACCCACCACGCCGAAGTCGGAGATCTGACGCGTTTCCGCCATCCGCAAGCCGAACGTCAGGCAGTTCGTAGCGCGCGCCGAGGCCTCGAGCAGATTGACAACGACGCTGACGGGGATGCGGTTGTCCGGATTGGTCAGCATCGTGCGGGTGAGGCCGACATCACTCATCAAAGCGGCGGGGTTCAAGCCGAACTGCTGAGCGACTTCGAAGTAGTTCGTGAGCGCCGCGGCATGCACCATGCGTGTCATCGGAATCGTTCCGCAAAATCGATTGAGTGTGGTCCTGATGCCAAAGAGGCGCTTTCACTCTACCGACCGTGTCGTCAAATGAAAAGGCGCTGTCACCGGTTGCAAAGCGTCGCTCGCGCGGGCTCCTCTACCCTGGCTCGGCAAAGGGGCTTACTGAAATAACAGTCCGCAGACGGGGCATGAGTCGTGTGCACATCGCGTGAAGCCAGTCCTCGCCCGAGTGCGAGGCTTTTGTGCTTCGGTTGCTGGAGTGCCACAGTCATCCGGATGCGGTAGCTAACGAGCTTAACCAGGGGTGATGTTGACATGAGAACTTCGCACAAGCTGCTCACGGTGGCGATCGCAACGGCGCTCGGTTCCCATCAGGTTCACGCCCAGACCGCGGCTGCCGGGGAAACTGGGTCGATGGGGCTGGAAGAAGTCGAAGTCGTCGCTCGCAAGCAGACCGAGAGTATCCAGGACGTGCCGATGGCCATCTCTGCAGTGACTGCAGAACAGGTCCAATCCGCCGGCATCCGCGATGTTGCGGATCTGACCGTCCTCGTACCCTCGCTGGTCGTGACGACGAACTCCAATCCTTTCAATACGAGCTACCGCATTCGTCGCATCGGTAACGAAGGCAATATCCCGGATTTCGAACCGGATACCGGGCTCTTCATTGACGGCGCGTATCGCTCGCGCTCGGGGACCGGTATCGGCGACCTTGCTGATATCGAACAGATCGAAGTGCTGCGCGGGCCACAATCGACTCTGTATGGCCGGAACGTCACCGCGGGTGCCATCAGCGTGCGCACGGCTGCTCCGAGCCAGAACTTCGGGACTATGGGCGAAGTCACCGGCGGCAACGATGGTCTGCTGGGCCTGCGCGGTTACTTGACCGGCGGGTTGACGGACTCGCTCGCCGCTCGCCTCAGCGTGACGGGCACCAAGCGCGACACCATGGACGAGAATCTCACCGGCCCGGACAGCAACGATCTGCAGCAATACTCGGTTCGTGGCCAGCTACTGTTCACGCCGAACGATGCCTGGCAGGTGCGACTCATCGGATCGCATACCGAGCGCGACTTCAAACCTGGATTGGCGGACATGTTCTATGGTCCGCGCGTGACGGCACTGGTGAATACCGTAACGGCGAATCCTGCCGCCCTGGGCGCCGCGGACGGCCCAGGGCTTACGGACGGGATCATCAACGCGGGCGCGCAGTCCATTCTTGACAACGACCCCGACAATCGTCGCGTTCAGGCGCTCGCACCGATCGAGTTCGAGCAAACGGCACATGACGTCATCGCGTCGATCGAGTATCACACCGACAACTACACGCTCACTGCGATTTCGAGCTACGACACCTACGACATCACGCAGCGCTGGAATGACGCCGGTCAAACCGGTCTGGATCTCGTGAATTATCGCGACTTCCAGAGCGGCGATACGTTCAGCCAGGAACTGCGCGTGAATTCGGACTTGAGTGATCGCGTGACCGGGCTTGCCGGCCTGTTCTACTACGACAACCATTTTCAGCGCGGCGACCGGGCCAATCACGAATTCGTGCTGGGTCAGGCCATCGATGAAGCAGGCGTCGTAGCGGCCCTGGGAGCGGGCGGCCGGCATTGCCGGCGCTCGGTTTGCCGGGGGATACCGGCGACTTCTATGAGATCTCCGACAGCCGCAGCTACGGCGCCTTCGGCCAGGCCTCCTGGGATGCGACCGACCGGCTCTCGCTGACTCTAGGCCTGCGCTATACCTACGAAGACAAGGACGTGTCCCTCGAGAACACTCCGTTTACCACTGCGCCCGGCCCGCTTGCGAACCTGTCATTGCCAGTGAGTACGCTGACACCCGCGGGGTCTTCGTTCGCGCTCGATGACGACTGGAATGCGGTAACCGGCACCTTCAACACCGTGTACCACTTCAATGACGAGCTCATGGGGTACGCCACGGTGGCGACCGGCTTCAAGGGGGGCGGTTACAACGGCGGTTTCGGCAATACACCGATTACGAAGCGCCCCTTCGAGTCCGAAGACGTCGTCAGCTACGAGATCGGTACGAAGGCCGAGCTCGCCGATCGCGTGCGCCTGAATGCAGCAGCGTTCTTGAGCGACTACACAGATTTCCAGTCAGCTTCGTTCGTCGGTCTGCAGTTCCTCGTCAACAACGTGGAGAAGGTGCGCGTCAAAGGCGTGGAAGCGGATATAACCGCGCGCGTGACCAGCGACTTCACGGTGGACGTATCGGCCACGTATGCCGAGGCGACGTACGAGGAGTACACGCAGGGCTCGTGCTACACCGGACGCACGCCGGACGATCCGGTCACGCGCGCCTGCAATCTGTCGGGTGATACATTGCCGTTTGCGCCGAAGCTGACGGCGACTGTCGGTGTGCAATGGGAGCACGAATTCAATTTCGGCCGCCTGTTCTCGCGCCTGGATGGCAGCTGGGTCGGCGCTCAGAACGTGACGTCGGAACTCGATCCGAATCATGGCAACCAGGATGGTTACGGACTCTTCAATGCGCGGCTTGGTTGGGGTCGGGGCATGTGGGAGGTTTCGGGTTGGGTGCGTAACCTCACCGATGAGACCTACATCGTCCAGACGGCCCAGTCGAATCTGTTCGCCAACCTGCAGGACGGTACGTATCAGAACTATCTTGGCGCCGAGCGTACTTACGGCATTACGATGCGCGCGAAGTACTAAAGACATCGCGACATCATTGGCCGCTACGGTCTGAATGCACCCGGAGAAATTGATGGCAAAGGCAGTTCGCTTCTACGCAACCGGCGGTCCCGAGGTGCTGAAGTACGAGGATGCCGAGGTGGGTGAGCCGGGCCCGGGCCAAGTGCGTATTCGTCACGTGGCCGTCGGTCTCAATTTTGCCGACACGTATTTCCGCAATGGCACGTATCCCGTGCCGTTGCCGAATGGCATAGGCGTCGAAGCAGCGGGCCTGGTCACGGACATCGGTGCCGGTGTGACCAACGTCGCAGTCGGCGATCGCGTCACGTATACGGGCTTCATCGATACGCTGGGAGCGTACTCGACGAACGCTTGATCCCTGCGGCGCCACTCGTCAAGCTTCCGGAGACCATCGGCTTCGAGACTGCCGCGGCCATGACCATGCGCGGTCTCACCGCCGCCTATCTCATGCGGCGCATTCACAATTTCAAAGCGGGTGACTCGGTCCTGTTGCACGCCGCTGCCGGTGGCGTGGGTCTGATCGTTACGCAGTGGGCCAAATTATTCGGGCTGGTCGTCATCGGCACGGTGTCGACCGATGCCAAAGCTGATCGCGCGCGCGCGCACGGGTGCGATCACATCATCAACTATGCTCACGAGGACGTGGCCAAGCGGTTCGCGAATTGACGGGCGGGGCTGGCGTCGATGTCGTGTTCGACAGCGTCGGTCGGGATACCTTCACGGCATCGCTGGATTCGCTCAAGCGTCGTGGCCTCATGGTGTGTGTCGGTACCTCATCGGGGACCATTCCGCCGTTCGATCCGCAACTGCTTGCGATGAAAGGTTCTCTGTATCTGACGCGTCCTGCGCTGGCGGACTACATCGGTGATCCGGCCGAGAAGGGCGCGTTGGCGAAAGAATTGTTCGACCACGTCGGCAGCGGCCGTATCAAGATTGAAATCAACCAGCACTACGCGCTCGAGGATGCGGTCGCCGCGCATCGCGATTTGCAGTCGCGCAAGACAACCGGTTCTTCGATCTTCGTAATCTGAGGCATACGCCATATGGACGCCGCGGTGCAGACCCTCGACGCCACGGACGCGACCATCGCGGAAGTATCGCGCCGCTACGCCTGGCTTGTGTTCGCGATCACCTTCGGGCTGCTGCTGTCCGACTACATGTCACGACAGGTCCTGAGTGCGGTGTTCCCGTATCTCAAGACGGAGTGGGCCCTGTCGGATGCGCGTCTGGGCGCGCTGAGTGCCATCGTCTCATTCGCAGTGGGTACGCTGGCGTTTCCGCTGTCGCTGCTCGCCGATCGCTGGGGACGGATCAAAAGCCTGGTGCTCATGGCCGCACTGTGGAGTCTTGCCACGTTGGGGTGTGCGCTCGCGGAGAATTTCTCGCAGATGTTCGTGGCGCGGTTCCTGGTTGGCTTGGGTGAGGCCGCCTACGGCAGCGTCGGTCTGGCAGTCGTGCTCACAATGTTTCCTGCACGGATGCGTGCCACGATCACGGGCGCGTTTCTGGCCGGCGGCATGGTCGGCTCGGTGCTCGGCGTTTCACTCGGCGGCGCGGCTGCAGCTCACTTTGGCTGGCGCGGTGCGTTCACCGCCATGGCGCTGTTCGGCCTCGTGCTTACGATGTGCTATCCGTTCATCGTGAAGGAACGGCGCATTGCATCGGCGTCGACGCATGCAGCACGTCTCGACGCCTCGCCCGGCGCAACTCGTCCGCCGCTGCGCAGCTTAGTGTCCAACCGTTCGCTAATCTGTGCGTATCTGGGCAGCGGCGTGCAGGTGTTCATCAGCGGCGCACTGGTGGTCTGGTTGCCGAGCTATCTGAACCGCGCCTATGACATGCCTGTACCGAAGGCCGCACTAGTCGCAGCGATCTTCGTCCTCAGCAGCGCCGCGGGTATGGCGATTTGCGGCAATTGGTCGGATCGCATCGGTCGCGAGTCACCGTCCAAGAAGCTGTCGCTGGCGATTGTGTATTGCCTTACGTGCTGCTCGCTGCTGTCACTCGCGTTTTATCTGCCTGTCGGTGTGCCACAGCTTGTATTGATCGCCGTGGGTATGTTCTTCGGGGCCGGCACCGTCGGTCCCGCCGGTGCGATGGTGGCCAACCTCACGCCGGCTCCGATTCACAGCACTGCCTTTGCGACATTGTCAGTGGCGAACAATCTACTGGGGCTCGCACCGGGGCCAGTCGTCACCGGTCTGCTGGCAGATGCCTATGGTTTGCCGACGGCGCTGCAGCTCCTGCCGCTGGTGAGCCTCGTATCAGCGTCCATCTTCGCGTTGGCCAGGCGCAGCTACCAAGAGGATCTGCAGCAGTTCGGGGTGCGTGCAGGGATTTCCTAGCGCGCTGCCAGCCGGTCTGCAGGTCTAACCGTCGTGCGACACTCCATTGCAGCCTTGCATGAGCGCGGTCGTGGGTTGTTGCCGGGTGTGACGGCCACCGTGGTGGTCGCCGCGGCTGCGACCTTCCTCGCCGGCCAGTATCGCGCGCCACTCATGTTGTTCGCGCTGCTGCTCGGCATCGCGATGAACTTTCTCGCAGAGGATGGTGCGTGCAGGGCGGGAATCGAGTTGTCTGCTCGCACGGTCCTGCGCACTGGCGTTGCGCTGCTGGGCATCCGTATTACGTTTGCCCAGATCGCGCAGTTGGGTTGGCAGCCAATCGCGCTCGTGGTGATTTCGATCATCGCGACGATTCTCGTCTCTACGTTCGTCGCGCGCCGTGTCGGTTTCCATACGTTGTTCGGTTTCCTCACCGGCGGTGCGACGGCAATCTGCGGCGCCTCGGCGGCGCTGGCCTTGGCAGCGGCGTTGCCGGCACATCCGGCCAAGGAGAAAGCTACGACGTTCACGGTCATCGGTGTGTCGACCCTGTCGACATTGGCCATGATCCTGTATCCGATGCTGGTGCATGTGCTGCAGCTATCGCCCGTCGAGGCTGGCGTGTTCATCGGCGGGACGATTCACGATGTCGCTCAAGTCGTGGGCGCAGGGTACAGCCTGTCGCACCAGACGGGCGATGTGGCTACCGTCGTAAAACTGATGCGCGTGGCGATGCTGCTACCCGTCATTCTATGTGCCTCCATGATCACCCGTGCGCAAGGGGGCAGTCACGAACAGCGTCCGCCGGTGTTGCCGTGGTTTGCGGTTGCGTTCCTGGGGCTTGCTGGAATCAACAGCACCGGTTGGATCAGTGCCGAGCTGCAGAATTTCGGCAATGACTTATCTCGTTGGTGTCTGGCGATCGCTATGAGCGCGATCGGCATGAAGACGCAACTCAAGCAGCTCGCGGCGGTTGGCTTGAAGCCCGTCTTGCTGATGGTCGCAGAAACTGTGTTTCTTGCGGGGTTGGTGCTCTGTCTGTCGCGATGGTTGAGCTGATATGCAGGGGCGATGCAACTTCAGCGCGAACAGAATTGCATTTTCTCCAGCTGCATAATCAGGGCTTCCGCCTGCGGCCACTCACCGTAACCCGATGCTGGATTCAGATGACCCACCGCGCCGAGATGCACGCATTCACTGCCCCAGTCGTTCGCCAATTGCACGACGCGCGGTACCGCGGCGAGCGGATCGTTACTGCTTGCGGCGACAATGCTAGGGAAGGGCAAAGGTGCACGCGGCACCGGCAGCCACCCGTTCGAGTGCAGCGCTTGGAAGTCCGGATAGCCGGGGGGAAGCGGGGTGTCGAGATCGGCGGGTGCGGCCAAGAGCGCACCGACGACGTCTGAGCGCTGATGTCGGCGTGTCCAGTGCGCAACCATGATCACGCCGGCACTGTGTGCGACGAGAATTACGGGACCCTCGATCGTCTCAAGCGCCGTTTGAATTGCAGCGACCCGCCGCGCGCAGCTCAAGTCTTCGCGCCCAAGCGGTGCGACCGAGCGCACTATCCGTGTTCCTGACAGCTTTGCTTCGAGCCGCGTCTGCCAATGTTCAGCCACGGGGTCGCGCAAACCGGGCACGATCAACAGTGTGGGAATTCGGTCCATGGTGATTTCCACAAACTCCTCGCCCCGGCAGGCGGGGCAGCCGCCTCTGCTATTTCCAATGGATTGCCGCCTTCGATTCAAACGAAGGCAGGCGATTCGCGGCAGCGAGTGACGAGGTTGATCAGCCTCTTGCGACCGCCGCGACTCAAGAAGCTATCTTGCGACTCAGCGGCCTCGCCGGCGCAGCTTCGGTGGCCGCGTACTGGGTGAAGCCCACCTGGCCGTGTCTGCGATTCGGCGCAAAACCGTTCGCAGCCAGCGTCTCGTCGGCATTGCTGTAGAACGTACCGATCTTGTAGATCTCGCGCGCTTCCTTCGCGTTGGCGACGTCGCGGCCGAATTCGCGCGAGATGCGCACGAGTTGCTCGATCTGTTCGACCGAGCTCATCTTGCGGTCGCGACGCTGTGTCCAAATGTTGTCCTCGATACCGCAGCGCACGTGCAACCCCATCGCGATGGCCATCATGTTGAGTGGCAGTACGTTGAGCATCGATGTTTCCAACGTCAGCACGGAGCCATCGGGGCACGCGCGTACGAAGTTGGCGAGGTTGTAGATGTTCGGTGCGTCGAAGCCGCCACCAATGGCGACCCAGGTGAGAATCAACGGCACATTCGCGGTGCCACGGCGCATCATGCGTTCGACCGTTTCCAGCTGCGTGATGTTGGCGAGCTGGAAATGCGTCTGAATACCCTTCTCCGACAGGCGACGGATGTGTTCCTCCACCCATTCCGGCCCGGCCGGGATCGTCATCTCCCGATAGGCGCGGTACATGGCGGGCTCGGCGATAGATGTGCCGGTGAGGTCGGCATCGTTCATCTGCTCCACGATGTTCATCTGATTCGTGTTGATGGCGATCGTCACCTGGTCCGGATTCGGCCGCAGCTCAGCCAGCATGTGACGCGTATCGTCGGAGAGCCAGGTAGCGACATCGCCATCGCCTTCCGGCGCGAAGGAGATGGAGCCGCCGACCTGCAGGATCAGATCCGGTACGCGCGCGCGAATGCCGGCCAGCAGCTCATTGAACTTGGACAGACGCTTGGAGCCCTTGCCGTCGAGCTCGCGTACATGCACGTGCACGACAGTCGCACCGGCGTTGTAGCAGTCAACAGCCTTCTGGACCTGCGCTGCCATCGTGAGCGGAATGTCTTCTGGAAAATCCGCAGGCATCCATTCCGGCCCATACGGGGCGGCAGTGATGACCAGTTTCTGCTGATTTTCGGGGAACAGGGAGCCGTCGAGGAAGTTCATGGCGAGGTGTCCTAAGCGCAGTGCAGTGAATTTAGACGGGTTTGTCGCCGACGATGCCGGCGCGCTCCATCTTGCGGTCGGAGGGGGGATAGTCCATCACCGCGTAGTGCTGGGTGCTGCGGTTGTCCCAGATCGCGACGCTGTTCGCTTGCCAACGCCAGCGCACCTGATACTCGGGAATGTCGGCTTGGCTGATCAGATAGCGCAGCAGATCGGCGGCGCCTGGATTTGCGTCCTGGCCGAAGCGCACATTCGCCGGTATGTGATAGTTGGTAAAGTGCGTCGTGAAGGCATTGACGAACAGCACCTTCTCGCCCGTCTCAGGATGAGTCCGAACCACGGGATGCTCAGCGTCGGGGTACTTCGCTTTCAGCGCCAGTCGTTTAACTATGGGCATCACGGCGCCGAAGGACGCTTCGATGCTGTGGCGCGCGCGCAGGTTGGCAATTTTGCCTTTGATGTCATCCGGGAGATGCGCATAAGCCAGGACCATGTTCGTCCACATCGTGTCGCCGCCCACCGGCGGACATTCGATACAGCGTAGGACACAGCCCATCGGCGGTGCTTCACGCCAGGTCGCGTCGGTGTGCCACGCGTTTTCGTAGCGATCAATGGGCGTTCGGGGATTCTTGTAGATCTGCACCAGGCCGGAATGGTCCGGATGACTGCCGGCGATCGGATGATCTTCGAGGTTGCCGAAACGTCGAGCAAACGCGACGTGATCGTCACGCGAGATGTCCTGATCGCGCAGAAAAAGGACTCTGTGCTGGAGCAGCGCCGCCTTGATCTGGCTGAACAGACCGGCATCGTGTGCGGCATCCGCCAGACTGACACCGATCAGCTCGGCGCCGATGGCGCAGGTGAGTTGCTCGATACGCATTGCAGTCGTCTCTTCGTTGATGAATGGCCCTGAAAGCGCCCTGTACGCCGGTCAGAGTGTATGCATCCATGCGCTTGAAAGTTAGAGGACGTAGCCAATCCGCACATTGCAAATGGCGACAGGGCCTTCGCATTTGATGACAGTCGGACATACCGGTGCTCCGCAGTTATTAGATCACGACCGTGCGGAAGGGTTGACCGCGTTCATGCACGCGTCATCCAAACGCCCGCGCGAAGGGTCCTGATTCAATAAAGGCGCGTTGGCGAACTTAGGGCATGACGTTGGCCGCGGGACGATCGCGAATGTACTGAGCGAACATGGCATCGATCCGGCGCCCGAACGAGGAAAACATACCTCGTGGTCGACCTTTCTCAAGGCGCATTGGGACAGCATGGCCGCCACGGACTTCTTCACGGTCGAGGTCCTCACGCTGCGCGGCCTAGTTACATACTACATTCTTTTTGTGCTCGACTTGGCGAGTCGGACGGTGAAGATTGCGGGAATCACCTCTCGTCCAGACGAAGCCTGGATGATGCAGATGGCGCGCAATCTCACCGACGCCGAGGAGCCGTTCCTTCGGCACACGCAGTTCCTGATCATGGATCGAGATACCAAATATTCCATAGCCTTCCGCGCGGCACTGACTCGGGAGCGGATCGAGCCGATCCGACTGCCGTCGCGATCCCAAAATTTGAACGCGTATGCGGAGAGATTCGTACGTTCAGTGAAGACGGAATGTACCGGGCGGATGGTCTTCTTCGGCAGATCATCGCTTGAACGCGCGCTGACGCACTACGTGGCGCACTATCACGAAGAGCGTAATCGTCAGGGGCTGCAGAATCGCCTGCTGAAGTGTTCTGATGGCCCATCAATCTAGGTGGTCGAGTAGAGCGCCGGGAGAGACTTGGTGGAATGCTCAACTTCTATCGTCGAGAAGCGGCCTGACGGCGGAATTTTCAGACACTACGGGATTGCGAGCTGGGCTGAGGGCGCTTGTAGAACAGTCAGTCGAAGTGGCGGCGTATCGCGCCAGGTTCCCCATAGCGCACGTGCGGGTCAGGGACTTGGAGGGACGATGCTCGTTGCAGGTCTGAGACTGAAACGCGCGCGGTCCAATGCAAGCCGTTGGACTGCGCGTTGATGTCTCTTGCCTGCTCAAGCCCTATGCAGGTATCGAAGAGCCTGAAGGCGTGGGGCGCTTGAATGCCCTCAAGCCAGTACACCGGGTTTCCGGTGGTCAGTTCCGTACACAACAGCGCGCTCGAGCCTTCATAGGCGGTATGCGCCAGAACGGCGAGGTTCGACATCGCGCGTCCGCCGCGTGTCATCTGACTGAGAGTTCGCCGCCCCGGTGAGGGAGCGTCTGAAGAGCGGTGCGCGCTCGGCATGTGCGATCCGTAGCACTGCGGGACGGATGACGAGGGCTCTTGGGGTAGGCGGATCTGCGTGCGCGCCCATGTTCGCCTGCCTGCCTGGGTAGAAGGTAAGACCGGTATCCAGGATCGCGACGATCGGTACTGCGCCGTAGGGAAACTCGGCCGCAGCGATTTCAGCGTAGATGGCTTCGCGAATGCCTTCCTCAATGGAGCAGTATCCGGTGGCATGCTCCACATCCCCGCCCGTGCCGACGAGCGGCGTCACACCGACGCCCTTGGCCTGGTAACAGCCCATCGTCGCCACGCGTCCACTGCCACCGTGTACGGTTCGGCCGGTACTGCTTCCATAACGGTCGGCGTGGAGCGTTCTTGTGACCTCCGTGAAGGCTTCCTGCGGATCACCCTGTTGGGGGACCACGTACGCGAACTCATCGAGCAGCCAGGTTGATACGCGTGCCCGAAGCTCATCGCAGGTGACATCGAGCATGCGCTCGAGAAACCAGCGACGGTTGATCCACAGAACGGTTGCATGACGCAGTTGCCGCGCCTGGAACGGCACGAGCATGGCGGCGCTCCACTCCGCCAGGCGCGGCAGTCCCGATTCGAGCTGGCTAACCTCGGCCGGGGAGAAGAAGCGATGTATGGAGAGCTCCATTGCGTGCTCACCGTCGCCAGATTGTCACCTTGCGAACGGTGCCATCGGCATGCCTGCGCAGCGACCTCGCCTCGGTGAAGTGAGGAAATTGTTCGAACGCGTCCCTCAGGGCAGTACGTAAGTTTCCATCGACCAGGACGAAATCCATGATCCACAGCCGATCGCCTTCATTCCATTCGCTTAAGTGCAGCAGCACTTGCGGGTCGTGGATCAGCCGCTGCTCGGTATCCTCGGCAAGCAGCGCCCAGGTCATATAGCCGATGACGTTGCCGCTCTCATTGGAAAAGAAATGAATCTGATCAAGCAGGATGGCCGGCTCAATCCATACCGCAAGACATGCGATCGGGTACTCACAGTAGTCAGTGGACTTCGCCATCGTGGCGGCGACGAGCCCCAGGCGATGATGGAAGTCAAAGCTGCCCACCGCGAACTGCGCTAGTCGGGATGGGTGAGATCGGGCAGGCTGCCAGGCTGACCGCGTTCAGGCCGGCAGACAACGGACGCCTCGGTGAGGCCTGGAACACCGGCGAAGTGTTTGGTGTAGGTCTCTTCGGCCCATGCGTCACCTGCCCTGACGATCTCGGGGGGCAGTGCGGCCGCAGGATTCAGATCAGGATGGGTCATGCCGCGCAGATCGCTATCCAGTGCTTTCGCATACTCCCCACTCGCGCCGAGGCGCAGGAGTTTCGTCATCTTGTAGCGCGTCTGCGGCTGACCGATGTTCTCAAGCACCCTGAGCGGGCCACTGCCCGGATGAAACTGCCGCGTGTTGAGCAGATGGACAATGCGCCAGTCGCCTCGTTTGAGCGCGGCATCGACGTAAGCGAGTGCGTCCTTCTTATACTGCTCGATTTCCTCATCCGTGAATATGAGCGTGCCCTCGGGGCTGAAAAAATCCCCTTCCAGATAACAGAGCTGCGCATCGGCATTTCCGCGCTTGGCCGCTTGCTTCGTCGCTTCGAAATAGCGCCTGCCCAGATCCGTCTGATCGCAATGTGACAGGACCGCTTCCGCAGCTTCGATGCGGTTGCGGGCATTCATCCGCCCGTTCAAACATTCAGCGAGCGCCTCTGAGAACTGCGGCTTGCCTTCATAGCCGCTGCAGTCCGCAATTTGTTTGGCGGTGATGAGTTCCCTTGAGGCGTAGACACATTGTCTTAAATTGCGAAACGAGCCGTCCGAGGGTTCACCCGGTGCGGCAGCTACGGGTGCGTGCTCGGGCGGCTGCGTGGGGGCACTGGGCGGTGTGGCCCGCGGATCTGCGGCGTCCTCGTCGGGCCCCGAGCCGGTTGCGCGCGCCGGGGCAGGCTGGGTGAGGGCGGAGGCGTGAGGCACCTGCGGGCGCTCCGCAGGAGAATGAGCGAGAAACCAGGTCGCAGCGATCAGCGCCACGATGGCGCACGCAACGATTGCAAGAAGGTGCTTCCTTTGCATCTCACCCCATCCGTCGATCTGACATCGCAGGCGCCGTTATCCGCCAACCGGACAGCCTGTCCTCACCACAGAGCGGGCTCGCTCATGTGATTCCCATCAGACAACTGCCTGTCCCGGTAGTCAAGTAACTTCAAGGCCCGCCGCATTTACTGCCACCGTCGTTCTCCCAGGCCTGCGCGGTGCGCTGTCCGACGGCGCGCGCCGCAGCTTCATCGCCACCGCCGAAGGCCTGCCACTGATGCGCCCATTCGTGAGCGACCGTGTCGATCAGCTCTTTGGTCGTATTGTGACTCTTCAGAAAGATCTTGCTCTGGCCCTGGATGTAAGGGTACGCAGAGTGATAGTGAGTGGTATGTCCATAGAGAACTGTGAACGTGCCTTCCGGAGGCGGCTGATTTGTATCGGTGGCATGCACTCTTTCCTCGGGAGGCGCCGAGACCCAGCCATAGTTGTCGGCAAAGTAGGTCACCCAATTGTCCTTGGGCACCGCTCCGTTGGTTCTGCCATAGACCATGGCGCATTCGATGGCATGTCGATATTTAGCCTGCAACGTCGAGTCGATGGTTCCATTCACCGCCGGAGACGTGCTGTAGGGGACATACCCGGAGGAGAACACGAATGCCGTACTGACATTGATAGTGATGCGTGAGGCAGTGACGGTCACCGTAGCGATGACTTGCGGATTCTCATCGGCGTCGAGGTTGCCGCTTCCAATGGTCAATCCGGCGACCAGAAACGCGATTTCAGAGGACTTGAGTTTTCTCACGTGGCTCTCCCTGCTGTGAATCGAATCGCTCCTTCTTACTTATCTATGTAAGCGATAAATCCCGATGCATTCCCTCACGGGGGACGCACGAGCGTTTACTCGTTGTTTGCCAAGGTCACCTTGGTGTGCGTCCCGGGTAAGTGAATCGATTACGCGCGAGTGCGTTGACGTCGAGGGTATTCCGAATTACGGAAGCGAGAGCCTGAAGGAAGAAGCCATCAGCACGGCGGACTTGCTCCGGGCCTCTTGTGTGGAGCTGAAGCCGATGGAATCGTAGACAGGATATCGACTCCTGTGTCCGCTTTCATCGGATGAGCCACAAAGCAAGCATTCCACGGCGAGAAGGCTTGCCCCCGGCCTTCACGTACACGCGGGTCGGCGGCAGGTATCTCCCCAGCAGGGCCGGATGAGGCGGTCATGGGGGCGGTTGATGCGCATCATGCATGCGCATTACACTGTCGCCTGAGTCTACCAGGAGCAAGCCGTGACGTCCGCAACCCGTGCCCTGCCGAAAAGCGCCACAAACGTCAGTATCCGCCGGGATCTGTTGGAGGCGGCCAGGGCCTCAAAGATCAATCTATCTGCCACCCTTGAGCAGGCATTGATCGAGAAACTGCGTGAAGCGCAGGATCGCCAATGGCGGGAAGAAAATCGTGAATCGATCGCGGCCTACAACCAGCATGTTGAGAAGCACGGCGTCTTCTCGGATGGCAGCCGGAGCTTCTGATGGCGCAGTTCACGGTATATAAGAACAAGAATCCACGCAGCAAGGCGCCGTATCCACTGCTGGTAGACGCCCAGGCCGATCTCCTCGATGAGCTGCAGACGCGCCTGGTGATCCCGCTGACAAGAGCTCCGGCGCTCACCAAGAAGCCGATTACCCGCCTAACGCCGTCCATCGACATTGACGGCGAGCAGTACCTGCTGATGACGCCTCAATTAGCGGGCATCGCCCGCTCGGAGCTTGGGGCCGCGGTTGGCAACATCACTGATCAGCGAAGCGCGATCATCGCGGCGCTGGATTTGCTCATTACAGGTGCGTAGGCCGGTTGGCTCGGGCGGAGCACGTAATGTCCAAATACTCGAACGGCTGCTGGCAGGTTGGCAGGGGTCGCACTGAATAGGCTGCGACCCGATACACTGGCGGCGATGGTTTGCTCGATCCAGCCGTTGCACTTCCTTTTGTCGCTGCTTGCCGGAATTTTCAGACACTACGGGATCTGGAGGCGATCCGTCGGGCCATGGAGGCAAGCCCCAGGCCCACAATTCGCACTCTCTCTGTTGCGCCCGTCTTGAGCCCCGAGCGTCTCCACCAGCCCCCAGAATTTGGCAGTAGTATGGCAGTAGAACCCTGCCAGAATGGGCTAAGTCGCGGAAGGCGAAGGGATTTATAGGGTGGAAAGGGAGGGACTCGAAAACGCCCTGACCGGTAGCCGCATCAGTAACTTACGGATTTGTCGAACAATGAGATCCCCGACAATCCCCTTCGATCCCGATTTGGCACTGGATTTGGCACTAGGATTAGAGCTGGAATTCGGCCTGCCATTGTAGGTCGGACTAGCCGCAAGCGGTCGGTCCGAGGAGTATGGCCGTGCATATAGCACTGGCTGGGGTGACCAGACGACCACTCACTTTCACGACGTAGTTGGCAAGCCCGCGCGCAGCTTTGCGACATTTGCGAGAGAGGTGTGGCCTCGCTGAATCTCATTTAACGAGGGCAGGGTTCTGTCGCAGGCGCTGGATCATCAGATCGACGAACGTCCTGACTTTTGCCGAGGCATGTCGCCCTTCTTGATGCACGATGTGGATCGGCAGCGGATGCGGCTCGTACTTTTCGAGTACGAGCTTCAGTTCTCCGGCTTCGACCAACGGCGCTACCTGATATGAGAGGAGCCGCGTGATACCAAAGCCTCGCAGCGCGGCTTCGATCGCTGCATCGTTCGTTGTCACTGAGAGCCGTGGCTGAATACGCAGCAGTCGGCCGTCGAAGCGCCACTCGAAAGAGTCTCCGCCCGCACGCGAGGCGATGAGCGAATGTTTAAGCAAGTCCTGCGGCGTGCGCGGAACGTTGCGTTGCTTCAGGTATTCGTTGGATGCGCACAGGACAACGCGCACCGATCCCACGCGCAGTGCATGCAGGTTTGAATCAGGCAGCGGACCGATGCGTATGCCGACGTCGAAGCCTTCCTCGAGCAAATTAACGACTCGATCGAGGAACACCGCGGAAACTTCCGTTCCCGGATAGCGCGTGAGGTATTCGACGATGCCGGGCATTACAAACATTCGCCCGAACATGACCGGCGCGGTGACCGTAACGCGTCCGCGGGGCTGTGTATTGATACCAGCCGCAGCTTCGTCGGCCGCATCGGCGTCGGCGAGAATGCGGCGGGCATCTTCGAGATACCGCTTGCCTGCTTCGGTAGTGCGCACGTGGCGTGTTGTGCGATGGAGCAGTTGCACGCCCAGTCGCTTCTCGAGTGTGGCGATCGCGCGCGTTACTGCGGGCGGCGACATGCGTAGCCGACGCGCGCCTGCGGCGAAGCCTTGCTCTTCGGCCACCGCAACGAACACGCTCATCAGTTGAAAGCGATCCATGATTATTCCATTCGACGCAACGATGAATTGTGTCTCGCGGCGATTCTTATCACAAGCCGACATGGGCACAGTGTCATCCAGGCCACTCGCAACGATTCAGTCACTCGCTAGGAGCATCGCTATGAGCCGTATTAACGTTGTCGATCGCAATGGTGCGAGCAGCGAACAGCAAGCCCTGTTCGACGCCATTCAATCCCAGCTCGGCATGGTCCCAAACTTCCTCAAGGTCTTCGCGAATTCACCCGCAGCACTGCGTGCCTTCCTGGGCTTGTACGGGATCGCCAACGAAGGAACTCTCGACCCGCAGACTCGCGAGCGTGTCGCCCTCGCACTCGCGCAACAAAACGCCTGCCAATACTGCGTTTCGGCGCACACTGCGATCGGCCGTAAGGCTGGGCTCAGCGCGGCAGAGATTGAAGCCAATCGCGCCGGCGCCAGTCAGGACGCCAAAGCCGCTGCGGCGGTGAAGCTTGCGCGTGCGCTCGTTGCGCACATGGGCGAAGTCACGACGGCTGAGCTGCTCGAGGTGCGCAATGCTGGTTACAGCGATGCGCAGATCGTCGAGATCATCACGCACGTCGGCCTGAACATCCTGACGAACATTCTCGGCAAAGCGAGCCGTGTGGAAATCGATTTCCCGGCCGTGGAACTCAAGCTCGCATCCTGAGGAGCGCTCGACTAATCAGCACGAGGGGCAGATGGGACACAAGTTCGCAGAGTTGGCGTTCACGGCATCCGTTCGTGAAGTGCAGAAGGCGTTGGGGAGCCGCGCCAACTATGCGGCCATGGAGCGTGGCACGGACTACAACCACGTTCTCACCGCACAGGAGGCCGCCTTTATTGAAGCGCGTGACAGCTTCTACATGGCGAGCGTGAGCGAGACTGGCTGGCCGTACGTGCAGCATCGAGGTGGCCCGGCCGGTTTCGTGCGCGTGCTCGATGAGCGCACGCTGGGCTTTGCCGACTTCCGGGGTAATCGCCAGTACGTGAGCGTCGGCAATCTGCGGCGCGACGATCGCGTGGCGCTGTTCTTCATGGATTATCCAAATCGTCTGCGCTTGAAAGTCCTCGGTCGGGTCCGATTGCTTGATCTGGATTCCGAACAGCTGGCGCAGTTGGAGGTGCCGGACTATCGAGCTCATGTCAAGCGCGGCTTCCTCATCCAGGTGGAAGCATTCGACTGGAATTGTCCGCAGCACATCACGGCTCGCTATACCGAATCCGAGATCGAGCGATTGATCGAGCCGCTGGTCGAGGAAAACCGCGCTCTCAAAAGCGCTCGAAGCGGGGCGCGTACGATCGAGTCAGGTGTGCTTGGCGATGGGGCCCTGGAACTGGTCGTTGCCGGCGTGCGTCAGCTGACACCGCGAATTCGCGCGTTCGAGTTGCGCCATCCGGATGACGCCGAGTTGCCTGCAATCGAACCTGGCTCGCACCTTCGGGTGCCGGTGCGTCTGGCGAATGGGAAGATAGTCATTCGACACTATTCCATCTTTTCCGATCCGGCGCGGCGCGATGCGTACGAGATCGCGGTGCTGCGAGAGGAGCAGGGCACAAGTGGATCGCGCGCAGTACACGAATCGTTGGAGATCGGGCTGCGTCTGAGATGTGACTTTCCACGCAGCTATTTTCATCTGCACGGAGATGCTCGTCCGGCCGTGCTCATTGCCGGAGGTATAGGCATCACGCCGCTGCTGTCCATGGCGCAGGCACTACAGCGGCGTGGGGTCGAGATGCAACTTCACTACGCAGCCCGCAGTTGTCGGGACATGGCCTTTCGAGGGCAGCTCCTGCGCGATTTTACGCGCGGGCTAAATCTCTACAGCTCAGCTGACGGCGAGCGTATGGACATCAGGGCTGTTCTCGCCTCGGCGCCGCACGATGCGATTATCTATGTCTGCGGGCCATCGCGCTTGATCGACGCTGTAGAGCACGTTGCTGCGGCAGTCGGTATCGCGCCCGATCGAATCCGCTTCGAGCGCTTCGTCGCCAGCGTCCCTGCTGATTCCAAGCCGGTGGAGCTCGAGCTGCGGCGATCAGGCAAGAAGCTGCACGTTCCTGCCGATCAGACGCTTCTGGATGCGATGCTCGAAGCCGGCATCGACGTCCCGTTCAGCTGTAAAGCTGGCAATTGCAGGACCTGCGCAACGACCGTTTTGGCTGGCGAGCCCGACCATTGCGATTCGGCGCTCTCGGATCTGGAGCGCGGACAGCAACATTTGATGTGCCCCTGCATCTCGCGCGCGAAGAGTGAGCATCTCGTGCTCGACATCTAGTAAACACCCGCATGGAGAATCTATGAGCGAACAACGCCCGCCGTTTCCACCTTTCACACGCGAGACTGCAATTCAGAAAGTCCGCTTGGCCGAGGACGCTTGGAACAGCCGCGACCCACAGCGTGTGGCGCTCGCTTACACCGTCGACAGCCACTGGCGCAATCGCGCCGAATTCCCGATCGGCCGCGAGCAGATCGTCGAGTTCCTGACCCGCAAGTGGCGCCGCGAGCTCGACTACAGGTTGATCAAGGAACTATGGGCCTTCACCGATAACCGCATCGCGGTGCGCTTTGCTTACGAGTGGCGAGACGACGCCGGCCAGTGGTATCGCTCGTATGGCAACGAGAATTGGGAGTTCGACCCGCTCGGGCTCATGCAGCGTCGCTACGCCAGCATCAACGACCTGCCGATCGCGCAGTCCGACCGCAAGTTTCATTGGCCGCAAGGCCGCCGGCCTGATGATCACCCCGAATTGAGCGAGCTGGGCCTATGAGGTCTGGTGTGTTGAGGTTCGTGCGTGCATTGCTCATGGCAGCGCTCGCTGTCGCGTCGGCGTCCGCGGCAGCAGCTGATCCGAGGCTCTACGCCATTGACTGCGGGCGCGGAGATTTTTCCGACCTCGGCGACACGCGAGCCGGTGGATGACCGGTACTTGGTAGCCGACCATTCCCACGAGGACATGATCACCTTCTTCGGCTTCGACGTGCGCATGGACACCAACACGCTGCCCGTCACATTCTGCATCGTGCCGCTGCCGTGTAGAAGGATGCTCGACTTGCCGGAGGCGATGTCGAACGAGATCGTGCGATACCACTCGTAGGTGGGCCCGCTCGGATCTGGTCGGTTGGCCATGCTGGCGCCGACGAACAACGTTTCTTCGTCGAACCAGGACAGGTCACGAACGGTTCCTGATCATGGATCGAGGTACCAAATATTCCGCAAGCTTCCGGGGTGGCACCAATTCTGGCGGTGTGCACTATTCCGTCAAAGAATGAGCATGAATCACCAGTGAGCGTGCCGATGAGATATCGGTGTCCCACCCCTTCGCGAATAGGTGCAAAGGGCAGGGCGCGGCTGCCCAAGTGACGATTCCAAATTCGGGTGTGGGGCAGAAGACTGCAGCATCCCCACTTCATTGGACGCCGCAATGACCTTTCATCACGTTTACAAGGTGCTGGTCGTTGCTGATGGAATAGCGGAGCGCGCCCCGATGCGCCTGCGCGGCGCCGCCATCCTGCAGCACCTTCGACAAGACCACCAACTGCGAGTCGACATCGTCCGCAATACTCGCGATGCGTTGACGGAGCTGGAGCGTGATGCTTCAGTTGCGACGGCACTGATCGAGTGGGGCGATGAGTCGAGCACGATCGACACTCGCCGAATCGTGGAGCGCATGGCTGAAATCGGCCTCGAGGCGCCGATCTTCGTTGTGGTCAGCGATCGCGGCGATCTGCCGGCGGTGCGCAGCTTGCTGGCTCAACATATCGCGGGATTCATCCTGACGGACGAGGATACGCCGGATTTCATTGCCCGCCTCGTCAAGCGACATCTTGTGGTCGCGCAGTTCCTGCGCGAACGGGGCATCGTGCCGGAAAAGAACGACATCAATACGATTCTGTTCCTGGTGACGCCGGGCATCGAAACCAGTAAGGCGGGTACGTTGATCTCGGCATTAGTGGCGTTCAAACAGATGTTCGACGCCAACGAGCCCTTGGCCAAGGCGCTGCCTGCCTTTACAAAAAAACATCAGTCGCATTATGCCGATACGGGCATACGTGACCTGTGCGTCGCCATGCATCGCTTCTATCGCGTGAAGGAGTGATTGGCAGTGCGTGTGCTCGCGCTTGTCACGCTGCTGCTGGTGAGTCTGGCGCAACCTGCTTTTGCGCAAGCGACGGCGGAGACTCAGCCTTTCGCGGCCGAAGAGCTGGAACAGATCGTCGCGCCTATCGCACTGTACCCGGATACGCTGCTGGCACAGATATTCATGGCCTCGACCTATCCGTTGGAGATCGTGCAAGCGGCGCGCTGGTCACAGGAGCATCCGGAGGTCAAAGGGGATGCCATCGCGAAAGCGATGGAACAGCAGACCTGGGATGCGTCGGTGAAATCGCTGGCCGCATTCCCGGACGTGCTGGCCATGATGAACGAGAAGATCGACTGGACGCAGAAGTTGGGCGACGCCTTTCTCTCGCAGCAGAGCGATGTCATGGCTGCCGTGCAGCGTCTTAGAGCCAAGGCGAAGAATGCCGGCAACTTGAAGAGCACCGAGGAGCAGACCGTCAAGACTGAGCCGGCGGCGCCAGGCACTTCGTCACCGCAGATCATCGTCATCGAATCGAGCAGCCCAGAGGTGGTCTACATCCCGACGTACAACCCGACCGTCGTGTACGGTCCGTGGCCGTACCCTGCATATCCACCGTATTCCTACTACCCGCCGGGCTATGTCGCCGGTGCGGCATTCTTCTCATTCAGCGCGGGCATCATCGTCGGTGGCGCGCTCTGGGGAGATTGCAACTGGGGGGGCGGTGACGTCGATATCGACATCAACAGATACAACAACTTCAATCGTAACGAGATCGATGTGAACAGAAACGCGAACATCAGCAATCGCGAGAACAATACCGGCAAATGGAAGCACAGTTCAGAGCATCGACGGGGCGTGGGCTATCGGGATTCGGCGACTCAACAAAAGTATGGTCGCGGTGCAAGTCAGCGAGGGCTGCAATCACGCGAAGAGTTTCGCGGTCGCGGCGGGCAAGGGGCTCGCTCCGGGCAAGGCACACAGGGCGGCGCCGCCGGACGAAGTGCGCAAGCCGGGCAACAGATTCCGCGTGAAAGTGCTGCCACTCGCGATCCGCGTGGTTCCTCCAACCCGCGATCGGCCGACGCCTTTGGCGGCATTGGCAATGGCGCCAGCGTCCGTGCACAAAGCGACCGTGGCGGAGCGTCGCGCGGCGGCGGCCGTCGTCGATAAACGTCAAGGAGTTGATAATGTGGACCAGGCTACCATTGCTGATCTTGATCGCCGTGACACAAGGCGCTTGTAGGCCTTCGATTCAACAGAAGGATTTCGCATCGCCCGTGGAGGCAGTGCACGCGTTGGTGGCGGCCGTGCAGTGGGGAGACATGCCCGCGATGCTGGAGGTCCTCGGCAAAGAGGCCGAACCGGTGCTGAGCTCAGGCGACCCGGTACAAGACAGTAACTCCCGCGCGCGGTTTCTATTGGCGTATTCACAGGCGCGTGCGCTCACTACCGACACCGACACCGCAACTACGCTGGAAGTTGGAACGGACAAGTGGCCCTTTCCGTTCCCTGTCGTCCAGCGCGACGGGCGCTGGCGATTCGATAGTACGGCAGGCGCGGAGGAGATCATAAACCGTCGTATCGGCGCCAACGAGCTTGCGACGATTCAGTCCTGCCTGGCCTTCGTCGATGCGCAGCGCGAGTACTATGTGCGCAATCCCGAACGCAACTCGCTGCAGCACTACGCACACAAGCTCGTGAGCAGCGAGGGGCGCAAGGATGGGTTGTACTGGCCGACCGCAATTGATGAAGCGCCCAGCCCGTTGGGCGAGGAATTCGCGCGAGCGCGCAGTGAAGGGTATTTCGAGGCGCGAGTTTCGAAAGCCGCGCCTTTCCATGGTTACGTGTATCGACTATTGCAGGGGCAGGGGCCGAATGCCACGGGTGGCACGTACGACTACGAAGTACGCGGCCAGCTGCTCGGCGGCTTCGCAGTGATTGCATTCCCGGCCGAATACGCGACCTCGGGCGTCATGACATTCATCGTCAGTCACGATGGAGCGGTGTATTCGCAGGATCTTGGACCGGAAACCACAGCAGCGGTGCTGTCCGTCGCATCCTTCGATCCGGATCACAGTTGGACGCGGGAAGCGGCCATCGAGTAGCTGATGCTATTGAAATAAATAGGCAGGTCCTGCGTGCGCAGGGCCTGACCGCATCGCCGCTTAGAACCGCCAGGCAGCGGTCAACCAGAACGTGTACGGATCTTCCAAGTCATCGATATCCATGACTTCGTATTCGAGCTTGGTATTGATATGTTCCAGAAACGTCACGCCCATACCCACGCCGTAGGCCCACGCTTCGCCGCTTTCATCGGATCCGATCACGTCGCCGTTGCCCGGACCGATGTTGTCCAGGTCCACATCGATCGTGACGTCGTGAAAGTAATAGCCGAGCTTGCCGGAGAGTTCGAAGATACCTAGTGGCAGGGTTCCGATCGCGTACGCGCCGAATCCTTCCATCTGGAGCTGATACTGGCCGCTGGTGCCGGATGCGTCGAAGCCGCCGTCGCTGTCGCCCAGATCGATGTAGTCGGCTTCCAGCGATAGATACGGATTGAGCCGCCACCCGAAGAACACTTTCCACGCCGAGGAATCCGTGTCCAGGTCCTGTACTGCATCGGTAAGGCCGTCGATGTCCTCGACCGTGACATCGAACTCGCCGTAGGCCAGGCCCGCATAGGGTCCATCGTTGTTGTCATCGGCGAGCGCTCCGACGGCGCAAGTCAGCATCAGCATGCCGGCCGAAATGGACAGATGACGAGAACGTCTTGCATTCAACATGATTCACTCCTGCCAGTGCTCGTTTGTGTGGTGAGCGTTAGGGTGGACGCTATCGTCCAAGCGCGGTGAGTCACAATGTGTAGCGGGGGCGTGCGCAACTGCCCCCGCACCGGGTGGACCGTGCGCGTTGGCACGTACACGATCGCATCTCGAACGGAGGGCTGTATGTCACATCATTCAGCGCCGAAAGCGTCTTCGTGTTGCCGATGTGCAAAGGGGCCAACGGAGAATGGTTCTTCGGCTCGGGATTGAAGCTGCGCCCCGTGAAGGATCACGAGCGCGCGGCGGTCGCACTCGTTCACTAGGAATGCACTGGCAGCGGGAGGACAGTGCTTCGTTCGGCGCCTTCTGCGCTGGAGAGTGCCTCCTGGTTATATATCGTGCGCGATCATTTATCTCGGTACGTTGTTCGAGGACGTTCGAGCGAGAGGCCGTCGTTTGATCGGGCCAGCCTCCGGTGGCGATGGATAACGAGGAACGTGGCAATACTTGACGGGACAAAAGCTTGCAAGTTCCACAGTCTTATAGAACACTCCGCGCCGGGGACCGGGGGCGTCGTTGGCCAACGTCGAGCAGATGAATGTGCTCGCGTCAGAGATGCCTCATGCCAAAAAAAATTCAACGAGACTGGCCCCGCACAGCGCTCGAAGCGGTTGTATCTGCGCTGGCGCATTACAACGTCGGCGCGTTTAGAGCCAACGATCATCATGCCGTTTTATGCATATGGCTCCGGTGCTGGGGTAGCCCGATCCGGCAGTTGGGAGACTGCGCCGGATGATCGCCGTCATCAGCGATACGCATACTCAGACTCAGACTCAGAGGGCGAGGGAATTGGCTCAAGCGCGGGCCGCCCGGCTTGCCGTCATTGGCGAGATCGCTGCGACCATTACTCATGAAGTGAACCAGCCGCTGGCAGCAATTCTCAACAATGCGGAAACGGCGCTGTATCTGATGAAGGTGGGGCGCGGCTCGCCGCAGCTGCTAGAAGAGATTCTCGAGGACATTCGCTGCGACGCCCTGCGGGCCAGCGAGGTCGTTCGGCGTACGCGCGCTTTGCTGCAAGACCGGGAGCTGGTGCGCCAGACAGTTGACTTGAGCGATGTTGTTACCGCCGCAGTCCGTCTGCTGTCCGAGAGTGCCAGGCTTCGCGACATCAGTGTGACGGTCACCACGGCCGAGCTTGACTTCGTGGAGGCGGACTCGGTGCATCTTCAACAGGTCATGCTGAATCTGCTGGGCAATGCCTTCGATGCTGTCGAGAAAAACGCAGCAGGTCAAAGGCGGGTCGAAGTGTGGACGCGCGCGAGGCCGGGGTTCGCGCAGGTCTGTGTCACCGATTCCGGTTGTGGCTTTCCCGAGTCCGATCTCGAACAGATCTTCTATTCGTTTCATACCAGCAAGGCCGACGGCTCAGGGCTGGGCTTGTCCCTCTCTCGATCGATCGTGCAGGCGCACGGTGGGCGCATCTTCGCTGAGAACAATCCAGGCGGTCGTGGCGCCACGGTCGGTTTCGAGCTCCCCGTGACGGCGCAGCGGCCAGCTGACGTCATCGGTGGCGCGCCTTCCTGAGGAACGTCCCGGTGGTAGGGAATCGTAGAGGATAGTTGGCTGCGGGCAAGTAGCCGGTATCTTCGAGCATCTTGACCGTTCGCACCAATGCGGGCACGCCCACATCCCTGAGAACACCCACGCCACATGCATAACACTTGTTAGTTGTGATGCGTTCTAGGGGTACGGAAGATTTTGAGCAATGCGTAGTAGGGGCGCTTGCAACACCCGGCTTACTGGTGCGGCTCGACCGATCTGCGCATTAGATATGCGCAACCACCGGCTACTTCTGCAGCGATGGACGCACTGGATAATCTCTCATTTCTATTCGGCGCGCTACTCCTGGTGCAAGCCGCGCTGATCGTGTTGCTCGTTGTCAGGCAGCGGCGGGACGCGGTGACAGACCGGCAACACTACGCGGAAGTGACACATGCAGCGCGGCTATCCGTTGTGGGTGAGATCACCGCCTCCATCGTCCACGAGGTCACGCAGCCGCTGAGCGCAATTCTCAGCAACATCGAAACTGCTGAGCTGCTGTTGCAGGCACCAAATCCAAAACTCGCGGTGGTGCTCGACATCCTGACGGATGTGCGCCAGGACGATCTGCGCGCTTATGACATCGTCAGGACTCTGCGAACCATGCTCAAGAAGCGCGAGCTGGCGTTTGAGCACGTTGACGTCAACGCGCTAGTCGTCGACGCCGTCGCGCTCGTACAGCCAGACGCAGTGCGCAGGGGGGTGTTGATCGAAACGTCGCTGGGACGGGACATGCCAATACTGTTGGCCAACCCGGTTCACCTGCAGCAGGTGCTGCTGAATCTCATCATCAACGCCATGGAAGCCATGCATGAGACTTCGGCAGCGGATCGGTGTGTCGAAGTGCGCACGCTCATGGACGACGCCACGGTTCGTATCGAAGTGGTGGACCATGGGCCCGGCCTGCATCCGGCTCATCAGCAGGCGATCTTCGAACCATTCTTTACGACCAAAGCGGAGGGCATCGGGCTCGGACTGGCACTCGTCCGATCGATCATCGCGTTTCACGGCGGCACGATCAGGGCAGAAAACCGCGATCACGCCGGTGCTGCCTTCATACTCACCTTGCCGGCAAGAGGAATGCGCAGCGTGCCTCACGCTAGCGCAGACGATAAGAGTCGCATGACATTCCACTGATGGATGAGGAGGCGACACTTGAGCCACTTCTCCAGGGAATGCCGGAAGCCGCGAAGGACACGCCGACGCGATTGTTTTCAAAGCGGTCACGCTCGATGGACCACCTGTTCGGCGAGCTGCCCGCGAGAATCGAGTCGAGCCGATCGCTCGCACGTCCCAGAGCTTGCGAAAATTTGATACTCGTCCACGGCTGGAGCACCTATTTTATATAAACGCTCCAACACGAGGCCGAGTCGAACGATGTCACAGATGCTCACGGGCGGAAGAACAAGTGTCGCAAGTCCGCTGTCGCTTCTGGCTGCGTCGTTGCTCATGGCGAGCGGCGTCGATGTCGCAACGGCCGACGAACAAGGCGCTGAACGAAGTGCGGGTTTGCCGGCGCGTGGGAACTGGAAGTTCGAGTTCGACTTCGGCGTTGGAGCCTTTGGCTTCAACAATTCGCTGTATACAAATCAGCGACCTGATCCTTCCGGTGACCTGAGCGACGACTGGTTCGAAAGCTATCTGAAGCCCGGACTGACTGCGGACTTCGACCTGAAGCGCGGCACAATCTTCGGCAAGGCGAGCGCAGTGGGCGTTCGCACTTTCTCGGCGCCACCAACCCTGATCGGGGACGATGCGTCATCATTCGATATCGAGGATGCGTTCGTCGGCTGGCGAAGCGGCACGTCGATCGGCAGTCACGAGGACTTGGTGGAGATCACGATCGGGCGTGCACCCTATGAATTAGGGCACGCCATGCTGCTCTCAGACGGAGCGGGTGACGGCGGCAGTCGCGGCGGATTCTGGAGCGGTGCGCGCAAGGCGTGGGAGTACGCGTTTGTCGGCCGCCTGAGCACCGACCGTCACGCATTGGAAATATTCTATCTCGATCGTGACGAACTGCCGGAGGCGGATACGGGCACATCGTTGGGCGGTGCCAACTATGAACTGACGCTGGGTGAGCATACGACGATCGGCGCGAGCTACTTCATCGTCGATTCCGATGAAACGACCCGCGACAACATGGATGTCTACAACCTGCGCGCCTTTACCGCGCCATTCAGCGCTTTGCCAGGCTTGGACTTCGAGTTGGAGTACGCGCAGGAAGAGAACGGCGATGAACTCGCGGCTGTCGGCTATTCCGCGCAGGTGGGATACATGTTTGACAACGTGGGATGGACGCCGCGGCTGTCGTATCGCTATGCGTCTTTCGAAGGGGACGATCCGACCACCGAACGCAGCGAGGGTTTCGACATGCTGTTCCCCGGCTTCCACGATTGGGGAACCTGGTGGCAGGGAGAAATCGCCGGCGAATATTTCCTGGCCAATTCGAACTTGATCTCGCACCAGCTGCGTGTGCATTTCGAGCCGAACGACAGCATCGGCGCCGGGGTGATCGGGTACGTTTTTCAGCTCGATCAGCCCGCGAGCTTCGCGCCTGGCGTCACATCCAAGGATCTGGCCGCCGAGATCGACGGCTACATCGATTGGGCCATCAACGACAATTTCACGGCGAGCCTGGTGCTCGCGTACACCGAGCCGGACGACGCCATCCAGCAGGGACTGGGCAGAACGCAATCGTTGAGCTACGGCATGGTTTATCTCTCGTATTCCTACTGAGGAACGTTGGCAACACCGATGACCTTGCTGGGAGTGCGGACCGGCCCAGGTTCGCCTGAACACAGGAGCTGCTGCAATGACCACACAACGACGGGATGTTCGGCGCGCGTGGCGATCGAGTCTGCTGCTCATGGGCGCGGTAGCCGTGATGACGCCGGCTTGCGGCTTCGGTCAGGCGCTCGCGCGCATCGAGAGCACACGTACGCCATCCATTCAGGCACGGTACGTGAGTCCTGGGTGCGTGACCGCATCGCACGGCTCGGTGTCATCGCCAAGGTCACCGTGGTCGATTCGTATGCGGACGGCCTCGATCTGGTCAGCTCGAAGCGTGTCGATGCCTTCTTTGCCGATCGGGCGGCGCTCGACACCACCATCGCAACCCACCGGGACCAGCGGGATTTCCTGGTGCTCGAGCGGCGTTTCACGGTCGAGCCAATGGCCCTTGCGGCCAAGCGCGGCGACGAGGATTTCCGTCTTGCCGTGGATACAGCGCTGAGCAGGTTGTATCGCCGTGGTGACTACCGCAACACCTATCTCACCTATTTCGGCGAGCCGAGCGAAACGGCTCGAATGTTGTTTGAAGCGTACGCATTGCGGTGACGAAAAAATGCGCGAATGCCGGATGTCACAACCGACGATGAGTGTTCCGAGCGCCGTGATATTCGCATGCGTGTTCGCGATGCTCACCTGGCGACCCAGCTTCGCGCATGACGCTGTGGAGTACCAGGCCAAAGGGTTCGTTGCGCAGGTTCCGATATCGGCGCGCGAGCGTAGGTTCACAGAGCTGGTGCTGGTTCGGGCGCAGGCGATCGCCAACGCGTTAGGTCCTCTGCTCGATGGCGCATGCACGGACGTTTACGTTGAGCTCGCCAAGCCCTCGACAGCGTCATATCCGGAGAACGGCCCGGCTCACTACGATCCGCAACGTCACGTGCTTACGTTCCGCAGGTCACTGATCGAGGCGCTCGATTACGATGTGAGCCACTGGGCAAAGTCCTATTGGCCGTACTATCAGCATGCCGAGCTGCGCTCGCTGATACCCCTGGTCGAGGTCATCGACGATGCACTCTGGCTGACTCATCTGCAGGAAGCAGCTCATCAGAAGGACATGACATGGCCGCACGCCGGATGTTCGTCGCTGCGTGTCGCCGATCGTCTGGGTTGCGAAATGCTGTTCACCGCGGCGCGCATAGCGGTGCGTTCCCCACACGGCCGGCTGTTCAACGAAAACCGAATCGACTTGCTATGGCCGGAGGATCTGCATGACCTGCGCGGGCGCGCTTGGCGCGAAAATGCGGTCTATCGCGACGTGCAGCGGCTCGGCGGCTTGATGCTGGTCCGTCCCCTGGTCGCGCAGTTTGGCCTGCCTCGTGTCCTGCGTTATCTCGCCCAGACGCCATTTCATATCGAAGGCGACAACGTGCGTGCGTCGGCGGTGCTGTACCAGGAGCAGGCGCGCCGCTCGCTCGACGTGAGCGCGATAAATTGAGAGATCGAGCGCACGTGAGCCGGGACACATGCTTCATTGCGCATCGCGCGTGAACGATGGCGACTCTCCTCATCCTCCCCCAACCTCGCGGGGGAGAGTGCCAGTTCCCGGTCCGTTTTTCTAATTGCGCGATTTTCAGGTGCCGAACACCACGTACGCGCCTTCACGATCCGTAATCGCGATGGTCAGCAAGCCGCTGTGCTTCTTGATCAACGCGCTCCACGCGAACAGCAGATCGGCGCCTTGCAATATCAAAGACTCGCTCGTCACGGTAGTGTGGGTCACTTGCAGCAGCGCGGTGCGAAACGGCGAACGCACTTCTTTCCTGGTGAAGTCGATATCGATGGTCGGCGCCGGCCCTTCTCCGGCTGTAGCTGCTTGCAGGCGCTCTCGGACGGCAAGCAATCACGGCCGCTCGTGACCAGGCACGATAACGGCTGTGAGCCGTCGATCTGTTCCGCGGCCGCGACCGCTGAGTTCGTCAAAACAAGCAGTATCGCGGCACGCGATAGGGCAGTTCTCCTATGTATCTCCTGAAGAGTTGTCCGATGCGACTGCAACCATAGGACATAGGAGAGGTCGCACTGACTCGTACGGTGGGCAGGGAGTCTGCCTGCGTCCGCTTGCGATGAGATTTACCAGCTGGCCACGGCCGCTTCCAGTGCTTGCACGATGTCCTCAGACGGGCAAGGCTTGCGTAGCACAGCGAAGAACAGTGCAGGTGGGTCCGGCGGAGGGGTGGCGGATAAAGCAACGATCGGAATGTGCTTGAGTGCATCGTCGGCTTTCAACTGCCGTGCAGCTTCCAATCCACTGATGCGCTGCATGTGCAGATCCATCAGTATCGCGTCGGGTCGAACTTCGGTCGCTTTGGCGAGTGCCTCGCCCGCCGTTGCTGCCTCAAAGACGGTATAGCCACGGACAGCCAGGAGTCGCACCGTGCTGGCGCGCACGCTGGGATCATCGTCCACAACCAATATGACGTGGCTCACTAGTACACCTGGACCGCGTTGTTGCTCTTGTTAGATACGTTTACGTCGCAGGCGAAGATTCGTCGTCCATGACGTTGCCAGGGCGGCTTCGAGAGCCGTCGGCGTTCACAGCCGACAATATACGTTCAGCTTCAGAGCGAAAACCGGGACCCGGGTCTCTTTTCACCGACGCGAGCGGGGGGACGATCGAAATGCAACATGAGTCACATCGCGAGGCGTGCCGGAGGCATTGCTGTAGTCCAGCCAGTGATTTTCATAGAGAAGCCGCAGAGAGTTGTTGCCTGGCCGCACTGCTCAACGTTCGACGTTTGGTCCGTAGCTTCTAAGAGAGCGATACGTACTGCGCGCACGACGCAGCGCCGATGTTGCGTCGGCCTCGACGATCTATTCCGCGACGGCGACACATATCGCTTTCACCGCATAGCGGCGCGCGCTGAAAAGCGACGACGGCGATGCATTGTTTTGTTTTGTAAAAAGAAGCCTTCCGTAAGCGGGGTGGACGCGGAAGGCGGTGAGGTAACGCGCATGCTGAGGGAGGGTTTGCTTGCGCTTTCTGCCTCCAACGTTTCGGGTGCAAATGAAAGCGCGCGGCGGGAATACCAACAATAGGTGTGTCGGGAACTGGAGCTGCCTCTCGATCCTCATGAAGCGTACGCAAACCGGCGCACACACTGCGCTATCGAGGCCTGCAATCGAGAGCTGAGAAAAGTCCACGGCGGAGGTTTGCCAGTGCCGCATCGTATCGTATCGATTCTTGGCGCCATGATGGTCTTGGCGTGTCATGCGGGCACACTGCTGCCGGCCGCGAACGCAGGCGTGACTGGACTGGACGACCGCCGCTTCGCGCCGCATAACGTGCGTCGTGGAATGTGGTCGCCGGATGTGTTCCGGCAGCGAGCGCAAGGCGGTATCTACTTTCTGGAAGACTATGATGAGCACCGCATCCCGGTGCTGTTCATCCATGGCATCTCCGGTTCGCCGCGCGACTTTCGTTATCTGATCGAGAGATTGGATCGCAGCCGATTGCAGCCCTGGGTGTTCTTCTACGCCTCCGGAGCGGCGTTGCATGAGGCGGGACAGGTGCTTTCGGACGAGCTGGACTCGCTTCTGGCCGCACGCCGCATCGACGGTATGCTCATCGTTGCCCATAGCATGGGTGGCCTGATCGCTCGCGACGTTCTGATCAAAACCTCGCGCAGCAACGTGGTCGTGCCGGCTCTCGTGACGATCTCGACACCATGGCTAGGCCATGACGGCGCGGCGCTGGCCGCCCGCTTCGTGCCGCTGAGTGTCGAGTCGTGGGCGGACATTGCGACCGGCAGCGCGTACCTGAAATCGCTGTTCGAAAGCGACTCGGGTCAGCCCCTGAGCTTGCCGACTGGGACGCACCATCATCTCATTTTCAGTTACAAGCACCGTTGGGCTGCATTCGGCTCACCCCACGACGAGGTGGTCACGGTTGAAAGCCAGCTGAGTCGGAGCGCGCAGGAGCAGGCGCAACGGGTCTATGGTTTCGAGGCGACGCATACCGAAGTGTTGACGAACCCGGGCACGGCGGATCTGTTGAATCAGATACTGACCGCCGAGATCGAGGTGCGCTGGCCGCTTCGCTGGGCTGCTATTCCATGACCGTCCCATCGCGTGAAACAGCGAGGCAGATTCGAGGCCTGGGCATGGTGATATTGATGTCGGTGTCCATTTGCTTCGGCGCGCGCTTCGCGAGCTGGCCGATAGGGCATATGGTTCTTTGCGCGCTGCCACTCCTTGCCTTGTGGTCCGGGTCGACCTTTGGATTCGTAGGGCTCAGCCTATGCCTCTCAGTCTCGGCGTTGCTCCTGCAATCGCTCCCCGCAGATCACGCGTTGTTGTCGCAGCGGGGCACTGCGGGGCATGCACTGCAGCTGACCTGCAGGTCGTCGTCAACCTGGTCAATAACGCGTTGGATGCCGCAGCCTCGGGCAACGGCCGCCAACCACAAGTCGAGGTGTTCACCCGTTGCAGTAATGCAAGGGTCCAGGTGTGCGTGAAGGATACCGGCCTCGGCATCCCAGCCTCCGAGCTGGAACGCATCTTCGAATCATTCCATACCACCAAGGCGGACGGACTCGGCCTGGGGCTCGCGCTCGCCCGCGCGATCATGAAAGCTCACGGCGGTGGGTCTTTGCCGAGAACAACAAAGTTGGACTCGGTGCGTGCGTCTGCTTCGAGTTGCCTGCGGTCCAGGAATATAAGCCGAACGTAGCGCTAATCGATACGCCTTGAGAGGATCAGCCGCGACATGGGTGGCCTGTCGCAAGCGTCTTGAACGGTGACCGACGGGGACTGTCGGCAGCGAGTATGCAGCCTGCGCGCTCGAGGGCCTTCGCCAGCCTGACCAACGCGGGCACGTTTCTGACCTGTAGTTTTTGAAAGACCCGGGCGCGTCTTACCTTGATGGTTCGTTCCGACGCGCCGATGTCGGCCGCCAGCTGTTTGTTCAATCGATTGTAAACGATACCGTGGAAGATCAAGCGCTCGGCCTGGGTAAGTGTTTCGAAGCGCGCACGCAGCTCCTGGAAGTCGCGGCGGTCGGCTCTTTTGCGGGCATCGATGTCCAACGCTCGACTGACGGCGCGCACGACTGCCTCCATGTTGACCGGCTTGACGAGATAGTCCAGAGCTCCCCACTTCATCACGTCCACGGTCGCTGACACGTCATCAAGCGCTGTAACAAAGATTACCGCGGGGGGGTGGTCGCGAGCGGCGAGGGCTCTCATCAGGTCGAATCCACTGGGGCCGGGCATGGAGACGTCCAGTAGGATGCAGCCGCCGCAGGCTTCCGTGTTGGCGATCAGGAATTCCCCTGCACATCGGTAGCCGCTCGTTGGAAATCCGGCTGTCACCAGCATACGAATCGTGCTGTTGCGGAAGCCATCGTCATCATCGATGACGTGCACCAGGGGTCCTTGCACTGCGATCGCATTCATGAGCCCGCTCCCTTTGTTGTTTCTAATCCTGAGCCGTTCGCACGGTATCACGGGAAACCAAACATTCTTCAATGTTCGAACGTCGGTCATCCGTGTCTGCACGGTATCTATTCGGATGCATGTACGTCCGACAATGCGTAGTAAGGGCACGGCGTACTCCCGGCTTACAGCTGTTCGAGCGTTGGGGGCCGGGGTACCTATCGACATTGCTCGATCAGGAACCGTGGTAGGTGCGCGAAGTATGACGCCGCATTGCCCCGGCCCGCTTGCCGCGATGGATGCACTTAATCTGCTCGTAGTTCTGAGTGTGCTGCTGCTCGCGCAGACGGCATTGATCTTCGTGCTGATCATCCGGCATCGCTGCCATATGCGGGGCGTGGCCGCCACTCGCCGGCACTACGCCGCGCTTACACGTGGGGCGCGCTTGCCAGTGGTCGCGGAGTTGGCTGCTTCGATCGTCCACGAAATGACTCAGCCACTGAGCGCCATCCTCAGCAACGTGGAAACAGCCGAGCTCCTGCTGCAGTCACCGGATCCAAAGCTCGCAGTGATCATGGAGATTCTAAGTGACGTACGACACGACGACCTGCGCGCTTACCACATCGTGAAGGGTCTGCGGTCGCTGCTAAGCACCCGCGAGCTGAAGCGCGAATCTATCGAGATCAATACTCTGATCACGGAGGTGTTGCGGCTGGTGCGTCCGGATGCGGTGCGCAGGGCAGTGGTGATCCAGACGCAACTTGATGCCGGATTGCCGACGCTGCTCGCCGATCCGGTCCACCTGCAGCAGGTGCTGCTGAATCTGATCGTCAATGCAATGCAAGCCATGCGTGACACGCCCTCAGCGGACCGGGTCATCGAGGTTCGCACACGTATGCAAGGCAGCGCCGTGCGGGTGGAGATCATGGACAACGGTCGCGGTGTGAGCCTGCGTCACGGTGACGCGTTGTTTGATCCCTTCTTTACCACCAAAGCGGAAGGCATGGGATTGGGGCTGGCGCTCGCCCGGTCGATCATCTCCTTGCACGGCGGCTCGATCTGGTTCGAAAACCGTTCGCAGGGTGGAGCGGCTTTCATATTCACGCTGCCCACAAGAAATCCGCCCAGCCGACCGCGCGTGTTCATCTCGGCTACGCGCCCCATCACCATGCATTGATCATCGATCGTGGGCCCATGGATGCGGGCGTAGGTGCGAGGGGCAGAGATTCCCAGTCCACCCAACGATTCGCTCACGAGCGTCGCCCGCTACTTTCGTTGCAAATGAAGGACGAAAGGTCGCCGACCAGCCGCTACGGCAGGGTCGTGCGAGCGCAGTGTTAGCGAGGAAACATGATCATGCCGCAAGTGTCGCCGCATCCTGGGATTGTGTCGGGAAGGATTCACGCTCACTGGCTGGATGAAGCCTCGGAGCAGCTTGCGCCGTTCCTGCAGGCGCGTTACGTGCAGCTCGAACGCGGTGCGTTTTTTTTAGTGGACACGCCGCAAGCGTGGGTGCGATGGCGCTCGGCCTCTGTCTGAAACCTCTGCCGTGCGAGCTATTCGAGTCCACGAGCGCTTGAATATGGATTCAGAGAAGTCTTCGGTACCTGGTACCGGAACGAGGTGCGCGAGTTCACGGCCACCGTGACCGCGATGGAAACAGAGCAGCGCCTGATTTCGCTGCAGGATGAAACCGGTCGTTCGACCACGATTCATGAGGGCTTGAAGCGGGGGGACCTCGTGACCGTCACATACTACACCGAGGCCCTGGCCATCTCTGTGCGTCCAACCGCGGCTCTGTGAGGACAGCGGGTGCAGCAGGCGTCGGCTGCCAGTGCGATAAATTGATAGATGACATGCACGTGCCCGTCGGATATTGATGACACAGAATGAGAGGTGATCATGAACTCGGTAAACAGATTATCCGGATGCTCAGCTGGCGAATGCTCGCTGGGAGTTGTCGCAGACGGTCTTTCTCGCCCCGAGCGATGGGACAGTGATCAATTTGCAGTTGCGACCGGGCCAGATGGCCGCCGCGCTCGGTGTGCTGCCGGTGATGACGTTTGTGCAAGACCAGTTCCAGGTGATCGCGTTGTTCGGCCAGAACGAGCTGCATCAGGTGCGCTCGGGCGACGAGGCGGAGATCGCGTTACAGACTTATCCCGGCCGCATCATCAAGGCACAAGTGGACTCCATCGTCTGGGCGCAAGGGCAGGGGCAGGTGCCCATGTCGGCAGCGTTGCCGCAGACAGGCGCCGCGCCTTTGCCGCCAGGGCGGTTCGCGGTCAGGTTGGATATTGCGGATCGCGATCGGCACTTATTCATGGCGGCCGGAGCGGCAGGGACGGGCGCTATATACACGCAGCACGGACATCACATCCAGATCGTCCGGCGGGTGATCCTGCGAGTGGGCTCGTATATCAACTATCTCGTCTTGAAATTGCATTGATGTGTTGTCCACGATCGATATCAGGTTGGGTGCAGTGCGGTTTCGATCGCCTGGACGATGTCGGCGGAAGGACAGGGCTTGAGCAGGATCTTGACAAACAGGTGCAGCGATTCTTCCGGGTCGGGAGGCGTGGCCGATACGGCAATGATTGGCACGTGTTGCAGTGATTCCACCGCCTTCAGCTGCCCGGCAGTCTCTAGGCCGCTCGAGGGCCTCATGTGCAGGTCCATCAGAATCACGTCCGGGGGGATCTCGGCCGCTTTCGTAAGCGCGTCCGTCGCGTTGGTGGCAGCCAAGGCCTCGTATCCGCGAGCGTAGAGAAGCCGCAAGGTGCTTGCTCGCACACTCGGATCGTCATCCACGACGAGAATCACGCGGCTCATGGGTCCTGTGAGTTGATGTTGTTGGCCTCGCTGCCGCTGGTGGCGCTGCTGCTGTCCACTCATGACTCGCTTCAGCTGTCAGGCCCCGTTGCAAGCGCATTCAGTTTTTCGATACAAACCAGACTGCGTTCAGGTTCACAGCAGTGCGAAACCGAAGACCGCTGGCTGCATAGCTCCAGCACGAGCGGCAGGGCGGCGCAAGTACGCACGGAAGCGCCCACGCAGAAGTACTAGTTTTAGGGATACATATATACATCCACTTCTCGGTTGCGCTCATACGTACCGATCGCGAGATATGAACGAGCCAGGTGCAGCGCTGTGGGTGCGCCAGCAGCGGCCTTGCATTTCTAGAGGCGACATTCGCCACGATGGATCACATCTTGATACGGCGGATGAGAATCGGTCTGAGCACGTTGTCGAGTATGACGACCGCCACGACGATCATCGTCCCCCACGCCGCGCTGCCCAGGAACGGCAACAGTGTCCAGAAGCTGCCCGCCAGCAACAACCCGATGATGATCACCAACACCATGATGCGGGTGATGTCGCCGGGTGGATGATCGCCGCAACTTTGGCGGGACGCGTCGCTGCTCGCCAGCGCGACCGCTGCTAGCGACACGAGAATCCTGCATGGATGCGCGCCGTCGTGCCGTGATCTCTCGAGGTGCAACCCGGTGTGTGCTGGGCAACTGGCCATTCGCCACCTTCCGGCTGTGTCTGGGGGAGTCGGCTGCTCAATAACGTCCCGCGATGCCCAGCTTCACCTGGTCGAAGCCCGGCGTGCTGGTTGCTTCGCCGAGTTCGAGCCAATGCTTCTCATAACCCAGCTGCAGCGAGATCGCTGATGAAATATCCCAGCGCACGCCCACGCCGGCGGCATAGGTCAATTCATCGATACTGCGCGTGCTCACGAACGTGCCGCAGTAGTAGCCCCACCACGGATCCCACCAGCATGCGCTCTGCGGAGGAGCATCCGGGATATTGGTGTCGATGAAGCTCCACCCGACACTGCCCATGACGTACGGCGTCAGGTCGGCCTCGAGGAAGTTGAAGTTCATCCCGACGCGAGGCGTCCAGGTTTCCAGATCGCCCGTGGCGCTGAAGCCAAGCCCTGCGGCGGCATCGCCCGGCGCGACGTTGATGTCGTAGTCGACCACGTTCCAGTCGAGACCAAGCAACAGCTCGAGCCGCTCCGTGAAGCGATAGACGAACTTCAGAGCGAGACCGATGTCGTCGTCGAGCGCGGCCGAGGAGCCACCCTCGAAGTTGAGGTCCTGGGAGTACTGGTAAATGACCTCGCCGCCAAATTCCCAACCGGGCTGCCGGTCGGCGAGGGCAGCGCCCGAAAACAGCAACAGGGTCAGGCTGGTGGCGCAGTAGATTTTCATGACGGTCTCTCCGTGTGGTGACGAGGCTCAGGGATGTGTCGAGGAAATTGCATTGGCCGTGGCGCTGGATTCACCCGCGTGTACGTTGATCGGGGTCATGAGGCCGCAACCATGGCCGCATTGCGTTTGGTCGCCGCATCCATCGAGCGAATGAAGAACGGATACAGGGGCACGCTGATGAGCAGAGCGGCCATTGCGCGCACGACCGTTTGCGGATCGCCGCCGATGACTGCCCACAGGCAATAGGCGACTGCCATCAGCGCGATCCATTTGTAGATCAAGAATGTCGTCCGCGGCAGGCGACGCGTTGCTGTCGTAGTCGCGTTTGAAATCGAGCAGCGCGTTGAGCAGCGTCCCCCATTTGCCCTTGGTCACGCCGATCGAGAACAAGACCAGGATGGTGAAGTCCGTGGTCTTCTCCACCTCGACGCCTCGATAGTGTAGATATGCGGTTCGAAATGGGTGTCGACGATAACCAGGGCATGAACGTCGCGAGGTAGCCGACTGCAGAGATCGCGATCGCGACGTTGCCGATGGCAAGCGAGAGGAAGTACAGGAAGAACACCTGGAAATAGCCGTCCTTGCCATAGGCGTCCTCTGCATAAGCGGCCATGCCGCTGGTACGCTGATTGAAGAGCCCGGCCTGCGCGAAGCCGTAAGCGATCGCCATGGAGCCCAGCGCGGTGACCAGCCAGGACAGCAGCGAGATCGCGCCCACCTGCGCCATGTTCGTCGGCAGCATGATGATGCCCGAGCCCATCATGTTGACCGCCACGATGAACGTCAGCTGGACCAGATTCATCTTCTTTTGCGGGGCTGCCATGCGGGCTCTCCTGATCTGACGTTGACACTTACTCGCGAATCACGTGCGCGTGCGTTGAGCGGATGGTGGTGGGAAATCGGAATTGTTGGCGTCATGACGGCGTAACCCGTCATTGACGCGCCACGCTCTTTGCAGGCGCGGGCTTGATGCATTGAACGTGATAGCAACCGTCGTGCTCTTCGGCGCCTTCCACTTCCTTCGCGAAGCCGGGAAATCGATCTGCGTACTCCTGCAGTGTCCGCAGGTACGTGAGCCATGGTCCGTCGATGGGGCCGATGTTTTCGCCGGGCATCACGATCGGTATGCCGGGCGGATATGGAATCACGCCCACCGCAACGACGCGGCCAGCCATTTCCGTGAGCGCAACGGGCTCGACGTCGCCAGCCATGAGCCGCTGAAACGCGTGGCGTGGTTTCAACTCCGGTCGTGGCAGCGATGCGTACGCCTGCGCCTGCCAATAGCCCTGCCGGCTCGTGCGGAGGTGTTCCCACATCTCATCGCCGAGATCCTTCAATCCCATTCCGGCATAGCGCTGTGGTGCTGCAGAGACGATGGCAGGCGTAACCTCTGCCAGCGGCGCGTTGCGGTCGTAGTCGATCTTGAAGTCGAGCAGCGCGTTCAGGAGCGTCCCCCATTTTCCTTTGGTGACGCCCATCGAGAACAGAAACAACACCATGTGGTCCGTCGTGCGCGACGGCACGATGCCGTGACGAGCGAGGTACGCAGTTACGATGTCGGCAGGTACTCCGGTCGCATCGAGCTCACCATCCGCTTGCATTCCCGGACACAGGACGCCGAGCTTGATCGGATCGAGCATGCACCAGCCTTCGGGCAGGCCGTCGAATCCATGCCAGGTCTCGTGCGGATGCAGAACCCAGCAGTTGGGATCCGTCGCGAGCACTTCCTCGGGAACTTCGCAGAAAGGGACACGACGTCCGCTGGTGGGATCGCGCACTTCGTCCGCATTCCAGGGCGAGAAGAACCATTGTCCTCTGGCTTGAAACTCGCGGTGCGCGCGCGCGAGCGCGATCCTGCAGGCGACCGCCTCGTCGATTGTTTCCTGCGTCAGCCACTGGCCCGCTGGACCGTCCATCATTGCGGCGGCGACGTCGTTCGAAGCGATCAGCGCATACAGCGGCGAAGTGCTTGCCTGCGAACAGTACGCTTCGTTGAAGCGCGCATGCTCGATCGCCCCGCGGCCGTCCCTGATGTGAATGAATGAGGTTTGCGAGAGCGCTGCCAGCAGCTTGTGCGTGGAGTGCGTCGCGTACACCGTCGGACCGTCTTTGACGTGCTGGCCCGGATCGCCACGCATCGCATGCCGCTGCGCGTACATTGGGTTGAAGCGCGCATAGCCGTACCAAGCTTCGTCGAAGTGGATGCGGTCAACGCTTTGTGCAAGCTGCCGCTCTGCCTCTTCGGCGTTGTAGCACATTCCGTCGTACGTGCAGTTCGTCAACACTGAGTACACGGCGCGCTTTGCGCCGGCACTGCGTGCGAGGGGATTGTCGGCAATGCACTGTGCGATCGCTGCTGGTGTGAGGCGATCCGGAGGGATGGGTCCGATGATGCCGTAACGATTGCGAGTAGGGCTGAGGAACACGGGGATTCCGCCGCAGATCGCGAGACCCTGCTCGATCGACTTGTGACAGTTCCGGTCGCACAGCGCGACCTCGTCATCGCTGACGCACGCCGACATGATGGCGCGGTTGGAAGCGGACGTGCCGTTCAATACCGAGTACGAGCGCTGCGAACCGAAGATGCGAGCGATGTTTCGTTCGCTTTCGCCGACGGGTCCGGTGTGGCTCAGTAGAGAGCCAAGCGCGCCGCGCTCGATCCCCAGGTCGGTGCGAAACAGATTTTCGCCGAAGAAATCGAAGAACACACGACCCACAGGCGACTTGAGGAAGGCCACGCCGCCTTGATGGCCGGGCGCGGCCCACGAGTATTCGCGCTCGCGGTCGTAGCGTGCTAGCGCGGCGGCGTAGGGTGGGAGCAGCGCTTCCAGGTAGCGTTCAACGGAGGCCTGCACACGCCCGGCAATGAACGCGGTCGTGTCGTCATGGACCCAGATGAATTCATCAGCGAGTGTCGCGACTTCGACACTGAGCGTGCCGGCGAGCTTGCGGCTCGCCATGAGGAAGATCGGGAGCTTCGCGTTGCGCTTGCGTACGGCGCGCAGCAGGTCGGTCGCCTTCTTGAGTACGCTGCTGTCGTTGCGATCCGGCGTCCAATTGAGCAGGATGCAATGAACACTGGCATCGGCCGCGGCAAGACCGTCCTCGCACGACAGCGCTTCGCTGACTTGGACGCCGCGCAGCCTCAGCTCCTCCGCGAGCGCCTCGACGCTCCGAGCGGCGACGCTCGTTGCATTCTCGAGATCGCTGTCGATGATGAGCACTTGGCGGATGAGCGGACCGGGTACAGCGCGTTGCTTCATGAGGACGTTCCTTGCTTTGCGGCTGCACCGCCAAGCCGTGCGAGACACGCGAGGCGGCGAAAGAGAACAGGTATGAGCCGATGGCGTCGCGGACCCGATGCCGCGAGTTGAAGAGAGTCTTGCGGACCACTTGTGCTCATGGAGGCAAGAATACGGACGGGGTCAGCGCCGGACATGCGAAGAGAGGGCGTACCCGGCTGCACCTCATCACCAGTGTCCGCGTTGCGTATTGCGACCGTATCGTGTGCGTGTTCATCGAGGCCGCTCTTGCGTCCCGCGAGGTCGGGTCACGCAGGCCATGACTGAATCACGGCGATCGACCGCATGGAGCGGACATCACCGCGCGCGCCATAGAGATAGCCCGCTCCGAGTACGAGCCCGGCCCCGAGCAGCTCATTGTGGAATGGCATAGGTGCCACCACCCAGCTGCCGGGCTGCGTCAGCGGAGATGCAGGACGATCCAGGTCATCGATCAGCTGCATACCGCTCATCGGACCTGCAGGATCTGCAGTGGTCGTCGACGGCGTAAACAAGAGGTTCGGCCGCGGAGGCAAAGTGGTCGTCGGTGATTGCTGGGCGCCCGCGGGCTCGGTCACCGCGGCGATTGCAACTAGGGCCGTTAACCACGCCGACGTATCCATCAGCCGGTGGTGTAGCTGCGTCCTTGCAGGCATGTGCCGAATGCCTTCTTGAAGGTTGCCTGCCGCTCGGCTTGCGCCGCCTGCGCATCATTTTTCACTTGCTGCTCGTGCGCGCCTTTCTCTTGGCGCGCGCGACGGCCACCGGCTAGCACGCCGGCTGCGGCTCCGGCCTTCGCACCTTCGTCTGCGTCGTTGTTCGCTACTTCTCCAATGATTGCGCCGGCCGCTGCGCCACGCGCGGCCGACTTCACTCGCTGTCCGCTCGGCTTCGCGTCTTCGGGCGTCGGGGCGGCGGGGGCCGGTGCTTGCGGATCAATCCCGGTTTGCGACTTTGCCCAGTTGTAACATTCCTGCTCGTCGGCGCTCTGCCGCTGGGCGGACTGTCCCTTGGCCGGGTAGACGATGAGGCCGAGCGACTGCGAAACGGGCTGCACCGTCGACGCCGGCGCAGTGGGCGCCGGCGTCGCTGGAGTTTGATTCTGCGACTGCGCGATCAGTGCGGCGCCGCTGAGCAGCGTCGCACCGATCGTGCCGGTGATTGAGCGGGTTTTCATGGCGTCACGCGGCTGTTGCGAGCTACAGCACCTGCTTGGGTTCCAATGTCACCGCCAGCGCTTCGATATACGTCAGCTGCACCTCGTCGCCCTTCTTCAGGGAGCCGATGAACTGCTGCGCCTTCGGGTCGACGACGTAGATGGTTCGCGACATCCCCGCAGGTCCCATGAAGGTCACGGAGTTGGTCGCACGATCGACTGCTTCGATGACCACGGTCGTCGTGATCTTGTCCGCGATCGCTGCGCCCGGACGCCCCGCATCTTCGGGCAGGCGCGTCGTGGTGGTGGTCGCGTCGATCACGCCTAGCGTCGTGCTGTCGCCCTTTTTCTTGAACTCGGCCGCGAGGCCCTGATAGTACGTCGCCACGACTTCATCGCCGACCTTGATGCGATCGAAGTTTCGGACTTCAGGAGCAACTTGCATGGTGGTGTGCTCCTCGCCTTTGCGCAGCTCCACCAGGCGCTTGCCGGTGTCGATTGACTCCACGGTCGCTGAGATGGTCGAGGTCTTTGCTACGGTCACGGGTTCGGGTTGCGCGGCGGCGGTACCGCAAGCGAGCGCAGCGAGCGCGCCCAGCGGGACGAGCGGGATGAACTTGGTCACGTCGAGTCCTCATGTGTGGAACAAGGCGATGTTGCTTTGGCCGGTCACGAAGAGCAGCAGTAACAGGGGCAGTAATGCGGGCCCTCGAACACGTTGCTCGTAGCGAATTCTTGCAAGGGTGACGGGTGGCCGGGTCGCACCTGCTGCGTAACGCGCGGCTGCCCTCAGCGACGCATCATGTGCACCATGCGTCAACTCGCCATCGCTCTGCTCGCATCCGCGGCGTGCGGCACCGTGAACGCCGCGGAGCTCAATCCGCTCGAATCGAACGTCATCGTCGATGTGGGCTGGTTCCTCATGTCCACCGACATGCAGGTGCGAGTTGACGGCGAGACGAGCGACGCCATCGGGTCCGACGTCGACTTCGACGATACGTTCGGCATTGGAGATTTCGACCGCTTTCGAGTCGACGCGTCCTGGCGCATCGCGCCGCGACACCTGATGCGCGGTATGTTCTTCGAGAACAACCGTCGTGCGACGAACTCTCTGCAGCGCGACGTCGAATTTGCTGGCGAAACGTTTCCTATCGGACTTACTGTCGCGGCCCGCTCGAATCTCACCGTCGCACAACTCTCGTATGAGTACGCATTTCTCAGGCGCGACAGCTGCGAGCTCGCCGCGGGCATCGGCGTCCACTACCTCGATCTGGGCCTCGGCCTTGATGCGACCGTGACGGGTCAGGCGGGTTCGGCATCACGCAGCCTGGATGCGGAAGCCGCGACGCAAGCGCCGCTACCTGTTCTCGGTCTGCGCGGGCTGTGGCGGCTGCCGCATGACTTCTACGTCACGGCGCAGGCACAGTACTTTTATCTCGAACTCAAGCCCTATTCCGGCAGCCTCATCGACCTGAAGGCGTCACTCGTCTGGCAGCTTGCCGAGCACGTCGGCGTTGGTGTCGCCTACAACGACTTCGGCTTTCGCTTCGACATCGAAGACCGGCGCAACTTCGATGGCCGGCTACGCTGGAACTACGGCGGCGTGATCGCGTTCGCGACCTTCATGTTCTAGCGGGCGCCGAGAACCATCGGTCCTTCGGCACGAGCGTCGACGTGCCGGCTGCCGATCGAGAGGAGCAGATACGCCAGCAGCGCCGTCAGACTTCGCCGTAGCAGTTAGTGCTGTTAGCGCGATGCCAGCGTGGCTAACGCGGTGACTGCGAGCGCCATGATGATGGACAGGCTCACGCGACTATTTGCCTATGACCCGGTGCCACATCAATAGGTATGCAAGGCGCCTCGTGCTCCCCGAGGCTCGGATTGCCGGAAGGACGCAGCCCACACATATGTATGGCCTGGTGATCAATGACCTAGCAGGAAGGAGTGCGATTCATGAGTATGAAGACAATGACAATCTCAATGTCGACCGCGTGCCTGATGGCGTGTGCCGCTGTCGCCGGCGCGCAAACGAGCGTTGATCGATCGTTCAATGCGGTGTCGAAGGACTGTAGCGGTATCCAGTGGTCCGAAAAGGCGCTTGCGACTTATCCGACCATCGCCGCCGCGTGCCAAAGCGTGGAAGAGCGCAATGGCAAGATGTACGTCAAGTTCGAAGGCACAGTGAACCGTATCGTGAACAGCGGCGAGCAACTCGTGGTCAACTTCAAGGACGGCGGCCAGGTCACACTGACGCCGCCGCCCGAGACAAACCTGTACGTGGACGGCAAGCGTACCGCAGTTGCCGACCTCAACCGTGGCGACAAGCTCAACTTTTATATCGCAGAGGACCGCCTCGCGGCTCAGTTCCCGCAAACGGCCGAGGTGGAAACCCAGACGGCGCGCCTGGTGGTCGTGCCCATTGTTGTATATGAGCGGCCGGTCGAGCACATGGCCGCGAGCCTGCCGTCCACCGCGAGCGCATTGCCGCTCGTCGCACTCAGCGGGATTCTCTCACTGGGTCTGGGAGCGCTGCTGAGGTTGTATCGGAGCCGTCGCTGAGAGTCGCCTCGCTCTTTCCGGATGCGATGCGACTCTCTACGCCTGCCGGCGAACCGCCGGCAGGCGTTCTCTTCGGAACTACGATCTCGGCATGCACGATGAAGCGACGCGGCGCGGAGCCGACGTAATAAAACGGATAGCACGTGACTAGCGTCAGCGAGCGAATCGAGGTCGGCCCGAGCACGCTCATCTCCGATGGGCTCACCACTGCCGTCGACACGACTCGATAGGTGTCGATCCCGGTGGCGCGTTCCAGCTGTAACAGATCACCGAGGCGAATACTCTCCAGCACACGGAAGAAGCCGTCCCTGTGAGCTGCGATGCCGACATTGCCGGGCCCGCCGATCTGCGCAGTGCCTTCTATGCGGCCCGCACCCAGGTTGAGATTCTCCTCGCTGGTGCCGTCGTACACTGGAACCGCGAGTTTCACGGCGGGACTGCGCAATATCGCCAGGGGGACTGCGGCTTCGCGTGCCGATCTTCGGTATCGATCGATGCGAGCGGGCGACCAATTAGACATGTCAACGGAGTCGAACGAAATTCCGGACACCGTGGTCTGCGAAGGTGACCGCTGCATCTCGCGGCGAGCCGCTTCGAATACCGCAACGCCTTCATCACGGGCATGCGCGTACCACCAGCGAGTTCCTGCATATGTGGCTATCAGCAACGTGCCAGCAGTCCACGCCGCTGTCTCCAGCCATCGCGCGCGGTGTATTCGATTCATCGCGGACACCTGCGATCGGGCGTCATCGCCTCTAGCGACGCCTGCCACACGCGCCTTGCCCATTGGATGATGATGGTGGTCACTCCGCTCAGTCGATGACACGCGCCAGAATGTCCCGCTCGCGCAGGTGACCGGCGTCGGACAGCGACTGAAGGACTGCCGTTGCGATCTGGGAGGCGAGCGGCTGCCCGATGCCAAGACTCGCGAGCGCACGCTCATAGTCGTCGATGCGATCCAGCGGCCGCGTTACGATGCCGCGTTGTTTGGCCTCTTGCATGATGTGCTCGGCGTTCGGAATCGTCTCGGCCAGAGTATCGAAATCCGGTTTCGCGAGCCGCTCACGAGCAAACACCAACAGCGCTCCGAGAGCGCCGCGGACCTGCGCTTCGGTCAATCCCAGCCGGTCCTGCAGCATTGGGACGATGTTCTGGCCGGGACTTGCCGCCATCACGCATTCCTGAGCGACGAGACTGCTCAGCAGACAACCCAGTGCGGCGAGGGTGAGGATGCGCAACGTGTATTGGTAGCCGCGCATCGAATTCTCCAGCGCCGTTGAGTTGCTCGGTTGTAGTCCGGACGCAGTGGTGCAGGAATCCGCAGCAGGGGCAGCTGATTGTTGCAATTTCCGAGACCACGCCATGTTGGCGGGTTGGCATCGAGCATGCGACGAAAGTCTGGCGATCTCGACTGCAAACGGCGCTCACGTACTTCTAGAGACGCCAAAAAGCGGAAACCCTAATGGCGGCCAGCTTCCGGTTTGGCCTCGCTATAGTCGAGCATCGGATGTGATCGTCAACTTTGCCGAAGACGGCACCGTCGTTCCTCAGAAAGATCCCCTGGATCGTGACTTGAGGCGGCGGCAACTCGCTCAGCGCTTGGTTATGCATCAGGCACGCACAAAGACGATCTTCTTTTTCACTGGCCTCTCGAGACATCAGATGGCCACGTTGCGGCGCCGCTGGCGTATCGGCGGTGAGATGCGTCGCCGAGGTCCACCACCCACCTCTTTCAACGTACTCTTGTCCACGTCAAGAATGCGTGCGGAGACCGCTGCACTTGCGGTCTTCTGGAAGGCGCTAGGTAGCGTGCGGGGCGCGAGCAATGTGCATGTTCACGGAGCTGCGTTCGCCCTCGATCTCGGAGAGCGGCTGTGCGATGTGTTCGACGTGTATCTCGCATGCTTTCCGAACACAGAACTCGAGCCAGAACATCTGGTCCTTCTCGCCCGCGGCCTTGAAGAGGCCAGCTCCATCGGTCTTGAGAAATGCAGCAGCTGCAAGGCTGTCATGCTGATAGATCCGTTCGGGGGTTTGAGCCCCGAGCGTCCCCACCAGCCCCCAGAATTTGGCAGTAGTATGGCAGTAGGAGCCTGCCAGAATGGCCTAAGTCGCGGAATGCCAAGGGAATTAGATGGTGGAAAGGGAGGGACTCGAAAACGCCCTGACGCATAGCCGCATCAACAACTTACGGATTTGTCGAACAATGAGATCCCCCGCAATCCCCTTCAATCCCCCGATTTGGCACTGGATTTGGCACTAGCACTCGCTCAAACCAACAGTCTTGTGCAGTCGCTCATTCCCACAATCGTTCTCTCAACGGTTCCCGTCGGTGGTGATGTGTGGGTTCGATGATCTGTCGGCAATGCGAGTTCACTTCACCGACGGTCGGAGTATCGCTGGAAAAGCGGCGAAACCCAGCCTGATCGAATTTTCTGGACCGAACGGGGTTCCCTCTTGCCAACCATCCGATGATCTTGTTGGTCGGTCCGTCGATGTCATGCGTTCGAAAAAATGCGAACAAGTCGTGCGAATCGCCGGGCCACGTCAGTCCAAGAAGAAGCGGCAATCGGCGACTTGCACCATCGCGTGTTAGTCCTATTTTTTGTCAGTCTTGAGTGATCGAAGAATGCGCAGCGCGCCGGGCAGCTCAGTGAGCGTTTCAATCTTCGGGTCGCTCGCGATCAAGCTCAGGACCGTGGCGAGATCGTCCTCATAGACGAGCACCCCATGCACACTTTCGCTCGTATGGATGTCCGTCGCATCGAAAAGAATATCGAACACCCGATTCGCGCCTTGCGTCGCGGTCGCGCGCCACAAGAAACGCGGCATTCCCTGCGTCTGCCGGCGCAGACGTTCGGGGCCTTTGAGTTGATCGCATGCCAGCAGGTCGCGCTTGAGCTCATTGACCGTCGTCAGGTGAATATCCCATTCCAGTTCCGGTGCCCCCACCGCTTCGTTCAACGGATACGCCGTGGCAAGAAACTTGTGAAAGTCCATCACCACCTGGAAGACGTCTTCATACGGGATGCGAACTTTGTGATAGAGCGGGACGAGTAGGATCAGTGGGGCGGCCCGCACTTGATTGATCGTGCCTGAGGCGTTGCGCCACGAGGTCGACAGGGTGCTCGCCGGCACCGGACCGCGATTGTCACCCAGCTTGAGCTCGAGGGCTTGGTCGTCGAACTCCATCCGCGCGAAAGGACCCACCTGGTCGTCATGAACATAGATCTTCTGAATGCGGGCTGCGCGCAGGCGAAAACCCGAGTTCGTGAGGGGCTCGGCAGGACGATCGCTGAGCTTGAAGCCGGTAACCGCCACGGCGTGCTCACCCATGATGGTTCCTGATGCGGTATCGAATAAACGCACACCCAGAATGACTGGAATGCGAGCGCGCAGATACGCATACAAGGCGGCCCGCATTGACTTGTCGTCCTTCTCGGGCACATTGAGGGTGAGTGGCTCGAGGCCCACGGCGCGGATCGCCTCAGCCATCATTGCGGTCGACAACCCGCCGCGGTTCGGAATCATTCGGGATTCGGCGGGCAGCAACTCCGTGGCGGCGCGAGTGATTTCGATCGGCGTGAGCTGCGCGTGCTGAAACTCTTTCGCGGTGCCGTGAAGCACGGACCACAGTGCGCTCGTGGCACAGGCCGCGACCACATTGTCCTGTTCTTGAAACGGCAACGTTTCAGGAATGTCGAGCGTGATGCCGAAGAGGTTTGCAGCAAACGAACGCGCGACGGGAAACACTCGGCCGTCTTCGGCGGGATAAGTCTTCAAGCACGTTCGACCGAAGACCGTCTGCGGCAGTGGCTTGATGACGATGAAACCACAGTAACTGCGCTTCAGTGCATCGATGGAGAGCGCACTGTCGGCTCCTGTCAGCAGCTTTTCAAAGCTGTCGTGGTTGAACGTCTCGGAGAAGAAATGCAGTCGTGCGCAGTGGCGCTTGTACGATTCGTAACAGCGCACGTAGTAGTGCGCAAAATCATCCAGGTAGTCACGGTCGACGTAGCAGGGTTCGACGACGATCGTGCGTACCTTAAGCGCGCGGAAGTAGCTGTCGAGATAGGCTGGATGTGATTTACGCCCGACGGCCTCCTCGCTGTTCTTGAAATGCGAACGCTCCGCGGTGAGGCGGATCAAGGTCGGCAAGTCATAGGCGTGCACCTCGAAGGGTGCGGCGGTTGAGGTGTCCATACAAAGAGGCCGCCCTTACGGACGGCCTCGGTGAGCTAGACAGTGAATCGCCGATGTAACCGTTCGGGCGCGACTTCTCGAGCTCGGCGGAACGGTTCGGCGGCTTTCTTCGACTCATCGCCCGCCGTTCGAAGCGCGCTCTTGCCTTCAGCCGAGGTCAAATAGGCGAGCGTCTTGGCTACGAGTTGGCCGGCGTCTGATTTTTTCGGCGCGGGTTTCATATCCGTTTCCTCGTGCAGACAGAATGGCGTTCGCGGAATCAAGTTCCGGAACGTCAGCGGGGTTGGGTGCACAGTTGCTCGACATCCTCGTCACAGGATTTGAAGTTGTCTGTGATCTATGGCGTAGGACGAGGGTTTGCAAGCGGGGCGAAATCTATACAGTTTGATCGATGCACGCAATTAGGGCTTGGTTGCAAGTTGCGCGTACGCTGCTCGTACGATTTCCTCGAGTGCCTTCGCGCCCGAATCTGACAGCCGCTCGTCATCGCGTAGCAGCTGTGAAATGCGAGCAAGAGATTCCGATCCCCCCGTGCGATGGCTGGTAGCGGTAACAACAAAATCTGCTGGATTTAGCGAGGACCAGGCTGCCAGCGCCGCCAAGCCATCAGCATCGGGCCGCTTGCCCTGCGGCATGCGCGCGAGCGTGGAGGGATGAACTTGAGACTCCATACCCACCTGTTTCCAAGTGAGATTTCGCGAAGCTCGCGTGGCATCAAGCGCGCGATAAAACCCCTCGAAGTCAAAAACAGGCTTCTGATCAGACACTTCCCGCTCCCTCGTCGCGAATTTCACATTAGCAATTGACAATCTGTTTTGCAAGGGCTACGGTGTAATTGCGAATTAGCAATTAAATTGCAAATCAGTCAATTTACCTTTCCGGAGCCTTTCATGACTCAGATTTCTATTGCCGATCAATCACTTACTTTTCGCCCCATCGATATCGACGAGGATACGCCGACCGGTGCTCAGCTGTCGGCATCGGCGGGATTCTCCCCGGCGGCTAGCGCGAGTGTCTTGCGCATTCTGCCGACGGGGGAGCTCGAAGACATCCGTCCGAATGAGACCGCCGATCTTCGGGCGGGCGAGCGCCGCTTCATCATCGTGCCGAGCGACAGCAGCTTCCGCTTCACGCTGGATGGAGTTCGCTTCGACTGGCCCGCCCGAGTGATCACGGGCGCGGTCGTTCGCAAACTCGGCCAGGTACCTGCGTCGAAAGCGCTCTACCTCCAGCGCGCCAACATTCCCGACCAACTGGTGGGGCCCCAAGACCTGATCGATTTGCGTGCCCCTGGGGTGGAAGCGTTCGTGACCCGATCGCAGACCTGGAAGCTCAACGTTCAAGGCGTGGTCCTGGAGCTGTCGGCCAGCACGATCGTCGTTCGCGACGCGCTCAGTCAGGCAGGCTTCGATCCCGATCAGGGGTGGCAGATCTTCCTGAAAGTGGTGGGGCAGCCGAAGCGGGCGATGGCGCTGACCGACACCATAGACCTCGCAACGCCGGGCATAGAGAAGTTGCGACTGACACCGAAGGAAGTGAATAACGGCGAGGCGCAACTAGCGCCCCGCCGTGTGTTTGCGCTGCTCGAGGTTGACCAGCGACACCTGGATCGACTCGGATTTTTTTGGGAGACCGTGAAAGACGGCGAAAGACGCTGGCTGCTGATTCACGACTACCCCGTGCCGCCGGGCTACACCGTGTCCCAGATCCAACTCGCCCTGGAGATTCCGGACACTTATCCGGGCGCCCAGATTGACATGTTCTACGTACACCCGACGCTGGTGTTGAGCTCCGGCGCCATCATTCCCAGCACCGGGAGCGACATGAAGATTCATGGCGTGAGCTTCAGGCGCTGGTCGCGACATCGCGGCGAGAATGCGAAGTGGAATCCGCTGTTCGATAACGTCGTGACGCACCTGGCGCTCGTCGAATCGGCGATCGCGGCGGAGGTCGGACAATGATGCCGGTGAGCACGCTTGCGTTCAGCGGCGTTCTGCACGAACGCGTCCGCGCACATTTGTTTCCGGGCGATGGTATGGAAGCCGCCGCCATCCTGTTGTGCAGCCGGACACCGAAACCGCGACTGCGGTTGCTGGTGCGGGATGTCATTCTGGTGCCGTATGAGCAATGCCGGCGAACGTACGGTTCGCTCACCTGGCCTGGGCATTACCTTGAGGAAGCGATCGATCGCGCCGAACAGGAGCAGCTGGCTCTGATCCTGATTCACTCGCACCCGGGTGGCTATTTCGCATTCTCGGACGTTGACGACCGCAGTGATGCGCAGGTGGTGCCGAGTTTGTTTCAAGCCGTCGGCGATTTGCACGGCACGGCCATCATGGTGCCAGGGGGAGAGGTGCGGGCGCGGCTCTACCGGCCTGATATGAGTGCAACGCCGGTTGACCTTATCAGCGTCGCAGGGCATGACCTTCACTTCTGGTGGGAATCGGACGCTGCGCGTGGCGGACCTTCACGTCGACCGCTGGCATTCACGAGCGACATGCGGGGTGAGCTCGGCAGGCTCACGGCGGGAGTGATCGGCCTCTCAGGCACCGGCTCGGTGAGTGCGGAGGCGCTTGCACGCTTGGGCCTCGGGCGTATACAGGCGATCGAGTTCGACATCGTCGAAGTGCGTAACCTCGATCGGATCCTGAATTCGACGCTCGCCGATGTGACGTCGAAGCGTCCCAAAGTGGACGTTTACGCCGACGCGGTGACGCGCTATCGCGGTGCCGACGTCGTGAATAAAATCGCCGCCTCGATCTTGTCCCGCGAGGCCGTGCTTGCTGCAAGTCAGTGTGACGTGCTCGTTTGTAATGTCGATACGCTCGAGGCACGTCAAGTCGCCGACCTCATCAGCTCGGCCTTTCTGATCCCGTTGTTCGATGTGGGCGTGACAATTCCGGTGCGCAAAGCGGGGCACGGCATCGCGATTGCCGATGTGTGCGGCCGGATCGACTACGTCCAACCCGGTCGCTCAACCCTGTGGGACCGAGAGGTCTATACGGCCGAAGGGCTGCGCGCCGAATATCTGCGTCGGGTAGCGCCGGAAGAGTTCGAACGCGAGCGACAGGCAGGTTATTTCAAAGGCTTTGTAGAGCAGGCGCCAGCGGTGATCACGCTGAACATGCGAGCTGCCTCGGCCTGCGTCAACGAATTCGTGGCGCGTGCTTACCCGTTTCGACTCGACCCGAATGAACGCTACGCGCGAACGCATTTCAGTCTGGCGGCGTGCGAAGAGGAATTCACAGCCGAACGCGATTTCACCGCCTCACCTAATCCTATGCTTGCTCAAGGTGCTCTGGAACCGTTACTGGGACTGCCGTCGCTTGGCTTACCCCAAGACAGCGCGGGTGTGTCGATCGGCGAGGAGAGCGACGGTGCGCGTTGCCCTTTGGTGGCGTAACGCTTGGGCGCGGATGGCGCCGCGCCGGAAGATACGAGTGATTCCAGGTGACAGCTTGCCCGCGAGCCTGCCGCGGCGACACCTCGTGTTGGCGCGTGACGAGGGTGAAGACTGGTGCGTCGGATTTCGATGTCCCTGCGGTTGTGGGCACACCATTGAGTTGCTTCTGATTCGAGAAGCTCGGCCTCGATGGGAGGTCGCCGAGAGCCGCAACGGCTATCCCACACTGACGCCTTCGGTATGGTTGAACACCGGGTGCCGCTCGCACTTCTGGATCCGTGACGGACGAATCATCTGGTGCGACGACACCCTCAGCCACTGAGCCTCTGAAACGCTGCCGAACCGGCGAGGAAAACACGACGGCACGCATGAGGAGTATTTTCCCGAAGCATCGGTGAATATTAGCCGGGGCTGAACATCCCAGAATTCGTGCGATGTTGCTGGGCTGTGCCGACGTTGCCGTGTGCCCTGATGTTGAGTGAAGCGCCCAGCCAACGGCGCGTCATAGCGAGAAGCCTTAATGAAAGTTTTCTACTCGTGGCAATCTGACTCGGATTCGAAGGTCAATCGATATTTCATTCGCGAGGCACTGGAGGTTGCGATTGCCGGTCTGGAACTCGAGGATGCCGAGCGACCTGAAATCGATCAAGACACCAAGGGAGTGCTGGGCTCGCCAGTGATTGCCGATACGATCTTCCACAAGATCCGCCACGCTCAAATCGTTCTCGCAGATGTCACCCTGACCGGCCAAACGCTTGCCGGAAAGCGCCTGTGTAACAGCAACGTTGCCATCGAACTCGGCTATGCGCTTGGCGTTCGCGGGGATCAAGTGCTGTTGAAGGTGATGAATACGCACTACGGGCCACCGCAGGATTTGCCATTCGACCTAGCTCACCGACGCTGGCCGGTGCAGTACAACCTTTCCCCGGATAGCGAGGCTGCGGATCGAAAAAGGGTGCGCGATGCGCTGGCGAATGAGTTGAAACAAATTCTGGCGGCTTATATGGCGGCGAATCGTCCGGTCCCCGATGTGTTTACGCCGACGCCGTCCACCCACGACCCAGCTGCATACTGGCAACGTTCAGAGAAGCTTGGCACCGCAACCGTCAGCAGCGGCGATAGTGCGGAGCTCAGGTATTCGGTCGGCCAACCTTTGATCTATCTCAGGATTTGGCCGTACGAGAAGATCCCGTCGCTCACGATCCAGATGCTCAGTGATTATCAAAAGTCTGGCATCGAACCGCTTTGCGGTACGCCGGATGGCTGGTCGCACTTTCGGAATCGTTACGGCACCATGGCGTATGCCCACTCGCGAGCAAATGGTCTGTTGCTCGCGAGCACGCAGGTGCTAAAGACTGGGGAAATATGGGGAGTAAATCATTACCTGCTCAGAGAGCGGCCAGAACGAGAGCAGTATCCCAAGTTTGTACCCACGGGTGCGTTCGAATCGGGGCTGCGCAGCTCGCTCGAAAGGTATCTTAATGTTGCCCGGGCCCATTTTGGATATCCCAATAAGATCATGATGGAAAGTGGCTTGATCAATGTTGCCGATTACAGTTTGGCCATGCCTAATCATTTCTTTGATACGTTTTGGGGGCCGATATTCGAGGATGTGCGAGTCACGGCCGAGATCAACATGGAGAAGCCAGAGACGATAACACAGGCGTTGCTTACGATATTCGAGGGCGTATTCGAAGCCGCTGGCACTCAAAGACCTGAGAATTACGGAGACTTCCCGGCGAAGGACTGAGCTGGGCTAGCAAGTCGCCCACTGTATGACCTATTGAACAGCATATGCGCGGTGATTTCGCATTGTGAGGTCACTCTCGGGTTGGGAGAAATGCGTCTTCCGGCGATCGTGAGCATTGATTCCACGCGATGGTGAATAATGCGTGCCGGCGACTGGAGAGTTGGTTTTTACGTCAGGTGTTCACGACGCGAAATACGCAGGAGGAGAATCCGGATCTTGTGAGGCTCCAATTCAAACTCCAATCGGAGACACGCTATGCGCGCATCCGGCAATGGCGGTATCAGGCCCAGAGGGTCTCACTCGATCCAGTATGACTTCATGTTTCAAGGCGTTCGTTATCGGCCGTCATTGAAGCGGACACCGACGGAAACTAATCTTCGCCGCGCCCGTGAGCACCTGGCGACCATCAAGGAACGAATCGCGGCGGGCACCTTCCAGTTCGCCGAGGAGTTTCCAGGGTATCGACACATTGATAGTGTGATGAGCGCGCCCAGTCAGCGCACATGTGGTCACGTGTTCGACGCCTTCTTGAATCATTGCGCGTCGCTTCAGCAGAAAGGTGGCATGGAGGCGATCAGCGTTGCAGGCTATAAAAAGATCTTGGATGGCGTTTGGCGACCCACGATTGGCCATCGAAACTTCCTGCATGTCACATATTCCGAGCTCGTCAGCATCGCCGATTCGCACGTCTGGGGCCGGAAGACGTACAACAACGCGATCAGCGCGCTGCGCGTGGCCTTTGAGTTTGGCTTTCGCGATCATCCTTGGTGTCACAATCCGGCGTCGATGCTGAAGTGCGTGCGCATTCGCAAGCGAGATCGGGTGATCGATCCGTTCCGAATTGATGATGCGGAGTGTCTCATCGCTGCGATTCGTGAAGACTGGGGAGAGGCGCAAGCGAACTACGACGAGTTCCGATTCTTCACTGGGCTCAGACCGTCGGAGGAGATTGCACTGCTGATCTCCGACTACGACGCGATCAATGGAACGCTGCGCGTTTCCAAGGCATGCGTTGCTGGAAAAGATAAGAACTGTACCAAGACCGGGGAGGATCGCATCGTCACATTGTGTCCGCGCGCGATCTGCGCATTGGCGCGTCAGCTCAAATTACGAAAGCGATTGAAGGCCGCCGGGCTAATCGATCATGACCATCTGTTCTTTACCGCCGACGGCTCGATGATTCGTCACCTGCAGTATGTCGCTCGCCGGTGGCGGCAATCACTTTCTCGCCTGTCCGACATCCGCTATCGCCGCCCCTACAACGCGCGCCATTCCTCCGTAAGTTGGAGCCTCATGATCGGCAAGAGTCCGTTGTGGGTCAGCAAGCAGCATGGCCATCGTCCGGAAACGATGTTCCGCGCCTATGCGGCCTGGACGGAAGGAGCGCCGGAGTCCGAGGTGGCGGTCATCCGGCAGGCGATGGGCTTGATCGATCAGTCGCTCCCTAGAAAGAAGCGTGTTCGCGCCGCTCCGGTCGCGCGAGTTGGCACAAAAATAGGCACAAGCGACCGGACGCTACAGGATAAGCCACTGAAAAACCAGGAATTATATGGTGGAAAGGGAGGGACTCGAACCCTCGACCCCGGCATTATGAGTGCCGTGCTCTAACCAGCTGAGCTACCTTTCCAAGCAGGTCGGGCCCGGGCAAAGTCGGGGCCCGGAAGACGGGGGCGGCGATTCTCCCGAGGGCCGTCCGGGGTGTCAAGACGAGTCCGCGATCTGCCGGCGCAGAACGCCTGGAATTGCCGGGTTTGAGTGTCGAAAGAGGTCGAATCCAGCCGGGAAAGTCCCCGGCGAGGGCGCTACGCAGCGGCGCTTGGACGGGTTTCCCGCAGGCGCCTTTGCTACAGTCCGCGCCCCTTTCAGGCTCAGGCGGGCCGCTTGCACATGACCACGACTAATCTGTTCTCGGTGAAGGGCAAAGTCGCGCTGGTGACGGGTGCGTCCAGCGGCTTCGGGCGGCACTTTGCGGAAGTGCTGGCGCGGGAGGGTGCGAAGGTCGGCCTCGCCGCGAGGCGAGCGGAAGTGCTGGAATCGGTTGCCGCCGACATCCGCAACAGCGGGGGAACCGCCGCGGTAGCGAAGCTCGACGTAGCGGATGGCGCATCGGTGCAGCAGGCGGTGCAATCAATCGAAGCTGCGCTCGGCCGCATCGATATCCTCGTCAACAATTCGGGCGCGTCGATTGCCAAGCCACTGCTGGAGCAAACCGAGCAGGATTTCGATGCTGTTGTCGACGTCAATCTCAAGGGCGCGTTCCTGGTCGCGACCGAAGTTGCGCGCCGCATGCGCGCCGACGGCAAGGGCGGCAGCATCATCAACATCGAATCGATATTGAGCTTTCGCCAAGCGGGTCACGTCGCGCCGTACGCGGCATCCAAAGCCGGCCTTACCCAACTCACCAAGGCGATGGCGTTGGAACTACGCCGCATCCGGGACTATGCCGACAGGTGTACTGAAGACGCTCAGTCATGCGAAGTCTCAAGTGTTGGATGCGGCATAGTCTGGTTGCTACAGCTGGTTCAAGAACGACAGCAACTGCCCCGTAGGGCGATATTTGCCTGGCTTGCTATCGATCGGCGTCGTTTTTGCCAATATCTTTTCTCTCAGGACGAGATCGGCGTCGAGATACATTTGAGTGGTATCAACCGACTCATGTCCGAGCCAGAGAGCGATCGCGTTTTGCTCAACGCCAGCGTGCAGCAGATCCATCGCCATCGTGTGGCGCAGGCAGTGGAAAGTGATCCTCTTCTTACCGATCGTTGGACAGGTCTTCGATGCGATGGCCACATGCTTATCCAAAAGATGCTCAATGGCATCTGCACTCAGTCGGCCGCCTCGCATACTCGGGAAGACCAAATCGGTACCCTCCATGCGCGGCTCATCGAGCCATGCCTTCAACACCGCTGCGACCGGCCTGCAAAGTGGAACCGCACGTTCCTTTCGCCCCTTTCCAATGACTTGCAGATATGCGGCTCTACCGAGCGTCAGGTTCTTGCGCGTAAGCCCTGTCACTTCGGCCAGCCGCAAGCCGGTCTGCACTGTGAGCAGCATCAGGGCGTGGTTACGACGTCCAGTCCACGTCCGCCTGTCCGGTGCGCCGAGAAGCGCCTCAACCTGGGGCGCGTCAAGAAGCTGATGAGCCTTCGGGTGTAACGCTTGCGCGGCGTTGCCAGCACACGCTGGATCTGCGCGCTTCGGCTGGCACTTCGTAGGAGGCAAAGCGAAAGAACGAGCGGACGGCGGTCAAACGCAGGTTGCGCGTGCGGGCACACACGCCTCGGCTGCTCTCCAGATCGTTCAGGAATGCGGTGACCAGCGGTGCATCAATCTGTTCGAGGGTCAGCTGCTCCGGCGCGGTGTTCCGCTTCTTCTTCGCAAATCGCAACAGGAGTCGAAACGTGTCCCGGTATGAGCATAGCGTATGCGGGCTCACCTTCTTCTGTTGCATCAACCGCTGTGTGAAAAACTGTTGTAGCAACACCGGGAAGCTCGGTTCTGCCGCCTTCATGACACATGCTCCCAGTAATGTTCGAGC
>CAVQAZ010000004.1:0-528719 GCA_963710595.1 uncultured Gammaproteobacteria bacterium
ACGCGCATCCGGGCACGAACATCGAGCTGCAGAATCATATGCTCGCGAAGAACCGTCCGGTTCAGCAGCGCTCCTACGATCATCATCTGACGCATGCGGCGGCAGCGTGCTACAGCAGCGGCTTCAATGAGGCCGTGTGCGCCATCGTCGATGGCATGGGCGAGGGCGGAGCGAACGCGTTCTTCAAATATTCCGGCAACCGCATCGAGAGACTGACGGGCTATCCGAAATCCCTGGCCTCGCTGGGCTGGTTCTATGAGCGCCTGTGTGTGTGGTGCGGATTCGAGCCTCTCAAGGGCGAGGAATGGAAAGTCATGGGCCTGGCGCCCTACGGCGTGCTGGATGAGAACATCCGCTCGCTGCTGCGGCAGCTGATTCGCGTCAAGAACGGCGCGTTGCAGTTGAGCAGCGACATGCCGCGCCTCAAGAAGAAACTGGCAGGGTTGCAGCGCGAGGCCGGCTCATCGCCGCTGGACGCCGCGAATCTGGCATTCACGGGTCAACACGTATTCTGCGAGCTGTTCAGCGAACTGCTGCATCATGAGCGGCTGAATTTCTCCAAGAATCTGGTGCTGGGCGGCGGCTGTGCGCTGAACTCCGCCTGGAATGGCATGGTCACGCAGCGCACCCGCTTCCGCAATTGTTTCGTGTTCTGTGCGCCGGCGGATGACGGCAACGCCGTCGGGGCGGCGCTGCTTGCGTGCTATCAAGACAATCCCGAGTTGAACCCTCGGCGCGCGATTCAAAGTCCCTACCTGGGGTCGGCAGTGAATACCCGCGCGCTCGAACGTTTACGCCGCTATGGCGGACTGGCCAGTGTGCAGGCGGACGACGTCGACGATTTGTGCAACCGAACGGCAACGTACCTGAGCGAGGGAAAGATCATCGGCTGGATGCACGGCCGTGCGGAGTTCGGGCCCCGCGCGCTCGGCAACCGGAGCATCCTCGCGGACCCGCGCAGTGCCAACGTCAAGGAACGCCTGAACGATCAAGTGAAGTTCCGGGAAGAGTTCCGTCCGTTCGCGCCGTCCATACTCCATGAGTATGGGCCCGATTACTTCGAGCACTACAGCGAGACGCCGTACATGGAACGCGCGCTGCGCTTCAAGGAGGAGATGAAATCGCGCGTGCCCGGCGTGGTGCATGTGGACGGCACCGGCCGGCTGCAAACGGTGAAGGAGCAGTGGAATCCGACGTACTACCGCCTGATCCGCGCCTTCATGAAGAAGACCGGCGTGCCCATCGTGCTGAACACCAGCTTCAACGTCATGGGCAAGCCCATCGTTCACAGCGTCGAGGATGCCGTCGCCGTGTTCCTCACTTCCGGCCTCGACATCCTGGTCATCAATGACGTGATGTTCGCAAAGGATGCCAGGCTCCTGGAGCGCCAGCGTTCGAGAGTCGGCGAGGAAGCTTTGATCTGATCGGCAACAGATACATGCCACAAGAGGGAATGTTCCAATGAGCACAGTAGCAGCACGACGTCAGCCCGAGGAAGTGCATGATGAGCCTCTCGACCTGCCATTCGTCGAAGCTAGCGTGAACTACATCGGCGAGAAACACCTGGGTCCGAATGCGATCCGGCCCGTGATCCACCCGAGCGACGACTCACTCGGCAACATCGATCTTCAGCCGCGTCGCGTGCGCATCTACAATGCGCGCCCGATCCAAGCGGAGCTGTCGCTGGCTCGCGAGGGTTTTGTGCTGGTGAAAAGCAAGTTGCCAGCCTTGAACATGAATGACTACGACGAGCTGCAGAAGGGCTACCTGCCGGTCGTGCAGAGCGTGGTGGAGGAGGCGACCGGCGCGGCAAAGGTCGTGGTGACCGATGGTGTGTTCATGCGCACGACGAAAGCTGCCCACGCGCCTGTGGGATGGATGACGCCCGGCAAACCTGCGTTACACGTCCATACCGACTACACGGCTACAACAGCCCGCCAGGTCATCGAGCGGTCGTATGATCGCAATACCGCCGACCCGGCCCGCGGCTACGCGGAGACCGCGGAAGCGCTCAAACAGTCGGTGGATGCCCCCGCAGGATACCGAAGATACCAGCAGGTGATTGGTGTGCAGACGTGGCGCGTAATATCGCCGCCGCCGCACGACAGCACGTTGGCAGTGTGCGCGGCAAATACGGTCCTGCCGGAAGATATCGTCGAGGGTGATTTCATCGCCGAGTTTCCCGGCGCAGCCGAGCCGGTACTGGTGCCGGAGTGTTTCTACGGGTACTACCCGAATCATCGCTGGTTCTACTTCCCCGACCTGCAGCCCGACGAGGTGCTGGTGTTCATGAGCTTCGATTTCGAGGCGCCGGAGCGGCGCCGTGTCATTCACTCGGCGTTCGAGGTTCCGAACCAGCCCGCCGGGGCGCATCGCACCAGTATCGAAGGACGTGCCTTCGCCTTCTTTGAGATTTGATTGTCACGACCCGAACCAACAGTGCTGAAGGAGTAGAACATGTCGAGCATCGGCGTGCAGGCAAAAATGACCAAGGAATTCGATGCGGCGCTCGCCAGCATCCACTCCGACTATGTCGATCGCGCTTCGGCCGCGGTCGATAGTCAGTCGTGCAAGCGGAAGATCGCTGCGATCTACGACAACACGCCCGGGTTCCGCTCCTTGTGGAATTTCGGCATGTTGAACGTCGCCGTCGATGCCGAAATTCGCGCGCTCGTGCCAGACTACGATGCCTATGAATCGGACGGGTATTCCGAGCAGCTCTACTACTACACGCTGCGGCAAGCGCCTCGTGGCGAGCAGCCACGCAAGGTTCTGGAGATCGGCTGCGGGCAGGGGGGCGGTTTGAATTTTCTGTCGCGACTGGAAAGTCACAGCGAGTTTGTCGGCCTGGACTTGTCCAAGAACGCGATCAAGCATGCCAACGCGCGCTTTGGGCGGCCCGGCAAACTGGCGTACGTCCACGGCGATGCGGAAGATCTGCCGTTCCCGGCGCAGGAATTCGACCTGGTGATCAACGTCGAGAGTTCGCACAACTATCCGAGCCTGCCGAAGTTTCTTCGGGAAGTCGCGCGTGTGCTCAAGCCCGGCGGCCATCTGTCGCTGGTCGACGTATTCACCAGGGACCGTTGTGTCTTCATGGAGCGCTGCAAGCACGGCTCGGCCGACACTTTCAAGTGGCTGCGCGAGGCGGACATCCTGGAGGATGTGAAAGCGGCGGTGCGCGTCCGGATGGATCCGAAGAGCAAGTTCAGGATGCATCGCCGGCAATCCTTGCCGCTGCCGCACCGGCTGCTGCTGGAGCCGTTCGAGATATTCGCGTTCGGGTCATTCCTGGTCGACTCGAAGTCGGGATACGCCAACAGGCTGTATCGATGGAGCAATTCGCGCGCGCGCGAGTCGCGATGGGGGCCCTACGCCATCGACTCTTATCGGCACTATCTCGCGCGCAGAACGGGCGCGGATACGCGGCTGGTGTAGAGGAGCGCGACGATGCGGGAAGTACTGCGCTCGTCGGTCAACACCTGGGAATGCGACCACCTGGGGCACATGAACGTGCGCCACTATCTTGGTCGTTTCAACGAAGGCTTGGCCGTATTGCTGGTGCAACTGGGCTTTGCTCCGCGCAATTGGACCGAACGAGGGCTCGTGATACGAGCCCGCGATCAGCATCTGCGTTTCAGTCGTGAGCTGCGCGCGGGAGCTGGATTTGCGATACACGCGGGCGGAGTGCCAAAGCACCGGGCGCCGACCGTTTATCAGGAGATGCACACTCTCGGAGGTGAGATTGCGGCGACGTCAGTGACGGAATTGTCGTTACTCGATACGAAATCGGGTGCGGCTATGCCGTGGCCTCCCTCTGTGCTGGGGGCACTGAGCAGTGAAGGCTGCTCAGTGCCCGAGTACGCGGCAGTCCGTGGCGTAAGTCGCGAGCCGACCCGCGTCCGCGTCACCCGCGAGGAAGCGCTCGAGTTGGGCATGCATCCGGATTATCTTGGGCTGGTGCTCGCGGAAGATTGCGACGCGCGGGGCATCATGCGCGAAGCGGCTTGGATGGCGCGCATCTCCGACGGGTTCACTCACCTGTTGCATGCTTTGTATGGTTCGGACGACAGGGCCGCGAGCGTCGGCGGGGTGTCGCTCGAGTACCGCTTTGTGTTTCATCGCTGGCCGCGCGTGGACGACGCGATCGAGTTGCGTTCGGGGTTATCGTCGCTTGGTTCGAAGACCTTGCAGATGATGCATTACATGTTCGATCTCGAAAATGGCGAATGCGTTGCCAGTTCTCAGGCAGTGGTGGCGTGGTTCGATCCGGTGGCTCGCAAGGCGCTGGCGTTGCCGGAGGATATGCGCGAACGCTTGGCACGTAAGGTCATTGCAGAGCTGACGCTGTAGAGCGGCTGTCGCCAACGATGTAGTGATCGGACTCATGGCAGCGACCTGGTGGGGAGGTCGTGATATCGAATCAGCAGCTGATTTACAGGCGCATTCCGCCGTCCACCGTCAGAACCGCACCGTTGATATAGCTGCCGGCCTCCGAGCACAGCAGCAGCGCAGCACCTGCACAATCGGTAGGGACGCCAATGCGACCGGAAGGGATGCGTTCTACAACGCTCGCTTCGAATCCAGGATCGGCGAGGCGCGCACGATTGCGATCCGTGAGGATGGCGCCGGGCCGCAAGATGTTGAATGTCACTCCGGGCGCGCGTTCGTTGCGAGCCAGGTTGAGGATCATGCTGGTCTGCGCCGCCTTGGTGGCGGAATAAAACCAGTGTCGCGCGTTCGGGCGTTCTTCCTGCACCGAACCGATGGCCAGGATGCGGCCCCAGCCGCGCGAGCTCATGGCCGGCAGAAAAGCCTGGATGAGTCCGACCGTGGCATGCAAGTTCACCTGGCTTTGACGATGCATCGCCTCGTCGGTCACCTCTGCCCAGGGCTGGAGGATTTCCACCGAGGCATTCAAGACCAGAATGTCGACAGCACCGAGTGCGCTTTCGACCGAACGCTGCAGTTCGTGCACACCATTTGGAGCGGCCAGATCGGCGACGCATCCGGCAACGCGCCAGCCACGAGCGGACCAGTCAGCGACTCGGGCAGCCACTTCGCTGTGATCCGTGCCATGCGCGACGATCGCAGCCCCGGCGGCACCGAAACCTTCGCTGAGGGCGCAGCCGATGCCGCGAGTGGAGCCGGTGACGACGGCGACTTTACCGCTGAGATCGAAATTCGACAGTGCCCCGCTCGTGTTCATGATGATTCCGCCGCCAGCGAGGAAGATCGTGACGTGTTGAGCACGATGCCCAGGAAAATCAATCCGGTCGTCAAGGAGACGGCGGCCAATGCCTGCAAGCCCACCTCCACGCCATAGTGATCCTTCAGCACGCCCATCATCAGCGGCGCCACGGCCCCGACGGTATAAGCGCAGGCCACTACCAATCCCGTCACAGTCGAGCGCAGGCGATTCTCGACGCAGTCAAAGATGGCCGCGAACAGATTGGCATCGTAGATGCCTCGGAACAAGCCAAACGTGGCCAAGGCGCAATACACGGCGAACGCCGAATCGAGCGTGGCCGAAAGATAAATCCACGGCGCGCACATCGCCAATGCGAAGCCCATGCTGAGCAGCCGGAAGCGCGGATACTTCACCGACCAGCGATCGCTGAGCACGCCCGCCAGCAGCAGGCCCAGGTAGCCGAAGAGGTGGTGCCAGGCGACCGACTGAAAGCCGGCGGACGCCAGCGACAGGCCGAATTTTTCCGCGAGGATGCTGGGCATCCAGGTGAGATAGCCCACCAGCACGAACACCAGGCCGCCGAAGCCGATGGTTTGCGCGATCAACGGCGGGCTGCGCAGAATTTCGCGCACCGACTCGCCCATGAGGGCGAGATCCTGGCTGAGCGGTCGGCGGGGTGTGTCCTGGGCCGCGGCTTGTCCTCGTGTCCTCAATGCGATAATCACGGCCCAGGCCAGGCCGCAAATGCCGAATAGATAGAACGTCGCGCGCCAGCCGTAATGATCCGCCACCCATCCGGCGAACAAGCTGCCGACCACCACGCCGGTGTAATTCGCAGTTTGATGGACAGCCAGGGCGCGTGAGCGGCTGGCAATGTGCTGTTCGGCGATCAACGAATTGGCCGCGGGGGCATACAGCGCTTCACCCATTCCGGTGGCCACGCCGCGATAGAGCAGCAACATCAGAAATCCGCCCGCGCTGCCGGTGAGCAGCGTGCCGATGCTGAAGGTGAGCAGGCTGAACACCACGATGTGCGAGCGGCGAAAGATGTCGCCGGCCAATCCGGCGATGGGCACCAGCAAGCCGAACACCACGGTGAAAGTGGTGGCAATCCAACCCATCTGGGTCGACGTAAGGCCGAACTCCGCCTGGATCAGCGGCAAGGTGACGCCGAAGATCTGCCGGTCCGCCTGATTGAAAAAATACGCGACCCACAGCAGCCCGACTAATTCCCAGCGGTGCATGGACGAGCGCGCGACTGTCATGGCGATGCTTGGAGCAATTGCCGACCGAGGAAGGGCGCGTCGCCCGGACCGAGATCGGGAAACGACAGCACGGTACCTTTGGTTGCTTCCGTTACCAGTAATCCATAACGTCCGCGCGGATCGAACGCGCAATTGGTGGGATGGCCGCCAGGAACAGGCACGCTTCGTTGCACATTGCCGTCGGCATCAGCGATCAGCACCACGCCAGCGCTGTATAAACAGGCGTGCACCCGGCCTTGCCGGTCGATCGCCAGGCCGTCGGGCCCGATGGGACCTGGAGTCTCGAAACACGGCTGCAACGACAGCGAATGCGGTGAGGAGGCGTTCCAGGCCGCCGATGAAACCCGCGTTCGATAGGTCTCAGCGAGGTACAAGCGAGCGCCGTCCGCGGCGAAGGCCAGCCCATTGGGAAACAACAGCTCTGCGGCGATCACTCGAACGTGGCCATTGGCCATCAGACAGCAAACATAGCCGGTGGGTTGCTGGCGCGAACTGCCGGGGCAGGTGAAGAGGAGATTGCCGGCAGCATCGAAGGCGAGATCGTTCGGCCGGTCCAGATCGTGACCGTCGACCGAGCCGACGACGCTGTGCGCACGCGCCGTCGCGGTCTCGAAACGACGAATCTCGTTGTGCTCGGCATCGCAATACCAGATATTGCCATGGTCATCGAGCGCGAGGCCGTTCGGAGCGCCGCCGACCACATGGCGTTCGATCTGACCGTCGGGCGTAATGCGGCACAGCGCGCCGCCGCGTAGTTCCACGCACCAAATATCGCCGGCACCATCTACCAGCGGACCTTCGGGAAACAACAGACCGTCCGCGAGCACGGTGTGCCGCAGTGGCGCCCGATCGAGGCCATCGTTGGATGTGCTCATTTGAGATGCAACGTCACCAGGACCACGCACTCCGAACCTTCCGGCAATACGGCACGCAGTCGTAACCAGTTACCGAAGTGAGCGGCACGCACCGCTGTGATTTCATTCTCCTGTGTGGGCATCGCCACGCTTGCGCCTTCGCGCACCCAATGCATGCCATCCGGAGAGATCTCGATGAAGGCCTCCGGCAACGGACCGACGGGTGTTCGCAACGCGCGGACGAAGAACAGCGCTTCGCTGGCCCAACCGGCTTCGACCGGCTCGGTAGCGCTGTCGCAGCGCCAGGTTTCGTTACGGGCGAGGACGGCGGTGGAGCTTTCGCGCAGCACTTAGAAATCCCCCGACAGGCATACCGAGTCCACATATAGAAAGGCGCGTTTGTCCACGTCCGTCTGCGCGAACAGCGCAATGTTGAGCATGCACCAGAGGTTTTTCATCGCCGGCATGCGCAGCGATTCGAACGTCGACAGGTCGAGCTCGCGATCGTTGCACTGGAAGGAGAGGGCCGACATGGTGGCGATGTCGAAATCGAAACGCAGGTAATGCCAGTTCACTTTGGTGGCGATCTCGTTGTAACACAGCCGCTGGCCGCCATCGGGCAGGTCCTGCCAGTCGTGGTCGCCGAGATGAAAGTGGCTGACGGTCTCGGCGGCGGTGCCGATGTCCTGAATCGTCGGCGCGCCACGCTTGAACTGCCACTTCTGCTGCAGCTCTCCCGCTCGCGAGTTCAGGTAGCGCAAATGGGGCATCACGCGCTGACCGGCGCCGCCGGCGCGATCGCCCACTTGCAGATCGAACAGGAAACCCACCGACTTTACGTCCCGATCGGACAACATCAGTTCGGTGGCCTCGGGCTTGAAGGTGAAATACAGCTCCAGGCGGATGGGGCCGGGCTTGCGAAAAGTGAGCCGCTTGATGGCGACGCTCAATGCATCGCGTCTGGCGCGCGTGGCGAGCTTGAGTGCATAGCTGCCGTCGTGCGAGCCATGCGAACCGCTGTCCCAATGGCTGAGCGTGGACAGCATGGGGCCGGTCAAGCCGCGATAGCCGGGCAGCAGTGTGTCCAGCGACCCTTCGTAGTTGCCCACCAGCGGGGTCCAGCCGCAATGACCGCGATCGAAATCGTCGAAGGTGATGATCCGGGGCAATGGATCGAAACGACTGAGGCGGGGATCGGCTTGCAGCAGCGCTCTGCGAAGATCTCTGGGAAAATCCGCGGCCAAATCTACGGTATGGGTCGACACGAGAGTCCTCGGGTGAATGCGGCGAAGTCAGGCGACTGAGTCGTCGCGAAAGCCGATCGCGGCGGAAAGTTTGGCTGCTGCGGCAGCAAGCATGTCGCGCGCCGCATCGGGCGGCGCGTAGTTGTTGCGTTGGGGCAGGTAAGGAACGGTGAGTGCGGCAACCACGTGGCCATGCCGGTCTCGCACGGCAAAGCTGTAATTGACGATGCCAGGAATACGCACGCTGGGCCGTTCCTCATAACCGTGCGAAGTCACTTCGCCGAGCTTGGTTTGGAATGCCTGCAGCGCGCTCTCGTCCATCACTTGCGCGAGCTGTGAGAACAGCGTGCGTCGCGCGGTATCGGTGAGGAACGCGCACAACAGAATGCCGGAGCTGGTTTCAGCGGCTGGAAACTGCGCACCGAGCCGGACCGAGTAACGAATCGGCAGGGGCGAATCGATCTGCGCCACGATGGTGATATTGGTGCGGCTCAAGACCGCGAGGTGACAGCTCTGGCCGGCGGCACTGGCCAACTCCTCCATGACGGGAACCGCTGCCGCGACCAGTGTTCGCAACGGCGGGTATTCATGTGAAAGATGAAACAAACGCATCGACAGCGAGTAGCTGTCGCTATTGCGATTGCGGATGATGTAATCGCGCGCTTCGAGAAATTGCAGGATGCGATAAATCTCGCCGGTGGAACGCCCCAGGGAGCTGGCGATGGTGGTGAGGTTCAGGCCATTGGGCGCGCGCGCCAGCAGCTCGAAGAATATCCAGGCCTTTCTCCAGCGCAGGAACGGCATAGCGCGCCGGCCGGGCTGGTTCATCCGCAGTGGCAGGTGCCGCTTCCATCTCATCGCCCCCTGGTTGTCAGTCTTCGGGTCATCAGTCTCGTGGTCGCGATCGGTTGTGCGCAGCGTCCCCGTGCTGGTCATTGACGATTTTCACGGGTGAGAAATCCTCGCCATAAAATTTCATCTACGACCACGAAATGCTCGTCTGAAGCTATTTATAGGCCAATTTACGACCGATAGTGTAGTCCCATTGCTTTTGGGTGAGAAACATTTTTATATGCGACAACAGTGGTGCCGCGGACAGGCAACAGACGTTGCGATCTCCGGCACCGCAGAACGATCGGTCAAAGGTCGACAAGTTGCGGGGGGGGGGTTCAAGCATGAGCATCAAAGCGAATGCGCCGTTGTTGCGGATGGGCACGTCACTGATCGTGCTGCTCGCGGCGGACATGGCGTTGTCACAAGAACAAACCAGCAGCACGCCACCAGCTGCGGGCAATCAAGACAGCGTCGAAGAAGTGATTGTCACTGGTCTGCGGCAATCCATCGCCGCGGCGATCGATGCGAAACGGGCAGCATCCAGCATCGTGGACGTGGTCAACGCCGAAGACATCGGCAAATTGCCGGACCAGAACGTCGCTGAAACATTGGGCCGTGTCTCGGGTATCAATATCTCTCGCAAAGACGGCGAGGGCAGCGGCTTCACCGTGCGGGGCCTGTCGTTGAATCGCATCGAGATCAACGGGCGCCAGTTCGTCGGTCCGACGCAGGATGCCACGCCGGCGCTCGAAACGGTGAATCCGGAAATTCTTTCCGGTATCGAGGTGACCAAGTCGCCGACCGCGGATCTGGTCGAAGGCGCCATCGGCGCCACCGTGAACTTGAAGACGCGGCGGCCGCTCGACGGAGAAGACATTCTTTCCGCGCGAGCGCAGGTGGTTTACGCCGACCAGGCAGACAAAACGGGCTATCGCACTTCCGGATTGATCTCCAAGTCCTTCGGTGCAGGGACTTTCGGTGCGTTGTTGGGCCTGGCTTATGCGCGCGTGCATGCGCAGGGCGAGGGGCTCACCACCAATGGCTGGGTGCGGACCAATGCCATCGATGGCAATGGCGACGGCGTCGACGATCCCGGATTGTTTCGTCCCAACCGCATCAGCTCGCAGATCGAACAGCGCTCGGATGATCGCAGCACCGCCACTGGCGCCTTGCAATGGCGGCCGGATGACGCGACGGAAGTGATTCTGGAGGGCACATACTCTCGTCTGGAACGCGAGCGCGATCTTGCCTACTACCAGTTGTTGTTGAATGACAATGACGTTGCCGGCAGCGCGATGGCGTTGCCGGACGGCACCGTGTCTCGCGCAACGTTGAGGGGTATCACGCTGCGGCCGCTGGCGTACGATGCGCCGTCCGACCTGGAAAGCTACAACTTCGGCTTGTCCGCGAAGCGTGAAGTGGGTCGTTTCAAGCTCTCCGCCGATGCGTCGTATAGCCGAGGTGAAGGCTCGGAGAACCAGGCCGGCCTGTCGACGGGCGCGCCGTTCACCTATGTGATCGTGCCCAAGGCCGGCAACAATGTGGATGTGACTTACGATTTTGGCGCCAATCGCAATTTCCCCGACTATTCGCTGAGCTCGAACTTCGATCGGGATGATCCATCGCAGTATCGGCTGTTCTCGGTGTTCGACGGCGTGGCGCGCTCGCGGAATCGCGGCTATGACGGGCGCTTCGACGTCACCTTCGATGCGGGCTGGGGGGCGCTCACCAGCGTTCAGGCGGGTGCGCGCTATGAAGACATTCGTCTGCAATCGGAGGACCCGCAATCCACGCCCGGCGTGGCGAGCTTGCTGGCGGTGGCCGATCGCAATGGTGACGGCATCGTCACGCTGGATGAACTGCCCGCCGTCAGCTACAACAATCAGCTCAGCGGCGACTTTTTCTCCGAGGCCGGCGGCGATTTTCCCCGCGACTTCCTGACCGGCGACGTGTTGTCCGTGGCACGGGCGAGGGCCGATGTGGGATTGGGTCCACCGGCGCGTGTTCCGGCGGCCGAGCGCAGCGTGGATCAGCGAACGCCGGCGGGATATGTGCGCGCGAACTTCGACGGCGATTTATTTTCTGTGCCCTACGTTGCCAATCTGGGCGTGCGCTTTGTTTCGACGCGACGCACGGCTCGCGGCAACTCTGTTGCCACTGGTCCGGCGGGGGTGACCGTCACGCCGACGGAATTGACCAAGACGTTCTCGCAGTGGCTGCCAAGCGGCAATATCTCATTCAGCCTGACCGATGATCTGCTGCTGCGTTTCGCGGCGTCCAAGGTCGTTGCCCGGCCGGCGCTGCGTGATGTGGCGCCGGGCATCACGGTGTCACTGACGAACTTCACCGCGTCCGCGGGTTCGCCGGATCTGAAACCCATCGAGGCGGATCAGTATGACGCCACCATCGAGTGGTACATGGCCGATGCCAGCTTGCTGTCACTGGCGTTATATCGCAAGGACATCAGCACATTCGTCATTTCAACCACCAGCAGCGAGACCATCGACGGTTATCCCCCCCACGGCGGTGAACCCGAGCGGACTGTTCCAGGTGAACCGCCCTCGTAATGGCACGGGCGGCACGGTGGAGGGTTTCGAAATCGGCTATCAGCACGCCTTCAAGTTCCTGCCAGCGCCGTTCGATGGCTTCGGTGTACTGGCGAACTACACGTATGCCGATAGCGAGACGCCGATTCAGGACCCTTTGGGTGGCGGCACGCTGCCGCTGCAGAACTTGTCCCGCGACAGTTACAACGCAGTGGGTTACTACGAGAACGGCTTGTTCACAGTGCGCATCGCGTACACCTATCGCAGCAAGTTCCTCGCGTCATTGGATAACGCGACGTTGGGTGGCGCACGCTATGAAGATGAGTACGGGCAGCTCGACGCCACCGCATCGGTGTCATTGTCGGAGAAGATCAGGCTCACGTTCGATGCTGTCAATCTGAACAAGGCCATCACTCGCCAGTACAACGGCACCTGGTCCCGGCTGACGGCCTCATCGGTGAACGACACTCGCTATACCTTGGGCCTCACCGCCAGTTTCTGACTGTTGCGAGCCCGAAGGGCGAGCAAAAAGGAATCCCGCGGGATGACTGGCGCGAGTCCAAATGCCGAGCAAAAAGGAATCCCGCGGGATAGTCATGATGGCTGAGAAGAGCGAACGGGGAGAGGGATCGTTGCTGATCCCTCCTCGCGACGGCGTAGACATCGGTGACTACACGCTGCGCGATTTTGCGGCGAAGTGGCTGATGCAGCAGTGTGACTTGGCGGAGGCCTCCGTGTATCGCGACGCCAATCGCGTGCTGCTCGCCAGCGAGGACCGGCGACAGCGGATGGTCTTCATTGGCGACTCGATCACCGAATTTTGGGCGGACCTTGCCGAGATGCAGACCGAGTCGGTTGCTATCATCAACCGGGGCATCCGCGGGCAGAACAGCTCGCAGCTGCTGCTGCGATTCGAAGACGATGCCATTGCCTTGCAGCCTGCGTGCATCGTGCTCTTATGCGGCACCAATGATCTGCGCAGTTACGTCGGCGCTGCCGGCAGCGTTGCGGAAAGTGCGAGACAGAGAATCGTCCGCAATGTGACTGCGATGGCCGACATCGCCCAGGCGCGTCGGATTGCGCTGTGCCTCGCTGCGATACCCCCGGTGAATCCTGCACATCCCGTGCATCGTGATCCGCCCGCAATCGTGGCGATCAACGCGTGGTTGGCGGATTTCGCAGCGGCGAGGCAGCTCGACTTCATCGACTACCACCGCGTGCTGGTCAATGTCGCCGGTCATCTCGAGGCAGCGTTCTCAGAAGATGGCGTGCATCCCAACGCCGCCGGCTACGCCCGAATGAGGCAAGCGTTGCAGCGTTGTGCCACAGTGTCTCGCTTATTGAAGCCAGAGGAGTGGCGCAATGAGGCGAGCTGACGTTCCGCGCTGCGCCGACGACAGGTGTCGCGATGTTTGCAGTAATTTCTGGCTCGAAACGCACAGATTTCCGAACAGCTGGCTTTCAGGCCCGTGCAGGTGCCAGTGCCGGTCATTGCCCTTGGTGATGGCGTATGCGTTCGGTGTCGTACGTGGTGGGCCCGCGATCGTGAACCAGCCGGGGTGTGAAGTCGGCGGTTTGGGTACAGCGGCGGTGTTGTATGAAGGCAGGGAGCGATGCGCACATGTAGTCCATGAACGCCCTTACCTTTGCCAGAACATATTTCTTGGACGGATAGATGAACCAAACCGCGGTATCGAGGTCGTTCGCGGCGACTTCCAGGTCCTTGAGAAGGACGATGAGAGAGCCGTGCTTGAGATCATCAGCCACGAGCCAGTGAGGCAGCAGCGCGAGGCCCAGCCCTGCAAGGGCGGCTTGATGTACGGCCATCGCGGTGGAGACGAAGTTTCCGTCCACGCGCTGTTCGATTACTGTTCCTTCCTGAGTGCGAAAGAGCCACTTCGAAACATCGTGTGAAGCGCAATGCAGACAGTTGTGATACTGCAAATCAGCAGGACTGTGCGGCGTGCCGTAGGTATCCAGATAATCGGGGCTCGCACACACGCAATAGCTGGTGGAAATCAGCTTGCGCGCCACGAATCGAGAATCGACTCGCGGCTGGTCGAGGCGCAGCGCCAGATCGATCTTGTCGGCGGTGAGATCGATCACCGTATCGCTGAGGACCAAATCGACTTTGAGCTGGCCGTTCTCTTTCAGAAACTCCGGCAGCAGCGGCACGATGCAGCGTGAGCCGAAGGAGACGGAGGATGTCACCCGCAGTATGCCCTGAGGCTGACTGGATACTTCGACCGCAGTGCTGCCTGCAGCAGTCAACTCATCGACGATCGCGCTGACACGCTCGTAGTAGAACAGGCCGGCTTCGGTTGGTACGAGCTTGCGCGTCGTCCGTTGCAGCAGCGAGACACCGAGTTCCTTCTCCAGGGACGCCACCGTTCGGGAGATGGACGACGGGTCCATCCGTTTCGCCTTGGCGACCGCGATCAGGCTGCCTGCCTCAACTACATGCATGTAGATCCGTAGCGCGTTCAGATCCATAAACGATTATTTCCTTGGATTGTCGCAGCGGCGAGCCGAGTCTACAAGAGTTAATGGCAATGTCGAGATACGAGGGTAATCCTCCCGAAAAATAGCCGAGAGGTTGGCGATCGAGGCGGATCTGTCGCTACCAGCGGCACGCGTGATTCGCACGCTGCAGCAAGGAATCGACTGGCGCGGCAAGCAGCAGATGGTTCGCTGTGATAATAGCCCCGAATATATCAGTGGCAGGCGGCTGCAGTGGGCAGCACAGAGATAGATCCGGATCGAGCACATCCAGCCGGGCACGCCGCAGCAGAATGCGTACGTTGAGCATACAATCGCACAGCTCACTACGATTGGCTTGCGCAGCACATCTTCACTGCAGTCCAAGGGCTGCGACTGCCGGCGATGAACGTACAACAACGAACGTCCCAACATGGTATTGGGCGGGTTCACGCCGCTTCAGAAGTTGGCGATGGTTGCATAGTTCCTCCACTTCTGGCTGCACCTGAGATGGGAGAATATCCGAGCACGGCGCAGATGTCTTAGTGCATCGGTCTTAGTGCATCGGTCTTAGTGCATCGATAATGTAAAGCATGTGTGTGACAGCTGGAGCGCTCGCCGAGGTCTAGGGAAGCGCTGATTCATCGACTTCCCTGACGTCAGCAAGTTGGCAACTGATTGAAATGCTTCATCGATCGAAGTTGATTCGCGCGACGAATGGCAATTGATCAGAGATTTCCTGGTCGTCCGCGCGACCCGTCTGTTCGCATCGCAAGCACACACGCCGGCAACACTCGTGTCGTGCGTGTTCTGCATGAATCGCGCTGGTTGGCCACTCTGGATAACACCCACGCTTACGCTGAGTGCAGTGGATCTACGAGCTGCGTGCGCTTTGATGACCAGGTTGGATGCTATTGACCACTCCAAGAGACCACTCATCTAGAAAGAATTGGGAAATGTGCACGAATCCTCGCTGTTGCCTGCTCAAGAACCGCTGTGGCACCATCATTAGCTTCTTGCGTGAGCATTCCCACGGAGAATGAAGTGAAGACTTTGGTAGTCGTTGCCGAAGGGATGGATCCCTCTCTCCTCCGAGATGAAATGCGAGCGGGGCACCTACCTTGGTTCTCGCAGGCGGCGCAAGCAGGCTGCATGCGCGACCTGGATTGTGGACCCGTGCCTTATGAACCGAGCAATCTCGCCACTGCGTTTTCCGGATTGAGCCCGGGACATCACGGCTGCTTCTCGTACTGGGAAACCGCGCTTAGTGCTTCGGTGCCCCGCGTTCTGACAGCGTCCGATGTGCGCGTTCCGCGGCTGTGGGATTGGCCGCAGATGCAGGATATCCGTTTTGCATTGCTCAACATCCAGCTCACTCATCCGCCATTCCCGGTTCAGGGGGCGATGATCACGTATCCGATGGCGGCTACGCTGCGGGCCAGCCACCCGCCAGAGTTGTTGACGCGTTTGAGTCAACAGGGGCTGCGCTGGGCGCACGATGTCACCGTGTTTTATACCGGGCAGGCAAAAGAAGAGTTCGCCGCGGAAGCGTGGCGTGCCGCAACGTTCCAGCTCGAGACCGCACTCGCACTGGCGGCCGATTGCGACGTGATGATCGTGAATCTGACACTGGTCGATCGACTGTCGCACTTTCTGTGGAGCGAGGTCGAGGATGAAGCGATCGGAGCGGAGAGTTGGGTGCGGCGAGCGTACGGTTTCGTGGATGATGCCTGCCGTCGATTACAGCAGGCGGCCAACGGGGCAATGCTGGTATTCAGCGAGATCGGATTTGGCGGTCTGGATGGCTTCGTCTCAATCGACCGTTTTCTGCAGCAGGCTGGACTGCAGAGCCTGGCAGCGGACGGTAGCGTCGATGAGCGTGCCACGGTGGCCCGTGAAGCCGTGCAGGGTTCGCATGGAATTCTGCTATCGCAGGGCACCGCTGACTTCGATGCGGTGAAGGCGGCGTTGCTCTCGTTCCGCTTTGCGGATGGCACTCCTGTGGTGGCGGATGTTGCGCATCGCGATGAAGTCTATCCTGGGCCGTATGGTCATCTTGCGCCGGACGTGATCATTCGACCCGCCGATCCGCGGCGTCCTCCGCTCGGCGATCCGCGTTGGGCGAACCATGTACGCCGAACCAGCCAGACCGGTTGGCATCGCGACCGCGGGTTCGTATTGCTGCCGCAGGCACACGACAGCGGGCGCATGAATGGCGAAGCGGCATCCTTGCTGCAAATCGCGCCTACGATTGCGCATCTTGCCGGGCGTGATGCGCCGGCCACGTGCAGCGGCGCGTCGTTGGTTTCCTAAGCACAGCCTTCATACGGTAGTCGCGCATGCCGGACATCGATCAAGATAAGTTGCGCCCGCTCTTGCGTTACGCCGAGTGTGTTCCGACTGCAGCCAGATCGTTCACGGTGCCTGCAGACCGCTGCGTGCTCTACGGGTTCACCGAAACACTGCTGCAGCAAGTTGTCGACTGCATTCCAATGCGGGAAGTGAACGGCACACGCCACTTCGATCCATATGACCTGAACAATCTCGCCCTCTATCTAGGCTTGCCCTCGCTGCAGCGCATGGCCATGCGCAGCTGGCGCTCGTCACTGGTACATGCCAGCAACGGCTCCGCACTCACCTATCGGTTGGAGTATCGAATCGAGAAAGAACATTGCGATGGCGAAGTTCTGCAACTCATGATGCCGGGCTCAAGATCGTCCACCAGCAGCAGCGCCGGACCTTGTCTCTGGCGCGGCGAAATCCATCGTGACAGCACTGTGCCGGCGCTGCCTGGGAACATCGTTGAGCTGATTCACACGGTGCTGGACGGGCTCACCTTCTACATGCTGCCCGAGGCGGTGCGCTGGGACGTCGAATTCATCAAAGCCACCGGGCTGGCTGAGTGCGGCGGCGCTTCGAAACTGCTCGCGAGCGCAGCGCATCGATATGGTTTTCGAGCACGCCATGTATTCGGCTTGATACTGGCTCAACCCTACGGGACCCCGCATTTCTGGAGCGAATTTCTCATCGATGACACGTGGGTAGCATCCGACGCCTTGCTGATCCGCGTGCTGACGCAGACAGCCGCGCTCGATACGCAGCGCTGGCCGGAGACGCGCTCACCCGGCACCATCCTGCTGCGCCTGGCGGACGTGGCCTCGTACGATCCTCGAGGCCGGCCCATTCTCGAGCACTTCACGTCACCCCCCAGGTACGTTCTGCATCCAATCGTGATGCGCGACGAGGAGAGTGTGCCGGCCTCTTTCCCGGTAGAGATCGAGCATCGCCCAGCGCGCACGACAGGATGAATCTCTTCCAAATTGAGTGACAGGAGTCAGCGATGAGCCCCAGTACTGGCACGATCTCCATCGGCCTCGGCGGATCCGGACACGAGTGGGCGACGTGCCTGGTGTCGGATGACTCGATGATCGCGATTGCGGAGGAACGCGTCACCCGAAAGAAATACGGCCTCGGTGCAGACCTGCTGGCCGCGCAGAGTCGACGGGCCTGCCTTGAGGCGCTCGGCAATCCCTCCACGAAGGAGGCCGCTGTCGTTGCCTGCGATCTGGTGCCGCCGTCGTTCTACTTTCCGTTCCGCAGTCGGGTCGAGATCATCGATCACCACCTCGCCCACGCTCATTGTGCGTTTGCCACCAGCGGCCTGGAACGCGCGGCAATTCTGGTCGTCGACAACTCAGGGAGCATTCTCAGCGGCGCCAAGACTGGAACGCAGCGGGAAGTGGAAACGGTCAGCATGTTCCAAGCCGACGCCAGCGGCATCCGCCTGCTGAAGCGCATCACCGGCGTGCACTTCATTGAGGCGCGCACCGAGTCGGAGTTCTATCAAGCCGGGCAGACCTGCAACTCGCTCGGCCATCTGTACCGATCGGCGACACTGGCCTTGGGGCTTTGCTACTCAAGTGGTGCCGGCCAGGGTGTGTTCTCCGAGGACGGCAAGACCATGGGGCTTTCTGCATATGGGGATGCGAGGTTCTCCGATGCACTCGGTGAGCTTCTGGAGCTCGGGCCCGAGGGCGAGTTCCGTGCCGATGCCCACGCCATCGATCGTTTCATGGCTAGGTTCAGCGCCAACAGCCGCTTCGAAGAAAGAGCCGCATTGGCTGCGAGCACACAGCTGCAGCTGGAGCGCGTCATGCTGCATTTCGCGCAGTACCTGCGTCGGACAACAGGGCTTGATGCGCTATGCATCGCGGGCGGCGTCGCACTCAACTCGGTCGCGAACGGCGTCATCGCAAAGCATTCCGGATTCAAGCACGTGTACGTACCGCCTGCGCCTAGCGACGACGGCATCGCTGTGGGCTGTGCGGTTTACGGTCAATGGCAACTCACCGGGAGCAGGCCGCAGTTCGCGCGATCGGCCTTTCTCGGAGCACCGCCCGCGTCGGAGCAGATCGATGCGACTGCGCTGGGTAGCGGGCTTGCGTGCACGCGACCTGAAGACCTCATCGATGCGGTGGCTACCGAGTTGCTGCGGGGAAAGATCATCGGCTGGTATCAGGGGCGCAGCGAGTTCGGACCGCGAGCGTTGGGTCATCGCAGCATCCTGGCGTTGCCCACGCCCGGGTTCGTGCGCGACAAGCTCAATCACGAGATGAAGCGGCGCGAATGGTTCCGGCCCTATGCCCCAATGGTTCCGGAGGAATCGCTGGCGGAGCATTTCGACTGCAGCAACGATTCGCCGCACATGTCGTTCGTGGCGCCGGTGCGGCGACCTCAGGACATGCCGGCCGCCGCCCATGTGGATGGGACGGCACGTCTGCAAACCGTATCGAAGGAGGACAATCCACGCATGCATGCGCTGCTCAAGAAGATTGGTGCGCAGGCGGGCGTGCCCGTGCTCTTGAATACGTCCTTCAATCGAGCCGGTGAGCCCATCGTCGAAACGCCCGCAGAAGCATTGAGCAGCGCCAAGGCCATGTCGCTTGATTGGCTGGTGCTGGACCGCTGGTTGATCGATCTTGCACCCGCAGGCTCTGGATGAAGGTGCGGGTTCTTTCACCGCATCCCGATGATGCCGTCTGGTCCCTTGGCGGGTGGATTCATCACCAACGCGCGGTGTTGCACAACGAGGTCGAGGTCGTCACGGTCTTCAACCGGCTCGGGTCCATCGACACTTCGCGTTTGCAGAACGCCGAGTCATGGCGCCAGCTTGAACTGGAGCCATTGCGAGCTGCGGAGGATCGCAATGCCACGCGCATGCTGGAAGCCGATCTGTTGAATCTCGGGCTCACCGATGCGGCAGCACGCATCCTTGCCGATGGGAGCTGGGAGATCCCGCAGCCTGCGGACCTGGTCGCACGGCAGCCTGCAGCTGCGCAGATGTACACGTGCTTGACGGCATCGCTTGAGTCACTCCCGGCTGCTGAGCTGACATTGGCGCCGATGGGCCTTGGCGGCCACTGCGATCACGTTCTCGTTCAGCGCGCTGCGCAGACGCTGTGGCAAGACAGCGGAACGCTGCGCTGGTATGCCGAATTCCCCTACACCCTCGATGTGCCACCCGCGGCGAGCTATCGACCCGAGCGTATTCACGTCGCGTGGCAGCCCTGGCTGCGAGCTGCACTTTCTTACAGGAGCCAGATCTTGCGCCTGTATCAGCGAGAGCAGCGCTTTACCCAGGCCTTGATGCGCTATGCGTGCGTTTCAGAAGCGGAGGGTGACTGTGTTGCCCGTATCTTCGACACGGTCTCGACATACTTCGCAACCGATCCTGAAGCAGCAAGCAGCATCGGCAGCGCCTGAACCTCCGGCTCGCGGCACCGCGCCGTGAAATCGGCAAGATTCGGCGCTTGCTCATCCCACCGGGTAGCGAGCTCGTGCGACATGTGATAGCCGATGGCTTGTGTACACAGCGCGAGTGGATGGCCCGCCCGCCAGATGCGGTGTGCGAACTCGAGATCTTCGATGCCCCAGCGTGTGCCATAGGCTTCGTTGAACCCACCCGCCGCATCCCAGAGTGCCCGCGGAATAGACATGTTTGCACCGGCACCCGCCAACCACGGCGCATCGATTGGCAACTTGCCGGCAAAGTAATCTTCAGCCGCCCGTTCGAGCGCCGATGCAACGAGCCTGCAACGCTCGGGTTTCCAGCTGCCACTGGCGAGCGCTTGCTCGTCAATCGGCGGGCAGCCCACGCCACCGATGCGTGGATCTTCTACCCGTGCAAGCCCCGGAATTTCGCGGAGCCGTCCATGCAGATAGCCAGCCTCAGACTGCTGCGCATTGAGATGCGTCCTGACGAAATCGGGCATCGTGAGGATGTCGTCGTCAAGGAACAGAAGCAGCTCGGCGCGAGCGTGCGTGGCGCCTCGATTGCGCGCTGCGCCCCGGCCCAGGCCAGGCGTACACACGAGCTTTGCAGGTGCATGTTGCGCGAGATCGAGCACCGGCTGCGTTGCGCCGTCGGCGACAATGATCAATTCGGCGGCAGCGGAATCGAGCTGGGGCAGCAGCGCCGCCAATGTCAGCCGCAGTCTGGCAGCCTTGGCATGAACCGGAAGGATCACACTGATGCGAGGTTTCATCGGCTAAGCTCTGGCATACAGCAGCTCCAGTGCGTGCGCCACCCTCGTCAGAGGCTGCATCGATGGGAAACGCCCAGTGGCAAAGTCGGTCGCAACTTCGTTCAGGAATGATCGGTACGGCGCGATCTTGTCCTCGCGCTCGAATGCGACCTTCTCCTCACGACCCTGCTGTTGCCAATACAGCGTTGGTTCGGCAATGCCGTTCGGACTAAAGCCGAAGGTAGTGCGCAGCCGCACTGTGCCATCACCGCCGTGCGTCGTTACCCACGTCTCGTCCTTGGACTGGTGCGAGCACCAGGCAAGCGACAGGTTCATCAAGGCGCCACCGGCCGTGCGCAACGCCGAGTACATGCGGGTTTCCACGTCAACGATCTTGGGAGCCGTGCTGCGCTCGGTGCCCTCATCCAGCCAGTTGGGCGAGCCGCTATCTGAGTCGTACACGGCAGTCGATAGCGCTGCCTCGATACGTGGGTAACCCAGCAGCATCATTCCTACATCGAGCATGTGCCAGCCGAGGTCAGCAGCCACGCCACCCATTGCGAATTCCTTGCGTGTAAACCAGGTGCCGGCGCGCGGAATGCTGGAGGCACGCACCCAACCAAGTTCCAGCGCGTGCACCGTTCCCAGCACGCCCGACTTCACCAGCGCCGCAACACGTTGCACATCCGCTCGCTGCACTGAAGCTCGCGTGACCCAAAGCTGACGCTGCATGTGTTCAGCCAACGCCGCCAGTTCCACCGCCTCACGCTCTGTAAGGCACGCCGGCTTTTCGAGGATGACGGCGCGGCCGTTTTCAAGGCACTGGCGCGCCTGTGCCACATGCAGCACGTTGGGCGTTGCGATGAGCACGATATCGGGACGCAGCTCAAGCAGTTGCTCCAGACTCTCCACAACTTCAACGCCGTCGAACTGAGCCGCCACTGCGGCACGCGCGGCTGGGCTTGGGTCACCTACAGCCGTGATGTGCCACGCAGCGGTGCTCCTAAGCAGCGGCAGCCAAATTGACCGTACGGCCCAGCCGCCGCCCAGACAAGCAATGCGGATCAAGAGATCGCTGCGCGTGGCAGCGCTTCGACATCCAGGTTGACGTCGAGGGCCTTCTCCACCGCTTCTACGATGTCCAGGGCGTCGCGCTGGCTGCCGAGCAATGCACGGTGATGAATCCAGATTGCATCGCGAGCGATCATGTCGGACGCCGGGCAGCGTGCCTGGATATCCTCCATCGATTCGTTCCGCACGGGCCCTTTGTAGAAGGCGGGGATGCGGTAGAGCGCCTCGTACGCGCGGTACGCCGGAATCCCTTCAGCTGCCAGGGCTTTGACCAGCAGATTGCGATCGACCTCTGGAAACACTGCGCGATCCAGCCGGAACATCAGCATGTAGTGCGGGTGGCGCTGTGCGAGCGCGGTGCGGGCCTGCGGGATCACTCCCGGAATCTCAGCCAAACGTTGGCTGACCACGGCGGCATTCAGCTCGCGCCGGCTGGTTTGTTGTTCCAGTCGCGTGAGTTGTGCGCGCAACACTGCGGCTGGAAACTCGCTCATGCGAAAGTTGGAGCCGCTGACCGTATGCAAGTAACTGGTGTCATTGCGAGGGCGCCCGCAGTTTGCATAGAGATAGGCCCGCTCGGCGGTCTCGGCATCGGGGCAGAGGATGAGCCCGCCTTCACCTGCGGTCATCAGCTTGAAGTTCTGGAAGCTGAAGCAGGCCATGCTGTTCCACTCACCGACGCGCTTCCCTTCGGGCCCGATTGCGCCGTGCGCGTGCGCGGCATCTTGAATAAGTACCAGCCCATGCTCCGCGGCCAGCTCTCCCAGTTCCTTCATGGCTGCAAAATGCCCGCACATGTGCACCGGGATCATCGCCTTGGTGCGCGGTCCGATCATTGCGCGCACCGCCGCGGGTGACATGCAATAAGTCTCCAGATCCACATCGACGAGAACGGGCGTCGCGCCCACATGTTGAACCGCCAACGACGTGGAGATGAAGGTGAATGCTGGAACCAAGACCTCATCACCCGCGCCAATGCCAGCAACCTGCAACGCCAGTTGCAGCGCGTGTGTGCCATTGGTTACGGCGAGCGCGTGCGTCGCGCCGTGATGCGCCGCGAACTCGCGTTCGAATGCTTCACACTCCTTGCCCGACGCGCGCCACCACTGTCCCTGATGAAGCGCGCGTTGCAAGGCTTCTTCCTCGAGTCGATCGAACTGAGGCCACTGAGGGAACGGCGTGGTTCGAACAGGCTTACCGCCATGAAGTGCAATCGTCACGGGAATGCTCCTTGCCAGGACGTTGAAGGGAACTGTGTTGCGTTGGTCGGGTCCACGCTGCGGCAGCTAGTTCAGAGCGAATGCGCGCTGCAGGTAGGTTTTGACGCGCTTGCTGGAAAGATCATCCATGCAGGTCAGCTTCAGATGGCGGCGGTTCTTTCCTGTGCCCTCGAGCACACCCCAGGTGTCCGGGATCTCGACGCCGCGCTCGAGCTCAACCGTTACATGTTTCTGGTGGACGAAGAATCCGCACACCGGACGCTGCAAGTAGACAACGATGCCGCCGTACATCACGCGCTCATGGGAATCAGGCGCGATGGTATCAGCCAGCTCTCTGAGCTTCAGCACGATGCGGTGCTTGTCCGCGTCCAGCTGTTGAATGTCCAGCAGCAGGGCACTCAGCTTTTCATTGGCAGCTTCCACCGCTTGCCTTCCTTGCGTATACCGTGTGTGCTTCGATATTAGCTCAGCCATTTCATGGGTCAATGCACAGAGGAGACAAGTCACGTGACAACCGATGGCGGCGAAGAGTGGGATCGCTTTGCGGATGTCTATGAAGCCGCTTTCGAGCCTATCACGAGTGCGTTCGGCGAGATTCTGTTGACGAAATTACCTTTGCATGCCGGCGATCGGCTGCTGGATGTGGGCGCCGGCGTAGGTGCCGGCGCCCTCAGCGCAGCACGGCGAGGAATCAATACGATCGCAATCGATTTTTCCAGCAAGTTCGTGCAACGGATTCGTGCGCGCGCTGCGGCTGTTGGCCTGTCGAGCAGTCGCTTATGGGCTGAGGTCATGGATGGTTGCAACCTGGATCTGCCTGATGCCAGCTTCGATGCAGCCACTTCGGCGTTCGGTGTGATGTTCTTCAGTGACAGAAAGAAGAGCTATCAAGAGATTCTGCGGGTGTTGAAGCCCGGAGCCCGCTTTGCACAGGCAGTATGGGCGGCGCCTCATTTGAATGATTCACACGCATTAATGGCGCAGGCGCAGGAATTCGCGGCGCTGCAACTCCCCAGCCAACCGCCGCCCAGCTGGGGCAGGCTTGCTGTTCCGGGTGAGGGGGCAGCGGAGCTCGCTGATGCCGGCTTCGTGGAATGCAGTACCGAACAGGTGCAACGAACCTGGAAGGTCGAATCGATTGCTTGGTTGTGGCAGCAGCTGCCGCGCATTTCGCCCATCTCTGCACGGCAGTTCGCAGGCATGGATGAGTCACAAATCGAGCAGTTGGGTGCTGCTTACCTTCGCATCGGTCAGGAGCGCTTCGGAGATGGCGCGGTAGAACTCAACGCTACGGCACTGCTCATCACGGGGCGTCGACCGGCATGACTGATCCGGGCAGCACCTGTGCGATGCACTCGGCCACCCGTCGCACGCACTCGCCGCGCATGACCGAATAATGATCTCCCGGCAGCTCAATCAAGTTCGAGCGATGCTTGTGGTCGTCGGATGCGGCGGGCAGCGGCATCAGCCCTGGAAATGCTGATGCGACGCTGCGCGCACGGAAGAGCGTGGTCGGTATCGCAGGCAGCACGGGTGAGTGAGCCAGCAGCGCCAGGTAATTTCGCCTGAAGAGGTGAAAGCGCTCCAACCATACATCGTTGCCGAGCGCGCCCGGCAACAGTCCGCGCTCCTGCGCCCAAGCGAACATCTCGCGAGGCGCTGCCGGAGCCGACGCAATGTCGATCGCATCGTGCCCAGTGACATCCCTCAAGAACGCACGCGCCAGTACTTCGTCCGCCATGGTCCCGACGGGCCCTCGACTTGATGTGGCTGCAGCCCACGGGTCGATGGCAAGAATATGCAACACCGTTCGGCCGCGCTCGATGAGCTGACGTGTGACCTCCAAGGCCAGCATGCCGCCCATCGACCAGCCAGCCACAATCAGCGTGCCGTCACCCGCGTCGTCTGCGATAGCGTCAGCGTAGAACGATGCCAGACCATCGAACGTCACGACGGGGTGGGAAAGATCTGCCTGCGCTGCGGTCACACGCAACGTCTCGGGCAGCAACGTGGTCAGCTCCCGATAGGCCGAAATGGACCCGCCAACAGGATGCAGCAGGTAGAGCTGCAGCGTAGGGCGGGCCGGCGCTTTGAGTGTTATCAGCGCGGGCACGCGCTCGCCGGCTCCAGCAAACAGCAGAGCCGCTTGCTCTCGCAGCGTTGGCAGAATGTACAGCTGACTGAGCGGCACGCGCAGGTTGAACTCCCGGTTGAGTTCATGTTGCAGCTGTACCGCCAATACCGAATTGCCGCCGACTTCGAAGAAGTTTGCCTGGGGCGAGGCAATGGCGTGGCCGAGTACCGACTGCCAGACCTGGGCGATGGCGCACTCATGAGCGGTCATGCCAGGAGCGGCGTCGATGTGAGGCGTATGCTTCAGCTCATTCGCAAGGTACTGCGCGACTGCTTTGCGATCAACCTTGCCGTTCTGATTGAAAGGAAGCGGGTCCATGGCAATCAAGCGTGACGGAACCATGTACGCGGGCAGTTCCGCGGCAATGTTCTTGAGCAAGGTTTCTGCATCCGGTGCGCGGCGGTAGTGCACCGCTGCGACCAGCGTTTTGTTGCTACCGTTGCCGATCATCGTGACTACTGCGCGTCGTACAGCGGCATCGCGCTCGATGGCAGCCTCGATCTCGCCAAGCTCAATGCGGAAGCCGTTGTGCTTGACCTGCAAGTCATCGCGGCCGAGGAATTCGACGCAGCCGTCCTCGCCGTATCTTGCAAGATCGCCGGTGCGGTACACGCGTTCACCGACTTGTGAGGAGGTGAAGAAGCTGGCATCGGTTTTGGGCGCGTCGGACCAGTAGCCTTCCGCCAGGCCATCGCCGGCAATGAACAGATGGCCGGGAACGTGGCAAGGTCGATGCCACAGATCCGCATCCAGGACATGAAAGCGCTGATTGGCCAAAGGGTAGCCATAAGGAATGCTGCGCCAGCCCGCATCTACCTGCTCGACCACGTAGTAGTTGGACCAGATCGACGCCTCGGTGGCCCCGCCGAGCGAGATGAACTGAGCATCCGGCAGCAGCGCCTTGACGCGCGACGGCAGCGAAAGCGGAATCCAATCGCCGCTGGCCATGAGCAATCGCAGCGTCGGCGCAACCGGAGCACTTCGTGACTTCAACACGCCGACCGCCAGCTCGATGATGGATGGAACGCTGTTCCAAACGGTAGCGCCGAACCGTTGCGCCGCGTGCACCCACACCTCCGGATCGACCACGGCGCTTTCAGTCGGGACGATGATGGCGGCGCCGCAAGCCGCCGCACCGAACAGGTCGAACACCGATAAGTCGAAGGTGAATTCCGAGACAGCCAGCAATCGATCGTTGGCCGTGAACTGAAAGCGGCAGCAGACGTCGTCGATGGTATTCCAGGCCGCTCGATGGCTGATCACTACCCCTTTGGGTTCGCCGGTGGAGCCGGAGGTGTACATGATGTACGCCGGATCTTCCGGTGAACTTAACGGTGTCGCAAACGTTTCCCAGCGCTCGATTGGCTCAATGCCATCCAGCGGCAGCACGCCGGTGCCTGCGGCCTGCAGACTGGCAGCGAGCGATGGCTCATCGGTGATCGCAAAGCTTACGTTCGCGTGAGCCGCAATGCGTAACACTCGTGCCGGCGGCATCTTCGGCGACGACGGAATGTAAGTGGCGCCGGCCGCCAGGGTGCCGAATATCGCCATGATGGTGTTCGGGTCCTTGCGACCATGCACCAGAACGCGTGCGCCTGGCCCGACACCGTGTGCTCTCAATTTGGCAGCGACCGAACTCGCGTGTGACGCTGCTTCCTGGTAGCTGATAGTGCCCGTTGCGGAGATGAGAAGCGGTCGTGACGGTTGTGACCTTGCGTGCTCCCACAGACCAAGGTGAATCTGGCGGGGCGGTATCGTTCTGCACGTGTCGTTGGCCGCATGTCGGGATCGCAGCATGGATTCCGGCAGCGACGGCGGCTCGGTGCTCTCCCACAGCGCGTCGTGCTGCGCGACGTCGCGCAGTCTCGTCTCGTAGTAAGTAAAGCAGGCTTCGATGACACCCGGCAGAAACACTCCGGAAACGATATCCCAGTTGTACCCGATGCCGCCGTCCGCCTCGAATACCTGGTGATCCAGCCATACCTGCGGCGTCGCCATGGCGCTGTTCACCAGCGGCCATTGTGTGGCGGACTGTTCGCGCTTTGCGAATCCATCCACTTGACTGGAGAACACATAGGGGGCGAGCGGTTGCGTGGGGTCGAGGGATCGATGTGTGCCGAGCCGCCGCAACAGCGCGACTCCGTCATACGATGAGTTCGCAACCGATTCGAGCAATCGTGCGTACACGGCGCGAGTGCGTTCCAGGAACGTTCCGGATTGGTGGGTGCATACCAGCAGCAGGGTGGTGCTGAAGTTTCCGATGATGGCATTCTGGCCGGTGTGCGCGGCGCGCTGTGAGAACATCAAGTTCAAGGTGAAGTCCGGCACCTCCGACCAACGTCGCAGGCACTCTATATATACGCTCAGCAGTACTGCGTTGATCGATACGCCGGCCCCCTTTGCGCTGGCGCGCAAGCGAGCCCACAGTTCTGCTGGCAACGTGCCAGCGTGTCGCACGAATTTCACTTCCCCGCGAGTTGTCGGCTCAGCAGTGCGCAGGGGCAGTTTCGGCGCCGGCGGCAGGCTGGCGAGGCGGTCATGCCAATAGCGCTCAGCGGCCTGCTTCTTGAGGATGTTCGGAGCTGGCTGGCACAGAGGAGGCGCTGGGTGCGCGGCATATTCGGGCGCGGGCGTCGGCCACTGGTCGGCCACGCGGGGCGTTGTGCACGCAACCTGCAGCTCATGCAGAAGAATTTGCACTGAAGGTGGATCGAACGCGATGAGGCTCAGGACCAGGTGTAACGCCCTCGAGGTCGGGCCGCGCACCAGCACCGCCGCGAACAGAGGGCCGATGGCCGCCGGTGGCAGCACGTCGTGCGCTTTGAGGCTGTCGCAGCTGAAGGCTTGCGCGTCATCGGTAACCTGCACTTCCATCAGGGGTACACGCGGTTCAGCTAGCAACTCCGGCTGCCCTTCTGCAGTGATACGACAGCGCAGGGGCGGGTGACGCCGCATCACGTGTGACAGTACGTGCTCGAGTTGCGAGCAGGTAAGGCCGGGCGTCTCGTAAACCAGGTGAACGTGAGCACGGGTGGGATAGCGGAATATGCGCTGCTCACCTACCCAGTAGGCTTGCTGCAGATTCGAGAGCCGAGGAACCGCACTGGTTCCGGCATCACGCAAGTGCGCGATGATTTCGTGCTTGCGCGAGCGCAGCTGATCCTTCAGCTCACCACTCAGGATCCCGTGTGCACACCGGTAGCGAAGCAGGCCGGCGCCATCCACCCAAAAGTCGACACCAGTGGTGCGCAGATCTTCCAGCCATGTGGAAATACTCACAACACGCCCTCTTCGACGTCGTCGTGACTGGCTGGTGTGCCGTCGCGAATCAGTTGAGCGATCTCATCGGCGAAGTCCCGCAGGCAGGCCCGCTGAACGATCGCCGTGATCGGTAACCCTTCCGGAGGCAGAACCTCCGCAAGCTTCTGCTCCAGGGCAGAGTTGATCATGAACGCATGAACCGAACTGCCGCCCAGTCCGAGGAAGCTGTCTTCAGGATGGAGCGAATCGCGAGGCTGCTGGAGGCATTCGGCGCAGGTGGTCAGCACCAGTTCGAGCACGTCGGGGAAGTCACTCGCCACGCGGGCCATCTGAGAACTCCTTCTGTACCAGGGCAATCGCACCGAGCACGTAGCCACGCCAACCCAGCCCGAAGATGACACCGGCTGCGCTCGCAGCCAGCACGGAGCGATGGCGGAAGTCCTCGCGCGCCCAGAGGTTGCTGAGATGAATTTCAATCCATGGCGCGGGGAAGTCTTCCAGCGCATCCCGCAGCGACCATCCGCTGATCATCAAAGCGCCGGGGTTGAGCAATGCCGCGCCCGCATCGCGATGCGAGTCGAGGAAATCGATCAACACTCCTTCATGGTTGCTCTGGCAGCAAACCAGCTTCCAACCCGCCCGCTGCGTGACTTTGCCGACTTCCTGTTCGATCTGCTGCAACGAGGTGTTGCCGTAGATCTCGGGAAGCCGGGCACCCAGGCGGGCCAGATTCGGACCGTTAATGAGCAGCAGCTTTGGCATCATGAGGAGTCATCCCGAGCGCATCCAACATATCCATCGGCTGAGATAGAAGAAGGTCCGGCACCTCGGCCTGCAATGCTGCAAGGTCCACGTCGCTCCAAAGTGCAGCGGCTACGGCGGTGCCGGCGCTGCGCCCGCAGCGCAGGTCCACCGGTGCGTCTCCGCAGAAAAGCACGTTCGATGGCTCCAGGCCGAACTCCTCGCGGATGAGCTCAAGCATGTCGGGCGCGGGCTTTGGATGTGCTATCCGGTCACTGCCGACCACCATGTCGAAGAACTGGCGCAACCCGAGATGACGCAGGATGTTCTCCGCCCGGTCAGTGTCCTTGCCCGTTGCAATGGCGAGCTTGAAGCCATGCTGGCGCAAGCAGAGCAACAGCTCGCGGATCTGCGGGAACACCCGGATCTCCTCGATGCGCCGATCACTCTCGGCCTTGAACACCGGATGCATCGCAATGGGCAGGCCCAGTTTCTTCATGATGTCCGGGAAGCTGCGGCCCAGGTGGCGCTGGTACTCGGAAAAGGGCGGAGGCTCTCCCCGGCCGACCACCTGCTCGAATGCGTATGCATAAGCGACCCGCATTACCGGCAGGCTATCGATGATGACGCCATCGAGATCGAACGCCACGGCCTTGATGTTCTCCAATGAATCGGCTGCGCAGAAGGCGCCGGGCGGCACCGTGTATGAGTGATCCCGGGCGGCGGCTCTACCCGATGAGTGGTTCAAGCTTGCGTCCACCACTCTCACCATGGCATCGATGTCGAGTTCTTTGCCGAGGAAGCGTGCAATGCGCTGCGATTGCCCATGCGGATCGCTCAGAACCGACTCATAGCGGACCTGCAGCACCGACATGTTCGGACGACGCCGGAGCCACTGCAGCGAATCACGCAAGTGATTGCGATAGAGGCCGTACAAGCGTGCATCCTCCCATTGCCCGCCTTGCTCGGCTGCAAGCTGCTGCGCCAGCTTCGACTGCGACCGTATGCATTCCGCGAGGTTGCGCAGCATCAGGACCACTTTGTAGTTGTGCGTGCAGGGAAGGCTGGAAAGATGCCGCGTGACCACCTTTACCACCTTGCCGTCGGCGTGCTCGATCCACGATGGATAGCCCCGCGCATCCTTGACCGCCTCCAGTTCGAAGTAACCGCCAGGGTTGCTGTCATCAGCGCGGCGAACGCCATCGGTAACGGCTTCGATCCCGCCGCTGCTGCACATCCGCATCATCAACGATGTGCCCGAACGCGGTAAGCCGCTCACCACCGCCACCGTCTTCATCGATCGGCTGATGACGGACCCCGCGTACAGACATGCAGTTGCTTGACTCATGAATCGACTCCAGCAGTAGCGATGATAGGTTCAGAACATTCTCTTCTCTCGAAGGGCGAGGTAGGCGAGTAGCGCTACGGTAGCGTTGCGATTCGGCTCACGACTGGGCGACTCGTCGAGGTGGGTGCATCGAGATGATCGCGCCGCTCCAAGTGTCGCCGCAGATAGCAGTGAAGCGAAGCAGGACGTTCACTATGACGTTCACTGGGAGCGTGAGTCAGGGGGCGGCTCTGTTGCGTGAGATGATTCACTCTTACCCCGTCCGTTGGAATTCACGCTTGCGCATACGCGAGCAGTATCGTGGCAACTCTAGCGCAACGATCCAAGCGTTGGAAGTTCTCTGCGCGCTGCACGCGCAGCGTTCTGTTGACGACATCGCATCGCTGCCGTATTACTCGGCCATCGAACTGCGCCGCTCAGGATCGTCGAACCCATGCAGCCGCACGCAATTTCTTTCGTCACGCTGGTTGTACCGGATCTCGAAGCGGCGCTGGTATTCTATACAGGCGTACTCGGTTTCCATGTCAGCCGTCGCTTCGAACCGACGCGCTGGGTCTCGCTGCGCCTGGATGAAAGCGGCGGTGGGCTTGGTTTGATTCAGCCGCCGGCGGGCGCACGGGCGGAAGGCTTGGTCTTGCTCGATCTGTGGGTGCAGGATCTGGACCAGTACTGGCAAGTGATCGGCAACAAGGTAAACATTGTCCACGCGCCGCAAGTGATGCCGTGGGGATCGTACAAAGCGGTGATCCACGACCCCTTCGGTAACCAGATTGGATTCGTGCAAGCTGCACATTCGTGCGAGACATCCACGAATGAAAGTTCAGACAAGAGCCGTTGAGCGTCAAGGAAGATGAAATGTTAGAGAACGTGCAAACACTCAGCGGTGATTGGCTACAGGGACAGTCATTGAGCGGCCGGCGGGCGCTCGTTACCGGCGCTTCTGGCGGCATCGGCTCGGCAGTGTGTCGCGAGATGGCGTGCCGCGGTGCTCATGTCTTCGGTGTCTTCCGCAACAATGAAGCACAGGTCGAACGCTTGCAGCAGCAGATCCGGCACGCGGGCGGCGAGTTCATGCCGCTGCGTGCGGATCTCACGGACGCAACTCAGCGCAAGGGCTTGCTGAATGATGTCTTACAACACGGAAACCGACTCGATGTGTTGGTGATGTGCGCCGGGGTGACACATCGGCGCGCGGCGCTGCTGACCCAAGAGTCCTACACCAGCGAGCTGCTGACGTTGAACCTCGCGGCGTCAATGGCGCTTGCTCACAAGGTGTTGCGCGTCATGCTGCGGGGCGAATGGGGGCGCGTGGTCGCAGTCGGATCGCGTGCCGGCAATGTAGGTCTGCCTGGGCAGGCCGTCTATGCGGCAACCAAGGCCGGCTTGCATGCGTGGGTTCGCTCCATAGCGGGAGAAGTCGGCCGGACAGATATAACAGTCAACGCCATCGCACCCGGTGCGGTCGACACCGGTACGTCCGACACATACGCGGCAAGCGACGTCGAGAAGGTAAAAGAACGCATCGGTTTGAATCGCTTGGCAAGGCCGGAAGAGATTGCAGCATGCGTGGGCTTTCTATGCTCACCGGCAGCCTCGTACATTCACGGTGCAGTACTGGATGTCGACGGTGGCGCACGATTCTAAGTTGATCCTGGCGATGGATCTGGGCGGCAGCAAACTCGCGCTACAGCTGCGCGCCGGTGCCGATGCCATTCATGAGAGCAAGATCGTCCTGACTGGCGATGCCCCTGCGGACCTCCATCGTATCTGCGAGTGCATCGCGAACCTGAGAACACAGCTGGGATGCACTATCGCCGCAGTAGGATTGGCTGCAGCACCGCAGGTCGATTCGAGCGGCTCGGTCACGTGTTGGCCGAGCCGGCCGGACTGGACCGGCCTGCCGCTGGTGAAAACCATCACCGCGGCTGCGCAGGCGCCGGTGGTGGTGTTGGACGATGGATGTGCGGCGGCGCTGGCCGACAGTGCAATGCTGGCAACGAGCGAACTGGTTCACTTCGTGATCGGCACCGGAGTGGGTGGCGGCATTGTCTTGGGAGGCAAACTCTATTCTCCAGCCGGCAGAGCCACCGAGCTTGGCCATATGATCGTGCAGGCTGATGGCAGGACGTGCGTGTGCGGCCGACGTGGTTGCCTGCAGGCCTATGCTTCATGCACCGCTTTGGCGGGATATCTCAATGCAAGCGCGACCTTCGAGGAGTTCGCTGCGGCCTACGCTGCAGGGCACGCCGAATGCCGCCGCGGACTCGAACGCGCGGCAGGCATGATGGCAGTGGCCATCGTCACGCTCACGGAGATCCTGGGTCCGATAGGGTTCAGCATCGGCGGCGGTGCCGTGGCGGCAATGGAAGATTATCTGCCGCGGATATCCGCCGCGCTTGATCTGCTGTTGAGGCCAGGCATGCGCAAACCTTCCGTGGTCACATCGCCGCTCGGAGCGCAGGGGCCGCTCATGGGTGCGATGCTGGCTGCAGGCCAAAAGATTGGCTTGCAGTCCAGGGATCTGTTCACCTCGCAGTGCGCAGCGGAGCCGCCCTACTTGACGTAGTACTGCTTGAACTCTGCCGAGGGTTCCCGATCGGAATAGAAGTACAAGGTGACCCCATTGGGATCCTGAATCGCAAAGCCACGATCGCCCCAAGGATGGTCCTCCAGCGGCATCACTGTTTGCAGGCCGGCCGAAGTCAATCGCTCATGCTCCGCGTCTACATCACTGACGAGAAAGTTGAAGGTCAGGCCGGCCGTGTTGCATACGGGCATGCTGGGGTTGGGAGGATCGATGAATTGCAGCGTTGCGCCTTCGGTGAACTGCAGATTCAGATACCAGCCGCAGTCGAATATCGGCTTGGCTTGAAAATACTTCATATAGAACTGCCTGGTTGCATCGATCTTCTTGGTCGCGATGCCAGGTGAAAGAGCGCTCAGATTCTTCATGCTTGCTACCTTCGTTGGCTAATTGTTCACACATGTAGACCGCCTGTCCTGGCGGCAGTGGCCGGCCGGCGCGCGATTTTAGCGCCACACTTCTGTCCGTGCCAGGGTGGCGTGGCCGCCCTCGCGTGTTTGCGGATGAGCGAATCCGCGGCAATCAATTCAAAGTTGAAGCAGCCACAGCATGACCTCGCGCGAGGCGTGATCGGTGCATCGTTAGTAACCCGGTCCGCAGATTTCGCTCATGCGCAGCCCGCATCGATCTCATTGCGATTAGTGCGTGCGTTGCTCGCAATCCCTGGGCACTCACGATGGACAATGCAACGGTGTTGTGAACTATGATGTAGCCGAGCGCCGCGCCCACACCGGCACAGTGGATGGACGAGATATGGTGAAGGAGATTGGCCGTTCATGGGCAGCCCGCTGGGCGCAATTGGTCACGGAACACCGCCTGTTGGTATCGCTTGCGGGCTGTGCGCTGGCAATGCTGATGTTCGCGGGCATGTCGCGGTTGGGATTCAACACCGACTACAAGGTGTTCTTCGCCGCAGACAATCCGCAGCTGCAAGCCTTCGAGGACATCAACAAGACGTTCTCCAAGAACGAAACCGTGTTCTTCACGGTGTACGTGCCGAATGACACCATCTTTCGGCCGGAGAATTTGCAGCTGATCGCCTATCTCACCGCTGAAGCCTGGCAGATACCGCACTCAGCGCGCGTCGATTCGATCACCAACTATCAACATACGACCTCCTCCAATGACGAGCTGCTGGTAACGGATCTGGTGCCGGCTCCCAAAGCGCTGACGCCGGCGGAAGTCGAGCGCGTACGTGCCATCGCATTAGGCGAGCCGGAGTTACGCAACAAACTGATTGCCGCCGATGGCAGAGCATCCGGCGTTTCCGTCACGCTGCAGCTGCCGGAGGGCGACGCATTCGCGCCGATGCAGGCGGTCATCTACGCCGAGAAACTCGTGGAGCGGGTGCGAAGCGAGTACCCCAAGGTGCAAATAGCGCTGACCGGGCTCGTGCCTGTATCGGCAGCCTATCCGCGTGCCGCTCAGGCCGACACCCAGACGCTGCTGCCGATCATGATCGGTATCGTCTTCGTGGTGTTGCTGGTGCAATTGCGGTCACTGGCGACAACGCTGCTCTCCTTGGTGATCGTGGTGCTGTCCTCCGCTGCCGCGTTCGGCGCCGCCGGATGGTTTGGCATTCTCTTGACCTCTCCGGCGGTCATGGCTCCGTTGGTGATTCTGGCGATCGCAATCGCGGAATGCGTGCACATCATCATGGCCACCGGCCAGGCGCAGCTGCATACGCCCTCGCAACTCGCTGCCGTCTCGATCGCCATCAAGAAGACGTTCTGGCCGGTGGTGCTGACCAGTGTCACCGATGTCGTGGGCTTCCTCGGTCTGAACTTCGCCTCATCGCCGCCATATCGCGATTTCGGCAACATCGCGGCGCTCGGCGCCATGATCGCGCTGGTCCTCTCACTGACGGTGCTGCCAGCCGCCCTGACGGTGCTGCCGCGGAGGTGGGGCGCCAAGCCGCCGCCGCGATTTTTAGACCGCATCGATCGTTCGCTGACTCGCAGCATCGCCCTCCGAGGCGGTGCACTGGCGGTAGGGCTGATCGTGGTGACAGTGGCAGTCGTGCCATTCGCAACGCGTCTGCAGATCAACGATCACATCATCGAATATTTCGACAAGGACAATCCGATCCGGCGCGACAGTGAGCTGACGCTGGCGCACTTGACCGGAATCTATGATGTGGAATTCAAAGTCGCCTCCGGCGTGGACGACGGCATTGCGGATCCCGACTACCTGCAGCGCCTCGATCGGTTCACTCAGTGGCTGCGCCAGCAGCCCGAAGTGGTTGCCGTCGGCAGCTTCAGCGACACCATGAAGTCGATGAACCGCTCGCTGCATGCGGACGACCAGGCGTTCTATCGCATCCCGGCGAGCAGCCAGGAGGCAGCGCAGATCCTGCTGCTCTATGAGTACTCGTTGCCGTACGGCCGTAACCTGAACGACCGCATCGACGTGCGAAAATCCGCGACGCGGGTGGTGGCAACGCTGGGGCGGCTCACCACGGCGCAAGTCATCGCGCTCAAAGAGCGCGGTGAGTCATGGCTGCACAGCAACGGCTTCGCGCCTGATTCAAAAGGTGCGGGCATGGCGGTGATGTTCTCTTACCTGTCACATCACAACATCGAGTCCATGCTCTCTGGTACGACCTATACCCTGTTGTTGATTGCCGCCGTGCTGTGGCTGCGATTTCGCAGGATCGGCACCACCACGGTCGCGGTGGGCGTGAACATGATTCCGCTGGCAGTCTCGTTCGGCATCTGGGGCGCCGCGGTGAGTTTCGTCAACACGGCGGCATCGATGGCCTGCGCGGTCGCCTTCGGCCTGATCGTGGATGGAACCATTCACCTGGCCAGCGTCTATGAAGACCATCGCAGTCAGGGATTGAGTCCCGATGAGGCGATGCGCAGCACACTGGGCGAAGTGGTCAGCCCCATCATTGCTGCCAACATCGCGCTGCTCGCCGGGTTCCTGCTGCTCACGATGTCTGAGTTCCGAATGAACTCCGACCTGGGGCTGCTCACCGCCCTGATGATCTTCATCGGCCTGCTGTACAACCTGATCGTGCTGCCGGCCTTCTTGCTGTTGCTTGATCGCAGGACGGCGTCGGCCTCGGTCATGGCGCGGGATCTGGTGCAATCGTCTTCGCAATGAGCGTGATGCCCTGAGTGCGTGGGCTTGCGGAGCCAGCGCGAGAACCGAACCGCGCTATGCACGGCTCACTGCACGATGTGCATGGATGCGGTGACTGCAGCAATGCATTTGCAAACGTTCCAAATGATTGCGCGGGCAGCCGCGCTTGAGTAGTCAAATGAGCGCAGCGGCCTTGAAAGTGCCTGGTGTTGTGCAATTCGACCGCCACTTTCGTGCCCACGCAGCCGCGTTCATTGCACGAGGCGCATTGGTGCTTCGATCGCATCAATGCGAATGCATAGATGTCTCACTCATGGAAACATTTGCGACGCGTTGAATAGCGCAGTGAGTTATGGGTATAACCAAGCGCGGATGAGAGAGTTCTCGCGAAGGAGACATCGATGCCGGAGAAGCTCCGCCTGCTGTTCGTAGGAATAGATGGCGCATCACATCAAGTGGTGGCGTCGCTAATGGAGCAGGGCAAGCTGCCGCACCTGTCGGCATTGGCCGCAACAGGTGTCGCGGGCGTTCTGCAGTCCACTTTTCCTCCGCATACGGCGCCCGGATGGGCATCGATGTTTACCGGCGTGGAGCCTGGAGAACACGGCGTCTATCAGTTCTGGTCCACTCAGCCGGGAGATTACGGAGCGCACACTGTGAACGCTCACCAGTACGGTCGCGAAGCGCTATGGCTCGCGCTCGAGCGACACGGCTGGCGCGTCGGCGTGTACAACATGCCCATGACGCATCCGCCGCGCCCGCTGCGTGGCGGTTACATGATCAGTTGGCCGCTCTCGAGGACGCTGCGCTACTCCGAGCCCGCCTCGCTGGTCTCCGAGCTTGCAGCTGCCGGTCTGCATCATCACTCCGACTTGCTGACCATGTACCGAGGGCAAAGCGATTATCCGGAACAGGCGCGGCAATTCGTTGCCGGCCGCACGGACACGGCGCTCTACTTGCAGGAGAAGCGTCCGGTCGACGCTTTGTTCGTTTGCTACACGGAGGTAGACCGCGTCAGCCACTACTACTGGTCCAGCAGCGGTTCCCCGGGGAGCGAAGTGTGCGCCGCCTATGAGCAAACCGATGCCGCACTCGGGCGTCTGCTCGCACTGACCGATGCTCGAACGCTGGTTGTGGTCGCGTCTGATCACGGCTTCGGGCACTGCACGAACGATATCAACGTGCTGCCGCTGCTTCGCGACGCAGGCCTGCTGCAGGTACGTGCGGCACCGCAGAACCAGGACGCGAAGCGACGCGGCGCCGACGATCTGAGCGATGCAAGCTGGTTTCGCGGCGTCCAGCAGACCATCGACTGGCCGAGGACGCAGGTCTACATGCCGACGCCCGGTTGTTTCGGTCTCAACCTGAATCTGCTCGGGCGCGATGCGAATGGAATGGTGACCGACGCCATGCGCCGTGGCATCGAGGCGCGACTGCACAGAATCTTCACTTCGCTGCGAGACGAGCAGGGCACGCAACTGTTCGAAGTAGTCCGGCGCGAAGAGATATATCGCGGACGATACGCCAGCGGTGCGCCGGACTATCTCTTGGTGCCAAGCCGCTGGGATCTCATGCCCACGCAGGCATTCGATGACAACGTGTGGCTCGCGCCGGCGCAACATGGAGTGCACCAACCCGACGGCATTCTCTTCGCAGCGGGAGGTGCACTTCCAGCGAGTTGCCCGCTGTTCGCACGCATCGAAGATGTCACGCCGTTCGTGCTTGCCCACTTGGGGCTGCCAGTGCCCACCGAGCTGGCAGGCCACTGGCTCGTGCCGCCCGCATGTCCCGTTCGATTGGAGGAGCCGGAGACGATCACCGTGGGCCGCGGGCTCACTTCAAAGGAAGCCGCATTCATGGACCAGCGCTTAGCTGAAATCGGGTACCTAAGATGAATCAAAGCTCATTCAAGACCGTTCCGATCAGCGTGGTACCGCGACGTGCCGTCGTACCGGACGAAGATCCGCTATCGTCGTCCATAGACTTGGCTGTGCCGCGGCCGCTGCGGGTGTGCTTTCCGGTGCTGCTTGACGGCGACCTGGTGCTGTCCAGCGAGCATCTGGGCGTTTCGTATCTCGTTGCGCTGCTGCGCAGCCGGGGCGCTGTGTGCAGGATCGTCGAGGTCAGCGGCTCCTGTCAGGACGATGCCTCGGCCATCGACAAGGTGGTGGAGTTCGCGCCTGATCTCATTGGGTTCTCGCTGACCACCGTGATCGTGTCGCACGCCACCTCGTTCGGCAACGCGCTGAAGGGGAGGCTGCCGAACGTAGTTATTCTGGCAGGCGGCCCGCTGGCAACATTCCTCGGCCCCGCTCTGATGCGCAATCCGAACTGGAGCTTCCTGGATGCGCTGGTGCGCGGTGAAGGCGATGTGCCGATGCTGCGCTTCGCGGAGGCGCTCCATACCAGCACTGGATACGAGGCAGTGCCGAATCTCACTTGGCGATTGAATGACGGTGCCGTGCGGGAGAATCCCTCCGGCGCCGGTGTCCGCGACCTGGACATGTTGCCCGAGCCAGCGCGCGATCAGTTTGAAGCACATGGCAACCGCCTGCCGTATCTGAGGATTGCGACGTCCCGAGGCTGCACGGCGCGATGCACGTTCTGCAACGCGCCCCATGCGGGCAACCACATCGTGCCGGGCAAAGGTTGGCGGGGCAGTTCACCGCGCCGGGTCGTGGACGAGGTCGAGCGGCTATACACCAAGTATCGCTTCAACACCTTCGACTTCGTGGACTCCACCTTCGAAGATCCGGGCGGAACAGCACGAGCCAAGGAGCGGGTGCGCCAGATCGCGCAGGGCATCCTCGATCGCAAGCTGCGCGTCTACTACAACATCTGTATGCAAGCCAAGAACTGGACTGCTGAGGATCAAGACCTGATCGACCTGTTGTACCGCTCGGGACTGGAAAAAGTGCTGATCGGAGTGGAGTCGGGCTCGGATATCGGCTTGCAGCGCTGGCAAAAGAAGTCAACGGTTGCGGACAACAAGCGCGCCATCCGGCTGCTGTGGAATACCGGCGTCTACGTGGCCTTCGGCTTCATCGCCTTTCATCCGTGGTCCACCTTCGAGGAGATTCGCCAGAACAACCAGTTCCTGCGCGAGTACATGGGGCACAACCTGCGCCGTTACACCGTGCGGCTGGAGTTGTATCCCGGCGCCGAGGCCGTGACCGAACTGCGTAACGACGGTTTGCTGGATCACGACTTCGATCTCAATCTGAACCCGCTGGCATACAGGTTTCGCGACCCGCGGGTGGCGGCGCTGTCGAGCAGTTCGGCCCTTCTTTACGGCGATCGATATCGCGACGAGGTCGTGATCGAGAAGGAACCCTCGGTGTTCAAGTTCGAGACGTTCGAGATCGTGTTCCATACCTTCCTGTCGCGAGTGAAACGGCTCCACATGGACAATCAGAACGGCCGGGCCATCATCGAGGAACTCGGCGCGAAGGCCGATGCAATCCGCGGTCAGATGATGCAGTTCAACTTTGAGTTGATGTCGGATCTGACGGATCGGGCCGAACGCGAATGCTTGACCGACGATCACGTGCGCCAATGGCGGCCGCGCGTGGAGGAGTTCTTCAGCAAGCGTATCGAGGAGCTGCGCAGCCTGCAGCTCAAGGCCGGCCTGCGATTTCATCGTGCGGGCATCAATATCAACGCGATTCAGCACGCGATTGTGGAGTGAACCATGGCAACGACCCCAAGTGATCTCCCCCTGTCGGGCCAGCCTTATCAGATGATGGGCAACGACTTGGTGGTTCGGGAAGAGTCCTGCAATCTCGGCTGCGAGTACTGCCTGACCGGCCAGAGCAATCTGAAGGACTCCCACGCCAATCAGGCCATCTTCGCGCCCCCGACTTCCGAGCGCTACGCCCGTGGTACCGAGTTTGGCGAGCGCATCCATTCGATCGTCGATCGAATCCGGAAGGGGCTGCGCACACCGCTGCTCAAGGTCACCGGCGGCGAGATCTTCATCATCAAAGACATGATCGACTTTCTGAAGTCGGTGTCGATGGACCATGCCGTGCTGGTGGTACAAACCAACGGCCTGCCCCTCACCGCCGAAAAAATCCAGGCGCTCGCCGGCTTCGGCAACGTTGTCATCCAGATATCGCTGGACAGCAGCAGTTATGCGGGCAATCAGTATCGGCTGCGCTCTCAGGCTACGCATGAGAAGTTGCTTGAGCGCATCCACAACGTGGCCGAAGCCGGGCTGCCGTTGGAGATCTACGGCGTCATCAATGACAGGAGCGTCGAGTACCTGGAAGAGTTCGTGCATTGGTGCTCGGAGTTTCCGCCCGACAACAAGCCGCAGCTCTTTCCGTTCCCGGTAAGGGGGCCGACGAGCGAGCGCTTCAAGATTCGTCCTGATCAGTGGCACCACATCGATCATCTGCTGGAAATGCAGCCGCGCTACTCGGATGTGCTGCCGCCCGTGCCGTACCTGAAGCGCCTGGTGTCCTTCTATCGTGATGGTGGCCGCACCTGGCGCTGCCATCTGCCGCGGCTGGTGGTTTCATCATTCGACGATGGCATCGTCACTCCGTGCCCGAACATCTGGTTCAACAAGCTCGGCAATGTGACCAAGGGCGAAGGCGAGGAGGCGTTGCACGCCGTCGGCACCACCCCCTTCTATGATTTGCTGCTCGCGCCGCGTCCGCGCATCGACGCTTGCAAGGGATGCCTCACGCCGTGGGACACACTGTCGCTGTACTTCGAAGATGAAATCACGCTGGACGAACTGTGCCGCGCACCGTCGTATGCCGTACCGGAAGTGCGTGATTTTCTGATGAAGAAGAAAGCCGCCTACCACGCTGGTACGCCTGAAGCCGGCCCTCTCCCGCGCCATTGCTGATGCTGTCATTGCACCCGGATCTCAGTATGAGCACTGCGGATCAAGCCCTGCCGCGATTGGCAGGGATTGACGCAGCGGCGTGCTACGAAGAGTCCGCTCGCATAGAGAAGCTCTTTCGAGAAAGTCGCCACAGGCGCGTGATCTTTGCATTGGACAACTCGCCGGCTGCCGTCATCAGATTGTTCGCTCTGATGCAGGCAGGCGTTACACCAGTCATCGTGGCGCCCGGTGCGCCGGCGCAGGAGATCTCACGACTCGGCGCGTTGAGTGCGGCGGCCGCGCTGATCGAAGGTTATCCCGCACCCGAGCTGCGGCAACTCCAGGGTGTGGAATCGGCTGCCATCACCGCATCGGGCGTGGTACTTGCAACCTCCGGCAGCACCGGTGCGCCGAAGGCTGTGTTTCGTTCGATCAAATCACTGGAGCGAGAGGCACAGCGATACTGCTCACTGATTGAGCTCAGCACCGATGACCACGTTGTGTTCGCCAGCCCTATCGCGCATGCATATGCATTGGGCTGGCTGTGGGCATGCGTGCATGCAGGCGCCACCATCGAGGTGCAGGCACCTACATCTATCGGGGCCATCACCACCAGCCTGTACGAGCGTGCAACCATCGGCGTGGTTACGCCTGCGGGTGCGCGATTCGTGGTACTTCGCCGGCAGCCGCCGAGCCGCTCGCCCGCGAAGCTGCGCATGGTGATGGCCGGTGCCGGTGTTGTAGATGCAGAGCTTGAAACCATGTTTCGCAAGCACTTCGGCATCGGCCTGTCACGCAACTACGGCAGCACTGAAACCGGTGCTCTCTTGGCTGGGCTGGCTCCCATCGAGCCGAACGTGATCGGATATCCGATGCCCGGCATTTCATATCGCCTTGCACCCGCCGCAGACATGGGACCAGGCGAGGGAGTCTTGGTCGTCACGGACGAGGAGGGCCGAGAACACGAGATGGGAGACATTGCACGTGTCTTGCCGAACGGCGCACTGCGGATTCTTGGCCGCGTGGGAAGCCGGGTACGGCGCGGCGAGCGTTGGGTCTCCCCGCTGGAAATAGAGACTGTGCTGCGGCAAAGCTCGATGGTTGAAGACGCGGAAGTGCGCGCGGTCGGTGCGCAGCTCAGCAGCAATGAAAACATCATCGCGAGTATCGTGAGCCGAGGTGGTGTGCGCCCGGATATGTCCGAACTGCGTGCGCACTGCGCCGAAAACCTGGCGCCGCACAAAGTACCCGATGTGCTGGAGCAGGTGCACCGCATCCGGCGCACGTCGGTGGGCAAGGCGACGCGACGCACGAGGCGAAGATTGAGCAGCGGCAATGTGCTCGCGGCTGCAGCACGCGCCTACAAGCAAAGCGTGTTGATATTCACGCTGCTCGATACTGGACTGCTCGACCTGCTTGCAGTCGGAGTCACGGCCGACGAAGCGGCGCTGCGGCTCGGCTTGCAGCCGGATGTCGTCGAGACACTTTTCGAAATAGCACAGCGCTGCGAGCTGCTGTGCGCTTGCGATGATGCCGATGAGCCCATCAGGCCACCCGACTTCGCTCATGCCCTCATTCGGCTGGAACGATTTCTTGCGCAGCGGTTGGTAACACCCGACGCCGTGAATGCGGTTTTACATAGATCACTCATGAACCGTCCCTATGATGGCGAGTCCGACTGCGCCGCCGAGCTTGCTCCGCTGTATACGGCGGCGATGCATGGCCCGCATCGCTCTTACGGACGCATGCTGGCACTGCGTGCGCTGCGTAACAGGCCCATCGCGTCCGTGCTCGAAATCGGCGCGTCGATAGGACAGTACAGCGCAGCCCTGTTGGAACAGGACGATTGCAGGACTGGCGTTCTGCTGCGGCTGGGTCGGCTGTGTCCTGAGCTTTGCGAGGCGGCCCAAGCGCTCTGCAAGAGCGGACGCTTGCAGATCGCGCGTGACGGCACGTCGCTGGACGCTCTGCTCCCGCACCTCTCCGCGCAGCACTTCGATTGCATCGTGATCGACAACGGCGCCCACGGACTTTACCCGGGCGGCGACGTGACCAGGTTCCTGTCGCTGCTTGCGAACGACGGCGCCGTGGTGATCGACGATATCTTTCTGCCCATGGGGAGTGATGCAGCGATCGGCCTCGACTGGCTGACGCACGGCGGCATCGACCATATCGAACAGGAAGGACTCTGCAGCCAACTACGCGAGCAGGGCTTCTCCATCCGCAGCATTCTTGATCGAAACAACGGACTGCATTCCGTGCTACTGGCAACGAAGGAGACAAGAGATGGTTGACGATATCGACATGCGGCTGCGCCAAGTGATCAAGTCCACGTTGAAGCTCGGCATAGACCCGCAGGCTATCAAGGGAGAGGCGCTGCAGGAGGAACTCGGCATGACGTCCGTGGACGCGCTTGAAGTGTTGATTCGCATCGAGGGCGAGTTTGGTATTCACTTCGAGGATGAAGATCTGTCCCAGACGCTAGTGTCTTCACTGGGGAATCTGCGCGAGTACGTCACTCGGAAGCTGCAATGACGCAGGCGGGCCTCGGTGCGCGTGCAACGCACGCCGAGCGGCTTCTGACGCATGTGATGTCCTACAAGTTGGTAGAAGCGGTGGACGCGCTGGTCAGGGCAAAAGTGATCTCGGTGCTCAAGGAAACGGGTGCCCGCAGCAGCATCGAGTTGGCGCAGCAACTTGAGCTGGTTGCGGACCACCTGGAGCCGCTGCTCGGGATCGCTGTTCGCATGGGATTGCTGGAGCGTGACGGCGGCACCTTCCGCATTTCTACAGGAGCGACGCCGCTGCTTGCACTGATCGAGCTGGAGCTCTGGACGCGGAGTTGGCATGCCCGCAATGACAGTCTGTTCAAAGTGCTGAAAGGCGCGCAGCCGCAGGACCCCATGGCAGGGGATGTGAGCACAGTTCGCCCGCTCTACGACGCCAGTCTCGCCGAATTCGCTCGCATGCTTGCTCTACACCTGGTTCGGGATTCTGCATTGCGAGGACATCACGTGGTGGATCTGGGCGGCGCCGATGGGGCCCTGGCGTCGCACCTGTTACGGCTTGGCGCGGCCCGCTCCGCCGTGGTCGTCGACAGGGAGAGTGCACGGCAGGGCTTCGAGACGAGGCGTGCAGGCGCCGACGCCGCAGCGTTGATGCACTTCGTCGCGGCAGATCTGAAGACATTGGAAGAGGTACCCAAGCTGTTCAGTGAGGCCGGCTTGGTGATTCTCTCCAACGTGGCGCATCTGCTCCGGCCCGAAGAGCGCAACACGTTGTGGCGCGCCATCGCAGCGGGTGTGCCCACCGGGTGCCATCTGCTCATCTATGACCAGTTTCCCGCTCTGCATGTTGAAGGAGAGCGGGAGGCCGCGCCGACATCCTCCGATCTGATGATGGTGGACTGGCTGCGTTGCGGCGTGCGGTTCGATCTCACTGCGCAGCGGATGGCTGACGAGATTCAGTGTCACGGCTTTGTGCTCCGCCAGATCACGCAGGCGGCGGGCTTACCCGGACGACTGGTGTGTCTGGTCCGGGCTCCAAGGTGAATATTGTCTGGAGTGCCTGGATGACGGCGAATACATCCTGAAACAGTTTTCTCGAAGCGGATTGGATCGTCGGCGCAGCACTCTCTTATGAGTCGCAGCAGACATGGCAGTGGATTTTGCATCTGGAGGAAAATTATTCATGGAATCTGGGACATCTCTGATCAATGGCCATGCGTCGCGCATATCGGCTTCGATCGATGCAGCATGGCAATCAGTCGCAAGCTTGCTGTCGTCAGGGAAGTCGACTCATCAGAGCTTCCCTGGTATCAAGTTCCCTGGTATCAAGTTTCCTGGGATCAAGATCGCAACCCTGATGCTGGCTGGGTGCATCTGCCATCCCATCGTCGCCTCGGCCCAGTCGGCGCCGGCTCACGCTGAACAATCTGCCGGCTCCGGCCAGCTTACTGAGGCCGAGGCCGTTCAGCGGGGCGAGAAGGTCGTTGCAGACTGGGACAAGTGTGACTACGGCTTCGTCGACATGACGGCCGATTTCAAGCTCTACCAGAAAGATCAGGCCGGCAAGGAAGTCGAGCGCGACCTGACGCTGCGCTTGCTGGAGATCAACGCGCACGATGAGCGTGGCCTTAAAACCAAGGGCGACTGGTCTGTCGTGTCGTTCCGGAGCCCGGCGGACGTGGCCGGCACGGCGCTGCTGGTACATGCCAACCTGCGCCAGAACGATGACACCTGGGTGTACCTGCCCTCGCTGAAACGGGTGAAGAGAATTTCCTCGTCCAACCAGTCCGGCAATTTTGCCGGCACCGAATTCGCGTTCGAGGACATCGCCTCGCAGGAGTTCTACAAGTTCACCTACAAGTGGCTGCGCAGCGAAGCCTGCGGTACCGAGCAGGAGCCTGCGACCTGTGATGTGGTCGAGCAGATTCCCACTTATCCGAAGAGTGGTTATTCGAAACAGATCGCGTGGTACGACGGCTGCCGGCAGCGCAAGATCGACTATTACGACCACAACAACGCGCTCTACAAAACCCAGACGTTCAACGACTATCGGCAGTATTACGGCAAGCATTGGCGTGGCCACGACAATGTGATGGTCAACCACCGCACCGGACGCTCTACTCGCCTGGTCATCCCGAAATTCGATTATCGCAACGACTTCCAAGAGAGCATGTTCCGCCCCGCCGCGCTCAGCGTGCTGCAGTAGACCAGCCCGGGGTCAGGGATGGACTCAGGAGAGCGTCGCCAAGCATTTGCCATACTGCTCCTGTGCACCGGGATCGTGCAGCAGTCAGTGGCCGAGTCAGGTGGCGCTCTGTCGTGTACCGAGCGCGGATCGATTGGTGGCGCGCTGATGGCATTCAGCTCAAACCCCGTCCAGGACGGGCAGAGCGATGCCAACGGCACGCTGACGTTAACCATTGCGCCAGAGCTGCGATGCAGCTGGAACGATGGCCTTGCTCGCCTCACATTCACGCCGGCGCTGCGCCTTGCAGACAGCTACGACCCGCGTCGTGACGACACTGACCTCCGTGAACTGGAACTGATCTACTACGGCAATGCCTGGTGGAGCCGCGTGGGTGTCGGCATCGTCACGTGGGCAAAGCTGGAAGGCCGCCGCATTGTCGACATCGTGAATCAGCGGGATCTCGCCGGCTTTGTCGATACTGACGACAAGCTCGGTCAACCCCTGATCAGTGCTGGCTGGCAGACGAGCGTTGGGGCATGGGAGCTGTATGCGCTGCCGTACTTCCGCGAGGGCACCTTTCCCGGGCGCGAAGGACGCCTGCGCGGTCCTTTTCCGGTCGATGTGAGCCAGCCTGTCTACGAGTCATCGCAGCGCCGCCACCACTTGGACTTCGCCGCGCGCTACAGCACTGAACTGGGGCACTTCGATTTCGCCACCTCGTACTTTCGTGGCACCGGCCGCGAACCTCGGGTCACATTGGGCACAGATCAGCGCGACTACCTGGTCTTGATACCGCACTACGACATCATCGAGCAAATCGGCCTGGAAGGTCAGGCCACCTTCGGGCCGCTGCTGCTGAAGTTCGAAGGCTATCACCGGCATGGCAACGGCCGTCCGTACCAGGCCTTCGGCATGGGCGGGGAGTACACCTTCTTCAACGTCAAAGAAGGTAACTCCGACATCGGCGTGTTCGCCGAATACCTTTACGACGGGCGCGACGCAATTGCTCCACCGACTAACTTCGACGAAGAGTTGTTTCTTGGCGTGCGGTGGACTCGAAACGACCTGGCCGACACGACGCTGCTCAGCGGCGTGCTCCTGGATACCAGAACCACATCGCAAGCCTTCCGGCTTGAATTTGCCACGCGTGTTTCCAAGCATTTCACGGTCGAGGTGCAAGGGCAGCTCTTCCGCAACGTGTCGCCGTCGGAAGCTGTGTTGTTCGCCGCACGCAAGGACCACAATCTGATCTTGAAAGTGGCTTACAACTTCGGCAGCGTCGAGTGAGTCAACCATAACTGGCGGGTTCGTTGACAGCTGCCGTCAGCGCTGGCCGGAAGGCGCGGGCATGGCATCGTACAAACGCTGTGCTCTGGCGGCTTTTTCTTCCATGGTCAGGCCTTGATCCTTTTCCAGGCGCATGAGTTCGATGAGCGAGCGCGTGATCGCTTCTTCAGCGCCGTAAAATGCCTGCGCCACTTCTGGACCGAAATGCGCGACGCGCAATGCATGCAAGCCATCCAACTCTGCGAGCGCAGCTTCCTCAGTGGCAGGTGCGACGCCAGGCGGATAGGCGTGCCGTTGCGCTTTCGAGTAGTTGCCGTATCGCTCGACTAAGGCTGCAGCCTCGGCCGCGGCTGCGGGTGGCAATTTCTGTGTGACTTCCTGCTGCGCTTCGAGTAGCCCGGCAGGATCAGTCTGTGCAAACAAGGCTTCGATGTTGAGGCGCGTCTGCGCATCGACGACGAGCTTGCCCGTGCTATCGACACGGAAGGGATTTTTCGGATTGGTTGCTGCAGTGGTTGCGTTCGGCGCAGACGTCTGTGTTGCAAGCTCGGGCACTTCGTTGTTCGTGCTCGGGGCGCTGGCCACCGCAGGTTCTCGGGCACTACCGTTTGTGGTTGGCGCGATCTGGACAGACAGCCTGCTCGGCGAACCTGAGTCCGCTGTTCGCGGTGTGCCAGGTCGCAGCCCCCACACCGTCGCAGCACCTACGGCAGCAATACAACAGACGGCGAGTAGAAATCGATTTCTCACGGCCACACTCCTGCGATGCCAACGCTTTGGAAAAGGATGGCGGCTTCGCAGCCGCCATCTCAGTCGAGTTGCCGACTCAGTACGGACAGGTCGAGCGATAGTCCGAGAACACCAACCGCGTGGCGTAACTCTGATGAGGCGCGCCGCACAGGAACGGCTCATAACGCGTGTCGTTATCCATGAACCGCTTCACCCAGGCCACCGAGTACCGGCCGATCGGCGTGTTGGTGGTGTTGGGCTCGAAGTGAGAGCCGCCATTCAACTCCGCATAAGCCTTGTCGAGCGAACCGGGCAGGCCGACATAAAACGGAATGGAATGTAAAGCGACCGGCGCCACTGCGTCGTTCTCCGCGCCCACGACCAGTGTCGGCACCCGCATGGACGAGAAGGTCTTGGTCGTGCTCCACGCAGTCAACGGCACTGCCGCCTTCAACGAGGGATTGTCACGCGCCGCGATCAGCGTTCCGCCGCCGCCCATGGAATGTCCGGCGAGGCCGCGACGTGAGGCATCGACTCTGCTGCGCACGGTTGAACTGCTGAAGTCCGTGACGTGTCGCAGTGCTGCCATCAGCTGTGTCGCGCGACTTTCCGGCTGGTCCAATGTCGTGTTGGTATCGATAGTGATCACGACAAAGCCGTGCGTCGCTATCCGGCGTCCCAACCACGCGATCGTAGACTGGGTGGCGGTGAAGCCAGGAGAAATCGCCAGCACGGCGTGCGTGGCAGTGGTGGTTGGATAGTAGATCGTGCCGCCGCCGAAACCGTTCGCGGCCAGGGCTGACACCGTGGCCGTCGAAACAGTGAACGGACCGCTGGTGGCATTCAGCAAGGCTGAAGTCGGATCCGGCCCTTTTTGGTAAGGATTGGTCTGCGCGTGTGCGCCGGCGGCCAGCAACAACAAGCTCAACCCGATGGCCCAGCCCCTGTGGAAAGCGTTCCTTTGCATGAGTATCCCCTCGTGAATCGACATTTGATGATAGAGCGCACGTGCCAACTGGCACAGCGCCCGCTGGTTGCCGAGTTCCGTATCGCGAAAATCAGAGCCTCAAATCGGAATCATCGGCGGCAGTGGATATATCGGGTTTTCCGCCGCTCTGCCAGAGGTGGACAGAGACGCATTTGAGCGACAATTTCACCTATGCGCAGACATAAGATCACAAGCGATGGTTTTATAAAGAAACAAGATCAGCGGAGATGGCGCGTGCGAGCGCTGACCGCGGGCGGGGCCTCACTAGACTGGCACCGCATACTGGGAAGTTAAGTCTGTTGACCAAACTTCAGTGCGTGCTGCAAGGCAGTTGGAAGTGCCGAAACTGTCTCTTCGCCGCGACCATCACTTTGATGCTGCCGTCTTATTGGCCAGCTCGCGGCAGCACGCACCATCGTCCACTTTGGTCGTCGTTGATTGTCTGCAAGGCGCCCGTGCTTGCCCGCGGTAAGCAGCACATTACGACACACGGAAATGCGATCCGGCAGCAAGCGCGTTCTAGTGGCGACGCCAAAGTCGCCCGTACAGTGTTCGCACTGAATGGCACTGACTTAAGGTCAGCAGAGAGTTCTTGCCCTCTCCCTTTGGGAGAGGGCAGGGTGAGGGGAAGCCGGTTGCTGTGACATTTCCGTAGCCCGTCCCCTCACCCGCGCTTCGCGCGGCCTCTGCTGCACAGGATGTGCGAATGGCGCGGAATGCATGGATGCACGAGAGCGGCTCCCACGGGGAGAGGCGAAGACTGCGGGCAATCGCCTTAAGTCAGTGCCATTCGTGTTCGCACTAAAGATGCTTATCCGCCGCGCGGTGTCGCATCTAAAGCAGCTCCAACCCCAGCGCCAAGGAAAACATGCCATGTCTGCCAAACTGACTCCCACACCCGGTCCGCAGCTGCTCACGCCAAAGGATCATGTGCTGATCCTGATCGACTTCCAGTCGCAGATGGCTTTCGCAACGCAGTCCATCGACGCCGTCAACCTGCGTACCAACGCGGCACTCATCGCGCATGCCGCCGCCGGCTTCGAAGTGCCGACCGTGCTCACGACTGTGGCCGAGAAGAGTTTCTCCGGCCCGATGTTCAGCGAGATCACCGATGCGTTCCCGGGACAGGCGCTGCTCGACCGCACCTCCATGAACACTTGGGAAGATGCCGCGGTCATCAAGCGGCTGAACGAGATCGGCAAGAGGCGCATCGTTCTCGCTGGCCTATGGACCGGAGTATGCATCGCCGGTCCGGCGCTCTCCGCGCTCGATCAGGGATGCGAAGTCTATGTGATCGCTGATGCCTGCGGCGACGTTTCGCCCGAAGCGCACAACCGTGCCATGGATCGCATGGTGCAGGCGGGCGCACGGCCGATGACTTCGCTGCAATATCTGCTCGAGCTGCAGCGTGACTGGGCTCGCACGGCAACTTATGACCTGACCACCGGCATCGCGAAGCGGTTTGGCGGCGCGTACGGCGTCGGCATCGTCTACGCCAAGACAATGTTTGGCGCCGCAGAGGGTCACTGACACCCGGGTCTGCGCAGCGCAAGGTTACGAAGCAACAACAGGATGCCGGGCGATCGCCGCCCGGCATCATAGTCGAGGGCAGTCATCATGAAGATCTATCTCGTCTCGGCCGGCGCCGGTCTGCTGGTTGGCGTGATCTACGCGCTACTCAACGTGCGCTCGCCAGCGCCGCCGGTCGTAGCGCTCATCGGCCTGCTCGGCATTCTGGTCGGCGAACAGATCGTGCCGATTGCCAAGCGGTTGCTGTCGGGCGAGCCGGTCACCGCGTCGTGGACGCGGGCTCACTGCGCGCCGCACGTGTTCGGTGAGTTGCCCGGCAAAGCGCCCCAAGCCCGAACTAAAAACGTCGCGCGCGAAGCGGATGTGTCATGAGCTGGACGCGTCGGCAAGTCACCGCAGCCGGCGCTGCGGTGGCCCTGTCGCCATTGTGGCCGCAAGCAAGCCGCGCCCAAGGCCGCTCTCCTGGAGATCCGTCAATGACCGCTGATTTGATCCTGACCAACGGCCGGTTCGCGACCCTCGACCGGACCAACCCGAATCCGCAAGCCGTGGCGATCGCCAATGGCAAGTTTCTCGCCGTGGGCACAGAGCAGGAAGTGAGAACTCATGCGGGCCCCACGACCCGAATCATTGATCTGAAACGGTACCGCGCGATCCCTGGTCTGATCGACAGCCATATGCACATCATCCGCGGCGGTCTCAATTACAACTTGGAGTTGCGCTGGGATGGTGTGCGCTCGCTTGCAACGCCATGCGCATGCTCAAGGAACAGGTGGGCCGTACCCCGGCACCGCAGTGGGTGCGTGTCGTCGGCGGCTTCACCGAGCACCAGTTCGCCGAGAAGCGCCTGCCGACGCTCGACGAGATCAATGCGATCGCTCCTGATACGCCGGTCTTCATTCTTCACCTCTACGACCGCGCGTTGCTGAACGCCGCGGCGCTGCGTGTCGTCGGCTATGACAAGCACACGCCCAATCCACCCGGCGGCGAGATCTCGCGCGACCGCAGCGGCAATCCGACCGGCCTGCTGCTCGCGCAACCCAATGCCAGCATTCTGTATTCGACGCTGGCCAAGGGACCGAAGCTGCCGCCGGAGTATCAGAACAATTCGACGCGCCACTTCATGCGCGAGGTTAATCGGCTCGGCGTCACGGGCGTCATCGACGCCGGCGGCGGTTTCCAGAACTATCCCGACGATTATCGGATCGTCGAGGAGCTGCATGCAGCGGGCGAGCTCACGGTGCGCATCGCCTACAACCTGTTCACGCAGAAGCCGAAGGAGGAACTCGCGGATTTCAAGAGTTGGTCCGGCCAAGTCAAGCCGGGGCAGGGCGATGATCTCTACCGCCACAACGGCGCCGGCGAAATGCTGGTCTACTCCGCCGCCGACTTCGAGGACTTCCGGGTCGAGCGTCCACAGCTGCCGCCGACCATGGAGGACGATCTCGAGCCGGTGGTGCGGTTGCTGGCAGCAAATCGCTGGCCATGGCGCCTGCATGCGACCTACGACGAGACCATCTCGCGTGCGCTCGACGTATTCGAGAAAGTGAACAAGGACATTCCGCTCTCCGGCCTGCACTGGTTCTTCGACCACTGCGAGACGATCTCCGATCGCAATATCGACCGGATCGCCGCGCTCGGCGGCGGCATCGCGGTTCAGCATCGCATGGCGTTCCAGGGCGAGTACTTCGTCGAACGCTACGGAGCACGCGCGGCGGAGCGCACGCCGCCGATCCAACGCATGCTCGAGGCGGGGCTCGCGGTGGGGGCGGGCACCGACGCGACTCGCGTGGCTTCCTATAACCCGTGGGTGTCGCTCTCGTGGCTCGTCACCGGCAAAACGCTCGGCGGTCTGGAATTGTACCCGGCTCAGAACCGGCTGGATCGCGAGCAGGCATTGCGCTTATGGACGGAGGCGAACACGTGGTTCTCCACCGAGCCAGGCAAGAAAGGTCAGATCGAAGTCGGGCAGCTTGCCGATCTCGCCGTGCTTTCGGATGACTACTTCAGCGTCGCGGAAGATGAAATCCAGGACATCACTTCCGTGCTCACGCTGCTCGGTGGCAACGTCGTTCACGCCGCCGGCGACTTCGGCAAGCTCGCGCCGCCCCTGCCGCCACCGGCTCCGGATTGGTCGCCCGTGAAGCACTACGGCGGATATCAGGAGCGGGGCAACGAGCACGCACGGATCATGTCAGTCGCTTCATGCAGCGGCGATCGCGCATGCGCAGCTCACGGTCATGCTCACCGGCGGAACGAGTCAGTGCCGGCATCGAACCCCGATGCCTTCTGGGGCACTTTCGGCTGTTCGTGTTGGGCGTTTTGATGTGGCTGCCTTCTCGGTCCTCGTTGCGCGGGGTCGTCGAACACTTCCTTGCGCTTCCCGTGCAACACGCAGCGTCGCCATCGCATCGAGTGCGGAGCAATGAACCTGACGAGCGCTCGTGCACGGCGTGCGAGACATCATCGATGCAGCAAGAGTCATGGCTCCACTCCGTCAGTCGCCGTGGCGGGAATCATTGCCGTATTCGTAGCACCCTCGGTGCGAGCACAGGTGGACGAGCGGCGTGAGCGCATCGATGACGCTGCCTCATGGTCTCTTGATCTGGGCGGGCAGCTGCGAGAGCGCTTCGAGTCTTCGCAAAATCCGCTCTTCGGCCTTTCTGCGCCCGCCCAGAACGACTATCTGCTGCACCGTGCGGCGGTGTTCGGCGACCTTCGCAGAGGTGACCGTTTTCGAGCCGAGGTGGAGATCGTTGGCGGATTCACGTCCGGCTGGACCGGTTCGCCGCCGCCGACGCAAGACGATCCGCTGGACGTGCTGCAGGCGTACGCAGAAACATCGTTCCCTTTGGTGAGCGGCCAGCTCCTGGTGCGAGCTGGGCGTCAGGAACTGACGCTGGGATCTTCGCGACTCGTTTCGGTGCGGGAATCGCCCAACATACGGCGCGCCTTTGACGGGATCAGGGCCACCTGGGTTCTTGCCGCGGACACTCGTGTCGACGCCTTCATCGTCCGGCCTGGTGTCGCCCCGTGACGAAAGCTTCGATGATCGAAGCTCGTCGGAGCAAAGTTTTTGGGGCCTGTACGCCACCTCGACTGCGCCAGCTCTTGGTGGATCGGGAGTGGACGCATATTTCTTTGGCCTGCGCCGTGAGGATGCAACCTTCGCGCAGGGGCGGGGGCGCGAGCTGCGTCACAGCGTGGGCCTGCGTGTGTTCGGCGCGCGCAATGACTGGGATTGGAATTTCGAGGGTGTCTGGCAATGGGGCTCGTTCGGGGCGGCGAACATCCGCGCATGGACCTTGTCGTCGGATGCGGGCTACACGTTCTCCACGTTGCGGTTCTCGCCGCGCGTGGGACTCAAGACCGATGTGATCAGCGGCGATCGTGATCCGCTGGATGGCACGCTCGGCACCTTCAATCCTCTGTTTCCAAAGCTGCCCTACTTCTCCGAAGCGAACCTGGCTACGCCGGCCAATCTGCTCGACATACAACCCAGCGTGACCCTGTCGCTGACCCATCGCTTGAGTCTCAGCGTGAGCTGGAATGCGCTTTGGAAGTATGCGAAGGCTGATGCCTTCTACTCGCCGCCGTTGTCCGCCGTCGCAGGCACGTCGAGCACGTACACGACGGACATCGGCCGGCAACTGAGCACGGGCGTCGAATGGAATGTCAGTGACGATCTTTCGCTCAACGCGACGTACGTGAACTTCGAGCCCCGCAGTGTGGCTCGCCAGGCCGGCGGACGTGAAGGCAGCTTCTTCGCGGCCTCCATACAACTCACGTTCTGAGCGATCGAAGACCAGCACCTCCGCATCGCGACCCCGTTGAGCATCCCTCCGTACTGCCGTGAGCGAATTCGCGCGGAGTCATGCCGACCAGCTTGCGAAACGAGCGCGAGAAATGACTCTGATCGCAAAAGCCAACGTGCACCGCGATCTCGGTCACGAGCAGCTCGCCGCGCCTGAGCAGTCGCTTGGCATACTCAATGCGGCAGCGTTGCACGTAGCGCATTGGACTCTCCCCGGTGCTTCTGCGGAATTGTCTGGCGAAATGGAAGCGGCTGAGCCCAATGACCTGGGCCAGATCGCCCAGCGTCAGGCGCTCGCCGAGATTCTCCACGATGTATTCGTGCGTCAGTCCAAGGGCACGGCGACCCAGTCCTTTGGGTAGTCCATTGGGACTGTCTGGCCGCGGCCTCAAGTCCAGGCCGGGTTGCTGCACGAAGTCGACTAGTCATGAATTCTCCACGAGTCGAGGGCATGTCGATCGTGAAGCTGCGCGTTGCCCTCTGGTACCCCAGAATGCGCAGAAGCGATCACTCGATCGAGTGATCTTGAGGCCAGACCACCAGACGACGCCCGAATAATCGGGAATCGAGGGAGTAGGCGCCCGGCCCCAGCATCGAGAGCGCGCAAGCATGGACTGCAAGCAGGGCGCAGAGGGCTGGATCTGCGTTACTGTCCAGCCAGGCATACACCAGCGTGGCCACGGTGGCGAGCGGCGCGATCAGTGGAGTCAGCAGGCCAAGGCATATGAGAATGCTGACGATGAGACGAATCGCCAGCGGTGCCTCGACCAAGAGAATGTACGTTGTAGCAAGCGCGCAGCGTAGTAGCAGCAACGCGGCGCCCGGCGCCCCTGCTGGAAATGTAGTGAATAGCTTCTGCACCGGCGTGAATGCTATGGTGAAGGTGCCGGCTGCGGTAGCCGCAAGTCAGTAGTCCACCGATCCCCCAATCGAGGGAATAGTGGCACCGGCCGGGCAGGTAAACGTGGCTGATGGCAATTTGTGGCTAAGGAGAGGCCGAGGCGGGCAGCGCCGTTCGACGAGGCGCGGTGTCCATTGCGATGATCAGAAAATCATTTCCCTTCGAGCGGTGGATTGGCGAGCTGCTGATCGGCGCATGGGCCGCGTTTGCTTGCGCCGCGCCTCTGGCGATGGATCGTGATCACAGCATCGCGCAACTCCAACACACTGCCTGGACCGTCAAGGACGGTGCACCGCCGGATGTGTGGGCGCTGGCGCAAGCACCTGACGGTTACCTGTGGCTCGGCACGGGCGGCGGCTTGTATCGATTCGACGGCGTCCGCTTCGAGCGCTTCCAGCCCAACTCCGGACAGTTCCGCTCCAACAACATGACGGCACTCACGGCCTTGCCCTCGGGCGAACTGTGGATCGGTTACTACTTCGGCGGCGCCAGCGTGCTGAAGGACGGGCAGGTAACCAACTTCGGCGAGCGCGAAGGCATGCCTCCCGATGTAGTGTTTCGCTTCGCGCGGGATCTCGATGGCGGACTGTGGGCCGCGACTGCGGGTGGACTGGCGCGGCTCGACGGCAATCGTTGGCGCACGGTCGGCAGCGAGTGGGGTTATCCGGCGGATCGGGCGGACTGGGTGTTCGTGGATCGGGACGGGACACTGTGGGTCGCGACTCACGAAACACTGGTCTTCCTGCGCCGCGGAGCCCGCCGTTTCGAGCCAACGGGTGAGCGCATCATCGGATTCGCGGTGATCGCGCAGGCGCAGGACGGAACGCTATGGCTTTCCGATGATCTTGGCACGCGAGCATTACGCACGGGTGTCACCAAGCACGAAGATTCCTCGCGCCACCACATGCGCGCAGTGCCGGTTCGCTCCAAGCGGATGCTCTTTGATCGCGACGGCAATCTCTGGGCCACGGACGCCGTTCGCGGTGGCGTCTATCGGGTCGCGTTTCCGGAGCGGCTCATCGATGCGCCGCAGCTGAGCAGCCGGGATGTCTCGGACGTCTTCACGCTGAGAGACGGGCTGACGTCCGACATTGCCGTGCCATTGCTGGAAGATGCCGAAGGCAATCTCTGGGTAGGCACGAACCTGGGATTGAACCGCTTCCGCCGCAACAACGTGATTACAGAGACACGCATCCCGGTGACGTCATCCGCAGGCTACACACTCGCGACCGACGATGGCGGCAAGGTGCTCGTCGCAAATCCCAACGCGCTGTTCCGGATCGCACAGGGGTCCGCGCAGGTACTCATGCGCTCTCTTCCCGATGTGAGCAGCGCCTATCGAGGCGCGGACGGCAAGCTGTGGTTCGGGACACGCGGAGCATTGTTGCGGGTCGAAGGCGAGCGTCTGGTTCGCACACTTTTTCCGCAGGACCTCGCAGCAAGTGATGTGCAGGCGATTGCTGGGGAACCCTCCGGTGCGCTGTGGGTCTCGATCTACGGCAAAGGTGTCTATCGGTACGCCGAGGGGAACTGGCAGCTCTGGGGCAATCGAACCGATCTGCCGCAACTACCGGCGAACATTGCCGTCAGCGATGCCCAAGGCCGGATCTGGCTCGGTTATCCCGACAGCCTCGTCGCGGTGCTGGACGGCCATCGTGCTCGCACGTACTCCGCACGGGACGGGCTCACCGTCGGACATGTCATGGCGCTTCAAGAAGGTGTGCAGCGTATGTGGATCGGCGGCGAGTTCGGCGTTGCTCAGGTGCAGGACGGCCGCGTTCGTACGCTGAGCACGACACGAGCCAGAGTATTGAGCAGCATCTCGGGAATGATCGAGACGGCCGACGGCGAGCTGTGGCTGAACGGCATTCTCGGCATCGTCCGCGTCTCGCTGGCGGAGATGGAGCAGGCGTTCGCCGATCCGAATCATCGGCTGCGTTATCAGCTGTTCGACTTTCGCGACGGGCTGCCTGGGGTCGCACAACAGGCGGCCGCGCCGACCGCGATTGCCGCCGCCGATGGCAAACTCTGGTTCGCTACGAATCACGGAGTCGTCTACATCGACCCGAAACGCGTGGTCAAGAATCACATTCCGCCACCGGTTGCGATTCGCTCGCTGCTCGCGAATGGCCGATCTTACGCGCCGACAGCTTCGCCGCAATTGCCGGAGCACACCTCGAGCGTGCACATCGCCTACACTGCCTTGAGCCTGTCAGTGCCGGAGCGAGTTCGCTTCCTGTACAAACTCGAGGGCGTCGACACGCAATGGCGGGATGCCGGCTCTCGCCGCGAAGCCTTCTTCACTAACCTGAATCCGGGTGATTACAGGTTTCGGGTGATCGCCGCCAACAACGACGGCGTATGGAATGAGACCGGCGCATCGCTCGATTTCACGGTGCTTCTGCGTTCTACCAGACAGCCTGGTTCCGGCTGCTGGCTGCCGCAGCTGTGCTCATGGCATTGATGGCATTGTATCGGCTGCGGATACGACAAGTCGCAAAGCTTATGGGCGAACGTCTGGAGGAACGGGTCGTCGAGCGCGAGCGGATTGCTCGTGAGCTGCACGACACGCTGCTGCAGGGGTTCCAGGGATTGATGCTGCGCTTTCAAGCGGTCGCTAATCGCATGCCACCGCAGGAGCCGATCAGGCAGATGATGGAGAGCGCGCTCGAACGGGCCGATCAGGTTCTCATTGATGGGCGAAATCGCGTGCGTGACCTGCGCTCCGTGGATGGCACTGCAGGCGATCTGCTGGAGGCGCTCAAGGAGACCGGCCGGGAACTGGCGGAAGAGGCTCCAGGGGTCGAGTTGCGAATCGTCGTCCAGGGAACCGCTCAAACTGCACCCGATCGTTCGCGACGAGGCGTACTGGATTGGCCGCGAGGCGATCTTGAACGCCTTTCGCCACGGTCAGGCAAAGAGCGTAGAAGTGGAAGTTCACTATGAACCGCGTGAGATGCGCATCTACGTCCGCGATAATGGTCGTGGGGTGCCGGCCGAAGTTCTCAAGGCAGGTGGCCGGCAAGGACGTTGGGGGTTTACTGGAATGCGTGAGCGTGCAGGTAAGATTCGCGGCCAGCTGGAAATCTGGAGTGGCTGCAGCGCCGGCACAGAGGTGGAGCTGCGTGTTCCGGGCAAGATCGCCTATCGAAAAGCCTCGCAGCCAGCATCGTGGCTGCAGCGCTTCATTGGCAAGCAATTGGGCAACTTTCAGCGGTAGGGCCAGCACGTGGAAAACTCAAGACCTATTCGCGTCCTCGCCGTCGACGACCATCCGCTGATGCGTGAAGGTGTCGCCTCGGCGATCGGGGGCGAGCAAGACATGGTGCTCGCTGCTGACCGCCAGCAATGGGCACGAGGCTGTCGTGGCTTTTCGGGAGCATCGTCCCGATGTGACGCTGATGGATCTGCGGATGCCGAAGACCAACGGTCTTGAGGCGACCAAGTTGATCCGCGGGGAATTCCCCGAGGCACGGATTGTGATAATGACCACCTATCAGCACGACACGCAAGCAATTGCAGCGCTGCGGGCCGGCGCCGCGGGGTACCTGCTCAAGAACATGCTGCGCAAAGAGCTGATTGAAGCCATCCGCGCGGTGCATTCGGGCCGGCGGCGAATGAGTGCGGAGATCGCTTCAGAGATCGCCGAGTACGCGATGGATGACGCTCTTGAGCGAACGCGAGATCGAAGTACTTCGATGTGTGGCGAGCGGCAGCGCGAACAAGAGCGTCGCGGCTCAGCTTGGCATCACGGAGGAAACAGTGAAGGCACACATGAAATCGATACTTGCCAAGCTTCATGCGCAGGATCGCACCCACGCGGTGGCGATCGCGGTCAAGCGCGGCATCCTGGTGCTCTGAGGCCGACGATCGTGCCGAATGGGATGCCCGTCCTTACCCGATACCCCTGATCATTTCGCAATCAACAGGAGTGAGCCGTGGCACCATTGCGAACAGCAAGCAATTCAACTGGAACTGTCAGATGATCGCGGCCCGGTTTGTCTTCGGAATGACCTGGCACGAATCCGCAAGCCTGCAACACCTCGTCCAGCACATTTCGCTCGAAACATGACTCGACGAGTATCGCCGAATAATAGGCGTTGGATATGCGCACCAGTTCAGACGGAGTCACTTCGAAAAAAGGGGCGAAACTCGCGCGGCTGAGCCTTCATTCGAGCGGCTGCAGGAATGCATTTTGAGCGCCTGCGACGGTGCTTTTGCCGATCGTGCCAAAAGCCTTGCCATCTTGCGAGCCAGCGTCCCGTACCGGCAAGCCTCAGGCACAAAATATCAAGCTGTCCCTGCGGATGACATCCCATAATCACGCCTCAACAAGGAGCAGCGGTATGGAATTTCTCGTCAGGCTTGATTTCGAATTTCCCGATCAGGCAACCCAGGATCGGATCGTGACGCAGGAGCGTGTCGCCGGCAATGAATTGCAGAAGCAGAAAAAGCTGCTGCGCATCTGGCGCGACCCGGGCCGGACGTCGAACTGGACGCTGTGGCAGGCCAAGGACGCCAGCGAATTCCACGCCATCTTTTCGGGCCTGCCGGCCTTTCCCTATTTCCGGAACGTGCAGGTTTTTCCGCTCGCCGCCCACCCGCTCGATCCGGGCGCCGGCGAATAAGCGCCTGCCTTGACAGCCGCATGCGCGTTCGACTGCGGCGCATCCGGTTCTCGATCGGGCCGATCAGGCCTTGCGCTTGAAGGTTGCGGAATCGAACTGCTCCAGCCGCATCGGATTGAGCGGCTCTGCATCGGGCAGGGTCCTCAGCCGCTGCAGATATTGCGCGATATAGTCCTTGCGTGCGGCGTCCCCGATGCGGGCGGGGGACCAGCTGATGAAACTCGGCACCACTTCGAAGCCGACGAAGCGCAGCATATGCTCGAGCGAGTAGAGATGCGTTCGCACGTCGCCGTTGAGGCCGTCCGCATCATAGGCCGTCGGGCTGCCGCCGATCGTCACCGACAGCATCGCCCGCCGCCCGATCAGGCGGCCATTATCGAACCAATAGCCCTCGCCATAGACACGCCGGCGCGCAAAGACGCGATCGACCCAACCTTTCAGGATCGCCGGCATGCCGAACCACCACATGGGAAATTGCAGGACCAACGCGTCGCACTGGAACAGCTTCTCCTGTTCGGCCGCGATGTCGAGCGAAAAGCCGTTGCTATCGGTGGCGAGCGTCTCTTCTTCCTGCTGCTTGTAATAGCTTGGATCGGCGACGGTCGTGAAGTTCCGGCGGTCGGAGCGTGGTTCCCAGTCCATCGCGTAGAGATCGGACACCACGACTTCATTGCCGGTTCCGGGCAGCGTCTCGGCCGCGGCTTTGGTCAGCGCGGCATTGAAGCTGTTCGGCTCCGGATGCGCGTGCACGATGAAATACTTCATGGTTGACCCCTTAGGCCCGACAGGATGCTGAGCAGAAACTCCACGCCTTCCTCCACGCTGCCGTCCACAGATGGCTGAAAGGTTAGGGGCGAGCCCATTTTAAATTTGACAGATTGAGACAATTGCTTGACGCTATGAGCCTGCCCCGTCGAAGAGTCGATTCGCGATGAAACAAGGCAGGCTGATCCGTAGCGCGACGCTGAGGGGATACGTCGAGGCGGCAAGGCAGGTCGGGCTCGATGCCGAAGCGATGCTTGCCGAAGTGGGGCTGTCGGCGAAAGATGCCGACGCGACCGACAAGATGATTTCGCTCGATGCGTTTCTCGCGCTGCTCGCCAATTCCGCCCAGCGTTCGGGCTGTCATGATTTCGGAATACGCGCCGCCGCCGCCAGGGGCATACCCGACCTGGGGCCGGTCACTTTGCTGATGCGTGAAGCGGACGATGTCGAAGCCGCCATCCGCTTGTTCACCTCGCATCTGCGGCTGCATGCCGATGGCACGACCGTTCAGCTGGATACGCGCTTCGATGACCCGATCGTCATCATCGACGTGCAGGCGAATACCAAGCTTGAGTCGATTCAGGCGACGCAGTTCTCCGTCACCGGGATCTTGAAACAGATTCGGTGGTTGATCGGCGAGGAATACCGGCCCGCGCTGGTCTGTTTTTCCTTCGCGAAGCCGGCCGATACGCGGCTCGCCCATTCGATCTTTCAGTGCGACGTGCGCTATGGGCAGATTTTGTCCGGCGTCGTGCTGGATCGCAAGCTGCTGCGCCGTCCGCTGGTGACATCCACGCCGTTTTTGCGGAAGCTGGCGCTCCAGCATCTGCGGCCCATGCTCATGCGGGATCCCGATGCTTTCTCGTCGAAGGTGTCGAGATTGATCAGGGCGGATCTGGCCGACGGAGATTGCTCCTCGGAAGCCATTGCAGACAAGCTCGCAATCGATCGTCGCACGCTCAACCGCAGACTGGCGCAGGAAGGCAAAACCTATTCCAGCTTGTTGCAGAGTGTCCGCACCGAGGCGGTGCAAACGGGTCTCGACAATCCCAATGAGTCGTTGACGGAGCTGGCCGGTGCGGCGGGTTTCCGCAGCCTGAGTGCATTTTCGCGCTGGTTTCAGTCCACCTTCGGCTGCAGCGCTACCGAATGGCGCGTTCGTTCCCGGCGGAAATTTTCCGAAGACGGTCCCCAGCCGTAGAGCGCGCCGCCCGTGCCCCGTTTGGGCAAGCCGCTGTCTTGAAATGACAACTCATGACGCCTGACCTTTGTATCTTGCCGTGTCAGCGGCGAGGCAGGGCGTTACATGATCGATACGCACCAGGACGACGGCATCTCCACAATTACGATAGCGCGGCCTGAGCAGCGTAATGCGCTGACGCCGCGGGACATGGTCTCGTTGCGTGAGGCGTTCATCGCCGCCGAACGTGACGATGCGATCAAGGTCATCGTCATCACCGGCGCAGGCGAGAAAGCGTTTTGCGCCGGCGCCGATGTGAAGGCGACACTGCCTGCCTCGAGGACGTTTGTTTCGGCTTACTTCGATCGGATCAGCGATGAGACTCACCCGCTCTACATCCGCAATATCTCACTGACGCGTCTTGGGCTCACCAAACCGGTGATCGCCGCCGTGAACGGTGCCGCGGTCGGTGGCGGCATGGAAATCGCTCTCAATGCGGATCTGTGTATCGCCTCAAGCAATGCGCGTTTCGGTTTGACCGAAGTGCGCATCGGCTCCATCCCCGCCATCGCGGGCATACAGCGTCTCGTGCGCTCGCTGCCGAGGCCGGTCGCAATGAAGTTGCTGCTGACCGGCGACGTGATCGATGCGCACGCGGCGTTGCGTTGGGGCCTGGTCAGCGAGGTCGTCACCCCCGAAGCGTTGATGCCGCACGTCAAGCAGGTGGCGAAGCGGATCGCCGACAATGCGCCCTTGGCTGTCAGGTCCGCCAAGCTGCTCGCGGAGAAGGCGTTCCAGCTGCCTCTCAGCGAGGCTGCCTCGGTCGAAGAGTTGCTGTGGGGACATCTCTACGCTTCGGAGGATCGCATCGAAGGGCGCAAGGCGTTCGCCGAGAAGCGTCAGCCCAACTTCAAGGGAGCTTGAGCGTGAGTGGCGGCTTTCGCGCTTCGCTGCACGGTCTGCGAGTCATCGATTTCAGCCAGATCGGCGCGGGCCCGACCTGCTCCATGTTTTTGGGAGACATGGGAGCGGATGTCATCAAGGTGGAACCGCCGGACGGCGATCTGGGCCGGGCGCTGGGACCCCCCTGGAGCGAGGGCGGGGAAAGCTCGGTGTTCGTGGCCTTCAATCGTAACAAGCGCAGCATCGGCCTGGATCTGAAAAATCCGCCGATGCGCGCCGTGGCGGAAAAGTTGATCCGCGGGGCGGACGTCGTACTGGAAAGTTTCCGTCCGGGCGTCATGGCCAAGTTCGGGTTGGGCCCTGAAGAAATGTCAGCTGCCAATCCGCGGCTGATCTACTGTTCCGTGTCAGCCTACGGCAGCAGCGGACCGAAGGCCGGGCAGGGCGGCGTCGACGGCATCATCCAATCGGTTTCGGGCCTCATGAGTCTCATCGGCGAGGAGGGGCGCGCGCCGGGAAAAGTGCAGGCGCCGATCGTCGATGTGGCCACGGGCTACATGGCGACCATCGCCATCCTGGCGCAATTGCATGGACGCAGCCGTACCGGAGTGGGCGGTTTTCTGGACGTCAGCCTGTTCGCCACGGCCATCGCCTTACAGCAATCGTCTCTGACGGGATACCTTTTCAACGGTGAGCTTCCGGCTCGCACCGGCAGCGGTGCGCCGTATTCCGCTCCCAACGAAGCGTTTGCAACTCGCGATGGATGGATCATGGTGGCCGCCTATGCGGGCGGGCGATGGGAGCGACTGTGCGAGCTCCTTGGTACGACTCATCTCATCACCGATCCGCGTTTCGCGACATCGAGCGATCGTGTGCTGAATCGGGCTGAAATGCGTGCAGCGCTCAGCGCTGTTTTTGTCACGAGGTCCTCGGATGACTGGCTCGCCAAACTCGAGGCCGGGGATATTCCCTGCAGTCGCGTATCGACCTACGACGACGTGATGCGCGATCCGCAGGTCGAGCATCTGAACATGATCGCCGAGACGATGAGGCCGGATGGCACAGTGCTGCGGATGCCGGGTCAGCCGGTGAACAGTGTCACCAGCCAGAGCATCGCGCATCGCGCTCCTCCCCTGCGGGATCAGCACGGCGCGGAAATCCTCGCGGAGCTGGGATATCACGCCGATGAAATTGCACGGCTGCATGTCTGACGCAGTTCGATTGCAGTGGCCCTTGTCTCAATATGAAAACTCTCAGGCGCAATTTGTATAAGCACGGAGCTTCCCGCCGATAGGCTAATTGCATCGCTGCGGGAGACGAGAGTGGTTGCACGATCACGAATTGCGGTTGTCGGGACAGCGCGCTGGGAAGGCGACGCGGACCACGTCCGGTCGCTCGAAGAACTGCAACATGATGTGGCGGTAGCTGCGCTCGCAGATGCCAGTCTCGCATTTGACGATATCGAAGGGATTGTCGTCGGGGGCAACGACCAGATGGATGGTCGCGCCATCACGGTCATGGCTGCTTCCGGTTCGGTGGGTGGCGTCGATCGCGACATCCTGTCGACGCCATCGGCGAGCGAGCATGCATTCGTGATGGGCGCGATGCGCGTGCGGTCCGGTCTTTACCGCACACAACTCGTCATGGCCTGGAGTCCACTGGAAACGCAGGCGATCCACGAAGTTCAGCGGCTGGCCGCGGATCCCTATTTTCATCGCAAGCTGCCGCTCGACGAACTTTCCGCCCACGCGCTCCAGGCGTCGGCGATCGAGCATGAGGTCCACGGTGCGCGCGACATCGCCCTCGCCGTCGCCAAGAAGAATCGCCGGCACGGCGGCCGGTCTCCAGCGGGATTCCCTCAGCCGCACTCCTTGGATCGCACGGCCTTCCGGTCGGCGAGCGGCGCCAAGCTCTTGCGCTGGCCGTTGACCGACGCCGTCGTGGCTCCAGCTGCTTGCGCGCTGGTGGCACTCGTATTGGCAAGTGAGGACTTCATCGCGGCACGCGCGCTTGGCCGGCCTGTTTGGGTGAACGGCATGGGGTGGGCGACAGAATCGGCTTTTTTGGGCGATCGTTCGCTGGCAAAGGCCGATGCAATGGTGGCTGCGCGCGAGCAGGCGTACGGCGAAGCAGATATTTCTGAACCCGTGCAGCAGTTCGATTTCGCGGAAGTCGCCGATCTAACGCCCTATCAGGAATTGCTGGCCTATGAGGGGCTGGGGCTATGCGCTCGCGGCGAGTGGCACTCGCGTGTGGTTGATGGAAGTTTTGCCGAAGGGGGCGTGCTGCCGGTCAATCCGTCGGGGGGAGCGCAGAGTGTCAACGCAATGTTCGCGGCAGGTCTGCGCAGCATCGCGGTGGCCTCCGAGCGTCTGCGTCGGGATGAGAATGGCAAGCTCGCGCTGGTGCAGGCCGCGAGCGGTCCAGCGATGCAGTATCAAACCGTCGTGGTGTTGGGCACCGTGCGGCAAGGAGTCCGAGCATGAATCAGCGCATCGGCATCATCGGTATCGGGCAGTCCGCCTTCGTCGCGAAGCGCGACGATGCAAGCTACCCCGATCTGGTCCGTGAAGCGGTGCAGCTCGCCATGAGCGATGCGGGCCTCGAGCTCAGCGACATCGGCGGCGTCGTCTATTCGTTGTCGCCCGATGCGATGGTGGGCATCGGCAATGCCGAGCGCATCGGCATCGACGCCGTCGCAGGACGCAACAAACCGTTTCTGCGCATCAACACTGGTGGTGCCACCGGGATTTCCAGTGTCGCCGCGGCTTACTATCAGATCGCCTCCGGCGCCTCCGACGTGGTCCTGACCGCCGGCGCCGACAAGGTCGGCGAATGCGGCGATTCCCAGACCGTTCTCAACAAGATCTGGGATCCGACCTACGAGCGCTCGCTGCCCTTGGGCACGATCACCATGCTTGCCATGTCCGCGACGCGTTACATGCACAAGTATGGAATGACCGAGGAAGACATGGCCGCGGTGGTGGTGAAGAACCGCCGCCATGCCGCGCTCAATCGCAATGCTCATCTGCGCAAGCACGTGACGATCGATGAGGTGATGAGCTCGCGGATGATTTCCTGGCCGGTGAAACTGCTGGACTGCTGTCCCCAGTCCAGCGGTGGCGGCGCCATGATTCTCGCGTCGGAAAGATACATCGAAGATCGCAACCTGGACGCGGTGTGGATCACTGGCGTCGGTCACTGTTCGGAAACTTATTACATCGGTGATCGGATGGGCACCGGCTACAGCGCCGATCATGCCGATGCCTATGCGCTGTCTCGCAGTTTCGAGCGCGCCTACAAGATGGCGGGCATTGTCGATCCGCTCGTGTCCATCGATGTAGCCGAGCTCTACGCGCCTTTCAGTAACACCGAATTCCATTCGATCGAAGCGGCCGGCCTTGCCGGTCGCGGCAGATCCATCGCCGGTGTGCGCGAAGGCAGGTTCAGCCTCGGCGGCGACATCCCTGTCAATCCTTCCGGCGGCACGCTGTGTTCGAACGCGATTGCGGTGACCGCGATGATACGCGTGGCGGAAGTAGCGTTGCAGCTGTCCGGCAAGTCCGGCGCCCACCAGGTGAAGGGCGCCAGGACCGGTATCGCCAGCGGCAACGGCGGCGATCATCAATTCTTTGGCACTATGGTCCTCGAGGCTTGAGGAAAGGCGGAACGTCGTGGAGCTGTTGAAGCGTAAAGAACATTGGGACATCACCTACACGCATGCCCTGGGTGAGACCGCGAGCTGGTTCTATGTCCAGATTCGCGATCACGCGAAAATCTACGGCCGGCGCGATCCCGTCGGCAATCGCGTGCTGGTGCCGCCACGGGCTTTTTCCGATCAATCGCTGCAACCAACGACCGAGTGGGTCGAGGTGGGTCCCGGTGGCGTGATCGAATGTTTCACGATCGTCTATCAGGGCTTCAAGGGCCTGCCCGAGCCGCCCTATGCGTTCGGCTATGTCAAGCTGGACGGCGCCGACACCGCCATCGGCGGGATGTTCCGCGGCGTCGATCTGACCGATGCCGACGCAGCCGCGAAGCAGTTCGCGATCGGCACTCGGGTGAAGACATGCTTCGCCGAAAAACGCACCGGCGACGTGCTGGACTTCTGGTTCGAAGTGGCAGGCTGATCCCATGGCCGATACCGCCGGGCGGGCGCGTCATGCGGTTGTGATAGAGCGCAAGGTCATGGTGACCGCACGCGATGGGACGAGTTTCGCCATGGACATCTATCGTCCCGCATCCGACGGTGTCGCGCTCGGCGGGAAATGGCCGGTGCTCGTGGAACGCACGCCTTATCACAGAGGCACGAAGCGCATCGAGGATTTCGGCGCAGAGGCTGCGGCGCGCGGATATATATTCGTCAGCCAGGACGTTCGCGGCAGAAACGAGTCCGGCGGAATTTTCCGCATGATGACCGCAGATCATGACGAAGGTGCGGACGGTTACGACACCTATTGCTGGATCCATCGGCAGTCCTGGTGCGATGGACGCATCGGCACGGTCGGAGGTTCTTATAGCGCCACCAACCAGCAGGCCGCCGCGCTTCTGCATCCGCCAGGACTGCGTGCGCAAGTGCTGCGGGATTGTGGCACCAATTATTACAAACGATCCTTCCGCGTTCACGGGACCTTCAACGTTGGCAATACCCTGACCTGGATCGTGCATAGTGCCTCGCTGGGGCGCGAGGCCATGACCGATCCGCAGGTCAAGGCGGCGATCGAACACATGCGGGACCATCTCACCGACTGGGTTCCACGCCTGCCGATCAAGCGCGGCGAGACGCCGATCGCGCTCAGTCCGGAATATGAAGAATATTATTTCCGGATGGAACAAACCTCGGACGATGATCCGTACTGGCAAAGCACGGGCCTCAGGATCGAAGGACGCTGGGACGACTATCCCAAGGACGTGGCGCCGTTGCTGATCACCGGTTGGTTCGCCACGCACGCGGCGGCCAATTTCGAGAAATTCATCGAGTTTCGGTCGCGGCTCGAGCCTGCGTGTCAGATCATTTGCGGTCCGTGGATTCACAGTCCCAGAATGCTCAGCGATACCACCGCCGGCGTGGTCGATTTCGGAGCGGCGGCCGCCGAACTGGGGCCGGTGACCGATCGCTGGTTGCGCTGGACCGATCGTTTTGTCCGCGGCCTCGACAATGGCATCGATCAGGAGCCCGCGGTTCGTTATTTCCTGATGGGGACCGCAGACGGCCACTGGACCGACCAGGGCTTGATCTATCACGGCGGTGAGTGGCAGTCGGCCGATGCCTGGCCGTTGCCAGGCACTTGCTTCACACCGTACTACTTGGGCGGCGGCGGCGAGCTGCGACTCGAAACTGGCGATGCGGAGCCGTGCCGATACAGCTTCGATCCACGAGATCCTGCTCCAGGTCTGGGCAGCACCACGGCGCAGCTCGTCGAATTCGACAATTTCGTGATGACCGGGCCGCGCGAACAGACCTGCTCGCCCGAATTTGCCGCGTGCAGAGGTAGCCGCCGACGCTTGTCCGAGCGGCCCGACATTCTGGTGTTCGAAACGGCACCGCTGGAACACGACGTCGAAGTCACTGGCCCGTTGGAGGCGCATCTGTGGATTTCGTCCTCGGCGCCGGACACGGACTTCACGGCCAAGCTGATCGATGTGTATCCACCCAGTCCCGAGCACCCGGAAGGGTATGCGCTGCTCATCAGTGAAGGCATCCTGCGGATGCGATATCGTGGCGGACGCGTGGTTCAGGAACTGATCGTGCCGGGCGAAATTTATGAGATCGGCATCGAGTTGACGCCGACGAGCAACCTGTTCAAGCGCGGACATCGCATCCGGCTGGACATTTCCAGCGCCAGCTTCCCGCAACATGACGTCAATCCCAATACCGGCGAACCGCTCGGGCATCACACGCACATGCAGTCCGCGCATCAAACAGTGTTTCGGGATGGCGCGCGTCCATCTCATCTGATGTTGCCGATACAACGGCGCAAGTCAGGATAGAGCAACCTCATCGCGCGCCTGCCTTGCTAAGGTGCGACCGGCAAGCGCGAAAACGCCCGCGCCGGCGAGCGCGATCAGCGCAGCGCACGCGATGGAATGGCCCAGTCCACGCACACCATACTTTGCCGTGAAGATATCGCTGCCGAGACCGATGAGCGGCAGAATGGCGGTCAAGCTGATGACGTTCATAATGGATGCCCAGAGTCCGAGCGCGAGGCCACGCATCGCTTCGGGCGTGACCTTTTGAGCCAGCAGCGTGGCGGCCGGCAGGAATGCAAAGGCAAATAGATAAGTCGCCAACAGTCCCGCGACCGCGAGCGGTTTTTCGCTGGCAAGAACGGTGCTGGCGAGCGCCGGGAACACCAGCGACAGGGACAGCACGAGCACCAGGATTTCCGGTTGCTGGACACGATTTCGCAACCGGTCGCAGAGATAGCCGCTGCCCATCGAGCCCGCCGTGCCGGCGATGAGCAGTGCGGCCGACATCCAGCCCGCGGTTTCCACCATCGACCATTGCTGCACGCGGACGAAATAGACCGGCAGCCATGCCGCCGAGAGATTCTGAATCGTCGCGCCAGCGATACTGGCGATGATGAGCAGGCGATAGGCGGGAATCTTGAGCAGCTTGAGGATCGCTCGTCCCAAGCCGACGGAAAAAGTTTCGCCCAGCACTTTCCGCCAGTCGCTTGCGCCGTCGGGGCGCCGCGGATCGCGCAGGCAAAACCAAATCGTCAGGCTCAACAAAATGCCGGGCGCGCCGGCAAAGAAAAAAGCTTCGCGCCAGCCCAGCGCCGTTCCGGCCGCCGCTCCCAGCAGCAGTCCGAGCGATCCTCCCACTGGCACTCCCAGATAGAAGACGGCCATCGCCCGGCCGCGTTGCTGCGGCGGGAAGTAATCGATGATGGCCGAAACAGAAGCAGGCTGCGAACCGGCTTCGCCGATGCCTACGCCCATTCGCGCGAGAAACAGCTGCCAGAAGTTGGCGGCCATGCCGCACGAGATCGTCAGCAGGCTCCAAAGGCAGATCGCGACGCTGACCAGTCGCGGGCGGCTGACGTGATCGGACAAGCGCGACATCGGGATGGTGAAAAAAGCATACATGAAGCCGAAGGCGCTGCCGGTGAGCAGCCCGAGCTGTGCATCCGACAAGTCGAGATCGATCTTGATCAACTCCGCCAGGATGCCAATGATCTGGCGATCGAGCAGATTCAACGTCGAGCCGAAGAACAGCAGGAGCAGGGCGAAGTACTTGCTCGTGGCGAACCAGGAAGCGCGCTGCGCTTCGATGGGCTCGCGATTCTGCGGCACCGACCAATTCATGCAATTGCCCCTGTTGCTCGATTCAGACCGCTGAAGATAGGGCGGCGCCCTGGCGGCGCCTATACAGAATGTTCCGCTGATTTTGCATTACGCGACATGCAAGCCGGCCGGCGGGGCCTGACGCATTTGGTGAAGCGCCGGCCCCATATCGGCAACTTGCGCCCGGGCGCTGTCGATCTAATCCCCGACGGCGATCTTGAGGACAGGAAAATCGGCAACAGGCGTGGCGGCAATGAGCGAACGACAGAAAAAAGAGGTCTGCGATCCGGTCGATCTGGAAATCATCGTCGGCGGGCTGCGGGCAGCGCTGAACGAGATGGGAGCGCTGCTGGAGCGGACGGCGATGTCCGCGATGATCCGGGAGAAGAAGGACTATTGGGTTTCCTTCTTCGACCCCGAAGCGCGCATGGTCGCAGGCACGGTGCTGCCGCTGTTCGGCCAGATCGTGAAGCCGATCCTCGATCACTATCCGATCTCGCAGATGAGGAGCGGCGACGTCTACTGGTTCAACGACTGCTATGCGACCCAGGGCGCCGTCACGCACAGCCCCGACCAGGTGTTCGTGTCGCCCGTGTTCGTCGCCGGCGAGCTGTGCGGCTTCGTGCAGAGCTGGGCCCATCTGAGCGATATCGGCGGCAGCCGGCCGGGCTCGATTTCTCCCGATGCGAAAAGCATTTTCGAAGAAGGCATCATTGTGCCCCCGGTGCGCCTGTATCGCGAAGGCGTCGTCAATGCCGAGCTGCTGCGCCTGTTCGAGCGCAACTGCCGTTTCCCCAGCATGAACCGCGGCGACATGCGCAGCCTGATCGCCGCCCTGCGACTGGGTGAACGGCGCTTCGTCGAATTGGTCGAGCGGTTCGGCCGGAAGGTGGTCTTAAGCGCGTTTCAGCAAGTGCAGGACCGCACGGAAAAGCGGGCTCGCCAGCTGTTTCGCGAAATGTTTCCTGTCGGCACCTACCATGGCGAGGATCTGGTCGATACCGACGGGCATGGCAACGGGCCGTTCCACGTGCGCATACGCATGGAGGTCCGCGCCGACCGCGTGACAGTCGACACCAGCGCGACGGACGATCAGGCGGAAGGTCCCATCAACTACATCATGCATCCGGTGGTGCCGTCGCTCATCTTCGGTATTTTCCTGACGGCGCACGATCCGTTCGAAGCGTTGAACGACGGGCTGATGCGCCTCACCGATGAAGTCGTGTTGCGGCCAGGCAGCTTGCTCCAGCCGAAGTTTCCCGCGCCCGTTGGCCAGCGAAGCATGACGTGGCTGCGTGCGCAAAGCGCATTGATGGCGCTCATCGCCGCGGCCGCGCCCGGCCGGGGCATCGCTTCGAACCCGGCCTACACATTCTATTTCGTTCGTGGCCTCGACCCGGGCACGCACAAGGAGTTTCTGCTCATCGACGGCGTGGCGGTCGGCTATGGCGCGCGCTCCTTCGCCGACGGTCATGACGCCGTTTATTTCGTCGCCCAGGAAAACTATCCGGCGGAGTTCGTCAACAGCAACTATCCGGTCTTCCTTCGCAGCTACGGCATCAGGCCGGACTCCGGCGGGCCAGGGCGCTATCGCGGCGGTTGTGGCGTGGTGCGCGAAGTGGAAATTCTGGCCGACGAAGTGACGATCACGACGCGCATCGACGCGACCGTCAACACACCGTGGGGCGTTTATGGCGGCAAGAGCGGCCGTCCCGGCCGCGCCCTCGTGAACGCGGGCAAGCCCGACGAGCGGGTGCTGCCACCTCTGTCGGAAGGAACCATCCTCAAGAAAGGTGACCGCTTGCGAGTGGAAACCGGCGGTGGCGGCGGCGCGGGCCATCCCTATGACCGGCCGGCCGAGGAGGTTCGCTTGGATGTTCTGCGTGGCTTCGTCAGCAAACAATGCGCGTTCGAAGACTATGGCGTCGTGCTTGCCGCCTCGGGCAATGGCTTGCTCGTTGATGTCGAGGCGACCGCGAAGCATCGCGCCGCGCGTCCTGAAACCAAGCTGTTCCATCGCAATGGCTACATTGATCGGATTGGATGAAACAAATGGCACAGAAACAGAAGCTGGCAGCCGCGGATCTGTCGGTAGCGATCGACACTGGAGGAACGTTCACCGACGTTACGTTGCTCGATCGTGTGTCGGGTTCGGTCTGGACCGCGAAGGTTCCCTCGACGCCGGCCGATCCGTCCGAGGGTTTCATGAACGGCATCGACAGAGTTTTGCGGCTCGCGGCGTCCGATCCGGGCACGCTCGGCCAGGTATGTCACGGCACCACGATCGCGACCAACCTCATTCTGGAAAGCAAAGGGCCGCGTTGTGCCTTGCTGACGACGGTCGGGTTCCGTCACGTGCTGGAGATAGGAAGGCACGATATTCCTCGCGACACCAACCTTTATTCCTGGAAAAAGCCGCAGCGCCCGGTCCGGCCCGAGCATGTCTGCGAAATCGGCGGGCGTCTCGACCGGCACGGCGAAGAATTGGAACCGCTCGACCTCGATGCGGTTCGAACGGCCGCGCGGCGCTTGCAGGAAGAAGCGATCGAGGCCGTCGCGATTTGTTTTCTGCACAGCTATGGCAACGGCGCGCATGAGCAGGCGGCCCGCGATGCATTTCTGGAAGAATGGCCCGAGGCAACCGTGACCATCTCTTCGGAGGTGCTGCCGGTATTCCGCGAATTCGAGCGGAGCATGGCGACTGTGCTGAATGCCTATGTGATGCCGGCAGTGTCCACCTATGTCGGCAAGCTTGAACGCCGCCTGAGAGATGCCGGTGTTCGCGCGCCACTGCTGCTGATGAAGTCGAACGGCGGCGTGGCCAGTGCATCCTCGATTCGCAAGCAGCCGGTGCAGACCGCTCTCAGCGGACCAGCCGGCGGCGTCGTCGGCATGCAACTCTTCGCCTCGCTGGCCGGCTATCCCGATGTCATCGGTATCGATATCGGCGGCACTTCGGCCGATATCAGCCTCATCAAGAACGGCATGCCGGGAATGACCGTGCAGGGGCGCGTGGGCGAATGGCCGCTCACCCTTCCAATGGTCGATATCAACACGATCGGCGCGGGCGGCGGATCGATTGCAAGGATTTCCGAAACGGGCGCGCTGACGGTTGGTCCCGACAGCGCCGGCGCGGTACCAGGTCCTGTATGTTACGGCCGCGGGGGCGTCGAACCTACGGTCACCGACGCGCATGCCATTCTCGGCCATCTCCCGACGACATTGCTTCACGGCGAGTTGTCACTTCTCGTCGACGAGGCGCGTGCTGCGATCAAGTCGCGCATCGCCGGCCCCCTGAATCTTTCCGTCGAGCAGGCAGCTCGCGGTATCCTGGCGCTTGCCGACAACAAGATGGTCGGCGCGATCCGCGTGGTCTCGGTGGAGCGCGGTTTCGATCCCCGTGATTTTGCGCTGGTTCCGTTCGGCGGCGCTGGCCCGTTGCATGGCGGCCAGTTGGCGCGGCTGCTCGGCATGAAGACTCTGCTGTTGCCGCCGTCGCCTGGTGTGTTGTCGTCGATCGGGCTGCTGGCATCGAACCTGCGGTCGGACTTTCAGCTGACTTGCATGCAGAGCGCGGTCGCGCCGAATTTCGACGAGCTTGCCGACAGTTTCACCAGGCTGGAACGCGAGGCCCAGCGGTGGTTCGACACTGAAGGCGTCCCGGTCGCTGGCCGCTCACTGCAGCGGCGTACCAGCATGCGCTATGAAGGGCAAGGTTTCGAGCTGCAGGTTCCGTGGGATCGCGGCAAAGAAGGTACCGCCGCGTTGCACGGCGCGGTACAGAAATTCCACGAGCTGCACGAGTCTCTCTACACTTTTTCTCAGCCCGAGGTGGCCGTGGAAATCGTCAACGTGGGCGTCGAAGCGATCGGCGTGCTCACCACGCCGGCGATCAAGAAAGTAGCGGTGGGCAAGGGCGCGGGGGCGGCTCGCATCGGCAAGCAGCGCGTGCATTTCGCTCATGGGACGGTTGCAACCAGCATCTACGATCGTGCCCTGCTCGGTTGCGGCGACCGGATCGACGGACCGGCGATTCTTCAGCAGCTCGATACGACCATTCTCATGCTGCCCGGCCAGGCGGGAACCGTCGATGCTTACGGCAACCTGATCGTCCGGGAAGAATGAGTGCATGATTGAGGCGATGTCTCAATCGGTATAGCTTCCGCCTCGTTTTGAAAATTCACGCGTCCGTGCGTTCCTATCCTGACCCGGGGTGATTGATTCAGGGGGAAATCGATATGACTAAAACAGCGACTCTCAAGTTGGGTGTGTGTGCCGCGGCGCTGGTCCTGCCGGGCATGAGCAATGCGCAAGGCAACGCTTCATCGACGAGTGCCGACGGCCAGGAGCAGGTGCTTGGCGAAATCCTCGTGACTGCTCGCAAGCGGGCGGAACGACTGCAGGACGTGCCCATTTCGGCCTCGGTGCTGTCGGCCGCGGCGTTGCAAGCCAGCGGCGTCAGGAATCTTCAGGATATTCAGACGAGCGTGCCGGCCGTAACCATCACTCACGCGGGGCCGACCGATCGCCTGTTCGTGCGTGGCATTGGCTCGGGTGACAATCCGGCCTTCGATCAAGCGGTGGCGACCTTCATTGACGATGTTTATCACGGACGGTCTCGTGGCACCGCCTCAGGCCTGTTCGATCTGGAACGCACCGAGTTTCTGAAAGGCCCGCAGTCCCTCTTCTTCGGCAACAGCGCGATCGCGGGTGCCATCAACGTGTCCACCGCCAGGCCCACGCAGAGCGTGGCAGGCTATGTGTTCGGCTCCTACAACTTCGATTTCGATCGATACATCGTCGAAGCCGCGACCGGCGGTCCCTTGACCAGTACTTTGAGCGCCCGGATGTCGGCCATGTTCGGTTCCGGCGACGGCTGGATCGCGGACACCACTGGCGGTCAAAAGGTCCCTGTGACCGAAGACCGCGCGGGCCGGCTGCAGTTTCTGTGGGAGCCTGCCGACAACTTCACGGTGAATCTCAAGGCCGAGGTGGGACGGTTCAATCAAGAGGGCGGCTTGCTCGGGCAGATCATCCAGTGTCCTCCGGTGATCGCCACGCCGACCCAGAATGGTTTTCCCGGACCCCGGGCCTTCTGCGTGGATGCATTGGCGCAAGGCGATGACGTTCGCTTCAACGACCGGCGCTCGACCAGTCGTGGCGGCCACTCCGATCTGTCCAACAAGGAGTTCGTGCTGAAAGCGGACTATGAGTTTGGCGGCGCGGTGCTGACCTCCAACACCGCGTATTTCGACTACGACTACCAGACGCAATTCGATCTGGATTTCACCAGCCTGGACACCTTCAGCGCGGGCGCTCCGGAAGAGTACGAACAGTTCAGCCAGGAATTCCGCCTGGCCTCGACCGGCGAGGGATTTCTTCAATACACCGCCGGTCTTTACTATCAGCATGACCAGCTCGAGGGAGCCAACAATCTCAACTACAATTTTCTGACGCCGCTGCTGCCAGTAGCCGCGCAGCCTTATGCGCCGCTGGGTCAGCACCTGACGTTCGACCAGACGGAAGATATATACGCCGCCTTCGCCTCGCTGGCTTTCAATGTCACGGACCAATTGAAGATCTCGGGCGGCGTGCGCGCGCAGCGCGTCGAGAAAGAGGTGACGAAAGGCATCTTCTACGGAACCAGCCCGGGCTTCTTCGATCGGGCGCCGGCGCTGTTCCCCGGTGCGGATGCGATCGGCTCGGGTTTTGGCCTGGGCCCCGCAGGCTCCTGGGACTTCGATCGCGAGGACAGCAAGCTCACGCCTTCGGCCAATATCCAATATCAATTCTCGCGCGACCTGATGGTGTACGCGAGCTATGCGAACGGCTTCAAGGCGGGCGGTTTCAATGTCGTTTCGACCGGGCCGATCAATCCGGCCACCGGCAGACAGGATGACATTCCGTTCGAGCCGGAAACGGTGGATTCGTTCGAGATCGGCATGAAGTCCCAGCTGTTCGACCGGCGGCTGACGTTGAACATCGCGGCCTTCCATAGCCGCTATTCGGACCTGCAGGTCGGCGGCAACCGGCAAACGACCGCGGGTCCTGTGAATGTGGTGAGCAACGCGGCAAGCTCCATCGCCAAGGGGATCGAGGTCGAAGCCGATCTCACGATCACGGATGCTCTAAAGACCAGCCTGCAATTCTCGCTGCTGGATGCTCACTACGAAAATTTCTCGGGCGCTTTGCCGACCGCGTGCCAGCTCATCGTCGGTCACTGCGTGTTCGGCGCCACCACGCCAGCGCTCTCGGCGCAGGATCTGTCTGGCGAGCCGACGCCCTACGCTGCGGACTACAGCGGGATCTGGCGCATCGATTATCAGATGCCGGTCGGGCGTGCTTTCGATGTCGCGCTGGGCAGCTCGCTGTTCTTCACCGACCATTTCCAGGTGGCCGTAAACAACGATCCGGCGACCGAGCAGGACGCTTATGTGCAACTCGATCTGAGCGCGCGGCTGATCAACACCGCCCACGATTGGGAAGTCGGTCTGCTCGTCAAGAATGCGAATGACGTCGATACTTTCCATTGGGCCGCCGCCTTGCCGCGCAGTGCGGGTACATACACTGTGCAGAAAGACGCCCCGCGCAGCTTCACGATGCAATTCCGCAAGGGTTTCTGAGAATAGTCGCCGGTGCTTCATCAACGCCGGTGGTGTTTGCCGCCACCGGCGACATCATCCTCTCGGACCAGCTCAGGGATCTCGACAATCCGATGTATCGGAACGTCCGGGCGGTGCGATGTCGCTTGCGGAAATCTGGAGTTCGTTCTGACCTCTTCGCTGCAGGCCGCTGACAAGAGGGTTGCCTTGAGGGGCGCCGGGGATGTCGCCATTCATCGCAATGGAGGCGGTTGCCGAGGATGTGGCGGTGTTTTGCGAGGCGATCGCCAAGGCCGCCTCATCGGCCGATCGAGTCATCGTGAACATTCATTGGGGGTTGCCGTTGGGCTGGGTCGCTGCACCTTTGTAGGATACGTTCGGTATCAAGTAATGAGTCGAGGAATTTAACAAACTCGCTCGCTTGCTTGTTGGCGGCTCGCTTAGGACGAGCGCCGATCGCTCGGCATTCACCGTCGTAAGCTGCAACCTTTCACTCAGCGCGACGTTGTGCTTTCCAGTGAGCTCATGTCGCGTTCTCCAGCAGTGCCTGCTGTGCTGCCCCCGGATGTTGCAGTGGCTTGAGCAGCGGCACGACGCTGGCGCGCGAGAGCGCCGCTGTGGCTCCGAGCAGCGCGGATCGACAAGGGTGATCCAACTTCCCTGAATCAGAGGGCGAACTATGGGGTGGGGAAGTTAAGCGACGGTAGGTCGCGTCCGCCGTAAACGACTCGGAGCACGATCAATGCGTCCTGCGACACCGTGTAGAAGATGAGGTGCTTTTTGTGGACGAAACTACGCGTTCCGAATCGGAAGTCGTCCCGGGGCACGCCCATGGAGGGGAACTCGCGAAGGCGGCCGATGAGAGTGTATAGACCATCAATCATCCGGTCGGCCGCAGAGATATCGTCCGCCGCGATGCCATCCCAAATCTCATCGAGGTCACGGCGCGCAACCTCAGTCAGCCGAAGCCGCTTCAAATCACGAACTCTTTCTGGCTAGTCGCTCGCGGCCAGCAGCCTTGATGGCTTCAGGGTCGAAATCGCTCACGCGACCGGCATCCAGGTCCGCCCAGCCTAGCTCCACGTCACGAGCCAGTTCGGCGTGTGCCTGCTCCCGCATTTTCTCGAACTGCTTGAGCTGACGAAGTGCATCACGGACCATCTCGCTGGCTGATGAGTATCGCCCACCAGCGACCTGGTTCTTCACGTAATCCATCAGGTCTTGTGGTAACGAGACGTTCATACCCATGACAAGGCCCTCGTGGCTCTTCTGGAGCGGATGTCAAAGTTTGACATCGATGGTGGCGAGGGCGCAATCAATCTTTACCGACATTCCGCAGGGCCTCGCGCAGAAGCCGTTCAGGCTTCATATTCAATGCCTTAGCGATGGCCATGATTAGAGCGCCTTCCAGTCCACGGCTATGACTCTCCAGCTTGGATATCAAGTTTTTGGGCCCTCCCATTGCCAGTGACAACTGCTCTCTCGTCACGCCTTTGCGCTCGCGGACCCGCAATCCCATCGATAAGCAGCGCCTCGTCCGTAAGCGGTAAGCCCGTGGTGTTATTCCACCCTTGCGCGATCAGCGGCACAGTAGCCCCAGTTGATAACACTGGAGCGAATGATGCAGCAGGCAAGGCGACAGCGGCGGGATGCGGACGGTTGGCGCGAGGTATTGACACGATTCGCGGAGAGCGGATTGACGGTGGCCCAATTCTGCGAGCGCGAAGGCCTCGGAGCGGCGAGCTTCTATCGGTGGCGCTCGCTGCTGGGCGCGTCGAGCGCTCGCAAGGCGCGCTTACCGCTGCGTGAGCCGTCCACATCGAAGCCGATATCGCCCCCGAACGGATTTCTCGACCTGGGCACGCTCGGGGCGAGCCCGGCCTCTCGCATGGAAGTGCGACTGGATCTGGGCGGCGGCTTGGTATTGCACGTGGTGCGCGGCTGATGTTCTTCCCCGAAGGCCAGATCCGCGTGCACTTGTATGGCTATCCGACCGACATGAGGAAGTCGTTCGACGGCCTGTACGCGCTGACGCGGGAAGGGATGCAGCGGGACCCCCTGAACGGCGACTTATATGTATTCATTTCGCGCCGAGCGACACAGATGCGTGTTCTGTATTTCGATCGCTCAGGGTTTTGTGTCTGGGCGAAGCGGCTCGAGTCGGGTCGTTTTATCAGCGACTGGCGTGCCGTGCAGTCACGCGAGATGGACTGGACGGGATTGAAGCTGCTGCTCGAAGGGATCGAGCCGGCCCGACAGCGCAAGCGTTTTCGGTATGTCGTGCCCAAGCACGAGCGCACACAATCTGCGGCTGATGCGATAAACTTTGCGCATGGTGAACGCAGTTCCGATCAACCCCACCGAGCGTTGCTGAGATAGAACGCATGAGTGCCGGAGAAGTCGCTGCGTTGATGCAATCGAAGGATGTGAACATCCAGACGCTGCAGCAGCAGGTGGATGCACTCAAGCATCAGCTGGAGTGGTTCAAGCGCCAAGTGTTCGGCTCGAAGAGCGAACGTTACGCACCCCAGCCCGATCCGTCGCAGTTGTATCTGGGAGAGGTGCTCCCCACCCCCGAGCAGACCCCTGAACTGCGCAAGAGCGTGCCGGCGCATACCCGCCGCGTGCCGCGCCGGGATCCAGCGAGCGAAACCGCGGAGGCACTGCCGTTCTTCGATGAGTCGTGCGTGCCAGTGCAGACCATCACGGTGGCCAACCCAGAGATCGAAGGACTGTCCGCCGATCAATACGAAGTGATCGACGAGAAGGTGAGCTATCGGCTCGCTCAGCGGCCTGGCAGCTACGTGGTGCTCAAGTACGTGCGATCGGTGACCAAGCGCCGGGACACCCAGAAGATAAGTTGCCCGCCGGCGCCGCGCGGTGTGATCGAGGGTAGCCGCGCCGATGTGAGTTTCCTGGTGGGGTTGCTGGTCGACAAGTTTGCGTGGCACCTGCCGTTGTATCGGCAGCATCAACGTCTGGCAGCCATGGGCATCACGGTGAGCCGGCAATGGCTGACCCAGCTGGTGCAAGCGAGCATCGCGCTGCTGGTGATGATTTATAACGCGCAGCTGGACTCTATTCGTCGCAGCCGGGTCAAGGCGATGGATGAGACACCGATCAAAGCCGGCCGCACGGGCCACGGCAAGATGAAACAGGCGTACTTCTGGCCGGTGTATGGCGATCAGGACGAAGTGTGCTTCCCGTTTCACCCCTCGCGCGGTGCGCAGCATGTGCGCGAGGTGCTAGGGCTGGATCATGTGCCGGGATTGGTGCTGCTGAGCGATGGCTACGCAGCGTACGAGAGCTTTGCGAAGAAGGTCGATCTGGTTCACGCGCAATGTTGGGCGCATGCGCGCCGAGAAATATTCGAAGCGCAGGCTGCCGACCCGCAGGGCGCGCACGAAGCACTGGAGCAGATCCAACTGCTCTACGACATCGAGGAAGACATTCGAAAATACAACCTGCGCGGTGACAACAAGCGTCTGCATCGACTGACGCATTCAAAGCCGCGCGTCGAGGCGTTCTTCGAATGGCTGCACGGCAAGTTCGAGCAACACGGACTGCGGCCGAGCAATGCCTTCACCAAGGCACTGGAGTACGTGCGTAAGCGCCGTGCGGGGCTGGAAGTGTTTCTGAGCGACCCCGATGTCGCCATGGACACCAATCACCTCGAGCGTGCGCTACGTGCGGTTCCCATGGGTCGCAAAGCGTGGAACTTCTGCTGGACCGAACTCGGTGCCGAGCACGTCGGCATCGTGCAAAGCCTGATCGTCACGTGCCGGTTGCACGGAATCGATCCGTACACTTATCTCGTCGATGTGCTTCAGCGTGTCGCCGAGCATCCCGCCTCGCGTGTCGCCGAGCTCACGCCGCGACTGTGGAAGACGCTCTTCGCGGACAAGCCGCTGCGGTCAGATTTGCACAACTTCAAACATTGAGCCAGACGTCACTGGCTTGCCGCTTACGCATCCACAGCGGATCGGCCGTTGCCTTGGGTGAGCCCGGTGACGCTCTGCCATCGCGTACCTCGCGAACCGTATCGCGCGAGCAGCCCAGCGCCCGGGCGATCTCGCGCAAGCCCCGGCCTTCGGCCAGGCGCCTGCGGATCTCTTCATATCGCCCCGCCGTCAGGCTGCGTGAACCCATGCCGTCTTCTCCATCGTGACTACAGGTCGCGACGGTTGCGGTTGGCGTCGGGGGTAGGCGGTCAGTGGCGCACGAGGGGTTGGTTGACTCGGATAGCGACATGGCTGGGGGCACTCCAGCGCCGGGCAGGCGCAGTCGAAGGCGCTCCGCCAAGTGGTCCCCAACCGAGGAAATCGGGTGGTCCTCAACTCAGGAAATCAGGTGGTCCCCAACCCAGGAAATCGAGTGGTCTTCAACCGAGGAAATTCTGCAGACTGGATGCCGCCTTCGTAGCCGGCGGCCTGAATCCTGCAGCAGCACCGTCCCTGGAATCCGATCCGGCCGCGCCTGCGCGCAGATACTGCGTATTCCGCCCAAAGTGGACAGTGATTCCAGGCCATCGTGGACAGTGCCGAAGAATCGGCGGCGAGCGCCGCCGATTCTTCTGAGCTGTCCACGATGAGTTGCTTGGATGACGATTTCTCGGCCGTCATCGCCGGCTTTCATGATCGGCGTTTGGTGTCCGGCGGCAGACCATTCAGAGGAAGTGATTCGCGCAAGGACTCGCCCTTGGTTTTCAACTCGATGCGATGGCTGTGGTGCACGATCCTGTCCAAGATCGCGTCGGCCAAAGTGGGTTCGCCGAGGTAGGCATGCCATGTATCGACCGGCAGCTGACTACAGATCACGGTGGATCGAGCATTGAGGCGATCGTCGAGGATTTCGAGCAGGTCTGCTCGATCCTGGGTGGACAACGCGATCAACCCCCAGTCATCCAGGATCAGGATGGGAGTTTTCGCCAGTCGCTTGAGCAATTTCAGATAACTGCCATCGCCGTGCGAGGTTCGGATTTCCTCGAACAAACGGGGTACACGCCAGTATCGCGCGGACCGACCTTGCCGGCACGCCTGATGTGCGAGGGCACACGCGATCCAGGTTTTTCCGGATCCGGTCGGTCCGGTCATCAGTAAATTCTGACCGCGCTCGATCCATGCACCGTCGGCCAGGGCGGCGATCTGCGACTTGTCCAGGCCGCGAGTGCTTTTGTAGTTGACGTCTTCGATGCAGGCCTGCGCGACTTTGAGGCGTGCGTCGCGCAGCAGCCCCCGATAGCGGCTGTTCTGTCGAGACAACCGCTCATGATCGACCAACAAGGCCAGGCGTTCTTCGAAGGCCAGCGCATGCGTATTGGGTGTGCCGCGCTGTTCCTCCAGGGCTTGAGCCATGCCGTGCAGCTTCAGATGTCGCAGGGTTTCCAGTGTATTTTGCGTCAACATGGTTTCTCCGGTTTCAGTTGTAATATTTTGGGCCGCGTACATTCGAGTGCTCGGGCAGATCAAGTTGTTCTGCGGGCGCCGGCGGACGTTGGTCACGCCCGGTCTTCAAGATCGACAGCACGCTCTTGCGGGTGGGGCTGTGTAATTTCACCGCCAAGGCGCTGGCCGCCTCGAGTCGTCCCTGCCCGTACTGCCTCGCGAGGGACAACAGTCCCAGACAGGCTCGATAGCCTTGCTCCGGATGGGGCTTGCTCTTCAGCAGATGCTCGACCACCGCGCAGGTGTTGGCACCGATGGAGGCGCCCCAGTTGATCAACCGGGTGGGCGTCCATTCGGCATGCGCCCGATGTGGCTCTCGGCATGTGCTGTGGCAGCGTCGTGTGTGCACCGCGCTGGTAGGAACGCACATGGCTCGCCACACGCACACTGCGGTGGAACACCTCGACCGTGGACGCACTGAAGCGGGCCCACAGTTCTTGGCCGACCAGCGCGTGCGGCACGCTGTAATAATGCCGATCGACATCGACGTGATAATCGAAGGCGGTGCGAACGCGTTTCCACTCAGCGTAGACATATGGCGTCGCCGGCAGTGGCCGCATCGCTGGACGATCCAACGCCTCGAACACCGAGCGGCGCGAACCGGGTAGCTTCTGGAACGGCCGCTCATTCAGAGCGGTGAGCAACGGTCGGATCGCGGCATTCAGTTCATCCAGACTGAAGAAGCGCTGATGGCGAAGTCGCGCCAACACCCAACGACTCACCAGTAATACCGTCAACTCGGCTTTCGGTTTATCGCGGGGCCGGAAAGGCCTGGCTGGGATCACCGCGATACCAAAATGCGCGGCCATTTCTTCGTACGAGCGCTGCAGTTCGGGTTCGTAACGGTCGGCCTTTGTCACCCCGACGCGCGGGTTGTCGGGGTTATGTGCCCATCCCCGTTATGTGTCCGAACGGTGTCGGGCGAAGGCATTGCTCGGGAGGCGCTCTGACTGGTGGGCACATAATCTGCTACAGGGAGTTGAGCCAATGCAGCAGGGACTTGTCGTCCTTCCAGACTGCACGAGAGGGGGCTGCCGCGGAATTTCCAGTGCCGATCTCGCAGTTGCGCAAAGCCTCGGTCTTGGCGCGCAGCATTAGTTCGGCGTATCGATTGGTCGTATCTAAGCTCACGTGTCCGAGCCATCCACGGATCACGTTGACCTCGACACCGGACTCGAGCAAATGAGTTGCGGCGGTGTGCCTAAACAGATGCGGACTGACGCGTCTTGGCTGGGGACCTGTGGTATCCCATTCGGCGGCGTGGCGGCGAATGATTTTGTAGATCCCAAATCGCGTCAGCGGACGACCACCCCGCGCGCTAAATACTGGGTCACTGGCCGCGACATGACGTTCAGTGAACAGCTGCTCGAGATGCTTGACAGTCTCGTCCCAGAGTGGACAGAGGCGCCACTTATCTCCCTTGCCGTGCAGGCGAACTTTGCTCGGTTTATCGAGATCGAGGTGCTCGATGCGAAGATCCACCACTTCTTGCGTGCGGGCCCCAGTGTTATAGAGAAATAGTATCAATGTCCGATCACGCAGAGCGAAACGTCCACGCCGCGGCATTGAACGCAACAGTGCGGTCATCTCTTCACGCTCAAGATAGTGCGTATCGGGGAGCGGGGTTCGCTTAACTGGAATCGCCGCAATCTGCTGGCACACTGCGAGCATATCCGGGACGCGAACTGCGAGGTAGGAAAAGAACGTGTTCAACGCGGCGCGTCGTTGGTTGCGGGTGCGCGGCGAATTACCTCGTTCGTGCTCGAGATGCTTGAGGAAGCCGAGTACCGAATCGAGCGTGAGATCTTCGAACGCCAGCTTTACGATCGGTCGGCGCCTATGGTCAGCTAGAAAACGCAGCAAGAGGCTCATGGTGTCCCGATAGCTGCGGATCGAGCCCAGGCGCAAACCCTTCTGCACTGGCAAGTGATCGCTGAAGAACGACTGCACGAGTTGACCGAGTGGAGGCGTCATGCGAGTCCCTCCCGAAGTGTGGTAGTGGCAAAGGCCTCGAAACGCTGATTTGCCAGGTCGAGGAGCTCTGGTGTGGTCGTCAGGTAGATGGCGGTCGAGTTGATATCGACGTGCCCCAAGAAGGTGGAGAGAATGTGCAGACGGGCCTGCGGATCGCCGCCGTCTCGGTACCAGCGTGCGAGCGTTCCCACGGCGCAGGCGTGACGCAAATCGTGAAGTCGCGGCGGCGAAATGCCCGGCGGGATCATCAGGCGAAGTCGCGGTACCAGTTGGTGAAAGGTAAGGCTGACGGTACCTGGATTTATCGCTCGGCCGCCGCGCAATCGAAACAACGCCGTCTCTGGGTTGGTACTACCGTACAAACCCGTCTTGCATCGGTTGAGATGCTGACGAAGGAGCACATCGAGCTTCGGACCGAATGGCACCAGTCGGCTCTTGTAGAACTTCGTCTCGCGGACAACGAGCACGCGGCGCTCGAGGTCGACGTCCTTGATGCATAGTCGACAGACTTCCCCGACACGCAATCCCAAACCGTAGAGAATGGCGAAGATCACGTAATACGTGTTGCCGCGATCGATCGTCCCACCCCGATCCGTGAGGGACCGAGCGGTCGCCAACAATCGGCGCGCTGCGGTTTTATTGAAAATGAACGGTGATCGCTGGTAGCGTGATCGACGCGGTGGGGACTGTAGTGGCGTTCGGGGCACCTTGCCGTGGCTGACCAAGTATGCGAACAGCCGGCCCACCGTGCAGCGCAGGTGGTTGTAGCTTCGGGGTCGTGATCGCGGTCGGGAGGCCAGAAACTGATCGATCAAGGCCGGCGTCACGTTCTCGAATGAGAGCACGTGGCGTTCGATCAGGAAGTCATCGAGGAGTCTGAGCGACTTCTCTTCGACCTCGTAGCGGCGACCAGCGGATCGCTTATGGGCAATGAATCGCTCGATGTCGGGACCGAGGAAACTGGCAAAGCCGTGACGCGCCTTCATAGCACTTCCTCCCCGTCGCCAAGCGCCACCGTGCGCAGTCGCTCAATGGCGACCTTAGCGTAGATCTGTGTTGAGGAGGCACTGCGATGACCGATGTAATCGCCAATGTGCTTGAGAGAGAAGTTGGCATCGACGAGTCGCTGCACGCAGCTATGTCTGAGCGTGTGCGATCCAGGGCGAGGTACTTCGATGCCGGCCTTGCGAATGTAGAACGTCGCGCGAGCGGTGATAGCCGCCGATCCAATCGGCTCGTATGGCGCCAGAGTGCGGAAGAACACATGCCGATCGGTCGTCGCAGGGCGCGCGTTCTTCAGGTAATCGATGAGCGCTGCACCCACGGCGGCCGCCAGTGGGTAAGTTGTCGTATTGCCGGCCTTGCGCTCCCGTATTTTAATGCGGTCATTGCGCCAATCGATGTCATCGAGCTTAAGAGAGGCGACTTCGCAGGCGCGTAGTCCGTAGGTTGCGAGCATCGCCAGCATCACAAAATCCCGCTTACCCGAAGGCGAGCGTCGATCAATCCCCGCAAGCACCCGCTCCACTTGCTCCCAGCTGATCGAGCGTGGAATACCCGAGTGTCGGAAGTGTTGGGGAAACTCGACCAGATGACTCAAATCTTTGGCTGCTACGCCTTCGCGGTGTAGGTAGCGCAAAAACACGCGCAACGTGCCGCAGGCGTTGCGTAACATGGACCAGCTTACTCGAGGACCGTACTCGGCGTTGAAGGCGCTCAGCATGAGTGGTGTCAGACACGCGACACTGCCAACGCCGATCCGCTCAAGGTAAGCCGCAAACTGCCGCAGATGGAACTGATATTGGCGTATCGAGGCTGGGCGAAGCCCCTTCTCTTCCTTAAGGTACTGAAAAAACCTAGGGGCCTGATGCCCGAAGGGGTTCTCGGGAAGGTGGGGACGACCGCGGCCTACGTATCCCGGTATCGCCTGTCGCAGCATCTGACGAACAGTGTTGCGAGAGAGATATAAGATCTTCTTGCGCGACAACGGCTTGTTCTTATGACCGTGGCCAGCCGCCCACGCCTGCGCAAATGACTCAACGTGGTCAGGGAGCTGCCGCACATCGACCGCGCCATGGCTCTTGGCGAACTCCCCGAATGCTACTGCGACCGGCACGCGCCGCAGAACTGTGCGTTGCGAATATCTCTGCGTCGAAAGCCAAGTGACGTATCGCTCAATGGCGTCCGCAATCCAGCAGCGACGAATGCGATCGATGGTCTCGGGGCGGACGAAGTACTTCTCGAGCATGACAATCTCCGATAAGAATGGGGAGATCACCATGCCACTGCCTTCCGTTATGTGCCGCTGGGGCCTACGGAATCGCGGAAATTAAGGCGGTAGCCGCAATCCGCCACATAACGGGGATGGGCACATAAACCTGATTTTGTTCCCGGGAACAAAATCTGGAACCAAGATTGTCGGCGACGCGCCGTAAAACGCCAGCATCCGTACATGACTGCCGAGCCAGTCCGGCAAAGAGGCGGTGCGGGTGGCTTCCGCATACGCGTAGCCACTGGCACCCAACGCGCCGACAAAAATGGTTGCACGGTACGCCTCCTCGCACGTGGCGCCGTAGATCGGCACGGTGCTGCCCGCATAATCGACGAACAACTTCTCGCCGGCGTAATGCCGCTGACGCATCGAGCGCTGCAGCCGTCGCACCCAGTGGCGGTACCGCTCGCAGAACGAGCTGTAACGCAGTCCCAGCGTGCCGTGCGTGGCGTGATACTCGTCCCACAACAGTTGCAGCGTTACATGTTTGTGGCGTTTCAGCTCCGTGTGGATCCACGCGCAGTCCGGCAGCACGACCTCGCGTGCTGGACGGTCGGCGCGCGCTTGCCAAATCCGTCGCTCCAGCTCCGTGTCGTCCAGGTTCTGCGCCTCCTGCCACGTGAGGCCCACAACACGTACCGCCGCCCGGTACTTCGAGACCGCACCGTGTGACAGCTTGAGCGCGCGGCCGATCTCGCGCGCCGTCAACTCACTGGATTCGAACTGGATAATCTGCTTGAGCTTCGCGATCGAGATTCTCGGGTTCGACATCGGCGGCGACTTCCTGGGTAACGGATGACGCCGGGATTCTCACGACCGAGTCCCTCGATTTACATCGAATCTTGTAACGCCTTTGCCGCCCAGATGCCGCTGTCCTCAGCGCATTCAGCGACTTGTCGACGGATCATCTCTTGTAACGCCAAATTAGCCGATTTCTTCGGCCGATCAGCCGCTTGTGTCATTATCGTCTCTTGTAACGGGCGGCTGGGTAATGGCGATTCTCGCCCAGACTTCGAATGCTTCTCCCGCCACGCCTGCACTCGATTTACGTGCTGGGTACCGCAGAAGTAGTTTCGGTTTTCCGGCTTGCCTAGCCAGCGCCGTTGGCTCGCCTTCTTGCTTGCCACCCGGCAAGCAGGTGCAGAACAATATTTCTGCTGGGACCGCGTTCGTGGATGGCAGTAAAACAGCTGCCGGCAGCTCAGGCATCGACGTCGTTTTTTCTTCTTCACAGAGCCAGGGATCCTCCTGGCTCACATGATGCCTAGGATCCTGCGCTCGCCCGATCAAGCACGACCTCATCGCCGTGATCATGTTCACCATGCCGGCACGGCATCGTGAACGCTATTGCGGCACACCCCACAAAGTGTCCACCATCACGCCGGAATTCTGTTCACGTGCCTCTGGAATCCGTGTCCACGTTGCCCTGGAAACCTTGTCCACGATGAGCCGGAATACGCAGATACACCTTCTGCGGATCGAACTTGCATGCTCGCGGCTCTCGCGGCCCGTACCTCGCTGCTCGCGCGGGTATCGTCGCACCGTGTTGCGGGACAAGCGTGTCTCCCGTGCCCTATCGACTTGGCGCTAGCAGCATCTTTAGTCGGATGCTCACGATTGTCGGTATTCTCATTCTTCGAGCCTCAGGCGAGTGTGGATACTTGGGAGGATGGTTTGTCGATATGAGCCGGTCCTCACTCTATATAAGGCGCAATTTATAGTGGAGGTTAGTCATTGCATTACCGGCCGGCCACAAAGTGGGGCTCATTGTTGCTAATGAGCCCATTTATGTTTGCATGCCATTCTCAGCAGCAAGATGTGCGTGTTAGCTTCAACAAAGACATACGTCCCATCCTCAACCAAAACTGCATTTCCTGCCATGGAGGAGTGAAACAGGACGGTGGGGTCTCCTTTATATACAGGGAAGAGGCACTGGGTAGCGGCAAATCTGGCCGTCCAGTCGTGGTGCCGGGTAAGCCGCATTCTTCTGAGCTGATCGCTCGGGTGACCTCCACTGATCCCGAGACGCGCATGCCTTATCACGCGCCTGCATTACCGCGAGAGAAGGTGTCTCTTCTCAAACAATGGATTAAAGAGGGCGCACTCTGGGAGGATTATTGGGCGTTTGTGGCCCCCAAAGCGCAGTCGGTCCCTGAGGTCACTCTTTCGAGCTGGGTTCGTCGTCCGCTAGATGCGTTCATTCTGCGGCGATTAGAAGGAGAGGGGGTGGCACCCTCGCCCGAAGCAGATCGGGCCACCCTGCTGCGTAGGGTGTCTTTTGATCTCGTCGGGTTACCGCCTACGCCGGAGGAGGTTGCGGCCTTCCTAAATGATCCTTCGGTTGATGCATATGAGAAGCAAGTTGATCGGCTCTTAGCATCTCCTCGTTACGGCGAGCGGTGGGCGTCTATGTGGCTCGACTTGGCGCGGTATGCGGACAGCAAAGGCTTTGAAAGGGATCTGCCGCGCCCCGGAATGTGGCCTTATCGGGACTGGGTCATTGAGGCCTTCAACCGCAACATTCCCTACGATCAATTCGTCATAAAACAATTGGCCGGTGACCTGTTGCCGAAAGCAGCGCTGCCGGACATCGTGGCAACTTCGTTTCATCGCCAGACACCCAGCAATGATGAGTGTGGCTCCGATGCTGAAGAGTACCGCCTTGTCGCAGTCATGGATCGCGTCGCAACTACGTGGCAGGTCCTGAACGGCGTCACGATGAGCTGTGCGCAATGTCACTCCCATCCTTACGATCCCATTCGTCATGAGGAATATTACAAGTTTCTCGCCTTCTTCAATTCATCCAAGGATGCAGATGCAATCGATGATCGGACAAGCATAGACGTTCCGTTGGATGAATCGTTTGCAGACGAGGCATTGCGCGTGCAACGAGAGATTTATTCCGCGTTGAGGGAATTGGTGGCGCGGAGTCGGAGTCAAGTAGGCAGTACACAATGGCAGATCTTGCCTGTTGTAAGTGCTTCAGTGAACGAAGTGGAGGCGTTCGAGTGGAGACTAGAGAGATTGAAGGCAGGTAAACTTTCTATTGAGCAGCGTCGCCGCGTTGAGCAACTAACAATCGGTATGGCTGCTGCAGATGCTGAGAAGCTCAGGCGCTCAGTGGTGAGTGCCAGCATTACAGCAGCAACATCAGAGATTGCCAAGGCGAGGACCCGTGTTGCAGAGAACGAAACTCCCACTCTACTTGTGAGGAACGGGGAAGCACTAGCGCAAGATAATACTCCGATGGAATCGATATACGAATTGGACGCTGATATAGCCGGGTCGAGATTGACGGCACTTCGACTTGATGCACTTCCGGTGAATCCAGATTCGGCACGCCACTCGCCGGAGATGGGATTCATAGTCGATCGCATAGATGCATGGGTAGTTGATCGGGGAGGAGAAAAGCGAAGAATTAGGTTTCGCTCCTTTGCGGTCGATAACGATGGCGACATGGAAAGAACCCTTGATCCCGCTGATGATGGTCCTAATGACTCGTTATCCGGGGGATTCTCGGCAGACCCGAAGCTCTCGACTCCTCGCTGGATCATCGCTGTTCCGGTTGAGCCACTGAGCCTTCCAGTCGGAAGCAAGATTAAAGTGAAGCTGACTCAAGCTCAAAAGATTGATGCAAAGCCGGCAATTCTCAAGCGAGTACGTCTGAGTTTAAGTAGCGATCCGAAATGGAATGACTTTGCGAAAGATTATCGTACAGCGCAACTGCACACGGCGATTGCCGAAGCAAAGGATGAAATTAATAAGATTGCTATGGTCTCTGTTCCAATAATGGCCGAGCAGGAGGGCTACGATCGCCGCGTCACTTTGAAATTCGACCGCGGAAATTTTCTGAATCCTATTGGGTCGCCTTTAAGGCCGGATGTTCCTAAGCTCTTTGCGAAACCCGTCGAAGAACTGCGTGACCGGTTGGAAATGGCCTCCTGGTTCTTCAATCCCGAACAACCTCTGACCGCACGCGTTGCGGTGAATCGCTTCTGGGAACAGCTATTCGGAACCGGTATCGTCGAAACATTGGAGGATTTCGGAAGTTCTGGACAGTTTCCTAGCAATCCCCAACTGCTCGATTGGCTAGCACTACGTTTTCAGAACGAGTTGCAGTGGGATATGAAGGCGCTCCTACGTGAACTGGTAACGAGCGCAACATATCGACAAAGTTCTTGAAGTATCGGCGTTTGCGGTAGCGAAGGATCCCGGCAATCGCCTGCTGAGCTACGGGCCCCGGCAAAGGCTCACTGCTGAGATGGTCCGGGACCAGGCTTTGATGGCATCCGGTCTCTTGAATTCCGCCATGGGCGGTCCGCCGGTGCGTCCGCCCATTCCTAAGGAAGCGGTGACTGACAACTCAGAAGGCATGGTGCAATGGGTCGACTCTGTCGGCATCGATCAATATCGCCGCGCGGTGTACACCTATGTCAAACGCGCCATGATCTATCCAAGCTTTCTTACATTTGACTTCTCTTTGCACGATGTAAGTCTCGCGCGTCGAATCCCAACGAACACGCCGTTGCAGGCACTAGTTACGCTCAACGATCCCGTCTATCACGAAGCGGCCCAATCTTTGGCCTCGCGTATGCTACGGGAGTTCAGTATCGCTCCCGCTAACAGCGGGACAGATGACGAGTCCTTGAGTGCCGCGCTAACTTACGGTGCGGGTTTGGTGCTATCCCGAGCTCCTAACGTTGAGGAGTTGGCAGCTCTGCGAAGGCTCTATACGGATGCCCTTCAGATGCAGACCACTGCTGCGAATCGACATGTCGTTGCTTTCACTTCAGCGCGCGGCCAGGAAAAGAAAGAGATCGCATTTACCACGGTGGCAACGGCCCTGCTGAACCTAGACGCAGCACTGGTGAGATAGCTGATATGTTCAAGTCAATTCGCTCGCATCCCTATCATAATCTCTCCGATATCTGGCGCGCAGGCCTGCAAGCACAGACGCGACGCCACTTTCTTATCAACTGTGCCACCGGTCTTGGGGCGATGTTTCTCCGGACCGCTCACGCCGACACTCCGGGTGGGCGGCTAACATTTGAGCGGGAAGCAACGACACCGATGTCGCCCCTGCCACCGCAGTTTGCGGCCAAAGCGCGACGAATCATCTATATGCACATGGTTGGTGCGCCAAGTCAGTTGGAGTTGTTCGATTACAAACCGGAACTCGCTAAGTTCGATGGTAAGCAGTGCCCAGCCGATTTTGTGAAAGGCAAGCGTTTCGCTTTCATCAGCGGGTTGCCAAAGCTCTTAGGTCCGCAGTTCCCCTTTCATCAGTCGGGGGATAGCGGTGCATGGATCTCGGATCGACTTCCACATCTCGAAGCTTATGTAGATGACATATGTTTCGTAAAGTCTATGCGCACCGATCAGTTCAATCATGCGCCTGCGCAGTTTGAAATTCAGACTGGCAACGCTCGGCTGGGAAGCGCTTCATTGGGATCCTGGATTACCTATGGGCTGGGAACTGAGAACCAGAACCTGCCGGGCTACATCGTCTTGTTATCGGGGAAGAAGACGCCTGATGGCGGTAAGCAGTTGTGGAGCTCAGGCTTCTTACCAAGCGTTTACCAAGGCGTGGAATGTCGATCGAAGGGTGAACCAATCTTGTATCTAAACAATCCGCCTGGTGTTACTCGAACATTGCGTCGCAGAACGCTCGATACTATCGATGAGATAAATCGACGAGCCTATTCGGATTTTAGGAGCGCGGAAACACTGACGCGTATCGCTCAATACGAGATGGCCTTTCGCATGCAACTCGAAGCGAGTGATGCGATGGATATTCACCGCGAGCCGCAATCTGTGAGAGAGCGGTACGGCGCAGTTCCAGGAGAGAGTAGCTTCGCGAACAATTGTCTGGTTGCGCGCCGTCTAGTGGAGCGTGATGTTCGTTTCATCCAGCTCTACCATGGCGGCTGGGATTCCCATGGCGTCAGTGAAGATCTATCGCTAAACTTTGGAATGGTCACAAGGTGCAAAGAGACAGATCAGCCAATGGCGGCGCTGCTTGGGGATCTAAAATCCAGCGGTCTTTTGGAAGATACCTTAGTTGTTTGGGGTGGGGAGTTCGGTCGCACTTCCATGCGCGAGAATCGCAGTGTCGGGCAAGATCCGAAGTATCTCGGTCGAGATCACAATCCGGCCGCCTTCACGATATGGATGGCTGGAGGTGGCGTCAAAGGAGGAATGACTTATGGGGAAACGGATGAGATGGGTTATGAAGTCGCTCGGGATGCCGTCGAAGTTCGCGACCTTCACGCCACTATGCTCTATTTAATGGGATTCGATCATCACAAATTGAATTACACCTATCAAGGACTGGACCAGAAGCTCACAGGAGTTAAGCCGGCCCGCATTGTCGGAGAGGTGATCGCATAATCCAGTGCTTCAATCGCAGAGCTGTGAGATGAGGCGGGAGTCAGCATCTACTCTTGGCGTGTTATCCGCTACACAGTATGTTGCCTGTGTAGCGGTGATAACAATCGTGGTGGTAGCGGTGACGATGTGGTTCCGTCCAACACTTGCATATTCTGTCGGAGAAGCATTGGGTATGCGCCACGCTGATTCTGAGGTGCCATCGAATTCCTTTTACAAGGAGCGCGTGGTGCCGGTACTTCAAGAGCATTGCGTGGGGTGTCATGGTGAGAGGCGACAGAAAGGTGGTTTGAGGCTGGATACGTTCACGTACGTCATGCTGGGAGGAAAGCATGGCTCGGTGGTCACGCCTGGGCGGGTAGAGGAAAGTCAGTTAGTAGAGCGCGTACTACTGCCTGTTACGAACGACAAGGTGATGCCGCCCGCCGGAAGAGCCATGATGAAAGTTGATGAAAAAACCGTCCTCAAACTATGGATTGCACATGGTGCATCATCGACTAGGTTGACGGACACCATTCCTGGTGTGCCGATGCCGGAGATTAAAGTTGTTATCCCAAGTTTGGACGAGACCGCCACCGCGAGCGCAAGATCGGCCATGAAAGCTTCCGTAGAATCGCTGCAAAGGCGCTTCGGCGCGGCGCTTTCATATGAGTCGCGCGAGTCGGCAGATCTAGTTCTTAACGCGTCCTTGTTGGGCGCGGCGTTTGGTGATGCCGAGCTGGGGGCTTTGGAATCGCTCTACGAAAAGATAGTGATTGCCGATTTTTCCGATACGGCTATTAGTGACAAGTCGGCTATCGCTCTTGCGAGGATGGATCGCGTCCGGAATCTTCGGCTGGCTGGTACGAAGGTGAGTGATGTCGTAGTGCAATCAATAGCCTCACTACCTTCAATACAGGTGCTGACAGTCGCCGATACGCTCGTTACTGAAGAGTCCCTCAAGCTACTGCGGGAGCGGGGAGTTAGAGTCTACACGGGAGATTGATGATTATGGACTCGAAACCCGCCACGGATGTGGAGAATACCAGACCGTGTTTCAGTGTTGTCAGAGTATGGGACGTGCCCACGCGATTGTTTCACTGGATCGTCGTTGTTCTCATTGCCATCTCATGGTTCAGTGCAGACTACGAATACCTAAGTGTTCATTTCTGGTCTGGGACGATACTGCTTACGATGCTCGTGTTCAGAATTGTTTGGGGGATTATCGGTTCGAGTACGGCGCGGTTTAGCAATTTCGTCGTGCATCCGCGCAGGGCCGTGGAGTACCTTGCACGGCAAACGGGGAGTAAGCCGCTATACGCTGGACACAATCCAGCCGGTGGTTGGATGGTTATCGCCCTCATCGGCGCATTATTCTGCCAGGCATTGCTCGGATTGTTCGCTAATAACGACGCGCAGTTCAGTGGTCCGCTGGCTGATTTGACCAGCAAAGACCTCTCCGATCGCCTGTCCGAACTGCACGGCGCGGGATTCAATGTACTCCTGCTCCTGATTTGGCTGCACGTGGCGGCGGTGTTCTATTACTGGGCGGTGAAGGGCGAGAATCTTGTCACGCCGATGTTCACGGGAATGAAACCTGTTGCTCAAGTGCCGGCGAGAGCTGAACTCGAATTCGTACGACCGGTGGCGGCGCTTCTCAGTTTTGTGGCGGCCGCAGCTTTGGTCGGACTGCTAATAGTGTGGGGGAGTAGTGACGCTTAAATATTCCACACTGTTGATGGTGATCGGTCTTACATCCGCTTCGACCAGCGATGGGGCCTTCAAAATTGAGTCAACATTCATAAGCCCCCCAGATGGCAGTGCTACGATTGGAGGTGCGCATGGTGACGTGGCTGTATCTCCTACCGGAGAAATTTATGTCAGTGTTGAGGAAGGTGAGCATCCTGGCATACAAGTGTACAGTGCCGACGGACGGTACATCCGCAATGTTCCAAATGTTCCCACGGATTTGCACGGGTTCGTGATCGCCTCCTCCGGTGAGTCTAATGCAAGCATATTCGGAGCGAGCCTGCTCGGGCAGCGCATACTGAAGATTTCGCTAACCGGAGAAATTCTTCTGGAAATCCCTTCCACCGCGATTCCGGATGAGTTTAAAACCATTAAGAATGATGAAAGCATCGTGTCCTTGACTGGTGTCGTAGTGGCACCGAACGGCGATATCTACGCTGTAGATGGATATGGTCGAGACTTCATTCATAGGTTTGATAAGGGTGGTCGGTATATCGATACTTTCGGAGGCCGTGACGGGCAGTGGGGCTTTCGCCAGTGCCATAGAATTGCTATTGATCCGCGTTTCGAGCCCGTGCGCCTACTATGTACGGATCGCCTGCATAATAGAGTAGTCCAGATGGATTTGTCGGGCCGCGTCCTCGGCGTGTTGGCCAAGGATTTGGACTGGCCTGGCGCGTTGGCTACGTATCGCGACGAACTTGCCGTTGGGAATCTTGGTGGCACGGTGGTGATTTTTGACCGGGAGGGCAGACGAGTAGCCACGATCGGTCGAAATGCTAACTCAGAAGAGGTTAAGACTAACAATATTTCACCGGACCGATGGCGGCCGGATGTGTTCTACGCTCCTCATGGCGTGGCATATACGAGCGAGGGTAATCTACTGGTGACTGAGTGGAGTCGATGGGGGCGGCTCGTCCGTATAGTTCGGCATTGAACCGATCAAGGTTCTCTGCGGAAATTTTCGTATAGCTGTCTCATTGCGGTAAAGCAGGTGCAGAAGATCGTCGACGCATCATGGCTGATTGCGTCGTCTTTACATCGGCGCCGTTCAAGCAGATTTCCTAACTCTTTTGCCACCAATGACAGCCCCCACCAACGGAGGTCATGCTGTCGGCTATGGCGCGCGCAGCTCGAAACTCATCCACGGCATCACGGCACCCAAGTCCGTGATGGTAGTCGTCCACGATGACAAAGCCTCCAGTGGAAAGTTTGTCATAAAGATTTGTCAGAGCGTCCATAGTCGATTCGTAGTAATCACCATCGAGGCGCATAAGAGCCAGCCTTCCAATGGGCGCGTGCGGCAGTGTGTCTTTGAAGAGTCCTTTAATAAATCGGACTTGCTCATCAAGCAGCCCGTACGCTGCGAAATTGGTCTTTACTTCTTCCATGCTTGACGCCAAGTTATTCCAGTGTCGCTGACAGAAATCCAGAAACTTCCGATCCTTCGGGAAGTTATCGACATCAACATCCGGTAGCCCTGCGAATGAGTCGGCCACCCAGACGCAGCGGTCGCTTACGTCATGGCTCCTTAGAATCGCTCGCATGAAGATTGTGGCTCCGCCTCGCCAGACGCCTGTTTCGATAAAATCGCCGGGAACACCATCATGCAAGACTTCCTCGACGCATTCGCGAATATTCTCTAGCTGTCGTATGCTCAGGAGCGTTACTGCATTCCCTTGAATGTAATGCTCTTTGAACTGCTCGCTTCCAACAACTCCAGGAATCTCTCGATCTAATTCCGGGGCGAGTAGCGTGTTAGTCAATGATTTCTCCAATAGATCTAGATAGAGGGACCGGCATGTATTGCTGGAGCTCGGAGTATTCATGATTGCTTCCTTGCGGCTATGAAGGTTGGTTTATATGAATTCATTCCATCCGGAGAAATTGACCAAGATGAATTTGAGGTCAACTAAGATGGGATCGGTTGTGGTTCAAAGGCTCGGTGGATTGGTCTGAGAGTAAGTTTTGATAATCGAATATCTGTATGTAGTCAACATGAGGTTAGCGATGATGGCGCTGATACCGGCAGTTGCACAATGCTAAACTTAGGTTCTAGTGACGGGACGCCACTGGCGGTGGATCGCGTCTTCTGGGAGTAGTGTACGAGTCATGAATTCCGGGTGGTCTGGAACTCGTGCTCAGCTGACGATGTCCGATAGCCTGGCGGCCGGATTCTCGCTCAGTCTGAAAGCCCTCAAGCTGCATGTATGGTTGTTGCAGAGACCGCTCGTCGTTTTGTTCGAGCAATGGTGCGCCGACAAGGCATGTGATCGAGGACTCGTTCGGGAAGATACCGACGGTATCCTGTGCGCCGCTTGATCTCAGCGTTCAGTCGTTCCGGCCGGATTGGTCGAGTGGATCTGCCTACAATATGTCTTTGGGAGCCTTTCAGAAATTCTGTGTTCGAGGCGTAGGCAAAGTCACGGATGAAGTGATGGGTGAAGTGGTGGCTTGGCAGAGCCGGCCGCTGGAGTCAATGTATCCGGTGGTGTTCTTCGAAGCCTGGCGAGTGAAGAAGATCCGCGACGGCGCGGTGGTTCGAAACAAGGCGGTCTACCTCGCTTTGGGTGTGCTACTCGACGGCACGCGCGATGTGCTGGGCATCTGGATCGAGCAAACCGAAGGCGCCAAGTTCTGGTTGAGGGTGTTCAACGAGCTGCGCAGCAGCGGCGTCATCGACGGCCTCAACGGCCTGGCGGGGGCGATCGAGACCGCATTCCCCAGCACGACGGTGCAGGTTCGTGATGTACTTCGTAACATCACGGCCGGCAAGGAATCAGTTCGCTGCATGGGGATCGCTTTATCATCAGCCCGAAGAACTGAATCAACCCGCCTCAGAACACAGAAAATCTGACACGGCTCTTAGTTGGGACCGCGACGTACTATTCTTTATGCGGACCCGCCCGGCGGGCACGGTGCATGGAAAGATGGAGTATCCCCATTGACTACCGTTAGATCGGCCAAACGCACTCCAGCCCAAGAATTCGCTTGCGGGGCAGCGCCTGACGCCCAACGATTCGGATGCCCAACATAGATGGGTTTCTTTCTGATCCTCGGCCAGATATTAATCCCGCCAGTGGCAGGGCGATAATTGTTGGCCGATCGCTCGTCGGCCATCCGACTTGAAGATTCGGGTGTCGCACGCACCGTCCTGTGGAAGAGAGGTAAGCGGCAAGCCAGCGACGTCTGGCTCAATGTTTGAAGTTGTGCAAATCTGACCGCAGCGGCTTGTCCGCGAAGAGCGTCTTCCACAGTCGCGGCGTGAGCTCGGCGACACGCGAGGCGGGATGCTCGGCGACACGCTGAAGCACATCGACGAGATAAGTGTACGGATCGATTCCGTGCAACCGGCACGTGACGATCAGGCTTTGCACGATGCCGACGTGCTCGGCACCGAGTTCGGTCCAGCAGAAGTTCCACGCTTTTCGACCCATGGGAATCGCACGCAGCGCACGCTCAAGGTGATTGGTGTCCATGGCGACATCGGCGTCGCTCAAAAACACCTCCAACCCCGCACGGCGCTTACGCACGTATTCCAGTGCCTTGATAAAGGCATTGCTCGGCTTTAGTCCGTGCTCGAACTTGCCGTTGAGCCACTCGAAGAACGCCTCGACGCGCGGCTTTGAATGCGTCAGTCGATGCAGACGCTTGTTGTCACCGCGCAGGTTGTATTTTCGAATGTCTTCCTCGATGTCGTAGAGTAGTTGGATCTGCTCCAGTGCTTCGTGCGCGCCCTGCGGGTCGGCAGCCTGCGCTTCGAATATTTCTCGGCGCGCATGCGCCCAACATTGCGCGTGAACCAGATCGACCTTCTTCGCAAAGCTCTCGTACGCTGCGTAGCCATCGCTCAGCAGCACCGATCCCGGCACATGATCCAGCCCTAGCACCTCGCGCACATGCTGCGCACCGCGCGAGGGGTGAAACGGGAAGCACACTTCGTCCTGATCGCCATACACCGGCCAGAAGTACGCCTGTTTCATCTTGCCGTGGCCCGTGCGGCCGGCTTTGATCGGTGTCTCATCCATCGCCTTGACCCGGCTGCGACGAATAGAGTCCAGCTGCGCGTTATAAATCATCACCAGCAGCGCGATGCTCGCTTGCACCAGCTGGGTCAGCCATTGCCGGCTCACCGTGATGCCCATGGCTGCCAGACGTTGATGCTGCCGATACAACGGCAGGTGCCACGCAAACTTGTCGACCAGCAACCCCACCAGGAAACTCACATCGGCGCGGCTACCCTCGATCACACCGCGCGGCGCCGGCGGGCAACTTATCTTCTGGGTGTCCCGGCGCTTGGTCACCGATCGCACGTACTTGAGCACCACGTAGCTGCCAGGCCGCTGAGCGAGCCGATAGCTCACCTTCTCGTCGATCACTTCGTATTGATCGGCGGACAGTCCTTCGATCTCTGGGTTGGCCACCGTGATGGTCTGCACTGGCACGCACGACTCATCGAAGAACGGCAGTGCCTCCGCGGTTTCGCTCGCTGGATCCCGGCGCGGCACGCGGCGGGTATGCGCCGGCACGCTCTTGCGCAGTTCAGGGGTCTGCTCGGGGGTGGGGAGCACCTCTCCCAGATACAACTGCGACGGATCGGGCTGGGGTGCGTAACGTTCGCTCTTCGAGCCGAACACTTGGCGCTTGAACCACTCCAGCTGATGCTTGAGTGCATCCACCTGCTGCTGCAGCGTCTGGATGTTCACATCCTTCGATTGCATCAACGCAGCGACTTCTCCGGCACTCATGCGTTCTATCTCAGCAACGCTCGGTGGGGTTGATCGGAACTGCGTTCACCATGCGCAAAGTTTATCGCATCAGCCGCAGATTGTGTGCGCTCGTGCTTGGGCACGACATACCGAAAACGCTTGCGCTGTCGGGCCGGCTCGATCCCTTCGAGCAGCAGCTTCAATCCCGTCCAGTCCATCTCGCGTGACTGCACGGCACGCCAGTCGCTGATAAAACGACCCGACTCGAGCCGCTTCGCCCAGACACAAAACCCTGAGCGATCGAAATACAGAACACGCATCTGTGTCGCTCGGCGCGAAATGAATACATATAAGTCGCCGTTCAGGGGGTCCCGCTGCATCCCTTCCCGCGTCAGCGCGTACAGGCCGTCGAACGACTTCCTCATGTCGGTCGGATAGCCATACAAGTGCACGCGGATCTGGCCTTCGGGGAAGAACATCAGCCGCGCACCAGGTACAGTTGCAGGCCGCCGCCCAGATCCAAGCGCAACTCAAAGCAACGCGACGCAATCTGCGCCGGCGGACGCACCTCATGCGTGCGGCTGTCTAGCGTGCCAAAATCGAGAAAATCCGCCTTCGGTTGCCTCGCGACAACCGCGCGCGCCGGCCGCAATCGCTCTTGGGATCCCGCCAGCTTCGAGCGCCACAGATAGAAGCTCGCGACGCTGACGCCCTCTTGCTGGCAGAACGCCTGGACTGTCAGGTCGCTTCGCGAAAAGCGCTCCAGAATCGCTCGCCATGCATCCGCACCCAATCGTCGCCGTTTGATCTGCTCCATCGTTCGCTCCAGTGGTTGTGTGAACTGGAGCGACATTGTCCGCAGCTTCGCGCGAGGGGGAAGAACGCCGCTGCGTTACCGCTTACGAAGAGAGCACCAGGGCCCGGCCGATGCGCATCGGTATGGTTAGTCAAGGCAGGATGGCGGAGTGCTGGATGGGACCGTTCTACGTCGTCTGCTCAGCTTTGGTTTGATGGTACTCGCGTCGCGGTGCTCGGACGTCGTAATGGTCTCACTCTCGCCGAATTTGTTCCCCTGGGCTTCCTCAAGCCCTGGCGGCATCTTCCTTATGCCGATCCGCACGAGCACAGAACGCGCATTCCAGCCGACCGTGCGACAACCGATCTAACAGGATCACGCCGCTGCATGAGAGGCAGCCGGCAAGCTCGACCTGCTCACCGCGCGCTAGTTCGTTGAGCACCAGCAGCCCTTGCTCCAGAGTCAGCTTGGCGGTCGGCATTTCGATTCGAAACCACGCGTAAGCCTCACACAGCAGTTCTCCCCGCTCCAAACCGGGTAAGCTGGCGCAATTTTCCTTGAGGAGCACGTCTAATGACCATCACTTTAAAGGTGACGAAATCACAGCAAAGTGATTGCAACTCGTTGAGTTGAAATGCATTGTATCTTCCCGTCAGTAGTGGACGGGAGGATGAGCATTGATCGCAAACGAAGTGCTGAGGCTCTTTGCGCAACAGAGCCCGCTGATGATGATGGCGCAGCTGGGACTGGATCGGGCGTTGGATGCGAAGTGGATCGATGAGATGTGTGAGAAGGAGAGCAAGGCGCAGTACACGCGCGAGCTGTTGTTCTCCACCACGGTGGAGGCGATGTCGCTGGTAGCGATGGGGCTGCGTCCGTCGGTTCATGCGGCGGCTCAGAGCATGCAGCTGCCGGTCAGTATTCAGGCGCTGTACGGGAAGCTGAGGAACACCGAGACCGAGGTGGTGAGAAAGCTGGTGAGCGGCAGTGCCGATCGATTGGTGTCGGTAGTGCAGGAACTGACGAGCAAGCAAGCGCCGATCATCGAAGGGTATCGGTTGCGGATTGTGGACGGCAATCATCTGCCCTCCAGTGAGAAACGGCTGAAGGTGTTGAAGAAGGTGCGTGGCGCGGCACTGCCAGGTCAATCGTTGGTGGTGTACGACCCGGATCTGGATATGGCGGTGGACGTATTGCCGTGGGAGGACGCGCATTCGCAGGAGCGGATGTTGATGAGCGCCCTGCTCAGCAGCGCCCAGGCTGGGGATCTGTGGATTGCCGATCGTAACTTCAGTACCCGGGCTATTTTGTGCGGACTGATTGAACGCGGCGCGCATTTTCTGATTCGCGAGCATGGTGCCAGTCCCAACCCGACTGAGGTGTCGACACTCAAGCGCATCGGGCGTGTTGAGACGGGAATGCTCTATGAGCAGTTCTCGGACGCGTGGACAAGTGAGTAAATCGCGCCGCGAACGCCTCCGCGGTCAATCTTTGGCAATCAATCCTTGCTGATATTTGGTTTCATGCGCGCGGCCGTGCAGTCGGAATCCGGATCTCGAATCGACAGCCACGGCCACGCCCGCCTGCGTGCAGCGACGCCTCACCGCCATGCATTCGGGCCACGTTGCGCACGATCGACAGGCCGAGCCCGCTGCCTACGCCAACGGCCGAGTCGAGCCGTACAAAGCGATCGAAGACGCGCTCATGTTCGTGTTGTGGGATGCCAGGGCCGTCGTCGGAGACGCAAATGACGCATGTGTCCGGCTGAAGCGTCAACTGAACAACGATCGTCGTCCCGCTTGGCGTGTGACCTACTGCGTTGTCGATCAGGATATCCACCGCGGTCTCGATGGCGGACGGATCACATATGAGATCAGCGACTGCGGGAACGTCGAGTTCAATTTGCGAGCCCGCAGCGATGATACGGGGCGCGTACTGCGCGACCTGTCTTCGCAAGATGCTTGCCACATCGGTATTTCGCTTGACTTGTGCGGCCAACCCGCCGTCCAGTCGCGCGAGCAGCAGCAACTTGTTCAGGATGTCGGCTGCGCGCTCGATGCCCTGCTCAAATACTCGCAAAGCGCGAGTACGCTCTGCCGAGGTCGATTGGACTGCCAGTACGTGCGCCTGGGCTTCAAGCGCCGCCAATGGCGTGCGCAGCTCATGCGCCGCATCTGCGAAGAACGCACGCTCCCTGTCCAGTAGGGCGCGGATGTATTCGATCTTGCCATTGAGCGCGCTCGTCAACGGCATGAGCTCGCCGTAGGCAACGGCAGGATATAGCGCAGTGAGATCGAATCGATCGCGCCCCGCAAGTTGTGCTGCGAGCGAGCGCAGCGGCCGCAACCCGATCATTGCTGCAATCCATAGAATGACCGTGAGCGCAGCCATGACCCAGAGATAGCCCAGCGATGCATCCTTGATCAATTGCAGCCGTAGGCGCGACAAGGTGCGATCGGAATACCCGGTGACTGCGAAAATCGTCTGATCCGGGCTATAGGTCCCGTGTACGATCCAGCCGCCGCGCCGGGAGCGATGCCCGAGAGGAATGCTGCCCGGCCAGACCGGGTCAAGTCCCGGGCTGTTTGAGCTGAACAGCAGCGAACCGCCTGGGCGCCAGATCTGGTAGGCGAAGTCGTCCTGCGGAATCGGCGGCGACGATGTTTCGTCGTTCAGAGCCCTGATGTGCTCGACCACGCGTCGCATTCCGACCAGGTCCGAATGGGTACTGGCGGCACGCGCCATAGCTTGCGAGATGAGTTGCAGGTCCTGGTCGAGAAACCCCTCACCCTGCTCGTAGATGCTGTACATCGTGATGCCGGTGTATGCGATCCAGAAGCATCCGGCTGCAATCAACTCGATGATGAGCAGCCGCCGGAACAGTGACGGTCGGGTAAGAAGCCGAATCACGATGGCAGCAAATAGCCGACGCCGCGAACAGTATGAATTCGCACTGGCAGCAGCTTCTTTCTGAGGGCGTGGATCTGATAGTCCAGCGCCGCATCTGTTACATCACAGCCGTGGCCCCACACGCGTTGCATCAGCGCATCGCGCGTAACCACGCGGCCGGAGTATCTTGCAAGCTCGACGAGCAGATCAAATTCGCGATGTGTCAATGTCACCTCGCGATTCTCGCAGCTCGCGCGTCGCTGAGACACATCAATCGACAGCGGTCCAAGCGTCCAGGTCTCCGAGGCGAAGCCGGCGAATCGGCGCAGCACTGCGTTGAGACGAGCCAGCAGCTCCGCGACCGCGAATGGCTTGATGACATAGTCATCGGCGCCGCTGTTCAGTCCGCGCAGGCGGTCCTCGATGGCATCTCTCGCGGTAATCACCAGGACCGGTAGCTTCTTCTGTGAGCGGCGCACCTCGGTAAGCAGCGTGAAACCCTCGCCGTCCGGGAGATTGATGTCCAGGATGATCGCCGTCGGTTCGCCGTTCGGCGCGAAGGCTATCGCGCGCGCCTCGACCAGGCGGCGCACCCACACGGACCGAAAACCGGCGTGCGTCAGGGCATCGCGCAATGCCGCGCCCAGCGGCAAATCATCCTCTACCAGTAGTATCTGCATCGGCTGGGCGGCAGCGGAAGTCGATTAGTCGAGCAATTTGGTCAGGGCCGCCGAAAGCTTGTCCTCGGTGGTCGCATCGTATCCGTTGGTCAGTACCACCGCCGCGCGATCGCGATCCGGGGCAATGGCTATCATGCCGTAGAAAGAATACTCATCGCTACCCGCCGTAAACGAAATCGGCCGCCACTTATTGTCGAAGGTTTCGACCCAGCCGATCGACTGCAGCTCAGACACTTCCGTATGGAGAACCTGCGCCGTTGCGGGCGAGATCGGCAATCCTGCTTTGCCCCGCAAGGCTTGCAAATGCATTCTCACGTACGCCACCAGTTCGTAGGGCCGCAGGCTGATCCCACCCGCCGGATTTGCGACTGCCGGGAAGATCAGCTCATCCGAGCGGGGATCGAGTGCCACCCAGGTATTCGTCGCCCCGTCGCGCATATGCGGCCATGGCTGATCGGTATCGGAACGGGCGGCGGGAAACTCGAATCTGGGCGTGATGTCGAGCGGCGCGAAGAGCCGTTGCTGGATCAACTGTTCGTACGCCTGATTGGTCACACGTTCCATCATTGCCGCCGCCGCGATATAGCCACTATTGGAGTACTCGAATTCCGCCCCGGGCCTGATGGAGGGCACGATCGCCACAGCCCAATGCAGCAAGCCGATGCGTTGTTCTGGCAACGTACCAGATAGTGGCGGTATGGCGGCGAACTCCTCGACCGTCAAGATTGGGGGGAGTCCACTGCTGTGCGTAAGCAGGTCACGTAATGTCACGTCGTTGTAATCGGCGTGGCCGACGCTCGCCAGCTCCGGCAGCACGTCGTAGAGTCTCGCATCCCAGCGGATGAGATTGTCCTGGACCAGGATGCCTGCCAGCGTTGCAGTCATCGCCTTGGTCATCGAACCGATCGAAAATCGATCCAGGATCGATACCTGCAGTCGACGCGGGTCGCCGATTCTGCGCTGCCCCGACGCGCCGTATCTCGTATGCTTGGAGTTCATGGCAATCGTCACGACTGCCGGCAGTGCGTCTGCGGCCACAGTGTCACGGGCCACGGGATCGGGATCCGGCAACCCGCCGGCGTCATCGTTGCAGCCGGCCACCAAGAGCACGACGCTCAGCAGCCATCCCATCCTCAATACCAGACCGGTTGCGCTGCGCATCGATTGTTCCCCGCGTGAATCAAATTGACAGGCCCGCAGAATGCAAAGCCCGGGAACAGATGCTAGGGGTTCAACCTTTGCAATTCCTTAGGGCGGTGCGCGGCCGCCGCGCGAGGTGAGCACGGCCTTTTTCCGGTGGCTCGAAAGAATCGAATCGAGGGGACCAGCGCATTGCTGACGATTTGGAAACGATTGTCCCAGCACATCAATCGAGCCGGAATGTTGACACCATCGGCGCCGATCCTTATCGTGCGCCTTGCCAGCGGTGTCCGCCCTCAACAAGCGGACTTAATAGGGAATCCGGTGCGGGCCTCTCATCAAGCATGGGCCCAATGCCGGAACTGCCCCGCAGCGGTATTCAGGAACGACCGTGGTCATTGCACTGGGTTCAGCACCTGGGAAGCGACCACCACTAGATCAACTCATCGCTCAGCCGATGGGTCCCGCCTGAGAGTCCGAAGACCTGCCATGGCCGTCGCGCAATAAAAGCGCGGCGTCGGCTGTCGGGCTCTCGTGGGTTGGAGCTGGCGGGTCTTGCTTGCGGACGTTTCCTGTCTGCCGAGCTCACCGTCGCATTCCCCTCGCTTTCAGTCCGATTTCTGCTCGTGGGAGCGGAAGGCCATGTCCGTGACGAAAGCTGCGGCGGAGAACTCTCCGCATTGCGCGTCGTGCCGGCATGTCCTCACGCTTTCCGGGCGTCCTGCTCGGAGTGTTTTATCGTGTCGGTACTTGCTACGAATCTCGGCTTTCCTCGCATCGGCCTGCAGCGGGAGTTGAAAAAGGCCTTGGAGAGTTACTGGAAGGGACAGGCCACACGGGACGAGTTGCTCGCCACAGGCGCACAACTGCGCGAGCGTCATTGGAAGCTGCAACAGGCGGCGGGCCTCGATCACATCCCGTCGAACGACTTTTCCCTCTACGACCATATCCTGGACCTCAGTTGCATGGTTGGCTGTGTGCCGGAGCGTTACGGCTGGCACGGCGGCGAGATCGACCTCGACTTGTATTTCGCGATGGCTCGCGGCCGCGGCGATGTCACGGCGATGGAAATGTCCAAGTGGTTCGACACGAACTACCACTATCTGGTGCCGGAGTTCGCGGCCGGCCAAGCGTTCAAGCTGTCGTCGAGCAAACTGTTCGACGAATATTCTCAAGCCAAAGCGCTCGGCATTCAGACGCGCCCGGTGCTCGTCGGTCCGCTGACCTATGTAACGTTGGGAAAGAAACGGGCAGGGGCTGATTACTGCCGAAGCACTCTAATTCCGAAGCTCGTTCCCGTTTATATCGAAGCGCTACGCAAGCTGCAGAGCCTCGGCGCGGAGTGGGTGCAGATCGAAGAACCGGCGTTGGTGCTCGACCTGCGTCAGCAGTATCGCGACGCATGCAGCGCCGCTTACCGTGACATCGCCGCAGCGGTGCCGCGATTGAAGACCCTGGTGGCGACGTATTTCGATGGGCTTCGAGATAGCACGGACCTGGCGTTCTCATTGCCGCTTACCGGCTTGCATCTCGACCTGTGCCGCGGCTATGGCCAAGCAAATACCTCGGCCAACGACGCCGACGCCATTCTGGAGGACGCCCTTGCCAGAGCGGGCGACAAGCATCTGTCGCTGGGGGTCGTTGACGGGCGGAACGTTTGGAAGAACGACCTGAGCCAGTCGCTGGCACGGATCGAGCGAGCCGTCGCCAGGCTCGGCAAGGACAAGGTATTCGTCGCGCCGAGTTCCTCGCTGTTGCATACACCGGTTGATCTCGCGGCCGAGAAACAGCTCGACCCGACGATCGCCAACTGGCTGGCGTTCGCGACCCAGAAGCTGGGCGAAATTGCGACTCTGGCGCGCGGCGCGAATCTGGGCCGCGATGCCATTGAGGACGAGCTGAACGCGAGCGACGCCGTGCGCCGGCATCGTGCCACTTCTCCACGTATTCACAACAAGGAAGTGCAGCGTCGCCTGTGCAGTATCACCGCCGACATGAAGCAACGTCGTAGCGCCTACAGCATGCGGCGCAAGCTACAGGCCGAGCGATTCAACTTGCCGCTGTTGCCGACCACTACCATCGGTTCCTTCCCCCAGACCGCCGAGATTCGTCACGCTCGCGCGGCGTTCAAGAGCGGCGAGCTGAATGCAGACCAATATCTGCAGGCGATGCAGAAGGAAATCCGCACGGCCGTCGACTATCAGCATCGCGTTGGCCTCGATGTCCTGGTGCACGGCGAAGCCGAGCGCAACGACATGGTCGAGTACTTCGGCGAGCAGCTGGCCGGCTTCGCATTCACGAGCAACGGCTGGGTGCAATCGTACGGTTCGCGCTGCGTGAAGCCGCCGATCATTTTCGGCGACGTCTCTCGCCCCAAGCCGATGACGGTCGAATGGGCTACCTATGCGCAGACCCTGACCGAAAAAGCCATGAAAGGCATGCTTACTGGTCCGATCACGATTCTGCAGTGGTCCTTCGTCCGAGACGATCAGCCGCGCGCGATAACGTGCACGGCAGATTGCTCTCGCCATCCGCGATGAGGTCGCGGATCTCGAGCGCGCCGGCATCAAGATGATCCAGATCGACGAAGCGGCCTTGCGCGAGGGGCTGCCCTTACGTCGTGCCGACTGGCAAGGGTATTTGAAGAATGCGGTCGATGACTTTCGCATTGCCTCGTGCACGGTCGACGATCGAACGCAGATTCACACTCACATGTGCTACTCGGAGTTCAACGACATCATGGCAGCCATCGCTGCCATGGATGCGGATGTGATCTCGATCGAGACGTCCCGTTCGCAAATGGAGTTGCTGGGCGCCTTCGTCGACTTCCGCTATCCCAACGGGATCGGCCCCGGCGTCTACGACATCCATTCGCCCCGTGTTCCCACTGTGAATGAGATGACGGCTTTGCTGGACAAGGCCCGGCAGGTCCTGTCGCCCGAGCAGCTGTGGGTGAATCCGGACTGCGGCCTGAAGACGCGGGGCTGGCCGGAAGTGGAGCAGGCACTTGTTAATATGGTGGCGGCTGCTCGGCAGGTGCGGCAGGAGCTGCAAAGCGCGCCCTGAGGGCTCGGAGCGGTAGCCCCCAATGCAATCCATGATCGACCCGAAAAAACATTGACGCCCTTTCTAAACCACAATATCTTGTGTCTCTCCTCGGTGCCCACCACAAGTGGTGGGCTGAAAAGGGAATCCGGTGACGTCCTACAAGGGGTAATCCGGAGCTGCCCCGCAGCGGTAATTGGGAACTAACGGCGATCATGCACTGGGCTTTGCGCCCGGGAAGCACGCCAAGTAGGTCGCGAGTCACTGGCTCGCCCGCCCATGAGCCCGAAGACCTGCCGAGGATCGCCGCACTCACAAGGTGTCGGCACTAAGGCTGTCGGGCTCTCGTGGGAAGAGCGGGCAACAAGGCACCGTGCGTGGGCTCCATGCGTCGTCGTGTCATGCCCTCCCATTGAACCCGATTTCGCTCGCGGGAGCGAAGGCCGCCTCATCGGTCGCGCGACTGCGCGGGCCGGCGGTGTCCTTTACTCCTCGGGTCACGCTGACATCGGGGACAACCACATGATCGAAACCATCGCGCCGGGCGCCGTCACCAGCTTCAAGCCTGGTCAATCCGATTTTCAGCTCACCTCGCCACCCGCCGCGCGCACTCAGATGCGGGTCACGAAGCGCAATGGCGAACGTGAAGCGGTCGACGTCAACAAGATCGTGCGGGCGGTTTCCCGCTGTGGCGAAGGCCTCAACGCGGTCGATCCGATGCGCGTGGCGTTGAAAACTATTGCCGGTCTGTACGACGGTGCCACCACTCGCGAACTGGATGAGCTGTCGATTCGCACCGCCGCTTCGTTCACGTTCGAAGAGCCCGAATACTCAAGGCTCGCCGCGCGCCTGCTGTCCGGGTTCATCGACAAGGAAGTGCAGGGCCTGGGGGTTTACTCATTCTCGCAGTCGATTCGCCTGGGCTTCGATGTGGGGCTGATCAACGAGCGCGTGATGGCGTTCGTTGAAGCCAATGCCCGCAAGCTCAACGATGCGCTCGACGCGCGCCGCACGCAGGAGTTCGAGTACTTCGGCCTCAAGACGCTCTACGACCGCTACCTGCTCAAACATCCAACGCGCCGTCTGGCGCTGGAATCGCCGCAGCAGTTCTGGATGCGCATCGCGTGTGCGCTCAGTACACAGGTACACGAGGCCATCGATCTTTATCAGGTGTTTTCGTCGCTCGACTATATTCCCAGCTCGCCGACGCTGTTCAATGCCGGTACGCGCCATGAGCAGTTGTCCAGCTGCTTCCTGCTCGATTCTCCCGCCGATGCGCTGGAGTCCATCTACGACCGTTACAAGGACATTGCTTTGCTGTCCAAGTTCTCCGGCGGCATCGGTGTGGCCTGGCACCGCGTGCGCTCGGAAGGATCGTTGATCCGCGCCACCAACGGCCTATCGAACGGCATCGTGCCCTGGCTGAAGACTTTGGACTCCTCGGTGGCAGCGGTGAATCAGGGTGGCAAGCGCAAAGGCGCGGCTTGTGTGTATCTCGAGCCCTGGCATGCCGACATCGAATCGTTTCTCGAATTGCGCGAGAACACCGGCGACGAAGGCCGCCGCACGCACCACATCAACCTCGCAAACTGGATCTGCGACCTGTTCATGCGGCGCGTGGAGGCCGATGAGATGTGGTCGTTGTTCGATCCGCACGATGTGCCGGAGTTGCCGGACCTGTGGGGCGAGGCCTTCGACGCTGCTTATATTCAAGCAGAGGCGCGCGGTGTCGCAAGAAAGACGGTGCGTGCACGCGACTTGTATGCGCGGATGATGCGCACGCTGGCGCAAACCGGCAATGGCTGGATGACCTTCAAGGACAAGTGCAATCGCACCAGCAACCAGACGGCGCGGCCGGACAACGTGATTCACTTGTCGAATCTGTGCACCGAGATCCTGGAAGTCACCAGCGACGGCGAGACTGCGGTGTGCAACCTCGGTTCGATCAATCTCAGCCGGCATATGCGCGAGGAGGGATTCGATTTCGACAGGCTTGCGCAAACGGTGCAGACGGCCGTACGCCAGCTCGATCGCGTCATCGATCTCAACTTCTATCCAATCGCCACCGCGCGCGCCTCAAATATGCGCTGGCGCCCGGTCGGGCTTGGTGTCATGGGGTTGCAGGACGTGTTCTTCCAACTGCGCCTGCGGTTCGATAGCGCCGAGGCCAAGGCGCTGTCGACGCGCATCTCGGCGACGATCTATTTCCACGCGTTGCGCACGTCGATGGAACTGGCGCGCGAGCTTGGCGCTCACGATGCGTTCCGTGAAACGCGTGCCGCGAACGGCGAATTGCAGTTCGATAGCTGGGGCGTTACAGCCGACGAGTCGATGCCCTGGAGTGAACTGCGCGAGGAGATCAAAGCGCATGGGTTACGCAATAGCCTGCTGGTCGCCATCGCACCGACGGCGACCATCGCTTCGATCGCCGGTTGTTATGAATGCATCGAGCCGCAGGTTTCCAACCTGTTCAAGCGCGAGACGTTGTCAGGCGACTTTTTGCAGGTCAATCGCTACCTGGTCGAAGAGCTGAAGCGGCTCGGCCTGTGGACCGATGACGTGCGCAACTCCATCAAGCTGGCAGACGGCTCCGTGCAGGGCGTGGCGGAAATTCCGGAGGCGCTGCGCTTGATCTATCGCACGGCTTGGGAGTTGCCGATGCGAGCGCTGATCGAGTCGGCTGCGGCGCGAGGCGCGTACATCGATCAGAGTCAGTCGCTGAATCTGTTCATGGCCAATCCGACGATCGGCCAGCTCTCCAGCATGTATATGTTTGCCTGGAAGGCCGGTGTGAAGACGACTTATTACCTGCGCTCGCGTCCTGCGACTCACATCGCCAAGACGACGGTGCAGGCGGCTCAGACGAAGGTGAGTGATACCGACGCCGTCGTGTGTTCGCTGGAGAATCCGGAAACGTGCGAGGCTTGTCAATGAACGCAATCATGACCAAGGGCGAGCGGCTGAAGTCGCTGCTTGATGCCGGTTTCGACCTGACGCTGCGGCCGATGCGCTATCCGCGCTTTTATGAAATGTATCGGGCCGCGATCAAGAACACCTGGACGGTGGAGGAGATCGACTTCCAGATCGACCTCGGCCATCTGTCGCAGCGGATGACGCCGGCCGATCGTCACCTGATCGAGCGCCTGGTGGCGTTCTTCGCCACCGGCGATTCGATCGTGTCGAACAACCTGGTGATCAGCCTGTACCGGCACATCAATTCGCCCGAGGCGCGCATGTATCTGTCGCGGCAGCTGTTCGAAGAAGCGTTGCACATCCAGTTCTATCTGACGCTGCTCGATAACTACGTACCCGACCAGCAGCGGCGCGCGCAGGCGTTCTGCGCCATCGAGAGTATTCCCTCGATCCGCCGCAAGGCCGAGTTCTGCCAGAAATGGACCGACGAGGTGTACGGCATGCAGGCGATCTCCAGCGACGATGACAAGCGCCGCTTCTTGCTGAACCTCACTTGTTTCGCCAGCTGCATCGAAGGCCTGTTTTTCTTCGGCGCGTTCGCCTATGTCTATTTCCTGCGTTCGCGAGGATTGCTGCCCGGCCTCGCCGCCGGCACGAACTGGGTGTTCCGGGACGAGAGCGCGCACATGGCCTTCGCGTTCGAGGTGATCAGCACTGTCCGGCACGAGGAGCCGCACCTATTCGATGCCTCCTGGGCGCAACAAGTCCAGCAGATGATCGACGAAGCGGTGGAATGTGAGGTGGCGTTCGCCGACGACGTGTTGTCCGGCGGTGTGGTTGGCTTGACCCGTAACGAGATGCGCCAGTATCTTCAGTACGTGGCCGATCAGCGGCTGCGCGCGCTTCAGTTGCCGACTCGTTACCACGTGCGTAATCCGTTCGCGTTCATGGAGCTGCAGGACGTGCAGGAGCTGACCAATTTCTTCGAGCGTCGCGTCTCGTCCTACCAGGTGGGCGTGCAGGGAGAAGTTGCTTTCGACGAGGCTTTCTAGATGCAATGCTTGGCATTGCATGGATTGATGGCCTGATAACTGTAGCTAACTCGTGGCGGGCTCGGATGCTGCGTTTTTCCTGAAACAACCGCTCGCCGGCAAGAAACCGATCTCACTTGTGAGTTGCCGCCGAGCTCGATTGCGTCGGGAGCCCGTCATTGAATGCCATCGGCCGCATTCGAGGATCTCCTGGCCCTGCTCATGGCAAAGCCGTCAAAAGGCACCCTTCCCCCGATGTCAATTGACATTGGCCCGGGAAAGCTCTCGCTGCCGCATATGTGACAACTCAGTAGGAATAATTTTAATGGCTCGGGCTGTGCGTACGCAGGGCTATGCGCACGCCTGCGTATGTGACAGTTTTATGACGATTATTATCGAGTTAGTTCGCTCGCTTGCGATGTGCGACTGAATGAGGCCTCACTGACTGAATACAGCGAACTGGCAGTTTGTTAGACCGCTCGCCGGCGGCGCGCCAGATCGCCCGGCGGTCAGATGGATAATCAAATAGTCATTGATGGACTGCTACGAATTAAGCGAGAGACCCAGGTCACGCGCTTTGCTGCGTGTGGAGAGGAAACGCCGCGCAAAAGCTCACTTGTCGAACGGTACGTGTTGCCTCTGACGCCGTTGATCAGTGAATTTCTCGTGACGGATGTGTTGCGCAAATATGTAGATCCGATATCACAAGCCTTCAATCATGAATTTAGAGTTTCAGGAGGAAGCAGCTTGTGGTCGATATCAATCATTCCGTCGCTTCGACGTCATCAGCAGGTTCGCGTGCGACAAGGCTGCGTCAGTTGCTCGATTCCAGCGAGCTGCATTTCCTCATGGAAGCGCACGATGCGTTGTCCGCTGCCGTAGTCGAGCAAAGTGGCTTCGAGGGCTTGTGGGCGTCAGGCTTGTCGATCGCTTCGAGCATGGGATTTCGCGATGCGAACGAAGCCTCGTGGACGCAGGTCGTCGAGGCCGTCGAGCGCATGGCCGACGCAACCGGTATTCCCATCCTGGTCGACGGCGATAGCGGCTTTGGCAATTTCAACAACGCTCGTCTGGCCGCACTGAAGCTCCATCAGCGGGGCGCCGCTGGCGTCTGCCTCGAAGACAAGGGCTTTCCAAAGATGAATTCGTTCGTCGGCGATCGTCATCCGCTGGCCGACATCGCGGAGTTCAGCGGTCGGCTGCGAGCGGTTAAGGATACCGTGCCGTCCAGCGATTTTGTGCTCGTCGCACGCATCGAGGCGCTTATAGCAGGGCATGGTCAGGACGAAGCGTTGGAGCGGGCGCATGCCTATAAGGACGCCGGTGCCGACGCGATCTTGATTCACTCCCGCAAAAGCACTGCAGATGAAATTCTCGAATTCGCTCTTGCCTGGGGCAATCGATTGCCCGTGATCACCCCGGTGGCCACTTCAAATTCCCCCACCCGTGGCCGGGTCAAAATCCCCCACTAGACAGCAGCGGGACGGCGCGATGATTACGTGCTGGCGGCCCGCTTGGCAACTCGCTCGGCAGCTTCCTTCAGTCGCCAGCTCTTACCGTCGAACTTCAGCAGATGGCCTCGATGCATGATGCGATCGAGCAGCGGCGTGACGACGATGGCGTCACCCAGAAGCTTCGGCCAGTCATCGATGGCGCGATTCGACGTGATCACAGTGGGGAGTTTTTCGTAGCGGCTCATCAACACGTCGGCGAGTTCGTCGCCGGCGTTGCTGGGTAGTTTACGCAGGAAGAGGTCGTCGATCACGAGCAACTCCGCGCTCCTGAGCAGTGCACGATATTTTCGCAGTTCGCCGAGCTCACGCGCTTCATTGATTTCCTCCAGCAGTGTGTGCGCTTCGCGATAGAGAACTTTGTAACCGCGCTGGATGGCGAGTTGCACAATGGATTTCGCGATGTGACTCTTGCCGGTGCCCGGCGGGCCGATCAGCAGCGCGCCATCGCGCGCTTCGATGAACTTCAGCGTCGTGAGCTCCAGGATATCTCGCTTCGGCAGCTTCGGATTGTAGCTCCAGTCGAAGTCCTTTAAGTCTTTGCGTTCGGTTAGCCCGGACAGTGCGAAGCGCCGCTCAAGTAGGCGTGAGCGGCGCCGGTCCAGTTCGTCCTGCACCAGCCAGGAGAACGCCTCGACAAAGTCCATCTGTTGATGCGCGACCTGCTGTGCGCGAGCTTGTAGTGTTGTGATCATGCCGGACAGGCGCAACGCGCGCAGTGCCCGCTCCAGTTCTGGGATCGACATACTCATCGTCTTTCGCTCCTTAGCGTTTGGTTGTGGAAGTGTGATCTGTGATCGGATCGGGCTCGCTCTGCCGGCAGTGGAAGTCCCAGAACGCCTGGTACTCCTCGATCGAGCGGATATGAGGACCGGCCTGTTGCAAGGGCGCGGTCGACGCCGCAGTCGCTGTGTTCTGCGTGCGCTCAAGGATGCGTTTGAGCGCCTGATAGGACGGCTGGCTCAGGCGCAGCACTTTCTCGCAGGCCTGTTCGATGTCCGTGCGTTTGTAGCGGCGAGGCAGATTGGCCATACCATAGATGGCCTTCTCGCCGGGACGGCCCAGGCGGGCGAAGATTTCGCGAGCGAGTTGCGCGCTGTGGGGACCGATCTTGCTGACTCTGCCGATCAGCTGTGCGGTTTGGCGCGAAGGATTGAAGATGCGATCGGCCTCAGGCAGCACGTACTCGCCGCGGCGAGCGGCCTTGTCGTGGCGGCGAAGTACTTGGCCGTCTTCACCGAGGATTTCCACCTCGCGTTCAAAGATACGCACCGTGACTTCGCTGTAGAGCGGTGCTGGCGAGGCGGCGTAGTACGACGCGTCCACCTGCACGCAGCCAGCATCATCGACGGTGCGTGTGACCTGTCGGAAGAAGCGGAAGTGCTCGGTGGGCAGCGCTCGAAGATGCGGACGTTCCTCTTCGAACATCGCCAGCACTTGGCGCTTCTTGCGGCCGTGGATGCGTGGGGCGGCCCAGCGCGCTTCCCAGTGTGCGAGCCATTCGTTCTGCGCGTCGACGGACTCGAACTTGCGACCTTTCAACGCCGTGCTCTGCGTGTGCTGGATCGCATTCTCGACGGTGCCCTTGCGATCCGGATCGGCGACGCGACACACGTCGGCGACAGCGCCGTAGTGTGAGAGCAGCGCGGCGTACACCGGATTGAGTTGCGGCTCGTACAAGTCAGGACGGATCACGCCCTGTTTCAAATTGTCGAGCACGACATAGGTGCTTACGCCGCCGAGCGCGTGGAACGCCTCTTCGTGCAGTCGCGCCCAGCTTTGCTGGTCAGCTTTCCACAGCACCTTGCGGAAGGACTTGCCGGAGTACTTCAGCGTCATCACGAACAGAGACGGCCGACGGTACTTACCGTTTGCGGTGAGCGTCAGCGCGCCTTGTCCGAAGTCCACCTGGGATTCTTCGCCGGGCAAACTGTCCAGCACATCAAAGCGCTCCGGCTCGCGCGCTTTCAGTCCGCGCACGAAGCGCTTGACCGAGTTGTAGCGATGCGTGAAGCCGTGTTGTTCGACCAGATCCTGATAGACGCTGACGGCGTTGCGGCCCAACTGGACCTGCGCTTCGATCCATTCGCGATGGACCTCACACGCCGAACGAGCTTCTGCCGGCGCCTGAGCCGGTGGCCGGGGTGGAGGACTTTCAGTGACCGCAATCGCTGTTTTCTCCGGCTCGGAGCCGGTGGCCACCCCGGGGGAATTTGCCGGTGGCGCGCGTTGTTCTCGTTCGTAGCGGCGGATGGTCTTACGATCCACCCCCGTCAATCGCTCAATCTCGCGCTGGCTGGTCCCGTTTCCTAACAGCGTCCGGATCGTGACGCGTAAATGCGGCTTCAAGACGTTCAACCCCTGCGCCCCCTCTTCGCAAAAGGGGGCAGCGTAACGTCCCGCTGCAACTCGACCCCCGGCGCCGACCGGCGCCGCTTTCACTTCAGGGGTGGGGGATTTTCAAGTGGCCACAGGTGGGGGAATTTAGGCGGCCGCCGGGGATCATCGTGCCGACCAAGTACTACCGAACGCCCGTAGATGTATATCGCGAGGCCGGCATCTCGATTGCAATCTGGGCCAATCATGCAATGCGCGCCTCGGTAGTGGCGATGCGGGAAGTGTGTCGAAAGATACGCAGCGAGCAAGGCATCGCCGGTGTTGAAAATCAGGTCGCGACGCTCGACGAAGTGTTTGGCCTGATGCGTTACGCGGAGCTTGCACGCGCGGAAGAGCGCTACCTGCCGCGCAACGCAAACTCCGAACACTCGTAAGTGCTCGCCAGGCGGAGCCGACAACGATCGTCCACGATCATCGAGGGAGCAGCAGGATGCTTGCGCAACGAACTCATCTATTCACGACGTCCGGAACGGCGAATGCGCGTGCGGCGGCGGCTGCAGCCGCCGCCGGCGGCAAAGAGATCATCGATCTCACCAGCGGAGAGATTTGGGCGGACATCTCGCCGGCGGTTCGTGACGGCGCGATCGCGGCCGTTGAACGCGGCGTCAATCGCTACACGGACACAATCGGCCTCATTGAACTCCGCGACGCGTTTGCGAAGAAACTATCAGCCGAAACCGGTGCGCAATGGAGCAGCGGTGAAGTTGCAGTGACTGCGGGCGCTAAACAGGCGCTGTTTCATGCGGCCATGCTGCTGCTCAATCCTGGTGATGAAGTGATCGTCCCGGCACCGTATTGGACGACGTTTCCTGCGCAGGTGCTGCTCGCCGGGGGGAAGCCGGTGTTCGTAGATTCCCGCGACAGCGGCTATGTGCCTCGATTGGCGGCAATCGAAGCCGCCATTACGCGTGCGACGCGCGCCATCATCGTCAACACTCCGTCCAATCCGACCGGCGCGGTGTACGACCGCCAGACTCTGGCAGGCATTGCTGGACTCGCGCTCGCTCACAAGCTCTGGGTGATCTTCGACGAATGCTACGGCCCTTTCACTTACGAATCTCATTCGCACGCGCATATCGTGGAGGTTGCGCCGGAGATTCGCAGCCGCACGCTGGTCGTGAATGCGGTTTCGAAACAGCTGGCGCTGACTGGCTGGCGGATCGGCTACCTGGCCGGCCCGGAAGCCGTGATCAAGGCGGCCAAGGCGCTACAGAGCCATACAACTTCGAATCCAAACGTCATCGCACAGCACGCCGTACTCGCTCACCTGGAAAAGAGTGATGGTGCTTACGAGCGTGCGCTCTTCGCCAGACTCAAGCAAGCGCGTCGGCTGGGATTGGGAATACTCAGTGGGTTCACGAACATTCCGCCGCCGGGCGCCCAGGGTGGTTTCTATTTCTATCTCGACTTGGCGCAGCTCTTACAGCGGAGCGAGATGCACGGCAAACCCCGGAATGCGGACGACGTAGTCGCCGCTCTGCTGGCCGCGGGAGTCGCAACCGTATCGGGAACAGCGTTCGGCGATCCGTGTGGACTGCGGGTCTCGTATGGAGCACCCGTCGAGCAGCTCGAAGTTGGCCTGCGGCGGCTGGTCGAGGTTCTGAACAGCAATCCCGAAAAGTTATTCGCGTAGCTCAACTGTGGAGAAGGAATTCCAATGATTGAAAATAATGCCCCTCAGCATGCTGTCATTCTCGCCGCCGGCCTTGGCTCGCGCCTGAAACCCTTCACGGATGACCGGCCGAAGCCGCTCGTGGAGGTTCGGGGTGTGCCCATTCTGCACAATGCCCTGCGCAATCTGGCGCATGCAGGTGTGAAGCAGACGACCATTGTAGTGGGCTATCGGAGAGAAGCGATTCAGCGTTGCTGCGGGGAATCTTTCGCCGGCATGCGCGTCGCTTACGTCGAATCGGACGTCTTCGATCGTACCGGCAGTGCGTATTCGCTGTGGCTGGCGCGAGAAGCTCTGCAAAGCGGCGACGCCTGGCTGTTGGAAGGCGATGTGTTCTTCGAGCGAGCGCTGCTGACGCGGATGTTACGTTGCGAAGGCGACGTTGCCGCCGTCGACGTCTTCGATGAAGCGATATCCGGCTCGGCCGCCCTGTTGACGCCGGAAGGCAGTGTACTGGAGTTTCGCATGAGCCAGAACGCCGCCAGCGCTCTCGGCAAGTCGCTCTACAAGACGGTGAATATCTATCGCTTCACCGCCGGCACCCTGCAACAGGTGATCGTGCCTGCATTCGATCGTGTGATCGCCGGCGGAGATCGCAGGGGCTACGTCGAACAGGTGCTGGCGCAATTGCTCGCAACCCAAGCACTGAAGTTGCACGGTGCGATCTGCAGGGGCGTCCATTGGTACGAAATCGACAATGAAGCGGACCTGCGCCGCGCGGAGCAGATCTTCAACCCGAATACGCATGCCGAGTTGCTGGATCTCGCGCCCAGCTACCAACCTGCGTGAGGTTCGCAGCATCTGCAGGGGGATTAGAATGATTCGCCAGCTCACCGATCCTGCGAACGCCATTACGGCGACAGGTCTCGTGTTGTCCGTCATCGGCATCAGTCTGGTCATCACCGGTCACGCCGAGTGGGGCGTGGCTGTCGTGCTCTGGGCACTGCTGGCGGATCATCTCGATGGCGTGGTCGCAGCGCGCACTATCAATCGCGCTCCGGAAACCGGCAAGGTCGGCAAGAGCCTGGATTCTCTTGCTGACTTGGTGAGTGCGGGGGTGTTTCCGGCCGTTCTCATGTTGGAACTCAACTCGGCGTCATGGCTGGCAATCGTATGCGCGGCGCTGCTGGTAGTGGCAAGCGCCTTGCGACTCTCCTATTTCAACACGTTCGGATTATCGGATGGGCGCTTCATTGGCGTGCCGACTACCTATGCCTTGCCGCTGCTGGCGGTGCTGTTCTTGCTAAAGCCGTTGATGCCTGCAGAAGTATTTGCCGTCCTGCTGTGTGCGGCGCTGGTGTTGTTGGCGGTACTACATGTGACGCCGATCCCGGTCCCAAGAACGACGGGCGCCATGTATGTGGTCGTGACGGTCTTCGCAGTGGGGTCTTCCGCGGTGCTTGCTTTGCGCGGCAGCCACTAGAGGCCACATATATATGAATGCCGGCGCTGTACAGATCGATCTGACGACCGCATTGCCGCCGTCACCGCCTGAGTTCGACCAAGAGTTACGCCGTGTGCTCGCGTCGTTCGCGAGACAGATGAATTTGGGCAGCGCGATGCGAAAGAATCGTGTGGGCGGAAGCCCGCATGATCGTGAAGCGGGTGCGCTTTGGCTCGCGCCCCGGCTGGGGCAAGACCTTGACGTCGAGAGATTGACAGTCACTAACGGAACGCAGAGCGCGCTGATGCTGCTGTTGCAGGCCGAAGTCGGGAATGGCGGAGTTCTCGCGGCGGAGGCCTTGACCTATGTGGTGCTACGTACGATCGCTGCGCGGCTAGCCCGCATTATTCATGAACGACGCGACGAGGCCCATGCATTGGTTGAACGTGCGCGATGGAGTGCTTTCGACGCGTTCTGAACGCGCTCTCTGGCGCGCATCGGCGGGCGAACGAAGGGTGACGCTCATCATGAGCGCATGGTGTCGAAATTTGCTGATCGACGGGCGAGCGCAGGCCTTGGCACATCACTGCGCCAGGACAGATTCGCCAGAGGACCCTCGGCTACGCCGGTACGGCGCCCAGCGAACGGGCGATACGCTGCCACTCGCAGCGATGCGGTGCGCTTTTCGGCAAGTGCACGACGATGCGTCGTACGGAAGTCTCGATCCAAGCGCCCAGTTTGATCAGCCGGTCCCGCAACGTGCTGACCTGCGCGCGTTCGCACGAGGTTCCTTTGGCGGCCAGTCTCACCTCTTGCATCAACACATACGCCGCCGCCGTGATCAGTACACGCAGCTGATTGGCCAGGAAGTCCGTGCAACTGGTGCGGTCGATCTCCAACCCATGGTGCAGCTCCTTGATGCGATTCTCGATGTCGCCGCGACCGCAGTAGACGCGCTTGTACAGATGGCGCGGGGTCTTCTTGAGATTCGTGACGACAAAGCGGGCGTTATCCTTCGGCAGCTTGCCGTGCGCGCGCACCACCTCCGCCTTGATCAGCACGCGCCGCTTGCGCTCCTTCCAGCTCTGGGCGGCATAGCGCGTCTCGCCAAAGACGTTCGCCGTCTTGTTTCTGATCCTCGACAGCCTTCTGGCGCGCCCCATCAATCGCCGCGCGCGACGCTTCAGTACCTTGTTTTCAGCCATTCCAACCAGGTAGTCGACGTCGTTGCCGTCCAGAAAACTCAACAGCTCAGGGCCGGCAAAGCCACCGTCCAGGCGCACCTCAATACGCGCCTTGGGGAAGTTCACGCGCACCTGCTTGATGATGCGCTCCAGTATCCCGATGGCCCCTTGCTTGGCTGGCGCATTGCCCGCACGCAGCACGTAGCAGAACAAGTACTGCTCAGGCTCGCCGTTGAAGGTGAGAAACCCAGCCATCGGCAGATAGCACCAACTGTCGTAGTGCCCGTTGAAGAACGCCAGCTGCTGCGCACCGTGCGTCGGATCGTCGGTGGGATCCAGGTCGATCCGCACATGCTTGACCTTGCCCCGACCCAGGCGTTTTCGATGTCGCTCGATCACGCTCTGGGCCAGTGCCTCTCCCATGCGATACAGCGAGCCGCGGTCCATGGCATTCTCGAATCTCGACAACGTCGGCTGCGACGCCAGCATCGCCTCAGCCGATGTCTGCCCGCGCGACAGAAGTCGATGTACCGGATCGCTCGACAACCGCGCCGCATCGTTGCAGTCCGGATACCCGCAGGCGATCGCATACAGCCGCTGATTCAATACCTCGTGAACCGTGTGCTCGATCTTGCCCGGCTGGCGCCGATCCTTGATGCACCCGGCCAGCCGCTCGCTCAAGCCCAGCCGCCGCTCCGCCGCCTTCAGCAAAATAGCGCCGCCGTCCGAACTGCCGTCTCGCTGATCGAACTTCACCGTGAGCGTCTTGCCGAACAGCTCCGGAAACAGAACACACTGTCGTGTGATATCTTTGTCCACGCAAAGGCCTCTCGAGTGACGGAAGTGCTTGTGGTAAAGCCATTTCTATCACAACAGGGGCTTTTGCTTTTATGAATTCACGACCGTTCGTGAATTATCCAGGCTAGGCATCACCGTCGTCGGTGTAGCCCTGGATGAAGAGGGGATCATTCCGGCAGCCTTCGATGAGGTGTGTCGCCAGCGAAAACCTAAAGCGCTCTATTGCAACCCGACCGTCCACAATCCGACGACTGCAGTGATGTCACAGCGGCGGCGCACAGAAGTGATTGCCGTAGCGCGCAAGCACGGAGTGCTGCTGATCGAGGATGACGTGCTCGGAGCGTTGCATCCGGAAGCCCCGCCGCCTATTGCCCGGCTCGCGCCCGGTATCACTTGGTATGTGATGAGCCTGTCGAAGTGCTACGCGATGGGATTGCGGTTAGCGTATTTAGTCGCCCCAAGTGCAGCTGCTGCCAATAGGCTGGTCGAACCAGTCAGCAGGCTCTCGTGGTGGTTTCCAAATTCGCTAAGCGTTGAGATCGCTTCGAGTTGGGCAGTGGACGGAGGAGGGCGGCGAATCGCAAGCTCCTTGCGTCGTGAGATCGACGCGCGCCAGGGAATCGCGGCCGACATCCTCGACTCGCGTTGTGCGAGGACTGCGCCTGGTGCGTTGCATCTATGGCTGCGCGTGCCAGAGGAATACTCGCCACATGCGTTCGCCGAAACCGCACGGCGCCGAGGAGTCCTGGTAAGACCGGCCGATCTGTTTGCAATCGATGCCGCCGGGCGGTGTGATTCGGTTCGAATCTCCCTCACTGCGCCGACCTCCCGCGAGGAGTTGCGGGCCGGGCTATCGATCATTGCGTCCATGCTGGCGGAACGGAGCTGATCCGGTGTCGCGCATGGAACAACAGCGGGTTCGCGCGAGTGCACTCGAAGTGGTCGCCGGCGTGCCGGTCCACTCGATGTTGATTTGGTACATCGTCGGCTGCGGGCTGTTCATGACCATGCTCGATGCGTCCATAGTCTCCGCGGCTTTGCCGGCGATGGCCGCGGCGCTGCATGCGGATCCGCTGGACCTGAGTATTATCATTACCGTCTATCTGCTGATGCTGATCATCACCGTGCCGGCGAGTGCGTGGCTGGCCGACAGGTTTGGGGCGCGCACGCTGTTTCTTATCGGCATCGCACTGTTCACGACCAGTTCGTTGGTGTGCGGGCTGGTGTCGTCGCTCCCGCCGCTGGTCGCTGCGCGCCTGGTGCAGGGAGCCGGTGCGGCTTTGATGGCCACCGTGGGGCGCATACTGGTCTTGCGCAGCACTCACAAGTCGGAGTTCGTCAACGCACTGTCGTATCTTGCCGTGCCGGCGCTGATTGCGCCGGTGATTGGCCCGCCGCTCGGCGGCTTCCTGATCGTGCACGGATCATGGCGATACGTTTTTCTGATGAATGTGCCGATCGGCCTGATGACGTTGGTCGCGGCTGCACTGCTGATCAAGGGCGGCGATGAAAAGCAGCGGCGGCCACTCGACCGCAAAGGCCTGCTGCTGGCCAGCTGCGCGCTCGCATGCCTCGTGTTTGGTCTTGAGTCGGCCAGCCGTGCCGATTCAGCGCGGCTGCTCACTGTGATCCTGGTGAGCATTGGAACATTGGCCGGCTTCGCTTACGTCCGGCACGCTCGCAAACATCCACAGCCGATCCTCGATCTTGGCCTGTTGCGTATTCCGACTTTTTTCATCTCCATCGTCGGCGCCAATCTGTGCCGCTTGTCGCTTGGAGCGATGCCGTTCCTTTTGATGCTGCTGCTGCAGGTCAGCTTCGGCCTCGATGCGCTCCAGGCGGGGTCGATTGTGTTCGCGACTGCGCTCGGCTCGCTGGCGGCGAAGTTCGTGATCGGACGCATAGTGGGCCGGTTTGGTTTCCGCCGGGCCTTGCTGGCAAATAGCCTGTTTTGTGGAGCGCTGATCATGGGCTGCGCGCTGCTGCAATCCGAAGTGCCTCACGCGATGATCGCGCTCGCATTGCTTGCGCTAGGCTTCTTCAGGTCTTTGCATCTGACGCTCGCTAACACGATCGGCTACGCCGACGTCCCTGAGCCGTCGATCGGTGAAGCCGCGAGTCTCGCTACCACAGGCCAGTATCTCGCCATGGCGGCCGGAGTCAGCCTTTCGGTGCTGATCATGCGAATAAGCTCGGCGCTGAATGGGTCGGTGCAGCCGGGCGAAAGAGAGATCGATGCAGCGCTGGTCGTTATCGGCGCGGTGTTCGCATGCTCGTCGCTTGTGTTCAAACAACTGCAGCCGGACGCTGGAGCGAAGCTCGCACCGTTGCGTGCAGGCACGCGCAACAGCACGTGAGTCAACGCGGACTCGGCACCAGCTACGCTGACTGCGAGCTTCCGTCGCTGGGCTCAGTGAATGCTACTTGACCGCTCTCGCATGACTAGCCGGTCCACGGCACGTGGAGCATGAACAGCGCGTCGCCAATCTCGGTTAGCGCCCGGACGCGTACGGCATGCACAGTCCCGCTGTGATCGAACTTTGCGATCACGGGCTCGCGCCACGGCTCTTGCGGAAAATGAATCGCGCCGGCGGGTTGTCCGGCGCTGACGGCTGCGCCAAGTTCGACGTAAGGCTCGAACACGCCGGACGCCATCGCAAACACATACTGCCGGTTCGGCAGGCGACGGACGAGTTCGATCGGGGCCGGCGGTTCCTGCGTCAGCGGTCGGCACAAAGCGCCGAGATGGTGTAGCAGGCGCAGGAGCCCGTGCTCGGCCTTTCGCAAGGCGTCGACGGTGATGCTCGCGCCGCCGCCGAGTTCGCTTGCGAAGCGCAGCACGCCGAGTCGATCACAGGTCCCGATGGCCTTTTTGTCATGGTCGATCAGCCCCTTCAGCACTACGCTCGTCGGCATGCCGAACACCTTCAACATCTGCAGCAGGCGCTCGAACTTCGCTGGGTCCGGCGAGTGATAGACATGTGCGGACGGAGTGAAGTAGGTCGTGCTGTCGCCGGAGTGAAAGTCCAGTAGGTACTCCACGCGCGGTAGAAGCACAGTATCGATGAAGTAAGCGATTTCCTGAGTCGGCGAGCCCCGGGGGTCGCCGGGATACTCACGATTGAGATTTCGACCATCGAGTGGCGAGGTGCGCATGCCCGCGAAGGCCGCTGGTGCGTTCGCTGACGGCAGGATGATGAGCTGGCCGCGAACATCGTCGATGTCGAGCGTGCGCATGAGTTTCATGAGCATCACTTGCCCTTCGAACTCGTCGCCGTGAACGCCTCCGAGCAGAAGGATGCGCGGGCCGTTGCCGTTCTTGAAAACCGCGACCGGAATCGGCACGAACGAAGATGCGCGGCCGTGCGTCGATACGTTCAGGCGCAAGTAGCCGAAACGCTTGCCGTCTTGGTCCAGGTCGATGTCCGTCCAGATTCGCGATGCGCCAGATGCAGGCGTTGGCGCGCCGGTCGGATCTTCAGCGCCCATGTTCGACTTCATAAACGGCGCCTCGCTGGCTGGAGCTGGCGGGGTCTTCCAGCAGATCGCGCAAGACGAGTAACCCGCGGCGAACTTCGTCCAGATCCGCGGGAGGTGACAGGGCAAGGCGCACTGCGTTGGGAACTGCGTGCCCGTCGATCGCGAAGTGGTCGGATGATCGCATCAGGACGCCATGCCTCTGCGCGACTGCCACGAATTGGTGACGATCCCATCGCGCCGGCAGGTTGATCCAGAGGTGCATGGAGCCCGGCACAGAGCGAACATCCGCGTTGCTGAGAATGTCGCGCGCCAGCCGTTCTCGAGCGACACATTCGCCCGCGATCCTGGCAGTAATCTTGTCTGCGATGCCACTGGTGATCCATAGACTCACCAGCGCTGCGGTAAGCGGCGCTGCATGCCAGTAGCTCAGCTGCTCTACCGGAGCGATCACCTTCTCTGCGCCGGCGGCGCGCGGTGCGACGACATAGGCTAGCCGCAAGCCTTGCGCCAGACATTTGGTGGTGCTCATCACGTACCAAGTGATGTCAGGGGCAAGCGCCGCAATCGGCTTCGGCCCGTCCACATGCAGGCGGCCAAGCGCATCATCTTCAATGATGGTGACGCCGTAACGTCGCGCCATATCGATGAGTGCGAGCCGGCGCGTCTCGGGCATAACTGCTGCCGTTGGGTTCTGCACCGTCGGGTTGCAATAGAGGACTTTCGGACGGCGGGCCTTACATACTGTTGCGAAGGACTCGGGAATGATTCCGTGATCGTCAATATCGAGGCCTTCCAGGCGCACATTAGCGATACGCGCAAGTGCCGCCAGCGAGCCATACGTGAGCCTTTCGGCGACCACGAGCTCATTCGTTCCTCCCAGCATCTGGAGCAGCACCAGCAGTGCGTTCTGTGTGCCATTGGAGAGAATGATTTGGCAGGGATCAAGCTCCGCATCGAAGCGCGTTCGCAGGAATTGCGCAGCTGCTGCTCGATCGCCTTCCGTGCCGCGAGCCGCGCTCTGTCGCAGCATGAGTCCCATATCGTTGCTTGCAGCGATAGCCTGCAGCGCGGTTGAGATATAGGAATGCAGCTCGGGAAGATGCGGGGGAATGGATCGTCTGAAGTCGATCATCGGCTGGGATACTCCTTTTTCTCGACGCGCTATGGCTCGCTCATGTGGAATGCGCAGGCAGCAGTTGCTCGATGGTGCGCTTCATCGCTGCAGCGGCCTCGCGAGGTGGTTTCGCGAGTGTGACTACCGATGCCACCCCGTCGACGATCACGGCGTCGATCTTCATCGCATTGCTGCCCGGGAACGCATACCACGGCGAGGTGTAAGGCAGGCTTTCGACGATCGGCCGCAGTAACGGGCGTGATTGGTAGTAGCCGGCCAGCAAGTCGGCGCGGTGAACCACGATATCGTTCGAGGGCAGATAGCCGGTCGACTTGCCGATGATGCTCTGGCCGGCCGGCCCGCAAACGAATTTGACGTACTGCCACGCCGCGGCCTGGCGCAGCGGCTCGCGAGTGCAGACGATCGCAGCGATGCCATTGGCACAGATTCGTCCTTTCTTCACGACGGGCAATCTCGCGGTGGCGAGTCGGAAGCGACCGGCGATTTGTTTCTCCAGTCGCGCGAGGCTGCTCGAGGAGTCGATCAGCAGTGCTGCCGCGCCGCCCGCAAATGCCTGACGCGCCTGCTCGCGACCCATGTCCATGCGGGCTTGGCCGGCGCGGCCGAAGGTGGCGAAGATTTCGAGCGCGCGTAGCCCGGCCGCATCATCGAGGGTGAGGCGACTTTCATCGGCGCTCATCATGTGGCCGCCGAGGCTGCCCACCAACGCCATGTAGATCCAGCTGCTGTCCGTGTGCTGCACGAACCCGCCAAGCATGCCTGGTTTGGCTTTCCGGCCGAGCGCACTCACGAGCGGTAACAAGCTGGCCCAGTCCTGCGGAAACGTCGCGTGCCCGAGCAAGTCGGCCACCCGATCGGCGTCGTAGTAGATGATAGGGAATGAGACAGCAGCGCTCACGCCAATCACTTCGTTGTTGATGCTCGTGCTCTTGGTCAGCGACTCGCTGTAGTCACCGTCCCACTCGCGATCGTTCTTTATCAGCGGCGCCAGCGGTACGGCGATACGCCGACGGTGCAACGTTCTCAGATATTTCATGCCCTCGAAACTAACGTCGGGCAGCGCGCCGATGAGCGCCTGTCGTAGCGTGCCTTGGATCTGGTCCTCCTGATCGCGCGCTGACGTCCGTTGCTCGATATTAATGTGCGGATTCCGCCGCTGGAACTCGTGGCGCAGTTCTTCGAAAGTCGGCCTGAAAATGCTCGGCGTTGCGTTGACGCGCAACGTCATGTCGCTCCCAACGCTGCGCGCTTGCGTTTGCCAGCCGAGCGCCAGCGCGCTGGCAAGCATCGTTCGCCGGCTAATATTCACTTCATGCCCCCAGCGGTCAGGCCTTCGATGAAGCGGCGTTGCGCGAGCAGGAATGCGATGACGAGCGGAGCGACGACGAGCACAGCGCCTGCCATCAGCGGCCCATAGTCAATGCCGGTTTCGGCGTTGTGAAACGCGACGATGCCCTGCGCCGGCGGCATCAGCTCCTCGGATTGCACCACGATGAGCGGCCAGAACAGGTCGTTCCAGTGGCTGACGGCGGAGAAGATCGCGAACGCAACCACGGCCGGGGACGCCATCGGCACCATGATCCGCCACACGATGCCGAGTTCGGAGACTCCATCGAGGCGCGCGGCATGGACGATGTCGTCGGGAATCGCCTTGAAGAACTGGCGCAGCAGGAAAATGCCGAAAGGCGAGACTACGAACGGCAGGATCATCGCCGCATACGTATTCAGGATGCCGAGCTGATAGCACAGCACGAACATCGGCAGTGCCAGGACCTGGTGAGGGATGAACAGCGCGACGAGCACGAGCGCAAAGAGAGAGTCGCGACCCGCGAACCGCAGCTTGGCAAGCGCGTAGGCACAAGGCGCGCAGATCAGCAGCTGAAGTGTGAGGATCGCGATACAGACGAACGTGCCGTTCAACATGAAACGCGGCAGCGGCGCTGCAGTGAGCGCGGTGCTGTAATTCTCGATCGCGAAAAACTGCTGGGGCCACAAGGAGAACGAGGGTTGAAACATTTCGCCCGGCGACTTCAGCGACAAGCTGACCATCCACACGAACGGCAGCAGCGCGAAAATCGAGGTGATCGCGAGCAGGCCATGGCGGCCGGCCCCACGAGCCATTCCTGCCAGATCCCAGCTCATGCGTAATGCACCCGGCGCTCCATGGTGCGCGCTTGAACCAGCATCAAGGCAGTCACGCCGAGCAGAAAGACGACCGTGATCGCTGCGCCGTATCCAGTCCGCAGATAAAGGAAGCTCTCTTCGTAGAGCGTGAAGAGTAGGACCTCCGAGGACGTACCCGGGCCTCCTTGCGTAAGAATGCTCACCGTATCGAATACTTCCAAGGCACGGAGCATGACGACGATGCTCACGAACATTGTCGTCGGCCCAAGCATGGGCAGCGTGACGGTGCGCAACCGGTCCAGCGTCGAATCTGCGCCGTCGATGGCAGCGGCCTCGTACAAGTCTTGTGGAATTACCTTGAGGCCGGCCAGAAACAGCACCATGGCGTAGCCGAAGTTCTGCCACACGCCGATCGCTGCAAGTGCGAACAGCACGGTTTGTTCGTTGCGTAGCCAGTTCATCGTGGGCAAGCCGCACCACGCCAGAAATTGCGTGACGGCGCCGATCGTTGGATGGAGGAGCGCCTCCCACGCGATCGCCATCGCGGCCATGGTGGCCATGACCGGCAGGAAATGCGCGGCTCGATACAACGCGCGGAGACTGCGTCCGGAATCGATCAGCAATGCCACGGTCAGCCCGAGGCATACGCTCAAGGGCACCACCACTAGTGTATAGACGAGAGTATTGGCCGATGACGCGAGAAACTGTGGATCGAGCAGCAGCGTGCGAAAGTTCGCCAGTCCGACAAACTTGAACAGATCTGCTCCCAGTTCCCAATCGGTCAGCGCGATCCCGAAGACCGCTAATACCGGCGCGATGAACAATATCACCAGAGCGACGGCGCCCGGCGCGGCTAACAGATATCCGGCCATTCGCGGTACTGTTTGCAATTGTAGTGGCGTCGGTACGGCCTTCGCCTCGGTGGCAGCAGCCATGATCAGCGATGACTCCGAAGTGCGGTCACCGTCGGTACGCCAGCCCGCAACGCAGCGCCGTTGCCGTCGAACACCAGTAATTGCTCGCGAGCTGCTGAGACGTGGATTGTAGTGTCAGCTCGCAACGCTGCTGTGTTCTGACGCGGCGCTGTGCGCAAGACGAGCGGGTCGCTTTGCCCGAGCACGTGAAAGTGGACCAGCAGATCGCTGCCGATGTACTCAGTGCGTTGCACGCGTCCGGTGAATACACCCGGACCGCTGCGCTCAGCAAGATGCATGGACTCCGGGCGTATTCCCAATGTGAGCCGTGTTCCTGAAGGGATGCCGCGCTGGATGGTGAACTGCGTGTCCGCAGCGATAGCTGTCCCTTCGCCTTGCGCGATGCATTCGATGAGATTGATTTTAGGGCTGCCGATGAATTCTGCGACTTGCCGTGTCGCGGGTTGGGCATAAAGGGCCTGAGGCGACCCCACTTGCACGATGGCGCCGTCGAACATCACGGCAACGCGATCTGACATCGTCATCGCTTCGAGCTGGTCGTGCGTGACGTAGATAAACGTTGCAGCGAGCTTGCGGCGCAGCTCGATGATCTCGGCGCGCATTTGCGTCCGCAGCTTGGTGTCGAGATTCGAAAGCGGTTCGTCCATGAGGAATACGGCGGGTTGGCGAACCATCGCTCGCGCGAGCGCGACGCGCTGACGTTGCCCGCCGGACAGCTGGCCGGGCTTGCGTTCGAGAAGATGCTGGAGTTCGAGCGATGTGGCGATTTCTGTAACTTCGCGCGCAATGTCTGTTCGTTGAGCGCGCGACCCCGGCAGGTGTGGCCCGAGCACAGGCAAGCGTTGCAGCGAACTCAGTCTCCGCATCTGCAGCGGCAAGGAGAGATTGGCCGCTACAGTCATGTGCGGATAGAGCGCATAAGTTTGAAACACCATCGCAACGTCGCGGTCCTTCGGCGCGAGGCGGTCGACAGCTCGATCGCCGATCACGACCGAGCCGGAGCTTTGTTGTTCCAGGCCGGCGATGATCCGCAGCAATGTTGATTTGCCGCAGCCGGAAGGCCCAAGCAGTGTCAGGAACTCACCGTCGAGAATGTCGAGCGAGACGTCGCGCAGCACGCGCACGTCGCCGAAAGATTTCGTCAATCCATGCAGCTTTACACTAGCCATGCGCTACGCCCGTGAGATTCAGAACTGCTGCAGAAAGCGCGCATACACGATGCGGCCGCGGATATCGGCGCCCGACAGCGGGTCGTAGCCGGGACGATCGATGCTCGAGATACCGGTCACCGGCACACCGGCTGTGGTGTAACGCAGCAGCGCGGGTGGATCGGTATCGAAGACGTTGTCGATGCCTACGCTCAAGGTCGTAGACGACCCCTTGCCGCTCCAGTTCTCGAAGCCGAGCCCGTACTGTATGTCGAAGGTCGTGAGGCTCTCGATCGGTGCGTTGTTGCTTTGATCGTTGCGATAGCTGTCGGTGAAGTGCGTCGACACCGAAGCGTGCTGCATGCCGAGTTTCCAGGCCACCGTAGCGCTTGCGCGCCAGCGCGGCATCGGCGCGAAGTTGTTGGTGAAGTTGCGGCTGCCCGCTTTGTCGCTCGCCGCACCGTCGGCGCCATAAACGTCGAACTTATCGATGAACGTCGCATCGGCGCGGAAGCGCAAGTCGCCGATACGGCCCGCCGAAAGGCGGTACACCGTGGATAGATCGATACCTTCGGCGACGACCTTGCCGACGTTCACGTAGTCTGAATTGACTTCGCTCAGCTGGCCGCTCGGACCGCGGTGGACGCGAGGATCGGCAACGTACTGGCCGTTGACGCATTCGCCAGCCACGACTGCCTGCGCATTCTGTGCGGCCGCTATCAGATCGGTGTAACGATAGTGCCAAAAGTCGGCGGTCAGACTCAGCTGCTGCAGCGGTGAGAAGTCGAGCCCAAAGTTGAAGTTCTCCGACGCTTGCGGGCGCAGATTGTCGCCGGACGTTATCACCGTGGCGTTGCTGCCCACGGTGGTGTTGGCGCAACCCAGGCCGGTCGGGCCGAGCACGACCGGATCATTCACGATGACCAGCGCCTGAGACGTCGATTGCTGAGTCAGCGTCGGCGCCTGGAATGATGTGCCCCATGAGCCGCGCAGCGCGAGTCCATCGAGAATCTCGATGCGGCTGGCAATTTTCGGATTGGTGGAGCTGCCGGTCGCGCCGCCGTAGTCTTCATGGCGCACGGCCAATTGCACCTCCGCGCGGTCATAGAACGGCACGACCGTTTCAGCGTAGGCGGCCATGACATCCTGCGCGCCCTTGCTGTTGGAAATCGTCGATGGAGTGGTGCCGCCGCCGGCAGCGAACAGCGAATCCTGAATCACCTTGTAGCGCAGGTCGCGATACTGCGCGCCGACGGCTACTGCGACCGGACCGGTCGGCAGGTCGATGGCCGGCCCTGAGGCGGTCAGGTCGACGACCTGCTGGTCGGTGCGCCGTGCGGTGTTGGTCGTATAGAAGATCCGATTCAAGGTAGCGTCGGAATTTGCAGCAACGCTGCTGCCATCCTTCGGCGATACCAGGCCGGGAGACACGATCGAGGTGCCAAATGGATTGTAGTCGCCGGACAGCAGCACGCTCGCCAGCCCCTCCGCGTTGACGCCCAGCGGATCGTTCTCTTCAAAGCGCGCCGACGCAAAGCTATGCGACGCGGTCGTGCTCCAGTCCTCGCCAAAGCGTCCGATCAAGCCGTTGACCATGCGCAGATAATCGTTTTTCTGACGCTTCTCGCCACCGTAGTGAATGCCTTCCGGGCGCAGATTGCCGACGACGGGCACGGCCTGATGTATGGCGGGATTCCACTGACTGGGGTCCACGGCCAGGATATTGCGCGGGTTGTTCGGATCCGCGATGAAGAAATTGAACGGATGGTCGGCTGGCACGTAGACGTAACCTTTGACGTTGCTGGTCACCGAGCCGTTGCTGAAGCCGCCGACGGTGTTCGAAATCATGTTGAGGTTGCCGGACGCGCTGGTTTCGTTGAAGTACGTGAGCGCATCGTTGAGGTCGTAGCTGACCTCTGCGAATGCCTGCAGACGTCGCTGCGCCGGGATTACAGATGTCTGATTCGTGAAGTTGGCGTTGCAGATGTTGCGGTTGACGGCGCCGTTGTCGTCGATGCGGAATACACCGCCCGCTGCTTCGCAGTTCGGGTCTGCCACGGCGATCGCGCCAGTGGCGCCAACCGGATTCCCCGCGGCATTCGACGTTCCAAGCGAATACGTTCCAGGATAGCCATTGGCAGTGATGAGCTGAGAGCGCCCCGGCACGCCATTGCCGCCGACGCGCCGCATGAGCCAATCGAAGTCCGAGCGCTGGTTGCCCGATTGATCGAGAAACGTTGCATAGACATTGAACGAGCCGCGGTCGAACTGCGTCCCGGCGGCAAGGCTGACCGTGTACGCGTCGTTCGTTGATGTTTGATAGTCCGCCGACAGTTCGAAGCCCTCGAAGCCGCGTCGTGTGATGATGTTGACCACGCCTGCCACGGCTTCCGAGCCGTAAATTGCCGAGGCGCCGTCCTTCAGCACTTCGACCCGCTCCACCATCGACAGCGGGAACTGGTTGATGTCCAGAAAGTCTGAGCCCGACTTGTCGGAGAGCGGGGAGACGCCGCCACGGCGGCCGTTGACGAGCACCAATGTCGAGGAGAATCCCAGCCCGCGCAGTTCGAATTGCGCCGTGCCGCTCAACTGGCCGGATTCGTTGTAAAGCTGCGAGCCGGTGTTCGAGGGAATATCCGCCAGGATCTCGCTGAACTGAACCGCATTGCTCTGGGTGAGATCCTCGCGCTCCAGGACTTGCAGTGGAGCAACCGACTCGGCCGCTGCGTTGCGTATGTTCGAACCCGTCACGACGACCGTCGCCAGCACCTTGTCGTCGACGATGTTTGCTGATGCCGCCTGCTCTGGATCGGCGAGCGCCATCGTCACGTGAGTCAGGCAGCTCATTGCAAGCAACCCGCTGCTCCAGTTGCGTGCGGAGGATTTGCTTTCGGATCGCTTCAAGGTGGATCGCATATTATGAAACTCCCCTAGGGGACTAAATTCGCGCAGCATGCGAGTGGATCGTTACGCTGTCGTGACAAAGTGCGGCTCAGCGCGCCGTTCAGTACCGTTCAGCAAGCGATGCACTTACAATCCGCTCAGATTCGCTCCCGGAGCAACAGTGGCCAGAGAGTTCTCGCAGTCCAAAGCACTCATGAAGACAAGGAATGTCAGTGTCTGGCGTCAGATCAGCGATATGCTCGTGAGCGATATCAAGCAGGGTGTCTTGCAAGGGGGCGCGCGTTTGCCCACCGACATCGAGCTGGCGCAACGTTTCGGTTGCAACAAGCACACGGCACGACGTGCTGTCGCCCATCTCGAACAGGAAGGGTTGGTGCGCGTCGAATGGGGGCGCGGCACTTTTGTCGTTGAAGGAGCGCCCGACCAGCGCGATGGAGCGCAGGCGAGGCTCGTCCACAGTCTGCTCGACCAACACCGGAATCTCCGTAACAAATTCGTGCGCATGGAAACACTTCCCGCAGCCGCACCAGTAGCACGGGGACTGCGCATCGCTCTGGGCTCGCCTTGCTTGCAGCTGATACTTCTCAACCAGGCCGGTGACGCGCCGCTCAGTCTTGGCCTCAACTACTTCCCATTGAAGCGCTTGCCGCCGCTTGCGCAGGCGGTCGAGAAACTTTCTCGTGACCTCGAAGCGCCCCAGGAATTCAACTCCATCGCGGCAGTGCTGCGCACTGCCGGCATCAAGAAGCATCGGCGCTCTCGCATCCGCATCGGCGCTCGGCTGCCCTCGACAGAGGAGGCCGCGCAGCTCAGGATGGCGCGACAGCAGCCGCTGCTCGAAACCGAGAGCATTGATGTCGACGAGCGCGACAGTCCGGTGCTCTACGCAAAAACGTGTTTCCGCGCCGATCGCCTGCAGCTGGTGGTTCCCACGAGCTGAACGCGCTGCGTCGCCGCCTGCTGTAGGCTGTGATTAGATGTCTAGACTTGCTGTTAATTTGAAGACGGCCCGGCGACGCCATTCGAACCCTGAAAATAACAAGAATTTTTTGTTACAGATTCGTTGCAGCCAGTGCAGCAAAAATTGTTATCGACTAGAAGTCTAGACAGCAGCCTGCGCATCCGGTATCTAGGCGCACCATGGCGTGCGCAACACTGTGCGCTGGACATTAGGAGATGAGATGGTCTTGACGCGCGCGACTCTGCCGGAACGACGCCGACCGCTACTGAAAAAATTACTGCGCGAGTCGCGGCTGCTGCGGGCGATCGAATGCCACGATCCCTTGTCTGCTTTGCTTGGTTGCAATGCGGAGTCGGGCGATCACGCCCGGACGCAGTTCGATATCTTGTGGGCCAGCGGCTTTTCTCATGCTACCAGTCTGGGCCTGCCCGATAGCGAGATGGCCATTCTCGAACGCCGTATAGACACCATTGCAAACGTCGCCGCTGTCACTGCCAAGCCGATCCTGGCCGATGCAGATACCGGCGGCGATGCCATGGCGCTGCTGGCGCTGTGTCGCAGGTTGGAGCAGATCGGTGTCGGGGGCGCGGTCGTGGAAGATAAAACCGGCGCGAAACGCACCAGCCTCGCGAGCGAAGTGCGCCATGAACTGGAAGATCCCGCGGTGTTCGTGCACAAGATCAAACATGCGAAGGAGGGATTGCTCACCGCCGATTTCCTGCTCTTTGCCCGCATCGAAAGTCTGATTGCAGGCGCGGGCTTCGATGACGCGATCATGCGCGCCGAGACATATCTACACTCCGCCGCTGATGGTGTGGTGATTCATTCGAAGGATCGCACCGGCGCGGAGATCGTCGCCTTCATGAAAGAGTACGGCCGCTTGCAAACAGCGCTCGGCGTCGAGAAGCCGTTGGTGTGCATTCCGACGGCCTATCCGCATATGACGGGTGCGGAACTTCGTCAGTTGGGCGCAAGCATCGTCATTCACGGCAATCACATGATTCGCGCCGCCTTTCGCGGGATGCAGCTGGCCGCCCGCTCGATACTGGATCACGACCGGTCACTCGAAGCGAATGCCGTCTGCGCGCCGGTGGATGAATTGCTGCAAGCCATCGGTGCCGATGCGCCCCCTCTCGCTGCGGAAACGGTTGTTCAGGCTGAGGTAATGGCGCGCATCGAGACTATGCGCCGCGCGTGAGTATCGAATGAGTACAACAGGTATCAGTCTGTGGCGTCAGATCAGCGAGAGGCTGATGGGCGAGATCGAGGGCGGGGTGCTCAAGAGCGGCGAGCAGCTGCCTGCGGACACGGCGATCGCGGAACGCTTTGGCGTCAATCGTCACACCGTGCGTCGTGCGGTCGGGCATCTGCAGGAAGAAGGACTGTTACGTGTCGAGCGAGGTCGAGGCACGTTTGTGGTTGAGGACGTACTGCAGTACCGGCTCGGTGCGACCACGCGATTCACAGCAAACCTGCTGCAGAATCACCGGGCGCCAACCCGTTCAGTACTGGCGCTCGAGGAAGTGAGCGCCTCTGCGATTGCGGCCGACGCCTTGGAGATCGAACCGGGCGATCCGTGCATTTTTCTGAGTGTACTCGGCGCCGCCAACGCGGCGCCGCTGAGTCTGGGGCACAACTATTTTCCGGCGCGGCGCCTGCCGAATCTGCTTCTCGTACTGCGCGGCCTGGCCGAGAAGGCGCCGGCCGAGCTTTCAATAACTCAAGCGCTGCGTTCGGTCGGTGTCGAGACCTATCGAAGGCAACGCACGCAAATCAGCGCTCGCCTACCTACCGAGGATGAAACTCGCTCCCTGCGGATGTCGCGCGCTCAGCCCATCATCGAAACGGAGAGCATGGACGTGTCGGCGGACGGCGTGCCGATCACTTACGCCAAGACCTGTTTCCGGGCGGACCGGCTGCAGTTCGTCGTCGGCGATTGACCCGCGTCAGGCAGGTTCAAGGCAGCGGCGTGATCATAAGCCAAGGATTGCATCTGGAGAGAAAGTCCCGGCCCATAGCGCGGCGTCCGGCGCAGCCCGCCTTCTCGCTCACAAACGCGCTTACCGTATTTCCAGAGCGCATCGAGCGTAGCGATATCGTGGTGCGCGACGGGATGATCCACCGCATCGACGCGATTCATGCGGCCAACTCACGCAGAGTCGATTGTGGCGGGGACTATCTGTTCCCGGGCCTGATCGAGATTCACACGGATAACCTTGAGCGCCATATCGAACCGCGGCCCGGCATATTCTGGAGCACCGATCGCGCCGTGCTGTCTCATGATGCTGAACTTGCCGCTGCCGGTATCACCACGGTGTTTGATGCCATCACGATTGGTGGTGAAACGAGCGAAGGGGCGCGGCAGAGCGCCTATCTGGACGCAATCAGTTCGATCGAGAGTGCAGAATCGCAGAGCTTACTGAGGACCGAACACCATTTGCACTTGCGCTGTGAACTAGGCAGTCCGAATCTGCCTGAGTATCTGCGAAGCGCCATCGAGCGCCGTGTGCCGCGGCTAATGTCGCTGATGGAGCATGTGCCCGGTCAAGGTCAATGGCTCGATATCACGCGCTTCCGCGACCACCACGCTGGCCGTTACGGACTCGATGCCGGGGAACTGGAGCGACTCATCGAACGCCGCAAGGCGGACCAAGCCAGGTTCTCCGTTTCGAACCGCGCCGAAGTGCTTCGCCTCGCGCGTGGCCACGGCTGCCTGCTTGCAAGTCATGATGACGCGGCCGCCGCCGATGTCGAACGCGCACGACAATCAGGCTGCACGATCTGCGAGTTTCCAACTTCGATCGTCGCTGCCCGCGAGGCGCGAAAGGTGGGCATGCACTTGATCGTTGGCGCACCTAACCTGGTGCGCGGTGGTTCGCACTCTGGAAATGTCGCTGCAGCCGAACTGGCGGCGGGTGCGCTGGTAGATATTCTTTCATCCGACTATTGCCCTTCGAGTTTATTGCAGGCTGTTTTTTGCTTGTCTCGAATTGCGTCCGTCCCGTTGAACGTTGCCGTGCAGGCTGCGACCGCAGGGCCGGCGCAAGCGCTGACTCTCCAGGATCGCGGCAGTATTGCCGAGGGCAAGCGCGCAGATCTGATTCGAGTACGCGACACACCGCGTGGTCCCGTACTAGTGTCTGCATGGTGTGCCGGGCGTCAGGTCGCCTGAATCACTTGGACGTGGTCTGCGATCTCCACATCGTTGCAGCGTGGTGAATAAAATTGCACGTTGGTCGTGCGGCATTAAAACGCCAGGCGCACCGCCTGCGATTGCAGGGGTGAGCCTGGCGAAGCGTTCCAATCAGGAATGATCGGTCAACTTAGGGAAGAGTGTTCGCAGATCACCTGGTCCGCGTGATCTCCGACCCTCCACTGCCACTGCTGCTGCCACCGCCGCCGGCCGCATTGACCGCCGCCAGCGCGTTAACGATGCCCGTGCCGCACTGACTGCAGGTGGCCCGAAATGCCCGCGTGGATGCTTTCAGCCGTGACTCCACTTCGTTCGGCGTCAAAGCGCTGTTGACAGACAGCATCAGCGCCACAACACCGGCGACATTCGGAGTCGCCATCGAAGTGCCCTGATAAAATGCGTAGGTGTTGCTGCCCGGCGTCGTAGTACCCGAGTTGAGCGTGGACAGCACGCCGTTAGCCGTGCCCGAACGTACATCGCCACCGGGTGCGGCGACGTCGACAATTGCGCCAAAGTTCGAGTAGTACGCCTTGCCGCCATTGCGATTGGTGGCTGCAACCGTGATGACACCGGAGCAATTCGCGGGGCTCGCGCCTGACGCATTGGCATTCGAGTTGCCGGCCGCTACCACGATGGTAGTGCCACGCGAACGCGCCAAATTGATCGCGTTCTGTGTGGTTGTGTCGCAGGCTCCTCTGCCGCCCAGAGACATGTTGATGATTCGCGCGGCATTCGGGTTCGCGGGCGCGCCGTTCACAGCGCCACCCGAGGCCCAGATGATCCCGTCTGCGATGTCGGAGGTGTAACCGCCGCAGCGACCGAGTACGCGCACTGGCACCACGCGGGCACCGAAGGCGACCCCCGCCACACCATTACTGTTGTTTGTGACAGCAGCGATCGTGCCGGCGACGTGGGTGCCATGCCAGCTGGAATTAGTCGGGCCCTCACCCGGTTGGCATTGTCCGGCCGTGGTCCAGTCCCCTGGATCCTGAGGATTGGAATCGCGGCCGTTGCCGTCGTTGCCGACGAAGCTGTCGCTGATGAAGTCATAACCGCCCACGATGTTGGCGGCCAGATCAGGATGCGGGCGGTAGCCCGTATCGAGCACCGCGACCGTCACGCCGGTTCCAGTCGTGATATCCCAGGCCGCCGGCAGGTTCAGGCCGCCGTTGGCTTCATAGTAATGCCACTGCTCGTTGTAGCGGGTATCGGTGGGCGTCAACAAGGCCGTCATCAGCCGATCTTCTTCGACGTATTCGACCTGTGCGTTGGCCGCCAATGTTTGCATGAAATCCTGCAACTCGGCTTCGGTCAGCCGACGCTCCAGCCGCATGACATCCGCACCCGTTGCGATCGTGCGCACTCGCGCAGTCGCAACCCCGACGCGCGCCTCTGCAGCGTCCATCGCCTGAGCAGCCTCTGCCGCCTGGGCAGTCACACCGGGCGCTGCCCGCCATTTCACGATGACCCGCTGTGGCGGACCGCTGGCCGTCTGCGCCTGGGCAGCAAATAAGGGAACAGATAAAATCGCAGCAAATGCCGCGACTCGAACGAGCTCAATTCTGATGTTCACGATGAACCTCCGTGCCTGCGGAGTCTTGCCTTGGCGTTCACGTGAGCGCGCTGCCTGTGCTGCTTGACGCGTGCGAATGCCGTCGAAAAGACCCGGGCTATGACTTCAAGCCATGCGCTTGCGCGCTCCATGCCCCCGTACCCGACATCCGACATCCGTCTCCGCTCACCTCTGCGCTAACGCATCAATTCGCGGAAACGATGGCCATACGCCCCGTGCCCGGCGGAGCACAAGTCGTCGCTAGCCATCAGTCCACACAGTGGACACATATGACATCTGCCGCCGGCCAGGGGGTTACTTGAAGGTTCGGGCTTCAAGCAGAATCGGATTCGCAGCTCTCAATCGGCAGCAGGGGAGATGAATGGGAACTTGCTGCTGAACGCCGAGGGCGGCCATGGTCAGTAGTCCCTTGTTGACTAGTCTCTCATCCGATGCGCGCCGCAGGTTTCGCTCAGCGGTGGTGCAGCTCGACGCTGCACGTAGGTGGTGTACAGACCTCACGCCAAGCAGGTCAGCGCCCGAGCCTCGAACTTGCAATGCATGCTAATAAAGTGAACGATGCAAGTCCAAGCCAATATCGGGATGAACCGATACAACAAGGGTATTGATGTTCGAGCTCAGTCATCTCCGTAGCTTCGTGGCCGTCGCAGAAGAGCTGCACTTTGGCCGCGCAGCGACGCGCTTGCACATGACGCAGCCGCCGCTGAGCCGGCAGATTCAGCTGCTCGAACATCAAATCGGCGCCCAGTTGCTGGACCGAAGCAGCAGGAACGTGCGCTTGACCCCGGCGGGCCGCGCCTTCCTGCCCGACGCACGCGCCATCTTGCGTTTGGCCGAATCGGCGTCGCTGTCGGCACGCCGCATCTCCAGCGGGGAGGCGGGTTCTATTTCGATCGGATTCACTGCGTCATCGGGCTACAGGTTCCTGCCGGGGCTCATCATCGTCTGCCTCGACAAGCTGCCTGGTGTCGAGTTGGTTCTGAAGGAAATGGTGACGATGGAACAGGTGGAGGCGCTGGCCTCCGGCAGGCTGGATGTGGCCCTGCTGCGGCCTCATGCGGCCACTGCCGATTTCGAAACTCGTTGCGTGGCGCGCGAGCCGCTGGTGCTGGCCCTGCCGGACAACCATCCGTTGGCGAGCGGCGCCCTGCCAACGCTGCAGGATTTCGATCACGCACCATTTCTCACCTATTCGCCGATTGAGGCTCGCTACTTTCACGATCTCGTGGCGGGCACGTTCTCTCGCGCCGGCGTACATCCCGACTACACGCAGTACGTCACGCAAATTCACACGATACTGGCGCTAGTGAGGGCTGGACTTGGCGCCGCGCTCATCCCCGAGGCGGCGATGACTCTGCGCTTCGAGGGCGTCACATTCCGTCCCTTACAAAAGCTGCGCCCGGCAAAGCCAGTCGAGTTGTTCATGGCGTGGAAGAGCGACAACGACAATCCCGTACTGGGGAAACTGCTGGAGTCGTGCCATGCTTATTGTCGGCCGCTAACGCCGGCTTGACGATACTGGCGGGTGATCAACTTCGATGCCAATCGAGCATCGAACGATTGCGCCTTTGAGTTGGACCTCGCGCTCGCACGCTGCTTATCATCATCGTGAGCGATTTCGCGACTTTCTCAGGAACCCGCACGATGAGTACGATGACACCCAGCGACATGGCGAGAACCATCAGCGCGGGGCTATTGTCGTTCCCTGTCACCCACTTTAAGGCCGATTTGAGCTTCGATGAGCATGCCTACCGCCGCCATTGCGATTGGCTGCTGCAGCACGAAGTCGCCGGTCTGTTCGCAGCAGGGGGAACAGGTGAGTTCTCCTCGCTGACGCCGGCTGAAGTGTCCGTCGTGTGTCGAGCGGCTGCGGAAGAGACGCGCGGGCGCGTCCCCGTCGTGGTGGGCTGCGGCTACGGCACTGCGCTGGCGGTTGAACAGGCAAAAGCGGCTGAAAAGGCTGGTGCCGATGGCATCCTGTTGCTACCGCCGTATCTCATAACGCCCTCGCAAGCGGGGCTCGCCGCGCACATAGAGGCGGTTTGCCGGGCTACCTCTTTGGGTGTCATCGCCTACAGCCGGGACAACGGCATCGTCAATGAACACACGCTTGCACAACTGTGTGAGCGCTGCCCCAACCTGGTCGGTTTCAAGGATGGTGTCGGCGACGTAGAGCTCATGATGCGGATCTACGCGCGCCTGGGCGATCGCTTGATCTACATCGGCGGGTTGCCGACCGCCGAAACGTTTGCCCTTGCCTATCAAGAGATGGGCGTGACGACTTATTCGTCGGCAATTTTGAATTTTCTCCCGGAGTGGGCCGTCTCGTTCTATCGCGCCGTACGAGCACGCGACAAGGCGACGGTACTTCGCGAACTGAATGACTTCGTATTTCCATACTTGGAGATCCGTAACCGCGGGCGTGGTTACGCGGTATCGATCGTCAAGGCTGGCTGCACCATCGTCGGACGCCCTGCGGGGCCGGTTCGCCCACCGCTCACAGACTTGCTGTCCGAGGAGCGGAGTGAGTTGCAACGCCTGATCGACGGCGTGCGTTCGCGCGCGCCGAGGTGAGATCGAAACAAAGTCTGCATCGGTCCATGCCGCCTTTGACTTGGACCTTCTGAGAACACGCCTCTAGCATCGCTCGCGCAAATTCGTGCTGGTGCACTTTCCGATGCTCGTTGCGTCTTTGCATCCAGAAAAACAAGGCGTCCGGTTTGAATCAGCAGTTAAGGGGAAGTGACGATGGATAAGTGCTTTACGTCCAGATCTCGCAGTGCTCGCGTACTCGGTAGTTCCTGGTGCATGGCGGGAGTGAGCGCGCTGTGCTCGGCCGCCGCCTTGGCCCAGGCGCCGCCGGCCACGACCGAAACCACAGAACTCGAGCAGATCGTCGTTACCGGTTCGCGCATTGCACGACCGGACTACGACACCCCCACCCCGGTAACATCGCTGGGCGCCGAGGAGATCCAGAAGAGTGCACCCACAAATATCGCTGATTACGTCAATCAATTGCCGCAACTCAGTGGTAGCTCCACACCTCGGACGGGCAACGGGAATACCAGTACCGGCTTCAACGGCCTGAACAATCTCAATCTGCGTGGGCTCGGGGCGAACCGCACGCTCGTGCTGCTTGACGGCCAGCGCGTAGTCTCCTCAGCTCTGAACGGCGCGGTCGACATCAATAACCTGCCGAGCGCGCTGATCGAGCGCGTGGATGTGGTGACGGGCGGTGCATCGGCTGCGTATGGCTCCGACGCTGTAAGCGGCGTCGTGAACTTCATCCTCGACAAGGATTTCACAGGCTTGAAGATGAATGTCTCCGGCGGCGTGAGCGACCGCAGCGATGATCGCGCCACCAATGCGGACATCAGCTTTGGCACAGGGTTCTCCGATGGTCGAGGTCATTGGCTGGTGAGCGGCGAATACAATCGCGTCGAGGGCATCGACTCCATCGATCGCAATAAACGCAAATGGTTTCGCCAAGCCAACCTGCTGACGTTTTCTTCCAGCACTCGTCCACAACGAATCGTTGCGGAGAACGTCAACACGCGCACAGTGGCACAGGGCGGCGTCATCACCAGCACCGCTCTTGCGAACACGCAGTTCGGCGTAGGCGGTGTGCCGCTGCCTTTCAATGTTGGCTCACCTGTGGATACGCTCTTCATGGTGGGTGGAAATTCCTGGAGCGAGGGCAGTTTGAACGCGCTCGACTCCGAGGTCGAACGCGCATCCGCATGGACGCGTGTGAGCTACGATCTGACGGATAATGTGACAATGTCGCTCGAAGGCTCTTACGCTGTCTCCGAAACAGCCAACAGCGCGGCGTATCAGCGGTACCCAGGCGCCGGCAGCACGGCACTGGTGATGCGAACGGAGAATCCTTTCCTCGATCCGAGTGTTGCCGCTAGCGCAGCGGCACTGGGGATCACTCAGTTCAACTATGGCTGGTCGGCCTTCGATTTAGGACGCCCCCGCAACGACGTGGAACGCGCCACTACTCGTGGCGTCGCTTCCTTCGCCGGGAGAATCTCCGACAGATGGCGGTGGGATGCTTACTACCAGCACGGCCGGACAGAACTCGATGTAGCGCTTCACAATACGACCAACAAGGCGAACTTCGCGCGCGCCATCGATGCGGTACGCGACCCTGCAACCGGTCGAACCGTATGCCGCTCGACGCTCGCCGACCCAACGAACGGCTGTGTTCCACTCAACATCTTCGGCATCGGGGTGGCGGACGCGGCGGCGATTCGCTACGTGCAGGGAGTCGCAACACAGGAGCTGACACTGACGCAGGATGTCGGCGCAGCCAGCATCAGCGGCGATCCCTTCGACATCTGGGCGGGCCCGGTTTCGATCGCGCTGGGTGCGGAATACCGCAAGGAAGAAATCACCGGCACGGCCGATCCGATTTCCCTGGTGACCGGGTTCTTTACCGGCAATTACAAGCCGACCATCGGTGACTATCACGTCAAAGAAGCGTTCTTTGAAACGGTCGTGCCTCTGGCGCGGGACCTACCCGGTGTTAATCGCCTCGAGTTCAACGGCGCCGCTCGCTACACGGACTACAGTCTCTCCGGCGACGTCACGACATGGAAGGCCGGGCTTTCATACAACCCGATCGTAGATCTGCGGCTGCGGGCGGTCCGATCGCGCGACATTCGCGCCGCCAACCTGGGCGAGTTGTTCCAGTCCGGGCAGACTCAGCGTAGTGACGTGGTGGACACGACACAGCCGTCGCGGCCATCGGTCAGCGTTCCTCGGGTGACTTCTGGAAACAGGGCACTGACGCCGGAGATCGCGGACACCACCAGCTTTGGCGTGGTCTACAGCCCGTCCTGGCTGCCGCAGTTCAGCGGCTCGGTGGACTACTATTCGATCGATATCAGCGACGCGATCGCGACGCTCGGGAATCAGGAAATCGTGGATCGTTGCGGCGCCGGCGAGACCGAGGCATGCAGCCTCATCGTGCGCGACGCCGCGGGCAACATTACCCAGCTGCTCGCTATTCCGATCAATGTCGCCGAGCAGAAGACCGAAGGGTTCGACATCCAGGCCACCTGGCGCCAGGACATTGGCAGTTTCGGCACGCTTACATTGCGTGCATTGGTTTCTCACATCGAGAATCTGACATTGATCAATGGACCGGTCACCACTGAGTATGCTGGCCTGAATTCCCCCGGCATCTACAACACTCCGGATTGGCGCTGGTTCGGCAGCATCGACTACACGTTGAACGAGATGTCGCTAACCGCCACGGCGCGCGGATTCGGCTCCGGCGTCTATAACAACGACTGGGTATCGGGCGTCAATATTGACGACAATCGTATTCCGGGCGCGACCTACCTGGATCTGGCCGGTGCCTATCGGTTCGAACTCGCTGGCGATAGCGGCCTCGAGGCGTACTTCAAGGTAGAGAACCTGCTCGACCAGGACCCAGAGGTCGTCGCCAGCACCGCCATCAGCGGGTTGCAGACGAATCCGGCGCTCTACGATGTAGTGGGGCGCTTTTACCGCGTCGGTGTGCGCATCAACTTCTGAGCAAGCGCTAGCGAAACGTCTCGCAGGCACGGGTCCAGGCCCGTGCCTGCCCGGAGAGAGTGACACCGAGACCGGGGCGGGCGGGAACAATCATCCTTCCGCCACGGGTTTCGAGGCGCTCGTTGAAGAGCGGGTCAAGCCAATCGAAGTGCTCGACCCACGGCTCCTTCGAATAGGCCGCTGCGAGATGGATATGAATCTCCATGGCGAAATGCGGCGCCAGGGTGAGACCTCTGTGTTCAGCCAATGACAGGATCTTCAGAAACTGTGTGATACCGCCCACGCGTGCCGCGTCGGGCTGCAGGACATCCACCGCATTCAAGCGAATCAGTTCTGCATGTTCGGCGACGCTGACCAGCATCTCGCCGGAGGCGATAGGCGTATCGAGTGCTGCCGCCAGCTGCGCGTGCCCTTCGGCGTCATAGGCATCGAGGGGTTCTTCTATCCACACCAGCCCGAACTGTTCGAACACTCGCCCGGCACGTAGCGCACTCGCTCGTTCCCACTGCTGATTGGCGTCCACCATGAGCGCAGCGCGCCCATCCAGGTGGCGCTTCACTGCTTCGAGCCTGGCCAGATCCGCCGAGAAATCCGGCTGTCCGACTTTGATCTTGATGCCGCCGATCCCGGTTGCGAGCGAGCGCTCGACGTTATCGAGCACTTGGTCGATGGGCGTCGAGAGAAATCCACCCGAGGTGTTGTAGCACTGCACGGAATCACGATGCGCCCCGAGAAGCTTGGCGAGCGGCAGGCCCGCCCGTTTCGCCTTTAGATCCCACAGTGCATTGTCCAAGGCGGCGATCGCCTGAGTGGCCAGGCCGCTGCGGCCGACAGAGGCGCCGGCCCACATCAGCTTGTTCCACAGACGCCCGATATCATTGGGATCTTCGTTGAGGATCTGCGGCGCGATCTCCTTGGCATGGGCATACAGTCCGGGGCCGCCCGCGCGTTTGGAATAGCTGAATCCTAGTCCCGAGTGCCCGTGAGCACTATCGATCTCCGCAAACAGGAAGGCCACTTCGGTCAGCGGTTTTTGCCGACCCGTGGCGACTTTCGCATCGCTGACGGGGTGGCTCAGTGGCAGATAAGCCAAAGAGAGCGTGATCTGCTCGATGCGATCGTGCGAGGCTGTTTGCGGCTGGTCCATTGCGTGTTCCCTTGAAAGCACCCGATCATCATGCCCGCAAGGGGCAGGGGCAGCGATCTCAGTTTTGGATCGAACCATGCCGACAATGGCTTGGACCGGACGCGGCGCGCACACCTACAATCGCACGATGGCCAGCAGGAATTACCCGACAGTGCAATGCAATGAGACACGATCTGACGCACCGATCGTTACATCGATGCGCGTTGTACCGGTCGCCGGCGAGGACAGCATGTTGCTCAACCTGAGCGGCGCGCATGGTCCGTACTTCACCCGAAACATCGTCATTCTCACCGACAGTGCCGGCCACACGGGAGTCGGCGAGGTGCCTGGAGGCGAGCGCATCCACCAGACGTTGACCGAGGCTCAGTCTCTGGTGATTGGCCAGAACATCGGCGCGTATCGGAATGTGCTGACTCGCGTGCGCAATACCTTTGCCGAACTAGATTTAGGCGGCCGCGGCCTGCAGACGTTCGATCTACGGGTGACCATACATGCCGTGGCAGCGCTCGAGGCGGCTCTGCTCGACCTGCTGGGTCAGTTTCTCGGTGTACCCGTGGCTGCCTTGCTGGGAGAAGGCCAGCAGCGCGATTCGGTGCCCATGCTGGGTTATCTCTTCTATATCGGCGATCGGAACAAGACTGATCTTCCCTACCGCAGCGATCTGGCTGCCGACGACGATTGGCTGCGACTGCGCAACGAGGAAGCGCTCACTACTTCCGCCATAGTGCGGCTGGCGGAGGCGGCGCATGCGCGTTACGGCTTCACTGACTTCAAGCTAAAAGGAGGCGTGCTTGCTGGCCCGAGCGAGATCGAAGCCGTTACAGCCCTCGCGGAGCGCTTCGCGTCGGCGAGAGTGACGCTGGATCCGAATGGCGCCTGGTCTCTGGAGGAAGCGGTACGACTGTGTAGCGGGATGCAGAATGTTCTTGCCTATGCCGAAGACCCTTGCGGGGCGCAGAACGGGTATTCCGGCCGCGAAATTCTCGCCGAGTTCCGGCGCGCCACCCGCCTGCCTACCGCGACGAACATGGTCGCAACCGACTGGCGTCAGCTGATGCATGCAGTGCAGCTGCAAGCGGTGGATATTCCGCTCGCCGATCCTCATTTCTGGACGATGGAAGGCTCGATCCGCGTCGCGCAGCTGTGTCGTGAAGCTGGGCTCACCTGGGGATCTCATTCCAACAATCACTTCGATATTTCACTCGCCATGTTCACGCACGTCGCCGCCGCGGCTCCCGGTTGCATCACGGCGATCGACACGCATTGGATCTGGCAGGACGGCCAACGTCTGACGCGTGAGCCGCTGCAGATCAAAGGTGGAGCGGTGCGCGTCCCGCAGCAACCGGGCCTGGGCATCGAGATCGATGTGGACCAGATCGAGGCCGCGCATGAAATGTACAAACGCTTGCCCTCTGGAGCGCGCGATGATGCTGCAGCCATGCGATATTTGATCCGCGAGTGGACCTTCAATCCCACGCGCCCGTGTCTGTTGCGCGATTTGTGACTCGAATGCATCAGGCATCGAGCGACTGCATCAGTCCTCGAATGTAGCCATACGCGAACGCAAAGCTCTCTCTCGCAGCCTCGGGGCGCCCAGGCACGTCGGGAACGTGATCAGGCATCAACATGCCGTCATAGCCCACTTCCTGGTAGACGCGCAGCGCCCGTAACATGTCGATATCGCCGTCGTCCGGAAACGTCTCCGCGAAAGCGTCACGCCGGCCCCTGATATTGCGGAAGTGAACATTGAAAATCTTCCGCCGTGTGCCGAAGTAGCGGATGACATCGAAGATCTGGTTCCTGGGGTCGGTGAGATTCTCCGCAGCGGTGCCTTGGCAAAAATTCAGGCCGTGATAGGGATTCTCGCGATAGGCGACAAACTTCTTCAGTCCGTCGATTGTGCCCAGCACGCGGTCGACGCCTTGATACCCGCTCGGCGGCACGCCCGGATCCTGCGGATGGCAGGCGATACGAACCTTGTATTCCGCCGCCACCGGCACAACCCGATCGAGGAAGTAGCAGATGCGTTCCCAGAACCGCTCAGCATTGACGACGCCGGCGCGGGTCAATGGCGGATCGGCTTTGGCATCCGCGTGGTTCCATGCACCGTATTGCGCATCGCCTCTGCCAGGTATGTGGCCAGTGCGAAGCACGCCGAGAATGCTCATGTTGTACTTCACGGCGGGAATGCCTACAGCCGCACAGTTGCGAATCAGAGTTTGAAACGCCTCGATGTCGCGATCGCGCTGCGGGCTGTCGGCGAGCATGATCGACGGGTGCTTTTCACGATCGATATGACTGGATCGCAGCAGGATGCTGTCAACCAGATCGATGGCGATGCCGTGGCGAGCACCCAGATCCAGCAGGCGCCTGAGTTCCTCGACCGTGGGGTAGAGCCGAGCAGGATCTTCTATCTGCGGCAAGCCGCAGACATTGCGCACGCCGTAGCGGGAAAAATAGGCAAAGTGCTCATCGTTCGAGGGCGCACTCTGGCACCCGAGCTTCATTCTTGCACCGCGCGCAGTCGATGAGGAAGGAGTGGGCGACCGGGCGAGCGCAGGCGGAACCGCTGCAACGGCTGCTGCCAAACCGCCCGCAGAGATGAAACGCCGTCTGTCCACTGGGATTTTCCTCGACGCCTTCGTTGTTAGTTCGCGCAGACAATACGTCGGCGAGCCACTGTGCTCCAATGCGAATCGCGCATCAATCCATCCCCATTCTGTGTTTGACCGAAACTGCAGCGGTGGCCTCAGAATGCCCACCCTGGGACCGAAGCGCCTGGGGCAACCAGAACAGGGTCGACAAGAACTTGGGGGAAAGTCAACGTGAACGGCGCAGGTTTCGCGGTTCGGAAGATCAGGAACCTGCGGTACTACATTCTACTGCTGATTTTCGCCGTCACGGTGGTGAACTATGCGGATCGGGCGATCATGTCCATCGCGGGCCCGGCGATGGCCGACGAGCTCGGGCTCGATCCGGTCGCGCTCGGCTTCATCTTCTCGGCATTCGGCTGGTCCTACGCGCTTGGCCAGTTGCCTGGCGGCTGGATTCTGGACCGCTTTGGCAGCAAGTGGGTGTATGCGGCAAGCATCACACTCTGGTCGACGTTCACTCTCTTTCAGGGCCTCATTGGGTTCGTGACGGGCGCTGCGGCATTTGCCTTGCTGTTTGGCCTGCGCTTCCTGGTCGGCCTGGCGGAGGCGCCCTCATTTCCTGCCAATGCGCGACTCGTCTCGGCCTGGTTTCCAAGCGCGGAGCGCGGCTTCGCGTCCGCAGTGTTCAATTCCGCCCAGTATTTCTCGACAGTGCTTTTTGCTCCGTTCATGGCATGGATCGTTCATGACTTTGGCTGGCGGAACGTCTTCTGGGTCATGGGTTTGATCGGCATCTGTGTCGCCATGATCTGGATCCGCGTCATTCATGCGCCGCGTCGCCATCCGCGGATGAGTGAGCAGGAGTTGGCGTTTCTAAGCGAGGGCGGCGCCCTGTTGGAATCAGAGGAAAGCCCTGCCGTGAACCGCAAGGGGCCCGGCTGGAATGTTATCCGCCAGTTGCTGACGAACCGAATGCTCATCGGCATCTATATCGCTCAATACTCGATCACTACACTCACTTACTTCTTCTTGACCTGGTTTCCCGTGTACCTCGTCAAGGAGCGGGGACTGTCGATTCTGCAGGCGGGATTTGCGGCAGTGGTGCCGGCGCTGTGTGGATTCTTGGGCGGAATTCTCGGTGGCATCATTTCAGACCGAATACTGAAAGCCACCGGCTCACTGACGCTGGCTCGAAAGATGCCGATCGTTGCCGGCTTGCTGCTCTCGACCGTGATCATCGTGTGCAATTTCGTACAGAGTTCCGTGGTCGTCGTCGCGTTGATTGCGCTCGCCTTCTTTGGCAAGGGAGTCGGATCTCTCGGCTGGGCCGTGGTCTCGGATACCTCGCCACGGCAGGCGCCGGGACTCAATGCCGGTTTATTCAACACCTTCGGCAACCTCGCCGGCATCACCACACCCATAGCCATCGGCTACATCGTCAAGGCAAACCACGGCTCATTCGCCGGCGCTCTGGGCTTCGTGGCGCTGAATGCGCTGGTGGCACTCGTTTCCTATCTGTTCATCGTGGGCAGAATCGAACGCGTGGAACTCAGCACTTGAGTAGTTCATGTAGTGAACTTCATCCTCGCAGCACGCCCGGTCAGGGCCGATGCATGTCCCAAGGGCCTGCACCAGGTGGCAATGGCGGTCGCTTCGTGAGCGAACTCAACGGCTCACCCGCTTCGTAACGTCGCACCATCTCATCGGGATCGAAGATGATGCCCATGAAGTTCTCGACATAGTTGCCCGCCGCAAAAAATGCGTCGACCTCCGCGGTCGTCCTGAACACGTCGTACTGCAGTTCCACTTTCACGCCGTCTGGATCGCGGAAATACATGGATACCGTCGGTCCGTGGATGATGGTCCAGAAGGGCACGATGCCGGCTGATTTGAGGCGCAGGTAGGTGGCGAGCAGCTCGCTGAGCTCATCGAACGTGAACGCGAAATGCTCAACGCCCGCCGATTCCTTGGCGAGCGCCGCAGCACCTGCCGCGTTGATGATCCCAATGCGGTGATGTTCCTCGTCATATCGCAGGAAACACACGAACTCGTTTTCAAAGGCCACTTCGGCATTCAGAACCGTGCGATACCAAGCGCAGGTCTCCGCATATCGCGCAGTGCGAAGCACGATATGCGCAAGCTTGTGAGGCCGGATGGCGCGTGGCTCAAGCTTGGTACGCGCCGGCGAGAGGCCGGCAGTGGGGGCGTGCGGCATGATTGCCAGCTCCTTCGATGGATATCTTGGGCTAGGCACTATAACCGCGACTGTGTATATTGTCGACCATTCGGGAGAAATGGTCATGCAGGAGTACCGCACGAAAACAGCACTTCTGGGTCTTGGGATCATGGGCCAGGCTATAGGCGACCGCTTAGTCGACGAAGGCTACGCGCTGACCGTGTGGAATCGAACTGCGAGCAAAACGCAGAGTCTTGCCATGCGCGGGGCTGGTGTTGCGGTAACCCCGGAAGAGGCAGCGCGGGACGCTAAGGTCATCGTGCTGTGTCTCACTGACGCGGCCGCAACTGAAGCGGTGGTCTTCGGACCTCACGGCGTGGCTCAGGCAACGCAGACTGGTGCAGTGGTGCTCGATGTTGCCACGATCGGCGTCGATGCAACCCGGCGGTTGGCGGGCCGCTTTGCTCGCGCGACCGGAGCCGAGTGGATTGATGGGCCGGTGTCGGGTGGCCCTGCAGCTGCGCGTTCCGGTTCGCTGGTCATGTTCTGCGGTGGTTCTACCGATGCGCTCGGGCTGGCGGAACCGATCGTCAGAAGCCTCACGCGTAGCTCAACCCACATGGGTAGCATCGGAGCAGGACAAGCCACGAAGCTGTGCAATCAGTTGATTGTGTCCGCGACCATGCTCGCGATCGCCGAGGCGGTCGCGCTCGCCGAGGCGATGGGTCTCCGGGCAGATCGGCTGCCGCATGCACTAGCCGGCGGCTATGCTGATTCATTGCCGTTGCAGATTTTCGCGCCGCGCATGGTGACCCAGCAGCTGGAGCCTCGTATCAGCGAAGTTGCGACGATGCGCAAGGACGTCAAGTCGCTACTGGCAGCGAGTGCAAGTTTGCCGCTTCGCCTCGCACTGACCCAGCGTGTCGATGAGTTATACGACTTGGCGGTGGAGCAGGGCCTTGAGCATGCTGATCTTGGCGCCCTGCCTCGACTCACAAGGATGTGATGCGTGGTTCGATAAGTTTGGTTACGACGGGTACGCAGGCTGCGAGTACAATGCTCGCAGTACCACGATCGAGGCGCTGGATTGGGCGGCCCGCTACCGCATTCGGTCGGAACCTGCGTAAAACATCATCAGCGACGCACTCGGCAATTGCGCATGAATCAGGAAGCACAAGATTTTCGGATCCGGCACCAATCCCTGCAAGCGGGCGCGCTGGACCGCCTGCGCCAGGAAATCATCGATGGAGTCTGGAAGCCCGGCGAACGACTGCAGGAGCGCCTGTTGTGCCAGCGCTTTGGCATATCGAGATCACCATTGCGCGAGGCCTATCAGGTCCTCGCCGCTGAAGGGTTCCTTGACCTGCTGCGCAACCGTGGCGCGGTGGTTACGGCGCCTTCGCTGGACGACGTGCTCCAGAACCACGTGTTGCTCGAAGCGCTCGAGACGCTGTCGATTGGCCTGGCTTGCGAGCACGCGACCGACGCAGAGATCGCCGCCATAGCCGCCAAACATGAGGAAGAAAAGCGCACCGCGAAAGCGCGCGACGATATCGCAGCGTTTCACCTCAACAACGAGCTGCATCGTATGATCGTGCTCGCGAGTCACAATACGCCGGTGATCGATGCTCACCTGGACGCGCAACGACGCATTATCCGCGTACAGAACGTGAACGGAATTCAGCAGCGTCACGAGCGGGCGCCGCCCGGAGCGGAGCACGAAGAGTTTGTGCGCGCGTTGCTGAAGCGTTCCAAGGCGCAAGCAGTGAAGGCAATGAAGAATCACTTGGCGCACGTCAAGGAGAACCTCCAGGCGCGCCTCGAGGTCCTCGACAGAACCAAGCGCTCAGCAGCCGCCATCAGGGCGTGATCTCAATAATAATTTTCCCTTGCGCCTGTTTGGTCTCGCAGTAACGGTGCGCCTCGGCGATCGAGTCCATTGGATAGACGCGATCGATGACCGGCCGAATCTTCTGCGCGTCCACCAGCTTGCCAATCTCCTCGAGCGCCACGCCGTTAGGTTCCATAAACGACCAGTCGTAGCGACGTCCGAGAGCGGCCTGCTGCGCCTTCCGTTCGGCGAGCAATTGCTCACCACGCTGCAGCCCATCCGATAGCCCGTAGCGATCGATCAGCTGCAGCTTCGGCGTGACGATGCTGACGTAGGCTGCATTGGCATTGACCTTCAGCGCCCCAAGCAGCTTCTGCTCCATGTCGAATGCCGTATCGAACGCCACGTCGTAGTCGTGCAGCAGTGCCCCTGGGTCGTCTCTTTCGCGGTCAAGTACGACGTCAGCGCCAAGACTGCGCACGAGCTCAGCGCTCCGCGCGCTGACGATTGTGGCGACGTATGCACCCCATGCTTTGAGCAGCTGTATGGCGAAACTGCCAACACCGCCTGCGCCTCTCGGCACAATCACTCGCTTGCCCTGAGTGGTCTGCGGTCCCAACCCGACTATATCCACCAGCGCGCTCCAAGCCGTGAGCGCGGCGTAGGGTAGAGCGGCGGCCTCGATGAAGCTCAGCGTGCTGGGCTTCGGCGCAACCCACCCTGCCGGAACCTTGATCAGCTCGGCAGTGGCGAAGTTCGTCACGCCTGCGTACACGCTGTCACCGACCTTGCAGGTCCTCACCTCTGCGCCGACGGCTTCTATGGTCCCCGCCACGTCGCGCCCCGGGATGAGCGGCAAGCGCATGAGGCCTTTGGCGAGGAAGAATTCCGCACCGTACCCGGAACGGACGGCACAATCGATCGGGTTCACGGATGTCGCTCTGACCCGTATCAGGACCTCATGCGGTCCGGGCACCGGCGTAGCCGCATCGGCGACAATCTGCAGGGTCTCTTCTGCCGAGCCGAAGCGTTCAATCAAAACAGCTCTCATAGTGTCGTACTCAGTGTCTCGGTGAAGCCGGGTTCTGCAATGATCCGGTTTTCGATATGGCCCAGACCCTCGATCGCGACGCGCACCGTTTGATTCGCGGTCAGAAATCGCGGGGGCTGCATGAGGGCGCCGACGCCTGCGGGCGTGCCTGTCGCCAGGATGTCGCCAGGTTCGAGGGTGAAGACAGTGGAGAGCTCCTCGATCATCTCGCCAATGGAGTAGATGAAATCGTCGGTATTTCCGTCCTGGCGCAGCTCCCCATCTACCCAGGTACGGATGCGCAGGCTGTGCGGATTGCCGATCTCATCGGCAGTGGTCAGCCACGGACCGACGGGTGCGTGCGTGTCGAAGGATTTGCCGAGCATGGCGGTAGGTGAGCGCCGCTGCCAATCGCGCACACTGACGTCATTGCAGATCATGTAACCAGCAATGACGCGCATAGCATCTGCGCGACGCACGTGTCTGGCGCGACAGCCGATCACGATCGCGAGCTCTCCTTCATAGTCGAGCTGCGTAGACACGCGCGGCAGATGAATCGGATCGAAGGGGCCATTGACCGCCGTGACTTGCTTGTTGAACCACACTTGGTGCGGCGGGATCTCGATCGGAATTTTTCTATCGCGCAGCTCCTGCACGTGTGATTTGAAGCTGAGTCCCAAGCCCAGCACTTTGCGGGGTGCGGGGATCGGAGCCTGCAGGCGCACTGCTGCGAGCGGGTAGCGCTGGGCGCGATGTCGCATCTCAGAGGCAATTTGTATCAGCTGACCACCTTGCAGCAGTACGCCAAGGTCCGTGGGAATGCGATCGCTGGTGCTGCTCAGGTCGAGGATCTCGTCTCCCTCGACGATGCCGATGCGACTGCGACCATCGTGCGCGAACATCGCGAGCTTCATGGTCGCTGCTCTTTTTGCGTCAGAGTGCCTTCGAATGCGATCTCGAGGCGGCGGATCGCAAACGCCCAGCCAGCCGCGCATGGAACAACGACATCGTGCGAGGTGCCACCCATCATGATCGTTGGCTGGCCCTCGACGTTGATCACCGTGAAAACGTGCGTCGTCACCATGATGCGGGACTCGTCGCCGGAGAATCTGGCATTAGTCCAGTAGTGTCGTGTCCTGCGAGTCTGGTCGCGTGCGCGCGCGGAGAAGCGTTGATGAATCTCATCTCGTCCGGTGAGCTTGAATGCGGGTGTTTCGAGTAGCCCGGACTCGACGAACAGCTCGTGCACCGTATCGCTCCGGTCTTCGTCCACGCGCACTGCGAACTCCGTCAAAAGGTCTTCAACACCGAAGCGTGTTGCAGGCGTGATCTTCCAGCTGCCGGTATTCAAGCATTTCTCCTGTGAGGGTCGGGGTTCGGGTCTCGGTGCGTATCGCCCTGAGTGGTCAGGCTTCGATGGCTTGCGGGCCGGACGCGTCCTAGTAGCAAGACTGCGGCTCCGGCAACCGCGGAGAGGCATGCGAGGAGTGACATGAGCCCGGCGAAGCTGAATCCAGCGCCTAGCAAGTACCCCGCTACGACGGGACCCGCCACACCGCCGAGCCGGCCTACGCCGAAGGACCAGCCGATCCCCGTGGCGCGAATCGAAGTCGGGTACAGCCTTGCGATCAGCGCTGTCACGGAGAGCTGAGCCCCGAGACCAAAAATCCCTGCCGCGAAGCACACGCTCAGCATCTGCATCGAAGAGGCAGTGGCAATGCCGATCGCCGCAATGCATGCGGCACCCACCAGGTATGCGGCGCCCGTTGGCACATAGGAGTCGGTGCGATCGGCCATGCGGGCAAGAGTGACGTTACCGAGGATGCCGCCGATGTTGATGGACGCAATGGCGAGGATAGCCGTCTGTATTGAAAGTCCCGAGTCGGCCGCGAGTGTGGGCAGCCAGTTGATCAGACAATAGGTGAACAGCAGGCTGACGAAGCAGGTGAACCACAGGAGCATCGTCGCCGGTGCCAGTCCATCGGCGAAGAGCTGCGCTACAGATCCTGCCTTGGCAGCTGTGTCATGCCGCTTGTCGTCGTTGAGCAGAGCCTGCGCTGCCGGGCCAAGCCGGCGCATGTGCGCCTTGAGTTCATCGACTCGACCGCGTCGTTCGAGGAATTGCAGCGATTCGGGCAAGTACAGCGCGATGACCGGCACGCACAGGGCTGGTACGACGCCGCCAATTACAAACAGCGCACGCCAGCCCCACTCGGGGACGACATAGGAGCTGAGCAATGATCCAAGCACCGCTCCCAGAGGAAAGGCGCTGAACACGATGGCGACCACCGTGGAGCGCCGCTCGGCAGGCGCGTACTCGGCAGTGATTGCCAGCACATTCGGAATAGCCCCGCCCAATCCCACGCCCGTGAGGAAGCGGATTGCCACCATCTCATGCGCAGTTGCCGCGGCCGCAGCGCAGAGCGATCCGATCGCGATCAGCGACAGCGCGGTAAGCAGCAGGCGACGCCGGCCAAGGCGGTCGCCCAGCGTGCCAAACACCAAGCCTCCGACCAGTCCACCCAGTAAACCCGCTCCGAAGATCAGTCCGAGCGTGGCGGCGCCGAACTGCTGGCGCAGTGCAGGGCCGGCAAACGCGACGGCTTGCGTGTCGAAGCCGTCGATCAGAATCAGTGCGAAGCAAAGTGCAAACACCAGGTATTGATAGCGGCTCAATCGACCGGAATTGGCAATGGCAGAAGTCGCGGACATTGAGTCGTTCTCAGGTGGCGGATTTAATAAGTGACCGCACCTTGCGATGCCGGCCCGACCATGCGTGCGTACTTCGATAGCGTCGGCGCGAGTGTCTTAGGCGCAGGTGGTTGCCACGCGCGCGCGCGACGTTGATGCTCCGCATCGTCCCACTCCACATCCAGTCTGCGGTGTTCTGCGTCAATGTGAATTACGTCACCGTCGCGCAGCAGTGCGAGCGGTCCGCCGCGCGATGCTTCCGGTCCAGCGTGGCCGATGCACATTCCGCGCGTTGCGCCAGAGAATCGACCATCGGTGATAAGCGCGACTTCCTCGCCCATCCCTTGTCCGTACAGCAGCGCCGTCACACCTAGCATTTCACGCATGCCGGGGCCGCCTTGCGGACCTTCATAGCGAATGACGATGACATCACCTGCTTGGTAGGCACGAGCGCGTACTGCGGCGACTGCAGCTTCCTCACTGTCGAACACACGCGCCGGGCCGGTATGAGTCTTGCGCTTGAGGCCCGCGACTTTCAGGAGCGCGCCATCTGGTACGAGGTTGCCACGTAGTACCACGAGTCCCCCGTTCGGTGCGATCGGATCGGAGGCCGGGCGTACAACCTTGCCATCGGGAGGCCGGGCCGCGCGGGCAATGTCTCCAATCGTGCAACCGGAGATCGTTGCGCAGTCCTCGTGCAGCACCCCCGCTTCGAGCATCGCTCGCAGGACTGTGGGGACTCCGCCGACTAAGTGAAGATCGCGCGCCCAGTATCGACCTCCGGGTTGAAGGTCAGCAAGTAGCGGCGTGCGTGCGAACACGGCGTCAATGTCGCTCAGGGAGAATTCGATCTGCGCTTCGTGCGCGATTGCCGGCAGGTGAAGCGCCGCGTTCGTAGAGCCACCGGTCGCAGCCACTGCGGCGGCGGCGTTCTCGAGGCTCTTGCGCGTCACCAACTCGCGCGGCAGCGGTCCTTGGTCTCGAATCAGGCGCGCGAGCGTCTGTCCTGCGGCGGCCGCAAGCGCTGTTCTCTCCGAGAAAACGGCCGGCATCATTGCGGAGTGCGGCGGGGCAAGGCCGAGTGTCTCCGCGACCATTGCCATGGTGTTGGCGGTGAACTGTCCCGCACACGCACCCACCGTGGGCACGGCAACTTGTTCCAGCTCCGCGACGTCCGCTTCACTGGCCGTGCCCGCATAAACAGCGCCAATCGCCTCGTACACATCGACGATGCCGACGTCGCGATCGCGCCATCGCCCAGGCAACGCTGCGCCAGCGTAGACGAATACAGAGGGGCGATTGATACGCACCAGCGCCATCAGCAGACCGGAAAGAGTCTTGTCGCACCCGGCAAACGCGATGAGCCCATCATAGGCATGCGCCAGTGTCACGGCCTCCACGGAGTCCGCAATGATCTCGCGTGAGACCAGGCTGAAGCGCATGCCTGGATGATTCATTGCCATGCCGTCGGCGACAGTGATGGTCGAGAACTCGAATGCGGTCACATTCGCTGTTGCAAGGCCGTGCCTCGCCGCCGCGGCCTGCGGTGCGATCGACATCGAGCAGGGCGTGACACTGGCGGCAGTTGACACGACGCCCGCGAAGGGTTGTTCGATCGCTCGCTGGTCATGCCCCATCGCGCGCAGAAAGGCGCGATGCGGCGCTCGATCCAATCCCTCGGTGATCACAGACGATATGAGCTGTTGCTTGCGCATCATGGTGGCCCTGCCAGCCAGCGGGCGGAAATGTGTGGGGCACCGTGGGGATCGCGTATTTGGTCGACCATATGCCATTATTGACGGATGGTCGACAATATGCAAATCTGGGTCGTCAAGAAGGGGGAATCAAAATGATTAGAAAGAAGCCTGTCGGCATGTCGTCGCGATTGGCCATTGCGCAGTCGCTGCTGGTGGTCGCGTACGCGACCAACGTGGTCGCGCAGACCGACTCTGGGTCGAGCGCGCCGTCGTTGGAAGAGATCATAGTCACGGCTCAGCGCCGCGCGGAATCCGTGCAAAGCACACCGATTGCGATCAGCGCTTTTACGGGTGACGGACTGCAGGAGCTCGGGGTCACGACCGTCGAGGACCTCGCGGAAATCACGCCGAGCCTGCAGATCTTCGCCGAGCAGATCAACAACGAGGCCTACATCATCCGCGGCATCGGCCGGTCCAATGAAGACCTGACGACGGATTCCGGTGTCGCTGTCTATATCAACGATATCTACATTGCGCAGCCCGCGGAGGCGAACGCCGCGTTCTACGACATCGAACGTGTCGAAGTGTTGCGCGGGCCGCAGGGAACTTTGTACGGCAAGAATGCAGTCGGTGGCGTAGTCAACATCATCACGCGCAAGCCAGAAGAGAACTTCGGTGGCCTGGTCTCAGCGGAGGTCGGAAGCCTCGGACTGCAGACCTATACGGGTGCGATTGGCGGTCCACTGGTGGAAGACAGGGCCTCGGCCCGCCTTGCCGGTTACTACTCCCGCGGCGACGGCGCCTATCGCAATCTCACGACGGACGAACGTGCTAACGACGTCGAGGTGGAAGCGATGCGCGGCTCGCTGCGACTCACGCCAACCGATCAGCTGGAGGTCAACCTCGTGCTGGATGCATCGGACTCGACGCAGGATGGCGTGCTCAAGAGCGTGATCTCGGACTACCCGGGTGCGCAATACATCCTCAAGGACTTCTTCGAAGTCGATGCATTCCCCTCGCAGGAAGCGAACATCCGCAGCTCGCGCAGTGAGACCAATGGTCGCCAGGGAATCCGGCAGTGGGGCGGCTCGCTGCGAACTGACTATGCAGCCGACGCTGGCACCGTGTCGTGGCTCGCCGGCTATCGCACCGAGGAAAGTTACAACCTGGAGGATATCGATCGCACTGCTTTCAGGATCAACAATTTCGAGGCCACGCAGGATACGTGGTCGAGCAGCCAGGAGCTGCGCTTCGTTTCTGCCGACGACGGTGCACTGTCTGCCGCGGGGCGCCTGCAGTGGTCTGCAGGCCTGTACTGGTTTCACGAACAAGGCGGGCGCAACCAGGACATCTACCTGCGGGCGCGTGTGCCATCCAGCCAGCCTGGCGATCCCGACAACCCGGATGACGGCTTGCTCGGCCCGGGCACACCAGACACTCAAGACTCGACTGCGAGCTTTCTGCAAACTATCGACACCGATAGTTATGCTGTGTTTGGCCAAGCGAAATACGACCTGACCCCTCAGTTCGGAATGACGTTAGGACTACGCTACACGGATGAGACGAAGCGCGCGAGCGTCGCTGCGACATCGGTCGGGACCGGCGGCGGGGACCCATACTCCTTGTTTCAGCCCGACGGTCCGTACCAACGCGCTCAGGAAGAGACCTGGACCATGTTTACTCCGAAACTCGTTCTGGAATATGAACCGGTCCGCGACATCCGCACGTATGCGAGTTACGCGCGTGGCTTCAAGAGCGGTGGCTATAACGGACAGTCGGGGACGTTCGAGGAATTCGCACCGTTCGAACCCGAGCAGGCGGATGCCTATGAGCTCGGGCTCAAGAGCGACCTGCTCACGGACCGCTTACGCCTCAATCTGGCAGCGTTTCTCGTCAATTTCTCCGACCTGCAGGTGGCGGGCACGAACGCCCAGGGCCTGGTGGTCACGACGAACGCGGCCGACTCGCGCATTCGAGGTATCGAACTCGAAGTGAGCGCGCTGCCGGTTGCCGCGCTCAATCTGCACTTCGCCGTGTCGTTGATGGAGGCAGAGTTTCACAATTATTTCGTGGAAGAGTTCGATCCCACGATCACCGCTGGCCCGCCGTTTGTGATCGTCGATAAGGAAGGCGATCGCCTCGACGACGTGCCGGAATACTCCGTGGCGTGGGGAGCCGACTACGACTGGCCCTTGAGCGGCGGCTCAGGGCTGCGCTTCGGCGTCAACGGCACGATCAAGGGAGATACCGTCTCCAATCAGAACACGCTGCGCGCGAATTCCTACTCCGTCGTTAACGCGCGCTTGGATTGGACGTCCCCAGACGGCGCATGGAACATCGCTGCCTGGATGAGAAATCTTACCGATGAGGTGTACTACCGCGGCGGCGCCGCAGTGCCAGATTTCGACAAGCAAGTGGCTCGCGTCGGACTGGTCGCCAACCCGAGAACGAGCGGGATCACGATTACATACACATTCGGCAACTGAAGGGTGATATTGCTCCACGTGAGTTGGATTGGTCGTTACGGACTGATCCATCGAACGAATTGCAGACTGTGCCCTCTCCCAAGGGAGAGGGTAAGAGCTCTTCACCTCTCCCCGTGGGAGAGGTCGCGCGCAGCGCGGGTGAGGGGATGCGCTACGGAAACGTCACAGCAATCGGCTCGCCCCTCACCCTGCCCTCTCCCAAGGGAGAGGGTAAGAGCTCTTCACCTCTCCCCGTGGGAGAGGTCGCGCGCAGCGCGGGTGAGGGGGGCGCGCTACGGAAACGTCACAGCAATCGGCTCGCCCCTCACCCTGCCCTCTCCCAAGGGAGAGGGTAAGAGCTCTTCACCTCTCCCCGTGGGAGAGGTCGCGCGCAGCGCGGGTGAGGGGGGCGCGCTACGGAAACGTCACAGCAATCGGCTCGCCCCTCACCCTGCCCTCTCCCAAGGGAGAGGGTAAGAGCTCTTCACCTCTCCCCGTGGGAGAGGTCGCGCGCAGCGCGGGTGAGGGGATGCGCTACGGAAACGTCACAGCAATCGGCTCGCCCCTCACCCTGCCCTCTCCCAAGGGAGAGGGTAAGAGCTCTTCACCTCTCCCCGTGGGAGAGGTCGCGCGCAGCGCGGGTGAGGGGGGCGCGCTACGGAAACGTCACAGCAATCGGCTCGCCCCTCACCCTGCCCTCTCCCAAGGGAGAGGGTAAGAGCTCTTCACCTCTCCCCGTGGGAGAGGTCGCGCGCAGCGCGGGTGAGGGGACGCGCTACGGAAACGTCACAGCAATCGGTTCGCCCCTCACCCTGCCCTCTCCCAAGGGAGAGGGTAAGAGCCAATGGCACTTAGATAAGCCTCAGCGGATTTGCGCATGAGGCTAAGAGATTGAAAGGAAAAGAGGGAAGGCTGGTCCCAGGATGGGTAGGATGTTGTTACCACACAGCAATCCAACCAACCCCAGAGGCCAGCCTTGGTCAATCGTAGTGCCCGACTGCAATCACAGCAACATCGAAATCGCATCCGCCGCCACGTTTCTAAAGTCGGCGCCGTGGGTTTCTTCAACATCCTCACCGGACCGGAGTTGCTGAAGATCACGGATGCCCACCTGCCCGAGCATCGCGAACGGTTGTACCCACCGACGGTGACGCTCTCGATGTTTATGAAGCAGGAGTTGGAGACAGATCACTCCTGCCAGCGGGCCGTCAATGCGTGGGCAGCCCAGCGCGCCGCCGATGGATTGCAGGTACACAGCGTGCGCACGGGGGCCTATTGCCAGGCTCGCCAGCGCCTGCCGCTTGAGATGGTGACGGCGCTCACCCACGAAACCGGTCGTCTGTTGTCTACCCGCGCGCAGCGCGGCTGGTGCTGGCGTGGTCGAGCGGTCAAGCTGGCCGACGGCACCACCGTGTCGATGCCAGACACGCCGCAGAACCAAGCGTGTTACCCGCAGCCCGATACGCAAGCCCCGGGCGTGGGTTTCCCCCTGGCACGGCTCAACGCGATCATCTGTTTGTCGACCGGCGCGCTGCTCACGGCTGCGATGGGAGCGTACGCAGGCAAGGGGCACGGTGAGCTGGATCTATTTCGTAGCCTGATTCACACCTTATCAGCAGGCGACGTGTTGCTGGCCGATGCCCTGTACTGCAGCTACTTCACGGTCGCCACGCTCCAAGCGGCCGGCGTGGATGTGCTGTTTGAACAGCATGGTGGGCGCATCAGCGACTTTCGCCGTGGCCAAACGCTGGGTAAACACGATCATCGAGTGAGTTGGAAAAAGCCGCAGCAGCGCCCGCCGTGGATGACAGTGCAGCAGTATCGAGCCTTCCCCACAGCACTGACGGTGCGTGAAGTAAAAGTCGGTGGCCAGGTGTTGGTGACCACGATGATCGAGGCGCATCGGGTGCATAAGGCAGAACTGTCAGAGCTCTACGCGCGGCGCTGGCAGGTGGAGCTGGATCTGCGCAACATTAAGACGACCCTGGGAGTGAACGTGCTGCGCTGCCTGACCCCACAGATGGTCGCGAAGGAACTGTGGGTGTGCTTGCTCGCCTACAACGTCATTCGCCTGTTGATGGCACAAGCGGCACACCAGGCGGGATTACACCCGCGCCAGTTGAGCTTCAAACATACCCTACAGATGTGGATCGAATGGGCCCCACAAACATTGGGAACCGATCCCACCTGCCAAGCCACGTTCTTCAAGCTGATCGCGCAGTGCTGTGTGGGCCATCGGCCCAACCGCATCGAGCCACGGGCTCGAAAGAGACGCCCCAAACCCTACCCCTGGCTCAAAGTGCCTCGGGCCGAAGCGCGGCGGCAGATCCGGGCTCATTGGCATCTACCATGTGCTTAACTAAGTGCCATTGGGGTAAGAGCTCTTCACCTCTCCCCGTGGGAGAGGTCGCGCGCAGCGCGGGTGAGGGGACGCGCTACGGAAACGTCACAGCAGCTGGCTCCCCCCTCACCCTGCCCTCTCCCGAGGGAGAGGGAAAGACATTCCGCTGAAACCTTAAACAAGTGCCATTGGTGACTAGTCACCAGTCACTTCCTTCTTGCAGTCACCAGTCACTCTTAGACTTCAAAACGACATCATCGCCTCCACGCCCCACAGGCGTGGTTCGGAGATTGACGCGAACGGCGTGCCGAACGTGTCGGTCGTGATGTTGTTGATGCCCGTCACGTACTGATCGTCCAGCACGTTCGTCACGTAAGCCGCGAGGCCGAACATGTCGTTCGCGCTGGTCCAGGCGAGTCGCAGGTCGAGACGTTGCGTGGCCTCGCCGACCTCGAAGGCCGACTGGAGCGCGCAGGTACCCTGTCGCTCGGAGTCCGCGTTGCAACGCGACTTGCCGCGATACGCGTACCGGCCGGACAGCTCCACATCGCCCGGGGCGCCCAGCGCCCAACCGTAGCTCGCGCCGAGCGCGGCGCTGAAGTACGGCTCACCTGTCGGCTCGCCGGAGAGGTCGAGCGGATCCGTGCCCCGCGTGATCTTGTCCTTGTACGTCGCGTCGATGAAGGCAACGTTTGCATAGAGCCTGAACGGGTCGACCGGCCGCCACTGTGCGTCAACGTCGATACCCCATGCCTTCTCGTCGCTGATGTCGATCACGTACTGCGGGATGTCGGAGCCGGCAACATCGTTGACCAGCGCGATCGCCTGCTTGTTCTCGTAGATGTAGTAGAACGCTGAGGCGTTCAGAACCACGCCGGCATCCGGGAACACGCTCTTGATGCCTGTCTCGAAGTTCCACACATCCTCGTTCTCGAACTGCGATCCGACCTCGGTGCTATTGTAGCCGCCCGCCTTGTAGCCCTTGGCGAGCGAGCCGAACACCATGACGTTCGAGGCGACCTTGTAGTCGAGCACGAGACGCGGGCTCACGTCATCCCAGGAATCTTTTTTTGTTACGCCGCCGTCCGGCGTGTCGATCTGGAACACGATATCCGTGAAGCGATAGGCCTCGGGCGGGATCGGGAACATCGTGAAGAAGCCAGCCTCCGCGAGTCCCGCGACCACCTGGTCGAGCTCCGGGGTCTCATGCGGGCCATTGATCCACGTGAACTCCTTGGTGTCGTGCGTGTAGCGCAGACCGAAGGTCAGGTTGGTCTGGTCGTTCACATGCCAGATCACGTCGCCGAACGCGGCGAACGCTTCGAAGTCGCCGCGGTTGTACATGGCTTCGCGCCATGGCAGGCCGAGCATGGTGACACCGAACGGCTCGATGAAGCTGCTCGTGCCGGCGTATAGCGGGAACGGGATGCCCTGCGACTCGAAGATGCCGACGTTTACCCCGATGGTATCGATGCCGTCGGTGTATGTGTGCGTGTCGCTGATCTGGTCGGCCTTCTCCTTGTAGTAGCTCACGCCGCCGACCCAGTCGATCCTAGCGGTTTTCCCGGAGAACTTGAGCTCCTGGTAGAAGCTCTCGTTGTCCTCGATGTTCGCCGTGTCGAAGTACGCGGCGATCAGGTTCGTGCCGTCCTCGTCTTCGCGGTTGACGGTTTCGAATTGGCGCCACGAGGTGCTCGAGCGGAAGTCCGCCGCGCCGAACGCGTGATCGATGAACAGATTCACTTGATCGAGCTGACGCGATTCTTCATTGCCGACCACGTCGTTGTAGACCGGGGCCTTGCGAGGATCGAGGTAGCTGGCGCGGTCGGCCGGGTAGGGGATCTGCGTCTGACCAGCTTGCACGGGGACGAGGCCGAGCGCAGGCCGCGCCAGCTGATCCAGGTCGTCATGGTCCCAAGAAAGCGTCGCGCTCGTCTGGTCCGACAGTTCCCAGCGCAGCGCGGCCCGGCCGGCCCAGTTCTTCTCGGGCATGAGGTCCTGGCCCGTGGCCGCGTCCTCGAGCCAGCCATCGCTCTTGTTGTAGACGCCGTTGATACGTAACGCCAGGTCGTCGCCGAGCGGCGTGTTCAGCATGCCTTCGTAGTATTGCTTGCCGTGCTCGCCAATGCGTACCCGCAGCAACGAGTGGAACTCGTCTTCAGGTTGGCGCGTGATGATCGAGATCGCACCGGCGGCGCTGTTGCGTCCGAATAGCGTGCCCTGCGGGCCCTTCAGAACTTCGATACGCTCGACGTCGTTGAACGCGAGCAGCGATGCGCCGGAACGCGCCGCATAGATGCCATCGACATACACACCCACCGCGGGATCGGTGCCGACGCCGAAATCGCCCGTCTGGATGCCACGGATCTGATACCGCGGCTGCGTCGGGCTGTTGTCCGAAATGACCAGTCCCGGCACGAGGCCATTCAGATCGCCAAGGTTTTCTGCGGCCACGTCCTTGATCAGCGTGCTGTCCACGACCTGCATCGCGATCGGCACGTCCTGCAGCGACTGTGCGCGACGCTGCGCGGTCACCAGAACTTCCTCGATGCCGTCATCCCCCGTCGGGGACTTCGAAGCGTCGTCGGCTTTCTGTGCTAATGCAACTTCGGGCGCTGCGACCGCCAATCCCGCACCCGTCAGCAGCGAGGCTACTGCATACGCGAGCTTGTTCCTGCGATTGCTCATGAGCAGTCTTCTCCGTAAGTGAGGTCAATTGGTCACTTTCAGCATGTAGTGCGCAACTGCGAGACGCGTCTCGGGATCGAGATAGTCCTGCGGCGGCATTTCAGGATAGTCATCGCGCTTTTTCGTGGGCTTCGCGATGTAGTCGGCGAGGCCTTGCGGGTTGTCCATGTACAGCGCCTGGATCACCTGCACCGGCGGGCCGATCATGCGGCCGTTGTACGTGTGGCAGCCGGTGCAGATACCGAGGTACACCACCTTGCCGCGTTCGCCCGGCTTGATCGCGCGCGGTGGCACGGGCGGCAGCAGGTAGTTCACTGTGGCCGCAGTGTTGGTGAAGTCGCACTCGGTGAAGTCACTCACGCCAACGCTCACATACTGGTGGCGATTGATGATGCAACTGCCCGGGCTTGGGCCAACACGCACGATGTCGAGGTTCTTGGTGCCCACCTTGCCCTCGGCGAGCATCAGCGCCTTGGCCTCTGTGATCGTGTCGTAGCCGTTCCTCAGCATCATGTTGTCGAGGATCTTCACGCGATCCGAGTTCGGGTCCGATTCCGCGTCGGCGGTAATATTCGAGGCATGGGCGTGATCCGTGATGATGATGCCGGACACCTTGTTGTCGGAGATGATATTGCCCTCGATGACCACATCGTCGGCCGCCATCACCAGGATGCCGGTGCCGGCCGGGATGCCGGCCACGGTCGAGCCGGGCGCGCCGAAGTTCACGTGGTTGTTTCCCACCACGAAGTTGTTGCGGAAGATCACGTCGACCGTGTCTTTGATCGGCAGCCCAGGTGTGACGAACGCGAGCAGGCCGCCCGAGTTGTTGTGCACGTAGTTGTGCTCGACGATGGCGTGGCGACTGTTCTCGATCTCGATTCCTGCGACGCTGTCGAACACGTCGTTGTGCGCCACCAGGATGTTGTCGCTCATGCCGATGTAAATCGCGGCGTCGGCGATCCCTGAAACGACGTTGTGCTCGACGATGCCGTTCTGGCCGAGCTGCGGAAAGATGCCGTACACGCCGGATTCCGCAATCACGTTGTTGCGGATCTCAAAGTTGTTGCCAGCCTGCCCCATGATCCCGTTGCCCTTGTAGTTGCGGATCTTCGAGATTCTCGGCAACGAAGTTGTTGCCCGAGTACAGGATCGCGTCGTTGAGTTGCTTCTGCCCGTCGAGAACGGCGCGGCGGCCTGCCTCGATCACGCCGATGATGCGGATGTCGTCTTTATCGACGTACACGGTTTCGTGATACGTACCCGGCATCACTCGGACGATGGTTCCCTGCGGCGCCGCCTTGATCGCTGCCTGGATCGACTCGCCATCCTTGACGACGACTACGTTCGCTGGCGCTGGGCCCGCGACCGATCTGATCGCGGCGGAAGCGGCAGCGCCCTCGGCCTTGAAGCCGCCGCTATATGCGGCTCCCGCCGTGGACGAACTGATCTTCAGGTCTTGTTTGCTGCCGCGACCGAAGTACATGCCGGCGCCGAACGCCAGTGCGGCCATGAGCAGTCCCAGGATGACTCCTTTCTTCATCTTCATTCTCCTACTGCCAATTGCTCCATGCATTGCCAGCATTCCCGCCATCCCTGGCGGTCTCGCTTCGCTGGCCGCGTCGAAAGGGCCTCGGCCACTTTCGACCATAAAACAATCCCGGACGGAACTCGCGCCGGCGTCTGCGGCAGAAAGGTTTCGTCCGTCAAGGCGCCCAGGAAATCCACGATCCGGTCGACCTCGGCGTCCATGAGCTTTGGATCCGAGATATGCCAGTGCAAATAGAGGCGAATATCCTTAGGCACCGAATTTCCTCGTCCCTTGTTGTAGAACTCCACGGCGCTGTGCAAGTCGGTGAATGCGCCGGAGTGCGAGTAGGGTGCGGTGCGCGTGATGTTGCGAAGTGTGGGTACCTTGAACCCGCCCTTGAGCTTCGGGCTGCCCAGGATGGCCTCGGCGCCAACATCGAACGGCCGGCTGTCGGGCTCCGGCATGCCAATGACCGCGATCTGCTCGTTCGTGAACAACGGCGGCGTATGGCACTCGGAACAGCGCGCGACGAACGAACGGAACACGTTCAGACCCTCGATCTCACGCTCGGAGAGTGCGGCGTCGTACCCGTGAACATAGCGGTCGTAGCGGCTGTTGAGCGAGACGAGCGAGGTCTGGAAAGCGGCGAGCGCTGTGAAAACCAAATGCTCGGTGATCGGGCCACGATGGTTCCGGAATGCTGCTTGGAACAGGCGACGATAAGTCGTGTTGCCGTTCAGACTCGCGAGCAGTTGTGTCGGCGTGTTGCCCATCTCACGGCGCGAGTAGAGCGGACCAGCAGCTTGCGCTTCGAGAGAGTCAGCGCGCGCATCCCAAAAGAAGCGCTTCAGGAATGTCACGTTCCACAGTGTCGGCGCTGCGCGGCCCGCGTCCTCACCACGGATACCGATCGATCGAGGGCGTCCATCGGATAGGCCGCGGGCGGGATCATGGCAGCTTGCGCAGGACAAAGTGCCATCGCCCGACAGCACCGGATCGAAGAAGAGATATCGGCCAAGGTCGATCTGATGCGGCGTAAATCCGTCGCGGTGAGACGGCAACGCTGTGCGTGTGCCGCCGAGGCCGCGATTCTTGAGCGAGTCGTAGAACTGATAGAGTGTGCGCAGCTCGCACACGCCGACGTCGGTTTTCTCGAATCCCGGCGGGCAATTCGTGTTGAGCGTGAAAGCGGTCTGTGCCGGCCCGGTTGCGCCAGCGGCCCCTGCGGCCGCGATGACCAACACGAGCGCGCGAATCATTTCGGACAGGCTCCCAGGCTGTGAATGAACGCGATGATATCGTCGAGTTCGCGCTCCGTCGTAAGCGTCTTGGCCATCATGGCCATCTGCCGGCCGGGAGTATCCTGCGGATCGGCGCCGCGCACCCCGTCTCGGAAGTGAGAAAACTGCCGTTTGATATAGGGCGCGTCGAGACCCGCGAGTCGCGGTGACTTCAGCGCCGCATTACCTTCGGCCGTTCCGCCATGGCAAGCACCGCACTTGCCTTGGTAAAGATTGTTCCCGTTGTGCAAGTTGCCGCGCGCGGGCGATGCATTGGCAGTCTTCGGAAGGTGCGCGGCATAGCTTGCAACCTTCGCGACGGCCGCGTCGTCGGCGATGGCCATCGCAGCAGCCTGCATCTGAGCTCCGAGCGCATCAGACTTGTCGGCGCCGCGAAGGCGATTTCGGAAGTTGCGTAACTGGCGCTCGAGGTACACCGCGTCCTGGCCGGCGATGGCGGGTGCGTTGAGCATCGTGTTGCCTTCACCCTTGTTGCCGTGGCACGCCACGCACTGTGCGAACAGTTTCTCACCATCGGCGGCGAAAGAAGCTGGGCCATACACCAGCAACAAGGTGCCGAACGTGAGCACGATTCCCCGCGCGCGGCGGTCTGCCGCTCGCTTGTTTGATAACCGCGTAACCGCCGCCTCCCCAGAGGCGATGTCTGCCGATCGGGATTGGCTTGAGCGCATCGCAGAGAAAGATGCTGTTGTGTGTTGATTGCTGTTGCGCTGCGTTCATACCCGACATACAAACGGATTGCAATCCGGGGACAAATGAGGCCGCTTCCAACTGGCGGAACGCGCAACTTGGAGGGCCGTAGGCAAGAGTAACTTTCGTGGCACTGGCGCAAAGCCGGACTGTGTTTGAGCTTGTACTCTGCCTGGGTCGCGCTCAGCGAAAATTCCCCGACAGCCGCGCAAACCACGCCGAGCCGTTGAAGCCCATCTGCACGGACTCGTAAGTGAAATTCGTGTCCGTCTCGTTGGGGTTCTGGGGCGAGGGCAGGGCGTCGAAAATGTTCGTTCCTCCCAGCGTGAGTTGCCACGTGCCGTCCAGGTCGTGGCCGACGCTCAGGTCGACCGAGGTGCGCGGGCGGTAGTGTTGATCGGGTACGGTCTCGCCCGAGAACGTGCCGAGCATGAGCGAACCGAAGTACGTCAGTTTCACGCTCGCATCCCAGCGTCCGAGTGTGTAGTTGGTGCTCAGGACTGCTTTCGATTTCGGGGCCGCTCCTTCGATGAACAAGCGCTCGCGCCGCGACAGGAACGCGTCGATTCCTTGTGCTCGCAGCACGGACGTCGGGTTGACGCTCGTGATCGAGTTCGTATTGTGGTTCGCGCCGAGAAATGCAGTCAGCGTGCCGGCACCGAGCTGCGCGGTGTGATTGACTGTCAAGTCCAGGCCCTCGGTCCGCGTATCGACGGCGTTGACGAGGAACTGCGCTCTGGCGACGTTGAGCGAGTCGAGGACCGCCCGCAACGGCGCGGTCGCGGAGCTGGTCAGATCAGCGGTGTTTATTCCCTGGATGAGAACGATGCGGTCCCGCACATCGACCAGGTAGGCGTCGAGCGTGACGACTAGGCTGCTGGTCGGTGCGTAGACGAATCCGAGCGAGGCGTTTCGCGATTTTTCCTCTCGCAGGTCCGAGACGCCTGCCGCCAGAGCGATCGGGCTGCCGTTCGGCGCGATCACGATGTCGAGCGGTATGTCCTGCACGAAGTTCGTGATCGTGGAGCTGAAGTACTGCTGCTGAAGTGAGGGCGCACGGAAACCGCCGCTCACAGACCCTCGTAGCTGCAGCGAGTCGTTGATTTTGTACGAGGACGCGAGCTTGCCGATCTGTGCGTCACCGAAGTCGCTGTAGCGCTCGAAGCGCGCTGCGGCGGCAAGCAGATATTCATCCGTGAACTGCGCTTCGACATCTATATAGGTGCCGCTCGCGCTGCGGTTCCTGTCGACCTGATCGTCGGGCCGGAATCCAGGAAATCCCTGGCTGCCGGCGTTGCCTCCACCGGCGCCGTCGTCGTCGTCCCAGGACCCGCGCTCGCCAGCGCGGATTTCGTAAGTCTCCCGGCGCGTTTCGACGCCGAAGGCCACGTTGATACCGTCGAGCGCATCGGCCAAGTAGCGTGTGACATCGAGATTGATCGTGCTCTGGGCGAAACTGAAGGCGCCAGCGTCGAACGAAGTGGGCGAGATTCCAGTGCCGCCGGCAAGGAGGTTGGCGTTGGCGATCGACGCGTTCAGCGTTTCTGCAATGGTGTACTGCATTGTGTTGCGACCATACGTGGCGCTCAGATCCGCGCTCCAGCCGGAGACGCTCGTTCTGCCTCCTGCAGTGAGGGTGCGATCTTTCAATTGCGTGCCGATGCGCGGCGCAAAACCATCCGGGTACATCGCCGTCGAATTGCGCCCCGGAATGTGCGTGCTTTGTCCGCAAGGCGGATCGATACCCCTGCGGTCGTACGCGCTGGCATCGCCCAGGCGATTCTGCATGCCGCCATGGAGATAGATTTCGCCAGTCTCGCCCACACCCATCGCGCTGTTCACGTAGATCGTGCGGTTCTGCACGCTCGCGTCCCCGATTTCGCGATGAGGACGACATGGATCACGGTTGCGGTTCGACGGACCGCGTTCGAGATATTCCCCGGTCAGATTCATGAAACCTCGTGCACCGAGGTCAAAACCGTAATTCGCTGCGAGCTGCGTGTTTTCGCCGTCGCCTCGGGTGTACTCGCCCATTGCGGCAACGAGTTCGAGTTGCCGGCTTCGTTTGAGACCGATGTTGATGACACCGGCGATGGCATCGGAGCCGTACTGCGCGGCGGCGCCGTCGCGCAATACGTCGATGCGTTCGATGGCGATCGCCGGAATAGTGTTGAGATCGGTCCCGGTATTGCCGCGCGCGCGACTTCCGTAGACATTGACGAGCGCCACGGAGTGCTGGCGCTTGCCGTTCACGAGCACGAGCGTCTGGTCTGGCCCGAGGCCACGCAGTGCTGCGGAGTCGATGTGATCAGCGCCATCCGCGCCAACTTGCCGATTGGAGTTGAACGAGGGTGCGGTGAATTGGATGATCTGCCCGACATCGAAATGTCCCGATCGGTGCAGCATCGTGGCCAACGGAATCTGGTCGATCGGCATGGGTGTATCGGCGGCAGAGCGGCCGAGCCGGCGCGTGCCGACGACGATGATCTCGCCCAGCCGCTCGGACTCATCGGGTGGGTCGCTTGGGCCAAGACTTCCGGAAGGGTCGAGGCGATGCGCGCCTCTCGCAAGACGGTCGTCGGCAGCGAGCGCGCGTTCGGCATCCTCGCCGCTCAACGAGCTTCTCACGCGCGACTGCTCGCCAGAGTCCGCTGCATGAATTGCAATTGCAGCGTTACCCACAGCACGGAAGGTGAGGCCGCTCCCAGCCAGCAGCATTTCCAAAGCGCTGCCTCGCGCGTACTCGCCATTCAAGCTTGGAGCGCTGAGAGATTCCGCCAAGCGGCTTTCCACGATGATCTGCACCTGTGCCTGCCTGGAGAACTCCAGCAGGGCGGCCCCGAGTCCCTGCGCTGGAATATCGAACCGGATCACCCGTGACAGATCGACGCCCGCGATGGCGCTCTGGCACGCGAGCAGCACGCCTGCGATCGAGACGATCACCCTGCGGGCGAAAGAGTTTGCGCGGAGCATTGCCAATATTTGCTGCTCCAGCGTCTAAAGGAAAGACGATCGACACGGATGTCACAAGACCTGGCAAGGAATGAGGGTCAATAGGATGCATGGAGATTTCGGCACCGAACGTGCCGGCGCGCCGACCAGCGACGACCGTACAGAGCGGATCACGCGTTTGTTCAGCGAGCACAACGAGTCGCTGGTGCGTTTCCTGGCCGTCCGCCTGCATTCGGTGCAGGAAGCGAAGGAAGTTGCACAGGAGGCATACGTGCGCCTGCTGAGTCTGGACGATTCTGGTGCGGTGAGTTTTTTGCGGGCCTTTCTGTTCAAGACGGCAGCGAATCTTGCCGTCGACCGGCTCCGCAGCCGCAGTCGCCGGCGCCAGGCGATGAACGCCGGTTTGTGCGACGAGCTGCGCGAGACGCCAACGCCGGACTACGAGGCGGCGCAGGCCGAAGAGGCGGAGATTGTCCGACGATTGATCGGAGAGTTGCCGCCGAAATGTCGCCGCGCGTTGCTCTTGCATCGAATTCATGGCGAAGATTTCTCGCAGATCGCGCAGCAGATGGAACTGTCCGAGCGGATGGTTCGCCACTACGTGCTGCGGGCAGTGCTCTATTGCCGCGCCGGGCTCGATGCGGCCCAGTCGTCAAAAGAGTCATCCAAGGAGCCGGGCCGTGGCTGAAAGCACTGGGGGGATCGAGCAGGACGAACTGCTGCGAGCGGCTTCGGAGTGGTCGGCTGAGCTGTCGTCTGCGGAGATCTCACCGAGACGAATCGCTCAATGGCAGCAGTGGCTCGCCGAGAGCGAGGCTCATCGCGACGCCTTCGATCGGATTCAGTCGACTTTGCTCGCGATCGACCGTAGCGCTGGTGAGAACATTCGCTGGCCGACCGAGGCTGAGCTTGCGAGCGATGCTTACGACGGTTCCGTGCCCGTTTCTGTCTGGAAGGCACGTTCATTGCGAATGGCCACTGGACGAGCGAATCGCGATGAGGCTTGGGTCGATGCTTTGCGGCGGCGCCGAGGAATAGTTGTCGGTCTGGCCGCAAGTATCGTTGTGGTGCTCGCGACGCCGATTGCTCTGCAGTTCATTCGTTCCACGCAGTTCGAGCCGGCGGTCACGATCGTCGAAACGCGGGCCGGCGAGAATCGCGACGTGTCACTTGACGACGGGTCCACCGTAAGCGTGGGCGCCCGCTCAGTGCTTTGGGCGACGCTGAGTCGCGATGCGCGCGAGGTGACGCTCGAGCGCGGCGAAGCTTTCTTTCGCGTCGCGAAGGATCCGGCGCGGCCGTTCACCGTGCAGATCGGCAATACGACGGTCGCGGCTGTGGGTACCGCCTTCAATATACGACGCACGCGCGAACGCGTCGTCGTCGCAGTGGCCGATGGGATCGTGAAAGTGGATGCGCCCGCCGCGCAAGGGGCTTCGCAATCCCGTGCGCAACTCGGCGTCGGACAGCAACTGAGCATCAACACAACCGACGGCAGCTCGAGCATGCAGGTCGTGGATGCCGGCGGAATCGCGGCCTGGCGCGATGGGCTTCTGCAGTACCGGGACGAGCCGTTGCCGTCGGTGATCGCCGATGTGACCCGCTATTCCGAGTACGACATCGTGATCGCAGATCCTGAGGTCGCGGAGCTGCGCGTCACCGGCACGGTTTTCGCGAACGACATGGAGAGCTGGCTTCAGAGTCTCGAAGCTGCATTGCCGGTGCGCGCGATCCGTGCGCCCGACGGTGCCGTGCGCCTGGAATCAACATCACGCAAGTAGCTCGCTGCTGAAACATCAGGCTCGCTTGCGCGCATGACCAACAAGGAGGAGTCGACGATGTGCAGGAACGCAACATCAATCGTCATGGGGGCTACGTCAACCAACATGGGAGACTTGACGTGAACATTGAACTCAGAAGGTCGTTACTGGCTGCGATGGGCCTCGCTTCGCCACTGTTGTTCGGCGCGGTGGACTCGAGCCTCGCTCAGGAGACTCGCACAGGGAATGAATCGCTCGAAGAATTGGTCGTCACCGGCGTACGCGGCGAAGCGCGTTCGGCTACGGATTCCACCGTGCCGGTGGATGTGTTGTCCGCCGCGGAGTTTGCCAATCAGGGCGATACCGACCTGAGCAATCTGCTGAGAAACGTCGTGCCCTCATACAACGTCAACGCGCAGCCGATTAGCGACGCCGCTACCATCGTGCGTCCGGCGAACTTGCGCGGCCTCGCGCCGGATCACACGCTGGTGCTGATCAACGGCAAGCGCCGGCATCGCGCGGCCGTCATCTATTGGATCGGGAACGGCGTGGCGGACGGCGCGCAGGGACCGGACATTTCCGCCATTCCTTCCAGCGCATTGAAGCAGGTGGAAGTCCTGCGCGACGGCGCATCCGCCCAGTACGGATCGGACGCCATCGCAGGCGTGATCAATTTCATCCTGAACGACGCCGATCATGGTGCCAACCTTGAGGCCCGCTACGGCGGCTACTATGCGGGGGATGGCGCCACCTATGCGATCAGCGGCAACGTCGGCCTGCCGCTCACTGATAAGGGCTTCGCCAACTTCAGCTTCGAGTATGGCGAAAGTGACCCGACCGACCGCAGTATCCAGCGCAACGATGCGGCGGCGCTCATCGCAGCAGGCAACACGGCTGTCAACAATCCGGCGCAGGTGTGGGGCTCGCCCGAACTGCAAGACGATTTGAAAACGTTCGTGAACTGGGGTGTCGACCTGACGCCAAGCCTCAAGCTTTACGGCCACGGCAACTACGCCTCAAAGACGGCGATCGGCAGCTTCTATTACCGCAATCCCAATACCCGATCTGGCGTGTTCAGCGCCGATAACGGCGAGACGTTGCTGATTGGCGATCTCACGCCCGGCACGACGCCGTGCCCGGCGGTCACGATCACTAACAATGTTCCCAATCCAGCGGCGCTGGCGGCAGTGCGCGCGGATCCGAATTGTTTCTCGTACCAGGAGATGTTTCCGGGCGGATTCTCGCCGCAGTTCGGCGGCGACGTTAGGGACTACGCGGCCGTTGCCGGGCTGCGCGGCACTGCAGGCGAACGAGTCAACTGGGACCTGAGCGCGGGCTATGGCTACAACCGCGTGGACTTCTTCATCACCAACACGGTGAACGCATCGTTGGGCCCCGACACGCCGACGACGTTCGACCCGGGCTCGTACATTCAGGACGAGCTGAACGTGAATTTCGATGTCGTGTACCCGCTGAGCGACGCGATCACGCTCGCGGCCGGTGCCGAGTACCGCGATGAAACTTTCGAAATCGAAGCCGGGCAGATCGAGTCCTGGAGTTTCGGTCCGCTCGCGGCGCAAGGCTTCAGTGCGGCGTCGAACGGCTTCCCGGGATTCAGCGATCAGATCGCGGGCAGCTGGACTCGCAGCAACCACGCTTTGTACGGCGGCACGGAGTGGCGCGTCACCGATCCGTGGCAGGTCGACCTTGCCGTGCGCTGGGAAGATTTCGAGGATTTCGGTACGACCACGAACGGCAAGGTTGCAACCAACTATCGCTTCAACGATGCGTTTGCGGTCCGCGGCAGCTGGAGCACCGGTTTCCGCGCACCGACGCCGGGGCAGTCGAATGCGTCGAACGTCACGACGCAGTTCGACCTTGCCGTACAGGAGCTGGTCAACCAGGGCACGATTCCATCGACCAACCCGGTCGCGATGCTACGAGGCGGCGAGCCGCTCGAGCCCGAGGAGTCGCAGAATTTCAGCTTCGGAGCGGTGCTCGAACTCGGCAACTTCACGCTGACGGCGGACTATTACATCATCGAGGTGGACGATCGTATCGCTGTTTCGCAAGACTTCGAGCTCACTGCGGCGGAGGTTGCGGCGCTGGTTGCTTCCGGCGTCACGAGCGCGGCGAATCTCCAGACCTTTCGTTTTTTCACGAACGATTTCGACACCGAGACCAAGGGTATCGATCTGGTCGCGACGTACGGCGCGCGGCTGTTCGGCGGCGACTCGAGCCTGAGCCTGACCTTCAACAACAATAAAACCACAGTGACGCGCTTCGATCCAGATACGCTCAATGCGAGCCGCATCCGACAACTGGAGGAAGGGCTGCCGGAGACGCGCTGGAGCCTGACCGGCACGCAATCCTGGGGTCCGTTGCGACTGCTGGCGCGCGTGAGCCAGTACGACGGCTGGTATGACAACGAGGACCATCGCGCCTATGACGGCGGCAACTTCGTGTTCGATGCGGAAGTCGCTTACAACGTGAGGAGCGGGCTGACATTCATCGTCGGCGCGCAGAATCTCTTCGACGAGTATCCCGACGAGAATCCCGGCGGCGCTGCCGGCGCGGGCAACCGCTACAGCCAGTATTCGCCCTTTGGCTTCAACGGTGGCTACTGGTACGGCCGCTTGACCTACCGCTTCGAGTAGCCGAGGAGGCATGTGTAGCTGCGCTCGTCTGCACCCATTCACCGTCCTACGATCAAGCTCACCGTCGTGGTCGCGCTGCCGCCGATGTTGAGTGTGGCGAAGTTCCTTGCGCCTTCCACCTGATACTCGCGTGCGGTACCCGTCACCTGCTTGAAGCAGTCTAACGCCATCCGCACACCGGTGGCGCCGACCGGATGGCCGCCGCCGATCAATCCTCCGCTGGGATTGATGGGAGTGCGCCCCCCGATCTCGATGTCCCCGGCCTCGATTGCCCGCCAGCTTTGGCCGGGAGGCGTGATGCCGAAATGATCGATCGCCATGTACTCGGTGCTCGTGAAGCAATCATGCGTTTCGATGCCGTCGATCTGCTCGACGCCGGCGACGCCGGCACGACGGAAAGCATCGATAATTGCGCCTCGCACGTGCGGAAAGACATATTGCTGGCCTTCGCTGGCCTTGACCTTGGCGGCATACGTGATCGGCGCCGTGCGATGTCCCCATCCTTTGATGTAAGGCAGCGCGTCGACGCTGATGCCCAGCCGCTTGGTGTACTCGCGCGCTCGCGCTTCGGAGGCGAGAAATACGATCGCCGCGCCATCGGTGATCTGGCTGCAGTCCTGCTTGCGGATGCGGCCTTCGATAGTGGGGTTGTCAACGTCGCTGGCGCTGAAGCTGTTCTCCGTGAATGTCCAGCGGCGGGTTTGCGCATTGCCGTTGCGCTTGCCGTTCTCGAAATTGATCTGGGCGATGCGCGACAGATGCTCTTGCTGCAAGCCGTAACGGCGCTGGTATTCGTCCGCCAGGTCGCTGAAAACCTGCGGCCATGGATAGCGCGCATCCTGGTACTCGTGGCCGCTCCACATCGCCGGACCTCCGATGAACTTCGCGGCCTGCTCGCCTGGCACATTGCGCATCTGCTCCACGCCAAGGACGGCCGCAAGCCCGTACCGCCCTGCTTCGATATCAGCACTGGCAGCGAGTAGCGCCAAGCTTCCGGACGCGCACGCGCCTTCGTGCCGCGACGCCGGGATGCCGGCGAATGCCGGATCGCTGGCGGCGAACAAGCCGCCCAGATGCCCCTGATTGCAGAACAGCTCGGCTGCAAAATTGCCGATGTGCGCGACTTCTATATCGGCGCAGGCGAGGTTGGTTTCAGCCAGGCCGCGCATGATGGTGGAGCGCATGCCATCGGCGATTTCCATGCCGCTGCGCGCCCAGTTGTCGGCGAAGTCCGTCTGGTAGCCGCCAAGAATGTAGACCCGTGACGTCATGGCCGTTCTCCTTCCGTTATCGAGCGCAACCGCGTGGTGGCCCGCGCGTATTCAGTTTCGAGACGCTGAACAATGGCTGCTACCGCTTGTGAGCGTCGCCGGACGAATCATAGTTGCGGGCATGTACACGATCAAAAATTTATGGCGTGCGCCTCGCGCCTGGCATCTTAGTGCCATGTCACATACAGGCCAGTGTTGCTCATTGCGTCCAGGCGGGCCGCTGCGGAAACTAGTCCCCGTGCATTCAAGCAGCTTGAATGCGAACTGAACTGGAGGGATGGCGGCAGTGATGTTGCGCGCGGACGTACCGTGGAGAGGAGAGCTTTGCAAGCAAGCTGCTGCGCGTGCGCTGGTGGATGTCTGCGTCGTCAGCTTTCTGTACTTCTTTCTCTGTGGCACGGATCTGAACCAGTCAAAGCCGCTGCTGCGCTTGTTCACCGTGCTCTATGTACCCGTCGCGATCCTGACCGTGCTCATCGAAGCCATTTTCTCCACGCGCAACAAAGTGTTCGACGCAACTAGGTCGACTGGCGGCGCGCGCCCGCTGCATGCCGTGAGCGTGCCGGAGCAAACCTGGATCAGTGCGTCGTTTCGCGCGCTGCCGTTGGCAGCTGTGATGGTTCTGGCTCTGCTTGCTGGTGTCGAACATGTGAACTCCGAACGCGCCGCGACAGTCATCACGATAGCTGGGACGCTGCTCAGCATCGTGCTGGCGACTTTTATTCTGGCCTGGACCACTTCGAAGCGAGATGTATTGCTGGCGATGAATTCCGCCGCGGCACCCCACAGCATTGTGCGGTTCATCAGCAACTATGCCGTGCCGTGGTCCGCCATCGCGGCTGTAGTCGCCGGGCTGTTGGCCAACAAGTATTTTCTGGAAGGCATCACTGCGGGGGCGCCCGGCGTCGCCGTCATGAAAGTAGCGTTTGCCTTGGGCGGCACCGCTTTTGTGATCGCGATGTGGATCTACTGCGCCGTTCAAAAGCAGGCGCTCGCCGACCTTCGCGAGAATCTGCTGCAGATCGAGCGCAAGGATCGCGTCAGCCTGGGCGACGCGCTGTTTCTGATTCATCTGGGTGTGCTGGTCGTCATCGGTATCGTGTTCCTGGCGGGGCGTTTGCTCTCATTGAGTCACCTGAGCGTGATGCAGGTCGTTGCAGCTGACGTCATCGTCGCGGCGTGCGCGGCGGTGCTCGGTGCATTGCTGGGGGTTTGTTCTGACGAGGTGTCGCGGCAGGCGTGCCTGGGTCCGACGGACTGACTCATTCACGGCAACGGCAGGCTCTGGCGGTGTGCTGTTCGACAGGGAGGTCGAGTATGGTAAGCAGGATTCCGGACATCGCGATTGTGGGGATGGGCAGCCATTTCCCCGACGCGCCGACGCTGTACGACTTCTGGTCCAACATCGTTGCCAAGAAAGATTCGCTCAAGGACATCAGTCTCGTCGACGGCGACGAGTACTGGCGCAAGAGCGACTACTACGATCCCGATCCGACTGTTCCGGATAAGACCTACGGCTACAAGGCGGGTTTCGTGCCGCCGATCGCCTTCGATCCGATCGAATTCAAGCTGCCGCCGCTGATGCTGGAATCGATCAGCACCGCGCAGCTGTTCGCACTGCATGTCGCCAAGCAGGCCATGATCGATGCGGGCATCGTCGGTCCAAGAGCCGGCGCAGTCGATGTCGATCGCATCGGTGTGATTCTGGGCGGGGCTGGCAATGGCAATACGTCGTTCTCTCTGGCTGCCCGCCAGAGCGCACCGTATCTCAAACGAGTCATGGTGGGCAGCGGCTTCCCGGAAGGGATCGCCGATGACGTCATTGCGCGAGTCAAAGATCTCTACCTGGAATGGAATGAAGACAGCTTTCCAGGATTCCTCGGCAATGTCGCCTGCGGCCGCATCGCAAGTTATTACAACTTGGGCGGCACGTCATACATGGTCGATGCCGCGTGCGCCAGCAGTCTGGCGGCCGTGAAAGCAGCCATCGGTGAGCTGGCGGACGGGAGCTGCGACGCTGTCCTGACCGGCGGCATCAATCTCGAAAACTCGATCTTTTCGTTCCTGTGCTTCAGCAAGACGCCGGCGCTCTCCAGAAGCAACCAGTCCCGGCCGTTCGATGCAGATTCCGATGGCATGATGCTCGGCGACGGCATCGGCATTCTGGTGCTGAAGCGTCTCGAGGACGCCGTCCGTCATGGTGATCGCATCTACTCCGTGATCAAAGCCCTCACGGCTTCGAGCGACGGCCGCGCGCGGAGCGTGTTCGCGCCGCGCAGCGAAGGGCAAGTCAAGGCGATGAGGCGAGCCTACGAGCGCGCCGCACTGTCGCCCGCCGATATTCAGCTGGTAGAAGCGCACGGCACGGGTACCCAGTCCGGCGACAACACCGAGCTGAAGAGCCTGCAGACAGTGTTCAGCGGTCTCAATATCACGGACCAGTCGATCGCCCTGGGCAGCATCAAATCTCAGATCGGCCATACGCGCTGCGCGGCGGGTGCGGCGGCTTTGATGAAGGTGTCACTCGCTCTGCACCACAAAGTGCTGCCGCCGACCATCAATGTGAAGGCTGCCGCGGATTCGATCGACCCGATGTTCTACGTCAACACCGAGAGCCGTCCGTGGATCCACCCGGCGGACGGCAAGCCCCGGCGTGCCGCGCTCAGTGCGTTCGGTTTCGGTGGCACGAACTATCACGCGATTCTGGAGGAGTACGCGCCCGAGACCAGCGGGCCCTATCGTCTCAACCGGCAAGTCGCCATCTGCGTGTGGCACGCCTCGAACGCCGCGCAACTGCTGGAGCAGTGCAACTCCGCACACAGCATGCTCAGCGGCGCGGGTTCCGAAGCCGCTTTCAAAGAGCTGGCGCGAGCGAGCGGCGCGAAGAAAATCCCACCGGATGATGCGCGCATTACATTCGTGGCGAATGATTCGGCAGAAGCGCTGCAGCTGCTGGCGGAAGCCATCAAGCAACTGCAAGCCCGGCCGGAGGTGGATTGGGAGCATCCGCGCGGGATCTATTACAGACGCCGCAGTACAAATCTGGCGGGCCGCGTCGTAGCGCTCTTTCCCGGGCAAGGCTCGCAGCACGTCGACATGGCGCGCGGCCTCGCGGTGGACTATCCAGAGATGCGCCGCGCGCTGGAAGAAGCGGATACCGTCGCGCTCGCATCGGGCCTTCCTGCTTTGTCCGCGGCTGTATATCCGCCGCCAGCGTTGTCAGCGGAGGTCGCCGCTCATCAGGCCAGTGAGCTGACACGGACCGTTAATGCGCAACCTGCAATCGGTGCGGTGAGCGCCGGATACTTCCGGCTCTTGCAACGCATGGGTTTCAAGCCTGATTTCGTCGCTGGCCACAGCTATGGAGAAATCACTGCGCTGTGGTGCGCCGGAGTGCTCAGCGACACGGACTTCTACAAAGTGTCTTTCGCGCGCGGGCGGGCACTGGAGTTGCCCGCCGGCATCGAAACCGGAGCCATGCTGGCTGCTGCAGTCACAGAGGCAGAAGCCAACGAAATTCTGCGTCAGATACCGGATCTGATCATCGCGAACTACAACGCTCCTGAGCAGATGGTTCTCGCAGGTTCTGCGGCAGCGGTCGAACGGGCTCGAGATCTGCTTAAGGCGCGCAACAGGCTATGTCAGATCCTGCCGGTGGCCGCGGCGTTTCATACACCCTTTGCGCGCCACGCGCTCGCGCCTTTCAAGCAGAGCCTCGCTGGAATTGATTTCTCCGCGCCCGGCTGTGCGGCGTTTTCCACGGCCAGTGTGGCCAGACACAGCAGCAATCCCGATGAAATGCGTGACACGTTGTGCCAGCAACTGGTGCAGCCGGTTCGCTTTGCGCAGACCATCGAGCGGATCCATGCGGAAGGCGGCTATCTCTTCGTGGAGATTGGCCCCAAGGCGGTGTTGGGAAAGCTGGTCGCGGAAATTCTCAAAGGCAAGCCCCATCGCGTCGTCTCGCTCAACTCCGCGGCAAACGGCGAGGACGCTGCCCAGTTTCGTAGTGCGCTTGCCAGGCTGATCGCGGAGGGCGTCGACCTCACCGATCTGGACCCGTATGCGCTGGAACAGCCGCCCGCGCCGCCTGCTCGAACATCGAGCGTGCAGATGCTGCAGGGCGGATTCTTTCTATCGGAAAAAAGCAAGGAGCGCCGCCGCCGGGCGTTGCGCACCGACACTCAGAAGCTCGATGCATTCATCGAGCAGCAAGTGTCCGCCCGAAGTGCGCAGGCACCGGCACCCGCGGGCCCCGTCTTTACAGCGAGGAACATGACAATGCAGAACGACGAGCGGGATGAGCAGATCCTGAGCGTGCTGGACGCCCAGATCCATGCGCAGAATGTATTGAGCCAGGTTCACCAGCAGTTTCAGCTGAACCAGAAGGACTATCTGCAGCTCCTGGGCGTGCTGACGACGAACCAGTGCGCGCTGCTGGAAAAGTTCCAAGGCAGCGGTCAGCTTTCCGAGGTGGTGTCGAGCCTTTCGCACAGCCTGCAGCTGCTGGAGCGCAATCAAGAACTCTATCACGTCAATCACGAGCACTACTTCAGCAACCAGACCGCCTTGTTAGGCGCGGAGCCGCAGAGAAACGGCCGTGTTCCCCCGCATACCGTGCGCGAGATCAAACCGGCGCCGGTGCAGTCCGCCGCGCCGGCTGCTCTGTCACGACCGAGCGCTTTTGCGGCGCCGGCATCTGCCCTGTCTTCGCCGGCTGCGTCCGCGTTGCCATCGCAAGCGCCCGATCTGGTCAGGTCCGCACCCCAGGTTCTCCGGCCTGTTGCCGCGGAGGCTGCATCCGCTCCAATACAGATGCAGTCGCCGGCACCGCAAACTTTGTCACCGGTTGCCGCTCCGAGGCCGACTTTGCCGCCGATGGCGGCCGCTACTGCTGCTGCCGCTGAACCGAAAGTTGCTGCCGCGCCGGCAAAACGTTCTGCCAATATCGATGAGGTTTCCACGCAGCGTCTGGCGAGCCTGACCGAGGACGAAGTGATCAAGCAGCTGATCGCGCTGGTCAGCGATCGGACCGGCTATCCGGCCGACATGATCACCGAGGCGATGGATCTGGAAGCGGATCTTGGCATCGATTCCATCAAACGCATGGAAATTTTCGGCGCGATGTTCGACCGGCTGTCGGCGACTGCCGGCTTCCATGACGCCGAGAAGCTCAAAGAGACCGAGACCTTCGATGTCGAAGCGTTCAGTAACATTCGCAAGATGGCGGGCTTCTTCATAACCGCCATCGCCGAAATTCTCGGCAACGCGCCACCCAAACCGGTGGAGGCGGTGCCTACCGTGGCCAGCGGGACCACGGCGCAACAGACGGCAGCGGTGCAAGCGCCGGTCGCGCCTTCGGCAGCACAGGTCCAGCACACTCCAGCACCGCAAACATCCGCTCAGAGTGCTGCACCGGTCACGCAGATCGCGCCTGCACCGGCAGTCCGTCCGAAGGTACGGGGCTTTGTCGCATCCACTCGCGGACTCGAAACTGTTGAACGGTCGCCGGAGGTCGCCTCCGCAAAAAAATCGTTGGCTGAGCAGGGCGCGAGTTTCGCCCCTGCTCGCCGGCTGCTGATCGACAGTTCGAGCAGCGCCGCCGACATCCGTCGTTTCGAAGTCCACGCGCAGCACGAACCACAGCCGGATCAGATCGCCTTGAATCTGGCGCCCGGCCACATCTGGCTCGTGACCGATGATGGCGAGGGTCTCAGCACAGAAGTTGCGCAGCTGCTGCGCACCGAACATCAGAAAGTTGCACTGTTGACCTTGCCTGCGAGCAGCAAGGCATCGACGGCGCAAGCCGTGGAGGGCGTTGCGCAGTTTGCGCTGAGCGCTTGCGACGAAGGGCAACTTCAGAAGGTCATCGCCGAGATCGAAGCGGCCGAAGGCAAGATCGGCGGCTTCATCCATCTGCAGCCCAGAGCTGCGCGCGCGGATTCAATGGCCGGCCCGTTTGCGGCGCGCGACTACGATACTGCCATCGCCGTGTTCATGCTCGCGAAGCTCTTGCAGCCGCGCATGGATGGCCAGATTGCGGGCCAGGCGTATTTCTCCGTCGTGACGCAAATCGACGGCCAGCTGGGCACCTCGCGGCAAGATCCATACTCGGTGGTGTGTGCCGGCTTGAGCGGCCTCGCCAAGTCGCTGCACATCGAATGGGAAGGCGTGCATAGCCGCGCGATCGACATTGATCCGCAAGTCGAGCGTCCGCTCGCTGCAACGTTGATCCTGGAAGAGCTGCGCGATCCCAAGATAGATCTCTGCGAGGTTGGCCGCGGAGCTGCGCGTGAACGTATCACGCTCGGCTTGCAGGAAGCGCCGATCGACAGCGGAGTCCTCCGCGCGCCGGCCACTGACAACCTAGTGTTCCTCGTGACGGGAGGCGCACGTGGCATCACCGCAGAGTGCGTCGTTGCTCTCGCCCAGCGCAGTCATGCCCGCTTTGCGCTGCTCGGCCGTACGAACATCGAAGCCGCTTTGCCTGCATGGGTGGATGACGCCCAGACAGTGAACACGCTCAAGGCGAAGGCCATCAAGCATCTGCAATCCATCGGCGAGCAGCCCACGCCGGTCAAGATCGACCGGATGCTCAAAGACGTGCTGAACGTCTTCGACATCAAACAGACCCTGCAGCGCATCGAGTCCGCCGGTGCCAAGGCACTGTATGTGGCCTGCGATATTACGGACGAAGCGGATGTGAGACGTGCAGTGACCCAGGCTCAGGAGACGCTCGGGCCCATCGAAGGCATCATTCACGGCGCGGGTAATCTCGCGGACAAGCGCATCGAAAAGAAAACCGCCGCTGATTTCCGCTCGGTGTTTCACACCAAGATCAAAGGGCTCGAAAACATTCTGCAAGCCGCGCCGCCCGGCACGCTGCAGCACCTTGTGCTGTTCTCTTCCGTGTCCGGTTTCTTCGGCAATGCCGGCCAGACCGACTACGCCATGGCGAACGAGACTCTGAACAAGCTGGCGCACGCCTTGCAGCGACACTATCCGCAGTGCTCCGTACGCGCGATCAATTGGGGTCCGTGGGATTCCGGCATGGTCAGCGAGTCGCTCAAGAAGGCATATCAGGAGCGCAACCTCGCCATCGTACCGACCGCGGTCGGTGCGAACTGCTTCGTGAATGAGCTGCAGGTTCGCTCAGCCGCACCCCAGATCATCGTGGGTGGCGGCAATTACAAGGTGGCGCGCAGAATCAAAGCGCCCACGACACGCGGCCCGGTCAGCCGCGAACTGAAGCTGCATGACAATCCCTTCCTGATGGATCATGTCATCGGCCGTCATCCAGTGCTGCCAGCCACGGCGGCTGCGGGTTGGGCTGTGAAAGTCAGCGAAGATCTGCTGCCCGGATATCACTTCGAGTCTCTGCAGGACTTCAAGGTGTTCAAGGGCATCGTGTTCGATTCACACGAGTGCTCGGTGCTCAAGGCACATGTCCGGCCGTTCGCGGCAGAAGCGCACAGCGGCCCTGAGCGCCACAGCCTGGAGGTCAGCATTTGCAGCGACTCCGGCGGCGAGACGCTCAATCACTATCGCGCTGTCGTTACACTGAGCTGCGAAGAGCGAGCGTCTCCGAAGCTCGAGACTATCGACCTGTCATGCGCCACGCCGATCGCGCGCCCCGTGTACGGCGCCATGCAGCAGGATGCGCTCTTATTCCATGGCCGCTCGTTCCGCGGCATTCAGTCCGTGCTGAACGTGGACAACAAGCGGTTGACGCTGGCGTGCCGGCTCGATCCCGTCGAGGCCGCGGTCCAAGGCCGGTTCCGCGTGAACTCGTTCAATCCATATTTGAACGATGTGTTCATTCAGGCGCCGCTCGCCTGGTTGACGCTGCAGACGGACCGCGCAGGCCTGCCGTCCGCGATCGGCCGCATCGAGCAGTACCGCGAGTTGAGTTTCGCGCAGCCGTTCTATCTTTCCATGGAAGTGATCCACCACAGCCAGGCCATGTTGTCCACGAACATCGTTGCGCACGATGAGTCCGGCAATATCTTCAGCAGGCTGTCGGACGTGCAGTTCACTGTGTCGACGCGGCTCCGCCAGGTCTTCAACGAGACACACGCAGCAGCCTGACCATGAGCGAGATTGCCATCATCGGATTGGGTTGCCTGTTTCCGGGCGCTGACTCGCCGGCGGCGTACTGGCGCAATCTTCTGGAAAAGCGGGATGGCGCGACACCGCTGTCGAGCGCGGAGCTCGGAGTGGGGCCGGAGCTGTACTACGACCCGGCGCCGGGTACGCCCGACAGAATCTGCTACAACCGCAACGGGCATGTTCGTGACTTCCGCTTCGATGCAGCGGGTTACAAAGTGCCGGCCGAAGAGCTGCGCGCGCTCGACGCGTTGTTTCAGTGGACGATCCATGCCGCGGATCAGGCGCTCAAGGACAGCGGCTACGGCACTCCGGAACACGAGCAGGTACTGCACAGATGCGGGCTCATCATCGGCAACATCGGCATGCCGACCCATTCCGGCAAGCGATTGCTCGCCGGTTTCTATCACCGGATCCTGGAGCCCTATATCCGGGAGCTGCTCGGCGAACCGCAGTTTCGCTTTGCCGACTACTGGAATGCACAGGGGCTGTCCGAGCTCAATCTGATGACCGGCAGCCACAACGCGACGATCGCGGCGCTCGCATTGGGGTTGCGCGGACCGAGTTACGCCGTGGATGCCGCTTGCGCTTCCGCGCTGTATGCCATTCACATCGCGAGTGATTATCTGCTCAGCGGCAAGGCGGATCTGATGCTGGCCGGCGCGGTATGCCACGCCGACCACATTTACGTCGATCATGGCTTCAATGTTCTGAAGGCCTTTCCCGAAACCGGCGCATCGATTCCATTCGATCGCGCATCCCAAGGCTTGAAGGCTGGAGAAGGCTCGGGCGTCGTCGCGCTGAAGCGCTATGAAGATGCATGCCGCGATGGCGACCGGATCTACGGTGTCATCGAGTCCATCGGACTGTCGAATGATGGCGGCGCCAAGCACGTCCTGGTGCCCGATACCACCGGCCAACTGCTGTCGCTGCAGCGAGCCTATGCCCGGGCGCGCAGCGACATCGACTATCTCGAATGCCACGCGACCGGAACGCCGCTCGGCGATCAAGTGGAGCTGCGCTCCGTGGCAACTTTCTTCGGCGAGCGCGGGCACACGCCGCTGCTCGGCGCGAACAAAGCGAACAACGGGCACATGCTGACGGCTTCCGGCATGGCGAGTATTCTCAAGGTGTTGCTGGCTATGCGGCACGGCGTGATTCCTCCGACTCTCGGCGTGGATGAGCTGGTCGAAACGCCGCGAGGCTGGCTCACCATCGACCACATCGTGCGCGAGACGGTTGCATGGCCCGCGCGTGCGGGAGGGCGGCGCGCCGGCATCAATGCCTTTGGCTTTGGTGGCGTCAACGGGCACATGGTGCTGCGTCAACATGTCGATGCGCCTCTCGGCGTGGTCGCGGGTGGCCGGGCTCCATCCGTCAGTACCGATGTTGAGATCGGCATCGTCGGCATGGCGGTGGCCCTTGCAGACACGCTGACCGTCGATGTCTTCAACGAGAACATTCTCAACGGCGGCCAGCTCTGCGGAGACCTTCCCAGAACGCGCTGGCTCGGCATCGAGACTCGCCCGGATGTCGTTGCGCAAAGAGGTGCCGCTGTTCCTCCCAAAGGCGCGTACATCGAGAAGTTCAGTTTCGACTGCAAGCGCTACAAGCTGCCGCCGAAGGTCATGGGCAGTCATCTGCTCTCGCATGCGTACCTCATGCCGGTCGCCGAGCGGGCCTTTTTGGATGCCGGTTATGCGCTGGACAGCGGCAAGCGCGGCATCGCGGTGATCGTCGCCGGCGATGTGGATTACAGCTGCTCGCGCTATCAGGCACGCAACGAAATCACGTGGCAGATCCGGGACAGCCTGCGCCACTCGTCCATCACACTGTCGGCAGAGCAGAACGCGGCGCTGGAAAGCATCGTCAAAGACAGTCTGTTTCCAGAGCCGTTTCCCGAAGGAATCACCGGCGGCGTCGGCAATATCGTCGCAAGCCGCATCGCCGCCCACCTGAAGCTGGATGGGCCTGCGTTCTATCTATGCTCGCATGAGAACTCGGTGTTCAAAGGACTCGAGATCGCGCAGTTCATGTTGTCGAGCGGCCTGGTGGAGGCCGTGATTCTGGCGGCGCGCAGCTTTGCCGGCGGACCTGAGAATGTGCTGTGGGGGCATCGCCGTCTGGATGGAGGCACGAGTCAACCTGTGGGTGAGGGTGGCGGTGTCGTCGTGCTCAAGCGAGTTCAGGATGCGAGACAGTGCGGAAACCGCATCTACTCAATCGTCAAAGGTTTGCAGATCGCGCACGACAGCGCGCCCCGCACAGCCTATGAGCCCGCTTCAGCCCTCGTCGCGCGAACGGCGGAAGACTGTCTGAAATCTTTCCATGTCGATGTGAGCGACATCGATTACATCGAGTGCCATGCCGGCTCGCTGACGGAGCGGCGCGCCGAAGCGGAAGGGCTGGCCGCGGTCTATGGATCGGCCGCACGCGCGCCGGTTATCGGCTCGGCGAAAGTCAACTACGGACATCTGTGCTCGGCGGCGGGCATCGTCAGCCTCATCAAGACTTCGCTGTGTTTGTACCACCGCTATCTGCCGGCCACGCCTGCCCCCGGGATGCTGGGGGAGATGTATTTCGGGAATGCTTTCGCCATCCGGCGTGAAAGCGAGTCCTGGGCGCGACCGCGGAGTGGTCTTCGCAAGGCCGCCATCAGCAGTCTCGGCGTGGATCGCGCCTGCGCGCATCTCATTCTGGAAGAACCGCGAGATGAGGACCGCAGCGTCGCTGTGCCGCACGTTCAGCCGGATACAGCGCGTGACGATGGCTCCCTGCTCACGACGGTCTATGTGGGCCGAGAGCGGACGATCGAAGAAATCATTCTCGATGCGCGCACACGTGCCATTTTCAGCAAACCCGTGCAGCCGCGTGCGAGCGAGTTTCAGCAGCGGCAGATGTTGAGAAACGCGCAAACGCAGTTTCACTACCTGCGTGCGCAGCAGGATTTCTATGGCCGCCTGAAGGCCCTGTTCGCCTTGCGCGATGCCGTGCAAGGCGGCAAGAGAGTGGTGTTCGACGAGCAGCAGCTCATCGAGCTGACTGACGGCTCCGTGGCTCGTGTCTTGGGCCCCGCCTATCTGGAAGCCGACTCGCACGCGATCCGCACGCGGATGCCATCGCGGCCATATCTCTTCGTCTCGCGCATCACCGCGTTGACCGCCAAGCGCGGCGCACTCGAGCCCTGTTATATCGAGTGGGAATACGATCTGCCGCACGATGCCTGGTATGTCTCCGATGGACGCGTGCCGGCATTCGTGGCTCTCGAATCTTCGCATGCCATGATTGTGGCCTTCACCTGCATCGGCTGCGATGAGCTGTTCAAAGGCGAGCTGCGCTATCGCGCGGTGGACAGTCAAACCACGGTCTATGACGAGATGCCCCGCGCCGGTGAGGTTCTGCGCGGACGCGTGGATATCAAGTCCTTCCTCAAGGTCGGCAGAAACATCCTCATTTCGTACGAGTATCTCTGCTACGCCGACCAGCGTTTCGTGCTGAAGCTGGTGGCCAATTCCGGGTTCTTCCTGCCCAAGGACATGGAGCGCTCCAAAGGCGTGGACGTGAGCGCCTACCTGCGCCACGACGGACCGGATTGGTCGTTCCACCCGCCTTTGCGATGCGCGCAGAATGCCTTCGACGACAAGGCGGTCGCAGCCATGCAGCGCGGCGACTTTGCGGACTGTTTCGGCCCTGAGTTCAGATTCGCGGCGCGGCCGCGGCTGCCGGCGCCCGCGGCCAAGATGCTGGACCGGATCATTTCGGTCGATCCCACTGCAGGCCCGTTCGGGATCGGCGTGATCGTGGGTGAGCGCGACATCGATCCCTCGCACTGGGTGTTCCAGGCGCATTTCAAGAATGACCCGGTGATGCCCGGCACTTTCCTCATCGAAGGCTGCGAGCAGGTGATGAATTTCTACCTGGCCTATCTGGGCCTGTACTGCCAGCCGGGACTCAGCGCCCACGAACTGACGCAGCACCACTACAACGCGAAGTTTCGGGGTGAGGTGAAATGCGAGCCCGGCACCGTCCGGTTTCGCCTCACATGCAAGTCGATTGATTGCCGGTATGAGCCGGATGACGTGACGCTCGCCGGCGTGTCGCTGGTCTTCGTGGCGGAAATCATCTATCGCGACAATGTCATCGGCATCTGCAACAACCTGGGTGCGCAATTCTCACGCACGCAGCGGGTGCGAGCCATGCCGAATGATGTGATTCAGTTCGAGGGGAGCGTCACGTGAAAGTGCCCATCCTCAAATGGCACGGCGATCTCAGCGAGGCTGCAGGGTCGCTCGAAGATGAATCGGTGCTGCTGAACGAGCTCACGCGCCAGCTCTATGTGTTGTATGTCAACAATCGCGTGCAGCTCACGGCAGGCGGCGCGCTCGGTGGCACGGGGGCGCTCAACTGCTTGGGAATAGTGCCTGCGATCCTGCCTTCGCAACTCGGTGATCCGAGCTTCAGCCACGATCACAATGTCCGCTTCGCGTACTACGCAGGTGCGATGGCGAACGGCATCAATTCGGAGGAGATGGTGATCGCGCTCGGTTCGCAGCGGATTCTCAGCGTGTTCGGGGCCGGCGGGCTGAGCGTGGAGCGGGTGAGAACCGCCATCCACCGCATCCAGGAACGGTTGCCGAACGGGCCCTATGCCATCAATCTGCTCCACAACCCAGGCCAGCCCGACTGGGAAATGCAGTGCGTGAAACTGTTCATCGAGCGTGACGTGCGGCTCGTCGAAGCGTCGGCGTATATCAATCTCACGGCCGCCATCGTGTACTTCCGCCTGCAAGGGCTGGGGCGCGCTCCGGACGGAACCATCATCCGCCGCAGGCGAGTCATCGCGAAGGTTGCCCACCGTGACGTGGCCGCGCACTTCCTGCATCCGGCACCTGAAAAGATCGTGCGCAAGCTGCTGGCGGATCGGCTGATCACAGAGGATCAGGCCGCGCTCGCCGCGCTCGTGCCGGTCGCGGACGACATCACGGTGGAGGGGGACTCCGGCGGCCACACCGACAATGGTGTGCTGAGCTGCATCTTCCGGTCGATCGCGCAGCTGGGTGAAGAGATCACCGCGAAGCATCAGTACGCCACTCGTGTTCGCATCGGCGTGGCGGGTGGGATCGGCAGTCCGCACGCAGTGCTGTCGGCCTTTGCGCTGGATGCAGCCTACGTCGTCACCGGCTCGATCAACCAGGCCTGCGTGGAAGCGGGCACTTCATATCGTGTGAAGCAGTTGCTCGGCAAAGCGGGGACGGGGGATGTCGCCATGGCGCCGTCCGCTGACATGTTCGAGATTGGCGCCAAAGTGCAGGTTCTCAAAAGCGGCACGATGTATGCCGTGCGCGCGCAGAAACTTCATGCGCTCTACAAGCGCTACGAGTGCATCGAGGATATCCCGGCCGCCGAAATCACCGCGCTCGAAGAAAACCATTTTCCAACGGCCGCTGGTGCAGGTGTGGCAAGAAACTACTGAATTTCTGCGCGCGCGCGGCAACGAGCAGGCGCTCAGCGCAGCACAGCGCAGTCCGAAGAAGAAGATGGCGCTGCTGTTCCAATGGTATCTGGGCCAGTCCTCGCGCTGGGCCATCGCGGGAGATGAAGCGCGCACCATCGACTATCAGGTCTGGTGCGGTCCGGCCATGGCCGCCGCGAATGATTGGCTCCGCGGCACGGAGTATGAAGCCGTCGAGCGCAGAAGCGCGGCGGATATCGCCGACCTTCTCATGACCGGCGCGACTTATCTGGCACGCGTGACGGCACTCAAACTGATGGGTGTGGACGTGCCGGCCGCGCTGGCCCGTTATGTGCCAGTGCGAGCGGCCCGGACCCCTGGCGGCGCCACCAGCACAAGCCACTTCAATGCAGTGTCTTCCCCCCGCAAGCATGGAGAGCAGACGGATATGAACGCAGCGTCTAAGCCTTTGAGCACAGAGCCGGACACCAAGTTGAATCTGAAGCTGTCCCGTGAGTTCTACAAGCAGTGCTGGGAGCTCATGCCGGGCGGCACGCATTACAACTTCGGCGATCCGCAACGGCCGATGGTCGTTCCCTTCAACCGCGGCCGAAATTCCCGAGTGTGGGATCTGGACGGCAACGAGCATCTCGATCTGTTCTGCAAGTTCGGCGCCTTGTTCGTCGGCCATCACAACGAGACCTACCAGAACGCGCTCACCGAGTACATGAAGAAGGTCACGGCGGTCGACACCTGCGATCTGGAAGTTGAAGTCTGCTCGCTGATGATCAAGCACATTCCATGTGCGGAGATGGTGCGCTTCTGTCTCAGCGGCACGGAAGCCGTGCAGAACGCGCTGCGCCTGGCGCGCGGCTTCACGGGCAAGAACCGGTTCATCCGCTTTCACGGCCACTACCACGGCAACGCCGACAACATCATGGGCTGGCGCACCAAGCAGGATCTCAGCTTCCCCGTGCCCGAGTCCTTCAAGGGTGATCTGCTGGACACGCTGGGCCGCGCGAACAATATTCTGGAAGAGCAATCTTTCCTGCTGCCGTGGGACAACATCGAGGTGCTGGCGGCGACGATCGAGCGTTACAAGGACGAAATCGCCGCGGTGCTGATGGAGCCCTTCTGCATGAACGGCGGCGGAATCTTTCCCCGTGAAGGCTATCTGGAAAGCGCCAAGGCGCTGTGCGAGAAAAACAACATCGTGCTGATTTTCGACGAGATCATCACCGGTGTGCGGATCGGCCTCGGCGGTGCCCAGGAGCTGTTGGGCGTCACGCCGCATCTGGCAACTTTCGGCAAGGCTCTGGCGGGCGGTGCGCTGCCGGTCTCCGCCATCGCTGGCCGGCACGACATCATGTCTCTGTACACGCGCGGCAAAGTCATCCATGCCGGCACTTTCAACGGCTATCCGCTGGGCCTTGCGGCCGTGAAGGCGACATTCGATCTGATCGAAAAGGACCCCGGGTGTTACGAGCGGATGGGGCACATCACGGCGCAGATCTCGGATGCGTTCGTCCGTGCGGCTCACGCAGTCGACATGCCGCTGGTGTTGCAGGGCATGCCGACGGCGCTCGTGTATCACTCCCAGGACACACCGGTCGATCGATCGGAGGGCTACAGCAACAAAGTCAAGTTCTGCGACGTCATCATTCGTGAAATCTGCAAGCGCTATGGCATTCAGTTCTCGCCGCTGTCACGCATCTATTCCAACCTGCTGATGAGCCAGGACGACGTACGCTTCTTCGAAGAGCGGATCTTCGCTGCCATGGACAACGCCCGCAAGGTCATCGAAGTTACATTCAAAGAGGGAGAGCTGGTGTGAGCCGGCAGATCGCCGTGATCACCGGCGCCGCGGGCGGCTTCGGTGTCGCGATTTCCAGAGCGCTGAGCGATGTGGGTTACACGGTGGCAGCCACAGATGTCGACCGCGCTTCGCTCGAAGCTCTCGCGGCACACCTGCGGCGCCCGGAAAGCTTGCACACGTTTGTCATGGATGTGACCGACGAGGACAGCGTCAGCCAGGCGGCGGGCATGATCACGCAGCAGCTCGGGCCGAACGTCACGGTGCTGGTGAACAACGCGGGAATCATCGGCCGCGGCTATTGCCTGTCCGAACACAATCCCCGCGAATCGCGTCGCGTGATCGATGTGAATCTCACCGGCGCATTCAATTGCACAGCAGTGTTTTCACGTTACATGGCCAAGCTCAAATACGGGCGCATCGTGAATATCGCCTCGGTCGCCGGAATGTGGGGAGCGGCGGGTGGCGCCGCGTACGCCGCCTCCAAGGCAGGGCTCATCAAGGCATCCGAGTCGTGGGCACGCGAGCTGGGGCCCCTCAATATCAGTGTGACGGCGATCGCCCCCGGCATTTGCAAGACGAACATGCTCAATCAATTCGTCGAGCACGAGGCGGCGTCCTCGCCCGAGGAAGCCCGTATCGTCAAATCCATCGTACCGGTGGGGCGCTGGGGCACGCCGGAGGACGTGGCGGAGGTGGTGACCTTTCTGACCACCTGCAAGAGCAATTATCTCAACGCGGCCGTCATTCCGCTCGACGGCGGAATGCGCATCGGAACCTTGTGAACCATGGAACCAGTAATGGACTACCGGACCAGGACGAGCGTGCAGAACATTCTGCTGACCGGCGCTACCGGCGTGCTCGGCAGCAGGCTGCTGCAGGAAGTTTTGACTGCGACGGATGCCAACGTGTATTGCCTGGTGCGGGCGCAGGATCATGACGCCGGCTTGCTTCGCATCAAAGATGTGTTGAGCGCTTACGACCCGCAGAACACTCTTGCAAGCGCACTGTGGCGAGTGATTCCAGTGCTCGGCGATGTGAGCCGCAAACAGCTCGCCTTGAGCGCGGAAACGTATGAAGAGCTCAAGGAATCATTGGACCTGGTTCTGCACTGTGCCGCCAACGTGAGCCTCGTGGCGCCGTACGCGAAGATCGCGCCCAGCAATGTGGTGGGCACTCACAACGTCATCGAGCTGTGTCTCGCGGGGCGCATTCCGCTGCTGTTCACCTCCAGCTTCAGCCTGGTCGGCGACCAGCTGTACCACTCGGGAACGGTGCTGCGCGAGACCGATCTCGATATCGGCCAGGGCTTCGAAGACATGGAATACGAGCGCTCGAAGCTCGAGGCCGAGCAGGCAATCCATGCAGCGGGGCAGCGCGGGCTGGATTGGGTCATCGTGCGGCCCGGCAATATCTGGGGCGACAGTGTCACGGGCCGCTATCCGCTCACGCAAACCAAAGTGCGGGGGCTGTATTACGAGATGATCCGTTCGCTCGTGGAGAGCGGCCTCACCTTCACGTCGCAGGAAGATTTCGACGTGACGCCGGTGGACTTCGTCGCCCGGGCCGGTCTCTACGCGATCATGAATCTGCATCGGACCAACCGGTGCACGTATCACCTCACCAATCCAAATCCAGTGGTTTTCGACGATATCGTGCAGTGCCTGCAGGCATTCGGCTACTCGATCCGCGCCCTCGAAAGCCGCCTGTATTTTGATGCCCTGAAGGAGGGGCGCGTCACGCGCAACGGCAAGCCCTACCGCTCCACCTTCACCGACCTGCTCGCGCTGTTCGTCGATGGCCGTGATCTCAAGGAATGCGCGAAGTTCGACACGAGCGTGGCCGATGCGCTTCTGGAGGGCACGGGTATCGCCTGCCATCCTACGAATCAGGAGCTCATGAACCGGTATCTGCGGTATTGCATTCATGCGGGAATGATTCCCCCGCCTGACAAGCAGGGGCCGCTCGCGCAGATTTCTTCGCAAACCGTCATCGAGGGCTTGCTCGAGAACCTCTACGACGCCGACCTTGGCAACCGCACGGCAGTGGGCACCTGAAGAGGATCTTGAATCATGGACGAAGCGAATCTGAAAGTGACGCTGGTGCAGGCCAATCCGAAGTGGGAGTCGGCTGCCGAGAATCTCCAGATATTCACGCGGCATTTGCAGGATGTTTCCGGCACGCACCTCATCGTGCTGCCGGAGATGTTCAATACCGGTTTCAGCATGAACCCCGATCGAGTCGCGGAGCCCATGGCGGGCAGGACCGTGACTTGGCTGCGGGAAACCGCGCGCACCAAGAATGCGGACGTGGTCGGCAGTGCGGCCATCGAGGAGGACGGCAAGTACTTCAACCGGCTGTTGTGGGCCAAGCCGGACGGCAGGCTGCTCAAGTACGACAAGCGGCACTTGTTCACTTTCGCCGGCGAGCATGAGAAGTACACGCCGGGCCGGTCGCCGCTGGTGGTTTCGGTGTGCGGTTGGAATATCGCCGCGTTCATCTGCTACGACCTGCGCTTCCCCGTCTGGTCGCGCAACCTGAATAGCCGGTACGACGTGGCACTGTATATCGCGAGCTGGCCGGAGCGCCGTGCGGCTCACTGGCGCGCACTGCTGCGGGCCCGGGCCATCGAGAATCAATCCTATGTGCTTGGCGTTAACCGCGTGGGCACCGATGGCAACAATATTTCCTATAGCGGCGACTCGACGTTGCTCGATCCCAGCGGCGAAGTGTGCTCTGAGGATAGAGACGTCGAGGTCATCAAGCAGCTCGTCCTGTCGCGCGCTCTTTTGAACGACGTGAGATCGCGGTTTCCTTTTCTGAAGGACGCTGACGCTCACGAGCTGCAGGTCTGAAGCGGGAGATCGTGATGAACACCCCGCGTGAGTTCAAGCGTTCGGAGACTGCGCGCACGGCAGGCAAGCTGACATTAGACCAGCGCAGCATCTTCTTTTTCCAGCATCTGAACCCCGGCAGCTGCGTTTACAACATGACGTACGCGGCGCAGTGGTCTGGGCCTCTCGATCCTGAGCTATTGCATCGTGCCGTTCAGTCGCTCGTGGACCGGCACGAGGCTCTGCGCACGAGCATCACGCTGGACGTGGGCGAACCGCGCGTACGCGTTCATGAACACATTGAGCTGACGCCGGAGTATTTCGATTGCGCCGCGCAGGGGGCCGGCAACCCAGAGGCGGCCCAATCCTGGATCATTTCGCGCGCACGTGCGCCCTTTGATCTTGAGCAACCCGGCATGCTCCGGGTGCTTGCCGCCCGCCTCGATGAGCACGAGTGCGTTCTGTGTCTGAGCATGCATCATGTCATCAGCGATGCGTGGTCCATCAGTATTCTGTGGCGGGAGCTTCTGGCGGCTTATGGCAGCCTGCTGCTCGGCCAGCAGATTTCCAGCGCGCACGCCGAGGTCACGCTGCTGGATTTTGCCGACTGGCAAGAGCAACACGTATCGGATGCAAGTTTCGCGCACTGCGCGCGCTATTGGCAGGATCAGCTCTCAGGTCAGCTGCCGGTACTGCAGCTGCCTTACGATCGCGAGCCCGCGCAGATAGATCCAGATCGCGGCGCTCGTCTCCCGATCGCGCTCACACCGCAGTTGTCGCAAGGCGTGCGGCAACTGGCGGCGGAGCAGGGCGCCAGTGTCTATGTGACTTCGATGGCCGCATTCGCGGCATTCCTGTACCGGTATACCCGCCAGACAGACATTCTCATCGGCACGCCGGTTGCGAACCGCAGGCAGCAAGAGTTGCAGGGCCTCGTAGGCTTCTTCGTCAATGTCCTCGTGATTCGCTCGCGCATCTCCGGTGATGCCGGGTTCACCGCTCTGCTCGCGGACACGCGCCGCACGGTACAGGAGGCATTGGCGCATCGGGACATGCCGTTCGCAACGCTGGTGGAGAAGATCAATCCGCCGCGCGATCCGGGTATCTCACCCTTGCTTCAAGCTTTGTTCGTCTTTCAGAAAGCCCTGCCCGAGGCGCAGCAGCTGGGCCCTGTGCGGGTGGGGCAACTGGGTATGGTCGATATCGGCACGAGCAAGTTCGATCTGAGCTTGCAACTCTGGGACGATGACGTGCAGCTCAAGGGTTTCTTCGAGTACCGGACCGAGCGCTTCGACGCCGCCACCGTGAGCAGAATGCGCGCCAACTTCGAGCGTTTTCTGACTGCAATCATCGAGAGCCGGAGCACGCCGCTCGACCGGCTGCCGCTGCTGAGCGCGGACGAGCTGCAGCTTCTCGCAAAGTGGAACGACACACAGCGGCCGTTCAATGACTCGAGCGCTATTCACGAGCTGATCGAGCAGCAGGTCGACCGGACGCCGCACGAGGTTGCAGTCCAGTTCGAAGCGGAGCAGCTCACATACCGCGAGTTGGATGCTCGCGCCAATTGTCTCGCGCATGGGTTGATCCAACGCGGTGTCGGCCCCGATGTGCCGGTGGGTGTCAGCATCCCGCGCTCGGCTGACCTGATCATCAGCATTCTCGCCATCTGGAAAGCCGGCGGCATTTATGTGCCGATCGACCCGGACTATCCGGAAGCCCGAAGAAATTTCATGATGCAGGACGCGGGGCTCACGCTGCTGCTGACTCGGCAGCAGCAGCGTGAGATCGACGGCGATGCCGCGCTTCCTCACACACGCCCGGCGCGGAGGGCAACGGCAGATAGCACGGCATACATGATTTATACATCCGGTTCGACCGGTGTTCCCAAGGGCGTGCGGGTGGCCCATCGCGGCGTCTGCAATCTGGCTCAGGCCGAGGTCGAATTCGTCGAGATGTCTCCGGGCAGCCGCGTGCTGCAATTCGCCTCCTTTGGTTTCGACGTTTCCATTGGGGAAATCGTCACCACGCTCTGCGGCGGCGGCACGCTCATCATGTCGCCCAACGCATCCTTGCTGCCGGGCCCCGATCTCCTCGCGCAATTATCACGGCATCGGGTCACTCATCTGAGCCTGCCGCCCTCGGCGCTCGCGGTGCTGCCGGCCGCGGAATTGCCTGACCTGCGCGTGGTGACCGTTGCAGGCGAAGCCTGCGGTTCTGATCTGCCTGCGCGGTGGGGCCAAGGCAGACGATTCATCAATGCGTACGGGCCGACTGAAGCCACTGTGTATGCAACGAGGGCACAGTTGCCCGCGCACACGCGGCAGGTTCATATCGGCACGCCCTTGCCGAACATGCAAATCTGGATACTGGATGAGCATCGGCAGCCCGTACCAGTGGGCGTGGCCGGCGAGCTCTACATCGGCGGCGTAGGTATCGCGCAGGGATATCATCAGCGGGACGAGCTCACGCGGGAGCGTTTCATTTCCAATCCTTTCGCGCAGTCACCCACGAGCCGGCTGTACCGGTCTGGTGATGTGGCGCGCTATCGCAGCGACGGCACCATCGATTTTCTGGGGCGCGTCGATCATCAGGTCAAAGTGCGTGGGTTCCGGATCGAGCTGGGCGAAATCGAGTCGGCGCTGCGCAGTCATCCCGCCGTTCGGGACGCTCTCGCGCTGGTGCGCAAGGATTATCTCGATGCCAGCGGCATCATTGCTTATCTCGTGGTGGATCCCGCGGCATCCATCGACACCGTGGCGCTGCACGAACACCTTCGCGAGCGTCTGCCGCATTTCATGCTGCCCGCGGCTTATGTGCAGATGGATGCGTTCCCCCGCTTGCCGAGCAACAAAGTCGATCGTTCGCGCTTGCCCTTGCCGCAAGCTCCACTGAACGCGCAGCGGGAGAGCGAGCCGCCGGTCGGTAGGGTGGAAGAAGCGATTGCCGCGGTGTGGCAGCGGCTGCTGCGGGCATCACCCATCGGCCGGCATGACTCGTTCTTCGATCTGGGCGGCCATTCGCTGCTGGCCGCGAAGTCGATGGCAATTCTCGCCGCCGAGCATGGCATCGAGATCACGGCTCGCTTGCTGTTCGAGCGCAAGACCATCGCTGCGCTGGCAGCGGCTGCTGAAAGCACCACAGCTCCGCCGAGTCTGCCCGTGAATGCCGCCAGCCAGGAAAGTCCGCTCAGCTATGCACAGCAGCGCATGTGGTTTCTCGAGCAACTCGAACCAGGGACCGCTTCGTACAACGTGTGCGTCGTTGAGGAGATTCATGGAGAAGTCGACCTCGATCTGCTGGCGCGCAGTGTGGAAAGCCTCATCGCCCGTCATCCGGTATTCGATATTCAGTTGATCGACTCGGGTGCGAGTGTGATGCAGGTGCGGGCGAAAGAGGCGCCGCGGTATTGCATCGAGGGCCTGGGCGAGCTCACGGAGGAAGAATGGCGGCAGGCGCTGCAGATTCAGTCCGAGGGTCTCGCCAGAACGCCGTTCGTGCTGCTGGACAGCCCGCTGTACAGGGTGAATATCTTCACGGCGCAACCGGGCCGCTGCGCAATCGTGCTGACTTTGCATCACCTGCTGGTGGATGAAGCTTCGCTCGGGATTCTGGAGCGCGATCTGATCGCCCTCTATCGCGCCCAGCTGCTCAGGCAGCCGTCCACGCTGCCGCTTTTGCCTGCTACCTATCTGGATTTCGCCCGCTGGGACCGCGCGCCGGAGCGTGCGGTGCGCGACGAGCAGTTGGATTATTGGCAAGGGGTATTTGCATCACTGCCGCCGGCGTTGCCGCTGCCCCTCGATTTTCCGCGCACGCCGCAGAGCGAGAAGCTTTCTGAATCCGGCATTCACACATTCTCTCTCGACGAGGCAGCCACGCGGGCGCTCATGGCCGTGGCGCGCCGCTGCCAGACTACATCGTTCGCCGTCACGCTAGCTGCTGTGCAGGTTCTGCTTTATCGCTATACCGGCGAGCAGGACATCACCGTGGGTGTGCCGGTCTCGGTGCGCCCCCTGCCGGAGCTCGAAGGCATGGTCGGTTTGTTCCTGAACACACTGGCTATCCGGTCCACGGTGCCAGCCGAGCGCCCATTCACCGAATTCGTTCGCGCGGTGAACACGACAGTGAGCCTGGCGTTGGACCACAGCGATGTTCCCTACGAGCACATGCTGCGGGCGGTCGACAAGAAGCGCCAGTTGCACACCACGGGTCTGTTTCAGGTGATGCTCGCGTACCAGGCCCGCAGATCCGCTGCTGGCGAGCCGGGCGACTTGCGGTTCACTTCGCGTCACATCGCCAACGGCGGGGCGAAGTTCGATCTGACCTTTTTCATGGCAGAAGGCGCCACCAACCTGCAGGGAAAGATCGAGTACCGTGCTGCATTGTTCAGTCCGGAGACTGTGCAACGCCTGGCGGCACACTTGCAGAATCTGCTGTGCGCCGTCGGTGCCAGCGCCGAGACGCCGATTTGCCGTCTCGAACTGATGGACGCCCAGGAGCGCGAGCAGATTCTGCGGCGATGGAATGCGACGGATGCAGCCATTCCAGAAGGTTTTGCGCACCAATGGTTTCAAGCGCAAGCGGCGCGAGTCCCGGAAGCCATTGCTGTGGACGTACTGGGAAAGCGTCATAGCTATGCGCAATTGAATCGCGACGCCAATCGACTTGCGCATCATCTGATAGCGCGGGGCATGGGGCCCGGTGCGCTGGCCGGAATCTGTCTGGATCGCTCTTACGAGCTGATCGTCGCGATTCTCGCGGTGCTGAAGTCCGGTGCGGCGTACGTGCCTATCGACTCCAGCTATCCCGAGCGGCGTGTGCGCTTCATCCTCGATGATGCCTCAAGCGCACTGCTGATCTCGAATGATGCGCTGGCGGGGCGACTTGCATTGCCGCGCGAGCGCGTCGTGTCCTTGGACCGGATTGGGCCGGCACTCGAGGGGTTGAGTGATCGTAACCCGGAGGTCGCGCTGAGTCCCAATGACCTGGCCTATGTGATCTATACCTCGGGATCCACCGGCCAGCCCAAAGGCGTGATGATTCCGCACCGGGGTCTCAGCAACTACCTGGCCTACGCGCTGAGTACTTATGGATCTGCGGCCGGCGCGGGCAGCCCATTGCACTCGTCCATCTCTTTCGATGCCACGATCACCAGCCTGTATGTTCCTTTGCTCAGTGGCCAGTCGCTCTTCATCGTTGCCGATGATGAAATCGAGCACCTCAGCGCGGTCTGGGAGCGGGAGCGTTCGCTCACGCTCGTGAAGCTGACGCCGCCTCATCTGGAGCTGGTCAGCCAGTTGTTGCCCGCCAGCGCCGCGGGCAATGCGCCGGTGCTGGTGATCGGCGGCGAAGCGCTGCACGCCAGCGCCGTGCGTTTCTGGAAAGAGCATGCACCGCACGTGCGAGTGATCAACGAATACGGTCCCACCGAAGCGACGGTGGGATGTTGCGTGTTCGATATGAGCGCGGGGGACTGCACTCTCGCCGCAGCGGTGCCGATCGGCAAGCCCATCATCAATACACGCTTGTATGTGCTGGATCAGCATCTGCAGCCTGTGCCGGCCGGCGTGCAAGGCGAGCTCTACATCGGAGGGCATGGGCTCGCGGCAGGTTATCTCAACCGGCCGGATCTCACGGCGGAGCGGTTCATCCACAGCCCGTTCGTGCCGGATGAGCGGCTCTACCGGACGGGCGATCTCGTCAAGCGTGGCGCGGACGGCAATCTGATCTATCTCGGCCGCCGGGATCACCAGGTGAAGATCCGTGGCTTCCGCATCGAGCTGGGCGAGATCGAAGCGGTGCTGAGCCAGCATCGCGATGTGAAGGAATGTGCGGTCGCCGTCCGCGAATCAAACGGCCGCGAGCATCTCGTTGCGTATGTCGTTACCGATGCACGGGAAGTGACTTCGCAGGTGTTGAAAACCTATCTTGGGACGCAGCTGCCGGCATATATGGTGCCGGCTCGAATCCTCTGTGTTTCGCGCCTGCCGTTGACTGCCAACGGCAAGGTGGACCGTGCGGCGCTGGCTCAATTCGATACGGGGTCGGAAGAGCGGCAACTGGCGGCGCCTCGCAATGAGGTTGAACGCACGTTGCTGGCGATTTGGCGGCAGGTGCTGGGCACCGAGCAGCTGGGCATCGAAGACAACTTCTTCGAATTCGGCGGCGATTCCATCGTGAGTCTGCAGATCGTGTTCCAGGCCCGGCAGGCGGGGTTCAGTGTGAAGCCGCGCATGCTGTTCGACTATCAGACCGTGGCGGCGCTTGCGAGCGTGGTGGAACATGACGATTCCGCGCCGAAGCCCGATGCTGCCGGGGTGCAGGGAACGTTCGAGCTCACGCCGATCCAGCGCTGGTTCTTCGAGCATAACGCCCCGCATCCCCATCATTTCAACCAGTCCTATCTGTTTCACATCGACTCGCGAGTGGATCTGCGCGCGCTCGAGAGTGCGTTCGCTCGTGTGATCGAGCATCACGACGCGTTGCGCACGAGGTTTCGAAAGTGCGAGGAACGTTGGATCAGCGAGATTGCACCTTCCGCGCCGGACTTCGAGATCACCCGCGAGCGCCTGCCGCAGCAATGGCGTGCTACCGCTCATCTGGAGCAGGCAGCCGCGGGATATCAGTCCACACTGAATATTGAAAGCGGTCCGTTGCTCCGGGCGGTGTACTTTCACGACCGCAGCAGTGCGTTTCTGCTGGTGGCCGTGCATCACCTGGTGATCGATGGCGTGTCCTGGCGCATTCTTCTCGATGATTTGGCGGCTTGCTATACGGCGTGTGCCGCGAGTAAGACGCCGCAGCTGCCGCGCAAGACCGCTTCGTTCGCGGATTGGTCCAGGCATGTGCAGGCCTTTGCCAGTTCCGGGCGCATCGCAGACGAGCAAGCTTTCTGGCAGCGCAATCTAGACAGACCTCCATTCAGCCTGCCCAGAGATTTCGCCCAGCGCGAAGTGGACACGACCGTTGGAGCGGCGGCGAAAATCTCAGTCTCTCTGGACGCGCAGCACACCAGGCAGCTGCTGGCCGGCGCCACGCAAGCTTACTACTGCAACGTCGCTGACATTCTGCTGGCAGCGCTGGTTGCAACACTTCAGCCCTGGACTTCCACAGCGCGCGTTCGTCTGGATCTCGAAAGACATGGCAGAGAGGGGCTCGACGACAGCATCGATGTGAGCCGAACCGTGGGTTGGTTTACTGCCATTCATCCGCTGTGGATCGAGGCGAGCGCGAGCGACGATTTCGGCCATTTGATCCGCTCGGCGAAGGAGGCCGTTCGCGCCATTCCCCATTCCGGCATCGGCTTCGGCGCGCTCCGCTATTGCTCGGAGGACTCCGCCGCAGCGGGCAGGTGGGTGGGCAGCTCGGAAGTCTGCTTCAATTATCTGGGACGCTTCACCAGCTCATTCGCCAACGAACCGTTCCTCGGTGCGGCCTCGCTGCAGATTCCGAACCGGTATGCGGCCGGGAATCATCGTGCCCATCCCCTGGCAATCGATGCCTACGTTCACGAAGACAAGCTGACTGTCGAATGGATCTACAACACCAGCACGCATGCGGAATCCACGATCCGTGGGCTGGCCGATGCTTTCATTCGCAATGCCGCTGCTGCCGTGGATCATTGCCTGACGCAGGCCACGGCACAGCACACCCCTGCGGATTTTCCGCTCGCGGGTCTGAGCGAATCCGAACTCGATGCGCTGCAATCGCGTTACCCGGAGCTGGAGGATGTGTATCCGCTCTCCTGCACGCAGGAAGGCATGCTCTTTCATACCTTGAGGGAGCCGGCCTCTGATCTTTACTTCGAGCAGCTGTGCTATCGCTCGCCCGCGGCTGTCGACGCGGCTGAATTGCGCCGCGCTTGGGAAGAGGTGATCGAACGTCATGCCGTATTGCGAACGTGCATCGATGCGCGCACGGCAAGAATTCCTCTGCAGATCGTGCAAGAGACGGTCTCGCTCGACTGGCGTGAACTTGATTGGCGGGACCTGCCAGCGGCCGGGCACGACGAAGCTTTATCACGGTTGCTGACAGAGGATCGCGCCGCAGGCTTTGATCTGAGTGCCGCCCCGCCGTGCCGTTTTACGCTTGTTCGTCGCGGCGCCGCGGACAGCTGGTTCGTGATCAGCCATCATCACTGCATTCTGGATGGCTGGTCGGTGAGCCTGCTGTTGCAAGAGGTGGAACGCCGCTATCGTCATGACACACAACCTCAGCTCGCGGCACGGCCCTTCCGGGATGCGGTGCAGTGGCAGCGACAGCAGGAGCCGGCAGCGGCCCGCTACTGGCGCAAAGCACTGGCCGGCCTGAATGAAGCCACGCCGCTTCCCGCATCGCGTCCGGTGCCTGCGGGCCCCGATGAGATTCGAACGGTCGATCTCGTTTTGCCGGAGGCGCTGACGACGCAACTCGAATCTTTCGCGCGCCGGCATCGCCTGACGTTGAGCACCCTCGCGCAGGGCGCCTGGGCTGTCCTGCTGAACCGCTACACCGGTGTTGAGGATTGTCTGTTCGGCGTCACCGTCTCCGGGCGCGCTCATGCCATGAAAGGCGTGGAGTCGATGGTGGGACTCTTGATCAGCACGCTGCCGTGCAGAGCGCGGGCCGAGCCGGACAAAGCGCTCATCCCCTGGCTGCAAGCACTGCAGAGTCAGCAGATCGACAACGAGCAACACGCCAATATCAGCCTCGCCGATCTCAAGCAGGCTGCACAGATCGAGTGGAGCGGCGAGCTGTTCCAGTCGATTGTCGTGTTCGAAAACTATCCGGTGCGAGCCGCGCAGGAAGTGCCGCTGTTCGAGTTCATGCGTGCCGCCGAACGCACGAACTATCCGCTGACGCTGGTGCTGTCTGCACGCGGCGGTTTGCGCGGCCACCTGGTCTTCGATGCGCGTTACTTCGATGACAGCACCGCGCGGGCGCTCTGCCGTGATTTTGCCGGCATTCTCCGCGCCATGACGCTTCATCCGGGCGCCGCACTCGGCGCGATCTCCAGGCTTTCATCCACTGAGCGCGAGACACTGTTGCAGAGATGGCGCGGGCCCGCGACCAGCTATTTCAATGGCAGTCTGCACGAACTGTTCGAGCGGCAGGCCGCTTTGACGCCGGAGGCGCCCGCGCTCGAGTGGGAAGAGCGCTGCGTCAGTTATGCATCCCTGAACAGGATGGCCGATGACCTCGCGGCCTTGCTGTACAAGAAGGGTGTGGCCGCGGGTCAACGTGTTGGTTTGTTCTTGCCGCGCTCGCCGGATCTCATCATTGCAATGCTGGGCACGCTGAAGGCGGGCGGTGCCTACGTTCCGATGGATGCCAGCTATCCGGCGGAGCGGGTGCGCTTCATGCTCCAGGACAGCGAAGCGGCCGTGCTGATCACGCACTCCGAGCTGTTCGAGCAGCTTCCCGCGATGACGGTGGACACCTTGCTCATCGATCAGTGGGTGCCTGAGAGCCGCGGTGATCGCGTGGAGATGAATTCGCCGCCAGCCGCAGCGAGCGATCTGGCATATGTGATTTACACGTCAGGCTCCACAGGCCAACCCAAAGGCGTGATGGTCGAGCACTCCGGATTGATGAACTATCTGGAGTATGCGCGCCGGAGCTATGGCGTCGGCGCCGGCACCAGGAGCCTCTTTCACACGTCCATCGGCTTCGACGCCACCATCACGAGTGTGCACTTGCCGTTGATCTGCGGCGGTTGTGTGGTGATCGTGCCGGATGAGACAGATGTGTCCGGCGTGGCCCGCCTGCTCGCAGCACGCAGCGGAACACATTTGCTGAAGATCACACCGGTTCACCTGGAGCTGCTGGGTTCATTGCTGCCCGAGGAGGCCTTTGCGAAAGTCGCCGCGCTCGTGGTCGGCGGAGAGGCATTGAAGGGGCCGGCACTCCGGGTCTGGCAACGCAATGCGCCCAATATTCGGATCTTCAACGAATACGGGCCCACGGAAACCGTAGTGGGATGCTGTGTGTTCGAACTCGGCGCGCAGGACTTCTTTGAGGGCGGCGTGCCGATCGGCCAGCCCATCGACAATACGCAGCTCTACATCCTCGATCACAGAATGAATCCCGTGCCTCAGGGTGCGATCGGCGAGCTGTACATCGCCGGAGCAGGCGTCGCGCGCGGCTATCTCAACCGCAAGGAGCTGACAGCAGCGCATTTCATCGCGAACCCGTTCGAACCTCACGCCAGCCGGTTGTACAAAACAGGCGACCTCGTGCGCGCCCTGCCGGATGGCGACCTCGACTACGCGGGACGGCGAGATCAGCAGATCAAGCTGCGAGGCCATCGCGTGGAGCTCGGCGAAATCGAGGCGCAGCTCGCCTCGCATCCGCAGATTCAGCAAGTCGCGGTGGCGGTGCATTCGCGCGGTGGCCAGGGATTCGATGCGCAGCATCTTGCAGCGTATTTCGTTCCAGACCAGGCGACGAGCCCCTCTCCCGCGAGCTTGCGCGAATACCTGGCCGCGCGGCTGCCCGCGTACATGCTGCCGAACTTCTTCGTGCAGACGAGCGCGCTGCCGCAAACCCCCAACGGCAAGGTGGATTACAAGGCGCTGCCGGCGCCGGAACTTCCTGCTTCCGGCGGCGGTGCCGCGCCACGCAACGAAATCGAGCGCTGCCTGTGCTCCATCTGGCAGGAAGTGCTGGGCACGAGTGTTCTGGGCATCGAGGACAACTTCTTCAATCTCGGGGGGCATTCGCTCAAGGCCATGCGGGTCATCGCTCGCATCGAGCAGCAGCTCTCGGTGGCCATTTCCCTCAGAGAGCTGTTCGACAAACCGTCGATCCGGGAGCTCTCCGAAGCTGTGGCCAGTCGTATCGGAGCGCGCAGGCCGCAGACAGTCAGACCTATTCGCCGGCTCGCCCGCTAGCAACGTGGCGAACCGTCACGGAGGACAATTGAAAACACAGCATTTCCTCTGCAAGCCTTCCTTTGCACAGCAAAGAATGTGGCTGCTGAATCAGCTGGAGCCGAGCTCCGCTCTGTACAACATCACGACAGCGCTGCGTCTGACGGGTAAGCTGGACGCAAAGGCGTTGCAGCTCTCGCTCGACACTCTGGTGATGCGCCATGAGTCACTGCGCACGATCCTGGTGTATGAAAACAATGTGCTGCAGCAGTGCTGTCTGCCTGCGCTGGACGTAGCCATCGAGCACGCCAGTGCCCCTGCAGATACGAGCGAAGCGGTCAGCCGTTTTCTGCTGCAGCAGTATCATCAAAGCTTCGACCTGTCGCGCGCGCCTCTCTTGAGATGCGGCTTGTTGCGGCTCGCGAGCGATCGCCATGTGCTTGCCATCACGCTGCATCACATAATTTCAGACGGCTGGTCCGCGGAGATCATGGCTCGCGAGCTCTCAGAGGCTTACAACGCCTTCAGGAAAGGCGAACAGCCAAGCGCGCCCGAGCTCCAGATCCAATATGCCGACTACGCGGAATGGCAGCGCAGTGAGGAAACAGCCGCCGCCGTGGCGCCGCAACTCGAATACTGGACGCAGCAGTTGCAGGGCGTCGAGCCGTTGCTGTTGCCTCACGACCGGCCGCGTCCGTCGCGGCAGTCCTTCCGCGGCAGAACACTTTATTTCAAAGTGCCGGAGGCATTGACTGGCCAGCTCACCGCGCTCAGCCGCAAGCTCAACAGCACGCCGTTCATGACTCTGCTGTCGGCGTTCTACGTGCTCTTGCACAGATACTCGGGGCAGACCGATCTCGCGGTCGGCTCACCGGTGTCCGGGCGCAACCGGCTGGAGCTGGAGCCGCTCATGGGTTTTTTCGTGAACACGCTGGTACTGCGCACGAAGCTTGAGCCGGATGCGTCCTTTGCGAAGCTGCTGCGCCAGGTGCGTGATCTGGTGCTGGAGGCCCAGTCGAATCAGGAAATTCCGTTCGACCGGATCGTCGAGCACCTGCAGCCGGAACGCGATCTGAGCCACGCGCCGCTGTTCCAGGTGATGTTCGCCTATCAGGAGCAGGCGGACGCCTGGAAGTTCGATGGGCTCGATACGCAACGGCAGCAGATCGCATTCGATACCTCCAAGTTCGATGTGACGCTGTCCTTGAATCGCGTGAATGGCGTCATCGAAGGAGCCCTCGAATACAGCACGGACCTGTTCGACGCCGCGACCATCGAGCGCTGGCGTGAACATTACATCCGGCTGCTGGATGAGATCGCGGCCGATGCCCATCGCGCCATCCGCGACTACTCGCTCCTTTCGCCAGGCGAGCAGCAGCAACTGCTCTCGGGCTGGGGACGGCCGTGGCGAACCTTCGAGGTCGAGCATGGCATTCACGAAGCATTCGAGGCACAGGCTGCGCGCACACCTCACGCTGGGGCGCTCACGTTCGAGCACAAACACGTCTCGTATGGTCTTTTGAACAGCAGAGCGAACCAACTCGCCGCTTACACCGAGCGCGCGCTGGACGCTACCAAGCCCGCCGGCAAGGATTCACGGCGGCTGATCGGTATTTGTCTGCCCCCGGGTGACGAACTTGTCGTCGCCATTCTTGCCGTGCTCAAGAGCGGTTGCGGCTATGTGCCGATCGATCCCTCTTTGTCGCCCGAGCGCATGCGTTTCTACGTCGAAGATTCGGCGATCCCGCTCGTCATCACCGATGCGGAGCGCGGCTCGGGATTCAGCGCATTCGATGTCGACGCGATTTGCGTGGATATCGAGCATCCTTTCATTGCAACGATGCCGGAAACCAATCGGGAGCGGCGTGCCGCTGCCGATGATCTGGCTTACGTCATCTACACTTCAGGCTCTACCGGCAAGCCCAAAGGCGTGATGGTCACGCACCGCAACGTGATGCGGCTGTTCGCGGCCACGGACGAGTGGTTCGGTTTCGCTCCGGACGATGTGTGGACCTTGTTTCACTCCGCGAGCTTCGACTTCTCGGTCTGGGAATTGTGGGGCGCGCTGTTGTATGGCGGACGGCTCGTCGTGGTGCCGCATCTGACGTCGCGCTCGCCGGAGGCTTTTCTCCAGCTCCTGAAGACGGAGCAGGTCACCGTTCTCAACCAGACACCCTCCGCGTTCAAGCAGCTCATGGCGGCGGACGAGGCAGACCCGTCGCATTCACCGGCCTCTTTGCGCTACGTGATTTTTGGCGGCGAGGCGCTCGACCCGTCGAGCCTGCAGGGCTGGATTTCCCGGTACGGCGACGCCACGCCGCAGCTCATCAACATGTACGGCATCACTGAGACAACCGTGCATGTGACTTACCGGCGCATCACTCGCGAGGATGCGAAGGTTCCGGGCGCGAGTCCCATCGGCGTGCCGCTTCCGGATCTGCGGCTCTATGTGCTCGACGCGCAGATGAAACCTGTCCCTGTCGGCGTGACAGGTGAAATGTACGTGGGCGGCGGCGGTGTGGCGCGCGGCTATCTGAATCGCGACGAGCTGACCCGTGAGCGTTTCGTCATGGTGGATCCTCCTCTGGAAACCGCGCCCGGCAAACCGGAAGCACAACGCTTGTATCGCACCGGGGATCTGGCGCGCTATCTGCCGGACGGCAGCATCGAGTACCAGGGCCGGTCGGACGAGCAGGTGAAGATCCGCGGCTTTCGCATCGAGCTGGGCGAGATCGAAGCGGCGCTCCGGGAAAATCCGGGCATTCGCGCAGCCGTGGTGAGCGCTATTCGGGACGCGGGCAAAGGCGAGACGCGTCTCGTGGCGCATCTGGTGCCACACAGCCGAGAGCTGACGGTCGAGGAGCTGCGGGCGCATCTCAAGGCGCTCCTGCCCGAGTACATGATTCCCTCGGGCTTCATGTTCCTTGACGCTCTGCCGCTCACGTCCAACGGCAAAGCGGATCGCAAGGCGCTGCTGGCACTGTCCAGCGAGAGGCCGAATCTCGCGAGCGCGTACGCAGCGCCGCGTGATGACGTGGAGCGCACGTTCGCCAACATCTGGAGCACCGTGCTCGATCTGAACAGGGTCGGCATCTTCGACAACTTCTTCGCGCTGGGCGGCGATTCACTGCGCGCCGTGCAGGTGATCAGCCGCGCGCGCGAGCAGGGTTTGCATCTCAACCTCGCGCTGTTGTTCGAGAATCAGACCATCGCGGAGCTGGCGAAGGCGGCGAGCGCTCAGGGCCATGCCGAGAGCGCCGGCACTCTGCCATCCGGTGCCTTCAGTCTCATCTCGCCCGAAGACCGCGCCCAGCTGCCTGACACCGCGATCGATGCGTATCCCCTGAGCAGAATGCAGGGCGGCATGTTCTATCACATGCTCCTGGCTCCGGAATCGAACGTCTATCATTGCACCGGCACCGCGCATCTGCGGGTCAAAGGCAAATTCGACGAAGCCGCTTTCCGCGCAGCTGTTCGTCAGACTGTCGCTCGTCACGACGTGCTGCGAACCTCTTTCGATCTGAATGGTTTCAGCCAGCCGCTGCAAATCGTGCATCGGGCGGCCGAGCTGCCCGTGGTGGTGGAGGATCTGCGCCACCTGAGCCGCACGCAGCAGGATGATCGCGTGCGCGCGCTGCTCGAGTCCGAGCGGCGCACGCCGTTCGATCTGTCCCGGCCGACGCTGTTGCGGTTCTTTGTCTATCTCCGCTCGGAGGAGACCCTGCAGTTCAGCATGACGGAATGCCACCCGATCTTCGATGGGTGGAGCTACCACACGATGATCGTGGAAGTGTTCAACCGCTACTCGGGTCTCACGGGCAGAGGGCGTTACATCGAGCCGCCACCGCTGGAAACCTGCTACCGCGACTTCGTCGCGATGGAGCAGGCGTCCGTCGATAATCCCCAGCACCGGGAATTCTGGCTCAACAAGCTGGAAGACTGCACCGTGCTGCGCCTGCCACGCATGCCCGGAATGAAGCAGGACGCCACCGGTGCTCCGCGTTTGCGAGCCGTGCGCCTTGCTTTGCCCGACGACGTGTACGACGGGCTGCTGCAACTCATGCGAGCAGCCTCGGTTCCCATGAAGAGCGTGCTGCTGGCGGCTCACGTCAAGGTGATGAGCCTCGTCAGCGGCACCACGGACATTCTGACCGGCATTCCCACCAATGGCCGTCCGGAGCGTACCGGCGGCGATCAGCTCTACGGCCTGTTCCTGAACACACTGCCATATCGCTACCAGCTGCGGCAGGAATCGTGGCTCGAACTGGTGCAAGCGGTGTTTGACGGGGAGCGGCAGTGCGTGGCGTATCGCCGCTATCCGATCGCGGAAATTCAGCGCCAGGCGGGACGGCAACAGCTGGTCGATGAAGTCCTGTTCAACTACATGGACTTTCATGTCTACCAGGATCTGGATCGCGCCCTGGGGTTCGAGGTGGTGGACAAAGTCGCGACGGCCGAAGTCCACGAGGGCACGCATTTCGCGCTGACGGTGCACTTCCAGCATCTGACGCTGTCCTCGGAACTCAGAACCAAGCGCATCTCGATGCAGATCGATTTCGACGCAAATCGTCTCACGCAGGAGCAGGCGGACGAGATCGCCACGTATTACCGGAATGTTCTGGCGGCGATGGCGCGGCGCCCCGAGGCGCGGCACCACCAGCAGTGTTTCCTTGCCGCGCCGCTCTACGATCGGATCGTCCATCAGTTCAGCCAGCCAAACTGGGGCTATCGGGGCAATGCGACCCTTGCGCAGCTGTTTTCGGAGCAGGCGCAGCGGACTGCCGATGCCGTCGCCGTGATTGCCGGCGAGTCCGCCATCAGCTATCGCGTGTTGAATGCCGAGGCCAACCGGCTGGCTCACGACCTCATCGCGCTGGGCGTGAAGACAGGCGAGCGTGTCGGTGTGTATCTGGGCCGCTGTGCGGATTTCGTCATCGCCGTTCTGGCGGCGATCAAAGCGGAAGCGGTGTATGTGCCGATGGATGTGGAGGACCCAAGCGAGCGCACGGCGTTTCTGCTGAGCGACAGCGGATGCCGGTTCGTGCTGACTCACATGCAGCACCTCCCCAAGCTGCCATTGCAGCTCGCTCAGCCGATCGTACTCGACTCCGTGGCGGGTCGGATCGCGAAACAGCCCGCGCACGATCCGCTGGTGACCGTGAGCAATGATCATCCCGCCTACATCATGTTCACTTCGGGTTCGACGGGCCAACCCAAAGGAGCGGTCATCCGGCAGAAGGGCGTGGCGCGCCTGGTCAGGGACGTGACCTATGTCGACCTGCAGAAGAACAACCGCATTCTGCAGCTGTCGGCGCTCGGCTTCGATGCCGTGACGTTCGAGCTCTGGGGCGCCCTTCTGAACGGCGGCACGCTGGTGCTGAGCCACGAAAAGGTGCCGACGCTCACAGCGCTCGAGACGCTGAATGCCCGGCACGGCATCCGCACTTTATTTCTCACGGCCTCGTTGTTCAACGCAGTGGTTGACGAGAACCCGCAGGCCCTGCACGGGGTCGCGCATGTCCTTGTCGGCGGCGATGTCATGTCAGTCGCGCACGCCAGAAAGTGCAAGGAGCAATTGCCGGCACTGCGACTCACCAACGTGTACGGGCCTACGGAGAACACCACCTTCTCGACCGCGTTCGATTGCGAGTTTGACGCGGCGGGTTGGCCTGAGAATATTCCCATCGGCAGACCCATAGAAAACACCACGAGCTACGTTCTCGACGGCTACGGACAGCCAGCGCCTGTCGGTACGCCTGGCGAGCTGTACTTGGGCGGCGATGGTGTCGCGATCGAATATCTGAACCGGGATGAGCTCACTCGCGAACGGTTCATCGACAACCCGTTCCAGCCCGGCGCGGGTGGCAAGCTCTATCGAACCGGCGACATCGTGCGCTACCTGCCGGACGGCAATATTCAGTACCTGCGGCGCGCGGACGAGCAGCTCAAGATGCGGGGTTTTCGCATCGAACCGGGCGAAATTGCGGTGCGACTGAGTGGCCATCCGCGCATCCGCGAAGCGGCCGTGCTGGCGCGTGAAGACCGGCCCGGTGAAAAACGGCTGGTGGCCTATTACACCGAAGAGAAGACCGCAGACGGGCAGACGCAGCCGGTTCTGGCGGAGCAGCTCAGAAGCTATCTCTCCGCCTTGTTGCCGGAGTACATGGTGCCGGGTGCCTACGTGCGCCTGGAGGCGCTGCCGCTCACAGTGAGCGGCAAGCTGAATCGCAAAGCGCTGCCGGCGCCCGGCGCAGCAGCGTATTCCGTTCGCACTTACGAAAAGCCGCAGGGGGAAATCGAGGCCACGCTGGCCCGCGTCTGGGCGCAAGTGCTCAGGGTCGAGCAAGTCGGCCGTCACGATCATTTCTTCGAACTCGGTGGCCACTCGTTGCTTGCCGTTCGAGTGCTGTCGCGATTGCGCCAGGCACTGGGAGTGGATGTGGGTGTGGCGCAGCTGCTGGCCCGCCCGGCACTCAGTGACTTTGCGGAAAGTGTGAAGAACGCGGCGCGCAGCACGCTGCCACCCATCACCGCCGGCGAGCGCGGCATGCTGTCGCCGCTGTCCTTCGCTCAACAGCGCCTTTGGTTCCTCGCGCAGATGGACGGCGTGAGCCAGGCTTACCACATCTCACTCGGTCTGCGTTTCATCGGAGTACTGGACCGCGTGGCTCTAAGGCGAGCGTTGGATCGCATCGTGGCCCGCCACGAAGCACTGCGCACCACGTTCGTCATCGTGGATGGCGAGCCGATGCAGCAGGTCGGTGCCGCAAGCACCGGTATTCAGCTCCAGGAGATCGATCTCACCGGTCACGCGGATGCTCAGGATGAACTGCGCCGAACCATGGCGGCAGAGGCACTGGAGGAGTTCGATCTCACGACAGGTCCGCTGATCCGCGGCCGTCTGCTCCGGCTCGATGCCGGCGAGCACGTGTTGCTGATCTCCCAGCATCACATCGTCTCGGATGGATGGTCGGTGGGTGTGCTGATCGACGAGCTGAACCAGCTCTATGCGGCATTCCATGCCGGCGCAGACGATCCGCTGCCGCCGCTCACGATCCAGTATTCAGACTATGTCGCCTGGCAGCGGCGCTGGCTCTCTGGAGAGCTGTTGAAAGAGCAGAGCGCGTATTGGCAGCGCACTCTGGCCGGAGCGCCGGAGCTGTTGGAGCTCCCCACCGATCGCCCACGCCTTTCGCGGCAAGACCACGCGGGGGCTGTCATCAGCCTCGAACTCGACGAGTCTCTGACGAACCAGCTGCGAGCATTCAGCCAGCGTCTTGGCGCAACGATGTTCATGACGGTGCTCGCTGCCTGGTCGACCGTGCTGGCGAGGCTGTCCAACCAGCGTGATGTCGTCATCGGTGCTCCCGTGGCGAATCGGACGCGCGCTGAAGTCGAGCCGCTGATCGGCTATTTCGTCAACGCCCTGGCACTGCGCCTGGATTTGTCCGGAAACCCCAGCCTGCGTGAGCTTGTGCAACGAGTGAAGACGCGCGCGATGGCAGCTCAGCAGCACCAGGAGCTGCCATTCGAGCAGGTGGTGGAGCTGGTCAAACCGGCGCGGAGCCTCGCGCACACGCCGGTGTTCCAGGTCATGTTCGCATGGCAGCACCAGGGACTCGACGGACTGCAGCTGCCGGGCTTGAAGATCGAGCCGGTGGGAGCGCCGTATGAGAAGGCGAAATTCGATCTGACGCTCAGCCTCCTCGATTCGGGGACCCGCATCTGTGGCGGCCTGGAGTATGCGACGGCGCTGTTTGATCGCAGCACGGTCGAACGGCATATCGGCTACCTCATGCACGTTCTACAGGCGATGGTGTCCGACGATCAGGCGTGCATCGACCAGATCGATTTGCTGAGCGCGACGGAGCGGCAACGGATTCTCAAGGAGTGGGCCGGGCTGCACGCTCATTTTCCCCGCGGGCAATGTATTCATGAGTTGTTCGAGGCTCAGGCAGGCCGCAACGCCCACGCGGTCGCGGTGGTCCATGCTGAACAGCAGCTCAACTACCAAGAGCTCAATACACGTGCAAACCGTCTCGCGCATCACTTGGCCCACCTGGGCATCGAGCCCAATGACCGGGTCGCGATCTGGCTCGACCGGTCGATGGATCTGGTGATCGCTGAGCTCGCCATTCTCAAATGCGGCGCGGTGTACGTGCCTCTGGAGCGGCAGGCGCCTGCTGAGCGAATCGCCGCGCTCGTTGAGGACTGCGCGGCCCGGCTCGTTCTCACACACAGCTCGACCGAGGAGCTGGCCATCGGTCCATCGAGACGAGTGAATCTCGATGAGCTGCACTTGGCGCGCCAGCCGGCGCACAACCCGATGGTCCCTCGCAACAGCGAAGCGGCTGCATGCGTCTTGTACACCTCCGGCTCGACGGGTTGGCCCAAGGGCGTCATCGTTCCGCATCTGGCCATTGGCAATCTGGTCTTGAACGAGCGCCTGGTACGCTTCGAAGCGGGTGACCGGGTGGCCTTCGCATCGAACCCCGCGTTTGATGCGTCAACCCTCGAAGTGTGGGGTGCGCTGCTGAACGGTGGATGCGTCGTCGTCATCGATTATGAAACCGTGCTCGAGGCGGAGCGTCTTGGCGAAGTGCTGCATTCGCAGGACGTGGATGTCTTGTACATGAGCGTCGGCCTGTTCAATCAGTACGTGGATGTGCTGGCGGAAGCCTTGTCACGATTGCGCTATCTGCTCGTGGGCGGCGATGTGTTCGATCCGCGCGCGGCCGAAGCGCTCCAGGAGAATCCGCCGCGTCATCTGCTCAATGTGTATGGTCCCACCGAGACCACGACCGTCGCGACAACGTTTGAGCTTTCCGGCCTGCAGCCGGGCGCGCGCAGTGTGCCTGTCGGGCGGCCTATTGCGAACGTGCAGATCTATATTCTGGATGCATATGGCCAACCCGTGCCGACGGGCGTGCCGGGCGAGATTCATATCGGCGGTGCGGGTGTCGCGCTCGGCTATCTCGAGCGTCCCGAACTGACCGAGGCAAAGTTCGTGTCCGATCCATTTTCCTTGCAGGCCAAGGCGCGCCTGTACAAGACCGGCGACTTGGGCCGCTACCGCAGCGACGGCAACATCGAATTCCTCGGCCGCAATGATCATCAAGTGAAGCTGCGCGGATTCCGCATCGAGCTCGGTGAGATCGAAGCGTGCCTGAGTGAGCATCCGCGGATCAGTCAAGCCTGCGTCGCCGTTCGCGAAGACCGGCCCGGCGAGAAGCGGCTGGTGGCGTATTACTCAGTGCGCGATGCGGCGGCCGAAGCACCGCTCGAGGCCAGTGTGGATGTCGAGGATCTCAAGGCGCACGTAGCGGCGCGGCTTCCGGAATACATGGTGCCCGCTGTGTGTCTGCAGTTGTCGCAGCTGCCGCTGAATGCCAACGGCAAAGTGGATCGCGCGCGGCTGCCGGCTCCTCCAACGCAAACGCAGCGCAAAGAGCGCGCGGTCATGCCGGCGAACTCGATCGAGAAGGAGATTCAGCAAGTCTGGGCGGGCGTTCTGGGCGTGTCCGCGCCCGGCATTCACGACAACTTCTTCGATCTCGGCGGGCATTCGCTGTCGCTCGCGCGTGTCCACCTGCAACTGCGTGCCAAGGGCTATCAGCAGCTTGCCATCGTCGACCTGTTCCGGTTCCCGACCATTCACGCGCTGGGCCGCTTTCTGAGCGGCGAATCAGGCGACCAGAGCAGTCCATCGCGGGCCCAGGTTGAAAAGCAAACGCGCGACGGGCGCAAACGCTTGTCGAACCTGCAACGTAAGCGGCAAAAAGCATGATCCAGCAAACTCACGGTGGCGAGATCGCCATCATCGGCATGGCCGGGCAATTTCCCGGCGCGCCGGATATCGAAGCGTACTGGCGCAACATCGCAGCCGGCATCGAATCCATCCGCGCCTTGACGCAGCAGGAACTCAACGAGGGCGGCCTCCTGGCCCGCGCGGCTCGACCGCATTTTGTGAGCCGCGGCGCCTATCTCGAGGCGATCGAACAGTTCGACGCCGGATTGTTCGGCTACTCGGCCGGTGAGGCGCGCCTGATGGATCCTCAACACCGCCTGTTTCTCGAGACCGTCTGGCAGGCGTTGGAACATGCCGGTTGCGCGCCGGATCAGTTCTGCGGACACATCGGCGTCTTCGCAGGCGCGGCGCCCAGTACTTATCTGATCGAAAACATCGTCGGCAACCGCGAAGTCCTGCGGCACATTGCGCTCGACGATCTGCTGCACGAGAACCTGCCGGACCTGTTGGCGACCCGCGTTTCCTACAAGCTGAATCTGACCGGGCCGGGCATCGTCGTGGGCTCTGCCTGCTCGTCCTCGCTGACGCTCACACACTTCGCATGCCAGTCGCTGCTTGCGGGAGATTGTGACATCGCGCTGGCCGGTGGCGTGCGCATCGGTGTGCCGCACCTGATCGGTTATGACTATGCCGAAGGCGGCATCATGTCCCGTGATGGGCATTGCCGCACCTTCGATGTGCATTCGTCGGGCACCACAGCGGGCAATGGAGTCGCGGTGGTCGTGCTCAGGCGCCTCGAAGATGCCCTGGCGGCCGGCGACACCATCCATGCAGTGATCAAAGGGACTGCGGTCAACAATGATGGCGCGAGAAAGGTTGGGTACACCGCGCCGTCAGTCGAAGGGCAGGCGGAAGTGATCCGCAAGGCGCTGATTGCCGCCGATGTGCCGGTGGAATCGATTGGCTACATCGAAGCGCACGGCACCGCAACGCGGCTCGGAGATCCCATCGAGATCAAGGCGCTCACGCAAGCCTATCGTGAGCTCACGCACCGGAAGCAGTTCTGCGCGATCGGCTCGGTAAAAGCGAACATCGGCCACCTCGATGCCGCGGCCGGCGTCGCGGGTTTGATCAAGGTGGTGCAGATCCTGAAGCATGGCGTGTTGCCCCCGGCGGTGAATTTCACCGCCCCCAATCCCGAAATCGATTTCGAACAGTCGCCGTTCTATGTGCCCAAGCAGCGGCGGGCGTGGCAAGCTCCGGATGTACGCCGGGCGGCGGTGAGCGCATTTGGTATCGGGGGTACGAACGTTCACGCCGTTCTGGAGGAAGCATCGTTCACGGCGCCAAGCGGCCCCTCCAGAGCGCGGCAGCTGCTGTGCTTCTCCGGCAAAACGCGGGCCGCGCTGCTCGCGAACGTGAAGAACTTCAGCGACTGGTTGCAGTCGAGCCCGCCGGGTGCGTTCGCGGATGCCGCTTACACATTGAAAACGGGCCGCGTGGCGTTGGACTGTCGCTGCAGCTTCGTCTGTGAGGATGCAGGCGATACGGTCGCGGCTCTGAGCCGTTACCAGCCAGCTCATCCCGGTTTCGCGAAGCACAGTCAGCGGCCCGTGGTGTTCATGTTCAGCGGACAGGGTGCGCAGTACCCCGGTATGACGCAAGGGCTGTACGCAACCGAGCCGGTATTTCGCACCACGGTCGATCAATGTGTCGAGCTCCTGACACCGGCTCTGGGGCTGGACATCCGCAGCATGTTGTTCCCGGCGGATGGCGCCGAGGAAGTGCAAGTCTCGCCCCTTCGCCGCACCCGCTACACGCAGCCGGCGCTGTTTGTCGTCGAGTATGCACTGGTGGAGTTGTTGCAGAGCTGGGGCATCCGGCCCAAAGCATGCATCGGTCACAGCATTGGAGAGTATGTGGCAGCCTGTGTGGCCGGCGTGTTTTCGCTCGAAGATGCTCTCTCGCTGGTTGCCGCACGTGCCATCGCAATGGACGAAGCACCGCCGGGTGGCATGCTGTCCGTGGAACTGGGCCCGGAGGAAATCCAAAGCTATCTGCCTTCCGAGGTTGTGATCGCTGCGCGCAATGCGCCCGGACTGTGCGTCGTGTCCGGAGATCTGGAGTCCATCGTCGAGCTGGAACAGGCGCTGGTTTCCGACGGTATTTCAGTCAAGCGGCTGCGAACCTCGCACGCCTTCCATTCGGCGATGATGGACGAGTGCGGTTCGAAGCTCATCGCCGCATTTGGGAAAGTGCGCCTCAACGCGCCGCTGATTCCCTTCATCTCCTGTGTGACGGGCGACTGGATCACGTGTGGACAAGCCATGTGCCCGGAATACTGGGCACAGCAGCTGCGAGCGCCCGTGGATTTCTCCGGAGGTATCAGCCGAGTGCTGGAGGACGACTCCGCAGTGCTGCTGGAAATCGGCCCCGGCACCACCCTCACTTCGCTCGCCGCGCTGCACGCCGCGGATGAGAGAAGGCCTTTCGTGCTCGCCACCGTGCGCGACCGCAGGCTGAAAGTGAATGACGACGAAGTGCTCCTGGGCGTACTCGGCCGCATGTGGTGCCTCGGCGTGCATGTGTCCTGGGCGGGTTTCTATCAGCATGAGCAGCGCCGCAAGCTGGCACTGCCGGCTTACGCATTCCAGCGGCAACGCTATTGGCTCGAAAAAACCGCTGAACAGCCGGCGCGGCAGAACAGTGTGAGCGCACTCAAAGGCGACGGCAGGCTGGCTCCGGAGCAGTGGTTTCATCAGTCGACCTGGGCTCAGGCAGGCAGTGTGCCGCGCTTCGATCCCGCGCCGGATATTCGCTGGTTGCTGTTCCTGGATGCACTCAAAGTCGGCAAGCGGCTCGAGAGCCGGCTCACACAAGCAGGCGCGCTGGTGTGGACGGTGCGCAAAGGGCGCAACTTCAAGCAGCTCAGTGAACGCTGCGTGCAAATCGATCCCACACGCGCGGAGGATTACCAGAAGCTCTTCGCCTGGCTAGCGCAAGGCGGCGTAATGCCCAGCAAGATCGTGAGTTGCTGGAATGTGACGGCGAACACGCAGTCAGCTGCATCACAGTACGATGAGTACGAAGCGCTGCTGCACATTGCGAGGGCGTGCGCGCAGGTTGGAACGGACAGTCCGATCGATTTCCATGTACTCAGCAATCAGCTGCACGCGGTCGTGTCCGGTGAGCCGGTCAATCCACTGAAGTCCCTGCTGATCGGCCCGTGCCGGGTGATTCCGCAGGAGTTCGGCGGCTTGCGTTGCAAGAGCATCGACATCGCGGTCAGCCGAAAACCGCTCCTGCGTTCGTCCACGGTGCTCGATTTCGATGCTTTGCTGGCTGAGCTGAGCTGTGCGGTGGATGAAAGCTTCGTCGCGCTGCGAGGCCGGCAGCGGTTTGTTCCTGCCATCCAGCCGGCGCCTTTGCAGGCAGTTGCCGGTAGTGGCCCGTATCGCCGAAACGGGACTTATCTGATCACGGGCGCGTTTGGCGGCATCGGTTCGACTCTCGCGCGTTTCCTGGCGGAGCGGCATCACGCCAAGCTCGTGCTGGTGTCGCGCGGCGAGCTTCCTCCTGAGAAAGAGTGGGACAGCTGGCTGCGAAGCCATGATCCTGCGAACGCGAAGTCACAGCGCATCCGGTTGCTCAAGGATCTGCAAGCGGCGGGCTGCTCATTTCACGTGCTCTGCGCGGACGTGTCGGACGCGAAGGAGATGAAAAAAGGCTTGCAGCTGGCGCAGCGCCGCCTGGGTCCGGTCGCCGGCGTCCTGCATTGCGCGGGCATTGCAGACGGTGCGCTCATTCAGCGCCGCGCGCCGTCGGACTCCCGATCCGTGTTTCATTCCAAAGTGGCGGGCACTTTCGTGCTCGAAAAGCTGCTGCGCCGGGGGCGCCTCGATTTCTTCGTGCAATGTTCCTCTTTGGCATCTTTGATTGGACCGGTTGGGCAGGTGGCGTATTGCTCAGCAAATGCATTTCAAGACGCATTCGCGCAATCCAGGCGCACTCGCGCCGGCGCGACCCAATATCTCACTGTGGCCTGGGATTCATGGAAGGAAGTCGGCATGGCTGTCGACACGTTGCACGCAGGGAAGTACGAGGTTGCACGGCCGGACGCGATCGCACACGGCCTCACCCCGAGCGAAGGAGTGGATGTCTTGAATCGTGCGCTTGCGAGTGGGCATGGTCATTTCTTCATCTCCACGCGCGGCTGGCCGCTGAACGTCGAAGAGACCGCCAACCGTGCCACAGACCCGGCCGTGGAAAATGCAACAGCGCAGGAGCGGTTCGAATCCGTCCCCCTGCACGCGCGTCCGCCGCTCAGCACAGCGTTCGTAGCACCTCGCAACGCTTTGGAAGAGCGCATCCGGGACATCTGGCAGGACAAGCTCGGCGTGGGGCCGCTCGGCGTGTTCGATGATTTCTTCGAGCTGAACGGCCACTCGTTGATGGCTGTGCAGATCGTCACGGAGATCCGGCGGCAGCTGCAGGTCACTTTGCCCGCGGGTTTGATCTACGACAACTCGACCATCGCGCAGCTCGCGTCCCGCGTCGCGGAGCAGACCGCGCCGCGCGCTGCGAGCGCGCAAGCCATTGACGCTTAGGCCATGAGCAATCTTACCGTTCCGCTGGGCTACACCCAGCTGTGTTTCTGGTACATCTACACGGCGTTGGGTGAGACCGTCAATATTCTGTTGCGCCTGAAGATCGACGGGGACTTGTCCGTCAAGGGCCTGGAGCGCGTGCTCGATCAGCTGGTGCGGCGGCACGAATCCCTGCGCGTGCGGATCAGCGCCTGGAACCCAGTTCAGACCATTACTGAGGCGAAGCCGTTTGATCTTGCCTTTCAGGATGCCTCCGCGCTGCCGGAGACGGAGCGCAAGGCACTCGTCGCGCAGGCGAGCCGCGAGCTGCTGACGCGGCGCTTTGATTTGTCGGCCCCGCCTTTGCTGCGCGCGCAGCTGATCCGTCTGGAGTCCCGAACGCACCTGTTGGTGCTGGCCTTGCCGCATATCGTCGCCGACGGTGGAGCGGCTTACCTGTTACAGCGAGAACTCGTCACCGTGTACGAGCGCTATGTCAGGGGGCATGCAGGCTCGGGCCTCGCGCCGCCGTTGCAGATCAGTGAGTTTGTCTCGCGCGAACGCGAAAGAAACCGCGTATGTGGCCGCGAGGCTGAAGCGTTCTGGCGCGAGCAACTCGCCAACTTGTCCTACGCACGCTTTCCCGACCGCGACCTGGCATCCGGGCGGGCGATTCGTCTGGATCAGCACATGGAGTTCCCGGGCGATTCCTTCGCAGCACTGCTCCGGCTCGCGAAGATCCACAAAGCGACCTTGCAGATGTGCCTGATCACCGTGATCGGCATGGCCGTGTATCGCATCACCGGGCAGTGTCGCTTCGCTATCAATTCCGTGCTCGAAAGCCGTGAGGATGCCGCCACGGAAGGGCTCATGGCGCCTCTGCTTCAGGTGATGCCGGTGCCCTTCGAATGCGGGCCCGACACGGAGTTTGAAACGGCGCTCGCCGCGGTGAGACGGAATGTGATCGTGTCCTATGAGCACAAGGATTGTCCCTGGAGTACGCCTATGGGCGTGCTCGCCGAGCAGCGCTGGCAGGCGACCCCGCGAGCGCTGACGCGCGGGGTCGTGTTGCTCAGCAAGCTCTTCGCAGCGTTTTTTCCCCGGGCGCGGTTGTATCCGCGATTCCTCGCCGACTTCCTGTTCATGGGGCCCTCGCCGCCGAAATCGCTACGCGCAGCGCTGCTCAACCACAGGCGGTTGGGAGAGCAACCGCATTGCACGGCAGCGCCTGTCATCAATCTCAACATGCTGCAGGGTGTGTTCAGACGTGCCCGCCCGATGGCTGGGCAGCACAGTATCGCGGTGTCGACGCTCAACGAGCGGCGCGAGCAACGTGCCGAATGGGGGCTCGATACCTGGGAGAACGACTCGCTCAATATCTATATCACGCAGGCCGAGGCGGACAAACCCAGCATGCGCATCGTCGGCTGCTGCCTGAACGAATCTGGCATGGCGCGCCTGCGTGAAGCGTTGGTCGAATCGCTGCTTCGAGCCGGCCCCCAGGAATCATTTGCTCTGGATGAGCCCGCGTGAACGGCATGAGCCAGACAACCGCCGGTGAAGTCGTCATCGACTTCAAGAACGTCACCAAGCGATTCAAGAATCTCACGGCCGTGAACGAGGTGTCGCTCCAGATTCGCCGCGGCCAGTTCGTCGCTCTGCTCGGACCGAACGGGGCGGGCAAGACGACGCTCGTGGAAATGCTCGAAGGATTGAAGCAGCCCGACTCCGGGACGATTCACGTCCTGGGCAGGCAGTGGTCCGACAGCGAGCGGCATCTGCGCATGAAGCTCAGCGGCGTGCTGCAAGAGCCGCTGTTCGTCAACAAGCTGCGAGTGATCGAAACGCTGCACCTGTTCGGCAGCTTCTACAAATTGCCGCGCAGTCGCAGTGAAGAAGTGCTGCAACTGGTGGAGCTGGAAGCCAAGCACACGGCGCTCGTTGGCACACTCTCGGGCGGTCAGCGCCAGAGGCTGGCGCTCGGCGTCGCGCTGTTGAACGAGCCGGAGATCATGGTGCTCGATGAGCCGACGACCGGGCTGGACCCTCAGGCGAGGCGCACGATGTGGGAAGTGTTGCGCAAGCTCAACGTGGAGCACAGAGCCACCATGATCCTCACGACCCACTACATGGAAGAGGCCGAGTTCCTGTGCGACCGCATCTGCATCATGCACAAAGGCCGCATCCTGACTGAAGGAACGCTGCCGGAGCTCCTGAAGGCGCACAAATCTGGGGAAATCGTCGAATACCGGATCCGCGGCAGCGCGGCGTGCGACGAGCTCGAACACGAGGAAAGCGTGATCAGCTATCACTTCGACAGCAGCACTTCGCGGGCCCGCGTTCGCGTGCACGACGCATCCGAATATATGCGCAGGCTTTACGATCTGGTGCGCGAGAAGCGCATCGATGTCGATGAAATCATGATTCGCAAGAACAGTCTCGACGATCTGTTCCTAGCGCTCGCGGGCCGGGAGTTCCATGAATAATGCTTTGTTGAATCTGACCGCGATGCAGCTTCGCCAATACATGCGCGAGCCGCAGATTTTGTTCTGGTCCTTCGGCTTTCCGCTGCTGCTGGTGTGGCTGCTGGGCGTGTCCTTCTCGCAGGAGAAAGTCACAGAGCGAGTGGTTGGCATTGTGCTGCCCGCGGGCATCGAAGCCCGGCAAACCTTGCGTGCATGGGCCGAACGCATCGAATCGCAGCAGCATGAGCTCTCCACGGTGGCTCGGACGCCGCGGTCCGGCCGCTCGCACATCAGCACCCGCTACAAGTTCAAGTATTACGACAGCGAGACGGAGGTGATCCGCGGCCTCAAGCGCGGCGAGGTGCAGATCTTCCTCGTGGAGGATGCCAGGTCCGGCAAACGCATGTACCACCTGGATCCCGATGACAGCGAGGCCATGCTCACGTACTTCCTGCTCGGCGATGATGCGGAGGATTTATACGGCGCGGTGGATAAGAACATGTCAGTGCTCGACAGCCCGGGGCTGCGCTACATCGACTTTCTCGTGCCAGGCCTCGTGGCGCTCGCCATCATGGAGACCTGCCTGATCGCAGTCACCTGGACGCTCATCGAAAAGCGCATTACGCGAGTGACGCGCCAGCTGCGCATCACGCCCATGCGGCGAGCGGATTTTTTCGCCGCGCACATACTGGCCTGCCTGCTGTTCACCATCGTCGAGATCTTCGTGATCTATCTTTTTGCCAGGGTGTACTTCGATGTCCAGGCGCAGGGCGGATGGCCGCCTTTCCTGCTGCTGACGCTGGCCGGCAATATCTGTTTCGCCGGCATCGCGATTCTCGCCGCCTCCCGTGCGCTCAAGGCCCAGACCGCGACGGGCATGCTGGAAATCACCATGCTGTTCTTTGCACTGTTCTCCGGCGTCTTCTTCAGCTACCACAGCTTTCCAGGCTGGATGGTGGCGTTCATCAAAATGCTGCCGCTTACCGTACTCGTCGACGCGATGCGCATGGTGTTTACGGAAGGTGCGGGTATTTTCGACATAGCGATGCAGGCGGCGGTGCTCACGGCGGTGGGAATCGGCGCCTTCGTACTAGGCGCGAGGGTGTTCCGATGGTACTGAACTTCCGCGCGTCTTCCGCCTACATTCCCTTATACGAACGCGGGTCGCCGACCGCGCTTTGGTAGATTCTCATCTGTGGCGCTTCGGCGGGTTGTGCGTCCGGGTTGTGCTCAGAATGCATTCGCCGCGCCGCAAGCCAGCCTGCCTGGAAGCGAGTGCGTGCATCGAGCGTCCCTAGAAGATCTGCAATTCTTCTGATGAGCGTGCGGACCGAGATGCCGAGTTCATGGGCGATCGCCTTATCATTGAGACCTGCGGCCAGCAGCGGCAGCAATGCATCGACTCCGCCGGCCGACGGACTCGCGGCTGTCTCAAGCTCCGCGGCTCGGGCGGTGTGATCGATCGGCGCGGCTTTTTGCCATATGCTGTCGAACAACGTGCACAGTCCGTCCAGGAGTGCAGAGGGTCTTATCAGCAACGCGGAACCCTCGACACTGTCGGTGACGAGCGGTATGGCCGCGAGCCGCCAATCCGAGATCATCAGCTCGAACGGTACGCACTGTGCGATACGGCACTCGTTGCCATTTCCACATCTCGCCCGCACCAGAGCATCTGCATCTTCCATCGCCGCGTGGTCCAGCACCGTGAGATAGCGCACTGGTCGCGCGGGCGGCTCCTGCAGGAGCGGATCTGGATTGCTTGTGGGCTGGAGGGTGAACGGTTTGCGAACCAGGCAGCGCAGCTCATGATGCGTCGAATGCCTCAATTGCTGGGCGATACGCCCAAGTGCTGTGCGGCCCGTGACGACCTCGACCATCTTTTCATCCGCGCGTAGCGGCCTGCATGCCAGGGCATCGCGGTGAAGCATCGGCACGATGCTGCGGACACGTTCCAACATGACCTGCCGCCGCTGAATCAGCGCGCCGATCGCCAGATCCGGAGCGATCGGCAAGTAAGTGGGCGTAGCATCCCGCAAACAGACTACCAGTCCCTTGCGTTGCAGGGACCCCAGCAGCCGCTGCATTCTCATGCTGGACAGACTCAATGACTCGCTCAGTTCCTGCTCCGTGGCGGAACCCCGGGCAAGCAACAACCGGTAGGCGCGCTCCGCCCCCGCGGACAGCCCGATCTTCGACAGCAGGTAGCGATTCCGATCAGTGTTGTTTCGTGTGCTCATAGCGTTGCGGGAGCTTGGGAGAGCCCGGAGCATCGAGGGATCGCTCGCGATCCCAAGGCTGTGGCCTGCGGCGAAGAGGTCCAAAGTCTACAAGTTTGCGCCGGAGCGGCTACTACGTAAGCACGTAGTTCACATGAAGCCCGCGTCAGTCTTGACACAAAGTCCTGGTCGCGCTGATCAGTTGCACCCGATTGTGCGCCGAGAACCGCTTGCGCAGATACTTCAAGTGATAGTTCACGTTGTACGAAGACAAGGACAGCCGTCGCGCGATTTCCTTGTCACTCAACCCCGCGGCGAGGCATCGCAGGATATCCCGGCGCATGCCTGACAATTCTGCGCTCTGAGTGGTGTCGTAAGCGTTCAAATTAGACCTCCTGTCGAGGAATCCAGCCAAAAGTCACCGTGCTGATGAGCGAATCCGGCGGAACCTGCCGGAGGATGAAATTCTCTTTCAGCAGACAAGCGACCGCACCCGCCCACAGTGATGCGAAAAGTCTCCTTGTCGTCGGCCGTTGCGCCGGGCAGCACTCTGCGCCGAGTTTGCCTGGCCGCACGCACTACACAACCAGGCCTGCGCCGTCACGGTTTCAGACGGCTCACGACGATGTCCTGCGACACCTGGCTGATCGCACTTTGTATTTACGAAATTCTGACGGCGAATGACTCGTCGAACGCGCTTAATTTTTCCGGCGGGATTTTCCGTCGGGCTGGTTCCAGGCAGCGTACAGTCTGTGAACGCTGCCATCCGTGGTTTCGAGCACGTCTCTCTGGGTTTGAGGAATACTGTGTTCTCGCTGCGACAGTCCTCGATGCGCGGCGATGAGCAGCGGTTCTGCCTCGGCGTAACGGCCCATGCTGACCAGCACGTCTCCCAACCGGGCGAGCGTGGCGAACGTTTGCCATTCACCGGGGGACCTTTGGGTCCGAGCTTCACTGACGCTGCGTAGCAGCCGTTCGGCTGCCGCGAATTTTTTCCGATCCACCAGTATCGCGGCGAGCCGTTCGCCGATGATGAGCCGCGATAGGCTCTCAGCCTCGGGCACTGCATCGCCGCCCGTCCACGCCCGCGTCAACAATGCCTCCGCCTGCGCGAGGTGGCCGCGACGGTGCTCCACGAGTCCGAGGTTGCTCATGGACATGAGGGTGTCGGGATGGTCCATCCCGAGCGCCGCTTGCCTGAGATCCAGTGTTCGCTTCAGTACTTCATAAGCTGCATCAAGCTTGTTTTCGTCCAGGTGGTTCCGGCCCAGATTGCTCGTCCAGACCAGCACACGAGGATGACTCACACCGAGCCGGCGTTGTCCCAGCTCGATGCACTGTGAAAGCAGCTGCGAGGATTCGGCCAGCCGGCCTTGATCTGAGTAGAGCGTGGCGAGGTTGTTGAGCGAAGTGAGCGTCGACGGATGGTCGACACCCAGAACCTGCTGCCGCAGCTGCAGGGCCTGAATCATGAGCGGTTCGGCGTCGGCGAGCCTGTTCATCTCGGCATAGGTGCCCGCCAGATTGCTCATCACCGTGATGGTCGCAGGATGCCGGTCTCCGTTCACTCGCTTGCGGAGCTCCAGCGCTTGCACCAGCAACGGTTGCGCCAGCTCGGGCTTCTTATCGTTCAAGTAAAAAAATGCCAGCTCGTTCATCACGCTCAGCGTTTTGGAATGCTCCCTTCCGAGCCGGCGTTGGCATGCTGCCAACGTTGCTGCGAGCAGCCGGGTCGCGGCTGCGCGCTCGCCTTTCATGAATAGAGGCACGGCGAGGCGGTGCATGGCATCGAGGGTGTCTTGATGCTCAGCACCCAAAGATCGCTCGTGAGCCTGCACCACCTTGCGAGCGAAAGCCTCTGACCGGTCGTAGAGGCCCCTGTCGCTCAGAACACGAACGATCTTGCGAGAGACGTACAAGGTTCTGGAGTCTCCTTCGCCGGCTTCTCTTTCATACAGCGCCAGCGCTCGCCTGAAGTGATCTTCCGCGGGCGCATACTCGCCGAGCGAATGATAGGTTTCCGCGAGCGTCGTGCGAATGGAGGCTTCCACGAGCGGCTGATCCACGAAGTGGCCGGGGATGGACCGCGCTGCGCGGTCGAGAACGGTCCGCAGCTTGATGTCGCGGTCGGGTTCCTGCTCGGGCGATGCCTGCGCGAGCAGGTCATTGCGCAGGAATCCGGCCAGTTCCCGCTGAATCGCCGCCTCGGCTTGCGCGACCTTGTCTGCGCGATAGGCGCGCACCGCGAACCAGGTGCTCACGATCGTAGCAATCATCAGAATTATCACGACACTCGCGGACGCCACGAAGAGCAGGCGATGGCGCTCGGCCAGTTTCCGCAATGAATAGATGGCGCTCGGCGGACGCGCCACGACCGGCTCATGGCTGAGGAATCGCTGTATGTCGGCTGCGAGCTCGGCGGCGCTCGGATAGCGGCGTTCGCGATCCTTCTCCAGGCAGCGCATGACAATCCAATCGAGATCACCGCTGACCGGCTCGATAAGCTTGTCCGCCGTCGTCTGCCGGCACAGCGCTGCGCCGCTGCGCGCCTCCGGCGCGAGGCTTCGTAATTTCCTCGACGGAAGCAGCGGCTCCTGCGATCGCAGACGGTTACGCAATTCATCGAGATCGTTGCCCGACACCGCGGGCACGCTGAAGGGCGTGCAGCCCGTCAGCAGCTCGTAGAGCAGCACGCCCAGGCTGTAAATGTCGCTACGAAAGTCGACATCTCCGAGGCTCGAATCGAGTTGTTCGGGGCTGACGTAGGCGGGCGTGCCGAGAAATTGATCCAGCGCGGTGTACAGCGTCTGGTCGGACAGCCGGCCTTGCATCGCCTTGGCGATGCCAAAATCGATGACCTTGACCATCGGGACACTGTCATGCAACGTCACCAGCACATTGGACGGTTTGATATCTCTGTGCACCACACCGTTGTAGTGGGCATGCTGGATGGCATGACAGACCTGTGTGAACAACTTGAGCCGTTCAGCGATCGATAAAGACGACTGATCACAGTATTTCGTGATCTTGATGCCGCGGACCAGCTCCATCACGAAGTAAGGCCGCCCGGCCGATGTGGCGCCCGCGTCCAGCACTTTGGCGATATTCGGATGATTCATGCGCGCGAGCGCCTGCTGCTCCGCGCGGAAGCGGGCGATCACCGCCTTGGTGTCCATGCCGAGCTTGATGATCTTCAGCGCGACTTCGCGGCGCACCGGCGTGGCCTGCTCGGCCAGATACACTACTCCACAGCCCCCTTCGCCGATCTCATAGAGCTGCCTGTAGGGACCGAATGCATCGGGCTCAGCTTCCTGCGGCCGCGACCGCGGTGCCGCCACTCCCCATTGGGCGAAATTCATGAATGACGCCGCGGAATCAACATTCGCCAGCAAGCCCTCGATACGTTCAGCCAGCTCGCGGTTGCCTGCACAGGCTCGCCGCACGTATCTCACTCGTTCCTGCGGAGGCAGCGCAATTGCGGCCGCGAACAGATCTTCTTCGACCTTGATCGATGCGTGCATGACGCCCCCTCGAAAAGCGGTGGGATTACGCGTGCAGCTCGCGATACAGCCACGTGCGAGCGAATTGCCACCAGCGCGTGGCGGTCGCTCGCGAGATGTCCAGCGCGAGCGCGGTTTGAGTGATCTCCAGGCCCACGAAACAATGCAGCTTGACCAGATTCGCCATCTGCGGATGCTCGACCGCCAGTTTGTCGATGGCTTCGTCCAGCGCGAGCAAGGTTTCGAAATCTTGAGTCTCAGCCGGTGGATCGACGGCTTCGATGTCCACTCGCTGCTGGCCGCCGCCATGACGGACAGCGCGCCGCTGTCGAGCCCGGTCGATAAGGATGTGGCGCATCGCCTCCGCGGCGGCGGCGACAAAATGGGCGTGACTCGTCCAGTCCGCCTGATTCGAGCCGCCGAGACGCAGCCAAGCTTCGTGCACGAGCGCAGTGGGTTGAATAGTGTTGGCCGTGGACCAGTGCGCCATCTGGGCGGCAGCGATCTTGCGCAGCTCGTCATAGACCTTGGGAAGCAAGTCCGCGATGACGTCCTCTGCGTTCTCAGCAGTGTGCATTCAGCACCTCACAGCATCCAGCGATTGCCGCGCCGGCGATAGAAATGGCTTTCGCTCGCAACTTGGCGGCAATGACATGGCCGGTCTTCCAGCAACTGTTTGCCCAGCTCGGATAGGTCAACCACACCATTGCGCCGAGCGCTGGGAATCTCGACGTGCGCGATGCGCCGATTCCGGCCAGGTACATTGGGGTAACTGCGCTGCAGGAGATTGCCGCCGGGGTGCTGGTCAGAGCGGTAGTTGCGCAGTTGCGTGTGGCGAGCGCCACAAAACTGAAGCTGCCACCCAGCCGGGTGAGCTTCTTCAAGTGGTTGCTGGTGCCTCCACGATCTGGTCCGTGTGCACTCAGACAGCCCGTATCTTCCCCGCCACGCAACACCAACCAGCGTTCGCACGCCGGAGAATGCTGACATCCCTGGGTCCCATCCTTGAGCATCAGTTCCCTATTAAGGTACTCGGTACCCTATGACACGTCACATTGGCACAGGGGGCAGCATATGTCGATGTCCCTTGAAGATGAGATTGACTCGAGACCAGCGTCGAGTCGGCCGGCCCAGGCTGAAGGTGTGAGGCTTTCCGTGGCCGGATAAAGGCCGTTATCATTCTTTAAGAACATTCGGTTCTTGATCGAATCATTCGAGCAGCGCTCACACGAGAGCGGATTGAACCGCTGATTTACGGCTACAAGTCATCTATCACGCGCTGATATGCCGGGGCGCCCGGCGGCTCACTAGAATCGCCAGGCTGCCGAGAGCCAGAACGTGTACGGGTCTTCGAGGTCGTCGATATCCATGACCTCGTATTCGAGCTTCGCATGAAGATGGTCTAGAAACGTGATGCCGGCGGCGACGCCGTAAGCCCAGGCCTCGCCGTTCTCATCGGAGCCGATGACATCGCCGTTGCCGGGACCGATGTTGTCCAGATCGACGTCGATGGTGACGTCATGAAAGTAATATCCCAGCTTGCCCGAGAACTCGAAGATACCCAGGGGCAGGCTGCCGATGGCATAGATCCCGAAACCTGACAGCTTGAGAGCGTAGTCGCCGCTGGTGCCGGAGGCATCGAAGTCGCCGTCGCCTTGTCCGAGATCGATATAGTCGCCCTCGAACGCGAGGTATGGGTTGAGCCGCCAGCCAAAGAAAGCTTTCCACGCCGAGGAGTCCGTATCCAGGTCTTGAACGGCGTCCGTAAGGCCATCGATATCATCGATCGTGACGTCGAACTCGCCGTACGCTGCGCCCACGTAAGGACCGGACTCGTCGTCTTCCGCTGCGAGCGCGGCGGAGCAGGCGAAGATCATCGTTCCAAACAGGACGCCCAGACGACATGCATGATGTGTATGTAACATAGTGTGTCCCCGGAAGAAAACATTGTTTGCGGGAAGGTTCACGACGGGACACGCTAGCGTGCGGTACTTCGCGACATCAATGTGTACGAAGGGATGTGGGAATGCCCCTCACCGCGACAGCGGCGCTGAGAAACGAAAACGAGGGGAGGCGGCGCTTGGTTTTCACAAAAGAGCTGCCTTCCGCGCCTGGGCGCGGAAGGCGGTGAGGTCAATGCGCATGCTGAGGGAGGTTCGTTTGCGCCTTCGACCTCCAGTAATGTCGAGCGTGCAGATGGAATCGCGCGGCCCTGATATCGACAATACGTGCGTCGGGAAGTGCAGTCGACTCCCGATCCTCATGAAACATCCGCGAATACGCTCACACACTGCGCTATAGAGATTGTGCAGTCGAGAGCTTCCAGAAGTATCCAAGGCGGAGATATGCCAGTGCCGCATCGTATCGTATCGGGTCGGTGCGCAATGATCGTCTTCGTGTGCCTGATCCCTGGCTGGGTACTTGCGCTGGAGCTGGACTTCCTGAGAGAGACGCCGGTCATGTACCTGACTGAAACAGACAAGAAACTGCAGCGCGACGCGGCACTATTCGTTCTGGAACATGCGCAGCCCACCGCTTCACGCGAGTGGCGCAATCCGCTCACGGGCTTTTCGGGGCGCATAGAAGGGCAGGGCGATCTGATATCGGAGCAGGGGCTACGATGCCGAAAGATAAAAATTGTCGTGCAGGCGAAAGGTGCCGAGAGCGTGTTCGTGTTCCCGCTATGCAAGGATGCGAGCGGCGAATGGTTCTTCGCCTCCGGACTGAAGCTCCACGCGAGGACAGAGCAGGGCCATGTGGCCACACAATCCGTTCTGAATATGCGGACATGACCGATGCCGCGGCCTCGCACTCGCCGGATTCGGCGAGATGCTCGTCGTCGCCCACAGCATGGGGGGGCTGATCGCTCGCAATGTTTTGATCAGCTGCTCGCACAGCGATGTTGCCGTGCCAGCTCTCGTGACTATCTCGACCGCATGTTGCAACCTTTGCTGTTGCAAACAATGGGGCACGAGATACGGCTGGCCGTCACGCGCGGCGAGCTGCCGACCATGTTTAACAGATAAGGGCTTGAAATTGTTCATTTCCAAGAGTATCAATCGATCGGGGTACTGCGGGGCCGGCCAGCCGGGCGTGGAGGGCAGGGGGATGCCGTCCGCGCTTCTTGGAATGTGATGCCTAATCAAACCCGATCAGGATCGAGGCAAGGGGTCCCTGTCGCCGCGATCTTATTTCGATGGCCCTTTGCTCGTCCTTCGCTGCGTTCGCTGACGCTAGTACTGGCTTGTGCCGCGGCCTATGTTGCCGTCCAGTGGCTTGGCGTAAAGGTCGCCGGCTTCGACCCTTTCAGCTGGTACTGGTTGCCGAATTCGCTGCTGTTGGGCGCGTTGTTACTGCACCGGGCGCGAGTTTGGTGGCAGCTGCTGTTGCCCGCCGCCATTGCTCACCTTCTATCCATGCCCGGTTCGGCTGCTGTTGCGGAGCAAGCAGGCATCCTATTGTTCAATGAAGGCATGGCATGCTGCGCGGCTGTGGTGCTGCATGTAGTGCGGAGCGGCCGAGGCTTCGAGGGCGGGGCCGGCGTATCCGAGGCATGCGGCCCGAGCTTTTTTCAAGCTATCAGCTGCGCCCTGTTGCCGCCCGTCCTGGTGCTGATGCTGAGCTCAACCATAACCCGGTCGGCTTTGCTTCCCACGCTGGTCGGGTTTGTCACGGTAACGCCGGCGATCGTCACGCTGTGTCGCAGCGGTCGCGAGTCGATGACGGTCAAGCAGATGCGAGGCATCGCGGTGCTGACATTGCTGTCGGTCACTATTTGCATCGGCGCGCGCTTGGGCGACTGGCCGATCGGACACACGGTCCTGTGCGCATTGCCGCTGCTTGCCGTGTGGTCCGGGTCGAGATTTGGATTCGCTGGTCTCAGCATGTGTCTGCTGGTCTCGGTTTTGCTCCTGCAGCCGCTCTCGGCGGATCACGAGTTATCGTTGCGGCTGGGTGCTGCGGGTTATGAATTGCAGTTGTTTCTATTCGCGACGGCCGTCGGCAGCGTGGCGTACACACATGCCAAGCTCGGGAGTGCCGTGAAAATAGAAGCCCTATTGAGGCGCGACGCACGGGCGGCAAAAGAGCTACGCGCCGGCCGCGCTCGGCTGCGCCATAGTATCGAACGGCAGAATCTCATACTTAGAACTACCAATGAGGCGATCCTTTATTGGAACATTCCACGCGACCGCCTGCGGTGGAGCGCGAAGGCCCGAGGTTATTTCGGCGCTTCGCATCGTGCTTCGGGCGCTTGGCAGAGGTGGAGCGACAGCATCGAGGATCACGATCGGGAACGTGTGCTGGATGATTTGCGTAAGTTCTTCGCGGCCGGCGAGACGCGTTGGCAGAGTGAATTCCATATCGCAAGGCGCGACGGCGTCACCGTTCCGATCCGTTCCAAGGGCATTCTGATTCGCGATGCGCGCGGGCAGCCGTGGCGAATGGCAATTACCCTGAGCAATAGCGCCGATACCAGAAAAGCCGAGGACTTCTTTCGCGCCCTGGCTCGGTCGCCGCGGTTGGCGACCATCGGAGAAATCACCGCGACCATCACTCATGAGATCAATCAACCGCTCGCGGCCATCCTCAACAATGCCGAGACCGCTCTGTTTCTATTGCAGGCCGGTGAAGGCCGACCGGAGACGATCAGGGAAATCCTCAAGGATATTCGCGCCGACGACCTGCGCGCGAGCCAGATCGTGCGCAGTACGCGAGCCCTGTTGCAAGACAGGGAGCTGGTTCGAGAACGAATAGACTTGAACGACGTCGTGACCAGGGCGGTAACTGTCTTGTCGGAGGCTGTCAGGCGCCGGGCCATTCGTTTGACGGTGGCGCTTGCTCCGGTTCCACGGGTGCGAGCGGACGCGCTCCTCCTCGAGCAGGTCATCGTGAACCTCGTCAACAATGGCCTGGATGCCGCTGCCTCGGGCAGCGGCGGTCGACAACAGGTCGAGGTCTTCACCCGTTGCAGTGACGCGAGGGTCCAGGTGTGCGTGAAGGATACCGGCCGCGGCATTCCGGCGTCCGATCTGGAACGTATCTTTGAGTCATTCCATACCACCAAGGTGGAAGGACTAGGCCTGGGACTTTCGCTCGCGCGCGCGATCCTAAGAGCTCACGGCGGGCGGATCTTTGCCGAAAACAACGAATTTGGATTTGGTGCGTGCGTCTGCTTCGAGTTGCCCGCAGCCGAGGAGTACGAAGCAAGCGTGGCGCTACTCGATTCGCATTGAGCAGATCAGATGCGGCATGCGTTGCCGAGCGGCAGCGCTCGGGCCGGCGGCCGGCGGAGATTGTCGGCCGCGGGTAGGCAGCCCGCACTCTCCAGAGCCCTGGCCAGCCTGACCAGCGCAGGCACGTTTCTGACTTGCAGCTTTTGAAAGACTCGGGCGCGTTGCACCTTGATGGTCCGCTCCGAGGTGCCTATATCAACGGCCAGTTGTTTGTTCAATCTGTTGTAGATGATGCCGTGGAAGATCGCGCGCTCGGTCTGGGTAAGCGTTTCGAAGCGCGTGCGCAGCTCCTGCAATTCCCGGCGAGTAGCCCGTTTGCGGGCATCGATATCCAGGGCTCTGTTTACGGCGCGCACGACCAGCTCCATGGCGGCCGGCTTCACCAGGTAGTCCAGCGCTCCCCACTTCATCACATTTACGCTCGCCGACACGTCATCGAGAGCGGTTACGAAAATTACCGCTGGGGAGTAGTCGCGGGCGGCGAGGGCTCGCATCAGGTCAAAACCACTCGGTCCGGGCATGGAAACGTCCAGCAGGATGCAGCCGCTGCTGGCTTCCGGGTTGGCGATCAGGAATTCGCCCGCGCACCGGTAGCCGCTCGTTGAATATCCCGCTGCCAGCAGCATGCGAATCGTGCTGTTGCGGAAGCCGTCGTCATCGTCGATGACGTGCACCAAGGGTCCTTGTGCTGCGCTTCTTGGATCCATGAGCTTGCTCCCGCTGTGGTTGGCTGCATGATGACACGCTCGCACGGTCCGAGCGGTAACCGAACAACTATTCAATGCTTCTACAGGTCGATAGCGTCCATGTCTGCACGGTTTCTATTGGGGCGCTGGTATTCCGACAATGCGTAGTAGGGGCACGGGGAAATCCCGGCCTACCTCTGTCCGACCGCCGGGTGCCGAGGTACCTATTCAACCTTGCCGATCAGGGACCACGGCGCGACGAGTGACCGGCGCGGCTATAAGCCTCTTGCCCGTGATGGATGCACTTCATCAGTTGCTTGTGATTTCCGGGGTGCTGCTGCTCGCGCAGACGGCATTGATCCTCGTGTTGATCATCCGGTATCGCCGCCACATGCGGAGCATGGCCGCCGCGAGCCGACATTACGCCGAGCTCACGCACGCGGCGCGTTTGTCGGTTGTCGGGGAAATTACCGCTTCGATCATCCATGAGGTGACTCAGCCTCTGAGCGCCATTCTGAGCAACGTGGAAACAGCCGAATTGCTGCTGCAGGCACCGAATCCGCAGCTCGCGGTGGTCTTGGACATTCTGACCGACGTGCGGCACGACGACTTGCGCGCCTACCACATCGTCAAGGGCCTGCGGTCGTTGCTCAAAAGACGGGAGCTGAAGTTCGAGTCTGTCGAGATCAATGCCCTGGTCGCGGATGTGCTGCGGCTGGTACTTCCGGATGCGATGCGGAGGGGAATAGTGATCGAGACGACGCTTGCTACTGGGTTGCCGGCGCTGCTGGCCGATCCGGTCCATCTGCAGCAGGTACTGCTGAATCTGATTGTCAATGCAATGGAAGCGATGCTTGAGACGCCAACAGCAGACCGGCTCATCGAGGTTTCCACACGCATGCACGTCGGCGGCGGCGTGCGTGTGGAGGTCATAGACAATGGCCGCGGCGTGAGCCCGCATCAGGACGAAAAGGTGTTTGATGCCTTCTTCACGACCAAGGGAGAAGGCATGGGATTGGGATTGGCGCTTGCCAGATCGATCATCACCCTGCACGGCGGCTCGATCTGGTTCGAAAACCGCGCGCATGGCGGAGCCGCTTTCATATTCACGCTGCCCACGCGCAATCCGCCGGACCGTCCGCGCTCATTCATCTCGGACACGCGCCCCGTCACCGTGCATTGATTGTCGCACATGGGCTGGCATCCACCGATGCAAGCCTAGGGAATCTCTGATCAATTGCCATTCGTCGCGCATATCAACTTCGATCGATGAAGCATTTCAATCAGGTGCAAGCTTGCTGAGCTCAGGGAAGTCGATTAATCAGAGCTTCCTTAGGTGCAAGGGGCAAAGATTTGCAGTCCACTCAACGATTCGTCAATGGGGTGGCGCGCGCTAGTTTCGCTGCAAACAAATGACGAAAGATCGCCGATCTTGGCTACCGCCCGGGTCGGGCGATAGCAGCGCTAGCGAGGAAACATGATCACGCAGCAAGTGTCGCCGCAGCCTGGCAGCCCATTGGGCAGGATTCATGCTCATGGGCTGGATGAAGCCTCGGAGCAGCTTGCGCCATTCCTGCAAGCGCGTTATGTGCAGCTCGAACGTGGCGCGATTTGTTTTCATGGTGCCGTGGCAAGCCTGGGGGCGGTGACTCTCGGTCACTACCAAGGCAGTCGCAACAAGGTCGAATGGCTCGAAGTGCCTCGCGACCGAACGCTCATGATTGTGCCGAAGCATGGTCTGGCGCGCCTGGGAACGACCAGTCTCGGTCGCCTGCAAGTCGCGGTTGTGCATGGCCCGATGCAGCTCATCGCATTCACCGATCGTGACTTTCGACCACTCTTTGTGTCGATGCCTTCTGTGCCTGGCGAAGCGGTGATGTTGGGTGTGGCGGCCGGGGGGCATCACTGGGCACGTGCGTCACACGTCGAATTGCTCGCGCTGTCTGAAGCTCAGGCATCCACATTTGAAAGCCACGTGGAGGATGCTCTCGCTGCAGCCGCGAATTCCCATTCCCGAGTGGCTGAGTTGGCGTTCGCCGCGGAACTGCAGGAGTCTCTGACTCGCTGGTATTCGTCCTGGTCGTACCTGAGCGACGCGCCAAGGCCGCCATCGGACTCCGCTGCACGATGCCATGCTGCGGTCAGGGCCAGGGAGTTCATAGATCGCCATCTGGATCAGCGGTTGTCTCTTGCGAGTGTCTGTCGTGCGAGCTATTCCAGCCCGCGAGCGCTCGAATATGGATTTCGCGAAGTCTTTGGTATCTCGCCCATGGCCTACGTGCGTTGCTCGAGGCTGTCGCGCGTGCGGCGCGAGCTCTATGTAGCCCCACAGGTCAACGGAATAGTCACGCAACTGGCCATGAAATGGGGTTTCTGGCATCTGAGCCAGTTCTCCAAGGACTATCACGACCTTTTCGGTGAGCTGCCTTCGGCAACGTTGAGCCGAGAGAACAACGACAGAAACGCATTCCCATGCCACCAACGGCGGGCCAGTAACCGTGCGGCACGCTGCGCGCATGCGGGTTAAAGGGCTCGGAGAACTTGCGCAATTCCGATAGCAGCGCGCGCAAGCTTAAATCATCTTGCCAACGACGCAGCAATCGATGTCGAGGTGAAGGATGTCACTGAAGTGCCGCCGTGAACCAACGATCGTTCTGAACGCTCTGCACGTAATGACGATCATGATGACGGCGACGTGCGGTTCGCTCATGCGCGAAGCGCAGGCAGCCGACGCGGAGGATGCTCGCAGCACCGGGCTGCCCACGCGTGGCGACTGGACGTTCCACCTCGACGTGGGCGTCGGCGCGTTTGGTTTCGATAACTCGCTGTACGCCAATCAGCGCCCCGATCCATCCGGGGATCTCAGCGACGACTGGTTCGAAAGCTATGTGAAGCCGGGTCTGAGCGTGGCTTTCCCGTTGCAGCGTGGCGCGCTGTTCGCCAAGGCAAGCGCAGTCGGTGTGCGCACGTTCTCGGCACCACCGACACTCGTTGGCGACGATGCTTCGTCATTCGACGTCGAGGACGCGTACTTCGGTTGGAGGAGCGGCGACTCGCTCGGAGACACTGATGATCTGCTCCAGATCACTCTCGGGCGGGCGCCGTATGAGTTGGGGCACGGCATGTTGCTCTGGGACGGTGCCGGCGATGGCGGCAGCCGCGGCGGATACTGGAGCGGAGCGCGCCAGGCTTGGGAGTCTGCCGGCATCGGTCGCCTGCAGGCCGGTCCTCACACATTGGAAGTGTTCTATCTCGATCGTGACGAGCTTCCAGAGGCGGATACCGGCAGCAGCTTCGGTGGCGCGAACTACGAGTTGACGTTCGGCGAACATACGACGCTTGGCCTGAGCTATTTCATAGCGGACTCCGACGAGCCTCTGCGCGATGGCATGGATGTCTACAACGCTCGCGCGTTTACTGCGCCGTTGCGCAGATTGCCAGGCTTGTCTGTCGAGCTGGAGTATGCGTACGAGGAGAACGGTGACGAACTGGCGTCGGGGGCGTGGTCCGCGCAACTGAGCTACACCCTGCTCAATATCGGCTGGACGCCGAAGGTTTCCTATCGCTACGCGTTCTTCGAAGGCGATGACCCCGCCACCGAACGCAGTGAAGGTTTCGACATGCTGTTTCCCGGTTTCTACGATTGGGGAACCTGGTGGCAGGGAGAGATCGGCGGGGAATATTTCCTCGCCAACTCAAATTTGATCTCGCACCAGGTGCGCGTGCACCTGGAACCTGCAGCGGGCATCGGCGCGGGCCTGATCGGCTACGCCTTTCAGCTCGACCATCCCGCCAGCTTCGCTGCCGGAGTGACCTCCGATGAGGTTGCCGTCGAGATCGACGGGTATCTCGACTGGCAGATCATCTCGAACTTCACCGCGAGCCTCGTGCTTGCCTATGCCGAGCCGCGCGACGCGATCGAGCAGGGCTTCGGCAGGACCGAGGCGCTCAGCTATGGGATGGTCTATCTCTCGTACTCGTATTGACCGTTCTCATTCGCTGGAGGCCCGGTGGAGTTTCTGCAGTCATTTCCGATAGCGATCATCGATGAGGGCTGCGGCCTGGATGCCGCCAGCCGAGGCGTACAGGAGAAGCCGAATCGCGCACGAGCCTGGATGTCGAACCTTTGGCTTGCGGCAGGTATCGCTCTGATGACGCCGGCATGCGGGGTTGGCCAGACGCTGGAACGGATCGAGCGCACGCAAGTGATCAACCTGGGGTTCGCTACGGATCGAGCACCGTTCAGCTCAGTATCGACGGCGGGTAAACCGCACGGCTACGCGATCGACTTGTGTTTGCACGTGGTGGAGGAGTTGCGGGCGCGCTTTCGCGACCTGCAGGTCTATTTCGTGCCCGTGTATGGGTCCGCAAGTCTGACGCTGTTGGAGCAGGACAAGATCGATCTGTCGTGCAGCGCTCTGCCGGAGACACTGGCAGCGCGTGAGCACGTTTCTTTTTCGGTGCCGATCTATTTCACCGGCACCGGGGCGTTGGTGCGCAAGGATGCACCGCCGGCGCTAGTACGCGTGCTCAGCGGACAGATCTCACATACCGGTTCGACTTGGCGCGCCGCAGTCAATGCTGGTATGGCAAATCAACGCTATGCCGTGCACTCCGGTACCGTGCGTGAAGCGTGGGTGCGTGAACGCATTGCAAGACTGGGCGTGATCGCCAAGATAACCGTTGTGGACTCATATGCTGCCGGCCTCGACCTGGTCACTGCGCGTCGCGTCGACGCGTTCTTTGCTGACAGGGCGGGGCTGGACAGCGCCATCGCGGCTCGATCCGCTGAACAGGACCTGCTCGTGCTCGAGCGCCGCTTCACGGTCGAGCCCATGGCGCTGGCCATGAAGCGCGGCGATGAGGACTTTCGCCTGTTCGTCGATGCTTCGCTGGGCGGGCTGTATCGATCCGGCGGATACCTGAACACTTATCTCACCTACTTTGGCGAGCCGAGCGATACAGCTCGGATGCTGTTCGAAGGCTATGCATTGCGGTGAGCGGCGCCAAGCAACTCCAGGAGACAGTCATGATCGCCGACACCCGTCGCGCCTTCCATCATCGTGTTCTCATAGTCGATGACCAACTCGAGCATCCGGCGACCGCTTCGGGCCGCAGTGTGCGCGCCCTGGTTCGTGAGTTTTGCGAGCACAGCTGCCAAGTCGTCGAGGCACTGACACTGGAAGACGGCATCGCCACCGTGACCTCCGACGCCGGGCTGCACTGCATATTCGTCAATTGGACGCTGGGCAGGAACGATGATCAGTCACATCGTCAGGCAACGGCGTTGCTGCGCCACGTGCGTGCAGGGAACGCCCGCATTCCCGTGTTCCTGATGGCGGATCGGGCAGTGTCCGGCTCGATTGGCGCCGAAGTGGGAACATTGGCGGATGAGCTGGTGTGGTTGCTGGGTGATACCGCGGCGTTCATCGCCGGCCGGGCCGAAGCCGCCATCGAACGATATCTGGAGCAGTTGCTGCCGCCCTATGCCGCGGCGTTGATGCGATACAACCGCTCTCGTGAATATTCCTGGGCGGCACCTGGCCACCAGGGCGGCGTGGCGTTCCTGAAGTCGCCCGTCGGCCGGTTGTTCTATGACTATTTCGGCGAGAATCTGTGGACCCATTCCGCCGGATCAATTCGATCCCGTGCATATCGCCGCTCGCATCGGTGCGAATGCGTTGGCACGCCCGAGCGGCAAGAAGCGCGCGGTCTACAGCGTCATTACGAGCTGCACCTATCGCCAGAATGCGAAACGAATACCCTTCGAGCAGGCGCCTCCCGAGATGCTCGCGGTGGAGCCTGCGTGCTGGCTGCTCGAGCCGGGCGAGCGCTGGCATGGCTTCGAGCACCTGCCTAAAGGCTGGTGCATGCTCGATCCAATCAAGCTCGGCGTCGTTTGCCCCGGAATGAGGGATGACGGAACACTGGCTGAGCAGGGGATCCCCGGTGATCTGGTGTCCGCCTATCTGGCTCGCGCCGGTATCGTTCCTTCGCGCACCACCGATCACATGGTGCTGTTTCTTTTCTCGATGGGAGTTACCAAGGGCAAGTGGGGCAGCCTCCTCACGACACTGCTGGATTTCAAAGTGGACTACGACCGCAATACTCCACTCGAACAAGTCCTGCCCGGCATCGTCGCCGTCTCGCCGCGGCGCTACTCGGGGCTGGGCCTGAGAGATCTCGGCGATCAGATGTGGGCTCGCATGCGTACCACGCGACAAGGCCAATGGCAGGCACAGGCGTATGCCAGGTTGCCAACGCCTCACATGACGCCGCGTCGCGCGTTTCAGGCGCTGATGGCGGGAGAAGCGGAGAAGTTGCCGCTCGATGCGTTGGTCGGACGAGTCGCCGGCGTGGGCGTCATTCCTTATCCACCGGGGATTCCGATCGTCATGCCGGGCGAGGAATTCGGGCCGCGGGATGGTCCGTGGCTGTCCTATTTGCGACTGTTGCAGGATTGGGGACGGCTGTTTCCCGGCTTCGGCAAGGAAGTGGAAGGCGCTGAGGAAATCGACGATGCGTATCACGTCTACTGCATTAGTGCATAGGCACTCGTATTCGACCGTTCTCGTTGAGGATGCCGGCGCCCGGCGCTTCATGAAGGGGCTGAAGCCTGGAGACGTTGTGGATGACGCACCTGCGGGAAGCCGCGCATCACAGTGGCCTGACCTGGCCGCACGCCGAATGCACGTCGCTGGATATCGCCGGGCGTCTCGGCTGCCAGATGCTGCTGGCGCGGTGTCAGCGCGTCCTTGCACTCGCCACGCGGCCAGATCTTCAATGCGAATCGCATCGATCTGTTGTGGCCCGAGAACCTTTACGAGCCGGGCGGCCGGAGTTTGCATGACGACGACGCATATCGGAATGGCACTGACTTAAGGTCAGCAGAGAGTTCTTTCCCTCTCCCTTGGGAGAGGGCAGGGTGAGGGGAAGCCGGTTGCTGTGACGTTTCCGTAGCCGGTCCCCTCACCCGCGCTTCGCGCGGCCTCTGCTGCACAGGGATGTGCGAATGTCGCGGGCGCATGGATGCGCGAGAGCGGCTCCCACGGGGAGAGGCGAAGACTGCGGGCAATCGCCTTAAGTCAGTGCCATTCACGCATATCGAGACGTGCGGCGGCTCGGGGGACTGTTGCTGGTGCGGACGCTGGTCGCCGAATTCGGCGTGCCGCGCGTCCTTCGCTACCTTGCTCGGAATCCATTTCACATCGAGAACGGCAATGTGCGCGAGTCGGCGCTGCGCTATCAAGAGCGGGCGCGGCGGGCGTTGGAGCCAAGTGCGATAAATTGATAGATCATCTCCAGTCGCGCGTCGAAGATTGACGACATCAGATGTGAGGTGGTCATGAGCGCGGCTAAAGAGTTATCCAGGTGCGTGTTGGTGATCGCGGCGGCGCTGCTGGCGTCCTGCGCGAGCAAACCGACCATTCGCTCGAACGAGGACCCGTCCGCGGACTTCTCGAAGTATCAGACATTCGGATTTCTCGACGAGGTCACGGGTCGCACGCCTGACTACGAATCCTTCACGACGCAATATATCAAGATCGCGGTGGATCGCGAGATGCGCAGTCGCGGCTTTCAGAAGAACGAGCAGCCGCAGCTGCTCGTCAATATCCATGTCCAGACCCAGGACAAGGTCAAGGTGACTGAGGCGCCGTCGGGCTACTATGGATATCGATATGGGGTGTACGGCTGGGGCGCGGGCGTGCATACCTCGGTCGACAATTACACTGAAGGGACCCTCAACGTCGACGTGGTCGACCGCGTCGCGAGCAAACTGCTCTGGGAAGGCATTGCGATCGGTCGCATCAGCGAGAAATCGCGCGAAGATCCGCAAACGGCGATCGATGCTGTCGTCAAGCAGGTGTTCGAGCATTTCCCGACACAACCTTGAACGGATTGGCCATGGCAACCGCCGAGCCAGGTTCGTTCATCGACAGTGCCGCGAATGTCATCGCGATCATCGTGATCCTGGTCGTTCCGTGCGCCGCCATCGCCGTGTTCTGGATGGTACACGTGTTGCCGGAGAAGATCGCCGAACGGCGGCATCACCCGCAACAGGAGGCGATCAAGGTGTTGTGCCTGCTGTCGCTCGTGTTCGGCGGATTGCTGTGGCCGCTGGCCTGGCTGTGGGCCTACTCCAAACCGGTGCTGCACAAGGTTGCTTACGGCACGGACAAGCATGATGCGTACTACGCCGACGTCACAGATGAGTCGGTTTCGGCCGACGAACTGCGCCGCCGAGTAGTTGAGCTGCGTCGCGAGCTGGACGTGCTGTCCCGGCGCAATGAGGTTCTCGAATCGCGATCGATGGAAAGACGCGTGGCGAAAGAGGAACCCAACATCGACACGCAGTCATCCAGCGGAGCGCCACGCTGATGGAAGTATTGATCCTTGCGATTTACGGCACGCTCGTATGGTTGATTTTCATCAAACTGAAGTGGCTGCCGTGGAACACGCGCTCGCAGGTGATCGTCGTTGTCATTCCTATCGTCGGCCTCACGACGTTGATTCTGCTGTTGAACATGTGGGCACCCTCGTCGGCTGATGTTCGTGTCATCAAGTACGTCGTCCAGGTCGTACCGCAGGTGCGTGGTCGTGTCATCGAGGTGCCGGTCGAGCCGAATCGCTCGGTCAAGAAGGGCACGCTGTTGTTTCGTATCGATCCGACGCCTTTCGAGCTGCAGGTTCGAACGCTCGAAGCGCAGCTGGCGGCCGCTGAGGGCACCATGCAGCAGCTGAATGAGCAGCTGCGGGCGGCCCAGGGCCGGACGACGTCGATACGCGCAAACCTCGGGTTGGCTCGTGAGCGGGTTGCGCAGAACCGGGAACTCGCAACGACGGGTGCAGGCGACCGCTTCGCCTTGCAAGATGCCGAGGCCAAGCTCAAGGACCTGGAAGCGCAGTTTCTATCGAGCCTGGCGGAAGAGGCGCAGATTCGCGCCCGTCTCGGTGCCACCAGCGGCGACGACCAGGCGGAGGTCGCGCAGATAAAGGCCCAGCTCGCGAACGCTCGCTGGGAGCTGTCGCAGACTGTCTTTCTAGCGCCGAGCGACGGCACGGTGATCAATCTGCAGTTGCGGCCGGGGCAGATGGCCACCGCGCTTGGCGCGTTGCCGGTGATGACGTTTGTGGAAGACCAGTTCCAGGTGATCGCGTTGTTCGGCCAGAACGAGCTGCATCAGGTGCGCTCGGGCGACCGGGCGGAAATCGCGTTGCAGACTTACCCCGGCCGCATCATCAAAGCTCACGTCGACTCGATCGTCTGGGCGCAAGGGCAGGGGCAGGTGCCCATGTCGGCAGCATTGCCGCAGACGGGCGCCGCGCCATTGCCGCCCGGGCGGTTCGCTGTCCGGTTGAGTATCGCGGCTCGCGACCGACAATTATTCATGGCGGCTGGAGCGGCCGGGACTGGCGCCATATACACGCAGCACGGACGTCACATCCAGATCGTGCGGAAGGTGATCCTGCGTGTGGGCTCGTATACCAACTATCTCATCTTGAAATTGCATTGATGCTTACGGCGCGCCGACCACTTTGCTTCTCGACCGCGTTGCTGCGACCTGGCGCGCCCACGGCAGCATATTCGCACCGCTTCGTCTGCCTGAAACCAACACTTTTGGCGGACCGGGACATTGGCTTACTCCCGCGTGAGCCGCGGCGTCTCTCCCACACTCCTCCCCCCTCGCGGTGGAGAGCGCCAGGAGCCCGGTCCGCCTTTTCTGGCCCCGCGAGCTGCCGCGTCGCTATTTGGCCTCTGCTGGTCGGCACGTCCCAAAGATCACATACGCGCCTTCGCGATCCGTGACTGCGATGGTGAGCGCGCCGGTTTTCTTCTTGATGAGCGCGCTCCAGGCGAATAGCAGATCCGCGCCTTGCAATACCAGCGACTCACTGTTGACCGTCGAGTGTGTCACGTGCAGCAGCGCGGTCCGAAACGGCGAGCGCACTTCCTGCTTCGCGAAGTCGATGTCGATGACGGGTACCTGGTACTTTTCCGGGCTCAACAATGTGCATTCGCTCTGCGATGGCAGGCAGTCGCGTCCGGTCGTGACCGCGCACGACAGGGGCCGCGATCCGTCGATCGGTTCGGCCGCAAAAGCGCAGGCACTCCACAGCACGAGCAATGACGGTAACCAACGTTTCATCGCTCTCTCCCCGGCAATTCGAGCCGAGCATACGGCCCTTGGCTGACACCATAGGTCATGCACGTCGACGCAATGACTCGTACGGTGGGCAGGTCGCCTGCCCGCGACCGACCTCAGCTCGGACGCAGAGCGGCTTCGATCGCTTGGACGATGTCAGCGGAAGGGCAGGGCTTGAGAAGGATCTTGACGAAGAGATGCAGCGATTCCTCCGGGACGGGAGGCGTGGCCGATACGGCAATGATCGGAACATGGCGCAGGGATTCCACCGCCTTCAGCTGCCGAGCGGCCTCCAGGCCGCTCGTTGGCCGCATGTGCAGATCCATCAGGATCGCGTCCGGAACGATCTCGGCCGCTTTCGTGAGTGCGTCCGCCGCGTTGGTCGCCGCGAAGGCCGTGTATCCGCGAGCGACGAGCAGCCGCAATGTGCTTGCCAGCACACTTGGATCGTCATCCACCACGAGAATCACCCTGCTCACCGCTTCACCTGAAATGATGCTATTGGTTTCTTGCGGTGTGCGTGGCGCTTCTTTCCGTCCGTCCATGACGCTACTGGATGGCTTGAGCCATGCCAGCCTCCGTTGCAACGCACTCTACGTGCAGTTTTCGCTGCAAACCGAGACTGCGTTCAGGTTTTCGCAAGGATGCAGACACAAAGGACGGCTTGTTACATAAACTCGACCGGGAACGGTATGGGGCAAGTACGCGGGCATCGCTACAGTAGAAGTGACAAGCTTCGGACATACATACATATAGATATACATGTACGCCTCGATTGCGTTCATACGTACCGATCGCGGAGTTTTATGAACGTGGCAGGCGCAGCGCCGCGGATGTCCTGGCAGCCCGCTTTTTTTTGAGGAGCGCACGGCATCCGCCGGTGCGCTCCGTAATGTTAGAAATGAAAGGCCACGCCGAACTTGAGCTGGTCGAAATCCGGTGTGCCGGAGGCGTTGCTGTAGTCGAGCCAGTGCTTTTCGTAGAGCAGTCGCAGGGAATTGCTGTCGTTGAGGTCCCAACGCACGCCGACGCCCAGCTGATACGCGGGGTCGTCGAACGATTTGGTGCTTTGGTAGGGCACACAGACATAGCCCCACCATGGATCCCACCAGCATCCGACCTCGGCCGGACCATCGGGAATGTTGGTGTCGACGAAGGCCCAACCCGCGCCGGCGCTCAGAAACGGTGTGAGCGGGCGGTCGAGCAAGTTGAAGTTCACCGAGATTTTCGGCGTGAACGTTTCGATATCGCCGCTGCCGTCGAAGCGGACATCCGGGGCCTGTGCCGATTGCAGCGTCACGTCGTAATCGAGGATCGACCAGTCCAGGCCGAATTGCAGCTCGAAGCGATTGTTGAAGCGATATCCCAGGTACGCCGACAGCCCGAAGTCGTCATGAAAGTCGGCGCGCGTGCCACCTTCGAATGAATGTTCCGCGGCATCCTGGTAGACCCCGTCCAAACCGAATTCCCAACCGGAGCCGCGAGTTGCTTGCCCGTGCGCAGCGCTCCAGAGGCCGGCCATCAAAATGGCGGAGACGATCAATGTTCGCATGGTTAACGCTCCTTAGGGACGCGACGCGGTGAATAGGTGCTCTCGTCCGGCACCGCTGTCGCAGGCGGCCGACGATTACGCCGAGCGGGATGAACTGACACATGTGCAATCTCCCGTGCTGGAACCTGAGCCCGATGCCGCCAAGCAACGAGTACTGGAACAGCGTGTCGCCGGCCGCGCGAACAGACAGCTGTCCTGCGATGGCCCGGACGTACAAAAAGATTTCCGCTCGGCAGAATCGGTGGGGCTTCCGGTGCGTGCGTGGCACTGCTCTCATTACCTGAGAACGTTGCATCGATAGGTGATTCGACCGGCAGCGCATGCGTGATATATGACGGATCTTTCCCACACACCGCCATCTGTGCAATGGGATTCGCGCGCTGCACTCGACCACATTGAACTTGCGAGCGATGGGCTCACCTCGTCCGGCGCTTCCAGCCTGCGAGCGCGATCAGCGGCCTGCTCTGGACGCTGCCGCCGCTTGAGCGATCCAGGCGTTCATCAGTGTGTAGGTCGCAGCAAGAATAACCGGCCCGACGAACAGGCCGATGACGCCGAAGCCGATCAAACCGCCGATGACGCCGGCGACAATCAGCAGCATCGGCAGCTCGATGCCCCGGCGGATGAGAACGGGCCTGAGCACGTTGTCGAGTGCGATGACCGGAATGCTCCAGATCAGCAGCACGAGCGCCCAACCCGGCTCGCCGGTCCAGTACAGCCAGAGCACAGCGGGCGCCAGCACCAGCAGCGGGCCGAGTTGGGCGACGCTGAGCACGAAAGCGATCGTTGTCAGCAATCCCGGATGCGGCGCGCCGCAGACCCACAGGCCGACACCGGCGAGCACGGATTGGACCAGCGCCGTTACGATGACCCCAAGCGCCACACTGCGAACTGCTTGCCCCGCGAGCCGCACGGTGGCTTCGCCCGCCTCTCCACCGATGCGGTAGGCAAGCGCCAGCACGCCTCGTGCAGCAACTTCTCCGCGCGCGTACAGGATCGCCGCGATGATCAGAGTCAACAGAACATTGATGAGCACAGCCCCGAGGCTACCGGTGAACGCAAGCACCGAAGTGGCGGCCCACTTTGCATAGGGGCGCAGCGTATCGACCAGCGCCTCCGGCCCGCCCGCCGAGAGCTCCTGCCATTGGGCCGCAATGCGCTCGCCGATCGCGGGAACCTTCGCGACCCATGCCGGGGGCGGCCGGAGCCCGCCTTCGACGAAGCCGCGCAACAGCGCGGGGCTGCGGTCTGCGGCGTCGATGAGCATGCTCACCGTAATCACGAGCGGGGCAATGAAGGCGACCAGCGCCACGAGCGTCATGACGAAGACAGCCACGCCGCGCCGACCGCCGGACTTTCGCTGCACGAACAGCAGAATCGGCCATGTGGCCACGACGATCATGGTCGCCCATGCGACACCGCCCAGGAACGGCAGCAAAGTCCAGAAGCTGCCAGCCAGCAGCAGCCCGATGATAATCACCAACAACATGATGCGGGCGACGTCGCCGGGCGTTTGCTGCTGGGCGTGCATGTGCGGGTCGCGAGCGACCTAGATCGAACCGCCGGCGTTGGTGTGCGCGGGCCGGCCAGCGTCCCGCGGCAGCGGATACACCCCGACGAGTCTCGCGATCAGGATCGCGAGGAACAGCTGCCCGATAATACTCTCGATGATTGCGGCGACTCTGGCGAGACGCGTCAAAGGCACGATGTCTCCAAAGCCGGTCGTGGTTACCGTCGAGAAGCTGAAATAAAGCAGATCCATCAGCTCCATGGGCGCGACCGAGCCGCGCACAGCGAACGCCCCGGGACTTGCGCGATCCACGATCGCATAGAGGAAGCTCCACAGCACGCCGATCATCAGGTAGGTAGCAGCAGCGCCCCACAGCCGATCGGCGGTCAGTACTTCCCGATCGAAGACGTAGCGCAGGAGAAGCGCGATAGTCGCAACATAGACAGCAGCGTCCAATCTCAGCGCCAGATCCAACAGTGCCGAGTTGCCCGGTTCGAGAGACATCCAGCGAAACGCCAGCGCGGGTGCGGCCAGCGCGAGCACGACCATGAAGGACAGCAGCGAGCGTCCTACCGCGGCTACGGCCGCGAGGATGACGAAAGCGTTGATCAGGTTTCTGATGATGATGCCGCCGTGCTCAGCGTCGATGAACGGCGCAAACGCAATGAACGCGAGCAGTGTGACGAACAGGTAGAAGCAGCGCTGAAAGAAAAGCGGGCGCAGTACTGCACGCGTGGCCCTGAGCGGCTGCCGCATTGTGGCGATTCGGGTCACGGCGAGGCGGCTGCGAAGCTTCCGCCCAGTGCAAGATGCAGGTTGATGCGCTCAGCGAGTTCGTCCGCGCGCACATTGTGGAGGGCCATTTGCGCGTCTTTCACGTTCAGTTGCTGCTGCTCGACCGAGCGACGGTCTGTCCGTCCTATTCGGAATCGCGTCTCCGTCAGATTGAGCGCCACCGTCTGCTCCTTGACCACATCGTTGAGCAACGCGGCGCGTGTTGCCAGCGAGACGCTCGCAGCGACCGCGTTCTCAACTTCGCCGATGGCTCGCAACGCGACGCGTGCGTAGTCTGCAATTGCTTCCTTCTGCTGCAGCGTCCGGATCTCCGCCTGCGCTTTCAATGCACCGCCCTGATATATCGGCGCCAGCAGGCGTGCGCCGAGACCGCCGGTCGGGTTCTCGAAGTCCTCTCTGAGCTCCAGGATCTCGCTCTCCAATGCCCCGAAGTTCGCACTCAGTGTCAGCTGAGGTAGCCGAGCGGCCTTCGCTTCGCCGACGCGGTTGAACGCTGCGGCTACGCGCCGCTCGGCTGCGATCACATCCGGTCGGCGTTCCAGCATCTGCAGAGGCATGCCAGCCGCGACGGGTCCCGGCAGTTCGAGCAGCTGCGCACGAGCGTTGATCTCGGCGGCGGGGTAACGGCCGATCAGCAGTTCGAGTGCGCGCAGCGCTTGATTGCGTGAGAGCTGCAGTTGCTGGAAAGTGCTTGCGAGATTTTTGGCCATCGCGCGCGCGGCAGCCGTTTCCGCGTTAGCCCCCACCCCGACGCGTTCTCGCTGCTGCGCAAGCAGCGCCAGCTCGTTCGCAGACCGAACCATGTCCGCAGCGATCGACGCATTCAGTGTGAGCTGCGTTGCTGTGAACCAGGCTTTCGCCGTAGCGGCTGCAAGCGACTGGCGCGCGAACTCGAGGTCCGCTTGCGTGGAAGCCAGATCCTGCGCGGCTGCGTTCCGTGCATAACGCAGCCGACCCCACAAGTCGAGTTGCCACGAAGCTGTCAGCATCAGTGCTTGCAACGCGGACGAGCTGTCGCTTCCGCCCCCGGTCTTTGAGCCGCCGGTGCCGAACACCCCGAGCATGGGCCGCAATCCTGACTGCGCGATTACCAGATACTGCGCCGCTTGCTCGACGCGAGTGGCAGCGATGCGCAGATCCGGGTTGTTGGCAAGCGCCTCGCGGACGAGCGCGTCCAGCTCAGGATCGTTGAATGATCGTAGCCAGTCGTCCTGCACCAGCGCGGTCGAGACGGATGCGTCAGCCATCCAGGCGTGATCGAGTGCGATGTCGGCAAGCGCTTGCCTGCGAATCTCTTCGGCAGGAGGAGGGGAATGCACCGCGCAGCTGCTCGCTAGCGCGACGGCGGCAATCGACGCGAGGGTACTCCACGCACGCGCGCCATTGCGCCGTGGACGCTGCAGGCGCAATTCAATCTGTGCTGGACGACTGGCCATTTGCCATTTCCGCCTACGCCTGGTGGAGCCGGGCTGCTCAATAACGTGCGGCGATGCCGAGCTTGACTTGGTCGAAGTCGGGCGTGCTGCTCGCTTCGCCGAGATCGAGCCAATGTTTCTCATAACCCAGGTGCACAGAGATTGCTGACGATACGTCCCAGCGCAGCCCCGCGCCGACGCCGTAAGCGAACTCGTCGATATTCCGCGTATTCACGAACGTGCCGCAGTAGTAGCCCCACCACGGATCCCACCAGCAGGCATTTTGCGGAGGGCCATCCGGGATATCAGTATCGATGAAGCTCCAGCCGACGGTGCCCGTCACATACGGCGTCAGGTTGCCCTCCAGGAAGTTGAAGTTCACCCCGACCCGGGGCGTCCAGGATTCGAGCTCGCCGCTGCCGCTGAAACCAAGCCCTGCCGCGGCATCGCCCGGCGCCACGTTGACGTCATAGTCGATAACGTTCCAGTCGAGACCGAGCAGCAGCTCGAGCCGCTTTGTGAAGCGATAGGCGAGCGTCACTGCGAGGCCGACGTCGTCATTGAGCGAGGCCGAGGAGCCGCCGTCGAAATTCAGATCCTGCGAAGACTGGTAAACCACTTCGCCGCCGAATTCCCAACCGGGTCGCCGTTCGGCGAGGACTGCGCCCGAGAACAGCAATAAGGCCAGGCCGGTCGAACAGCAAATTTTCATGACAGTCTCTCCGTATCGTGCCGAGGCTCGGGATGTCCTGAGGATTGCGTTGCAGGGAGCTGGATTCGCCGCGTTGGTGCGCGATGCGTCGATCAGGGTCATGTGGCCGCCGCTGCGGCCGCATTGCGTTTCGCCGCTGCATCCATCGAGCGAATGAAGAACGGATACAGGGGAACGCTGATGAGCAGGGCGACCATCGCGCGCACGACCGTTTGCGGATCGCCGCCGATGACCGCCCACAGGCAGTAGGCGACTGCCACCAGCGCGATCCACTTGTAAATACGGAAGGTTGCCCGCGGCAGGCGGTGGTCGTAGATCACTTTCACGACCGCCACCGCCGAGTAGATGTACGGAACGATGATCAGGATGACGGCGAGATCGACGATGCGGTTGAACTGATCCGCGAGCGTTGGCGACATGGTCGCCAGCAGCACGATCGTCATGAGCACGGCGACGATGATCAGACCCATGCTGGGCACGCCGTTGGAATTCAGGCGCGCGAAAATGCGCGGGAACATGCCGTCACCCGCGGCAGCCTGCGCCGATTGCCCGACCAGCAGCATCCAACCGCCGAGCGCACCGACGGACTTCAGTACCGCGCACACGCTGATGATGATTGCGCCGGGCGCGCCGATCGCGATGCGCGCCGCTTCCGCAAACGGGGCGTGCGAGCTGCGCAGTTCCGCGTTTGGCAGCAGCCCCATGATGACGGACGAGCTCAGCACGTATATGACGGCGGCGAGCGCCAGCCCGATGAGCGTTGCCAGCGGCACGTTGCGGCTCGGATTCTCGATCACGCCTGCCGAGACTGCGGCGCTCTCGATACCCATGTAGGCCCACAGCGCCATGGATGCGGCGCGCGATATTGCTCGCAAGTCAGATTCGCCGCTGACGTTCCAACCGGCGAGGAATATCTGTGAGTCAAACCAGAGCCATCCGAAGATCGCGATCGCGAGAATCGGCACTAGCGCCAGCGCCATGGTCCAGGTCTCGAGCGCGCCGACGACGCGCGGTCCGAGGATGTTAGTGAACGTGAGCAGCCAGATGAGGAGAGCGGTGGCGATCACGCTCGCCGACGGGCCTGTAATCGCTGGCACGAGCTCGGCGAGATAGCCGATTGCGGCGACGGCGATCGCGACGTTGCCGATCCAGCTGCCGAACCAGTACACGTAGTTGGTCTGGAAGCCCGCATACGGACCGAGAAAGTCCCGCGCATACGCGTAAGGCCCGCCCTGCTGCGGTCTGAGCTCGCCGAGTTTGGCAAACGCGAGGCCGAGCGCGGCGACGCCGGCGGTCGCGATCAGCCAGCCGAAGATCGCAATGCCACCGACGTGCGCAAGATTGACGGGCAGCAGGAATACGCCCGTGCCGATCATGTTGCCGGCCGACCAGCATCGTGGCCTGCGTGAGCGACATCTTGCGGCCGAGCGTGCTCACGTGCGTCGTGCCTCCTGCTCGGGCGCCGCAGCTTTTCGCAGGCACTGCACGTAGTGGACGCCCGTCGCGGTTCTCGACGCCGTGGGTGTCGTGGCCGAAGCCGGGGAAGCGCTCGTCCCACGCACGCACAGCGCGCGCAGGTAGCCGAGATACGGGCCGTCGTCCGAACCGGTCGACTCGCCGGGCATGAGCATCGGAATGCCCGGCGGATAGGGCACGACGCTGGTTGCGAGCACTCGCTGCGCGAGCTGTTCCAGCGGCACGTGCTCGATCTCGTCGCGCACCAGGTGCTGAAAGGCGGCGTTCGGTGTCATGACGGGCGTCGGCAGCGTCGAGAACGCCTCGGCAAGCCAATGCGTCTGACGCGATTCGCTCAGCTGCTCGAACATCTGGTCGGCGAGATCGCGCAGGCCGAGGTCCCGATAGACGCCCGGATAGTCAGCGACGAGATCGGGCAGCGCTTCGGCGAGCGGCGCGTTGCAGTCGTAGTCGCGCTTGAAGTCGAGCAGCGCGTTGAGCAGCGTGCCCCACTTGCCCTTGGTGATGCCGATCGAGAACAGGAACAGGATGGTGAAGTCCGTGGTCTTCTCGACCTCGACGCCGCGATAGTGCAGGTAGGCGGTCACGATGCTCGCCGGAATGCCGTTGCTCTCGAGGCCGCCCTTGTCGGCGACGCCCGGCGTGACGACCGAGACCTTGATCGGGTCGAGCATGCAGTAGTCGTCTTCGAGATCGCCGAAGCCGTGCCAGGTCTCGCCGGGGTGCAGCACCCAGCACTGCGGGTCGGTGGCGAGCTGTCGCGCGTCGGCGTCCTCGAACGCCACATTCTTGCCGGACTCGCGGCTCGCGACCGAGTCCGCATTCCAGGTGCTGAAGAACCATTGGCCCTTCTTCAGCGAACTCGCCGGCGGACGCGGCATATCGTCTGCCGGAACGCCACGGCCTCCTCGATCGACTCGTTCGTGAGCGTCGGCCCGCCCGGGCCGTCCATCATCGCCGCAGTGATGTCGTTGGAGACGATGATCGGGTACAGCGGCGAGGTCGATGCGTGCATCATGTACGACTCGTTGAAGCGCGCATGCGGGATGGCGCCGCGGCCGTCGCGGATGTGCAGGAACGAAGCCTGCGACAGAGCGGCGAGCAGCTTGTGCGTCGAGTGCGTCGCGAAGATCGTCGGCCCCGTGTGGAGCTTCGGGTCGCCGTGCATCGCATGACGGTCTCGATAGAGCGGATTGAAGCGGGCGTACGCGTACCAGGCCTCGTCGAAGTGAATGCGATCGACGCTCGGGTCGAGCAGCTCTTCGACGCGGCGCGCGTTGTAGCAGAGCCCGTCGTACGTGGAGTTCGTGATGATCGAATGCACTGCGCGCGCCGTGACGCCTTTAGTCACGAGCGGATTCGAGCGCAAGTCCCCGTCGATCGCTTCCTTGTCGAGCCGCGCGGGAGGAATCGGCCCGATGATCCCGTAGCGGTTGCGCAGCGGAACCAGGTAGTGCGGGACCGCACCGGTCATGACCAGGCTGTGCTCGATCGACTTGTGGCAGTTGCGGTCGCACAACGCAACCTGGTCGCGTGCGACGGCGGCCATGAAGATCACGCGGTTCGACATCGACGTGCCGTTGGTCACGCAGTAGGTGCGGTGCGCGCCGAAGACGCGCGCCGCGTACTTCTCGTGCTCGCCGATCGGTCCGGTGTGATCGAGCAGCGAACCGAGGCTGCCGACGCTGATCGACAGGTCGGAGCGCAACATGTTCTCGCCGAAGTAGTCGAAGAAGATCCGGCCGACCGGCGACTTGAGGAAGGCGGTGCCGCCAGTGTGGCCCGGCGTGTGCCAGGAGTACTCGTACTCCTGGCTGAAGCGCATGAGCGCCGCGGCGAGCGGCGGCAGCAACACCTCAACGTAGCGGCGCACGGCTGCCGCGACGCGCCCGCCGATGAATGCCGCCGTATCCTCGAGCGTCCAAACGAACTCGTCGACCATTTCCATGACGTCGATGGGAATTGCCGTGGCCGCACCGCGCTCAGCCATGAGGAAGATCGGGATCTTGTCGTTGCGTGAGCGCACGAACTCGAGGAAGGTGCGCGCCCTGGCATGGTCGTCGTCGCCGCCCAGGCTCCAATCGATCAGGATAACGTGGATCGCGGAATCCGCAGTCACGACCGAGGTGCCGTCCTCCACGGACGTCGCCTCGATCACTTCGATGGCACGACCCTGCAGCTCCTGCACGAGAGCTCGCGCGGCGCGACCTTCCGCGCTGGCGGCGCCAAGCTCGTCATCCACCATGAGAGCTCGCATGCTGATTCGCTTGATGCTTCGCTGGATCATTGGGGTGCTCCGTGGTTGGCTGGGTCGTCACGTGTGCCGGCGCTCACTCGGGCAGCGTGTTCCATAAGAAGAACGTGCGTACGCGCTGGTCGAACTCGCCGCACCACTTCGAATACAGCGCCGCGAACTCGCTGGAGGCGTAGAGCCGGCTCAATGCGCGATCAACCAAGGCGCGGAAGTCGTCGTCGCCGCGTTCGAGCGCGAGGGCGGCCGGCTCGTGGGTGAACATCCGGTCGAGGATCGCAACGTTCTCGCGAGTCTTCGGAGCGAGAGCCTGGAGCGCGCCGAGCATTACGACGCGGTCGCCGAAGACGACGTCCACGTCGCCTGCGACGAGCTGCTGCAAGGCTTCGTGGTAATCGCCCACGCGCACAATTCGTGCGTCCACCTGCAGACTCTTAGCGCGCTCAGTGAGCCATTTCTCCCCGGTTGTCCCAGGCACGATTGCGAACGTCGTCGACTCGATTACGGTCGCTGCCGGTGTGCCGCGCCAAACAGGCTTCGTGGCACGGTTTTCCGACAGAACGTCGCGCAACGCAGCCGGCGCGTCCGCGCGCACCGCCGCGCGATTGCCGCTCGCGAAGATGGGAATAGAGAAGGACGCCTCCTGCCTGCGGCTGAGCGTCTCGATCGCGGGGGCGCACAGCAGATCGATCCTGCCCGTTTTCACGTCACTGAAGCGTTCCGCGAAATCGACCTGAATCCAGTTCACAGTCAGGCCTGGCAACGCGAGACCGCGTTTGAGCTCCTCCGCCACATTCTTGCAAAGGTCCACTGCATAGCCCTGCGGTGCGCTGTCACCGTTGCGAAACGAGAACGGAGGAGCGTCCCTGAGAAAGCCGAAGCGGATGTGGCCCGTCTCCTTGATGCGATCGAGTGTCGCCGCGCCGGCGGGCATGGCGGCAAGAAGCGCCAGAGCGACGGCGGCCGCGTTTATCGGCGCACGACGCACGCGCTGCCCGCGCTGGTGCAGACACTCGGTGGATCGTTGGGATTGCATGCTCGTTCTCCTAATGTGGTCGCGGGCATCAAGCGGCAGTGGGCCCGCGAACGCTGGCAACGGCGGGCGCTGGCGCGGGCGGCGTGTCTGCAAGGGCGGCACGGGGAACGGTCGCCGCGGTCGCAGTCGAGGGCACGCTGAAGCGCGGCGCGATGAAGCCCCAGATGATGTAGGCGACGCCCAGCACCAGCATGCCGCCGAGGACTGCCTCTGCGCCGGAGGCATAGAGAGCGAACACGCTGTAAGCCATAGCGAGCACGCCGATGACGCAGTTGCGCGTGTACACCTTCTCGGGGACTTGTGCGCGCTTCATCATGACCATGAGCGCTGAGAGCGCGACCACGTACGGAATGACGTTGGTCACGACCGCGAGATTGACCAGGGCGCTGAACTGCTCGCTCAGCGTGGGCGAGATGGTCGAGAGCGCGAGCACCGTCTGTACGACGCCGAGCACGATCATGCCGGTGATCGGCGCGCCCGCGCGGTTCACCTTCGAGAAGAACGCCGGGAACATACGCTCCTCGGCAGCTGATTTGCCGGTCTGGGCGATCGTGAACTGCCAGCCGAGGAGCGAGCCGAGGCAGGCGAGAACCGCGAGCGCCATGATGATCGAGCCGATCGTAGGGTTGAACATTCGCGCGTACGCGAGCCCGAACGGGCCAGTCGAATCCGCGAGCTCTGCGTTCGGTACGATGCCCTGGATCACGGTGGTCGACAGGATGTAGATGACCGCTGCGCCGAGCGTGCCGAACATGCAGGCGAGCGGGACGTCACGCTTCGGGTTCTCGACCGCGGCGGAATTCTGGGCGGCGGACTCCATGCCGAGGAACGCCCACAGTGTGAGCGAGATGCTCGAACCCATGCCCTGCGCCGAGACTCAGCCCCTGCGGGTTCCAGGCTGCCGCGAAGGTGTCCTTGCTGAACCAGAACCAGCCGATGATGCGAGAGGAGCGCCGACTGGAATGATCACGCCCCACACCGTGATCGAGCCGATCTTGCCGGTCACGCTCGGCCCGCCGAAGTTCGCGACCGTCGTGAGCCACAGGAGCGCGATTACGCCGATGCAGCGTCGAAATCGGCGTCGACGACAGCCACGGCAAGAACGTCGCGAGGTAGCCGACTGCCGAGATCGCGATCGCGACGTTGCCGATGGCAAGCGACAGGAAGTACAGAAAGAACACCTGGAAGTAGCCGTCCTTGCCGTAGGCGTCCTCTGCGTAAGCGGCCATGCCGCCGGTGCGCTGGTTGAAGAGCCCGGCCTGGGCGAAGCCGTAGGCGATCGCCATGGAGCCGACCGCGGTGACCAGCCAGGACAGCAGCGAGATCGCGCCGACCTGCGCCATGTTCGTCGGCAGCATGATGATGCCCGAGCCCATCATGTTGACGGCGACGATGAACGTCAGCTGGACCAGGTTCATCTTCTTTTGTGGCTCTGGCATGGAGGCTCTCCTGAACTTGCGTTGCGGCTCACTCGCGAACCACGTACGTGTGGAACTTGATGCGGCCGTCGACCTGCTCCTGGTAGACGCCCTGTACTTCGTAGTTGAAGCCTGGGAAGCGGTTGAACGATTCCTCGAAGGCAAGGAAGTAATCGAGCATCGGCTGCGCCCGCGTCGTCCCAACGCTCGCCGGGAACGATGACGCCGATGCCTGGCGGATAGATCAGCGCCAGCGTCGCAGCGATGCGGCCTTGGAGACTGCCGTCGAGCGGCACGTAGTCGACCTCGTTGCGCGACCAGCGTCGCGTACGCGTCCTGCGGCGATGATGGCGAGCTCGGGGAAGCTGCTGGCGCGGAAGCACAGCTTCTGCAGCTGCTTGATGTCCGCCTTGCGGTAGAAGTCGTGCATCTCCTTGCACACATGGCGCAGCGTGTAGCCGGCATAGCGCGCGCTGTTCTGCGCGTACAGAGTCGGCAGGACTTCGGCGAGCGGCACGTCGTCGTCCCAGAGATTCTTGAACTTGACGAGCTTCGCGAGCAGCGCGTCGAGCTTGCTTTCGTCCTCCGCCGGCGTCATCAGGAACAGGATGCTGTTGAGGTCGCACTTCTCCGGGACGATGCGCTGCTCGCGCAGGTAGTTCGCCAGCACCGTGGCCGGCACGCCGAAGTCGAGATACTCGCCGGTCTTGCGATCGATGCCCGGCGTCAGCAGCATGAGCTTGTTCGGATCCACCATCGCCTAGCCCGGCGCGTAGCCCTGGTAGCCGTGCCAGGTGCTCTTCGGATTGAAAGTCCAGCATTGCTGCTCGCGTTTGATGAAGTCGGTCGGCAGGTCCTCCCAGCGGACGTTCTCGACGTCCTGCGGCGAAGGGCGAGCCGCGGATCGTGACTACGTCGGGACGAACGGATCGAAGAACCACTGCTCTTCGCGGCCCGCGCCGTTGTGCTCGAAATGCCGGCAGCAACTCGCGCAGCTTCTTGCGCGTCTCGATGCCCAGCTCGATGCAGCGGTCCCACAGCACTTCGCCTGCCTTGCCCGCGTGTACCTTCGCGTTGACGTCGAGCGAGGCGAACAGCGGATAGAACGGCGAGGTCGAGGCGTGCATCAGGAACGATTCGTTGAAGCGCTTGTGCTCGATGAAGCGGCGCTGGTCGCGGATATGCTCGTCGCGCTTGTGGATCTGGGATGCCTGCGAGAAGCCGGCGCCTTGCTTGTGCACCGACTGCGTCGAGAACAGGCCCGGCGATGTCCGGGCCCGAGTTGCTGGCAGGCGCATCGGACTGTGATCCGTCGAACAGCGGATGAAAGGCGTTGTAGCCGATCCACGCCTCGTCCCAGAGCACGTAGTCGCACAGGTGCCCGATCTTCTCCATGACCTTGCGGCACGTTGTAGATCGTGCCGTCGTAGGTCGCGAGCTGGATGCAGGCGAGGCGGAACGGCCGCTCGCGGTCCGCGCACTTGTCGTCGACGAGCGGATGCTTGCGGATCTGCCTCGCGCAGGCTGTGCTCGTCCAATGCATCCCAGTCGATAGCGCCGATCATGCCGAACGGGTTGCGCGCAGTCGGTAGGAAGATCGGAATCGCGCCCGCCTGGACCAGCGCGCCCTGGTGGAGCGACTTGTGGTTGTTACGGTCGAACAGCACCAGGTCGCCGCGGCGCAGCACCGCGTGCGGCGACGATCTTGTTGGACAGTGGAGGTGCCGTTCAGGACGAAGTAGGTGCGGTCGGCGCCGAAGACGCGTGCCGCGTGCCGCTGGGCCTCGACCGCGGCGCCGACGTGGATCAGCAGGTCGCCCAGGTCGACGTCGGCGTTGCACAGGTCGTTGCGGAAGATCTGCTCGCCGAAGTGCTTGAAGAACAGCTGCCCGGCAGGGGACTTGCGGTAGAACTCGCCGCCCTGGTGCCCGGGGCACGCGAACGAGATGTTCGCCTCGCCGTCGTAGGCCATCATCCCGCCGAAGAACGGCGGCAGCAGGCGTCGTGCCATACTCCGTGATGCTCGCGATCACCTGCTTCGCGTGGAATGCCGGCGTCTGCTGGCCGAGGTAGATGTAGCCGTCGACCTCGCCGATTACTTCCGGTGCGAGCGCTTGCGAGATGCGGTGCGAGTCCGCAAGCGCCCACAGCGGGGTACTGAAGCCGGCGCCGCGCACCGCTCGCGACCAGATTGCGCGCTGGCTCGAGCCGGTCGCCGTCGATCGCAGCGATGTACGCGCCTACCGCTGCGTCCTCGAGTACGTCGCGGTCGTACCGATCGCTGATCTCGACCTCGAACCTCTCCGTCGCGAGCCGATCGAGCAGCGCACGCGTCTCGTGATTGCCCGCATCGACGAGTGCAACCACCCTCAGCAGCTTGTGGAAGGGGATCGGGATCGTCGGCGTCTTGACGGCGTACTCCATCATTAGCGGGCTCCACTGTTCTGCAGCGTGCGCAGGTACGTGAGAACATGACCGTGAGTGGAAGGTGAGTCTTGCGGACTGCTTGTGCGCATGGAGCCGAGAATACGGGGCGCGTCGGCGCGGGACATGCGAAGAGAGGGCGTGTCTGACTGCACCTCATCACCAATGCCTCGATGCCTATTGGTTTGGTAAGAGACTAAAAGGCTTCGCCGACGGCGAGCGAAAATGTGCTGTCGTCGCGGCCCCAAGCGAAATCCGCTCGCAGGTTGAGCGGCAGCGCTTTGGTCAGCCTGAAACGCACACCGAGGCCGCCCGCCGGCAGCCAGGAATCAGTGTCGATGTCGCCCAACGCGCCGGAGACCTTGCCGGCGCCGCCGAACGCCGTGAATCCCCAGCGCTGCGTTGCTTGCCAGCGCCACTCCGCCTGCGCGGCGAGCATCGATTCGCCGATGTAGCGTCCAGGCGTGTAGCCACGCAGATCGACGCCTGCTCCGAACCAGGACATGGCGAAGAAGGGCGCGTCGCCGTCGGCGATCTTGCCCGCGATGCGCCAGGCCAATATGTGCCCGTCGCGAACGCGGCGATAGTCGTTCCACTCCACCTCCAGCGAGACGTAGTCGTGATCGCTTCCCAGTTCCTGGAGCGCGATTAACGCTTCGGCCTGCGCGTAGCGTCCCGAGGACGGAAACAGATCGTTGTCCCGCGTATCCAACTCGCCATCGAGTAGCACGTTTGAAATGTCGATGCCGGCGCGCAGGGGGAATTCCTGCGGCAGCACGTCCGTGTGATTAGATATCAGGACGTGAGTATCGCCAGCGCGATACCCGAGCCCAAGCCAGCCGCTCGCGCCGATCTTGGCCGCAGCCTCGAGTGAGATTCCGGAGAATTGCTGCTTCAGGCCGACAGTGCGATTGCTATCCCCGCGCTGCAGTTCGATGTTGTAGAGGAGTTCGCCAGTGGCGGCGACTGCGGTGGTTCGATAGCGCTGCTCGGACCAGTAGCCGCGATGTGCGGCGAGTGCTGTCCAGCTCCCACCTTCGGCATACATGCCTGCGGCCGCGGCGACAGAATGACGCGCGCCGCGATCCGTTTCTCGCGTGCCATAGAGGTAGCCCGCCCCTAGCAAGAGGCCGGCTCCGAGCAGCTCATTGCGGAAAGGAAGAGGTGCAATCACCCAATTGCCGGGCTGCGTTTGCGAGGACGTTGATGCCGCACGATCCAGGTCTTCGATCAGCTGCATGCCTGTCATGGGACCTGCAGGATCGGCGGGATTCGTCGACGGTGTGAGCAAGATGTTTGGCCGCGGAGGCCGTGCAGTCGTCGTTGATTGCTGTGCGCCCGCGCGTGCGGAGTCGGTCGCTGCAGCGATTGCGACCAGAGCGCCGAACCACGCTAACGTATCCATCAGCCCGTGGTGTAGCCGCGTCCTTGCAGGCACGTGCCCAATGCCTTCTTGAAGGTCTCCTGCCGCTCGGACTGCGCCGCCTGCGCTTCTTTTTTCGCTTGCTGCTCGTGCGTGTCTTTCTCTTCGCGCGCGCGGCGGCCACCCGCCAGTACACCGGCTGCGGCGCCGACCTTCGCGCCTTCGTCGGCGTCGTTGTTCGCTACTTCTCCGATGATTGCGCCGGCCGCTGCACCACGTGCAGCCGACTTCACCCGCTGTCCGCTCGGTTTCGACTCTTCGGACGCAACGGTCGCGGGCGCTGGCGCTTGCGGGTCTATGCCGGTCTGTGACTTCGCCCAGTTGTAGCATTCCTGCTCATCTACGCTCTGTCGCTCGGCGGACTGCCCCTTGGCCGGGTACACGATGAGTCCGAGCGACTGCGAAACGGGCTGCACTGTCGACGCCGGCGCAGCCGGCGTCGCGGGAGTTTGATTCTGCGACTGAGCGAGCAGCGCGGCGCCACTGAGCAGCGTCGCACTGATCGTGGCGGTGATTAAGCGGATCTTCATGGCGGTCACGTTGCTAGTGGGGCTACAGCGGCTGCTTCGGCTCCAGGGTCACCGCCAGCGCTTCGACGTAGGTCAGCTGCACCTCGTCGCCTTTCTTCAGCGAGCCGATGAACTGCTGCGCCTTCGAGTCGATCACATCGACGGTCCGCGACATTCCCGCCGGCCCCAGGAACGTCACCGAGTTCGCTGCACGATCGACTGCTTCTATGACGACTGTCGTCGTGACCCTGTTCGCGACCGCCGCGCCCGGACGGCCTGCTCCCTCCGCCAGGCGCGCAGTGCTGGTGGTCGCGTCGATCACGCCCACCGTATTGCTCTCCCCCTTCTTCTTGAATTCGGCCGCGAGGCCCTGGTAGTACGTCGCCACGACCTCGTCGCCGACCTTGATGCGATCAAAGTTGTGGACTTCGGGCGCAACCTGCACGGTCCTGTGCTCGTTGCCTTTGCGCAGCTCGACCAGGCGTTTGTCGGGGTCGATCGACTCCACCGTCGCCGAGATGGTCAAGGTCTTCGCAACTGTCACGGGCTCGGATTGCGCAATGGTGGTACCGCAAGCGAGCGCAGCGAGTGCGCCCAGCGGGAATAGCAGGATGAGCTTGGTCACGTCTATTCTCCAAGTGGGGTCGAGGCGATGTTGCATTCGCCGGTCCTGAAGTGCAGCAGTAACAGGGGCAGTTGCGCGGCCCTCGAACACGTCGCTGCGCGTACCGGTTTTTCCCACGGGTGACAGGCGCCCGCGTTTGCACCTCCTGCGTAGCACACCGCGACCGTCCGCGGCGCATGCTGTGAATCATGCGTCCATTCGCAATCGCTCTGCTCGCATCCGCAGCGTTCGGCACCGTGAGCGCCGCCGAGCGCAACCCGCTCGAGTCGAAGGTCATTGTCGATGCCGGCTGGTTCCTCATGTCCACCGACATGCGGGTGCGCGTCGACGGTGAGACGAGCGACACCCTCGGTTCCGACGTCGACTACGACGATACGTTCGGCATCGGTGATTTCGACCGCTTCCGCGTAGACGCATCCTGGCGCATCGCGCCGAGACACCTCATCCGCGGCATGTACTTCGAGAACAATCGTCGCGCGGCACGCTCTCTGCAGCGCGATGTCGAGTTCGACGGCGAAACATTTCCAATCGGAGCGACGGTCGCGGCACGCTCGAGTCTCACTGTCGCGCAACTGTCATACGAATATGCATTCCTCAGACGAGACAGCTATGAATTCGCCGGCGGTATCGGCGTGCACTACGTCGACATGGGCCTGGGCCTAGACGCGACTCTGACCGGGCAGGGCGGTTCGGCGTCACGCAGCCTGGATGCGGAGGCGACGACGCACGCGCCGCTGCCCGTTCTCGGGCTGCGCGGACTGTGGCGGCTGCCGCACGACTTCTACGTCTCGGCGCAGATGCAGTACTTCTATCTCGAGCTCGATCCGTACTCCGGCAGCCTCATCGACCTCAAGGCGTCACTCGTCTGGCAGCTTGCCGATCACGTTGGCCTCGGTGTCGCCTACAACGACTTCGGCTTTCGCTTCGATATCGAGGATCGGCCCGACTTCAACGGCCGCCTGCGCTGGGACTATGGCGGCGCGATCGCGTTCGTGACGTTCATGTTCTAGCGGGCGACGAGAACCACCTGTCCTTCGGCACGAGCTTCGGCTGTTCTGGATCGCCCTCGTATGCCGGCGTCATGATCTGCACCCCGTACTCGTTGAACACGTCGAGAATGTTTCGATACAGCGCGGCGTAGCGTTCCGGCATTGCCGAGGCGGATTCGACGTAGGCATTCAACTCGTAAATCACCGCAAAATCGCCGAGCGACTTCTCCAGTACGAACGGCGGCGGCTCACGCAACAATATGTCGGTGCGTCCCGCGGCGAGCAGCAGCATCGCCTCGACTTGCCGCCACGGGATCTCGTACCCGATCGACACTGTCGTGTGCAAAATGAGCCCGCGAGTCTTGGCTAACTTGCTGTAGTTCACGACGTGGTTCTGCAGCACCAGCGAGTTGGGTACGATGATTTCCTCGTTTTTTGCCGTGCACAGATGCGTGACCATCAGGCGCACCTCGGTGACCTCACCTATGAACTCGCCGACCGAGATGCGATCGCCGACGCGGAAGGCGCGCCGGTAGGTGACGGCGTACCCGGCGATGACGCTGGCCATCGCGGAGGAGGCACCGAGCGACAGCATGAGGCCAGCGAAGATCGACAGGCCCTGGAAAGCAGCGCTGCCTGAACCGGGTAGGTACGGATACGAGACAACGAGCGCGAGCAGGATGACGAGGATCCGCACGATGTGATACGTCGGCTGGGCCCACTCCGCATCGAAGCCGCGCAGCGGCACGCGCCCGGTGCCCACAGCGCCGAAGAACAAGCCCAGGAGCTTCAGCACATAGCGAATGAGGATCACGAGCACGACCAGGAAGGCCAGCTTCGGTGTGTAAAGCAGCACCGCCGCGCCCATCGACTGCAGCGGCTCGTAGACGAGCTGCATCAGGCGCTCGGCGACGCCCCGCGTCCATGGAAACTGTCGCAAGGTGAACGCGCAGAGGGCGTAGACGATTGCAACCACGCAAAGGACGCGGAGGGTGCCGAGCACGCCGTTCAGGGCACGCCAAATGCTCTCCGCCCTCACGACCTCGAACGATTGGATGGTGAGGCTGTGCACCCGGCTGTGATAGCGCCGTTCGAGAGCATCGAATGTGTATCGAAAACCGCGCATAACGATCAGCAAAAGCAGGGCGGCTGTGGCAGCAGCGGTCGTGGATGCGAGCACGGCCTGTGCAAGCCTGTCAGGGCGGCGATCGGCACGATAACGCGTGATCGCTTCCCGGATTCGCAATGCTCGCACCAATGCCGCGTCCGACAACGAGGCGCCTTCCAGCGAGGCATCTGCCGTCACTACGGCGACGAGGTGCCGGTTGCCGGCCAAGATATCGATGCGACCTTGGCGCGGCTGCATGTTGACCGTGCTTGGCACGGTCCCTGAGCCGCGCGACACCGCGACGATGCGTGCACTCACGTTTCTCGCACGCTCCACGGCGGGAAAGGATGCGCTGCCGGAGACGCGGAACAACTCCACGCCGTCGACGATCACCGGCGCGGAGTCCAGGACGGGTTGTGCGTCGACGAGACGCGGCTCCTCTGCGCCGACAGCCGCGTGCAGCAGCAGATACGCTAGAGATGCTGTCAGACTTCGCCGTAGCATTGGGTGATGCAGCGATATGCCAGCATCGTTAGCAGTGCGGCGATTGCCAGCGCCGCGATCAGAGCGATGCCGCGCCAGAACGCATGATCGACGGTCTCATGCAGGACCTGCGTGGCAGTGCTCGCCAGATGCTCAATGCCTGCGCTCGAAGTGTCGAGCTGCACGAGCAGTGCTTGCAGGTGTTGTGTCGCCGTCGCGAGTTCCCGCGCTGTCTCTGCATACTCAGTGATATCGAAGGGGCGCCGTGGAGCGGATGTCGCATTGGGTTGAACCTGCCGCGGCTGAAAGCGCGCGACAAAGTCGTCAAGCGCGGTAACGGTGGTGGTGAGGGACTCCGAAGTCTGCGCACCCGCATTCAATACGTCCCGTACCTCGACCAGAAGCGCCTGCATGCGGTCCTGTTCCGCATGGAGTGCCGTGGTGAGCTCGACGATGATCGCGTGGCGTTCGTTCGCAATGATCGCGGGCGTGTCGGCCGTCAGCTCGCCAATCGCCGCGGCTGCGACGCTGACACGCTCGACGTCAGCGAGCGCCTGTTTCGCCTCCGGCATGACCGCGAGCTGATAGGCCAGCCGTTCGACTTGCATGTCGAGCAGGCTTGGCGCGCGTTGCAGATAGTAGATCGTCCGCTCGGCGAGCTGACGCGTCTGCTCGAGCTCTCGGACGGCCGGGTCGAGATTGCGCAGCGGATCGAGCCCGATCAGCGCAAACAGGCTCCCGCTGCCATGCGCATCGGTACTCGGGCGGCCCACGATCGCCGCAAAATCGGCGAAGCGGACCTGAGATACCGATCGCGCTCCCGGATGCTCGGTGTGCCACTGCCCGATGAGCGTCCGCAGCTGATTCGTCTGATCGAGTTCCAGCACGCCCTCGACCAGCGACCATGCTTGCCGCTCCAGGCTGCGATGCACTTCTAGTAGGGGCGCCGCACGGACGCGGAAGAGGGCGTCCGTGCGGTAATCCTCGACGACCATGCGGCTCAACGTCGCCAGCGCGATCATGTCGAGCGCATTGACCACGGGGTTGGAGCCGCTCGCGATCGTGTATGCCGCGGTCGCCTGCGTGATGCGCCAGTTGTGCACGGCGAGCCGCTCATCAGGCGACACCGACCGGACGTTCAGTGTCTCCAGCGGGTCCTTCATGCGTCCACTGTAGTTGTCTGCGTAGCGCATCACCTTAAGCTGCAGTTCCTGCAGGCTGGCCGCGCGACGCTCCGATTCATCGCGCGATGCCCAGCGCCGCATCGTCGGGCATCCAACGGAACCTGCCAGCGCGCAGGCCAGTAGCGCGAACACGAGTAAGCGTCGCAACGTACACATGGGATAGCTCACGCCGACTATGCGCCCATGGCCGGGCGTCGCATCAATAGGTATGCAAGGCGCCCCGCGCGCCCCGCGGCTCGGATTGCCGGAAGGGCGCGGCCCACACATATGTACGTGCTGATGAGCAGTGATCCAGCCAGGAGTCCGGTTCATGAGTACTAAGACAATGACAATGTCCACGGCGTGTCTGATCGCGTGTGCTGCTGCGGCCAGCGCGCAGACGAGCGTGGATCGATCGTTCGAGGTGGTATCGAAAGACTGTAGCGGCATCCAATGGTCCGAAAAGGCGCTTGCGACCTATCCGACCATCGCTTCCGCCTGCCAGAGCGTGGAAGAGCGCAACGGCAAGACCTATGTCAAGTTCGAAGGCACGGTGAGTCGCAACGTGAACCGCGGCGAGCAGCTCGTCGTCAACTTCAAGGACGGCGGCCAGGTCACATTGACGCCGCCACCTGAGACGAACTTGTATGTGGACGGCGAGCGTACGCGTGTTGCCGACCTCAGCCGTGGCGACAAGCTCAACTTCTACATCGCCGAGGATCGCTTCGCCGCTCAGTTCCCGCAAACGGCTGAGGTGGAAATGCAAACGGTGCGCCTGGTGGTCGTACCCATCGTTGTACGCGAGCGGCCGGTCGAGCACATGGCTGCGAGCCTGCCGTCCACCGCGAGCGCATTGCCGCTCGTCGCGCTCAGCGGGATTCTGACGCTCGGCGCGGCTGGGTTGCGGACGTTGTATCGAAGGCGTCGCTGAGAGTCGCCTCACTGGCAGGTGTTTCCTTCGAAGTCATGTACTGCGCGTGCACGATGAAGCGGCGGGGCGCAGAGCCGACGTAATAGAATGGATAGCACGTGACGAGCGTCACGGAGCGAATCGAGGTTGGCTGGAGCACGCTCACCTCGGATGGATTCACCACCGTGGTCGAGACGACTCGATAGGTGTCGATCGCGGTGACCCGTTCCAGTAATAACAGGTCGCCGATGCGCACATTCTCCAGCGCACGGAAGGAGCCGTCTCTGTGGGCAGCGATGCCTACGTTGCCGGGCCCGCCGATGTGCGCAGTGCCCTCTATGCGGCCGGCGCCGCGGTTGAGGTTTTGATCGCTAGTGCCGTCGAACACCGGAACCGCGAGCTTCACGGCGGGAATGCGCAACAATGCCTGCGGGACTGCGACTGCGCGTACCGATTTGCGGTAGCGCTCAACACGCGCGGGCGACCACATTGACATGTCGACCTGATCGGCAGAGAACTCGAACGCCGCGGGCCGCGACGGCGATCGCTGCATCTCGCTGCGAGCCGCTTCGAATGCTGCAACACCCACATCGCGACCATGCGCGTACCACCAGCGAGTTCCTGCGTACGTCGCGATCAGCAACGTGCCAGCGGTCCACGCCGCTGTCTCCAGCCATCGCACGCGGTTTGTTCGGCTCATCGCTGGCGGCCGCCACCGCACGGGCCCTGAGCGGTGCCGAATGCATGGGTGACCGGCGGGCCGCACCACGCAGTGCCGATCCACGGCCTGTAGCGGACGTCCACAGTGTTTCGTTCGACGTCACGCTCATAGTCGTCTATGCGATCGAGCGGCCGCGTTACGATGCCGTCCAGCTTGGCTTCCTGCATGATGCGCTCGGCGTTCGGAATCGTCTCGGCCAGGTCGTCGAAATCCGGCTTCGGCAGCCGCTCCGGAGCAAACACCAGCAGCGCTCCGAGCGCGCCACGTACCTGCACCTCGGTTAATCTCAGCCGGTCCTGCAACATCGGGATGATACTCTGGCCCGGACCTCCTGCTATCACGTGCTCGTGAGCGGCGAGACTGCTCAGCAGGCAAGCTAGTACGGCGAGATGGAAGGTGCGCAACGAATGTCGGTAGCTGCACATCGGATTCTCCGGCGCCGTTGTATCGCTCGGTTGTAGTCCAGCCGCACCCCGCGCGGGAATGCGCACGAGGGGCAGCTGGGCGCTGCTCCGATCCGATCTTCGAGCAAAGATGAACAAGGGAAGTTTCGATGCGCGCAAGCACTCATGCAGTTATGTCGATGAGTCGGAACTCTACAACGCCACGCTCGAATACCGGGCCCACGGACTCGGCACCTTCACTGCGACCGGATCTCGCTTCGAGCGCGACACGACGTTCAACCGCGACGCATCGCTTGCCGCGCAGGCGTTCTTCGGCCTTGCCTTCGACGGCGCGCGGGCAGGTCGAGGAGAGCGGCGCACACGATGAGCTTGTACGCCGGCCCGGCGGTATCTATGCCCAACTGCATCGATTGCAGTGCGACTCCATTCGAGATTAGGCGCGATGAGTCTTTTCTTGCGAGTGCAAGCGATAGTGGATCTCGGGACCCGGTATCGGCGTGCATTTTCGTATCACTGGAGCCGCCGCGACCGAAACACCGGCCACGCTACACGGCGGCGGAAGCCGAATTTCTACCCGCTTCATTGGCTCTGATCGAAACACCGGGTTCACCGACAGCGCGAATTACGGGTGTGCTGCTGGTGTTGCTCGTCGCGCTGGCGATACTTTGGGGGGTGCTGGCGCACGTCATTGATTCAATTGTCGGGGTGACCCGATTTATGCTGTTCCTGCGGTACCGATCCAGATTCGAGTGAGGTAGTTCGATTGCGTATCTCCGATTCAGGAGATCAGGCTGCAATAAACCCTGGCAGCTTTGTTGCCTTGACATCGAACGAAGCAGTTGCGCGGCATCCCAGGGCACGATGCCTTGCGCCGATTAGACAATCCGCAAAGTCGGCAGGTGAGTCTTTCCATGCGAACAGAGCCTCCTCAATGGAATGCTCGTCTTCAAAACGCAACTCGGCTGACGCAAGGAGTCCTGAAAACGCGGCGAGGATCTCCGACTTTGCCAGGCTGTAGCGGCTTCGCAGTACCCATTCCGTCTCCAGCAATACTAGGAGGCTGATGAGTACACCGCTACCGGTGCGTGATTCCCGACCGATCAGTTTGTGAGCTCGCTCGAACTGTGCCTGATCGTCTTGAACGAGAAAGCGCACTAATACATTGGTGTCGAGACCGAGCACTATCGGGACAGCAGCTCAACCGGAACGGGCTTCTGCCCTTTCTTCCGCAGGCTTCCGGCAAGGCTCATCACGCTCTTGTTCTTGACACGCATAAGAACGGTGCCATCCGGCAGCATGGTAAAAGTCATCCGGTCGCCGGACTTCATGCCCAGAGTTTCCCGGATCTCTTTAGGAATCGTGGTCTGTCCCTTGCTGGTCAACGTCGAATCTGTGCTCATGGCTTCGCCTCTGGTCCTTACAGAGTTCATATTAGTAAGGAATAGGCGGGAACGCAATCCTTGTCGTCGGGGGGCGTCCAAGCTGCTTTTGCACTAACTCTGCGGTCGTCGGTGGGGACTGATAGGCAAGACCCGATATGTCGTGTACCGGTGGTCCATTTGGATGAGAAGTTAAAATGATCAACCTCGCGATGCTATCTCTAGTGAGGTAGAACGCGGGTGGAAGCGTCCACTGGTCATTGCCCGCATAGAGCACGGCCAGGTTCCACAAGTGATCATCCACGTTAAGTGATCATCCACGTTCGCCACCTGCGCTCCCATCGCGTCAAGACTCGGCGCCTAGTCAGTTAACCGTTTCACGAGGGAGTCATAGCGTCATCGGCTAGTCGCTAGGCTTCGTGTCGAATTTCATGCGCGCCTCGTGGAGAGCCAGTCGATCCTTGACCACGCAGTATCGAAGGGCTTTCACCGTGGCTTGCAGCGACCATCCAAGCTTGGCTCGCTGCAAATCCAGACCAGGACTCAGAGGTAACGTCAGCCAGATAGGTCGCGCGCCGATGCGCCGAAAAATCAGCGAAACTTGCGGGCCGACATCCAGCCGGCTGTCCGCTCCCCACCCTGAACGGCCGTTGAAATCTCCCCGAACGTTAGTAGACTGACGAGCATGGAGCCGCGCGAGTTGATAAGAAACTGGGTGTCGGCATTCAACCGTGCCGACTCCGAAGCAATGGCAGAGCTCTATGCAAAGAATGCCGTCAATCATCAGGTGATCTGGGAGCCGCTCGTTGGTCGGGGCGCCATACAGGAGATGTTTGAGCGGGAGTTCCGACGCGCGACGATGGTCTGCCAGATCGAAAACATCTTTCAGGATGGCGATTGGGCGATTCTAGAGTGGAGTGACCCTAAGGGGGCGCTTAGGCCCACCACTTTAAAGGTGACTAATTCATAACAAAGTGATTGCAACTCATTGAGTTGAAATGCATTGTATCTTCCCGTCAGTAGTGGACGGGAGGATGAGCATTGATCGCAAACGAAGTGCTGAGGCTCTTTGCGCAACAGAGCCCGCTGACGATGATGGCGCAGCTGGGACTGGATCGGGCGTTGGATGCGAAGTGGATCGATGAGATGTTTGAGAAGGAGAGCAAGGCTCAGTACACGCGCGAGCTGTTGTTCTCCACCACGGTGGAGGCGATATCGCTGGTAGCGATGGGGCTGCGTCCGTCGGTTCATGCGGCGGCTCAGAGCATGCAGCTGCCGGTCAGTATTCAGGCGCTGTACGGGAAGCTGAGGAACACCGAGACCGAGGTGGTGAGAAAGCTGGTGAGCGGCAGTGCCGATCGATTGGTGCCGGTGGTGCAGGAACTGACGAGTAAGCAAGCGCTGATTTTCGAAGGGTATCGGTTGCGGATTGTGGACGGCAATCATCTGCCCTCCAGTGAGAAACGGCTGAAGGTGTTGAAGAAGGTGCGTGGCGCGGCGCTGCCAGGTCAATCGTTGGTGGTGTACGACCCGGATCTGGATATGGCGGTGGACGTGTTGCCGTGGGAGGACGCGCATTCGCAGGAGCGGATGTTGATGAGCGCCCTGCTCAGCAGCGCCCAGGCTGGGGATCTGTGGATTGCCGATCGTAACTTCAGTACCCGGGCTATTTTGTGCGGACTGATTGAACGCGGCGCGCATTTTCTGATTCGCGAGCATGGCGCCAGTCCCAACCCGACTGAGGTGTCGACACTCAAGCGCATCGGGCGTGTTGAGACAGGAATGCTCTATGAGCAGAGCGTCAGCATCATAGAACCGCTCGGTGAGAAGCCAGTCACTCACCGGCTGCGGCGAATCGAATTGCACCTGGATGAGTCGACCGAGGACGGCGAGCGGGTCATCCGTTTGTTGACCAATGTACCGGATAGTTTTGAGCCGAAGACGTTGGCGCAACTGTATCGACGTCGCTGGCGCATCGAGAATCTGTTTCAGCGCTTGGAGTCGGTGTTGCACAGTGAAGTGCGTACATTGGGAGCGCCGCGTGCGGCATTGCTGGCCTTCGGGGTGGCGCTGCTGGCCTACAACGTGCTGACGCTGTTGAAAACTGCGGTGCGTATTCAACATGAGCGAGCGCTGCAGAAGCAGCAGATGGAGATTTCTCCTTACTATATCGCCGTTGAGGTCAGGGCCTGTTACGCCGGCATGATCCTGGCGATGGCTCTGGCCACGGACCCATGGCAACACTATCAATCCTTGAGCGACAAACGACTCGCCAAATTCCTGCTGGAACTTGCCGCCAACGTCGATCCGAAACGCTTCCGCTCCCATCCGCGAAAACCAACGGCCAAGAAGAAAAAAGGCTACATCTCAAGACTCACGGCCTCATCCCACGTGGCCACGGCACGTCTCCTGCGCAAGGAGTCGAAGAAGTGACCTTTAAAGTGGTGGCGCTTAGGCCGTAGGGTCACACGTAGCGTGGTCGAGGTGACCTCACGTCGCATTCGGTTGCATGTTGTCGCAGCCCGCCAGTCATCAGGCGCATACGCGTAACTTTGATAATTCACTTGCCCAACGGAACGACGAAACGTATCGCGCTAGTGCCAGGTTGTGCCAATGCAGGGTGGCCTAGGGGGAATTCCGGCGATTACCGAGCAATCGAAGCAGTAGCTTGATAATTGCGCTTACCCCGCTGCTTCGCTCAGCGACTCGACCCGAAAGATAGCTGCCGCGCGGCCGTATAACGCGACCGAGTTATCGACGTCTCGGCGCCGCGGAAACTCCGCCAGCCTTGCGCGCTCACGCTTAAACTCCAGCCTACGTGGCCGTCCAACCCCGGTGTTCAATCCTCCGCGCCTGTGCTAACGAGCCGAGGCGACGATCACGGAGTCGCAGGATTGGCTGTGCGACGAAGTCTTCGCTGATGCCACGCTACCCGAGTGCGACAACCGCGACACAGTTCAACGCCAGATGGTGTCTCAGACCTTGAGCAGCCGTGCAGGTTGCTTCATAAGAGCATCCGCAGAACCATCGCACTGGTCAGCGATCAGGATTCATGGTGCACGGCGCGCGCTGGGCGGCATCGCAGCGGACCCTGGCACCAATATTTTGTGTTAGCGGCCACCCACATCATGAATATCTCCGCGCGGGGCGTTCGGCAGAGCGCTCTAACATATAGTTCTAGGGAATCTCTGATCAATTGCCATTCGTCGCGCATATCAACTTCGATCGATGAAGCATTTCAATCATTTGCAAGCTTGCTGAGCTCAGGGAAGTCGATTAATCAGAGCTTCCCTAGGTCGAGCGGTCATCGCGCGTCACGATTCGAGCGAGCGGCCGATGATTTCCTTCATGATCTCAGTCGTGCCGCCGGCGATGGTCGCGGCGCGTGCGTCGAGCCACGCTCGCGCGATGGGATACTCGAGCATGTAACCATTGCCACCATGTAGCTGTAGGCATTGATCCGTGATGCGCTTGCGCAGCTCCGTGGTCCACCATTTCGCCATCGAGGCGGCCTCCATCGTCAGCCTCTGGCCAGCGAAGGCCATCAGGCTCTGGTCGACGAACGTCTGGCCGATGGCGAGCTCCGTCGCCATTTCCGCGAACAGGAAGCGGGAATGTTGGAAGCTCGCAATCGATTGCCCGAAAGCCTGGCGCTGCTTGCAATAGGAGAGTGTCTGTTCGAACGCCGCTGTCGCCGCCGCCATCGAAGCGACGGCGATGAATAGGCGCTCTTGCGTTAGCGAATCCACCAAGTAGTGAAGGCCCCTGCCTTCATGTCCGAGAAGATTGTCGAGCGGTACTCGCGCGTCCGCGAAGAACAGCTCCGCGGTGTCCTGGGCATGCATGCCCACTTTCTCAAGCCTGCGGCCGCGTCGGTACCCGGGAGTGTCCCGCTCGACGATCAGTAACGAAATTCCCTTCCGGCCGCCAGCCGTATCGGTTCTCGCGGCGACGATCACGATGTCGTTCAAGATTCCATTGCTGATGAAAGTCTTTTGGCCGTTGATGACGTAGTGGTCGCCGCTTCGTACCGCGGTCGTGCGGAGGGAAGACAGGTCGCTTCCCGTCTCCGGCTCCGTGATCGCGATGGCGCCGATCGACTCACCCCGCACCATGGCTGGTAGCCAGCGTTTGCACTGCTGCGGCGTTGCGTACTTGGAAATGTAGGGTGCGACGATGTCGGTATGAATGGAAAACAAAGCGCCGGTCGCGCCCGCGCGCGCCAGCTCCTCGTTGACTATGGCGTGGTAGCGACAATCCGCGATGCCAGGGCCGCCGTATTCCTTGGCCACGTCCATGCACAGCAATCCGCATGCACCTGCCTTGGCCCACAGCTCGCGGGGAACGATGCCGTCTTTTTCCCACTGGGCGTGTCGAGGAACGATTTCGTCCTTGACGAAGGTACGGACGGAACGCCGAAACAGCTCGTGTTCCTGCTGGAAAATACTTCGTTCCATGGCTAGTGACGCTACCTATCTCAGATGCGCCAGTATGCACGCCTCAGAGAAAAATTATCCATACAGGCCATACAGGTATGACTTGATGAATCAGCTCCATATGGGATAGTGTTCTCCGATCAGGACATAAACTAGCACTGCAGTCTCGGCGGGTGCCGGGGCTCCGATGGATGGATATAGTGAGAATGCGATGACCAGCCCATTCGAGAGTGACGACAAGCCGTACGTTGTGCTCGTCAACGACGAAAACCAGCATTCGCTATGGCCCGTCGCGAACGACGTACCTGCGGGCTGGAAGGTTGTCTTTGGACCGGGCGCGCGTGCGAGTTGCCTGGACTACGTCAGCGCGCACTGGATCGATATTCGGCCCAGGAGTCTTATCGACCGCGACCAGCCGCGAGCCTGAGTAGCAGGTAGCCGGTTGCTTCGTCAGGTCGCACTGGTTGCCTCACTCTCGCATGGCTCACGAACGTGATCTCGGGGCGACGCTGGGGGCAGCGCCGGAGGCGCACGCCCGCCCGATGAGCGTCAGCTTCGTAACGCTCTTCGAGACGCAGGTCGCACGCGATCCGTCCGCCGCTGCGCTTGTCTATCGCGATGAGTCACTGACGTATCGGGAATTGAACCGGCGTGCGAACCAGCTCGCGCGTCACCTGATCCACTTGGGTGTTGCGCCGGAAACGTTGGTGGGTATTCACCTGCCGCGCTCCCTCGAGGCCATCGTCAGCGTACTCGCGGTTTTGAAGGCTGGAGCCGCTCACGTTCCTTTGGATCCGTCTTACCCGGCTGAGCGGCTCGCACACATGCTGGACGATGCCCGACCCAAGTGCGTTCTCACACTGCGCGGGATGATGGCTCTGCCAGGCAATGCGGCGACGCTGCGGCTTGACGACGACGATACGCTCAGCGCGCTGTCGAGCGAGTGGGGCGACGATTTAACGGACGTCGAGCGCCTCGGGGCGCATGACATGTCACATCCGGCCTACGTCATCTACACCTCGGGCTCCACCGGTGTGCCCAAAGGAGTGGTGGTGACGCACGCCGGGTTACCCAATCTGGCTGACGCGCTCATCCATCACTTCGCGGTGAGCCGGAGCTCGCGCTTCCTGCAGTTTTCCTCCGTAAGCTTCGATGGAGCGATGGCTGAGATCGTAGCGGCGTTCGCGGCAGGGGCCACTCTCATCGTTGCCGGAGACGAGCAGCGCAGCGGCGACGGCCTGCTGCGGCTCATCCGCGATCAATGCATCACGCATGCTGTCCTGCCTCCGTCGATGATTGCGGCGTTGCCCGACGATGCCGAACTGCCGCTGCGCACGCTGGCCCTCGTGGGCGATGCCTGCCCGGCGGGACTCGTTGCGCGATGGTCGCAGGGGCTGCGCATGATCAACGGCTATGGTCCCACCGAGACCACGGTATGCGCCACGTTGAGCGCTCCCTTGTCCGGCCCGGCGACGCCTCCGATCGGCCAACCGATCAGCAATCTGCAGGCGTACGTTCTGGACGAGCAGCTCCGGCCGGTGCCGGATGAAACAATCGGCGAGCTCTGCGTGGCGGGGATAGCGCTCGCGCGCGGCTATCTGAATCGACCGGCGCTCACCGCCGAGCGCTTTGTGGCCAATCCATTCGGGGTGCCGGGCGCGCGCATGTACCGCACGGGGGATCTCGTCAGGCGGCGCGAGGATGGGAATCTGGAGTTCGTGGGCCGCGCGGACAGCCAAGTGAAGATCCGCGGCTTTCGCATCGAACTGGGCGAGATCGAAGCTGTCCTGCGCGAGCCGGCCGGTGTGCGTGATGCGGTGGTGGTGGCTCATGAGGATGAGTCGGGGCAGAAGCGCCTGATCGGTTATGTGCTGTTAGGCGCCACGCCGTCGGCAGCGGCGGGCACTGCAGTTTCGACGGACCATCTGCAACTTCATGCGCAGCGGCGACTGCCCGATTACATGGTGCCCTCCGCAATCGTCGCGCTCGAGGCACTGCCGCTCAACGCGAACGGCAAAGTCGATCGCAACGCGTTGTCCGTGATGAGCTTCCCGACGCCCCGAGGAAGTTGGCGCGCGCCGCGGAACGCTTTGGAAGAGATTCTGTGCGCGCTGTTTGCGCAAGCCCTGGGGGTTGAGCGCGTCGGCATCGAGGACGATTTTTTCGAACTCGACGGGAACAGCTTGAGCTCGGCCCGGTTGGTGAGCCGCATCCGCAGCGTGTTGGGTGTCGACATCGACCTCAGGCGACTGTTCGCAACGCCGACGGTCGCGGGATTGGCTGAACACCTCCACAGCGCACAGGCTGCGCCGCCTGCGCCGCGAGGTCTGCCGCGTCCAGAGACGATCCCGTTGTCGTTCGCGCAGCTGCGCTTGTGGTTCGTGAATCGCCTGGAGGGAACTGCCGCGACTTACAACGCGCCGTTCGCATTCCATCTCGTCGGCGAGTTGAACTCGATGGCGTTGCAGTCGGCGCTGCACGATGTCATGGAACGTCATGAAAGTCTGCGCACGATTTTCCCAGACGACCTGGGCACGCCTCGCCAGCACATCCTGGATGTTCGCAGCGCCCGTGACTGCTTGCACCTTCGCTCGCGTCCCGTGAGCGAGGCGCAATTGCCCGAAGCGCTGCGGCAGATGGCGGGTCAGGGATTTGACTTGTCACGAGAACTGCCGATGCGAGCGCAACTGTTCGTCATTAACGAACGAAGGCACGTGCTGCTGTTGGTGGTGCATCACATTGCAGGCGACGGCTGGTCGTCCCATCCGCTCGTGAAGGATCTGGCGCGCGCCTATGCGGCGCGCTGCGCGGACGAGGAGCCGCAATTCCCAGCGCTTCCCGTGCAATACGCGGACTATGCGCTTTGGCAGAGGCAGGTGCTCGGCGCGCAAAGCGATCAGCAGAGCCTGCTCTCGCAGCAGCTGGCCTTCTGGAAGCGAACGCTGCAGGGCCTACCCGAGCAGTTGCGACTACCCACCGACCATCCGCGTCCGGCGGTCGCGACTGGTCGCGGCGGAAGCTTCACGTTGCGCTTGGGCCCGGATCTGCATCAACGGCTGCTGCTCGTGGCGCGGGACTACCAAGTCACATTGTTCATGGTGCTGCAGGCGGGACTGGTGGCGCTGCTGACGCGCCTCGGAGCTGGAACCGACATCGTTCTTGGCAGCGTCATGGCCGGACGCAATGACGCTGCCCTGGAAAACCTGGTTGGTTTCTTCGTCAACGCCGTGGTGTTGCGCACCGATGCCTCCGGCGATCCCACCTTTGTCGAACTGCTTGGCCGTGTCCGCGCCTTGGATCTGGACGCCTATGCGCACCAGGATTTGCCGTTCGAACGGCTGGTCGAAGAGTTGAATCCGGTTCGTTCGCTCGGCCAGCACCCGCTGTTTCAGGTGATGCTGGCATTCCAGAACATTCCGGAGACGGAGCTTGAGCTGCCGGGGCTCGAGGTCAGCTACCTGCCGATCGATCTGGGTCTCGCCAAGTTCGACCTGTCATTCAATTTGAGCGAGCGGCGCGCCGCGGATGGCGCCGCCGAGGGCGTCGATGGGGTCGTCGAGTACAGCGCCGATCTGTTCGAGCGGGCGACAGTGCAGACGTTGGCCGCGCGTTGGATGCACGTGCTCGCTGCTGTCGCCGCCGAGCCGGCGCTACCCATCAGCCGTATCGACTTGCTCTCGCTCGATGAGCGCCAACGGCTGCTTGAGTGGCAGGGGCGGGAGCGAACGTACGCGTGTGATGGAGGCGTGCACGAGTTGTTCGAGGCGCAGGTGCGTCGCACGCCGCAGGCGGTGGCGTTGAGGTGCGGAGAGCAGGTGCTGAGCTATGCACAGCTCAACGCGCAGGCGAACCGAGTGGCGCATTGCTTGAGAAGCCAGGGAGTCGGAGCGCAGACGCGCGTGGCGATCTGCGTTGAGCGCGGAGTGGAGTTAGTGATCGGGCTGCTGGGGATCCTCAAGTCGGGCGCTGCGTACGTGCCGCTGGATCCAGCGTATCCGCGCGAGCGGCTGGCGTACTTGCTGGAGGATGCCGCCGCGCAAGTGCTGCTCACGCAAGCGCGACTCAAAGAACACATGTCGCTGAGCGCGGCGACGAGCTGCCTGGCGCTGGACGATGAGCATGCCTTCGAGGCGTACAGTGCGCAGGATCTGGCCCTCGACTCGGACGGACGAGATCTGGCGTATGTGATCTACACCTCCGGCTCAAGCGGCCTGCCCAAGGGCGTGATGGTGGAGCATCGCCAGCTGTTGAACCTGATCGGCTGGCACCGCGAGGCGTTCCAGTTGCAGGCAGGGCAGCGCTGCAGCAGCGTCGCGAGTCCGGCCTTTGATGCGGCGGGCTGGGAGATCTGGCCGGTGCTGTGTGCGGGGGCAGAGCTGTGGCTGCCCCCGGCGCAGCAGTCAGCGGACCCGCAAGCGTTGTTGGAGTGGTGGCACCGAGCGCCGCTGGAGGTGAGCTTCCTACCGACGCCGATCGCGGAGCTTGCGTTCAGCGCGGGGATGATCCCGGCGACGCTGCGCACGCTGCTGGTGGGCGGAGATCGGTTGCGTCAGCTGCCGGTGGCGCCGTGGCCGTTCACGCTGGTGAACAACTATGGGCCGACCGAGGCGACGGTGGTCGCCACCTCAGGTGACATCGATGAGGTGCGGCACATCGGGCGGCCGATCGGCAATGCACGGATCTACTTGTTAGATGCGCAGCAGCGATTGGCGCCGGTGGGCGTGACTGCAGAGCTTTACATCGGCGGTGCGCAGGTGGCGCGAGGCTACTGGAACCGTCCGGCCTTGACGGCGGAACGCTTCGTGGCCGATCCGTTTACGAACGAGGCGGGCGCTCGGATGTATCGCACGGGAGATCTGGCGCGCTGGCGCGCGGATGGGACGCTGGAGTATGTAGGTCGCAACGACGATCAAGTGAAGGTGCGAGGCTATCGCATCGAGTTGGGCGAGATCGAGACGCATCTCAAAGCGCATGCGCGCGTGCAGGATGCGGTGGTGATGGTGCGTACGGAAGTTGGCAGCGAGCCACGTCTGGTGGCGTATTACCTGAGCCGTGACGGCGCGGCGGTCAACATCGATGCGAGTGAGCTGCGGCAGCATCTAGCAACGCGCTTACCCGAATATATGCTACCGAGTGCGTTCGTCGCGATGGCGGCCTGGCCCCTCACGACTCACGGCAAGCTTGATCGGCAGCGACTGCCCGCGCCGGGCGCACAGAGCTACGCGGCGCGCGGCTATGAAGCACCGCTGGGGGAAGTCGAGACGACGCTGGCACAAATCTGGTCGGAGGTGCTCGCGCTACCCCAGGTCGGCCGGCACGATAACTTCTTCGAACTCGGCGGCGACAGCATCGTCTCGATTCAGTTGGTGAGCCGAGCGCGCCGGGCTGGCCTGCGAGTCACTCCACGCGATGTCTTTCAACACCCGACGCTGCGAGGGCTCGCTGGCATCGCGAGTGAGGCGCGCGGCGCGGTCAATGACCGTGCGGACGACGAAGCCGTCGGCGTGTTCACGCCCACGCCGATCATGCGCTGGCTGCTGGAGCGCAAGGGCTCCATGCGGCGCTTCAGTCAGTCGATGCTGACCCGAGCGCCGGCCGGGCTGCGCCTCGAGAGCATCACCGCCATCCTGCAAGCAGTGTTGAACCGACATGCAGCGCTGCGCATGCGAGTTGTGCCGTCAACGGGCAGTGACGAAGAGCATCGCTTCGAGATCATGCCGCCGGCAACCGTTGCCGCGAGCGCCTGCGTGCATCGAGTCGAGATCGCCGGGCTGAACCAAGTCGCGTTGCACGCTGCCATCAATGCCGCCAATGAGGCTTCGCAGCTCCGGCTAGCGCCTGAAGACGGTCGCATGTTGCAGGCAGTCTGGTTCGATTCAGGCGGCGAAAGTTCGGACAGCCTGCTGCTGGTCGTCATCCATCACCTCGCAATCGACGGAGTGTCATGGCGCATCTTGATGCCGGACCTGAGAGCGGCCTGGAACGGCATCGCCGCGGGGCGCGAGCCGGATCTGGCGGCGTGCAGCACTTCGTTCCGGTATTGGGCAGAGCAACTCGCGATCGAGGCACGCACCGCGGATCGAACGGACGAGTTGGCGTTCTGGGCCGAGATGCTTGGCAGGCCGTCCACGCCGCTGACTGCAGGAGTTCTCGATCCTGTCAGTGACACCGAGGGCAGCAGCGGCGCACTGCAGATGGCGCTGCCGATCGAGATCACGTCGGCGCTGCTGACCACCGTACCGGCCGCCGTACATGGCCGCATCAACGACGTGCTGTTGACCGCGTTGCTGCTGGCGATAGTGGATTGGCGGCAGCGCCGTGGCTTTGCTGAAGATTCCTCGCTCCTCGTGGATCTCGAGGGGCATGGGCGCGAGGAGATCTTTGCAGGCGTCGATCTGTCGCGCACGATCGGCTGGTTCACCAACTTGTTTCCGCTGCGCCTCGACGCCGGCGCGATCGATTTCGAGGACGCATGGTCCGGTGGCCTCACGCTGGGTCGAGTGCTGAAGGCGATCAAGGAGCAATTACGCTGCGTGCCCGATGGCGGTTTGGGTTACGGGCTGTTGCGGTACTCGAATCCGGAGACGGCGCCGATACTGGCGCGGTTCGAGGCGCCGCAGATCAGCTGCAACTACCTGGGGCGTTTCGCTGGCTCCGCGGCCGAAGACTTCGGCGTCGCGCCGCAGGCCGAGTTGATGGGCAGAGGCGCGGACCCAAGCATGCCACTGGCGCATCCGATAGAACTCAATGCGCTCACGCTGGAGCGACCCGAAGGTCCGCAACTCGTAGCTCACTGGGGCTGGGCCGCCACGCTGTTCACCGCCGAGGAAATCCAAGATCTGGCCGACGGATGGTTCCGAGCGCTGCGTGCGCTGGTGCGCTTTGCAGCCCGCTTGCCTGTGCAACAACGTACTCCTTCCGACCTGCCCTTGGTCCGCCTCACACAGGAGCAGATCGAGCAGCTGGAGCGTAAGCACCCGAGGATCGATGAGATCCTGCCGCTGTCCGGCCTTCAGGAGGGCTTCCTGTTCCACGCGCTCTTCGACGCTCACGGCCCTGATCTGTATACCGCTCAATTAATACTGCTGCTGCATGGGCCGATCGACGAGCCGCTCCTGCAAGCGTCGCTGCGCGCGGTGCTGCGGCGGTATCCGAACCTCTGTGCGTGCTTCGAGCACGTGGGTTTGGAGCGGCCGGTACAGATCATTCCTGTCGAACAGCCGTTGAGCTGGCGCAGCGTGAACCTTTCCTCAGGTCGGGCGGAAGATCTGGAGCCGCGGTTGAAAAGTCTGCTGCACGAGGAACGAAGCCGTCGTTTCGATATGAGTGTCGCGCCGCTCATGCGCTTCACCCTGCTGCGGCTCGGCGCCGAACGTCATCAGCTGGCATTGACGTATCACCATATTCTGCTCGACGGTTGGTCCATGCCCCTGCTGTTGCAGGAGCTGATGGCGATTTACCAGCAACAAGGCGACACCGGCAATCTGCCCCGCCCGGTTCCTTATAAGGAATATCTGCGCTGGCACGCCGCGCAGGACCGCGAAAGTGCTGTTGCCGCGTGGCGCGCGGAACTCGCCGGGCTGGACGGGCCGACTCGCGTGGCGCCGCCAGATTCGCTCGCGGAGCCGCAAACGCCGGAGCAGTTGGTCGTGCAGTTGCCCGAGTCGCTGGCCGAGGCGCTGATCAGGCAATCGCGCGCCCTGGGTCTCACCTTGAACACGCTGGTGCAAGGCGCCTGGGCAATTCTGTTGAGCCGCCTGACCGGACGCGAGGATGTGGTTTTCGCAGTGGCCGTGTCGGGCCGAACGGCGGACATCAGCGGCATCGAGACCATGGTTGGCCTGCTGATAAACACTCTGCCGTTGCGCCTGCAGCTGCGGGCGCAAGAATGCCTCGCCGACATGTTGACGCGCCTGCAGGCTTCGCAGTCGCGCCTCATGGCACATCAGCATTTGAGCCTGGCCGAGATTCTTAGCTCGAGCGGCACGCGCGAGCTGTTCGACACGCTGATCGTGTTCGAAAACTATCCCTTCGATACTCGACTCTTCGAAACCCCCGCGCGCGGCCTGCGTCTCACGGGCATCGAAAGTCACGACGTTGCTCACTATCCGCTGATACTGACCGTGCTGCCGGGAAAAGGTCTGCGCTTGCGCATGGAATATCGCGCCGACGTATTCGATGCCGCCGCCGTGAACACTCTCGTGCAGCGCTTCGCCCGGGTGCTCGAAGTTGCAGCGATGGACCCTGCACGGCCGGTAGGCGACATCGATGTGCTCGGTGCGGAGGAGCGCCATCGCTTACTGGTCGAGTGGAACGAAACGCAGCGGACGTATGTGCGCGACCGGGGATTGCACGAGTTGTTCGAGGCGCAAGTGCGCCGCACGCCGCAGGCGGTGGCGGTAAGCAGAGCGGAACGCTCGCTGACCTACGTGGAACTCAACGCGCGAGCGAACCGGCTGGCGCACTACTTGACACGACGGGGAGTGGGACCGCACTGCCGCGTGGCAGTGCTACTGGACCAATCATTTGAGCTGCTGGAGACATACCTCGCCGCATTGAAGTGCGGCGCGGCGTACGTGGCGCTGGATGCGCATGCTCCGGCGCATCGGCAGGCATTCATGCTTGAGGACAGCGGTGCGAGCGTCGTGCTGACTGTGAGCGCACGAACGCTCTGGCCGCAGATAAACGCGCAGCGTATCGATGTGGATCTGCTCGAGGTGCAGGGTGAGGATGCCTGCGATCTGCATGCAGTGTTCAGCGATCTGCATGCGGCGGAGGCGGCGGCCTGCATCATGTACACCTCCGGTTCCACCGGCCGGCCCAAAGGAGTGGTGGTGCCGCACCGAGCGATTGCACGGCTGGTGCTGAACAACCAGTTTTCGCAGCTGAATGCTGACGATCGCGTGGCGCTGCATTCCAACCCCGCCTTTGATGCCAGCACGCTGGAAGTGTGGGGGCCGCTGCTCAATGGCGGACGCGTGGTGGTGATCGATCAAGCCACGCTGCTCGAGCCGCAACGTTTCAAGAGAGAGTTGCAAGAGCAAGGAGTGACCGTGCTGTGGATGTCGGTGGGGCTGTTCAACCAGTACGCCGACACGCTGGCCGAGGCGATCGCGCAGCTGCGTTATCTGTTGGTGGGCGGCGACGCGCTTGACGCGAGCGTCATCGCCCGTGTGCTGAGCGAGCATCCGCCGCAGCACCTGCTCAATGGCTATGGGCCGACCGAGAACACGGTCTTCAGCACCACGCATCAAGTGAGGGAGGTGGCGGCAGGGGCGCGGAGTATCCCGATCGGTCGCGCGATCTCCAACACTCAGGTCTACATCGTGGATGAGAACTATCGTCCGGTGCCGCTCGGAGTGATCGGCCAGATTTGCGTTGCGGGTGAGGGATTGGCGTGGGGCTATGTGAACGGTCCGGAGCTCACCGCGGAACGCTTCGTGGCGAATCCGTTCGGGGCGCCGGGAAGCCGCCTCTATTGCACCGGGGATCTGGGGTACTGGCGCCCGGAGGGAGCGATCGAGTTCGTCGGGCGCAACGATGGCCAGGTGAAGGTGCGTGGCTATCGAGTGGAAGTCGGGGAGATAGAAGCGCGCCTGAGAGAGCATCCCGCTGTAGCCGAAGCTGTGGTGATGGCACGCGCGGACAGCGAGCGAGAGAAGCGTCTGGTGGCCTACTACAGCTTGCGGGCCGACGCGTTGGAAAACGTGGACTCGAGGCAGTTGCGGTCACATCTGGCCCAGCGATTACCCGAGTACATGGTGCCGAGCGCGTATGTGCCGCTTGCGGCGCTACCGCTGACGACCAACGGCAAGGTCGATCGACAGCGACTGCCCGCGCCGGAGGGAAACGGCGAGGGCAATGCAGAGTACACAGCACCGCGTACTGCTACGGAGCGTGCGCTGTCTGAAATCTGGGCGCAGGTACTCTCGCTCGAGCGAGTGGGCGTGCATGAAAACTTCTTCGATCTGGGCGCGCACTCGCTGTCAATGGCGCGGGCGCTGCGCTTGATCAATGGAGCGCTCGCCCCGGAGCTGCGCATCGTCGATCTGTTCAAGCATCCGACCCTTGCGCACCTGGCCGAGCATATCGAGCGCCAGCGCGCAGGCGTCCACACCGACACCGAGGCTCTCACCCGCACTTCGGCCGCCAAGCGGCGGCATAGCGTCAGCAGCCGAGCGAAAGCGCAAAGAAGAAGTGTCCCATCGAAGTTGCCCACGCGGGAGCAGAATGATGACTAACCAGCCGCATGACGACGTCAGCATCGCCATTATTGGAATGGCAGGTAGATTCCCCGGAGCCGCCAGCGTCGAGGAGCTGTGGGAGAACCTCAAGCAGGGAAAGGAATGCATTGCCCGGCGTACGGACGAGGAGCTGCGAGCAGCTGGAGTCGATGACTCCCTGCTGCGCAGGCCGAATTACATCGGAACCGTACCCAGACTCGAGGGAATCGAACTCTTCGATCCGGCGTTCTTCGGCTACACATTGGGGCAGGCCGCCTGCATCGATCCGCAGCACCGCCTGTTCCTCGAATGCGCCTGGCAGTCTCTCGAGATGGCGGGCTATAACCCCGAGACCTACGAGGATTCGATCGGCGTGTTTGCCGGAGCGAGCGAGAGTTCGTATCGGGACATCGCGCGCCAGCAGATGCGCAGTGCTGCGGACACGCATCAACTGATGATGGATTCCGCCTCTGCCTTCATGCCCATGCGCGCTTCATACAAGTTGAACCTGCGGGGCCCCAGCATCGCGGTCCAGACGGCTTGCTCCACTTCGCTCGTCGCGGTCCATCTCGCCTGCCAGAGCTTGCTGAATTTCGAATGCGCGATGGCTCTTGCCGGTGGCGCCGCCGTCGGCGTTCCGCAGGCGGTCGGCTATATCTACGAGGAAGGTGGCATCCTGTCACCCGACGGACATTGCCGCGCCTTTGACGCCGACGCCAAAGGCACCATCCCAGGCAGCGGAGTTGGCGTAGTTGTGCTGAAGCGCCTCAGCGACGCGCTGCGCGATGGCGACGAAATCCACGCCGTCATCCGCGGCACTGCCGTGAACAACGACGGCTTGCGCAAAGTGGGATTCACCGCGCCTGCTTTCCACGGCCAGGTCGAAGGACTGACGATGGCGCTGGAGTTCTCGGGCGTTGAGCCGCAGGAAATCGGAATGATCGAGGCGCACGGCACCGGCACCGTCCTTGGAGATGCCATTGAACTGGCCGCGCTGACGCAAGTGTTCGGCGGCAGGAAGGCGCCTCGATCGTGCGCCTTGGGATCGCTGAAAACAAACATCGGGCACCTGGACGCGGCGGCAGGCGTAGCCGGACTGATCAAGGCGGTGCTCTGCCTGAAACACCAGGCACTGGTACCAAGCCTGCACTACAAGCGGCCAAACCAGGCGCTCGACACGCCCGACACGCCCTTTTTCGTCAACACGGCTTTTCGCTCCTGGCACAGCGATGGGCAGCCGCGCCTGGCGGGAGTGAGCTCCTTTGGCATCGGTGGTACTAACGCTCTTGCTATCTTGCAAGAGTCGCCCGAGCGGCTGCGGCCGGCGGCGATGCCTCAGGAGCATGTTTTTTTACTCTCGGCGCGCAGCGCCGCCGCGCTCGCCGTGGCCAGCGACAACCTCGCGGAGTTCGTTCGATCGCACGGTGAAGTGCCTATCGCCGATATTGCATACACGCTGCAAGTCGGTCGCAAGAGATTTCGGCATCGGCGAGCCCTGGTCGCCGCCGACTCGACGCAACTGCTCGCCGGATTGGCTCGGCCAGCCGTCGTCGATACGCCGCAGGAGCAGGACGATCGCCCGGTCGTCTTCGTTTTCTCCGGGTCCGAGCCGCAGCCGGCGGTAGCAGCAGATCTTTATCTGAGCGACAGCGTCTTCAAGCTAGAGCTGGATCGCTGTACGGAGGTCATAGCCTCTCAAAGCAGCGTGAATGTCAGCAACGTGCTGCTTACGGACGCTCCTGCAGATGCGCGCGCGCGCATGCTGGCGACGTTTGCGGCCGAGTATTGCCTGGGAAGGCTATGGTTGAACTGGGGAGTTCGGCCCGCAGCCGTCATCGGTTACGGCGCGGGCGAGTTCGCCGCGGCTTGCCTCGCCGGAATATTCTCGCTGGACGATGCGGTGCGCCTGCTGCTGCTCAATGAAGGTGAGGCGCGTAATCGACCTTCCGGGGGCGCCGGGCCGATCAAGCTCTCCACACCTGCCATCACCTTCATCCGCGGGGCAACGGGCAAACCAGTAACCGAACTCCCAACTCTCGACGACTGGCTCGCGCCGTCTGGGCGAGCCACGGCATTCACAATCCATGTCGCGGAGCACATGCGAGACTCGCAGAACATCCTGTTCGAGGTTGGTCTCGGGCGGTCGATTGAGGAGAGCGTGCGCGCCACGCTAGCGCCCGCGCAACCTCTGACATGGATTGCCACGGGGACTGACCGCCAGAGGAGAGATCGTCGCGACCTGCTGCAGATTCTCGGAACGCTTTGGCTGCGAGGCGCGGTAATCGGTTGGCCGCGGAACGGCGCCGACCAGAAGAGATATCGCGTCGCGCTGCCTGGTTACCCGTTCGAGAGGCAACGGTGCTGGATCGACAGCATCACGCGGCCGAGCGCCGGGCCAGCGGAGGCGGTGAGCGCGGTACACGGGAGGCTGCCGCCGGAACAATGGTTCTATGCTCCCTCATGGAAGACGTCGCCGGCGCCCGAGCTGGTCGTTGTCACCGAGGCGGATCGAAGTCACGATTGGCTCCTCTTCGCCGATGAGGGCGCGTTGGGACGTGAGCTCGCTGCTCGGCTGACAGCACACGGTTGCAGGGTTGTCACCGTGCTCGCCGGGGATGAGTACACGGCACTGGGCAATGACACTTTCCTCGTCAACCCGCACATCGCCGGGCATCAATGCAAGTTGCTGGAGAACCTTCGCGCCGCGGGCAGGCAGCCGCGCCATGCGATCTACTGCTGGAGTGTCAGCTCTAGCGCCGCGCGCGCCGGGAACGCCGCTGAAGCTCGCAGATGCACCGTCGATGTTGGTTTTTTCCATTTGACTCATGCCGCGGCACGCGCTGCCGCGCCGCTGTCGATCCTCGCTATTACGGACGGCGTGCACAGCGTCGCAGGAGAGGAAGCGCCGTTTTCTGAGAAGGGCAGTATCACCGGGCTAAGCATCGTGGCAGCCCAGGAGCACCCGCAACTGCAGTTCCGCGTCGTCGATTTGCCGCAGGCGCATCGACTCGACTACGCAGACTGGATCCTGAGCGAAGCGCTGCAGCCTTCGCGCGATCTGCTGATCGCCTACCGGGGCAACCGACGATGGGTGCGGTGCTTCGAACACCTGCAACTGGGAGCGAACGGGGCCCCCGTGAGGAGTCTCCGCGACGGTGGAACGTACCTGATCACTGGCGGGCTGGGCGGAATCGGCCTGACGCTGGCGGAATATCTCGCCCGAGATTATCGGGCCAACCTGGTCCTTTTGACGCGCGGCTCTTTCCCAGCGCGCGATGCGTGGGAAAGTTGTCTGCGTCACGATGCTGGCGACGAAGTAGTGAGCGCGCGGATACGTCGCCTGCAAGGTATCGAGCGCTGCGGCGCGCGCGTCATGGTCGTCAACGCGGAAGTGCATGCTGCGCCCGAGCTTAGCGAAGCTGTGCGGCAGGCGCAGGCGCAATTCGGGCAAATCCACGGCGTGTTCCATCTCGCCGCCGACATCAGACATGCCTCGCTCAGCAAGCCGGTCGTTGATCTCACAGTCGAGGACTTCGAAACGCAGCTGCTGCCGAAGCTGCAGGGGTGGCGCGTCGTCGATGAAGCATTGAAGGATACGGACGTCGACTTCGCCATCGCGTTCTCCTCCAACGCTGCCACTCTCGGCGGGATCGGCTTCGGCGCCTACGCTGCCGCGAACGCCTGTTTGGATCACGTGATTGCCGCGGCCGGCCGCTCACCCAAGGCACGGTGGATCTCGACCAACTGGGATGGCTGGCAGCTTTCGGCCGACGTCTCCGGCACCCTCGACGGCCCACAGGCATTCACGGCTCGCCAGTTAGTGAACGGCGAGGAAGGAATGGCTGCCCTGGCGCGCATCGTGTCGTTCGCGAGCGCGCCCCAGGTCGTCATTTCCGCCACCGATCTCGAGGCGAGGATCGCCACCTGGGTTGCGCCGAACGCCGGGCGATCACCCGAGCCGGTCGTCGGGGCCAACTCGCACAGCTCGCCGGTCCGTTCCGACGGCGCCGGGCCCAGGACCGATCTGGAGCGGGACATTGCGGCTGTGTGGGAAGAAGTGCTCGGTGTCAGCGGCGTCGGCGTGAACGATGACTTCTTCGGTCTCGGCGGCGATTCGCTCACTGGCTTGCGGGTGCTCGCGCGGCTTCGAGAGCGCTTCCACGTGGATGTGCCTCTCGATGCATTTCTCGAGTCCGCCGCGACGATCTCGAGCCTCGCGGTCGAGATAGTGTCGCAGCTCGCCGAACGCCAAGACCCCGAGTTCCTGCAGCAGCAACTGAGTTCGGTCGAAGGCGCGTCATGAGTCGAGGCTCGTCGGACGACGTTTCCGCGGGCGCGTCCGAAGCAAACAACGTCGCGGGCCGTATCGCCGCGTTCTCGGCACAAGAGCTGCAGCTGCTGGCGAGCAGCCTCACCGCGCGGCAGCAGCAATTACAGCCGCATCCGCAGATCACGCCTCGAACGCAGCGGGCGAGACATCTGCTGCCGCTCTCGTTTGCTCAGGAACGGTTGTGGTTTCTGGAACAACTGGAGTTGAGCGGCGCCGCGTACCATTTTCCGTTGGCATTCCATATCGACGGCCCCTTGAACGCTGCAGCGTTGGAGCGGAGCCTGAGCGAAGTGCGCCGGCGGCATGAAAGCCTGCGCACTCGCTTCGAGCGAGTGGCGCGCCATGGTACGCAGGTGATCGACGCGCCCGCAGACCTTCGCCTCGAGCTGGTGGACCTGTCACCACTGCCTGCGTCAGAGCGGGAGACGCAGGCGCGTTGCTGGGCCAGGGACGAAGCGCTGCGCCCTTTCAACCTGAACGATGGTCCGTTGCTGCGCGCCGCATTACTGCGGTTGAGCGCGCGCGAGCACATCCTGTTGATCACGATGCATCACATCGTCTGCGACGGTTGGTCGGTCGCGATCTTGATGCGCGAGTTGAGCCAACTGTACGCGGCCTTCTCGGAAGGACGACAGTCGCCACTGCCGCCTCTCACCGTGCAGTACCCTGACTACGCGCTGTGGCAACACGAGTGGCTTCGCAGCGGGAACATCGACAGGCTGCTTGCATATTGGCGCCAGCAGCTTTCCGGGATATCTACGCTTGTTTTGCCGACCGATCGGGCGCGTCCCCCGGTGCAGAGTTTCCGCGGCGCGATGCACAGTTTTCATCTCGGTGCCGAACTGTCGGCGGGCCTGCGGGAGCTGAGCCGAAGAGAGAACGCGACACTGTTCATGACTTTGCTGGCGGCTTTTCAACTGCTGCTGGCGCGTTTGAGCGGACAGACAGACGTGATCGTCGGCGTTCCGACAGCGGGTCGGACGCAGCGGGAAACCGAAACGCTGATAGGATTTTTCGTCAACACGATGGTACTGCGCACGGAGGTATCGCGGGAACTAAGCTTCCGTGAGCTGCTGCAGCGAGTGAAGAGGACGGCGCTTGGCGCCTATGCTCACCAGGAGCTGCCGTTCGAGAGGCTGGTGGAAGACCTGCAGCCCGAACGCGACTTGTCGCGCGGGCCGCTGTTTCAGGTCGTGTTCGCGTTGCAGAACGTGCCGCGACAGCCGTTGGCCCTCGCGGTTGCGACAGTAAAACGCATGGAGAGTGAGTACACGACGTCGAAGACCGATCTGTCGTTGTTCATGCAGGAAGAGTCAGAGGCGTCCGCGGGGATACGTGCGGACATCGAATACTCTACGGATCTGTTCGATGCGCAGACGATCGAACAATGGATGGGGCATTTTCGCGTGCTGATCGAGGCCATCGTGGCGCAGCCGTACCAATGCGTCGCTCGCCTGCCGCTGCTTTCGCCGCAAGACTATCGGCAGCTGCTGGTGCAATGGAACGACACCGCCGCGGTGTACCGGCGCGACTGCTGCATACACGAGTTGTTCGAGGAACAGGCGAAGCTTGCGCCGCACGCGGTTGCGGTTACGTGCGAACGGCATCAGTTGACCTACGCGGAACTCGATGCGCAAGCCGATCGGCTTGCTCGCCATCTGACGCTCCTGGGTGTGGGGCCGGATACCCAAGTGGCGCTGTGCATTGAGCGCAGCGTGGAGATGGTGGTGGGCCTGCTCGGCATCCTCAAAGCCGGCGGCGCCTATGTGGCGCTGGATCCGAATCAGCCCTCCGAGCGGATGCGATATCTCATCAAAGATTGCGTGCCGGCTGCGATCCTCGCACATGCGCGCACGCGCGCACGACTCGATGATGCTCTTGACGCCGTGTGTTTCGACGGCACGGTGATCGATGTGGACGGCGATGCCCAGCACTGGATGCGCGAGTCGAATGCGGCCGGAAATAACATTCGCGCCCGACTGTGTTCCCAGAGCCTGGCTTACGTGATCTACACGTCGGGTTCCACTGGAGCGCCCAAAGGTGTGATGGTGGAGCACGCCTCGTTCGTAAACCACCTGTTCTGGCAGTGCGCAGCCTTCGGGTTCACAGCGAGCGACGTCGTACTCCAACGCAGCTCCATCTCGTTCGACGCGTCGGTGTGGGAGATCTGGACGCCGCTCGCCATTGGCGCGCGCTTGGTGCTTCTGCCGCCTCAAGCGGATAAGGATCCAGCGTCGATCGCACACGTGATGGCGCGCGAGCGTGTCACGATCGCGCAGTTCGTGCCGAGCTTGTTGCGCATGCTGATGCAGCATGCGCAGGACAGCGGTGGCTTCGAGTGCAGCCAGGTCTTCTGCGGGGGCGAGGCGCTGAATCCGCAATTGGCACGGCAGGTTCGTGCATTTGCGAAGCGCAGAGTCGTCAATCTCTATGGCCCGACGGAAACGACGATCGACGTGCTCGCGTGGAGCCTGCCCGAAGCGGGCGAGTGCCTGTCGATTCCGATCGGTCGGCCGATCGCCAACGCTCGTGTCTATGTTCTGGATGAATGTTTGCAGCCGGTCCCAGTGGGCGTGGGGGGCGAACTGTATGTAGCTGGTTGCGTGCTCGCGCGCGGCTATCTGGATCGTCCCGCGCTGACGGCCGAGCGATTCGTCGCTGATCCGTTCGGTGCAGCGGGCGAGCGGATGTATCGCACGGGGGATGTGGTGCGCTACGACCGAGGCGGGAACATTGAGTTTCTGGGTCGAGCGGACGACCAGGTGAAGGTGCGAGGTTATCGGATCGAACTGGGAGAGATCGAGGCGCGCCTGAGGGAGCATACGGCGGTGGCCGAAGCCGTGGTAGCGGTGCGCGAGGACGAGCCGGGTGAGAAGCGCCTGGTGGGTTATTACACGAGGGTGCTGTCGGCGGGGCACAGCGATGAGGGGATCGATGCGGGAGCGTTGCGCGAGCATCTGCTGCAGCGGCTGCCGGAGTACATGGTGCCGGCAGCCTTTGTGATGTTGCCGGCGTTGCCGCTGACGGTGAGTGGCAAGCTTGATCGGCGGGCGCTACCGGCACCGCAAAGCGCTGCGTACGCGCGCGAAGCGTATGAGGCACCGCAAGGGCCTGCGGAGCAGGCGCTGGCGCGGATTTGGCAGCAGGTGCTGAAGCTTGAGCGGGTGGGACGGCACGATGATTTCTTTGCGTTGGGGGGTCATTCGCTGTTGATCGTGCAACTGATCGAGCGACTGCGCGAGGCGGGATGGCAGGCCTCGGTGCGCAGCGTCTTCGATCATCCGAGCGTCGCGCGGCTGGCCCCGCAGCTGCAGGCGGGGGCAGCCGCTGAGAGCGCGGTGCCACCGAACCTGATACCGCCGGATTGCGAACGGCTAACGGTGCAGATGCTGCCGCTGGTGGCGCTGACGCCAGCGGAGCTTGAGCGCATCGTCGCAAGCGTGCCCGGCGGGGCGGCCAACATTCAGGACATCTATCCATTGGTGGCGCTGCAAGAGGGGATTTTGTTTCACCATCTGATGCGCGCGCAGAGCGACCCGTACGTACTGCACGTGACGAGCCGCTTTGAGAGTGAGGCGTTGCTGCGCCGTTATCTCCAGGCGTTGGAGGCGGTGATCGCGCGGCACGACATTTTACGCACGAGCGTGTTGTGGGAGGGGTTGTCGCAGCCGGTGCAGGTGGTGTGGCGGCGGGCGGCATTGAGCGTGCAAGAAGTGACGCTGGAGGCAAGGGGTGAGGCGGCGGTGCAGGCGCTGACGCAGCACTGTGCGGCGCGCGATCGGTTGGATGTGCGCGTGGCGCCGCTGCTGCGCGCCTATATCGCGCAGGACAGCGGGCGCTGGTTGCTGCTGCTGAGGTATCACCACCTGTCGATCGATCATGTGGCGGTGGAGGTGCTGCGCGAGGAGATCCTGGCGCATCTGCAGGGGCGCGCGCAGCAGCTGCCGCGAGCGCTGCCGTTTCGTAACTTCGTGGCCCGCACGCTGTCGGGACCGAGCGAGGCGGAGCATGAGCAGTACTTCCGTGAGCTGCTGGGCGATGTTGAGGAGTGCACGGCCCCGTATGGGCTGAGTGATGTGCAAGGCGATGGCATCGGTGTAACGGAAGGGCATAGCGCGGTGGCGCCTTTGGTGGCGCGGCGTGTTCGAGAGCAGGCGGTGCGCTTGGGCGTGAGCGTGGCGAGTGTGTGCCATGTGGCGTGGGCGGCGGTGCTGTCGCATCTGTCGGGGCGCGAGGCGGTGGTGTTTGGCACGGTGCTATCGGGCCGGCTGCAGGCGGCGGGCAGCACCGAGCGGATGCTGGGGCTGTTCATCAACACGTTGCCGGTGCGCATCTGTGTGTCGCAGGCGGCGGATGAGAGCGTGCGAGCGGTGCATCGGCAACTGGCGCGTCTGCTCGAGCACGAGCAAGCGCCGCTGGCGTTGGCGCAGCGCTGTAGCGCCGTGGCGGCGCCGCAGCCGCTGTTCAGCGCGCTGCTTAACTATCGACACAGCAGCGCAGTGGTGCCGTCGGGAGAGTGGGCGGGGATCGAGTTTTTAGGCGGCGCGGAGCGCAGCAACTATCCGCTGGTGCTGTCGGTGGATGATCTGGGCGAGGCGTTGGAGTTGCGAGCGCAGGTGCAGACGCCGCTGGAGCCGCAGCGGCTCTGCGCGTACATGCACGAAGCGTTGGCGGCGTTGGCGAGTTCGCTTGAGCAAGGCTCCTTGCATCCCGTGCGCGCCTTGGACGTGCTGCCGGCACACGAGCGCCAACGGCTGCTTGAGTGGCAGGGGCGGGAGCGAACGTACGCGTGTGATGGAGGCGTGCACGAGTTGTTCGAGGCGCAGGTGCGTCGCACGCCACAGGCGGTGGCGTTGAGGTGCGGAGAGCAGGTGCTGAGCTATGCACAGCTCAACGCGCAGGCAAACCGAGTGGCGCATTGCTTGAGAGCGCATGGAGTGGGCGCGCAGGGAGTAGGCGGGCAGACGCGCGTGGCGATCTGCGTTGAGCGCGGAGTGGAGTTAGTGATCGGGCTGCTGGGGATCCTCAAGTCGGGCGCCGCGTACGTGCCGCTGGATCCAGCGTATCCGCGCGAGCGGCTGGCGTACTTGCTGGAGGATGCCGCCGCGCAAGTGCTGCTCACGCAAGCGCGACTCAAAGAACACATATCGCTGAGCGCGGCGACGAGCTGCCTGGCGCTGGACGATGAGCATGCCTTCGAGGCGTACAGTGCGCAGGATCTAGCCCTCGACTCGGACGGACGAGATCTGGCGTATGTGATCTACACCTCCGGCTCAAGCGGCCTGCCCAAGGGCGTGATGGTGGAGCATCGCCAGCTGTTGAACCTGATCGGCTGGCACCGCGAGGCGTTCCAGTTGCAGGCAGGGCAGCGCTGCAGCAGCGTCGCGAGTCCGGCCTTTGATGCGGCGGGCTGGGAGATCTGGCCGGTGCTGTGTGCGGGGGCAGAGCTGTGGCTGCCCCCGGCGCAGCAGTCAGCGGACCCGCAAGCGTTGTTGGAGTGGTGGTACCGAGCGCCGCTGGAGGTGAGCTTCCTACCGACGCCGATCGCGGAGCTTGCGTTCAGCGCGGGGATGATCCCGGCGACGCTGCGCACGCTGCTGGTGGGCGGAGATCGGTTGCGTCAGCTGCCGGTGGCGCCGTGGCCGTTCACGCTGGTGAACAACTATGGGCCGACCGAGGCGACGGTGGTCGCCACCTCAGGTGACATCGATGAGGTGCGGCACATCGGGCGGCCGATCGGCAATGCACGGATCTACTTGTTAGATGCGCAGCAGCGATTGGCGCCGGTGGGCGTGACTGCAGAGCTTTACATCGGCGGTGCGCAGGTGGCGCGAGGCTACTGGAACCGTCCGGCCTTGACGGCGGAACGCTTCGTGGCCGATCCGTTTACGAACGAGGCGGGCGCTCGGATGTATCGCACGGGAGATCTGGCGCGCTGGCGCGCGGATGGGACGCTGGAGTATGTAGGTCGCAACGACGATCAAGTGAAGGTGCGAGGCTATCGCATCGAGTTGGGCGAGATCGAGACGCATCTCAAAGCGCATGCGCGCGTGCAGGATGCGGTGGTGATGGTGCGTACGGAAGTTGGCAGCGAGCCACGTCTGGTGGCGTATTACCTGAGCCGTGACGGCGCGGCGGTCAACATCGATGCGAGTGAGCTGCGGCAGCATCTAGCAACGCGCTTACCCGAATATATGCTACCGAGTGCGTTCGTCGCGATGGCGGCCTGGCCCCTCACGACTCACGGCAAGCTTGATCGGCAGCGACTGCCCGCGCCGGGCGCACAGAGCTACGCGGCGCGCGGCTATGAAGCACCGCTGGGGGAAGTCGAGACGACGCTGGCACAAATCTGGTCGGAGGTGCTCGCGCTACCCCAGGTCGGCCGGCACGATAACTTCTTCGAACTCGGCGGCCATTCTTTGCTGGCGACTCGGTTGATCAGTCGCATCCGCTCCGGCCTTCAGGTAGAGCTGCCGCTCGTTACGTTGTTCGAAGCGGCGACGATCGCGGAGCTTGCCCGCAGGCTGGGCGACACGGCAGCGGCGCGGCCTGCGCTCAAGCGGGAACAGCGGCCTGAAACGATCCCCTTGTCGTTTCCGCAGCAGAGGCTGTGGTTCTTGCATCGCATGGAAGGCGCGAGTGCGGCCTACAACATTCCCCTGGCATTGCGCTTGAGCGGAACGCTCGATCAGTTGGCCTTGAACGATGCGCTCGGCGACGTGATGGCGCGGCATGAGAGCCTGCGCACAGTGTTCCCCGATGTGCTCGGTGTTCCCAGGCAGCAGATTCTGGACGTGCAGGCCGCCCGAGCACGATTGCACCTCGAAGTGCGACATACGAGCGAGGAGCAGTTGGCCTCTACCATCGCGCAAGCAGCAGCACGAGGTTATGAACTGGAGCAGGAGCTGCCATGGGGCGCACATCTCTTTGTGCTCGGCGAGCAGGAACACGTGCTGCTCCTGGTGATGCATCACATCGTCGCGGACGGGTGGTCGACCTCGCCTTTGGCTCGTGACCTGACGCGAGCTTACACAGCACGGGTCATGCGCCAAGTACCTGTATTCGCGCAATTGCCGGTGCAATACGCGGACTATGCGCTGTGGCAGCGACGGCTGCTGGCTGCCGAGGAGGGGTCGGGCAGCTTGATGCATGAGCAGCTGAATTACTGGAGGCAAGCGCTCGCCGGCATGCCCGCGGAATGCACGCTGCCGACAGATCGGCCTCGACCGGCGGTGATGAGCTACCGTGGCGAGACCTTGTCGTTGCAGCTGCCTGGAGATCTGCACCAGCGCTTGCTCGGTGTCGCGCGCAATCGGCAGGCCACACTATTCATGGTGCTGCAGGCAGGTCTGGTCGCTCTATTGACTCGCATGGGCGCGGGAGTGGACATCGCTCTTGGCAGTGTAGTCGCCGGGCGTACCGACACCGCCGTGGAGGAGCTGATCGGATTCTTCGTCAATACCCTGGTGCTACGCACCGACACTTCGGGCGATCCGAGTTTCGAGGAACTGCTGGCCCGAGTGCAGGCTGTGGATCTGAGCGCTTTCGCACATCAAGACCTGCCTTTCGAGCGATTGGTCGAGGCGCTCAATCCGAAGCGATCGCGTGCACATCATCCGCTCTTCCAAGTTCTACTGGTTCTGCAAAACGCGCCGGGAACGCTGCCGCAGCTGCCGGGACTGTCCGTCGCGGGCGAGCCGGTGAGCCTCGGCACCGCCAAGTTCGATCTAACATTCAACTTGTTCGAAAGACGCTCGCCCGACGGGAAATCTGCCGGGCTGGATTGTGTCATCGATTGCAGCGCCGATCTGTTCGATCGCAGTACGGTTCAGTTGCTGGCGCAGCGGTGGGTACGATTGCTGGAAGTCGCGGCGCAGTGTCCCGCCATTCGCATTGGACGGATCGATCTGCTGAGCGCCGCAGAACGGCGGCAACTGCTGATCGAATGGAATGACACATCGGTGAGCTATGCGAGGGAGCGCAGTGTGCACGCGCTGTTTGCGGAGCAGGTGCTGCAAAGGCCCGCGGCGGTGGCCGCAGTTCATGAAGAGCGTGCTCTCAGCTATGGCGAGCTCGACCGGCGTGCCAATCAACTGGCGCACTATTTATTGACTGCGCGAGGGGTTAGCCGTGGATCCTTGGTGGCGGTGTGCGCGGAGCGCTCGCTCGAGAGCGTGATTGCGCTGCTGGCGATCTTGAAAGCCGGCGGTGCCTATGTGCCGCTCGATCCCAACTATCCGCCAGAGCGGCTAGCTTTCATCTTGAAGGATACGGGTGCGCTACTGCTGCTCACCCATCGGAGCCTGGCGGATCGGTTTGAGGACGCAGCGCTGCCGTGCCTGTACCTGGATGACTTGAACGTAACGGTGGCCGGCCGCCCCGGGACACTACCCCCCGGCGATTCAAGCTCGGGGGATTTGGCTTATGTGATTTACACCTCCGGCTCGACCGGCATGCCCAAAGGGGTGGCAGTGAGCCATCGGGCGATCTTGCGCCTGGTGAAAGGTGCTGACTACGCCGACCTGAATTCCAGTTCGGTGGTACTGCATCTGGCACCGCTCGCTTTCGATGCGGCGACTTTCGAGCTGTGGGGGCCGCTGCTCAACGGCGGCTCCCTGGTGGTCGCAGACAAGGACCTGGCTTTGTCTCCGCGGCGGCTGGCCGACACACTGCGGAAGCAAAACATCCGTTCACTGTTCATGACCTCCTCGCTGTTCAATCGAGTCGCGGCGGAGGTGCCAGTTGCCTTCGCAACGGTGGACGAGGTGTTCGTTGGGGGCGAGGCGGTCGACCCGGGCGCCATGCGCACGGTGCTCACGCGAGGTGCGCCGAGGCGATTGATCAACGCGTATGGGCCGACCGAGAGCACCACGTTCAGCACGACCTTCGAGGTGCGAGCGCTCGCCAAAGAAGCGCAGACAGTGTCGATCGGCCGACCAATTGCCAACACGCGCGTCTATGTTCTGGATGAGCAGTTGCAGCCGGTGCCCGTTGCCGTGGCAGGTGAGCTGTATATCAGTGGCGATGGTTTGGCGTGGGGATATTGGCGGCGTCCCGCGCTGACGGCCGAGCGATTTGTCGCTGATCCGTTCGGTGCAGCGGGCGAGCGGATGTATCGCACGGGGGATGTGGTGCGCTACGACCGAGGCGGGAACATTGAGTTTCTGGGTCGAGCGGACGACCAGGTGAAGGTGCGAGGTTATCGGATCGAACTGGGAGAGATCGAGGCGCGCCTGAGGGAGCATACGGCGGTGGCCGAAGCCGTGGTAGCGGTGCGCGAGGACGAGCCGGGTGAGAAGCGCCTGGTGGGTTATTACACGAGGGTGCTGTCGGCGGGGCACAGCGATGAGGGGATCGATGCGGGAGCGTTGCGCGAGCATCTGCTGCAGCGGCTGCCGGAGTACATGGTGCCGGCAGCCTTTGTGATGTTGCCGGCGTTGCCGCTGACGGTGAGTGGCAAGCTTGATCGGCGGGCGCTACCGGCACCGCAAAGCGCTGCGTACGCGCGCGAAGCGTATGAGGCACCGCAAGGGCCTGCGGAGCAGGCGCTGGCGCGGATTTGGCAGCAGGTGCTGAAGCTTGAGCGGGTGGGACGGCACGATGATTTCTTTGCGTTGGGGGGTCATTCGCTGTTGATCGTGCAACTGATCGAGCGACTGCGCGAGGCGGGATGGCAGGCCTCGGTGCGCAGCGTCTTCGATCATCCGAGCGTCGCGCGGCTGGCCCCGCAGCTGCAGGCGGGGGCAGCCGCTGAGAGCGCGGTGCCACCGAACCTGATACCGCCGGATTGCGAACGGCTAACGGTGCAGATGCTGCCGCTGGTGGCGCTGACGCCAGCGGAGCTTGAGCGCATCGTCGCAAGCGTGCCCGGCGGGGCGGCCAACATTCAGGACATCTATCCATTGGTGGCGCTGCAAGAGGGGATTTTGTTTCACCATCTGATGCGCGCGCAGAGCGACCCGTACGTACTGCACGTGACGAGCCGCTTTGAGAGTGAGGCGTTGCTGCGCCGTTATCTCCAGGCGTTGGAGGCGGTGATCGCGCGGCACGACATTTTACGCACGAGCGTGTTGTGGGAGGGGTTGTCGCAGCCGGTGCAGGTGGTGTGGCGGCGGGCGGCATTGAGCGTGCAAGAAGTGACGCTGGAGGCAAGGGGTGAGGCGGCGGTGCAGGCGCTGACGCAGCACTGTGCGGCGCGCGATCGGTTGGATGTGCGCGTGGCGCCGCTGCTGCGCGCCTATATCGCGCAGGACAGCGGGCGCTGGTTGCTGCTGCTGAGGTATCACCACCTGTCGATCGATCATGTGGCGGTGGAGGTGCTGCGCGAGGAGATCCTGGCGCATCTGCAGGGGCGCGCGCAGCAGCTGCCGCGAGCGCTGCCGTTTCGTAACTTCGTGGCCCGCACGCTGTCGGGACCGAGCGAGGCGGAGCATGAGCAGTACTTCCGTGAGCTGCTGGGCGATGTTGAGGAGTGCACGGCCCCGTATGGGCTGAGTGATGTGCAAGGCGATGGCATCGGTGTAACGGAAGGGCATAGCGCGGTGGCGCCTTTGGTGGCGCGGCGTGTTCGAGAGCAGGCGGTGCGCTTGGGCGTGAGCGTGGCGAGTGTGTGCCATGTGGCGTGGGCGGCGGTGCTGTCGCATCTGTCGGGGCGCGAGGCGGTGGTGTTTGGCACGGTGCTATCGGGCCGGCTGCAGGCGGCGGGCAGCACCGAGCGGATGCTGGGGCTGTTCATCAACACGTTGCCGGTGCGCATCTGTGTGTCGCAGGCGGCGGATGAGAGCGTGCGAGCGGTGCATCGGCAACTGGCGCGTCTGCTCGAGCACGAGCAAGCGCCGCTGGCGTTGGCGCAGCGCTGTAGCGCCGTGGCGGCGCCGCAGCCGCTGTTCAGCGCGCTGCTTAACTATCGACACAGCAGCGCAGTGGTGCCGTCGGGAGAGTGGGCGGGGATCGAGTTTTTAGGCGGCGCGGAGCGCAGCAACTATCCGCTGGTGCTGTCGGTGGATGATCTGGGCGAGGCGTTGGAGTTGCGAGCGCAGGTGCAGACGCCGCTGGAGCCGCAGCGGCTCTGCGCGTACATGCACGAAGCGTTGGCGGCGTTGGCGAGTTCGCTTGAGCAAGGCTCCTTGCATCCCGTGCGCGCCTTGGACGTGCTGCCGGCACACGAGCGCCAACGGCTGCTTGAGTGGCAGGGGCGGGAGCGAACGTACGCGTGTGATGGAGGCGTGCACGAGTTGTTCGAGGCGCAGGTGCGTCGCACGCCACAGGCGGTGGCGTTGAGGTGCGGAGAGCAGGTGCTGAGCTATGCACAGCTCAACGCGCAGGCAAACCGAGTGGCGCATTGCTTGAGAGCGCATGGAGTGGGCGCGCAGGGAGTAGGCGGGCAGACGCGCGTGGCGATCTGCGTTGAGCGCGGAGTGGAGTTAGTGATCGGGCTGCTGGGGATCCTCAAGTCGGGCGCCGCGTACGTGCCGCTGGATCCAGCGTATCCGCGCGAGCGGCTGGCGTACTTGCTGGAGGATGCCGCCGCGCAAGTGCTGCTCACGCAAGCGCGACTCAAAGAACACATATCGCTGAGCGCGGCGACGAGCTGCCTGGCGCTGGACGATGAGCATGCCTTCGAGGCGTACAGTGCGCAGGATCTAGCCCTCGACTCGGACGGACGAGATCTGGCGTATGTGATCTACACCTCCGGCTCAAGCGGCCTGCCCAAGGGCGTGATGGTGGAGCATCGCCAGCTGTTGAACCTGATCGGCTGGCACCGCGAGGCGTTCCAGTTGCAGGCAGGGCAGCGCTGCAGCAGCGTCGCGAGTCCGGCCTTTGATGCGGCGGGCTGGGAGATCTGGCCGGTGCTGTGTGCGGGGGCAGAGCTGTGGCTGCCCCCGGCGCAGCAGTCAGCGGACCCGCAAGCGTTGTTGAAGTGGTGGTACCGAGCGCCGCTGGAGGTGAGCTTCCTACCGACGCCGATCGCGGAGCTTGCGTTCAGCGCGGGGATGATCCCGGCGACGCTGCGCACGCTGCTGGTGGGCGGAGATCGGTTGCGTCAGCTGCCGGTGGCGCCGTGGCCGTTCACGCTGGTGAACAACTATGGGCCGACCGAGGCGACGGTGGTCGCCACCTCAGGTGACATCGATGAGGTGCGGCACATCGGGCGGCCGATCGGCAATGCACGGATCTACTTGTTAGATGCGCAGCAGCGATTGGCGCCGGTGGGCGTGACTGCAGAGCTTTACATCGGCGGTGCGCAGGTGGCGCGAGGCTACTGGAACCGTCCGGCCTTGACGGCGGAACGCTTCGTGGCCGATCCGTTTACGAACGAGGCGGGCGCTCGGATGTATCGCACGGGAGATCTGGCGCGCTGGCGCGCGGATGGGACGCTGGAGTATGTAGGTCGCAACGACGATCAAGTGAAGGTGCGAGGCTATCGCATCGAGTTGGGCGAGATCGAGACGCATCTCAAAGCGCATGCGCGCGTGCAGGATGCGGTGGTGATGGTGCGTACGGAAGTTGGCAGCGAGCCACGTCTGGTGGCGTATTACCTGAGCCGTGACGGCGCGGCGGTCAACATCGATGCGAGTGAGCTGCGGCAGCATCTAGCAACGCGCTTACCCGAATATATGCTACCGAGTGCGTTCGTCGCGATGGCGGCCTGGCCCCTCACGACTCACGGCAAGCTTGATCGACAGCGACTGCCCGCGCCGGAGGGAAACGGCGAGGGCAATGCAGAGTACACAGCACCGCGTACTGCTACGGAGCGTGCGCTGTCTGAAATCTGGGCGCAGGTACTCTCGCTCGAGCGAGTGGGCGTGCATGAAAACTTCTTCGATCTGGGCGCGCACTCGCTGTCAATGGCGCGGGCGCTGCGCTTGATCAATGGAGCGCTCGCCCCGGAGCTGCGCATCGTCGATCTGTTCAAGCATCCGACCCTTGCGCACCTGGCCGAGCATATCGAGCGCCAGCGCGCAGGCGTCCACACCGACACCGAGGCTCTCACCCGCACTTCGGCCGCCAAGCGGCGGCACAGTCTGGAGGCCCGGCGGGCACGCGCCGAGGCTGCGCACGAGAAAGCGCAATCACAGGAGCTTTCGAATGACTGACAGGCAGCGTATCGCCCAGATGTCACCTGAAGAGCTGCAGCTCCTGGCGCAAAAGCTGCTGAGGGCTGGGCAGTCGTCCTCGCCCGACGTGGCTGAAGCGAGCAGGGCGCCGACGCAGGCTGCAGTCGTCTGCGGCCCGATTCCCCTCACGCCGATTCAAAAATCGTACTTCGATTTCGCTCCCGTGGAGCCCAACTACTTCGTCGCCACCGTCTTGCAGGTCTGTGCAACGAGACTGTCCGGGAGTTTGATCGCGCTGGCGCTGCAGCACTTGCTGGCGCACCACGACACACTGCGGCTGCGATTCAGGCGCGACCAGCGCGGCTGGCATCAGCAATATTCAGACTCGAACGAGCAGCAGGCGTCGTTCGAGATCGTCGACCTGGCCGGTGCCAGTGACGCGGAGCAGGAATCGGGCATTTCGCAGACCGCCCGAATGCATGCCAAAAGTTTGCATATCAGCCATGGTCCGCTGCTGCGTGTCGTCATGTTCGAGTTCGGGCCTCACCGGCCGCAGCGTCTGCTGCTGGTCATCCACCACCTGCTGGTCGATCTACTTTCGTTGCGAATCATTCTGGAAGACCTGCAAACAGCGCACGATCAACTCGCTCTGGGCGGTGAGGTCCGGCTGCCCGCGACGACCGCCCCTTTTGCGGCCTACGCCCAGAAGCTGCAGGCCTACACTCGCTCTGCGGCCGCGCAGGGGGAAGCGGCGTATTGGAATTCACTGCCGTGGTCGGCGGTTGAGCACTTGCCTGTGGATCACGCTTTCGGTGAAAACGCCGCGTCGTCGGTCAGGACCGTCATAGTCTCGCTGAGCGCCGAGCAGACTTTCGTCCTCACAGAGGAGGCGCCACTTGTCTATCGTGCACGCATCAACAAAGTGCTGCTGGCCGCGCTCCTCATGGCGCTGACGCGCTGGAGCGGACGGCGCACCATCGCCATCGACGTGCTTGAGCACGGTCGCAACGGATCGTTGTCGGGGCTCGACCTTTCGCGAACGGTCGGCTGGTTCAGCAGCGAATATCCGCTCGTATTGATGGCAAGCGCCCAAGTGTGCAGCGCCGATATCCTCAAGGCCGTGGGCGAGCAGATGCGCGGCGTACCTAACGATGGAGCAACTTACGGGGCGCTGCGTTATTGCAGCGAGGTGAACCCGCTTGGCGCTATTCCTCTGCCGGAGATCAGATTCAATTATCAAGGAAAGAGCGCTCACCAGCTCGTGGACGATGTACCTGGGGAGTCCGGCGACCTGGTCGACACGGTGGCAGCCCATTACGGGCGGCAGGTGCGCAGACATCTGTTGAACGTGACGAGCCTGGTCATAGGCGACCGGCTGCGCGTCTGCTTCGAGTACAGCGCGGCGCTGCACGAGAAAAAGACCATTGAGACACTCGCTGCAGGCTTCGTTGAATGCCTGCAGGAATCTATCGCGCATGTCGAGGCAGCTCGAAGTGACGCGTAGGCAGCCAGGATGATGAGACCACGCTGCACGCAAGCTTCCGATGCATCGGCAGAGATCAAGCTGTTCTGTTTCCCGTACGCAGGCGGCAATGCCGCGGCTTTCCGAACCTGGCACAAAAGCTTGCCTCGCAACATACGAGTGCACGCGGTGCAACTGCCGGGACGCGCAAATCGTGCGCGCGAGCCAGTGCCGAGTTCGTTCGCGCAACTGATCGAGGATCTGCTGTCCCAGTTGCTCGATAACTTCAATTGCAGCTATGCGTTCTTCGGTCACAGCATGGGCGCGATCGTGGCGTTCGAACTGGCTCGCACACTGCGGCGATATCGCCTCCCGTTGCCAGTGCGCTTATTCCTCTCCGGTCACCGGGCGCCACACGTGCCGAGCATGCGCGAACCGCTGCACGCCGTGAGCGATGAGGATCTCATCGCCGCAGTACGCAGGCTGGGCGGCACACCGGCCGAGGTCCTCGAAAATCCGGAGCTGCTGCAGTTCGTGCTGCCGACATTGCGCGCCGATTTCCGTCTGTGCGAGACCTATCGATATGAGTCGGAATCGCCGTTGCCGACACCTGTGACCATCTTCGGCGGGACCGACGATCTGGAAACGACATGCGCGGGGCTCAACGCTTGGCGCGAGCACACCACCGCGCCCTTTCGGATGCATATGCTGCCGGGGGACCATTTTTTCGTGCACTCGGCCGAAGCGGCTGTGTTGGAGCGCATTGGCGCAGAACTCGGCCTCGCTGCTCCCGTCACGCCATACTGATGGTCTTCTGCAAACATCAAACATAGAACATCAAGGAGTTCACCATGTATCGCGCACCGCTCGTTCTCGCCACTGCCGGCTTTCTTGCCTGCGCCGCTCACGGCGCCGTGCCTGATGTGCCTGCCTCGCTCGAAGTGCGCTTCTGTGGGCAGCAATCTCTGCATCCTTACTCGCTCAGCACCGAAGGAGGGCTGCAGGGGCTGCTGCTGCACCAGATGGCGGTGATCAATCGCGACGACGAACCGGTTGAGCTCACATCGATCGAGCTGGATCTGCTGCGCGATGGCGAGGTGGTGGATAGCCGGAAGCTCGGCCGTTTCGATCTCCAGACGTTCGGCAAGCTCAGCCGGCAAATCGAAGCGGCAGCCGGCGCCAAGGAGTCGGTGGCGATCCTTTGCGGTGATCATTTGATTCCCAGGGAGACCGCGCTCGCCGGCCCGATGCTCGCGCCGAGCCAAGGGCAGCTGGTTCTCAACCAAGCATTCGTGTTCGACGGGAAGCGCGATTCGCTGCGAGTGCGCGCGGCCGCACGCGCGAAAGAAGGGATCGTCGGCGGCAGCGCCACGTTGCCAATAGCGGCGGCAATGTCGACGCTGACGTATCGATTTCCGGTCAAGGGTGTCTGGGTAATCAAGAGCGGACCCTCGTTTCATACTCACCACCGCTGGGCGCCGCCTTCCGAGTTCGGCTTGGATCTGGTCCGCTTCGGTCCGGATGGACGCAGCCACAAGAACGACGGCAGCCGTTTCAGCGACTACTACGCCTATGGTCAGGAAGTGCTTGCGTCCGCCGGCGGCAAGGTGGTGAGAGCGGTGAACGACAGGCCCGAATTCACCGACGTACTACGGCGCCCAGGAGAGACTTTCGCTGCGTATACGCAACGGTCTGCGCCCCATATGCAGGCACTGCTGAAGGCGGGTATCGATGGCATCACTGGCAACCACGTCATGATCGATCACGGTAACGGCGAGTATTCGCTTTATGCGCATCTGCAGCCGGGCAGCGTGCGGGTGCGCGTCGCAGACGAGGTGGCGGCGGGCGATCCGATCGCGAAACTGGGCGGATCCGGCAACGCACTGGTCGAGCCACATTTGCATTTTCACGTTTGCAATCAGCCTACACCACTTGCCTGTGCGGGCATTCCCGTGGAGTTTGCGAATGTCGAACAGCCGTTCGTTTCGTTTGCGCCCCGGCCCGTGCAGTCGGGAGACATCGTCATCGCCAAGTAAGCGTGACGCAGGATCCTCAGCGGGGGCCTGCAGAAAGCTGGCTGGCGGTATCTCATCAATTCCTGCTGGTAACATAGTTGTTAGTTGTCAGTAGTAACGGACAGAGAATTCTTGCAGCGAGAAGTCGGAGGACGAGAGGCTGGCGCTAGCCGCAATTATTCCTGACCTGGATCAATCTATCGTCTTACTGGATCCGGCAGTGCTTCGCCTGTCGCCGGTGAAAGGCTAGCGCGTCTCGTGCAATCGCTGGTGTCCAAAGAAAAAGGAAACGGGGCAGCCGAGAACAGTGACGGCAAGAGGTAAGGGGTGTGACGCTACGTACCGGTCGAGTGCCATCAATCAAACAGGAGAGCCGCGTGTACTTCAGGGTTTTGGGAGTCCGCCTAGCTCAGTTGCGGAGAGAGCACGGTATGACCCAGGCGGAGCTGGCGCGAGCCCTCGGTGTTTCTTCAGGGCGACAAGACGGCGTGTGAAGAGGCTCGGGTAATCCTGCGCTCACTTATCCCAGATAGGGTCCGGCTGTCGAAGAAGGCCGATGGAAGCTTATGGGCACATTGCGCCGTACAACCAGCGGCGCTTTTAGCCACCGGTTCACGTGGTCGGGGTGAGGGGATCTCGCGATTTCCGGCGGAATTTCTCGAATTCCGGGTGAAATAGGCGCGACAACGTGCAACACGATGCAACAGCCTGGAACATGCTCCCTACGACTGATTTAGAAAGCGCGCTGTGTGCCAGTAAGTACCGGCCCCTTGCGCCCCTGGTGTGCGGAAGAAGACAATCCGATAAAGGATCATTAGCGGGTAGGTGGTCGACTTGCCGCGCGTGTCCGGCACTTCAACCGAAGCAGATAGGTTTAAACGAGGCCCAGTCAACCATTTGATGATCACTGCGGGCGGACACTGCGGATGGCTTCGCCATATTTGTACTTGAGGCTACCGAGATTGATAGGCGAACGGCACTGCTATGTGGCTCAGGCCGTTTTGTGCTATTCAACCGATACATGATGGTATCTCTGAGAACTTCGGCGATGTCTTTTCCTGTTGCGAGGCGCCGCTCGAAGAATTCTGGCACGAGATCAGCAGCGGTGTCGTCTGCGACGGAGTAAAGGCAGGACATTACCGAGGCGGCCCCGGCCTGGATCATCGCGGCCACAAGACCGATCGACTCATCGGGCGCATTCGTCAATCCCGATTGCGCGGAGCGGCAGGCAGGCATGGCGACATGGTCGAGCCCGCAAGCCGGCTTCAAAGCGAGAAGATCAGCTACCCTAACCATTGTTTTTTGTCCGCTCTCCCCGGCGAACAGCAGCGCTGAGTTCTCTGGGGTCACCGGATCGAAAAATGCGTGGGTGGACAGTAGAAGGTCTGTCATGGCCGGCGCTGACGCGGCTTCGTTCATCAAGGCGAGAAACGCTTGCGCCGTGGCCTTCTCGCCTACGAAGGGACCTCGTAGGTTCGACCAAGCCAAAGTGCTGACACGTGGCCACTCTATGTCACGTGCTGACGCTAAATCCTCTCTAGTGCACATACCAGACCAGACTGGTGCGACAAAAGCTGCGAGCGATCGGCTGGCGGTGCCGCGGAGTTGCTGCGCCATCGTTCGGTCACGCAGTAGCGAAAGAGCAGTGAGACCTGGGGCGAACCGGACCACGCGATCTTCGATGAGGTGACGGCGAACTCCGTGCTGCTCCCGCCACGCAGCGTGGATGGGAAGCGCGTCGAGGACGCCTTGGGTAGCGAATGTCAACGGTGCAGAGATGGGGAGCCCGAAGTCGTCCTCCAGGCATTTTGTCAGCGGGCCAACGAATTCATCCCAATACTCCTTTGCCTGCGTGACCAGGTGCACGTTAAAGGCGGCGAGGGCTTCTGGGCCGGCGCCCGCCTCGACATAGTTTTTCTCGGCACCGAAGAACGCATCAGACCAGGCGTTAAGCCGGTCGGTGACGAGGGCTGGCAGGATGGCTTCACTTGGCTTGATCGGGATACTTACCACCTGTCCAAGGAATTCAATCCCGAGGAAGGCGGCCGGGTGCGACGCTTTCCAGTCATTGACCGCGGCTTCATGGAACGCGCCGATACGCAGGCGATTCTGAGGAAGTGCTTCAAGCAGTGGAATTTCACCGAACCGACGAACAGGCGTGCGTATGAGCTTCAGTGCAGCTATATCCGCTATGAGCCGACGCTCGCACGGCCAGCCCTGCCGTCGCCGATCGCTCCGCATCAGGACATGATCGACGCAGCCGTGGTCGTCCTGCACAAGCGAGGCGATCTCACCGGCGGCCTGTCGAGGATCTATAGCCTGGAGGATGAGCCGCTGCTCGAGATCGACCTCGAAGTGGGTGAGGGCTTGTTCGTCAAAGATGACAAGGTGAAACATCAAGTGACGACCCTGCAGTTGGAGCCACGCCGGAAATGGCGTCCCGGCGATCGGGCCTACCGAGACATCATGATCGTTCGGTACCAGCCGGTCGGTCGTTAGCGTTCATAACCATTCCAAAACGCCCCGCCAGTCTTTGGCCGGGGCGTCTTCACGGCGTACAGCGGAAGCGAGCGGCGGCGAGCGCGGCGCGTCCGGCGGTTCGTTCGTGGGCGACCCAAAGAGCGAAGCGTCCGAGTTGATTGCGTTCGAAGCTGTGGTCGTGGTCGGCGGCATAAATTGTGACGGGAGATTCGGCCAGAAGCGGCCAGTCCGAATAGGATTTCTGAAAGACAACAAGTAGAAGAACACCCGCTTCCGGGCTTGGCGCGTTCACGCCACGATTCGGTGTGACCTGCTGACGTTGACGGTCCGATACGATGAATGCGGGAGAGGGATACAGATCTTCCGTCAGATTATTGGGTGCGAATTGATCGATGTTTCCATCCTCACGCAGATTGAAAAGCGCGAACATCCAGCCCTGCCGGGGCTTAGGGTCCATCGAATCTGGGCGCATGAACGCGTGAAACGGCAAACCCACCTTGAAGAGATTGGGCTCGGGCGGGATGCTAGCGAGACCGGGGACACCAAGACGGATGTTGCCGCGGCCAGGCGCGAGGCCATCTTGTTCCAGAACCAGCCCGTCTTTGCCGATCATTTCCGCCAGCTTCCACAGATAGCGATAGGATGTCGACGGATAAACCTGCTCGGTCCCCGCATTGAAAGCTTCAAGAGTGTCAGCAAGAAAGAATTCCCGGCCGATCCGGTAACGCTCTTCGACAAAGCTCGCGAGGCAGTCCGCGACGGCTCCCGCCACCTTGTTCGGGCAGTCCACCCGCCAGCCGCTTTTCGTCACGGATACGATCGTTCGCAACCTCGCTCATCTGGGCATCGACAGTCTCGAAGGTTTTCTTCAACCAACGAGTAATCGATGGTTCAGTGAGCGGTTCATCGGGCCAGCCGAGAGCCGGATTGGCGAAGGTCTTTTCTCCGGAGAATTCAGCGGCCGCGGCGGTGAAGGCCGACATCGTGTCAAGCTCGCCAAGCTGCGGGTTGAGCGCCAGAACTTCCGGACGTCGTGCCAGAAGAACGAGACGCAGAAGTTTGTAGCCGATGAAAGGAAGTCCCATGAGCTTCTTGAGTTATCGCCGGGGCTCACTTTGAGCGCCGCATGCCGCGGCTGATTATACTCAGTATCAGTCACCGCGTTGTAACACTGCCCTGGCTTCGTCGAGATCCCACGTTGCTCTCGTCTCGTCGAACGCTTCGCATACAGTTGCCAGTGTCCGAAGAGCCTCCCGCCGTGATGCCGCAGGTTGCGGGAGGCGCGCAAGTGCCGCGCCGGCGCGCAACATGAGCGACCTGTTGCCATGTTGGCTGGCAAGATCAAACGCCGCTTGAGTGCAGGAGCGGGATTCTGCGGTATCGTGTGGCGAGCACGCGATGTTGACTGCGCCCCTTATGCGCAACAGTTCGGGTTGCCACCAGCACTCACCGGTGCTGCCGGCAATCTGCAGGCCCATGGCGATGGAACAATCTGCTTGATCGAGCGCGCCGCATTTCAGATGAACTTCCGCGAGCAGCGCATGAAAGTACGGCAGGTGGCGTCGCGCGCACGCATCGGTCAACGTGGCAATCCCATCGGTGATCTGCGTCACTGCGTCCGGCGCAGTAGCCTGATCCGCAAGACACCAGCCGCGGACGATCTGTGCCCAGGTCCGATAATAAGAGAATCCGTGTTCGTTACACAGGGTGATCGCTTGCTCGGAGAGCGCAGTGGCAGCGGCGGTATCGCGCAGAAACTGCTGCAGCAAGGCAGCGTATGACAATGCAATCGCACGCGTGAATGGATGTCCGAGCGAACGAGCGAGTGTCTGCGCATCCTCGCTCATCGCTACTGCGCGACGCGTATCGCCCAGTTGCCAAAGCAGGTGGCTCCACCACGATCGCAAGAACACCCCCAGATCGACCCCCGCGTGCATGACGTGCATGCGATGCTGCGCCGGTTCATAGAGTCGGTAGGCAATAGCGAACTCTTCGTTGGCTACAGACAGCTCCCCGAGGCTGAAGGCAACGCCCGCGAGCTCCATATGCCCGGCCAGTTGGAACGGCACCGTGTGACGTTCGCGGGTGAGATCCAGGAGCTGCTCGCTGAGCGCGCGGGTGCGTTGCAGGTCCGCGCGCACGACGTTTACCGCGATCAGTCCCCAGACGACGGTCACAAGACGATCCGCATCGCACAGCTGCTCGCATAGTTCCTTGGCACGCCAGTGCGCTTGCTCGACTTCCGGCACCGCCCAGCCTTTTGTCGCCATGAGAGCCGTGCCTAGGGTGAGTTGCAGTCGCAATTGCCGTGCGGTGGAATCGGATGATTCCGGGCACTGCTCCAGCAGCGCCAACGCCTTCGCAGCGTGCCGCAGCGCTTCCTTGTATGCCGACCTCTGCACCGCACGCTCAGACGCCTGCTCGAGGTAAGAGCTGGCCGCCAGGATGTCACCGCCTTGCTCAAAATGTACCGCGAGCTCGGCCGCGATCGCTGCGGGGTCTTGCCGATAGCCAGCCGCCAGTGTGTGACCTATCGCGCGATGTAGTCGCAAGCGACGACCGACTGGCATGCGCCGATACACGACGTCATGAAACAAGGCGTGTCTGAATGCGAAGCACGAGGACGCGGTTCCATCGGGCCATGTGTGGCTGCCGGCTTCCAGGAGAAACTCTTGTTCCCTGACCCACTGACTGCAACGCGCTTCGATCTGCTCTTCGCTGTGCGACGTCACCGCGGCCGTGATTGCGGCAACGGCAAAGGTTTCGCCGGCCACACTGGCCGCTTCGAGGATGATCTGATCCTCGGCAGCCAGGCGATCAATCTTTCGCTCGATGAGTTGCCTGACACTGACCGGGAGCACATCGGCGACCGCTGCGAGTGGACCGCGCAACCGCCACGCGTTCGATTCCTGTTGGAGCAGCCCGTCCCGCAGCAGTGAGTCCAAGATCGTGACCAGGAATAGCGGATGTCCGCTCGTACGCTTATACAGCAGTTGCGCAAGCCCGAGTGTTTCAGGGAGCCCGTTGAAGCGCGAGCTCACATGGTGCTCTACGGCTTCGGGCGCCAGATAGTCGAGCATGAGCTGAGTACACTGCGCGTGTCTTTCCAACTCGCCGACCAAGGTCCGCAGTGCCAGCGAGTGGACGATCGCATCGACCGGTCGATAGGTGGCGAGGATCAGCAGGCGGGCGGGATCGCGGCGGCGGGCGACGTACGCAAGCCAGTCGAGGGTGGCGGTGTCGCTCCAGTGCAGGTCCTCAAGTATGAGCACGAGGGGACGTTGCAGCGCCATTTGATCGAGAGCTTCCGTCAGCTCGCGCATCATCCGGACTGAAGTCGCTTGCGGCGTGGCGCTGAGCCTTAGACGCTCGTCCGAGGGTAACAAGGAGGGCATGTGGACCAGCCAACTCGGCGCGTAAGCGCGCAGCACTTCCGTGATCGGCAACGAGTTGCGATCACGACCGAGTCTTCCCAATGCTTCCAGGATCGGCAGATACGCCTCCCCGGTTCCATACTGTTCGACGCATTGGCCATGCATGATCGTCAGGCTCGATTCCGTCGCCAGCTGCGCCACAAAGGCGTCGACCAGTGCAGTCTTGCCGATGCCGGACTCGCCGGCTACGAACACCAGCTGACGCTGTCCGGCGAAGGCGTCCCCGAATCTCTCCCGCAGTAGCGCCCACTCGGGTTCGCGCCCGACGAAATTGCCGACGCGATTGCTGCGCGTGGATTGAACGATGGAGTCGCAAGGCGTCACGGGCGCGATGAATCGGTAGCCGCGTCCATGCACCGTCTGGATGAATGCGTGCTGGTCTTTTCGGTCGTCGAGCGCGCGGCGCACTTCGCGCACGGCTGTCGTCAGGACGCCTTCCACGACTACGGAGCGAGGCCACACAGCGGTAAGCAACTCCTCCTTGGTCACCAACTGACCCGCATGGCCGGCGAGATGAGTGAGCAGTCCCTGTGCCTTGCGACTCAGGTGCACAGGGACCGCATCGCGCCACAGCCGCCCCTCGATCCGGTCCAGCCGGAAGGCGCCAAACAGGAGGTAACGAGAGCTGTCCATGTCGGCAATGTTTCGAACTGACGGCGCGATGGCCAGAAGGACCGTGCAGATTTCAGAAATTCCTCAGAAATTTACCGCTGCCGAGGCTCGCAACCGCGGCTATGCTCGGGATCGCACCAGGCCTGACACCTTCCGAGTTCCTGCAGGGCGCATCATATGGCGAGCAGTCCGCACGAATCAAAAGCGCTGTCCGTGCACCGGACGTTCGTCGTACAGCTGCACACCGGGACAGGCAATGGCCACTATTCCGGGCGTGTCGAGCACGTAGCGTCCGGGCGATCGGTGCACTTCTCTTCGCTCGAGTCGCTCCTGGACTTTCTTGCCGACAACAGTACGGCGGAAACGCTCGAACCGCAGCGAGGGTCCAGATAATGCGCATTACTGCGCTACGTGGCGGATTCGTGGACGTGGCAGAGAATGAAATCGAGGTGCTGTGCGCGCAGTTGCGTGGCCCGTTGCTACGGCGCGGCGACGCGGACTATGACGCCGCGCGTTTGATCTTCAATGCGCTGTTCGACCGGCGCCCGGCGCTCATTGCCAGATGCAGCAGCAACGACGACGTATGTCATGCCGTACGGTTTGCCGGTCGTCATGACCTGATGCTGAGCGTGCGAGGCGGTGGGCACAGTATCGCCGGGCACTCCGTCTGTGATGACGGCTTGGTGGTCGATCTGTCGGCGATGCACAGCGTCAGCGTCGACGCTGCGAACCGCCGAGCTCATGTCGCAGGCGGCGCGACGTGGGCGGAGGTCGATCGCGAAACTCAGCACTTTGGCCTTGCGACGCCCGGCGGCGTCGTTTCACACACGGGTGTGGCGGGATTGACCCTCAATGGAGGCATCGGCTGGCTGCGCAACAGGCATGGCTTGAGCTGCGACAACCTGCTCGGTGTGGAAATGGTCACGGCCAAAGGTGACATCGTTGCAGCAAGCAGCGGCCGCAATGCCGATCTGTTCTGGGCGCTGCGCGGGGGCGGCGGTAACTTTGGAGTCGTTACGGCTTTCGAATTTGCCCTGCATCCAGTGGGCCCGCAAGTAGCAGCGGCTTTCCCCATGTATCCGCTCGCAGATGCGCGAGAGATTCTCGCGCGCTGGCGTGCATGGGTGCACGACACGCCGCGTGACCTCACCTCCGAAGTGGTGTTGTGGACGGTCCCTGACTCGGTGAACTTCCCCGCTGGCGTGCGCAACCACGCTGTCGTGATACCCGGCGCCATCTATTCGGGATCCGCCGAGCAAGGAGCGGCGCTGCTCGAGCCGTTGCAAGGATTCGGCAGCGCGCTCGGCGGGGTTTCCGGTGTCCTGCCTTACTGCGACGTGCAACGTGCCTTCGATGCGTCGTTTCCCCCACGTGGCGAGCTGTGCGGATACTGGAAATCGCTCTACGCGTATGCGCTCGGCGACGAGTTGCTTGACGCGTTGACGGATCTCGCGATGCACCGCAGTTCGCCTCGGACCATGATCGTCGTGCAACACATGGGCGCGGCAGTAAGTGAGGTGCCGGTGAGTGCGACTGCTTTCAGCATGCGCAGCGCGCCGTTCCTGATCAACATCATGGGAACTTGGCACAATCGCAGCGAGAGTGCCCGGCATATCTCCTGGGTGCGCGATGCCTGGCGTCGGCTTGCCGCGCACGCGACCACGACTGTGTATCTGAACTATCTGGGCGAGGAGATCGCAGATTCCGATGCACTGATCCGCATTGCTCTGGGCGCGAACTACCAGCGCCTGGTAGCGGTAAAGACCAAATACGACCCGGAGAACCGATTCCGCTGCAACCACAACGTCTCTGCCAGGGATCTCGTATGAACAAGCTGCACCCGGCGTCGCTCGCAATATGCCTTTGTCTATCGGGAATCGAGCTCTGCGCGGCAAATGACGCCGGCGCGAGCTCGCGACTCTCTGTGCAGGTCGCTATCGAATGGAACGAGCGTGCCTATGAAAGCGCGTACGCGGAGGATCAGTTCCTGACATTCAAAGGCCAGCGGGCGCATGCGATGATGCACCTGGCGCAACACGATGCGCTCAACGACATCGAGCGGCGCTTCTATCGCTACCTGGCTGCAAGGCGGCGACCGGTCAAGCTCAAGCCGGATGCAGATGCGCACGCCGCCGCCGCACAGGCCGCTCATGATGTACTGTCGTCGCAGTATCCTCAGGATCAACGGGCCTTCGATGCATTGCTCGCCAAGCAGCTCGCATCGATTCCCGATGGTGAGCATAAGAAGGCAGGAGTGGAGTTCGGTGGACGCGCGGCCGCTGCCATACTCGCGGCCCGCATCGACGACGGCATCGACAGGGAGGGCGCGTATGAGTTCTCGAAACAGCCAGGCGCCTATCAGACGACTCCGGATTGGCAAGGCTTCGTGGCGGCTGCGGCATTCGGCTCGTCCCGGCCGTTCGTGCTCGCATCGGCAGAGCAGTTTCGACCTGCGCCGCCGCCGCCGCTCGCGAGCGCCGAATATGCAGTCGCCTTCGAGGAGATCAAGCGCTCAGGTGCGAAGAACAGCGTCGCTCGCACTGCCGAGCAGACAGGCTACGCAGTCTGGTGGATGGAATTCTCGGAAGGCTCGGTCAATCGCCTTGCTCGCAAGCTGGCGACCGACTCGACCATGGATCTGCGGGACGCGACGCGCATGTTCGCGCTGTTGAACGCCAGCCTGGTCGATTCCTATATCTCCGTTTGGGACTCGAAGTATCACTTCAATCACTGGCGGCCTTACACCGCCATTCGGGCGGCAGCCAGCGACGATAATCCGTCGACCGCCGCGGATGTGCGATGGCAATCGTTGCGCCCGGCTCCGCCTTTCCCGGAGTACCCGTCCGCGCACGCGGCCGGGTGCGCAAGCGCATTCAGAGTACTGGAGGAATTCTTCCCAAGCGTGGCGCAATTCACGATGGATTCGAAAACTGCGCCGCCGGCGATGCCGACGCGAACGTTCACGAGTTTCCGTGCGGCGGCGGGCGAATGCGCCGATTCGCGAGTGCAGCTGGGTTTTCACTTCCGCTACGCAGTGGACGCCGGTGCGAAGATGGGTCGCGATATCGCCGAGTTCGCCATCGCGCAGCGCTTGCAGGCGGCTGCGTTACGGCCCCTGCGGCAAGTGCTCGCTATCCCGGCCAGCGATAAGAACCATACGCGCTGACTCGATCCGGCTCTTAAGAAATCTCTCAGAACTTCCTTGGGACCGCGCGTCGCACTCGGCTCTACGCTCATCGCCACAAAGCAGTTCGGCGATGGCAGGAGAGAGCACGGTGCGACACGCTTGCGAGGGATTCCAGTTTCGAAGACGCGCCATTGCCCATCTGCTGATCCGGGCATCGCCAGCGGCGATCGCGCTACTGCTCGCAGGTTGTCCATCCGGTTCATCGCCGCCGCCACCGCCGAACGACGACGGTACACCGCCGCCCGTGTCTGCAACGACCTTCTCCAAATCGTATGGTGGCGTCGGTGTGGATGAAGCGCGTGCCGCCGTCCCAACCAACGATGGAGGTTTCGTCTTTGTAGGCGTTCGCGATGCCGATGCCGGTGTGGGGTCCGACTTCGTGGACCCTCGCGCCTTCGCCGGCGGCGATGTCTGGATCAGCAAGCTTGACGCCAACGGCAATGTGGAATGGCAGCGCGCAATCGGCGAACGGGCGCCCAGTGACGGTACTCGCAGGCGCACCTTCACTTCGGTTCGACAGACTCAGGATGGCGGCTACGTTCTTGCCGGAACCGCGCGCGATAGCGAGGGCGGTGCCTCGGCAGGCGCGGCGTCGGGCGAAGATTTCTGGGTGGCAAAGCTCAGCGCGGCCGGATCGCAGGAGTGGAGTCGCGACTATGACAGTGGCGCGTGGACCGGATTCGAGTTTGCGACGGCAGTATCCGGTCGCGGCAGCTTTGCCGACGATCGGGCGATCGACATTCAAGTCGCCCCCGGCGGCGGTTATGTCATCGTAGGAAGCAGCGTAGCCAATCTGTTGGTAGGCGAGCGGACCGCAACTGGCTTCGCCCCGCCCACCACCGTCGCTCGCACTTTCCTCGATGCCGAATCGGTGTACGTGTTGCGGCTGGATGCTGCAGGCAACCCGCAATGGACGCGCCGGCTCACGGACGGGCAGTTTGCCGGCGAATTCAGCGATCACCCGAACAGCGCAGTATCGGGACAACGCGGCGGGTTGTCGCCTCCGGCATTGCAAGTCGCTGCGGACAATGGCGCATTGATTGCCTACGGCGAGATCGCACGAGCACCCGACGCAGAAGCCTCGCGCGAGCGACGGTTGCACGTTGCGCGCCTGGACAGCAGCGGTGTTTTGCTGTGGCAGCAGGTCGATGAAGATTTCGATGGCTCGTTCAGCGTAAGCGATGTACTGCAGACCGACGACGTCGATCCGGGCACCTCGCGCGACGGACAACGCGATGATGGGTTTCTCATCGTAGCGAGCCAGTTCGCGCAGTCGGTGGTGCTGAAGCTCGATCGCGACGGCACGCTCGCGTGGCGCAGACAATTCCGTGACGACGGTGGCGAAGTGGCGCTGTTTGCCGCGGATCAGGTCTGCATTACCGAAGCCGCCACGTTCTGCAACTACGCCCTGGTGGGATTCGGCAGCAATGGAACCGTTTCGGGCGGCCTCGTGCTGCTGGTGGCGGAGGATGGCACGCCGTTCGACGATCCGGTCGTCTATCCGGACACCGAGCGGATGCTGGACGTCGTCGGCATCGATGGCAACAACCTGCTATCGATGATCGCCGACGTGGGCGGTGGGCGCGCGCGCCGAATGGTCAGCAGCGTGGCTACGCAAGTCGTGCTCGATCGCTCCGACGACTTCGAGCATCACGATGTCGTGCAGTTCGGCGCCGGGCGCGGCTTTCTGACGTTGGATACGGCGCGACAGACATTCACGCGCTACATAGCCGCGACCTTGGCAACGTCCGCTGCCAGCCGCCCAGAGCAGACCGTCGAGTTGGGCGCTACACGATCGCGCAGCGATGTCGGGATCGGGGTGGTGGAAGTTGCGCCGAACAGTTACCTGGTCGCCGGCAACACAAACTCGTTCGGAGCATCAGCGCACAGCGAGGCCTGGCTGCTGCGAATCACGAACGGCACGATCGACTGGCAACGACGCGTCGGTGCGGATCAGCGCGGTCGCGTGCACAGCGTGGCGCGCAGCGCCGATGGCGGCATTGCCCTTGCGGGAGCTTTCGCCGACGAATTCCGGCTGGTCGCTTTCGATGCAAACGGTTCCGCTCGTTGGCAATCGGCACCGCTGCGGGCTGAATCGCTGCCATTGCGGCCTTTCGACATCGGGGAAGTGCAGGCAACGAGCGATGGCGGCTACGTGGTACTCGGCAAGGGCGTCTCGGCCGTCGATGACGGCTCGGGGGTGCATCGGGGTGTCTTGATCATCTGGCGCCTGGATGCCGGCGGCACCACCCTGTGGCAGCGCACGTACGAACCATTCTCTTTCGGTTTCCAGCTCGAATTTCCTGCGGGAGATTCGCTGCAGCAGACGGACGACGACGGCGACGGCGTGCGCGATGACGGATACGTAGTGGCCAGCGGCCATGCCAACGACTCGTCGGTGCTGTTTTCCATCCTCAAGCTCGATGCGCAGGGAGAACCGACCTGGCGGCGAGATCATCGACCGACTGCCGGCGGCGTCCGGGTGTTTTCATCGAACATTCGTGTGCGGCAGGTCGTCGATGGCGGCTACGTGATCGGTTCAACGCAGAGCGGCGTGCTGAGCCCGGAGGGCCGTGGTTTGCCGTTCGGCCAGAGCAATGTATTGCTCAGCAAGCTGACACCGACGGGCGATCTGTCGTGGACTCGCGTTTACGGAGCCTTGCTCGATGAGCAACTCTTCGACTTGCAGTCCTTGTCGGACGGCGGAGTATTGATCGCCGCTGCATCGAATTCGTTCGGCGATCGCTCCGAGGCCTGGTTGCTGCGTCTGGGTGCCGACGGGTTCATCAGGGAAGGATGCAATGCGTTTCTCGGCAGCCTGCCTGTCGCAGCCTTCAACTCGGCCACACCCACTGTAAGCGCGAGCCCAGCCGTCGCAGGCGCCGTCGCCATCGGACAGCCTTCGGTTCTGGACACCGCCGCTGCCGGTATCGCGCCCGAGACGATCGAAGCTCGTCAATGCATCGGCACTGCCAACCCGATCCAAGCACCTCCCGCAGGCGAGCGGTTCGAATTGACGATCGTGCAACCTGGAACGTTGCAGGGAGTCGTCATCAGTACGCCCGCTGGAATCCTCTGCGGAACGGCGTCCGAGACCGGCTGCGCGGCTGCGTTTCCGCCCGGTGATGTGTTCCTCGCCGTCGACCCAAGCAGCGTGGACATGTTCCTGCGCTGGGAAGACTGCCAGGAGCTGATACCCGTCGGCGTAGGTCCGGTGCGCTGCCGCGTGCGCATGGACCGCAATCGCACCGTGCGTGCGGTGTTCGGTCAGGCGCGCGATCGTTTCCGTTTGCAGTTCACCGTGAACGGTACCGGCAGCGTGACGAGCGGCGATGAGGGAATACGTTGCGGCGCGGCGTTCGGCAACGATCAAGATTGCGAGAATCTCTACGATGCAGTGATCCCCGGCAGCAATTTGCCGAACAGCATCAGTCTCGGCGTGTTCACGCATCGCGCTGACTTCACCGGGTGGGGTGGCGATTGCGCAGCCGGCGGTACCGCCCGGGCATTCAATCTCACGATGGATGCGGACAAGGTCTGCAGCGCGACGTTCGTGGGCCCGCCGACCTCGTTCGATCTTTCCATTCAAAGAACCGGCGCGGGGAGCGGCGAGGTCATCAGTGCGCCGCCGGGCATTTCGTGCGGCACTTTCTGCACCGCTGCTTTCGATGCGAACGAAACAGCGCTGTTGCTCGCACGTCCCGATTCGCCGAGCGGTTCGACATTCGATGGCTGGACCGGTTGCGACCGCTTGCGGCCCGGTCCCCCCGATTCCATTCCCGCGTGTGAAGTGGACATGACCGCGAATCGAACTGTCAGCGCGGCGTTCGCCAGCGGCCCACCGGCTCCAGGTGGACCTACGCAGACGCTGCGAACCCGGATCACATTCAGCGGCAGAGGCAGCGTGACGACCGACCCTGCCGGCGTCTTTTGCAGCAGCGCGGCGGGTAATACCGCTGCTTGCATCGCGGATTTCGCGCAAGGCAGCACCGTGCGGCTCATCGCGACCCCAGAGCCTGGTTTCCGCTTCGTCGAGTGGCGTCAGGACGCTGATTGCGGGGACGGTGTGGTCACGATGGATTCACTGAAATCCTGCGAAGCAGTCTTCGACGTAGACCCCGGCAGTCCAGGGGTCACGCCGGTGGTGTTGAACAGCGGCACGACGGATTCCGGCACGTTCGAGACACGCATGACGACCCTCATCGCAGTCGTCGACTGGGAGTTCGGGTGTGCGAAGACCTTGATCTCAGGTGCGGCGCTCCCAGGCCAAATCGCAGTCACGGCTTCGGGCGAGCACATCGTGCTCGATGAAGTCGATGTTCCAGGCACCGTGGGCGTCTATGACACGTCGGACATATTTCCCGGCGGCCCCATGGGTTGGACTCGTCCATGCGGATTCGGGCGCGGCAAGTGCAACGCGGGCCGAGGGTCGAGCAACCATTTCCGTTCTCAACTCCCTTCCCGGGCCCGCTCGCCTATCTCGTCATCATCGAGGCGGACGTCAATCACGACATCGTCGAGTACGACGAGACGGACAATCGCCGGGCCGAGTGCCATGTGGTCTTTCCATGATGATTCGACGGGTGACTCGACGGGTGACTCGACTGCGCAATGGCGAGCGGACGCGCAGATCCACGAGGTGTAGACATGAAGCTTAGTAGTGCATTGACGGTGACGATCGCCTTGCTTAGCGCGCAGCTGATCGGTTCAGTGTCGGCGCAGGTCGCCGGGCCGGCGCCTTACCCAGGTCCGACCCCGATTCCATTCCCAGCACCGAATCCGCCAGCAGCGTCGACAGCTCTGCGGCCCAATGCACCTGTCGATGCGTCTATACCACTGGTGCTGAGCTGGCGGCAGGGGGGGCTGTACGCCACGTGGCCGCAACCATCTGTCGCCAACTATTTCCGCGTGTGCATCCATGGCACAGCGGCCGGCGAGAGCTGCCTCACGACCGCAGCTGCCAATCAGTGGTTGTTCGCGGCGAGCGACCCGCAGATCCACCGGACCTTGCTTCCTGCGCGTCCCAATGAACCCTTTCCCACGACGTATGCGTATCGCTTCGATCTGCCCACGCAGCCCATTCCCGACGATCAGGCCTGGCTATGGACGGTCGGGGCATGCCGATCGCAGGCGCGCGACTCGTGCAACCATGCGGACCCTCAGCAGCTGGTGTTGTCCACGAAGAACCTGTACGCGCGAAACATCGGCGACTATCTGACGGCAGCGCTCATCGTGGCCACCGCCGAGGTGGAAAACAACGGAGCTACTCACTCGGGAACGTTTTCCACCCACCTGGTGATCCTCGAGGCCGTGATCGATTCGCGGGGCAACTGTGCGAAGAGTTTCAGTTCCGATGCGCTGGCGGCAGGCGATACGGCCGTGATCAGGTCCGGTCGTCGCGTGCGACTTCAATCGGCGGATGTAGCGGGCACCATCGGTGTTTATCGCAACGAAAAAATCATCGGGCAGGTCACGAGCAAGGCAAGCGTTGCCGCCGGGCAGGCGGTCCCTGCCGCCACAGTCGAAGTTTCCCTGTCCGGGATGACGCTGCCAGCGGCGTTTCTCATGATCGCGACTACCGACATCGCCAATGATGTTGCGGAGTATGACGAGTCGGACAACGTGCACGTCGAATGTCACGTGGTATTCCCGGAATGACGTCCGGGGTTTGGCGGTCGAGCCCCGGATGCGCCGTTGCTTGTCTGCTCATGCAGTGGTTGTCGATGATCCCGGCGTGGGGCGCTGCAAGCGAGCCGCCGGTGAACCGATCCGATCGCGCTTTGCTCGACGGCATCGAGATCGAGTACGAGGTACGCGGAACTGGCGAACCCGTGGTGTTCGTCCACGCGGGGATCTTTGCGGACTGGTTCGCACCGCTACTGGAACAGCCGGCCCTGGCGCATCACCGCACGGTGAACTATTACCGCGTTGGTTATGCAGGCAGCAGCCATGTATCCGGTCCCGTCAGCATCACACAGCAGGCCGCGCATCTTCGCTCGTTGCTGCACGAACTGAAGATCGAGCGGGCGCACTTCGTGGGTCATTCCTCCGGTGGACTCATCGTTCTGCAGCTGGCGCTGGATGCGCCGCCCGGGATGGTCCATACGCTATCTCTGCTGGAGCCCGCATTGCCACTCCCAACGCCCGCGACGCGAGGGCCGGGGAGACCCGCAGTCCAATCGGCCATCGATCTCTACCACGCAGGCGAGGTGGCCGCCGCCGTCGACACCTTCATGCGTGCCGTGGCCGGACCGAACTATCGCCGCACCGTAGACGAAGTTCTCCCTCATGCTTTCGCCCAAGCAGTGGCCGATGCGGACACGTTCTTTGAGCAGGAGTTGCCGGCTGTCCAGCAATGGTCATTCAGTCGAGCCGATGCCAAGCGCATCCGACAACCCGTATTGGCGGTGCTGGGAGCGCGCAGTGACAGCGTGTCGCCGATCTGGCAGCAGCGGCAGAATCTGCTCACTACGTGGCTACCCAACGTACAGCCTTTCGTTCTTCCGAATGCTACGCACCTGCTGCATCTTCAACAACCGCGAGAGCTGGCTGAACGGCTCGCAACGTTCTTAGCCGAACATGCAATGAGGAACAGCGCCACTAAGGAGTAGTGTTGCTGCTGCGCGACCGCGACCGCATCTGGTAAAGCGATTCTGCCCGCAACGCCTTTCCAGGACTTGTGCTGGTCTCGCGTTCTGGGCTAGAGATGCGGCTACAGCCTTGTGAGCCGAGTATGGGATGATCCCTGTGCTGATGCACAGGGCTGCCCGCGCCTTTGCATGTTGAGCTTTGTACTCATCTCCACGGCGCCGGTCATCTTCTTGGCTCCCTTTCACTTCGAACTCCGCGCCGTCCTCAGATCCGGTTGCAGCAGCTCAGAGGCAACATCCCGCATCAGTGGCTATGGAAAGTGCGATATGCGGCGTGCAGGTGAAACGTCGTCTGCAAGGATCGTCATCGCAGGTACAAATCGACCGAGCGATCTCGTGCTGTTCCGGTGTCACTTGGGTAGTTGCACGACAGCGTTGCACGAACGTGGAAGGATCAATAATAACAACGGTGACAACAACATGGAACACAAAGGTGCGTCTGCACGGGTCGCCGCCGTCGCGAACGTTTGCTACACGTCGCTACGGAATGCGACGGTTTGCAACGGAATGGTCGGGGTGAGGGGCTTTGGCTATCCGCCCCCATCGCATACGCGGCAAACTTCTTACTCAGCTCGGTATTTTCGCGATTCAGCTTGGCTATTTCATCGCTCTTGGCTGCCACATCGTCAGTTCGAGCGAGCAGTCGAGCGGATGTGCTTTTATTTTCCTGACTCGATAGCCACGAGCCATACCCAGCAAGCAATGCGCCGAGAACCGAAACACAAACCCCGAGCATGCTTATCGCACTACCTGTCATGTTTTTTTCCCCCCGTTCGGTTTGTTCACGCTGAAGCGATTTTCGATGTTCCTACTGTCCCAGTGCGTGTACGCGTGCAGTGACGTTTACGTCCACCCTCGGCAAGAGGCGGACGTTCACTTAGTCTTCGCACGCAACTGGCTGACGACATCAACAATTGCATCGATGACGAGCTGCGGTTCCTCCGCCTGGATGTTGTGCCCTGCTTTACTGGCGACAATCTGCTTGCCATTGGTAGACAGCGCTACCAAGCCAGCCTGCAATCTCTGCCCGACTGCGTCGATCGCTGGCTCGACATCATCCGGGGCGAAGGGGTCGTTCCATTGCGAGCTTTGAGTCAGCGCCACCAATGGCCTGTCGCCGATGTCATTGGCAGAGCGAATCAACTCCGCATTCGCCTTTAAGTCGAACCATTCGCGACTCTTTGAAAGGTCCGGCCCTTCGCGCCAGCCTTTCAATAACTGATAGTTCGCGTCCTCCGGCGACGGCTGGGGAAGCATTTTGGCGATCTCCGAATATGTGTCCGGATGCGAGGAATTTACGAGGACCATCCCTGCGACCGACTCCGGATACAGGTGAGCAAACATGCGTGCGTTCATTCCGCCGAACGATTGTCCTGCCAGGACGTAGGGCGGCGAAACATGTGCCTTCTCAAGTAATGCGTGCAGGTCTTTGGCGACATCCAGGCTAGTGCGCGGTACAAGTGCTTTGTCGCTGCGACCGAGTCCCGCGCGATCGTATACGCATATTCGCGTGGTCTTGGCGATTGCAGGAACAATGACCGCCCATCCGAAGGGTAGATTCTGCGAGATCACCGTCTCCAAGGATGTCCCGCCGCCTGCCTCGATGATCACAACAGGCGTGCCGACGCCGGAGCATCTATATCGCAACGAACGGCCCCCGACATCGACGCTCTCGAATCCCGGTACCGGTGCCGAAGATGGCGCGCCAGGATCAAACTGTTGCGCCGAACTCTGTGAAATAGGTGCAAGGAGTGCGGAAAGGACCGCCGCCGCCAAGCGAAATGGGATTCGAATGCGTGCCATCTCTTCTCCTTGCCAGGCGGCGAAGTACGAGTTGCAGGATCTCGCGGACGGGCGGTCGGGTTCACCGCCGAGCACGATAACGAGGCTGAGGCTGATCTTGCCGACGCGATCGAAGTCGTTTTCGATGTCATTACTGCTGCGGCTATCCGTATTGAGGCGAGGCTACCCGCAAGTAGCGAGCAGGGTGATTGAGAGGGAACCCAGGCGCTTGCAGAAGGCGCTGACCAAAGAGAGGCCCTCCAAATCGCTCCGACAGCCGCAGGAAATATGGGGCTGAACCCCGTCAAGTCCAGTGACGGCGACGGAATGAGGGTCGGGCGGCCTCTGCCGGCCAGTAACAAATATGGGTGAGAGGTCTACCGGATTGTTTGATGAGCCCCTGATGAAGGTCATCCATCCTTCAATCGCATTGCGGCTGCCGATGGCCTGAATCACCGGAACCCCAGAGCGCAGGTGCCTGCGAGCGCTCGACCCTTTGCGGGGCATGGCACCAACCAGACGCGCTTCGATTCCCTCGCGCGCGTCGCCCGGGCACCCGGGTGGAATCCAGATCGTCATCCTCGGCAGGGTCTCTTCCTGCCATCCAAGTACCCCGCACCGTTCGGTGTGGGACGCTTTCCTTGCAGCCATTTCGCCCGCCGCCATGGTGGGCAATTCCGTGCTGCTTTCTTCTCTCTCAACTCTCCAAGGAGGTCTTCATCACAAAGCGATTCGCTCTTTCGTCCCTCGAAGTCTTTCCGCCCGAGTTGTCCCCACCAGGGAGTACGGCGGACGCCTTGTTAGGCAACAGGTGAGCTGAGCACCTGGCCCTTGTCCTTCGGGAATCCCGCACCGGCGGGATGGCAATAACACTGACCGATGGTTGGCTCAGCGCAGGCGTGACGAAACGAAACGGGCGACAGGAGATTTTGATGGATAAATTGATTTATGAGCTGCACAAGCTGTGCGAGCGAAATCGAGACGGCAGCTACAACACCCAAGGCGATCGGCGGACAACGCTGATCATGATGAGTCGACAGCTGCTGGAGATGGGATTTCGGCACATGGGCGCGAAATCCCTCAAGTACAAGCATGTCTACGCGTTGGTCAAGCGTTGGCAGCGAGAAGAACTGTCATCAGGCACAATCAAAAACCGCATGGCGTACTTACGCTGGTGGGCGGAGAAGATCGGCAAGGCGAGTGAGATTCCAAAAAACAACGCCTGGTTCGGCATCCCCGAACGGCGATTCGCGACCAACGAAGACAAATCCCGGCAGTTGGGCACCGGGATCGACGGGATCAGGGATGCGCATGTGCGCATGAGTCTGGAACTGCAGCAGGCGTTCGGTCTGCGGCGCGCGGAGTCCATCAAGTTCCAGCCGCGCTACGCGGACCAGGGCCATTGCCTCCTGCTGATGAAGTCATGGACGAAAGGCGGTCGTGTCCGCACGGTCCCGATCACAACAACGGAGCAACGCACCGTCCTCAATCGAGCGCATGCGCTGGCCGGGTCAGGGTCGCTCATTCCGCCGGACCGGACCTTCATCCAGCAACGACATCTTTACGACGGCCAGTGCAAGGCAGTGGGGCTGAGCCACATGCACGGGCTGCGTCATGCCTATGCACAGGCGCGCTACGAGATATTGACCGGATGGAAAGCGCCTGCCGCCGGCGGACCGTCCGCCGCCGGCTGACACCACAGAAAAAGCCAGCGCAGAGGGTCTTGTGAGTGACAAATCAGGCGACTAATCTCAAACAAAACCCGTGCGAGCCTTCGCCAATGAAAGCCGCCCTCTATGCGCGTTTCAGCAGTGACTTGCAGCGTGCCACCAGTATCGAAGACCAGTATCGCAACTGTCGCAAGCGAGCCGAGGCGGAAGGCTGGAGCATCGTCGCGACGTTCGCTGACCAGGCGATGACGGGCAGCGATGCGAGCCGGCCGCAGTATCAGGCGATGATCGACGCAGCCCTGCGCAACGACTTTGAAGTCCTGATCGTTGACGATCTCTCTCGCCTGACGCGAGATTCCGTGGAAGCCGAGCGCACCATTCGACGGCTGGAGTTCAACGGCATTCGTATCATCTCGACCAGCGACGGGTACGACTCCACCAGCAAGGCCCGGAAAGTTCATCGCGGATTCAAAGGACTGATGAATAAAATTTTACTCGATGACCTGCGCGAACGGGTGCATCGCGGCCTATCCGGCGTGGCGATGAAACACTACTGGACGGGCGGTCGGGCTTACGGCTATCGGCTCACGCCGATTCTCGATCCCACCGAGAAAGATCAGTACGGCCGGCCGGCGCGGATTGCGACTAAGCTGGAAATCGACGAGGCACAAGCCGAGGTTGTCAGAGAGATATTCAACAGCTACGCGGAAGGCATGTCGTGTCTCGCCATCGCGCGTGAGTTGAATAGCCGAGCCGTGCCACATCCGGGGTTTGGCATGGAAGAAGAAAAAGCGCCGCTGCCCCGGCTGGATGGGGTCGGCAGTGCGTGTGATCATCAAGAATCCGTTGTACACGGGCTTCGTCCGCTGGAACGCCTCGCAGTTCGTCCGAAATCCGTGGGGTAGGCGCAAGAAAATCAGCTGGAGGAATCGCCGGAAATGCGGCTGAAACTTAGAGGTAGCATGCGCTAAGTATGCTCGACATCGGCGCGCTGAGAAACCGGCGAAACTTGCGTGCCCGCGTAGCCCACGGCGTCCGCAAGGTGTGCGATGCGAGGCCGGTGTTGATCACGCATCTCGATCTGGGTGTGGTGCGAAGGGCTCGTTGCGGGTACGCGTACGGGTGCGCTGAGCAGCGCATTGTTCGGGAGGGTTGAAGTCCCTCTGCCGCTTGAATGAGGAGCGGTATATCCAAAGGCGGGGTGGGAACCTCGCTGGCCAGAGAAGGCAGATGTATGGAGAAGCTTAGGCGGCACGAAGTCGAAAGACGGAGACAGACAAGGCGGACCTGGAGCATCGCGTTCAGGGAATCTGGAGGGCAGGGTGTCCGGAGCGATCCGGAATCCGAAGGTCATGAGGAGAAGCCTGAGGAGCGACAACCAGATCGCCAAGGGGCACGCGAATGAGATGGCTGTACGTCCACGAGCCATCGAGTGGCTGGTAGATGCGGCTGGCGTAGACGCTCCTGCCGTCGGGAGTGAACGACGGTTGGGTGTACGAGACAGTGCTGTCAGTGATCTGTCGGAGCGTTGAGCCGTCGGGCCGGCTGAGGAACAGTTGGCCGCCGTTCGGATGGCCCATGCGCGCAGAGGAAAAGATGATCCATTGACCGTCGGGTGACCACATCGGGTACCCGTCGTAGGCTGCGTGTCCGGTCAGGTTGACCTCGTTCGCGCCGTCTATGGCGGCAACGAATACTTCGCTGTTGCGCGCGGTGCTCTTGAGCGCCCAGTCGAGTCCCGGGGTGTCGATGACCTTTCGATACGCGATCCGGCGGCCATCCGGCGAGGGCACGGGATACGTGCATGTCGTCCGGCAGTGCGTGTGCTGGCGCAAATCGGTGCCGTCCGGCTTCATGCTGAAGACTTCGTGCCACTGCAGTTGCCAGCGCGCGGTGCGATCCGGAGTCGTGCGCGCCGAGTTGAAGAAAATCCGGCTGCCGTCGGCCGACCAGTGAGGATTGAGAGTCGTCGCCTGCATCGTGCGTGAGCCGCTTGCGGCGTTTGCCGTCGGCGTCGATCACGAAGATCTCGCTCTGTCCTTCGGTCGTCGTGGCATATCGCAGACCCGATTTGTCGTGTACCGGTGGCGCGGGTAACCGCATGCCCCTGGCAAATAAAGAACCCGCTGCCGAACGGCAGCGGGTTCTTAGTTTGTTCGCCGCAGCGACTAACTTAAAGGGCTTCGAGGAATCGCAGCAGGCTCTGCTTCTGGGTTGCGGACAGCGCCTGATAGCGGCTGAGAGCCCCCGCGGCTTCGCCACCATGCCAGAGGATCGCATCCTCAATAGAGAGGGCGCGGCCGTCGTGCAGATAGCCGTGGCTTGGCGCGCAGATCTCGGCGCCTTCCCGACCAGTGGGATTGACCACACCACCGGTGACGCAGGCCTGCAGGCCCAGGCCCCAGAGCGGCGTGGTGCGCCACTCTCTGCCGGTGGCCTGACCCTCGGTGAGAGTGTCGGCCAAGCCGTCTCCCATGTCATGCAGCAGCAGGTCGGTGTACGGGTGAATGGTCTGGCTGCGCACTTCCGCCAAGGGGTGGAAGGCACTGGTCGTGACCGTCTCCGTATGGCACGCGCCACAGCCCGTGCTGGTGAACAGGGCCTTGCCGCTGTTGATGGTGGTGTTGACGGAGCCGGTTTCGATTCCGCGCTGCGGCCGCACGCCGAGTGTCTGCATATACAGGACCAACTCATCAAAGTTCAGGTTCGCGAGCATACTGCTGGTATCACCGCAATTGGACTGAATGGGACCGCAGTCCGGATTCGGCAGCAACGACGTGCGCACACCCATGTCGGTGTTCAGCGCCTCCGCGACCTGATGGCGGACACTGGTCGTGCTGGCTTTCCAGCCAAAACGACCGAGGCGCGACACGCTCGGGGTGGCGGGATCCGGTATCACGTTGGCGCGTCCGGAGATGCCGTCACCGTTGGCGTCGTTGGGGTCCGCCTTGGCGAGAATGGTGGCTTCCGGAATGGCTTCCAGCAATCCCATGCCGACCAAGCGCGGAGCGAGACGGCCTGAGAAGCGCGCCGGCGCTGCGGTGCTGAACTGGAAGTTTGGTCGGCGCAGCGCTCCGACCTGCGTCCAGGATGCGATAGAGACCGTGCCCTCGCCACTGGAACCTTTCGGTTGCAGCACGCGGCCGCGGCTGGGATCCGCGTTGCCGCTGGCATCGGAAATCTTGAACACCCAGCGGTCCAGGGACTCGCCAACCGGCGCGACTTGCGCGGCGCCGTTACGCACGTGACAGCTGGAGCAGCGCTCGTTGATGTACTTGGTGCCGGCAGTGCCGTTCACCACGTCGTAAACCCCGTTTTCCACATCCTCGTCGTGCGTTCCGGTGACCGCCGATGAATGGAAGGCGCGACGGCCCAGCAGGAACTTCTGCGCATTGCCATAACCCAGGTTGCTGGCCATCTGCAGGAAATGGTCGTTGGGCTCATTGGAGTACTGGTGGTGGATCGTGGTCTTGCCGCCCAGCCAGTATTCCTCCGGAACCTTGCGGCTGTCTTCCGGGAACTGAGTGCCGTTCAGGGTGTACCAGGGCACGATGCCTTCGCCGACTATGTAGAGGAACACGGTGCCGTAGTAGTTGGCCTGACCGCGCGGGATGTCCGCCCGGCTGAATTGGCTGATTTCGAATTCCAGGCGGTCGCCGATCTGGATCGGACGATTGAACTGACGGTTGAGGTTGTCCGTCTTGCGATAGTTGTAGTAGGTACCGTCGAAGCCCATGAAGGCCATCACACCGTTGCCGGCATACTGTGCGACCGTGGTTAGACCGGTGAACCACCAGCGGTTTTCCGCCTCCCGGTCGTTCAGCGGAAAAAGGGTGCGCACGTTCATCTCGATGGTGGTGCCGCCCTTGGCCACGTAATCGACGATCTCGATGTTGCTGGCGCGGTCCTCGAAGTAGAACTTGATGTAGTGATCGTAGGATTGGAACTCGTCTTCCCGGGCATGCCGCGTGCGCGGCCGGTCGGAGAAGCGAGTGACCAAAGCGTCACCGCGGTCGAACTGAGTGTTGGGCTCACGCTGCGTGGTGGAATTGTAGAGAGGCGTAATCGAGGGGTCCTCTGCCTGAACCACAGCAGCCTGCGCGGCATTGACGCAGAAGACGGACAAGACCATGAGCAGCCATGGGCTCAATCGAAGCAGAGATTGTCTGGACGAGTACCTAACCATCACTTTGGATCCACCTCATGCATTGCGATTCTGGGTATGTCGGCCGTGCCACGCGCGGTGCGGTGCAGAAGCGGCGTCGATGCTGCCAGCCGGCAGCCGGAACTTCAGACCCCACCGTGCTGACCTACGGATTGCCGGCACCCCTCTTCGTGGTATTTAGCCGCCCTCACGAACCAGCACACACTCACCCCCCCCCCCCCCTTCATTCGCTGACCCGCTCTTTCCGGATCCATCGGGTCCACTATCGATCAGCACCGAACGGCCGTTCGGGAGTACCAGGAGTGTGGATGAGCCTCGCTCTACATTGACGACGAAGACGGCGCAGTTCGCTGGCGAGACTGGGCTGACAAACGCATGCCCACAGCAACGCACCGAGCAGAGTGCCTGGCCACGAGCTTCTCGGAGCGAACGGCGCTTGCATGGTTAGGGTGACGCTGGCGGCTTCGCTTTAAACTTCAGGCGCTGCTTGAGCACCGTCACCTTCGGCGCGCCGACCTCGTTCGTCTGGTCGATCACGGCGATTTCAGTTCGATGCCGTCTTCGAACTTCACCCCGGTGGTCGCGGCCGCGGGCTCCGGAAAATCAAAAGGCGCCTTGAGGACGTCACGAGTGACCGATCACGTGCCGATGTACGAATCAGAGTTCGTACGCGAGCCGGGTCGAAGTACAACGAGACGGGAGCGGCGATATGACCATCGCGGCGGCATCAGTCTTACCGTGGCACCATGCGCCTCGACGGTGGGGCCATGGCGATGTTTCCGCCATCCATCCCGCACTTCTTCATTCGTTGATTGATAGGGCGATGAGTGGCTGCCTGCACGAGGAATGGGCTGGACAAGCGATGGGTCGCGCATGTGGTGTTGCTTGATGCACAGCGCGCCGGCACGCCCGGAGCTGGCCGCATGCGGTCTCGATAGGCTGATAGGCTACCGGAATGCGTCGCTTGATCGGTCCGGTGATTACCAGGACCGAGGGCGGCCAAGTTGGCACGAACTCCAGATGCGGTGCGACGTAATATTACGTGTCGCAGATAGGTATGGTCGGGGTGACAGGATTTGAACCTGCGACCTATACGTTCCGAACGTATTTCAGCGGCCTGCGTCCCGTCCGCACGTTTGCGCGAGATTGCGCGTAAGCGGCGGAACTAACAAATTTTTTCCTACGCTCTGCCACGCCTGTGCCCGCTCGGCTACGCCGGACTCGCCCTCCCATTGAGGCCCCAGTGAGTACCCGGGATTATTCCCGATCTTTAGGAGGCGTTTGTGCAAGCGAAGCTTACCCAGCAGTTCGTCCGGGCAGCGCAACCCGGCGCAGCCGATCTGACCATTACCGACATATCCTTGCCGGGCTTCGAGTTGCGGATCCGGCCATCAGGCGCCAAGACTTGGGTCTTCAGGTACCGCGGCGGCGGCAGATGTTTCCAAGGGCATCGACGTCCAGTCGCGCAAGGAGGCTGCCAAGGCGGAAGCCATCCGACAGCGCGCAAGCACGCTGCGCGTATTTATCAAGGACCATTACGAGCCGTGGGCAGCGAGCTATCTGCGCACCTGGAAGTTCCAGATCAAGCGTATCAGATCCGATTTCGAGTCTTGGCTCGATAGGCCGTTTGGGGGCGATCGACACCGATCTCGTCGAGAAACGGCGTGCCCAGCGGCTCGCAGCGGGAAACCAGCCGGTCACCATCAACCGCAATCTGCAGCGGCTTCACGCGCTGATGACAAAGGCGATTGAGTGGAAGGTGATGGCTCAACATCCGTTCGCCCTCAAGCCGCTAGAAACCGACCGCACGGGACGAGTGCGGTATTTGGAGGAGGAAGAGGAGCAGCTGAGGAACGCGCTCATCGCACGGGAAGACGCACTTCGCGAAGAGAGGGATAGCTTCAATCAATGGCGAATTGCTCGACACAAATCGGTGCTGCCGCGGCGAGACGAAACATACGTGGATCATCTAAGGCCGATCGTGCTGCTGGCGTTGAACACGGGCATGCGTCGAGGGGAGTGGTTCCATCTCAGGTGGGCAGACGTCAACCTGAAGACCGGCTGGCTGACAATCGTTGATCGTACTTCGAAGAACAAGCAGACGCGCCGCCTGAGAAATGCAAGGTCAATCGAGGCATGCAGCGCCGGATTGCTCCTGCTGCAACATTGCCTCGCGTAGTGCTCCGAATCGCTCGATGATGAGTCGCAGTGGCTGGTGCCGATCCGATGAAGCTACGGCATTCGCGAGATTGCCGGGGCGATCAAGATCGTTTACTTACCGAACTATGACTTCGCGCTGGCGCGGCTGCTGGTTGCCGGCGCGGATGTCTGGCTGAATACGCCGTTGCCGCCGCTGGAGGCGTCGGGAACCAGCGATGCGCGCTCGCTCTATGACAAGTTACAGGAGTCGGTGTTGGCGCTTTACTACGCTGAAGACCGGTCCGGCTGGCTCAAAGTAATGAAGGGCGCGATCAGCAAGAACGCATCCTATTTCAACAGTCATCGAATGATGCGACGGTACGCCACTGAAGCGTACCTGCGTTGAACAGGTCACTCCTGTCTTACCGAGAACGGTTAAGCGGGGCTCCCTATTACACCAGACGCGCATCTTCAATACGCTTGATCTAAAGGTGAGCGAAATTTAAGTGCCCAGGAGCCCGACATGATTCACGCGATTGTGGCCGATACCAGACGTCTGCGCGTTTTCGAGGCTGTGACCGATCGCGTACCGTTCGAGCTGGCAGTGTTCGCCAATCCAGCCGGAGGAAAGCACGAACGCGAGCTGGTGAGCGATCGGCCGGGACGTGTCATCAACCCCGCATCCGGAGCCCGCCAGGCATTGCAGAACCACATGCCGGCCGGGGAGCATGCGTTGCAAGTGTGGCTTAAGGGTGTGGGCCCGTCGCTCGCTGAATTGCTCGCGGGACGGGCGAGCACTGCAGTCCTTTTGTTCGCATCACCGCGATTGTTACCGACATTGCGCCGCTGCTTGCCGGCATCGCTACGACGCTTGGTGCATGCAGAGGTGACGCTGGATCTGGCGAATCAACCCAGTGGCACGTTGAGAAAACGCATCGAGCCTGCGCTGCGGCTTGCGATGAAACAACTCTTCAAGCCGGAGCTGTCTTATCGCTCCCATCAAATCCGCAAACGAGGCGTGCGCACGGCAGCACCATGAATGCTCTTGCGAGCGCTCCTTGCATGTCTACTGCAAACGAGAGCCCAGCCGAGGTGAGCGCTTCTCGGAAGGTTCAAGCGCTACGGTCCGTCGACTGCTACTGTCGCCTCGTGATCGAGGAGCGCGCGTTCGAGCTTGGTCAACCAGGCGTGGCGTTCCGCGATGGCAGGGAAAGGTCGCTTTGCGAATGCCGCGCGCTGATCTGTGAGCCTTTCTGCGAGCGGCCTATCGATGTTCTCTGCGTACATCGGGCGTCGACCAGAACTTGAATCAGGCAGCGCCGCACGGATGCAGCAGCTCATCCATCAGCGTGAGCAGTTCCTCCGCATCGATGGGCTTGCTCGCCAGGCGCAGCTGCCGGTCGCCCGGCAGTTTCTTGATGGCGCTGGAGGTATCTCCGGTCACCAGGATGGCTGGAATGAGTCGGGTCAGCTGCTCGCGGAGGGCAGCGATGACGTTCAGTCCGGTCTGGTCCTCTTTCAGATGATAATCGCTGACGAGAAGGTCGACGTCGGGATGTTCGCGCGCTCGTTGTAGCGCTTCCTCGCGATTGGCCGCGCCGATGACCTGGTACCCCTCCAGTTCCAACAGCAGGCACGTTGCGTGCAGAACGCTCGGCTCGTCCTCCGTGACGAGAATTTTTCCACTTTGGGTGCGACGTGCTAGATGCGTGCCGGAAGCGGATATATCAGTCACCTGTGTGTGCGGACTCGCAGCGCATCGTGGCAACTCAAACGCGAAGGTCGAACCTTTGCCAACTTGCGACTGCACCTCAATCCGAAGACCGAGCAACTTCGCGATTCGTTGCACGATCGACAACCCCAGCCCATAACCTTCACGCGTCGTGTTCCGCGCGACGCCAACCTGGAAGAACTCGTCGAAGATGAAAGCCAGTTGATCTTCGGGAATCCCAACGCCGGAATCTCGAACCTCGATGCGCATGCCCGATGCGGCGGGAATTGCTCGCACTTCGACGGCACCCTCGCGAGTGTATTTGATCGCATTGGAGATGAGGTTGCGCAAGAGTTGTTCGAGCAACGACAGATCGCTGTGCGACTCAGCATCCGTGCTGTCCACCATGAGAATCAGTCCTTTGGCGCGTGCGGCGGCGGAGAACTCCGTAGTCAGCGACTTGAACAGCTGACTAAGCCGAAAATCGCCAGGTTGCGGTTGTACGGCGCCGGACTCCAGCTTGCTGATATCGAGCAGGGCGCTGAGCAGGCGTTTCATCGAGTCGACGGCCTGCCCTTGCTGAGCCAGGACTTCGCGACCCCTGGGATCGATGTCCATGCGACACAACGTGCCGTGCAGCATCGAGAGTGCCTGGAGAGGTTGCCGCAAGTCGTGACTCGCCGTTGCCAGGAAGCGACTCTTGCCGAGATTCGCGCGATCCGCCTCTTCACGGGCCTGGTCCGCCATCTCTCGAGCCTTGATGAGTTCCTGCTCGACGCGCTTTCGATCGGTGACGTCTCGGATCGCGGCGGCTGCCAAGCCGTCACGCAGCGGGCTCAGACTGATTTCCAACGGAAATTCGCTGCCGTCGGAGCGTCGTCCAAGGAGGTCGAGATCCGCGCCCATGGGACGCGTGCGTCGATCTTCCGAAAAACTTTTACGATGGCCTACGTGCCGTGTTCGCAGGCGCTCTGGCAGGAGCAACTCGACGCTGCCATTCACAATTTCTTCCCGCTGGTACCCGAATAGGGCGGTGACACGCTGATTTGCGTACAAAATCTGGCCTGCCTGGTCGACGACCAGCATGGCGTCCGGGGCAAACTCAACCAAGTCGGCCAACAATTGTTGGTGGATTGCCATGGGCTCCTCCCTCCCGATAGCACGAGCGCGTTCCGGCGATCATGACCGTGATGGTGTCGCAACAAATCGAAGCGCTGCGTCGACAAGTGCGGGATATGTTGGCGTGTGTGAGCGTGGGAACGCTCGCTGATAGATCATACATCTCATCCAATGCTCATCAACTGTTAAATTCGGTGGCGAGTCGAGTTCATCGCGTTGCCCTGGTGCAACGTGCATTCTTTTGGCCGAAATGTCGGAGACATCGTCCGACCAACAAACTTCCTTCCGGGAAGCCCCAGGCGCGACTGCAGGAAACCCTGATCGACGAGGATGCCTGTCATCCCCCGTTCGAACGCCTGCCGGCGTCGGCATTCGAGGCTGGTCACTGCGTCGATTGCGTCAACAACGGCTAGTAACAGATCTATGCAGGCGCGGTGGCCGTCGCACTGTTTGTTACGCGACTATTGTTTCCTCGCTTGACGGCTGCGACGGAATAGGAACATCCACGCGCGATCGTGCATGCACGGGCTGCATTGGTAGATCGTCGTGGCGAAGGGCGGGACTGCCCGGCCGGGAGTACTACTCGAGTACTCTGGGAATCCGAGGCGCGAAACCCGGCAAGCTGTCGAGTCGAATGCGATAGACCGGCAAGTTGTCTCGCGGGTGCGGTTGCCACGGCGCATCGCTGATGACCTGTATCCCGTGCACGCCCAGCATGTCCAGATCTGGTACCGACAGATCCCAGCCGGAGTAGTCGTGATCGTTGGCCAGCAACTCGCGCTGGTACAGGTGACCGAGCACCGTGATGCGCTGATCCACGCCGATGCGCTCGAAGAACTGCGTTTCTCGCTTGATGAGCTCGAGCCGGGACAGTTCCAGCTGCTCCAGCAGGCGTTCGCGTGAACGTTCGGCGAGCACCGCCTCGCGCGCATCGAGTTCCAGTGCGCTCAGCATGTCATCGAGCAGATGTTCGAGCTCGGCGCGGTCAATGGGTTGCGTGGTGCCTCCGTGCCACATCAACGAGGCATGGGATGCCAGCAGCTTGTTGCGTCCGGCAAGAAACACATAATTGGCGCAGCTGGAGTAACAGTACTTGTCCACTTGCACGTCTAGCTCATGGTCGAGCATCCAATTGCCGAGCTGCATTGCCGCTCCGGCGGCGCCGCCATTGCTTTCGATGAGCAGCGTCGTCGGCTTGGGCGATGCTTCCCGGTACAGCTCGAACACGCCTTCGTTCGCCTCGGAGGTAATGAGCCCCTGGTACTCGATACAGCAATCGGTCAACCGGATTTTGGTGACGATCCGCATCTCGGTCGACTCGGCGCCGGCCGAATCCCCAAGCACCGGCAGCAGCAAGAGGCCGGCGAGAGCTGACGCACACCTGTTCATAGCGTGTGCTCGCTACCGCAGGCGGCGGCCAATAGACAAACCGAACATGTACGGATCGAGCTCGAGCGTACCGCGGGGCGTGTTGCCGATGCTCATGGAGGAGTCGACGTCCATCCACCGAGCGTCCACATTGACGAACCACTTCGATCCGAGATCCATGTCGAGGCCTATTGCTGCCGCAAGACCCGTCGAATCACCGAGCTTCAAGGCTTGGCCGCTGAGCGACGCCTTGGTCCGCTCGCTGCCGACGTGGGCATACGACAGGCCTGCGCCCGCGTACGCGCGAAAGCGTCCGCTGGAGTCAGTGATGTGATACTGCAACGTTGCGCTCGACGGAATCATCGAGAAGCGGGCGGCTCTGACGCCGTCGGCATCGTGCATGTCGTGCGCGCTCGGGAATGCCGAAAAAAACTCGAGTGCCCAATGTCGCGTGAACAAGTATGTCGCGCCGAGCGATACGCCGGCGGCGTTATCAACCGTAAAGTCGCCGTGGTTGTTCGGTTTCGGGTTGATCGGATGCACCCCGATGCGGGCGATCCAGTGACGAGACACCTGGTCATTGGCGTGCGCGGACGTGGCAAGCGCAAGAGCGGCCAGACAACCGCAGAGGACGGCTCGGGCGTGCATTACAACTCCTTCGAATAGCTCGCTGGAGTCTTTTATATAGTGACTGGGTGCTCGTATTCTTGAGGAGCTTCCCTGAGCGGCTGCGGGACTGTCGCAGGAGTGCGCGTTTGCCTCAGCTCGCCTCGTCTCGATGGCCAGCGAGATCTCGAATGGTCTGGGCCACGAGCGGGGCAACCGAACAGACGCGCAGTCCACCACCAAGCCACCTGGTGAATTCCGGACGAAGCGCAATTGAATCCGTCACGAGTACGCTGTCAGCTGCTGGGGATTCGAACAGCTGCCGTCCTGCTGGCAGAAACGCGGCATGAGCTGCCGCGACATATACCGAGTGGGCGCCAGCATGCCTCGCGGCCTGGCAGCCCCGCAAAATCGTCGTGCTCGGTCGCGATCATGCGGACCCACGCACCGACTCCGGGGTTGACCTCATGGCTGACCCGCCCATCAACAAGACGCCCCTGACATCTCCGACAAGTGGCTGTCGCGGCGACTGCATTCGCGCGGCTGCGCCATCGGCGTTGGCTGCGCTAGATCGACCGGGTGGCTTGCAGAGACTGCGCATGGATTGCATAAGCACTCACGCAGCGCCTCCGGTGTATTACGTAGCCTTTCAGGACCCTTCCGAGGTGTTCGTGCACCGCCAGGGTGCCAGTCTCTATCGGTAATCCGCTGCCAGCGATTCGACTCATCATGCTGCGCAGTCGTGCACGAGCAGTTGACGTCCAGGCACGCGATGGAGGTTCCGGGGTCATGCAACGATTCCAAAACATTCTGTACGCCACTCGTGGCGTGGCCGACGAAGTCGATTCGCTCAAGCAGGCGCTCAGCCTGGCTGGTAACAACGCAGCGGCCTTGCACGCCGTCATCTTCAGTCCAACCTTTCCGCGAGCTCTGGCAGAGTACGCGGCGGGCTACGAAACATCGCTTGCTGATCGCCTCAGAGCGTCTATTACGCATGCACAGGCTGCGATCAAGAGGGATACTGGCGAGGTACAGGTGAGCGTGGATGTGGAGTGCGGCGACAATCCCGCTGTGCGCATCGTGCGTCGGGTCCTGCGCAATGCTCACGATTTGCTGATCAAGCAAGCCGAACCTCCGGATCGCCGGGCCGGATTTCGCGCATTGGACATGCAGCTGCTGCGCCTGTGTCCGTGTCCCGTGTGGCTATCTCGTCCGATCAGCCGCTCTCGCACCGACATCCGAGTCGCCGTTGCCGTGGATGCGCAGAGCATGGAGCCGGCTGGTCGGGATCTGGCGCTTCAGTTGCTGCGGATCTCGCGAGCGCTTGCCGATACGTGCAGCGGCGAGCTGGACATCGTGTCCTGTTGGGATTTCGAGTTGGAAGACTACTTTCGTCGTTCACCCTGGATACAAATGTCGGAAGAATCCCTCTCGGCGCATGTGAATACGGCAGATCGTGATCACCAAGCTGCGCTCGGCGACCTCGTCCACGAATCTGGAATCGAGGGTCGGATGCGAGTGCACCGGTCGAGGGGCAGACCCGAGCACGAGATTGCGCATCTCGCCGGGACCCTGAAGGTCGATGTGCTCGTCATGGGTACTGTCGGGCGCGCGGGCATCGCGGGATTCGGCATCGGCAATACGGCGGAGAGTACTTTCGGCGAAATCAAGTGCTCGTTACCTGCATTGAAGCCGAACGGATTCGTTTCACCCGTGCGGGCATACTGATGGCGGCGATCATGCGGAAGGACTCGGTCGAGGCGGCAGCCTCACAATCTGCCTGGCACGGCAAACCTCCGCACGCGGTCCTCGAGGAGCTGAACGCAAGTCGCGACGGTCTCACTCAAGCGGAAGCGCAGGCACGTCTCCAGGCGCACGGCTCGAACCTTTTACCAGCGGCCCCCAAGCGGAGTGCATTCGTGCGCTTCCTCCTGCAATTTCATAACATCCTCATCTACGTTCTACTCGGCGCCGCCGTCATCACGGCGGCGATGGGACATTTCATCGATACGCTGGTGATTCTGGCGGTGGTGATTGCCAACGCGATCATCGGCTTCATCCAGGAAGGCAAAGCGGAAAAGGCGATGGATGCGATTCGCCACATGCTGGCGCCGCGCGCGTCGGTGATGCGCGATGGCGAGCGGCGTAGCGTTGACGGCGAGACGCTGGTGCCGGGCGATATCGTGCTGCTCGAAGCGGGAGACAAGGTGCCGGCCGATCTGCGGCTGCTACAGGCGCGCGGGTTGCAGATACAAGAAGCAATTCTGACCGGCGAGTCGTTGCCGGCCGACAAGCAAATCAGTGCTGTCGCGGAGAGTGCGCCACTGGGCGATCGCTCTAGCATGGCGTTCTCCGGGACGTTGGTGACCGCGGGTCAGGGCACGGGCGTGATCGTCGCGACCGGCGCGGCGACGGAGGTCGGGCGGATCAGTGGCCTGCTGTCCGGGGTGGAGGTGTTGACGACGCCGCTGGTGAAGCAGATGGGCGTCTTTTCCCAATGGTTGACGATTCTGATTCTGCTCATTGCGGGCGCACTCCTGGTATTCGGCTACTTCGTCGGGCACCACGAATTCTCCGAGATGTTCATGGCTGTGGTGGGACTCGCGGTCGCCGCGATCCCGGAGGGACTTCCGGCCGTGCTGACGATCACGTTGGCGGTCGGCGTGCAGACAATGGCGAAGCGCAATGCCATTGTGCGCCGGCTGCCGGCCATCGAGACGCTGGGGTCGGTGTCCGTGATCTGCACCGACAAGACCGGCACACTCACTCGCAACGAAATGATGGTCGCCTCCGTCGCGACCTCCGCGCACCTGTTTATTGTGGAAGGCGAGGGCTACGCGCCCACCGGCGCCATCCGATGCGAGGGAGAAGAAGTCGACGGTCGCGATCACGGAGCTTTGCAAGAACTCGCGCGCGCCAGCGTTCTCTGCAACGATGCGGCCCTGAGCGAGCGCGACGGGACCTGGACTGTCGAAGGCGATCCCATGGAGGGCGCGCTGCTGGCTTTCGCCGGCAAGGCCGATCCCGATGAGCGACGCAACCGCGCTGTGTGGACTCGCACCGACGCAATTCCGTTCGACGCCAAGCATCGATTCATGGCGACGCTGAATCACGATCACGAGGGCAACGCGTTCGTCTTCGTCAAAGGGGCGCCGGAGCGGATCATCGGGATGTGCAAGGTGCAGCGGTCCGCTAAAGGCGGTGTGGAACCGCTCGCTTCCGAATACTGGCACGAGCAGGCCGGGATCATCGCGGCACGGGGACAGCGCGTACTGGCATTCGCGATCAGGCCGGTCGCGTCCTCGCATACCGTACTGGAGTATGCAGATGTTCACGACACATTGGTGCTGCTAGGCATGGTGGGACTGATCGACCCGCCGCGCGCCGAAGCCATCGAGGCTGTCGCGCAATGTCACGAAGCAGGTATCCGAGTGAAGATGATCACCGGAGATCATGCGGGAACGGCAGCGGCGATCGCTCGCCTGATCGGGCTGAAGAATCCCGACAAGGTCTTGACCGGCGCCCATATCGACAGGATCGACGATGCCGCGTTGGCGGCCGCGGTGCTGGATACAGATGTATTTGCCCGCACCAGCCCCGAGCACAAGCTCCGCCTCGTGATGGCATTGCAGTCGCACGGGATGACCGTCGCCATGACCGGTGACGGCGTGAACGATGCGCCTGCGTTGAAGCGCGCCGATGCGGGCATCGCGATGGGCAAGAAGGGCAGCGAGGCTGCGAAGGAGGCTGCCGAGGTGGTGCTGGCGGACGATAACTTCGCCTCCATCGTCGCGGCGGTCCGCGAGGGCCGCACGGTCTATGACAACATCAAGAAAGTCATCAGCTGGACGCTGCCTACCAATGCGGGCGAAGCGACCACCATCATCGTGGCGTTGCTTTTCGGAATGACGTTGCCGGTGACGCCGGTCCAGATCCTATGGATCAACCTCGTCACGGCCATCACGCTGGGACTCGCGCTTGCGTTCGAACCGACCGAGGCGAACACGATGCAGCGCCCGCCGCGCCGACGCAACGAGCCGCTGCTCACGGGCGAGCTCGCATGGCACATCGTGCTGGTCTCCGTACTGTTCTTGAGCGGCGTGTTCGGCATGTTCGCCTACGCGATCGACCGCGGATACTCGATCGAGCTCGCCCGGACGATCGCCGTGAACACGCTGGTGGTCATGGAAATCTTTCACCTGTTCTTCATCCGCAATATCTACGGCACGTCGCTGACCTGGAGTGCCGTCAAGGGCACGACGGTCGTCTGGTTAACGGTGGTCGCGGTCACCTTCGCGCAGTTCGCGTTTACCTATCTACCGCCTCTGCAACGTGTATTCGCCACCGAGCCGGTGCCGCTGCTCGATGGCTTGTTGATCTTTGGCGTGGGCGTTGCGCTGTTCGCGGTGGTCGAAACAGAAAAACAGATCCGCCTGCGCGCACGAGCCATGCGGGCAGCGTGAGCGGACGATGCTGATCAGTCCGCCGTCGTGGACGCTTCGAAGTCGCGGCTCGACGAACCTGCGACAAGTTCGGCTTGCGACTTAACATCGAGGCCCATGCGTTCCACCGCCCGAATCGCCGCATCGCTGAAAGGCGAAAGTATGATGTGGGCACCGTAGCCAATCAGCCGCGCCCCCTCTTGAGCATCATGGCTGCGAACGGCGATCCGGCCGCGGAAGCCGGCTGTGTGCAGTGCCTTGATCAGAACGATGCGCGCATCCTCGTGCACCAGGCTCGACGCGAGCGGGGGAGTCGTGATTACCGCCCAGCGCACTCCGGTCAGTGGCAGGCCTCCAAGAAATTCCGGATCAGCGGCGTCCCCGTAGACTCCTTTGAAGCCGGCCTGGCGCCAGGCCCGCAATGCCTCGGGATCGAAGTCGACGCCGAATATGCGCACGGCCGCTGGATCCAGTGCATGCGCAATGGCTCGCCCATATCGGCCGAGCCCGAAGAGCAGCAGGTCCACACGCTCGACGCTGGCCGCGCCGGCATCGACTTCACGATGTGGAATGCGCCGCTCCAGCCAGCCGATGAAGGGCTCGCAGAGGCGATAGAGCACGTGCGAGTAGAGAATCATGTACGTCGATAGCGTGATCGTCACGAGGCCGACCAATGTGACGAGTGCCATCGCCTCCTCGCCGATGTGCCCGAGGGCGACACCCATGGCGATAAAGATCAGCGAAAATTCGCTGATCTGGGCCACGGTCAGGCCCGCCAGGAATCCGGTCCGCTTGCGATAGCCCATGTAACCCATGATGGCCATGACGATGAATGGATTGCCTATGAGAACGAACGCCGACAGCCCCAGGGCCGCCGGCATCTGATCGCCGAGCATGCTCACTTGCATGCCGGAGCCGAGCGCGAGGAAGAAGAACAGCAACAGGAAATCGCGCAGGCTGGTCAATCGCGATGCAATCGCGTCCCGGTAGGAGGTCGAGGCGAGCGACATGCCGGCGAGCAACCCGCCTAATTCCTTGCCGAGTCCGATCCAATCGCAGGCAGCCGCGAACATGACCGCCCAGGCGATCGCAAATGTGACGAGCAGCTCCGGCACGCGGGCGATGCGTGCCAGCAGCGGCTCGGCGCCATAACGGATGAAGAGTCCGGTCGCAATCACGAGCAGCAGGCCGCCGCCAATGATCGAGCCGACGGCAATATCGCCCGCGTGAGCCTCGGTTCGTACACCGGTGGCCGACAGCGCAATCATGGCCACGACCACGGCGATGTCCTGAACGATGAGAAAGCCGATCGCGATGCGGCCGTGGAGCGAGTCGACCTCCCGCTTGTCCGAGAGCAACTTGACGATAATGATGGTGCTGGAGAACGTCAACGCGACCGCGACATAGGCACTTGTCAGCGCGGTCATGCCGAGGCCGAGACAGATGAAGAATCCAACAATGGCTGTGAAGGCGACTTGCCCAAGGCCGGTCGCGAGCGCCACCGCGCCGAGCGAGCGTACGATGTGCAGATCGAGCTTGAGGCCGACGAGAAACAACAGCATCGCGATGCCGATCTGCGCGAGCAACGCCACATGTTCCGCCGATTGGATGATCCCGAGCGCGTCGGGGCCGGCGATGATTCCCGTCGCGATGAACGCGACGATCAGCGGCTGCTTGAGCAGCAGGCCAACGATGCCGACGGCCGCCGCCAGTGCGATGACGGCCGCGATCTCGGCAAACGGGGAAGCCAGTTCGATCATCGCTGTTCGATCGCTCCCGAAGGTGCGTTGGCGGCGCCAGTAAATCTCTGATCAATTGCCATTCGTCGCGCATATCAACTTCGATCGATGAAGCATTTCAATCAGTTGCAAACTTGCTGACGTCAGGGAAGTCGATTAATCGGCGCTTCCCTGGGTCAGATCACTCGGCTTGGCAGGACTGCGCACCAACTGCATGAGCACCGCCGTCACGATTGCGCCGAGTGTGGCCAGCGCCATGTCCTGCTGCGCGTCCCATGGATCGCCTTGTGTGCCCAGGTAGGCATTGCCCAGTTCCGGGGCCACGATCAGCGCCGCGATCCATTCAACCAGTTCGTAGATAACGGAATGAGACATTACGAACAGGATGGGAAGGATCTGCTGCCACATTCCCCTGGACGGCGCATACCGGCCCAGCAGTCAGTAGCACGAGCAGCACTAACGGCAGGCTTTCGCCTGGCGGCGCCTGGGGGAAGTGCTGCATGTGTGTAAGAGGTGTCGCCACGTGTAGAACGTAGTTCGCTGATATCAGGAGCACCATTCAGGGGATCTGCGCAGTCGATCCGTGACTCTCCCGGTTCACGCACCGGTCATGGGGTGCGCGTTCCCGAGAGCGGTTAAGCGGGTTTCCTTAGTGGCTTCTTGCGGCGCGTTGCTAGGCTGTACCGCAGTCTCTGTCTACCAGAGGAACGAGCCGCATGAACAAGACACGGAGTGCGCGTCCAATCCTCGTCGCCGTACGCACGGTGACGCGCTCGGCCCGCGCGGTATTACGCAAAGCCGCGTCGCTGGCGACGCTGTATAACGCGCCGCTGCGTATCGTACATGTACTGGCCATACCGCAAGGCTCGCTGGCGCGAGCTGGAGCCACGATTCGACAAGCGGCGCAGGCTGATCTTGAAAGCCGAAGCGCGCAGCTGGAAAAACTCGCAACCCTGGCGGAGCTGCGCGGGCTGGAAGTGAGTACCACCGTTCGATGTGACTATCCCGTCCAGGACGCACTCGTCAGAGAAGCGCAGGAGTGCCGTGCCCGGATGCTCCTCGCGGAGTCTCACCGTCAGGGCCGCTTCGCCCGGCTGTTGTTGACCAACATCGACTGGGACCTGATCCGCAATTGCCCCTGTCCACTGTGGCTGAGCAAGTCGGAGCGATTCGACCGGCGCGCGCCGGTGATCGCGGCCGTGGATCCGATGCATGCGCATGCCAAGCCCGCGATGCTCGATGACATCGTTGTGGCGCAGGCCGCTGAAGTTGCGGGTGATCGGACCGACAAAGTCCTGCTCTGTCACGCTTATGAACTACCACAGGGCGCCATTGTCGACACACCGATTGAAGCGTACTGGATCGCGATGTCGGAGGAAGAACAACGGTCCTACGTCGAGAATCTCGGGCGTGCCGTCGATCGCTTGCTCAAGAAGCAAGGCATTCCTGCCGGGAATTCCACCATCGTGCGTGGCGATCCTGCCGTTCAGCTGCCGCGGCTTGCAAAGAAGCACGCGGCGTCGGTAATGGTGATGGGCGCAGTGTCCCGTCGCGGTTTGAAACGCATCTTCATCGGCAATACCGCGGAACGTGTCATCGACAGGCTTGGCTGCGACGTGCTCGTCGTGAAGCCGCGCGGATTCAAGAGTCCTGTTGAGCGCCACGCGTATCGCCGGCCCATCCAACGTCCCCGCAGCCGTTCATTGGCTTACCGTCAGGAACAATCCGGCAGCGGCGTCACCTATGTCACCCACCAAGGTTTCGACGTATGAGCGATTCAGATACTTCGGCGCTTCGACATCCAGCTGGCGCCCGCGAGTTGTCCGGAACGGACCTGCACATCGGCTTTCACGAGATCGACACGGACGCCGATGGCTTGATCGACTTCCGCGAGTTCGTGAACTGGTGGAGCGATGACTGAGTTTCTCGGCCATACGACGCCTGGAAGAGTGCTCTGATTACATGCGTATTGATTCCGCCTCAGTGACCGGTTTCGGCAAGAAGAACGCTGCCAGCGTCATCGCGAGCGTTGCTTTGCTCGCAGTCGTTTTGTGGATGGCCCGTCTGAGTCTGAGGGAAGTACAAACCACCTCGGAGCTGTCTCATCACGCTCAGGAGGTCCGTGTGGCGCTCGATGCCGTGCGTGAGGTGCTGCTCAAGATGGAAACTGGGCAGCGCGGCTTTCTGCTGACGGGCCGGGAGACTTATCTGGAGCCCTACAACTCCGGCGCCGCTGCGTTGGATATGGAATTGCAGCAGCTGCAGCGCTTGATCGCGGACAATAGTCAGCAAACGCAGCGCTTGCGAAGCGCCCGACAATTGATCGCCGAGCGGCGAGCGCAGCTCAAGCATGCGCTACGCCTGCGGCAGACCGGTGGCATGGACGCGGCCATCGCCTATCTCCAGACTGACCAGGGCGTGGCAACCATGAGAGCGGCACTCGGCAGCCTCGCGACCATGTCGGCCGACGAGGTGCGTCTGTTGACGGAACGCAAAGCGCAGGAGCGGGACAGCCTGCGGTTCAATTTTTATCTGATCGTGTCGTTCTGTACGGTGGCGGCGATTCTGCTTCTGACCATGCTGTCGAGAGTGCAGCGGGAGATGACGGCGCGGGCGCAGGCGGTACGTCAACTTGACGAGCTCAATGCAACTCTCGCCGAGGCGACCGCCAGCAAGACGAGGTTTCTGTCGGCCGCCAGCCACGATCTGCGCCAGCCGCTGCACTCGCTCTCTTTATTGAACGCGGCACTGCGCGGAAAGCAGCTGAGCGCGCCGGCCCTGGCAATCGTCGAAGCGCAGAAGGATTCGCTCGATGCGATGTCGGGTCTGGTCAACCGGCTCTTGAATATCAGCATGATCGAGTCGGGCGTCATCCAGCCTCACGTGGAGGATGTGCCGCTCGCCAATGTGCTGGCATCGCAGGAAATCGAGTTCATGGCGCAGGCCCGGGCCAAGAACCTGCAACTCGAAGTAGTGCACTCGAACGACGCCGTGCGCACCAACCCGACGTTGCTGCGGGAGATCGTTCAGAACCTTTTGGCCAATGCGATTCGCTATACGGATCGCGGCCGGGTCACGGTACGGGCGATGCGAGACGGCAATGCCGTGATCCTGGAAGTGGCGGATACCGGCTGCGGCATCCCGGAGGATCACCTGGGGCGGATCTTCGATGAGTTCCACCAGGTCTGCCCCGGTAACCAGGAACCGCGCGAGGGGTTCGGCTTGGGGCTGTCGATCGTGAGCAGGCTCATCAAGCTGCTGGATATTTCCATTGGTGTGACCTCCAGGATCGGGGAGGGGACGACGTTCACGTTGAAGCTGGCAGCCGCGGCAGCAAGCCTGCAACCAGCACCGCCGCCGCTGCCAAGCGTGTCTGGCATTGCACGTTCTGGACGGATACTGGTGGTGGATGACGAGGCATCGGTGCGCAACGCCACCGCGCTATTCCTCACGATCGATGGACACGAAGTTAAATCGGCCGCGTCTCCGGAAGAGGCTTTTCAAACACTACAACAGTGGGGACAGTTGCCGGACTTGATCGTCAGTGATTTTCAGCTCAACTCAGCTCTAACCGGTGCCGACCTGATCGAACAGCTGCGTAAACTGGTACAAGGCAACATTCCCGCCGTGGTGCTCAGCGGCGACACGTTGAGGGTAACTCCGCGGTGCGCTTCGATTCCAGCCTGCCGCGTGTTCCACAAGCCGGTGGACGCCGAGGAGTTGTCGGCGCACATTCGCAATGTTCTCGATGGCGCGAGTGTTTGATTCCTACGCGAGCACGCAAGTCATCCACCTCATCGAGAAGCGCGAACAGGGCGCGTGACGCCAATGCCTCCGGCTATCCAGGCGACGGCGAGGGAGGCATTACTGCGAGGAACCTTCCGTAAGGGCCTTGCACGCGAGCTGCGACGCCTTTCTGCAGAGATTGAACCCTGCTCAACCGGTGGATCGTAACGCCTCGATGACGTTTGCCAGCCGCCAGCGAACTTCCGCGGCAGTCTTCGCAAGCGCCGGATTTCCAGTTCGCTCCATCGCGACGATCGGATCGACACTGGCTACCTCGACTTGCCCTTCGGAGTGCTCGCGCACGATGACGTTGCACGGCAGGAGCACGCCGAGCTTATCTTCCAGCTTGAGCGCCTCATGTGCGAATGAAGGATTGCACGCGCCAAGAATTCGATACTTGGGCATGTCGATGCCGATCTTGCTCTTGAGCGTCGCCTGCACATCGATATCGGTCAGCACGCCGAAGCCTTCGCGCTTCAAGCCTTCGATCACCTCGGCGAGCACGTCTTCGAATCGCCCGGCCACTGTTCCTGCTATGTAGTAAGCCATCGATGAATCTCCAGAGGGCAGCTGAGTCTTGTCACATTGTTGGCTTGCCGAAGCTGCAGTCATTACGAGGATATGCGGGCGTCCTAGTCATTGCCCGAAAAATGGCGTTTATCACACACCGGGCTGCACGCGCCGGAGTGTGAATTTCCGTGTCTTCCCGTAAGAGGCTAAGCGGCGTTCCCGATATGACTTCATCGACCGTGCCGCTACGGTGCAGTGAACGTCATCTGCGGGTTCAGTCATGCAACCACTTCCTCATCTCTATTCCGTCGCGGCGCCGGAAGTGCCGAGGGCACAGTTTCTATAGCTGCGGCGCGCGGGTCTGGTCGTGATCGGGAAGCATGGACGCCGCGGACTGAAACGTCTCGTCATCGGCAGCGACGCCGAGCTGGTGCTGCGGCACTCGCCCATTCCGGTATTGATGGTTCGAGATGAACTGAACGCCTAGTAGACAAAGCCGAGGAGATTGAATCATGAGTAAGTCACACATCGCGCACGAATCGATCCGGATCCTGCTGGCTGCGATTCTGTTCGCCAGCGCCACATTTGCGGCAGAGATGCCGCCTGCCCGTGAGACAGACCCATCCAAGGAAACGCGCGAGCAGATGGCGGCGGCGCATGACGCAATGGCGGCCTGTCTACGCTCCGACAAGAGCCTTGCCGATTGCCGCAACGAAATGCAGACGAAGTGCAAGAAAATGCATGGCGAGCAGGGCTGCCCCATGATGGGGATGGGAATGCATCAGCGCATGAAACAGCAGTAGTCCGGCAGATCGATCGTTCGTTAGCCGTTCGGACGGCAGCAGTGGGCAGGGTGGCGGCGCGCTGTTGGTCGTGCGCTCGTGCTTGCCGGGGTCTGGGTCGGCATCGGCATCGACGGGCAGCGTATGGTGTCGGAGATCAACGGTGCTGGCGCTTCCAACCCGGTGGCGAAAACTGGATCGTGCCGGCAATGGCGCTGTTGCTGGCGTTGCTTACCGAACGGCTGCTGGCCGGTAAGCGGTTCGGCATGGCGTTCGTGACCAGCGCACTCACGGTCGTGAGTGTGATCCTGACCGCCGGCATCGCGCTGTTCCCATTCCTCATGCCCTCATCAACACTGCCGAATCACGGACTGACGGTCTCGGACGCATCGAGCAGCGCTAGAACGCTGTCCATCATGTTGATGGCGGTCGTTGTGTTCTTGCCCGTCGTGCTCGCGTACACCGGGTGTTAGCGACCGGTTTCAATGTGGGCGACCTGAGAGGCGCGGTATAAGTCGTGCGTCGCCTGCCTTCGGAAAGGTAGCGGCGTCAATCGCCCATTCTCTCTGGCCTTCCAGGACCCAGCGCCCCGTCTGCGCGAGCCCTGAGATATGCGTACAGATCCAGCACGTGAGGGCGTATCGTTGTTTCGCTCTCCCAAGCCGGCATCGTCAGCTCACCGCGTTCGCGGCGCAGGACTTCTTCCAGAAATGCCTCGCGCACGGCGGTTTGGTCATCGCCGCTCGCCTCGCTGGCGGGGACAACGATGCGATAGCTGGTGAGTACTTTGATGCTGAAGTCTCGGGCGGACAGGGACTTCACTCGTTCCACCAGGCTGGGGGCAACCGCGGTGCCTGTCGCGTCGACGCCGTGACACGTATGGCACGTGGAGTGGTAGGCGCGCCAGCCCAGAAACGTGGACTCATCGACTTTCCCGTCGACGATTCGATAAGGGATTTCTTTGTCGGGCTGATGTTCGGCGGCGGGTGCGGGCGACAATGTGACCAGCGCGCACACGGCGAGCGACATAGATAGACGGGTCATGCCGGTCATCGTGCGTCCTCCAGAAATAAGCGTGGAGGTATTCTCGATTCATCAAGCGCGGATCGCATGATAGGGATTCCCGGAACCGCTCATGGAAACTACGTGAGACTGATCGCAATTCATTGCGACGGATATGCGGCGCCGCGTGGCAGTCCCTATGCGCGACTCCTGCGATAGCCGCCGATGAGCGTGGCTTCAGCCAGTACATGCCCATGCATCGCTGCTGTTACGCGTGCCTTATCCGGGATCCCCAGGTCAGGTAAGGTGATGTCCAGCGCATAGAGCTTGTGAAAATAGCGATGCCGGCCGGTCGGCGGGCAGGGGCCGCCGAAGCCCGTGCGACCCCAATCATTGCTGCCATCGAGGGCCTCCGCGAATCCGCCCCGCACACCGCAGTTCTCTGCAAGACCACCGGCGCTCGGAGGAATGTTATAGAGAACCCAGTGAACCCAAGTTCGCTTGGGTGCGGCCGGGTCGGGCGCATCTGGGTCGTCGACGATCAGAACCAGGGTCTTGGCGCGCTCGGGTACTCCGGTCCAGACCAGCGGCGGTGAAATGTTCTCGCCGTCGCAGGTGTAGCGCTGCGGAATGTCACCGTTGTTCTTGAAGGCGGTGGAGGTCAGTTCGAGCTTCATGGTCGTACTCCTGTCCGGCGAGGTCCGGTTCTCCACAGTGTTCAAGGATGAATCGTCGCGCGGCCTCGCGAAGCTGGATAACGTTCCAGAACGCGTTGCGATTTCGTGTCGGCACGATCGGCTGCCCAATATGGACGATCACAGGCACGCGTCGTGGTAGCCACTGCCGATCGGGAAGTAATGTCCGCGTTCCACGCAGCGCGACAGGAACGACGGGCAGATCAGCCTCGAGCGACGCAGTGAATGCGCCCAAGTGAAACGGCAACAAACCCGGCGCGCGTGTGAATGTTCCCTCAGAAAAAAAGATGAACGACTCTCCCTGTCTGGCCAGATTCGCGACTCGATGTGCATCTTCGACGCCGGCGCGTGCATCGAAACGCGCGACGAAGACCGTCCCGAGCCGGCGCAGCAGCAGGCCCACGATGGGTACACTTGCGAGTTCGCGCTTGGCGACGAAGCGATGTGAGTGAGGCAGGGCAGCGATCAGGAACAGCCCGTCGAGGTAGCTGGAGTGATTCGCCACGATGAGCCGACTTGACCCGATCCTACCTGGCTCATTGCTGTCCGCGGCGAACTCGACCGCCGTCAGTCGCAGAAGCAAGCGCGCTGCTCCTCGCATGACGGTCCAGACTCCTTGCGGCTTCAACGGTAACAGCACGATAAAAAATGCGATCGAGCCAAGCAATGCGAACACACACCAAAAGTAGGTTCCGTACAGGACCTCCGACAGCCTGCGCGATAACTGCCTCAAAGCGGGACGCAAGGCGCTCACCCCAAGCCGCAGCACCTGCGTCCATGCGGCGCGAACTCGCCTGGCTCGATAGCTGCGCGACTCATAGATCTCCCGGCTGGCGGCGCGACGAATCTTGCCGCTCGATGTTTTCAACACCGTGTGCGGGGCGGCCAGTACAACCTCGTCAGGCGGTTCGCCGATGAGCTGCACGACGGCCCCGACGATCGCCTGGCGCAGGCTGTCGCGCTGGGCCGCATCCTCCACTCGTGTCTCTGCGAGCACGACCACGCGTTCCGTGCCGTTGGGGGCGTCGGTGCTGCCGAATACCGCGACACAGCCTTTACGAACACCCACGATACCGCCAACTGCGGCCTCCAATTCATCGGGATAGATGTGCCGGCCAGCACGAATGATGATGTCTTTGATGCGTCCAGTGACGTAGACCTCGCCTCCTGCCAGGTACGCACGATCGCCGCTGTCGAGCCAGCCATCGTGTATCAGGCGTTTCGTTTGTTCGGGGTTTCGATAGTAGCCCTGGGTCGTCGATGGCCCACGGAAGGTGAGCCGGCCTTCGCGGCGCTCCGGTAGCTCGCGGCCGGCGTCGTCGATGATCCGGACCTGGTGTCCGGCGACGGGGCGTCCACACGAAACGAACCGCAACCTGTTCGTGCTGCCCGGGAGAGCGGTTATAGCGACGTGGTTGCGCACGAAGGCATCGCGTTCGATCGCATCGACCAACGGGCCGCGCTCGAGCGGTGGAATGGTGAGACCGACAGCGCATTCGGCAAGGCCATACACCGGCGTCAAGGAAGTGCGCCGAAATCCGCAGCGCGTGAACCGCTCCTGAAATCGCTCAAGCGTATCCGGCATGACAGCTTCGGCGCCATTCATAGCAGTACGCCACGTACTCAGGTCCAAGCCCGAGAGCTCCGCATCGCTCACACGTTTGAGACAGAGCTCGTAGGCGAAATTTGGGGCTGCCGAGAGGGTGCCGCGATATCGGTGGATTGCTTCGAGCCAGCGCACCGGGCGGTTCAAGAACGCGAGCGGAGACATCACAACCAGCGGCAGGCCGAAGTACAAGGTGCCGAGCCAGGCCCCGATGAGCCCCATGTCATGATAGAGCGGCAGCCAACTCACGAATACATCTCCGGCGCGCACTTCAAGCGCACGGCCCAATGCCGAGATATTCGCAAGCACGTTTGCGTGTGTAAGGACGACACCTTTGGGCTGTCCCGTGCTTCCAGAAGTGTATTGCAGCAGAGCCGTTGAGCTCTCGCTCAAAGGGACGCTTCTCGGCTTCGCATGCAGCGATCGCAGCTCGGCAGCAGTCGTGATCACGCGCACGGTTGGTGTATGGGCGCGTAGCACGGCGCCCAGCCGTCGCATCTCAGCTGTCGTGATGAGAACGGCGGACTCGGCGTTCGCAAGAATTCCTGCGTGTCGCCGCACGTGCTCCTCGATCTGGCCCAGTCGCGCCGGTGGGTATAGCGGTACCGGCACTGCGCCAGCAAGCAGAACGCCCATGAATGCGCCGAAGTAGTCTCGACTCGTAGGCAACATCAATGCGACGGTAGCGCCGGCCCCGATGCCATGGTGCTGCAATCCGCCTGCGAGTTCATTGGCGTCTCGCCACAGCTGGTCGTAAGTAATGCGATCGTCGCTGACATCGCCACAGACTGTGATCTGCGCGAACTGCGGGTGAAGGTCTCGATGCCAATGCAGCACCTGATCCAATGTCACCACGCTGTCGGGTGGCGCAGCTGCAATCGGAGTGCTGAGCTGGGCGACTGTGTGCCTTGCAGTCGTGCCGGTCGAGCTGGCTCCGGCCAGAGCGGCGGCAATATCGGCCAACGTTTCCGCTGTATCGAACAGCGAATCGGGCAGGCTCACCTGAAGCTCCTGCTCGATGCGAGCGAACAACTCGACGCGAGCCAGACTGTCCAAACCGAGATCATGATCGAGCGTGCTGTCCAACGTGAGCTGCAGCGAATCGACGTCCTGCTGCCGCAAGTCTCTGAGCGTTGCTCGTGCAATCTCGATCAGCGAATCGGTCGCGTCCGCCGCGGCGGCCATGCTAGTGGAGCCGTCGCGGACGCGTGTGTGGTCTTAGCGGATGCCACAACGTGTTTGGTTGCGGTCCTTGTGCCCAGCGGGCCGGGTCGACTGACACGGTTTGCAGCTGAAGATCCCTCATCCAGGAATTCTGCGGCTCGGCCTTAGCAGGTACGCCGGCGAACAGCTTGAAAACTCTATGCTTGCCCATGACTGCGCTCCCTGATCGACCCCATGATGGACTCAGACTCAGCGTATCCGTCCGTACGATTCGGACCAGTGGGAAATCCCATGAATGCTTAGGTTGGATCACGTGGGCGTTTTGCCGTCGAAGAGCTACCTCGGGAGTTCTCCCGAGTAGGGCAGTGGAATCACGATTCCATTTATGATCGCAGGACGGGCATTGTCAGCTCCTCGGGCGATGAATGTCACATCCTGGGAGCCGACCGATGAATCCGAACTCCGCCGATCGCCACACAGTCACGCTGTTTCTGGCGGGGGATGTCATGACGGGTCGCGGCATCGACCAGATTCTGCCGCATCCCTCCGAGCCCCAGCTCCATGAACCCTGCGCGAGCTCAGCGTACGAGTACGTCGAACTTGCGGAGCGCGTACACGGCAGAATCGTCAGTCCGCCGGATCTTTCCTATATCTGGGGCGACATTCTTCGAGGAGCTCGAACGCCGCGGCCCGGTGGCGCGCATCGTCAATCTGGAAACAGCCGTTACTTCCGGCGGAGAACCGTGCGGTGGCAAAGCAATTCACTATCGAATGAACCCACGGAACGTCGGATGTCTGACAGCTGCAGGTATCGACTGCTGTGTGCTGGCCAACAATCATACGATGGACTGGGGGCGCGAAGGTCTCAGCGAGACGGTGCGCGTCCTGCGTGCAGCTGGGTTGAGTACCGCAGGCGCCGGAATGAATCTCGCGGAAGCCAGCCAACCTGCGCAGTTCGATCTTGCCGATCGGCAGCGGATCCTGGTGTTCGCGTGCGGCACTCCCGATAGCGGCATCCCTGCGGAATGGGCGGCCACCGACTACCGCCCCGGCGTGTGCGTTCTCGACGATATGTCGCCGCACGTCGTGCGGGAGGTTGCGGAGCAGATCGCGGCACATAGACGCGCCGGCGATATTGTCATCGCCTCCCTGCATTGGGGTGGCAACTGGGGTTATGAGGTTACCGATGAGCAGCGTCAATTCGCGCATCAGCTGATCGACGTGGCAGGCGTCAACCTCGTGCACGGTCACTCATCTCACCACCCCAAACCCATCGAAATCTACCGTGACAAGCTGATCCTTTACGGCTGCGGGGACCTGCTGAATGATTACGAGGGCATCGGCGGCTACGAACGCTATCGTCCCGAGCTTGGGCTGATGTATTTCCCCGAGTTGGACCGCGACAACGGCGATCTTGTCCGGCTGACCATGACGCCGACGTGCACGCAACGCCTTCAGGTGAACCGGGCGGATCGAGGCGCCGCGCGCTGGCTCGGCACGGCGCTCAGTCGCGAGTGTCATCCCTTTGGCACAGTCCTCACGCTGTTGCCGGACGATCGCCTCGCTTTGGAGCGGATACAGTCGGTCAAGGCTACTGCGTAAATGGGAGAACTGCATGGTCGCTCAAAGGAAACATCGGCCGCGCACAGTCCTGGCCGTATGTCGTGACCCATCCATCCTATGGTGGCTATTGCTCGCGTTGGTAGCGCTGGTCGTAGTGCTGGTGTTAGGTGAGCCGGCAGTTGCGCAGACGCGGCGCAGTGTCGAACTGATGGATCGTGCGCTCGCACTGCGACCAGATACTTCCCGCGGCCGTGCTTTGTATCAGGAGCATTGCTCCTCGTGTCACGGCGTCGATGCGTATGGCGACACCGCTACCGCGGCACCCGCGCTGGCCGCGCAATTGCCTGCCTATATCATCAAGCAACTGGCAGACATCGCTGAAGGTCAGCGTACGGCGCCGGAGATGCACAGAGTCATCGCGATAAAACCTATGAGCACGCCGCAGGCGCTACGTGACGTGGCGAGCTACCTCGGCGGTCTGGACCCGAATTCGGAGCCGGAGCTTGGCGAGGGTACGAAGCTGGCCCTTGGCAAGCGCACCTACCAAGCCCTGTGTTCGTCCTGTCATGGCAGGCAAGGCGCGGGCCATGGGGGACACGGGACGCCCGCGCTGCGCGGACAGAACTATGCCTATTTGTTAATGCGGATGCGCGACATAGCAACAGGCCACGGTTCTACGCTCGACATCACAGTGACCGAATCGCTCGAGCAACTGACCTACGATGAACTGACAGCGGTGGCGGATTACGCGTCGCGGTTGGCATTGTGAGAGGCGTCTGCGACGTTCAATACCGTTTGGACATTGACCCTATCGAGACGAAGGCTGCTCCGGACGCTCTACCCAAACGGTGTCGCGCTTCTCATACTGCCGTTTCACGGCGGCCCAGGCGATGCGATGAGCGATCTCCTCGCAACGCTCCGGCTTTTCGACACTATATTTCTCCCAAGCATGGTTGAAGGCGCTTCGGTAGATGTCCTGAGCGTGCCAGGGCAGATGTTCTCGCACGCCGGGCGGAAGCTCGTCGTTCGTCGCGTAGGGCATAGGAACCTCGGCGGCCATGTCGATCAGCGGTACTGTCCACCGCGAAGCGCAGCGATGCGCTCTGGTATCGGCGGGTGGCTCATGAATAAGCGTTGCAGCCCGTGAGCGACGTGGCCGTCGATCCCGAAAGCCTTGAGCTGGCCGGGCAGCGTAGCGCCTGACTGTGCGGCGAGCCGTTCAAGCGCACCGATCATGCTCGAAGTGCCAGAGAGTCGCGCGCCGCCGGCATCGGCGCGAAATTCCCGCCGCCGGGAGAACCACATGACGACGATGTTTGCTAGAACCCCCAGCGCGATCTGCAGCGCGATGACGATGAGGAAATAGAACGGACCCGGCCCGCGCCTTTCATCCGTCGCCCCACCACGGATGGCGTTGTCTATCACCGAGCCGATGGCTCGCGAGAGGAAAATAACGAACGTGTTGAGCACGCCCTGGATCAACGCAAGCGTCACCATGTCGCCGTTGGCGACATGTGTGATCTCATGGCCGAGAACAGCTTCGGCTTGATCCCGGGACATGCCGCGCAATAGTCCGGTACTGACCGCGACGAGCGCGTTGTCGCGGCGTGCCCCGGTGGCAAAGGCATTCATTTCTGGCGCGTCGAAGACGCCGATTTCGGGCATACCGATCTCTGCGCGCCGCGCGTGCGCGCGCACCGTATCGATGAGCCATGCTTCGGCGTCGTTCGACGGTGTGTGGATCACACGTACGCCCATGAGATGCTTCGCCGACCACTTGGAGATCGCCAAGGAAATGAACGACCCGATAAATCCAATCGCAGCGGCGATCACCAGCAGGCTGCGCATGTCCATGCCTTGGCGTGCCAGTGCCGCGTCAAGACCGAATAACCGCGCCACGACCGACAACAGGACCAGCACGGCGAGGTTCGTGACGAGAAACAGCGCGATGCGTTTCATTGAGGCATCCCGGATGAATCATTCATATGCGGCAGAACTCATGAAGCTCATTCCGCACGGCTGCCTTGACCCGTTGCTCGAGAGCTAGCGGGGTAGTCGACGCGCGAGACAAGGCTGTTTGCTCGCGTGAGCAATTCTGTCACTTCTTCGTCCGTCGTCTGAGGAAACTCCTCGTACCATTGGCCAACAGCATAGAACGCGAGCGGCGTGCTCACGCATATCACCTCGTCAGCCTCCTTCCGCAGCAGATCACGCGCCTCCGTGGACGCGACAGGCAAGGCGACGACTACCTTCCTGGCTTTGAGTTTGCGCGCGGCACGCACGGCGGCGCGCATGCTTGCGCCGGTCGCGGCTCCATCGTCGACGAGGATGACTGTCTGATCTTTGGCGGCGAGGGGAGGGAGTGCGCCTCGATAGGCCCGTTCGCGCCGCTCTAGCTCGATGCGCTCCACCGCCGCCGTGAGTTCGATGGCTTTGGAGTCTTTGAACCACGCGAGTACACGTTCGTTGATTAGGGTGACGCCGCCTGAAGCAATGGCGCCGATCGCAAATTCAGGCTGTCCAGGCGCTCCCAGCTTACGCACGACCATCACATCAAGAGGTGCCTCCAGGAATTGTGCAATCTCGAAGGCGACAGGCACGCCGCCGCGTGGCAAGCCGAGGACCAGGACATCCCGCTGACGCCTGTACTGGCCAAGGAGTTCGGCCAGTTCGCGGCCCGCGGTGTTTCGATCAGCAAACTGCTTCATAGCCGTTCTCCGACGAGGAGATGGAACATGGTTCTTATATGTCACTGTCATGGCGCGCGATCTCCGGAAGTGTCACGAATGCGCTGTGGGTTCTCCCGGCGTGCCACGATCGCGGCGTCGTTTGGTCGCAAGAGCCTGGCGCCGCAGGCTTCCATCTGGAGAAAAGCACGTGCCTCGTCACCCGGCTGCGCATTCACTGCGCGGATTGCGTCGCAAAGAACGACCACGTCCAATCCGTTGGCGCGCGCATCGCATACGGTTGCGCACACGCAGTAGTCTGTTGCGAGACCGCCAACATACACGCGATGCACATTAAGATCGTGCAATAAAGATAGAAGCGCTATTCCTGCGAACGCGGAGTACGCTTCTGCATGAGGGTCGGTGCCCTTGGAGATGATCTGGTCCGCTGGCGTAATATTCAGTCCTGCCGCAAATGCTGCGCCGGGTGTTTCCTGGACGCAGTGGGCAGGCCAACGGCCGCCGGCATTCGTGAAGGAGCAGTGATCGATCGGATGCCAGTCTCGCGTGAATACGATGGGAAGGTCGCGGGCGTCGAATGCGCGGATGTATGCGTTGAGAGGCTCGATCACAGCTTCGCCATCGGGCACGGGAAGATGGCCGCCAGGCAGGAAATCCCGCTGTACGTCGACCACGATCAGGGCGTCGCCTCGCCGCAGACTGAGCTGCCGGGCAAGGTGGGACGTTGACCTCATGTGTGCCCCAGCGGAAGGCAGCGTGTCTGGCGTGGTCATGAAATATCCCTCCAATCGAGGCGTCGATGTCGCAAGGCATTGGCCGCGCTTCTCGAAGTATCGGCCCAGTGCCGCGCTTCGGTTTCCAGGGATTACTGCAACCCGTTACGCGCATGTCCCGATACATCTGTTCGCAGCGTCACGAGACATTTGATTCGCATCCAATCCGATGACACCGTTCGAGACGATCATGCGAAAACAGAAAACAACACATGCGGACCGGTCGAAACCGCGTAAGAAGCCGGTCGCGCGCGAGGGATCGCTGCCGATGGAATCCGACCGTCGGAACCCTTCGGGAACTTCCGTAGCGGAAGCGGCACGACGGAGGATGGTTTCGGAGGCAGCCTACTATCGTGCCCAGCAGCGTGGCTTCGCTCCCGGACGGGAACTCGATGATTGGTTGGCGGCAGAAGTAGAGATCGCCCAACATTTCCTGGAGCAGGCGCCTGGCGCCGCCGATTTGCATTGACCGAGGTTGCATGATGTCGCTCCAACAGTCTCTGTCCGGATCTTATGGATCCGACGTATCGCTACTGGAATAGGAACATCCCCGCGCTCATTCGGTACCAGTCCTGATTCTCGGGGCTGTACGAAGGCGGATGCTCCGAGTGACTAACGACGTTACGAGGGCGACGGCAATGCCTAATGAACTGGATCCAATCATCGGTCAGTGGTACGTGCACCGTGACAAGGGCGAGATGTTCCGAGTCGTCGCTGTGGACGCGGCAAGCGGTTGCATCGAAATCCAATCATTCGATGGCGACGTGGAGGAGGTGGAGGCCGGCGCCTGGCGAGACATGGACATCGAAACGGCTGCGGCGCCGGAGGACTGGACCGGACCGTTCGACGACATCGAGCCGGACGATCTGGGGCTGACGGAAACGGCCATGAGTACGCAGGACTGGCGGCGTTCGCTCGACCCCATCCAGACGGCCGAGGAGCCTTGGCAGGACACGAGACTGCCGGATGAGCTGGACGAAGAGGAGGAACGTCGGCCGATCGAAACTGATGCGGGGAAGCGCGAGGCGGTCAACGATCGCGCCCGCTGATGAAGCCTTCGAGCAATCTGGTGTCGCCACGCTGGGAGCACTTTGCGCACGAAGCGGACATGGGAGTGCGTGGATGAAACCCCGACATTTCTGGGTGGTACGCGGGGGCTCACCCTTCTCGTGGACGCGCCCCGCCTGTGTGAATCACGCCAGATCGAAGCGATCGAGATTCATCACCTTAGTCCAGGCCGCGGCGAAGTCTTCGACGAACTTCTGCTGCGCGTCTGAACTTCCGTAGACCTCGGCCACGGCCCGCAGCTGGGAGTTCGAACCGAAGACCAGATCGACGCGTGTGCCGGTCCATTGCAGCGCTCCCGTCTCGCGATCGCGACCTTCGAACACGTCCTTCGCATCCGATGCCGCCTTCCACTGCGTACGCATGTCGAGCAGGTTGACGAAGAAATCGTTGCTCAACGCCTCGGGCCGCTTGGTGAAGACGCCATGCTTCGACTGACCTACGTTGGTATCGAGCACACGCAGTCCGCCGATCAGCACCGTCATCTCCGGCGCGGTCAGTGTCAGCAGCTGCGCCTTGTCGATGAGCAATGCCTCGACCGGCACGGCGTATTTCGCTTTCTGATAGTTGCGGAACCCGTCGGCGATCGGTTCGAGCACGGCAAACGATTCCACATCCGTCTGTTCCTGCAAGGCGTCCATGCGCCCTGGAGAGAAGGGAACAGTCAAGTTGATGCCGGCATTCTTCGCACCCTGCTCGACGCCCGCGCAGCCGGCGAGCACGATGAGGTCCGCGAGCGAGACTTTTTTGGCGCCTGAAGCCGACTTGTTGAAATCGAGCCGGATGCGCTCCAGTGTCTGCAGTACTTCCGCGAGCTGTCTCGGCTGATTGGCCTGCCACCCCTTCTGTGGAGCGAGACGGATCCGGGCGCCATTCGCACCACCGCGCTTGTCAGAACCGCGGAAGGTGGAGGCCGAGGCCCACGCCGTCGATACGAGCTGCGGGACCGTGAGCCCGGATGCGAGCACCTGCGCCTTGAGCGTGGCAACGTCATTGTCATCGATCAGCGGGTGATTGACCTTGGGGATCGGATCCTGCCAGATGAGTTCTTCGCTCGGCACTTCCGGCCCGAGATAACGCGCGAGTGGACCCATGTCACGATGGGTCAACTTGAACCAGGCCCGAGCGAAAGCGTCCGCGAACTGATCCGGGTTCTCCATGAAGCGACGCGAGATCTTTTCATACGTTGGATCGAAGCGCAGCGAAAGATCCGTGGTCAACATCGTCGGCACTAGCTTCTTGGATTTGTCGTGCGCGTGCGGGATCGTCGCGCCAGCTCCTTTGGCGATCCACTGATGCGCGCCGGCCGGGCTCTTCGTCAACTCCCACTCGTAGCCGAACAGATTCCAGAAGAAATTGTTGCTCCATTTCGTCGGCGTCGTGGTCCAGGTGACTTCCAGGCCGCTGGTGATGGTATCGGCGCCCTTGCCCGCGCCGAAGCGGTTCGCCCAGCCAAGGCCCTGCGCCTCGAGGTCGGTGGCTTCGGGTTCCACGCCGACGTTGGTCGCCGGCGCGGCGCCATGCGTCTTGCCGAAGGTGTGGCCACCGGCGATCAGTGCAACGGTTTCCTCGTCGTTCATCGCCATCCGTCCGAAGGTGTCACGAATGTCCTTGGCCGCCTTGATCGGATCGGGATTGCCGTCCGGGCCCTCCGGGTTTACATAGATCAGGCCCATCTGCACGGCAGCGAGTGGGTTCTCCAGATTGCGAGAGTGAATATCGCCATCGGCATTGTCGTCGGATACCAGCACACCACCTGGTTTCTCCACGCCCTCGGATCCGTGTGCGTAGCGCAGGTCGCCGCCCAGCCACGTGTTCTCGCGGCCCCAATAGACATCCTGGTCCGGCTCCCAGACGTCCGGCCTACCGGCACCGAAACCGAAAGTTTTGAAACCCATGGTCTCCAGTGCGACGTTCCCGGTGAGAATCATCAGGTCGGCCCAAGAAATCTTTCGGCCGTACTTCTGCTTGATCGGCCACAGCAGGCGACGTGCCTTGTCCAGGCTCACGTTATCCGGCCAACTGTTGAGCGGCGCGAAGCGTTGCTGGCCTCTGCCGCCGCCACCGCGGCCGTCACCTGTACGGTAGGTACCCGCGCTGTGCCACGCCATGCGGATGAACAACGGCCCATAGTGCCCGAAGTCCGCCGGCCACCAATCCTGCGAATCCGTCATCAGCGCGGCGAGATCCTTCTTCAGCGCCGCGAAATCGAGGCTCGCGAATTCCTTCGCATAATCGAAGTCTTCGCCCATCGGGCTGGACTTGGACGAATGCTGATGCAGCAGGTCCAGCCGCAATTGGTTGGGCCACCAGTCGCGGTTGGACGCTCCGACGCCGGGAGCGCGATTGAAGGGACACTTGGGTTCGGCTGACATGGGTTGGCTCCAGGGACGGTAGGTACGCTGACATTACGCGCAGCATCGCTGCGATTGAATTCGCTTGCTCTGATGGTTTCGATAGGTGTGCCCTATGGGAGACGGCGCGAGGGGGCAAATACCTCTGCCGCTCCAGCGCAGCCCGGGTCCGCGCACCCTCGCTTAGCAACCACGCTACAACGCCTGCATGAATGCCACGAGGTCGGCTTTCTCGCGTGCGGTGAGCTTGGTCTCCAGCACCAGGTTGAAGAACTCGACCGTGTCTTCCAGCGTCAGCAGGCGACCGTCGTGCAGGTACGGCGGCGAGTCCTTGATGCCGCGCAGCGGGAACGTCTTGATCGGGCCGTCGGCCGAGGCCATGCGGCCGTTGATCATGTGCGGCTTGAAGAAGCGCTCGGCCTGCAGGTTGTGCATCAGGTTGTCGGTGTAGTACGGCGGCGGGTGGCAGATCGCGCACTGGGCCTTGCCGAAGAACACTTCCTGGCCGCGCAGCTCGGCCTCGGTGGCCTGTCGCGGGTCGAGCTTGCCGTCAGCACGTCAGCTTCGGCGCCGGCGGGAAGTCGAGCAGCGCCTGGAACTCGGCCATGAAATGCACCTGGCTGCCGCGCTCGAGCACGTTGACGCCCTTCTTGGTGGCGATCACCGGATCGCCGTCGAAGTAGGCGGCGCGCTGCTCGAACTCGGTGAAGTCCTCGATCGTCTTCAGCGCGCGCTGCGAGCCGAACAGCCGCTGGATGTTCACGCCGCGCAGCGAGCGGCGTGTCGATGCGATGGCGGAACTCCTGCGGCCGGATGTCGCCGACCAGGTGCGTCGCCGCGTTCGTGTGGCCGTTGGCGTGGCAGTCGAAGCAGGTCACGCCCGCGGCTCGGCCGCTCGGTGCGCCGGTCCTCGGTCTGGTTGAACTGCTGCTGCGGGAACGGCGTGACCAGCAGCCGCAGCCCCTCGAGCTGCTTCGGGATTCAGGATGCCGTTGAACAGCTCGTAGTAGTTGTCGATCGTGACCAGCTTGCCCTGCGAGACGTCGCCCGAGATCGGGCCGCGTCGTCAGGAAGATCGGCGGCGGGAACTCCGGCAGGAAATGATCCGGCAGGTCGAAGTCGAGATCGAAGCGCGTCAGGTCGCGTCGCTTCCTGCTTCTTGATCTCGTCGATGTGAAACTGCGGGAAGACCATGCCGCCTTCGGGATGGTTGGGATGCGGCAGCGGCAGGAAGCCGGCCGGGAACGTATCCCGGTCCAGGATCTGCTCCGGCGTCATGGCGTCCAGACGCTCCCACGTCATGCCTGACGGGAGCTTGACGCGGACGCCCTCTTGAACGGCTTTGCCGCGCGACATGGTCACACCGGGCGCCGGCCGATTGCCCAGGTCGTAGCGCGATTCCAGCAGTTGCTGTTGTCTCTGCATGATCTGCGGCTTGGCCGCCGACATGCGGCGCATGATCGTGGCGAAATCCTCGGTGATGACGACTGGCGAATAACTCGAAGGCGGCGCCTGTTGTGCGCTGACGAACGCTGGCGTGAGGCTGCACAGCAGTACGGTTCCCAATATCGCGCGATGGCGGGCGCGCCGACTGCAGCCAGGAATCGATGCGACTACTTCGCGAAGTACGTCGAGGGAACGAGAAGTGATGTTCACGGGAGTTCTCCTTTAATAAACATCCTGCAAAGCCCGAGGATCGAACCAAGCTTCATGGCAACGTCGTGGGAAGAAGCAAGAGATGCCGCCTTTATGAGATCGTCTTTTCGCCGTCAGCGAAGCGAGGAACTCTCCTGGTTGCGTAAGGGACGCCACTTAATGTCATTCTCAATGGCCATCGCGGTCGCCTGGACGACAAGTCTGCAGCTGTTTGGACATCGCATCGGACACGCGCAGCTCCTGCAGGGGCTTTGCCTTGAATAGCGCCGACATGCAGATGTCACGATCCGTGATGACACCAGCGACACGGCTCTGGCTGTTACCTGTGGACACCGGCAGGCATCCGCAGTCGTGGTTCCACATGAGCTGTGCGGCTTCGGCGAGGGTGTTATCGGGGCTGCAGGAGCTCGCTTGCTTGGTCATGATCTGGTCTACACGCATGGCGGATCTCCTCGGAAAATACAGAGTAGCGGCGCTATGATTGGGGCAGGACGGCACACACTACAGAAATGATGAAGTCGCTGTTTGCGACGGCGACGCGGTTGAGCTTGCGTCGGCGGCCGCCATGGGAACATTCGTGATTCCACTGCACCCATTCGCGATACCTCGTATCCTCGTATGCGCTTGGGCCCACCGAACCAGTTGATTTGTCGTCGGCTGCGGAGCAGCGCTTCTCGGATCTCTTCTCGCAACATGGCGGCGCGAGTACGGAGCATTTCCAGAAACTTAGTAGTATCTGCGGCAGTCATCACACTCATCAGCGTTGCTCCATTACCTACGGCTGCACGCGGATTCGATTGTCGACATTCCGTACGCCAGGCGCTGCCCATGCGGCGACTTCGGCATCGCTACGCTCGCGCAGCGTGTGCACGTCGCCGCTCAGTATGAGAGTCCCGTCTTTGACAGCGACGCCGATCGCATCGGCATCCAGCTGAGCGTGCCGACGGAATGCGTCTTCGATCTTGGACTTCACATCCGTAGCCGTCGTTTGCGGAAGCACTCTCTGGGTGATGTTGTTGAAGACGCCCTTCACGCCCCACAGATTCTGAACCGCCTTTTCCGCCATGTCCGCCTGGAAGCGCATGGATACCTCGCCTTCCAGCGTGATCCACCCGTCGCGGACGATGACCTTGATGCTGTCTGCCGGCACCGATGCATTGGATTTGAGAGATCCCAGAGCCGCCGCGGCGATTTCACTATCGTCGCGCTCAGCCGACTCGTCGAGCGCGACCTCGATCTCGTTCGCGATTGCACGCACCCCGGCTACCGCCTGTGTGGCTTCCTCGACGGCATTCTTCTCCGCATAAGTCGTGACCGTGCCGGTGATAGTCACTACGCCATCCTTCGCACTGACACCGATGCCGCGCGAATCGAAGCGTGGATCCCAGTCCAACTCGGCCTGCACGTCGCGTCTCAGCTCCATGTCGGTCTTCATGATTCGAGCCCTCTGTCTGTTTGCCTACGCAGCGCGCGCTGCATTGATGGTCATGGCGACCATAAGCTGGTCGAAGCGCCGATGTCATGCGCGGTTCCGCGCGGGCAGGTTCGGAATGTCCGTGGCTGCAGCGAGTCCGTAGTCGTTAGGGGCATGTCCGGGTGGCTACGGAATAGTCCGCCACGAACACTGGATAGGCCTGCGAAACCCGCTGGCCGCAGGCTTGCATTGGCCATCATTGTCGTAGGAGATTGCTATGAACATTACGCGCTGGGAACCGTTTCGGGAAATGGAGGAGATGTTTAGACAGTACTCGCCGTTCTTCAACCGGCCGCTGCGCCGTGAAGGCGGCGATATGATCGAATGGACGCCGCTCGCGGACGTGAGCGAAACGGACAAGGAGTTCCTCATCAAGGCGGAGCTGCCGGAAGTGAAGAAGGAGGACGTGAAAGTCACGTTGCAAGACGGCGCGCTCACGATCAGCGGCGAGCGCAAGCAAGAAAAGAAGCAGAAGGGCGAGAACGAGATCCGCGTCGAAAGTTTCTACGGTTCGTTCTCCCGCACTTTCTCGCTTCCGGACAATGCCGATACGAAGGGAATTCGCGCCGAGGCGAAGGACGGCGTACTGCGCGTGCACGTCCCGAAAGTCGAAGGGACGAAGAGCATGGCGACGCAGATCGAGGTCAAGTAATCCCAAGGTGCAAGAGGCGAGCGCTGCATGTGCTCGCCTCGAGTAATCCGGCATGTTCCGTGAGAGACGAGACGCGATTGTCAGCTGATGCGGAGGATGATCATGTACAAGAAAATACTCGTACCTGTGGATGGCAGCGGTGCCTCCATGCTCGGGCTGAGCGAGGCGATCAGGCTTGCCAAGAGTCACGGGTCGGAATTGCAGCTGGTTCACGTCGTCAATGAGCTGGTGCTCACGGCAACGGAAACTCCGCCGATCTACATGGACAAGGTCGTCGATTCTCTGCGTGCCGAGGGAAAGGCGGTTCTCGACAAGGCGGAACGTGTGGCGCGCCAGCATGCACTCGCGCCGCAGACCGTCCTGCTCGAATCGATCGGCGGAAGAGCGGCAGACTTGATCGTCGAGCAGGCGAAGCAGTGGAACGCCGACCTGATCGTGATGGGGACGCATGGCCGGCGGGGAATTCGTCGCCTGGCGCTCGGCAGCGACGCGGAACTCGTGCTGCGATCCACCCCGGTCCCTGTGCTTCTGATCCGCGCAGAGAAAAGAACGTAGCCTCATTCTGTCGCGGGGGTTGCCGGACCGAAACGGCGCCGTTCGCCGCTCTCGTGGATGAATTCCTGCCGTCGCCGTGCAAGCCGACTGACGCCCTGATCCTGCTCGGACTACGTTACGGCGGCGCCGCTGCACGCGAGCAAGCGGCATCGATACTCCGATGTATCCGCGATGCGGCTTACGAGTCGTCTATCGAACTCGCGAAGAGCAAGGGTGCGTTTCCGGCGTTCGACAAGGACGGGTTTCTGGGGTTGGGAATGCCACGCGACGAGCGACTACGCGTGGCGCCGGTGGCAGGAGCAGTACGGCTCAGCACCGCTAGGCGATGCATTCATCTCGGCGGAGGATCTGGATCCGGATGCGCAGCTCGCCATGCAAGCGGTGTTGCAACCGTTCGTAGACGGCGCGATCTCCAAAACGATCAATCTTCCAAGCGACTATCCGTTCGAGCGCCACCAGGAAATCTTCGCAGCAGCCTATCGCCTCGGCCTGAAGGGTTGCACCGTGTTGCGGTCGAATCCGACTCTCGAAGGAGTCCTGTCCGAGGGGCCGCCGCAGTCAGTTTTCCACGCCAGAGAATGTTGTCGCTCGACTTGAAGATTGCAATGAAGCCGATCGAGCTACCTCGGCGCGGGCGGCAGTTCGGTGCTCATGCGAGGAACGCTTTGCGTAACAGGCGACGAAGCTCGCGCAATGAGCGAGTATTCAGTACCTGGTCTTTCGATAGCCAGCCGCGGCGTGCCTGCAGAATTCCGCCGTCGAGGAAGTCGAAGCTGCTGGTACCGTGCGCGTCGCTCGCGATGCTGATCAGCACGTCACAGGCGGTTGCCTCACGCACCAGCACGTCGTCCAGATCAAGGCGCGTGGGCTGAGCATTCAACTCGAGATAAATCGGCCGCTCGTTCGCCCGCTTGAACACCTTCGCCCAATCGCATTCGATGGCCGCTCGCTCCTCGATGAGACGCGACATCGGGTGCCCCAGCACCGACATGTAGGGGCGGTCCAGGGCGCGAAGCCATCGATCTGTCTGCTTGCGCCGGTTGAGATCGAAATGTTCGTGCACCGACGCCACGACGACATCGAGCCTCTTGAGGACGCTGTCTGGCAACGCGAGCGAACCGTCCTCCAGGATGTCGACCTCGATTCCCTTGAGAAGCGTGATGCCGTCGAGCGTCGCGTTGAGTGCATCGATCTCGTCCATCTGGCGAGCGAGCCGGCTCGCATCCAGCCCGCGTACCATGCCAAGGTGTTTAGAGTGATCTGTGATCGCGATGTACTCGAGCCCGGATTGTCTGGCGGCTTCGGCCATCGCCGCCAAGCTGGCAGTGCCATCGGTGGCGCTTGTATGCACGTGCAGGTCGCCGCGCAGGTCTCGACGCGTGATCAACGTCGGCAGTGCCCGAGCTTGCGCGGCCGCTATTTCGCCTCGATCCTCCCGCAGCTCAGGTTCGATATAGGGCAGGTCGATGGCTGCGAATACCGACGCTTCTGTGTCACCCGCAAGCCGTCTGCGGCCCCGAAACACGCCGTATTCGTTGATCTTCAGCCCGCGCGCCATCGCAAGCCGGCGCACGTGAACATTATGGGCCTTGCTGCCGGTGAAGTAATAAAGCGCTGCGCCGTAACTCTCGGGAGGCACTAACCGAACATCGACCTGCAGGCCGCTCTTTAGAATCGCGGCGGAACGCGTCGGTCCGCCTGCCAGAAGCGTCGCCGTTTCGTCGTACTTCAGCAGTGCGCTGCCGATGTCCAGCGGATGTTGCGAGCAGACGAGCAGGTCCAGGTCGCCCACCGTCTCACGGCCCCGTCGAAAACTCCCGGCGGCATCGACCCTCGTCACTCCCGGTAGGGCGCGGAGGTACGCTTCGAGAGCAGTGGCGTATTGTGCGGCAACGGATCTGAGCAAGCGTCGGCTGCGACCTTCGACCTCGTCGATCGCTTTGGCCAGGCGCTCTTCCATCTTCGGACCGAACCCGCGAACCTCGCGCACGCGATGCTTCGCGAGCGCTGTGCGCAGCGTCTTCAGGTCGCGCACGCCAAGTGCCTCATACAATGCACGAACGCGCTTCGGCCCAATGTTCTGTACGCTCATGATCTCGCGCAGTCCCGGCGGGGTCGAACGTCGCAGCGACGCAAGACCGGGCAGCTGTCCGGTCTTGACGTACGAACGGATCTTGTTCGCGAGATCGGCGCCGATACCGGGCAACGTGTCTGGATCGAAACCCGCGGCGATCTTGATCTGCAGCTCCTCGGGCAACGAGCGGACTACTTGCGACGCCCGTCGATAGGCGTTGATGCGAAACGGGTTCTCCGCCTTGAGCGCGAGCAGGTCCGCCATCTCGTCGAAGGCCGCGGCCAGATCTTCATTGTGCACCGGCATTGCTACAGCTCGTCAGCGACGCTGCTGATCACATACCAGTTGCGACGATCGTTGAGTTGTGGGGATGGGGCGCTCATCGTCTCGCGACCACCGAGCTGGCCGACTGCGCACAGTGCCAGGAACATCAGAATATATTCGAACATGGTCGTACCCTCCCTTTGAGATCGACCGTACGCTGCTCATGTCTCGAAGCACATCCGAGGAACAGGAACATGACTCCGTAGGCACCCGGAGGCGGAGCGTCTTTCGTGAGCACAACGGCGCCTCTTGTGCGCTCGTGCTTACGCGCTTTCACTCAATGAGTGCGCGCTTGCCCGGGTAGGATGTATGCGTGGCGCGCGCGACATTGGCCTCGACATTCCAAAGAGACCGTGGACGTGAACACACTCGAAACCTGGGAACTTTTCAGCTATGTCGTGACGGTCATCGGCTTTCCGTTGGCCATCTTCGTGTTCGCGTACGAGCAGCGCCGCGAGCGGGGGAATGAGGATGAGTCGGTCTACCAGCTCCTGTCGGATAACTATCAAGAGTTCCTCCGCACGGCCCTGCAGCATCCGGACTTGAAGCTGTTCGCGGCGGAGGAGACATCGGAGCTGTCGGAGGAACAGAGGGAGCGGATGTACATCATCTTCAGCATGCTCGTGTCTCTGTTCGAACGTGCCTACCTGCTGCTCTACGATGTCACCATGACGTCGAAAGAGCGGCGGCGCTGGCTCTCATGGGAGGACTACATGCGGGAATGGTGCCGCCGCGCAGATTTCCGGCGCCTGCTGCCGCAGTTGTTGAAAGGCGAGGACCCGGAGTTCGTCACCTATATTCAGTCCTTGCAGACGCAGGAGGGCGACGACTCGGATCAGCGCCGCGACAGCTCCCGCCAAGCCGCGGCTAGCACTCATTTGACGCTGTAGCCGCGCCCTTCGAGGCACGCCGTGATCGCTCGCGTGTAGCTGGCGCGCTTCTCGACCGACTGTTCAGGCACAACGCCGCCAAACGGCTGCGTCGGGTCGAAGCCGGTTTCGCTGACCGCCCATTGGTGGCATTCGTAACGATCTGTCGCCTGCCGCTCGGCGCTTTGGCCGTCCTTTGGATAGACGTAGATCTGGCTCGTCGTGCTCTGTGTCGCCGCCGTACTATCGTTCGACGGACGCTCAACAACGACATAGCTCCTCAAGGTCGGTCGCCAGGCGTAGTAGACATCGTTCGCATAGTAGTACGGCACGCCGCCGATCCAGATCGTCGTATAGAAGGGAGGGAGCGCCGCGACTGTCAGTCCGACAGGCGGTGCTACCACAATCCAGTTCGGACGTGCTGGCCGATACCAGATTCCACCATGAAAGTAGTATGGCGAGCCGCGCCAATGCGAGATGTGAGCATCCCGCGGCAAATCATGGACGACGTGACCCCGCGGCGGATAAAACTTGTCGTGACTGTACCGATGATCGAGAACCAGGGCCCGCGTTTGGTGAGCTGGGGGACGCTCCGCATCTGCCATGCGAGGGTGCATGAACGTAGTGGCAGCAACAATAGTCAGGCACAAGGCGAGGCCGGGGGTATGGCTTGCCGCTTTCATGGCTCGTTTCCTCCATCATTTCACGGTATAGCCGCGCCCTTCGAGACACGCGGTGAGGGCGCGGCGATATTCGTTCGACTGGCGCTCGTGCTGAGCGGTGATATTTTCTTCGTAAGTTCTTCGAAGCTCCTCAGCGCTATGAGCGCGTTCCGCCTCCGAGGCGGCGCCTGCGAGCCCGCCTATCATGGCGCCGACGATCGCACCTTCCGCCGCATGCCTCGATGGCGATACAACTGCGCCGATCACCGCGCCAGCAATTGCACCGGCGGTAGTTTCAGCGCCTGGCGTGGGCACGGCAACGACCTCCACGCGCTGATGAGGTGCGAGCCCAAGCTGGCTGGGGTCGAATCCTGTCTGCTCGACAGCCCACAAGTAACATTCGTAGCGATCGCGATCGAGCTGTTGTGCGCTCTGGTCTTTGCCCGGATAGACGAAAACTTTTGTCGCAGCCAGCACCGCATCGGATGCGGGTGCCGTGCTGGCAGCGGGGGCCTGTGTCTCGTACGAGGATAACTCGGCGCAGCCGGGAAGTAGGCCGAGCATCGCCAGTGGCGCAAGTACGAACGAAAGTTTTGATCTGTCCATGATTTACTCCGATGCGATTCTCGTCCGGCCATGTCGAACATATGCGCACTGGCGACTTGCACCTCATCGCATGCTTGGGAATGTCGCATCGACCTGCATGCCGCCAGGCAACTGGCAAACGCCTTGGCCGCCACCTGCCATGCCGGAGGCTGGATGGATGAGCCGAAATCTGCAGCGCATGTGCTCGCCGTCGACGCTGGCGAGATTGGCGAGCACGCGCCCGCTATAGTGCTTGACGAACTGGGGCCCCGGGTCTGTGTACCAGTACGGCCAGTCGGGCCATCTCCGGCCCCATCCGTGCCAGAGCGGAGTGAGCCGGTCGACTCGGGTATCGCTGGTGATTTGAAAGTATTTGCCGGAAAAGGAATGTCCATCCGGCATCGTGGCCGTCATGTGGCCAGAGACGCTGTCGTCACTCTTCCACGCAAACGTGACCCGCGTATCGGGACCGTTGCGAACGTCGCCATAACCGGTGCCCGCTGTCTTGCATCCGGCTGAGGCGATGAAGGTCAAGGCAAATGCCGCCAAGATGGCAGTGCGCATGAGCATCTCTCATATTTGTTAGTCGATGCAGCGAATCGTCGATCCGATCGGAGAGTACGAAAATCAGAGGAACCACTCGCACGACCGGGAAAGTCCGTAGCCCGATCTTGGAGCGGTTGTTGATTTTTCCTGCCCGACCGATTGGCTTGTCGTCTGCAATCCTGAAACAAGTAAACTCGCGATAGCCCGTAGCGGGCACTTGATATCCACGAGTTCGCGTCTCGCACAGCTGAGTATCCTGAGCTTCGACGTTCGTTGAAACGACAGTTTGTTTCTTAGAAGGAGGGATGCCACCGTGAAGAGATTCAGCATGCGGATTGCAATCGCGACGATATTCGTCAGTCTGCTGGCGGCGGGCCAGCTTTTGGCGCAGGAATCCAATCGAGGGATGGGCACGATGGGCGGCGGCTGGGGGCCGCGCGTGGCGTATGTCCGGATGTTCGATCCGGATTCAGTGACGACGGTGACGGGAGAAGTCGTTTCCGTTGATAAGTTTACGCCGGCGAAGGGCATGTCATATGGCATGCACGTCACGCTCAAGACTGACAAAGAGGCGTTGCCGGTGCATCTCGGTCCCGCCTGGTACATCGAGAATCAAGAGCTGCAGATCTCGCCTGGAGACAAGATCGAGGTCAAAGGTTCGCGGATCACATTCGAAGGCAAGCCGGCGCTGATCGCGGCTCAGGTCGCAAAGGGCGACGAGGTGTTGACGCTGCGCGACGACAGCGGCTTCCCGGCCTGGAGCGGCTGGCGTCGCCGATAGTAATTTCCGGCTCAAGCGCATGTTCTCAACGAGCATCGCCAGGCGGCTCGCGCAAAGCGCGGACCGCTTCGGTGATGCGGTGATGGAGGTGGTTCTCGGTTCACCGACCACGTGGACTGCATCAGGCAGCGGTGTTCCATAGTGCGCGGATCGGTGCTGGCAGCAGACTGCGAACCTCCCGGATCACTTCGGGCGACACATGGTGGGACAGAATGGTGAAGACGGACCAGATGGCGCGTTCCACCTGCTCGACAGTCATTTCAGGACATGCGGTAGCTACTGACTTCAGGAAGCTTTCCGAGGAGCTTTCCTGCTGCGCATCCTTATGGCTGCTTCCGTAGTACAAATCGCGAGCGAATGCCGGAAGCTGCGAACCCAGGCGGTCAGCTTCTTTGCGTGGCAGGTGGGAGTGCAACGCGTGCAGAACGGCGCTGAACGTGCGCGAGGCCGTGACGCTGCTGAAACCCATCACCCGCGCGACTTCTTCCGTCCAATGCGTAACCTCGGATGCGTCGGGTAAGCTGTTGATTGTCTCTGTGCGAGTATCGGATTGCATCGATGTGATCTCCGTGATCTGCGCGATCGGCCAATGCCGAGTATCGTTCCGGAGACACTTCGAGGCGACACGCGACGTTGCGTAGGGCGCAGGGGAAAGTCCCGAATGCCCGCGCCCGCCGGGCGACAAACAATCGGGAAGATGCGCTCACGCGGTCGACGACACGAACAAACGGAGCCCACGCTGAAATGACTCAGTGCTCGACGCAGACCATCGAACGCGCCTGGGCCGAAACCGCCGAGGCTGTCGCCACAGAGCTCGATGTCGATCCGAGCACAGGGCTTGCCGAAGCAGAGGTGCGCGATCGGCTGGATCGCTACGGGGTGAACCGGCTCCGTCGCACGCGCCGCCGCAGCGCGCTCGGTGTTCTTGCCGAACAGTTCAAGAGCCCGATGGTGGTACTGCTCGCCGCGGCCGCCGTGCTTGCCGCCGTGTTTGTCGATTGGCTGGAAGGCGGCGCGATCGCCGCGGTCATCGTCATCAATGCCGCGATCGGGTTCGTCACGGAGCTGCGCGCCGTCCGATCGATGGAGTCGCTCTATCGTCTCGAACAGATGACCGCCCGAGTGCGTCGCGGCGGGCATATCGTGGAGGTTCCGGCGCAGACGCTCGTTCCGGGCGATGTGGTCCTCATCGAAGCTGGCGATTTGATCACCGCGGACCTGCGACTGGTGGAAAGCTCGAAACTGCAGGCGAGCGAGTCGACGCTGACCGGTGAGTCCGTGCCGGTCGATAAATCTGCTGACGCAGTGCCGGCCGATGCCGCGCTAGCCGAGCGTCATTGCGTGCTTTATAAGGGCACCGCCGCGACACGTGGCTCGGCTGTGACAATCGTTGTAGCAACCGGCATGGCAACCGAGCTCGGTCGCATCACCTCGCTCATCGCGGAAGCCGACAGCGCTGCGACTCCCCTGGAGCGACGGCTGGAGCGGCTGACTCAACGCATGATCTGGCTGACGCTGGGTCTTGCGGCAGTGGTTATCGCTGCCGGCATCGCGACCGGCCGCGAGCTCATGCTGATGGTGGAAACAGGCGTTGCTCTGGCCGTAGCCGCGGTGCCGGAGGGGCTGCCAGTCGTCGCGACCATCGCCCTCGCGCGAGGCATGTGGCGCATGGCGCAGCACAATGCGCTCATCAATCGTCTATCCGCCGTGGAAACATTGGGTGCGACCGGGGTGATCTGCACCGACAAGACCGGCACGCTCACCGAGAATCGGATGACAATCACGCGCGTGGTAATGCCTTCAGGCACAGTGGTCGTCGAAGACACGTCGGAGCCGCAAGCGTTCACGAGCGACGACAAGCCGCACGATCCTCGGCGTGATGCATCGCTGGGCGAGCTGCTCGAAATCGCTGTTCTGTGCAATGGCGCCGAGCTCGATGGAGTCCAACCCTTGGACGGCGACGGCGCCGTGGGCGATCCGATGGAGGTCGCACTGCTCATCGCGGGCGCCAAGGCCGGCTTGTCACGCCCCAGCTTGATCGAAACGCAAGCTCAGCGGCGCACGGAATCCTTCGATTCCGATACCAAGATGATGGCGACCTTTCACGATGGCGGGGGTGCTATTCGCGTCGCGGTCAAAGGCGCGCCCGAGGCGGTCATTGATGTTTGTTCGCGCATGCGTACGGAGCAGGGCGAGCGGCAGTTCGCGGTGGCGGAGCGCGATGCGTGGTGCGAGCGGGCGCAGGAACTCGCGGCGGACGGCCTGCGCCTGCTGGCGCTGGCAACCAAACAAATAGATTCCGTGGACGCGGAGCCTTACCGAGATCTGGTGTTCTTGGGACTGGTCGGCTTGCTCGATCCGCCTCGTGCCGACGTGCGTGAGGCGATCGAGCGTTGTCGCGCAGCCGGTATCCGGGTCGTCATGGTGACCGGTGATCATCCCGATACGGCGAGGCATGTCGCGCGCGAGGTGGGATTGATCGAGGACGACGCGGACGAGGTGCTGTCCGGCAGCGAACTGGAGGTGGGCGAGGAGACGAGCGAAACAGATCGCACCCGCTTGCTGGCCGCGCGCATCTTCGCCCGCGTGAGCCCGGAGCAAAAGCTCAATCTCATCGACCTCTATCAGAGCACCGGCGCCATCGTCGCGATGACCGGCGATGGCGTGAACGATGCACCCGCGCTCAAGCGTGCGGACATCGGCGTGGCGATGGGAAGACGCGGGACGCAGGTGGCGAGAGATGCGGCGGACATGGTGCTCAAGGACGATGCGTTCCGCACCATCGTGCTCGCCGTCGCCGAAGGACGCGTCATCTTCGACAACATTCGCAAGTTCGTGCTCTACCTGCTCTCATGCAACATGAGCGAGGTGCTTGTCGTGACGTTCGCGATGCTCGTTCATGCGCCGATGCCGCTGCTGCCGCTGCAGATTCTTTTTCTCAATCTCGTCACCGACATTTTTCCGGCGCTCGCGCTTGGTGTCGGACCCGGCGATCCGCGCATCATGGACCGCGAGCCGCGCGATCCGCACGAGGCGATCCTGTCCCGTCCAGCCTGGATACGCATCGGCATTCACGGTGCGACCATCACGGCGTCCGTACTTGGGGCTTTTGCAACCGCGCTTCTGTGGCTGGAATTGAATGAAGCGGAAGCGACGACCATCTCTTTTCTCACGCTCGCGTTAGCGCAGCTCTGGCATGTGTTTAACATGCGTGATCGCGACTCCAGTCTCTGGTGGAACGATGTCGTGCGCAACGGCTACGTCTGGGGCGCGCTGATCATCTGTTTTCTCCTGCTCGCGAGTGCCGTATATGTTCCTTTCCTGGCCCGCGTGCTCGATCTCATGGAGCCGGACGCTCGCGGCTGGAGCGTGATCGCGGCGTTTTCCATCATTCCGTGGGTGCTCGGTCAGTTGTATCTGTGGATCGAGTCCGTGGGCGCGCGCGTACGGGACAAGCGGATCTCACGCGCGAGTACATCGGAGACTGTTCGCGCTCGTGCGCGGGACGGCGACTCGGAGGCGACATGATGAGCAACTCATCTCATCGTTCAACACTTCATCAGGAGCACACGGTGCACGCCATACGGCAACGGATCGGCCGTCCGCCCGGGCGCGGCTACCTGTCCGATGCCGTGCTCGGCGGCATCGACGGCGCCGTGACCACTTTTGCCATTGCCGCCGCAGCGGTTGGCGGTGGCCTGCCAGGTCTGGTCGTTGTCGTGCTAGGTCTTGCCAATCTCATCGCTGACGGATTCAGCATGGCGGCCAGCAACTACCTCTCGGTGAAAAGCGAGCATGACGAGGTCGCGCGGACACGCCAGCAGGAGGAGGATCATATCCGCCACGTGCCCTGGGGCGAGCGCGAGGAGATACGGCAGATTTTCGAGAGCAAGGGATTCTCGGGCGAGTTGCTGGAACAAATCGTGTCCATCATCACGGCTAGAAAAGACGTGTGGGTGGATACGATGCTCACCGAGGAACACGGGCTTTCCCTGGCGAGCCGCAATCCTCTACGGGCGGGCTTGGCGACGTTCGGCGCTTTCCTCGCGGCGGGTTTGCTGCCGCTCCTCCCATTCCTCGTGGCCTCCTCGGCTACGTCGCAGGTGTTCGGCGCCAGCATCGTCGTGACCGCGGCGGCGTTTGGCGGTATTGGCCTGTTGAAGGGCCGAATTCTGCAACGCTCGATGATCCGATCCGGTGTGGAAACGTTGCTCGTGGGCGGTGTTGCCGCGGCACTGGCCTACGGGGTAGGGCATGCCCTGCGGCAGATGTACGCCGCGGAGGCGCAGTTCATCGGTTGATTCATAGTTGCGATCGTGTCGATGCCTCACGGCGAACCAAATGGAGTGGATCCAGCAGCTCAGTTGTCCGCCCCGCCTTCGACGGTGGGGAGTTCAACGAGAAATATGCTGCCGCAGCCTTCTCCAGCGCTCGTGACGGCGACAGCGCCGCCGTGCGCCTCGATGATGTCGCGCACGATCGCTAAACCTATCCCCGCGCCGTCTGGGCGCTGGTGTTCCTGTTGGACTCCGCGCGTGTGCATGTCGAAAACGTGTGGCAGCAAGTCTGCTGGGACTCCCGCACCGTCGTCCTGAACGCGAACGATCACACCCGCGGGGATGCGCTCGGTGCTGATTGCGATGTGTCCTCCGCGCTGCGTGTAGTGAGCGGCGTTTTCCAGCAGATTGACGAATACTTGTGTCAGTCGGTCGGCATCGCCATTGACGATCACAGCGGCCGGGCAGGGGCCGACACTCAACTCGTGGCCGAGGTTCCGCACGAGAGGTAGCGTCGTCTGGACCGCGCGCTCCAACACCAGCGGCAGCGCAAAACGCTTTCGGTCCAGCGAAAACTGTTTCTGCGCGACCTCGTCCCCATCCGTCAGATCGTTGACGAGGCGGACGAGTTGGCGAAGCTGCTGTTCCATCCGCTCGCTGACCTCCGCGGCGAAGCGATCCTGGGCTCCGTGCTTGGTCAGCAGTTGGAGGCCGGCACCGATGGCTGCCACCGGATTGCGCATCTCATGAGCCACCATTCTCACCCAATCGGATTGCAGTTTGCTCATGATTCACCTCTGTGGTAGCGAGCACGCAATCGAAGCATCAAGCACAATGTCATTCCTCGCCACCCGAGAATCTGCGCAGACACTCAGTGAGGTCCCGTATCGCCGCGCAGCGCGCGCACATTCGGCCGGATCCTGCGCCGGCAGGCTATCGATGAGCCTCGTCATGACATCATTGCGTACGAGAGCGCGTCATTTCATCGATGACTGCAGCGAGTCTTTGCGCATCCACTGGCTTGTTGAGCACACGGATATTGGCGCCATGCGTCGCATGGACGGGAATGACGGACGTATCGCCGGTCAGCAGGAATAGGAACATGATTCCGTAAGCACCCGGAGGCGGAGCGTCTTTCGTGAGCACAACGGCGCCTGCTGTGCGCTCGTGCTTACGCGTTTTCACTCAATGAGTCCGCGCTTGCCCGAGTAGGGCGCATACGTGACGCGAGCGACAGTCGCTTGGCCATTCGCAAGTGAGCCTGGCTGTGAACACACTCGAAACCTGGGAACTTTTCAGCTATGTCGTGACGGTCATCGGCTTTCCGCTGGCCATCTTCGTGTTCGCGTACGAGCAGCGCCGCGAGCGGGAGAATGAGGATGAGTCGGTCTACCAGCTCCTGTCGGATAACTACGATATCAAGATGACGTCGAAAGAGCGGCGGCGCTGGCTCTCATGGGAAGACTACATGCCTGAATGGTGCCGCCGCGCAGATTTCCGGCGCCTGCTGCCGCAGTTGTTGAAAGGCGAGGACCCCGAGTTCGTCACCTACATTCAGTCCTTGCCGGCTCGGGAGGGCGACTTAGATCAACGCCGCGAGAGCTCTTGCCAATCCGGGGCGAGCGTGAATCTACCCAGCAGCATTCCTGTTTCCCGTAAATGAATTCGCATTCGATGTCTCCAGAATAGTCAGCGGCTGTGAAGCGGCAACCGTAGGCTGGAAGATATTCCGGAGGGAGCGATGAACCTTGATCTGCATCCAGGCCCCTCCAGGCATCGGCGTCCACGCGAGCGGCTGTCGCGGCATGCGTGGCTTGTAATTCTCGTGCTGCTGCTCGCCGCCATCCTGCTCGCGCTCTGCGGCCGCTCGGCGTCGGCGCAAGTCAGTCGCGTCGAGGAGCTCATCGACAATGCGCTCGCACTCGAACCGGACTCCATCGATGGCAACCATCTTTATCGCAAGCATTGCATGAGCTGCCACGGGCGCAACGCCAAGGGCAATGCGCGCTCGGTCACCCCGGCGCTGGCGGGACAGGTCACGTCCTATGTGATCAAGCAGCTCGCCGACCTCGTGGAAGGCTACCGAGAGTTGCCAGAGATGCATCGACAGATCGCGCGTACCGAGCTCGCCAACCCGCAGGCGATGCAGGACATTGCGGCATATCTGAGCGCACTGCCGCCAGTGGCCGAGCCCGAGCAGGGTGATGGCAAGCAGCTATTACTCGGAGGGCGGATCTACAAGTCCGTCTGCGCCGAATGTCATGGAGCACGAGGTGAAGGCGACGATCCAGCCCGAGTCCCAGCGTTGCGCGGACAACACTATTCGTATGTGCTGAGATAGACGCGGCAACTGGCCACCGGCCATCGCGACAGTGTAGATCTCGCCGTCATTGTGCTGCTGGAAGCGCTGTCGTTGGAGCAAATGAACGCCGTTGCGGACTTCATCTCGCGACTCCCCGGTTCGGGCGAAGATGCAGCGCTTGCAGCCGAGATCGATCCTGTCGTTGGCCGGCGCTGAATTTGTATCATCTAATTGGTCGCTCGCAACGACGAGCCATGGAGGAATGACATGAACGAATCCAAGCAAGCACTCATCGTGTACTACTCCTGACAGGCAATACAGCAAGGGTGGCTCGTGATCTCGCCGCGCGGCTCGGCGCCGACATCGAGAGCATTCAAGACCCGGGCCACGGCACAGGCGTTCTGGGACAACTGGCCGCCGCCTTCGATGCGTGGAGGAAAACACCGGCGAAGATAGCGGCGCTTCAGCACGATCCCGTGGATTATGCGATCACGGTAATCGGCACGCCCGTGTGGACGCGGCAGATGACCCCCGCAGTTCGTGCATACCTCAAAGAGACGAGCGGCCGGATTCGGAGCGCGGCGTTCTTCGTTACTTCCGGCGATACCGACGTTGGAAAGATACGGCGGACGCTCGAGTTTGCGTCAGGACACAAAGCGGTCGCGTCAGCAGGATTCAATCTCAGTGAGCTGCGCGATCCAGCTAGGTATGAAAGGAAGCTGTCGGCGTTGGTTGAAGAACTCACCCGTGCGTCTCGCTCGCCGCGTAGGGTCGCATAGCGATGTGATCGTTTGACCAAGACTCGGGACTTGCCAGATCTCGTGGACCCTGGCAGACATCGTAATTGGCGCAGTGGGTTCGGCCGCACACTTCATCAAGGGAAGTTGGATCAAGGAAGGAGCTGTGGTCGTCGATGCCGGCTATCATCCTGGCCGCATCGGCGATGTTGAGTTCCCAGCAGCGGCCGAGAAGTCCTCCGCGTACGCACCAGTACCGGGTCGGTAGGTTCGATGACTATCGAAATTTTGATGGCACAGACTGTCGATGCGGCCGAGACGCGTCTTATCAGTACCGCCGCGATCGGCTCATCGAGCGACTGGTCAGGATCGTAGCGAGTTCGATCACGAGAGCCAGTAGGAGATCCCATGAGCGGCTAGGTTGCTCCACGTGGGAGTTTTCCAGCGACGTCAAGGCGCTGCGTGAAATCCCGTAGCGGGTGCGCGATGTTCCGCTTTGCTGGCTTGCGGCGGCACGCGCAATGTACCAGCGCGTTCGATCTACAGGAGAGATAACGATGAAAGCGAAAACACCGTTGATGATCGCTGCGATGACCGCGTTCTCTGTGTCAGCCGCGTATGCGGGCGACACGCCCGCCGCAGCGGATAAGATAAAGGCGGCCGTCACCCCCGGCGAGCTTGTGCTTACGGGTAGTGAGGTCAAGAACATTCACAAAGGTCAGGAGGCAAAGGAATATCGTGTCTGCGTGAAGACCGAGACGGAAGCCGCGCCTATGAAGGTGATGTACGACGGGGAGGAGGCCGTGCTCAAGCCGGGCGATTGCAAGGAAATCAGCGGCAAGAAGATCGATGTGACACCCGAGCATGCCCTCACAGGCAAGGCGCACATCGTCGCGACGTTCCACCATACGAAGAAATCATGATAGTCGTTGGGGGCCGGTGCCCATGGCGCCGGTCCCTCCGTGTCGGTCCTTTCTTCGGGACGATTCAGGTTCGGGAGCCGCAGGTCGGCTCCCGAAGCAGCGCCGTTCGTCCGCTCAGAGCGTCACCACGGAAAGATTGTTACGCACACTCTTTACGCGGAATGGTAGGCACGCCAGCCCAGGTACGTGGAGTCATCGACCTTGCCAGCGACGATTCGATACGGCGCAGCTTCTTTGTTCGGCTGCTGGTCGTCGGCAGGGACGCGCTCCCATGCGATCAGAGCGCATACGGCGAAGCACATGGGTAGGTAGGTCAGACTCGTCATGGTGCATCCCCTCGTCACGTAGATCTGCGCGGGCCATTGTCGGCTCGATGCATGCGCTGTGCACGATGGAGATCCCCGGACCGACTCACGGGGAGGAAGGCGATTCCGCCCAGACGCGCGTTGAAGCTGGCACTGCTACTACCCACGATCAGCTCCGTTGACTTCCTGATTGGCTGGGGCGCGGTAAGTGACGACAGTGTGGTGCCGAACCGAGCGAGGATTGCCAGCATGAGCGCACAGCCAACTTCGCGGGAGCAGCCTTCCGTGCTACTCACCGATTTGTATCAGCTCTCGATGCTGGATGCGTACTATCGCCTCAACATGGAGCAGACGGCTGTCTTCGAGTTCTTTGTGCGACGGCTGCCTCGCAATCGCGGCTTCCTGGTCGCGGCGGGCTTGGAGCAGGTGCTCGACTATCTGGAGAACGTTCGCTTCACTGCCGAGGATATCGAGTGGCTGGCCGCCACGGGACGTTTCGACACCGCTACCCTCGAGCGCCTCAGAACTTTCCGGTTCACTGGCAGCGTATTCGCCCTGCCGGAGGGCACCGTGTTCTTTGCCAGTGAGCCGGTGCTCCGGGTCGTGGCGCCCTTGCCAGAAGCACAGCTGGTCGAGAGTCGCATCATCAACCTGCTGCACTACCAGACGTTGGTTGCGTCGAAAGCGGCACGCTGTCGGCTGGCCGCCCCGGGCGCAGAACTGGTCGATTTTGGAATGCGTCGTGCACACGGCGCAGAAGCCGCTTTACTCTGCAGTCGGGCAAGTTACATCGCTGGAGTCGATGCCACCGCCACCGTGGAGGCATCGCGCCGCTATGGCATTCCCATGGCGGGCACCATGGCGCATTCGTTCGTGCAAGCGCACGAGTTAGAAACGCAAGCCTTCAGGAATATTGCCAGCTGCCATCCCGACGATCTGGTGCTGCTCATCGACACGTACGACATCGATCGAGGCGCGCAACGAGTGGTGGAGTTGGCCAAGCAGTTGCACGCAGACGGCCTCAAGATCAAAGGAGTGCGCATCGATAGCGGTGACCTGGCGCAGGCCGCGGCCTGCGTGCGCAGAATCCTGGATCGTGGCGACTGTAAGGATGTGCGCATCCTGGTAAGCGGCAACGTCGATGAGTACGTCATCGAAGCTTTGCGAACAGCCGGCGCCCCCATCGATACCTTCTGTCTGGGCACTCACTTGAGCGTTGCCGAGGATGCTCCTGCGCTGGACTGCGCGTACAAATTGCAACAGTACGCAGGCCGGCCGTGTCGCAAGTTGTCGCAATGGAAGGAAACATGGCCCGGCCCGCGACAGGTGTATCGGCAATTCGATGCGAGCGGCTATATCGGCATGGACGTACTTGCCTGCGAGGATGAGATCCTGGAGGGCAGGGCGTTGCTGCATGAAGTCATGAGTAATGGTCGCCGCCACAGCCCATCGCCCTCGTTGCTTGCGGCTCGCGAATACTGTGCCGAGCAGCTCCAAGAACTGCCGCCGGCGCTGCGGTCGCTCGAGCACGTATTGCAAGCGCCGGTCAAGGTATCGGCTCGACAGCATGCGCTGGCCGCCGAAGTTGCACAGGTTGCCCACTGATGGACATCGTGCTTGCCGATGAGGTCGGGTCGGGTTGCAAACGGACAATTCAGGCATGAACGGCAATCGAAACCTGTACGGCTACCTGTTCGCGGCGATGGTGATGTTCCTGGCCGTGCAGGCCTGGAACCATCGGGCGTCCGAGGTCACGATCGACTACAGCGACTTCAAGGTGTTGCTGAGAGCAAGGCAGATCCAGGAGGTCAAGGTTTCGGGGCAAGCGATCAAGGGGACGTTGGCGCCGAGTGTGGCGGAAGCGAAGATTCCGCCGGCGGTTCGCACGGCCCTGGATGCGCTCGACACCGAACAGCCGGTCGCCTTCGTCACGCTTCGCATCCAGGATTCTGACCTGCTCGCCGAACTTGAGCGCGCGAATGTTCATTATGCGGCTGTCTCGGACCAGAGTTGGATATGGCAGCTGATTTCCCTGGTGGCGCCGGCCTTGATCTTCGTCGCCATTTGGATGTTCTTCATGAAGCGGATGGCCGGTCGCAGTACCGGCGACCTGGTGGGGATCGGCAAGAGCAAGGCCAAGGTCTTCGTGCAAAAAAATATCGGTGTGAAGTTCGCCGACGTCGAGGGGATCGACGAGGCCAAGGCGGAACTCATGGAAGTGGTGGAGTTCCTGCGCAAGCCGGAGCGCTATACCCGTCTCGGCGGCCACATTCCCAAAGGTGTTCTGATCGTTGGCGCGCCGGGAACCGGCAAGACGTTGCTGGCCAAGGCCGTCGCCGGCGAGGCCAATGTCCCCTTCCTGTTGATCAGCGGCTCGGAGTTCGTCGAGATGTTCGTCGGCGTTGGTGCGGCCCGGGTGCGTGACCTTTTCAACCAGGCCGAGCAGCTCGCGCCTTGCATCATCTTTATCGATGAGCTCGACGCGTTAGGCCGGGCTCGCGGCGTGGCCGGATTCGGCGGCGGTCATGAAGAACGCGAACAAACGCTCAACCAGCTGTTGGTGGAAATGGACGGCTTCGACACCAACAAGGGCGTGATCATCATGGCCGCGACCAACCGGCCGGAAATCCTGGATCCGGCGTTGCTGCGGCCGGGGCGATTCGACCGGCATGTCGCGATCGACCGGCCGGACATCCGGGGTCGCGAGCGAATTCTGCGCCTGCACGCCAAGCGCCTGGTGCTTGGCCCGGATGTCGACCTGGCTGCCGTTGCAGCCAAGACGCCTGGCTTTGCCGGCGCCGACCTTGCAAATATTGTCAACGAGGCGGCTTTGCACGCGGCGCGCGAGAACAAGAAGGCTGTCGCCATGAGCGATTTCGAAGCTGCCATCGATCGCGCCGTGGTCGGTTTGGAAAAGAAAAATCGCGTCATGAGTCCCAAGGAGAAGGAAACTGTCGCCTGCCACGAAGCAGGTCATGCACTGATTGCAGAGCTGCGCGACACCACTGACCGCGTATCGAGGGTTTCGATTATCCCCAGAGGAATCGGCGCGCTCGGCTTCACGCAGCAACTGCCGACGGAGGATCGTTACCTAATGAAGCGTAGCGAGCTGTTGGATCGCCTCGATGTACTGCTCGCCGGACGGGTAGCGGAGCAACTCGTCTTCGCCGAAGTATCGACTGGCGCCCAGGATGATTTGCAGCGCGCAACGGATCTCGTCCGCCATATGGTTACTCAATACGGCATGAGTGAGACATTAGGCGCGGCAGTTCTGGATATGCGCAGTGGTACACAGTACCTGGGCGAAATTGGCTCGCCTGTGAGGCGGGACTTCAGTGAGGAAACCGCCCGCAGCATCGACGCCGAGGTACAGAAACTGCTGCGTGAGGCGGAGGCTCGCGTACATGCAACGTTGACCGCGTGCCGCAAGGAACTCGAAGCACTGATGCACATGCTGCTAAAAGACGAGACTGTGGAACGCGACGCGCTGCTTGGCGTCCTCAGCACTGCGCGACCGCCCGATTCACAAGCGACAGTTAGTCATGCCGCATAGTCGCGGTCTGTGCTGATGTTCCCTCCCGCGGTCGAGTAGTGCGCCTCTTTGCAGAGAAAGGTCACTACTCGACCGGAGGGACCCGGGCTAAGCGTGGACGGACAACAGATTCTGCACCTTGGTGACGCCGGGAGCGGCCCATGCCGCCCGCGTTGCTTCGTCGTGCTCATACCAGGAGCTCACTTCGCCGGTAAGAGTCACAGCGCCATCCGCGATGGCGATGTTCACCTTGTTCGCATCCAGCGAGGCGTGGCGGTGGAATGCCTGCTGAATCTTCGATCGTACGTCGCCGACTTTGGCTGGCGATTTGACCTCAATTGAGTCTATGACGCCCTTGACGCCCCATAGACTGCGCACCGCGTCCTCCGCCGCATTCTTCTGAAACCACTGAGTGACTTTGCCTTCCAAGGTGATCCAGCCATCGTTCACGATCGCCTTCACGCTGGACGGCGGCACCGAAACGTTCGCGCGCAATGCATTGGCTGCCGCCGCTGCGATGTCCTTGTCCGGACGTTGCGAGGCGGCATCCAATTTGACCTCGATGTCATTGGCGATGGCTCGTACGCCGGCGACGTCCTTGGCGGCTTTCTCAGCTGCCCATTTGTCGGCATACGACGTGACGTAACCCGCCAGGGTGACGACGCCGTCTTTGACCGCGACTACGATCCCGCGATCGTCGATGCTCGGTTCCCAGTTCAGCTCGGCTTGCACGTCCGAGATCAACTGACTGTCAGTTTTCATGGCCCTGCTCCTTTGTTTGGTTCATCCAACCATTACTTTCTAGGTGCCAGGCGGCTTACCGTGAATCCGAGCTACCGCGTAACCAGTCAGCTCTGATACGTAACCGGGCCTGCCGCGCAGTTGCGGCAATCCATTGCGCGCCCGGTAGGTTTCCGGGGTTGGCGGCGCGTGCGCTTCAGCACATGGTGCGGGCACTCGATACAAACGTTGCGCCAACCCGATGCCGCTGAGCGCTGTCTCCCGAAAGTTTCATGCAGGTCATTCCGAGGCCGCGGAGCAACGGAGGATCGGCGCCTATTGGGCACAGCCGGCCGAGCAAGTGCTGCAGTCCCTGCAAGCATCCACTGCGGGGCTGTCGAATGCCGCTGCGGCTGAGCGGCTCCGAACAGTCGGCCCGAATCAGTTGCATGAAGAAAAGGCACTGTCGCGCACCAGCGTGTTGGCGCGGCAGCTGGCCAGCCCACTGTTGCTGTTGTTGCTGTTCGCGGCCGGCATTTCGTTGCTGACGGGCGAATGGGTGCAGGCCATCGTCGTGCTTTCCATTGTGATTGCAAGCGTTGCGATCGGCTATCGGCGCGAGTACCGCGCGCATGCGGCAGCTGCTCGGTTGCGAAGCCGAGTCAGAACTCGAACCAAGGTGCTGCGAGAAGGCCGGGAGCAGAACGAACCGCTGGAACACATCGTTCCGGGCGACATCGTCTTGCTGTCCGCCGGCAACCTGGTGCCGGCGGATGCGCTGATTCTGGAAGCGACGGATTGCTATGTGAGCGAATCCGTGCTGACTGGAGAGAGTTTTCCAGTCGAGAAGCGGCCCGGCCCGGTTTCGGTGCAGGCACCGCTGGCGCAGCGCGTGAACTGTGTCTTTCTCGGGACCAATGTTCGCAGTGGCACGTTGCGTTGTCTGGTCGTTGCGACGGGCGAGGCCACGCAATTTGGCGCGGTAGCCAAAAGACTCGTGCTACAGCGGCCGCTTACCGAATTCGACCGCGGCATCCGGCGCTTCGGCTATCTCCTGACGAGCGCAATGCTGGTCATCGTGATGGTAGTGCTCGTTGCGCACGTGCTACGTGGGCGGCCGTTCGTCGATACGCTCCTGTTCTCGATCGCTCTGGCAGTGGGCCTGAGTCCCGAGTTGCTGCCCGCCATCCTGAGCGTAAGCCTGGCGCGCGGCGCCGAGATGATGGCCAAACATGGTGTGCTGGTAAGGCGCCTGAGCGCCATCGAGAACCTCGGTAGCATGGATGTGCTGTGTACCGACAAGACCGGCACGATTACCGAAGGCGTCATGAAACTCGAAGGCGGTTATGACGCCTCGGGCGCGCGCTCGACTGCCGTAATAGGACTTGCGGGAATCAATGCCGCACTCGAATCGGGCCTTGCGAGCCCGCTCGATGACGCCATAGTCGCAGCCTGCAAACCGGACCTAACCCAGATGCGCAAGCTGGCGGAGATTCCGTTCGACTTCGTTCGCAAACGTGTCAGTGTCGTCGTGGCGCGGCCGAACGAGATCACGCTCATCACCAAGGGGGCGTTCCGCCAGGTACTGGACTCATGCGAGCGATTGCCTGATGGCTTGCCGCTCGAGCAACGACGGCGAGATCGACTGCAGCAACTGCATGATGAGTGGAGCAGCCGTGGCATCAGGGTGCTCGCCGTGGCCTCCGAACGCTTGGATGAGCAGGAGCGATATGGTCGCGATGCCGAGCGCGGCCTGACCTTCGAGGGTTTCCTGACTTTTTTCGATCGTCCCAAGGAGGGCGCGGCGGCGGCAATTGCCGATCTGCGGAAACTGGGGGTGTCCACCAAGGTCATCACCGGAGATTCCAAACTGGTCGCGCAGCATGTCGGGACCCTGGTCGGACTGACCGGTGGGCGCGTGTTGACCGGCGCGCAGCTCGATGAGCTTGGCGATGAGGCATTGTGGCGGGAAGCCGAGCGCACCGATCTGTTCGTCGAGGTCGATCCGAACCAGAAAGAGCGCATCATCCTGTCGCTCAAGAAAATGGGACACGTGGTGGGATTTCTCGGCGACGGCGTCAACGACGCGCCGGCGATGCACGCCGCCGACACGAGTCTTTCAGTGGAGCATGCGGCGGACGTAGCGCGTGAAGCGGCGGACTTCGTGCTGCTGAGGCGGGATCTGGATGTAATAAGGCGCGGGGTCGTGGAGGGGCGCAGAACCTTCGCTAACACTCTCAAGTATATATTGACCACCTCCAGCGCCAATTTCGGCAACATGATCAGCATGGCTGCGGCGTCGCTGTTCCTGCCATTCCTGCCGCTGCTCGCCGGCCAGATCCTGCTCAACAATCTGCTCTCCGACATTCCGGCCCTGGGGCTGGCGCAGGATTGCGTCGACCCCGAACTGATCGAGCGGCCGCGCCGCTGGGACATGGGCTTCATCGGCCGCTTCATGATCGAGTTCGGCGTGTTGAGCTCGATCTTCGACTTGATGACGTTCGCGGGGCTGCTGTGGCTCTTCCAGGCGTCCGCCGAGGTATTTCGCACCGGCTGGTTCATTGAATCGCTGCTGACCGAGCTGGTCATCGCCTTGGTGGTACGAACGCGGCGGCCATTCTTCCGCAGCAAGCCCAGCAAGCTGCTGCTGGTGTCGACATCGCTGCTCATCCTGCTCGCTCTGGCGATGCCTTATTTGCCGTTCGTCGGTTTACTAGGGTTCGTACCGCTGCCAGGCGCGCTGCTGGCTACGTTGGTCGCGATCACCCTTGCGTACGTGCTGGCCGCCGAGGCCACGAAGCTATGGTTCTATCGACGCGTGGTTTGAGCGTCTCGGCTGGCTGCCAACCTGGGAAAATCCGTAAGCGACACGCAGTACTCCGACTGCAGCGGTAGCGACAAGACGCGCAACGTTAGTTGAATTTTAATCGGCGAGGAGATGCCATGCGTGTACGGATAGTTGCTGCCGATCGAGGCGAAGCGCGTTTCTACGATGTGTCGCGCGCTGATTCGAAGTTACAGCTGGTCGGGAATCTGACCGATCCCAAGGCGCATCTGCACAATCGCGACTTCAATTCGGATCGCCCCGGCCGCGTTTTCGATCACGCGCCCGCGAGCGGCCACCGCCGCGGGGCGGTCTCGCATCACGGCACCGGCGGCGAGGAATCACCCAAACAGCACGAAGCCCAGCTGTTCGCTCGACGAGTTGTCGAGGAGCTGACAGCCGCGCAACTTCGAGGCGAGTTCGATCGACTGGTGCTCATGGCAGGCCCGGCGTTCATCGGCGAACTCCGTGCCGCCATTCCGAAACCGCTGCACGACTCGATCGTGGCGGAGATCCACAAAGACCTGCTGCATCAGGACGAAAGTGCGATCCGCGAGCATCTGCCGCCGGACATGTTCTTCAGCTGATCGCATGGCGTCCTATTACCTAGCCGTTACGATCATTCCCGCATGGCCTGCGAGCGCCTGGGTCGGAACACTGCATGGTACTTGCAACAACTCAACCATCAACCTGAGGCAGGACATGAGCGAATCGAATGTCACGACATTGCGGCATCCGGCGGGAAAACGTGAGCTCAAGCTGGAGTTCATGCTCGCGGACATGGATCGCGATGGCCGCATTGATTTCTCCGAGTTCGTACGCCTGCTGCAGGGCCTGGAGTCGGGAATGTCCGAGCAAGAGCTACGGATCGGCTTTCACGAAGTGGATACGAATCAGGACGCGGATTGCGGGTGGACGGAAAGGCGGAATAGCCGGCTCGCGGCCATCAGCAGGCGACCAATCTGTCGAGGTATGTGCCCGCTACAGCAGCTTCTTGGCGAATTGTCTCGGTCGACGCTTGTAGAGTGACGCTCCCATGGCGAACGCGTCGGCCTGCAGTTTCAAGCGGCGATGCCCGACCAGTGCATCGATCGATCTCGGCCGCAGGTTGGGAATCGATCGGGCCATGCGCCGCGCTTCTGCTCGCAGCAGGGCCAAATCGTGATCTTCTCCGAGGATGTGTCCTAATTTTTCCAGATGTTGCGCGCGCTTGTTCATCCGGGGCGGCGTCAGTCCGGCGAGCGACTCGAGCTGATAGCGGCTGTACTTCACCTGCTTGCGCCAGGCATGCAGTCGTTCATCGTCTACGTCGCTCAGGATGGCTCGGTAAGCCTTGCGACTCTTGGTATACGTTCGCACCAGTTCAGCGACGATCGCATTCCGTCCAGCGCCACTGGGCATCCATGCACGAGATTGATTGACCGCATCCCGCAGTAGAGCAATCGCTGCGGCTCGCGGCGTGGCGAAATTCGTCTGTGCTAGTTCATAGCGCTTAAGTAGCCGTTCCCGGAGCGCTCCAAGGGGTCTTTCTGCGTCGCTGGCTTTTGGCTGCAATGTGAGCGTGTCGAGGAGTCTAATCAGCACATCAGCATCTCGAGCTGCGCTCAAAAGTTGAGCCGCGTCACGCAGCGTGCGGTCCGCGCGGCGAAAGCTCGATGATCTCAAACCGGAGCGCAACAGACGAAGCGTCGCCCGCGCTCGTTTCAGATGTTGGCGGGCTTCGTGGACCCGAGTACCGTCGGTGTGAGGCTTGGATATTAGGCGGATGGCGCTCGACACCTGTTCGACAAACATCTGCTGCAATAGCCGCATGGGGTCGGAGGCAGGGCGGATGGCAAGGCGTCCGTTGCTCCTCGTTTCAAGTTGCGAGTGCATTGGCGAGATCCAGCAGTCGCAGATCGAGCGGTTTGGTTTGGCCTGCTACCTCGGTCAACGGGACCGCCTGTACGGCGCCACCGCGCCAGCCGACCAGGATGCTTCGATCGCCCGCGTGCACGTGGTCGATTGCGGCTGCACCCAAGGATGAGCCGAGCATCCGATCGAAGGCGACCGGAGCCCCGCCGCGTTGTATATGGCCTAGCCTGGTAGCGCGTAGTTCAAAACCCAGCCGTGCGGCGTGGCGCTGGAAGTATTCCAGCAGTGTGTCTGCGTTAAGCCGTGAGCCTTCTGCAACGACGATGATGGCGTGGCTCTTGCCTCGGGACCGAGACACACGCAATTGTTCCTCGATGGCTTCGGCTTCGACATCGATTTCCGGAACGACGACGGCCTCTGCGCCGCCGGCAATGGCCGCGGTCGCTGCGAGATAGCCGCTGTGTCGTCCCATGACTTCGACGAGAAAGGCGCGCTCGTGCGACGCGGCAGTAGTTCGTGCAGATCGCATCGGCCACCTCCGTAGGCGTACAGGCGACTCAAGGCGCGCTGAAGAGTGAGGGAGGAATCACGACGGCGCTGAAAACGGCCGCCGTCGCAACCGTCGCGAGCTGGGGGCAAGTTTCGCGGCAGGCGGTGAGCGACAGCGTGTCGCTGATGGGAACGCTGTCGAGTGCTTTCGGCGGCAAGGTGCTTGAGAAAGCGCACAGCCTGATCGTCAACGGCGCTGGCGGTGCTGATGTCATCAGCGGGCTACTCGCGGAGGCGCTGGTCTATGTGGCGGCAGCCCCCGGTGGCCACTTCAAATTCCCCCACCCGTGGCCGGGTCAAAATCCCCCACTAGACAGCAGCGGGACGGCGCGATGATTACGTGCTGGCGGCCCGCTTGGCAACTCGCTCGGCAGCTTCCTTCAGTCGCCAGCTCTTACCGTCGAACTTCAGCAGATGGCCTCGATGCATGATGCGATCGAGCAGCGGCGTGACGACGATGGCGTCACCCAGAAGCTTCGGCCAGTCATCGATGGCGCGATTCGACGTGATCACAGTGGGGAGTTTTTCGTAGCGGCTCATCAACACGTCGGCGAGTTCGTCGCCGGCGTTGCTGGGTAGTTTACGCAGGAAGAGGTCGTCGATCACGAGCAACTCCGCGCTCCTGAGCAGTGCACGATATTTTCGCAGTTCGCCGAGCTCACGCGCTTCATTGATTTCCTCCAGCAGTGTGTGCGCTTCGCGATAGAGAACTTTGTAACCGCGCTGGATGGCGAGTTGCACAATGGATTTCGCGATGTGACTCTTGCCGGTGCCCGGCGGGCCGATCAGCAGCGCGCCATCGCGCGCTTCGATGAACTTCAGCGTCGTGAGCTCCAGGATATCTCGCTTCGGCAGCTTCGGATTGTAGCTCCAGTCGAAGTCCTTTAAGTCTTTGCGTTCGGTTAGCCCGGACAGTGCGAAGCGCCGCTCAAGTAGGCGTGAGCGGCGCCGGTCCAGTTCGTCCTGCACCAGCCAGGAGAACGCCTCGACAAAGTCCATCTGTTGATGCGCGACCTGCTGTGCGCGAGCTTGTAGTGTTGTGATCATGCCGGACAGGCGCAACGCGCGCAGTGCCCGCTCCAGTTCTGGGATCGACATACTCATCGTCTTTCGCTCCTTAGCGTTTGGTTGTGGAAGTGTGATCTGTGATCGGATCGGGCTCGCTCTGCCGGCAGTGGAAGTCCCAGAACGCCTGGTACTCCTCGATCGAGCGGATATGAGGACCGGCCTGTTGCAAGGGCGCGGTCGACGCCGCAGTCGCTGTGTTCTGCGTGCGCTCAAGGATGCGTTTGAGCGCCTGATAGGACGGCTGGCTCAGGCGCAGCACTTTCTCGCAGGCCTGTTCGATGTCCGTGCGTTTGTAGCGGCGAGGCAGATTGGCCATACCATAGATGGCCTTCTCGCCGGGACGGCCCAGGCGGGCGAAGATTTCGCGAGCGAGTTGCGCGCTGTGGGGACCGATCTTGCTGACTCTGCCGATCAGCTGTGCGGTTTGGCGCGAAGGATTGAAGATGCGATCGGCCTCAGGCAGCACGTACTCGCCGCGGCGAGCGGCCTTGTCGTGGCGGCGAAGTACTTGGCCGTCTTCACCGAGGATTTCCACCTCGCGTTCAAAGATACGCACCGTGACTTCGCTGTAGAGCGGTGCTGGCGAGGCGGCGTAGTACGACGCGTCCACCTGCACGCAGCCAGCATCATCGACGGTGCGTGTGACCTGTCGGAAGAAGCGGAAGTGCTCGGTGGGCAGCGCTCGAAGATGCGGACGTTCCTCTTCGAACATCGCCAGCACTTGGCGCTTCTTGCGGCCGTGGATGCGTGGGGCGGCCCAGCGCGCTTCCCAGTGTGCGAGCCATTCGTTCTGCGCGTCGACGGACTCGAACTTGCGACCTTTCAACGCCGTGCTCTGCGTGTGCTGGATCGCATTCTCGACGGTGCCCTTGCGATCCGGATCGGCGACGCGACACACGTCGGCGACAGCGCCGTAGTGTGAGAGCAGCGCGGCGTACACCGGATTGAGTTGCGGCTCGTACAAGTCAGGACGGATCACGCCCTGTTTCAAATTGTCGAGCACGACATAGGTGCTTACGCCGCCGAGCGCGTGGAACGCCTCTTCGTGCAGTCGCGCCCAGCTTTGCTGGTCAGCTTTCCACAGCACCTTGCGGAAGGACTTGCCGGAGTACTTCAGCGTCATCACGAACAGAGACGGCCGACGGTACTTACCGTTTGCGGTGAGCGTCAGCGCGCCTTGTCCGAAGTCCACCTGGGATTCTTCGCCGGGCAAACTGTCCAGCACATCAAAGCGCTCCGGCTCGCGCGCTTTCAGTCCGCGCACGAAGCGCTTGACCGAGTTGTAGCGATGCGTGAAGCCGTGTTGTTCGACCAGATCCTGATAGACGCTGACGGCGTTGCGGCCCAACTGGACCTGCGCTTCGATCCATTCGCGATGGACCTCACACGCCGAACGAGCTTCTGCCGGCGCCTGAGCCGGTGGCCGGGGTGGAGGACTTTCAGTGACCGCAATCGCTGTTTTCTCCGGCTCGGAGCCGGTGGCCACCCCGGGGGAATTTGCCGGTGGCGCGCGTTGTTCTCGTTCGTAGCGGCGGATGGTCTTACGATCCACCCCCGTCAATCGCTCAATCTCGCGCTGGCTGGTCCCGTTTCCTAACAGCGTCCGGATCGTGACGCGTAAATGCGGCTTCAAGACGTTCAACCCCTGCGCCCCCTCTTCGCAAAAGGGGGCAGCGTAACGTCCCGCTGCAACTCGACCCCCGGCGCCGACCGGCGCCGCTTTCACTTCAGGGGTGGGGGATTTTCAAGTGGCCACAGGTGGGGGAATTTAGGCGGCCGCCGGGGCAGCGGGCAGCGTCGCAGATCGGGTGTCCGAAGCAGCCAGCGTCATGGAAGACTCGGGTTACTCGCCGAGCGCTGTCATCATCAACCCGCTGACATGGCACGCGACGCGTACTTCGAAAGCAGCGCCCAGCGGCGAATACCTCGCCGGCTCATGGAACGTGCCAGCGTCGCCGAATCTTTGGAACATGGCTGTCGTCACGACCGGCGCAATTCCGATCGGCGAAGCGCTGGTGATTGATACGTCATGCGTGCTGCTATTGGACCGCGAAGAGCCTACCGTTTTAATCAGCACTGAGGACCGAGACAACTTCGTTAAGAACGTCGTCACGATCCTGGCCGAAGTGCGGCTGGCGCTTGCAGTGCTCGATACGGGCGGCGTGCGCAAACTGGATTTGATCGACTGATTAACTTTCTTAGCGGCGCGCGTCGCGATTGACGCGCTCCCGACGGTGCTCGGCCGTTGCCGCTCCGAGCTGGTAGACCTCTCCCCCCAATTGGGGGGTTACGCCCTTAGGTTCGGCGCAGAGAGTTGGTCGCTTGATTTGGAAGTGGCCGAAACGTCAATCCTTTGTTGCTAACCGGCGCGTCGGGCCCTACTGTTCCAGCATATGTTCCTTGATCTTTTGCACGAGTTCCATTTGCAACGGCATCGAATCTGAGCACCGATCTTGCTCAGCCTTCAATCCCGCTTCGTCATTCATTTCCATGAAGGATGCAACCCTGTTCAAATTGTTCTCTACACGAGCATCCACATACGCATATAGATTATCTATCGGTATTTCTTTTTTTCTTTCAGATCTTCGCACTAGCGAGAAAATAAACACGGCCGAATGTTGTGCCCCTCTCGCTAGTCCGCGGAATCGTTCTGCTGTGGCAGGCTTCTTCTGTAATTCAAACATTCTGGCCAGAGCCTCATAGTATCCGCTGCAGTCGCCGAGGGTATTGGCCGCCTCCGTCAGTGACTCGGTTTCTTCCTCAGGTGACTGCGATGCAGCCTGCACGTGAAGCCCAGCCAGGCTAGTCAGCAAGCCGGCTGCTATCACGATCATCCTTTGCATATCCCTCTCCGACCCGCGACAGATGGGCACAGCATGATTCCTGCGTGCGACCCGTGGCCCCGACGTGGCTCACGCAACCCCTTGCGACGTACCACAACCGTGACGGGTGGCGCAGAATGCATCGCTTGTGTGAGTTTTCAGAAAGGTATTAGCAAGCAATCAATCGCTGTTAGCGCGGAGTACGAGCGCAAACGGTGCTTCTCGGCGCTCTGCCGTCGCTGGTTCCAAGCGGTTCGTCCCCAGTTCGGCGCGACGAACTGGTAGATTGATTCTGGTTGGAGCGGGCTGCAACGTTAGCCTTGTTGCGCCACGGCGGGTTAGTCGTGAGTGCCGCCGCCACAGAATAACCGCGACTGGGCACGCAGACCCGGCATGTTTACCCGGAGAGCGCGACAACAGCGGAGGCCCGATTCACCCGGGCTTCCGCTTTTCTTGGAACGGGGGCAAAGGGCCGATTGTTCGGGCGAGCACCGAAGACGGCTACAAATTCACAAGAATAATTATCACCCTGCACCCCACTCCGCGGTCCCTACTGGTTTCGCTTCAATTACTCCCCATAGGTCCAACCTTGCCGCGAGTTCGATGGCGGAATGCTTTCGAGCAATGTCTGCGGCGACAAGTATGAATCGCCTAAGCGCAGCTTCATCCACGACGCGCACTTCGGCCAATGCAAGTTCAGCTAGTTCGCTTTGCGACGCAAGCCCCTGTATCCTCGATACAAAGCGTGAGACTTCAAACGAAAAATGCGTCGTCGCGTTAACGACTGGTGCCCAAACAAGCATTCCATAAAGGAACTGGGCCGCAAAGAGGGCCGTCAGAAAGCCGCCGCTTGCCGTTAAAATTTTCATTGCCGACGTTGCTGTGACAAGTTCGACTTCCGAGTCCCGGATCGACTGCATTGTCTCCTGTTGTTGCATGCGCAACACGCCGAGTTCTCGCAGCTGACGGTCTTCCCACGACTCCTCCGGGATACTTGCTCGTGACGTCGTTCGCAAAGTCGAGATGAGCCTATCAAGATCTGCCAGCGTGCCCTCGGAAATCTTGTATTGCAGCTCGACCGCGAGTCAGCGTTTGTTCACCTTTAATACTTGTGAAGTACGCCGCCATGGTGACTACAGTCATCAGTCTACACAAGAACGCTGGTCCCGCCAAGGCGCGCTGGACTTGGATGCGCGTGTCCGTCAGGGCCGCCTTGCCTTGCATTGCCGCGACGAATGCGGCTACTAGCCTTCGGTGCCGTTTCGCGGAGCGACGTTCTGATAAATATCCCTTCAGCTGCACTTCTCTGTCTTGCAGGAAGAGTCCATAGATGGCTTGACCGATCAGGGCTAGGAGAAGGGTGCCTACGACACCCCCGACGATTGCTAGGATTCGCATCATTATTTGTTATCCACCCCTACAACGCACATGACAGCGCATACAGCGCCCGCACGGGAGAGCAGTCTCCATTGCGGATTGTTTGAGCACGCACTAGTTGCGTTCGCAGTGCTTTTTGCCTGTCGCGTTTCAGATTAGCTGGCACGCCCCAAACGAACAACGAAGATTGCTAAGCCGACTGTGCCGAGTGTGGCGGCAGGGTTCAGAAACTATCTCGGGTTGCTCCCACCCTGCTCCCACGAAGGGTATGGCGCTTATAAGTGAGGAGAGCAAGCGCTTGATTTTATTGGTCGGGGTGAAGCGCTACCCGCTGTTCCTGCAGTATCGATCCGGGTCCGCGTCCGATAGGTCGCGCGTCACAATGCGCACGACGGCGATGCGTCTATGTTAGATCGCGCGATTGAGGTCAACGCTCAATCCTGCTTCTTTCATCTCTTTGGCAAGAAGCAGCCGCCATCCGCCGCCGGCATCCATTGGAACGTACACGACGCCATCAATATCGGATGGTAGCTCAAGCTCTCCGGCGCAGAGCGCGCACACTCGCTTGCGACCTAGCACCCCGATGAAGAGGCCCAACTCCAGAACGACGTTCTGTCGAGCACGAGGCCGCAGCTTTCCAGGATCATTCGCGATCCCACCAACGTCGTCCGGAGTGAGCAAGACGATAGCGAAGGCCACGTTCAGATGCTGCTCTATTTTCTCGATGATCGTCCGACCGGCGCTGGCCTGCTCGTGCAGGATGATGGGGTTGTGGCCGAGTTGAGTTATGAATCGCGCCGCCGACTCCTTTGCAGCGCTATCGCGGCCATGAACGATGAATACGCGTCCTCCCGCAAGTCGGTCAGGCGCGGGTACGAACGGGGATTGCGCATCGCGAAGGCCTTCGAGACGCTTGCGAAGTTGGTCATTCAGGGATAGCAGTTTCTCCTTGGCCTCTTCAATCTCCTCCGCGTAGGCTTGACGAAGCACCTTCGGCGCATAGCGCTCGTTGTTGTATAGCATTGGCAGTGAATCGAACGGGCCGACGGTGTGGCGCAAATACTCTGCGGTGTCCTGTCCGAATGTTTCGGCCAAGGTGGCATTGATGCGGCTCTCGAGAGCCTCAGCCCCAGCATCTCCACGGGCTTTAATGTTCGCGAGGTCAAACACGTTTAGCTCCTCTATTCGCTCCGAGATCTTCCGAATCACGGCTTCAAGCTCGGTTCTCCCGAGCACTCGGGGTTCAGGAGGCTGCGTTGGCATGCGCGTCATGGTCTTTCCAATGTCGATGTCGTCCGTTGGGTGCTAGCCTGCTCGGATCGGGGTGCGAAGTGCAAGCCGTTCCCTGGTAAAAAGCACGGGTCACGGCGTATGGTAGGCAAAAACGTTCCTGCCCGGACGTCAGTGATCCCGGGGGATTGATAGCCACTTGCGCAGTCGCTGTCGGTTTCGCGTTCTGAATGGCACCACGTACTGGAGTTGAATGGAATTCAGCAGCTCTCAGTGGAATGCTTGCCCTGAAGGGATACACGCTGTTCCTGCAGTACCGATTCGGGTTCGAGTGGGAGATGACCAGCCAGGATAATGTGACCGTGGGCATCAGAAGGGGGAAACAATGACGAAATGACTCTGGCAATCTTGAAGCGGTGCACAGGCTGGTAGACTGAGAGAGCGAGTAACACGCAAGGAGCAATCTGTGCATACGGCAAATCTGCCCTGGAATCTCGGCGTGATGGACTGGCTGCCCGCCTCGGCGCCGGAGTCCATCGCGCGTGCGCTGACGGACACAATGGAACGTCCTATCGGCGTAAGGTTCTTTCTTGAAGATCCGCGTGCTCGGACGCCGCATCTCTGGGCGAAGCTGCCAGAGCGTACGGAGTATCACGTCGCTGCCGAAGGAAAATCCGTAGATATCTGGATCATGCCAGGAAGCGATCCCGGTACAGTCGCCGTCATGCAGCTTGGAACGTTCGCCACGTCAGCGAAGGAAGGGTTCCGCCGCTGCGGCTCCATCGGCCTCAGCACAATGAGTGTCTGGTCGTTCCAGCTTCAGCGGCCCGTCGCCATCCGGGACATCAGAATCGAGGACCGGACGCACGGCGCCGTTTGGGTGGTGCGCCCGCAATCCCAAACACCGCTGCAGATGGATGCGATGGATGTTTCCCTTGCCAACCCGAACGCAATCGGTTCGCTTCTGGCTCTCTTCCGCGAAGGCATGGCAGCTATTCAGCCCGCCTATCGTTTCTTCTGTTACTTCAAGATTCTCGATGCGTGGAAGAACCACCACGGCCCGTTCAAGCATACGGACGAGCTTCTGAAGGCGAAGGGACGAATGCGCGACATGTCGGGGCTTGTCATCCGCGATGAAATATTTGCCGGCAAGTGGCCACGCGAAAAATACGCGGATCTGATCGGCAGGAAGTTCACGTCACTGATCGACGCTATGGACGACGCGCGGAACTTTCTCGCACATCCTTTCCGCTACAGCAGTGAATTCGTATCCTTTGACGATCCAGCTACGCTGGCTCATTTCTCGGACATCGCGAATATTGCCGAGCGCATGGCGATTGAAGTGCTCGTCGAGGAAATCAAGCTGATCGCTTCGATTGACGACACCGGTACAACGCAACGCATTGCGCGCAGCCTCTCGCACCGATCGTGGGGTCCCGAATTCTTCGAGGCGCAGTCGTGACGTGAAGTCACGCCATAAGTGGCTGTTGTCCGCTTCTCGCCTGTCGCGGCCATTTCTGGCTTCGCGGAACCGTTTGGAGTCGGAGCAGGCGGGGCTCAGTTGCGGTGTTGTCGCGGACAAACACTCTGCCCGACGGCGGTCATGCGCCTGGTCACGGTCATTAGGGCTGCAGGAGTGCCCTTGAAGGACTACAGCAGGTTCCGGAGCTGAACGCGTGTCATGCCCGGCTCGGCACCCGGCCAGTAATCCGGATCCTTGAAAGTGAGCTGTCCTGGCTGGACGATGGAGTATGCGAACACTTCTGACTCAATGGCATGCAGAGCATTTATGCAATTCTGCGCCCGCAGTTCCAAAGCTGAGTACTCGGCCGGAACTGACTTGTTCAAATGGTGGAAGTCGTTGCGGTGTTCGAGCACTGACAACGCGGATTCCAAGGAGTTGGCGGATAAAACCCCGCGTTTCGCGAGACGGCGGCAGCGCTCTTCCACGTCCTTGCGCACAGGTATCCCATGATGCTCGGCCAAAAACCGGGACAGCGCTTCAATGTACGCCTGTGCGACCGAGATGGCTCCGTAAAAATAACCGCCAATGAACATGGATGCGCATTCTGACGCGGCCGCGGAGAACCAATGCGCGGGAATGAAGTGCTGCAACCGCACCTTCGACGCACGCTCTAAACGCGTTGGTAGTGATGCCTCAAAGCGCATGCGCATTGTCACGTCAATCGGCGAATCGCTGCTTATTGTTTCCATAACGGTCTAACTTGTCGCGCTCTTCCTGCAGTCAGGATAAGGATACTCGTGAAGTGACACATCAACGCCGCGTCCAGTCAATACTCGTTGAGCGCGAGTACCTCGTCGGATTCTCCTGAAACCCGTCGCGCGTTCAATTGCGGCTTTTTTCAGTGGCAGCGCCGAGCAGCAACACATCGGTCCCAATATTTTTGTATCTATATATCGCATGGGCTCTCCTGGCGAGGCGCTTGTCTTCGGAGAGAAGTATGGAGCAGAAGGCTCCCATAGCGATGTGGGAGGAATCACTTCGAACATTTGGGATCTTCTCGATCCTTCTGCACTTCTTCTCCGCCTGAAACCCCACGATGTCGAGAACAGCACAACAGCCAACTATGCCCAGATACAGTGGCCACACTTCGTAACCTTGCTTCTCCGGAGGATCGAACCCAAAGAACTGGTCAGAGGTCAGGTCGCTATATGCGGGGCCGATAATCTTCCATATCTCCCTCAGTGGATCTTGTCCGGCGATTCCGCCAACTCGGCCTTTGTCGATGCCAAGGGCTTCCCGTGTCTCGTTGATGTCATTACCTCTTTCGGCCATTTGCTGAACAAGATCATCCAATCGAGCATCCTGAAAATCAGTGCGTGGAGCCGTGCCGATTAGTTCTGATATTTGCTTCGCCAGCTTGTTAGGGAATTTCCGCAATAGCTCTTCGTCACCACCACCATTCAACCAAGCTAAGAATGGATCAAACAGGGTGTCGTCCACTGGAACTTCGCTTTGTGCCTCAAGGTAGTTACGGCAGTGCTGCTCCGGAGATCCTTCGACCAACATCGCGGTCCCCGCGATTCTCCTGTCATCCGTCAGCGTCAGTTCCAGAAGTTTTGAGTCAATCCGTCCAAGCTCTGCAAGATATTGCTCGGGGAGGGAAGACCTGCTGATTTCTGCAAAATTCTCCTTGGAGTAAACCCATTGGATGTTATCGCGCCTTGCAAGGCGGAGATTACCGCATAGTTGCAGGCCGAGGATATTCTGATCCAAGTAGACCAAGGGCTTGCTCATCGATCTCCAATATTAGGCACCGGGGCCGTTGGTGGCGACGGGGAGTGCCCGCCTAAGTTTTCTACACTGTTGCCTTAAACCCAACCTCGGCCCTCTCCGCGCCATTAAACGAGCGCATGAATCTTAGGTGCTGGCTCTCTATGCCCCGAACGTAGCCGCAGGTTCAATCCGCTCAAGTTCTTGATCTTGGGGTGGTCAGGACCGTTTTGCTCTGTTCCTGGAGTTCCCGCCGCCGAACGTGTTCGTTACGCTGATGCCGACGATGGCAGGCGACGCGCGGGAACCCGCCCGATGCCTCGCCTTCGTTGGGATTTGCAAAGAGGCGGGCCGCCGCCGGTGCTAGCAACACCGACGACAGCCCTAACCACAACCGCACAACTGAGGTGCTGTCATGGCTGCCGTCATTATCCCGCGACCGGGTCGCGGGTGTCGCTGTTTTCAATTCAATTCTGCTCGTTTCCGCCGCCCAACCTTAGTCGAGGGAGTTGTCGTCCCCGATCTCCGCGAACGTGGGGGTGGGCTATGAGCGAGGGTAAATCTGCTCACCAATCCATCCCATTCCTCAAGAGCGACGAGGAACAGATTGGGAAGATCAGGCGACAGCTCGAAGGCGTCTTCAGGGAACTCGATCTCGTTCATGACGTGATAGTCGTCTGCGATATTGCTGCACATGCCGAGATCAATATTGCTTCACATGGCGACGTTGATCTCGGTGATGCAGTTCCTCACGTCATCCGCCGCTGCGCGACCAGTCGGCTGTACACCGCGATGAAGGCGCTCACGCAGATCGTGGAACGGTTCGGCGGCAAAACTGCACTGTCCGACGAACGTCATGAAGAAATTCCAGTGAGCGCGCCCAAGCAGGATGGTGCGAGGAGCGGTGACGCATGAACGTGCTCTATACGCGTGATTCTACGACTGAGGAGCCGCAGGACAGTCCGGACTCGCCAACCACGCTGGAGGACATCATTGAGGAGGAGCGGACACGGCTCCTGACTGCGGGCACGGTCCTCGGCTGCGCATCTGTGGCGATTGAAAACGACCGAAGCGCCGATCGCCATGCCTTCTACTATGCCGATGTGATCGAGGTGGCGCGAAAGATGATCATCCAGACAACCGACCGCCTGGATTCCGTGTACCTGCGAGCGTTCTATGAGCAACTACGGAAGGCCCGCCGCGACCTTTCTCAAATCGAGGCCGACGCGTTGCATGGGATGACCATCGCGATCTGTGGTCATCCGCTGCCTTTGTTGACTATCAACACTGGAACTGCCCACTGCGGCGATATTTCTGACGGTATTTGCCTCGTACATCACGGCGGAATATCCGTTGAGGGTTGGTTGGTGGATTCGGATGGTTGGTGGGTGATGTCATTTGCAGATCTGGAGGCGATCTATCAGTCCGCCGTGGCCAAGCGAACCGCTAATATCAATGCTGAGGCTGCGGCGGCTTCTTGAGAACGGTGGAGTGCTGCGCCCAACGCAGGACGCTCACCGGATTCAACGACGCGCTGCCAGCCGCAGCCCCCAAAGAAGAAGCCCGGCTGCAAGCCGGGCTTCTTCGTCTGCGCCAGCCCCTCTTGCTGCGCCAACGACCCCGATACAGCAGTGTGCCAGGGCGGTAAGGGCCGTCACTGCGCTCCGCAGTGACGGCCCGAAAAACTGCAAGCAACAATAGGACTTGGCGCGTTCCGTAAAGATGCGGACTGCGTGACGCAGGTCTGGCAAACTGCCGTCGGTGTGAGTGGCGATGCGCGCGCATCGCTACGCACAACGGCGATAGGTTGAATTAGCAAACATCGCTCGAACTTTTTTCGTTCGTCGATGCCATACTCACTCGATTACCCAGAGCGCACGGTCCTGTAAGCGCTCATCCCGAAAGGGACGGACCGGCCCAGGGCGCGCTCCGGTTCCCATCACGCGCGCCGCCCGCAAGGGTGGAACCCATTTCATCGTTGCAGAACCCATTCTGCTGCCCCGCCGGTCTTCGCGCATTCGCGCCTTGTTCCACCCAAGGCCGCAGCGATCCGCTGTGGCCCGCTGTTGTTTCTTTACTCAACCTGACAGGAGGATTTCATCCCAAGCCCATCAGCTCCCTTCGTCCTTCGCACTCCCCGCCTGATCTCCCCGCAGGGAGACACGGCAGGCGCCTCATTCGAGGCAACGGGCTTCCTGAGCGCCCGGCCCCTTGCCCCTTCGGGGGATCTCGCTTCACGGCGAGTTGGCAAAAACACTGATCGATTGATCACTCAGGACCAGATGACTGAACGAACGAAGGCGAAAGGAGATTTGAATGGATGAACTTACATACACGCTGCGCCAGCTATGCCGGCGCAATCGCGATGGCGGCCACGAAACACAGGCAGGTCGCCTGCGCATGCTGGCGCAGTTCAGCCGGCAGTTGCGCGAACTGGGTTTCCGGCAGATGCGCGCCAGTTCGCTCAAGGATAAGCACGTCGACGCATTGCTCGCGCGCTGGCGGGCCGAAGGGCTCGCCGCCGGTACACTTAAGAATCGCGTGGCGCTGCTGCGTTGGTGGGCCGAGAAGGTCGGCAAGGGCGGCCTCATTCCGGCGGACAACGCGCAACTGCCGATTCCCGAACGTCAGTTGGTGACCAATGAGAACAAGGCCCGCCGCCTTGGTGACGAGCTTTCGCGCATCACTGATCCGCACGTGTTCATGAGTCTGCGACTCCAAGAGGCATTCGGACTGCGGCGAGAGGAATCCATCAAGTTCCAGCCGAGCTATGCGGATCGGGGCGATCACATCGCACTCAAGGGCTCGTGGACCAAGGGCGGGCGTCCGCGCACAGTGCCCATCACTACGCCCGAACAGCGCGCCGTGCTCGACCAGGCACGCCGGTTCGCTGGCGCGGGCTCACTCATCCCGGCGCACAAGAGCTATATCCAGCAGCGCAATATGTATGACGGCCAGTGCAAGGCAACCGGTCTGAGGCGGATGCACGGGCTGCGACATCTCTACGCGCAGACTCGATACGAAGCACTCACGGGCTGGAAGGCCCCGGCGGCCGGCGGCCCGACCGCACGGATGCTGACCCTCGAGCAACGCGTGCAGGATTTCATCGCTCGCCAAACCATTAGCGAAGAATTGGGCCACGAGCGTCCACAAATCACGGCGGTCTACCTCGGCCGCTAAGACGGTTCGGCAAGTGAGCTTTCCGCCGCATCTGCTCGATGAGTTCGCGCGGGTCTTCGCGCGCGTGGCGCTCGATCGGCTCCTGCGAGAGTCAGCGGCGCGGGGGCCGCGCCAAGAGGATGCGGGTGGCGATTCCGGTGACGTACCGGCTCCGTCGCCGCAGGGCGTTGATGACGAAAAGAAACATGGCTAGTATCAGCCCAGGCGATCAAGTGTATGGACCGGCCATGCCTTCAAAACCCGTCAACGTGAAGCCCGTGATGGTGTACCTAACTCACGAGCAGCACGCCGCGCTCCTGAAGCTCAAGGACAAACTCGACACGCCGGTCAGTGAGCAGATTCGCCGGGCCATCGATCGTTACTTGAAACAAATGGAGTCGCGAAAATGAAAGCCGCTCTCTATGCGCGTTTCAGCACCGACCTGCAGCGGGCCGCCAGCATCGAAGATCAGTTCCGCAACTGCCGCAAGCGTGCGGAGTTGGAAGGCTGGACGGTGGTGGCGACCTTTGCTGACGCTGCGATGAGCGGCAGCGATGCCAACCGGCCGCAGTACCGCGCGATGTTGGCGGCGGCCGGGCGGCATGAGTTCGATATCCTCATCGTCGATGATCTCTCACGACTGACGCGCGATGCGGTGGAATCCGAGCGCGCTACCCGTCGCTTGGAGTTCATCGGGTTACGCATCGTCGCCACGAGCGACGGCTACGACTCGACCAGCAAGGCGCGCAAAAGTACATCGCGGCTTCAAGGGCTTGATGAATGAAATCTTCCTCGATGACCTGCGCGAGCGCGTACATCGCGGGTTGACCGGTCAGGCTCAGAAGCACTACTGGTGCGGCGGCCGACCGTACGGCTACCGCCTGAAACCGGTGCTCGATACGTCGCGGCTCGATGTGTACGGGCAGCCTGCCCGGACCGGTACGGTGCTGGAAATCGAAGACAGCCAAGCGGAGATCGTGCGGGAGATATTCTCGCGCTTCGTCCACGGGGCGAGCTGTCTCACCATCGCGCGTGAACTGAACGCGCGTGGCGTTCCGAGTCCGGGTTCAACCTGGAAGCGCAAGACGCGCCGCTGCAAGGGTTGGATGGGTTCGGCCGTGCGGGTGATCCTGCGCAATCCGCTCTACTGCGGCCGGATGCGCTGGAACGTCTCTCAGTTCGTGCGTGACCCGGACAGCGGCAAGCACAAGCGGCGCCGGCGTCCGAAGGCGGAGTGGGTCGAGTACCAGGACGAAGCGCTGCGGATCATTCCGAACCAATTGTATGAGCGTGCACAGGATCGCACGCGTGCCTCATCCAACAGCGATAAACGGCTCAAGAGTGGCGGTCGGGCAAAGTACCTGCTGAGCGGGCTGCTCGTTTGCAACGTATGCAAAGCCCACTACGTCATTGCCGATGCCCGGAGCTACGCATGTAGCGGTCACTGGAATGGTGGTGCGTGCTCGAACCAAATCCGCGTGCGACGTGACTCCATCGAGCGGACGATCCTCGGCCGGCTTCGCGGGGATTTGTTGGCGCCGGAGCGCGTGCGCCAGATGGCGAAGGAAATGCAGGTCGCTTATGCCGAGCAGGTGAAGCAGGCTGCGACGCGAGAACAGACGCTTCCTCTGGAACTGCAGGCATTAGATGCCCGAATCGAACGACTGCGGGAGCGGCTGAAGTGCGGTGATCCGGACCTCACAGCCGACGAATTGCAGGCTGCGATCGAGCGTGCCGAGGCCAAGCGCAGTCAACTGACCGATACGCGCCCGGCGGAGCGTGAGAACGCGCGGGTGCTGGCCATGCTGCCGCGGACTGCCGACTACTATCGGGATCAGATCGATCGAGGCTTGGGTGACGATATTGTCGCTGCCGCCGAAGCACGGGCGGTTTTGCGCGACATGCTTGGCGAAATTATGCTTTCGCCCGGCACCGATGGATCGTTGTGGGCAGAGTTTTCCATGCAACCTGCGGCCCTGTTGAAAGGTGCAGGAACATGTGGTCGGGGTGACAGGATTTGAACCTGCGACCTATACGTCCCGAAAAGTGCCCGAGTGAAAATGGATCTTTCTTTCGAGGTGCGAGAAAGTGTAGAAAAAGCGGCGTTTCTCGATGTTCCATTTCTGAGAGTGTTCATGCATTCTCCAGCCGTAATCGGCAGGATCGCACCCCAAGGTGGTACCCAAATAATCGGTGGGTGGCACCCAGGATCGAAGCGCTCATGAACAAGCTCACGGACGTAGGGATACGCGCAGTACTCGCGAAACCACGGGCTAGTCGCGTCGAGTTGGTGGACGGCGCGGTGCCCGGACTCGTGCTTCGGATTGGAAAGACGCGGGCCGCGACGTGGTCGTTGATGATCCGCGTTGTTGGCGAGGGTGGTATCACCGGCCGAGGCCGCGCGCTGATGGGTCCGAAGCGGCGACTCACGCTTGGTACATACCCGCAAGTTTCTGTGCATGCAGCGCGGGCCAAAGCCAGCGAATATCTTGATCAAGCGAAGCGGGGCGAGAGTCCGGTTGAAGCACTCGAGCGAGCTGCCACCGCGCGCCTTACTGTCGAGGTGCTGGCAGAGAAATTTCTTACTGACTATGTCTATCTCAAGCAGCTGCGTGCCGCACGCAGATACGAGATGGCCATCCGAGCTCACATCATTGACGGGGTGGGGCGGGTGCTGGCCGACATGCTCACTCGCGATCAAGTGCGCAACTTCATGAGAAAAGTCATGGTTCGGATGCCGTCGACCGGTCAAGGGAAGTCGCGTCCGCGCGGCGGCATGGAAGCAGCGCGAACGACAATGGGCGTCCTGCGGAAGATGATCAACTGGGGCATTCGCGAGCGGGTGTTGAAACGTACGGACAACCCAGTCGCAGGCATGGAGGACAATCTGCCGAGGAAGAGAAGGAAAGAACGCGTCCTGTCTCTGGAGGAAGCGCAGACTGTTTGGCATGCCGCTGGAACACTCGGCTATCCGTTCGGGCCGCTCTATCGGTTGATACTGCTAACGGGTTGCCGGCCGGGCGAGTGGGCGCGATGCCGCCGCTCGTATATCGATCTCAAGCAGTCGCTGCTGATCATCCCAGCGCAGGCATACAAGAGCGATCATGTTCATGTTGTACCGCTGGTTCCAGTCGCGGTTCAGATACTCGAACACACGTTGACGAACTACTCGGGACGACAGGGTGACTTCGTCTTCAGCGGCACAGACGGCCTGTCACCGGCGTCCGGTTGGACCAAGGGGCACAGCAGGATGATGCGTGCGATGACGGCTGTGAGCGGCGAGCGAGGCGTGGTGCCATGGACGCCGCACGACTTGCGACGAACCGTCGCGACTCGGATCGCGGAGCAGTTGGGTGTCGGCGGTGAGCAGTTGATCAGGCGAGTTCTCGGGCATGCCGATGGCAGTGTGACGGCGATCTACAACCGATATGGCTATGTGAAGGAGATGCGCGAAGTCCTCGAGCGGTGGGCGGAGGATCTCATCGGGGAGTTTGACGCCGCGAGCATCTTCCATGAGCCGGAGACGGTGCCGTATGTCATTGTCGACGAGATGGAACTGGCGTAAGCAGCCTTGCTGGCTACGGTGTTGAAGTTCAGTCGCCTCTGTCCGCGCGGAGCGCGTATGTTGGATTTGACGGTGATTGTTAGAAATTCGCTCGGCGGTCTGTGACCACGCGGGCCTGCCGAGCGATGAGATCAGCGGGCATATGAGTCGATCAGTTCAGCGTCGGGCCAATGGCGTGTTGGCCGCGATACGCGCTGCCAGCCAGGCTTGCACCTCAGCCTCGACCCAGGCAACGCGCCCAGCTGTGAGTTGCACGCGCTGTGGAAAATCGCCTAGCCGCTGCAGCTCGTAAACCTTCGCCTTACTCAGTCCCGTCATGGTCGCCACTTGAGCCAGTCGGAGCATTCGGATTGGCGCGTTATGACTTGCATCGCCGGAGATCTCCGGTTGTGCAGAAGGCGGTGCATTCACCATGTGGCCGGCCAGTGCGTGTGCCTCGACTCGTCCGGTGACCGGCGCGAGGCGCGTATCCGAATGTGTAGCGGGTACCGGACGGAGTGATCGAAATGGATGCGGGTTCATGATCGTTACTCCTGATGTGGTTCGATGACTGGGAGGACGAGACTCCACTCCATGCACAGCATTTCCCATCGAGCAGAGAATGTCAGCATGGAGTTTCGCGGAAAATTCGGGTGAATCAGGCTCGCGTGAGACCCTGGGATCCTCGTGTTCACTAGGGGGGCTACTCATCTGTGGTCGTGTCTACTCGAACAAGATCATTCCTGGTTGGCGAGCAAATGTCAGGCGGAGAAATTGACGAGAATTGATAGAAACAGAGGGTGTGTTAGCTCTATTCGGAGAGAGATTGCAAGGGATAATGGCCGTAAGCTGGTGAGGGCATGTTCCCGTCGGACTGCGTTTCGCCGGAATGCCTGGCGAAACTGTTCAGCTGCTCGCGCGGGTGCGGCATTGGCGTCGAAAATCGTGTGGGAGCTTGCGGAGGGCTGGGTTTTCTGTGAGCGTCCTGATCCGTCTCGACGAGTTTCGCTGCGACTGTGAGCGATACTCTGGTCTTCGATCGGTGTAGTAGAGGTGCCAAACTATGACTATCACCTCGGTCGCCGAGTTGGGGCAGGCAAATGCGGTGCTCGCGAGTCGTCCAGCGGCGGAGCTGGCCGACTTCATTCTGTCGCTGGCGTTCGCTTCGAACGGCATCTCCGAGTATATCCACGCGTTCGTGCTGTCGGCAGACAGCAAGGCGGTCGTCGAGGTGCTGAACGGGGAGTTTGAGTTCTTGCGCAATGGAGAGCGAGACAGCGACTATCGTTACCGGAAAGGCGCAGGACATGTAGCTCGCGCCGGCCGCTGGCTTGATGCCGTTGATCGGTGTGTGCTGCCGAGCGACCCGCAGGCGGCACTGCAGCTACTAACTGCGTTCATGGAGAGTCATGAACAGATTTCGGAGAGCTGCTGGGACGATGACTTCGGGTCATCGCATCTATTCAACCGCGCTTGGACGATGGTCGAGAAGTTGGCGGCGACTCTGCCAGCCCAGGATGTCGGCCCGGCGCTCGAACGCTTGCGTGACGAATTCGTGGGTGTCGTTGGCACGCTGAGAGGATGCAGATGAATAGGAGAACCAAGCCGTCCACTCGACTCGATCATCCTACAGTGCTCAAGCTGGAGCTGGACAAGACCTTTCAGCCTTGTCCTGCCGAGCCGGGCGACGAGCTGTATCCAAATGGCATCTTCGAATTCAATATCACGCGCCTTTTGTCCTTTATCGAAGTCAAGGTTGATCGATTTCCTATCGAGCGCGTTGGGGTTGCGGACATTCCGAACTTCGGAAGCGAGAGATTGGACCAAGAAACCATCAGCTCAGCGGATCTGTTACGGCCGATTCTTCTGGCGGAGATTTCGCCCGGACGATTTAACTTGATCGATGGCCATCACCGAGTTGCCAAGGCAAGGAGGGAAGGAGTCAGAACCCTGCCCGCTCATCGCGTCGCTTGCCCCCTGCATTTGCGATTTCTCACTTCTGCTCGTGCGTACGAGCGGTACGTCGAATACTGGAACGGAAAGGTGGCGCTCGGGGCGTTGACAATAGTTCCCGCTCCTTGCGCGCAGACGTCCTCTCGGCGGCCCTAGAGTTGGCTCCGGATGGGTAGCCAGCCCGATGAAATCGTAGACAGGATATTGCCTCCCGTGCGCGCTTTCAGCGCAAGCAACTCCCCAGGTGAAGGCGCCTCCGTGCACGCGCGTCGCAGTCAGGCGATTATATTCATGAAAATCAATCAATTAAGGGTCCGATTGAGCGAGCCATGTGCGCATGTGGATCGCTTGGGAGGTATCATTCATAATTGAAATTCGCCAAACAGGTCGATTTATAATCGATTTTATGCACCCATAATCGATTAGCGACTTTCTAGCGGTCTGCATCAAGCGTTTACGCCGAAGCAAGGCGATCGGGAGATCCGGTGAACGACTTACCCGCTGATCCAATCGGCGCAGCTTGGCTGGCCCAAGCCTACAACGTCCTGCCCCTCGGGCAGTTGCCGGTATTGAGTCAGATCGGTGGTCGACGGGCGACCGAGATCAACGATGAACTCCGGCTTGAAACTTACCAAGAACCCATGAGGCCAGCGCAGGAGCCGGCCGCTCACCTGCAATTTCACCTGCGCCACGAAATTCCCCACCTGGAATTCTTGAGTCGGCTTTTCAGAATAACGGGGCCTGACTTCATTCAATCATGGGTGGCAGCAGAGCCCACGGGGCAATATGCCCGGCGGGCGGCGTTTCTTTACGAGTGGCTGACCGGAAATGCTTTAGATGTGCCAGCGAAGCTCGGGGGCAACTATGTCGATGTGATCGATGATGCCAAGCTGGTGGCCGCTTCGCCAAGCCGCTCAATGAAAATCCAGCGATGGCGGGTAAATGACAACCTTCCCGGTACGCGACGTTTCTGTCCTATCGTCGTGAAGACCGATGCTGTTGCTCAGGCGTCGAATGTCAATGTTGCTGAGTTATTCGAGAAGCTGACCGCGGAGTTTGGCGAAGATCTGCTGCTGCGTGCAGCGTCATGGATGACGCTCCGTGAGAGCCGAGCCAGTTTCGCGATCGAAGGAGAAGCCGACCAGGCCAATCGCATCGAGCGATTCGCAGACGTGATGGCCAGGCGCACAGGTCAGGGTGATCCGCCGCTCACCTCCGCAGGACTTGCTGAATTGCAGCGTGAGATCCTGGGCAAGACCACGCTGACTCAGTTCGGTATCCGGCAATCTCCCGTCTTTGTCGGCGAGATGATCCGGCAACAGGAGATCGTGCACTACGTAGCGCCGCCGGCCGCGGATGTTCCTTCGATGCTCGAGGGGCTACGCGTCTTCCTGGAGCGAACGCAGGGGCAATCGCCGGTCATGCGCAGTGCCGTAGCGGCGTTCGGTTTCGTCTACATCCATCCGCTAGCTGATGGCAATGGCCGAGTGCACCGATTTCTCATCAATGATGTGCTACGTCGTGACGGTGCGATTCCTGATCCAGTGATTCTCCCGGTGTCCGCCGTTATTACAGATGACGCCGGAGAACGGCGCAGCTACGACCGTATCCTGGATCGAGTTTCCAAACCGCTGATGCAGGCGGTGCGGGGACATGTGGTGTTTGAGTCTGTGCAAACTGCCTACCCCGACGGCGTGGCGTCCAACTTCAATTTCAGCGGCGCTGATGTCGCGAGGCCTATGTGGTGCTATCCAGACCTGGGGCCACATGTGATCTATCTGTCAGACATCATCAGCCGCACGCTCACAGAGCAGATGCGCGAGGAGTCGATTTACCTGCGACGCCATGCGCAGGCGCGTGCGGCGGTGAAAGAAGTCGTCGAGATGCCTGACCATCAGATCGATCGAGTCCTGCGTTCGATCGAGCAGAACGCAGGAAAGCTCAGCAACGTGCTTGCGAAGGAAATGCCGGTACTTCGAGAGCCCGGCGTGTGGGAGTCCATCGTTGAAGCCGCGTCGCGGATTTTGAGTGAGGCTGCGGTGGTCGATGAAAGTGTCGTCGAGCGCTATCGGCCTGAGCGGACGCCAGGGCGATGACGACATGTGAGCTTCGATCTGGTTTGTCGGAGCACTGGTGCCGTGACGATGATGCGTGCCGCTTTAAGCGCGAAACGTGGCAGGGTTGATCGCGCCGGCCACGGCATTACACTCGCGCACCAGTCTTAGTGATCGCCTCCTGTTCATGCCTCCGAAAGCACAGCCCGTCGCGTTACGTATTGAACTGAAAGACATCGAACCACTCGTTTGGCGGCGGATCGTTGTTTCCAATCAGTGGACGTTTGGCGCCCTGCATAACTACCTGCAGTGGGTGATGGGCTGGCAGGATTCGCATGCGCATGAGTTTCGCGTCGGCGAACGCTGCATCGGGCCTGATTGGTGGATTCAAGAAATCGTACTCGATGGCGGAGCGCAGAGGTATCAAGACGAGCGCCGTGTTTCGGTGGCGGCAGTAGTGCGCGAGCTGGGCGGTATTGGTGGCGAGTTCGAATATCACTACGACATGGGTGACGGCTGGGTACATCGTTGCGTCATCGAAATGGCGCCCGCCCCTTGGCCAGAACTCGAACTGCGTACGCCGGCGTGCACTGCTGGAGAGAATGCCTGTCCGCCAGAGGACGTCGGCGGCCCTCATGGCTATGCACACTTCCTGGAGTGCATCGGCGACCGATCGCATCCCGAGTATGCGGACACGCTTCGATGGGTCGGTGGTGTGTTCGATCCGAAAGGGTTCGATCTCAATCGTCTTAATCGAGATTGGAAGCCAGGGCGGAGAGGCGCTCGATAGCCCGTCAAGCGATTGCTATCTTGGTGATTCCTGGGGGGGCGGGCCGGCCGGAATTTTTGGGCCCCCGTATGGCATCTAACATCGCCTGCTACAACTAGACGCGGCACTGGCTTCATCGCTCGACGGGGCGGCGCTGGCGAAAGAGTGCCCGCCGACTGCGGGCGCAAGTGAACTATCTCCGATAGTAATGCCAATCCGACCCATCGAACTGTCCGCTCAACATACAGCACTTCTTGAAACGACCTCCCAGAGTGGCACGGGCAGGGGTCATTGCGGCCGAGTTTCTCGAATCAACTCCTTGTCTGCGTGCACGATTCGTACACCGCGCTTCACATGTTGTTCGGATGGGTAGCCTCGACGGCGCTTACTCATCGGCTCGAAAGCAGTTGTGCCAGTTCAGTTTCTTGTTGCGCATGGTGATCTCCTTGTCTCCATAAAGTGAGAGCCCGATCTCTCGACCGAGCTCTCGTGATGTCGCCGCGCTCATTTAGTTCGCAGGAACTTGAATGCGCACGACGTCCTTCAGCACGCCGTCGAGGCCGCCGAAGACGGTCAGCTTGTCGACCTTCTCCGTCACCTTTTCCAGCGTCTCCAGTTCCTTCAGGCGCAGCAGCGTCGGGTTCTCGTCCATGAGGCGAGCCGTGTTCAGAAGCGAACGCGTTGCCGCGGTCTCTTCGCGACGCTTGATCAGGTTCGCCTGCGCGACCTTCTCGGCCTCCACGACGCGGTTGAGAATTTCCTTCATCTCACCCGGCAGGATCACGTCCTTGATACCTACGCTCGCGAGCTTGATGCCGTGCTGTTCGATCTTGTCGCGCGCCGAGGCCTGGATCTCGCGATCCAGATCACCCTTCGCACCGAGCAGCTCATCGAGCGTACGGCTGCCGATCGCCTCACGCAGCGCGAACTGCAGTTCCTTGTAGATGTACTCCAAGAAGTTCTGAAGTTGCGTACGCGCCCTCAGGACATCCTCCACCTGCCACAGGGCAGTGAGGTTGACGCGCAAGCTGACCTTGTCCTTCGTCAGGATGTCCTGACCCGAGACGTCCATGGTCTGCACGCGGCGATCGACATGCTCGATCTTGATCACGCGCTGGAATTTCCAGAACACGTGAAGGCCCGGATCGAGCAGCTTCACGAACTTACCGTCTACGATCAGCAGCGCGACCGACGTGTCGGCCACTTCAGCGGAAGCGACGGCCTCCGATGCCTGCGCCAGTAGTGGCTGCTTTGCGCGAGCAAGCAGCTTGGCCACGCGGGCCGGAACCTCCAGATCGGCGTTCAGATCGATCTTCTCGACCTTCACCTCGATCGGACCCTTCCAGTAGAGCTGGCGCTTGCCGGGTGCGAGCACGCCGGCCAGCTTGCCGTTCTTGTAAACAAGACCCGTCTCGCTGTCGGTGAGCTCGACGATGTCAAAGTACTTCTCCATCGTCGCCCGCGCTTCCTTCACCAGGAAGTCCACGCGCGCGTGCTCGAACTCTGGGACCGTGAGGTCGTAGAGTTGCGCCTGTACGTCGCTCATCGGCGCGATGAGCCAGTGCTTGCCCGGCTCCAGCACACCTGCAAAGGTCTTGTCCTTCCAAACCAGTGCACGCTCATGCTGGGCGACAGTGATTCGCTTCATCGTCATGATTGCCTCCTTCTTCTTTATCCTTTCACTCGCCCAATGCCGCGCTGGCTCATCCAGCGGCGGCGGTTCTTGAATAAGGCCGAAGTCACCCCGCACCTACCGCACGGGCATCGCTTTCGTCGTGTCCTTTGCCGACGCGAGCGCAGCTGTCATCACTCGCACCCCCTGGCACGAACGCCTCTTCAACTACTCTCTTCGTCACTTCGGGAACACGCCGAGCATCGATGCGCAGAGCGTGGTACGCGCTGCGATGTGATCGCCGCTCACTTGTGTGAGTGTGATCAGGGATCGCTGGGGCGCCTCGGTTGCGAGACTTTCATCTCGCGGTGGTGATGCTTAACTGGCATCAACAGGGGGAGTCGAACCCCGGGCCTTGCGGCCTTACCAGTAACGACTTATCAGGTCGTTGCAATAGAGGGAGTCGAACCCTCGACCGAGCAGTTCTGAGCTGCTTGCTCTATCCACTGAGCTACATTGCGTTGGCGGACATGGTTGCATTCTGCGCGGGTACACACAGCAGCAGCGCTGCAGCGTGCCAGTGTGGTTTGAACCACAACCGCTGGCGCACACGCTCACCAAGACCTCGGTGATGATGAACGCCTCCGGCGATGCGGTCAGCGCTCATCAAAATTGTGGCTAGACGGCAGGCGGACGGATCTCCGCCTGCCGTTCTCATGCGGCCAAGTGCATCCGCGAGCTCCTCGGAACGCCGTGGAGCAGGAACTCCATCTGGTCGGCCAGGATCTTGCGATTGCTCAGGATGAACGCTTCGTACCGGTTTGGAACGTACGGCACGTAGTGCAGCTTCATGCCTGCGGCTTCCGGCGTGCGATTCGCCTTGCGGTTGTTGCACGCCTTGCACGCCGCGACGAGGTTCATCCAGGAATCCTCGCCACCCTTCGAACTTGGCACGATGTGTTCCATGTCCAGCTGATCGAAGCGAAACCGCTGAGCGCAGTAAGCGCAAACATACCGGTCTCGGGCGAGGAGCATCTCCTTGGTCAACGTCGGCACGTGATCGAAGTGGCGGACGATGAAGTCCTTGCCCTTGATCGCGATGATCGAGCTTGCGCGGATCAGCGATTGAGCGCCGGTCGAGCGCTGCACGCCACCGCGCAGTACGAACTCGTGCGTGCCGATAGCCCACGCGATCATGTCGGTCGCGTAGTAATGCGCGGCGCTGCGAACATTGATCCACCGGTGCGGAGCGCCGGCGACATCAAGCGCGAGAATATGCGGACTCATGGTGCTCCTCCCTTGGTGTTGATGATGGTGGTCGTGCAGGATGGATTCGAACCATCGATCTCCGGCTTATGAGACCGGTGCGTTAGGCCGCTTCGCCACTGCACGGAAGAAATGGTGTCCGCTTCTGGGTTTGAACCAGAGACCTCTCGATTATCGGTCGAGTGCTCTACCAGCTGAGCTAAGCGGACAAAGTGAAATTGGTCGAGATGACACGATTCGAACGTGCGACTTCTTACTCCCGAAGCAGGTGCTCTGCCAGGCTGAGCTACATCTCGATAAATTTATGGTGGGTCGTAAAGGTCTCGAACCTTCAGTTGAGCTAACGGCCCACGTTGAATTGGTCGGGACTGCGAGGTTCGAACTCACGACCCCCTGCTCCCAAAGCAGGTGCTCTACCAGGCTGAGCTAAGTCCCGAATCAAAGTGGAGCACTCGGTCAGATTCGAACTGACGTGGAGCTTTCGCTCACCGGTTTTGCAGACCAGCACCTTCAGCCACTCGGTCACGAGTGCAGACAAACATGGAGCCGAGCGTCGGAATCGAACCGACGACGTGCTGCTTACGACGCGGCTGCTATGCCAACTGAGCTGGCTCGGCTTCGAACAAGATCTGGACCAACGGGATGCGCAGCAGCGCGACGATTGTGTTGGAGCAGGAGCCATCCATGGCGATCACTGCATCCATGCTCACCAACGAAAGCCGAAGTCACGGCGCTTGATCTTCGCGGCGCGACCATCGGTGTGATGCCAAACAACACCTTCGATCAGATTCGTCTCGAGCCACGCTCGAAGGCCTTCGAAAGAACGCGGGACGTCAGCGATCGGTTCTCGTCCATGCGGTACGAGCACGTATGTGCTCAAGCCACCCTTGTTGCCTTGGACCTTCGGGCCCATCAGCTCGTATGTAGCGTCGGCGATACCTCCAAGCGAAAACGCCTCGAGGTGGTAGCGATCATCCGGATTGTCCGCGATCACCGGCACCCAGCCGACGGCCTTGCCAGTCTCTTCATCGAACTGCGCGAGCTCGAAGTCTGCCGGCACTGCGAGTCCCTGCTTGATTTCGCGTCACTTGAAGAGCCGCCCTGCGCGCACAAGGCAGCACGTGCCGTCGTGCTTGAGCGTCGCGCCGCCTTCGCCGTCGCGAACCCACTCACAGCCATGCTTCCACTCAGGCGTAACCATCGCAGGCTGACGAGTCATGTCGCGAATGAAAATGGTCGGAATCTTCTTCATGATGAATTTCTCCCTTGCTACTGCAATCAAAACTATGTCGCTGCATTTCAGCGATCCCACAGCGACATCGAACTGCGTACCCATCGCTACAAGCGCATCACAAACTCGTAGGCGCGAACGGATTTGGACCGCTGACCTCTGCCGTGTCGGGGCAGCGCTCTGCCAATTGAGCTACGCGCCTAGATGGGTGGGGTGACGTGCGGGGCTCGAACCCGCAACCTCCGAGTTCACAGCCCGGGGCTCTGGCCGATTGAGCTAACGCCACCAACGAAATTGCGTCAGCGAGCGCACGACAGGTGTGCGCACGCGTGAATGGAGTTCCCGACAGGATTCGAACCCGTGTTCTCGCATTGAAAGCGCGGCGTCCTAGGCCGGACTAGACGACGGGAACGAAACCGGTGCAACCCGTGACCTCCTGGGTCGAAACTAATACATCTGATCCGCTGAGCTAACGCCGCAGGGTTCATGCTCGAGCAGTGTGTGGCGCGACGTGAAGGAGTTGAACCTTCGACTTCCGGCTTCGTAAACCGGCGCTCTGATCCAGCTGAGCTAACGTCGCGTGAGTGGTGCACGCACTTGGGTGAACCAAGGACTTCCGCTTTGTAAGAGCGGCGCTCTCCCGCTGAGCTATGCGTGCGCATCGTGATGGCTGGCCAGGCAGGACTCGAACCTGCGGCGTCTCCGGTAACAGCGGAGTGCTCTGCCAACTGAGCTACTGGCCAACATGAAGTGGTGCACCGAGCAGGTTTCGACCCTGCGGCCTCCTGGGGTTCAACCAGGCGCTCTACCTGCTGAGCTATCGGTGCGTTGAAAATGGCGCCACGTACGGGATTCGAACCCGTGACTTCTCGCTAGACAGGCGAGCACTCTGGCCGCTGAGTTAACGTGGCATTCGCAATCGCGCGTGGCTGGGGCTCCAGGGTTCGAACCTGGGTTCTCGCGTTCAAAGCGCGATGTCCTGCCGCTAGACGAAGCCCCAATCGAAAAATATGGTGGGCTCGGAGGGGATCGAACCCTCGCCAGTCGGTTAAAAGCCGAGTGCTCTGCCCTTGAGCTACGAGCCCGTTGCAAACAGAAAGTGGTGGACCGTGAAGGACTCGAACCTTCAACCTGCCGGGTAAGAACCGGATGCTCTGGCCAATTGAGCTAACGATCCGTGGTGCGCCTGGCCGGAATCGAACCGGCACAACCTTCGGTCACCGCGATGCAGCGCGTCTTCCAGTTCCGCCACGAGCGCGAACAATCAATCGAGACAATTTGGTGCGGGCGACAGGACTCGAACCTGCAATTCGCAGAACTCCGATCATTACTCGAAGAGAGCATCGGCTTGGAAACGCGCTTCCCTAGCGACCCACTGAAGTAGCCGTTCGGTGCATCCGCAACCGTGGGCCTCTGCTCATTTACCTGCGTAGCTTTTTCAGCTGGCCCGACTGACAACGTTTTTGGGCCGCGTCTACCTTTTTCGCCACGCCCGCGAAGATCGTTGGTTCCTTCCCCCGGACTCGAACCGGGATGTCACAAGGACACTGCGTTCTGAGCGCAGCGCGTATGCCATTCCGCCAGGAAGGGAACATTCAAGAAAGTTGGCACACCGGGAGGGACTCGAACCCCCAACGGGCGGCTTTGGAGACCGCTGCGCTACCAGTTGCGCTACCGGTGCAGAGTGAGAGCCAGATGCTTCCTGCATCCGGCTCTCGAAGAGACATCCGCGCTCACCCCTTGATGCACATCACTTGCTTCAAGGTATGCACGACCTCAACGAGCTCGGTCTGCGCGGCCATCACCGTGCCGATGTCCTTATATGCACCCGGAATCTCGTCGAGAACTCCTTCGTCCTTGCGACATTCCACACCGGCGGTCTGAGTCTCGAGATCTGCGAGCGTGTAGGTCCGCTTCGCAGCGCCGCGAGACAACCGACGACCCGCACCGTGCGAACACGAGCAATACGAATCCGCGTTGCCCTTGCCGCGCACGATGAACGACTTCGCACCCATCGATCCCGGAATGATCCCGAGTTCGCCGGCTCGTGCCGACACCGCGCCCTTACGCGTCACCCATACCTGCTGGCCGAAGTGCTCTTCGATATTCGCGTAGTTGTGGTGACACTGGATCGCGGTATCAAACGTTGCGATGTCGCGCCCGAACTCTTCACGAAGTGCCAAGAGCACCGCGTGCATCATCAGGGCCCGATTCTGCATCGCGTAGTCCTGAGCCCAACGCAGGCCTTCAACGTACATGTCGAACTCGACGGTTCCCTCATCGAGCCAAGCCAAGTCCTTGTCACGAAGACCGCGTTCCCTATGCTCAGCAATCTCGCGCGCCATGTGGATCGCGGTCTCGCCAATCGTCTTGCCGATGTTTCGTGATCCGGAGTGCAACATCACCCACACGGCATTCGACTCATCCAGGCACAGCTCGATGAAGTGGTTGCCTCCGCCGAGCGTTCCGAGTTGGTTGAACACGCGCTTGTGATCGTACTTTCCGATCACGTCCATGATCGCGAGCTTCTCGTACCGGCTGTCGAGCTTCTTGTTCGCGTTCACCAGACCCACGCCGCGCAGTCCATCGTGCAGCGGGCTCACCGGTGAGTCGTGATGGTTGAAGCCCATCGGCACGCGCTTCTCGATGCGCGATCGCAACCGCGCAAGCGTGTCCGGCAATTCATTTGCCGAGATCTCGGTACGCAGCGCGATCATTCCGCAACCGATGTCTACACCGACCGCGGCCGGGATGATGGCCGCCTTCGTCGGAATCACAGATCCGACGGTGGCACCCTTGCCGAGATGAACGTCCGGCATCACAGCTACGTGACCTGCGAGCACAGGAAGCGCTGAGATGTTGCGCAGCTGATTCAAGGATTCCCAATCCACATCGACGCCCGAAGTCCATGACTTCAAGTTGTCGATCTTCGTCATTGCTTCGATGCTCATGGCCATTCTCCTATTTTGAAAATCAAACTCTGGTGCCGACGGCCGGATTGCACTCGGTACATCCGTGTACCTCGCCCTGCGGGCAGCCTGAAGGCTGCGCACATCGGCTGTCCTGCCGATGTGTCGAACCGGCATCGCTTGCGCGACCAGCTCCTCGGGCTGGCGTGTCTGCCAGTCCACTACGTCGGCAAACTTTGAAACGTTGGTGCCCGCTGTCGGAATCGAACCGACGACCTGCCGCTTACAAGGCGGCTGCTCTGCCAGCTGAGCTAAACGGGCATCGAAAAATGGTGGGAACTGCTGAGACCCGAACTCACATCCATCTGCTTGCAAAGCAGCGCCTCTGCCAATTGGAGGGACAGGCCCGAGAAATCATGGTGGGCAGCCAGGGAGTCGAACCCCGTGTGTCTCGAAGGACGGCTGGTTTACGGCCAGTTGCAGTCGCCAGTGCTGCTCGCTGCCCAAGCAATTGGTGCGGACGATGGGACTCGAACCCATGGCCTCGACGTTGGCGACGTCGTGTTCTGCCTGACTGAACTACATCCGCGAATCAACTAAAATGCCCGTTCCCTCGAGGCCGACGCGGAGAGAGATAACGTGCATCGCAAATGTGGAGCGGAGACGGGATTCGAACCCGCGACGTCTTGCTTGGAGGGCAAGCGCTCTACCAACTGAGCTACATCCGCAAATTTCAGAGCGAGTGAGACCCTCACGCTTTCACGTGCTTCAAAAATTCTCACCCGCTCCTGGGCTCTCACCCTCGTTCTCGCCGCAAATCTGAATCGCGAATTCGACGCGCAGACCGATCCCGCTCATCTGCCGCTTCATGTAAGAGAACAGACGCGTGTGCGAGACCTTGGGCGAGAGCCCATGATCAATTTCAAATTGTTAAACAGCGTCCTGGACGAGCGAGCGTCGCAGGGGATCGAGCGCAAGGCGCACGATGCCTGTCGAGGGCTTCACCTCGCGGGCGGAACACTTCTGGGGTTTTGTGCCGACTCTGAGAGGGATCTCAGGTGGCTTTGGCTCCCTTTGGGTGCCCCGTCCGGCTTATCGCCTTCGGGGCTTGGGAGCCTGAAGGCGGTTACCGAGTGGGTTGGGTCCCGTGTTCGCGATAATCGTTCGCGAACGGCCGTGACCAGCTACCCGTAATCGACGGGCAGCCGAGCGCGGCGCGATTCATATCGCGTAGCGTTCTAAATTTGGCTGTGCCGTTCGATAACATTGAAAGCTCTTCTTTGATCGCGACTTTCGCCGCGTAAAACCAACTACAACGGCGCAAAGCCTAGCATGGATTATTGGGTTCGCAAATATTTTGTTGCGAGCCGAGTTCGAAGTCTCGTCTCCAGACCTATTAGAGAGAGATCAACACGAATTTGTTATGTCTTCGTTAAATCAGCCGGATCGTGTTCGATGGGAGCGCGACGATTTTTGCGCGGACGATTGCTGCGCGCGCAATACATCCGTGCTGATGCATCGGCCCGATCAGAGTGATGGACGCACGATTGCTGAGCCGTTGTTTGCATGTCGGCGGCCGCACTCGAACGGTGTCCGAGGGATTCTGGTCTTTGAGTGCTGACCGCCAGACCACCGACCTTGCGGACCAAATCGAATCTTTGTTAGCGAAACTCACCGGCGATGTTCACAGTTTGGCGATCGTTGACTGATCGCTTTGGTGTCGATCTGTTCTGCGGACTGTTTCTGGAGACAACATCCTGCGAGAGGAGATTCAGCAAGCCTAGTTCTCAGTTCACGTTCAGCCAACGGCGCCACGGCACGAAATCGCAAAGGAAGTGACAAGATTGCCTTTGCCCCCGTCCGCGTTGTGTTGGTCACCTATCGTTCAAGTTCGGCGCCCGCGACGCTGAAAGCACCGTCGATCGTGTGGAACTCTTCGACGGCGGCGTTTTATATTCGAATGGGCAGCGCGGGTCGGCGCACCGTAAGCTGTGATAACTTTCGTCGTGCGAACGACAGCATTTTCGTTGGAGGGGAGTCGTGAGGTCAGCTTCTCTGGGGGCGTGTGCTATAGCGGCGGTGCTGGCAAGCTGCAGTACAAATGTAGGCGTGACTGCAAAGCCCGGCGCTGATAACCTCTCGGGATCGTATCGATTCGCGGGAATCGACAAGGCTCGATCGGAGAATTTCCCGAATCCTCTGATCAACTGGGCGGATGTCGCGCTACATTCGGATGTAGCGATCGAACAAACGAGCGAAGCGCGAATCGTCGCGCGGTATACGGGCACACGCGGGAACTTGGTGGAAAGAGAGGTTCTGTCCAATCGTGAGCCCGGAACAACATTCGAGAAGGGAACGCTGACGTTTAAGGAGCGAGCTCCGCTTCTAGACGCCCCGATGTTTCCAGGCAGGGTGAAGCAATTCACCGGCTCTCGCTACTTCAAGGATGCAGATGGAAACCTGCGGGTGATCGGATTCTTCACCGAGACGGGATGGATGCTGTACTTGATTCCTTTCACCGATCACTATGAACACGAGCTTATTCTCGAAGCGGTTGATTAGGCGCTATCGCCCCACGGCGAAGAGCTGCCGAGAACCAAAAAAGTAGAACCCGGCCAGTCATAATCCAAACGAACGCGAGATCGGCGAGGAAGGTGCAGATGTCGCGTGGGAAGCAGCTTCGTCGCCGGATTTCGCGCAAAGGTTCGAAGCCTGCCGCGCGTCGAGGAGCGGAAAATCTGTCCGAGCCGCACTGGAAGTCATTCCATGAATCTCGTGGATCGCACGTCTGTTGCCGGCGCACGATATTTCGACCTCCAGCCTAAAGCGCGGCAAACCTCGACCAATACACGGAATTCATAACCGTGTATCCGTTTGTCCCTGTGTCTAGCTCGCCAGATACATACTCCGTCAATTCTCTCGTGTTTTTGAAATACTCCGCCCTGTACTTTCGACGCCAAGGAGGAGTGTGGTTCGTTCGGAGAATTTGAACCGAGGAGCGATACGAAAATAGAAACATTGCAGGGCGTCCAGATCGGTCTATAGAGGTCCCGAATTATCTTCTTGCCCTTCTAGGGTGATCTGAAGAAGCTCCGCAAAGACTACAAAAACAGGCGTTTCGCGATTTTTATAGTTCAAGGAGGTGCTCGCTTTCTCAGGCCGAGACGAGCAAAATTTCACCCTGTAGTGGCACCCCCGAGAGGCGGTTCGAAACCGCAAATCGGAGGCTGGCACCCACGAATTTGAGGTGACACCCCAGGAGCGAGGTGGCTTATGAACAAGCTCACAGACGTAGGGATACGCGCCGTACTGGCGAAACCACGGACTGGCCGCGTCGAACTGCCTGATGGCGCGGTGCCAGGACTAACACTTCGAATTGGAAAGACGCGCGGCGCGACGTGGTCGTTGATGATCCGTGTTTTCGGTGAAGGCGGCATCACCGATCGAGGTCACGGGCTAATGGGCCCGAAGCGACGTCTAACGCTCGGCTCATACCCGCCGGTCTCTTTGCACGCTGCCCGAGCAAAGGCCAGCGCGTATATCGACCAGGCGAGACGCGGTGAGAGCCCGGTTGAAGCGCTTGAGCGGGTTGCGACCGGGCGCCTCACTGTCGAGGCCCTGGCTGACAAGTTTCTCACCGACTACGTCTATCTCAAGCAACTGCGTGCCGCGGCCAGATACGAGATGGCCATTCGAGCTCACATCATTGGAGGCGTAGGGCGGGTGGTGGCGGACATGCTCACTCGCGACCAGGTGCGCACCCTCATGAAAGAGGTCATGGTGCCGGTGCCGTCAACTCGCGAGGGAAAGACGCGCCGGCGCGGCGGCATCGAAGCTGCAAGGAGCGTAGTTGCCGTGCTTCGCAAGATGATCAACTGGGGCATTCGTGAGCGACTACTGAAACGAACCGACAATCCAGTCTCGGGAATGGAGGACAACCTGCCGAAGAAGAGGAAAAAGGAACGTGTGCTGTCTCTGGAGGAGGCGCGGGTTGTTTGGCATGCGGCCGGCACGCTTGGCTATCCGTTCGGTCCACTGTATCGGCTGATACTACTCACTGGTTGCCGCCCCGGCGAATGGGCGCGATGCCGCCGGTCATATATTGACCTCAATCACTCCCTGCTGGTCATCCCCGCGCAGGCATACAAAAGCGATCACGTGCATGTGGTGCCGCTCGTGCCGGTCGCGGTTCAGATACTCGAACACACTTTGGCGAACTACGCAGGACGACAGGGTGACTACGTCTTTAGCGGCACCGACGGTCTAGCGCCGGTGTCTGGTTGGACGAAGGGGCACAGCAGAATGATGCAGGCTGTGACGGCTGTGTCCGGCGAGCGAGGTGTGGTCCCTTGGACGCCGCACGACTTGCGACGAACTGTCGCGACTCGGATTGCAGAGCAGCTGGGTGTCGGCGGTGAGCAGTTGATCAAGCGAGTGCTAGGCCATGCCGATGGTAGCGTTACAGCGATCTACAACCGATATGGATATGTGAAGGAGATGCGCGAAGTGCTCGAGCGCTGGGCGGAGGAGCTTATCGGCGCTGAGTTTGACGCTGCGAACCTTTGGCGGGAGTCGGACGCAGGGGCGTATGTGCTCGTGGAGCCGACCGAAGCGGCGTAGGAGCGTTCGAGCGACGTCGGCGACCGACACCGCGTGACGCGGGTCGTACGCTAGTTTGTTAGATGGGTGAGTGAAAGATCGCTCGGCGGCCGCCCGGAGAGGCGGCACTGCCGAGCGCTGAAGCTGACGGTCATGACACGCGACCGGGTTAGCGTTCGACCAGAGGCGTGCTGGATGTGATGCGTGCGGCGAGCCACGCCTGCACCTCCGCCTCCACCCAGGCGACGCGTCTCGGGGATAGCTGCACTCGCATCGGAAAGTCGCCCTGAATCTGCAGCTGATAGATTTTTGTCTTGCTCAATTCGGTGATCGCTGCGACTTGCGAGAGCCGGAGCATGCGGATCGGTGTGGTGCGCTGTACATCGTGCAGTACTTCCGAATGTGCCGGCGGGATTGAAGCGATCGGACGGCCGGCAAGTGCGCGCGCCTCGTCTTGCCCAACTGTGGGGGCCGGGCGCGTAGCTGCAGGTGCAGTGGGTATCGTACGGAGCGATCGGGTCGGGAACGAGTTCATGATCAGTACTCCTGATGTGATTAAATGATCGAGAGGACGAAGTTCCACTCCATGCAAAGCATTCCCCAGTGGAGAGGAAATGTCAGCGGGGAGTTTCGCGGAAAATTCGGCGCATTAGATCGGTGTGTAACTCCTAGTATCGGGGTGTTTACATGGGCACTACTGTCTGTCGGGACGTTTCACTTCGATGAGGATCATCCCTGCTGGACAAGGAAATGTCAGGCGGAGAAATTGACGAGAATTGATAAAAACAGAGGGTGTGTTAGCTCTGTTCGGAGAGTGATTGCAAGGGGCTCAGCAGGCAGCCACACGCCGCGCAGCCCTCTGTCGTGGGTGGCTCCAGGGCAGGCCAGATTGGCGGGGTCGGTGCTGTTCAACTATCTTCCGATAGTGCACCCTTGGTTGTAGAGTCGCGGGCGGCGAAGATCGCGCCTCTGGTCGCGATCCGATAGTGCACAGGGCGAACTACGGAAGCCCGGGGCGCCCGGCGTCGCGCGGTGAGTTCCGCCGCAAATCCGGCGAAACTCGACGCGGGTTGGATTGCACTGGCCGGTATTACACTCGCGCACCAGTCTTAGTAGATCGCATCCGGTAGTCATGCCTCCGAAAGCACAGCCCGTCGCGTTACGTACCGAACTGCAAGGCATCAAACCGCTCGTTTGGCGGCGGATCGTTGTTTCCAATCAGTGGACCTTCGGGGCGCTCCATAACTATCTGCAGTGGGTGATGGGCTGGCAGGATTCGCATGCGCATGAGTTTCGCGTCGGCGAACGCTGCATCGGTCCCGATTGGTGGATTCAAGAGGTCGAACTCGATGGCGGTGCGCAGAGCTATCAAGATGAGCGCCGCGCGTCGGTCGCGGCGGTTGTGAGCGAACTTGGTGGCATTGGCGGGGAGTTCGAATATCACTACGACATGGGCGACGGCTGGGTACATCGTTGCGTTATCGAGATGGCGCCGGCCGCTTGGTCCGAGCTCGAGCTACGCACGCCGGCTTGCGCGGCTGGTGAGAATGCCTGTCCGCCAGAGGACGTAGGCGGCCCGCATGGCTATGCGCACTTTCTGGAGTGCATCAGCGACCGATCACATCCCGAGTATGCGGACACGCTTCGATGGATCGGCGGTGTGTTCGATCCGAAGGGATTCGATATCAATCGTCTCAATCGGGATTGGAAGCCGGGGCGGCGAGGTGTTCGCTAACACCTCGAGCGAATGCCGTCGGTTTGGTCACCGCAAGCTGACGCAAGAACATTGGCTTCGCTGTGCAATCCAGCTAGGAGTCAGACTGCCATTCTACCTCCCTGTGGATTTGCGCGAGGGGTGTGACGCGCATTCAGAAATCTTGCAGCTGAGCATCGCGTGCCCGATATCACGTCTATTTGTGTCGTCGAGGGCCGCCGTCTCAGTGACACTCGTCAGGTCTCGCTACCTGAAAGGATCTATCCGCTCGAGTAAGCGTTTTGCAGACAACCGCACGTTCTGCGCGGAACCCACGATCAGGCCGCTCGCCAACTGTTGAAGCGTCTCCCTCGTTTGCTCGATAGCCAAATGAGAAATTGGATCGTCCAAGGACGAAGCTGCAACGTCGAGCGACTGCATGAGATCATCGAACTTCGACGAAGTGATTCCTCCGTTCTCCCTGATAGATGCAAGTTCGTTCTTGATCTCGATTAGGACTTCTTTATCGATCAAGCTTACTGCGCGACTGTGATACGGTTTGCAAGAACATTCCTGAGAATGACAGACGGGGCATCCGCTCAAGTATGCGCTTATGATCTCATCAGCGGGCGATTGACCGTCGATAGATATGTTCCAAGCCGCCAAAACCCACGCGAAGACGTCGGCGATTTCGGCCATCACTGCCTCAAGTGGTTTGGTTTTGCGACAGTATCCGCTATACGCCTCGTGGATCTCTGCGATCTCTTCCTGAATCTTGGCAAAATGAAAGCTTGGCCCAGCGAAGGTCCAGATTATCTCGTTGTTCGGGTAAATCCGTCTGCTGTTCTCGATGAAATAGCCAAATGACAAGACAGCTCCGCCATTAAGGACAACGTTCGCTTTCGCCTGAAGCTCTTCCAATACTTTGTACGCTGGCATATACACCGGTGGCTTCTTGCCTGTACGCAAACAGGAACAGGGAGCCTGCAAGCAGTGCGGGCATACGCCCGGATACCGACTTACAAGTGACTGCTCGAGATTTCCCCCCAATTTGTTTGCCAGAGCGAATAACCATGCTATTGGTTTCACGCAATCTGCGGAAGTGATCTTCTTGTCGAGAGTCTTCTTGAACATGTACCCGCATGTTCTAGGCAAATAGCAAAGCATGTACTCGAACGTCATCGATCGATTGGAATTTGAGTAGGTCGAGTCGAAGAATCGTTGAAACGAAACTACGGGAGAGTGTGTGTTTAGCCTTGGAGACATTTCTCGTATCCTTTGCGTCATCGTTCGGTTTCTGCCGAGAACAGCCTGCATTCTCGTTACACAAGCCCCTCCCGCTCCATAACGCGGCGAATTTCTTCGAATGCAGCAGAGACGTGTCCACGCGGGAAGCGCAACTGACTTAGGCCCACGATATTTGAGAACTCGCTGCAGCCCTGCTCAAGTAGAACAATTGCACGTCGTGGCCCCAGCCGACCCTGAAAAAGGCCGACCTCGTGCACGACGTTCTCGCGTGCGTGGAGTCTACCTTCCTTGTCCTCATCCTCGCCTGTCATAACGAGCAATGCAAACGACGCTTGGTTAAGCATTTGCTCCAGTCTCTCAAATGTTGTCAGGCCGGCTACAGCATCCCGATTAAATTCCTGCCATTGCAGTTTCAACCGGTCCGCCACGAAGTCTTTCACCTGGCGCCAGGCTTCTGATCGGCCGTGTCCGATGAAGATAGCCGACCCATTTGTCGAGTGGCTCGCTGCTCGTAGTTGGTCGACCACACGCCGCAGGATAGTGAGCCTAAGTTGTACCTCCTCAATGACTCGGTCGGCGGCGACAGCATCAGGCGCAGGCCAAGACTTCACGATTTGTGCGCCTTCTCCAAAGATCTTGAGCAGCGACCGTCGCGCCATTGCCATCCACATACGCAGTTGTCCGCGTTTTGGTGGAATGGCGCTCGCCCAGTCAGAGCCGCGCTTGATGAGTTCTTCAAGCTCTAACTGAGCCGGAGGAGGATCTTTTTGAAGGTCGCTCATTTCTTTGTACTCTGGTGGTTCGAGCTTGTCCTTATCGCACGGTACGTAAGCGCCCGAGTGCACTGCTCCAACGGAGGAGCGATGCGAACCTAAGTTTCCGATTGCAGCGCGCCAGTGGGTTAGGTTGTCGTCACCTTCACCAAGCCGAATCCAATGAGTTCTTTGAGCAGGTCGGCCGTGCGTGCCTGGAGGTCGTCGGAATCAAACTCGATGTAGCCAATACTTTGAAAGTTCGTGGGGAAGTTCAAGCCCTTCTCCTTAAAGATCACGATCCGATCACCATATGAGAAGGATGCAGCGCCCAGTTCATGAACAACATTTTCACTCGGCCGCCAAACTTCTGTTCCATTCTCGTCAAATAGCTTTTCGTCTCGGGTAAAGATCAAAATTGCTGACCCGCATTCGACAATGGCGTCTCTGACCTTCTGAGGAATGGGGCGACCGAGGTTTGGTTCGTCGATGACAACCTTGTGGGGTATCTGAAACGTTGTGAGCAGCTTCTGCAGTTGCTGCAGGGGCGTCTTATTCCGTCCGTGACCGACGAAAATTGGCTTCGGCGCCCGAGATTCCGTCTGCGAGCTTCTGTGTGTTGATGTGTCCGGCGCTTGCGCGGAGGTAGGCGTAGCATCAGGACGCGGCAAGTTTTGGGCTGCCGCCCCCGATGCCTCCGAACCCTGATCCGCGTCCACATCCGTCGATTCTGCGGCGGATGATTCCACATCCAACAAGATATGCGCAGATCCTCCTATATCCCGAACGATATCAACAAACCTGCCATTCGCTTGAATCGCACCGGCGCATTCGCCCGTCAGCTCCCCAGGTACCTCGTATTGGGTCCGTAGAATCTTGGGCAGCATTTCCAATGAAGGCATTTTTTTGTTTGCATAATCACGGAACAACTGTCCGAATATCAATGGCTTCAGCGACGCCGATCGGAGTGCACGCAAGCGGCTGCTCTGGTCGTTTTGCTGAGTGGCTGCAAGCCCGATCGGAGTCAGAGAAATAGAGTCGGCCTTCTCGGTTCCTTCCGTCAGCCCATACTTATAAGCAGAACTCAGAAGGTCTCTGAAGTTCGTGCTGCTTGGAGAAATACCAATTGCATCCGCAAGCAGCAGACGATTCATGGGCTTGCCGCCCATTTCATCCTGAATCTTCTGTGCCAGGACCAGAGCTTCCTCAAGGGTGTGCTTTGGAAAATTCCTGTACTTACGCTTATCCTCTGGCTCAGCAGACTTCTTGGTTGTTGATGCTCGCTGCTTCTTTTTCGCCACTATTGTTTCTTCCTAACATATCCGTTGCGATGTGCATTCTCAGACCATGCGCACCACAATGCAAATGGTTCGGGAGGTAGTATCCAGCCATCATCTAGATGAGGAGGTGCTCACAGATACGATCTGGAATTGCGGCGATCGACTGTAAAGAAAGTCGACTTACAATAGGCGACCAATCGCCTTCACCATCCGATGACCGATCGTTAAATCCGTATCACTCTGTTGATCGATCAAAGATCTAACGTGGCTCACGAGCCGCTCAGGTCTCAATAGCCGTTTGGATTTCTTCGCGGGTATAGCTGGTGGACAGTCTTCAGCATGACTGGCCTCTCGTGCGATCGTGGCCGTCGTTCGAAGGTGAACGGTGCCATATTCCATATCGCGGATCGGGCTGGCTCGCAGTCCGTCGCCATCGAACGTGATCCCATCGGCAGCGCGAATCGCAAAGATTTCCTTCCAGACCGTGAGCATGGCCTCGGCGTGCAACTCGCCGAATCCCAGTAGGTCCAGATCTCAAGTAGGGCGATGGGGATCACGTGGTGACCAACATCGCTCCTTTCAGTACAAAGCGGTTGCGGTGTTGTGAGATGCTGAGCCTGTAGAGTAGTCGCTCAAGGGCATAGCGCGTCAGCAGCAGGTCGAAGACCTGGCCGCGTTCGGGAGCGAGGTTCATCAGCGTTGTGCACACAGATCGCCGATGTCCTGGGGAGCTTTAGTCATGCGTTAGCGGGCTTACGTAAGGCTCCATGACTTTCCAGACACCACCATCGGTATGACCGAGGTTTTGTATCAACGCAGACAATCTATTTGGCCGATACCCGTACTTTCAGACTGGCTCATCCGGCAGTTTGAGCCCTCTCCCATTAACCCTTGCGGACGTTCGAGAGCATTGGCGCGGGGCCGCCCAGGGGCTCCGCTCGCCGACAAGATGTGAAATGTCGTCGCCGCAAACCCGATCGTCTCAGCCTGGCCATTCTCCGTGCCTTCTGTGCGACCGTTAGGCGACCCATTTCACGGTTATTCCGGCACGGCTCAATAAACTCTCAGACGTCACAGAGGGATCGTGCATGGCGAAGAGACGTGAATCACTGGCTGACGTACTTTTGGTGCTCCCGTGGTGGGTCAGTGTGGTTGTCGCGGGAACTGTATACGCCTTGCTTGCAGTTGCGGCACCTCACTATTTCGCAGGCAGTCAGTACTTGGCTGGCATCGGCACTGTGGCCAAGAACAACGCCACGCTCGTGGCGGGATTCTTCCTGCTCATCGGCGTGCTGAGTTTCATTCGTGCGCTCTTTATCAAGCGCAAGTTCAGCAGCCTCGCGAGCATCGAGCACGTCCGGCAACTCTCTTGGCGACAGTTCGAATCGATCGTTGGCGAAGCGTTTCGCCGCCGCGGCTATACGGTCATGGAGAACGCCGTCGACGGGCCCGACGGCGGCATTGATCTGGTGCTCCGAAAGGACGGCGCGAAGTACTACGTGCAATGCAAGCAATGGAAACAGACAAAAGTCGGCGTGAAGCCAATTCGCGAGCTCTATGGTGTGATCGCGGCGGGCGACGCCGCTGGTGGATTCTTCGTTGCGTCGGGTGAGTACACGATCGACGCTCGCGATTTCGCGCGCAAATGCGCCATCGAATTGATCGACGGTCCAAGACTGGCGGATATGATTGCGCAGGCGCGCGAGCCAGAGTCGTTCATGGATCCGACCAATCGCAAGCACGTCGAGCCGGTGGTGAACCATTCTGCCAACCTTGCTTGCCCCATATGCGGTGCGGCCATGGTGCGGCGGACGGCAAAGCGCGGAACTCATGCGGGTAGCGAGTTCAAGGGTTGCAGCTTGTATCCCCGTTGCCGAGGGACTCGGCCGGCATGAGAGCTTGGTTGGGTGGTGAAAGGGGCCGGTCTCGTCTGCTGAACCCCGGTGGATGATGTTATAGCTTGGGTCGCATGCTGGGTAAAAAGAGGTGGCTCCGCAAATTTGAACAGCAAATCGCGCTCGGCTAAGTGGGGCCCTGCGGTTTAGGCTGCCTGCGCGAGCGGCAGCGATTCGAAGTACACGGCATCGGGCGTGCGCCGGTCAAGGGACGTGTGTGGTCGGCGTGTATTGAAGAAGGCGAAATATCGGGCAAGGCTTGCGCGGGCGTCCCTGACAGTATCGTAGGCGCGCAGATAGACCTCCTCGTACTTGACCGACTTCCACAACCGTTCGACGAACACGTTGTCACGCCAGCGACCCTTGCCATCCATGCTGATCTTCACGCCATGGGCCTTGAGCACTGCGGTGAATTCGATACTGGTGAACTGACATCCCTGATCGGTGTTGAAGATCTCAGGCGATCCGTATTTCGCCACCGCCTCTTCCAGAGCCTCGACGCAGAAGTCCGTGCTCAACGTGTTAGAGAGCCGCCAGGCCAGTACTTTGCGCGTGTACCAGTCGATCACGGCGACGAGATACACAAAGCCACGCGCCATCGGAATGTAGCTGATGTCGCTGGCCCAGACTTGGTTGGGTCGGTCGATGCGCAGATTTCGCAACAAATACGGGTACACCTGATGATCCGGGTGCGGCCGGCTGGTGTTCTTCTTGCGATAAATCGCCTCGATTCCCATCCGCCGCATCAGTGTGGCCACATGCTTGCGCCCGACCTGAATATTCTCCAGATTGAGCAGATCCCGCAACATCCGGCTGCCGGCGAACGGATGCTCCAGGTGTAGCTCGTCCATGCGTCGCATCAGCCGCAGATCGCCTTCGGGCAGCGGCCGCGGTTCGTAATAGATCGCTCCGCGCGACAGCCCGACCAGTGTTGCCTGGCGTGTCAGCGGCAGGTCGTGCTCACGATCAATCATCGCTTTGCGCTCGGATCGCCGATGCGACCGAGCGCGCCGGCTAAAAAATCAATCTCCAGTGCCTGTTGGCCGATCTTCGCATGCAGTTCTTTGATGTCCGGCTGCGAGCCTTTCTCGCTATTCGCCCCGAAACTCTCGGCGGCCCGCTCCAACAGCTGCGCACGCCATTGAGTCACCTGCGTCGGATGCACGTCAAAGCGCTCTGCCAGCTGAATCACGGTCTGCTCGCCTTTCAAGGCTTCCACAGCCACTTTGGCTTTGAAGGCAGGTGAATGGTTACGTCGGGATCTCTTACTCATTTTGTTGCTCCTGATTCAAGGCGATATCTTCGCCGACAAGAGCAGAGCCGTCACTTAGCCGGCTGTATCAAAAGACGGGACCACCTCTAAACCCATGCCACTTGTCGATAACTGGCCGTGTTATTACCCAACTAGCGCGTCCGCGATCGTCCAGTTTGCGTCAGGTGGGCCAACATAGCCTCAAGCGGCGCGGTTGACTGTCGTCGTCTAGAATTGCGACGTGTCGCTCCTGATCGCAGAACAAGAAAGGAAATGCGATGAGCATCCACTATCAGAATCGAGCGATCGGTGAAGTTAGGGCTACGCATATCAATGGCGAGCCTGGGCTCGGCGCAGCCCACCTGCGATTTGTGCTCGCTTGGACTCTCGCGCCGAAGCGCGACGAAGTTTTCACCATCTTCGGCACGTCGATCTGGATTTCAGCTGCAGCGGAAGGCGACACAGCATTCACCACGCTGGGGCAAGCGATGCCAGAGACAGCATGGTGCGAAGAATCGCGAGACGGTGAGGCGATCGACCGGCCTGTGATGTACCGACTGAACCTTACGCATCCGCAGCTACTCGCGTTGGAAGAATTGAGGCAGGCTCGAGGTGTCGTGTTCAAGCTCGATGTTCGGGGAGACAGCTACGGGCCAGATGGACTGCGGACCTTCGACGAGCATTTGCGCATGGCAGTCAACGTCAGCGACTGGGTCCGCGTACTTAAAGAGACAAATGTCGCTGATGTACTTCTTGTGGGAGTGCATGTGCCGATCGGTGGCGAGGACTACGCTCGTGCCGCCATTGATCTCGTTCGGCGGGCCAATGATCATCTTGCCTTCGGGCACTATACTGCTGCGGTCGCCGAGTGTCGGCGCGCCATCGAAAGCCTTTGGAAAGCTGCGAACCTCAAGCTGGAGGCAGGAGAAGCGCGCAAACGCCTTGCGAACATGAACGGGCAGCTTTCCATGAGCAAGCGCCATCGCGAGCTGGCTCTCGGAGAGGCACTCAGAATCTACTGCCATATCGCGCATCATGTAGGAGACGACGCGGAGCCGGAGGTGTTCGGGCGGCTTGATGCGGCCCTAGCCGTGTCCACTGCAGCGGCGTTAGTGTCGTCGTTGGTCAAGGATCCGGACCTTGTGATTCCCACGGTTCCGCCTGCAAGCGCAGCTACAGCCGAGATCGTGGCGCAGACTCAATCAGCGCCTGGCCCGCGGAAGCAAGATGGTTCGGCTTTGGCTGCGCAGGTTGTCAAAGTACGCGAGCACCTAACGAACCATCCGAAGAATCGACCGAGCACGATGAAGACGTTGCGAAGCATGCTCGGTTCTCTGTTCGGGAAGAAGCTCGATAAAGAAGCGGTGGACCGCCTTGTTGAAGAGTTGGAGAAGCGGAAGATCGTCGTCCCGGCTGCCGGGAAGCTCACGTACAAGGAATTAAATAAATAAGGTCGCGGACGTGTGCGTCGGTCCAGCTGTCCGCGCGGTGGCGGACGGCTCGTGCATGATCGGTCATCTGACGAGAGGCGAAGACAGAGGAGCGGGTGGTTTGCCTTGCTCGCCAAGTTATCACGCCGTGCTCGCCGTCAATCGAAACCCGCCGGGCTTTCGCGGCATAACGGCGCCTCCCGCGAGGACGCGGGTCCCTCCATTATTCCACGTCCCGTCGCGTTTCAATTGACCGCTCCGCGCGCCGTGATCGGGGGGCGCATCGGCAAACCCGCCGATGCCAACGGAGACTCCATCATGTTCCCGGTCAACGAAGTTGTTCAAGGTGATTGCACTCGCGTATTGCGGCGGCTGCCGGATTCGTTCGTCGATCTCGTAGTAACCGATCCTCCGTACGGTGTCCGCTATCAAGACAGCAAAGGTCGGACGATCGCGAACGACGATGATCCGAATCGCATCCTCGGCGCGTTTACAGATCTGTACCGGGTCCTGAAGCCCAACAGCATCTGCATCTCCTTCTACGGTTGGGGCCACGTGGATACATTCTTCCGGGCTTGGCGCCGCGCTGGGTTCCGGCCGGTCGGTCACATCGTCTGGGCCAAGGATTACGCGTCGCGCACGCGTTATCTCCACTACCGCCACGAACAGGCGTATGTGCTGGCGAAGGGATCGCCGAAGATGCCGGAGCAGCCGATTGATGATATTCAGCCCTGGGTGTACTCGGGCAATCAGGATCACCCGACGCAGAAGGCGGTAAAGATTCTGACGCCGCTCGTCGAAGCGTTCTCGCAGCCTGGGCAACTCGTAATGGCAACCTCTCAGATTCCTTTGCTCCAAAGTTCGCATTCGTCCCCTCACAAGCGCTTGTTTAAATTGGGAACCTTAAGCGATACTTTCCGAAGATAAGATTAACTTGAGTTGCACAAGTATTGAGGAACATACTGCGCGACATGCCGCAGCTAATTCTTATCGGATCTGCCAGGCCTGCTGACGCGGCGGTTTCCTTCACCCAGCGGCTTCACGATCACCACGCGCTGGTGGAAGGCTATCTCACAACGCTCATCACGCGGAACTACAGCCCGTCAACTCGTGAGTACGAGAGAAGCTTTTTGCACGGCTGGTTTAAGGGACAGACGATCCGCGATCGCACGCATCCCGAAGGACAAAGACAGCTGTTGCTGTGGGAAGCGATGCGGCCAGTGGTCGGACGACAGATGATCATCGCGTTCTCGAAAGGGCTGGTGTTGTCGGGTTTGAGGCCGCGCACCGTGAACGGCTATTTGGGCTCATTGCGTCGCCTGTTTGGCTACATTCTGGAGTATCCGTATATCCCTGTGCCCGATGGCGAGATAGCGCAAGGAACCTCACTGCAGTCTCTCACGATGAAGTACGGCGCTCTTGAGCAGTCTGTGCTTGAGTATGATTACCCCGCGCACGTTATCGACATCGAGGATGAGGGCTTTGTGCTGACCGGAGATGCCCTCATCGAGTTCTACGAGTTCATTCGGCTGGATTACGTCGACCACCATCAGAAGAAGTTCGCTGCATCCCGTGACTACGCCATGACAGTCGTGGCCGCAGAGAGCGGGTTGCGGGCTGATGAGATTCGCAACCTCGATTTAAAGGGCGTGCATCGTGATGTGTTCTACGAGCGTAGCCGCATCCAAACTCGCCACGGCAAAGGCACCCGAGGTTCCGGCAAACGCGTTCGCAAGACGATGTTCACCCCTTTTGCCCAGGCCACTGTAAAAGTCTTTGAAGAACACATTCGACCCAACTACTTGAACGCCGCCACGAGCCCGGCGTTGTTTCTTTCCGAGAGAGGGCAGCGGATGTCCTACAACACGATGTGGCACGCACTACATTCGATTGCGGTCGCCGCGCGCAAGGCCGGTCTTGAGATACCGCCGAGGCTGGGTTGGCACAGCCTGCGCAAGTCCTTCGCCACGAACTTCATGGAGCAGCATCCAGATCAAGTCTGGGTGCTAATGGACATGCTCGGTCACATAAGTCCGAGCGTCGTGCATCGCTACGTGAAGCACAGCCGTGCGTATTTCGATCGCGCGATCGATAACGTGATCGCGGGGCTCATTCCAATTCCCCAACCTCAAGAGGCAGACTGCGATGGCTATCGTATGGAACCTGAAGAAGTGGCTCGCGGTTAATCGCGACATCTATCGAGCCACGGAGCTTCAGCTGCTCATCGCCGAGAGGGCTGGTGTCAGGCTCTCTCTGCAAGCGATCTCGGCCATTATCAATGGCCAGCCGAGCGCGCTGCGATTGCAAACGATCCAAGCGCTCTGTAACGCGCTCGATTGCAAGTTGAGCGACTTCTGCGACGTACTACCGGATGCACAGGATGGACGTAAACAGAAGAGGGCGGCCGCCAGCGCCGTGCCGCTCTACGGTGGCAAGAGTGGCAAGCATACATCGAAGAGCCTCTTTCCTGATCCGAAAGCCTTCGGTTCGAAGATCAAGTCCCCGAGACGGTGATTGCACCGCGGCCATCGACGAAGCAGACGCGCTGCGAGCGTTGTAAGCGTCGCGCTTGCTCATCACTGAAGACCCGCAGCATTTGTCAGCGGTGCTATCGCAAAGAACCCACGAAGATCTGTGCGCGATGTGGCGGCTCATTTCATTTTCTCTCTGCGAGCCTCACGGTGTGCATTCGCTGCACTCGCATCACGGTTCGGCTGGCCAGCCCCATCCTGCTCAAGTGTCCAGAGTGTCAGCGGCTTCGTGTACCACATTTGTCGAGTAGTTCCTGGTGCCGGCCCTGTTGGATCAGAAGGAAAAACAATTACGCTCACTGCAGTGGCTGCGGCCGGTACAAGATCCTTCGATTGAAGTCACGTAAGCTTTGCATCGCTTGCTGTACAGGGGAGGACGCTGCGCAAGCCCTGCGCCGTTTTGTGGAGCAATACACGTGCCCCTTTGCCTTTAACAAAGACATCTTCGAGCAACAGGTTGCGCGTGTGGATTGGAACCACGTACTTGAACGACAGCACCGGCGCCTGCGTTGCCTTGGCAAGTTTTTGCAGCGACATGAATTCACTGCTCCGTTGAGTTGGGAGCAGATCGAGTCTCTGATGCCGCCTTTGGAGCGTTCTAACCGCACCAAGCCAAAACTCATTCGCATGGCCCTGCTCGACATTGGACATCTGGCCAGCAAGCGCGGCGAGATCGAGCCGTATGATGAGTTTGCCGAGCGCCGCTCCGCACGTTCTGCGATTGCGCGGGCACCGCACCGGATCAAGCCAGTCCTGTCTTCGTTTGTGGACTGGCTTTCATCGCGCCAAGCGAAGCCTTCCACCATCGAGCATCACATCCGTGCGCTTGCAAAATTCTGGCTGTGGTGCCTGGAGCGGGCGGTCACGCGCCCCCAGGAAGTCAGTCCGCCCTTGATTACGGCCTATCTGCTCGGCTTGTATTGGCAATGGCAATGCGAACACTGTGGGGCGATCGGCTATTGCAGCAGCGAGTCAGAGAAGCCCTCGAAGCAGTGCTCAAAGTGCCGGCAGTCTCGCACTTCACGTCGAGTAAATCGTTACTGTCAAAATACCGTTCGCACGATTCGAGCGAGCCTGTTCACTTTCTTTGAATGGTCGAGACTGGACCGGCGAGTAATGCTGAACCCCGTGCAATGCAAAGTCGCAGCCCCGGAGCCAAAAATTCAACATTACCCGCCGGAGACTCTCCAGGAGATCGCGCGTTTCATCGTCGCGGCAGATTCTGATCCGACCGCGGCCTTGCTGCTTTACTTCATTGTGTTTCATCTCACGACAGTGAAAGAGGTGCGATACCTTCGTCTGCCGACCGTCATCTCACTCGCGACTAAGGAAGCTTCCGCTGAGATCTCGACCGCGCCGGCTCTCACCTTGCCCAAGCGGCAACCCTCGCTGGGTATCATGCATCCGGGGCGACGGGGTGGACACATTAGCTTTCATCGCGCGGCGCAGCCTTGGCTTGCACCGCTCCTCGCCCGCTTTGAAGTCGAGCGCGCGGCCATCGTCAGATCGCGTGGCCAGAATCGATACGTCTTTGTGACGGCACGAGGTGCGCTGCGCGACGTGCCCGTCAGCTCGGTTTGGATTTGGCAAAGAGTGACGGACAGCACGCGGTTGCTCTTTGGTGCCGCCCGCAGCCCGAACACATTGCGCAAGACCGCCGCAGTCTATTTCGCGGATCGCGTCGGTGCAGGAATCTTGAACCAGATGGGCTGGGAGGCTCAGCAAGCCTTCGCCTATTCATGGGTGACTCGTGAGCTGCTTAGTCCGTCGGGCAGCGTGGAGCGCTGAATCAGCGTTGTGGGTAGCCCGGAGAAGAAAACGAAACAAAGAGGAAGAAAGCAGGGGGGCTTGCCTGTGCTTTTCCAGCGTATCACGGCGCACACAGCCGTCAACCGAATCCCGGCGAACTTTCGCCACATAAAAGGCTGCCTCCCCGCGAGGACGCGGGTCCCCTCCATTTATCTGACGGTTTCGCCGGGATCCGGTTGACCGCTGCGCTCGCCGTGATTCGCAGGACGCATCGGCAATCCCGCCGAGGTCAATGGAGTGCCTGCCATGTTCCCGAGCAACGAAATCATCCAGGGTGATTGCACGCGCGTGCTGCGACAGCTGCCCGACGCGTTCGTCGATCTCATCGTCACCGATCCCCCGTACGGTGTTCGCTACCAAGATCGCTTCGGTCGCACCGTGGCCAATGATGACGATCCGAGCCGCATCCTCGGTGCATTCACTGACCTATATCGCGTCCTGAAACCGGACAGCTTGTGCATTTCATTTTATGGCTGGGGGTTGGTCGATGATTTCTTTCGCGCCTGGCGGCGAGCGGGGTTTCGGCCCGTCGGTCATATCGTCTGGGTGAAGGACTACGCCTCTCGCGAACGCTTCCTGCGCTATCGGCACGAGTCGGCGTACCTGCTCGCAAAGGGGCGGCCGCGACTGCCGAGCAAACCGCTCGATGACATCCGGCCGTGGGTGTACTCCGGCAACAATGATCATCCGACGCAGAAGGCGGTTCGCATTCTCACGCCACTGATCGAAACGTTCACCGAGCGTGGGCAGCTGGTCCTGGACCCCTTTGCGGGTTCCGCGAGCACCCTGGTCGCGGCGCACATCACCGGACGACGCTATCTTGGGATCGAACTCGAACAGAAATATTGCGCGTTGGCGCGTGAGCGGCTCGCGAACCTGGAGCGCAATCCTCTGCAGCCGAGGAACCCCGTCGCCCGAGCTGCATCGGCCGGCATCAGTGACGCTCCGTCGGTCGCGCTGGACCACCTGTGTCGGTGGCTCGGCGATCGGAACTATCACGATCTCGCCGGCACGGTGCGATCGGCGATGGAGCGCTACCGAGACTGATCAAACACTGACAGTCGTTGGCGTGCGTGGGCCGCACAGTTGAATGTTGTGTGGCCCATTGCCTTCTCTCTGGATTCCGACTCGCCGACGTCACGGCTTTCATCGAGAAGAAATCGTTCTTGAAGCGCAACTCAGTTTGACGCGCTAGCGGCAGCTTCTTACTTTTCGGAAGCCGTCCGACTTCCGCAAAACTTCAAACTTGAGAGATTTTCCTCGATGCCTTCGCCGGCTCCGGTAGCACCCTGGTCGCTGCCGCACTGAAGGGTCGACGTTACCTCGGCATTGAACTGGAGGGCGACTACTGCCGAATAGCCCGCGAGCGGCTTGCGAATGTGCAACGTAGGTTGACTCATTCCCATGGAGTGGCGGTGGCACTTGGGTACAACGACCGGGAGCTGCCACCCCTCGACGTTGACGGCTTCATCCGCTGGGTGCGCGAGCAAGGCCAAGACGGCGTCGCTCGATTCGTCGAAGGTGCACGCGCCAAGTATGGCTAGTGACGGCTAGGCCGCAATCGCGAACGGTCGCATGGCGTCGCAAGCTGTCGCGCGACCGTTTCTACGTTGGCGACGTATCCAGTCACGTCACTGCCGGCAGATCAGCTAATGCGCGACGGGCGAGTCGTCCCCGCGGCGCGCTGCTACTAGAGCCCCGGATGTCGGCGGGGAATGAGAAACGTGCGATCTGGCGAGCTTGTAGGAAAGCGACGCAGAGCCCCGCCTGCGAACAGTTTCTTGCCGCCGCCCGCCAGCCCACAACTGGCCCGGTAGAGATGGTCATTCCCTTGATAGGGTCGTGGCCAACAGGGCGTGGACGAGTTCGGCGCTGCCTCGGAATGGACCAGCTTCGCGCATGCACTTTCATCACGTGTGACCCGTTAGCCGAGTTGCCCGCCCGGGGGCAACATCGAGAGGAGCGTTCTTGGGTGGCCACACGGGGGCATCGCGTCGTCTGCATTTGGAATGGATGATGCAACGGAGCGATCAGGCTGTCGGTCGATACGATGCGTAATCTGCGGGGCCTGCAAGAGCGCGACAACTACCGTCGAAAACACCGGGCGAAATATCCCAGATCCAGTGTGCACCGAAATCTCAGTCGTGGCGCCAAACACACGCGCTGCAGACTAGAGATCACAAGGGCTAGAATAATTAGAACCCCGGCGGCCGCCTAAATTCCCCCACCTGTGGCCACTTGAAAATCCCCCACCCCTGAAGTGAAAGCGGCGCCGGTCGGCGCCGGGGGTCGAGTTGCAGCGGGACGTTACGCTGCCCCCTTTTGCGAAGAGGGGGCGCAGGGGTTGAACGTCTTGAAGCCGCATTTACGCGTCACGATCCGGACGCTGTTAGGAAACGGGACCAGCCAGCGCGAGATTGAGCGATTGACGGGGGTGGATCGTAAGACCATCCGCCGCTACGAACGAGAACAACGCGCGCCACCGGCAAATTCCCCCGGGGTGGCCACCGGCTCCGAGCCGGAGAAAACAGCGATTGCGGTCACTGAAAGTCCTCCACCCCGGCCACCGGCTCAGGCGCCGGCAGAAGCTCGTTCGGCGTGTGAGGTCCATCGCGAATGGATCGAAGCGCAGGTCCAGTTGGGCCGCAACGCCGTCAGCGTCTATCAGGATCTGGTCGAACAACACGGCTTCACGCATCGCTACAACTCGGTCAAGCGCTTCGTGCGCGGACTGAAAGCGCGCGAGCCGGAGCGCTTTGATGTGCTGGACAGTTTGCCCGGCGAAGAATCCCAGGTGGACTTCGGACAAGGCGCGCTGACGCTCACCGCAAACGGTAAGTACCGTCGGCCGTCTCTGTTCGTGATGACGCTGAAGTACTCCGGCAAGTCCTTCCGCAAGGTGCTGTGGAAAGCTGACCAGCAAAGCTGGGCGCGACTGCACGAAGAGGCGTTCCACGCGCTCGGCGGCGTAAGCACCTATGTCGTGCTCGACAATTTGAAACAGGGCGTGATCCGTCCTGACTTGTACGAGCCGCAACTCAATCCGGTGTACGCCGCGCTGCTCTCACACTACGGCGCTGTCGCCGACGTGTGTCGCGTCGCCGATCCGGATCGCAAGGGCACCGTCGAGAATGCGATCCAGCACACGCAGAGCACGGCGTTGAAAGGTCGCAAGTTCGAGTCCGTCGACGCGCAGAACGAATGGCTCGCACACTGGGAAGCGCGCTGGGCCGCCCCACGCATCCACGGCCGCAAGAAGCGCCAAGTGCTGGCGATGTTCGAAGAGGAACGTCCGCATCTTCGAGCGCTGCCCACCGAGCACTTCCGCTTCTTCCGACAGGTCACACGCACCGTCGATGATGCTGGCTGCGTGCAGGTGGACGCGTCGTACTACGCCGCCTCGCCAGCACCGCTCTACAGCGAAGTCACGGTGCGTATCTTTGAACGCGAGGTGGAAATCCTCGGTGAAGACGGCCAAGTACTTCGCCGCCACGACAAGGCCGCTCGCCGCGGCGAGTACGTGCTGCCTGAGGCCGATCGCATCTTCAATCCTTCGCGCCAAACCGCACAGCTGATCGGCAGAGTCAGCAAGATCGGTCCCCACAGCGCGCAACTCGCTCGCGAAATCTTCGCCCGCCTGGGCCGTCCCGGCGAGAAGGCCATCTATGGTATGGCCAATCTGCCTCGCCGCTACAAACGCACGGACATCGAACAGGCCTGCGAGAAAGTGCTGCGCCTGAGCCAGCCGTCCTATCAGGCGCTCAAACGCATCCTTGAGCGCACGCAGAACACAGCGACTGCGGCGTCGACCGCGCCCTTGCAACAGGCCGGTCCTCATATCCGCTCGATCGAGGAGTACCAGGCGTTCTGGGACTTCCACTGCCGGCAGAGCGAGCCCGATCCGATCACAGATCACACTTCCACAACCAAACGCTAAGGAGCGAAAGACGATGAGTATGTCGATCCCAGAACTGGAGCGGGCACTGCGCGCGTTGCGCCTGTCCGGCATGATCACAACACTACAAGCTCGCGCACAGCAGGTCGCGCATCAACAGATGGACTTTGTCGAGGCGTTCTCCTGGCTGGTGCAGGACGAACTGGACCGGCGCCGCTCACGCCTACTTGAGCGGCGCTTCGCACTGTCCGGGCTAACCGAACGCAAAGACTTAAAGGACTTCGACTGGAGCTACAATCCGAAGCTGCCGAAGCGAGATATCCTGGAGCTCACGACGCTGAAGTTCATCGAAGCGCGCGATGGCGCGCTGCTGATCGGCCCGCCGGGCACCGGCAAGAGTCACATCGCGAAATCCATTGTGCAACTCGCCATCCAGCGCGGTTACAAAGTTCTCTATCGCGAAGCGCACACACTGCTGGAGGAAATCAATGAAGCGCGTGAGCTCGGCGAACTGCGAAAATATCGTGCACTGCTCAGGAGCGCGGAGTTGCTCGTGATCGACGACCTCTTCCTGCGTAAACTACCCAGCAACGCCGGCGACGAACTCGCCGACGTGTTGATGAGCCGCTACGAAAAACTCCCCACTGTGATCACGTCGAATCGCGCCATCGATGACTGGCCGAAGCTTCTGGGTGACGCCATCGTCGTCACGCCGCTGCTCGATCGCATCATGCATCGAGGCCATCTGCTGAAGTTCGACGGTAAGAGCTGGCGACTGAAGGAAGCTGCCGAGCGAGTTGCCAAGCGGGCCGCCAGCACGTAATCATCGCGCCGTCCCGCTGCTGTCTAGTGGGGGATTTTGACCCGGCCACGGGTGGGGGAATTTGAAGTGGCCACCGGGGATTAGAAAATATCGCCAACGATCGAACTCTTCCTCCTCGAACTGGCACGGACTCTGCTGGAAATAGATCAGTGCGAAAGTTGAGTTTCTATCAAAAAAGCGGCTAAACGCTGGAAATAGATCAGTGCGAAAGTTGAGTTTCTATCAAAAAAGCGGCTAAACGCAGGATTGGCCTGCGGCTGCTTTTGTTTAACACTTTGGTCCATGGGCACCACGCACCTCATCGCTGCTCGCGTCTCATCGGAGACGAAAGCGCGGTTCCGCAGCCTCGCGGAACAGCAGCAGATGACGGAGTCGGCGTTGCTGAAACGGCTCGTCGATATGGCCGTACACACTGGCGGCGTGAACGATGCCGATGTTCTGAAGTCGCCAGGGCGACGCCTGCGAGGGGCTCGGCTGTGCGTCCGACTTCATCCAGACGATCAGTTGCTGTTGACTGAAAGGGCGGCAGCTCGGCAGATGCCGGCGGCCACGTACGTCTCGGTTCTGGTGCGCTCCCATTTGCGGATGCTGTCGCCGCTTCCCAAGGCTGAGCTGATGGTACTCAAGCGCTCCGTCGCCGAGCTCAGCGCGATCGGGCGAAACCTGAATCAGTTGGCTCGCCTGGCGCACCAGCGCCCGGGCTCGGTCGCACCCGGCGGGGAAGTTCTGCAAATGATGCTCAAGGTATGCGAAGCGATGCGCGCTCACACCAAGGCGCTGATCAAAGCCAACGCCAGGAGCTGGGAGGCAGGTCATGCGAACGATCAGACTTGAACGCGACCGGCCGATCCTCGACCTCATCAGCTATGGCCGTGCAGGTCCGGGCGCTCGGCTTGCGCTGACGCCCGCTCAGATCGCACAGATCCATCGGACGGTCTCGCGGGCACCTGAAGTGGTGGTCAAGGTAACAGGCGGTGGGGGTTCGACCACCGGCCGAGGCGTCAATGCACATTTCAGCTACATCGGCAGGCGCGGCGAGTTGGAGATCGAGACCGACGATGGCCGGCGCCTGACCGGTCGGGGAGTAGGGCGGCACCTCATCGATGATTGGGACTTGGATCTGGAGGAAGATCGCAAGCGGCTCGACTTGTTCGCGACGAATCGCCGAAAGCCGCCGAAGCTTGTCCATAGGCTGATCTTCTCCATGCCGGCCGGCACGCCGCCACAGAAGGTACTAGCGGCTGTCCGTGACTTCGCTCGCGAGGAGTTTGGGATCAAGCAACGGTACGCGATGGTGCTACACACGGATGAGCCGCACCCGCATGTGCATGTGGTCGTGAAGGCGGTCAGTGAAGACGGCGTGCGGCTCAATATTCGCAAGGCAACTCTGCGACATTGGCGGCAGGAGTTCGCGCGTCAGCTTCGTGCGCAGGGTGTTGAGGCGAACGCTACGGAGCGAAGTGTTCGCGGGCAAAGTCGAGCGCCGAAGTCAGACTCCATCTTCAGGGCAGCGCAGAGAGGCAAGTCATTCCACATGACTGCTCGGATACATGATGTCACGCGCGAATTGAGATTCGGCACCCTGGATAGAATGGGTTCCACCAGACTGCAGCGAACCAGGGTCGACGTTGTGCGTGGATGGAGAGCCATACAGGATCTCCTATTGGCTGAGGGTCGGCATCAGCTTGCCGATCAGGTGGGACAATTCGTCAACCAACTGCCGCCCGCACGCACCGAGAAGGAATGGTTCGCGCATGAGATGATTGCATTCGCCAAACAGTCGCGGTCGAAAGATAATTTGCTCGCTCGTTGACGCCACGTAGTTGCGTAAGTCACGAGGGATGCCGCAAACGGAGCCGGCTCGCGCCTTCGGTGTTTCTCGGCATGCGTGTTCGCATACAAAATTGTGATGGGCGGAACTAAGCCGATGGGTGCCAATTCGCTCAGGCCGCGAACTTCCGGAGCCGACACCGCTGACCTAACCGTGCACAGAAGTCTCCGGCACCCCCCCAGCAACTTGCCATTGCTCACGCTCGGCCGATCGTCCTATGTGGGATGCGCGGCCTATATCCCAAAGCTCGCTTTCCCTGTTGAGGCCCGCTGTTCAGGCTGGTATCGTTAGCAGTGCCCACTATAGATCCTTTCCGATCATGGACTTACTATAACGACCGGGGCGACACGGGCGTCAATCGCAGGCTTATGGTTATGCGACTGACCGGGGCGATCTTCAAAACCGGAAACAGCAGAAGCGTGAACCTCGGTCTGGCTCCACGAAACAACGGCCGGAGCGCCCGCTCAATGAGCGACTGCGCAAGTCTGGCGTCCCCCTCGACTAACATGACCCACCTGGCAATTGTCGATGGCCGGGAGTGCGAGACGACAGCATGACCGACATTGCCCCCGGCGCACGTGTCCAGATTCGTGACGAGGAGTGGCTTGTTCGCACAACCGATCCATGTGATGTCGGTGGTCGGCAGCTTGCCTGTATCGGCGTCTCCGAAACAGTTCGTAACCGCGAGGCGATCTTTTTGACGGAGATCGACGAGGTCAAAGTTCTTGATCCGCGGAATACGGAGCTCGTGCTGGACGATTCACCGCGCTTCATTTCCAGTCTCCTCTACCTGGAAGCGAGGCTGCGCCAGACAATCCCGACTGGTCCGGAGATTTCGATTGGTCACCGTGGAGCCATGGATCCGCTGCCGTTTCAGTTGCAGCCAACGGCTCGCGTTCTCGATCAGCTTAGACCACGATTTCTGATCGCTGATGCGGTGGGTCTCGGCAAGACGCTCGAAGCTGGGATCCTTGTCTCAGAGTTGATGCGCCGTGGACGAGGGCGCCGCATCCTGGTCGTAACTACCAAAAGCATGATGCAGCAGTTCCAGAAGGAGTTCTGGACGCGGTTTTCGATCCCGCTGACGCGCCTTGATTCGGCAGGCATTCAGCGCATACGGCGCCTGATCCCGGCCAGTCACAATCCGTTCCACTACTACGACAAGACGATCATCTCGGTCGATACGTTGAAGCGCGATCTCGAGTACCGACACTACCTCGAGCAAGCGCATTGGGACGTCATCATCATCGATGAGGCGCACAACGTGTCGTTCAAGGGAAATCGCACCCTGAACAATCGGCTCGCGACACTCCTCGCGCAGCGCTCCGATGCCTTGATCATGCTGACCGCGACTCCGCACAGCGGCGATCGCGAGAGCTTCGCAAGTCTGATGCGGATGCTCGATCCCACAACCCTGCCGCGCAAAACAGACTACACCAAGAAGGACGTTGAGCACCTGTTCCTGCGCCGGTTCAAGAGTGATGTGCGCGATGAGATTCGGCAGGAGTTTCCCGAGCGGCGTGTCTTCCGTTTTCATGCAACTCCCAGCATAGCTGAGGAGCAAGCCTTTGCGCGCTTGGCTGAGCTGAAGCTTTCCATCGACGAGAACAGGGGGGCGGGTGCGGACATGCTGTTTCGCACGACTCTCGAGAAGGCGTTGTTCTCATCCCCCGCAGCGTGCGCTCAGACGATCAAGGAGCGGATGTCCCGCTTGCGTGCGAAGGATGACTCTCATTCGGACTTACCACCGCTCGATGAACTCAAGTCGGCAGTCGAAGCGATCCGACCCGACGATTTCAGTAAGTTGGGCGAGCTCGTGCACCGACTGAAGGTCGATCTGGACTGGAAGTGGGATCCGACCAAAGCTAATGACCGCTTGGTCATCTTCACAGAGCGCATCGAGACGCTAAAGTTTTTGCACGCTGAGCTACCTAAGCGGTTGGGTCTGGACCCCAAGAAGGCCGTGGCCATCCTGCATGGACAGCTTCCTGATTCGGAACTCGCAGAGACCGTCGAGTCCTTCGGCAGGACTGCATCGCCTTTGCGTCTACTCATCGCTTCCGATGTCGCGTCTGAAGGTCTCAATCTTCATTTTCAGTCGCATCGGCTGGTTCACTTCGACATTCCGTGGTCGCTCATGGTATTCCAACAGCGTAATGGCCGTGTCGATCGCTATGGCCAAACGCAAACCCCACTCATCGCTTACCTCAGTACCGACACACGCCACGATAAGATTCGGGGTGACCTGCGAATCCTGGAAATACTTATTGAGAAGGACGAGCAAGCAGCGAAGAACATCGGCGATCCATCGATCTTCATGGGCCTCTACGATGAAGACGAGGAAACCAAGCGAGTTGCAAAGGCGATTGAATCCAACGAATCGCCGACCGTGTTTGAGAATGCGCTGCAGCCCAAGGAGGAGGGTCTCGACTGGCTGGATGAGTTGATGACGCCTGGTGCAAGCGCCGCGTCGGCTCCCGCGCCGACCCGTCAGCTACTCTCTCTTTTCAAAGACGACTACGACTATGTACGGCAAGGCTTCGAATGGCTCAACCAGCGTCATGCCTTTCCTACGGCGCCGCGCGCGAACGATGCACACTCAACAATCACCGTCTGGCCGGACGGCGATCTCGACCGATTCCTGGAGCGTGAGTTGGATGATGAGATGTGGACGGACGATCGCGTGTTCGCGCTCTGTGCGGATCCCAACAGCGTCCAGACTGCGATTAGCAGAGCGAGGGATGCGAGCGGTTGGCCGGCGCTTCAATTCCTGTGGTCACTGCACCCAATCATGCTTTGGCTCGACTACAGGTTGATCTCGACCATCGGTCGCCAGCGAGCGCCGGTCATTCGCGTCCGCCGCGGGCTAGAGCCCAATGAAGTCTGTGTGCTGATTTCAGCACTGATTCCAAACCGTCGCGGACAACCCGTGTTGAACGACTGGTTTGCTGTCCGGGTGACGAAGGGCCGGCAGATCAGGGGCTCTATATCACTCGAGGAGCTGATGAAGATCACCGGGCTCGGGCGTGAGGAAATACCCAATGCGGGTAAGGCCGTCTCAACAGGAGAGCTGAGCAAACTTCTCGCGCCAGCGCTCGACTTTGCCGCAGACAAGATGGTTGCCGCGCAGCGAGCGTTCACTCAGCAGATGCAGGGGCGCTCCAGGACTGAGCTGGATCGTCTGGAACAGCTTCGTACCCAACACAAGAACCAACTCGAGCTGGAGTTTGCACAGGCCGGGGACGGCAGCAAGAAGCAGCAGCGGTCTTACGAGCTGGATGCCCTGTTCAGCGAGTATCGGCGCTGGATCACCGACACTCTGGAGATCGAGTCGCGTGCTCATCTCACCGTCGCCGCCGTACTCATTGCCTGAGCGTTGACCATGGCATTCCTTCTGACCGGCATCGAGAATTCGAACGACTTCTACAGCCAGCACTATCTGGACGAAGTGCTTGAACAGGATTTGAAGGCGCTCTTCGCCCGCTGGAAGGAAGCGAGTGACTCTCCGCCGGCAAAGCTAAGCGCTATGCGACCCGACTATCTCCGATTCAGGGATAGGGTGGTCAAGGCCAAGACGCAGTCGGAACGGCTGGCTGCGCTGATGGATATCGCACAGCCGCTGCTGACTGCGCTCGGCTACGAGTTGCATCCGCAGGCAATGCAGTTTGATGACGGCGCACTGCAGGTGGCTGCATGTTACCGCGGAGCCGATGAACAGCCACTGCTGGTCATTGGCCTCGCGCCGATGGCGAAGGAGACAATCGAGTCAGAGTGGACCGCTCTCAGCTCTCACCCTGTTGCGCCTACCGGTGAGTCCGGCGGCGAGCTGGGTCTTCTCGAAGGGGATTGGGAATCCGCTGCCAGCAAGATCGTGTTCGCCGACGCACGTCCGCCGCGATGGCTGCTGCTACTGGGTCATGACGAGCTGCTGGTCATCGAGCGCGGCAAATGGGGTCGCAAGGCGTTGCTCAAGTTCGACCTGCCGGAAATTTTCAGCCTGCGCAGCGATGACCTCTTCCGTGCTTTCGCGGCGCTGGCCTCGCGCGAGTCGATCATTCCGACGGAAGGCATTGCCCTGGTTGATGCGCTCGAGAACAACTCACATAAACATGCCTACGGTGTTTCGGGTGAACTCAAGAGCGCACTTCGTGAAGCGATCGAGGACATCGCGAACGAGGCGATTCGTTACAAGCGCGAGGTTACCAAGGACAAGGTCTTCGATCGCACAGACATCGATCTGGCCAGGGCGCTGTCGAATGAGTGTCTGATCTTCATGTATCGTATGCTCTTCGTGTTCTACCTGGAAGCGCGTCCCGAGCTGGGGTACGCGCCAATCGATGCGGAACCGTATTTGAAGGGCTACAGCCTCGAGCATCTCCGCGATCTCGAGAGTATGCCGCTAACCACCAGTGAAGCGCAGAACGGAACCTACATCCATGACTCACTCAAGACGCTGTTTCGTTTGATCTGGGAAGGATTCCCGCTAGCAAAGTCCGACAATTCCATGCAGTTGGGCCTGGCCGAGTCATTGCGCAACGGCTTCAAGCTGGCACCACTGCAAGGGCATTTGTTCGATCCGGAGCCGCTCAAGATCCTGAACTCGGTCAAGCTTCGAAACACGGTGATGCAGAAGGTCATCCACCGCATGTCGCTGGCGGAAGGCTCTGGGAGGAAAGGTCGAGCGGGACGCATCTCCTATGCTCAACTCGGCATCAACCAGTTGGGCGCCGTGTATGAAGCACTGCTTTCATTTCGAGGGTTCTTTGCCGAAGAAGATCTGTACGAAGTCAAGCCGGCAAAACAGAAGAAGGGTGCGGTCGCCTCCGATGATGTAGATACAGAGGATGACGATTCCGTCGATACCAACGGCGACGGACAGGTAGAGACTGCCAGGCTCGGATCAAAGCGCAAGAGTTCGTCCGACGATTGGTTGGAACCCGCCTGGTTCGTGCCTGCGAGTCAGATTCTTGAATACAAGGATGCCGAGAAGCTGTTTGATGGCGAGCCGCGCAAGCATCCCAAAGGCAAGTTCATCTATCGTCTGGCGGGACGCGAGCGGGAGAAGAGTGCGTCGTACTACACGCCCGAAGTTCTGACGCAGTGTCTGGTCAAGTACGCGCTCAAGGAGTTGCTCAAAGATATTAAGGGCGCGGATGAAATCCTGAAGCTCACTGTGTGCGAGCCGGCCATGGGGTCGGCAGCGTTCTTGAACGAAGCGATCAATCAGCTCGCCGAGGAATACCTTAAACGCAAGCAGCGCGAACTAGGTAGAAGCATCGATCACGACAAATACACGGACGAGAAGCAGCGCGTGAAGATGTACATCGCCGACACTAATGTGTTCGGCGTCGACCTGAATCCCACGGCGGTGCAACTCGCGGAAGTGTCGCTGTGGCTAAACGCAATCTTCAAAGGTGCGCATGTCCCATGGTTTGGTGTGCAGCTTTACTGCGGCAATTCGCTCATCGGATGCCGCCGCGACGTATTCTCGGCTGCTCAGCTATCACCCGGCAAAGGCGAGAAGGACCAACCGGAGCGCGACTGGCGCGCTGCTGTGCCTGAGCGAGTCCTGATGAAGGACGAACTACCTGCTGGTCACGTATGGCACTTCCTGCTACCAGACCGTGGCATGGCGGGTTGCGACGACAAGGTCGTAAAGTCGCTCGAGCCTGCACAAATGGAGAGGATGAAGAAGTGGCGGGCGAAGTTCAATGAACCGCTATCCAAGGACGAGATACAGCGAGCGCAAAGACTGTCGGAGCAGGTCGAGAAGCTGTGGAAGCAGCACGTTTCGGAGCTTGCCCGCATACGAAAACTCACGATGGATGAGCTGCACGTCTGGCCACAAGAGCATCGAAACGTTCCGCTGTCATCGACAAAACAAAAGGACGAGATCTGGCAGCACGAGATGCTCTCGGAGAAGGTGAGGAACGCGTCGCCATATCGGCGATTGAAGCTGGCGATGGACTATTGGTGTGCGCTTTGGTTCTGGCCAGTGACTTTGTCCGAGGTGCTGCCATCACGTGAGGAGTGGTGGTTCGATCTCGAATTGCTGATACACGGCAGTGCTTCAGATCCCGCTGCCCCCGCGGATGATCTATTCCCCGATACCGTTTCCCGGGCGCGAGCCGACTTCGGTGTGGAGAGAGACAAGTACGGGCACGTTAATCTCGATGTCTTGTTGGAGACGAATCCGCGATTGAATTTAGCGAGCGTACTGTCAAAGCGACACAAGTTCCTTCACTGGGAGCTAGAGTTTGCCGACCTCTTCGCAGAGCGCGGCGGATTCGATCTGATACTTGGAAACCCGCCTTGGATCAAGGTTGAGTGGAACGAGCGCGCATTGCTAGGCGACTTTGACCCGCGATTCGATATCCGAAAGTTGAGCGCGCAAGAGGCATCTATACGTCGCGATGGGGTATTCACGATGTCATCTCAGGCACGCACAGAATACGTCGCAGAATGTGCTTCCCAAGCAGGTACGCAGTTGTTTCTGAATGCCCTACAGAACTATCCGCTGCTGATAGGTCTGCAGAACAATTTGTACAAGTGCTTCCTGCCGTTGGTATGGAGGGTGGGCGCCGTAGCGCAGGGACTTCTTCATCCGGAAGGTGCATATGGGGAACCCGGTGCTGGGGTGCTTCGCGGGGCGATGTATGCGCGGCTACGAGGTCATTATCAATTCGTGAACGAGTTGCAGTTGTTTTCCGAAAACGACCATCACACCAAATTCAGCATCAATGTGTACGGCGTGCCCCGAGAAGATCTCCAATTCGAGCATATAGCAAACATATTCGACCCGGCGACGATAGACGCGTGCTACGCGCATTCAGGAGGAGGGAAGACTCCTGGAATAAAGACCGACGAGGGAGATTGGGAGACTGCAGGACATCGAGATCGCATCATTAGTGTGAACGAAGAAATCTTGAGCGCATTCGCGAGGGTTTACGATCCCACAGGTACGCGCACGTGTCACGCGCGGCTCGCTGCTATCCACTCCAGGGAATTGATCGCTGTCTTGAACAAGATCGCGGAGCATCCTCGTCGAATCGGTTCTCTTGGGGAATCAGAACGATTCAACACGCCTACGACCTGTTGGCACGAAAGTGGGTCCCAGGCTAAGGGACTTATCAAGGAAGGCACGAGATTTCCCGTTTCTGTCAACGAGCTCGTACTCACTGGCCCGCACCTGCACCTGGGACGTCCTTTCAACAAGACGCCGCGAGCGATTTGCCGCAAGAACAGTGACTACGATCCAATCTTGCTTGACGAGATGCCAGAAGACTACGTCCCACGCAGCAAGTACTCGCCTGCTTGCGCACAGGCAGAGTACGTATCTCGGGCTCCGCGAGTTGGTTGGAGTGAGAACGGCAGAGAGCCTCGGCCGGTGCTCGACTACTATCGCAACGCACATCGAGAGATGATTGGGGCTGGACTCGAGAGAAGTCTGGTTGCGGCAATCATTCCGAATGGATGCGCCCACGTTCATACGATTGCATCAAACGCTTTCAGGTGCAGTACCGATCTCCTTGATGCTCACGCCTTTTTCGTTTCATTGCCGATTGACTACCTGATTAGGACGATGGGCACAGCTCACGCAAGTCCGTCAGTGGTCGCGCAAATCCCTATCCTTCACGAAGCGGCATCGTATGTCCTCCGATCCGCAATTCACGTGCGGGTCCTCGTTTTGAATTGCATCACGTCGGCCTATGCCTCTCTATGGAAACAGTGTTGGAGCGACGCGTATCGAACGGAGAGCTGGCTTTCGGCGGACCCGAGATTGAGTAGAAATTGCTTCCAAAGCCTGCACGCAGATTGGACGAGGAGCAGTGCTTTGCGTGACGATTTCTCGCGAAGACAAGCGCTCTTGGAATTGGATGTGCTTGTCGCAATCGCTCTTCGTATGGAATTGCACGAGTTGTTAGCCATCTACCGCGAGCAATTTCCCGTGCTCAGAAACTACGACAGGCTTACTTACTATGATGCCAATGGCCGCATGGCTTACACGCCGAATCGAGGACTGAGTGGAATTGGTTTGCCACAGAGCGTGGGGCGAAAGGACGAGCCTTTGCTTATCGAGTACGTGGATGCCTCAACCGAACGAAAACGCGTCGGCTTCGAGGACGTCCGCGACGCCCCCGCCGGCACGCGCATCCGCCGCACCGTCATCGACGACACCATGCCCGGCGGACCAATTGAGCGCGTGATCGAGTACGTCGCTCCGTTCACAACCGCCGATCGCGAGCACGACTACGGCGTCGCGTGGGCGGAGTTCGAGCGGAGAGCGAAAGCAGAGGGGAAGCACTAACGTGCAACCACTCATCGTCGCGGAACAGACTCGACAAGGGATTGCCGATTTTCTGAAGACCACGTTCCCTGCGACAACGCGGGGATTCGAATCGCTCATGGCGGATTTCCTCGATGCGCCGGGTAATCTTGCCAAGGGGCCCTATCTCACCATCGGATTACCGTTCAAGGCGGCGCCGGCCGGGCCGCCGGCGTTTCAGTGGGCTGAGTCATTCCGGCCGCACGCGCACCAGGCGCGCGCGTTCTACAGGCTCAGCAGCGCGACGGCGCGATCAACGCTGGTGGCGACCGGTACTGGCTCGGGCAAGACCGAGTGCTTTCTGTTTCCGGTGCTAGAACATTGTCGTCAGATGCGAGCCGAGGGGCGACGCGGCATCAAGGCGATTCTGATTTATCCGATGAATGCACTCGCGACGGATCAGGCGAACCGCCTTGCAAAGGAGATCGTCACACGCAAGGGACTCGCCGGTATCACTGCCGGCCTCTACGTCGGCGATGAGTCTGAAGACAAAAGCACAACCGTTCGCCACGTGGCCGGGGATCGCTACACGGTCATCACCGACCGCCATCGAATCAAGGAAGAACCGCCAGACATCTTGCTGACCAACTATAAAATGCTCGATTTCTTGTTGTTGCGAGCTTCGGATTCACCGCTGTGGCGACACAACCAACCAGACACCTTGCGTTACCTGGTCGCGGATGAGCTGCACGCGTACGACGGCGCACAAGGCACGGATCTCGGTTGCTTGATCCGACGCCTCAAGGCACGGCTCCGAATGCCGCCAGGCGCGCTGGCATGCGTCGGAACTTCGGCGACGCTAGGAACGGAAGGCAACGATCGACTCTTGACCTTCGCGCAAGAAGTCTTCGGTGAGGAGTTCGATGCGACCGCAGTGATCGGCGAAGAGCGCGAGTCTGTCGCAGAGTATCTCCGCGACAATCCCGTCGAGTTCATCGGCATGCCTAAAGCGCGAGATGTTTTGGCGCTCTCGCCCCTGTCGCATGCAAGCGCCGACGACTTCATCGCGTCGCAGTACCAACTGTGGTTCGACGCCAATCTCGATGCTCGAGATGTCAATGGCCTTGAGTTTCGTGTCTCACTCGGCAAACAGCTGAAGCAGCACGTTGCCTTCCAGAACCTCCTGCGTGACCTGCACAAGCTTGGCGGTCGTGCCGTGGCGCTGGAAGATTTGGTGGAGGTCATGCGTCAGCGTCTCCGCGATTCTGCAGGTGCGCCCCCAGACTATCCGCGCCTGTGGCTGGGAAGCTTGGCGTCGTTGATCGCGCACGCAAGCAAGGAAACAAAGGGAGCCCATCGCGAACCTCTGCTCAGCGTTCGTATCGAGTTGTGGTTACGCGAGTTGCGGCGCATGGTTGCCAGCCTTTCCGATGAACCGGCGCTGATTCACTCGGACGACATCGCAGCGAATGACAGGCGCGTTCTGCTTCCGCTCATTCACTGTCGCGATTGCCATGCGATGGGATGGGGTGCGACGCAGACTGCCACCGATGGAGTGAAGCTCAAATCGGACTTGCGCGAGTTCTACGCCGCGTTCTTCAGTGAGGACACAGCCACGCGATTTATCTTCCCGGCGGACGATGCGACTCCGGCGAATGCGCGCAAGTTCGAGCGTCGTCGCGCCTGCATCGAATGCGGCGTGGTTAACACGTTGGAGACGAGCGAATGCACCCATTGCGGCAGCGACAGGTTGCTCGTGGTCGATATCGCACGGAACCTGAAGCACGGTCGCCGGAACGGTGCGCCGTTCACTAAGTCCCATCATGACTGTCCATACTGTGAGGGCGACCGCACGCTGACAATTGTCGGCTCGCAGGCGGCGAGTCTGGCCAGCGTAGGAGTCGGTCAGCTATTCGGCACCAAGTACAACACCGACAAGAAGCTGATTGCGTTCTCCGATTCAGTTCAGGATGCAGCGCATCGAGCGGGCTTTTTTGAGGCCCGCAACTGGCGTCTCAATCTCCGGCCCGCGCTCGCGCAGGTCATACATGCCGCGGCGAATGCGGGTAAGCCACTCACGTTGGCGCAACTCCCGGACGCATTCGAGGAGCGGTGGCTGGCGGCGTTCGGTGATCGGCGGTATGTGCGAACGTTTCTCTCTCCGTCGCTGACCTGGCTTCGTGACTACCAGGCCATGATCGAGCAGGACACTTCGCCGACGGACTATGTCAAGCAGCTCACGCGACGTGGTCTCGTGTGGGCGATGGTGGGCGAGTTCGGACAGGACGCACATGTCGGGCGAACATTGCCGAGGACACTCACCGCAGCCCTAGCATTCGATGCTGATGCTCTATCTGCGGCTGTTGGCGCGAGCGTGGATCATCTCAAAGAGAAGATTGAGGCGTTACGCAACGTTACTCGAGACGAAGTGCATGATTTTGTTGTTGGCTTGTTGTGGCGACTGCAGCGCGTCGGGGCTATCTGGGACAGGGGATTGGAAGATTACGCCCGCCGAGGCTGCAACATCTACGCGTATCGAAACAACCCGGCAGAGTTCGCGCTTCTCAAGTCGCCTCGACGCCCGCGCTACCTGGCGCTAGTGCCGTACCAGAAATGCGACACGGTGATGGGCGACGATGCCGTGTTCTACAAAGACTGGCTGTTCAAATCGTTTGAAGGGCTCAGGCGCGAGGCACTGATCGACGATACCGTCGTTGCGGATGTATATCGAATCGTTCTGGAGTCGCTAGCTCACGCCGACGTAGGCATCACACGGCCGATTGATGCGGAGCGCGCAGGAACACGGATCTGGGGTATCGAACCCGCAGCTTGTTCGTTGGTTCCCGCCGGAACGCAGTGGCGCTGCAAGCTTTGCCGCAACACGGTTGTCGCGGAGCCCGAGCTGGATCTAACGGATTCGCTGTGTCGCCAAATTGCATGTCAAGGCACGTATGCGCGGCACGAGTCCGGTGACCCGCAGTTTTATCGGCAGCTCTATCTGTCCGCAGATGTCCATCGGATTATGGCGCAGGAGCATACGGGGCTTCTGGATCGCACGACGCGCGAGCGTGTCGAAAGAGATTTCAAGGAAGCGAAGACCAATGTGCTTTCCGCGACGCCGACGCTCGAGATGGGTATCGACATTGGCGACCTGTCCGCGGTGATGCTGTGCTCCGTGCCGCCGGCGCAAGCGAACTACGTGCAGCGCATCGGCCGAGCGGGGAGACGGACGGGCAATGCCTTCTTGCCCATGCTGGCGACGGGCCGACCGCACGATCTTTACTTCTGGGCACAGCCGCGCGAGATGCTCGCGGGCGACGTAGACGCACCCGGTGTATTCCTCAATGCGTCGGCCGTTCTGGAGCGACAGCTTACTGCATTCACCATCGATTGCTGGGTGCGGAACGTGGGTGAGCAAGCGCGGATCCCGCACAAGCTGTCGGATGTGCTCAGCGCGGTGCGGAATAGGACGCAGAGTAAGTTTCCGTACACCTGGTTTGCGTTCATTTCGGAACATCAGGGGACGTTGCTGTCGGAGTTCGTCGATCTGTTCAAACGGAACGATGGCGGGATGCGCCAGGAAACAATGAATCATCTCGAGCGATTTCTGACTGGCGCCGAGAGCACGGAAGCAGCCTTGCGGTGGAAGGTGGTGAACGGACTAAGCAAGGTTGTTCGGGATCTGGACGATCTGAAGAAGCGGCGCGAGCGTGTGGAAAAGGAGGTTGCCAGAATCGATGCGCTGCCGGCCAAGGGCGAGAGTGATCTGGAGGAACTGGAAGAACTCAAACTGGAGCGAGCTGCGCTCACGCGCCTGATGGCGTCGATCAGCAGCCGTGACACGTATCAGTTCCTGACGGATGAAGGGTTGATTCCGAACTACGCGTTCCCGGAGCAGGGTGTGCTGCTGCACTCGGTCATCGTCCGCGATGACCGGAAGGTAAGCGATGAAAGCCGTGTGCTGACGTTTGAGTACGAGCGTCCCGGTGCCAGCGCCATTACAGAGTTCGCACCGAACAGCGTTTTCTACGCCGAAGGCCGCAGGGTGACTATCGATCAGGTCGATGTCACTCACGACCATCCGGCGCCGTGGCGGTTCTGTCGAAGCTGCTCTTACGCAAACAACGAGGAGACAGCGCCCTCGCAGCATTCCGCTTGTCCGCGGTGTGGTGACACGCTCTGGGCGGACTCAGGTCGCGTGCAGAAGATGATGCGACTGACGAAGGTCTACGCACGCACATTCGAGAGCCGCAGCCGTATTGGCGATGATTCTGACGATCGCGAGCGTCACTTCTTTGTCCGGCAGGCTCTGGTCGATGTCCCGCCGGAGGCGATTCGGCAGGCGTGGGCGATAGACAACGCCGAGCTGCCATTCGCGTTTGAGTTTGCCAGCCGGATCTCATTCAAGGAGGTCAACTTCGGTGAACAAACAGGCGACGGACAACCCATTCAGATTGCCGGCGATGAGTCGCGAAAGCCGGGATTCGCGATCTGCCCAGAGTGCGGAACGGTTCAGCGTCGTCGTCGGGATGATGAAGGCTGGAAGAACCACGCGCTTTACTGCTCAAAAAGGCGGCAGGCCGACACGGAAACTGATGAATGTATCTTCCTGTACCGCGAGTTCGACAGCGAAGGCATTCGTGCGTACTTGCCCGAGTCGTCCATTGCGGATTCTGAAGCGGGCGTACATTCCTTCATTGCCGCTTTGCAGATGGGGTTGGAGCTGAAATTTCGCGGAAGCGTCGATCACTTGCGGATCGCGCGTGATATCCGGATCGCCCAAGGCCAGGAAACACCTCGGCAGTATCTGGTGATTTACGACAGCGTCCCTGGGGGCACGGGGTACTTGAAGGAGTTGATGCGGGATTCTGTGCCGATGTTCGAAGTGTTCAAGCTGGCATTGAAGGCATTGAACGAATGCCCGTGCAACAGCGACGAACACAAGGACGGCTGCTATCGGTGCGTGTATACGTATCACAACAGCTATGATCGCAAGCACGTCTCAAGAAGGACCGCGGTCAAGATTCTCACGCAGATCATTCAGCACGAGGCGTCACTGAAGACTGTCCAGACGATCGGCGACGTTGTCCAGCAGAACGCACTGTTCGATAGCGAGCTCGAGCGAAGATTCATCGAAGCGCTGCGCCGCCGTGTTGGCGATGCGGTGGGTCGGTTCGAAGTCAAAGAAGAAGTGGTCCGCGGCAAGCCCGGATACTTCCTCAAGGCGGGCGATCTGACCTGGACCATCGAGCCCCAGGTGTCATTGGGACCGGATCAGGGTGTAGTGATCCACTGCAAGCCCGACTTCATGCTTTGGCCGGAATCAGCACCGGGGTGCATGCCGATCGCCGTGTTTCTGGACGGCTGGCAATATCACAAGGATCGGATCGGCGATGACATTGCCAAGCGAATGGCGGTCGCGCGGAGCGGCAAGTTTGCCGTGTGGACACTGACGTCGGATGACATTGCGCATGTCTTGCAACCGACAGCGTCCGCGCCGGAGACGTTGTGGGCTTCAGCGTTCCGGCAGACTCAGGACCAAGCAGCATCGCTGTATGGCCGTTTCGGCATTTCGGAACGCAAGAGCTTTCACAGCTTCACGGCGTTTGAGCAATTGCGAGCTCGCATCGCAGGATTGGATGACGTGACATCGAAACGGATGAGCGTTGCGCTAGCGTTGCGAGTTGGAGCAGACAAGCTGGACGCTGCAGCGTTCGATAGTCTCTGGAGATCGTCAGGGTGCGAGGGGCTGATGCTCTCTCAGGTGTTCTCGTGGCCTGGCCAGGCGGATCTTGGGCGCTGCTGGTCATCCCCCAAAGATCAGATTCAGATCGGCATTCAGGCTCGACGCACCGATCTCGCCAAGTTGCCTGATGACACGTCGGATCGATCAGTGCAGCCCTGTGTGGTTATGCGCTGGGCAGACGTTGTGCATGAATCAGACGGTGATTTGCGGCGCTTGTGGCAGCAATGGTGGCATGCGGCGAACCTGCTGTTGCCGGCCGCGAATGTCTGGATGTGCGCGGACGTGGGGTGCGATCTGCACGCGCTCGCGAGCGCTCCGGCATACAAGAAGGTGACGATGTCGCAGGAGTGGCATGCGGCTGCCGCTGTCGCGGCGGCAGGCGTTCAGGACCTGCTTGCGGGACTGTTTTCCGAAGGTGTGGCGGCACCGACCGTGGGCTATGAGCTGGCAGGTGATGACGGTTGCATCGTAGGTGACGCGGAGCTTGGTTGGCCAGATTCCAAGGTCGCGGTTGCTCTAAACAATGATTTCGAGACCGCCTTTCGAGCGGCCGGTTGGCAGTTCTTCATGCATGACATGGACGGGCTGAAAGACGCTCTGGTCACGCGACTCAGATAAAAGGAGTGAGGAATGCAGTCATCAGTCAAAATCGCGCTTTCAGACGACTTCCTGCGGTGTTTCGCGGAAATACCGCGTGACCGACAGAACGCTGTAATGAAGTTCATCGCGCTGTTCCGCGACAATCCGACGTCGCCGGGCATCAACTATGAAAAGATCAACGATGCCGTGGACAAGAATATGCGATCCGTGCGCATCGATCAGAACTACCGTGGAATCGTCCTCAAACCCGAACACGGAAATGTGTACTGCTTGCTCTGGGTGGCAAAGCACGATGATGCGTACGACTGGGCGCGCCGGCACAAAGTCGCGATCAATCCTGAGGGTGGAAACATTCAGGTCTTTGAGGCAGCCCATCAGGAATCAGTCTCCGCGCCACAAGCAGCTCCGAAGCCGACGGGTCTATTCGCGAAGCTGAAGGATCGCGAACTGATCCGACTTGGTGTTCCCGAAGATGCCATCGCGAAAGTCAGGAGCGTCGATTCGGAGGATGCACTCGACGGATTGCAGAAGCAGATCCCCGACGATGCATACGAATCGCTATTCATGTACGCGGCGGGCGATACGTATGAAGAGCTGGTGCGTGAGCGCGAACTGCCCGCCCAAGTCGATACGACCGACTTCGCCACGGCGCTCACTGTTGATGCGACCAAGCGGCACTTCGTCGTCATCACAGAAGACGTCGATCTCGAAGCGCTGCTCGCTGCCCCGCTGGAGATGTGGCGCGTGTTCCTACATCCCACGCAACGCAAGCTTGTGGAGCGCGACTGGAACGGACCGGTCCGAGTATTGGGTGGCGCCGGCACGGGCAAGACTGTCGTTGCAATGCATCGAGCCGTCTGGTTGGCCAGAAGGGTGTATTCAAATGAGCAAGGTAAGCCGGTGCTCTTCACCACGTTTACACGGACGCTGGCCGACGATATTCGCTCGCACATCGCCATGATCGCGTCGCCGACCGAGCGCGAGAAGATCGAGGTCGTCAATGTCGATCAGTGGGTGAAGGGGATCCTTCGGAGATTTGGCTACCGTCCGGAGCTGCTGTTTGACGAACGCCGTCGGCGCGAATTCTGGAATCGCGCGCTGACCCGGAAACCCGACGACGTGGACTATCACGATTCGTTCTACCGCGCCGAGTTCGAGCGTGTCGTGCTTTCGCAGGGCTGCGAATCCGCCGAGGACTATATGAAAGCTAGTCGAATCGGACGGGGCAAGCAGCTCAGCCGACTCGATCGGCAGAAGCTCTGGCCGGTGTTTGCGGAATACCGTTCACAATTACGAGCGGCGAATTTCCGCGAGCCCGAGGAAGCCTACCGAGATGCGCTGGCGCTGATCAAGAAAGAAAAAACGACTCTCGGCATTCAATCAGTCGTCATTGATGAAACGCAGGATCTGAGCCCTTCTGCCTTGGCACTGCTCAGAGCGGCCGTGCCTGAAGGCAAGAACGATATGTTCCTGGTAGGCGATGCTCACCAGCGGATTTACCGCCATCGAGCGTCGCTCTCGAAGGTCGGTATAGACATCCGCGGTCGCGGTCGGAGATTGCGCATCAACTACCGTACAACCGACGAGATTCGGAAGTGGGCAACGGCACAACTCGCCAACTGCTCGATCGATGACCTGGACGGTCAGCCGGACACCCTTGTCGGTTACAAATCACTCACTCATGGTCCCAAACCAGACGATGGCGTCGTGGAGTCACGAGACGCGGAGAGAAAGGCAATTGCCGAGACACTCCAGAGCCTCCAGGACGATGGCATCCAGGAGAAGAGCACTTGCATCGTTGTTCGGACGAATGAGGAAGCCGTGGAATATGCAGATTGGCTTGAGGGCATTGGCAAGAAGGTTCTCAGACTCGAGCGCGACGTTTCAGACGATCAGAACACCCCGGGTGTGCGTGTCGCAACCATGCACCGTGTCAAAGGCCTAGAGTTCGATGCGGTGATCATGGCTAGCTACAAAGGCCCAGAGCACTGGGCGAAGATATATGCGGAAGAAGCTGATGCGGGTGCCTACGTTGACGTGTTGACCAGCGAACGTTGCCTGCTACATGTCGCGGCGACGCGTGCGAAGCGGTATCTGATGGTTCGGCAGGTCGTTGTGTAAGGGCCTTGTGCGTGATCCTCAAGGCCGTTCTGAATGCTCACATGGAACAGCGGGCTCACGCTGCGGAGAAGGAGATCGAACGGCGGGAGTCACGCCAGATGCAATGGGAGGCGGATTGCCGGGAGCTTGAAGCCCTCTGTGATGAGCTGCGTCAGTTGAGTCCGTTGATCAGCGTACAGCGTGAGTCCGCCGTCAATCAGGTCAGCGTGGCCATTGGGGTTCTACAGTTCCGACCTGGTGTGCGTGCACGCATCTCGTTTGAGTCATCGATGTTCCTTCGCAGGACTCGAAGTGATGTGCGCGTCGTCAATCGCCCAAGCCAAAACGAATCCAACAGCTTTTCTCGACTGCCTGATCTCCGAAATCATCTGGAGAAGCATCTGATGGCGGAAATCGCCAAGGCGATTTCATCGCCGGGCATCGAAAGTATAGAGATCTACAACAACGGTCATGAAGCAGGAAAGCAATGGGCGGCGCACTGTGAACCTCAAGAACGCCGCCGTCTCTGGAAGAACAGGCGGGATCTGACCGACTCGGACTCGGAGTCTGTGTTCGAGACATTTTGCCCGCCGACAGACGATAACGGTATCGATGATCAGTGGGAAAGCCTTTGCGAGGAATTTTGGGAGGCGCGCGCTGGCGATGCTCCAACAAGGGACTTCGTCATGGGATTTGTGGCTGGAGCATTGTCGATCGTCGCAAAGATCAGGATGGATCAGCGGAAGCGCGAAGACTAACCAGGACGAATTGCCGTGAAACTTTGGGTTGGTGTCACAGACGATGACTGGTTCAGATTTCTGGCCGGGATAAAGCCGGACGAGGTGAACTTCTGGCAGCCAAGCGGTGGACGGACATTCCAAGTGCTTCAGCCCGGTGAGCTTTTTCTTTTCAAGCTTCACAGCCCGAACAACTACATCGTCGGAGGCGGGCACTTCGTGAGGTCAACGCCGCTGCCGGCGTCGCTCGCCTGGGAGGCCTTCTCAGTGAAGAACGGTGTAGCCACATTGGACGAGCTGATAGCGAGGGTTCGCAAGTACAGCCGGAAGAACAATGCACCGGACCCGGTCATCGGCTGCAACGTTCTCGCTGAGCCGTTCTTCCTATCTCGTAGTCAATGGATTCCCGTTCCAGAGAGTTGGTCAAAGAACATCGTTACCGGCAAGAGTTACGACTCGTCCGGCGGCGAAGGAGCAGCGCTTATTGAGCAGTTGGAACTGTCGCTGGCGGGAGTGGCCGGAGTTAGGGACGCACCTCGCGCATTGACGGATGGCGAAGTGGGACGCTACGGGTCGGAATACCTCACAAGAGGACGCTTGGGACAAGGCGCTTTTCGGATCCTGGTTACGGACGCGTACACTCGGCGTTGCGCGATAACGGGAGAGAGGACGCTCCCCGTATTGCAGGCAGCGCACATCAAACCCTATGCATCGAATGGCCCGCATCGCGTGTCCAACGGGCTGCTGCTCCGGTCTGACCTCCACACGTTGTTCGATCGTGGCTATCTAACGGTAACGCGGGAGCTGAAGATAGAAGTCAGCAAGCATCTACGGGAGGATTGGCAGAATGGCCGTGAGTACTACGCCCACCACGGAAAGCCACTGGCAATAATTCCAACGAAGATAGGGGAATCACCCGATATCGAGTTCCTGCGGTGGCACAATGAGTCTCGGTTTCTAGGTTAGTGCAAGGTGTTCTGGAGCAGTCAATGTCGAACGAACTGAAAGAACTGCGAGATCGTTTGCGTGCCTTCGCTGACGAGCGCGATTGGGACCAATTTCATACGCCAAAGAACCTGGCGGCCGCGCTGACGGTCGAAGCCGCAGAATTGCTGGAGCACTTCCAATGGCTCACCGAGGAGCAGAGTCGCGATCTCTCCCCAGATGTGAAAACGAAGGTCGGTGCTGAGCTTGCCGACGTTCTCGGCTACCTGATTCGGTTGGCGGACAAGCTGGACATTGATTTGATCGCCGCTGCGCACGACAAGATCCCGAGAAATGCGGAGAAATATCCCGTCGCGAAGTCACGCGGGAGCGCGAAGAAGTACACCGAACTTTGAATAACGTCACGATTCGATCGAAATGAGTCCCCACCTACACGTTCGGGCGTTAGTAATGAGCTGCTCTGCGGCTTCGGGTTCTCATTCGTCGGGTTCCAGGCAAATCGTACACTTCGATGGTAAGGCCGTGAGCTTTCTGCGCCCATCGAATCGCCGCTGAACGGCCCGGCTCTCGGCACTTCAGCTCTCCCCCTGCGCGAGATATGAGAACGAGACGCTCCACTGCGTGATGAGAATCAATGGCCATGAGAGCTTTCAGTACGTCTTTTTCGAACTCGCTCCCATCGTTCGGAAGACCAAGCGCCACTTCGGCGATGGTGCGTTCCTCGGGAAAATAGAAATCCACGGCAAGCGAGTTCTGACCACATATTCTTTTCTCTGAGAAATCGTGGTTGAAGCGGAGTTCCGCGGAGGAGCGCAGCAACTCCATGAAGCTCCGCGTTGCCGTGCCGCGAGGAGGTACTTTCACGAATCCGATGTTCGGATAGTCGCAGGCTAGCTTCCGCGCAAGTTCCACCAGCCGCGCCGGGCGATCGTCAATGGTGATTAGTCTCATAGCGACACTTGTTGAAGAGCATGCCACATGCTTCGATTAATGCGCTCATGTGTGCCGCCTCATGCCAGATCTCGGTCCGAAGAACATTGTGCGCAACTTGGTGGTGGTCCGCGACCTCTTGGCTGCACGACAGTGCCCAGGAGAAAATCGCGATGCTGCCGTGACTCGAGCTATGCGCAGGGCGCGCTTCCAGCATCGAATTCTTCTGTTTGCAAGGCCCCCTCTGTGCCCGCCAGAACAACTCTGATTGTCTGGACTTCCAGCTCCATATCGGAATAGTGTCGTTCTGCGGCCAGTGATCCGCCCAAGGGCGGCCCCGCCGGTGCTACCAACACCGACGAGGGCCTATACTCGCCGATATCTTCTAACAATCCTTCAGTTCGGCTCAGTTCGTGGCCCGGCGTGCCTCGCGTGCGAGGGTACGAGCCATGAGACACCTCAGCCCCGAAGACTTGGTCGTCCTTAGCATGAGCATGGATACGTTGCTCGCGTGTGTGCGACAGACTGGGGCGTGGTGGCGATTCCAGAATGATGGAGCAACGCTCCGTCGAACCCGACTGCTTGAGCACGCGATCATCGCAACGCGCCGCAAGTTCTTTGCAGATACAGACGGCGCCAATGCCACTGACGATATCACCAAAGCACTCTTCATCGCCGACGGACTTCGTGACGCCGCTCAGCAATGTCACGAAGGGCAGGGAGCGTTGCACGAACGCCTGATTGGTGGCGCTGAAACAATCGAGCGGTTGTGCCGCCCTCGCGGAGGGCGGCCATGAAAGGCAGCGCTCCTCACGCGATCGAGATTGAACCTCGAAGAGTCCGATCGCAGATGAATCCTGGCGCGTTGGCGCCTGAGCCGCCGTGCACCGGCTGCCGGTATGCAGTCACCTGCCGCAGGCATCAACTCGCCTGCAGAGCCTTCATTCAATACATCAAGACAGGTCGGTGGAAGGTGCTGCCGGCCCTGCGCCTGCCGAGTCGCCGTCCCTACGTGCGGCTCTTTCGGAACTGATCTCATGACTCGCGCCACGTGCAACGAACCGAGTCGACTCCACGTCACCGGTTCGCAATCAGTCGCGGCCCGAGTGAACGACGGCACAACTGCATGGGAGATCACTCATGGTACCTAAGCGATCGAAAACGCCTGGCTCCGGGACGCTCGGCTCAGCGGCGCGGCCGCGACATCGGTCTCGGGCCTCGAGCAATGTTACTTCGCCGCAGCGGCTGGCGGGGGAACTGACGCCGACGGCCGAGACGGATGTATCGAGCGATGCGCCGGCCAGTCCTGCTGAGAGCACGACGCCGCGACCGTCCAGTGCCGCTGATGTCACAGAAAGTATCGAGCACGAGCGGGTCGAACTCCTGCAGATCCAAGCGATGCTCAAGTGTCTGTACGAGGTGCTGCTCTACGCCGATGATGATGATTCCGTGATGCACGCGGACGTCGCCAATGTTTGTGCGCGGCTCATCAACGAGTCCGTCCGTCGGCTGGGCGACCTGCTGATGCAGGGGTGTGGGCGCAACGAGTTCGACGAATTTGCGATGGGCGAATCGTGCGGTTCAGAGGAATAGCTGATCGAGATCGCTGACGTGATCAAACAGGAGAGCCGAGCCTACTTCAGAGCCCTGGGTGCGCATGTCTCCACACTGCGCAAGGAGCAGGGGCTGACTCAGGCCGAGCTGTCGCGCCTGCTTGGCGTGTCTCAGCAGACTGTGCTTGCCTACGAGCTGGGAGACCGTCGAGTGTCGGTGCTCACGCTGGTGAAGCTCGCCAAGATCTTTGGAGTATCGATCGAAGAGCTGACGGGCATGACAGCCCCGGTTCGCCCGAAACGCCGCCTATCTCCGGCAGGAATACGGCATGCCGAGCGCTTCCAACAGCTCAGCAAAACTGAGCAGCGGTTCGTGAAGAGAATCATCGATGTCTTGCTAGAGCGCCACAGCGCCCCTGCATGAGGCGCGCGCGAGGTCGAAATCCTTAGCAGACAAGTCAACAAAGAGGAGTGATACAAAATGGACGATACGCAGGCTCACAAGATCATTTCTGCACTCGCAGACGGATGCGATCCCACTACAGGCGAGAAAGTTGAAGGCTCAGTTCTTCAGCATGGTGACGTAATCCGAGCGCTGCACCTTGCCGTCCGCGCGCTGGAGACAAATACCCGCTCCAAGGCTCGAAGTAGCCGAGCCCGAGCGCCCGCGAACGCCGGTAAGCCGTGGACCGAGCAGGAAGATCGCGAGCTGCTGGAAAAGTTTGATGCCGGCCAAACGGTGGCGCAGCTCGCCAAGGCGCATGACAGGACGCCTGCCGGTATTCACGCGCGGCTGGTGCGGCATGGGCGCCTGCAAGGCACAGGTCCGCAGTGGCGGGGTCGTGCCGCCACTGCGGCAGTCGGCGCAATTCGTGACGAGCGCTCCGAAACATGAGCTGATCCCAGCCAGAGGTGGCTCCGCAAATTTGAACAGCAAATCGCGCTCGGCTAAGTGGGGCCCTGCGGTTTAGGCTGCCTGCGCGAGCGGCAGCGATTCGAAGTACACGGCATCGGGCGTGCGCCGGTCAAGGGACGTGTGTGGTCGGCGTGTATTGAAGAAGGCGAAATATCGGGCAAGGCTTGCGCGGGCGTCCCTGACAGTATCGTAGGCGCGCAGATAGACCTCCTCGTACTTGACCGACTTCCACAACCGTTCGACGAACACGTTGTCACGCCAGCGACCCTTGCCATCCATGCTGATCTTCACGCCATGGGCCTTGAGCACTGCGGTGAATTCGATACTGGTGAACTGACATCCCTGATCGGTGTTGAAGATCTCAGGCGATCCGTATTTCGCCACCGCCTCTTCCAGAGCCTCGACGCAGAAGTCCGTGCTCAACGTGTTAGAGAGCCGCCAGGCCAGTACTTTGCGCGTGTACCAGTCGATCACGGCGACGAGATACACAAAGCCACGCGCCATCGGAATGTAGCTGATGTCGCTGGCCCAGACTTGGTTGGGTCGGTCGATGCGCAGATTTCGCAACAAATACGGGTACACCTGATGATCCGGGTGCGGCCGGCTGGTGTTCTTCTTGCGATAAATCGCCTCGATTCCCATCCGCCGCATCAGTGTGGCCACATGCTTGCGCCCGACCTGAATATTCTCCAGATTGAGCAGATCCCGCAACATCCGGCTGCCGGCGAACGGATGCTCCAGGTGTAGCTCGTCCATGCGTCGCATCAGCCGCAGATCGCCTTCGGGCAGCGGCCGCGGTTCGGAATAGATCGCTCCGCGCGACAGCCCGACCAGTGTTGCCTGGCGTGTCAGCGGCAGGTCGTGCTCACGATCAATCATCGCTTTGCGCTCGGATCGCCGATGCGACCGAGCGCGCCGGCTAAAAAATCAATCTCCAGTGCCTGTTGGCCGATCTTCGCATGCAGTTCTTTGATGTCCGGCTGCGAGCCTTTCTCGCTATTCGCCCCGAAACTCTCGGCGGCCCGCTCCAACAGCTGCGCACGCCATTGAGTCACCTGCGTCGGATGCACGTCAAAGCGCTCTGCCAGCTGAATCACGGTCTGCTCGCCTTTCAAGGCTTCCACAGCCACTTTGGCTTTGAAGGCAGGTGAATGGTTACGTCGGGATCTCTTACTCATTTTGTTGCTCCTGATTCAAGGCGATATCTTCGCCGACAAGAGCAGAGCCGTCACTTAGCCGGCTGTATCAAAAGACGGGACCACCTCTGCCAGCTATCGCCGTCGTTCACCCAAGATCAAGGGGCAAGCTGCGCCTGAAAGGTTTCGAGAACTAGAGCGAGCGCAATGTGGCCGACGCCGGCGCCGAGGTTGCCGGGCGATCGTGGGAACGCTAGGTTTCGACCGGCCCGCAGGGCGCCGACTGATCTCTCATCACCTGACACCCCATGCGAAACAAATTTGCACAACAAGGCAGCTACATCAACGGCTGCCCGACTGGCCCTGACACCGGCTGGATCACCATGGTGATGGGCGACGTGGCCGCCAAGGAGATCAACCATTCGGCTTTCATGAGTTGGCAGCGGCCGCTGCTCGCGCCGCGCTTCATGAAGATGTTCCGCACGGTGTTCGCAGGCCAGTTGCCCGATGGCAGCATGGTCTTCGTCGGCGACAACGGCCACTGCCTCGCGGTCACACCGTCCGGCCAAGCCGTTGACGAGTTCGTGACCGCGGGCGCCGATTCGCCGAAGAACACCGGGCACCTGCGATCGGCCACCGTGATAGGTGGCGAGGTCATCGCCGTGGGCATGCAGCGCCAGGTCTACCTGCACTCCGAGTCCGGCCAATGGGCCGAGGCCCGCGCCGGCCCTGCCTCCGCTTGGGCAGGGTGACGCCAAGGGCTTCGAGGCCGTCGTGACGGTTCAGCCCGGCGAGGTCTACGCCGCAGGGTGGGACGGCGAGATCTGGCGCTTCGATGGCGCCCGCTGGTGGCCGATCGACAGCCCGACCAACCGCATCATCACGGCCCTGTGCGTTGATGCGACCACGGGCACCGTCTACGGCTGCGGCCGCACCGGCCTGCTGCTGTCGGGGGCGAGGCGATGCCTGGCAGACACTGCCAGAGTTGCGCTGCCCGGACGATCTCTGTTCGCTCGCGGTGCACGGCCGCCGTCTTTTCGCCGCGAGCCTCAAGCGCTTGTACGTCGTCGAAGACGACGCCATCTCGCTCGTCGATCTCGGCGAGCTCGACGCTGCGAGCTTCGGCGTGCTGACGCACACCCAGGGGCAATTGCGCATTCCGGCCATGGCGGACACTTCAACCGGCGATGGCGGACAGCGTCGGAGCGTAGCGACGCAAGTGGGCGGGTTATTTATCAGACTGTCCGGCATGCTTCAAGGAAGATCGCTCTTTGCGCATCGATTCTCGTGAAGACAGTTCGATGCGATGAGCGGAGTGAACCAACCGATCTAGGATGGCATCAGCGATACGTCCGCCGCCGAGATACTCGTGCCAGTCGCTGATCGGTAGTTGCGATGTCAGGATCGTTGCACCGGATCCGTAGCGTTCCTCGATGGCCTCGAGCAGATCCTGCTTCTCCAACTCGCTCAGGGCGGCAAGTCCGAAGTCGTCGATCACCAACAGCGACAGCTTGGCGAGCCGCTTCAGAAGCCGATCGTACGTTCCTTGTGCACGCGCCTGTACGAAGAGAGTGAGCAGCGTCGGCAGACGCAAGTATTGAGCGCTGAAGCCGCTGCGACAGGCGTGCTGTGCGAGGGCCTGGGCGAGGAAGCTCTTGCCGGAGCCGCTGGGTCCGGTGATCAGGATGCACTGGTGCGCGGTGATCCAGCGATTCTGCGCCAACTCCAGTACCAGGTCCTTGCGCAGCGTGCGCGAGGCGGCGTAGTCGATATTCTCGATGCACGCGCTGCGCTCCTTGAACCGAGCGACCTTCAGCCGCGCGGTCAGCTTGCGATTTTCCCGATGCAACCATTCATCATCGACGAGCAAGCCGATGATCTCCGCTTTGCTCAGGCTGTGATGATCGACCCGTTCGAGACGATCTTTCAGCGCGTGGGCCATGCCGAAGAGCTTCATGGCGATGAGTTTCTGATAGGTCTGTTCCAACAACACGATTATTCTCCATTGCAGTAAGTAAAGTTCGAAGCCGAAGACATTCGTCAGAGTGTGGCCATAGGCACCTCCTGCTCGTTGAGGGAAGCACGCCGTTGCGGCGTTAGTGGTAGGCGTTAGTGGTAATAGCCGCGCCCGCGCACATTGGTGGCACCCAGATGCGCGGCGGCATCGTCAGCTCCAACCTCGGCGCCGCGCAGTGGCGCGGTCTCCATGCGCTGCTCCAGCAGCGTCTTGATGGTTTTGTAGCTGGGTGCCTGGATCGCCAGCGCCTTCTCGCAGGCCTGCTCCAATCGGCTCGGACTAAACTTCTTGGCCAGTCGCAGGATGCCCAGGGCGGAGCGGTATCCCTGTTCGGGATGCGGCTTGCTGCGGATCACGTGCTCGATGAGCGCTGCGGTGTTGGCCCCGATCGACTGCCCCCAGTGGATCAGCCGCGAGGGCGTCCACTCCAGGTGGGCGCGATGTGAGGCCGGTCGATGGGAGGGCTCGGTGCTGTAGCCGTATTTCTTGAAGCTACGCACGTGGCTGGCGATGCGCTTGCCCAGGTGGAACAGCTCGACCGTGCGATGGCTGGCCCGATACCAGAGTGTCTCGTGGATCAGCGTGTAGGGGGCGCTGTAGAGGTGGTCGTTCACGCTGACGTGATAGTCGATATTGACGCGCACCTGTCCCCACACGGCGTATTCGTAGGGCTGCGGCGGCAGCGCTTTGAGTGCGGGGCGATCCAGTCGTTCGAACAGTTGTCGGCGTGACTGCTTTACGTGACGCATCACCCGATCGTTGAGTCGCTCAAGCAACTCACCGATCGCGGCATTCAGTTCGTTCAAGTGGTAAAATCTGCGGTGTCGTAACGCCGCCAGGATCCAACGCTGTGCCACCAAAACCGCCGCTTCCACTTTGGCTTTGTCGCGCGGTTTTCTGATCCGCGCCGGGATCACACAGGTCCCGTAGTGCTGCGCGAGTTCGCGATAGGACGGATTGATTTGCGCTTCGTATCGATCGGGGCGCGACACGCCGCTGCGTAAATTATCAGGTATGGTCAAGGCGGCCACGCCGCCCAGGTACGCGTACATTCGCACGTGACAGTCCAGCCACACTGGCAGCTCTTGTGACAGCGTGGCGATAGCAAATGTGTACGAGCTCGCCCCCAGGGCGCCGACGAACAGTTGCGTTGGGACCAACTCGCCGGTGTCCGGATCGATCAGCGCGAGGCCATCGCAAAAATCGACAAACACCTTCTCCCCACCGCGATGTTGCTGGCGCAATACGACGGACAGCTTTTTCTCAAAGCGCCGGTAGAGATCCACGAACTGCGAGTATTGATAACCGTCAGGGTGCTCGGCTTTGTACTCGGTCCACAGCAGTGCCAGCGTCACCTGGTGATCGCGCCGGGCCAGTTCCTCCCGGATCTTCGTCCAGTCCGGCAGCGGCCGCTGCCCGCGGACTGTCGGCTGCGTGATCGCGGGATATAGCCGCCGCTCCAATTCTTCCTCATCCAGTCCCGCGATCGTCTCCCAACGATCCAGGCCGGCCGCTGCGGCACGCCGCAGGCAATCGGCGACGGCACTCTTGCCGCAGCCCGCGGCGCGGGCCAGTTGGCGGCAGCTGCTGACGCCGCCTACCAGATGAAGTCGTAGAACGTCTTTGATCTTTCGCATCGCAAGCCTCGGCTGGGTCACCACTTCGCTCCTTTCGGGAAAAAGGGGCGAAGGGTGGCCGGTGGAAAAGGCTTGCGTCGAGACGCCCCTCTACTCCGGAGGCTAGGCGGACAGCGTTCCGGGCATGCCGGACACCGTTCCGCTGGCGGGTCCAAACTGTCCGGCACGGCTTCGGAACACTGTCCGCCATGCCGCCGGAATGCTGTCCGCCATCATTCCGGAATCGTGTCCGTCATGGGCCGGTGCGCGCAGCAACTCTGGTCCATCGGCGAGAAAGACGTCATCGCCTACGACGGCTCGAACTGGTCCAGGGTTGCGTGACATGAGCAGGCGCGCTCTGGCCAAGTCCATCAACCCGATCGTCGTTGGGCGGCACGTGGGGAGACGCCGCGTCGCTGCGGGCGGTGCGCGAGGGAGCTCGTCGCGAAGCTCACCGACGCGATGACGCCGGACCAGTTGTTCGCAGTACACACGTCACTCAACGAGATGATGACGCTGCGCATTCAGCGCATCGAAAACGCGAAACAGGAAATCGAAGTACTGCTCAGCCGCACATGGTCGGCAAGCTAGATGAGATCGGCCAGTTCGCGCAGACGGCGACTAAAGCGCCAGCACCCCGCCCGCACCCCAAGCAGATTCCCGCCGGAACCCCAGCCTCAATCCGCGAATAAACTTGAATGTTTTGAATGGTCGGGGTGAGGGGGCGCTACTTGTCCCGCCGGTGAGGATTCGGGTGCGGATTAGATGATTCCAGAGCGGGGGGCAGGTGGAAAGTTAGTACAGACGAGTTCTATTCGATTCCGCGTAGCCGAATTGCACCGTCGATCCTCAAGGCTTGTTTGTACGTGTAGATGACATAGTGTCGCATCGCTGCGATCGCGAGAACGCCAGCGTCCTTGAAGAAAGACAACTCAGTCTGGCGGGACGGGGCATTGTGGAAGAGTACGCCGTTCATAGAGGCATCAAACGCTGCCTTTGGCCGTAGAAGAACCGGGGGTGTTCCAACACCAAAGCTTGTTCCTGCCACAGAAAGCTCGACTTCTTTCAGTTCCCTCTTTATTCGTCTGATTCTTAGCTGATCAGACTTGCTGCCGTAACGGCTGAGTATGTTCAATACTCTATTGATGTTACCGATCTCGTCGTTAAGTACGAGTTTTCGAAAGGACAATATGAATGAGCGCCATTGGTCATTGCTATCGATGCGACATCTGCAAGAATAGTTCGTATTCGGCTGTAGCCGATAAGACTTGCACGTCGAAACCCTAAATTGCCCTCCGAAGGCAGTGTCTTTCAGCTCCGAACATGTAAAAAGAAACGCGCGAACGGAATTGCGATCATCGATTTCCATCTACATGTCCTATGTTGTAAGTGGCGTGTAGTGTCGCTTCGCGGATTCGGGCGAGTGATGGAATATGCGCTGTCAGCGCGAATGACGCGCTAGTAGCCCGCTAGCTTGCGCAATCGCTCGATCACCTGTTCAAGTCGCAGTTGTTCCGATTGTTGGGGAGAGAGATGACCAGGTAGCGCATCAATGAAGTTGTCGTCAGTGAGTAACTCGTCTAGTTCGGAGCGAAGGTATTCCTGAAGTTCAGAGCTGGAGGCCGCGACTTCTGTCAACAATTCCTCGCGGCCATCAATCAGATTGACGATATCTTCCATATCATGACTGGCGCGGAAGTCGCCTTGGCCGCGGTCGTAGAAGGCTTCGAGTTTCGTGGCGACGAGAAGCGGGGCTGAGATGAGGCGTATGCGAGTGCCGCTGGGCAGTGCGACTGTTGTTGCTTGCTCCACCGCTTGCTTCAGCCATCGGTTTGAGAAGCCGAGGATGCTGGGGTCTGTCGGGATCACATCAACTTGTAGCCGCCCGAGCCGCCACCGGCAAAGTACCTCCGAATCATGATCCTCCTGGAATCCTGCTCGGCGCAGATCCTCGGTTAGCGCGTTGTAGTAGTCCGCTCGCGACGCAACCTCGACGATGACATCGACATCGAGTGTTGCTCGTACTGGCGGTCGTGTCTGATCCGTGATCAAGAGTCCAACGGCAGAGCCGCCGAGATAAACGATACGGTTATTGAGGTCGGCTAGGGCGTGAGCTACGGACTCTACTAAGGCTACGTTGGGATCTTTTGGATTCACGAGAGCACTCGCACGAGGAGATCTGTAGCAAAGCCGCGCTCGCGTGCGGCTCCGATTCTAATTGCATCGAAGAGAGAAAGGACTTCATAGAGCTGCTGGTCGTGCTCAGCGGCACGAGGCACAGAGGGGTATAGGGGTTGCAGCGTTGTACCTCGCTCAGTGCCTTTTGAATAAGGCCAGACAGGGACTGGTTCGTCCGCTTGGGTTAGCTGTTCCCTCAGAATGGGAGTCGCGTACGCAGTTGGTGTGCCTTGAGTCAGCGGACCCAAAATCGGTGGAAAGGCATATCGAGCGCCGTAGATAAGGAATTCCCGTAGTGAAGCTTTAATTATCCCTGCCTGCTCGGTTGGAGTGTCCAACATGAGGCGGGCGAGTTTCGCGCGCGTGAAGCTGGCGTGCACCTCGGAAGCGGATAAGAAGAGTTCGCGACCTAATGCGGCATATGTGAATGGTCCGCGCCGGATCGCAATCTTTAGCAGGACAACGACGTCTTGGGGCTTGAGGGAAATCTGAGGGTTTGAAGAGCTTGGCACGGGTCTTCTCTATTCGCGAATAGCGAATACTCTAGATAAGCCTGGGTGTTCATGTCAATAACCGAGTATTAAGAGCTAGCGACAAGTAGGGACTGCACGAGGTTGTTGTCTAAAATCAGCCAATTGGATGCGACAAAGTGAATAAGCTTGCGATTGTCAAGATAAGCTCATAAGCTCCAGAGCTTATGAGCGAAGCAGTCAGAAAGAAGAGTCCCCGTGCACCGTCAATTCCGCTCAATGAAGCCATTGAGGGTGCGATAAAGGTGTATGAAAAGGAGCATCGTCACGCTGCTCCTACGGAGGCGGTCGCCCAGCACTTGGGATACAAGGGGGCTAATAACGGCGCGGCCTTAAAATTTATCGCCTCAGTTAGGTACTACGGTCTCATGGACAGGCCGTCCGATGGGCAGTTAGCGGTTACTAAGGATTTAGAGGCTTATCATTTCGCACCATCGCCAGCGATTCGTGATGGCCATGTCCGACGTTGGCTAAAAAACCCGCCGATCTTCGCCGACCTTCTCGACAAGTACCCAGACGCGCTGCCTTCAGACAAGACGCTTAGATACGATCTCATTCAGCGCGGCTTTTTGCCTGATGGAGTGGACTCCATAGTTTCAGTCTTTCGCGACTCAGTGGAATTCGCTCGCTACTACTCGCCTGCTCCTGAAGAAGAGAACGATTCTGCACGGGATGAAGCACCAGGCACCCCGGAATCGTCCAAGCCGAACGCGCCTTCCGTCGAAGTGGCTGCCGGTTCCGATCGCATCCCAATTCGCTTGCCAGGAGGGCGGCGCGCATACATTGAAATCCCTTCTCCCTTCTACGAGGCGGACAAAGAGCGCATCAAGAAGCAAGTGGATCTGTTCCTAACGGAAGAAGATGAGCAGCCAGCTTCATGACGGCATGAAGTACTGCGTCAGTCGAGCGACTCTAATGGATAGGGCGACTTGACTGCGCGAGAACGCGCTGGTTTGCAACAGATCACGTGTTATCTGCTCCAGGTTCAAATCGCCTAGGTGGTTGATCGGCGCGGCGTTGGATCGATTTGGTCTGTTCCTGCAGTTCAGATCATGTGTGCGCATCAGTAAGCTGAGCCAGCGAAGAACGGAACGACGTCTCCATCTTCGCAAGAGCGGGCCGCCGCCAGTGTTGAAGCACCGACGACGGCCCTGGCCACAACTGCACATATGAGGTGCTGTCATGGTTGGTGTCATTATCCCGCGATTCATTCGTGGGCGTCTGCGTTTTGGGTCTGATCGGCGGGAGCAAGACCGGGCGGCGTGTGCATGGAGGCGGCCATGAGTCGCCGCAAACGCCGCGACGGCGCGAAGGTTGTTCAAGAGGTCGAGGAAGCTGGTCGCGTTGCCGACGGCGAAGAACAGCCGACCGATATCCTGGACTGAGATACGCCGCCTCCAGCGCACTGCCGCGCTGATCGGCTGTGTGCAGATCGCGGCCGCAGAAGGTGCGGATCTGGACCTGGCCGACGCACTCGACGTCATCTGCACGCTCATTGAGCGATCGTTGAAGGGGTTGGACGCGCTAGAGCTGGCCATGCACGGCGGCGGGGCGTCGAAGCTCGGCGCTGCTTCCCCATGAAGACCATCCGGGCCATCGCGCCTTGCTCACCCAACCTACCGCCGCGCGTGTACTTCCGCCAGCTCGGCAAGCGGCTAACCCAACTGCGCAAGGATCGCGAATTCACTCAAGCCGAAGTAGCCCGCGTCCTCGGCGTGGCCCAGCAAACCGTCTTTGCCATCGAACTGGGCGACCGGCGAGTCCGCGTTGATTGGGTGCCGAAGCTTGCTCGGCTCTACGGCGTCACCACTGACGAACTGCTCAGCATCTCGTCGGCGGTGCCGCCGACACCGAAGCAGCGGATCTCTCAGGCGATGGTCCGGCATGCGGCAACCATCGGCCGGCTCGGGCGAGGCGAGCGGAGCTTCATCCTGAAGCTCGCCGAGCACTACGCTTTGCGCAGGAACCTGCGATGAGCATCAGCGCGGGCTGCGCCAGTTATCGGCCCCGCGCTGACGATGCGCAAATCGCCTGTGGCAACCGACTTCCGCTGTCTTCCACAACCATCGGCCGTCACTGCATCTCCGCAGTGACGGCCGCGGAATATGCCGGCAACAATGCGGGTAAGACCTCTGCCGCATTCTTGATGGCCACGTGATGAGGCCCCGGGCAGCCTTCGCAGCACATGCGGAGGTTGCAAACATGAGTGACTTCGAGATATCTAAGCATCGAGTGCTGGCGCAATGGCGGAACTTTCCGGCCGGCGATTGTCACACTCAACGAATCCCCTACCGGCGCAGGTCTCTGCAAGCGCTGGTCCCGGTTCCCGCCGGGAGAGGCCAACCCAACACGCTCAGCTCCACGTGGCGTGTCAGCTCTGGTAACAGAGCGGAGCATCTTGTTTCTAAGTCCCTAGCGGACACTTTGTCTCAACTAACCGAAGGGCTCGGTACTTCGGCACGCAAGCGATTTGGTCTGTACCGCATCGCTCGCTCCCAATATTCCCAGCGTGTCACAAGACACCTGCGCGTCCCTGCGCGCGGGTGGCTTTCGTGCGTCCGTTTTTCTCACCACCAAAGGAGGTTCTTATCCAAGCATCTGCCACTTCATCCAGTGCTTAGCCCGCGAGCGCTTTCAACAGAAAGCAACCCGGGCGCTCCATCCGGAGCAACAGGTGATCTGAGCACCTGGCCATTTCCCGTGAAGGGGGCTCGCAACGGCGAGTCGGCATCAACACTAACCGGATCGAACTCAGCAGCAAGCAGGTGTGAAAGCAACTTGGATGAATTTGGAGAGACTGCAATGGATGATTTGACGTACGGATTGAAACAGCTATGCCGGCGCAATCGAGATGGCAGCCATGCGACGCAAGGCGACCGCATGCATTCGCTGACTTTGATCGCGAGGGAGCTAATGGAAATGGGATTTAAGAGCATGCTGACAAAATCGCTTCGGCGTAAGCACGTTGAGGCGTTGTTGGGTCGGTGGAAGGCAAAGGGATTGTCTGTGGGCACTCTGAAAAATCGGCTCGCTCACTTGCGTTGGTGGGCCGAGAAGGTCGGCAGGCGGGGTGAGGTGCCATCTGATAACACGCAGCTCGGCATACCTCGGCGTGTCTTTGTTACCGACGTCAGCAAGGCGAGAGAACTCGGAGATGTGCTGGAGAAGGTGCGCGACCCACACATTCGCGTGAGCCTACAGCTTGAGGCGCAATTTGGATTGCGCCGCGAGGAGGCGTTGAAGTTTCGGCCGGCCTATGCGGACTGTGGCGGTCACATCCGATTGAAAGGCTCATGGGCGAAGGGCGGGAAGGACCGAGAGATTCCGGTCCGCACCGCCGAGCAGCGTGAGGTGCTCAATCAAGCGCACGAGCTGGCTGGCGCGGGATCGCTGATACCGGCTCATCTGTCATACATCGAGCAACGGGACAAATACGACGGCGCTTGCCAAGCTGCAGGTCTCGATAAGGCTCATGGATTGCGTCACGCCTATGCGCAGAGGCGATATCAGGAGATTACCGGCTGGCCGGCTCGGGCCAATGGTGGGCCCTCAAGAATAACGATGACTCCGGCCGACCGTAGCGTAGACAGGGCCGCCCGTCTCCAGATCAGCGAAGAACTCGGGCACGAGCGCCTGGACGTCGTTGCCGTCTATCTCGGCGGTTAGGAGGCGGTCATGAATTTTCTTCCTGAGCTGTTGGATGAGCTGGGCCGAATTTACGCGCGGGTTGCGCTGGATCGATTGCTCAAGGACATGGAAGACCTGGCGAAGCGCCAGGCAGGCGGCGAGCAAGCGGTTGAACAGAAAGACAAACTATCGGGTGAAGGTGATGAACAGAAACGCTGATTGTCGATGGGTCCCGACTGGGTTCAAGCTGTCCCACCGCTCGGTTCATTCCGGGCCGCGGGTGGTCTGCAAACAAACGGAGATTGTCGAATGAAGGCGGCTATCTACGCGCGGTTCAGTAGCGATACTCAGCGTGCGACCAGCATCGAAGATCAAGCCCGTAACTGTCGGAAGCGGGCGCAAGCGGAAGGATGGACACTCGCTGCCACGTTCGCCGATGAGGCGATGAGTGGCAGCGATTCAAACCGACCGAAGTACCAGGAGATGCTCGCCGCCGCTGCGCGCGGCGAGTTTCAAATCTTGATCGTCGATGATCTGTCGCGCCTCACGCGCGATGCGATGGAGTCGGAGCGAGCTATCCGTCGCCTGGAGTTCAACGGCATTCGCATCGTTGCGACCAGCGATGGCTACGACTCGAACAGCAAGGCCCGCAAGGTTCATCGCGGCTTCAAGGGCCTGATGAATGAAATCTTCCTCGATGACCTGCGCGAGCGAGTCCACCGTGGACTCGCCGGTCAGGTCATCAAGCATCTTTGGGCCGGTGGCCGGCCCTACGGCTACAGACTAAAACCGGTCTTGCATGAAACCGATCGCGACCAGTATGGCCAGCCGGCGAGGATCGGCACGCGGCTGGAAATCGATGAGCAGCATGCCGTCGTAGTTCGGGAGATCTTTGAGAGATGGATCGAAGGTGAGAGCACCAAGGGCATCGCAATCGAGTTGAACAAGCGCGGCATTCCATCGCCGGGCTCGACGTGGAAGCGGAAGGAACGTCGCTGCACAGGTTGGATGGGCTCCGCCGTTCGCGTCATCTTGAAGAACCCGCTCTACACTGGCTTCGTCCGCTGGAATGTTTCGCAGTTCGTTCGCGACCCGGACAGCGCCAAGTACAAGCGTCGTACTCGTCCGAAGTCGGAATGGATCACGTACAACGACGAAGACCTGCGCATCATCAGCAATGAGACATGGGCGAAGGCTGACGCTCGCACGAAGGTTTGCTCCAGCAGCGACCAGCGTCTGAAAACCGGAGGCAAGGCGAAGTATTTGCTGAGCGGTGTTCTTCGCTGCCGGCTCTGCGGCGCGCACTACGTCATGTCCGATGCTCGTAGCTACGGATGCAGCGGACATTGGAACGGCGGCGCATGCTCCAATCGCATTCGAGTTCGGCGCGACGCGGCCGAGAGGATCTTGCTTGGCCCGATCAGAGGCGAGCTGATCTCACCTGAACGTCGCACGCGCATGGCGAAGGAAATGCATGCCTCTTACGTTGAGCGCGTACACACGCATAACAAGCGCGTTGAGTCTGCGCCGCAGGAAGTAATCGAGCTAGACGCTCGTATTGACCGCCTTCGCGACCGCCTGCGAAGTGGTGATCCCGATCTCACCCCTGACGAACTTCAGGCCGCCATCGAACGAGCGGAAAGCAAACGCCGAGAGCTAACCGGCCCCCGCAATGCGGAGCGCGAAAGCGCGCACATCCTCACCGTGCTGCCGAAGGCAGCGGAGTACTACGGCCAGCAAATCTCCCTCGGTCTCGACGGCGACACACGCGCAGCAGCGAAGGCGCGACCAATCGTTCGTGATCTGCTCGGAGGGAAAGTCGATTTGGTGCCCGGTGAAGACGGCAGTCTGTGGGCGGAGTACGGCCTGAACATGGCCGCTTTGCTGCAAGCGGCGCAGGCCGAAGGGACTGCAGGAACATGTGGTCGGGGTGACAGGATTTGAACCTGCGACCTATACGTCCCGAACGTAGCGCTCTACCAGGCTGAGCTACACCCCGAAACCGGAAAATCGAAACCCGCTTAAGCACACGCCGGCAAGGAAGCCGTACGTCGAACTCTCAACCTCTGACAGTCTCGCCACAAGTGAGCCGACGATCAGGCAAATAATCAATACGTCCGTTCGACCGCAAATTCAGCGAGTTCGCGCAAGGCTTGCTTGTACGCCGAGTCGGGCAATTGGGAGATTGCATCGATGGCGAGGGCGGCCTCCTGCCGCGCGAGGCGCGCAGTGTACGCAAGGCCCCCGGTCGATTCAATTGCAGCGGTGATTTGGGCGAGTTGCTCGATGCTGCCGTCTTCGATGCTGCGGCGGATCAGGTCGCGCTGCCCTTCATCGCCGTTTCGCAGCGCATATATAAGAGGCAGGGTGGGTTTGCCTTCGGCCAGATCGTCGCCGAGGTTTTTGCCCAGTTCGTCGCTGTTGGACTGGTAATCGAGCACGTCGTCGACCAGTTGGAAGGCGGTGCCGAGGTGTTTGCCATAGGCCGCCATGGCGGCCTCGATAGCGGGCGAGGTGCCGGTGAGGATGGCGGCGACCTGGGCGCCAGCTTCGAACAACTTGGCGGTCTTCCGGTAAATGACCTCGAAATAGCGCTCTTCGGTGGTGTCCGGATCATTCGCATTCAGCAATTGCAGGACTTCACCTTCGGCAATTTTATTAGTCGCACCGGCCATCACATCCATGATTCGCATGCTTTCCAGCGACACCATCATTTCGAATGCACGCGAGTAGACATAGTCGCCGACCAGCACGCTGGCTTCGTTGCCCCACACTTCGTTGGCTGTATCGCGCCCACGGCGAAGCTTCGAGCCGTCGACGACGTCGTCGTGGAGCAAGGTGGCGGTGTGGATGAATTCGATGATGGCGGCGGCTTCGCAGTGCCGTTCGCCCTGATAGCCGCAGGCACGGGCGACCACGACGACCAGCAGGGGCCGCAGGCGCTTGCCGCCGCTACCGACAATGTACTCGGCGATCTGGTTCACCAAGACGACGTCGCTGGCGAGGCGGTTGCGAATCACAACATCGACCTGCCGCAGATCGGGTTCGACCAGCGCTTTAACGGACTCGAAGCTCATGGAATCCAAGCGGAAAAGAGCGGACTGCGAATGGTATCTGAAGGGCGGGCGACCTGCGGGGATTCGGTAATTTCACTCGTGTCGCCGTGGCGTGAAATCCATGAAGACGGGGCGATCCGGCCTAAAATGGCCGCCGGCCGGTCCGCAGCGGCCAAGATGGCTCGAAGCTGGGCGTTTTCCTGCCGAAATCGGGCTCTTGCCAGTTGCCAGCCACCCCGCCGCTCTTTACACTTCACGCCCTTTTGAGCCGGGCGTCTCCCGGTCCCCGGAGTTCTGTAAGGTCATGTACGCCGTCATTTCCACGGGTGGTAAGCAGTATCGCGTCAGCGAAGGCTCCGTTCTGCGCATCGAAAAGCTGGCCGCCGATGTCGGCGCCAATGTCGAATTCGACAAGGTGCTGCTGGTGGGCCAAGGCGATCAGATCAAGATCGGTGCGCCGTTGCTCAGCGGCGGCAAGGTCACCGCGACCGTGCAGAGCCACGGCAAGGGCGAGAAGAAAGTCATCGTCAAATTCCGCCGTCGCAAGCACTACCTGCGCCAGGGCACGCACCGCCAGACCTACACCGAAGTGAAGGTCACCGGCATCGTTGCCGCTTAATTTCAACTGATTTTGGAGAGTTCACGCCATGGCACATAAAAAGGCAGGCGGCAGTACCAAGAACGGCCGCGATTCAGAGTCGAAGCGACTTGGTATCAAGAAGTTCGGCGGCGAGCAGGTGCTGGCCGGCAACATCCTGGTCCGTCAGCGCGGCACCGTTTATCGCGCCGGCGACAACGTCGGCACCGGCACGGACTACACGCTGTTTGCGAAGACCCCGGGCCGTGTCCAGTTCCGCAAGCGTGGCATCGAGCAGAAGACTTTCGTGAGCATCGTCGCCGAATAATTCCGGCCCGGTCTTGCGTAGTATCGAAAGAGCCCCGGCGCCGATCGCCGGGGCTCTTTTTTTCGGGTTCCGCCATACCCAGACTATGGCCGTTTGCTAATCAACCGACAGTGCTCCCATGCGTTTCGTCGACGAAGCAGCCATCAAAGTTAATGCCGGCAACGGCGGGCGCGGCGCGGCCAGTTTTCGTCGCGAGAAGTTCATTCCCTTCGGCGGCCCCGATGGCGGCGATGGCGGCAAGGGCGCAGATGTGTACGTGGTCGGTACCCCAGGCATCAACACGCTCGCGGACTTCCGCTACAACCGCGCCTTTCGCGCACCTCACGGCACTGCCGGTTCAGGCAACGATTGCACGGGCGCAAGTGGCGAAGACTTGGAAATCTCCGTCCCGATCGGCACGGTTGTCATCGATATCGAGACCGAAGAGCAACTGGGGGACGTCACCGAAGTCGGCCAGCGGCTGCTCGTGGCCAAGGGTGGCAAGGGCGGATGGGGCAACACACGCTATAAGAGCAGCACGAATCGCACGCCGCGCAAGTCACAGCCGGGTTTACCTGGCGAAAAGCGCGATCTGCGGCTCGAGTTGAAGGTCATGGCGGACATCGGTCTGCTCGGCCTGCCGAACGCGGGCAAGTCGACCCTGATTCGCGCGGTTTCAGCGGCGAAGCCGAAGGTTGCCGATTATCCCTTCACTACCTTGCATCCGAATCTGGGCGTCGTGGGGGTCGGAATTCACCGCAGCTTCGTCATGGCCGATATCCCCGGCTTGATTGAGGGTGCGGCAGAGGGCGCCGGGCTGGGCATTCAGTTCCTGAAGCACCTCCAGCGCACGCGAGTCCTGCTGCACCTCGTCGACATATCGCCGCCCGATCCGGATGCTGATCCGGTGCAGGATGCGCGCTCGATCGTGAAGGAATTGAAGAAGTTCAGCGCGGAACTCGGCGACAAAGAGCGCTGGCTGGTGCTGAACAAGGTCGATCTGCTGCCGCCGGCCGAGGCCGACAAGCTGTGCAAGGACATCGTTCGACGGCTGCGCTGGAAGGGGCGGGTGTTCCGGATTTCCGCGCTGAGCCGGCAGGGGACACAGGAGCTGTGCGAGGCAGTGATGATTCGGCTGGAAGAGCTCAACGACGCCCGGCGCGAGGCTGAAGAAGCCGCAGCAGCGGCCGAGTAGCTGCTCTCTCTCACCCTCTCCCGCTTGCGGGAGAGGGCAGGGTGAGGGTCTTCGTCTCCTAAAACTCGACCGTTGCCCCTCACTCGCGCTGCGCGCGAAGAGCCCGGCCGCACCAAAGAAAAAGCCGGGCATTGCCCGGCTTTTTTCAATCTTTCAACGGCAAACGGCGGATCAGCCGACCGTCAGTTCCTTGATGCGCGCATTCAGGTGGCTCTTATGGCGAGCGGCCTTGTTGCGATGGATCAGGCCTTTGTTCACGGCCGAATCGATGATCGGGCTGGCGGCCTGGAGCTTGGCAGCGGCTTCAAGCTTGTCGCCGGCTTCCACGGCGAGGACGACGCCCTTGATGGCGGTACGGAGCTTCGAGCGGCCGGCCACATTTCGCGCACGGCGCTTGATCGTCTGCTTGGCACGCTTTTCTGCGGACTTGATATTGGCCACGGTCGTGAAGGCTCCAAAAACGAGGCCGCGAATTCTGCCGGTGAGGGCCCGCCAAGGCAAGAGAAAAAGCGGTGGGCGAGGTGTAATTGACGACTGCGCCGGCAAAAAGAGGCCCGCTGTGCGGGGCGGCGCAACGCTTCAAGCCTCCCTCGCGCAGGGTGCGAAGACTTAGGGCCCCCGCTCCGAGCGCATTCGCAGTCAGTATCCGCCACCGAAATGCCCTTCGATGGCCAGATTCGTCAGTCAACTTGCGTCGAACCCACCCGCACCGCCGGGTTCTTCACTACCATTGCCGCCCCATGATTTCCCTCCAGCCCCAAACCGGCCAGCCATGAGCCGAGGCTTCTTTCGCAGCACCGCCATCGTCGGCATCACCACTTTGCTGTCCCGGATCACTGGGCTGGTGCGCGATGTGGTCTACGCGACCGTCATTCCGTCGGTGTTCATGGAGGTGTTCGTTCTCGCCAACCAGATCCCCAACCTGTTGCGGCGGCTGTTTGCGGAAGGTGCGTTCTCCCAGGCCTTCGTACCGGTCGTGGCGGAGTACAAGACCAAGCGCTCGACGGAAGAAGTGCGCGACCTGGTCGATTCGGTCGCCGGCACGCTGGGCGGCATCCTGGCGATTGTTTCGTTACTTGGCGTCATCGCCGCGCCCATCATCGTGATCATCTCCGCGCCTGGGTTCGCGACCAAGGAAGCCGGTCAGTACGCGCTCGCCGTCGAGATGCTGCGATGGACCTTTCCGTATTTGCTGTTCGTGTCGCTCACCGCGCTCGCCGGCGGCGTGCTCAACAGTTATCAGAAATTCGCGCTGCCGGCCTTCACCTCGGTGGCGTTGAACGTGGTGATGATCGTATTCGCAGCGTGGCTTTCGCCGTATTTCGAGCGGCCGGTCGTCGCCCTTGCGGTCGGCGTTTTCGTCGGCGGCATTTTGCAGGTATGCATCCAATTGCCGGCGCTGATCAAGCTCGGCGTGATTCGCCGGCCGCGCTGGAATTTGCAGCACGAAGCGGTGCGCCGCATCGCCAGGCTGATGGGCCCGGCGATTCTGGGTTCCTCGATGGGCCAACTCAGCGTGATGATCAGCACCGGCATTGCCTCGCTGTTGGCGGACGGCAGCATGACGTGGCTGTACTTCGCGGATCGCCTGGTCGAGTTTCCACTTGGCGTGTTCAGCATCGCGCTCGCGACGGTGATTTTGCCGAGCTTGTCGTCGCAGCATGCAAAAGAAACACCCGATGAATTTTCCGCGACGCTGGCCTGGGCCGTGCGCCTCGTGTGTCTGGTCGTGATCCCTGCTTCGGTCGCGCTGTTTGCGCTGGCTGGGCCGCTCACAGTGGCGATCTATCACTACGGCCAGTACCGGGCGAGCGACGTGGAAATGACTCGCTGGGCGCTGATGGCGTTTTCGCTGGCGCTGCTGGGCTGGAGCCTGATCAAGGTATTGGCAACGGGGTACTACGCCAAGCAGAACACCAGGGGCCCGGTGAAAGTCGCGATGCGGGCACTTGGCCTGACCATGGTGCTGAACGTCCTGGTGGTCATCGGGCTGGCCTTGACGGGGCATCTTAAGACCCCGGGCGCACACGCCTTGCTGGCGCTATCCAACGGCATCGGCGCTATCCTCAATGCGACGCTCTTGTACACGGGTTTGCTTCGTTCTCAGGTTCTGCGCCGAGGCCAGGCCCTGCGCGGGCTGTTGATCCGCATCGTCATCGCGAGCACGCTGATGGCGGCCTTCCTGTGGTGGTTCGGCGGCGATATCGCCACTTGGCTGGTGACCCCCAAGCTTGAGCGCGTGGTTTGGCTGGCGGGGCTGGTGATCGGCGGAATCGCGGTCTATTTCATGGCGTTGTGGGTGATGGGGGTGCGCGCCCGCCAGTTCCGAATGCAGCCACCCGCGACTTCCCTATAATGCTGCTTTCCGTCTGACCAACGATTGCGATCGGGAGCACGAGGGCCGCGGTGGAACTCATTCGGGGCCTGTATAACCTGCGTCCGCAGCAGCACGGTTGCGTGCTGACGATCGGGGCGTTCGACGGCATCCACCTCGGGCATCAGGAGATGGTCCGGGTGTTGCGCGAACAGGCCGCCAGGCATCGCTTGCCGGCCGCCTTGTTGTCGTTCGAGCCGACACCGCGGGAGTTCTTCGCCAAGGGCACGCCACCGGCCCGGCTGACGCGCTTTCGGGAGAAGTTCGAAGCGTTACAGCAGTGCGGGGTCGAGCGCTTCGTGTGCCTGCGTTTCGACGAGCGCGTCCGCTGCCTGGGCCGGGACGAGTTCGTCAGTGAAGTACTGGTAAAAGCGCTCGGCGCCCGCCACATAGTTGTAGGGCACGACTTTCGCTTTGCGAAGGACAACTCCGGTGACGTCGCATCGCTGCGGAGCCTTGCAGCCAGCGGCAACTTCGCAGTGACCGAAGTGCCGCCGTTCGTAGTCGATGGCGAACGGGTCAGCAGTTCGTTGATCCGCGAAGCGCTCAATGTGGGCGACATGGCGAGGGCAGCGAAGCTGCTGGGTCGGCCGTATCGCATGACCGGCAAAGTGATTCACGGTGAGAAGCTGGGCCGCAAGCTCGGCTTTCCGACTGCGAACCTGCGTTTGAATCGTCGCGCAACGCCGCTGGCCGGTGTGTTCGCGATTCGCGTGACGGGTGGCGGTTTGAATAACGCGCCGGGAGTGGCGAGCCTCGGCACGCGCCCGGCGGTGAACGGCAAGGAGCTGTTACTCGAAGCGCATGTGTTCGATTTCGACGGCGACCTGTATCGGCAGCTGTTGCATGTCGACTTCATCGCCTACCTGCGCGAAGAGCGCTGGTTCGCGGACATGGACACGATGGTGGCACAGATAAATCGGGATGCGCAGCAGGCCCGGGAGATTTTGCAGGCAGAAGTGAATGGTGATTCGTGAACAGTGACTAGCAAGAACCTCCGAACCAACGCCATGCGCTACTTACACCCTCGTCTTTCCAATTCACTAGTCACGAGTCACTAGTCACTTCGAATATGGACTACAAAGCCACAATCAACCTGCCTCAGACCGACTTCCCGATGAAGGCGGACCTGGCTCGTCGCGAGCCGGAATTCCTCAAGCGTTGGGAAGACGGCCGGACGTACGCCAAGCTGCGCGAAATCGCGAAGGGGCGGCCGACGTTCATTCTTCAGGACGGTCCGCCGTACGCGAACGGTTCGATTCATCTCGGCCACGCCATCAACAAGGTGTTGAAGGACATCGTCGTCAAGTCGCGCACGATGGACGGCTACGATGCGCCGTATGTGCCGGGTTGGGATTGTCACGGCCTGCCGATCGAACACCAGATCGAAAAGACCCGCGGCAAGGAAGTGAGGTCGCTCGAACCTCGCGCGTTCCGTCAGGCGTGCCGCGAATATGCGTTGACGCAGGTCATCGGCCAGCGTGAAGACTTCAAGCGCCTCGGCGTGATGGGCGATTGGGAACGCCCGTACATGACCATGCAGCCGAAGTATGAAGCGGAGCAGATCCGTGCGTTCGCGCAGATCCTTCGCAACGGCCACGTGTACAAAGGCTTGAAGCCCGTGCACTGGTGCCTCGATTGCCGTTCGGCGTTGGCCGAAGCGGAAGTCGAATACGAAGAGCGGACTTCGCCCGCGATCGATGTGCGCTTCGGCGTCAAGGATCTCGGCGACCTGGCGGCCCGTTTCGGCATCCCGGCGCCACAGAAGCATGCAAGCGTGGTGATCTGGACCACGACTCCCTGGACGCTGCCTGCCAACCAGGCGGTGGCGATCGGCGCCGAATTTCGTTACGCATTGATCGATACCGGTGCAGAGTTGCTGGTGTTGGCTGCGGAGCTGGCGACGGTAGTGCTCGCTCGCGCTGGCATGGTGAATTCAACGCGTGTTGCCGAAGTCGAAGGCGCGAAGCTGGAAGGTTTGCAGCTGAATCATCCGTTTTACGAACGCGTCGTGCCGGTGATTCTCGGTGACCACGTCACGCTCGATGCCGGCACCGGCGCAGTTCACACCGCGCCGGGTCATGGCCAGGAAGACTATGTGGTCGGCCAGAAATACAAACTCGCGGTCTACAACCCCGTCGGCAGCGACGGTCGCTTCGTTACGGGCACTGCGTTGTTCGAAGGCGAGCGGGTATTCGATGCGAACAAGCATGTGATCGAAGTGCTCGTCGAACGCGGCGCACTGTTGCACGAAGAGTCGCTGCGTCACAGCTACCCGCACTGCTGGCGCCACAAGACGCCGGTGATCTTTCGCGCCACCGCGCAGTGGTTCATCGGGATGGAGCAAGCGGGCCTGCGTAAGGGCGCGCTGCGTGAAATCGCCAATGTGAAATGGACGCCGTCGTGGGGCGAGAATCGTCTCCACGGCATGATGGCCGATCGTCCCGATTGGTGCATCTCCCGCCAGCGTGTGTGGGGCGTGCCGCTGGCGCTGTTTACGCACAAGGCGACTGGCGAGCTGCATCCGCGCACCGTGGAATTGCTCGAAGCAGTCGCCGAACTGGTCGAGAAGGACGGCATCGACGCATGGTTTGATCTCGATCCCGCCACGTTGCTTGGCGGGGAGGCCGAGGACTATGAGAAGGTCAAGGACATCATGGATGTGTGGTTCGACTCCGGTGTCGCACATCACTGCGTGCCGCAGATCAATGCCGACGTGACAGCGCCGGCGGATTTGTATCTCGAAGGCTCGGATCAACATCGCGGCTGGTTTCATGGCTCGCTGCTGACATCGGTCGCGCAGCATGATCGTGCGCCGTATCTTGCCGTGCTTACGCACGGATTCACGATCGACGAGAAGGGACGCAAGATGTCGAAGTCCCTCGGCAACGTGATCGTGCCGCAGAAAGTAGTCGGCACGCTTGGCGCCGATGTACTGCGCTTGTGGATCGCGGCAACCGACTACGCGAATGAAATGAGCCTGTCGGATGAAATCCTGAAGCGCGTGGCCGAATCCTATCGACGCATTCGTAACACCGCTCGCTTCCTGCTCGGCAACCTGCATGGCTTCGATCCGGCGACTGACAAAGTGTCGGCGGCGGAAATGGTCGAGGTCGACCGCTGGGCGGTCTGGCGCACGCAGCAGTTGCAAGACGAAGTGATCGCTGCCTATCGCACTTATCAATTCCACCTGATCTATCAGAAGGTCCACAATTTCTGCAGCGTCGACCTGGGCGGTTTCTATCTCGACGTCATCAAGGACCGTCTCTACACGACCGGCGTCGCGAGTTTGCCGCGGCGCTCCGCGCAGACGGCGATGTTCTATATCATCGAAGCGCTCACTCGCTGGCTGTCGCCGATCCTTTCATTCACTGCGGAAGAAATCTGGCGCTTCATGCCGGGCGCACGCAGTGAGTCGGTGTTCTTCAACACCTGGGTCTCGCTGCCCTCGGACATGGCGCAACGCCCCAGCATCGATTGGGATGCGATTCTGAAAGTTCGCAGCGCCCTCTCCCGTGAGCTGGAGAAGCTGCGCAACGCAGGTTCGATTGGCGGACCGCTGGACGCGGAGGTCGACGTTTACTGCAGGCCGCAGCTGTTCGAAGCGCTCACGGCATTTGGCGAAGAACTTCGGTTCGTGTTCATCACTTCAGCTGCGCGAGTGCATGCCGCACAGAGCCGGCCTGCTGAAGCCGCCGCTGCAGAAGACGGCGACGGCAATACCACATGGATTGTCGTCAAGCCGACGACGGCCGTGAAGTGCGTTCGTTGCTGGCACAAGCGCCTGGATGTGGGCCAGGATCCGCGTCACCCGGAACTTTGCGTCCGCTGCGTGACCAATGTGGAAGGCCCCGGCGAACAACGCCGCTTTACTTGAGATCGCTGCAATGACCAATCCCCTGGCAAAAGTCTGGTTTACGCCGACGCGCGGCGGCAGCAACTGGCTGTGGCTGTCGTTCTTCGTGGTGATCCTGGACCAGGCGACCAAGGCGCTGGTGATCGGCGCGGTAAAAATGCAGGACAGCATCGCGCTGCTGCCCATTCTCGACATCGTGTATCTGGAAAATACCGGCGCGGCATTCAGCATCCTGTCGCAGGCGTCCGGCTGGCAGCGATGGTTCTTTATCGCGCTGGCGATCGGTGTGAGCCTGGCGTTGATGATCTGGCTGCGGCGCATTCGTGCGGACCAGACCATTCTTGCCATCGGCCTGTCGCTGGTGCTTGGCGGTGCGTTAGGCAATGTGATCGATCGCGTCATGCACGGTTACGTCGTCGACTTCATCTATTTCAACTGGCGCACCTGGGACTTTCCGGCGTTCAATATCGCCGACACCGCGATCTCCATCGGCGCGGCGTGCCTGCTCATCGACGCGTTCGTTGAAAGCGGTCACGAACGCCGCTCCACCGACACTACGCCGCAAACGCCCAAGTAACGATGCAAATCCTCCTCGCCAATCCCCGCGGGTTCTGCGCCGGTGTCGATCGGGCAATCGACATCGTCGAGCGAGCGGTGGAGTTGTTCGGCGCGCCCATTTATGTGCGGCATGAAGTCGTGCATAACCGCTATGTCGTGGAACGATTGCGCAGCCTCGGCGCGGTGTTCGTCGAAGAGCTGCATGAAGTTCCGGACGATGCGACCGTGATTTTCAGTGCGCACGGTGTCGCCAGAGCGGTGCAGGACGAAGCGCGTCGTCGCGATCTCAAAGTGTTTGACGCCACTTGTCCGCTGGTGACCAAGGTGCACATGGAAGTCGCGCGCTACGCGCAAGAGGGTCGCGAGGTCATTCTCATCGGCCACGAAGGTCATCCCGAAGTCGAAGGCACCATGGGGCAGTTCGATTCGCGATTCGGCGGACGCATTCTGCTGGTGGAAACGCCCGAAGATGTCGATAAGCTCGATGTGCGCGATCCGTCGCGGCTGGCGTTCGTGACGCAGACGACATTGTCCGTCGACGACACTCAGCGGGTGGTCGACGCCTTGCACCAGCGATTCCCGACGCTGACCACGCCGCGCAAGGAAGATATTTGCTATGCGACGCAGAATCGACAGGACGCGGTGAAGCGCCTGGTCGAACGCTGCGAGATCATCCTGGTCGTCGGCTCGCCGACCAGCTCTAATTCGAACCGGTTGCGCGAAATTCCGGAGAAGGCCGGTATCCCGGGCTATCTGATCGACGGCCCGGAGGATATGAAGCGCGAGTGGTTCGAAGGCAAGCGCGTCGTCGGTGTGACGGCCGGTGCTTCCGCGCCGGAAGTGCTGGTCGAACGAGTCGTCGCCCGCCTGCGTGAATGGGGCGGGCATGCGCCGGAGAATCTGCAAGGCCAGGTCGAGAACGTGGTGTTCAGCTTGCCTCGCGAACTTCGCGTGCCGTTTCCGGCCCGCTGAGGCGAAGAGGCCCCTCACCCGCGCTGCGCGCGACCTCTCCCAAAGGGAGAGGTGGAAATCTGTCCCCTCTCCCGCTTTGCGGGAGAGGGCAGGGTGAGGGGCTTCCGACTCTTACTCCCTGATCTCCACCCGCGTCACATACGAAGCTGCACCCGATTCCGGCGCCGACCAGCTGACTGCAACCACGTAGCTTGCGGGCGTCAGCGATGTATCTCGGGAGATCGAACCGAGGCCGCTCGGCAACGCGCGTTCTACTTCGTCTTCCCAGCACGCGGCTTCCTGCGAAGCCTTGTCCTGGGGCAGCGGTGTTTTCTTTTTGGGATCGCAGATCACGCCGACGGTCGTGGCAAAGCCCTCCCGACCCTCGGCGGTGGCGCGAATACGATCCGCCATCTTCTCCGCAAGTTCGGCGGCGAGTAGTGGCCGGCGCGCATCCAGGGGAGTGCGAGTCTGATCGGAGTAGAGCGCGGCGATGCCGACGATGCCAACGGCCATGACCAGCAGGGCTGCCAGAATTTCTACGATGTTGAAGCCTTGCTGCCGCCGGGCGCGGCGCAAGGTAGCGATGTGTCCTCCCATACGGCCGGCATGATGGCTATCCCGTCGGGCAGCGTAAAGGCCGATTATTGCTGTCGCGATTGGCGACCCTCGGGCGGCCGACGGAATTGATGATCACGGTGCGCGCTTGGGCCGAACCGCGTCGGTCGCAAAAGACCACGCTGCCGTTGACGACGGCGTGAGTGTGCGGTCTGAACGAGTAGCTGACGCGATTCGAAGTGATAGTACCGGCGTCCCGCGCCTGAAAGACCGCGAGCAGCGTCTCGTTCTCGTCCCGCACTGGCGGCTGATCCCTGTCGTTGTTCACGAACACGATCCAGCCAACCTGCCAGGCCTGGGTGCCGTTGCTGCAAGACTGGCCATCGGTAGAGCGGCAGATGCTCACCGTCTCGCCGCGCTGGAGGGCGGTGCTGCGAGCCAGGAAGACGCTGTGAATGAAGCTGTTCACGGTAGCGGCTCGCCGCGAGTCGAGGATCATCGAACCAAAACTCGGGACCGCCAGGCCTAGCAGGATTCCCAGCACGGACAGGGTGATCATCACTTCCAAAACGGTGAAACCCCGACATCGGGGCATGGCTCGGCACATCGCGCGTTCCCTCGCTCAGGAGCAAGGCAACGTAACCGTGCTTCGCTGGCCATCCGCGGCGAATTTCGCGCTTTTTTGCCTAGTTTCTCGCCACCAGCGGCAGGTCGAGGTATGCTCGGCCGGACTGTACATGCCACGGCACCTCAGTGATTTCCGAGACTACACATAGCGCGCCGTCCCGCGACCGGATCGTTCGGCAGCTGCATTTGCATGGGCTGAAGCCGACCTATCAGCGCGTGCGCGTGGCGGAAATCCTCATGGCCGCGCCAACCCATATGACTGCTGAGCAGATCCTCGCGGCCATTCGCCAGGGCGGCGAGCGGGTCTCCAAGGCCACGGTCTACAACACCCTCAAAGTGCTCGCCCAGCGCGGCCTGGTGCGGCAGATCCATCTGGATCCGGAGCGATCTGTGTACGACTCCACCATCGTCCCGCATCATCATTTTCACGACCTGGAAACCGGCGAGCTGCGCGATATCGACCCGAATGACATCGCCTTCAGCCGTTTTCCGACGCTGCCCGAGGGCATGGAGGCCGAGGCGGTCGAGGTCGTGATCCGATTGAGAAAAAAGCGGACTGCGGCGGACGCGTAAGCTTTGGCTGCGCCGCTATTCGCTCCGTTGGTCTTCCCCTATACTTCGCACCCCGCCGCGGCAGCCTCTGCCCGGCCGATCCAATTCGGGCGCCGTCTTAGCTCAGCTGGTAGAGCAACGCATTCGTAATGCGTGGGTCCGCGGTTCGATTCCGCGAGACGGCACCAACTCGATCTTGGAATTCAGCAAAAGCCGCGAGCCTGTCGAAGAAGCATCAGACTTCGCTCGCCACCAGGAGCAAGAGTGACAGGAGCGGGTGCGCGGCCCCCCAGGCCCCAGCGTACGAAATCGAAGCGGCAGCTGACGCCTGGACGCATGTTCGTCTATCGGCTGGCCGTCTATTTCGCCGCCGGCATCCTCGAGGTGCTCTGGCGCACCAGCCGGTTGCAGATCATCGGTGGCGAACGGCTGGAAGCGCTCTTGAAAGAGCAGGGCGCGGTCATTCCGGTATTCTGGCACCAGCATCTGCTGATCGCCGCGCGCTTTATCTGTTCAGACCGCATTGCCGGTATGAAGCCCGGCTTCATGATTTCTCCGTCGGTCGACGGCCAGGCGCCGACGATGTTGGCGCAGTTGTACGGCGCCCATGTCGTTCGCGGTTCTGGCTCTTACACCGGCGTGCGTGCTGTTCGTGGCGTGCACCAGGCCATCGTAAAGGACAACATCTCTCCCACGATCACGCCCGATGGTCCACGCGGCCCGCGGTTCAAGATGAAGGCGGGCGCGATTTTTACTGCGCAGATCAGCGGCAAAGCAGTGGTGCCGATTGCGTACGCCGCGAGTCCGGCAAAGCTGCTGAAGACCTGGGACAAGTTCGTGATTCCATCGCCGTTCGCGCGCATTCGCATCGCGATCGGCGAGCCGTACTATCCGCCGCGAGAGATGAATGACGAGCAGATGGAAGCCGCGCAAAGGGAAGTGGAGCGACGACTCCACGAAACCTTCAAGGTTGCTCAGCGGGCTTTGGAAAAGAGGCCCTCACCCTAACCCTCTCCCGCAAGCGGGAGAGGGGACACATCCTCACCTCTCCCTTTGGGAGAGGTCGCGCGCAGCGCGGGTGAGGGCTCTCCGGTTACCTCCTCGCTTTCGTGGATACCACGCGAAGCGTCGTCTCGGCGCAATCTTCGTCGGCGCATTCTTCCACTTCGATCTGGATCGTCGTGTGCGTGATGCCGAATTTCTCGGCCAGCAGCGCTTTGGTGTCCTTCAACACCATGGCCTGATCCGCGGCTCCGTTGACCAGCGCGTGCATGGTCAGCAGCGTCTCGTGCGGGCCGACCTGCCACGTGTGTACATGATGCACGTCGCGGATCGCGGGGATTCTTTGTTCCAGCGTGCGGCGGAGTTCGCCCTGGTCCAGCCACTCCGGCGAACCCTCCATCAGGATGTGAGCTGACCGGCGCACCAGCGTGATCGCGCTCCTCAGGATCAACGCGCTGACGAGCAGCGACAGCAGCGGATCGATGGGCAGCCAGCCGGTCCAAAGGATGGTCACTGCTGCGACAATCGCCGCCACCGACCCCAGCAGATCGCCAAGCACATGCAAAGTAGCCGCGGACACGTTCATGTCGTGCGCGTCGCCCTGGCGGAGCATGGCGAACACGATCAGGTTCACGGCCAGGCCGATGCCGCCGATCCAGAGAATGACCTCGGCGTTCACCGGCACTGGATTGAGCAGTCGCTGCACGGCTTCGATGGCGATCCACGCCACGATGAACAGCAAGGCACAGCCGTTGACGAAGGTGGCGATCACGCGCAGTCGCTGGTAGCCGAAGGAGCGCTTGGCGTCCGCGGGACGCGAGGCGATTCGCACTGCCGCCCAGGCCAAGGCCAAAGCGGCCGCATCGGTCAGCATGTGGCCGGCATCGGCCATCAAAGCCAGCGAGCTGGCCAGTAATCCGCCGCCGAACTCAATGACCATGAACAGCGCGGTCAGCGCGAAAGCTACGCCCAGGACTCTACTGCTGGCGCCGACGGTGTGGTCGTGGTCACTCGGCCCCGAGCCGTGGTCATGGCTCGAGTGATCATGGCCCGCAGAGCCCCCACCATCGTCTGCTGCGTGCTTGTGCCCGCGATGCCGGTGTCCGCCGGGGCCGTGCCGGTGCTCGTTCATGCGTCGAGGATAAGGCGATTGGTATTCGCGGGCCAGCACGTCGAATCTACGCGCCGTTCTTCCGGGGGGCGCGGTCGAAGCTCCCCATGGCCATCCCGGAGGGGCCCGGAAGGGGCGTCGACCCGTTTAATCCGTCGATTTCAAGTACCGCTCAGCGGCACCGGACCCTGAACGCCGACCTATAATTCGTAAGCGCATGAAACTCTCTGTCGTCATCCCCGTCTGCAACGAGGCAGGCAACGTCGGGCCGCTGGCCCGGGAAATCCAAGCCGCGCTGGCCGATCATCGCCCCTTCGAAATCATTTTCGTCGACGATGGCAGCACCGACGGTACGGTCGCCGCGATTCACGCCGCGCGCGACGGCGGCATCCCTGAAATCCGTCTGCTGGAGCATTCGCAGCGCTGCGGCCAGAGCAAAGCTGTTTGTTCAGGCGTCCAGGCAGCACGCGCCGAATGGATCGCGACGCTCGACGGCGATGGTCAAAACGATCCGGCTGATATTCCCAAAATGCTCGCGGCCGTGGCCGGCGCCGAGCCCTCACTTAAGTTAGTCATGGGCAACCGCACCACAAGAAAAGACACCTGGTTGCGCCGGATTTCTTCACGTGTTGCTAATCGAGTACGCCGCGGACTGCTTCGCGACGGGACACCGGACACCGGCTGCGGCATCAAGCTGATGCATCGAGCGACGTTCATGCAGCTGCCCTGGTTCAACCATATGCATCGCTTCCTGCCGGCATTATTTCAACGCGCCGGCGCGCGTGTCGTGTCTGTTCCTGTTGGCCACCGTCCCCGCACCAGCGGTGTTTCCAAATACGGCCTGCGCAATCGGCTGTGGGTGGGCATCGTCGATTTATTTGGTGTGCGCTGGCTGATCCTGAGAAATCCTCCAGCCGTGCGCATCCGGGAAACCCCGCCTCGCGAATAAGTCGTTTGTCTGACGGAGACTCCGTCGGACTTCGCATGGACTGCACAGATAAATGTCGCCGATCGGCGTCTGCGATCGCTACGACAATGTCCTGTGACTTTCATCGCAAATTTTGCTGTGCCACAATCGCACCGGTCGCCGCATCGCTATTCATTATTCGTCGACGATTCATTCGTCCACGATGACGGCGTCTGGGAGGAAGCCCTGAAATGACTGTCTCGGCCCATCGGGTGCCTCAGTCAGCGGAGCTTTGGGTTGCTGAAGAGGCCCGGGTCCGCGAGAACAACTCTAAGGCTAGCGAGCGATACAACGCCCTGCTGGTCGCAGAGCCGTTGAGTCGCGCTGCTCGTGGCAAGTAACCCGACAGAGCAAGCCCCGCTAATGGCTGCACCCAGCGGAGACACGCTGTTCACCGCGCGTACGCGTGGCCGTTCATCCAATGCCGGCCTCGATGTCCTGCTCACCAAGGCGTCGATCGACTTTCAGAATCTCGCCGCCGAGCGCGACGATCCGCAGCTGAAACAAAATCTCGAAGCGCTGCGTGACGCCGCCGGCCTCGATGCGATTTTGATCGCCACCTTCGACGAGGCGGGCGCGAACATCGATCACGTGGTTGCGGCCAGCAGCCTGTTCGCGACCTTCAATCCAATCGTTTTCCACGGCGAGCCGCTGGAGCGCTTGCCGTATCTTCGTAGCAAGCTTGGGCACCTGCGTATCGTCGAGATCCGCGACACCTCCCATCCGAGACGCGAGCTTGCACCCGAGGCTGTTCGCCTGGCTTCGCTGCACATCGGCGCCGCCTTGATCGTAGGCGTGGCGATTCAGGGCCGCGTCCAGGCTTTCATCGCCTTGTGTTCGACGCTGCCGCGCGATTCGTGGGACGCGAACCTGCACCTGATGCTGAAGCTGCTCGGCTCCAGTTATGCCACCGGTATCGAACGGCTGCGCTATCAGCGTCACTTCCGTCAGTTGGAAGAACGCAATGAGCTCGCCCTGCACGGTGCGAATGACGGCCTGTGGGACTTCGAAGTCGATCGCCAGACGACCTGGTTCTCGCCGCGCTGGAAAGCCATGCTGGGTTACGGCGACGATGAGATCGAACCGCTGGTCGACTGGCAGCAGCTGTTACATCCCGATGACACGGTGCGTGTGCGTGCAGCGTTGCACGACCATCTCTCCGGCAAAGAGCCGCTGTTCGAAAGCGTCCATCGCCTGCGCCATCGCGACGGCGTGTGGTTGTGGGTCGAGAGCAGGGCGAAAGCTCGCGTCGACGAACAAGGCCGGGCGCGCCGCATCGTCGGCGTCGATCTCGACGTCACCGAGCGGAAACTGTTCGAAGAGGCGCTGTTCAAAGAGAAAGAGAGCGCGCAGATCACGCTGCAATCCATCGGCGATGGAGTCATCACGACCGATTCGAAGTGCCGCATCGAATACCTGAACCCGGTGGCCGAACAGCTGACCGGCTGGCGGCTGGAGCACGCGCAAGGCCGCATCATCGATGAGATCTTCCGCAGCTTCCACGAAGAGACGTGCGAGCCGCTGGAGAATCCTCTCGCTGTTGCGATCCGTCGCACGCGCGCGATCAAGTCCGTTCGGCCGACGCTGCTCATCCGTCGTGACGGCAACGAGCTGTATATTGAAAGCTGCGCCTCGCCGATTCGCGATGGCGCGGGCAATGTGAGCGGCGGCGTGCTGGTGTTCCATGACGTCAGCGAAAGCCGCGAACTGAATCGCAAACTTTCCTATCACGCCAGTCACGACATCCTGACGGGTTTGGTCAATCGTCGAGAGTTCGAGTCCCGCCTGGAGCGGGCGTTGAAGAGTGCGAAGGCGCGGGAAGCGTCGTTCGCGTTGTGTCACATCGATCTCGACCAGTTCAAAATCATCAACGACAACTGCGGTCACAGCGCCGGTGACGCGCTGCTCGGCCAGGTCGGTGCGTTGCTCAAGTCGAAGATTCGCTGGCGCGACACCGTCTCTCGCCTGGGTGGCGATGAATTCGGCGTGCTGCTGGAAAGCTGCTCACTGGAAGAGGCGGTGCGCAATGCCGACATGCTTCGCGAGGCGATCCGCAACTACAAATTCGTCTGGGAAGAGCGCACGTTCCGGCTCGGTGCGAGCATCGGGGTGGTGCCACTGTCGCCGGAGAATGAGGACGTCGCGTCGCTGATTTCCGCCGCCGATAGTGCCTGCGCCGCCGCGAAGGAAAATGGCCGCAATCGCATCTACAGCTTCCAGGAAAACGACATCGACCTGATGCGTCGCCGCCGCGAGATGCAGTGGGCGGCGCGAATCAACAACGCGCTGGAAGATAGTCGCTTTGAGATTTTCCGCCAGGTGATTCAGCCACTGCAGAACCAGCAGACGGGGCTGCACTACGAGCTGTTGCTGCGCATGCGGGACGAGACGGGCAAGATCGTTGCGCCGGATCAGTTCATCGTCGCCGCCGAGCGCTACGGCCTGACCCCGAACATCGATCGCTGGATGGTCGAGCACGCCTTGCGCTGGCTGGTGTCCGAAGCGGATGAGCGCGAGAAGCTGGCAATGTGTTCGATCAATCTGTCGGGCCAGAGCCTGGGCGACGACAAATTCCTGCCGTTCGTCATCGATCACTTCCATCGCAGCGGCATCGACGGCTCGAAGATCTGTTTCGAGATCACCGAGACCGCCGCCATCGCCAGCTTCTCGCAGGCGAACCGGTTCATCCATGCGCTGAAGGACCTGGGCTGCCGGTTTGCGCTGGACGACTTCGGCACCGGCCTGTCCTCGTTCGGTTACCTCAAGCACTTCCCGGTCGACTTCCTCAAGATCGACGGCAGCTTCGTCAAGGAAATCCTGCACGACCCCATCGACCGCGAGATGGTGCGATCGATCAACGAAATCGGCCATCTCACCGGCAAGCAGACGATCGCGGAGTTCGCCGAGAACCTGGAAATCATCGAAATGCTGCGCAGCCTGGGCGTGGATTACGCGCAAGGCTATGGAATTGCGGTGCCGCAGCGGGTGATGAGAATGGCCTCGGGTAACGAAGTTTTTAGTTAATCGATCGCGCGACCTCTCCCAAGGGAGAGGTAAGGAATCCGTCCCCTCTCCCGTGAAGCGGGAGAGGGTAGGGTGAGGGTCTTTCTCGGCCCCCCCCTCACCCGCGCTGCGCGCGACCTCTCCCAAGGGAGAGGTAAGGAATCCGTCCCCTCTCCCGTGAAGTGGGAGAGGGTAGGGTGAGGGTCTTTCTTGGCCGCCCCCTCACCCGCGCTGCGCGCGACCTCTCCCAAAGGGAGAGGTAAGGAATCCGTCCCCTCTCCCGCGAAGCGGGAGAGGGTTAGGGTGAGGGACTCTTTGCTCTCAGCCAAATCTCATCGACAGATCCACGGCGCGCAGATGTTTCGTCAGCCCGCCGACCGACACAAAATCCACTCCCGTCTCCGCGACCGCCCGTAATGTCGCCAGCGACATATTCCCTGACGCCTCCAGCTCGATGCCCTTGTTGGCATGCGCTCGCGTAATACGTACAGCGCTCTTCATGTCTTCGGCAGAAAAGTTATCCAGCAGGATGCGATCGACCTTCGCAGCCAACGCCTGCTGCAACTCATCGAGATTCTCCACCTCGACTTCCAGCATCACTTTGCTGTTCAACCGCCGCGCTGCATCGACCGCCGCGGCAATCGAACCTGCGGCAGCGATGTGATTCTCTTTGACGAGAATGGCGTCGAATAAACCGATGCGATGATTCGTGCCGCCGCCGCAGCGTACCGCGTACTTCTGCGCCAACCGCAATCCAGGAATCGTCTTGCGCGTGTCGAGAACGCGGCAGTTCGTGCCCTTGAGCGCTTCGGCATAGCGATTCGCCTGCGTCGCCGTGCCCGACAGGGCCTGCAGAAAATTCAGCGCGGTGCGCTCACCGGTGAGTAGCGCTCGCGACGGCCCGGATAATTCACACAGCAGCTGATTTGCACACACCCGGTCGCCATCCGCCGCCTGCCACGTAACCCGAACACGAGGATCGACTTGGCGGAAGACTTCATCGAACCAAGCGCGGCCACACAGCGTCGCGTCTTCACGCGTGATGACAGTCGCACTCGAGATGCGATCGGCTGGAATCAATTGCGCAGTGAGATCGCCCCCGCCAACGTCTTCTTCAAGCGCGGCCGCGACGGTGCGAGCGATGTAATCGGCAGTGGGAACCATGAGGTGAATTTAGAACGGCAGTCCGTGACTCTGTCCGCCCATGCACATCAGCATCGGCACGGACAGGATGAAATTCACTCGCGACGCATACAGCGCAACTTTGCGCGCTTTGGCCTTTTCCTCATCGGTGGCCGGCGTGATGCCCAGCACCTTCTTTTGATTCGGCCAGATCAGTCCCCAGACATTCAGCAGCATGATGGTGCCCAGCCAGGCACCGACGCCGATGGTGACGAAGCCGGGCTGCAGCAGGAAGGCCTTGTGCATGGCGACGGGCGAACCATAGCCGAACAGCAGGAAGTAAGCACCGGTGAGCCAGGTGGCGACCGCCGCCCAGCGAAACCACCACAGCGCCCTTGGCGCGACATATTTCGTAATACCCGCGCCGCCCGGGCCGCCCTTGTCCGCAGCCGCGTCGCCGAGGGCTGGCACCTGAACGACATTGAAGTAGTAGAGCAGGCCGATCCACATCACGCCTGAGACGATGTGCAGCCAACGGTCGAGTTGGGCATGGTGCAGGCTCAATCCGTCCGCCCCGACCACGGTGGTGGTGATGATGACGGAAATGATGATCGCCAGCACAAACGCCGAAATGATGGCCCCGCGTACGGTAGTAAGGGGATGCATGGTCGATATCTCCTCGCCGGGTGGTTTTTTGTCGCTTGTTCTGTAAGCAAAAAGCGTTTGAAGAATAGGGGAGCCATCCCCATAATTCAATTGCAGCCTATCCGCCCCATGACCCTTCAATCTGCCCCACTGCCGCGCGTTGCATCGCCCTGTATCAAGGTCTGCGTACTCGATGCACGGAATGTCTGCGTTGGCTGCGGCCGCACCATCGGCGAGATTACGCAATGGTCGCGCATGACGGATGAAGAGCAGCGCCTGGCCTGCGACCGCGCCGAGCAACGGCGCCAGCAGGCGGCGGCCCCCTGATTTCACCTCGAGGCACTTATGGACGTCATCGAACGCATTAAATCGCAGCTGTCTTCCAGCCCCGTCGTGCTGTACATGAAGGGCACGCCGGATTTCCCCCAATGTGGTTTCTCGGCCGCGGCGGTACGCGCTCTGGGCGCCGTCGGCGCCCAGTTCCAGCACTTCAACATCTTCGAAGATCCGGAAGTGCGTGAAGCGCTGAAGCAGTATTCCAACTGGCCGACCTACCCGCAGCTCTACGTCAATGGCGAGCTGATCGGCGGTTCGGACATCATCATCGAGATGTACAAGAACGGCGAGCTGCAGAAGCTGATCGGCGAGAGCGCGCAAGCCGCGGGCTGAAGAAGACCCTCACCCTAACCCTCTCCCGCAGCGGGAGAGGGGACGGAGTCTTCACCTCTCCCTGTGGGAGAGGTCAGGCGAAGCCCGGGCGAGGGGACGGAGTCTTCACCTCTCCCAGTGGGAGAGGTCGGGCGAAGCCCGGGTGAGGGGACGCGATAGGTCGTGCGCAGCGGGCGAGGGGCCGGCAAGGTAATATCCTGCCTTTCACCGCTCCCCCTCTGACCTCATGTCCCAGCTAACCCTGCTTCGCCCCGACGACTGGCACCTGCACGTGCGCGATGGTGCTCAACTCGCCAGCGTCGTCCCCTTTACCGCCCGTCAATTCGCGCGTGCGGTCATCATGCCGAACTTGAAACCGCCGGTGACGACAGTTGCTGCAGCGGCTGCCTATCGCGAGCGAATCCTGCAAGCCGTGCCGGCGCAGCATCGCTTCGAACCGCTAATGACGCTGTATCTCACCGACACGACTGCGCCGAAGGAGATACACGCGGCGAAGGCGAGCGGCTTTATCGTCGGCGCGAAACTTTATCCGTCGGGCGCAACGACCAACTCCGATGCCGGCGTGACCGCGATCGAGAAAATCTTCCCCGTGCTCGAAGCGATGCAGGAAGTCGATCTCGTATTCCAGGTTCACGGTGAGGTGACCGATCACAACGTCGACGTGTTCGATCGCGAGCGCGAATTCATTGATCGCATCATGATGCGCGTCGTGGAGCGGTTTCCGAAGCTGCGTGTGGTATTCGAACATGTCACGACGCGCGAAGGCGTGCAGTTCGTAAAGGGAGCGCGTGCCGGCATTGGCGCGACGATCACGCCACAACACCTGCTGCTGAATCGCAATGCGATCTTTCAAGGCGGCATTCGTCCGCACAACTACTGCCTGCCGGTGCTGAAGCGCGAGCATGACCGTCAGGCGCTGGTGGCAGCCGCGACGAGCGATGACCCCAGATTTTTCCTGGGCACGGACAGCGCCCCTCACGCGCGCCATACGAAGGAAAACGCCTGTGGTTGCGCCGGTGTTTTTTCCGCACATGCGGCCATCGAGCTGTACGCCGAAGCCTTCGAATCGGCCGGTCGCCTGGACCGCCTGCAGGCCTTCGCTTCCGAGCGCGGGCCTGATTTCTATGGGCTGCCGCGCAATACTGCGCGTATCACGCTGAATCGCGCAGCGTGGACGCCGCCGGCCGTGTATCGTTTCGCCAGCGACGAGCTGACGCCATTCCGCGCCGGTGAGACGATCGCCTGGCAGATGGCCGAGGAAACCCCGTCTTGAGTGAAGTATTGCGCGCAGCGAGCGACGAAAAGCTGCCGATGGCCCGCCGCTTTCGTGGCTTTCTGCCGGTCGTCATCGATGTCGAGTGCGGCGGATTCAACCCGAACACGGACGCGCTGCTCGAAATCGCCGGCGTGTTGCTCGAGATTCAGGGCGATGGTTCGTTGCTGCCCGGCGAAAGCTGGCGCTACCACGTGCAGCCGTTCCCCGGCGCGAAGCTCGAGCCCGCGTCGCTGGCCGTCAACGGCATCGATCCTTTTCACCCGCTGCGGCCGGCAATTCCGGAGAAGGAAGCGCTGACCCGCCTGTTCAAAGACATCCGCCGCGCGATGAAGGACAACGATTGCACGCGCGCGGTGCTGGTCGGCCACAACGCGTACTTCGATTTGAACTTCATCAACGCCGCCATCGCCCGAACGGACATCAAGCGCAATCCGTTTCATCCGTTTTCCAGCTTCGATACGGCGACCTTAGCGGGGGTCGCTTACGGGCAGACAGTCCTGGGCAAAGCGCTGCTGGCGGCAGGTATCGAGTGGGACGCCGGCGCCGCGCACTCGGCTGCGTACGACGCACAGAAGACGGCAGAGCTGTTCTGCCGGATCTGTAATGCGATGAAAAAAGTGCTCTGAACTTCTTACCTCTCCCTGTGGGAGCCGCTCTAGCGCATCCATGCGCTCCGCGACATTCGCACATCCCTGTGCAGCAGAGGTCGCGCGAAGCGCGGGTGAGGGTTGGTTGAATAAGACCCTCACCCTAACCCTCTCCCGCAAGCGGGAGAGGGACGGATTCTTCACCTCTCCCTGTGGGAGAGGTCGCGCGCAGCGCGGGTGAGGGGCCGCGTTCAGGAGCCCCTCACCCTAACCCTCTCCCAAAGGGAGAGGGGATAGAATTGCCTAAAGGGTCCGCGTCCACGCTGCGACCGAGTCCGCCAGCTCCGCCATTACCTCCACATTCTTGCGCCCCGACCGCGCGAGCACATGAAACGAATGGTCCGCGGCTTCGATGCATTTCAACGTCGCTCGCGGCCCCAGTTTTTCAACCAGCGGCGTCAACAAGGTCAGATCCGCAAGCTCGTCGCGCGTCCCTTGCAGAAAAAGCATCGGGACCTGCACATCGGCCAGATGCATTCCGCGTTCGTCCGCCGGCTTCTTCGCTGGATGCAGCGGGAAGCCGACGAACGCCAGGCCTTTGACCTCGGGCAGCGCCTTGGCCGCCTGTGCTTGCGACGTCATTCGGCCTCCGAATGACTTGCCGCCCGCGATCAACGTCGTGCCCGGCGCGCGCTTGCGCGCTTCCTCCACAGCCGCCCGCACCGTTGCGTGACACAGAGCTGGCGGATCCGGCCGTCGCGACTTGTTCTCCATATAGGGGAATTGATACCGGAAGGTGCCCACGCCGCGCGTCTCCAGCGCCGAGGCGAGATCTGCCATGAACGCATGGTTCATTCCCGCTCCGGCTCCATGCCCGAGCACAAGGCATGCATGCGCGTCCGCCGGCAGCTGCATCAGCGCAGAAACGCGAACATTTGCTTTGATTTCAATGCTTATAAGTATCGCGGCAGAGGCTGTCATGCCGCCAAGTATGACCGGGTCGCGTCACAGTTTTCATCTGGATGTTCAGCGAGGCGCGAATTGCTCGAAGCCGCGAGCCACGACGCCTCCCACTCCCAAATTGTCCGCTACTCTCAAGGCGCCTGAGGCTTCGACGACATGCTCGGCGGCAGCTGTGCGCCCGCCATGAGACTCGGCGAACTTTCAGTGCAAGAATCTCAGTTTTTGCGTTTCCGACTGCTTCTTCCACTGGCCGCCAGCAAATCCTGAGCCGTCAGCAACTGCGTCGTGTAGCGCACGCCAAAGCCGGTGAAGTCTGTCGGCACGTGCGCCAATCCACCGCTGCGATTTCCTGCGGCCAGATCGATGTGGATCCACGGTATTTCCGCTGGCACGAAGCGGCTGAGAAAGCGCGCGGCGAGGATGTGATCACCCTTGTTGTCCGGAGCGCACTGGAGGATGTCGGCGATCGATGAGTCCAGGTCGCTGTCGAAGTCCTCGTCCATCGGAAAGGGCCACACGCGTTCGCCACTTTCGCGGCCGGCTTCTTCGATCGCCGCGTGCCACTCGGGGCGATTTGTGAACGCGCCGCAGTAACGCTCGGTGAGTGCGGTGACGCAAGCGCCAGTAAGCGTCGCGAAGTCGATGATCAGGTCCGGCTTCTCGCGAGATGCGATCGCAAGTGTGTCTGCGAGCACCATACGACCTTCCGCGTCACTGTGCGCTACCTGAATCGTTACGCCATTCACGGCGCGAACGACTTCCTGCGGACGAAACGCGTTCGGGCCGGTCTGGTTTTCGGTGATGGCGAGCCAGCAGTCGATGTCATAAGGCACCTTGAGGCGACTCAACGCCAGCAAGGTCCCGACAGCGACGGCGCTGCCTTGCATGTCTTCGTGCATCTGGTACATGCCCTTGTGCGACTTGAGATTGATGCCGCCGGTGTCGAAGCAGATGCCCTTGCCGACCAGCGCGAGCTTTTTCCGTCCGCCTTCAGTGCGTGGCGCGCGATAACGCAAGCGGACGATGCCAGCGTCGCGATGCTCGTTGGCGCGCGTGACCGCCAGGAACGCGCCGGCGTTCAATCGCTTCAGCGCCCTCTCATCCATGAACGAGAACGCCCATCCCTCGCGACGCGCCAATTCGCGCAAAGCCTTTCGGTAACTGGCCGAATACAGGACATTCGGGGGCAGCGTCGTGAGCCATCGTGCGACATGATTGCCGCGATCGACCGCAATGGTCTGCTGCGTGTCGATCTCGGGGCCCTCGCCGATCAGCGTCAGTTGCGGCGGTTCGGTCGGCTTGGCGGGCTTTGACTTCATTACCGGCATCGGTGCCGTCGCCGCCAATGCTGCGGCTGTGAGCGCCTTCGAGCATCGCCTTGCTCCGAGTCGCATCGAGGCCCTGGGTCGCGATCAGTACCTTTGCGCCCGATATGGGCGCCAACTCCTTCCAAATGCGCGAGGCAAACGCCAACCGCTCGAAAGCAGAGCTTGCAGGCTTTGCAAGCGCCACCACCATGGGTAGAGCGTCGTCGGTGAGCCGCGCACTGAGGATAAATACAGTGCCGTGCGCCTTCGCTTCGCGATACAGCCGCAGCCAGGTCGTGCCAAATGGCAGCTTGGCGAGGCGATCCTCGGCCTGTTCACGATCGCAAACGACGATGCTCGCATCGTGTTTTTGCATGACGCTGTCGTGCAATTGCGTGCGACGCTGTGAAATACGTATGTCGCGCTGTGCGGGAAGCAATTCCACCACTCAAGGTTCCTTGACCAAAAAATTTCAAACTCCGATGATACGCGGCCTACTTATGCAGCACACTCGACATGTCCGAACCCTCCAGGTTTGATGATCTCGATCCCGAGGAGACTCGGGAATGGCTGGAGTCCATCGATTCGGTGATCAAGGCGCAGGGGCCCGGCCGGGCTCACTTCCTGCTTGAACGGCTGATCGACTTCACCCGCCGCTCCGGCGCGTACCTGCCGTTCAAGCCGAATACGGCTTACGTCAACACGATTTCGCCGGGCCAGGAGAAGGAATACCCGGGCGATCGCACCATCGAGCGGCGGATCGAAGCTTTTATCCGCTGGAACGCGCTGGCGATGGTGGTGCAAGCCAATCGCCAAAGCTCCGAATATGGCGGCCACATCGCCAGCTACGCCTCCTCCGCCACGCTCTACGAAGTGGGTTTCAATCACTTCTGGCGTGCGCCGACGGAGAAAAATCCCGGCGACATGATCTACATCCAGGGCCACGTGGCGCCTGGCATTTATGCGCGCGCCTACCTCGAAGGGCGTCTGACAGAAGAACACTTGCGGCATTTTCGCCAGGAAGTGGCCAGCCCCGAGAAGGGCCTGAGCTCGTACCCGCATCCCTGGCTGATGCCGGATTTCTGGCAGTACCCGACCGTGTCGATGGGCCTCGGGCCGATGATGGCGATTTACCAGGCGCGCTTTCAGCGCTATCTGGAACATCGCGGCATCGTCCCGGAGTCGGACCGAAAGGTGTGGGCGTTTCTCGGTGACGGCGAGATGGACGAGCCCGAGTCGATGGGCGCCATCACCATGCCGGTGCGCGAGAAGCTCGACAATCTCGTGTTCGTCATCAACTGCAACCTGCAGCGGCTCGACGGCCCGGTGCGCGGCAATGGCAAGATCATCCAGGAACTGGAAGCGGCCTTTCTCGGCGCCGGCTGGAACGTCATCAAGGTCGTCTGGGGCTCGCGGTGGGATCCGCTGCTCGCGAAGGACACCAAGGGCCTGCTCCGTCGTGTGATGGAAGAGTGCGTCGACGGCGAATACCAGAATTTCAAAGCCAAGGGCGGCGCGTACACGCGCGAAAACTTCTTCGGCAAGTATCCCGAGCTGAAAGAGATGGTCGCCAACATGTCCGATGACGACATCTGGCGACTGAATCGCGGCGGCCACGACTACAAGAAAGTCTGGAATGCGTACAACGCGGCCACGCTCCAGAAGGGCGTGCCCACGGTGATTCTCGCCAAGACCGTCAAGGGTTTTTTGATGGGCAAGTGGGGCGAGAGCCAGAACATCACTCACCAGCAGAAGAAGCTGGATGACGAAGCGCTGAAGGAATTTCGCAAGCGCATCTACATCGACATTTCCGATGAGGCAATCGCGAAGTCGCCGTTCCAGAAGCCGGCGGAAGACAGCGAAGAGATGAAGTATTTGCGCGAACGCAGAAGCCGTCTCGGCGGCTCATTGCCGCAGCGTCGCGCGACGGCGCCTTCACTAGTCGTCCCGCCGTTGGAAACATTCGATTCGCTGCTGCAAGCGTCAGGCGATCGTGAGTTCTCCACCACCATGGCGCTGGTGCGCATGCTGCAGACGCTGGTGAAGGACAAGAACATCGGCAAGCACATCGTGCCCATCGTTCCCGACGAAGCGCGCACCTTCGGCATGGAGGGCATGTTCCGCCAGGTCGGCATCTACTCCTCGATTGGCCAGCTGTACACGCCGCAGGATGCGGACCAGCTCATGTTCTACAAGGAAGACAAGAAAGGGCAGATCCTCGAAGAAGGCATCAACGAAGGCGGCGCGATGTGCTCGTTCATCGCGGCCGGCACTGCGTACGCGAACCACAACGTCAACATGGTGCCGTTCTACATCTATTACTCGATGTTCGGCTTTCAGCGCGTTGGCGATTTCATCTGGGCCGCAGGTGACAGTCAGACTCGCGGCTTCCTGGTCGGAGGCACCGCTGGCCGCACGACGCTCGCTGGCGAGGGTTTGCAGCATCAGGATGGCCACAGCCATCTGGTCTCGACGACCGTACCGAACTGCGTTGCGTACGATCCAACGTTTGCTTACGAACTCGCGGTCATCGTTCAGGACGGCATGCGCCGCATGTTCGCCGAGCAGGAAGATATCTTCTACTACCTCACGGTGATGAACGAGAACTACGCGCACCCCGCGATGCCCGCCGGCGCGGAGGCGGGCATTATCAAAGGCATGTACCTGCTGCAGCAGGGCGGCCGCGGCAAAGTGCGAGTGAACCTGATGGGCGCCGGCACGATCCTGAGAGAAGTGATCAAGGCTGCCGAGATTCTCGAGAAAGATTACGGCGTGCCTGCCGACGTGTTCAGCGCGCCGAGCTTCTCGGAACTGCGTCGCGAAGCACTCGACGTGGAGCGCAGGAATCTTCTGCACACCGATCAGCCGGCGGCTGTGCCGTATGTTCGGCAGTGCCTTGGCGATCGTCCTGGCCCGTTCATCGCAGCCACCGATTACATGCGGATCGTGCCCGACCAGATTCGCCAATGGGTTCCCGGCCGCTTCATCGTGCTCGGCACCGATGGCTACGGCCGCAGCGACTCCCGCGCCGAACTTCGCAAACATTTCGAAGTCGATGCCGCAAACATCGTGGTTGCCTCGCTGCGCTCGCTCGCCGACGAAGGCAAGCTCGACATGGCGACGGTGAAAGGCGCGATGAAGAAATTCAACATCGATCCGGATAAGCCGAATCCGGTGACGCAATAAGCCGCTCATGCCTACTGATATAACCGTTCCCGATCTCGGCGACTTCAAGGACGTCGAGGTCATCGACGTACTGGTGAAGCCGGGCGACCAGATCGACGTCGACACCCCGCTGCTCACTATCGAAACCGAAAAGGCCACGATGGATGTGCCGTCCACTTCCGCCGGCGTCATCAAGACGCTGGCGCTGAAGAAAGGCGACCGAGTTTCCAAGGGAAGCTTGATCGGTCAGATCGAGGCCGCCTCCGGCTCGAACGCTGCCGCCTCGACCAACAGTGGCGGCTCGACTGAAATGGCAGCTGCGCCCTGCGTTCCCGAGAAGGTCGCTCCTCTGCGTACGAAGGAAACCGGCACCGCCGAGGAGCCAGTCTCGACATCCTCGTTGAGCCTGGAGGAGTCGCAGCGAAACGCAGGACAGAGCGCGACAAAGGCCGCTCCCAAGGCCGCTCCTGGGAGCAGCTCTGGATCATCCGCCAGCGTCGCGAAAGAACTCACCGTTCCCGATCTCGGCGACTTCAAGGACGTCGAAGTCATCGACGTGCTGGTGCAGCCGGGTGATCGGATCGAAGTCGACACACCGATCCTCACGATCGAAACCGAGAAGGCGACGATGGATGTTCCGTCGACTGCGGCGGGCGTCATCAGATCGGTCGCGCTGAAAAAAGGCGATCGCGTTTCCAAGGGCAGCCTGATCGGCCAGATCGAGGCGTCCGGCGGCAGTGGCACTGCCGATGCGAAAGGTGGCGCACCGGAAGCACCGGTACCTTCGCCGTCGCGTGCCGCGAGCGGGCAGGGCAAGGCTTCTTCACCCTCTCCCTCCGCGAGCGAGCAGGTCTCTTCACCCTCTCCCTCCGGGAGAGGGCAGGTCTCTTCACCCTCTCCCTTCGGGAGAGGGCAGGGTGAGGGGTCTTCCTCCGCTTCTCCCGCAACATCCCCCACCGGCCTCCCTCAGATCGACGAAGCCGGCTTCGCGCGTGCCTACGCCAGCCCGTCCGTTCGGAAGTTTGCTCGCGAACTTGGCGTCGATTTAAGCCGCATCAAAGGTTCCGGCCCGAAAGGCCGCATCACGTCTGACGATGTCAAAGCCTTCGTCAAGCAGGCGCTTACATCCCGTTCTGCGGCTGCCGGTACCCCCGGTGGCGCTGGCTTGCCGAAGATCCCGGAAGTCGACTTCTCCAAGTTCGGCGCCATCGCAGTCAAACCGCTCAGCCGCATCGCGAAGATCTCTGGTCCTCGCTTGCAAGCAAGCTGGCTGAACATTCCGCATGTCTGGCAAATGGACGAAGCGGACGTCACCGACCTCGAAGATACTCGCAAGAAACTCAAAGGCGCCGCTGAGAAGCAAGGCATCAAGCTCACACCGCTCGCGTTCATTCTGCGCGCCTGCGTGAAGGCCTTGCAGGAATTCCCGAACGTCAACAGTTCGCTCGAATCTTCCGGCCAGAACCTGATCCTGAAGCAGTACATCCATCTCGGCTTCGCCGCCGACACGCCGAACGGCCTGGTCGTTCCGGTGATTCGCGACGCCGACAAGAAGGATGTCTATGAGATCGCTCGCGATCTCGCGACGCTGTCCGAGAAAGCTCGCGCCGGCAAACTCTCTGCTGCTGAAATGCAAGGTGCGTGCTTTACCGTTTCCAGCCTTGGCGGCATCGGCGGCACTTCCTTCACGCCGATCATCAACGCTCCGGAAGTGGCGATCCTCGGCGTTGCTCGTTCGAGCATGAAGCCCGTCTACCAGGCTGGACAGTTCGTTCCCCGCCTGATCCTGCCGTTCACGTTCGCCTACGATCATCGCGTGATCGACGGTGCCGCCGGCGCTCGCTTCACCACGTTCCTGGCCGAGAGACTCGCCGACGTGAAAGGACTCCTCGAGGCCGTACCGTGACCAAAGTCATCGTCCCCGACATCGGCGACTTCAAGGATGTTGAAGTCATCGATGTGCTCGTGAAGCCTGGCGATGAGATCGCTGTCGAAACCCCGCTGGTCACGCTGGAAACCGAGAAGGCGACGCTCGATGTGCCTTCGTCGGCCGCCGGCGTGGTGAAGTCGGTTGCATTGAAGAAAGGCGACCGGGTTTCGAAAGGCAGCTTAGTGGTCGAGCTTGAAGAGGCCGCCTCTTCACCCTCTCCCTCCGGGAGAGGGCAGGGTGAGGGCTCTTCGGAAGACGACGTCCCCTTCACCGACACCATCGTCCGCGAAAGCGCTGCCGCCGCTGCCGCGGCCGATGAGAAGTCACGCTCCGCTCCTTCTTCACCTCTCCCCGTGGGAGAGGTCGCGCGAAGCGCGGGTGAGGGCTCTTACGACTTCGACCTGGTCGTCCTCGGCGCCGGCCCCGGTGGCTACACTGCCGCCTTTCGCGCTGCCGACCTCGGCATGAAAGTCGCGTTGATCGAACGCTGGCCGCAACTCGGCGGGGTCTGCCTGAATGTCGGCTGCATTCCTTCCAAAGCGCTTCTCCACGCCGCAAAGGTGATCGAAGAAGCCGAGTCGATGGCAATGGCCGGTCTGAAGTTCGGCACACCGGAAATCGATATCATCAAGCTGCGCGCATGGAAAGACAAAGTCGTCGGGCGCCTCACCGGCGGCCTCGGCGTCCTCGCTAAGCAGCGCAAAGTCGCAGTGATTCGCGGCGTCGGCAAGTTCGTCTCTGCTCACGAACTGGCTATTGCAAACACCGATCAAACACCTTCCTCGTCGCAGCTTTCCAAGGGAGAGATCGCGCCGGGGCAGGGTGCGCGCAAGATCTCATTCAAGAACTGCGTCATCGCCGCCGGCTCCGAATCCGTCCGCTTGCCGGGCCTGCCCGACGACCCTCGCATCATCGACTCCACCGGCGCGCTTGAACTGGATCTGCCCAAGCGCATGCTGGTCATCGGCGGCGGCATCATCGGCCTGGAAATGGCCTGCGTTTATGACGCGCTCGGCGTGAAGATCAGCGTCGTCGAACTCACCGATGGTTTGATCCCCGGCTGCGATCGCGACCTGGTCCGTCCGCTCGAGAAGCGGATCACCAAACGCTACGAAAAGATCATGGTGAAAACCAAAGTCACCAAAGTCGAGGCTGTCAGCGCAGGTGTCCGAGTGACGTTCGAAGGCGAACAAGCTATCGAGCCACAGGTTTACGACAAGGTGCTGGTCGCGGTGGGTCGCAGCCCGAACGGCCGCAAGCTCGGGGCCGAGGCTGCCGGCGTGATAGTGAATGAACGCGGCTTTATTCCCGTCGATCGCCAGATGCGGACCAATGTTTCGCACATTTTTGCGATCGGCGATATCGCCGGCCAGCCGATGCTTGCCCACAAGGCGTCCCACGAAGGCAAGCTCGCCGCAGAAGTTGCACATGGCGAAAAGCGTGCGTTCGACGCTCGGGTGATCCCGTCAGTGGCTTACACCGATCCGGAGATTGCATGGGCTGGGTTGACCGAGACGGAGGCGAAAGCGAAAGGCATCAAGTATGAAAAGGGAAGCTTCCCCTGGTCGGCGAATGCTCGCTCGTTGACGCTGGGTCGCGATGAAGGCTTGACCAAGATTCTGTTCGATCCCGACACCCATCGCGTCATTGGCGGCGGCATCGTTGGACCGAGCGCCGGTGATTTGATCTCGGAGATCGCGTTGGCGATCGAGATGAACAGCGACGCGGGCGACCTCGGCATGACGATCCATCCGCATCCGACGCTGTCGGAGACGATCATGTTTTCGGCCGAGGCGTTCGAAGGGACCTTGACGGATTTGTATTTGCCAAAGAAGAAAGCGGCTGCATCGAGCTGATGTTTGACTGATCCGCTGCAACGTGAGATGAAAGGTTGCAAGACCTTTCGTCTCGCTAGTTTTCACACTCTGCAAGGTTCCGTTGTGGGTACGTCATTCGACGTATTGCTGCATGCCGCCCTCGCGGCCGGCGTTGCCCGCTAGGGCTTCCCTTCGGTCACGGTTTATCGCCTTAGGCCAAACGCAAGCGCGCCGGAGGATTCTTCGCTATCTGCCGGGGCTAAACCCCTTCCGTGCTACGGTCATACAAGCAAGGAAGGGACGGGGCGCCGTCACGGAACCTGCAACAGCTTGACGCTCGGTGGGAAGGACCCTGCAGCCTAGCCGCCACATAAATTGATGGGGTCAAGTAGATGTGCAGGAAAAGGCGCCAGGGTGGAATCGCAGCCGGTGTTGCAGCCACCGTCCTCCTGGCAAGCACTCAGCTATGCATCGTCGCGGCCCAAGCCGCGTCGGCCGTCAACTTCTACATCGAGTCCCAACCCCTGGTGAAGGCGCTCAACCAGTGGGCGATTCAAGCGGGCCTGCAAGTCGTTTGGCCGGCCGGCAATACCGAGGCTTACTCGAATTCAACGCCGGTCCAAGGCACGCTTGAGCCGATGGAAGCACTAACCATGCTGCTCGAGGGCACCGGGCTCACGTTCTCCGTGGTCAGTGAGGGGCGCACGGTTGCGATCCGTGATCGCGAGCAAACCGTGAGGTTGCGGGGCACTTCGAACAGGCGGGAAATGAATGCGGTTGGGCCGAGGTTCCTGCGGATTGCAGACGTGGCGGGGTTGCTGAGCGGGGGAGCATCTGGCTCAGGCGCGCAACACGGCACCATTCGAGGGCAAATCGCCGCAGGACCGGGTGACACTGAGGCACTGCTTGAGGTTGTGGTGACGGGAACGCATATCCGAGGGGGCGCGCCAGTCGGATCTCCGCTAACTGTAGTAACGAGGAGGGACATCGAACGATCCGGAGCGCCAACCGTTGATCAGTACTTCCGCAAGTTCCCACAGAATTTCTCCGGGGTGGACTCAGCTTCGTTGGTCACGGCTATCGGTGGGACAAACCAGTCGGCCTCGGAAAACAAAAGTCGTGGGGCGTCCATCGACCTTAGAGGTGTCGGCACCGGCGGCACACTTGTGTTGCTAGATGGACATCGGATTGCTCCTAATGGAAGTTCCGGACAACTTGTCGACATTTCGATTATCCCAACGAGCGCTTTAGAGCGCGTTGAGATCGTCAGTGATGGAGCCTCCGCCATATATGGGTCTGACAGTGTCGCCGGGGTAGTGAATTTCGTTCTGCGACGAAATTTTGACGGAGCCGAAACCAGAGCACGTTACGGCACGACGACGGATGAGGGTTTCAGTCAAGAAGGCTTATCACAGACCTTCGGCAAGGTCTGGGGCGGCGGCAACGCTCTCGTCGTATACGATTACTCACGTCAGAACGCCTTGCAAGCGGTGGATCGCGATTTCGTTCCTCCGCAAGCAGAACAGCTGGATCTGCTTGCGAGTAAGCGCGTACATAGTCTGTTCTCTACAGCGAACCTTGCATTGCCAGGCACGTTCGATCTTGGTGTCGATGCCTATTTCTCTGAGAGAGAGTTCTCACAATCATTTCCTGATGTCTTTAATAGCCTGGCAGTCCGTGAAAGCGGAAAAGCAGCATCCTATGGAGCTAACGCGACTTTAGGCCGCGATCTCAGTAAACAGTGGCGTGGCGAAATAGCAGCTTCAGTTTCTCACGCTCGCGAGCGGGTCGTGATTGAGCAAACTGGAGAGCCAACGCAGGCATCGAAGAGACCGGCGAAGTACCTCTCTACCAGTCTTCGTGCGGATGGGCCCGTGCTCGCAGTGCCAGGTGGCGACATGAGGGCATCCGTCGGAGCGGAGTATCGCCAAGAGCAGTTTACTCCTACCTTCTCAACTCTGCATACGCGCCTCGAACGCAACGTACGCAGCGTCTATGCGGAACTTTTCTTGCCCTTGGTTAGCGATGAACTTGCTGCCTGGTTTGCTCGCGAGCTCTCTGTATCCCTCGCAGGTCGATATGACGACTACAGCGATTCCGGTAGCTCTACGAGTCCAAAGCTGGGGGTTTCATGGACGCCCCTCTCCGGCCTCAAGCTTCGCGCGAGCCACGCGCGATCATTTCGAGTTCCGCTGCTCACTCAATTGGCGCCAAACACAGACACCTACTTCGTATTTCCATTTCCTGATCCCAATGCGCCGGACCTGGAATCGGTGACGATGCTCGCTGCGGCAACCGGGCAACCCGGCCTTCAACCAGAAAAAGCGCGGTCTACAACCTTTGGGTTTGATTTGCGAACTGCAAACTTGCCCGGATTTTCATTGTCGATGACTTACTACGACATCGACTTTAAGAATCGTATTGCGATCCCGCCAATTGCTGGGGATATTTTTGGCATTCTGGCGCAAACAGCTACATTAGGTCCTTTTATCGACTTTGATCCGGACCCGGCAGCGATTCAAGCCTTGTTTGACACACGACCGGAGCGAATTTCTGATCTCACGGGCCTGGGGGCGGCGGGTGTCGAAGTGTTTTTCGATGCACGACCCGCAAATATTAGCCGCACAACAACGTCAGGCATCGACTTGACGCTCAAGCAGCAATTCGCGACCGGCGTTGGGCAATGGGAAGTATTCATCAACGGAAACTATATTCTCGGGCTGGAATCTACAGCTGTCCGGAATGCGGCGTCAGCTGATCTCGTGAACACAATATACAACCCAATGGATCTTCGAGCAGTAGCGGGCATAAGCTGGAGTAACGCTTCCCTGGCGTTTACGAGCATCGTCAATTACGCCGACAGTTATGAAAACATTCTCGCCGCGCCATCGCAGCGTATCGGATCCTGGGTGACTGTTGACTTGCAGTTTCAATGGAATCTGCTTAGTGCCCGCGCTTCGCTATCCGTGCAAAACATGTTCAACAAGTCTCCCCCGTCGATACGGGGGGCGAGTCCGACGCTGATAAACCTGGGATTTGACGGAATGAACGCGTCCCCAGTCGGCAGGTTTATCTCTCTTGAGATGCAAAAAGACTGGTGATTGGCGCAGCGCCTCGCTGCGATCGCATCCGCTACGCAACAGGCCTGGAAATAAGGAATAAATTGTCTTGATGTCTGACGCCTTTGTCGACGGCAGTTGGCTGCATCAAAGCGTGCCACATCCAAATGTCGGTGGTACAAGGAGAGGTACTGATTGGCTCGGCCTTGCTCAAGCCGCTTACGCCAAGTCGTCGAAAAAGAAGCTGCAGTCTCCCACTACGATTACTTTCTTTGGAGCGCGGTCGGGCCTGTTTCACTTTATGCCTTTCGCTGCGCTCATCTTTACTCTGAGTTTCTGTGGTCTCGCCAACGCCGCCGAGTTTCCTCAACCGCCGTCTATCAAGGCGCCAGCCTCGACCTCAAACACACTGACATACCAAGACTTGGTGGAAGTCGTGGATCTGGGGTTTCCGACAGATGCTGATGAACGAGGTATTGCGATCTCACCGGATCGGCGCTTCATCGCGATAGAAAGCCGGCGAGCGCATCTGGCGCGGGATGCATTGAAGGAGCTGGGAAAGCCTGTCGAGCTATACATCTTTCCGAACGAGTATCATAACAAGACGCAGCCCATGCACAGGTGGAACGTCTATCGACGCAATGTCCAATGGTTTCAGTTCTGGTTGCAGGGATTCGAGTCAGATGTATTAGTTTCGACTTGATCTGACACCGCTCTTGCAAAAGACGGGGTTACCCGGTTCGATGGTTGTTACCAAGCAATCACTGAACACACTAGGAGTAACCCCGCATGAGTCTTTTAAATCAGAGCATCATCAAGCACAAGATGGGCCTGCTGAATCTGGCTGAGGAGCTGCACAACGTATCGCAGGCCTGCCGTGTGATGGGGGTGTCTCGAGACACGTTCTATCGAGTTAAAGAAGCCAAGGAGAGCGGCGGACTGGAGGCGCTGCTGCACAAGGATCGGCGCCGAGCGAACCTGCGAAACCGCGTAGATGAAGCGGTCGAGGTCGCAGTTCTCGGCTTTGCAGTGGAGAATCCGGCCGCCGGCCAAGTGCGCGTGTCCAATGAGCTGCGCAAAAAGGGCATTCTCGTCAGTCCGACCGGCGTGCGCTCGGTCTGGTTACGCAACGGCCTGCAGACGTTCAGGCTGCGGCTGGCGGCATTGGAGAAGAAGTCGGCCGAGGAAGGCTTGGTGCTCACCGAGGCGCAGGTCGCGGCGCTGGAGCGCAGGCGTGACGAGCAAATGGAATGCGGGGAGATCGAGACAGCACATCCAGGTTACCTTGGATCGCAGGACACCTTCTACGTCGGCACCATGAAGGGCGTGGGACGCATCTATCAGCAGACTTTCGTGGACACCTACGCCAAAGTCGCGTTCGCCAAGCTATGCAGCGCTCCATCGGCGCTGAGTTGCACGAAGCGATGCAGCGCTGCGCGGTCTCGGGACACGCCGAGCGAGTGTTCAAGGAACTGACCTATCGCACCCAGAAGAGCTGGAGTCGAGCACGTCGCGTGGTGGCCAAGGCCGAGGCGACACCCAAAGGCGAGAATCCGCGCTTCATCGTCACTTCCCTGTCGATCGATGAGTTCGCGGGCCGTGAACTCTACGAGCAGTTCTACTGTGCTCGCGGCGAGGCGGAGAATCGCATCAAGGAATGCCAGCTCGATCTATTTGCCGATCGGCTCTCGACGAATCTGTTTGCCGCCAATCAGCTGCGGCTGTGGCTGGCTTCCTTCGCCTACGTGCTCATCGAGTCGCTGCGCCGACGGGCGCTCACGACCACCCGTTTCGCCCAGGCCACCGCCGGCACGATCCGACTGAAGCTGCTGAAGATCGGCGCGATCGTCAAACTCAGCGTGCGGCGCGTGAAGATCGCGATGAGTTCGGCCCATCCATATCAAGCGGAGTTCGCCACCGCCTGGCATGCCTTGCACGCCGCGGCCCGTTAAGCCGCCCCCACGAACCAGAGTACGTCAGCCCCGCCCAAGTTGCCCGAACACCGCCCAGTGCGGTGCTGGATAGTTACGCCCGAAAAGTGGCCCCGCGGCTGTGACGAACGCACCGCCCGCCTGCCTCCACCATCGTCGCCACGAACGCACTGATCGTATATACAGTCCGCAGGGCATTTGAGAAATGCAGGCTAGTCGGCCCCATTGTAGGTAGCAAGACGCTCGAAGAGGCGGTAGACGAAATCATCGCGGGATCGCCTCTGAGATCTCGCTGGCTTGATCCGCGCACGCTCGTCGTTGAACAGCCACTGATTCGACCTCCTCCGAGCGAAGAGGTCACCGTAGTCAGCTCGCCCCTGCCTATGCTGGGCGAGTACATGGCCGCGCCGGTAAGTGTAATGAATCGCAGGCAGATCGAAGACACGGGAGCGTCTACGCTCGCGCAACTCCTTGGATATAATTCTGCGACTGCATTCTCAACCCCAGAAGGCAGTTACGCGAGCGGAGCACAGTTCGCTGAAATGCGCGGTCTCGGACCGGAGAACACGCTGATATTGATCAACGGCCGTCGGGCCTATGCCAGCGCGAGCGACATCAGCGTTAATGCTTTCGACCTCGGATCAATCCCGATATCCGCAGTTGAGCGGGTTGAGCTGAGCTATGACGCGACATCAGTTAAGCACGGCACCGACGCGATCGGCGGAGTGCTCAACATCGTTTTGAAAAGCTGCATCGATCAGCCGACAGCAGAGGTCCGCTTCGGAACTGCATCGGGGGGCGGTAATCTGACCACCCTGTCACGCTGTTTGCGAAGTTGCGCTTCGCTCTTCGCCGCGCATCGCTGCGCTCTCCGCAGCCTCGCTTTGGCACCGCGGCTACCGCCCGCAAGCTTGTCGGAGGTGTCGTCCTTCGCAGGACCATTGTGGTCCAGGTCCGTTCTGCGGTCGAGGCTGGGTGAAAGCACAAACTGCGTTTCGTGTGCGCTCGCTACTTTTAAATATTCATTACGGGCCACGAACACCTGGACAATCTCAATCTCATCCATATGAATGGCCGCGTCTACGACCCAGTGCTGGGCCGGTTCCTGTCGGCTGATCCTCATGAATGGTCGCGTTTACGATCCGTTGTTGGGCCGGTTCATGTCAGCCGATACGTTCATGCAGGCCTCGGGCACTCGCTTACAAATGTTCCTAACCTTAACGGGGTACATCGGGGGCAGGGTTATGGTCTTGGCGCTGGATCAGACACGGCAACCATGGGGCAAGGTGCCGCAGTGACCCTTCCCTGACTGGTTGAAGGACGCTGCGTCCCGACGGCCTGCTGACAGGTCGCCGGCCAGGAACTAGTGGTCGCCACAGGAAAGCGAGTGGACATTCACAGCAGGCGGGCATCATCGACAGCTGCCCATGTTCTCATTGCCAAGTTGCGCGATGGATTTGCTAGTTCGGCGGCGGCGTGGGCACGCGGTTCAGGGTTGTTCGGTATCTCACTTCGCCGGTCGTGAACTGCAAAGATCACCAGCCCAATGACGAATCCGCTACATCTTCTCGGGAACGGTGATACCGAGTAGACACAGTCCTTTGCTTAAGACGCGTTGTGTTAGCAAACTAATGGCCAGCCTGGAAGCGCGCTGCGCATCGTTCTCGGCTAGCAGCACCGGACAATCGAGGTAGAAGTGGTTGAAGGTCTGGGCCAGGCTGAACACGTAGTCGGCAATCTCGTTTGGCGCTAGATTGGCCGCGGCAGAAGCCACCACTTCGGGAAAGTGGGCGCACTCGGAGACAAGGGCGCGCTCCGCCGCCGCCTCGACTTGGATCGTGCCGGGCCGCAACCGCTGCATCTCCGCCCGCGCCAGAATGGAGGCGATACGCACGCAGGCATATTGGACGTACGGCCCGGTTTTGCCTTCGAAGGACACCATGCGTTCGGCATCGAAGACATAGCCGGAGAGGCGATGGCTAGACAGATCGGCGAACTTGACGGCCCCGATGCCCACCAGGCGGGCCAGCGTTTCCGCTTCGAGCTTTGCGTCCTTTTCGTCGTCCGCGCCGCTCTGCTCCCGCGACGATATGGCGCCCAATCGCTCATGCGCCTTATCGATCGCGCCATTCAGCAGGTCCGCCAGCTGAGCCACATCGCCTTGGCGTGTTTTGTAGGGCTTGCCGTCGATACCGTTCACCGTGCCGAACCCGGCGTGCACCAGTTCCACGCCTGGCGCATAGCAGGCTCGGCGCGCGGCGCGGAATACTTGCTCGAAGTGCAGAGCCTGACGCTGGTCGACCACGTAGATGATGCGTGCGGGCGCGATGTCGCGAACCCGGCTCAGAATTGTAGCTAGGTCCGTGGTGGCGTACAACGCCGCGCCATCAGATTTGGCCAGTAACATTGGCGGCATCGGATGCGCATCGCTCTCCTCCGCTACCTCGATCACTAGCGCGCCTTCGCTTTCGACGGCAATGCCGCGCTCCCGCAAATCAGCCAGCATGTCAGAGATTATGGGCTGCACATCGCTCTCGCCCCGCAACAGATCGAAATGAACATCCAGCGCGGCGAAATCCTGCTGCTGCACATGGAGTGAGATGGCGCGAATGGCACGCCACAGTGCGCAATAGCCAGGATGCCCAGCCTGCAGCGCCGCAGTTAGCTCTCGGGCCTCGGCCATTCTCGCCGGATCTTCCTTGCAAGCCTTCGCCGCCTGGGGATACAGACGCTGTAGATCCTGCATGCCGAAGTCCAGAGCGGACTCGCGCAGACTGGCACCAGCCAGGTTCGGGTCGGGCGAGAAACAGGAGAGAGCAGGAAAATCACGGCGGATTTGTCCGATCAGCATACCCATCTGCAACCCCCAGTCGCCCAGATGCACATCGGACACCGTGCGGCGGCCCTGGCTGTTGAGGATGCGACGCAGGCTTTCACCGATTACGAGCGAACGCAGATGGCCGACGTGCAGCGGCTTAGCAACATTGGGTCCGCCATAATCGAGAATTACCCGCTGCGGCGCTTCCTGCACGACGCCACAAGTCGCATCAGCGAGCTGGGCCTGCGCGTGGTGCGCCAGCAGCTTGGCTGATAGCCTCAGATTGATGAAACCGGGGCCAGCTACATCAACCGAATCGAATCCTCCGCCTTCGCGCAGCTTTTCTGCGATCGCCACTGCGATATCGCGCGGCTGGCCGCCGAGGCTCTTGGCGAGTGATAAAGCGCCATTGCACTGCAGCTCGCCCCACTCAGGCCGCCCGGGGCGGACCGCGCGCGCCGAGCCCACCGGGAGCGAACAAGCTCGGAAGGCGTTTTCCAGTAGTTGGTTGATCTGACTTGCAAGTGTGGCGCTCGTAGACTGCGCTGACTGTTTATCGCTCTCTATCATTGTTCTTCCAGGGCGGTACATGATTCCGGAATGACACACTGATGCCCGTCAATGGCAGTAACCCCACCGCTGAACTCAATAGATTTGAAGTCACAACGTCCGCACTCAATCGTCTTACAATGCACAGTAGAAGGGCTTGCTGCGTCATTATCGCTTGCGCCGGATCCAGAACTGTTCGAGGTTGTGAATGATCTCCGTGCCATACATGCAACGCGCCTGCTCGCGGCAAAACGTTGCCAGATAGCTGCGTAACTGCTCCAGCGGCTCCGTCGCGTGGCGAAAAGCCTTGCGGTTGCTGATGATGCCGCGCGAACCAAGATCAATAATTTCGGCAGCAATGCAGTCGATCGCTGCGTCCATCTCCGCCGCGTCAACCACTTCATCAACCAATAACCGACCTTCGACGCTATCCACGGCGATCTTATGGTTACGGTAGATCAGACGGTTCGCCAGGCGTCGTCCAACATATTGGGGCAGACGTAGATTCGCGATTCCCGGAATGAAGCCTTCAGCACGCGCTGGCAGGGAAATGAAGGCCGACGATTCCGCGATAACGTGGTCGCACACCAGCAGCAACTGACAGCCCCCGCCGATCGCATGCCCCTCCACCGCCGCCACCCACGGTTTTTCTAGTCCTAGGTCAGGGGCATCCGCCCAAGGCGAGCCGCCGCCCCACAAGCCGCGATGCAGCTTGCTGACCAAACCGAGTTCGCGTCCGACATAGAACAGAAAGGGGAGCTGACCGGAATACAACTTGGTCAGATTGACGCCCGAGCAGAACACACGCCGGTCACGGTACTTGCCGTGCAGCATGACCCCGCCGCGCAGCACACCCAACTCGGTACCTCCGTCCAGCAGCACCACATCGACGGCCAACTCCATGGCGCGCACCACGTCATCGTCCTCGGCATTCAAATATCGCGGATTGCACAGGTTGAGGTGACCCTGCCGGCCGCGCCGCCGCAGGCGCACAAGACCAAGGTCCAGCTCGCCAGTAGCCTGATAGGCGGGTAGCAACTGCTGCGCTTCGGGCAGCGGCAGCCGCATCGATGCCATCAGATGCCGACCCACCCGGGGCTGGGCCAGCCAGTGTGCAAGCACCAGGCCGACACTCAGCTCATGTCCCAACTTGTCGTTTAGCGCTAGGGCTGCGTCTTCGCTCAGCTGCGCCGGCGTTGGCAGCAGACCGGGGAACTCGGCGGTTGCCTGCGTCACCAGCGCGTCTACCCGCAGCGTACTGCTGAAATTCCTAGTCAGCGAGCAATAGATGCGTTCTCCCTGAGCTGCAACGAATGCGGCACGGGCCTCCGCCACGGCTTCGCGAACTAGTCTGATCAGCAGGCGTTCGCCATCGCCCCACGCGGCGCGCGGAGGCAAGGCTGTCAGGAAGCTCAGGCCCTCCTCGCACCATCGCCGCAGCGGCTCGCACTCGCCGGCTCGGCACTTCAGCGCTGGCGTGGGCGCGCGCGGCAACCATTTGCGCAGCATTTCCGCGGTGTCGTGTCCCATCGCTTAGTAATCGATTTTGTCGTCGACGGCATGCCCACGTTTCGGCACCAACACGGTTCGGCGATATTCGCAAACCATCACGCCGTGCTGGTTCTTGCCGACGGTCTTGACTTCGACGATGCCGGCATGCGGTCGCGAGTTTGATTCGCGCTTGGACAAAACCTCGGATTCACCATACAGCGTGTCACCAGCAAACAGTGGCGCCGGCATGCGGATATCGGTCCAGCCCAAATTGGCGATCGCTTTCTGGCTGATATCGCTAACGCTCATGCCGCCGAGCACCGATACAGTGAAACCGCTAGCAATGATGGTGCGGCCGAATTCGGTTGCCTTGCCGTACTCGTTATCGAAATGCAGCGGATGGGTATTCATGGTCAGCAGGCTGAACCATATATTGTCGGCCTCGGTGATGGAGCGACCCGGACGATGCTGGTATACATGCCCGATTTCGAAATCCTCAAAGTAGCGACCGTAGCTGGCACGAAAGACATTAGCCGCCACCTCCTTCATCTGTCTGGTCATCTTCCCTCTCCATCGTATGTGTGTGTGCTGCGGTTTCTCAGGCCCAACTTCCCGATCAAATAGTCGACGGTCAGCAGGTCGAGGAAGGCGTGACCGGTAGAAGAAAACACGGTTCGTTGTTGTTGCAGTTCGGTCGGATCAAGCAGGGCAGCGCGATCAAGGGGATAGGCGCCGCGGTGCACTTCACCGGCCTCCTGCAATGCGGTCTGCATGTCCTCTACGATGACGACGGAGTCCTGCGCTAGTACCTCGGCCGGGATTTCACGTGAAATCGGCGTGTGATTGCCGAAGCAATTTATGTGGAGACCGGGACGTTGCAACGCCGAACCGGGCAGCAGAGGAACCGTAGCGGTAGTAGCGGTGCTGATGATGTCCGCATCCTGCGCCGCCTCTTCCGCGCTGTGGCATGAATGCAGACGAATCTCCGGAAACCGGGGCTGATTCTCGCGCACAAAGGCGCTCACCCGCCGGGGGTTGCGCGAATAGAGGTTCACTAGCTTCAGTGGTCGCACAGTCGCAGCCGCCCGCAATTGCACCAGGGCCTGTACGCCGGTGCCGATCAACCCTAGGACGCTGGCATCGGTCCGCGCGCATAGATCGGTGACAAAGGCTGCAACAGCCGCGCATTTCAGGTTGGTAACAGCAGCACCGTCGAGGATCGCGATCGGTCGCCCACTGCTAGCGGAAAAGGCGACAACCAGCGCATGCACACTCTTTCGCGACGGATCGCTTTGCGGAATGACGGTGCCGAGCTTGGCGACAAACAACTGGTGCACCTTGCTGTACGCCGGCATCGTATCGAAGGCGGAAAAAGGTTCTTCGCGCTGAATGCTGCTGCGTAGGGGAACGATCACACCCTTCATCCCGGCGACATACGCCGCCCGCATGCTGTGCGCGAGTTCGGCAATATCAGCGGCGGCACTGAGCGTTTCATAGTCTAGCCAGTCCGGTATGGCGGGAGGACCGTGCGTTACCGAATGCAATGCTTATCCCCTCTGAACGCTTTGATACAATCGCAGCATCTTGCGCGCGCGCGCGACGAAAGGCGGGGCAACAACGCTGCCGTTGACGACGGAGAAACCGGTTTGGGCCTCAGCGTATGCGGCGATAGTGCTGCGGTAGGTCTGTAACTCTTGGTCCGGCATGGAAAAGACGCGGTTGACGATCGCCACCTGCGCAGGATGGACGACCGCGCGCGCAGTGAAGCCCTCCGCCAAGCCGTCCAGGCAATCCTGTTCAAACGCCACCAAGTCCATGATGTCGGCGCCGCTACCGAAGTTCGCGGTATCGATGGCCGAAATGCCGTGTTGGGCGCAGGCCGCGCAGAACCTGCCGCGGGCGTAGGCAAGATAGGCGGCATTGCTGCGGTACATGGACGCAGTCATATCGACCCGCCCGAACATCATGGCGTCACTGAGCGCAGCTATTTGCTCCAGATGCTCGACGCCCTTAGTCGTTTCGACGATGGGAATAATGTTCAGCGCCAATGCATTCTCGTTCAGCACCGAGCGGCAGAGAGTGACCTCAAAGTCCGACTCGACTTTCGGCAACTGCACGAAAGCGATGCTCGCGGGTGACTTGCAAAAAAAGGCGATCAGCGCGCACAAGTCCTGCAAGCCTACCAACGACATCAGGCTGTTGATGCGGATGCCGAAGCGCATGCCGCGAGCCAGCAGCGGCCCAAGGTCGAGCGTCGCCAACATGCCGCGTGCATTATCCTTGCACCGCACATGCACCGAGTCTTCCAGATCGAGAATTACGGCATCGCTGCCGAAGCTGGGATCCTCAGCATGAGGATTGAACTTCAGCACAGAGGTGTTGATATAGGAGATATCCATGCGAATTTCCTTTTTCGCAATCACTGGGCAGCATCGGGCAGCTTTGCGTAGCAGCGGTGCTGGGCCGCCAAGAAATGACCGAGGGTGTTCTCATAAGGGGTCGTATAGGATTCCTCGAGGAGACGGCGGGTCAGCTGAGTGGCGACCAAGCTGTTCGCGGCGGTGCGTGCCAGGATGGCGTGCACATGCTGTGGGAACTCAGCCGCCGAGCAGACGGTGTCGATCAGACGGTGTGCCAGGGCGTCGCGAGCACCCAGTGCGCCATTCAGCAGCATCATCTGGCGCGCCAGACGTAGGCCAATCTGCCTAGCGAGGCGGAACATGCTCATGCCAGGCAGGCAGCCCTGGGCAAGTTCCGGCACGGCGAAACTGCTCTCTTCAGTAGCCAAACAAGCGTCTGCGCTCAGAGCGATCTCGAACTGAGCGCCGCTGCACATGCCGTTCACCAGCGCCACGCTGAGCGGCGCCAGATCGCGGAAGCGCTTAAGTAACTCTTCGCGCTTACCATACATTCGTAGGTCCGGCAGGCGGGTCGCGGCGGTGTGGCGGGTCAAGCCCAGGCGATGAAACACGATCAGGCGACAGTGGGCATCGGCCTCGGTGCGGCTGAGCGCCTCTTCCAGACGGCGCAGAAAAGCCACGTCCTGCATCCCATCAGCATCTGCTACGTGGCAATCGACCCAAGTTACGCCCGGTAGGTGACTCGCGGCATCCAGGTCGTCGCGTTCTTCGTTCGGATCAGCTATCGATTCCTTCACGAATGTCTCCTCACATTGCTTGACTAGGCGAACGTCAAACCTCAGATGACGCTCTCGCCACCATCAATGACGATATGGCCGCCGGTCATCCAGGACGACGCATCAGAGGCTAGGAAGAGAGCCGCACCGACCATGTCTTCCGGTATACCTGTACGGCCCAGCGGCAGCTCTCTGGCGCGCTCACGCCATAGATCCGGCTGGTCGCGCCACTGGTGAGCATTGCCATTGGTCGCGGTAAGTCCCGGCGACAAGGTATTAACGCGAATGCGGTGCCGAGCCAGCTCCAGCGCGGCGCTCTTGCTCAGCATCGTGAGCGCCGCTTTGCTGCACTGATAAGCGCTGAGTCGGCTGATCGCCTTGTACGCGCTGACCGAAGCAATGTTGATGACGCTGCCAGGGGCCTGGCGTTGAATGTTCGTACGCGCAAATTGCTGGGTCGCAAAGAAAGGGAAACGGCTGTTGACTCGGAACGTGTACTCATAGTCTTCGCTCGAATGCTCCAGGAACGAGGTTCGGGCGACGACGCCGACGTTGTTAACCAGGACATCGGCCGGCCCTAGCAGCGAATCGGCTGCCGCAAACAGCTGCTCCACCGCATCGTCGTCCTGGCACGCCAGCCGGATCCACTCCACGCGTCGTCCTTGCAGCGCAGCTTCCTGCACCAGCTTCTGCCCGCCTGCGGCATTCTGATAGGCAGTCACCAGCAAATCGGCTCCTTCATGCAAGAAGGCTCTGGCGATGGCCATCCCGATACCGTTGGAGCCACCCGTGATGATCGCCCTTTTACCTGCCAACCGCTCACTCATGTCGGCTCCTCATGTAGGTCATCCTGCCGCAGGCCAGAGCCACTGCCAGGATGAATGCCACCCCGTAGCGCACCGGCCGCTACCGCGCCGTAAGAAGAACGGTAAGTCTCCGGCAGTGCTCTGCTAGTGGGTACCGATAGCCAGACTCGCAACAGATCGCGGTGCCGGGCTGGATCAGCATGGTTACGGAAAGAGCGGCGCGAATGGAAGGTCACGAAAGAATTGAAGAAGAGCATCTGCCCCGGCGCGAGCAGAAAGGAATAGCTGAAGCGCTGGTCGTTGCACACGGCGTCCAGGTAATCGAGGGCCTCGATCTGAATAGGTTGGAGCTGCGGCGCGCGCGAATCGTCCTGCGCCCAGTCGATGAAATCGCGCAGATAGGTGCTGATGAAACGGCCTTGGTGCACGGCGAAGATGGGACGCATCTCCAGTAAGCGCTCACCCGGCGCATCCCACTTCGGTCTGGCGTAGCAGAATGGCCCATAAAGCACCTCCAGCAGATCGGACCGCGTACGCTTGATCTCGTCGTGGACCGCGATAGAGCTGAGCAGCAGCGACTCGCCGCCCTCCGCGGCGGCATGCAGCGACAGCATCCCGACCACATCGCAGAGATCGGTGTGGAATTGCAGGCCGGCACGGCTATGTGCCCCGCGCACTTCCAGATCGTCGGGTTCGCCGCCAGCATCCCTGATATTCATCATTAACTCGCCCGCATCGCTTTGCGAGACGCAGCTACCCAGGTATTGGGACAGACCCCAGAATAGGTAGCGCAACTCTTCTGCACAGTAACGCTGTAAGGGCAGACCATCCACGCGCATTACCCCGCACCCATTCTCTAGTTCTACGAGTAGCCGCTGTAATGTGGCGGCCAACGTATTTAGAGGAAAGTCCCTAGCGCGTAGCTGGCGCAGCGGCCGGCCGCTCGCCATCGCCTGTGCCAGGGCACCGTTCAATTCGGCCAGTTCTTCGCCCGTCAGCGTATGAACCCACATTAGGTTGACGCTCAGTTGCGCGGCACTCCAAGCCACATTCATTTTGATGTCCGTATGCATAGCGTTCCTTTCCGTGCGCGGTCAGACCGTGCTCAGGTTGATGATGCGCGCCAGATCCGTGATTTCATCGCGCGTCTGGCCCGCGCGCATCATCACGCGCAGACCCGCCGTACCACGCGCAACGACCGGAAAGAAGACCGGCGATACGTAGTAGCCGGTCTGATACAGCTCGACCGCCCGTTGCACCACATCGCTGTCAGGCACGCGGACCAGACGAATCGGGAAGCTGGAGCCAGCTTGTGGCGTTGGCAGTAGTTCATCGAACAGGGCGATGTTGGCTGCCAGCCTCCGTTGCCGCTCGCCGAGTTCCGGCGTTAGATGGATGTCAGCCGCCGCCAGGCACGCGCCGACGGCGGCTGTATTCATCGGCTGGGAATATCCAATTGCGCCAGCGTAGCGGTCGATGATGCGCAGCTCCTGCTTTCTACGCTGGCCCAGCATGATGGCCGCGCCGCTGGCACCGAAAGCCTTGTTGAGCGTGGCGACCACAATGGTGCGGTCATCCAGTTCAGGCACATGGGTGCGCACATACCCAACCCCGCGTTCGCCATAGGCCGACAGCGAATGGCTGTCGTCGTAATAGATATGCAGATTGTATTTCTGTTGCAGCTTGTTCAGCTCGTCGACCGGCGCATACCCACCCAGGCTGTCGGCACCATCGCAGACGTACGAGACGGTGCCGTACTTCTTGCAGGCATCCTCAAGATACTGCAGGTCATGGTGAGGGCAGGTTTCCACTTCAGTTTCGTCCGCACACATGGGCTTGGCGTGCAGCATGGAGACATGGCAATTCTTGTCGAAGACCATCACTGGTTTGCGCCCGCCGGTCAGGTGGCCGGAAGCGATCAGCGGCAGTACGCCCGAGGTCGCAACGCTGGCCGAAATTGCAGTGACGATCTGTGAGCGGAACAGATCGGACAGCGACACTTCCAGTTCTACCAGCGCCGGAATCTGGACCCGTGCGCGCGTGATGCAGTGATCGAGTACGCCGAAACGGCGAAGGGCCTCGATCGCCCCTTCAATAATTTTCGGATGCTGGTCTAGGTCGAGATAGGAGCAACAGCTGAAGTTAGTGAAACTATGCCCATCTGGGGTGTGCAAACGGTTGTTGCGCAGCTCACCGACTATACCGGCGAGGCCATGGCGTTCCGCCACGTCCCAGAAGCTATTGCCAATGCTGACCATTTTCTCATTGTTCCTGAACAGGTTCCGTGTCTTCATCTGACTTCCTTCCGTGTTTTGAACTCTGCTTGTGGGGCGGAACGCCGCTCCTGCCGAGCAGGGCCAGGTCAGCATGCCCTCAGAAGCGGGCTAGACAGCATTCGATGGTGGCGCCTGGCCCCATTGTCATCATCACGGCATAGTCACCGCGCTGAGCCACGTTCTCTTCGATCAGGCGCTGGTGGGAGAACAGGAAGGAACCAGAAGATAGATTGCCGAGGTCTTTCAGCACGCCTTCCGTATGCCGCAGTGCATGCGAGGACAGGCCAAGGTTGAACTTGATCGCATCGATCACCTTACGTCCGCCGGAGTGGACGATCCAATGCTTGATGTCATGCAGCTTCAGACCGAACTTGCTCAGCAAAGCATTGACGGGCTGCTCGGCATTGTTGCCGATGATGTAAGGGATATCACGGTCGAGGTAGAAGGAATATTTTCCTTCCTCGTAATCGAAGCGCATGGCGTTGATATGCTCATGCATCATGTGCGAAGTGAAGCCAAGAATCTCAGGCGCGGTGCGCGGCTCGTCCACACCACGGCAGCCGAAAACCGCCGCCGCAACGCCATCGCCGAAAAGCGAATTAACAACAGCTGTGCGTACGCTCAGGTCGAACACGTAGGAGGCGGAGCAGATTTCCGCGCAGACCAGCAAGGCGCGGCTATCCGGATGCAGTCGGCAGAAATTGACCAGCGGCTGCATTCCGTTCAAACCGGCGTTGCAGCCCATGCCCACCACATCCAGACGATGCACATCAGGGCGTAGGCCGGACACCCTGGCCAGATGAGCCGACAGGCCGGGACATAGGAAGCCGGTCGAGGTAATACAAGCTATATAGTCGATGTCGGGCGCTTGCAGGTCAGCATACTGCAGCGCTAGCGCGATCACCGCTTGCCCGGCCTCGATGGCTTGCTCGCGGTGCTTGCGATGGAGCTCCAATCCCGTTTCATTGGCAAGATGTCCGTTCTGGTCGAGCTCGCCGAGGGTGAGAAAGCGGGAATCGATGTGGGTGCTAGAAAACAGCTTGGCAAGCTTGCGATCGGTGACGCCAATGAGTTCCACCAGCTCTTCTTGGCGATATCTTTTGCCCGGATTCTTCGTGGCGACGCTCAACAAGCGAGGTCCCTCCGCGTGAGTAGCTCCATTGCTCATGCATTCATCCTCTGAAAGTTTCGCTCATATAGAATTGCTTGGGTGAAAGCCTCAAATTCGCGCTGCATGGAATGCATTTTCGCATCCAGCAGCTTCTTGGCTAGGCCCAGCGCCATCGGGTCCAGCACTGCTGCCTGCTCCGTCAATGCCATGGCTCGGCTGCGGTAATCCTCGCCTTGATAAGTCACCAGCCCCCAATTGCAAGCCTGGACCGCGTCGAGGCGGCGCTGAAATAGAATCATTTCCTTGGCGCGACCCAAGCCGATCAGGGCCGGCAGGCGCCGCATGCCACCGGCTGCCGGCGTCAAGCCCAAGCTCAGTTCCGGCAAAGCGAAGACGGCGGTTGGGGTGCAAACCCGCAGATCGCAAGCCAGCGCCAGTTCTAGCCCGCCACCAATGGCACCGCCGTTGATGCACGCCACCGTGGGGATAGGTAATGCCGCCAGCTCATCGAAGGCGACGCGACTGAGCAGCTCGATGCCATCGTTGAAGCGTCGCCCCTTCAGCTCACGACGATCGGCCCCAGCGCAGAAGGAGCGATCACCCGCGCCGCAGATCACCAGCGCGCGCAGGGCTGGCTGGGACTTGATTGCCTGCAAGGTGACTAGCAGGGCTTCTAGCAGGGCGGTGTTATAGGCATTGGCGCGCTCGGGACGGTTCAGCTGCAGCAGGCAGATGTGCTCGCGGCCAGCTGCGGGGGGCAGTTTCAGCAGAAGGTCCGCTTTCATCCTAGCTCTTCCTTCACAGCCAGCGGCAGCGGAATCGTTTGCACGAGCCGCCGAGCCAGTAGCATGTACCGAGCGATCATTAGCATCGCTGCCACGGTCAGGCCGACGGCAAATCCCCACCAGACCTGCTGCGGAGCCGCGTTCGACTCGTACACTGCACGCCACGCCAGCGGAAAACCGATCAGCCAGTAGGAGGCGAGACAGATCAGGAAGGGCAGCCGGGTATCCTTGAAACCACGCAGGGCACCGCTGCATGCGACCTGCAATCCGTCCGACAGCTGGAAGGCGGCGGCGATCAGCAACATCGATGCGGCCAGCGTTACGATATTCTGGTCGGTCGAATATTGCTGCGCGATCTGGCGGTTGAAAACCAGCAGGAATAGCGCCGAGAAAGTCATAACAGCGAGGCAAACTAGAATCCCGCAAATCCCGCGCAAGTGCGCTTCGCTTAGCTTGCCCTCGCCTGTTGCATGCCCCACCCGTACCGAAATGGCTGCCGCCAGCGCCATTGGGATCATGTATATGACGGAGGTGTAGTTCATCGCGATCTGGTGCGCAGCCACGGCGCTGATCGAGATACTGCTCATCATCAGAGTCACGGCGATGAAGAATCCGTTCTCAGCCAACACCGTGCCAGAAATCGGCAAGCCCAACCGGAGAATCTCTCCAAGCACTTGCGGCCGCAGCCCGTCAGGCGGTGCACGCTTCAACAGCGCCAGGCGGCTCGATCTGAGGATATAACCCAGCATCAGCAAGAACATCAGCCACATCGACAGTGCACTAGCAACGCCACATCCCACGCTACCCAGCGCAGGCGCGCCCAGATAGCCATACATAAAGATGATATTGCCTGCCACATTGAATACCAGTCCCACAATGGAGATGCTGAGAACTAGACGAGTGAGGCCCATACCTTCCAGCACAAAACGAAAGACCAAGAAGCAGCAGATGGCGGGAGCGCCCCAAGAGATCGCGTGCACAAAGCGTTCTCCCAGCTCGCGCAAAGCCGGATCAACTCCGAGCGTTGTCAGCAACGGAGCGGTAAGAAATTGCAGTGCCGTCAGTGTCAGCAGCGACAACGGTACGACCAAAAGCAGACCATGTCGGACATAGCTGCCGATGTTGCCGAGATTGCCAGCGCCGTACTGCTGCGAGACGATGGGCGACAGCGCCGTCAGTACGCCCTGCGCAGCCAGGAAGAACAAGAGCCAGACATTGCTGCCGACGCCTACGGCCGCGAGGTCGGTGCCGCTGATACGCCCGGCCATCATGACGTCGATAAATTGCATTGCAGAGATCAGCATATTGCTGCACACCAATGGCCCCGCCAGGGTGCAAAGGGAGCTCACCTCACGACGCAAGGAAAACGCGTGGCCGCTTGTCATGTCTGGCAGGTGCATGGCGTCTCTCTAAGTGCGCACCGGCTTCGCGCTCGCTTGTTCATGCTCCATCTTCCTTAAGCTTCGCGTTACCAAACTTATCATCGCTTGACCAACGTTGCTTGACACTCCATTGAGTTCAGCCAGATCGTTCACTAACTTATTTGCGTCAGTGGTGCTGGCGAGGAAGAACGTAAACCTTACGAGCGGACCTCGTCAAGGTAGTGATTTTCTTAAGCTGCTTTTCTCTGTTGGATATTCACTGTGATTTGCGTCTCTGCAGGTGTGTCGATTTGATCGGGGTTGAGGTGCACGATGTCGATGCGTCGCCAGTTTCTGGTGGCGCATTTCCAGCGTAACGGATGCTTCGCACGGGCCGTGGCGTACAGTTCACCACGCCGCGCCAGGATCGCCTGATCGAGACCGGATGGCGTTGGGCTGGTGTGACGAAGCGGATCGCGCTGTGCGATGCTCGTGGTTGTACCACTGCACCAGCGTAGTAGCCCACCTTCGGCTGGCTGCGATATCCACAAACGGATTGAGCGGATACGCCGGACGATATTTCAGTGTTTTGAATAGAGATTCGGAGTACGGATTGTCATTGCTGACGGCGGGGCGGCTCAAGGAAGCCATGACACCGAGGGCTTGCAGCGTCGCCAGCATCGTGGCGCCTTTCATCGAGCTGCCGTTATCGGAGTGCAGGAGCAGTTGATCGGGCGTGATCTGTTCACGCCGACATAGATCCTTCATGACCTCGCTGGCGTTGGCGCTGCTTTCCTCGGCGTAGATCTGCCAGGCAACGATCTTTCGACTGAACACGTCCAGAAACAGGTAGAGGTAGAAATACAAACCGTGAACCGTCGTCAGCAGGTACGTTATGTCCCACGTAAAGCTGATTCGGTAGATTCTTTGCTTCACGGCCATTGTCCTCGCTCTCTGACTATCTTTGACGGATATTTAGAGACGACAACTAACCTGACACAGGGGGGAGGCGCTTGCCTCGTAATATCGAGGAACGCGCCGTTCAGGGCAGGAGCGTCGTAAGCGTTAACCCTGCGGCGTTCTTCCGATCTATCCGCGCGCGCGGACAATACGGTTCCAGGTCAACAACAACTGGAGTGAGCGATGCAATCGATGAAGCGACGGCGACTGAGTGCGGATGCATGGGCAGCGATGGTCGAGAAGGTTCCAAGCCAGTGGACTGCCTGAGGAGGCGTTCTGCCAGCAAGAAGCGAGTGAGCCTGGGAGTTTGCGACGGTGGCGAGAGGCGCCGAGTAAGAAGTCGCAGCCTAGAGCGCGTGCGATGGCGAACACCGAAGCTGCGCCGTTTGTGGATCCTCGGTGGGCTACCGATACGCAGCGGGCAGCTGGAAGTTCGCTTGGACTTCGGCGGCGGCGTGATCTTGCAGTTGTCGCGCAACTGATGGGTGCACGATGTTCTTTCCGGAAGGCCAGCTGCGCGTCTATCTGTATGGCCAGCCGGCGGATTTGCGCCGCTCGTTCGATGGCTTGCAGGCACTGGTGCGCCAGGGACTGGGAAGCGATCCGCTGGATGGCGGGTTGTATGTCTTCATCAACCGCCGCGGCAATCAGATTCGCGTGTTGTACTTCGATCGCAGCGGCTTCTGCCTGTGGGCGAAACGCCTGGAGGCCGGTCGATTCATCAGCAACTGGCGTGCGGTGCGCAGCCAAAGGATGGACTGGACGGGATTGAAGTTGCTGTTGGAAGGCATTGAGCCTGCACGCCGGCGCAAGCGGTTCCAACTGGCATTCGCATCGGAAATGCAGCACCGGATCGATGTGCTGAGATAAACTGCGGCGATGTCACAACGCGTCGCGAACCGCTCATCCACGACACCTCCTGAAGGTCTGGTCGAGCGCTGCGCAGCTGGCAGGGTTTGGTCAGTGCGCAATCAGCCACCATCGATTTGCTACAGCAGCAAGTCGATGGATTGAAGCACCAACTGGAGTGGTTCAACG